>OZ252050.1:942500-4285248 GCA_965247975.1 Crocinitomicaceae bacterium
TTCACCGCCTACCAAACCCTGACAAACTCCGAATGCTATAAGATATACTCAGCAGTGAGGGCATGGGTGCTAAGGTCCATGTCCGAGAGGGAAAGAACCCAGACCATCGGCTAAGGTCCCCAAATATACACTAAGTTGATCAAACGTTGTGCGGTTGCATAGACAGCTAGGATGTTGGCTTGGAAGCAGCCATTCATTTAAAGAGTGCGTAACAGCTCACTAGTCGAGCGATCGTGCGTGGATAATAATCGGGCATTAAGTGTATTACCGAAGCTGTGGATTGTATGTTTACATACACTGGTAGGGGAGCATTCTAAGGGCGTTGAAGGTGTGAGGTGACTCATGCTGGAGCGCTTAGAAAAGCAAATGTAGGAATAAGTAACGATAATGCAGGCGAGAAACCTGCACACCGATAGACTAAGGTTTCCTTGGCGACGCTAATCGTCCAAGGGTTAGTCGGGACCTAACGCGAACCCGAAGGGGGTAGTGGATGGATAATGGGTTAATATTCCCATACTTGCTTTAACTGCGATGGGGTGACGGAGTGATGAACGGATCGCGGACTGACGGAATAGTTCGTTGAAGAGTGTAGGTATAAGGACTGTAGGCAAATCCGCAGACCTTGCCGAACTTGATAGTACTGCAAAGCTTCGGCTGCGTAGATAGTGTCCCTAAGTGCTTCCAAGAAAAACCTCTAAGCTTCAGGTTAAAGCAACTCGTACCGCAAACCGACACAGGTAGTCAAGGAGAGAATCCTAAGGTGCTCGAGTGAATCATGGCTAAGGAACTAGGCAAAATGGTCTCGTAACTTCGGGAGAAGAGACGCCAGTCGTAAGACTGGCCGCAGTGAATAGGCCCAGGCAACTGTTTATCAAAAACACATGGCTTTGCAAAATCGAAAGATGACGTATAAGGCCTGACACCTGCCCGGTGCTGGAAGGTTAAGAGGAGATGTTAGTTTCGGCGAAGCATTGAATTGAAGCCCCAGTAAACGGCGGCCGTAACTATAACGGTCCTAAGGTAGCGAAATTCCTTGTCGGGTAAGTTCCGACCTGCACGAATGGTGTAATGATCTGGGCACTGTCTCAGCCATGAGCTCGGTGAAATTGTAGTATCGGTGAAGATGCCGATTACCCGCAACGGGACGAAAAGACCCCGTGAACCTTTACTATAGCTTCACATTGATATTGGGTAATTCATGTGTAGGATAGGTTGGAGACTTTGAGGCTGCGTCGCTAGGCGTAGATTAGTCGTCCTTGAAATACAACCCTTGGATTATCTGATGTCTAATCCCGCTCTGCGGGAGACATTGTGTGGTGGGTAGTTTGACTGGGGTGGTCGCCTCCAAAAGAGTAACGGAGGCTCCTAAAGGTACCCTCAACACGGTTGGTAATCGTGTGTAGAGTGTAATGGCATAAGGGTGCTTGACTGAGAGACCGACAAGTCGACCAGGTAGGAAACTAGAGCATAGTGATCCGGTGGTTCCGCATGGAAGGGCCATCGCTCAAAGGATAAAAGGTACTCCGGGGATAACAGGCTGATCACTCCCAAGAGCTCACATCGACGGAGTGGTTTGGCACCTCGATGTCGGCTCGTCACATCCTGGGGCTGGAGAAGGTCCCAAGGGTTGGGCTGTTCGCCCATTAAAGTGGCACGCGAGCTGGGTTCAGAACGTCGTGAGACAGTTCGGTCTCTATCTGTTGTGGGCGTTAGAAATTTGAGAGGACCTGCCTCTAGTACGAGAGGACCGGGGTGGACGAACCTCTGGTGTACCTGTTGTGGCGCCAGCTGCATCGCAGGGTAGCTATGTTCGGATGAGATAAGCGCTGAAAGCATCTAAGCACGAAACTCACCTCAAGATGAGATTTCTTTTAAGGGCCGTGGAAGACTACCACGTTGATAGGCTACAGGTGTAAAGACAGTAATGTCACAGCCGAGTAGTACTAATTACCCGTAGACTTATAATACTATTCTATTCGAAGTTACTACTTCAATCGTCCGATATATTTTGTTAAATACTTAAAATATTATGATAACAACCACAAGGCTGTTGTCGAAGATTTAGGTGTCTATTGCAATGAGGTCCACCTCTTCCCATTCCGAACAGAGAAGTTAAGCCCATTTGCGCTGATGGTACTGCCCTTTTGAGGGTGGGAGAGTAAGTCGATGCCACTTTTAAAAGCCCTCATTCCTTTTTGGAGTGAGGGCTTTTTTGTTGATAGAAACTTTTGAAATTGAACTATAAGTGTCCCGATTGCTTCTTTATTCTAGTCTCGCTTAATTTAAGCTGATGTGGTGCTACTTTTTAACCCCCAAAAGCCACAGCTACATAATTTTTATTTATTCGGATCGTCGAATTAAATTTATACCTTTTTAACTTAATCAACCAATCAAAGTCGCAATATTGTCTACATTTCCTCCGTTTGATTCGAAAATAATTCTAAATTTGATTTACTAATTATTTATACGAATCCCCCTTTCATTTATGTTCTTAAGAATCTTTATTTCGCTTTTTACAATTTCTTTTACGATCCAAACATTTGCGCAAGAAAAAAAGTATCAAAGTTTATTGTGGGAAATTAGTGGCAATGGACTTACCAAAAAATCCTATATGTACGGAACAATGCACGTTAGCGATAAAGTTTCGTACCATTTGTCAGATTTATTTTTCGCTAAATTGCTAGAAGCTGACATTGTTGCAAATGAGAGTGATCCTGAGACATGGACTGATATGCCAAATGTCTATGGAAGTTACTACGGTAAAGAACCTTTTGGCTTTTACACCCATTTTTACATCACGGAGTTAACAAAAGATGATCTGTATCCATTATTCGTCGGGACCAATTATACCTTAACTGGTTTGCTTTCCAGAACGGATGAAATGAACAAGGAGTACCAAGAAGATACTTATTTGGATATGTTTATTTATCGGACTGGTCGCAAATATGGGAAGAAAGTTGTCGGATTAGAAGATGCTACCACTTCAATGGTCAACATTATGAAAGGCCAATCGATTGTAGATAATCGCGATGTAGAGGAGAATGCTCAAGATTTGAAGAAATTATTGAAAAATAAGAATCAAAATGATGCCATGATGGATTTTTATCGAGAAAAAGACTTGGACATGCTCGATAGTTTAATGACGCTTTCTTCTCCAAAACCATATTTAAAATCTCTCTTGTATGATCGAAACATTGTCATGGTGAATAGCATGGATTCGATCATGAAAACAGGAAGTTTGTTCGCTGCTGTTGGTGCAGCTCATTTGGCAGGGGATAAAGGAATGATTGAGATACTAAGATCTATGGGATATACCGTTACGCCAGTAATTGACGAATACACTGAAATTGGAAAAGGTAAGAAGAAGGAAATTGAAGAATTCTTTGTTCAACCAGGTTTGGAATCAAAAATGTCCTCAGATGGTATGATTTCTATTCCACTTTTTAAAACAATCATAGAAAGTGATGAAAATTTTGAATCTGCTGATTTGGCGAATGGCGGATTTATCAATGTTAAACGAAGTTTATTAAAGGATTTCGTAAAAAAAGAAAATATCAAATTTGATCATAAGACCTTGGACAGTTTGTTTTATGAAAATATTCCAGGAGAAATACTTGATAAAAAATTTTATCAAGAAAAGAACTATTTGGTCTATGATATAAAGAGTAAAACAAAAACCAATAATGCTCAACATTATCGTTACTACATCACACCTCTTGAAATTATCACCGTAATCATGGGTGGTGAAGGAGAGTATGTTAGAAAGTTTGAGTCACTGGTTTATGACAAAATCAACATTAAAAATTACAATGAAACATTCGAGACTTTTAGTCCAAGGAAAGGTGGTTTTGAACTGAATTTACCTTCTTATATTTCAACAATCGGAAATAAAATTTCAAAAGATTCTTATACTGATTTGGAAATTTATGGATACAACCAAAGTGAAGACGCGCACTATTTTGTCATTGAAAATACGCTGGACGATTATTACGATTTTGAAGATACAGAATTTGAACTAAAGCGAATTCATGTTGAATTTTACAATCAATTTGATGCTGACACAACAAATACAAGTCTTGATACTGAAAATTCACGTTTTATCTCGGAATCTAAAGTCGGGAAAAAACCGGTTCACTTAATGTCCATTGTTGATGGAATTAAATATTACTTAGTAGGTACTGTTGGATCATCAAAGGAAAATTCCGAGAAATTCTTTCAATCTTTCAAATTGAAACCGCATCATTTTGACGTTGAGACTACCGTTTTTGTGGATAGTTCTTCCATGTTTTCAATTGAAATACCTAAAAAGCTTAATGAAAATTTAGATTATCGTTTTGAAACAACTTATTTAGATGATGATCAAAAAACAAATCACTTTAAGGCAGATTCTGAACAATTCTTGTTTCTCGCTCCTTCAGGTCAAAAAATAGAACTCTCCTTTTACCGCTATCATAAATACGACAGCGAAAAACATCTTGATACGATTTGGTCGGATTTTAAAAAATTCATCAGTAAAGATTTTGAAAAAGAGATTTTAAATACACCAAAAACAGTCGATGAATTTGGCGAGCCAATGGAATCTGAAGTTTATGGAAAAAAGAAGTTGGAGTTCGATGATTCTCGGTGGACCAAAGAATTGGGTTTAAACAAGATTGATGAAACCAATTTAATGGAATTAAGTAATGAGAAAATCACTTCAAACCCTGCAGGTACTTTGCACGAAATGAATGTCACAGCTTCAAGACCTAATTCAAATCAGGCAATCAAATATAAAGCAGTGGTGAAAGACGGTGCTACTTATTTGTTTAAAACTATGATTCCAAAAAAATACATAAATGAAGATCAATTCATAGAAAAGGCATATTCAAGTTTCACCGTATTTGATACGATTTTGACTCCATCGATGTACGAAAATAAATTTGCTTATTTCGTTCAGGACGCAAACAGCGAATATGACAGCATCCGTTATTCAGCATTAAATTCAATTGACTTTCTGACAATTACAAAGGAGGATTTACCTTCTTTAATTTCTTTTTTGGACGAATTCCAGTTTGAACGAGAAGAATTTGATGCACAATTATCGATTTATAGAAAGATGGGTGAAATTAAAGACCCAATGGTCATTGCATACTTGGAGCAAATTTATCAGCGCGAAAATGTTAATGCTTCCGAGCAACTTGCTGTTTTAAACGCTTTGGCGATGCAAGAAAGTAAATCGGGTTATCAAAAAATTCTAAAATTATTGGAGTATGATTTGCCATTGACAGATAATCAATCAGAGATTGGAGATTTGTTTCGAACATTTACCTATGATTTGGAACATAGTCAAGTCCTTTATCCAAGTGTTTTTCAATTCTATGGCGTGAAAGAATATGCAAATCCGATCATGCAATTCACAAATGTTCTGTTGGCTTCAAAAACGGTGAATCCACGGAAAATGAAGGAATACAAGAAGATGATTTTGACCAATGCGAAGCTCGAATACAAGCGATTATTGAGTTGGCAACAAAACAATGAATTGCAAGAAGCTGATGATTTCGGATTTTACAATGCTGGTCAAGTAGCCCCAACTTCTAAACTATTTGATAATTTGGATATTCTATATGCATTTAAAAAGGAAAAGGAAGTAGCAAAACTTTTTGAGAAAGTATCGAATCTGGGATTGGATGAAGTAACACTTTACAACACACGAATGGAATTGTTACACAATAATTCCATTCATCACAATGAACTTGAAGCATTGATGAGTAAACCAGAAACAGAATTCGCTGCGTACCAAATAATGAAACAAACAAATCGCACGAGTGATCTAGAAGAAATACAAGCAGAAACAATTGCGCGAGCAGCATTAGTTCAATTGTATAATTTGGCTCCTGAATCGGACTCTGTCGAATTTTTAGAACAGCGAAATGTGTTGTTGAAAGACAAAGAAATTGTTTTTTATTTCTATAAAGTGATTGACATCGACGAAGATTCTTACGACAAGAATGCTGAGAAAATGGCTTGTGTTGCATTTCTCGCTTCAAATGGTAAATTGAATCCTCAAGCTTATAAAACATTTAGAAGTAAGCCTTTTTTAGAGGAATCTGAAATTCAAGAGTACATCAAATCCACCATCGATGAGACATTGAATGAAGGTCGTCCTCGAGCAACGTTTGGCAAATTGAAAGCAAATGAATTTGGTTTTGGAGAATTTTATTACGATCAACCTTATTTTGAAGGTGATTTTCCAGAAGAAGAATATTACGAAGGAGACACGTATGAAGAATATTAGTCTTTGACGTGATAAACGTATTGACCAATAAAATTTTCCTGTTGTTGATTTTCAATGGCTTCCTTGCCACGAATTTCACGAACATACTCAATTGGGTCTGCTTCTTTCACGTAATTTTTTACAAAAGCAGCCAACACCGTTCCACTTCTGCCTAAACCACCTTTGCAATGAATTAGAATATTTTCGCCTTTCTCATGCATAGTTGCTAATGTGTGATAGATGGAGTCCATTTGCTGATGACTCGGTATGTCAAAATCTTCAATCGGAAAATGATGGCTCCGTATTCCGTTTTGTTGAAGGATATTAAAAAAATGATTCAAATTAGCTGACTCCAATTCCTTGGTTTGAACAAGTGTAATTACGCTGGTAATTTGATTTGAACGCAATAATTGAATGTCTTGATCCAAAAATTTCGCACTCGGTAAGGGCGACAAAGCAATGAAATTGTTTTTGATCGGGAATTTATAAATTGCAAACGTATTTTCCATCGTCGAAGTATCAATTAAATCCTTTTGTTGAGCTAATCCCGTTTTTATTGAGAATATTGAAATAACGATTATCGACAGCAGTATTTTCATGAAAAAGTTATTCCAATTCCATTAATTGCTCGGTTGACTTTTCCCAAATTTCCATTTGTTCATCCAAAGATGTTTTGGTTTTTTCATAATCCCCAAGAATCTTGGATGCCAAATCCTCATCGGAATAATCCAATTTCGCGACATCTTGATCTAAAATAGCCAGTTTTTTCTCCAACGATTCAATCTGTTCTTCTGCGTTTTTAATCGCATTATTCAACTTGTTTTTGAGTCTCTTTTGTTCTTTCTGTTCCTCATAAGTCAACTCAGCTTTCTGATTTTCACTGCTGGAATTTTTATGTTCAACTGAAGTGTTCGACTTCATTTTGTTGTCAATCGCTTCTGCCGATTCAATAGAATCAGCGGACATTTTTCGTTTCAGGAATTCATAAACATCAAAGTGATGAACCTTGAGGTTTTTGTTTTCAATGTCCCAAATTCGATTGGTCAATCCATCCAAAAATTCGCGATCGTGCGATACCACAATGAAAGTTCCTTCGTAGTTTTTTAACGCTTCTTTCAACACTTCCTTGCTTTGTATATCCAGGTGATTCGTGGGCTCATCGAGAATAAGAAAATTGGAAGGACTCAAAAGCAATTGGCATAGCGCTAAGCGCGTGCGCTCCCCTCCTGACAGCACATTCACTTTTTTGTCGACATCTTCGCCACTAAAAAGGAAAGTTCCCAAAACAGTCCGAAGTTCTTTCCGGATTTCTCCAACGGCAACAGCATCCACGATTTCAAATACAGTTTTGTCTTGATCTAAATTTTCAGCTTGATTTTGAGCGAAATAGGTAATCTGGACATTGTGACCATAATTTACCGTTCCTTCTCCATCAATTTCATTCATGATGCGTTTCAGCAGTGTCGATTTACCAACACCATTTGGCCCCAAAAGGGCAATTTTTTCTCCGCGACCAACGGTTAGATTTACTTCTTTGAACAATAATTTATCGCCATAACTTTTGCCCATGTGATGCATTTCAAGCACCCATTTTCCAGGATGAACACTTAATGGAAATGCCACACGCATGCGAGATGTACGATCGGATTCAACTTCTATGCGTTCTGTTTTGTCTAATTTTTTTATCAAAGATTGTGCGAAGGCTGCCTTATTTTTCTTTGCTCGAAATTTGTTGATCAGCTCTTCGGTATGTTTTATGTCCTTGTCTTGTTGCTTTTTGGCCGCTTGATTACGTTCTAATTCTTCTGCTCGCGCAATTTTGTATTTCGAATAAGGATAAGGAAAATCGAGCATTTTGCCCATCACTATTTCCAAGGTTCTTTTCGTTACATTGTCCAAAAACAAACGGTCGTGCGATATGATTATCACAATGCCGTCAAATGTTTTGAGGTAATTCTCCAACCAAGAAATCGAAATAATATCCAAGTGATTCGTAGGCTCATCGAGTAATAACACATCTGGATTATTGACGAGGATTTTAGCCAATTCTGCACGCATTTTCCAACCTCCAGAAAAGGTGTTTAATGGCCTTGAAATTTCAGTATCAGCAAATCCAAGTCCTTTAAGGGTAGAAGTGATTTTTTCTTCCCACATGAATCCTTCCACAATATTGAATTCGTGATTGCATTCATTCAAGGAATCAAGCAAGCCCAAATAACTTTCCGATTCGTAATCCGTTCGTGTGGTTAATTGATGATTGATGCTTTCTAATTGATGCCGCAAATAGGTAATTTTGTCGTTCGAATCATTCAAGTAATTAAATACTGTTTTTTCCGTATCAATTTTGATGTCTTGCGTTAAAAAGCCGATGGTACAATCTTTTGGCTTGTGAATATTTCCTTCGGTTGCTTTATCCCATCCAGCAAGAAGTTTCAACATGGTTGATTTACCGGCGCCATTTTTTCCGACAAGCCCAACTTTGTCTCCTTTGTTTATTTGAACTGAAATATTTTGAAATAAAAATCCTTGTGGTAGGTGAACCCCAATCTGTTCTAAATTAATCATTGTTTTTTCTCCGGAGTTTCGTCTTTTAGATTTTCAACACATTCAAATACATAATCGCAACTCGAATAAATCATTTCGTGCAAAATGAGTTGAGATGCCAACGCTAATTGGGTATAATTTTGCGAATTATTGCCAAAACTTGCGGCGTTCGTTTGCCACATTTGGGTGATTAATGATTGTCCGCCTTCTGTTGGAGCAATTTTAGCCACCACAGCAGCTACATTTCCAGCACCTGCATGATAAATATGCAAGACAAAAAGTCGGAACCACAAATCTGTTTCTTTGAATGCAATATTGTGACTTGAAAGAATGCGTTTGGCTTCAGGCACACAAATGGTGCGAATGAGGCGAGACGATGCATAAGCAGATCGATCAAAATCTTCTCGCTCATCACGGTATTTATTTACTGTTAAACCTTGATTTCGAGCCACTCCTGGCATTAATTGAAATGCGCCATAAGCTCCAGCATTTGATTTTTTTAGTTGTCCTGGACTTTCAATCAATAGGATTGCTTGCGCATACCAAGGATCAGCTCCATATCTTTCAAAGGCTTCAACACCTTGGGAAATACTAGGGTAAACAGCATCGAACTTGTAAAAATCGTTTTTACCTGAAGTCACGAAAAGACGTTCGGTATCACTCAATCCATGCAATAAACGCAAACTATCTTTGTGGCTTTCCTTTTGTGCTTCCGTTTGAGCATTCCAATCGCGCACAGCAATAACTTCCAAAATTTGTCTTGTCGATGACACATTGATTAAAAATGTATCAGGCGAAAGTTGCATAATTGTCTTCCAAAATTTTGGCTGAGCCAAGACGTCCCAACGATCTTCGAAAATAGCGTTGGCGGCCATCACAGCATTTGCTTCATTGGCTTTTTTGACGTCAATTTTTTCATGGTTGTAATTCGTTTCTTGCGAAAATCCATACAAACTTGACATTAGGAGGAGAGAAAATAATGTGCGCATCTAATTTTATGAGTTATAACAGAGTGAAAAATTAACGAAAATATCCTTTGCTTGTTGCACTATTCTGTTAAATTATTAAACGCGATTTCTTGAAATGTCTAATTGTGTACCTTTGCTTATGCAATTAGTGAGGCAAATTTTGGGATTTCCAATTATTTTTTTGGTGAAAATTTACCAATGGATTATTAGTCCCATCCTTCCTCAAAGTTGTCGCTACACGCCGACTTGCTCCACGTACATGATTGAAGCCATAAAAGTTTGGGGACCAATTCGTGGTACTTGGTTGGGATTAAAAAGAATTGCAAGATGTAATCCGTGGGGAGGTTGTGGCCATGATCCAGTGCCGGAGAGAGGCGATAAATCTTGAAGTTTTGAAATGATAACGATTTAAATCCTCAAATCAACTCACAAATGCAACCAACCTTTACCATCAATGATTATTTCTTGATCATTGGATAATTTTGCATTGATTTTTCCTTTTTGAGTCGGTGGCAAAATCTCAATACGCGTACCTTCATAGATTGGAAAATCTGTCTTCGCTCCAGTCGGATCATAAGTTGGAATGGATTTGTCGACCACAATTGCGTGATTTGAATGATGGAAAGCGTGATGCGTCACGTATGCAAACCAAGAAAAGGCACAACCAAGGATGATTGAGAAAATACTTGCTACCAAAATAAATCGTTTGCCATTGGTTGTTTTACGGTTTTTGAATGCTGCAATTAAAAGAGCTAAAATGACAGCACTTATGATTGCAAGAACTGACCAATTGTTGCCACCAAAAGCAAATAGAGAACGCATGGTTCCTGAATGGATAGGTTCGTAACTCGGTTGTTCCAGTTTAAAATGACAAACCTCTAAATTTTTTATGCAATTCGAATTTTTTGGGTCGTATTGAAGTGCTTTTTCAAAACAATAAATCGCATCTCCGAATTTGTTCATTTCAAAATAACAATGACCTTGATTGTAAAAAGCTGAAGCATTGTGCGGATCTTCTTTCGTCACTTTTTTAAAAGACTCGTTCGCTTTTTGATATTCTTTTTGCTTCATGAATTTCATACCAGCATCGAAATCTGCGTGAGCGAACAGGTTTGACGCAATCAATATAAAAGCAATCAGCGCTATGAAATTATGTATTTTCATCCCAATAATTCTTTATAAGCTTGCTGTGCTAATGCGAGCAAATTGTCTTTTTCCAAATCACTTCCTGCAATTCCGTAACGCGCATTGTCGCATTGTTCGAAGATGGTTTTTACTTTGTCGATAGATGCTTGCGAAACTCCTTTTGACAAAAGATTTTCATAGAGATCAAATCGTGAATAGATTGTTCCTTGATCCAATTTACTTGCCGCAATACAAATGTTGCGCATTCCTTTCTCAATCGATGTATAGAAATCAATGCTTTGATCGGATTTCAAACTCAATTTTGCATCGTTTAAATAGTCAATGGATTTTTGAGTAATGTATTTAACTGTTGCAATTTCTTCTTTTTTCTCTGAATTTTCAGACCGCTTTTTAAGAAAGAATAAAAAGAGAAAAGCAGCAAATAATGGAGCTGTTAACCCGAGCCAAAAGATTGGAGTTCCGAATAAATTTGAATTCTTACTTGCTTTAAATTCGCTAATTGGAGCTAGTTGGTCTGCTGAACTAGTTGTTGTTTGTTCTTCGACTAATGTGTTGTCAACCTCAAATGATTTACTCACATCCACATGTATTGATTCTGATGTTGGAGCTGTCATCACGATGTATTTTTCCAAAACAGGATCAAAATATGATAAGCTTGTGGCAGGAACCGTCTGGTCGCCAGCTTTTGTTACCTGAATATTAAAGGAATAAGTAATGCTTCCTTGGGCACCTTTTGACCCAAAAGTATATTCTTCGGTCAATGTTGGATCGCCATAAATAATCATTCCGCTTGGCAACGCTAATTTTGGTTTTTCTATGTTGTGAAGATTTCCTTCTCCAGAAATAGTGATATTGAGTGTAAAAACATCGCCTTGTTTTAATTTCTTTGAAATGACTTCTTGACTAACTTCAAATTTACCAACGGCACCAATGAAATTTTTTGGAGCACCAGCGGGTAATGCTAAAACTTCAATCGACGGGATGTTGGACTGGACGTCATATCCCTGATTTCCATAAGGAATCATGATGTTGAATGGGGTAATTTGCAATTTGCCGATTGTGGAAGGAAAAATCACACGCTTGTCGTAACTGAAGGTATAATATTCCGTTTTTTTCAAAGTTGTAGTTTCGATGTAATTTTTTGAAAATTGATTTAAATCATGGGATTCCACAATGCCGTCCACTTCGTAATTCCGTTTTAACAAAGGTTGACCAGTAGGTTCATATTTGGAATAAACTCTTGCGTTCAACACAAGTGCTTGACCTTCATAGACTTTGTTTGAAGAGCGTTCAATAATTCCAAAGGCAGGTTTTTTGAGTTGATCTTTAGAAAAATCAACTGTACTTGTAACTGGTCCAGATGAAACCTTCACTGTAACTACATTTGATTTCTTAGAAATATTACCATCTTTGACATAAAATGGTCCCACTTTGTAAGTTCCAGCTTTTGAGAATGCGCCATTAATGACAACGATGTGTTCTTGGATCATGTTGCCCGTGTTCACATCCTGAATGTATTGCGAATACGTATTTACGCCATAACCTTTGATGAATGCAGAAGGTAAATTTTCAACCAGTTCTCCATCCATGTTGGATTTAATCGTAATGTTAACGCTTTGACCAATGCTAACAACATCGGGCGAAACAATTAATTCCACTTTTCTTTTTTGACCAAAAGCGCCAAAAGCAATTAAAAATAAAATACTATTTACAATTATCCCTCTCATTACCAGTCTTTTCCTGATTTTGTTGAACCACCTTCGTCTGATCTTCCACTCAACTTACGTTTTGTATCCGCTTCTTGTTTCATTAATTCATCTAGTTTTTTCTCCACTGCTTTATCTTGCAATTTCGCTTCGCCTTTCCCTGAATTCTTTGGATTTCCACCTTTTTGCCCTTTTTGGTTTTTAGGTTTTCCATCTTTTCCATTTTGTTGATTTTGGCTTTGCTGATTCTGCTGATTCTGCTTATTTTGTTGATCTTGCTGATCCTGCTGATCTTGCTGGTTTTGTTGATCTTGTTGATCCTGTTGGTCTTGATTTTTATCTTTTTGTTGTTGCTGATTTTGCAATTGACGCATCGCTTCGGAAAGATTATATCTCGTTTCGGCATCATTTGGATTTTTGCGCAACGATTCCTTGTAAGATTCAACAGCACCTTGATAGTCTTTTTTACGCATTTGAGCATTACCCAAATTGTGATAATCAGCTGCTTTTTGCTTTTCCGATTTTTTTGTTTGAGCCGTTTGTTTGTAAATCTCTTCGGCCATTTCGTATTGATGATCTCGGTAGGCTGATTGCGCAATTTCCTCTGAAAGGTCAATTCCTTCCGGAGCATTTTTTTGCGCAGATTTGTAATATTTCAATGCCTTACCATAGTTTTTGGCTTTATAGGCATCGCGTGCTACAGTGAGTGAATCACGCCATTCTTGTCCGAACCCCAAATTCGGCAATAAGAACAATAGGATGTATATTACCTTTTTCATTTTTTCTCTGTAAATTGATCAATTGATTTAAAAACCGTCGAAGTTAAAGTCAAAAATAAAATCCAACAAACGATGGACAAAAAAAGTGGCCACTGGTATCTGCTTTCTTTTACGTCGAATTGCATGGCTTCTAATTTCGTTTTTTTCATGCGATTTATTTGTTTCAACAAGCTACTCAAATTTGGAAATGGATCGCTGCTAAGCGTTGCCGTCCCGCCTCCTTTAAAAGCAATTTCATTGATAAATTGTGGATCTAATTTCGACAAAACAGTTGTACCCATGGGTGTTGATTTATAACCCAATTCTGGTCGTTCAGGATTTTTCGGAACCAAGCCTCCTTTTCGTGTGCCAAGTCCAAGCACTACAAGTTGTATTTTTTTCTCCTTGATTTCTTCTAAAATTTTGTTGGGATCTTCTTCATGATTTTCACCATCGGTCACTAATATTATGCCCTTAGTCGACTCTTCGTTGGAAGAAAACATACTCACACAATTCTCTAAGGCCGCTTTAATGTTTGTGCCTTGACTTGAAATCATGTTTGATTCAATATCGTTTACATACATTTTGGCCGCATCGTAATCAATCGTTATTGGTAATTGAGTAAAGGCGCTATTTGCGAAAACACAAACCCCAATTTTTTCACCGTGAAGGTTGTTGACCAATTGCGTAATCGCTCGTTTAGCAATGGTTAGGCGAGAGGTTTCGCTATCAATGTCTTTCACATTCATAGAATTTGAAATATCTAGACAGATAGCCAATTCCATACTTTCTACAGTTCCGCTTACTTTTTTACTACCAAAAACCGGTTGAGCCATGGCGATAATCAACAGCACAAAAGCATTTCGAAACAAAAAGAATTTGAAAAAACTGCGGGCAGAAGAAACTTCTTGAAACATGTGTTTACGAACAGGTTCACCTGCTAATTCAAAAAGTTTGTTTCTTTTTTGAAGTGTATAAATGTAAAATAATGCGATTGGCGCTAGCAATAAGGTTAACCAAAGGGTATTTGGAGAAACAAAATCGATGCGCTCTTGATTTCCGTTGCTAAAATAGCCAAGAATGAAGAAGATAATTCCCATCAACACCCAAAAAACCACTTCCCAAACCACAATGGATGTGATAACAGCATTTATTCGATATGTGAATTTATTTTTAATCATCCGACTTGAATAAATAGCGTTGTGTGGCCCACGCCAATATGGAAAGCACAAAAGCCCAATTTAAAAAGGCCAATGGCATCGCTGGTGGTTCTGATTTAAAATGCTTATCAATTATTTTTCTTTTTTCGAGTTTTTCAATTTCTGCATAAATGGCGCGTAGACTTTCTTTGTCTTTTGCTCTAAAATATTTCCCGTCTGTTTTTAGCGCAATTCTACTCAAAGTTGTTTCGTCTAAATCGCTTTCAACGTTTTGCATGATTGTACCAAAAGGAGTGCTCACGGCCATTGGTCCACCTTCTGCTGCGCCTACACCTATGGTGTACACACGTACATTTTTCGCTTTCGCTAAATCTGCGGCTTCGTCTGGCGTAATATTCCCTGCATTGTTACTACCATCTGTGAGTAAAATGATCACTTTTGAAGGTAAACTGTCATTGCGAAGTCGGGTAACCGCAGTTCCTAATCCAACACCAATAGCTGTTCCGCCTTCAATGTTGATATCACAGTTAACATCACCGATTTGTTTGTTGAGAATGCTATAATCTGTTGTGGCAGGACAAGCTGTGTAAGCTTCCCCAGCGAAAACAACCAATCCAATCCGATCGCCTGAACGTCCTTCTACAAATTCTTTTGCTACACTTTTTGCAGCTTCAATGCGATTTGGAGCAAAATCAATCGCCAACATGGATCCAGAAATATCAATCGCAAGGATAATGTCTATTCCATTCTTGAAATCGTTGTTTGAGTTGTTGTGATCGTTCCAATTAAATGGCTTTGCAATCGCAAAAATCAGTAGCGCCAAAATGATTCCGTAAACGAAAATCAGGATTTGTCGTATGACATTTATTTTCTTCGAGGCGAACGTTGTTTGAGAAGAGACATTGCCAGAGTATTTCCAGTCGCCTAGTTTTCGTTTTTCTAAAAAGTACAAAAATCCAACTAATGCTGGAACTAAAAGAAGCAACCAGAGCCAGTACGGAGCTTGAAATTCATACTCCCAAAATGCTATATTCCATGTATTAAGCATTTTCAAATTCGATTGGACTGGTTTCGGCAACTATTTGCTTTGCAAGAATGGACACCTTGAGAATGCTGATTTCATCGGGAACAGATTTGGCAAATTTTACCATATCTGCTTGATTTAAAATGGTCATTAGTCCATCGATGGTTTCAGGATGTAAACCAACTTGTTTGAGTAATAAGCGAGTTTCGATGGTTGTTTTTTCCAATAAATTAAGTTCGTAGCGAGAGGATAAATAAGCCCGCATGATGTATGAAAGCTCCACATAATGTGTTTTTAATTTCCCTTTCTCCCACATTTTTTGTTTCTCAAGTGATTCAATAGCCAAAATAGTTCGGTCTTTCAGCGAAATCTCAGCTACTTTTGGCGCTGGTTTTGAAGCTTTTTTATGTCGGCGTAATTGAATCAGAATAAATAAGGCAAGCATTAATAGTGGAAAAATAGTATATCCGTTTTGCCAAATAAAATCAATGACTTTATCCAATTTTGTTTTTGGATCTGGTACATCTGCGAATTGCTCACGAATGTCATACAGGTCTTGGTTTTTCTTGCTTGGAACCAAATTGCAATTTAAACGTGTTTCCGGAAAATAAAAGGTTGAATCTGAAATGACGACCATAGGTTCGGGCAACACAACGGTTCCACTATCCCAGCAGGTGATGGTGAATTTTCCAATCCATGTATCTTTCTTTTTGCCTTTGATCAACGTGTCTGAGAATGACTCTAAAATTTCGAGCTCAATTTTTTTAGAAGAAGTAAGTTGTGTATTCGCATTTTGCAACTTTGCCGGAATCATTGCCTGATAAGGTTCAAAATCAATTTTCGTTTTTGGATCAACAACAATTTTTAAGGTGTACGTTACTTGTTCTCCAACAAGAATTTGAGTATGATTCAATGTCGCACTCAATTCTTGACCGAAAGAAATCATCGGAATAAAACAAAGGAGAATATGTAGAAATCGTACCATCATCTTCGTTTGAAAAGTTCAATGAGTGGTAAAATGAAATCATCATCTGTTGCAATCACGGCAGTGTCAATCCCTGCTTTTTTGAGCGATTTTAATGTAATTTCAGATTTATCCGTAAATGTTTTACGGTATGCATCTCGCACGTTTTTGTCGTTCGAATTAACCCAAGTTGTTGCGTTCTTTTCTGCATTAAAAAGCTGAATAAATCCCATTTCTGGCAAGACATATTCCGATTGATCTTCTAATTTGATGGCTACGATATCATGCTTTTTGCGTGAAATATTGAATCCTTCCATGAAATCATTGTCGTCAATAAAATCACTTAAAACGAAACAAATACTTCTTTTTTTCTGCGTGTTTCGGAAAAATTTAAGTCCTTCGTTGAGATTAGTTTCCTTGCTTTTAGCTTGTAATTCGATGAATTGTCGGAGAATCAAAAGCACATGTTTTTTTCCTTTATCCGGAGCGATGTATTTTTCAATGCCGTCCGAGACAAAAATTGCACCCACTTTATCATTATTACTAATGGCAGAAAATGCGAGAACGGCCGCAATTTCAAGCGCTAAATCTTTCTTTGTTTTTTGAGTTGTTCCAAATTCTCCAGAACCAGAAACGTCCACAATGAGCATGACAGTTAGTTCTCGTTCTTCGTCAAAAACTTTCACAAAAGGGCTGTTAAAACGCGCTGTTACGTTCCAATCAATGGTTCGTACTTCATCGCCAAAGTGATAATCGCGCACCTCTGAAAATGTCATTCCTCTTCCTTTGAAAGCAGAATGGTATTCTCCAGAGAAAATATGCTTCGTTAACCCTTTGGTTTTGATCTCCAAGCGGTGAATTTTTTTTATGAGCTCTTTTGTATCCATGGAATTTATGGAACCTCTACTTTGCTAACAATTTTTTGAACGATGTCAGTTGGTGTCAAATTTTCAGCCTCAGCTTCGTAAGATAATCCCATTCGATGGCGCATTACATCAGGTGCAATTGCTCGAATATCTTCAGGAATCACAAATGCTCGACCTTGCAGAAATGCATACGCTTTTGCTGCTAATGCTAAATTGATGCTTGCACGCGGTGAACAACCAACAGAGATCATTGGTTCTAAATATCCAAGTCCGTAGTTTTGAGGTTTCCGTGTTGCATAGACAATATCCACAATGTATTGCTCAATTTTTTCGTCCAAATAAACTTCGCGCACTAATTTTCGTGCACGGAGAATATCTTCTGCAGAAATCACTTTTTGAACTTTTTGAAGTCCTTCAGATCTCACGTTTGTTCTGATGATTAAACGTTCTTCTTCGATGGAAGGATAATCCAAAAATACTTTTAGCATAAAACGATCGACCTGCGCTTCTGGCAGAGGATACGTTCCTTCTTGCTCAATCGGGTTTTGCGTAGCAAGCACTAAGAAAGGTGCTTTGAGCGGATACGTTTCATCTCCAATGGTGATTTGACGCTCTTGCATTGCTTCTAGCAAGGCCGATTGAACTTTTGCTGGCGCACGATTTATCTCATCTGCTAAAACGAAATTGGAGAAAATAGGTCCTTTTTTAACCGTAAAACTTTCGCTTTTTTGATTGTAAATTAAGGTTCCTGTTACGTCGGCTGGTAATAAATCTGGCGTAAATTGAATCCGACTAAAATCAACATCTAATGCTTCTGAAAGCGTTTTTATTGCCAAGGTTTTTGCCAATCCAGGCACACCTTCTAATAAAATATGTCCATCGGCCAAAAGCGCAATGAGCAATCGATTGACCATATATGATTGACCAACAATCACTTTGGCAACTTCATTTTTAAGCAAGTCAATTTTGGCTGACTCCACTTTAATTTTTTCACTTAAAATTCCCAACGCTTCCGCAGGGCTCAGTGAATTATTCGTATGTTCGTTCATAAGCTAAATGATGAATATACAAAGTTGCCAAATAAAGGACGGTAAACCCTTGGTTTTGCTGTTAAATATTGTTAACATTGTTTTGTAATTTTTGCTAAAAAATGGAGGAAAGAGTTTGTTTAGAATGTGGAGATAAATTAAAAGGTCGCAAGGATCAAAAATTTTGCTCCGACTATTGTCGCAATGTGTATAACAATCGATTAAACGAAGATGCAAGTAATTATGTGCGACGAATTAACAACATTCTACGGAAAAACAGACGGATTTTGGATAAGTTAAATCCTGAAGGAAAAAAAACGGTTGATGCCATTACGCTTGCTGAGGAGGGCTTCAATTTTCATTACTTCACAAATACTTATGAAACCAAAAAAGGTACGGTTTATTATTTCTGTTACGAGCAAGGATACACACGTTTAGAGGATAATCAGTTTATGTTGGTGCATAAGCAGGATTATGTGAGGTGAATTTAAAACCCTTTCACCAACTCCAAACCTTTGTTGATATGCCCCAAAGGATCCGTTTGTGAATTAAAAATGCCACGCACAATTCCGCTTTTGTCTATAATGTATGTTACCCTGCCCGGGATTAAGCCTAATAAATTCCGAGGAACCCCAAACAATTTTTGCAAATATTTGTCCGTGTCTGCAATAAGTGGATAGGGGAGTTTGTGGGTTTCAACAAAGCGTTCATGCGATTCTCCAGAGTCTGAAGAAACGCCAATCACTTCACAGTTCAAGGCCTGAAAAGCTTCGTAATTATCTCTAAATGAGCAAACTTCTTTAGTGCAACCTGGCGTGAAATCTTTCGGATAAAAGAAAAGTACTAAATGCTTGTTGCCTAGGATGTTCTTAACATCTATGACTGTTCCATTCTTAAGAGTGGATTTAAATTCTGGGCAACGATCGCCAATTTTTATACTCATTTTTGTTCGGATAAAGATTCTTTAAATGTTTCAATCGCCCTCACCCTTGCAAAAGCGTGTTCAACAATTGGTGAGGGATAATTCGAGGTGCCAAATTCTGGCACCCATTTTTTTATATATTCAAACTTCGGATCAAATTTTTCTTGTTGCGAACTTGGATTAAAAATGCGAAAATAAGGTACTGCATCGCATCCAGAACTTGCCGCCCACTGCCAACCTCCTATGTTGCTCGATAGATCAAAATCCAATAATTTTTCAGCAAAATAGCGCTCTCCCCAACGCCAATCAATTAGAAGGTGTTTGCATAGAAAACTTGCAACAATCATACGTACACGGTTGTGCATAAATCCTGTTTCGTTTAATTCGCGCATGCCAGCATCAACCATCGGATAGCCTGTTTTACCTTCACACCAAGCGTTGAATTCGGATTCGTTATTCAACCAAGGAATGAGGTCGTAATTCTTTTTAAATGAGTTGTTTATGGTTTTTGGAAAATGAAAAAGAATCATCGAATAAAAATCCCTCCAAATCAATTCATTGAAGTATTTTTCGTTCGTTTCTTGAGCAACTTTTGCCAATTTTCGTATGCTCAAGGTGCCAAATCGAAGGTGAACACTTAACCTACTTGTCCCCAAGATAGCTGGTATGTCACGTGTGTCATGGTAGTTTTTGAGAATGGATTTCGCAATTTTTCGTTCAGGAAATGAAATCGATTCGTTCGGTTTAAAACCCATAGATTCCAATGTTATAACATCGTTTTTGACAAAATTTCGAGGTTTCAAAGTTCCTTCTGAATCAAACTCTTTCCATGGATTTTCCTGAAGATGCCTTTTCCATTTGTTCATGTATGGCGTAAAAACGGTGTACGGCAAACCATCGTCTTTCATCACTTCATGCTCTTCAAAAATGACGTGATCTTTGAAGTTTTTAAATGAAATAGCATGCTGGGAAAGTTTCTCACGAACGGCAGCGTCTCGCTCAAGCGCATAAGGTTCGTAATCTTTATTTGTGTATACCGCCGAAACGTTCCATTTTTCAGCCAGCTTAGGTATTAACTCGGTTGGATTTCCAAAAAACACTTCAAGTTGATTCCCATGATTTTCGTATTTGGAAGCAAGATCAACGATGTTTTCGTGAATGAATGTTACCCGAGCGTCGTACGATTTTAACTTTTCGAGAATGTTAACATCAAAAATAAACACTGGAATAATTTCCTTGAAATCGGAATTTGCAGTGAATAATCCGTGATTATCGGAAATTCTTAAATCCCTTCGGTGCCAAAAAATGGCTTTATTCTCCGGCGTACTCAACACTGTTTTTTTCTGTTTCCCACAATTTGATGGTAATCTGATATTTTGAATCGAGTTCCTTTCTTAAAATTTGCCAGATTACTTTAGCTATGTTTTCAGCAGTTGGATTTATACCTTCAAACTCAGGACAATCAAGATTCAAATTGCGATGATCAAAGCGATCAGTTACTTTGGAATGAATTATTTTTTTTAATTCACCCAAGTCAAAAACATATCCAGTTTGCGGATCAATTTCACCTTCAATCCACGTTTCTAAAATGTAATTATGTCCATGATAATTAGGATTACTGCACTTTCCAAAAACTTGAAAATTTTTCTCATCTGACCATTCAGCGACGAAAAGTCTGTGGGCGGCATTGAATGTTTCTCTTCTACAAATTTTCATATTTTTTATTGAATGAAATTAATTACTGTCGCTTCAATTTTTGGGTCAAACAAAGTTATCATTAATCCACTTGTTCGAATACGTTTTCTCCTCTAATATTTTTCGTTTTGAAATGTATTTTGTAAATTCAAGGTATAAATCTATCTTTTATGTGTAAAAAATCAAATTTTAAACACGCTCCTTGTCCTACATGTCAAGGTGGCGTTGCAGGTAGGAGCGATAAAGTATTTTGTTCAGTAACTTGCAAAAACAAACACCATAGTGTCGCACGTGCGTTAGTAAAATCAAGACTAAATGAATTGAAAGAGCGGTTGCGCCGAAATCTCGTTGTTCTTGAAGGGGTTGTGGGTCGAAATGGAAAAAAAGTAGAAATTCATCGCAATGCGCTTTTTAAAAAGGGTTTTGATTTTCAGGGATTCACTTCCGCTTACAAGAAAGGTGGAAAATTGATTTTTGAGCTTGGCAACTACTTTTTTAATTTCTTGAACAATGGAAAAGTATATGTGGAGAGAGTGGGAGAGTTAAGTGAGAATATGCCAGTTTTTTTCAGGCGATGGGAAATTGATTTTCCAGATGGGAAAAATGTTGGAGGAGGCGATCCGGGGGATTGATTTTTTGATGTAAATAAGGCAAATATCAGGTTCAATTGGTTGGTTAATTGGGGCTTTCGTTATCCGTTAAAAAACGACTGTTTAAGTTGAAAAACAGTGGTTTATGTGTTTCGGGAAAGGGTAGGAATCAAGTATTTTAAAGCGATTTACTACAGTTTACGACTAAAATTCAAAAAAATCATCAAACCAATCAACTTCTGCTGTTTCGCAAAAGATTTTTGCCTTTAAATCCATCAAAATTTTTACTTTTTGTCTTGTTTTGTCGGATTCGAAAGAATGCGAAAAGGGAAAGTTATGTTTTAAATATTCGACTTATTAGAAAACAAACAATCTTGTTCTTCTATTTTTTCTGCATCTCAGCCACAATCCTCAAGCTACCTTTTGCATCTCTTGCCAACTTCTTCGCTTCCTCCAAATCGGGCAAAGCTACCGTCAAATGGCCCATTTTACGAAAAGATTTGGTTTTTTTCTTTCCATACAAGTGAATGTAAACTCCTTTTTCGCGCATCAAAGCTTCCATGCCTTCATAAATTGCTTCGCCTTCAAAGCCTGACTCGCCAAGTAAATTAATCATCACTCCAGGTAAGATAATATCTGTAGAACCTAGGGGTAAATTTAAAATGGCACGCATGTGTTGTTCAAATTGTGAAGTATAGTTGCATTCAATGGTGTGATGACCACTGTTATGCGGACGTGGAGCAATCTCATTTACCAACAATTCACCGTTTGGCAACAAGAAAAATTCCACCGCTAATATTCCAATCATGTCTAATTTCGTGATAATAGCAACAGCAATTTCGGTTGCTTTTGCCTCCACTTCTTGCGTAATATCCGCCGGGGCAAAAAGAAACTCCACCAAATTTGCTTCTGAATTAAATTCACATTCAACCGCAGGAAAGCTTTTCGTTTCGCCGGATTCATTTCGAGCTACGATGACAGAAATCTCTTTATGAAAAGGAATCATTTTTTCCAAGATGGACGGTACATCGAAAGCTTTGGTAAAATCGTCTTTGGTGCGCAAAATTTGTACTCCTTTTCCATCATAACCACCTGTTCTCATTTTTTGCACTGCTGGCAAATAATTAGCAACTGATTCAAGTTCTGATTTATCATTCATCAATAAAAACTCAGCAGTTGGTATTTGATGATCTATATAAAATTGTTTTTGAATTCCTTTATCTCGAATTATGCGCAGAACACTTGGTTGCGGAAACACTTTTTTCCCTCGTTTTTCAAGTTCCTCAAGTGCCTCAACACTCACGTTTTCAATCTCCACAGTAATCACATCCATGGCTGATCCAAATGCAAGCACCGCTTCGAAATCTGTGATTGAGCCGTGCGTAAACGAATGGGCAATGTGCTTACATGGCGCATCTAGATCTCCGTCAAGCACATGAATTTCTAAATCATAATTGATTGCTTCTTGAATGAACATGCGACCTAATTGACCGCCGCCAACGATTCCTAGTTTGAGATTTCCGCTATTCCATGTTGTTTTCATAGCACAAAGATAAGGTCGATTTTTAAATTCAGCTTGGGTATTGCATGCTTGGAAATAAAAAACTGAAAATTATAATTACTTTTGCACCAATTCAAAGCACGTGATTCAATTAAAGGACAAATATTTCGAGACGTTTATTACGGCAGAAGAAATTCAGCAAGAAATTTCAGCGCAAGCCAAACAAATTAATCAGGATTATGCGGATAAACACGTTGTGTTCGTTGCAATTTTGAATGGCGCTTTTATGTTTGCGTCTGATTTGATCAAAAATATTAATATTTCGTGTGAAATAACGTTTGTCAAAGTAAGCTCATATCATGGCACAGCTAGCACTGGTCGCGTAGATGAAATAATTGGGTTGACAACAAAATTGCGTGATAAACATGTCATTATTTTAGAAGACATCGTAGATACAGGAATCACGATGGATAAAATCCATAAAATCATTGAATTAGAAAAACCGGCGTCTTTGAAAATTTGTACATTATTGTATAAACCTTCGGCGCATCAAGGTGTTCACAAGCCAGATTATGTTGGGTTCAGCATTCCAAATGCATTTGTTGTTGGATTTGGATTGGACTACGATGAATTAGGACGGAATTTAAAAGAAATTTACCAAGTTAGAGAATCAAAAAAAAAGGAAAATAGTATGTTGAACATTGTTTTATTCGGACCTCCAGGAGCAGGAAAGGGAACTCAGTCTGAACGGATTATTGATAAATATGGATTGGTACACCTTTCGACGGGTGACATTTTTAGAGCAAACATCAAAGGCGAAACTGAATTAGGCATGCTCGCGAAAAGTTTTATGGATCAAGGGAAATTGGTTCCAGATTCAGTGACAATTGACATGTTAAAATCTGAAGTTCGTAAACATGAAAACCCGAAAGGATTCATATTCGATGGTTTTCCGCGCACCAACGCACAAGCCGAAGCTTTAGATGCTTTTTTGGCAGAAGAAGGATCTTCTATCACACTTATGTTGGCGCTCGATGTGCCTGAGGAAGAACTCAGAGAGCGTTTGAAAAAGCGTGCTGAAGTTAGCGGACGTGTTGATGACGCCAACCCGGTAGTTATTCAAAAGAGAATTGATGTATATATTGCTGAAACAATGCCTGTGAAGTCTTTTTATCAAGCACAAAATAAATTCATAAATGTTAATGGATTAGGGAGCGTTGACGAAATTACAACTCGCTTGTTTCAAGCAATCGACTCGATCTAAAAAATATTTTAATTAAACAAAAAAACCATCGTTCAGATGGTTTTTTTGTTTCTAATTATTATTGGCCTTTGCGCCCTATGCTTCTTTTGCAGTAAGCCAAATTTATTTTAAACTCAACGTTATTAATTATTCTTCCAATATTAGAATGAATTCTTAATCGTTGATTTTTCATAGTTTCCCTTTGCGCCCTCCGCGTGCTTTGCGGTAAGAAAACATCTAGTCAAAATTACATTCCAAATCCAGCAATCTCGCCTTCCAATTCTTGGATGATTTTTTGAATACTTTGTTTCAAAACATTTTCTTTTCCGTTTTTAGCTTTCAATACCAATCGTCCGCCATTCACATCGTATTCAAACGTTGCATACTTGATCAATTCAATCAATTTTGCTTCTCCTTCCAAATCAAATCCAGACATATCCATGCCTTCTAAATTTAAAAACGCGGTGATTGATTTTTTACCAAATCCTTCACATCCCATTGGTAAATTTAATTTAGATGTTGGAGATGAAGCAAATTGCGTGGAAGAATAAGCTGAAATTCCATCTTTGGATAAATCTACTTGTGAAAAACTTCCACCGAACAACGTTTTTGCAAATTGACCAAGCGTTTGACCCTTACCAGCTAATCCAACATGTAAGTTAAAATCTGGAATCATGGCTTCTGATTGACCAGGATCTCCCATCATTACAAATCCAAATTGACCATTAAAAATTTGTGATAAATCATTTCCTGAAGCCATCATCGCCATGGCAAACGGACCGCCAAGTTCTTCACTTAGGGCATCCATAGCTTCCGGAGAATAACTATCCATAAATTTCTGCATCTTTCTCATATCCAAATTCATAGAAAATCCAAAGCGCGGTGTACCTTGCCCCAATTTGCCAACAATAGGAGCAGATGCATTCGATTCAAAGAACAACTCTGATTTTAATTTGCTTGAAAAATAATTTTTTGTCTCAAAAACCACTTCGCCATTGTCAAAATGCACCAAATTCTCAATGTATGAATCTTTCAACATTGCTTGTAGTTCAGTTTGCTTATCCTTCGGAAGGTTTTTTAAGTCGGTATTCGAGGTTTCATAAAGCGACGAAACACTCATTCCCAGAACTACATCGCTTTTTTTGTTGAGAATTTCGCTCACTTTTCCTGTAGAAACATCTCCTTTCGATTTTTCGAAGGCCTCAGCAAGCATTTTGGATCCGTCATACGTTTCTCTTTTGATAACAACAACAGCCAATTTTTGCTCAATTCCAAGACTCATATCGCCATCTTGAAGGTAATCCATATCTCCTTTTTTCTGTAAATCGAAGCCGTTTTTAGTCAAATTCGCTTTCAATGAATCCGCATTTTTCACTTCCATGAAAATATAAATGGCTTTTGGACTTCCATCAGCAAACGGTCCTTCAACCGCATAATAAGATGGCTTATCCAAGTTTATTGAATTTTTCAAAGTTGCAATCGGCGATTTTAAAAAGGCACCAATTTTTGGTTGATTTGCATAATCTGATTTTTTCAAAATGGTATTTAGTTCAGCAGAACCAAATGCAAATATTTCTGTTTTACCATTGAGGAAAGCAGAAAAGAAATCCTTCACACTGCGATTTGAAGTGTCTGATGAACAGGCAACTAATAAAATGCCAAGGACAAAAGAAGCAATAATTTTTTTCATTAATTTGTTAAGTTAAATTGTTTGTCAAATGTACATAAATTTTATACGTCAAATGCTAATCATAATCTGTGCCAACTTCTTACATTTGTGTTATGCACTTCGTAGAACCTCATTTTGGATGGCGTGGATATTACATCGCTGAGGAAGATCCTCAATCACCATTTTATGGACAAGAACACAGCGAATTTGAATTCGAACATGCCGTGTATAATTATGTAATCCATCCACAATGGGATGATTTTGGTTCGCCAACTCTTTTTTTGAAAATCATCTTTGTTGATTACGAAGAAGGATATGCTGTCATCGAATTTATAGGTGAGTGGAATGATGCAATTGAAAACGACATCATGACTTTAAAACGTGATTTGATCGAAGAATTGATTGCTGTTGGGATCTCGAAGTTTATATTAATCGGCGAAAACGTGCTCAACTTTCATTCTTCGGATGATAGCTATTACGAGGATTGGTTTGACGATTTAGAGGATGGTTGGATTGCGCTCGTTAATTTTCACGAACATGTTATTCAAGAATTTTATCAAGCAAACATAGATCAATACGTGATCATGGGAGGGGAGTTGAACGACATTGATTGGCGTACATTTTTGCCTCATCAGTTTTTTTCAAGGGTAAAAAAAATCGCGCTCCAACGATTAAATTGAAGCGCGATTGAATGAAGTTTTGATCCTTCAAATAAGAAAAAAAATTATTTGATAATTTGAACTTTAGCAGACATCGCTTTGTTGTCTACAAAGAAGTTAGCAATAAAAATTCCATTAGAAATTGAACTTGGTAATGTAACAATTTGCTTGTTTTCCCCTTCTACTGAATTTCCAAGTTTTTGAACCAAAACCGTTTTTCCATTTAGGTCAGTTAGATTAAGGAACATTTCTCCTTGATTTTCTGTTTCAAATTTGATGTTTAATTGATTTAGAGTTGGATTATAACCAACACTAAAATTTTCATTTTCTTTAGTTTGCTCAATCAAACCAGCTGACGTATTCAAATTATATTGAGCTAAGTAAATCATATCACCACCACTTGTATTGCTAGAATTTGTCTTATTCGTCGCAACATAGAAAGTGATTTCACCAACATTATCGGAAGGTGCAGTCCAATTAAACTCCCAACCAGAAGATGAATTCGTTCCGCTCGTATGCGTTACGTATTTTCTACCAGCTATTTGTCCAAATTGACCAGTTTTTAATTGTGTATTCGAAGATGCTGCAAATTCTCCAGCTGGTTGATTGTTTTCATCCAAAGCTGTAATTTGAAAACCTTTTTCATCTGATCCAGCATCCAAATTCAAGAATAAATCATACATTTCATCGGGCATATATTCTGTTACTTCACTACCCGATTGGCTAATGGTGAAAGTATTCACAGTTGAACCATCCAAAGTAGAACCAGTGTGACATTGTGTGCAATTGCCTTCGCCAGGTGCACCTGTGAAACCAGCATTCGGTCCAGATGAAGATTTCATTTTAAAACCATGTACACTAGTAATGTAACTTTTGTTAGCGTGCTGAAATCCTAAAAATAATAGAGCGCACGCTCCTAACGAAATAAAAGAATAAATTTTTGTCATAAATTGTTTTTGAATTAATTATCAAGTTTACCCTGTAAGACCCAGCATTCAAATTTTTGAATCAATGAATCTGGTAATTTAGGGAGTTCGTAAGGCATTGCAATAACATTTGCTTCATGTTTCATGGATCTCAAGATTACATCTGAGTTTGATGAAATTGATGCATGTGTTAAAAACTCATAGTTCCCTGAAGCAGCAGCATCATGGCAATCAGTTGTGGAACAATTTTGTTGAATGATTGGCGCAATTGTGGTCGAAAATGAAATATTCGGTGTGCAATTTAATTCTTCTAAGGGATTAACCAACGTTTTGTCCTTGGTACAACTGTTTACAGCAATTCCGCACACAAGGCTTAAAAAAGTCAATTTCAATATTTTCATAATTTCACAAATAATGGTTTGAATGTGAACCAAGTCAGCGCTGGAAAAAACAACATTGGCATCAAAAATCCTTTGAAATAGTCAGCCATAATTGCCGCATCTTCATTTTTAAAGGTGGGATCATCAGCTCCTAAAACATAAAAAACAGCTCCTATCGATGCCAATGAAAGCATCAGACTCACAAGAAAATCAGCAATTCGAGCGTTGGGAATTAATTTTCTAAAAAGTCCACTTAGGATAGTCGCTGCCATTGCAACAGCAACGCATGTTGATATTATTTTAGTCGGTGTAGCTGCTTCTGAAAAGTCAACTAACATTCCAAAATAGACATTTGTATATATCATGCATGCAGCAACTGATGCAGCGGCAGAAATTATTCCGAGGAAAAAATAGGATTTAAACATGGTTATTTTGAGATTGGTATGTAATATTTCACATTCATGATGTTTGGAACTGTTCCATTTGGTTTTCCAATTTTGAAATCAATTCTATTTACACCAAAAGCTCCTGATAATATTTTGTTATTTCCTTCTTCTCTAACACTCATTGGAATTGAGATAGATTTGGACGTTCCTTTTATGGTCAATGTTCCAGACACAGAAAATCCCTTATCTGTTTTTGTCACAGATTTTGATTTGAATGTTGCGTTTGGAAACTTAGCAGCATTGAACCATTCCGAAGTTTGCGCTTTTTTGTCACGCATTTTGTTTGCTGTATTGATGGATGAAATAGGCCAACTTAAATCAAAAGAAGCATCACTTAGTTTATCTTCATTAAAATTAATTGTTCCATTCATCACATCAAATGTACCAGTCGGATCTTTGCTTTCAAATTTGATACTCACACCCTTACCGATTGTATTTGAAGAATTTAAGGAAATTGTAGCCGATGTCAATAAAAAGAAACCTGCTAAAACTGGGAAAATGTACTTTTTCATGGTTTTTTAGTTTTAAGTTAAATGTTAATATTCAAATATCCTGCCAATGGCAAATCCAAGTCTAAATTGACCTTTCAACCAATCAGAAGTTGTATTTGTGATGAATTGCGTTTCGCCTAAACCTGTGGCATTTGCAAGATAAATGGTGAAATTGTGACCGAACGTTTTTATTTCAACTGCAACTGCTAAACTATTTTTGTTATTGGGACGAATACTTGAAGGAGTCATGCAATGATAATATTCTAATAAAATAGCTGCTGTATGAGTAATTCCGATGCGTGCTCCACCGCCTAAAGCAAAAATGGTGTTTTCATTATTGTTGGCAACATAATTTTGATGTATAACAGTTGGCATCAAAGCAGCACTAAATCGCTCATGGAATTTTCGTGCAATGTTCAATTGAGCTGAATAAGCCAAACGATTCACTGTTTTCGGAAAACTTGTAATTGCGAACGAATCTGTTGAAGCTTTCATGTAACTAAATGACATAGTTCCTAAAGCAGCTATGGAAAACGGTGAACCACCTTTTTTCTGATCTAAAAAACGATATTTCACAAAACCGTCCACTAAGGAACGATAAGGATTTCCATTTCCTTTACTTCTTCCTAAACCAATCATGATTTTGTCTGTAATTCCATATTCTAACGCAAGCCGAATGTCTGCTGAATTATCAAATCCAAACATATTTTGAACACCACCAGCGGTCCCTGCAATGTCTCCAAATCGATGTTCAACTCTGAATTCTAACACTCGTTTCCCTAATGTTTCAATCGTGTGACCATTGATTAATCGGGTTGATTCAAAGGTGTTAGTCACGCGATCACTAATAGGTTCTTCCATTGAACTTGTTGAATCGGTATCTTGAGCCAATAGAATAACCCCTAGATTCATGAAAATTGTTAGAAGAAATGTTTTTTGCATTGACGCTAGTTTTGTTAATTTCATAAATGTCGTTTTACAACAAATATACTTGTATGGACGTAAATATACCCAAATAATTTACCATGGTAAATTGTTTTATTCCAAAAATAATCACTAATCTTGGAATGCTATTTTGGAATTTTACGATATTTCTATAGAAATGATTAAGTTAACAAAGCAATTAGGAAGAATTGAAGCACTAGAGAATCGAGCAAAAATTTCTCCAGGTAGGTTGCGCGAAAAATCAGAGATGATTTGCGAGAAATTATTTAGTCATTTCAATGTGGAAGGCAAAACAATTAGTTTGTATCTTCCAATCGAAGATAAGCAGGAAATTGATACATATCTCATTCTAGAGAAGGCAATTTCTTTAAATGCTAAAATGGCAATTCCAAAGGCAAATTTTGAAAATTTAGAACTTACACATAGAGTTTATGAAGGCATTTCCCAGCTCGAACTTTCTGAATATGGAATTCCTGAACCAAAGGATGGGAAATTAGTTCGTCCAGCATTATTTGATATGGTAATTGTTCCCTTATTAATTTGCGATAAGCGTGGTTACCGAGTTGGATATGGAAAAGGGTTTTACGATCGTTTTTTGAAAAAGTGTGGACCGCAAACACAATTTATTGGACTGTCATTTTTTGAACCAATAGATGAAATCTTGGATGTTAATGAACACGATATTCGGTTGCATGCATGCATTACACCAGAAGAAATATATCGTTTTTAGCATGCAGGGCAAATTCCATTTAGTAATCGTTTTCTTATTGCCGGGCTTCATTGCAAGTATATTTTTAGCGAAGTCCATTATTGTTCCCATTGTATACTTAATTGTTTCGCTTTTAATTATTTACTTTATTTTCTTGCATAAGAAAGGCAACAAATCTTCTGATTTTTCGTAATTTGTAGATGTGAAACGCATTTTTCTATTTGCATTTTTATTTTATCTGTTTTCCTCTGTTCATCCTAAAAATGAAATTAGAGCAGTTTTTGGTGTGCAAATAGCTTATCAGTCAACGGGTCAGCTCATAAATTTGGTCGTATATATTCATAACGGTCGAACCTTATCACATCAAAAAGTATTGACCCTGCGCGAATTTGCCTTTTTTGCTTCTGGAGAATGGCCAAGTATTTACAATCCAAATCGCATCAATTATTTTGAAAAAGAAAATGTCCCTGGAGGAATTTTTGAAGATTCAATTACACATCAAAAAATTCCATATTGCTTCGCTTTAGACAGTTTGTGGAAGCTTCGATTTCGATCTTATCCCTTCAAAGGTGGATTTGGTGAAGGTTGGAGCCAGGATGCTTATTTTCCTTCATTAACTCAAAAGAAGTACTTATTTGAAAGATATGGAGTTGAGCAAATTGATACGAAATATTTTTTAGACACAAGTTTTTGGATGTTGCTGCGGGATGTGCGCGACCCAGGGTGGATTTCAACCTATCGAAACATCTGAAAACAGTTTGATTAAGGCACAATTCGTCTTCTAGAATTATTTTTACGGTGTCTCTTTTTGTTTCGTTTGATTGATTTCTTCGCCTCTTTGGATTGCATATCCCAATACGCTTTATACGCAGCTTTGCGCATTTTACGCCCGTCTTTTGCTTCCTTTTTTGCTTTTTTGGCGAGTTGTTTTTCTGCCTCTTCAACAGATTCAGGATTGCTACCTGGTTTTTTCGAACCGCATGACAAAACCATCGTTGAAGCAACAAACAATAAACAGTAAAGAAATATCGTTTTAATCTTCATACATTTGTATCATACAGTGATTAACGCAATGAAAGTACTAATATTTTTTCTGATGTCGACTTTGCTTCTTGGAGCTTCATGCAAAAAGAAGAATAACAGTCATCCTGTTCCATCGGTGCCGGTTGACATCAATATCAATATCAATTTGCCGTCCTACAATGCGTTAACAGGCGTTGGAGGCTGGGCGTATGTTGCTGGAGGCTCCAAAGGAATTGTTGTGTATCGAAGAAGTATTGATGAATTTGTTGCCTTTGACCGACATTCTCCTGCTAATGACGGAACATGTGAACAACCGTTAGAAACGGATGATGATAATTTCTTGCAACTAAATGATTTGTGCAATAATGCCACTTTTTCGCTTTACGATGGATCTCCAACTTCTAATTCTGATTATGGACTGAGAATGTACCAAACCTTTTTTGACGGTTCGGATGATCTTCGGATTTACAATTGATTAACAAATAAGCCAATTACCAATTATTCTCCTATTCAAGAAATAACTAAATTTGCTCCAAAAAAAAGCATGACTGACGTTACAGTAACTATCATCGATCGGGAAGGAGAAGCGCATGAATTATTAGCTCCTACGGATATGAATATGAACATCATGGAATTGTGTAAATCTTACGAATTACCAGTTCTAGGTGAATGTGGAGGAATGGCGATGTGCGCAACTTGCCAATGTTATTTAGAATCAGATCATGAACTTGAACCACAATCGGATGCAGAACTAGATATGTTGGACCAGGCATTTTTTGTGAAACCCAATAGTCGATTGGGCTGTCAGATTCCTATTTCCGATGCAATTGATGGAATTGTTTTGAGATTGGCTCCAGAAGCATAGAAGAACTGAGGCAACGCGGGCAAGGATGGTTCTGATATTATGACAATCGATATTATGATCGTCTTAAAAATCCTTGTTTAAGATCTTAAAACACAACCATAAAACCTAGGTTGGCAGTAAACAATGTCAAAGATCTTCGCTGCGAAATTAGTTCATACCAATCTCCACCTTTTCCTTCATACAGCGAATTGTCAAATAAATAAATGATATTATCTAAGTTGTGAGTGTATCTTAACCCGAAATTAAAAAACAAACTTCGATTAATTGGTATTTTTGTATTTATCCCATATAACACGGTTATACTATGGTATAACTTATTTGGGTCATAATCTTTTTTATAGCCAAAAGTGTAGGAAGTATTTTTGATTAATGTTTCTTCCGAAAAGTAGCTTTTATCCAAAATTTTGGTCTGTGCGTATCCAATGCCAAATTCGCAATCGATAGTTAAGAACAACGATTTGCCGGGTGAAAAATAAATTTTCGGCATGAAGTTTTGCGTTTGGATAAAGAGCCTTTCATGGTTTAGTTTATAGTTTACATAACCATAACTTTCAAGTCCCGAAGGAGATGTAATCTTCTCGTATCTTAGATATGTAGAAGGACCTGGTGCTTTCCACCAATTAATCGAATACTCCGAACCTAAAGCGAATCGTTTAGCAACGACTCTTGCGTAATTCAAATTTACCCCCCCTTCGAAATAGCTTTTCTTCGCATTAAATTTGCTGTAAGGGATCATCATATTTGCAATAATCGGTGTAGCTCCAAGACCATTCACCCTCAAGATATTTTTTTTCCCGAAATAGCCGAAACTTTGACTAATGGAATTTGAAGTCAAAATGATCGTAAAAATAAAAAGCAATATTTTCATCATAAAAATCGTCTCAAAAATCCTTGTTTAAGATCTTAAAACACAATCATAAAACCTAAATTGGCAGTAAGAAGTGATGCTGCCCTTCGTCTTGCAATGAGTGAATACCATTCTCCTCCAAACCCATTATCTAATGAAGTATCACCATCAAGAATTACTGCATCAAAGTTGAAAGTATATCTAATCCCAAAATTAAAAAATAAGCTTCGATTTATTGGGATCTTTGAATTTATTCCATACAAAACAGTTAAACTATGGTACAACCGATTTGCTTGATAATTTTTTTGAAACTCTGAAGTATAATAATCATCTTCGATTTTAACCTCTTCTGAAAGGTAGTTTTTTTCCTTTATTTTAGTTTGTGCGTAAGCAACGCCAAATTCACAATCGATTGGTAAGAACAAAGATTTTCCAGGTGAAAAATGAACTTTTGGCATGAAGTTTTGTGTTTGGACATCAAGCATTTCATGCTTTAATTTATACACGTAATGTTCATCTCCAGAGGAAGATGTAACCGTTTCATATCTTACTATGGGACCAGGAATGTTCCACAAATTTATTGAATACTCTATACCAATGGCAAAACGTTTACCAACCACGCGTGCGTAATTCAAACTTAAGCCACCATCGAAATAGTTGTCCTTCTCTTTAAGCTGACCATTTGAGTTATGATAATAATGAAAATCTCGAATATCCCCGAACATGGGTCTTGTACCAAGACCATTCACCCTCAAGATATTTTTTTTTCCATAATATCCGAAACTTTGACCTAAGGAGTTTGAAGTCAAAATGATTGCAAAAATAAAAAGTGAAATTTTCATCATAAATTAATTAGCCATTAATCCAAAATCGTTGAGTATATCAAATATTTGATTTCCTAAAAATCTTTTATTAATCGGAGATTTTGTAAGGACATTGCTGGAAAGTTGAACAGTTCCTTTGTCTGAATTAATGATTAAATTGTTTAATTCTGTTGTGTTCGCTAATCCATAAGCGCGTGTGAGGTAAATAGGTAAGGATGGAAGCCCAATAGCACAACCAATAACTCCCCCAACACTTAATTTCGGTTTGTAAGAATGAATGACTGAACTAAACATGAAGCCTGGAGTGTTATAAAGCGATTTTATTGACTGAATTTCGTCATAATCTACCGGAACAACACCAGATTTCATGTTTTGGCGAACAAAAATTTGAGATTTAAATGAATGAAGAGTATTTAGCTCATTGAAAATAGTAGTCGAGCCACTATCAAGCATATTTCTGTTAATGGCTTGCATCTCCATTCCGGTGTATTTTTTTGTATACATAATTGCCTCTTGGAGTATTTTGCCATTTTTATCAGCTTTCTCGTATGAAATTCCTTTTTTATTTGAACTTATTATTGTTGGATTAACAATTAGCAATTTGTTTTTCAATGAAAGGCGCAATTCCTCCTCAAATTCCTTTTTTTGTTCTTTCAACTTCTTTTTTCGTTCTGATTTTTTCAATGAATTTAAATGTGCTAAATCAGCTTCTTTTTTGTCATGTTCTGATTTGTATGTTGAATAAGTGGAAACAAATTCTGAATCCGATAATACATCCCCCAAGCCATACAAATAATATAAAGACGAATCGAAATCATTTGCACTATTTATGTTGATGTTAGATCTTATACGCTGATAATTCGTTTTTTCAGCGTCTGTCCCATTGAAATTGCTTGCATCATTATTGAGTTTTTCTTGCGAAAGTTGCTGAAAGGTTTTTGTTGAATAGTGTGCTATCACAAAACTTGTGTCATCGGCTAATCCGTTAATTAAGCGATCGCAAATTGCTTTCAATTCTAATGATTTTGGATATTGGTTTTTTACGTTATAAATTTCACGGATTGCTAAGGTTCGCAATTCTGAATGGGTTAATTTATTAATAAAAGAATGTAGCATTGAACTTTCACATTCAAAATCCATTGTTTTTGATATCGTATTGGATGCATTTAGATCACTTCTGTATTGATACAAACCAAGCCAAGCATGCGCTTTCATTTTATGTAAAAAAGTTGATTGTGGAAATTCTTGCTCCATAAGGTATATAGAATATAAAGCATCAGGGTAAGCTCCATCAAGAACATTTGTTCGTATGTTTTCAAACCTAGCCATCCGAACAGTTTCACTAAATTTCTCTTGATCCACAATGAATTTTACTTTTTGCCAATTATCTAATGCAGACAGTTCCTTGGCAATGTTTTCTTTCCTTATTCCAATATTTTTGTGCGCACTATTTGCATCATTTATTACGGGTTCTAGGCGAATGGGATAATTGTTTTTTGGAAATTGATTTTCTGGTATGTAAAATTGATTCGTGTTGAAATAGCTTTTGGAAAATTCCAATTCATCGAAAGGAAGGTAGCAATCCATCATCGCATCTAAGGAACTATAAATTTCGTTGTCCGAATATCCAGCCCTATGACAAAGGGCAACGGCCAACTGGTCTGCTTTAAATTCATCCGCTATCGAATAGTTGCTCATACTCGCAACATAAAAATCATTAATTGTTTGATTGGGGTTAAAGTCAAATGTAGCGATGGTATCTTTTTCTGCAAAATGGGAAATTTCATGAGCCAGAATAAAAGCCAATTGAGCCTCATTCGATAATCTTGCAATTAAACCAGTTGAAATAATTATACTTCCTTCATCCGTTGTAAATGCATTAGGATTAGTCGATTTGATTGTATAGAATCTTAATTTTTGAAATAAACCGAGATCATTTTTCAATAAATTTCGGGCAACGTCTTTGGTGTATTCTGATATCGGATCACCATATATGCATTTACCAGAATGCAGTATATCTTCTATTCCATTTTTAATTAAAGCATTAAATTCATCTTCCTTTTTTTTAATTTCTCTTGTTTTTCTCGTGCTTCTTGAAACTTGTATCTTAACTGGCGTTTTTTTTGAGAAATCTTCTGGCATAACACCAACAGCTGTAATCGATTTATAATTGTCAAAATCAACTTGAGCTATTGAAAAATTACTCACTGTTAAAAGAAAGAAAAAGAGAATTAGTTTCATTAGATAATTTTAGATTCGTTTTCAGTGCTGAAATATAAATATTTCGAATTATATTATTACAACGTTAGCAATAAATATTAAATTTTAGCATATATTTTTTGACTTCAATGAAGTATCTTGAGAGTTAACTTTTTGAAAACGATGGTAACTTTTTTAAATCCAAAATCTTAAAAAGCGTAGCTTATTCCTAGATTACACGAGAGAATGGATGTAAATCTGCTCGCAGACACGAGTGAACGCATATCGCTGTTAGATACATAATAATTTGAGTTGATATTTTGATTGTTTGAATTTAGAAAATCGATAAAGTTTCCAGCGACGCCAGTGCCAAAAGTCAAATTCAATGTGCATCTCAAACCATAGTTAAACATCAGATGCGATTGATGGAATTGTTTTGAGGTTGGCGCCGGAGGCTTAGAAGAAAAACGCCAATCCGATGTTTCCTGTGACAATCGAGAAGAAGCGACTTCCAGCAACACTATTTCCTATTTCTGCTTTTGACGCATGAAAGCCTTTATCCTTTTGACTGCTGTTGTATGGTGTTAGATCATCAATGAGTAAATTTGAGTTTAAATTGAGTGAATAACGCACCCCTCCTTGAATCATTAGGTTTTTAGTAATTGGAATACGTGCGCTTAAACCATATAACAAGGTCAAACTATGATATTTCTCTTTTTGATTAAATACTTTTGACGGATTGTAATCTGCGGGATTTTGGTTGTAACCATAAGAAATAATTTCTGACAAATATTGTCTTTCTCTGACGGAAGTGATAGAATATCCTATACCTATTTCACTATGGATACCAACCGAAAGGTCATTGTTATTTGTAGAAAATTCTATTTTTGGCATAAAAGTCATCGTATTTAAATCGAGCATTTCATGTCTAATTTCCATATTGATGTAATTGTCTGAAGAACCATTAACATCGGCTTCGAATGGGCCATGGCTATTGCTAAAGTAAATGCCGTATTCAATACCAATACCAAAATTTTTACCAGTCGCATGAATAAAACTTAGATTAATTCCAGCGTCTATGAGATTTGAAGTGCGTTCAAGGCCATTTTTACTATTTTTATAATATTGTTTGTCTGAATTACGCGCTGCCACTAACATGTTATTCAAAGGAAGAGCTCCAGTTCCACTGATGCTAAGTATGTTTTTTTTACCGAAAAAACCATTTTTTTGACAATTTCCTGTGATGGAATAACACAATAAAAAAGTAATAAGAACGAGTTTATCTGACATCAAAACATGAAATTAAAGCCAATATTTAATGCTAGTAAAGACATGAATCTACTTCGACTAATTAGTTGGCGCATATCCCTATCTGAAACATAATATGGTTGGTTGTATTGAATTTGCGGATAGTTTTCATTTCCAAGGAAATCACCCGCCTGGCTTGTCTTATCGAACGTTAAATTAAGGGTATAACGAAGACCATAGTTAAACAATAATGACTTATTTATTGGAACTCTGACATTGACGGCATATAGAAAAGTGAAGCCGTGACATTTTAAATTTGGGTTAAAAATCTTTTGAGAATCATACTCAATTTGGTTATCAATGTAGGTAATAGATTTGTAGTTGTTTTTGCGAATTTTTGTATTGCTGTATCCAAGGCCTAGTTGATTGTTTATACCAAATGGAAGTGTAGAATTTAATGAATTAAATTCAATTTTTGGCATAAATGTAATTGTTGAGATATTCAATTTTTCATGTTGAAAGTACAATTCTTTTGCATCATAACTTCCGAATTGATCATAAGTATAATAGGTTGTGTTATCGGGGCCTTTACAATTTAAAAAGTTCATATTAAATTCTAAACCATAACCAAAACTCTTCGACGAATATCGAGTAAAGGCAAGATTGAAGCCACCGTTTAACAAATCAACTCCTTCATTTAGTGTTCCACTGCTATTTACAAAATATATTTCTTCATCAAAAAAGTTGGATAAGACATTGTATATTAAAGGATTATTTCCTATTCCATTGATGCTAATTAAGTTCTTTTTACCGAAGTAGCCAGTAGATTGACTTCTGCCAAACCAAATAATTAATGAAAAGAAAAGGAATATTAGGTATTTCATAAGTTAAAAGCAATAGTTAAAGCCAAGGTTAAATTCCAAAATTGACATCAGTCGTTTCTCGAATAATGCTGATTTAATAGAGCTTGTTTCTAGGTAATAGTCTCCAGTTTTACCATTGTTCTGCATTCTAAATGTATAATTTGCCGTAAAACGAGCTCCATAGTTGATAAGGAAACTTTTGGATACTGGAACGCGCATGTTTATCGCGTACATAAAAGTAAGGCCATAAACATTTCCTATATCGCGATTAATTGTTTTACTTTTATCGTAGTTGGATTGAACTTCACTCTGCAACCACTCTGAAACGTCACTTAAAGTTGGAGTCCTGCTAAAAATAGTTTCAGTATTCAATTTGGAACTTGTAAAGCCAAAACCTAGTTGATTATTTAGTCCGATTATTGTTGAGTTTCCAGAAGCAGAAAATTCAATTTTTGGCATGTAGGTTGTTGTTTTTACTTTGATCTGCTCCGGTTTAAATTTAAAAGTCACATTGTCTGAACTTCCATCTATATCGCTTTCATAGAAATAGTCACCTGAACTTTTTGGATAAAACGAGCTATTCAGCATATTGTATTCAAAACCCAAACCAAACTGCCGGCTTAAAATTCTTGTGTAACTTACACCAAATCCCAAACTAAAATCTCCGGAGGTGTTTTCATCAAAATAAGAATTACCTTCCAGACTCGTTTTTAGAATTATATTATAAATAAGCGGGTAACTTGCTGTTCCATGTATCGATATCATGTTTTTTTTCCCAAAATATCCTAAATTTTGCCCAAATGATTTTGCGCCGATTCCAATTAAACATAGCAGAATAATTAACCTCATAATCATTCCTATTTTTTATTCTTCTTAACACCTGTAAAAAAATCATACAGCTCACTTCTCAAGTACCATTTTTTCACAGGAGTTCTTGAAAAGTTGGTATCAGAAAATTCAACTGTTCCGTTATCCGTGTTAAGCAAAATATTCGTCATTTCGGTATTATTTGCAAGAGCAAAACCACGAATAATGTACAAAGGCAACAAAGGAGGCAGGAATATCATTCCCACAACTCCACCCGGACTGAGACGAGGCTTGTAATAGTGTTCTACCAATGTGAACATTACATTTTCGGTGTTGTAATGGTTTTTAAATTCTTTCAACAAATCAAAATCAATTGGCAATACCCCTTCTTCGTTTTGCTCGGCAGAGTAGAGTTGATTCAGTAAAGTGAATAAAGTGTTGCGCTCGTTAAATGCTTCCGTTCCTCCAGAAGCTAACGTTCCTTTGTCAATATGAATCAAATCAATGCCAAGATCTTCTGCAGAATACGCAATCGCTTCTTCTAAATTGAGCTCCAACTCATCGGATTTTACATAGTTAACACCATTTTTGTCGTAGCTAATAACTGTTGGTTCAACAACAATTAAATTCGTTATGTTTAGTTGAGATTCTTTTTCTTTTTTTGCCAACTCTTTCTTTCTTGCCGCCTTTGAAAGAGCATTCAATCGATTTTCTTCTTGTTCAGCAGCGTCTTTTTGTGAAGTGTATTTGGCAAATATCGTTTTGAAATTTTCATCTTCAATAATATCGCTTAAACCGTATAAGTAATATTTCGTGGAATCAAAATTTTCTGGCTCATTAGCATCTTTGTTTTTCTTGATACGCTCATATTTTGTTTTCTTTTCAGCAACAGGTTCTTCAGTACGAGGAATGGTATCATTTTTCTTCGCTTCTTTCGTCGCTAAAAAACCTTGTGAAGCTTCCTGAAATGATTTTTTTGAATATTTTTCAATTTTGAATTTCGAATTGTTAACCAATTTTGAAATTAATCGATCATATAAAAAATTAATCTCAAAATCTTCTGGATACATTTTTTTGATATCGTGAATTTCTCTCAATGCCAATGTACCTATGCCTTCAGAATTCATTTTTTTAATCAAATAATGTAAAGCAGCGCTTTCACCTTCTAATTCTGATGTCTTTTTAACGGCTTCAGAAAGGTTGTTATTCGTTTTTAAATGATACAGACCCAACCATGCATGTGCCTTCATTTTTTGAAGATAGAATGAATTTGGAAAATCCTTTTCTAATAAAAAGATCGAATACAATGCATTAACAAATTCTGCATCCAAAATATCTGTGCGCACATTTTCGAACCGGGCTATCGTAGATATTTCGTCAAACTTTGATTTATCAAACAAAAAGCTCTTGTCACCCCAATTATCAAAATCGGACAAGGCTACATTTACTGTGTCTTTTCGTTTCTTTATGTTTGGATGTGTACTTAAATCATCGTCGTAATCTTCTTCGGCTTTGATTGGGTATTTTTCAGAAGGAAAAAGATCCTTTGGAATAAAAAACACATCTGAATCGAAGTAATTAGCGGGAAATTCAATTTCGTCAAACGGCAAATGTGAATACATAAGCACATCAAAAGAGTTGTAAATTTCATTGTCGGAATAGCCGGCTTTGTGACATAATGCTACAGCGATTTTATCCGCTTGAAATTCCTTGTCTTTTGAATAAGTACTCATATTCTCAATATAATCGGACTTATTTCGGGCTTTGTCATTGTAAGAAAAGGACTGAACTACATGATTTTCTGTGAAATGCGAAATTTCATGCGCCACAACATAAGCGAGCTGTGCTTCATTCGAAAATTGAGACACCAAACCAGTCGTAAATACAACGATTCCTTGATCTGTGGAAAAAGCATTCGCTACGTTTGACTTAATGGTATAAAAACGTAATTTATTAAATAATTCCGGATCGTCTTTCAATAAATTTCGCGCCACTTCCGTGATGTAATTTGACAAAGGATCACCGTAAACACAAAGACCAGAGTGAAGCACGTTGTCAAGACCATAATGAATCATTGTGGAGAATTCACCTTCTTGTTTTTTGTTTAATCCTTCTCGATCTTTTTTCGCTTCATCTTTTAATTTTTCATAAGTTTCTTTCGAAAAATCCTCAGGGATTGGCCCTGCCGACATCAATGTGCGGTAGCGATCAAAATTGGTTTGTGCAAATGTTAACTGACAAGAAACAATCAACATCCAAAAGAAGGTAGTTTTCATAAACAATTAAATTAAATTTTTTGGTATCAAACAAACGGGAATTGGATCCATTTTATGTCTGTTAATTCGGTTAAGTCTCCGGTAAATTGCTAATACAATTTTTTGTCTTTCAGTAAGTTCAGTTTCATCTCCTGAAAAATCCATCGCCCATTCTAATTCAGGATAGGAAGCGCCAATTTGATCTTCATCACTGCGACCATCTTCCCATAAACCATCCGTAGGCTTGGCTTCGATGATTTCTTGAATCACGCCAACTTCTTTTGCCAATTCCCATACTTGGGTTTTTGTCAAATCAGCAATTGGACTGATGTCAACTCCACCATCACCGTATTTGGTGTAAAATCCAACGCCAAAATCCTCCACTTTGTTTCCTGTACCTGCAACCAGACACCCATGCGCTTGACCAAGTGCATATAATGTGGTCATGCGCAAACGAGCTCTCGAATTTGCCATGGCTAGGTGGTGTTCAGCAATGTCAAAAGGCATTTTAGATTCAAAATCAGTGAATGTAGATGTCAAATCGATATCGAATGATTCAACATTTTGAAACCTAGTTTTAAGCGAAGTAATGTGATTCAACGCTCTAGTATATTCTGCTTTCGTTTGACGTATTGGCATGCTTAATAGAATCACTTTTTTTCCAGTCAACGCACACAATGTAGAAGTCAACGCAGAATCAATTCCGCCAGAAATCCCAACTATAAAACCAGAAAGCTTGGCTGATTCGACATAATCGTTCAACCAAGCTTCAATATGTTTTGCAACAAGTGCTGTTTTCAAATTAGAATAAAATTGAAATTTTCAATTGCAATTGACTATTTGTAGCTCCATTTGAAAATGGCACATCAGAACTAGTTCCATTTAATACTGCATGACTAAACAAATAAGGTTCATTTCTGTTGTAAAACAAAGGAACAAAACCATAATAATAACCTAGTTCAGCCACAAGACAAGTTGAACCAGTAAAATTCCATTCTGCACCACCAGCAATTCCTACAGAAGAACGAAAGAATACCATTTCATTAGCTGCTTTCATGTTTTCATTTGTAGCTGCTGTTTTAACTCCCAAGACGTTATCTGGATCGTAATTAAACCCTTCGTCATTAATTTTTTGTCCTAAAAGAAAACTACTTCTCAATCCTAATTTACCAAAGTAACGGAAATAACCTATGAAGTTGGTTCTAAAAATTAACATCGTTGGAATCGTCAATAATGTTGCTTTTTGTTTTCTGCTTTCCAACTCAAATAGTTGTTTGTCAGTTTTATCCGCTTGATATGTTTCAATGTCTGAATCATTGTAAAGATAAAAAACACGATCTTTTCCTGGTTTGAATTTTGACGTCGAAAAATCTATCTCAACTCCTGTTGTTAAACCAATGGATTCAGTAAACATCCAGTTTAAGTTCCCTCCAATCAATAAGTCTGCTCCTGCTCCGTTTGATGCCATTTGTTTTGTGGACATTTTTGAAAAATTCATCCCAGTACCAAAAACCAGTCCTGCTTGAAATTTTTTGCCAGCGGCATCTTGGGCATTCACGCCAGATATCAGTGTGATCGAAATAATTGCGAATAAAAGATTTTTCATAATAAATTAATTTTTTTGCTTTTCAAATTTTACGAGATAATCAAAATCAACTTGAATTGACTACTTTTGACGGCGAAAATAAACAATTTTAATGACTCCGAAAAGTATTTTTTTTATCCTTTTGATTTTCGTGTTTTTTGTGGCTTGCGACAATGACCCGTTGGATGTGGATGCTTCTGAAACAAAAGTATATACAGACTTTATTTATTTGGATTCGTTACTCTTAAATGCAGATTCGTTGGAACTTGTTTCACTGCACAAAAAAATGTCTCAAGATATTCCGGAATTATTTGATTATCAAGTAGGTTATTGCATGCAAATTGGCAAAACAAAGCCTTCAGAATTTGCAAGTCGATTCTTAGTGTACAAACAAGATCCATTTATTAAAAATTTGGAACTAGAAATCAAATCTAAATTCCCTAATTCAAAAAAGTATCAATCTTCCATTTTAGAAGGATTTCGTTATTTGAAAACACATTTGCCGAAGGCTAAAACACCAAAAAAGATCGTGTTTATGAATTCACTTTTTGCATCGAATGCTTTTTCTACAAAGAAGGAATTGGGTGTTGGCTTAGAACGTTATTTGGGTGCTAATTCTCCATCAATCAAACAACTTCCTTCAGAACCTTTTTACAATTGGGTCAAGGATGGAATGGATGAAAAATATTTGGAGCGTGATGCGATTGCTTCTTGGGTTATGACGCATGTAGTTCCTGAAGATAAAGGGAATTTGGCGCAACAAATGATACAATGGGGCAAAATTTTGTACATTACAGAAGCCACTTTTCCAAAGGCTAAGAAAGCAATTATTTTGAGATACAATGATGCTGATTTTAAATGGGCAGAGGAGAATGAAGCTTTTTTCTGGAAATATTTGATTGATCAAGAAATGCTATTTAAAATTGATGAGCAACTGATAAACAACATGATCGCTGATGGACCATTTACTCCTGGTTTACCAGAAAAAGCTCCTGATCGTTTAGGGCAGTTTTTGGGCTGGAGAATGGTCAAAAATTTCATGGAAACAACCGATACAAGTTTTGAAGATTTGCTAACTACCGAATACAATGAGATTTTGCAATCGTATGAAACAGAGTAGTCTAATGATGAATTGACGATTTCCATATTTCTTAATTTATTAATTCCTTAATTCCTTAATTTTCTAAAATAATGGAAGATAAAATAACAAAAACGTCAAAAATTGAAATCCAAGTCGGATTGAATGAAAATAATTTACCTATCGCAATGAAGTGGTCTGCATCAGATGGTGGAATCGAAAAAGCGCCAGCAAAAGCAATGCTTCTTTCTTTGTGGGATGCTAAAGAAAACAATACGATGAAAATTGATTTGTGGACAAAAGACATGTCTGTGGAAGAAATGAAACAATTTTTTCATCAAACACTTTTGACTCTGGCGGATACCTTTGAAAAAGCAACAGGTGAAACAAATATTTCGGAAGATTTAAGGGATTACTGTTTTCATTTTGCCGATAAAATGAATGTTTTGCCTGAAAATTAATCAGTTATGTTGGTCGAAGGTTTATTGCATAAAATGAAGGTTGAGCTCAATGATGATGTCAACTATTCATTGACACTTTCTGAAGAAATTCTGATGAACGAATTAGTGGGAAAAAGCATATCCATGAAATGGACAGGAAAAATTGTGTGTTCAAATTGTCAAAAATCAATCAAGAAAACCTTCAACGATGGATTGTGTTACACGTGTTTTTTGTCGGCTCCACAAGCTGCTGATTGCATCATGCGACCAGAATTGTGTCGTGCACATTTGGGCGAGGGTAGGGATGTAGCCTGGGAAGAAGCAAATCACAACCAACCACATGTCGTTTATTTGGCAGCTTCTGATATTGTGAAAGTTGGAGTAACGAGAAGTACTCAAATTCCAACGCGTTGGATTGACCAAGGAGCGTCTGCAGCAATTAGATTGGCAGAAACACCAAATCGTTACGAAGCTGGAAAATTGGAAGTTGCGCTGAAAAGTTTCTTTAGCGACAAAACGAATTGGCAGCGCATGTTGAAAAATGAAGTCGATGATTCCATTGATTTGGTGGAAGAAAAATGGACCTTACACGATCAATTACCATCCGATTTAACTGAGTTTTTCTCTGAAAATGATGAGGTTATTTCCTTGAATTTTCCAGTGTTGGAATATCCAACCAAAGTATCAAGCATGTCTTTTGACAAAACACCTGAAATATCAGGTAAATTGGTGGGGATAAAAGGACAATATTTGATTTTTGATGGCGGTAGCGTGATCAACATTCGAAAGCACACGGGCTATTACATTGAGATTTCAGAATAATATTTATGGGAAAAGACAAATTACGCCGTTTCGCAGCGGTAACTTCATATCCAAACACCTTTGAACACGACATTCCGAATGAATTTCCAATTAAAGGAAAATGGCATGCACAATACTTCAAAAATGACAAACCCATTGTTTTGGAATTAGGTTGCGGCAAAGGCGAATACACCATCGGATTGGCCAAACATTTTCCTGAAAAGAACTTTATTGGTGTTGACATCAAAGGAGCTCGCATATTTATTGGCGCTACGCAAGCCATGGAAGAAGGGTTGAAAAATGTGGCGTTTTGTAGAACAAAAATCGATTTTATCAATGATGCATTTGCTGAAAATGAAGTGGATGAAATCTGGCTTACATTCTCCGATCCCCAAGCGAAAAAGCCCAACAAACGATTAACTGCTCCACCGTTTATCGCACGTTATAAAAAGCTTTTAAAACAAGGTGGAATCATTCATTTAAAAACAGATAGTACCATTTTGTTTGAGTATACAGAGCAGCAGATTGCAGAGCATAATTACGAAAAATTGGAGCTTACTTGGGATTTATACAACGAACTTCCAGAAAATTTGGATGCAGTGACGAAAGACATTTTTCACATCAGAACGCATTACGAGAAGCTGTTCACGGCAAAAGGTGAGGTGATAAAGTATTGTAAGTTTCGGGTGCATTAATAAATATTTCAAATTTCAAATTGGCTCGTCTATAATCACAATATCCTTTAATATTCATCTATAGATATGCTTCGTTCAGTGAAATACTGTAATTGAAAGAATCGTAATAGAATTTGCAATATTTTGATTTTATTTGGGTTATTCAGTTTAAATATTTCGCCTATGAAACTTTTAATCTTTTTTGGCCTTTTATTCTTAGCATGTAAATCATATTCACAATGTGTTGATTGTACCGATATGAAAAGTGCCTTAGTGCAACCTGAAATCGTAAAAAACTTAGATTTAAGGGCTAAGGGATTAACTAGAATCCCAGTAGAAATAGCAGAATTTATAAATTTAAAGAAATTGAACTTAAGCGACAATTTCATTTTAGAGATCGACTTTAACACTTTTATTTTACCAGAATTGGAGAGTTTTATAATAAACAACAATCCAGGATTTCTGACCATTCATTTACCCCATATTCATAAAGCTCTGCCAAATCTAAGGTCTATGGAAATGACAGGTGATAGAATTAAATTTCTAAGTTCCGAAATAGCTAATTTAACTAAATTGGAATCTTTAAATTTAGAAAATAATGCAATTTCATTTCTACCTGAGGAGATCAATAAACTGCCTAACTTAAAATTTCTAAATCTCAAGAACAACAACCTTCTTTCGCAAGAATACATGTTCTCAGGCTTTTGGAAGCTGAAGGAACTAGATGTTTCTGACAACGACTCTATTAATCTTGCGAAGATGCTAAGATCTTTGCTGTTGAAAGATGACTTGCGAAAGTTGACGATAACAATAAGGGATTTTTCTACTTTGACGAAAGACTTAAATGAAGTACCGATTGAAATTCTTAGCATCGTAAATTCCAAAGGATTGACCTTGCCAGGTTCTATTAGAAACGATAAGCACATTGCTAAAATTATTTTTGATAATAGCTCGTTTAAGAATCCGGCGCTGATTTATGATATTTTGAATTCAACGCCCAATTTAAAAATTGTTGAATTTAGAAACATGAATGTCCCTGCAGGTATTTCTGCAATCAAAAACCTAAATGAACTTCACCTGCAAGATGCAATTTTAGAAGGAAGTCAAGACTTAAAAGATATGTCTGCCAAAACTAAAGTTTATCAGAATAATGTTAGTCTGGTTGACCATTCTCGACCAACAATAGTTTCAAACAGAAAATGTTACGATTTAAATGTCAGCGATGAGATGCTCTTTAATGATTCACCATGTTTAAAAGATGCCGAAGTGTTTTCAACTGCGATTAATAGTGATATATCCGAAGAAATAAATCTTGATAATTCTAAGTATATCATCCCGGAAAATGCTTTTTTGAATCAAGATGGATCTGTTTATGTTGGATCGGTGAATATTGAAATCAAAGAATATTTCGACCCAATTATGAATGCTTTAGCTGGGATGCCAATGATGTATGATGAAAATGGAAGTTCAATGTTATTTTCATCGAACGGAATGATTGAATTTAACGCAAAAGATATAGATGGAAAAAATTTAATTCCAGACCCGAAAAATTTAATTCAAGTTGAATTGAAAGACCTTCAACCATCTAAGAATTCTGATCTTTATGTGTTCGATAAAACTACTTCTAATTGGAATAAAATTGGTCTTCCAAGATCTTCTAATATTGACAGTTTACGCGGGGCTCAAGTCGACTCGATCAATCAATTATCATCAAACGACATCGTTAGTACAAAGACAATATCCCCTTTAATTGCGATGGATATTAAAACTAAACGAATGGATCCTTCGGTATTTTCGTATAGAATTTATAGACCAAATGAGCGAGAGAAAAGAAACGCGCCGATAAATCATTTTTATTTGAATGAATTTGCTGAATGCGATATAGCAAAGCAGAGATGGGAAGTTGATACATTGCTTTCTAAAGAATTGAGAAACTTGTTTTCTGATATTCGAACAAGTCAAAGGCTGGTGTTGAAATATATGCGAAAAGGAAAAAGTTTAAGTTCTAATGGAGTTCCAAGGATTATTACAAATATGAAAATTACACCTGATTTTGCAAAGGATAATTTTCGATTAACTTTTAATTTTAAAGGTGACTCAATAAATTTGCCTGTCACACAGCTTATTCATGGAAATGCGAACAGAGTTCAAGATAGAGAGTCAAAAGAATATGTAGAATACGTAAGAAATTGTAAAAAGGACAATAAAGAAGAGAATAAAGTCATTGGTAGAAAAAATAAATACATTGAAAATATGGCTCCGTTGTACCGGGCACAAATGCTTAATGCACTACGTACAAATGTATTTATTAATACGACAGCTCCAACAGATAATCAAGATGTTCTTCGATTTGGATTGTCTAGTTTTGGTATAATTAATTGTGACTATTTCTTTCGTAACAAGCCAGATGATTATTTGGCATTAAACAAGAATATTATGGATCAATTCGATAGTTTAGTTGAAATACCTAAGGTTGTTACAAACATATTTCTAGAAAATAATGTGTTTATCTCTACCTATTCTGAGAGTATTCCATATTTTAAGGATCAAAGCAATATTATATTTTTTCCAATTGGAACGAATGAAATAGCAGTCTTACGAACTATTGTTGCAAAAAAAGAATCCGATTCAGATTCGGAAGAAATTCAAGTACTATGCAAGCGATTTGACATAACAACATTGAGTGCCGCTCAAATTCGTCTAAAGATTTTGGAAATATGAAGGCATGCGTATTTCTTGTGTGTGCGTTTTTTCTAATTTCAACTTTTGGCTTTTCTCAGCTTACCTTATTTTCTAGACTTTGTACCGATTCACTTGTAAAAGTTGACACCTATTCTCCTATAGGATTGGGTTCTGGATCTTTTGTGAACTTGCCTTATCAATCATCAATGGACGAGTTGAGTATTGAGTTAGCTTCAGTCCTAAATCAGATGAGTAACAAAAAATTTGGGAGTGTTTGTTTAAGCGAAGTATTGCAGCAAATGGCTTTTTTTGCAAGTAAAAGTTGGAAAGGATCGAGCTTCGCTAATAAAAAGAAATGGACTAAATTAGAAAAACGATTCAAAAGAGCAAAGAGACATTCGACTACAGGTTTTAGTTTGCTAAAATGTGTTTCTTTTCGAATGGATCTTACTGAATCAAAATCTGATCAAGTTTATTTTGACACCGAAATTGCCACTAGTCCTTTTAACTTATACTATGGTAAAAAAATGAGCAAGAAGGAGCAAGAAAAAGGTGATAAAGTCCCTGAGCCTGTCTTAGAATATTCTTTTGAAAACCTAAAAATGCAATTTCTCAAGAATCTTAGGAGCCAAAATGTTTTAAACGATATTAAAGGTGGAGTTTATTCATCAATTGGTTTAAGTATAGTTCTAGACGAAAAATCAATAGGTAGAAATAATACCTTTCCCACCGCTCGTGTTGTGATTTTTTTTGGTGCAAAACGATTACAAAGAATTAAAATAAAAAACGTTTAAACTATTGTATCGAATTGAATTTGTTATTTTCAGCTTTAAAAAAAGAAATCCCGATTATGATTAAAAACTCTTTTGCAAGCGCCTACTTTTGCCATAAAAATTAACGGTATGCAACGTTTCATCTTTTGCAATTGACATCATTTTTGTCGTGCTGTCCACTTCACACTTTTTTTTCTGGCAATTAAATTGATAACGAATATTTTGGTTTAAAGGACTCGCTATTTCCGCAGAAATATATGCTGGACATTCATGCCTTTCACCTGGTTTTAGCACAATGATAGTGTCTTTGCCTTGCTGCGAAATACTGAGCAAAAGTCTGTGTTTCGAATGATTCAAAAATTCAACGCGATTCTTGTGAATTGAGGCGCACGGCATTGGTTCTGGAACTATCGGTTTTGGCTTTTCTTCCTTTTTCTGTGGAATAACAGGAACAACAGGACTCACAGATGTAGTGTCTTGAAAATAAAACTTTGGAACCGTAACGCGATTGTCCCAATCGTCAATCATTTCACTTGTTTTGTTGCCTTTGTCATCAAAATACGTGTATTTGCGATAGTATTGAATTCCACCATCTGGCTGACTCGAATATTCAGCTTTCATCACACAACCATTTGGGTGATGCGAAAAAGTTACTCCTGAATGACCGCCATACCTTCGAATTGCCTCACTATAAATTTCATTGCCCGAGAAATCAAACGCTTTGGCATATCCCTCTCGGTCATCCAGCATCACCGAAATCGTTGAAATTTTACCATTTTGAAATCGAAACACATGAATCGTATCTGATTGAACCCAAGCTTTATGACTCAGGAAAAGCAATAGAAAAACTACATAATATTTCATGTTCTAAAACAAACAAAAGTTGTGCCGAACCAAGTTTAATAATCCATCATTATTGACTAACTATTCAAGAATAAGAATTTGCAATTTTACTTAATTCTATCTGCCTCTTCTCGAGCTTTTGACATGATTTTATCCGCTTGTTCATTGGCTTCTTGTTCGGCTTGATCTCCTTTTTTGTAGGCCGCATCACGCACTTTTTTAGCGGCAGCTTCAGCCAATTTTTTCTGAATTGGGTTTGAACCTGCAGCGGCAACAGCTTGATCATAAGCTTTGTCAGCTTCAGACCGAATGCGTTCGTTTGCTTTTTTCCCTTCTGCCTTCACTTTATCTGCTTGTTTCTGAGCGTCCGCTAGAATTTTTTGCTTTTGCTCTTCCACGTTTTCTTTGACCGTTTCCTTCGCTTTGTTCACAATCGCTTTTACCGTGTCTTTCACTGTTTCTTTCACATTATTGATTAATGCATCTTTCATGTTTCCAGATGCTTCCATCAATGCTTCTTTGAAATTTGTATTGACTTTCGGATCCATAATTGTTCCAATCAAATTCACTTTGATTGGAATCTCATTTGGCAACGAAGCAATTTTCAATTTCGGTGCGAGTGAATTCACTTTTGCTGCAGCTTGTTCAACCGTTTTAATCATTTCCGCTGGAATTTTATCCTTTGGAATGTTCATTTTCAAATTATAATCAATGGCTTGCTCTAAACTTGTTGTACCAGAAACATTTGTTTTGATTCCACCAAGCATCACATCAAACGGATGAAATGCCATTTTACCGTCTTCAAATTTGAATTTTGTCTTGATGTTGTTGATTGTTTGCATGTTGACATTTTTCAACTTGGTAACTTCAACAAGTTTATCCAAAGGTTTGAAACCGCTCAAAGTAATTGAACTGGAGAAGAAATCACCCAAACCTGTAAAAGACGATAGAATTGGATCTAGATTGGCCGTTAAATCTGTTTTCATGTTGAAATTAGATGAAATTTTTCCTTTCGCATATTTCGCAATTGGAGCTAATTTCCCAACTGTCAAGAAGTTCTTAGTCAACTGCTCGATGTCCAATTCTTTTAACGAATAATTGAAATTTGCCTTCGGTTTATCATGGTTCTGTGTGTTGTAACTTCCACCCAGACCAATTGCACCGCCCATGGCATTCATTTTCAGATCGTTTAGTGTCGCGACTTGATCTTTCAACGTTACTTGACCGCTCACATCTTTGATGTCAATTCCATTGTATTTCAATTTTCCGATGTTCGTCATTAAATCAAAATCAATATTCGCAGGAACTAGCGCTGGTTCAGTTGAAGCACTTGGGGCAGGAGCTGGCGAGCTTTCAGTTGTAGGAACCAAATTCATCAACTCATCCAAATCAAGGTAATTGCTGTTGAATGTAAACGCACCTTTCAATAATTCATCTTTGAAAATGTAATTCATGTAATTATCCACTTTTCCAACCATCTTGAAATCAGATTTGCCGGTTTTACCATCAAGTGCCTCTAAAGCAAGATTTTGAGGAGAAAAACGCATCAACATTTGACTGATTAGAACTTCATTGGATAAACTCTTGGAGCTGTATTTCATATCGTGTAGGCCAATCGTTCCATTTGCATTAAATGCCTGATAATTGCCACTTTCGAGCGCACTCATCCGACCATCGATGTTGACATCAGCATCTAACTTACCAGTGTATTTGTCTTCACCCATCGGTACTACTTGACCAAGTGTTGCTAAATTTACTTTTGCTTTAATACCTGATTTCAATAACGGGTCAGTCATTGGATTGCGCATTTTTAATGTAGCATCAATAACATTGCCTACAAAATCTGCATGAAATTTATCAACGTCAATAGTCATAGCATCCATGTTTGAGCCACCAACGAATTTTGAACCCGCAACAACAGCAATATTGTTAATTTTCCCTGATAAATCTGGATACTTGATCGAAGCATTTTTTACGTTCAAACCGAAATCCCAGCCAGGTAGATTTTTATCATCCATTTTGCCTTTTAATTCTCCTTTAAGTGCCATAGAACCTGAAGCTATCATGCTTTCATAACCTGATTGGTAAAAGGTTGGAATCAACGAAAGAAAGTCTTTGAACGTAGCTTCGTCTGCCTTCAATTTCATGTCAATTTGGTCGTGATTTTCAAGCATTTGATAAAATCCATCCACGCCAAATTTCAAAGCATTTAATTGAAATGAATTTTCTTTCAATGTGAATTTGGAAGTTTTTTCTGTAAATTCCATCAATAAATTGGCAACGATATCTGTTTTTACTTTTGACAAATAAGAAATCCCATCCATGTCAAAGGTTAATTCGTCCATTTTTGTTGTTGTTTCAAAATCAATTACATCAGCTGTTAAATCACCAATTCCCTCGTGATTTAAATTCTTGATTACCGCAGACATATTTGACGCATGATCGTCATAGCTAATTTGCCCATTTGTAATCGAATATTCTTTCAACGATAGCTTGAAATTGGAAGGTTCTTCTGCCACTTTTGGATCCTGCAACGAATCTGGAATCACAATATCATAATTTGCCTTTCCATCATACATGACACGCACGTCAAATTTCGGATCGGTAATATGAATCGCGTCAATTTCAATTTGTTCTCCTTTTATCACATTCCAAAAACCAACATCTGCACGCACATTTTTAATGTCCGCTAAGGTAACACCAGCAAACTGACCTTTTCCTTTCAAACGGGCACCTTCAAGTTGCACGGATAAATTAGGAAACGTGCTAAACCAAGTCAAGTCAAAATCATCTAATTCGAGCTTTGCATTCAAGGATTTATTTACTTCATTAATAACCATTTCTTTCAATTCATCCTTGAAGAAGTATGGAATTAAAATGATAGCAGCAATGAGAAATAAAAAGAGTATTCCAGTCCATTTCAGGATTCTACGAAAGATACTTTTTTTCTTTTTAGCAGGTTTTAAATTCATCTTGATTGGAATTTTTCGATATTTGTGAAACGTCAATTAATAGTTCGTGAACAAATCTATGAAAAAAGCACTCATCATTTTCATCTTTCTCAATTCTTTAACAACTTTTAGTCAGATAATAATTGGAGGAGACGAAAAACCACCAAAGAAACAGAAAAAACCAAAAACGGAAAAAGTTGCAACTCCGATTGATTCCTTGAACTCGAAAGATAAAACTGAAATTTTTATTGGTTCCAATTGGTCATCAACCTATCGTCGATTGATTGAGAATGACAATATTTTTGGAGATTCAATTGGCTCAAGAGCAGATGAAACTTCTGTTGGACGTTGGTCTTTTTCTCTAGGTGTTAGATCCAAATTGAGTAAATATTTGATGTTTGAAGGAGGGATTTCATATCTTCAAAATGGAGAAAAATATGAATTCAGCGCAACTGATACCAGTCATACATATACTAATTCATACAAGTTTGTAGGGATGCCTTTGCGACTTTATGGTGTTTTCGGTGAAAAAAAGTGGAGATTTCAAGTTGGAATTGGTGGAATTCCTCAAATGGCATTGCGATTTAAACAAGAATCAAAATTTGTGGATAGTGAAGCGAAAGAAACCGCTATAACCAACAAGACTAAAATTGGGATGAGTTCATTCGTTTTTTCTGTGGCTGCAAACGCAGGAGTGCAATACGAGTTTTTGCCTACTTGGAGTTTGTTTGTTATGCCTGAATATCGTGTTCAGCTCACTTCATCTTTGTTGAAAACGTCAAAATTCAAACATTATGGTAATGCTTTTGGTGTTGGTTTTGGAATTGTAAAAGCATTTTAAGATGAGTGTAAAAATTTCTGAAATCGTTTCACATTTGGAGTCTTTGGCGCCTCGATCAAGTCAAGAAAGTTATGACAATGCAGGATTAATTTGTGGCGATTTAAATGCCATCGTTTCAAGTGCTTTAATTTGTTTAGACAGTATCGAATCTGTCATTGATGAAGCGATCCGTTTAAATTGTGGACTGGTGATTGCCCATCATCCCATTGTTTTCAAAGGATTGAAATCACTTACTGGAAAAAATTATGTAGAGCGCGTAGTCATAAAGTGCATTCAAAATAACATTGCGCTTTATGCAATTCACACGAATTTGGACAATTACAAATACGGAGTCAATTTTGAGATTAGCCAAAGATTGGGTTTGAAAAACATAGAAATCTTAGCGCCAAAGGAAAATGTGCTCAAGAAACTAATTGTTTTTGTACCTAAAGAAAATGCGGAAACTCTTTCCAACGCACTATTTCTTGCTGAAGCCGGGAATATTGGTAATTACTCTGAATGCAGTTTTTCGGCGAATGGAATTGGTTCATTCTTTCCAAATAAAAATGCGAACCCAAAAGTAGGAGAGAGGTCGAAGAGAAATTTGGTGGAAGAAGTGAAGCTGGAGTTTATTGTGAGCAATCACCGTTTAAGAAATGTGCTAAACGCTATGCATGAAAATCATCCTTACGAGGAAATTGCATTCGATGTGCTTCATTTGGAAAATAACAATCCGCACGAAGGAGCTGGGATGATTGGTGAATTGGAAAGCGAAATGCCGATCATGGATTTTTTACATTTCTTGAAACAACAATTTCATTGTGGAGTAGTTCGGCACACCAATCCAATCAACGATACAGTTAAAAAGATTGCGCTTTGTGGAGGTTCTGGTAGTTTTTTATTGCGCGATGCTATTCAAAAGAAAGCCGATATTTTCATAACGGGCGATTTTAAATACCATGAATTTTTTGATGCGGAACAAAAAATTGTAATCGCAGATATTGGCCATTATGAAAGTGAACAATTTACGATAAATTTAATAGAACGTATTTTGAAGAAAAAATTTCCTAACTTTGCGGTTCATTTAACGGGAATTAATACAAATCCTATAAATTATTTATAATATATGGCAACTGCAACTAAGAAAGATGCAAGCGTGGCGGAAAAGTTAGACGCCTTATATCAGTTACAAAAAATAGATTCAGAAATTGATCGTATTCGCACGATCCGTGGTGAATTGCCGTTGGAGGTGCAGGATCTTGAGGATGAAATTACGGGATTAGAAACTCGAATTGGTAAAATCCAAGACGAGATCAAAGAAATCGATACAGAAGTTTCCGATCGTAAAAATGCGATGAAAGACGCTGAAACAGCAATCGCAAAATACAAGGAGCAACAAAATAATGTAAGAAATAACCGCGAATACGATTCATTATCAAAAGAAATTGAATTCCAAGAATTGGAAATTAAATTACACGATAAAAAATCTAAAGACGCTAAAATTCGTGTGATTTCTAAAAAAGAAATGTTAGAAGAAGCTCAAGCTCGTTTGAAATTCCGTCAAGAGGATTTGAACAATAAAAAAGCAGAGCTTGATGAAATTGTTGCTGAAACACAAAAAGAAGAAGATACTTTAATTAAATCTTCTGAGAAAGCGATGAAAGACATCGACGGAAGATTGATTTTTGCTTATTCGCGTTTACGTGAAAATGCAAAAAACGGATTGGCGGTTGTGCCAGTTGAAAGAGATTCTTGTGGAGGATGTTTTAATCATATTCCACCGCAACGTCAATTGGATATTCAATCCAAAAAGAAAGTAATCGTTTGCGAACACTGTGGAAGAATTTTAGTTCCGTCTGATCTAGTAGAAGCGTAAGATAATAATTCGATAGAATAAAGAGAATGGGTAGGTTTGAACTTGCCCATTTTTTTGTGCTATTAATTTAATCTAAAATCGTACTAGTCTGGCAAATGTAATTTTTTACATCTAAAAGAAAATCAATATCACTTTCAATCTTGTTTCCAATCACAACGATATTTGCTCCTGATTGATGTAACGAAGACATTTTTTCAATGGAACGAATTCCACCACCAACAATAATCGGTAAACCAATTTTGTTGATTGATTCAATAATTTCTAATGGCACAGCGTGTTTGGCACCACTTCCAGCATCTAAAAATACAACTTGTTTTCCTTGTAGTTTTCCAGCCAAAGCGGTTGATTTTACAATGGACACTTTATCTCTTGGAATTGGAGTTGTCTGGCTTACATACGCGACTGATGATTGTGAACCACCGTCAATCAATAAGTAGGCAGTTGGGATGACTTCCAAACCACTTTCCATAATATTCTCTGCAGCTTGCACATGGTGTCCAATCAAATAATCTGGATTTCGTCCAGAAAGCAAACTCAAAAATAGAATGCCATCCGCTTGTGATGAAACTTGTGTGGATGAACCTGGAAAAATGACGAGCGGAACTTTTGAGTTTTCACGCAATATTGAAATGGTAAATTCAAATTCACGTGCACTAACGGTGCTTCCACCAACAAAAATAAAATGCGCACCAGAAATGTTGATTTTTTCTATCAACTTAATTAGCGCATCTTTTTGCTGACATTTCTCTGGGTCAACTAAGACAGCTATTAAATTCTTACCTTTGAATTTATCAATCAACGATTCGTTCAATTTCTGATGTATTAATTGTTATTACAAAATCCTCTTCGTCTATGGAAAGCAATTTTACGAAAAACTTTTCATCTGGGTTAATAATTTGACCTTCCCATTTGTTTTCAATGTTGGATTGAAGCAATAATTCTGTTTTAAAAATAATTTTTTTCCGACCAGCCAATTTGTACATGGATTCTTTGCAAGACCATGCTGCGGTCATTTTTCTTTCAATGGAAGAATCCAAGAAAACCAATTCTTGCTTATTCAAAAATTTGCTTTGTAAACGAGCAGCCTTGCTTGAGTGTTTTTCTAAATCTAGTCCAATTCTAAAATTAGAACAAACCGCAATTGCGGAACAACTTGAAGTGTGACTAATAGATATAAATCCTTCATCTTGAATATAAGGCGCTCCATGCGATTCATACAATATATGTTTGTCACCAAAAAGTTCCTTCTTTAATAAGCGTGTTGCAATAAATTCTCTTTTTCTATTAACATGATGAAACGACAAAAGTCGATCTTGTTCATTTGAATTTAATAAGTGATAATATTCTTCTGGAATAAAGTTTTGAAAAAAGATAAGGTGAATTTCGATTTCGTTAATACTTATGGATTTTCTACGGAATGGCATATAATATAAGTTAACGTATTATTTGTTTGTACAAAGTTACCTGATAAGAATGACTATTATTTATTCTATGAACTTATTATTTAACAGGTTAGGTTTTATAACCACGATTACAATTTTCATCAAGGCCATTGAGCTAATTGTTAGACTTGTATAAAATTTAAAAAAAATGAATCTATTTTGCTTTTTCAATCCAAACAGAGCACCTACTTTTGTTAATGAAAGTTAAACCTTTTCGAATTAATTTTTTTTAACAATTAATTAAGTCATGGTTAATTTATTTATATTTACCCGCTTTAATGCAAAGATAAAGTTTAAAAATAGATTGTACTTATGTTTAGAAAACTCAGCTTATTAATTTTAACTGTCGCACTGACAACTGCTTACAGCTTTGGTCAGTCAGGTTTAGGTACTTTGAAAGGTACCGTTACGGATGGTGACACCAGACAGCCGGTGCCATTCACCAAAGTTGTAATCCTTGAAAATGGAAATATCAAGGGAGGTGCAAACACTGATTTTGATGGAAAATTTCAAATCAACTCTATTTCCCCAGGAAGTTATGATGTTGAGGTTAGAAATGAACCGGAAGGATATCAGCCAACCGCAATTACAGGCGTAATTATTTCATCAGACAAAATTACGTTTTTGGATGACTTAAAAATCTCCAAAGCAAAGGATGTCATGAAAGTTGATGAAGTAGTGGTTGTTGCCTACAAAGTGCCCCTCATTAATAAAGATGGTGGTGCTTCAGGTTCAACTGTAACTCGTGAAGACATTTCGCGTTTACCAGTTCGTTCTGCAGCAGGTGTAGCATCAACTGTTGGTGGGGTTAGTACCAATGAAGGTAGTGGTGATATATCTGTAAGAGGATCAAGATCTGACGGATCTTATTTCTTTATTGACGGTATTAAAGTACGTGGTTCTGCGAATTTACCAAAATCAGCCATTGAAGAGGTTTCTGTAATTACTGGTGGTTTGCCGGCAAACTATGGTGATATCACAGGTGGTGCGATTAGTATTACAACAAGAGGTCCTTCAGCTAAGTACTTTGGAAGTGTGGAAGCTGTATCTTCTGGCTTTTACTTTAAAGGAAAAGACCCAGATGGATATGACGGAAAAGTTTATGGTTTAGATAAATATGCGTACAACCTTGTAGAAGGTATGTTGTCTGGACCTATCATCATGAAAAAAGATTCAACTGGAGCTAAAACTAAACCCTTGGTTGGTTTCTTAGTTTCTGTAAACTACACAGATCAACTTGATAGCAGACCACTTAATGGTGGAAGCTACCGTATTAAGAAAGATGTGCGTGATTCACTTCTAGCTAAGCCTTTGTTGCCTACAGCTTCAGGTCAAGGAACAAACTTTGCTTCGAATTATTTGAGACAGGATGATTTTGAGAAAACTAAATGGAGAATGAATGCTCGTAGTTCAGATCTTTCGGCTCAAGCGAAGTTAGATTTTAACGTAGGTCCTTCAGCAAACTTAACATTTGGAGGTTCGATGAATTATAGTAAAGGAAGTATTTACGATAGAACAAGTTCATTGTTTAACTTTCAAAATTTTGGAGAATCAAAGGATTTTGACTGGCGTGTATTTGGACGTATAACACAACGATTCACGAATGATAGAGAAGGTTCTGCTTCTAAAGTGAAATCTGCATTTTACTCTTTAATGGTTGACTTTTCTAAATCTACCTCAGAGCGATATGATCCAAAACATAAATTTAATTTATTTAATTATGGGCATGTTGGAACTTTTAGATCGGAATATAATAATATAGCTTATGCTCCAGTTGACTCTTTAAGTGCTTTCGTTCAGCAAACAGTACCTACACAATCAATGGTTTATTTTAGTCCTTCAGAGACTAATCCAGGTTTAGCGGCTGTAACACAACAGTACTATAGTATATTCAGTGATCAGTCAAGTGAAATTACTGATAATCCATTTGCCAATTTCAATACGCTCCGTTTAGGAAATGCATTGTTAAATGGGGATGGTCCACGATCTGTTTATAATATTTGGAATAACATTGGAAGTCCTTATAATTATTTTGGAAAAACAAACAATGATCAATTCCGTATTACTGGTTCTGGGGCGGTGAACATTGGCGATCATTCATTGTCTTTAGGATTTGAATATGAGCAACGATGGGATAGAGGTTGGACTTCAGGTACAAGAGGTGATGGTGCAACTCAAGGCCCTATTGACTTGTGGTCAATTGCTAGACAATATGCTAATTCACACTTGACTCAATTAGATTTAAGTAATCCAATTGTGACGAATACATTAGGTTTTAATGTAATAAACTACAACACACTAAATCTATCGTATGCTTCAACTCACGATGGAGAGTATGGTGGAGCTCAAGAAGGTGACCAACAGTCATTTTTTGATTACAATGTTCGTAAAGCACTAGGATTAGATCCTGGAGGAAATGATATCATTCAGATAGATGCAATGGATCCTAATTTGTTAAATTTGGGTATGTTCTCTCCTGACGAGTTGTTCCAAAGTGGTGATTCATATGTTTCTTATTGGGGATATGACCATACAGGAGAAAGAGTTAAAGGCAAAACGGATATCGATAAGTATTTCACAGAATTTGATGAAAATGGAAATTACAAACGTTTTATTGGAGCTTTCCAACCAATTTACATCGCTGGGTACTTAATGGATAAGTTTTCATTTAGAGACATCGTATTTAATGTTGGGGTTCGTGTGGATGTTTTTGACGCAAATCAACCAGTGTTAAAAGATAAATATTTATTGTTTAATGCAAAAACTGCGGGCGAAGCACGTGCTCAAAGTGGAACCTATGGATGGACTGTTCCTGAATCTGTTGGAGATGATTATGTAGTATATGTAAACAGTGCAACTGAACCAACGAACATTTTAGGCTTCCGTAATGGAGATACTTGGTACAATGCACAAGGTGACGAAGTAGAAGATGCAAGACAAGTAGGTGGAACTGGCGGTGTAACACCATGGTTAGTTAATCCAACACAAACGAACGTTTCTGGTGATGCATTTGAAGATTATAAAGCGCAAGTGAATGTGATGCCTCGTATTTCATTTTCGTTCCCAGTTTCAGATGAAGCATCTTTCTTTGCGCACTACGATATCTTAACAAAGCGACCAACTACAGGTTTAAGATTTGATCCTTTTCAATATCAATATTTACAAAGTAGAGGTAGTGCATATGTGAATAATTCTAATTTGAGACCTGAAAAAACAATTGATTATGCGTTAGGGTTTCAACAAGTATTGTCAAGAACATCTTCTTTGAAAATTGAAGCGTTCTACCGTGAACAACGTGATAATGTGCAAGCATTTAATGTATTCCAAGCTTATCCTCGAAGTTACAACACTTTCTCAAATAGAGATTTTGGAACGGTTAAAGGTTTGACTATTTCTTATGATTTAAGAAAAACAGGAAACTTAAGAATGACTGCAAATTATACACTTCAATTTGCTGATGGAACTGGTTCAGATGCTACTTCTGCGGGTGGTTTAATAGCAGCTGGTTTACCAAATTTAAGAGCTATTTTCCCATATTCTTATGACCAAAGACATAATTTCGCAATTACATTGGATTATAGATATGGTGAAGGTTCGTCATACAATGGACCTGTAATTAAAGGATTCAATGTGTTAGAAAATACTGGTTTGAATATTTTAACAAACATTTATTCTGGTAATCCATACTCTCGTCAAACGGCGATTAGTAACGAAGGTGTTTTCTCTCCACAATCATTCGGTCTTGAAGGTTCAACAAATGGATCAAGATTGCCTTGGCAATATCGTTTAGATCTTCAATTAGATAGAACGTTCAATCTTGAATTGGGTAAAAAAGAAGACAAAAAGAAAGTTACATACTTAAATGTATATTTACGTGTAACCAACTTGTTGAATCAGCAAAACGTTCTTGACGTTTATAGAGCAACTGGTAACTGGGATGATGATGGTTACTTAGAGGCTGCAAATAGTCAGCTTTCAATTCAATCTCAAGTAGATGAGCAATCATTTAGAGATTACTATACAATGAAAATTCAAAACCCATTTAATATTAGTGCCCCTAGAACAATTCGTTTGGGACTTAAATTTGATTTTTAAATCATAATAATTTAATTAGTTATGAAAAAGTATTTTAAATACATCACTTTAGTTGGAATTGCTGTTATGGCAAGTAATGTTTCTTTGGGAAGAGAAAAACCAAGAGAAGGAAGTGGAATGGCTGGGTCAAAACCGCCTAAACCAAGTCCAACTATGTTAAAAGCAGCAAATTGTACACCTACTCAGAAAAGTTATTTGATGAAATTTAATGATGTTGGTGCCATATTGGAAACTGGAGGTCATATGTTTCAACAACTTGGAGCAAATGGTCTTGCTGGATATGAAGTGCCTAGAACTGCATTAGGTACTGGTCCAAAAGCTATTTATAGTGGATCTTTATGGATGGGAGGTAAAGATAATACCGGCCAATTGAAACTTGCAGCATTAAGATTTAGACAAGATGGAAATGACTTCTGGACAGGTCCGTTGCAGGTACCACAGATACCTAATCCCGCTGTATCATATGATCCTAATGTACCAATGGTTGGGATTAAAATTCGCGAATTTGGTCAAGGAGGTACAACTGCAGACGAATGTTTAGCTTGGGACAAGTTTTTCCCAATGAGCAAAGCAGCTGTTATCAAGTTTACGACACAGTGGGAAGCATGTCATCCAAATTCTCCTTTTGCAAATTCAGACGATTGTGCAGCGATTGAAGACGATGCACTGCCAACAAATGAAGAAATTGCAGCAATAAATAACTGGCCAGCTCATGGTGATACAGGAGTAGAAGAAGGTGCGAGCAATCAAGACCATTATTTGGCTCCTTTTTACAATCGTGATGGAGCTGGTGATTATGATCCTGATCAAGGAGATACACCTTGGTATGATGATATTTTAGGTCGTGACGATATCGAATGTGGTGTTGATAGAAGAATTTCGCTTTTTGGTGACAATACAGTTTGGTGGGTGTTTAACGATCAAGGAAACATTCATACTGCATCTCAAGGGGAACCAATTGGTATGGAGATTCGTGCGCAAGCATTTACTTTTAGTACAGCTGATGAGATTAATAGAATGACCTTTTATAATTATGAATTAATTAATAGATCTTCTCAAACTTTGGCACAGACCTTCTTCTCTCAATACTTGGATACGGATTTAGGTAATGCTACAGATGATTACGTTGGTTGTGACGTATCGAGAGGATTGGGATTCTGTTATAATGGTGATCCTGATGATGAAACGAATGCAGATGCTGTTGGTTATCAAAGCAACCCGCCTGCGATTGGAGTAGATTTCTTTGAAGGGCCGTATCAAGACCCAGACAATGCGGATAACCCAGGTCCAACTATTAATGCAATTACAGGATTATTGGATTCTGTAGATTACAATACTGCTGTAGCTGGTAATGGAATTGTTTATCGCGGAATCGGAGTTGGGTATGGAGATGGTATTGTTGATAATGAGCGATTTGGAATGCGTCGTTTCTCTTACTTTACCAATGCCGCTGCTTTCCCTTATTCTGACCCGGATGTAGCTGTTCAATATTATAATTTTATGAGTGGTTTGTGGGCTGATGGTTCAGATATGACTTATGGAGGAACTGGAGCAAACAGCGGAGTTAAAACAAGTTATATGTTCCCTGGAGATTCAGATTCTTATGGTTGGGCTACTGGTGGTGTTCCACAAGCAGATTGGTCAGAAGTTACTGCAGGAAATCCAAAGGGTGATAGACGATTGGTTCAATCAGCTGGTCCTTTTACATTATTACCAGGAGCAATGAATAACATCACAGTTGGAATAGTTTATGGTCGATCTTTAGAGGGACCTGAAGAATCAGTTGCTGTGATGAAAGTTGCGGATACAAAAGCGCAAGCCTTGTTCGATGCATGCTTTAGAATTATTGATCCACCAAATGCTCCTAGATTAACAATTCAAGAATTGGAAAATGAGTTAGTATTAATGATTGACAACCCGACTCCTTCGAATAATGGAAACGAGACATATAATGAAATTGATGATATCAATATTCCTCCGACAGTTACTAATCGTCGTTACAAATTCCAAGGATATCAAATTTTCCAAATGGTAAATGACGCGGCTTCTGTTGCGGATATTTCTGACAATACAAAAGCTAGACTTGTTGCTCAATGCGACATCAAAGATGAGGTTAGCAAAATCATCAACTGGGAATTTGATGAGTCAATTGGCTTTGCCTCTCCTGTTGTAAAAGTGAATGGTTCTAATACAGGAATTAAACATAGCTTTAGATTAACAGAAGATGCATTTGCGAGTGGAGATAAACGATTGATTAATCACAAAACGTATTATTATGTTGCGGTTGCTTACGCTCACAACGAATATAAAAAGTTTGATTACAACGATCCAGATTTATTGGATGGTCAAAAAACACCTTATATCGTTTCTCGTTTAGGTTACAACCAAACAGCTATTCGTGCTCAAGCAGGAATCCCACACAATCCGCGTCCAGAAGCAGATGGAACTTATCAAAATGTTGAGTTTGGAACAATTCCAAGAATTACGCGTCTTGATGGTACTGGAAATGGTTATGGAATTTTGGAATTGACAAGTGCTTCAACAAATCAAATCTTAAGTGCTGGATCTATGGCTGATCCTACTTACGAAATCAATGGAGGTCCAATTAAAGTAAAAGTAATTGATCCATTGAACGTTGCACCAGGTTATTTTGTATTGAAATTTGATGAGTATACTTCTAACACTATTTCTAATACAATTGCGGATACGGCTGAATGGACAGTATATCGATATGCAAGTCAAGGTTCTTCGCAAATTCTTGATCAAATTAGCTCGGATAGATGGATTTCAGAAGACAATGAGCAGATTATTCCAGAATGGGGTGTATCTATTCAAATTTTCCAAGATAAATATGTACCTGCTGAACAATCAGGTCCAGTTACTTATAACGTAACAGACCCTTTAGCTGCTACAATTAATTTTGCGGATAGTAATAATCTTTGGATGACTTTTGTTCCGGATAATGATCAATTCTTCCCTACGAATTGGATTCGATCTGGAACCTATGAATCTCCAACCACAGATCATTTACCAGCAGGTTCAGATGCATGGATTGATCCTAAAAATTACAAGGATGAAGTCGATTTTGACAATGCAAAAGTATTCGCCAAACTTCTAAATGGTGGTGTTGCTCCGCATAAATTGACTGGATATCAAGCAGATTATATGCCTTTAGCTTACCATCCAGTAGGTGATCAAGGTAACATTGACTTCTGTAGAAACAATGCAGGTATTTCTTATCATCCAAGTGTGGACATCGTAATCACTTCTGATAAATCAAAATGGACTAGATGTCCTGTCATTGAGATGGGTAGAGTACAATCTTTGAATGTAGGTGGTGCAAAACCTGGTGAGCTTAGAAAAAGTGCAAGTGTTAATAAAGAAAATCAACCTGATGGAACAGGTGATGGTATGGGTTGGTTCCCAGGTTATGCTATTGATTTAGAAACAGGAACACGTATGCATATGGCTTTTGGTGAAAATTCCTTCTTGTCTTCAGATAATGGAGCAGACATGCGTTGGAATCCTAGTTCACGAATGATGTTGAATTCAGGTGAACCGATTTTTGGAGGTGTTCAGCCAATTTGGGTGTTTGCTGCAGATATGAAGAAAATAAACGGTTACCCAACATTAACAGATTTCCCTCCTTATATTCCTTCTGTGGACAATGGTGCTGGAAACTACTTAGAGGCTCAGTTTAATATTATGCAAACTGGAACTACTGTAGATGGTAAGAATGCATTTAAAAAGTTATATAGTAACTTGATGTGGGTTGGTTATCCAATGACAGTTCCAGGACAAACAACACGTAGTTCTGATGTGACAATTAAAATTCGTATGAACAAAGAATACAAAAATTATGTAACTACTGGATTAAATGGTGGTCGCCCAATGTATTCTTGGAATATGGATGGTTTTGCTAGTAATGTAGGCAATACAGAAGCTTTAGCAAGTGCGTTGGATATGATTAACATTGTTCCAAACCCTTATTATGCGTTTTCACAGTATGAAAGAACTAGAATTGATACACGTGTGAAAATTACGAACTTACCTGAAAAATGTACAATTAATATATATTCTTCAAATGGTAAATTGATTCGAACATTTAATAAGGATAGTGAAATTACTTCTGTTGATTGGGATTTAAATAACAATAAACGAATTCCGATTGCTTCTGGTGTTTATTTAATTCACGTTGATGTTCCAGACATCGGCGAGCGTGTATTGAAATTCTTCGCTGGTATGAGACAAGTCGATCTTCAAGGTATTTAAAAATTAAAGAAAGTAGATATGAAATATACAACCTTAAATATTAAAACAATCGTTATATGCGGAGCTCTTTTTGCGAGCTTCGCAGGTAACGCTGGAAATGAAGACAGATCTGGTCAAGCAGGGGCAGCTCATTTGTTAATTAATCCTTGGGCTAGAAGTTCAGCAATCGGTGATGCAGGTTTTGCGTCTACAAATGGCTTGGAAGCAACTTTTTCGAATATTGCTGGATTGTCCTTCACGAACAAAACTCAGATTAAATTCAATTATACAAATTGGATGGGTTCTTCTGTTGGTGCTTCGTTGAATAGTGCAGGACTTGCACAGCGTATTTCTGAGAACAGTGTCATTGCCGTAAGTATTCAAGCTTTGAATTATGGAGATATTGCTATTACCACGGTTCAAAACCCTGAAGGTAATATCGGAACTTTTTCACCAAGAGCGAATGTGTTTAATATTGGGTATGCGAGAACTTTCTCAAGTTCAATTTCAGGAGGTATTAACTTTAAAGTTATTTCTGAAAGCATTTCCAATCTTAAGTCAACTGGTATTGCTATAGACGCCGGGATTAGATATGTAACTGGAGAACAAGAACAAATCAAGTTTGGAATTGCCTTAAAGAATGTAGGTCCAGTTATGAAGTATAAAGGTGATGGTTTGAATACTCAAGTTACTCACTTGACAACTGGTTTCATTGGTTCATTAGAACAAAGATCAGCAACATTTGAAATGCCTTCTTTGTTGAACATTGGTGGTTCTTACGATTTCATTTTTAATGAAAAAAATAAATTGATTTTAGCACTTGGTTTTACAGCTAATTCATTTTCGTATGATCAATTTAGAATAGGGTTGGATTATGGAATGACAGCAAATAAATTGGCATTCAATTTAAGAGCTGGTTATGTTTATGAGAAAAATATCTTCTCTCAAGAGAAACGTTCAAATGCCTTAATCGGTCCTACATGCGGATTTTCAGTAGACGCATTGGTTGGTGAAAAGAAAAGTGCTTTAGGAATTGAATACGCTGCTAGATTTGCAGGTGTTTTTGGCGTAATCCACACAATTGGAGCTACGATTAGCATCAAATAATTAATATTTCATATATTTGTAATTCAAGAGAGTCCTTTGGGGCTCTCTTGTTTTTGTTTTAATAAATACGCAACATGTCACAAATAAATTATTATACAGCAGAAGGTTTAAAGAAACTGAAAGAAGATTTACATACAATGAAAACGGTAGAGCGTCCAGCGATATCGAATCAGATTGCTGAAGCAAGAGACAAGGGTGATCTTTCCGAGAATGCAGAATACGATGCAGCCAAAGAAGCACAAGGGTTGTTAGAAATGAAAATTTCCAAATTAGAGGAAATTTTATCGAATGCTCGTTTGATCGATGAAACGATGATAGATAATTCCAAAGTTTTTATTTTGTCAAGAGTCAAATTGAAAAACATCCAGAATGACATGGAGATGGAATATACACTCGTTGCTGAGAACGAAGCTAATTTGAAGGAAAAGAAAATTTCTGTTGATTCTCCTATCGGCAAAGGTTTACTCGGAAAAGCGCAAGGTCAAATTGCTGATATCGTTACGCCAAATGGCGTGATGCAGTTTGAAATCGTTGAAATTTCAAGATAATGAGCTCCCTATTCTCCAGAATTGTTTCAGGTGAAATTCCTTCATACAAAGTAGCTGAAAATGATGATTTTTTGGCTTTCTTGGACATTATGCCTGTTCAGTTAGGACATGTACTTGTTATACCTAAGAAGGAAACCGATTTTATTTTTGACATGGAAGACAGCGATTTGTCAGCGATGATTTTGTTCGCAAAAGAAGTTGCGCAAAAAATGAAATTGGTGTTCGATTGCAAGAAAATTGGGGTTACCGTTATAGGTTTGGAAGTTCCACATGCACACATACATTTGATTCCAATCAATAGTTTGAATGATATGGATTTTACAAAACCAAAACTAAAGGTAACTTCCGAAAAATTGGGGGAAATAGCGAAACTTATCAAAGGTTAGTAATTTGGTTCAACTTTTGCAAATAATAGTTTTTTGTATTTTGGATGAATAAATTTAGAGAATATATGATTAAAAGATATTTTAAATTAATTGTATCTTTTTTCTTTGGCACTTCTGCCATCGCGCAAACAAATGATGTACTTGATATCTTATTTATAGGTAATAGCTACACGCACATGAATTCCATGCCTTTTATTTTCGATAAAATAGCGAAGGAAAAAGGAAAAAAGGTGAATGTAGAAATGAGCACGCATAGTGGATTCTCTTTTAAGCAACATTCAGAACGTGCAGATATGTATGAGGCAATCAATAGTAGAAAATGGGACTACGTCGTTTTACAAGGCTATTCGCGTGAGTTTATTCACCCGGTTGAGTATCTTGACACAGCAACCATTCCTTATTTGAGTGGAATTATTGATACCATTAAGCTAAATAATCCATGTACGCAGCTTCTTTTCTATATGACTTGGGGCTACAAAGAAGGATATGAATTGGACGAAACAGTTGACAATTATTACAAAATGTCTGACACCATCGCGAAAGGTTATCATTACATTTCCGATTATTACCATGTGCCAATTGTGCCTGTTGGTCGGGTTTGGAAAAAAGTAGTTGAAGAAAATCCAACCATCAATTTATACGATGCTGATTTGGCCCATCCGAATAAAAACGGTTCTTATCTATCTGCGTGTACGTTCTTTTGCTCTATTTTTAGAGAATCTCCTGAAGGTGTCTACACCAAAACTATTGACTCAGATCTTGCTAAAATAATACAACGTGCTGCGGCAGAATATGTGTTGCCACAATTAGAAGCGTTTAAGCTTCATGAAAATATTTGGGATGTAAAGTTTGCTCGAAGTCCTAAAGGTGATTTGGTGGCGAATTTATGGGCATCTTTCCCAAATGCAACTTCCATCAAATGGGAATTGGGTGATGGTTCTGATTCGGATGAACCCATCTTGAAACATGTGTACAAAAAGCCAGGAAAATACATGGTGAAGTTAAGTGTTGAAGATACGTGCGGCGTTAGAGAATATGCGCGCGAAGTAGTTTTTGAACCCTTAAAAGAGCCTGTTCCAGCGCCAAAACCAAAACCAAGGAAAAAAGCGGCCATTAAGAAACGAATTTGATTCCTCCTTTGAAAGAGGTTGACATTCTATAAGTTGGTTTTTAATAGCAAATTACAAAATCGGAATAAGTCTCTCAATTTCTTTCAATATCTCTTCTCGTTCATTCCAAATTGGCTTAAGGTCCATCTTTAACATTTTCCCTTTCTCATTGAAACGTTTGAAGTAACGAAACCACATGTACGCAGCCAAGCCGAAAAGTCCGATGAGTAAATAATACAAGAATCCGAGCCAGTAACTTGGAAACACGAAATTGTGAAACAAAAAGATCACAGGAATATTTAACAATCCAATGATTATCATGCCTAGTAGCAGTTTCACAGAACTCCAAAATACACGACGCTTAAAGGATTTTTCCACGAAACGTTTGATGAAGAAATAGGGGAGCGCACAGTGAATAAGCCCTAAAAGCATAAAAGGGAACAATCCAATGAGATACAAGAGTTCTTTTGTTCGACTGCCATTGGTTGCCATCATTTCAACTAAATTTCGCTCGCTTATCTTTTTCGATTTCAGAGATTTAAAATATGTTTCTAAGCGAATTTTTAGTTCCATTAAAGCAGTATTTTCAGGAGTTACATTCGCATTGAACCAATGCGCTAAATGTTGTGAATACTTCCAGCGTTTTTCAAGTTGAATGGCATGATCACTGCAATCTACATTCATTCCTTTTCGCGTCAATTTCATTACATTTTCATGAAACGGAGCCATTTTTGCATCTTCGATGTGGGTCAATTGTGCTTTTAACAATTCTTCAACACGTTTCGTTAACTCATTGATGACTTTATTTGGATTTGCTAAAAACTCCTCCTTGTAATCATTCAAACATATTTTGTCTGATGTCGATACAAGTAAATCGCTGCGCATTTCATTTGGATCTGAATAATTAACACCAACCGCCGCGATGTAGATTTTTTTGTTCCAATTTATTTTCTCCAGTGTAATAAATCCAATGCGAACGGCTCCTTTTTTTATTGGTTTTAGTCTGCGGATAAAAACATCATCGGTAAATCCCTCACCAAAAATCAAGAGATTACGCCCAAAACTTAGGATTTTTGCACAGGTATTAAAAACTTCTTCATTTTTCCCTTTCGTATCTTCTCCGTCGTGTTGCCTGTAGATCGGGAGCATGTGAGACGCCCAAAGAATTGGTTTCATGAAAGGAGTGAAAATATCTGAACGCGTCATAAAGAACACAATTGGTCGACGCAAAGACGCTACAACCAAGGGATCCATGAAAGAGGCAGCATGATTGGAAACATAAATCGTACGACCGTAAAATTCTTTTGGGGAGTTAATGAGTTTTTGTCTGGGGTAAAAAATGCGTAAACAATATTCCAATGTGAACCATAAAATGGCGTACAATATTCGCATCATAATTTCAAAATTTAATACAAAATTAGTTTAATCCTTCAAATTTATGGATTTCAGGAATTATAAGCGATCAATTGGTGTAAAATGCGATTTATTTTGGGTGGGTTGAGTGAATTTTTTGTTTAACTTAAAATTTCATACCAAAAACCAAGCGAGCAAAGCGATTCGTTCCAAAAACACCATGTGGACCAAAATCATTTAGAACTAGCATTCCATAGCGGAGTTCCGTTTTTACTACTAACTGAATTTTTTCCATAGGAAATACCCAACCGATTCCAACAATTGGCGAAAAGTTGAATATCCGCGGACTTAAAGATGTCTTAAAATCACCTTCTTTTAAAGGTGAATCGGCAATTGCTTTTTCTTTTAAATGAAAGTCCAATGCAAGGCCAGAATTGAGCAATAGCCGTTGACGTTTGCCCAAGTAAAAATTTGATCGTAACGGAATAGATAGAAAACTTAAGTTTGTTTGACTGATATGTGTGCCAGGTGAGGAATGACCATTATACATCAAAGCATCTGCTTTTTGACGGGTTACGTTGTATTCAACACCTAAGGAGAAACGTACAGGTTTTGCTTGTTGAAATTCAGCATTAAATCCTATTCCATATCCAAGAATCGAAGAAGTTGGTTCGCGGTTTAAAACAGTAAAATTAAAGGAAGTGTGAAATTCAAGATTAAGTGATCCCTTTTGTGAAAAAGAGGTCAAAGAAAGAATTAGAACAAAAAATAAAGTCGCTTTATTCATATTTACATAACGTTTCAATGAGATGATTCGTTGAAAAAGTCAATTCAACTATTTATTCTTTTTTCCAAGATTTAAATCGATAGCCTAGACTAGCTGAAAAAGTAATAGTGAATTGGCGGCATTCTTGAATTTTCTTGGCAAAAAGTGGTGCTATTTTTTTGAAAGGTAAATGAGAAGAACGACACCTATTGACATTGCATATAATTAAAATTGATAAGCAACTCCACCTTTTAGTCCAACAGTTACAAACCAAGATCCACTAGTTGTGTTACTTCCCCAATAATTATTCAAACCAATCGAAGCTCGTATTCCTTTGTAAATTCTGAATTTAAAGGAAAATTGTGAAATAAATATTATGCGTTTTCTAAATGCGTAGAATGAGGGGGTGTAATCACTAGAAGCCCAAAAAGGATAGATTGCATTCATACGTTTCGAATCTTCGTTTAGTAATAGAGGAGTTCCAATATCCATGCAGATGCTTTTATTTTTCCCAAGAGACAATTCAGATGTAAGATAAAAAGGAAGCATTTCATAATTAAATTCTTTTCGCTTGTGGTAGAAAAATCCGATTCGAGCTCCAAATTTGAAATTATCAGAAATTCTAAAATTAGTTTGATAGTTCAATTCTTGTCCTCCATAAAAGATTAAGTCAGAATAAAAATTTATTTTAACTTCATGGCTCCATCTATTTGCGCTCAGCGTATCTTGAGCCCCCAAGAATATTTGATTGAATAAAAATGTAAACAAAACTACCTTTTTCATAATTTTTCAAAGTAACCTAAATATTCATGTATATAATAAGAATCATTTTCACCCTGTGAATCGTATCCGAAATTTAAAGTTACCCCAAGCAGTTCGATAGACAAATCTCCACCTGAGTAAGGAGCATTACTAGCATTATATACTGTTCCTTTTATCCATGGAACAGTGTATAGCTTATTATTGGTCATATCATAGAAAAGCTTGAATTCGAAAGATTGTCCTGTCTTGTTTTTCAATTCAAAATTCCAGCCGTCTAAAATTCCACCTAAGTATTCGATATCAATTCGTTCTTTGCCAACTACCCGAAATTTTTCAGTTCCTTCGTAAGACGAGAATATAAATTCACCTTTTTCGCTAAGTTCCAAGGTCATTTCTCCGTATTTTTCGATGTCATACGCAAAAGGATAATAATATCCTGATGTAACGTATGAGTTGAAATTCAGGAATTTTTCGGGGCTAAAAGAGCTTGTTCGAATATCCGCAAAGTGATAAAACTGCCATTTTCCAATTATTTCAGGCACATCAATTTTTTCCTTTTTACATGAAAGCAAGACTAGAATGACAGATATAAACAAAATGAAATTTTTCATAGGTATTTTGTTTTTGGATAAAAACACTTCCATAAGTAATATGTATTAAAATAGAAACGAATGGAAATGCGAGAAGGTTGGGAAAGAAGCGAATGCGTTTGATTTATTTTTCTTTTTTCCAAGATTTAAATCGATAGCCCAGGCTCGCTGAAAATGTGATTCCGTTCATTTTGACTTTTCTGAGTTCATTTTCGTGAACATATACATCAAAAGAGTTCCAAGCATATCCTGCACCAATATCAAAATTGAAGTCTTTCATTTTAAAAGAAACGATGAGTTTTGGTGAAAAATTGAATTTCCAGCGGTTAAAGCGGTAGAAATTGTCGTAAGTGAAACTCTCCGAATGGTAAGTGTATATAACATAACTGCTTATATCAGGACGTACTTTCATTCGGTTATCCATAAACTGATCTTTCATATTCGAAGCAATCCCAAATCCACCCTGCAAGTTAATTGATGGACTAATCCAAAAGTCTTTTAAGAAACGGTAATTCAGAACTATCCCACTTGTCACGATTTTTTTTCTGTTCGGATTTTTATTTGTATCAAAAATAAAATCTTCACTCGCATATCCAAAATTTAGCAAAACATCAAAATTGTCGTAAAGTTGAATCCCAGCCGAAATAGAATTTTGACCATATCCAAAACCTAAAAATGGTGAGCTCTCGGCGAAATTTGAGCCATTACTTTCTAGTGCAATTTTTAATCTTGGGTTTATTTGGCTTTCTGAATTAAGCCCTAATCCAAGAAAAAACAGAAAGATGGGAATTCTCATTTTATTACAATTTTTTGGTGCAAGTTTCCTTTTTCGAAATAAGTGTAAATTGATGACGTTTGCAACATGGTTTTCGTTGAATGAACCACTTATCGCGTGACAATTCCCAATGTCGAAGTTGAACTTGTTTTATACACTTTCCTTTGCGCATCTAAAACACGATATTGGTCCCTCAGCAATAAATCAACAGCCATTAATACCTCATTCACTTCGATTAGTCGCATACATTGATTGTTTCCTTTGCATGGCGGAATGATAAATTCATGCACGCATGGACTGCAATATACATTCTTGTAAATGGGGTAAATGGTGTTGCCAATCGCATATTGTGATGGAGCGCAAGGACCAAATAATGCTACTGTTTTTTTATTCATGGAAGCCGCGACATGCATGGGGCCAGTATCATTCGTGATAACCAAAGTCGCTTCACCGATCAGTTGAATCAATTCTTTGAGTGATGTTTTTCCGCTTAAATCATGAACGTTCGGGTCAGTTTCAAAGATAGAAGAAACAGTTTTGACATAATCTGATTCAGATTTTGATCCAATTAAATAAAATTCAAAGGATGGATACAGCGCTCTGATTTTGTGAATTAATTCGGTAAATAAATTACTCGGCCATCTTCGTTCGATGCGCAAATCAGAAGCATTTACATTGATGACAATGTGACTTTTAGTATCGAATTTTTCAGACTCAAATCGATACGATTCTGTTGAAATGTTTTCGCAATGAAGCATTCTGGCAAACTGCAAGTAAACATCTGCAATGGGCGCTGTTGTATTGAAATACATCATGTGCGTATACATGCCCATGCGGTATCTACTGTCCTTTGAATAAAATCCAAAGCGATCTGTCGCCATGCTTAAAGTCGCAATAATGCTTGAGTAATTTGAATAAATTTCTAAATCAATATACAAATCGCCTCTTTTTCGGATTAATTTAGAAATCAATGAGATGGAACTTGCGATTAATCGAAAAATGCTTGAATCATTCACGTACAAAGCTTCGTCTATGGTTTTTATTTCATTGATTATGCCTTTGTTTTCAATGGATGAAACGTACACAATTTTTGCTTCGGGGTATTTATTTCGCAAGGTGGAAATCAGTGGAGTACTTTGAATAATACTTCCCATTCCTTTGAATTTGCAAATAATGATGCGTTGTTTTGGTTTTGTGAGCGAATGATCAAAGCGTGTTAAAAATCCAACCAATCGCACAAGCCAATTCAAAGGAATAGCCACAACAATGCCTAAAATTCTGTCAATAGCTATTTTTCTTCGTGTATTCAATGCAATTTGCCGATGTCAAGTTTACGAATTTTCACAAAATTAGCTGTTTCAAAGTTCAATGATAAGCTATCGTGGGTGATTGCATTGTAGGATGCACCAATTGGAACAAGGTATTTGTTCGTCCCTTTTCCTAAAAACATATGACATTCAAATTTTAAGCTGTCTTGAGAAAAACCTCTAAGAATGAGATTGTCATCTTTAATGCTTTGAATGGTTAGCTGAAGGAAATCGCCAGGTTTAATGTTGGTTAACTGATTCTTTTCTTTTTTGCATGAAACAGTTCTGCTGAATTTGAATCCTTTTTGTTGTTTTTCGGCTTTCCAGAAATAAGGGATTCTACCCAAATACCATCGATCAATTTCGTTCGATAGGTTTAATTCGGATTGCACTTTTTTCGTTTTTTTGATCCAAACAGCAAAAGAACCAATAGTCTTAAATGGTTTGTAGTTTTTGTAGATGAATTCTGTTATTCGGTAGTATCGTACTTCATTTGGAATACCATCGGATACATCGAAAAAGCCACGAGGAACGTGATTGAAAACAACATACGGCAAGGACTTTTGACGCAATAAATTCAGATTTTTTTCTTGCAAGAAACCATCTACTGTATTTTGCAAATACTGACAAAACAACGACGGAACTTCTTTTTGCGTGTAATAGTAAAGCATTGGTGTGTTCGAAAAATCTATAAATGTTTCTTTTTCCGAAAGGTTAGATTTTAAAAACGCAACTAGCTCATCATGGTCGGTTGTTGGTTTGTCAATTGTTCGAATTATTTTGGTTTCATTTAACTCGGGTAGATTTGTTAGCGAAAATTTCTTGTCTGCATCAAGTAATGAGTTCCAATTTATACTCGGATTGATTGAAGCGAAAAAACCTACAAGCAATGCTCCTCCAAAAAAAAGAGATAGCTTTCTATAGGCTAAAAATCTGTGTATAAATATCAAAACAATTAACCAAGAAAAGGACAGAATTATCGTTTCAACGTTTTCGACAAAAGAATGTCTCACCAAACCTCGTTGCAGATTGAATAAATAAAAGCCAATGAGCAATAGCATTGGAAAATAAAATGAATCCGAAATCCAATTTTTTCGATTGGCAATCAATGCCACTAAAATCGACACAATGATGATGGGGAGAATGTAGAAATCCAAATAGAATAAACTCGATTCATTGTGAGTTAGTGTGTGAATGCCATGCGCTTGTCCAGCTCCAAAATAGTGCGCCATTTCTTGAAGAAGATTAGGACGCATTTTATTCATTAGAAACAAAATGAAACCACCAATAATCAATCCAAGACTTACAAAAACTATCAGTGACTTTCGAAATTCCTTTTTAAGAAAAAATAGAAAAGGCAAAACAAAAACGAACGATGAAATAATCCCTACAGCCAAATCGACTCGCCAAAATCCAAGTAGAACTACGGAAACAAAACTGAACCAAAGGAACTTGGTTTTGCTTGATTCAATAAATTTTTTGATCAGTAGAATTGGTATTAAAACAAAACCAAATACACTTGGAAAGAAAAGTGTGGTAAATGGTAAAAACAAGATGAATGCTCCTACAAACAATTTTTCGCCAACAACCGATTTTAAGAAATAATAGGAAACCAACATGGAAAAAATCATTGGAATCCATTTGTAAATTGTCGGATCTTGCGTGTTGTTGTAGCCGTTTAGAAACACATAGACCATTTGGGCTGAAAAATCACTAAATAGGTGCGACGAGACGAAATCAAGAACAGGTAATTTATTGTAAACAGCAGTGAGCATAACAGGATTCAATTCATTTGCCATTTCAAACATTTCTGAATTCCAAGATTGAATTGGCGCATAAAACATTAAACTCGCTAGAGAAACAATAAGCAAGGGAAGTTGAATTTTGTAAAACTGATGTAATTCAGATTTTAAATGTGATTTTCGCACTAGAAACCACAAAGCAAATACAAATACAAACAAGGAAATTGGTAGCCAATAGTTTGTAAGATATATGTTGCGCTGATTCAAAATCATAGTCAATTCGACACCCAATGTAATTGCAATGGGCAAAGAACCGATAAGTAAATGAACTAGATTCACTTTCGGACTTTCTACTTTCTTAAAAATGATAAGGATTTGTATTCCAAGTAAGAGCAGCACGATTATCCAATTTTGAAAGAGGACAAAGACATTAATTAGCACAATTAAATGGCTCGCAAGTCTATGTTGGATTTCATTTTCTTCTAAATGAAAACCCAATATCGATAAGCTCCAAACAGCAATTAATATGATGTTTAGAAAACAAAACGTGGTTGAATCAAACGGATTCGGCATGGAAACACATGCAAAAATCAGCGTTAAAAAAAGAATTAAGTGAGAAGGCTGCGAATCAATTTTTGAAAGGAAATGGGTTCCAAATTTGGATAAAGCATAAGATGTTAAAATGGCTGCAACAAAACCAATTGCGATTAGTGTATATACGAATTTTATGCGTGCATTTATGTCAATTCCATAAGCTGTTGCCTCACCAATTAGAAAATTACTTTCTTTCGATAAACCAATCGATAACGCATACGAACTGAAAAATGCAGCAAGAAGTCCAACATAAATGGAAATTAAAAATTTATTGTTCAGTGTTTTTTTGATTAATTCCATCTCACTCCTTCTTCAAATTCCGTTTAATCAACATTCTCACTGGAAAATAGCTTGCCAAAACACTTAATAAACTCACCAAAAATAGAATAATAAATCCATCAGCCCACGTGAGCATAATCGGAAATGCTTCGCCATTGGAATTTGGCATTTGAAGTAAACCAAATTGCAACTGTGCAAAACAGATTCCATAGCCGAACAATAAACCATAGAGGATGCCTTTCGCGGCGATTAAAAGTCCTTCGTAAAAGAAAATATTGAACAAATCAGAACGGTGTGCTCCCATGCTACGCAACGTTTCAATGTCGTCTTTTTTCTCTACGAATAGCATGGTGATCGAAGCTACCAGGTTGAAAGATGCAAGAATGAAAATGAACGCCAAAATAACCAAAACGATCATTCGCTCGGTTTTACTGGTTTGAAAAATGAGTGCGTTTTTTTCAAAGTTGGTTTTTACAACGAATTGATTATTAAGTGTTTTTTGGATGTTTTCTTTCACATCGTTTTTGTCATATCCAGTTTTAACTGTTGCAAAAAGCGCCGAAATTTCGTTTTCATCATAGCCCAAAACTTCTTGAGCCAACCCTAGGGAAATGACCAAACTTTCTTCGTTTACTTCACGGTTGAAATTCATCCGCCCAGCAAGTGGTAAAACCCGCATGTTGAAAGGATTTTTCCCTAAACGCATTTTCATGTCTCGCTTTGGGCCGTAAATAATTATCGTTTCAGTACCGATGCTTTGGGGAATGTAACCTTCTAGTTTATCCAACAAAGTTGCTCCGATGATGCCAACATCTTGATTGTTTTCTTTCAGCGTTGGATAACCATCCACCATGTGGTTTTTCATGTCGGTCATCGTCAAGAAATCCGGTTCAACACCTAAAATACTAGCATTCAGCCATTTTTTTTCGTGTTTCAAAACAACGGTTTCTTCTACAGCTTTCGACAATAAGTGAACACCTTCCACTTTTTTGAGTTTATCAATGGGAAGTTGGTTTTCAAAAAAGGTCTTTGAATTTTTCGATCGAATGGTAATCGCAGTGTCGTAATCCGAATAAAGAGATTCCACCATTTTTTCGATACCGTTAAAAGCTGAAAGAAGAATAACCAAAGACGCAGTGATTACGGCGATGCCAACAACCGAAATGCGAGTAATTAAATTAATGACATTTTTCTTCCGCTTGGCAGATAAATAACGTTTCGCTATGTAGTAGGAAACTTTGATGGAATATTATTTTTTCAATAATTCGTCAATTTTCATTGCATAATCCAAGGAATCATCAATGAAATAGCTTAATTGCGGTAATTTTTTCATGGTTTTTAAACGTTTTCCAATATCCCCGCGAATTTTGCTTGAGTGAATTTTTACACTTTCCAATACTTCTTCCTTGGAAGGTCCAGCGAAAATACTCAAATAACAACGCGCCAAAGATAAATCGGAAGTGATGCGCACCTGCGTAACGCTCACCATGGCGCCTAAGCATACTTCACGCGCATTGCGTTGCAAAAAAGTGGATAGTTCTTCTTGGATTACTCCTTCAATTTTGTTCTGACGTATTGTTCCCATAGGGCAAAGATAGGTAATCAGAGTGATAAACAGAGCGAGAATGACGAACAATATCAGAGAGCGAATATTTTCTAATTGATTTTTCTTAAGACTAGATATTATCCTCGCTCTCGCTCTCGTTCTCGTTCTCATTCTCGCTCTCGTTCTCATTCTCGCTCTCATTCTCGCTCTGATTCTCTCTGTTGGTCTTGCAATTAACAAGTAAAACCTAAAAACTTTCAATGTACTTGTCAATATCGGATTTGAAATGAAACTAACTTCGTAAAAAAGAATATTATGGTAATCGGTGTTGTTTGTGGTGGATTTTCGTCGGAGTTTGATATTTCGATGAAAAGTGGTGATACTATTGTTCGGAATTTCCCGAAAGAACATCAAGCGGTCAAAATTGTTTTGTCCAAAACAGAATGTAAGGCGGAATGGAACAACGAATGGTATCCGTTTGATTTGAATTCAGCTTCGTTTGTAGCAACGGATGGATTGAAAAAGATGGATTTTGTGATCATTTATACACACGGAGATCCAGGAGAAAACGGCAAACTCCAAGCACTTTTTGATATATATGGTATAAAATACATCAACAGCAACGCGCTGGCTTCGGAGCTTTCGTTTGACAAATGGTATTGCAATCAATTTTTGAAGAATTTTGATGTTCCCATAGCTAAATCAACCTTGCTTTTGCGCAATGATACTTACGATGTCAACGAAATCATTCAAGAACTCGGTTTACCTGTTTTCGTGAAGCCTTGTGACTCTGGATCAAGCTTTGGAATTTCGCGCGTAAATCAATTGACTGAACTTGAACCAGCAATTCAAAAAGCCCGTGCCGAAGGAAATTCATTGGTCATCGAGTCTTTTTTGGATGGAACGGAAGTCACGTGTGGGGTTTACAATACGGTTGATGGGCCAGTTGCATTGCCTTTGGCGGAGATTGTAAGTGAGAACGAATTTTTTGATTACGAAGCAAAGTACCTTGGTAAATCTCAGGAAATTGTTCCTGCTCGAATTTCTGAGGAAGCCACGAAAAAAGTACAGGATTTAGCCGTTAAAATTTATCAGCTGATGCGCTTGAGATCGATATCGCGTATTGATTTTATGTTGGTCAACAATACACCTTACCTCATAGAAGTGAACACAACTCCAGGATTTACAGAAGAAAGTATTGTTCCAAGAATGCTGAAATCTCAAAACAAAACGATTACGGAGTTTTGGCGCGAAATTGTTGCTTTCGAAACGAAATTACAGTAGACTTCGAGAGCCTCAGCCTACTGTAATTATAGAGAAGAAAGCGCATTAAAAATCTTTTCCATTTCCTGCACTGTTGCTGAGTTTGAGCAATTGTAATTATTCACAATGATTGAAAAAGCAATGGTTTTACCCGAACTTGATTCAATGTAACCAGCATACGATTTAACACGGGACATCGTTCCGCTTTTTGCTTTCATTTTGCCATGTGCGGCTTCATTTTTACACACACTCGACAAAGTTCCAGAAACACCAGCAACTGGCAAAGTTGAAAGAAAATATTTATAATTCACCGATTCGTACATGGATTTTAAGAAAGCACAAAAATGAGACGCACTTGCTGCATTCGTTCGAGCTAAACCACTTCCATCTTTGATGTAAAGACCAGTTGTCTTGATACGCTTAGACCAATATTTTTCGGCATATTCCGTACTTGCATTCGTTGATCCATCACCTGTTTGTTTGAATCCAACGTTGCACAAAAGTCCTTCAGCAAACATGTTGATGCTCTTGTGATTAGTTGGTGTAGCAAGTTCTAGCACTGTTTTACCTTTGAATTCTTGGATAAGTGTTAACTCAGTTTTTAATGGAGCGAGATATAATCTTCTGCACTTCGAACCGCCTTGAACGGAAATACCATTTTCTTTTAAATATATAAAAAGTTCATAAGCCGTTTGCATTTCAGGGTCTGGGAGACTCCCTTTTACCATAAAATCATTTTTGTTTTGTGGTAATTTTCCTGTTCCAAAGCGTTCCATGGAAAACGGTGCTCCATAAATGTATGAATTGTCATCACTGACAGCTGCGCTGGAGATATAATTCAAGAAATTTAAATTTTGAACAAATGGAACTGTTCTCGTGAGCGTTGAGGTGGATCCTGATGCACCTGTGCTGAAATGATATTCAAGCTGATTGTCATAAATGGAAAGTCCTGAAAATCCAGCTCCGTAGTAATTTCCCATGTCCGACCAATTCCAACCATCAGGCACACCTTCGTACCCAAATTTTGAAGCATCGCCAATCACAGAACCTTTTATCTCTTTGATTCCTACACTTTTTATTGATGCTGTCCAATCATTCAAGAATCGAGTTTTGTCCGTTCCTTCTGAAAAGTACTTGCTTCCAACAGCCATGTCACCTCCACCAACAATCCAAATATTTCCGTGAAGAATACTGTCTTTGATCTCTCCTTCGTAATACAAAAAAGTCGAAGGACGGTAATTTGGTCCCAATACTTCAATGGCTGTAGCTGTAGAAAATAATTTCATCGTCGATGCTGGGGAAAGCGAAGTGGATGGGTTAATGCTTACAATTTCAATGCCAGTTGCACAATCAATAGCTTGAAAACTAATACTAGCATTTTCAAAGCCAGGATAAGCAACAAATGCTTTCACCTTTTGCTGAATATCGACTTGTGAAAAGATAAAATTGGAGACAACAAGAAATAGAATGAAAGTACTTTTGACCATGCACATTATTTTATTTATAAAAATCTGTATAAAACTGATTACATTTGCTTTGCTTAACAATTAGTTTTTAACATTCTCAAGAAAGAATCTTGTCAAAAACATTGCCATAATTAATGGAAAAGAAAAAAATTAAAGTTCTTCGGATTATCAATCGTTTTAATATCGGTGGACCAACTTACAATGCCACTTTTCTAACGAAATTCTTGTCGGATGATTTCGAAACGATGTTGGTTGGTGGATTGCCCGAAGAAGGAGAAGCCGATTCATTACATATTTTGGAAGAATATGGTGTGAAACCAATCCTTATTGAAGAATTGCAGCGTACTCCGAATTTGAAATCAGATCGAAAAGCATACAAGCGGATTAAGCAAATTATCAAAGAGTATCAACCAGATATCGTGCACACGCATGCTGCAAAAGCAGGGGCATTGGGAAGAAGAGCAGCCTATGCATGTAAAGTACCTATCATTATACATACATTTCACGGTCATGTTTTTCACAGTTATTTCGGAAAAATTAAGACTTCTATTTTCAAAAAAATAGAACAAAATTTAGCAAAAAAATCAACGAAAATAGTTGCCATTTCGGAGCTCCAAAAACATGAATTAACGCATGATTTCAAGATTTGCAAACCAAAAAAAGTATCCGTCATTCAATTGGGTTTTGATTTGTTAAAATTCCAAAAAAATGCAGCTCAAGCGCGTATTGAAACACGTGAAAAATTCAATATTAAAGACGATGAAGTAGCGATTGCAATCATTGGAAGGCTTGCTCCCATTAAAGATCATGGCTTCTTTTTAGATGTGGTGGATCAATTGTCAAAAGAAATTACAAAAAAAGTGAGGATATTCATTGTTGGAGATGGTGAAGAGCGCACAACAATTGAGGAAAGAATCCGTTTGATTGCACAAAATGACATTTTTAAAATTGAAATGACATCTTGGATTACAGATATCGCAAGCTTCAACCCAGGAATGGATATTATTTGTTTGACTTCTAAAAATGAAGGGACTCCAGTCAGTCTGATAGAAGCTCAAGCGTGTAATGTTCCAATTATTTCAACGGATGTTGGTGGTGTGCGTGACATCATGCTGGAAAACGAAACAGGGTATATTGTAACAAAAGGGGATAAAAACGAGTATACAAAAAAGTTATTGACACTTATTGAGAATGATGAAATTCGCCAAGCTATGTCCAGTAAAGGCTGGGAGTTTGTTAAGGAGAAATTTCATTATACAACATTAGTGAAAAATATGGAGAATTTGTACATGAATTTAGTGACTGAAAATAAAAAATGAGAGCATATAAATTATCTTTTTTAACCTTAATTGTAGTTTCTACTTTGGCTTCGTTAACAAGTTGTGGTGTAAATTCAAACATCATGTTTAAAGTGCCAAAAGGTGAACTTGTTTACAATGATTCTGTTCCAATGGCGCCAACAACTGATTATGTGATTGCACCAGACGATAAAATTACTTTTACATTAAGTACAAATGATGGTGAATTAATTTTAGATGCGTCGATCGGGTTAGACAACATTGCGCAAAATAACAATACAAGAATAGTAGAATATTTGGTGAAACGTGATGGAACGGTTGAACTGCCGAAGATTCATAACGTGAAAGTTGCAGGGTTAACTGTTGTTCAATGTCAGGATTTGCTAGAAAGTTCGTATGCCACTGAATATGAAAATCCTTTCATTCAAGTAAAAATAACCAATCAACGAGTTGTGGTTTTTCCGGGTACAGGTAGCGAAGCTAAAGTTATTTTTCTCGAAAATAATAATACGACATTAATGGAAGCATTAGCGCAAGCTGGTGGCATAACAGACAGAGGGAAAGCAAATACAGTCAAACTTATGCGCCGCGTAAATGGGCAACGAAAAGTCTATATTCTAGATATGTCTGTTATTGAAGGACTTAAATATGCGGACATGATCGTACAAGCAAATGATTATATATATGTAGAACCTTCTGCTCAAGTGGCAAGGGAAGTGCTTAGAGAAGTTTCACCGATAGTTTCGATTATATCAAGCGCTGCTGTAGTTCTTACATTAATTACTCGATTAAAGTAGAAAAGTATGGCAATGAGAAAAGGAATTATTCTTAACAAAACTTTTGACAATACCATTTTTCGCACTATAATTAGAAGATATTGGTGGTGGACTGCTTTGCTCATAATGCTAATGTTTACATTGGCTTTTTTCTATTTGAGATACACTAAACCAATGTTTCAATCTTCGCTAGTTTTGCAGTTAGCCACAGAGGATAACGCAAAGGCAGTGCTAGATGTGCAAGGATTTAAAGACAACAACAACGAATATTTTAAGCAAATAGAGCTTATGAAGTCTCAATTGCTATTCGAAGAAGCATTAAAGGACCTTGATTTAAATGTGAGTATTTATACCCGAGGAGAATTTTTGATTGAAGAAAATTACTTTCCTGAACTGTTTTCTGTGAACATTTTGTCCATTAAAGATTCAGCGATCATAAACAAAGAGATAAATATATTTTATAACAATCATAAAATTGAATTGAGCTATGTTTTTAAAGGAAAAAAAAGGACAACTCAAGGCGAAATTGGTCATTTATTGAAATCTCCTGAATTCGATATTATTATTAAATCGGAAGATATTACAAGATTTAAAAATCAACTTAACGGTAAAAATGTATATTTCATTTTTAATTCAACTAGTTTACTGACAAATCGACTGTTGACTAACTTAAAGGTTGAACCGCTGGATGTACAAGCCCAAACTGTGAAAATCTCCTATGTTGGTCATAACCCATTCTTGTGCAAGGATGTTGTTTCTGCAGTAGGAAATTCATTTATAGGATTCAATGATTTGAACAGCAAAAAGGGATCTGAAAACATTTTAAGGTTTATCGAGAATCAACTTGATTCTTTGGATAATGATTTGAAAAAATCGAAAGATAGTCTAACCGATTATCAACACAAGGAAAATATACCAGATCCTGATTTGAAAAGTGAATCACTTCGCACCGATGTGGATGAATTGAACGAGGAGCTTTTTAACTTAGAAGAAGAAATTAACATATTGCGAGGAGTTGATCGAAAATTAATCAATGCGACAAGTTCGGATGATATTTATCGAATTCTACCTGAATTAATGGGTAAGTCATTTGAAAACCCAATCGCTGGGCATCTTCAAGATTTGTATAAATTAAGTGAAGAAAAAGAAGACTTACTAGTTAAATTAACACCTGAAAGCAAAGAAGTAAAACGTATAGAAAGCCGAATTTCTGACAAAGTGGATTTGATAAACCGAAGTATAAGTGCAATCCTTAAGCGATTAAGTAATAAACAGTCTGAATTATCTGCTCGCATTTCAGAATTTGAAAGTGAATATAAATCACTACCTGAAAAGAAAATGGAGTTTAACCGTTTAAAGAACATTCAGGAATTGAATGAAAAGTACTTTCAATTATTAACGGAAAAAAAATTACTGTATGCAATTTCAGAAGCAGGCTTGTCATCGAATAATCGTATTTTGACAAAAGCAACAGTTGATAGACGCCCGATTACTCCAAATCGCAAACTCATTTATGGATCATTTATGATGTTTGGATTGGTGATTGGTTTAGCATTACTAATGTATAAATATGTTTCGTTCGATGAAATTAATCAATTGGACGACTTAGAATCCTTTTTACCTCCAAAAGCACTTGTTATGGGTGGAGTTCCCTTAGCTGTGCATAATGAAGAATTCTCACAGTTGTTAGTAACCAATGAACCAAAATCGGTTTTGGCTGAGTCCATGAGAAAAATAAGGACAAATCTAGCATATATTCACCCGAATTATAAAACAATCGCAATTACTTCTTCTATTTCAGGCGAAGGAAAAACGTTTATTGCGCTGAACTTGGCAGGAATTATAGCAATGTCTGGTAAAAAAACAGTACTGATCGATTTGGATCTAAGAAAGCCAAAAGCACACCTTGGATTTGGTATTGAAAATGGTGTTGGTATGAGCAGTTTAATTGTGAACCAAGCAGAGTTGAAAGAGTCAATTCATAAGGATGTTTATCCTAACTTGGACTTAATCACTGCTGGACCAATTCCTCCGAATCCTTCTGAACTATTGCTTAGCGGGCGGTTTAAAGAAATTATTGAAGAATTAAAAACACTGTATGATGTAATCATCATTGACAATCCGCCTATTGGATTAGTTTCGGATGGCGTGAAATTGTTAACGGAAGCTGATATTCCGATATATATCTTTAAATCAAACTATTCACGCAGAAGTTTTGTTGAACGAGTTAAGGAGTTGTTCGAAATGCAACAACTAAGTTCATTGAATGTTATTCTCAATGGTATCGAAAAAACCAAGCGTTCATCTTATGGATACGGTTATGGATACGGCTATGGATATGGTTATGGTTACGGAAATCCTTATGAGGAGGTAGCTGTAGAACCAAAAACAAATTTTTTTAAACGTATTTGGCAACGCATATTTAGACGCTATGGAAGTTAAAACAACCAAAATTAATGGGTTAGTTATTCTTCAACCAAGAATTTTTCAGGATGAACGTGGTTCATTTTTTGAGAGTTTTAATTTAAAAAAGTTTCAAGAAATCATAGACTCGAAGGTTGATTTTGTTCAAGATAATGAATCTGTTTCGCACAAAGGTGTATTACGTGGTTTGCATTTTCAAGATCCTCCAATGGCTCAAGGAAAACTGGTTCGTGTTACACAAGGTTCTGTTCTTGACGTTGCAGTAGATATTCGCAAAAATTCTGAGACTTACGGTCAGTGGCACGCAGAGGTATTATCAGCAGAAAATAACGTGCAATTTTGGATCCCTGAAGGATTTGCGCATGGCTTCATGGCATTGGAGGAAAACACCAAGTTCGCTTACAAATGCACGAACTATTATTCTCCTAAGGATGAACGTTGTATAATTTGGAATGACACTAAATTAGCGATTTCATGGAGTGATAATGAAAAAATAATCTCATTAAAAGACGAGCAAGGCGAAAATTTTGATAGTTTTACTTCACCGTTTTAAAAATTATTGCTTCTGAATACATTATACTTTATATTCTTTTTGTTAGGTGGTGTCGTTGTGTCTTACACGATTAACATTCTATTGCTTCGCTTTTCGAAATCTCTCGGAATCAGAAATAAAAATGATGTTACTGTTCGATGGAGCAACGAATCAAAACCATCCTTAGGTGGTGTTAGTTATTTCATCGTGTTTTTATTTTCGACAATGGCTTATGCTATGTTGTTTAGCGATGAAAACATTTTCATGAATGAACAATACGTCGGATTATTCTTAGCAGCTGTTTTGGCTTTCGCAATGGGGTTAGCAGATGATGCTTACAATACAAAACCCCTATTCAAGCTTGCTATTCAAATTTTATGCGGTTTGGTCTTGGTTTGGACTAATTCGGTCATCCTTGCTTCGACCAATTATTACATCAATGCAACCATTACTGTTTTGTGGGTGATTCTGATTATGAACTCCTTGAATATGTTAGATAACATGGATGGAATTACAGCAACCGTTGTTTTATTTATCTTGATTTCTTGTCTTATTTCAAATTTAATTCTTGATCCATCACATACGAATGTATGGTCCATTTCCCTCATAGCAATGATTGGAGCAAGCATTGGTTTCTTAATCCTCAATGTGCATCCTTCAAAACTATTCATGGGTGATGCAGGATCTCAATTTATCGGTCTATTTGTTGCTTTTTTTGCGGTTCACGACCTTTGGAATTCAGCGATTGAAGCTGGCACCAATAATTGGCTCAGTGTTTTTGTCGTGCTCGTTGCATTTACGCCAGCGGCTGCAGATACTTTAACGGTTGTCATTAATCGACTGAAAAGAGGACAATCACCAATGGTCGGAGGTAAAGATCATACAACGCATCATTTGGTGTACGCTGGATATAATGATCGTGGAGTTTGGTATGTGTTTCTCGTTTTAAGCATTCTTTCTGCCGGATTTGCAACCTTGATGCTTTACTTACTGAAAGAAAAAACTGGGTTTTACATTGCATTTTTTGGATGTTACACCTTGGCTGTTTTTATCTTCTTATATCGAAACACGATTAAATTCCCTTACAAGCCAAAGTAGTTTTTTAATCAATTTCACGGCGAAATGATTAATTTCGTTCAATGAAATTTTCGCATAACTATTTGTCATTTTTTGTTGTTGTTTTAATCTTGGCTTCGTGCTCGCAAAGCAATGATTCAGATCATGTTAAACCAAACCAGGAAGTGGTAAACAATGCGTTTTTTATCATTCCGAAAATTCCAAATTCCATGGAACTGTGTGGCGAAACAATTGATTTGACCGACATAGACGTGCGTGACCGTTTGGATCGCGAAATTTTAGCCAATGCTTATTTTCATAGTTCAACCATGCTTTACTTGAAGCGAGCAAATCGCTTTTTTCCAGCTATTGAGAAAATGCTGAAGGAAAAAAATATACCTGTTGACATAAAATATTTATCCGTCATTGAAAGTGGATTAAGCCATGCAACAAGTCCAGCAGGTGCACGAGGTTTTTGGCAATTCATGCCCGAAACAGCTGAAGAATTTGATTTGGAGGTCAATGACTACATTGATGAACGTTTGAACCTCGAAAAAAGCACGTTTGCGGCTTGCAACTATTTGAGTCTTGCGAAAGATTCTTTGAAGGATTGGTTTTTGGCAATTGCCTCTTACAACCGAGGAGTTGGAGGTGTTCGAAGTGATTTGAAATGGCAAGAATCTTCGGATTATTTCGATACCCACATGAACAATGAAACAGGACGATACATTTTTCGAATGATGGCGATCAAATTAATCATGGAAAATCCACGGGAATATGGCTATGATTTATCAAAAATGGAATTGTATCCTCCGTATCAAACCAAAGCGATTAAAGTATCAGGTGGCATCAAGGATGTGGCAAAATGGGCGGTAAGTAAAGGAGTTAACTACAAAATAGTGAAGATTCTAAATCCTTGGATTTTAAAAAATTCACTGCCATCGAACCAAACGTTTGAGATTTTGTTGCCAACCAATGAAATGAATTTAAAACCTAGAAGGGCATATAGCTGATGCAAGAAGAAATTGAATACATCGAAATTTTCGGTGCGCGCGAACATAATTTAAAAAACATTGACCTAAAAATTCCACGAAATCAATTGGTGGTTTTTACTGGTTTAAGTGGAAGCGGAAAATCTTCCCTTGCATTTGATACCATTTTTGCTGAAGGTCAACGCCGATACATTGAAACATTTTCTGCTTACGCACGTCAATTTTTGGGTGGATTGGAACGACCAGATGTCGACAAAATCAATGGGTTAAGTCCTGTGATTTCCATCGAACAAAAAACGGTTTCGAGAAGTCCAAGATCTACTGTTGGAACAATTACAGAACTATATGACTTCTTGCGCTTATTATATGCACGAGCAAGTACGGCTTATTCGCACGTAACAGGCGAGGAGATGGTGAAGTATTCCGACGAACAAATCGTGGATCTGATTTTAAAAAATTACCAAGGTAAAAAAGTCATATTTCTAGCGCCAAAGGTCAAAGGAAGAAAAGGCCATTACCGCGAATTGTTTGAGCAAATTCAGAAAATGGGTTTCACAAAAGTGCGTGTGGATGGCGAAATTGTGGATATTACCAAAGGCATGAAAGTCGATCGCTACAAGATTCACGACATTGATATTGTGATTGACAGAATTAGTGTTGATGCAAAGGATAGAAAGCGAATTTATGATTCAGTCATTTTGTCCATGAAACATGGATCAAAGGAAATGATGGTCATGGACTTTGATGAAAATGGCATTCGTCATTTTAGTCGTTCGTTGATGTGTCCAACTTCTGGGATCAGTTATCCTGAGCCAGAACCAAGCCTTTTCTCTTTCAATTCGCCTTATGGAGCGTGTCGTCATTGCAATGGTTTGGGTGAAGTTTCAGAGGCGGACATCGATAAAATCATCCCGAATCCAAAATTATCTATTCACAAAGGAGGTTTGGCACCGATTGGAGAATACAAACGAACATGGATTTTTGATCGCTTGGAAACGTATTTGGGACAAGAAGGTTATTCCATAAAAACTCCGTTGAATGAAATTTCAGAAGATGTTTTGAATGTCATTCTGAATGGAAACGAAGACATGGAGGGAAAATCCAAACGTGATCAAACCATCCAATTTGAAGGAATTATTAATTTCCTTGGTCGCCATTCGGATGAAAGTTCTGCAGCCATTCAGCGATGGGCACAAAGTTTCATGAACAAAAAAACATGCCCGACTTGCTTAGGAACGCGATTGAAAGAAGAATCCTTGCATTTTAAAATTGCAGGCAAACATATTGGCGAATTGGCATCGATGGATTTGTCGGAATTAAGTACTTATTTCGAAACGGTTGAATCAAAATTATCGAAAGATCAACAAACCATTGCGGTTGAAATATTAAAGGAAATTCGCACACGCTTGAATTTTGTGTTAGAAGTTGGATTGGATTATCTGACCTTGCATCGTTCTGCGAAAACACTTTCCGGAGGTGAAGCGCAGCGTATTCGATTGGCAACTCAAATCGGAACGGAATTGATGAATGTGTTGTACATTTTGGATGAACCTTCTATCGGATTGCATCAGCGCGACAATACCCGACTGATTAATTCCCTGAAAAAATTGCGAGATACAGGCAATTCGGTTTTAGTAGTGGAACACGACAAAGAAATGATTGAAGCTGCTGATTTTGTGGTGGATATTGGTCCAGGGGCTGGAATTCACGGCGGATACATTGTCAACGCGGCTCCAATCTCGGAATTAACATCAATTGATTCCATCACAACTCAATATTTGCGGGGCGAACGAAAAATCGAGATTCCAGCCAAAAGACGAAAAGGTAATGGTAAAAAGCTAGAACTTATTGGCGCCAAAGGACATAATTTAAAGAACGTAGATTTGAAAATTCCTTTGGGCACATTTACTTGTGTGACAGGAGTTTCGGGAAGTGGAAAATCTTCCTTAATCAACCAAACCTTGTATCCAATCTTGTTAGCACATATTTACAATGGAGTTCGCAAACCATTGGAATACAAGACCATCAAAGGATTGGAGCATTTGGACAAAGTGATCGAAATAGATCAAGCACCTATTGGAAGAACGCCACGTTCCAATCCAGCCACTTACACCAAAATGTTTGATGAAATCAGAGCGCTATTCACAGGTTTGCCTGAAGCGCAAATTCGTGGATACAAAGCTGGACGTTTTTCTTTCAATGTAGCTGGCGGACGTTGTGAAACATGCAAGGGCGGAGGAATGAAATTGATTGAAATGAACTTTCTTCCGGATGTTTATGTGGAATGCGAAGACTGTAATGGAAAGCGTTACAACCGCGAAACCTTGGAAGTACGCTTTAAGGGAAAATCAATCAGCGATGTGTTGGATATGACCATTGAAGAAGGAACCAAGTTTTTTGAATCAGTGCCTAAAATTCATAGAGTTTTAGTGACCTTAGAATCGGTTGGATTGGGATATGTAAAATTAGGTCAATCATCCACAACGCTTTCTGGAGGTGAGGCGCAACGCATCAAACTTTCAGCAGAATTGTCGAAAAGAAGTACGGGAAAAACGTTCTACATCTTGGACGAACCATCCACGGGATTGCATTTCGAAGACATCAAACATTTGCTCGACGTGCTCCAACGATTAACTGATGAAGGAAATACGGTTTTGGTCATAGAACACAATTTGGACATCGTGAAAGTGGCTGATTATGTGATTGATATTGGTCCCGAAGGTGGAAAAGGCGGTGGACAAATTGTTTGCGAAGGAACCCCAGAAGAGATTGTCAAAAAGCACACGAAAACTTCGTACACAGCGAAGTATTTGGAAATGGAGATGAAGTGAAATAAAACCTTGAATCTGAAATTTAAAACCGACGGCTGAGGCTCTCGAAGCCTGAGGAGGATTATTTCATATTTTAGGAAATAACTTTAACTTTACTATAGATAATGAAAATACATAATTCCATTCTTGTATTCGTTTTTTGCTCATGCGCGGTTTTGAGTAGCAATGTTTTTGGGCAAGATTCTTTGTCAAAATTTAGCATAGCCATTCATTACGCACCAAGTTATTCTTTTGTCCAGCATAAAAATCAAGGCAATTTAAACGACGACTTATTTCAATCCATTGTTGATGATGAATTGCAACGCTTCGTAAATCAGGCTTCTGTTCAAATCCACTATCGACCAAAAAGCTATTTGGAGCTTCGGGCAGGAATTGGTTATCAGCAACTTGGACATAAAACGAACATCTATGAATCTCAGTTGACAAATGATTCATTGATCTCAACGCAATTTTTTGTTTCACATAATTTTGTTTCGATTCCATTGAGTGTAAACTACATGTACAAAGCTTTCTTCTTTGGAATTGGTGCAGATTTAAACGTTCATCTTTCATCACGCGAAAAACAAATTTCAAATTTGAAAGAAGGAGAATCTAATTCGAAAATCGAACTCAATAAAATTCGACCATTCCATCCTCTCTTTCGAGCAACGATAGGGTACAACATAGAAATTGGAAAAAAACTTTCATTTTCTATTGCGCCGACAGTTGCTTTTTCCCCAAGCTATTTGTTCGGAAAAGATGTTCAAATCAATCGAAAGTATTGGATAGGTGGATTGGATGTTGGTTTGGTGTATGGGTTTTAGGGTAATATCCCATTTTTAGGATTCAAATCAAAGGTATTAAATCAATCTTCCTTGCTAAACCTTTCGAATTCGGGGTAATTAAAAATAGGATTATTGAATATGCCCCAGAGTCAATGGAGCCTTGTCATTTTGTTTTAATCCCAACTCTTTTAGAAAAAAATTGTGTTTTTAGTATTTGTCTTTATGGTTTCATTGATGGAGGTTAACTTTTAAATTTATTCTGAGTTAAAAAATTTGTCTTTTTCCCATTGAATCGGATTGTTTATTATATAATCCGAAATTGTTTTAAATGATTGGTCATCACGAATAATGTGGTCGTGAAAACGGGATTGCCATTGAAATTCAAACCCCAATCGGTTTGCGTGTCTGGTTACGGCAGATTTATAGGAACGAATGATAGTAGAAATTGAATTTGATTTTGGGGAAATTTTTGACATCTGTTCGTTGATTTGATTGTCCGGTTTTTCCGTTATTTGTTGTTGTTGTTGTTGTTGTTGTTGTTGTTGTTGTTGTTGTTGTTGTCGCCGTAGAGACGTTGCATGCAACGTCTCTACGGTGTGATCGTTATCTGTATTGTCATTGATTATCAAAATTCCGTGAATATGATTGGGCATTACCACAAATTCGCCTAATTCAATATTTTTTGAATGGTTTTTTATTTCGTACCACAAAACATTTGCAATAACCCCTACATGCGACAATTGCATTTTCCCATCGGCAATTTCACCAAAATAATGTGCCCTGTTTTGCGTGCAGATGGTTATGAAATATGCACCTGCCCATCGATAATCCCAATGTTGTAATCGGGCAGAAGGGATTCGGTATTTATTTTGAAATTTCTCCATCTTCTAATCATTAATTTTAGGAAATACCCCCTGGATCGGTCCCTTTTAATCCAATTTCAATTGCGCTATTTTCTGTGCCTGACCAATAATGTTCACATCCCCAATTTGTATATAAAATTAAAAAACAAATCTCTTATTCCATATTTTCCTAATATTTTAAAAGTAAGGTAACAATTTGTATGAAAGATTGATTCATTATTTTAAGCAATTGTGGTATTTTTTTATGTATTAAAAAGAGTTTATCGACGCATTTTGATCATAAAAAAAAGCTGAATTCCTGTTTTTTAAACAGTAATTCAGCTTAATTAAAATCAGTTAAACAAACAGATGTGGTGATTTAACTTTTGCACATTGCTTTGGCTAAATGTTATTTATTTGGCAAAGATGGCGCTGTCTCACGGACTATAGCTTTTGGTTCGTCCGATACATTTTCAATTTCAGGGCTAACAAGATCTTCTTCTAAGCTTCTCTCACAGCACGGATCAATAAAATCCATCAATTTCTGAATAAATGCATCGTGTTTTTGTTTTTTGTCAGTGATTTTTTTGCGCTCTGCGAGAATAGCCTGTTGCGTTTCTTTAAATTCTATGGACTTTCGGATAGTTTCGCGTTCATCGACCATTGCTTGGGCTAGACGGTTATTGTATGGCGAAAGCGTTTTGAGTCGCGAGAGTAATTCTTCTTCGCTCACGGGTTCATAGCTGAGGTTTACAGCATTCACTTCGTTTGCATTAAAAATGGCTGAAGCGTACGAAATTTGGTCGCCGCTTTTTGAAATTCCGACACAATACGTTGCGTTGAAATTGATTTTCTCGGGGTTGGAAGCGGAAGGATAATGACCTTCGTATTTTCCAGATTGATTGGTCAGCCCAACAACTGTTTTGAGTGAGTTGATGCATTGATAGACACGGTCGTTTTTGGAATCTGCTTTGGCATTTATCGTAACAATCTTTTCACCTTTAGATAAAATGTGTGTATAACTGTCAATATTCATCCAGCCTGAATTATACCAGCTAACTTTATAAGTATTGTTGTTCGCAACACTAAGTCTAGTCGGTTTAATTTTTGGAAGATTTGGAATTTTCCGTGTAGAAATAGGCATCGATCCGTTTGGAAGATTTTTTTGAAACGAACTAAAATACTCGGTTTGCACTTGTGCCAATTCTGTGTCTAACTTCTTTAATTCGGCCAATGTCTTTTGGTTCATTTTCGTTTCATTGGCTTGCGCTTCTTGATGAAATTTCAAACGAGTGGCATGATAAAATTCTTGAATTTCTTTCAAATTGGCTCCGTTTGGCTTCACATTCGTGAGTTTTTGATTGGCGAAATTTTGGAAAATTACCTTGTCTTTGCCTGTCAATTTATTTGCCACTAGTTGATCCACTTCGTACATGTTTTTACCCAAATTTTCGATGTACAATTCCAACAAAGGTTGGCTGTTTTTTATTTTGTGAAGCAATTGAAGACGTTCTTCAAACTCACGGGTAGCAATGAAGGTATTGGCAAATTTTGGTTGGCGGATGGTTTTGATGGAAGAAGGGTTGATGAAGCAAGCGGATGAGATCTTGTTTGATTTCAATTTGAGACATTCATTGTCCGATATATCCAGAAAGGTAATATTGTCTGGAGAAAAAACAACACCATTAATTTTTATGGAGTCACACTGGTTAGTTTTGATAAAAACATTTCCTTTAATCCCTTTGTTATCAATTCTGTTTGGAATAATTATCCGACCTTTTCCGTTTAAATCCAACTCAATAAAATAGTCTTTTCCTTCGTGAGAGACTATCAGGCTTTCAATTTTCAAATTAGGATTTTTTGATGCTTCAATTTTCACGGCCGAATAAAAAGTATTTGGAAAATTGAATGAATTATTATTTGAAATAGACTGAATAGAGGAATTAGAAATAGTATCGACGTACAATTTTTTAGAATTAGACATCGGGCTCAAAACTTCTTGGGATTTTGCCGCCGTGTGAGCGATGATTGGCAATTCAACAAAATTATATGTTCCCAACGAATAATACACACTATCTTCCAATTCTTTCGAAGATTTCGTATAATTCTCAAAAGGCAAAAGCGATTGAAAATGAGATCTAAATCCATTTGGAATAAACTCCAAGGTTGAAAAATCAACAGGGATGAGGTAATTATCTAGAGCTTTTGGTTGCTCCCAATTAATGTTTCCTTCGCTGTTTACAAGCCCTTTCCAAGCCGACATTTCTCCGTTGAAATCGTCCGTTGGAATTTCAATGTGGCACGGTGAGTCTTCGCTAAAACTTCCTTTTTTCCCATCCACGATTGGTTGAATGTAAATCATTCCTCCAGAACTCAGCATTTTTTCGCCTTGTGTGGTTGTGAGGTTGTAGGCAATCATTTTATCGATGGTTAGCGCCTCAATGAGTTCGATGGAAACTGGACTTTTCGCTTTATTTCCATTTTCATCAAGCACAGCATTTGCTGGTACAATGATCAAGGTTCCTTCCTTACCTGCTAGCGTATTTGATTTTTGCGGATTGATCTTAAACGTTTGAATTTCTGGTTTCACCCACGTGCGCAGGCCGTCAGGAAGTTCTTTATTCTCTGAAATGAATGACTGAACGGTTTTATAGTTTGCTAATTTTGGATAATCTGACATTATTTCGCGCACAACAGTCGCATGGTAATCTGAAGAAATGGTATCAGCTTGATGTGTTTCATTTGATGCCGAAACAGGTGCGTTTGCAGTTTGAGTTTTGCGATTTTTAAGCAGCATTGGCTTTTCGGGATTTCCCGAATTGCTAGTTGCCCAAAGCACTCCAATGACAACGAGCAGAAGACTGCTTAAAATAATGGGCCATTTAAATTTTGAGAAAAAGGAACTAGATCCTCCACCCGAAAAATGCTGTACTTGAGCCAAAATTGCTTGACGATTTACGGCTTGTTGAATCAACAGTTGATTTTGATAAATGGCGTTCAATTCAGGCGATTGCTCAATGGATTCTTTGATCACCAACATTTCTGTTGCGCTCAGTTCTTGCGCGATATACGCATCTATTTTTTGGATATTTTCTAATGAAGTTCTCATAATACAGTGTTTTGAAGGGTTAATAATTGTTGGTTTGCCATTTCGTGGGCTTTTTCCAAACACTTGTATTTTTGAGTTTTAGCAGATTGTGTCGATGAAAAGTTCATTACATCAGCAATTTCTTGCATGTTCTTTTTTTCGAAGTAGAATAACTTCAATAGTTTTTGACAACGCTCATGAATTTTCTCCAGCACCGAATCTATGATCGCTAATTTTTCTTCCTTTTCTTCGTCGAATTCACCTTGAGCGAGTAAAAAATGTTGATTCAAATCGTCGGAAAGGGAAACGAATTGAGCTAACTTATGCTCTTTACGAAGCGCATTTTTAAGTTTAAACAAACAGATTCCAATTAAAAAACTGGATAACTTGGCTGTCAGTTGAAAATCTACGTTGCCAACTTTTTCGATAAGAAGTACGAGGGAATCATTGAAAATTTCAGGCACTTGTTGTTCATTGGCTCCATATTTCAGTAAGGTCAATCGAGCAGAAGGAAATTCCTTATACAGCTCCTTGATTGGTTTTTCGAGCTTTTTGGCTTGAATCTGGGTTACTATTTCGCGATCTGTCATTTTTTTGTTTTCTTGTTAATGTCGCGTTTTGAAATAGGTAACCTTTTTTGGAAATTATGAATACTATGATGTGTCACCCTCCTTCATCCTCCCTCAAGGGAGGAGAGTTTTTAGTCCCCAATCTAAGAGTATTTCTTAAACACCACACTCGCAATATGCCCACCAAATCCAAACGTATTGCTCATGGCATAGGTCATTGGTTTTGAAATGGATTTTCCGAGCGGGAAGTCGAATAGATCTTTGAAGTCGGGTTCAATATCTGTTGTGTTGATGGTTGGAGGCACGATTCCATCTTTGAGCGCCATGACACATGCAATTCCTTCGATGGCACCAGCAGCTCCGAGCAAATGACCTGTCATGGATTTTGTTGCTGAAACTGAAAGCGATTTTCGTTCTCCAAAAACACGTTTTGCTGCAATGAGTTCAGAGTTATCTCCCAATGCTGTGGATGTGGCGTGCATGTTGATGTAATCGATGTCGTTTGCTGAAATTCCCGCTTCGCGAATGGCTTCTGTCATTCCGAGCACCGCACCGTCACCTTCGGGATGTGTTCCAGTTAAATGATAGGCATCAGCTGCCATTCCGCCACCAACAACTTCGCCATAAATTTTTGCGCCACGTTTTAAAGCATGTTCTAATTCTTCGAGCACAAGCGCACCCGCACCTTCGCCCATCACAAAACCATCGCGGTTCACATCAAAAGGCCTAGAGGCTGTTTTCGGATCGTCGTTTCGCATGGATAAAGCGCGAGCCGAAGCGAATCCACCCATGGCAGATTTGGTAATTGCAGCCTCAGAACCTCCAGTGATAATCATGTCGGCTTTGTCCCATTTTATGTAATTAAATGCTTCGATTAAAGCCGTATTTGATGTCGCACAAGCGGAAACAGGACAAAAATTTACGCCACGAAGACCGTATTTGATGGAAATAATTCCAGAAGCGATATCAACTAAAATTCTTGGAATGAAAAAAGGAGGGAAGCGAGGAGTTCCATCACCTGCGCAAAATTCTTGCATTTCATCTTCAAAGGTTTGAATTCCACCATTTCCAGAACCCCAGATTACGCCAATGCGGTCTTTGTTGAGTCCTTCAAAATCAATGTTTCCGTTGGTCAAAGCTTCATTCACCGTGTGGAGCGCATACAAAGAAAAATGGTCGTATTGACGAATTTCTTTCACGTTAAAGTAATCGGCAACGTCGAAGTTTTTTAGTTCGCACGCAAATTGAGCTCTGAATTTTGATGTGTCAAATTTCGTGATTGTGGCTGCACCACTCACTCCCGATTTTAAATTCGACCAATATTCTTCTAAATTATTTCCGATTGGTGTCAAGGCACCCATGCCTGTGATTACTACTCTTCTCATTATTTGATATTAAGACTATAGACTTAAGACGAGAGACGAAAGACAGTTCTTTTCATTTCTCTATGCTAAATTAAAAAAAACAGAGATTTAGCCGCATAAAAGGTTGAAATTTTGAGTTTGATTGACCGAAGGCTGAGGCTCTCGAAGTCTTCTTTTACAAAAAGCCCAATTCTAGTTTTGCTTCCTCACTCATCATGTCTTTGTCCCAAGGCGGATCGAAGACGATATTCACTTTTGCCGCATTTACCTCTTCGATGGCTCCCACTTTGTCTTCCACTTCTTTCGGCATCGTTTCAGCTACTGGGCAATTCGGCGATGTCAAGGTCATGTCGATTTCGACGTTGTTGTTTGAGTCGATTCTAACTTCGTATATAAGTCCAAGTTCAAAAACATCTACAGGAATTTCTGGATCGTAGATTGTTTTCAACATTTCAACCACTTTATTTTCTAATGCTATATTCATTTTATTGCATTTAATGCACTCATTTTTAATTTTTTAACCATGCTCGCTAAACCATTTGCCCGTGTTGGCGACAAATGCTCTTGCAAACCAATTTCTTTGATAAATCGTAGGTCAGTGGTTGCGACAGTTTCAGGAGATTCGCCATCCAATACACGGATGAGAAGACCAATTATTCCTTTCGTGATTATGGCATCGGAGTCGGCTGTAAAATTCATTTTTCCATCCTTAAACTCAGCGTCCAACCAAACCCGCGATTGGCACCCTTCAATCAATCGATCATCTGTTTTTTTTGATTCGTCAATCAAGGGAAGTTCTTTTCCAAGCTCGATGATGTATTCGTATTTGTCCATCCAATCATCGTAGACTTCGAATTCGTCTATTATTTCTTGTTGTTTTGTTTCGATACTCATTTTTGGATATTAAGACTAAAGGAAATATGACTTTATTATTTTGTACTTATCATTTTATAACTCATAGCTCAACGAAGCATATTTATGCTTCGATTCAATGCTTTTATGAATACATCAATTTCAGCGATCGTATTATAGAATGCAAAACTTGCTCTCACAGTTCCAGGAATATTATAGAAATCCATTAGTGGTTGTGTGCAATGATGACCTGTTCGCACAGCGATTCCTTGCTTGTCGAGCAAAGTACCGATATCGAAAGGGTGCATTCCATCAACAACGAAAGAAACAACACTTGTTTTATGTTGAGCCGTTCCAATAATGCGCAATCCTTCAATTTTCAGAAGTTCTTGGTGCGCATAATTCAATAGATCGGTTTCATGTGCATGCGCGGCTTCCATGTCAAGTGAGGAAACAAAATCGATTGCAGTTCCTGTTGCAATTCCACCAATAATGTGTGGCGTTCCAGCTTCAAATTTGAACGGCAACTCGTTATAGGTTGTTTTTTCGAAAGAAACTTTGGCAATCATATCTCCACCGCCTTGATATGGAGGCATTTCATTCAAAATTGTTTCTTTGCCATAGAGCACTCCAGCGCCTGTAGGTCCAAAGACTTTGTGGCTCGAAAACGCGTAAAAATCACAATCAAGTTCTTGAACGTCGACCTTCATGTGTTGAATTGCTTGAGCCCCGTCGATGAGTACTTTAGCACCAAAACGATGCGCTTTGTCAATGATTGTTTTTATTGGATTTATCGTTCCGAGCGTATTGCTGATGTGTGTGATGGAAACCAATTTCGTTTTTTCGGAAAGCAATTGTTCGAATGCTTCCAAGTTCAATTCGCCGTTTTCGTGAATTGGAATCACCTTTAGAACGCAACCTTTTCGTGCACACAGCATTTGCCACGGTACAATGTTTGAATGATGTTCCATGGCGCTGATAAGAATTTCATCGCCTTTGGTCAACAATTCACCGAAAGAAAAGGCAACAAGATTGATGCTGTCAGTCGTTCCTTTTGTGAAAATGATTTCGTGGTCAAAAGGAGCATTTACAAATTTCTGCACTTTTTTGCGTGCTTCTTCGTAGCTGGTGGTCGCCTCTTGACTCAATAAATGCACACCGCGGTGGATGTTTGCATTTTCGAATTGGTAATAATGATTGATTGCGTCAATGACGATTTGTGGCTTTTGCGAAGTTGCTCCGTTGTCGAAATAGACGAGGGGTTTACCATACACTTGGCGGTGCAGTGTTGGGAATTGCGCGCGAATTTCTTCTACGCTAAAAATCGTTTTTGATTCAGATATCATTTCGATGACAAAGATACGATTTTCCCTTATTTTGAATGATTCTAAAGAGAAAAAAGGAGATTTTTTTACGGGGTTAAATTGTTGTTTTTTTAATCGAATAAGGATTTGAAATATGAGCATGAGAAATTCGGCTTGCTCGAAATCTGGCAAGGGGAAAGAAGAGTTTTGGGTTTTTTTACTAGAAATGGAATGTACGAAGGGCGATAAAATGGCTGAAAAAGAATTTTTGGGGCTGGAATTAGGGTGGTTGGTTGTGTTTTGAGATAGTTATGGATGGTAATTTATCTCGTTAAAACCTTGATTTTCAGCAATAATAGTCGTTTTTTATCGGCTAAAACTTACTCGTTCCATCTGGTGACTACCGACTGCAGGTCTTTGATATTTAGTTTCTTAGGTTCGACGCCAACATCTAAATTTTCTGGAAAATCAATTGCCCACCTCTTGAAAAAAACAGGCATCAATTCCTTCAACTGTTTTGTTCGTTTTACAACAACAATCCCATCTTTTCGAACGTGGAAATGATAATCATGCAGTTCATGAACGAGCTGATCATTAATTATCGATGTGCTCGTGCAAACACTAAGATCAAAACCATGGCGAAAAAGTGCGTCTTTGTGAATCGACATAGCAGAATGATTTGTTCCAAGTATTCCTTCAGCAACAACTAAATTTCGAAGGATTTTGCGCTGAATTTCTTTAAACCTCGGTTTGAAAAAAGCACGAGCAACTCGGTGGTGTTCATTTTTACATTTGATGCAACAAAAACGTTTGTCTGTTCTGCCTACAACAACTCCTCCACAAGTAGGACAAGGAGCGTGCTTAAAAGTTGAAAATTGTAACATGGTAATTAAGTTTTGTACCCTTAATTTACGAAAAAAGGGTATTAAGTCACAAATTCTCTTGTTCTTTTTTGAATTTTTTTGATAAGAAAAATAGTCAGCGTATTACTCAGGCATCACAAAATATTTCTTTTCCAAGCGTAAATATTCCTCCGGAAAATGATCTTTTAAAAGGGCTGTGTAGTAATTGTAAGGCTTATGTTGCAGACTCCAACTTGGCTTTTTATAGAGTGATTTATCCTCAAAAACACCATTCTTATCGCGCTTGTAAATTTTCATTAATGAATCATTTTGGAGAATTGAGGCATCTTTTAACTCCAACGGATATTCGGTTGCAGAAATTAGCATTCGGTTTCCAGTATGCGAATAATTAATGTCGTTTTTGAACTTCGGCATTTCGATATCACCAAGTTCTTGAATGATTTGCGCATTAATGTCCGTCGCCATTTTTTTGGCCATGACTTGAATTTTGTCTTTAAAAAGAAATGTCAAACCTTCTATAGCAAAAGTCGTTTTTGAAAATCCTTCTCGATCCATCATCAAATTAGTAAGTTGCGATTGCCAAAATGTTGAGTCGTTATAGCTAATTGGCATTCTTGGCACAAAATCATCTGGATTGTGAATCACAAAACTCATTTCGGGCGAGCAGAATTTTTTAGAATATTCATTGCAAAACGCTTGATTTCCGATCATTGGATTCGCAAAAGCATAAACCTTAAATGTATTTTGTTTTGCAAGTTTGGATTGTGGCACGTATGCCAAATATGCACGTGTCATTTGCGCGAGCGCACCACCTTGCGAGTGACCCGTAATCAATATGTTGTAAATTCCTTTGTTATTTAAATTCTTGATTTGATTGAGTAAATCATCGTGGAGGTAATTTAATGCGAGCACATATCCTGCATGCACAGCTCCGGCAGTGTCTTTGCCCACTTGATAATCAAATGACTTTCCATTCACTTTAATTTTGCCTTGAACAGGAATCATTGAAGCATACAGATTCTCAAGCCAGCTTGATTTTTTCGCCGTAGATCCGCGGAAATTGATGATCCCAACACCTTCTTTTTCATAGACTTGAAATAAATTGTCTAGTCCATAAGTAGGCGAAGTATATACTTTTGTATACGATGTTGGAATAATTTCTGAATCGTCTTTGTACAAATCCAAATAGGTGAATGAATTGCACAATTGAATCAGATCCTTAGCTTCGTTTTTATCAAATCCAGGCTTTAACTGCGCGTTGATAATGTGAGTGAGAAATAAATATAGAAATAAAAAGAGAATTTTCATGATTTGGGTGTTGGAGAATAATGTAAAACGAAAAAGGGATTCATTTTAGTGTACATTACACAATTATTGTTCCAATTCACGAAAATCGAACGGCACATTTTCCATGAACTGCTCAATGCGTTTGTGTCGTTGGTTTGCTAAAAAGATGACTTGCGTTTTAAAAATTCCCTCAAGCATACGTTTCAATTCCATTTGGCGACCAGAAAGCAGGACTTCTTCGAAATCATCCACGATGAGATAATCGAGTAGTTTAAAGTTGATGCCATTTTGAATGTATAAATCATAAATCCGTTTGCAATTTCCAACGATAATTTCTGTTCCATTAAAAAGTTCGTTTCGTTGCAAAACCATATCGCCTTTGTCGTGAGTCAAATCAACAGTCACATCCAAGCGCCACGCGACTTTCGACATGATCCCATGCACCCGATGCGCTTCATCAATGCCATTCGAAATGAATAAAATACGTGGCGATCCTTCTAATTGAGAATTAACCTTATTAAAAGAAGCAATAATAGCCGCATTCGTTTTTCCTGAATCTTTTGGCGCATAAGCAATGATATGTCCACCAGCTTTGATGTTCGAAAAAAGTTGTTTCCCAAAATCAGAAATTTCTGTAATTCCGCCATATTCAAGCGCTTCTTTAATTTCTGGGGTCATTTTTTTAAAAGACATAATGTTAAAATTTTGATAGGTTTAAGCTAATTTATCGTTGTTTTTATGTCTCGAATGATCGCGTTGTGTTTTTTTATCCAGGTTCTTTTTCAACGCCTCTTCTAAATCAATTCCTGTTTGATTTGCGATACACATGACAACGAAAAGAACATCAGCCAATTCATCGCCTAAATCTTTGTCTTTGTCGGAATCTTTTTCGCTTTGTTCACCGTATCTGCGCGCCATAATACGCGCCACTTCGCCGACTTCTTCCATCAAAATAGCTGTATTTGTCAATTCATTGAAATAACGAACACCATACGTTTTGATCCATTGATCGATGATTGCTTGCGCTTGTTGAATGGTCATGGCACAAAGTTAAATAAATTGGCCACACGAAATTGGATAATGTTGTTGAGGTGAAAATGTTTTTTAGGCGTTTAAATCTTGGTTATTAACAGATGGTATGAAGATAGTGAGTTTCTTAAAAATACTTCAAATTTGGGGAATGGGGTAAATTAACATTACAGCTGCCAATGGAGATCGCAAACTTTCAGTGGGACGACAGAATAGGTTCTAATGTGTTGGTTATCAAGCGTTGGGTAAATTGGCAAAATTACCAACGCGTTGGTAATATTACCCCTACGTTGGTAATATTACCCCCGAAAAAATATCTATCCTTTCTAATGATGGAATTGGTTATCTTTGAGGCAAACCAACAAATTTTTTCCTTTTAGCAAACTAGGATTACAGAAAAACATGAAATTCAACGAATACAATATCGATAAACGCATTCTTCAAAAGTTGGAAGAAATGAATTTTCGGCGACCAACTGATATTCAATTCAAGGCGATTAAACCTATCTTGGAAGGAGAAGATGTGATGGCAATCGCTCAAACGGGTACAGGAAAAACCGCAGCTTTTGCCATTCCAATTGTTCATGTCCTTTGCACTTTGAGTGAGCGAACAACTAAATACGCACGCAATCGTAGCATCGAAATTAGATCTTTGGTTATGGTTCCGACGCGTGAGTTAGCCAAACAAATTTCCGAAGTTTTTCAAGAAATAGCTGGAAATACAGATTTACGTGTTTTGGGATTGTATGGTGGTGTAGAGCAAGAAAGTCAAATCAAATCGCTGAATTCCGGAATTGATATTCTTGTCGCAACGCCTGGCCGCATGTTTGATCTCATTTCTCAAGGATTTGTCGATGTTTCACATTTGAAGTTTCTTGTGCTCGACGAAGCAGATTTAATGCTCGACCTTGGTTTCAACAAGGACATTCAAGATATTTTAAAGAAAATTCCAAAAAAAAGACAAACACTTTTCTTTTCGGCAACAATCAATAAGAAAATTAAATCCTTGGCGTATGATGTCGTTCGAAATGCCATTCGCATTCAAATTTCGCCGAATAATCCCGTTGCGAAAAGCGTTTTTCACGCAGTAGCATTTGTGGAAATGGACGATAAGCGCTTCTTTCTGGAAAACATAGTCAAAGAATATCAAGATAAGAATTTCTTGGTTTTTGTGCGCACGAAAGTCCGAGCGGGAAGAGTTGTTGCGGCGATGGAGCGTGTTCAAATTTCATCGGAAGAAATTCACGGTGGCATCGAACAAAATGAGCGCTTCGCAATTTTGGATCGTTTCAGAAATCGTGAAAACTTGGTGCTCATCACAACGGACTTATCCGCACGTGGCATCGATATCCCGAATGTGGATTACGTGATTAATTATGATTTACCCGATGAACCTGAAAATTACGTACATCGTTGCGGAAGAACAGGACGTGGAGAAAATACAGGTCAAGCCTTGTCGTTTTGCGCTCCTGAAGAACGGGAACTTTTAGAAGCGATTGAAGAATACACAGGTGAAGAAATTGAACATTACGATATTCCCCCAAGCGATTACCGCGCAATCCTAGATGATTCCGAAGACGGGACGTATAACTGGCAACGGTTGATTGACGATGAGAATAAGTTTCATGGGAAAGGTGATGAGTGGTGAATTGGATCCGCTTTTTTAATTCATAACTCACAATTCAAAATAGCTATCCATTATTATAAGACCGAAGGAAAATTTCAGAATCGAGGCAATTTGAAAAAACAACTCTGGAGTCCCGATAAATTGGGATGAGGAAGTTTGTTTGAATTAACAATGACTGCCAAAAAAGACCGCCAAAGGCAGCAACAGCTTGTCCCGACTTTTCGGGAAAGTTAAAAAGCAACGCTTTTGAAGACTGAATGTTTATGACAGAACATCCGAGATAGTTTGGAATTTTACACAGGTCTTATCCTCGATTCGCCTGCCTAACCTCCGAAACACCATAAAAGAACACCAATCCAAATCCAATCGATAACATCAAGTGGAAAGGAACCATTCCTAAATCGCCATAAATTGCTCGGTTGACTGTTGTGAATGCAAATACTAAGAACAAAATTCCTTCCATCAAGTTTACGATAGAAAGTGATTTTTTGTCGTATTTATTTCCTTTGAACTCACTTTTGATAGCCACATTGAATTTCGGTGTGCGCACAAAAGAACTTTTGATTCCCATGTATCCTTCAATTACAGCAACCATGTTGCTTAACGATAATCCCATGGAAACGATTAAGAATTGGAAAAATCGACCAACAAAATTGATGAATGATTTGAATACATTTTTCGTTTTGTCGCGGTACGCATGCCAATAATAGAACATTAAGAAAACCGTACTGATGATGAATAATCCCATCCATTGAAGCACGTAATTCAAATCAGAGAAGCTGTCTTTGATGTGAAGTACAACCAAACTCAAAAGCGCCACCATCAAAATGAAAATGAACACAGATGAATTGAACAAATGCGACATCCCGTGCACGCGGTCCATGAATTTCACGTTTTTCGTAAACAAAATACGTCTCCACATTTTGCGGAAACATTCTGCTCCACCTTTCATCCAACGGTGCTGCTGACTTTTCAATGCCGACATTGTAATTGGTAATTCGGCAGGGGCAACAACATCCTCCAAGTATTTAAATTTCCAGCCTTTTAGTTGAGCGCGGTAACTTAAATCCAAATCTTCGGTCAACGTATCGTGTTCCCATCCGCCAGCGTCTTCGATGCATTTTTTTCTCCAAATTCCGCCTGTACCGTTGAAATTGATGAAATGTCCAGCTGAATTTCGACCACCTTGCTCGATGGCAAAATGTCCGTTCAATCCAAATGCTTGCAATTCTGTGAGCAACGAATAGTTTTTATTGATATGTCCCCAACGGGTTTGAACCACACCAATATTTTCATCTTGGAAATAAGGCATTGTTTTAATCAACCAATCTGGATCTGGGATAAAATCCGCATCGAAAATGGCAATAAAATCGCTTTCCACTTGATCCATCGCTGAATCCAATGCGCCAGCTTTGTAGCCTGTTCTGTCAACGCGATGAATGTGTTGAATGTTGATTCCACGTGCTTGAACTTCAGCTACTTTTTTCGCAATCACATCTTTTGTTTCGTCCGTTGAGTCGTCCAACACTTGAATTTGCAATTTATCTTTTGGATAATCAAAATTTGCAATGGTTTCAATAATTCGTTCAGCCACGTATAATTCGTTAAACATAGGCAATTGAACGGTCACTTTTGGCGTCGTTGCCGGATCGTAAACGGGTTGATTTACAACTAATTTTTTGCGTTTATTGCGCACATAAGCAATGGCAAGAGATAGTTGTAAAACACTGTAAAAGAATATCAACAATAAACAAAGTCCATAAATTGTTAAAACAATTTTAGCAACCAAGTGCGACCAATAATGCTCTTTGACAATTGTGGCTCCACTCGCATCAGTCGTAGTTCTATCTCCCCAATTAAACAACCAAGAAACTTTCAACGCAGCCGTAATTGGTTCGCCAAAATTGAATTGCTCCAAATGATCTTCGTTTAAATCAATGGTAAATGACGTTTTTCGAATGTAGTCTTTGTCATCAATCAAAAACTCGTATGAACCAAGCGGAACATCTTTGAATTCAAACTTTCCATCATCATCTGTTTCCGCTGTGAAAACCTCATTTCCATCAACTTTTTTCAGTTTTAAGGTAATTTCTTCGATCGGATCTTCCGTGCGTTCATCAATCATTTGACCTCGAACGAATTTTACGTCTTGCGCAGCAAGTGAAAGTGAAACGAATACAGCTAGAATCGCTAAATGGAATTTATTCATTTTTACAGTTGATTTTAACGGACAAATATACTAAAATATAATGCCTTCATTGAATTCCTAGCACAAAGTAATTAACATTGAGTTCATAAAAAAAGTCAAGCTTTAAACTTGACTTTAGTTCTTTATAATCAATGAATTATAAATTATTTTGAATTCAAAATTGTTACTTCCAAACTCCCATTTTGTTGAATTTATCAATGCGATCATTAATTCGTTTTGCTGGATCCATCGGTTTTAACTCTTTTAAGTAATCTTTGATGGATTTTTTAACCGTTGCAAACATGGCTTCAAGATCGCGGTGCGCTCCATTAATTGGCTCTTTGATTACGTCATCCACAAGACCATTTTTTTTCATGTCTGTTGATGTTAATTTTAAAGCATCTGCGGCACGCTCCTTGAAATCCCAACTTCTCCAAAGAATCGAAGAACAAGACTCTGGTGAAATTACCGAGTACCAAGTGTTTTCTAGCATAACCACTTTGTCTCCAACACCAATTCCTAAAGCTCCACCCGATGCGCCTTCTCCAACAATGATGCAAATCACAGGCACTTTCAAACGCATCATTTCGTAAATATTTCGTGCAATTGCTTCTCCTTGACCACGTTCTTCCGCCTCTAAACCAGGAAATGCACCAGGAGTATCAATAAAAGTAACAATTGGTTTGTCAAATTTCTCCGCCAATTTCATCAAACGAAGTGCTTTGCGATAACCTTCAGGATTTGGCATTCCAAAATTTCGGTATTGACGCATTTTTGTGTTGATTCCTTTTTGCTGACCGATAAACATAACTGTTTCTCCATCAAGCAATCCAAATCCACCTACCATCGCTTTGTCATCTTTCACACTTCGATCACCGTGAAGTTCCTGAAATGTCCCATCCGTAATTGAATTGATGTAAGCAAGTGTATACGGACGATCCGGGTGACGCGATAATTGAACACGTTGCCATGGAGTCAATCCAGAAAATATTTCTTTGGTTTTTTGAGAAAGTTTTTTCTCTAACTCGGCGATCGTTTTCGTCATATCAACGTTCGTGTTTTCGCCTATTTCTTTTGTTTGAAGAATTTGCTCTTCTAACTCTTTGATTGGTTCTTCGAAATCTAAATATGTAGCCATAACTAAATAAATATAAGAGCGGAAAGTTAGTAAAATAGTTCAATTGATATGCTATCTAGACCTTTTTAATCCATCAAAAATTATTAACACTCGTATATTTTCAATGTGTTTAATGCGCATTTCCTTCGTCATTTGTTCTTCATTTTTATCTTTGTAAAAAACAGAATTATATGTACGGAAAATTGCAAGATCATCTAAAGAAAGAGTTAGCCGCTATCGAAGAAGGTGGGATTTTTAAAAGAGAACGCATTATTAGTAGCCCTCAAGGTGCTCGAGTAACCCTAAATTCTGGCGATGAGGTTGTAATTATGTGTGCAAATAATTACCTCGGATTGTCTTCACATCCAGAAGTGATTCAAGCAGCAAAAGATGCCTTAGATTCGCATGGTTATGGGATGTCTTCAGTGCGATTCATTTGTGGGACACAAGATATTCACAAAGAATTGGAAGCGAAAATTGCAAATTTTTACGGAACTGATGATACCATTCTATACGCAGCTGCTTTTGATGCGAACGGTGGGGTTTTTGAACCACTTTTTGGTGAAGAAGATGCGATTATTTCGGACGAATTAAACCATGCTTCAATCATTGATGGAGTTCGTTTATGCAAAGCGCAACGGTATCGCTACAAACATTCCGATATGGCTGATTTGGAAGCGCAATTAATTGATGCTCAAAAATGTAGACATAGAATTATTGTAACAGATGGTGTTTTTTCCATGGATGGCGACATTGCTAAGATGAACGAAATTTGCGATTTGGCAGACAAATACGATGCGTTAGTAATGACTGATGAATGTCACTCTGCTGGATTTATTGGTAAAACAGGTCGTGGCGTTCCCGAATATCACAATGTGATGAATCGTGTGGATATTATAACTGGAACTTTAGGTAAAGCACTCGGCGGAGCAATGGGAGGTTACACCACTGGTAAGAAAGAAATCATCGAAATTCTGCGTCAACGCTCACGTCCATATTTGTTTTCAAATTCATTGTCTCCAGCAATTGTTGGTGCATCCAATAAAGTTTTTGATATTTTGAGTTCAACAACCGAATTGCGCGATCGCTTGGAAGAAAATACCGCCTATTTCAAAAAACACATCAAAGAAGCTGGATTTGACATCAAACCGGGCGATTCTCCAATCATCCCAATCATGCTTTACGATGCTGCGCTTTCGCAAAAATTTGCAGATGCATTGCTGAAAGAAGGTGTTTACGCCATCGGATTTTTCTACCCAGTTGTCGCCAAAGGTCAAGCGCGCATAAGAACTCAAATTTCAGCAGCGCATACCAAAGCAGATTTGGACAAAGCGATTGGTGCGTTTATCAAAGTAGGAAAAGAATTGGGTGTGATTAGCTAAAAACTTTTGCAGTTGGGGAGATTCTCGTTATTCGTCAAAGTATTAACTTGACACCTGAAAAGTAATTTTAAAAATCGCTATGTTTATATTAACTCACATTGAACAGGCACACAGTAAAGTAAAATCGGGCGCTGATTTTCCAGCGTATATCAAAGAAATTAAAAGTTTTGGAGTATTGTCCTTTGAAACTTGGGTCTCGGATAGTCACACCGTTTATTTCGGAGAAGGTAATTTCCAACTCAAATCAGAACCACATTACGATGCATTGACCATTGCGCAAAAAAGTGATCCTAGCGCATTTTTAGATTATTTGAAAATGCACCAAAAAGGCGATTCCGATTATCTAACGTTTTGTAATCATTGCGCTTTAACTGGCATAGAACGATGGGTAGTTGATCTCCAAGCGTTAACATGTACGTATTTTGACGTAGCAAATAACGAAATCTTAGTTGAGCAAATTCCGCAGTAGATTTAATGAATTTATATGGTCTAGTGTCCGGATTTCTTGGGCGCTTGAGCGGGCTGTCCGCTATATCTCCAACATCCCAACTTGATCGTTGGCATCGTCAGAGGATGCCGCTTCCATCCCTAGCGCGGGTTAATTTGAAAAGAGAAGACTTTTTTTTCAACAATGCAGTTCTTCTAAAATTATGTATGGAATTAACTCGTCTCAAACTTTTAACAAGAATCAAGTTTGGATAAATGCACACATGAATATTTAAAACATTAAGGACCGCGCAACAGCGACTAAGTCAGTTAAGAGAAATAAGAGTGTATGTTTGAAAAGGTTAGGATAATTTAGTTCACCTGCGGCGTTAAGAGAATGCTATTTTTTGCTAACTTAAATAGAAAAAAACTGAAATGACTAATTATCCTACATAAAGTTTCTTAAAAAACCGCAAGGTTTGATCCTTAATTTTTAAATGGACAACTAAGTAATAAGTTTAAAACTTTTGGTGAGTAATTTTATTGGCTTATTACGAAAAATTGACTTTCCTGTTCCGATAGTCGTAGCAATCGGGACAAGCCGTTGCTGCAGCGCGACCCTTCATGTTCTTATTTCCTTAATGTTAAAAATTCAAATATATCACGATTGTAAGTTGTTTGTTTTTACCTCTATTTTTTTCAAATACTAATAATCATGAAAATTAGGTCTTATTGTATTTTTTTCTGATACAAGCTCATCGATAATTTCAATTAAAAAAGACGTAGAAACAATCGGTGGTAAATAAGTGACGATTCATTTATGGAATTTCCATCTTTCGAGCATCTCATAAGAAACATAAAATTTAAAGAGATGAAAAAAATGATTTTAGGATGCATGTTGGCGATAGCAAGCACATCCATTGGACAAGCTTCTTTGGGCGAAGTTTCTGGAACCGTGAGGGATGGAAAAACAAATGCAATAATTTTTGGCGCACATGTGTACATCGAGGATGGTGACAAAAAATACCAAGCCAAAACGGATGCAGAAGGATATTTTAGAATTAGTGCGATTCCTGCGGGAAGTTATTTATTGAATATCAAACATGATGGCGACACGATGCGAAATATTCCTGCAAAAGTGGATATGGATGCCATTTGCCGATTGGGTGAAATAAAGTTCCTTTCCAAAATTCAAGATGTAGGTGTTGTTGTGATCACTGGAACGAGTAAGAATCAAATTAAATTAATTGATGGAAACCTCCCTGTAACTCAAATTAGTTACGAAGACATTCAAAAAAGTCCATCGAAATTCGATCCAAAAGGAATGGTCGCTTATCTTTCTTCTGATGTTAAACTAACAGATGATGGAGAGTTGGTGTTTCGTGGAGCGAGAAAAGGTGATATGCTTTATTTATTAGACGGTGTAAAAACCTCAGATATTGGCTCAATTCCAAGCTGTGCCATCGGTCGAATGATGATTTATTCTGGTGGTTTACCAGCAAAATATGGCGATACCATGGGAGGTGTTGTTGTCATGGAAACATTGAGTTATTTCGATTTATACCGCGATTGGTATGGCGAACAAGTGAAAGCTGGCAAAATGTAATTTGTTTATTTCTTACCTTCGAAAACGATTGACTTTTGTTGATCGTTTTTTTGTGTTTAATCAGAATTTAATCGTGGAAATTTTCGAATACTTTGTTGTAAGTACAAGGTTATTCTTAAGTAAAAAGAACTCTTGCGGTTGCAACGGTCTTAGCAATTTAGTACTTTTGAACCAAACAAATTACCCATGACAAACGAACAGTTTATTCAAGATATTACACAAGGAATCCCAGCATCTATTCCACCAAAATATGAGTTCGATCCAACCATAAATCATGCGCCAAAACGCAAAGAAATTCTTTCTGTCGAAGAGAAAAAATTAGCCATTCGAAACGCGCTGCGCTATTTCCCGAAGGAACAACATGCGGAGTTGGCAAAAGATTTTGCAGATGAATTAAAAAGGTATGGGCGTATTTATATGTTGCGATACCGTCCGTCTTATCAAATGTTCGCGCGACCAATTGACCAATATCCAGGAAAATGTGACCAAGCGAAAGCAATCATGTTGATGATTCAAAATAATTTGGATTACGCAGTGGCGCAACATCCACATGAGTTAATTACGTATGGTGGAAATGGTGCTGTTTTTCAAAATTGGATTCAATACCGCTTGACCATGAAATATTTGTCTGAAATGTCGGATGAACAAACGTTGGTCATGTATTCCGGACATCCGATGGGATTGTTTCCTTCGCACAAAGATGCTCCACGGGTTGTTGTAACGAATGGAATGGTGATTCCAAATTATTCGAAACCAGATGATTGGGAGAAATTCAATGCGCTTGGCGTTTCGCAATATGGACAGATGACTGCTGGTTCATACATGTATATTGGGCCGCAAGGAATTGTGCATGGTACAACGATTACTGTTTTAAATGGTTTCCGAAAAATTAAAAAATCTCCAAGTGGATCTTTATTCGTTACTTCTGGTTTAGGAGGTATGAGTGGAGCGCAACCAAAAGCAGGAAATATTGCTGGTTGTGTGACTGTTTGTGCGGAGGTAAATCCAAAAATTACCCAAATTCGACACGATCAAGGCTGGGTAAACGAAATTATTAGCGACTTAGATCAACTCGTATCTAGGGTTCGCGAAGCTCAGGCAAACAAAGAAATTGTATCCATTGCTTATCTCGGAAATATCGTTGACGTTTGGGAGAAGTTTGATTTCGAAAATATTCACATCGATTTGGGTTCCGACCAAACTTCCTTGCACAATCCGTGGGCTGGTGGTTATTATCCGATTGGATTAAGTTATGAAGCGTCGAATGAATTAATGGCTTCAAATCCAGCATTATTTCGCCAAAAAGTGAAGGAAACTTTGGTGAAACATGCCGCTGCCGTGAACAAACATACTGCAAAAGGAACTTACTTTTTTGATTACGGAAATGCATTTTTATTAGAAGCTTCGCGCGCTGGCGCAGATATCATGGCTGAAAATGGAATTGATTTTAAATATCCTTCGTATGTGCAAGACATCATGGGGCCAATGTGCTTTGACTACGGATTTGGTCCTTTCCGATGGGTTTGTGCTTCGGGTAAACCTGAAGATTTAGCAAAAACAGATGCCATTGCGTGCCACGTACTCGAAGAAATGATGAAACATAGTCCAGTTGAAATTCAGCAACAAATGGCTGACAATATTCAATGGATCAAAGGAGCGCAGGAAAACAAATTGGTTGTTGGTTCACAAGCGCGTATTCTTTATGCTGATGCAGAAGGCCGAATGAAAATCGCGAAAGCCTTCAACGATGCCATTCAGGGAAAAGAAATTGGTCAAGTCATTTTAGGAAGAGATCATCATGATGTGTCTGGAACGGATTCGCCATACAGAGAAACTTCCAACATTTACGATGGTTCAAAATTCACTGCTGACATGGCAATTCAAAACGTAATTGGCGATAGTTTTCGAGGCGCAACATGGGTGTCGATTCACAATGGCGGTGGAGTAGGTTGGGGCGAAGTCATCAACGGTGGATTTGGAATGTTACTTGACGGAACATCAGACGCGGAACGACGTTTAAAATCAATGCTTCATTGGGATGTCAACAATGGAATTTCGCGCAGAAGCTGGGCCAGAAATGAAGGAGCCATTTTTGCAATCAAACGTGCGATGGAAATAGAACCAAATTTAAAAGTGACGATTCCAGAATTGGTAGAAGACGAGATCATTGCTTCATTGGAGTTTTGAATCATAAATGAGCTGTAAATCAAGGAACTATTGATTACTCAAAAAAACTTTTGATATTGGTAAATTAAATGAACTCTTTTCATTTCGAAAAGAGTTCAATCTCTTGTTTTAAAGGTTGTTACATTGATCTAACCAACCGTTTTAACAACGGACAAGGTCGATAACGATCTTCACCATATTCTTCGAAGAGTTGTTGCAATTTTTCTAAAACCCAAGGCAAACCTTTTTCATCTGCCCAAGCCAAAAGTCCTTTTGGATAGTTCACACCTTTGGTCATCGCTAAATCAATTGCTTCGCGTGATCCAATGTTCAAGAAAAGTGCATCCATCGCTTCGTTAATCAACATCACAAGGATTCTCTCAAAAATTTCAGTTCCTAATTGAACATCTTTGTTCGGTTCAGGAAGTACTGCTCCAACAGAATAATCGTAATATCCTCTGCCTGATTTTCGTCCCAAATAACCTGCTTCTGCATGGCGTTTTTGTGTGAAGGATGGCTTAAATCGTGGGTCGTAATAAAAGGCTGCAAAAACAGTTTCTGTTACGGTGTAATTGATGTCGTTTCCGATGTAATCCATCAACGTAAATGGGCCCATTTTAAAACCACCAATCTCGGTCATTGCCCAATCGATGGTTGCAAAATCTGCAATTCCTTCTTCGTAAATACGCAATGCTTCTCCGTAAAATGGTCGCGCTACTCGATTCACGATAAATCCTGGCGTGTCTTTGCACAAAACAGTTGTTTTTCCCCAACTATCAATGAGCGATTTTGCAAGGGTAACAGTGTTTTCTGTTGTTTGAACAGCTGGAATAATTTCTACCAAGGGCATTAACGGAGCAGGATTGAAAAAATGAATGCCAATCATTCGACCGGGATTTTTTAGCACAGAACCAATGGATGCTATGGATAAAGAAGAGGTATTACTTGCAAGAATGCATGATGTTGAGACAATTGCTTCCATTTTACTGAAAACTTGATGTTTCACTTCTAAATTTTCGACGATTGCTTCGATGACCAAACCACAATTTTGAAAGTCAGATAGATCTGTGGAATAACTAACTCTGCCTTGAATATTGATTTTATCGTCGGCGGAAATTTTTTCTTTTTCAACCAAACGACTCAAAACACTGTCCAAATTTGTTTCTGCTTTGTTTAACATGTCTTGATTAACATCCACAAGGATTGTTTCATGACCGTTTTGTGCAGCTACTTGTGCAATTCCAGCACCCATGGTACCAGCTCCTAAAACTCCAATTTTCATTTTATTTTTTTATTTACCGAGAAAAACAGGATTTCTTTTTTCTAAAAATGCGTTAACTCCTTCGTTAAAATCGTATGTCTGTCCAGCTTCTGTTTGTAAAATTCCTTCAACTGCAAGTTGTTCGGTCAAGCTGTTCGTGAAACTTTGATTCATTGCTTTTTTTGTCAAACCTAACCCTTTGGTCGGCATTTCAGCAAGTTTGGATGCAAAGGTGTTTACTTCTGTTTCAAAACTTTCATCTTCCACCGATTTGTAAATCATGTTCATGTGTTCCGCTTGTTCGGCTGAAATTTTATCGCCAGTCATCATCAACGCAAGTGCTTTTTGCATTCCTACAATTCGAGGTAAGAAAAAAGTTCCGCCTGAATCGGGAATCAAACCAATTTTTGAAAAAGCTTGAATGAAACTTGCTGATTTCTTAGCAATTGTAATATCACAAGCCAAAGCAATATTTGCCCCAGCTCCAGCAGCAACGCCATTTACAGCAGCAATCACTGGTTTTTCAAGATTTCTGATTTTTTCAATGATTGGATTGTAATGCAGAGCCACAATGTCTTTTAGTTTTGGTCCATTTGGATCTGTTGCTTCTGCTAAATCTTGTCCAGCACAAAAAGCTTTCCCTTCTCCCGTAATTATGATTGCTCTGACCGTTTCATCGCTCGCACAAGCATCAAGTTCCTTTTGTAATTCAAATGCCATTGATTGGTTAAATGAATTAAAAACCGAAGGACGATTTAGTTTTAATGTTCGGACTCCGCCTGAATTAGTTACTATTAAATCCATAATTTAAATTTTTACTAAATTACTTTAATGTTGCTGATTTCAAAAAAGTGATGTTGATTTTATCGAAATTTCGGGCAAAAAAAAAGGAAGCCTAAGCTCCCTTCGTTTTAATCTTTTTTAATCACAAAATGTAGCAATCGTTGTCACTAATACTTACCAAACCTACGCTAACATCATCTGAACAGATTTTTTTAGCATTTCTTTTTGTTTGATTTTGAATTGTGTAGCTGTAACTTTCACTACAATAACATGTGTGATCTTTTTTACATGAAGACAATGCAACGATTGCAAAAAAGGCAACACCCGACATTAAAATAACTTTTTTCATCTTTTAGTTTTTTTTGAATTTTTTTAAATTGACCTAAATCAAATTTGGCACAAAGGTAATTAAAAGAAATGTAAAATGCTAAAAATCATAGGTCATACTCGCCAATTTTAGGCGTTCAACTAAATTATTTCGTAACGATTTTGGAGAAACAACTTCAATTTCGCCACCAAAAGAAAGTAGGGATCGAATAAATTCTTCAGAAATGAAAATTTCTAATTCAAACATTGTTTTGTTATTTCCCTTTTTAATGACTTTTTGAGAATGGTGAAAAGGTTGAGATTCTATGTATTTAGATGCAATATTTAGCGCTTTAAATCGAACAATTTCTGGCGAATCTTCAGAAGTTGAAATCCCCACAGAATATTTGAAGTAATTTTTAGGGTTAAATCCTACTGGCTTCAGAATTTTTTCATTAGACAATGATAAATTTGTCATTCGATCCAAACCGTAAGTCGTGATTTTTCCTTTGATAAGATCCTGCGAAACTAGGTACCAACGGTTTCGATATTCTTTGAGAAGTAAAGGACATACTTTTCGCGGTTTTACAATACCTGTTCCAAAATTCTCATAATCAAAGAAAACAGCTACACTTTGCTGAATGGCTTCGAGTAGCTGCGACAAAAGTTCTCCGCCACCTGTTGAAACTGCAGTTTCGAACTGAACATATTCGTTCATTTCTTCTTGATTCACCTTGTCTGAAATAGCCACACGGTCTACAATTTTATCAATGGCACTTCCAAATTGTTTGAACATGTCCACTTCACGAAATTGTTGCAAAGTATAAGCGGCGAATTTGATGGCTTTTAAATCTTCTTCGTTTAACGGAACATCATCAAGAGTGAATTTTTTGTCTGAGTAATAATAGCCTTTATCGTTTCTGCTGTATTTGATTGGAGCATCATGCTCCATTTTCATGCTAAATAAATCTTTCTCAATGGTAGAATCGCAAATATGTTCTCCATCCACACTTCCAAATAAAGCTTCTTCACATGCTTCGCGCAAATCTTGCTTCGTCGGAAAAGGTCTGTGTTTGTTTCGCAGACATCTATCGATTATTCTATGGCGTAATAAAGCATTCTTTATATGAGGCATTTTGACAGTATTAGTGTCCACAAAAATAATTAAACTTCGTAAATGGTTTACGTTCTAATTAATTAACTTATTGACAAGCAGATTTTAAAAACTGAAAATCACTGCGTAGACCTAGTGAATCAGTGTTTTTTCTTCTGATTTATACCCGAAAAGTTCGTAGAATTTGATTGCTTTTACAACTTGTTCAGGAACATCTTCTTCCCAAGAAGATGCAGATGCTTTTATTTTTGAAAGCACATCATCTGACATGATATACAAGGATTTAGGATCAAAGTCTTCGATGGCTTCCATCTTGTTGTTGTCTTTCATAAATTGCAACAAACCTTTCAAATGAGTTGGAATTCGAAATTCATTTAATTTGTAAACATCTCCAGACTCGACATCGGTTGCCGGATATACAAGCAACTTAACATTGTGCCCAAATCCTCTTCCAAATGCTTCCAATAAACCTCCAGGTAAATTGTCGTAGTAGCGCTCGTCAAAAATGGTATGTAGGTTGTAAATCCCGACAATAACGCCCATTTTTTTACCGCGAGCAATGGAAGCCAAATAGTCAACCATTTTGTAATGTTTCAAGTAGTTTGAAATCATCACCGTATAACCTAAGGTACTTAACAACTCAGCTCTGTCTACAAAGTCCTTGTCTAGAATTTTCCCATCGGCTGTTAAGTCTTTCAAGGTCAATTCAAACACGACTTGCAAGTTTTTTTCATCCACATCTTTGTCTTTCAAAAATTGCTTTTTGCCTGATTCAATCATGTCGATATGCACCTTTGTTACTGGACGAAAACGCCCTCGCATCAATAATACATGTTGTTTGTATAATGCAGTTGCTGGTTGCAATACATTTCCTGTTAAGTCAAACATCGTTGCATCTGTAATCCCTAATTTCACGAGATTCAATGCGATGATTCTGTTGTCAACATTGTCAAATGCTGGTCCTGACACTCGCAACATGTCGATTTCCATGCGTTCTCTTGGCAGTCGTTGCACCATTCCTTTTAAAAACACATCCAGATCATGCGTTAAGAAAAAACTAGCATGAATTAAATTAACGCCTAAAATCCCCAAAGCTTCTTGTTGTGCTTTGTGCGAATTATCGTGCATTTTTATGTGCAAAATGATGTCGTTTGGTTCAGCCCCAACTTCCATTTGAAAGCGGATTCCAACCCAACCTTGACCTTGATTTGTTTTGTGGTAATTTAATGATTCTACCGTATTGCAAAAAGCAAAAAATCGTGATTCTTCGAATTTTGCAGGCAAACGGAATTTCATGTTGTTGTACTCTGAATCCAACATGGTCACCAATCGCTCCTCACATACATAGCGCGTTGCTTCGCCATACATGGAGTCAGAAACTTTCATGTCATACGCAGATTGTGTATATGCAATGGTACCTGAGCTTCCGCCGGCTTTAAAAAAATTTGCTGCAACTTCTTGACCTGCACCAATTTCTGCAAAACACCCATAAATATTGGATGTTAAGTTAATTTTCAGTGCTTTTTCTTCGGTCGTTAATCTTTTTTCGTCAATCATTTGATAAATAAAAAGTGCAAATATCGTAAATTCTTCGTTAAGGCGCCCTAAAATCGGGATTATTAACAAATTCATTATCGGTCAAAGTGAGCAAAAACTGCTTCAATAAATTTTTCTCAAAAGCATCTAATTGCACACCGCCTTGAAATGCGTATTCAATAAGTGGATGAATCGTTGGACTTTGTTGGATGCCACTCGAATAATGCTCAATGACTTCATCCAGCGTGGCAAACCTGCCATCATGCATGTAAGGTGCTGTTAATGCGATGTTTCGCAAGGTCGGAGTTTTGAATTTACCATTGTCATTTGGATTGCCTGAAATTGCGCCGAAGCCGATGTCTGTAAAAGTAGCATCTAATCCATTGTTTCGCATTCCTTGAACTTGCATCAGCGGACCATTGTGACAATGAAAACAATCTGCTCCATTTAAACTTTTGAATAAATCGTATCCTGCCCACTCAGTTGCAGTAACGGTCTGAAAAATAGCTTGATCTCCTGGATCAAAGGCAATATTATTTTCATATTTGTACATGATGTCATACTTCGATTTTCCAGAAATCATTGTTCTCAAAAATTGAGCAATTGCTTTAGCTACTAGATTGGAATCGATTTTATCTGTACCATACGCCATGAGAAACATACGTTTGTATTCAGTAGAATTATTCAATCTAACTTCTGCATCTTTCCACTTTAAATGCATTTCTATTGGATTGGGAACTGGTTCCAGAATTTGATCTTCTAATGTCTTTTGCCTTCCATCCCAAAAGAAGGAAGTTTGCCAACCTAAATTTACCAAAGGCATGGCGTTTCTATGTCCGATTGCTCCATTTACGCCAATAGAAAATTGATTCGGATCTGAGAAACCACTTTCTGGGAGGTGGCAAGATGCGCAAGAAATGGTGTTATCACTACTCAACATTTTATCGTGAAATAGCTTTCTACCCAATTGAACGCCTTCAACTGTCATTGGGTTGTCGGCCGGAATAATCATGTCTGGAAAATGCGATGGAATTTTTAAGCTATACGGAGTTTGTATCGCTATTGTCGCATCTTTTTTACAAGCGAAAACTAAAAATATCAAACCAAACGCAACTCCAATAATGCGGTACATCATAATTTACTAAGTGATGCTTTAAAGTTTTGAATAATTTTTTCCGCTAAAGCCTCTTGTCCAGGTGCTGTGTGACAAGTAAACTCGGTTTTGAGATCAATGTTTTGTCCACCATTTTGCAAGAATTTTTCCATGTCTAATTTCAACGAAAAACGAGAGAGATTGTCATTCACTGTCGCCCAATTGATATTTTCAAAAGCCAATGTCTTTAGAAATTCATCTTTTCCGACATGAAAAACGATGTAGTGATCAAATAGCGGTATGCCATCAGGAATCGTATCTACTTTCGCTTCCACTTTCATGAAAATATACCCAGGATTCCAGTCCCAGTGCATGTCACCTGAATTAGAAATATTTAGTACATTATCATTGGCAAAAGCAGCTGGATCTAGATGATTTACATCTGCACCAACACCCAGATTTGCTGCAATCGAACTAAAATCTGCTTTATTGCCAGCTACGATGATCATGCTCGTACCTTTCGATTTCCAATCAAATAGTCCTGCATCGAAGAGCGTTTTTGAACCATTCTTCACATCCGTCGCAAAAAACTTTAATTCAGTGAATTGCACATCATAACCTTCTACTGTAGTAAAAACCGCAGTTTCAGTGATGTTATTCGTTCCATAAACAGGTTGCACAACAATCTCTAATTGCGGCACTGCAGGAGTTTCTGGCTCCACTTTATCGTCTTTACAACTGATAAAAATGAATGGAGTTAATGCTACAAACCAAGTGAATTTTTTCATACTACTAATTTACGCATTCATGAGTATACAAACTAATTTTTAAATACTTTTATTGCCATGCAAACAAAAATTTCTGACAATGCTAAACCGCTAAAAATTTTAAATGCATCCGCTGGTAGTGGTAAGACGTATTCTTTGGTTAAAACGTATATCAAATTATTGCTTTTTGATCAAAATAATACTTCTAAATTTTCAGAGATCATAGCTATGACGTTTACCAACAAGGCTGCGTTGGAAATGAAGCAACGAATTATCGAGAAATTAGATGAGTTAAGTCACCCAGAAGTTTATCCGAATGTAAGTCAAAATTATGCCATCGAAATTGGAGAAGAAATCCAAATTTCTGCAAAAGAAGTGCATCAAAGGGCTCGATTGGTTCTTGAATCCATCTTGCATCGTTACGAGGATTTTCATGTAATGACGATTGATAAATTTAATTTGCGTCTCATACGTTCTTTTAGTTTGGATTTGGATTTGCCGAACGACTTCGAAGTTATTTTGAACGAAGATGCAATCATTGAACAAGTGATTGACCAATTGCTTGAAATGAACGGGAAAGACGATGAACTTTCGAAGTTAATTTTTAATTATGCCAACAGTCTTGCAGAAGATGATCAAACTTGGAACATTCGAAGAAGTTTGGTTGATTTTGCTAAAATTTTAAAGCAAGAAAGTAATTTTCCGATGATTGAACGATTGCAATCCTTGGAATTTACACTGGATGAATTTAATGCGCTCAAGCAAGAACAACGATTGTTTGTAAATGAATTTTTAACGAAATGTAAAGAAGTACACGACCAATTTCTAAAACTTAATTTGAGTTCATCAGAATTGCCTGGAGGAATTCACACTTTTAATCCAATAGATAGGCTCATAAGTTATAGTCAATTTCCCAAGGATCTATTCACGGATTCTTTTCTGAAAAAATGTTCAGAGGAAGCCCCCAAAGGAAAACTATTTCCAATGGATTTGCGCGAATCGTTGGTTGCTTTAAATGCTTATTTCTTAAAAAGCGTAGAAAAAAACGAACAGTACGATAAATATTTGAAGAACTACTTCAATATGTCTTTGCTGAAATACATTTCCCAAGCCTTGCTGGATCTTCGAACGGACGAGCGATTGATTCGAATTTCTGAATTCAATAAGATGATATCGGAATTGGTATCGGAAGATGATGCGCCATACATTTATGAGCGGATGGGGACAAGGTACCGGCATTTTATGTTGGATGAATTTCAGGACACTTCTCGTTTGCAGTGGATGAATATGACGCCTTTGGTTCATGAGTCACTTGGATCGAATAAAGAGAATTTAATTGTTGGCGATCCAAAACAATCCATATATCGTTTCAAAAATGGTGTTGCTCAGCAATTTGTTGACTTGCCAGGCTTGTATAATCCTGAACAGAACGACCAAATTGAATTGCGTTCGCAGTTCTTCAAATCGATGGGCATGGTCTCAAATTTAGATTCAAATTGGCGTTCGTCAAAAACAATTGTCGATTTTAATAATCAAATGTTTGAGTTGATTCGCGAAAAAACACCAGATATATATCGCGACTATTATAGATCAGTGCATCAAATTGCCAAGTCTTCCAAAAATGGATTTGTGTCGATTACTTCTAAAAAAGTGACTAAGAACAGCGACTTGATGGATTACGTTCCTTTTATTTTGGAATCTATCGAAGCATGCGAATCTGCAGGATTCAAAAGAGGTGAAATTTGTATTCTTGGAGAACGTAACAAAGATTGTACGATATGGGCGAATGCGCTCACACAAGCAAATTATCAAGTGGTTTCCGCTGATTCATTATTGGTTGATAACGAACCAAAAGTGAAGATGATGCTGAGCTATTTGAAGCTTCGTTTAAATCCGAATAGCCAGAATGAAAACAAGCAATTTGCGGAACATTTTTTCAGAAATTCATCGCTGAGCGTTGCTGTCTATCGTTCGTATTTTGTATCAAAAAAGCGCGAAGATTTGACTGAATACACCTTTTTCGATTCTGATGCATTTATTGGTGATTATTTTCAGTCAAAATTGAAATTTTTATTCAAGTTTGAAAGTTTGTATGATTTAATTCAACAAAGTTATAGCTTGTTTAAATTCAACGAATTGGACAATCCTTATCTGCATCATTTCGCTGACATGGTGCATAGTTATGAATTGCGTTTTGGTCCCGATTTGAAATTATTTTTGAGTGACTTTGAATCAAATTCGTCCGGAAAAGCAGTGCAAATTCCAGAAAGTGACGATGCATTAAAAATCATGACCATTCATAAATCCAAAGGATTGGAATTTCCAGTTGTGATAATTCCAGCGATGAATGGATTAACGGATGGAAGTAAATCGTCGTTTTTTGTGGAATCAAATCCATTTTTGATTTACACCAAACTATCAGGAAGCAGTGCGATTGATGCTGTGAAGAAATTCACAAACATGGAGAATGAACAAAATTTGATGGATAAGATCAATTTGTTTTATGTAGCGCTGACAAGACCGATTGAGCGCTTGTACATCAATAATTGGTATTCTGGAAATTCGTTTGGTTCTTTGTTTCATGATGCTTTGAGTAAAATGCCTGAAGCGCTTTCTGAAAGTGAAGAAATTACTTTGCGTTTAGGAAGTGAACATCGAAGTGAAACAATTGGCAAGCATCAGGAAGATCAGTTTTTTGTTCCCATAAATTCATTGGATAACTTATGGTTTCCAGAAATTGCATTGCAAGATCGAAATGAGTTGTTGACTGAACAAATTTTGAGTGATGAACAACGTTTTGGAAATCAATTCCATTTGGCCATTTCAAAAATAAATTTCAAAGATGAAATTGACTCAATCGTTCATTCCATGGTTCAAACTGGCGAAATTGAAACAGAAAATCAAACCAAAATGATAAAATCGCTGAATGCATTGTTTGAATCTGAAGCATACACTTCATTGTTCAGTGGTGCATTGAAAATTTTTAATGAACAATCATTCATCATTTCGAAAAGCGAACAATTAAGACCAGACAAAATAATAGTGAAAGAAAATGAAACTTTTGTAGTCGATTACAAAACGGGTCTTCCGAAAGCAAAGGATAAAAAGCAAGTGACTTTATACACGCAGGTAATGCAAGAAGTTGGCTATACCAATGTCAAAGGATTTTTGTTTTACACCAATGAAAATCGCTTAGTTCATGTTACTGGATAGTTAAAGGTGGAACTCAACACATAACCTGAAGATGAATTCACCCATCCAAGATTTTAGGCTTTTTTGCCACGGATGCACGGATAAATCGCTTGTTGCACAAAATGGCACTTTGGCTTTATTCCACACCTCCGCAGGAAGCAGCGAGGCTATATATTTTCGTCAAGACGAAAATCAGATAAGTTGAAATGAATACTTGTATTCATTATCCGTGTTATCGATCTCTAATCCTCAGTAGCTAATTTGAATAATTAATCCGTGCATCCGTGGCAATAATATTTTCACTGGTGAGTGAGTCTGGTTGGTGCAATCAATAAATGATAACTGTAGATTTTAAATGGGTTTGCCCTGAACGTTAAATAACATCCAATAATCAAAAGCGCCAAAAAGATTATATTTGAAAAGGCAAGTTTGTCTATTTGTAAACCGATTTTTACTTGTTAATTGAAGGAATGGAACCTAAACTTATTTCAACATATCTTCCACAAACCAATGGTGATCATCCTGCGCTAATTTCATAGAATTTAAGTTTTTTTCCTTGATTTTAACACTTATTTCAGCACCATTTTCGGTCCAAGAAATTTCATTATTCAAGGTGTTAATCGCAAAATTTAATTTATTTGTACGGAATCCGTTATTTGTTGGAATGATTTGAGCGCTTTGAAATGTTTGATTAGTTGATTCAATAATCAAGTAGCCTTCACGGTGCACATGTAACCTTTTGGCAGAAGATAAATCAATGAATTTGGAATTGCCAACATGACTTTTCACTGTATAAGTTTTTGCTTCAAACAAATATTCTCCACCCTGAAAAAGGGGCAATCCAAGTTCGATAGCAAAAAGAAGAAGCACGATGATTTTTAGAATTGCAACGGATAATTTCGGTTTCAGTTGTGTTTGATTTATGAATGAATGTCGCCATCCAATAAGCACTTTTAATTGAGCTTTGTAATGCATCAAAAGAACAGTTGAAGTAATAAGCAATGAACCAGACAAGAATTTAACCGAAATATCAAAGCCAATATTTGTCGCAAAAACATTTAACATGATTCCGAAAGCCATCAAAGTACCAAGAAATCGTGTACTTTTCCAAAGCAAAAGCAAGCCTCCCAAAATTTCAATCAGTGCCATAAAGTAATTGTAATTTTTACTCGCACCCATGGTCGACCAATAAAGCAAGTCTTTGGATAAATTGCCTAATTCGGTGTGCAAGGTGTTTGGCGCAGGAAAATAAAATTGTTCGCCAATGATTTTGTCCAAACCATAGCGCAATAGAAAATAAGCCAGTATGTAATTGAGAATTACTTGGCTATTCAAAAAATAAAATGATCCCTCTTTTAGGTGAAGTTTTGCTTTAATTTTTTCTATAAAAAACCTAAAAATGGGCTTCATGATGATCAAAAAAAGGGCAACAAAAGCCAAAAGGATAGCCATGGAATAAAATCCAGCTGAATCGGAAATCCAATACGTTTTTTGAATATCAACCCCAAAAAGCGCACCGCAAACGGGTTCATTCAGCGGCAAAAGCAACTTATGAATCCACATTCCAATGGAAGGAAAAATGCGGTACGAAATAGGAATGGAGTATAGTACTAAAATGCACCAAATTCTCAAAAATGAAAGCACTTTTGTCTTTTCAACTCGGTTTTCACGCATTTGAAAGTCGATATCTTCGAATGAATCCGATGAAAAGAAGCAATTCAACGAACATTAAAAATGTGTTGGCTCCATTTTTTTTCATCCCATCAAAATAAGGATTTACTTGGTTCACTTTATCTTTTTTAAAGCCAACAAAAACAACATTTGATCCATATTGTTGACGCAAAGAATAGGTAAGAGTGTTTGTGATGCTTGGATCTAATATGGTGTCATAAATTTGAGCTTGCTTTTGTCCGTCTTGATCATAATAGATGAAATCATTTGAGTGTTTGCTTTCTACAAGCACTCCAGGTTTGACAAAGATCACAGAATCGACATAAAAGCGAGGCATACTCATTTCCCCAAAATTGTCTTTTTCAAGCGCAAGATCTGATACCTGACCAGCATGACTTTTCAAAGAAATGATATTGGTTTGACCAAAAACCAATGAATTAAGCGCAAGCGCTAGAGCTAAAGTTATTGTTTTCATGCTTTGTTTTTGATTTAGAGTACAGCCAAAACTAAAATTGGTTCAAAAGGTTCTTTTGTTTTTTTGTTCAATTGTCAACAATACAAAGCGGATAACATTCTTTCATTCCCTTATAATTTGTCCTAATTCCTCGTACTTTTAATCGATTAAATTTGGAGTATGAAGCTAGAACAAAAATATACTGTAAAGCAAATTGCTGAAATCATTGGATGTCAATTTGTTGGTGATGAAAATCATCTTGTCACTGGAATTAATGAAATTCATAAAGTAGAAAATGGTGATTTGGTTTTCGTGGACCATCCAAAATATTATGAAAAAGCACTGAATAGTGCAGCAACAACTATTTTAATTGACAAAGAAGTTGAATGTCCTGAAGGCAAGGCACTTATCATTTCATCTGTTCCATTTGATGATTACAACAAGTTAACGCGTCATTTTTGTCCGGTCATTGAGCAAAAAACAATCGTTGGACAAAATACAGACATAGATCCAAGTGCCATCATTTATCCAAATGTGTTTATTGGAAACAATGTGACCATTGGGAAAAATGCACGTATCATGCCGGGCACAGTCATTTTGGACAGAACCATTATAGAAGAAGGGGTGATTATTGGTCCAAACACAACATTAGGTCACAACGCATTTTATTACAAACGTAAACCAGAAGGCTACGATCGCATGCATTCGTGCGGTTGGGTGCACATCAAGAAAAATGCAGAAATTGGTGCGAATTGTACGATTGACGCTGGTGTTTCTGGAAATACAGAAATTGGCGAAGGCACAAAAATCGATAATATGGTTCACATTGGTCACGATACTGTGGTAGGAAATCACTGTTTGATGGCTGCAAATGTTGGAATTGCTGGTTGTGTTACGATTGAAGACCGCGTTACGATTTGGGGACAAGTTGGTTGTGCTTCCGATTTGGTGATTGGTGAAGGAGCGATTATTCTTGCTCAATCTGGAATTGGTAAAAGCTTGGAACCTGGCAAAACATATTTTGGTAGTCCATGTGGCGAAGTGAAAGTGAAATTCCGCGAATTGGCGGCCATGAAAAGATTGCCTGAATTGTTAGAGCGATTGTAAATGACAGAAAAACTAATAAAGGGCTTAGAAGCACAATTAGAGTCTAAAGATTTTAAATTAAATTCTTTATTAGAAATCACTAAGGCCATAAATTCAAATCAAGATGTTGAGCAAATCATGGACATCTATGAATTTATCCTGAAACAACAGCTAGGTTTTTCAAAACTTGTGCTTTTCAACAGACAAGACGATTGGAATTGCTTGTTAAAGCTTGGATACAAAGGTAAAATCAAGGACATTGATGTCAAACGAGACTTGATTCGATTCAAAGAAATCACATTTATTGAATCTTCGGCATCGACCATCTTGAAGGAGTTTGATGTAATTATTCCTGTATTCCACAAAGGACGACCATTGGCCTATTTGTTGCTGAAAAGTTTAAATCCCTTGGATCGTTTGCACGAGGATTCGCTCAACAACATTAGTTTTATTCAAACTCTGACAAACATCATTGTTGTTGCCATTGAGAATAAACGGATGGCACGCGAAGGAATTATTCAAGAACGCATCCGAAAAGAACTTGAAGTAGCTCGCGAGATGCAAAAATTGTTTTTCCCTTCGGATTTACCGACCAACAAACGGATGGATATTTCGGCGAAATACATTCCGAGACACGAAGTTGGGGGAGATTACTACGATTTTATTCCATTGGGTGAAGATGAATACATTATTTGTATAGGCGATGTTTCTGGAAAGGGAATTGGCGCTGCAATGCTCATGGCAAATTTTCAGGCAACGGTGAGAACGGTATTTCAATACCAACGATTTGATCTTGATTTTTTAATTCATGAGTTGAATAGCAAGGTGATGAAAAGTGCGAAAGGCGAGAAATTTATTACTTTTTTTATCGCACATTACAACGCAAATACGCGTTTGATGAATTATGTGAATGCGGGACACAATCATCCTTTTTTGACCAATGGCAAGCAATTTCAAATGCTTGATACAGGTTCAATTGGTCTTGGAATGCTCGATGAATTGCCATTTATCGATATTGGAAAGGCTTTTTTACCACCAAATACAACACTTATGTTGTACACCGATGGAGTTGTTGAACTCGAAAATGAAGTAGAAGAATTTTTTGGACTTGACCGTTTGGTGAAATTGGTGCATTCGTTTTATCCTTTGTCCATGGAAGACATGAACGGTTTGATCTTTTCAAAATTAGATGAATGGAGAGGCGATTTGTCTCTCGTTGACGACACGGCGGTTTTTGGTTGTCGGTTTTTTTAAGGTAATATTATATCTAAGTCGATGATTTTTACATTTGAAGCTTGATAAATATCATTTAAGCTAAAGCTTTCTGCCTTTTCTATTATTAAATGTTTTTCCAATTTCCTAATTAAATGCCCGCTTTTTGAAAGTACATTTTTCCAAGTAGCTTTTTCACTTGAGAAGAACTTAATGATTTTATCAGCATTATACACATACAATTCTTTCATTTTGTGTTCATCGTTCAGATAAAGTTTTACTAAGTCTGCAAATACTTGACGTTTTCGCATTCCATTCGAATTGAAATCTTGCCATCGAGCAAACTTAAATTCTGCAATGCGCTTGTTTGTAACTAAATCTATTCCTTCCCCTGACGAACCACTTGCTAAAGAAAGTTCTTCCACTTTTTCCCCTTCTAACAATATTTTAGGTAAAGAAAGTATGATGCCAGAAGCGTGAACTATTTCATCAATTTGAGTGCTTAACTTTTTAATTTCAAGTGCTGATTTGTGAATTTGAAATATGTCATGAGTGATTGAATTGTGACCTTTTTCTTTTATCGTTTTCGAAAGTTGATCTAGTACATCTTTTAGGTTCGTTCCTTTAAAATTTTGTATTATTTCGAAATTGTTCATTTTCTTTTGTGTCTTTGATTTACAATTGTTTAAAAGGTTCCGCTTTTGGAGATGGTATGGATTGAATGAGACGAAAAATGTGTTGCGAATTACCTGCCAACGTATTTCGGTTTTTCCCGTTGACCAACATTGCTACTTGGGGACAATTTGTCCCTATGTAGGAATTTAATTCCGAATCTCTTTTTCGAATTTTTTTTAGGTAATCAGTTGGGTTCACGCTTTCTGTTAAAGCCGCTACTATATCCACTAGTGAAAAATACCAAATTTCATTTTCACTATCGTAGGCTCTGCGAATTTGAGTGCTTTCAAATACAGCTAAATATTTATTGTTAGTCACTTGTTAGTTAATTAAAATGAACAAAAACTAAATTACATTTTAAGTTCATTATTCAAAATCCAATAATTTAGTATTGTTAAGTTACATAAAAAATGTGGATTAAAGAAAGTCAAAAAAGAAATAATTATTTATCCTAGAAAGTCTCTAAACGAAAAAATATAAGTTGGAAATGATAAACTTATTTGTTCATTTGCTTATTGCCAAAGGAAATCCTTTAACGCATCAAATACATCTTACCAAAATTCTTTTTGAAATATTGATCTGCACCAGATTCGCGTTGTTCGATGTCTTCGCCGTTAATTTTTGCGCGAACATTATACAAATAAACTCCATTAGCTAATGGATCTCCAAATTCATCGCGACCATCCCAAGCATATTCGGTGATGTTTCTACCAATGTAAATTGGACCTAATTGATCTTCTGTGATTTCTCGAACTACTTTTCCAGAAACAGTCATTATTTGAATGATTATATCATCAGGAACTTCACTCCCTGTTAATGTAAACACAAAACGAGTGCTTGTTGAAAATGGATTTGGATAATTCATCATCTGCGTGATGGTCGATGCATGAACAACTTCAAAGGTAACGGAATATTGAAAATCGCCCGATAAGTTTCCACTTCGATCAGAGCCTTGAACTAACAATTTGTATTTTCCATCTTGCTCAAACAAGGCAGGATAAATGATTTTAAATCGTTTGTTTTGTGATTCTGCTGGAATCCATTGCATGATGGTGTTTCCACTTCCATCCATGAATGGAATTCTTTTCTGAACACCATTTGGGTCGGTTAAATAAATCCCAAATAATGTCGTATCCGAAATGTTGTCCATGATCAGAAAAGGATTATCGTCTTTGAGTGTTATGTAGACTTCACTTTTTGGGTCCACAATATCGCCATTGAGAATATGTCGCCCGTTGAATGTTACATCTAAGATCGGATTTTCATTATCTGTATTGACGAAAAATGGTATTTGCAAAACATTATTGAAATGCTCTTGCTCTGGTTGATCAGTAACAATCAAACTTCCATCAACATACGGATTCACTTCCATACGAAGTAAATTGAGTCCTGCATAACCGGTTGTAGAAATAATCAACGTGTCGCGCAATGTTTCTCCTACAAGCAAAGAATCTTGTCTCGGATAATTAATTATATGGGTTTGTTGATTTGCATCTTCAATCCAATATTTGATCAACAAAGAATCCATGTCAACTGAAAAAATATTTTTGACGTCAACAGCAAATGAAATTTCATCGCCTTCCTTGATTTCTTCTTCCAATGTAAACGAAGCATACAAATTTGAACCATCAATGGCTGCTTCAGGAGCAAGATCATAAAGCACATGCCAACGATCCACTTGTGCAGGAGTTAGATTTGTTGTGTCTTTGTAGACCGCTTTCAATCGAATGTACGGGTATTGCGATGCATCGATGAGGTTGTTTAAATTCATCAAGGAATCGTTAGAAGAAAACAACAAATTGGTCTCATAAACGAATTGTTTTTCTGGATTATAAGCTTGAATAATTAAGCGTGTTGTATCTGCATTGTTTATTAAATCTATTGAATCTTGTTTCCAATACACATTTCCCCAGCGGGATGATGGCCCAATTAGTGGTGATACTTCTTGTCCTGTTGATTCTGAACCGTAAATATATCCAGTAAGACTTGTACTTGTTTCACCCGCTCCTACATTCACAATTGATTCTTGCACAGTTGAAGGATATCCTTTTCTTGAAAAATAAATGAATGGTGCATTTGGTAATCCTGAAACAATCTGCGTAGCTCCGAGTTGCGCAAACGTTTGATACATGTCAGCAGAATCTAAAGCATTCCATAAATCATATCGTGCAGCGACAGGAGCGTAAATTAAAACATAATAACCATCAGGAACTTCATTCAACACCATGTTTTGAAATGCTTCTAATTGCGCCTGCGTATTTTGTCTGAAAACAAAATATTTTTCTGAACGAGTCCGACAGCCCATAATATTTCCAAAATCATTTCCTGGATTTTCATTGTTGTAATTGGTCTCCCAAACTTCCATGGTGTTAGGCTCAATGACAGCAACATGAATGGATGGCGTACCTCCACAAACCGAATAGTCTTGTAATGAACCTTCCAAATACCACGCATTGTCAAAAGACGGGGTTGTGAGGACTTCGCAGGTCAATTGTAGAGAATCAGGCTGCCACTCACGTAGTCGATCAGGTCGATTGTAATTAATGTTTAAAAAATTGTTGTCCTCGAATTGAAAGAAATGATCTTGGCCCCAACCTGTTCGCCCAGGAATGTATTGAAAAGAGCGCTCTTTCCAATTTGGAACGGCTTCATCGATCGCAACACGCCAAAAATACACAACGCTATCTTCCAAAACCAAAGGAGTATCCCATTGAGAAGGGTGCACTTCTTTTAATCCGCCCAAACCACTGACAACTGCGTTTCTTAATATTGGACTATTGAACAAATCGGTTGTGTCAATTTGGAAACGGTATGTGTTCAATTCAGCTAATGGATTTACAGTTGAAGCTCTCAAGGTTACACTGTCCGATGGAACGACAGCAAACGCATAAGGAGCAACAGGCAAAACACCATCTACATTCAAGAAATAGGATTTGATTACGCGATTATTTAACAATTCATCGTATTGCTCATCCACAAAACTTGGAATGTCGACCTTCACATCAAAAAGATTCAATCCAACAGAGATTGTAGGTTGAATAGGGAATTTTTTCTTTACTGTATCCGTGTAATTCAATCCATAAACCGGAATAAAATATACGGAATCAATGTCTGAACCTGGGAAATCTCGGCGAATTTCAACGTTGAATGTGTCTAAAATGGATCGACCTAAATTTTTCAATGAAACGATTACTTCGATGGAATCTGTTGTTAAATCAATTTCCGCAGGATTGAAAGATACATTTTGGTCTAACAATTCAATTTCTGGCTTTTCGTGATAATTGAGTTTTAACATTGGATCACCATTCAATACCATTTGAGCACAAGTCATTTCTTGGTATAAATGCCCAACAGGTTCTAGAGATTCAATGTTTTTTTGCATGTTCGTGCCAATGGTTTCACCGTAAGTCGCTTTCCCAAATTGGTGATACATTCCTGTGCTGTATTGCCCAACAAATGGATGAAATCCTGTACTTACCGATGAAATATAGCCAATAGCTCCAACGTTTTGTGCATTCACAAAATATTCGGAGGAGGAAGTTTCTGAATTCTTAAAAATGTCTCCGTTGTAACATGAATTTACCAGCATCAAAGGATATTTCCCTTGATTATTCCAAGTGCTCACATCGTCCAAATTGATTTCAAAACCGTTGTCACCAATTCCGTAATGCCCATAATACGTCATCAAGGAAACGCCATCTTCAATGCGTTGCATAATTTCTGATAACTGACCAGGTGGAATCGGATCATCGTTATCGCGTTTGATGGTATGAACTACTCCCGCAAATTGATCATGCTCAATCGTATCTTTCATGAAATTCATGTACGCTTGAAAACCTAATTGCTGCGAAGCTGTCGTGCCTCCAACCATGTGAATGATGTGCTTTTGCCAATCTTTGGAAGCAGAATTATAGACTGAAGTTTGATTTTGATGCGCCTCGTAGGCCATTACTTTTGTCAAATAACTTTGCAAACCAGCATTGTTGCTTACCGAAATTCTTCCTGTTGGAATTAATGGTGTCCATTTCGTTGTTCCTGGTAAATTGGATGTAATAAAAACATCACTCGCAGGAACACCCCAAGTTGGGATCAATGAATTTTCAAAACTCGATGCAGAAGTTCTTGTTAAACTGTTAGCAACTCCTTTCGCCATTAAATACAAACCAACAGGTTTTTGAGTTGCTTGATCGTAAGCAAATTGTGAAAAGCGTCGAATGGCAATAACATGTTTTTCAACGCCACCTCCAAATTGGTGATACAACTGATCTACATCAACTAAAATGGCATTGTGACTTCCACCTGAGATACTTTGACGGTAGCTTTGGTAATTTACAGAGCTTGCTTGCAAATTTTTGTGATACACCATCAACAGGGCTTTTTCGTAGTTGATGGAATTGTAATTCGTGAAAAATCCTGTTGTAGAAACAGGAGCAATGGAAGTAACGGAAATGGCACTATTCAAATTTCCAAAAACCAATCGTTGGATGGTATCATTTACGCTGTTCGGAATAAGGGTTTGATTTAAACCACTATTATTTTGCAACGTTAATTTTTTTGGATTTTGCGGATCGAGACTGAACAAAATAGGTTGTGCACTCCCCAAATTGGAGATATCCAATCTAATCTTGGTTTGATTGGCATTCTGAACAAAAATATCAAAGGATGTTGCGCCTCCAAAATTTGGGATTCTTGGATAGGTCATTTTCCAATAACTCAAAGCTTGGTAATCAGTTAGAACGGGTAAATCTCCAATGATGGACCAAACAACAGGTGTGTTTGTCGTTAAGAATGAACTTGGAAAGCTAACATCTGTTCTTACTAATTTGTATCCCTGAGAAATTTGGTCGTCTACCGTTTGACCACCAACTCGCCAGCGTGTATGGTGATTAGGGATGTTTTCACTTGCATTGGCGTTTGAAGTTGTAATTGTATGACCAAGCAATTTCGCTAAAGGCGCTCCAGCTCCTGTAAAAGGATTTGGTGTTTGGGCTGTTAAATTGAGATTAAAACCACTTCCTGCTCCATTCGAATGGGCTCTTCCGTATCCTTCACCAGCTACATAAAAAGAACTCGAAATGACATCAATTTTTTCACCTTGTTGATATGTTGTTGTGTAGGACTGAGTATAATCATCCCAAACATAAGTTGACGGGGCGAAAAAAGAAAAGTTTACATCGGTTTCTTCCTCAAATCGGAGGTTGTTTGTGGAATTGTTCCAAGTAAAATAATAGTTGATGGAATCGTTGAACAAACTATAGCCAGGATTTCCAATTTTATCTGGTTCGACATACAAAAGTGAATCTATCCAACCGTCATTTTTATCGGCATAAAACAAAATGTAATCACCGTTATCGAAGGAGTTATCACCATTGGTCTCAACCCAAATCGGCACTTCTTTTTCGCGACCAAATAATTGAATGTTTTCGTGTGAAAAGGAACCCAACGGAACATTTGCCGTTTGAAGGTCTGAATAATTTAAACGGTGAATTCCGCTATTTGCGATTTTAAAGGTGTAATATTTCTGAGAATAGTTGATCCATTCATTGCCATAAGTTTGGGAGAAAACGTCACAAACACAAGCAAATAGAATCCAACTCAGTAATATTAATTTATTCACTTTTTGCGCCTTTTGGTTTATTTAGTTTGACTCTTAAAGATATTACATGCGAGTACAAAGCAACTGAAGCGTCTCCAATGTCTGTAAAGGCATAATCCAAATAAAAATTCTTGAAATTTAAACCAATACCAATATTTGGTTGAACGTTCAGCTTTTTCGTGTCGTCAAAATTCTTAACGTATTGCAAATTAATGATTCCTGCTCTGATTGCAACATAATTTTTAAAGCCAAATTCGATTCCTACATGTGGGTCAACGGAAATTACTCCAGAACGAATAAGCGTATTTCGACGACCATCTGTTGTAATGTCCAAATCTAATTCGCCAGCAGCGTAAAGTCCTTTGCTGCCTAAATTGTATTTTCCATGTGATCCTAAAATGATGCGTGGCAATGTCAATTCCAATCCATTTTGAGGAATTTCGTTATTCGTTCTTGTAAAAACTTCTTTGGTTGCATCATCTAAGGTGAAGATCCAAGCATTAAAGGTAGAAGTCAAATCTCTCACCATTGCACCAAATTTCCAATGCGTTCCTTTTTGATATTGCACTCCTGCGTCAATTCCAAATCCCCAAGATTTTGCAAAATCCCCAATTTTTCGGTGAATTACTTTGAAATTCCCACCCATCGATAAACCATCAATTTTTGTTTTGCGCGCATAGGAAAGGAGGAAACCATAATCAGCAGCGGTGAATGTTGTAATTTTATCGTAATCTACATTTCCGTTATTGTCAATTAATTGCGTTGTATTCGGAATATCATCAACCGCAAAGCGAACAGCCGAAAGTGCAATTGTGCTTTTGTCATCGATTCGATGAGCCAAGCCTAAGTAATCGTATTTTGCAATTCCAGCGAAATACTCGGAATGCATCAATCCAACTTCTAGCCAATTTTCAACTTTTGTCAAACCAGCTGGATTCCAATATGCTGAACTAACATTTCCGGTATTGGCTACAACAGCATTTCCTAAACCGAGTGCGTCAGCTCCAACGCCAATATTTAAAAATTCGTTCGAGTATTTTGGTGCAACACTCCCATCATCCTGGCTGAAAGAAACGTAAGAAATTAGAACTAACACAACTGAAAAGAAATTACGCAACATCATCATAATTAAATATAAAATTTCAAATTCTAAAACAGTTGTTTTCTTAAAAAATTGTATTCTTGTGAATATTCACTTTTTTTCTTCGGTAAAATTACGTGAATTGAGTGAACTTTTTATCTATATGAGCACAATTTTATGAAGCAATTATTCAACATTCCGAATTTTTTGACTGCTTTTAATTTGCTGAGCGGAATTTTAGCAATCATTTTTGCTTTTGCAGGTAAACTTGATTTGGCTTGTTACCTCATTTATTTGGCTGCCATATTTGATTTTTTCGATGGATTTGTTGCTCGAAAATTGAAAATTTCGGGCGAGCTTGGAAAACAAATGGATTCCTTGGCAGATATGGTGACTTTTGGTGTTGCCCCTGGAATATTAGTTTTTCTTCTGCTAGCCATTCAATCGCAAGGTGGGTTTTTGACCGATCAAATCGAATCGTTTTCGCAAGTTGCCTATTCTAAAATCCATGTTTATTTCAATGCAATTGCGAACTACGGAATTTCAGAGATTTCTTTGATCCCATTCACTGGATTAATTATTCCATTTTTCTCTATTTTTCGTTTGGCGAAGTTTAATATTGACACGCGACAATCTGAAAGTTTCATCGGATTGAACACACCTGCAAATACTATTTTCTTTACTGCATTTCCACTTTTGTATATGAACGCTTGGGAAAACTCAGATAATAATGCCATTATTTTCAAACTTTTAAGACCTGAGTTTTTCGTGCCTTTGGTTGTAGTGATGTCGCTTTTATTGATTTCTGAAATTCCATTTTTTTCCCTAAAGTTCAAAGATTTTTCGTGGAAAAACAATCAAATTAGGTTCATATTTTTAGGACTTTGTGGATTACTTATTCCACTTTTATTGGTGTGGTCTATTCCAATTATTATAATTTTGTACCTTCTTTTATCAATCATTGAAAATCAACGAAAAAAACAAACAACATGAAATTTAAAGCTGAAATTGATGTAATGCCCCTAGACGCATTGTTGGATCCGCAAGGAAAAGCAGTTTCAAACAGTATGGCAACGATTGGATTGTCAGAAATTGATGGTGTGCGCATTGGACGTCATGTACGTTTGTTCGTTGAAGCGCCTTCGTTGGAAGTGGCGAATGAGAAGGTGGAAGAAGCGTGTAAAAAATTGTTGGCTAACCAAATCATGGAAAGCTATCATTTTACGGTTCAAGAAGCATAACAAAACTCATTTTTGGTTTATAAGAGTAGAATCGGGTATCAGTTTTCGCTTCACGAAGGTGATACTTTCAATACTTTTAACTGTTTACAAAACAAGTCAAACGACGAAGTTTTTGTAAATGCATCGTTGGCAGATGCTGAATTGGCCTGTGAATTAGCGTCAAATGCTTTTATCAAATACAAACAAACTTCAGGAGCCACGCGGGCTTCATTTCTCAAAGAAATTGCTCTTCAATTAGATGCAAAACGAGCTGTTTTGGTGGAGCAGTTTTCTAAAGAATCAAGTTTGTCTGCGGAACGTGGCAGCGCTGAATTGGATCGAACTATTTTTCAATTACACACGTTTGCAGATCTTGCATTATTCAATTCTTGGAGAACGATTGCCGAACACAAGACGGTGGTTAATGCCACAAAAATAAATGCACATTTCGAACCGATTGGTCCGGTTGCTGTTTTTGGTGCAAGTAATTTCCCATTTGCCTATTCGACGATTGGTGGAGACACTGCCTCGGCACTTGCAGTTGGCTGTCCTGTGATTGTGAAAGCGCATCCCATGCATGCAGGAACAAGCTGGCTCGTGGCTGAAATCATCCTTGAATCGGCTCAGAAATTCAATTTGCCAGAAGGAGTTTTTTCACATCTTTTGGATGCTACGTATGTCATTGGCGAAGCACTCGTTAAAAGTAAATTTATAAAAGCGGTTGGCTTCACAGGGTCTATCAAAGGCGGAAGAGCATTAATGAATCTTTCGTCCACGCGATTAGCACCAATTCCAGTTTTTGCTGAAATGGGAAGTTTGAATCCCGTTGTGTTTTTCAACGAAGCTCTTGAAACCAATTCCGAATATTGGGTGGAAAAATTTACACATTCCATTTCCAATGATGCAGGACAATTCTGCACCAAACCAGGTTTGTTGTTTGTGCCAAATTCAACTGCTGGAATTGAATTTTCAACATTATTGGCTGAAGAATTGGCTAGTAAACCACCATTACCACAATTACACCCCACGATTTTCAATCAATATCAATCTCAAGTGAAAGCCGTTTTTGGGGCACAGGAAGTCGATAAACCTTTTCATTCACAACCGACTTTGAGAATAGTTGATTCGGCGAAATTCAGTTCGAATCCTTTTTTGAGAGAAGAGTTCTTTGGTCCTCAATCTATTCTTGTTTTTTATGAATCAGTGGACAACTTGATGGAACTACTTCATTTATTGGAAGGACAATTAACAGCAACAATAATTGGAACGCAGGCTGAAATTAGGGATCATTTAAATGTATTGGAAATTTTAAAGTTGAAAGCGGGAAGAATCATCGTCAATGGCGTTCCAACTGGAGTAACAGTTTGTGATGCAATGGTTCATGGTGGCGCGTATCCGGCCTCTTCCGATGCTCGTTTTACAGCAGTCGGCGCAAAAAGCATAGCCCGTTTTATTCGACCTATTTCATTTCAAACCAATGAAGACTTCGATTTTGGTGTTTTGACGGAGTGTTAATGTTTGTAAAAAATCGATGTTTTTCTTATTGTATTATTTTCCCTTTCGTTATATTTGTAGCGTTAAACTAAACTCTTAATAGTTTTCTAAAAATTTTAGTTATGTCAGAAGTAGAAACAACCCCACAAAAAAAGAATGGCGCTTATGTATTAATCATTGGACTTCTATTGTTAGGAGTTGGTGCAATGACGTACTTATGGTCTTCAACAAAGTCTCAATTGGCTGATGCTACATTGGAGAATGAAAAATTGAAGCAAGAGATTGAATCAATGGGAGGAATGCTCTCGAATTATACAGGAGATATTTCTGGCGACATCAAAGCTGATTTGAAAAACATGTTATCAACATATGATGCCCTTATGGAAAAAGACGCTACCAAATCGGTAGAAATTGAGGAGCAAAAAGCAAAAATTCAGGAATTGCTTGCAAAAGTTGAATCTGGTAAAATGACATCGCGCGAGCTGGCATTGATGAAAAGAGAAAACGAAACCCTTCGTAAAATCATGAAAGGTTATGTATATCAAATTGACTCCTTAAATACCTTAAATCTTCAATTGAATACAGATTTGGATGAAACAAGAACTACGTTGAGCACAACAACTTCTGAAAGAGATCAATTCAAACAAGAAGCCGAAACTTCTCAGCAAAAAGTGAAAGCTGGTTCTAAATTAAATGCTTATGGTTTCTCATCGGTAGCGTTAAGATCGAAATTGAACAACACAACAACGGAAACAACGAAAGCAAAAAGTGCGGTTCAATTCAAATCAAGTTTCACGATTGGAGCGAATACCATTGCAGATGGTGGTAGAAAGACGGTTTACATGCAAATTATTCAACCTGATGGTAAAGTAATGCAAAACAAATCTTCAAATGTTGTAAGCACTGAAGCAGGAAACATAGCATTTTCGGATAAAAAAGATATCGATTATAGCAACGAAGCCGTTGATATGGCGATTTTCTATGATTTAAGAGAAGAAGAAGCTCAAAAAGGAAACTATCAAGTGAAAATTTATTGTGATGGTCAATTGATTGGAAAAGATAGTTTCACATTGAAATAAGGAAAATACAAGTAAACAATTAGTGTTAGATAGTTAGGTAAATTTTTTTTAAAATGGTAAATATTTTTATAGCAAACCTAGATTGGACGATTACGTCAGAAGATTTAAAAACAACTTTTTCTTCTTTTGGCGACGTGCATTATGCCCATGTGGTATACGAGAAAGATACAAAGCGATCAAAAGGCTTTGGATACATTGAAATGGAAAGTGCGGAATGTGCTATTCGAGCGATTGAAGCGTTGAACGGAGTTGAAATTAATGGTCGCGCCATTGATGTGAAAATTGCTTCTCCAAAAACAAATCGTCCAGCGAAGAAACCAGCACAACCTGCGAAGAAACAGTACGGATCAAAAGAGAAATTTTCAAGAGGAAAGAACTTTAATCCGAGACATAATCAAACAACTAGTGAATTTCAAGCAGCACCGAAGTTTGAACAAGAAGCACCTCAAGCAGTTGAGACTCCAGAACCAATCGTTCGTCGTGTTTTGAGAGCACGTAAACCAAAAGATTAAATAGAACTCTATGTCTGAAGCTGTCAATCAAGGTCATGTTGAATTCAACATTTCCGAATCGGGTATTGGAACCATTGAATTTGGTCATCCGTTAAGTAATTCATTACCAGGTAAGATTTTAGAAAAACTGGCGCAAACAATTACTGATTTGGGAAATAACTCAGAAGTAAAGGTAATTGTATTAAAATCAGCAGGCGATAAAGCGTTTTGTGCAGGTGCAAGTTTTGATGAACTAATTGCGATAAAAGATTTGGAAGTTGGAAAAAAATTCTTTTCAGGATTTGCCAACGTTATTAATGCATGTAGAAAATGTCCGAAGTTCATCATTGGTCGCGTGCATGGAAAAGCAGTAGGAGGTGGAGTTGGAATTGCTTCAGCGGTTGATTATTGTTTTGCATCAAAATTTGCCGATGTAAAGCTTTCGGAATTAGCCGTTGGAATTGGACCTTTTGTAGTTGGACCAGCAGTAGAACGCAAAATGGGACTTTCAGCCATGAGCGAGTTGGCAATCAATGCTACTGAATGGCGCTCAGCCGATTGGGCAAAAAGAAAAGGACTTTACACCGATGTTTACGACACAATTGAGGAAATGGACTCGGAAGTAGAAAAACTGGCACTTCGCTTAGCATCATCAAATCCTCAAGCAATGTCAATGCTCAAAACGATTTTCTGGCAGGGTACAGAAAACTGGGACACACTTTTAGCTGAAAGAGCGGCAATGAGTGGAACCTTGGTTTTGAGCGAGTTTACCATCAATGCGATTAATTCGTTTAAAGGGAAGTAGACGGAGCTAGACCTTGGATGTTGGATAATGGATATTGGATTTTTAGCAAAATAGATTATTGAATTATTTGTTTGAATTTTCTAATCTGTTTTATGATAATTTCAAGTTCTTTTGATAGTTCTAAGTATTCACTTTCTTCAACGAAATCTAATCTGAAGGATAAATAAAGTTGTGTTTCAATTTCATAAGCTGACCCCAGTGCGATTTCAAGAAAACGTCCAAAATCCTTATTTGAACTTCGTGACGCACCTTCTGCAATATTAGAGCAGACAGAAACTCCGGATCTTCTCAATTGACTGATTAGACCAAATTTTTCTTCATCTGGAAATTTTTTACTGATTTGGTAGATTTCCAAACATAATTCAATGCTGCGATTGTAAAAATCTAGTTTTTTGTATTGATGCATTTCGGTAGGTATTAATAAATATTACATTGAAATTAGTAAATTCCATTTAAAATAGCAAAAAAAAACTGCAATTCGTAAAACATTATTCCAAATGTCCAACATCCATTATCCAACATCCATTATCCAACATCCATTATCCAACATCCAACATCCCTTATCCAACATCCAACATTCATTATCTAATATCCTTAAACTTCTTCTGGTTTTCTTTCCAAAATAATATTTGGTAATAAAAATGAATTTACTATCTTTGCACCCCATTTCAAGTTTGGAGTGGGAAATTGTCTTATTATATAAATTGTAAAATTGTGGATACATTAAGTTACAAAACCATTTCTGCAAACAAAGCAACTGCCGATAAGCAGTGGTTTGTAGTAGATGCTGAGGGCCAAACAGTTGGTCGTTTAGCGAGCAAGGTGGCGAAAATTATTCGTGGCAAACACAAGCCGAATTTCACCCCTCATGCTGACTGCGGAGATAACGTGATTGTTATCAATGCTGAAAAGGTATCTTTTTCAGGTACTAAACTTGTTGACAAAGAGTACATCCGTTACACGGGTTACCCAGGAGGTCAAAAATCTTTAACGGCTCAAGAAATGTTGCAAAAGCACCCAGAGCGCTTGATTGAAAAAGCGGTGAAAGGGATGTTGCCTAAGAACACTTTGGGAAGTGCGTTATATAGAAATTTGAAAGTTTACACAGGAAGTGAGCACAAACAAGAAGCTCAAAAACCAACTGTGTTGAATTTAGATACATTTAAATTATAAGCATGGATAAGATTATCACATTAGGAAGAAGAAAAACATCCGTTGCACGTGTTTATATGACACCAGGTAAAGGAACGGTTACAGTGAACAAAAAAGATTACAAAGTTTTCTTTCCAGTTCCTGTACTTCAGTCAAAAATTGAACAACCTTTTAACTTAACAGATTCTATCGGTAAATTCGATGTAACTGTGAATGTAAATGGTGGTGGAATCAATGGTCAAGCTGAAGCGATTCGTTTAGGTATTTCACGTGCATTGGTAGAAGTGTCTGCGGACAATAAACCGTTGTTGAAAGAAGAAGGATTGATGACGCGTGACCCACGTATGGTTGAACGTAAAAAACCAGGTCAACCAAAAGCACGTAAGAAATTCCAATTCTCAAAACGTTAATATTTTTCGATTTTATATCGAATTTAAAGAAGTTGTTAAGTATCCAAACCTCGAAGTAACTTTCGATTCGAACCCTTCAAGGTTGATTACTAGCGGAATGTAAACAATAAAAAAATTAAAAAAATGTCAAAAGTAAGTTTTGAAACTTTATTAGATGCAGGTGTTCATTTTGGACACTTGAAAAGAAAATGGAACCCGGCAATGGCTCCGTATATCTTTGATGAGAAAAAAGGTATCCACATTATTGACCTTAATAAGACAATTGCACAACTTGATCAAGCTAGTGCGGCAATAAAACAAATTGCTAAGTCGGGGAAGAAAATTCTTTTCGTTGCAACGAAAAAACAAGCAAAAGATATCGTAGCTGAAAGAGTTACTGCTGTAAATATGCCTTTCGTAACAGAACGTTGGTCAGGTGGTATGTTAACTAACTTTCAAACTACACGTAAATCTATCCGTAAAATGTCAAACATTGACAAAATGAAAACGGATGGAACTTGGACTACGCTTAACAAAAGAGAGCGTTTGTTCAAAGATCGTCAACGTGATAAATTGGAGAAAAACTTTGGTTCTATCGCTGACATGACACGTCAACCAGCGGCATTATTCATTGTTGATATTTTGAAAGAACACATCGCAGTTGCTGAAGCACGTAAATTGAATATTCCAATTTTTGCAATGGTAGATACGAATTCAAATCCTAAGTTGATTGATTTCCCAATCCCAGCAAATGACGATGCAACAAAATCGATTACAATCATTTTGGATACCATTTGTGATGCAATCAGAGAAGGTTTGGAAGATAGAAAAACTTCAAAAGATGATTCTGATTCTGATGGTGAAGCGACTGAAAAAGTAGCAAGATCTCCAAGAGCAAAAGCGGAAGCGAAAGCTATTGCAGCTGAAGCATCAGAAACTGTTGCTGAAGAAGTAAAAGCGGTTGAAGAGAAAGTAGAAGCTGTTGTTGAAGAAGTAAAAGCAGAAGCAACTCCAGATTCAACAGAAGAGGAAAAAGCTTAATTAGTATTAAAAAAATAAATTAAAAAGCATTATGGCAATTACAGCTCAAGATGTAAATAAATTACGCCAACAAACAGGTGCAGGTATGATGGACTGCAAAAATGCGTTGGTTGAATCGAATGGTGATTTTGAAGTGGCAGTAGATATTCTACGCAAAAAAGGTCAAAAAATCGCTGCGAAAAGAGGTGAAAACGAAGCGAAAGAAGGTGTAGTTTTTGCTCAAACAACTGAAGATGGTAAATTAGGTTTTGCCTTGACGTTGAATTGTGAAACAGATTTCGTTGCTAAAAACGATGGTTTCCGTGATTTCGTTCAATCTTTGTTGAACATCGCAATTGCGAACAAAGCAAACTCTGCGGAAGAATTGAAAACAATGAAATACGACGACCGTTTGACTGTTGATGAGAAAATCACAGAACAAATTGGTGTAATCGGAGAAAAATTGGATCTTTCTGGATATGCTAAAATTGAAGCTGACAAAGTGGTTGCATACAATCACCCAGGAAATCAATTGGCTACATTGGTTGCTTTGAACAGTGGATCTAACGAAGCGGAAGAAGCTGGAAGACAAGTAGCCATGCAAGTTGCTGCAATGAATCCAATCGCTTTGAACAAAGACGGAGTGGATGCTCGTACTATTGAGCGTGAAATCGAAGTTGGAAAAGAATTGGCTATCCAAGAAGGTAAACCAGCTGAAATGGCTGACAAAATCGCTCAAGGTAGATTGGCTAAATTTTTCAAAGAAAATACATTGTTGAGCCAAGAATTTGTACGTGATAATAAATTCACTGTTGAGCAATTCTTGAATTCAACTGAAAATGGATTAACAGTTGTTGACTTCAAACGTTTATCGTTGAGTTAATTAACTAAAGAATAGAAGAAAGAGACCAATTATCGCTGATAGTTGGTCTTTTTTTTGATTAATTTTTAGGTACAAAATTCTCGTACTTTTGGTTTTCATTTAAATTTAAATTGTGCTTCGATTTCTCTTTTTTATTTCGGTTGTTTTTTTGGTTGAAGGGTGCAATGAGAATTCAAAACCACCGGCAAAAAAAACGAATTCAAATGCGGTAAAATATGCCAAGCATTTTCGGTTTGGAATGGAAGGTGGTGAACAAATTCTTGTTTTACTCGATCCAGAAACTGGAAAAGAAGAGGCAAGAATTTCAAAAGATGAAATCCCAACGAAATCACTCAAAATGGTTGTTTTATCAAGCACGCACATAGGAATGATGCATGTGTTGGGTGAAGAAAACAAAATTGTTGGTGTTTCGAACATGAATTATGTTGCCAACAAACAGGTAATTCAACATTTTAAGCAAGGTAAGTTGAAGGAATATGGCGAAGAAAACGCAATTCCACTTGAAAATCTGATAGCATCTGGGGCAAACGTTGTTATGTATAGTGGTTTTGGAAAAGAATTTCCACATCAAAAGCAATTGGAAAAGCTTGAAATAAATTGTTTAGCAAATTATGATTGGCGCGAAAATCATCCACTTGGCAAAGCTGAATGGATTAAGGTTTTTGGATTTCTGCTTGGTAAAGAAACAGAAGCGAATGAATATTTCGAAAAGGTTGTAAAAGAATACAAGGATTTAAAGAAAAAAGCTTCTCGTTTAAAAAAGTCAAAATCGTTGATCAGCGGAAATGTGATTGGTGATTTGTGGTATGCTCCAGCGGGCGAGAGTTACAATGCTGTTTTGTTTCAGGATGCGAACATCAATTATTTTTACGCAAATTCAAAAGGAACCGGCAGTATTTCACTATCGCTTGAACAAGTTTTGAAAGAAAACAAAACCTGCGAATTTTGGTTAAATCCAGGCACAACAACGTTGACAAAACTTCAGCAAATGAATTCAAAAGCTGTTTTCATGAATTCGTACAAAAAACAAAACGTTTATTGTTATTCAAAAGAAGGGAATCGATTCTGGGAAATGAGTGCCGTTGAGCCTCAGAAAGTGTTGTCAGATTTAATTCAAATTTGCCATCCCAATAGTGGTCTAACCAATAAAATGTATTTTTACAGCAAATTGGAAAAGTGACAACTGGTAAACAATATCTTCTTTTACTCATTTGTTTTTTTGCAATTCTGCTTTTTGCATTCATCCATTTATTTGCCGGATCCATTCAATTATCGTTTAGCGACTTCACAAACGGTTTGTTTAATTTTGATGCGGAGAATGTAAATCACATTATTGCCCGAGACTTCCGTTTCCCACGAATGATGATGGCTATTGTTTCTGGAGCGGGTTTATCCGTTGCAGGTTTGTTAATGCAAAATCTATTTAACAATCCATTAGCGGGTCCAGATATTTTGGGAGTAAGCACTGGATCAAGTTTGTTTGTTGCTTTTTCAATCATGACTGGAATTCCTTTTTTCATGGGCGATGTTGGAATTATTGCGAGTGCATTAATCGGTGCCATGCTCTTTGGATTAGTTGTTTTGGCTTTTTCAATGGTTGCCAAATCGCATTCTTCCTTGCTTTTAATTGGAATCATGATTGGAAGCTTTTCTGGTGCTTTTGTTTCCGTTCTACAGTCATTTTCTGATGCTCAAGAACTAAAGATTTTTACAATTTGGGCTATGGGTTCTTTGCAACAGGTTTCTTTTGATCAATTGTGGTTGATTGTACTTTTATTCTTAGTTGGAATTGGCTTTTCATTTCTTTTAGTTCGTTCGTTAAATGCGTTTGTTTTGGGAGCCAACCAAGCGTCGATGTTGGGAATCAATGTCAAATCGGTGCGGTTTCTTGTCATTGGAATCACTTCTTTGTTGACCGGATTGATCACAGCATTTTGCGGACCAATAGCGTTCGTAGGCTTGGCAGTTCCCAATTTGGTCAAAATCATTTTTAAAACACAAAATCATTTGATTCTGATCTCAGGAAGCATTGCAGTTGGAGCTTGTTTTGTGTTGATCTGCGACATTTTTATTCAGCTTCTTGATGCTTACATTCATTTGCCAATCAACGCAATTACATCGATGGTTGGTGCACCTTTTATTATATTCATTATTCTTAAAAAGTTGAAATGATTCGTTTTGAAGGTGTTCATATTGGTTATTCTAGCTCTTTATTGCAAGTCAATTTCGATGCGCTAAAAGCAGGACATACCTATGCCTTGATTGGCGAAAATGGAAGTGGAAAATCAACATTTCTCAAAACGATTTCAGGTCATATCAGCCCATTCAAAGGTGAAATATTGATCAACGGAACTTCAATAAGTTTACTGACCAAAAATCAGATTGCCAAGAAATTGGCGTATGTACCAACGCAAACTGGAGTTATTTCTTCCATGAATGCTTTTGATTTTATCGGTTTAGGAAGAACACCCTATTTAAATGCACTGGGAAGATTAACGAATGGGGATGTACAAATGATTCATGCTGCCATGGAAGTGTTGAACATTGGACATTTAAAAAGCAAAATGCTCGACCAACTAAGTGATGGTGAACGTCAATTGTGCGCGATTGCAAGTGCTATTTGTCAGGAAACATCGATTGTTTTGCTTGACGAACCAACCAGTTTTTTGGATTATAAGAACAAAGTAATTGTGCTGAAACAACTAAATTATTTGGCATCGGAACTTGGAAAATGTATTCTTTTTTCAACGCATGACCTTGATTTGGTCGCTATCCAAAAAGGATCAGTGATTTACAAAAGTAATTCCTCAAATACATTAAATCTTCTTTCCAAAACTCAGTCCAAAGAAGAACTTGTTGCGCTCGCATTTTAAGTAAATCAACCAATCTTCTGTTGTTTGTCGCTATTATTTGTTGATTATCGATAATTTATTGAGTATAGCTGTAACTTCCGTAACTTTGGTGAAAAGAATCTATTTATTATGAAAAAAAAATTACTACCTCTATTCGCAATCTTAGCAATTAATTTTGCTGGATTTAGTCAATTAAAAGACAATGGGCAACCAATTGTTGTAAATCAATCTGTACCAGTTTCGGTTGAAAAGGGGAGTCTTGCCCCCGTTGGATTGTTATGTAACGGAAACTTGGCAACTCCAGTGCTTTCAAACAATGGAAATCAAGGGATTATGTTTGATGTTCAGGTAACAAATTCTGTTGTTATTTCTGGTTTTGACATTAATTTGAATCCAGGCTTTTCAGACGACATGACAATTTATAGTCGTGTTGGAACGCATGTAGGATTTGATGGAAGTGCTGTGGGTTGGACAAATTTGGGCGCAGGATTGGCAACTGAAACAGGATCAGGTGTTAGTCGCATCAATTTACCGTTGAGTCTAGCAGTGAACCCAGGAGTTGTTTCGTTTTACATTCATGGAGTCAATTTATCTGGAATCAGATATTCAGATGGAACAGCAGTTGGAAATGTTCTTGCTTCTGATGCTAATATTACAGTAAAGGAAGGAACTGGTATCACGGGAATTTTTGGCGGTTCTTTTACTGCTCGGAATTTTGAAGGTAATATTCATTATTGTATGCCAATGGCATTGGTTTGTGATACAACAAGTACAGATTTGAACGATGTAAACGGACAAAACGGAATTTTCTTTGATGTATCCGCAACAGCGAATCCAGTGGAAATTCAAAATATTTTTTGTGATTTTCCAATTTTTTCAGAAGAATTTAATGTAAAACTATATTCTCGAACAGGAACGCATGTTGGATTTGAAAATTCGCTTGTAGGCTGGACTTTACATTTGGATAATACCTTACTTACTTCACAAGTTGGAGATTTTCCATATGCTGTTGGTAATTCGCTTGGAATTGAAATTCCAGCTGGCGGAACTCGTGGGTTTTATGTGTTTGCGGAAGGTTTCGGAGTGGATTATACAGATGATGCGGATCCTGTTGGTACACCATGTAATGCTGATCCAAACTTAATTATTCGTACAGGTGGTGGAAGTCAAACTATTTTTGGCGGTTTGGAATATTCTCCAAGAAACTTTAATGGAATTATCGATTACTGTTTTAGTAATGTTGGAGTGGAAGAAATCACGAATTCTCAACTTCAATTGTATCCAAATCCAACGAATGGTGAGCTTACAATTTCTGTGGAACAAGGAAAAATTTCAGAGATCCAAATTGTAGATTTGTTAGGTAAAAATTGTCTTTCAAAAAATTTGAATAATGGATTGAGCGAAGCGACTTTGGATGTTTCTTCACTGAAAGATGGAGCTTATTTTGTGACTGTGAAAACAAATAACAATGTTACGGTTACAACAAAATTGATTAAGAAATAAGGAAATACATACCTACTAAAGAAAGCTGTCTCGCATTGGGACGGCTTTTTTTATGGATTAGGATGTTGAATTTATTGAATTGCAGGATACTACGCAAAAGCTCCTAACACTGACTTTTTAACATATTTGGTAATTACGTATTTCGATTTTTCCTGAATTACTTCCAATCTTTTACCAAGCACATCAAAGTTCATCTCTTACCCCAAATGTTCTTTAAAAATTTTATTCAGCCATTTAAGCATGAAAACCATTAACAAAGCGGCAGCTCCGAGCAATAAAAAGTTCACATAAAAGAAATTCGCTTTGTCTTCATAGCCATCCCACAAACTACTCAACACACCTGACAATTTATTCCCAATGGATGTAGCCAAGAACCAACCGCCCATCATTAAGGCCGTTAGTCGTGGAGGACTTAATTTACTGACAAGCGAAAGTCCCATCGGACTTAGAAAAAGTTCCCCAATTGTAATTACTCCGTATGAAGAAATAAACCACCAAGCAGATGACTTGATCGCACCATTATCACTTCCATAAACTGCACCGACCATGACAAGACAAGACAATGCAGAAATGATTAATCCAAAAGCAATTTTTGCTGGCGTTGATGGCTCTCGTTTTCTTCCTCTTAGGAAAGTGAAAAAAGCTACAACCAAAGGAGTTAAAAGAATTACCCAAAACGGATTTACCGATTGAAAAAGGTTTGTGTTATAAGCAAGCACAGCACCACCATCTTTTGGTTTGTCTTGTTCCTTCATGTTTTTGTAATAAGAAGGATAAGCGTATTCTTTCAATGTTTTGTCTTTCACACGAAACTGGTGATCCATCACAACTACGGAATCCATTTTGTATTCGATGGTGTCCACCAAATATAATGCACTCATCATTGGTTGAATAGGAGCTGGAATTTCTCGATCTGTGTAACGATCAGCCCACGTGTTAAGCGTTGATCCATTTTGTTTAAATACTGCCCAAAAAGCGATTACAACACCAAAAATGGCAAGCATGGCAGCGATAGGTCGTTTTTCTTCTGCAGGAGATTTTCGCAACAATTGAGCATAAAAGAAAACCACAGGAATACAACCAAAAAGAAACGCATCTGTCGAGCGACTTCCAACCAATGGCTCAGGCAAGAAAAATCCAATCAATCCAAAACCGATTGCAGGTAAAAGAATAACTCCGAAAATCCTCAACAAAGGCATATCTGTTGAAGTTGTTGGCTTAATGACATCCACATGTTTGAAGTGCTTTGTTCCAGCCCAAAAAATTAAAATTCCAATGAACATTCCAACTCCAGCGGCAATAAATGCGGCTCCCCAACCCATCATGTTGTACAAGGCTGCTGCGAAAAAATTGCACACAAATGCACCGATGTTAATTCCCATGTAAAAAATACTGTATCCTTCGTCCTTTCGAGCTTGATATTCAGGTGAATTGTACAAATTCCCCAACAAGGTTGAAATATTCGGTTTAAAGAATCCATTTCCTAAAATAACGAAAATCATCGCTGTGTAAAGCATGGACAAACTGTGAATAGACATCAAACAATACCCAATCGCCATCATAATTCCTCCTAAAGTGATTGAGAGACGGTATCCAAGCACACGATCTGCTAACAACCCACCAATAAATGGTGTTAAAAAAACAAAGGCGATGAACGTGCCATATAAATCGGATGCTTCGGCCTCGGTCATTCCGAAGCCGTCCACAGTATCCTTTAGATATAGCGTAAAAATTCCAATCATCAAGTAGTAACCGAATCGTTCCCACATTTCTGAGAAGAAAAGATAAGGTAAGGCTTTTGGATGTTTTCTTTGTTGCATGATTATAATAGTTAAAAAAAAACAGCCCTAAAAATTAGGACTGTGGTTAAGTGATTGAAATAAATTTATTTAACTCCTCCCATTAATTTCTTGATAATTGGCGAAAGCCCAATGACCACAACACCAGCAATTAAAGCGTACAATGCTAATTGATAGTAGCCATCTGTGTACGAAGTCAATTTTTCTGTCAATGATGCATCTTCGTCTGGACTAGCCATTCCCGCACCAAGAATTCCAGCAACGTATTGTCCGTATGCGCTCGCTAAGAACCACATTCCCATCATCACACCCCACAAATGACGTGGAGCTAATTTGGTCATGATTGAAAGACCAATTGGTGAAAGACATAATTCTCCAAGGGTAATAACAAAATAAGCTATTGTGAAAATGTCTAGAGATGTTTTTCCATCTGGACCTGCAAAAAATCTTGTTGCATAAAAAACGTAAAAGGCCAAAGCTAAAAACAAGAATCCTAAACCGAATTTAATCATGGTATTTGGTTCAATTTTTCGTTTTGCCATCCAAATCCATAGCAAGCCAATTAATGCACTAAATGCAATAACGAAAACAGAATTTGCTGTATTATTAACAACATTCGGATCTATTTTAATTCCAACAACGGTATCATTTAAGTTGTTTAATGCAAACAAACTCAACGAACCACCGCTTTGTTCGAAAAATGCCCAAAATACGATAGAAAAGAAAATAAAAAATAATGCGGCTAGCATTCTCAAATTCTGAACCCGTGTAAGTTTAGTCATTTCATAGCCTAAATAAACTAAAGTTGATGGACCAATGATGTACATAAACAAATCGGTGTATCCCGTGTTTTGCACCATTGTTAAGATCAATGGAATACAGATCAAAGAACCAACAAAAACCATGATTTCGCGCATTGTTCTTTTGGATTTATCCAAATGTTGCAGCGGTGAATCTCCGATTGGTCCCATGGTGTGTTTTGTAAAATAGAATGTGATCAAACCAATAGCCATTACAATTCCAGCAAGTGAAAATGCGATATTCCACGAGTAACTTTTCCCGATCCAAACACATAAAAATCCACCAAGTAATGCACCAACATTAATTCCGGTGTAAAACAATCCAAAACCAGCATCACGTCTGACATCTCCTTCTTTGTAAAGCGCTCCAACCATGGTTGAAATGTTAGGCTTGAAAAATCCTGTTCCAATTACTGTAAAACTAATTCCAAAGAAAAACAACTCTTGAGGTGCAGCTGCTAAAATTGCACTACCAACGATCATTAATGATCCACCCCAAAAAAGTGATTTTTTAAATCCGAGTATTTTATCTGCGAAAAGTCCTCCGATAAATGTAAAAGCATAAACGAAAGCTTGAATTGCACCATATTTTAGGTTGGCATCTTTTTCTGTAAAAAATAATTCCTGAACCATGAATACGGCAAGCATACCACGCATTCCATAGAATGAAAATCGCTCCCACATTTCTGTAAAAAACAAATACCATATTTGTTTCGGATACTGGCCATTGAAAGATTGAATTGATTCAATGGTGTAATCTTTGTTTTCCAAAGGACTGTCAACTAATTTATCGCTCATGATTTTGTATAATTTAGAAATTATCTTACTCCGCCCATTAATTTCTTAATCACAGGATTAAGCAAAATGATAATGAATCCAGCAGCTGCCGGAACAAATGTAAATATCAAGAAAAATGTGGACATGCTATATTCTTTTTGGATGTTTTCAATCATTCCACCAAGGCTTCCAGCCGCGTAGTTTCCTATGGCAATGGCTAAATACCACATTCCAAACATAAATGCAATCATTCTTCCAGGTACCAATTTACTGACATAGGAAAGTCCAACTGGAGAGACACAAAGTTCTCCTAAAGTGTGGAACAAATAGGCAAAAACAAGCCAGAAAAGACTCACACGCATACCAGGTTCAACTCCCATGGATCCAAAGGCCAAGATTCCAAACCCAATTGCCATGATGATTAAGCCCAATCCGTATTTAAGCGCTGCCGATGGATTGTATTTACTTTCCCACCATTTAGAAAACATAGAGGCGAATGCAATAATGAAAAATGAATTTAAAATAGAAAACCAAGATGTGGTAATCTCCACTTTATTTCCAGCGTCAATACTCGCCACTTTCGCTTTGATGATTGGATTGCCTTGTGCATTTGGTTTTTCAGCCTCTGCATCAATTTTTTTCTTAATGTTATCGTTAACATAGCGCAAAGAACCCAACTCAAAAGTTGCCAATACCTCTTGACCAACTTTGAATTTTTTGAATTCGCCTATTGGCTCTGTTTTCATGACAATGCTATCATTCGTTTTTGATGTCATTTCAGCCAAAGTCAATCTTGTTTCTGCAAAAAGTAAATTTCCTTTGTCATCCTTTTTTTGATTTCCAAGCGAATCTAAGTCAGGAGTAACAGCAAAAGGTACTTCCATTTGATAGGAATTTGTATTTAAATCACGATTTGTTTTCCAAATCCCTAATCCCCAAATTCCTAAAAAGCAAATAGCTAGAACAATATTTGAAGTCCGAATGATATGCGAAGAAGCTTTCCAAAGACGAATTAATACCCATGTAATGATGATTAAAGGTCCAAATGTTAATAGCAAATCGATGATTAAAAATGCGGTTGCTGCAGAACCTTCCAAAATTCTACTTGTTGAATCTCGCGCAAAAATCACCAATGAACTTGCTCCTTGTTCGAAAGACATCCAAAAGAAAACTGTGAAAAAGGCGAAAATTACCACAGCAATCATACGGTTTCGAACGAGTTTCTCGTAACGCGCAATTCTAGAAATGATTAGAGGTAAAAAGAAAACTACCAAACCTATCAAAATGAATCCAATTTTAGGAGAAAGCACTTCTTTTCCACCAAAAATATCAGCGAAAAAGTCTGGAATTAGAGGCATTCCGTTTATTTCAAATGGTCCATGTAAAAGGAATACTAATCCAAAAATTGCCGATACCGTTGCGAAAATTTTGTCGAACATGGTAAATGGATTTCTTTTTCCTGAATCTTGGTTCGCATCATTGGTAGGTTGTGATGGTGCAACAATTTCCTGTTCTTTTCTGTTTTTTGGTTTTTCACCAATCGATCCGAAAAGCGGTTTAGCAAACCAGAATTGTAGTAATCCAAGCAACATGAAGATTCCAGCTAATCCAAATCCCCATGACCAACCAATTTTTTCTGCTAAATAACCACAAAGCATCATTCCAAAAAAGGCTCCGGCGTTTACTCCCATGTAGAAAATGGTATAAGCACCGTCTTTTTTAGCTGGTAAATCTTTGTACATTTCAGAAATGATCGAAGTCATTGTTGGCTTGAAGAATCCTGTTCCAATAACCAATAAGACCAAACCTCCATAAAGCGAAAATTCCGTTTCCAATGCCATTAAAGCATGTCCAAGAGTCATAATCAATGCACCGACGGCCACTGAATTTCGATATCCTAAAAATTTATCGGCTAAAATTCCACCTAAAATTGGCGTTAAGTAAAGTAAACCAGCGTAAGTTGCGAAAAGAGTTCCAGCATTTTCGGCAGACCAAGCCCAACCTGGATTGACTCCAACAGCTGCCATGGTAAGGAAATTTATGAGCAATACACGCATTCCATAGAATGAAAATCGTTCCCACATTTCTGTGAAAAATAAAACGAATAATCCTGCTGGATGGCCTAAAACAGTTGTGCCAAAAAAAGTATCTGAACTACTTGGAGTTGCATTTTCTTTTGTCATAGATTTACTTTAAATTTCTAGTTTAAGTTCCGAAAATAGCCTTTTTTTTTAAATAATCGTAGTTTAACACGATTTCATTTATTTTTACTTCTAGAATGATTTTTTTTAACGCACATACTCATTTTTCGGTTCATCCAAGCTCGGAAATTTTGCAAGTTGGTCTGGATCAGGTGCCTTCGAATTTTCATTCCGTGGGTATTCATCCATGGGAATCAGCTTCGTACAGCGATTTGTTGGTTGAAAAAATAGTAGAAAGGTGTTCGAATCCGAATTGTGTTGCCATCGGCGAAATTGGTCTTGATGGCTTGAGAGGACCAGAAATGAGCTTACAGCGTGACGTTTTTATTGATCAGGTTTTGATTGCTGAAAAACTTGAAATGCCTGTAATCATTCATTGTGTGAAGGCTTGGAACGAAATTAGGGAAATCAAGAAAAAGCTCAAACCCAAACAAATCTGGATGTATCATGGATTTGCACAGTCAAACATTGTTCAGGAAGTTGTGCGCGGAAATTTTATGATTAGTCTTGGAGCACACATTTTGAAGCATCCAAAAAAAGAGATGATTGTCGAAGCAATTCCGCTAAATCAGTTGTTATTGGAAACGGATGATGTTGAAATGGATATTCGTGAAATTTATCAATGTGTGGCTGACATAAAAAAAATACCTTTGCACGAATTAGGGCAAAAAATCGAATATAATTTTAAAAAAACATTTCCAAAATGGCAGCTAATATAGCACCCAAAATAGCTCACTGGCTTGAACGAACCGAATTACTTGTAGGAGAGGAAGCTCTTGAAAAATTAAACAAATCGCATGTGTTAATTGTCGGATTGGGCGGAATTGGATCCTTCGCAGGTGAGTTCATTGCGCGAGCAGGTATCGGGAAAATGACCATTATCGACGGAGATGCCTTTGATCCAACAAACAAAAATCGTCAACTCACAGCACTTGATTCTACCATTGGCAGAAATAAAGCGGTTGTTTTAGCGGAGCGATTGAAGGACATAAATCCTGATTTGGAACTAAATGTAATCGAAGAATTCGTTCTTCCTGAGCGTGTTTGGGAAATTCTTCGCGAGCAAAAACCAGATTATGTGATGGATTGCATCGATTCGGTGACCCCAAAATTGGAATGGTTGATTGCTTGTATTGCCCTAAAAGTCAAAATCATTTCAGCCATGGGAGCAGGAGGGAAAATGGATCCAAGTCGCGTGCAAGTTGTTAGTTTGGTGAAAACGCACAATTGCAAACTCGCTTCGCATTTGAAAAAACGCCTCAAACGAAAAAATGTGGAGTTCAAAAAAGTGAAAGCGGTCTTTTCTGAAGAATTGCAAATCAAAGATTCCTTGAAAATGACGGACGGAAAAAATTACAAACGCTCTTTCTATGGGACGGTGAGCTATATGCCAGCACTTTTTGGATTGCATGCGGCTGCGGAGGTCATCAGGTATTTACAGAGTAGAAATTAAGGAGTTAAGCAATTAAGCAATTAAGGAATTAAGGAATTAAGGAATTAAGGAATTAAGTTGTTTTATAGACACTTCTAAATACGTTTCAAGGAATCCTAATTTTTCATTTTTAATTACTTAATTTTTAATTTAATAGGTCAAATCTTGTCGTACATTTCCTGACGCAACTTCTCATACAACACCATTCCAGCAGCAACGCCCACGTTTAGCGAAGCGATATCTCCTTTCAATGGAATGCGCGTAGCAATGTCACTCATGTTGATTAAGTCTTGCGTAATTCCGTTCTCTTCCGAACCTAAAATTATGGCAACCGATCCTCGTAAATTCGTTTCGAACAACTTGCTTTTGCCTTTTTCAGTACAAGCTACGATACGAATGCCGCTTTGTTGCAGGTAAAACAAGGAGTTTTTTAGATCATCTGTTTTGCAAACCGGAATTCGATTCAGGGCACCAGCCGATGTTTTTACAGCGTCAGAAGTAGCCAATGCAGAACCTTTTGACGGAATCAAAATTGCATCAACTCCTTGACATTCCGCAGTTCGGGCAATTCCCCCAAAATTTCGAACATCCGTAATTCTGTCCAAAACCAAAATGTTTACTTTTTCGCCGGCAAGCAATTTTGCATCCACGAATTCTTCAATTGATAAATATTCAATCGCCGAAGCAAATGCAATCACTCCTTGGTGATTACTCGCTGTCAATCGATTCAATTTTTCAACAGGAACAAATTGCAAGTTGAAGTCTTTTCCGTGCAATTCCTTTTTCAATTCCATGAACAATTCTTTGTCCATTCCTTTGAGAATCAAAATTTTATTCAATTCTCGTCCAGCTCTAATTGCTTCAATAACCGCTCGAACACCAAAAATGATGTCTTTGTCTTCCTTGCGTGCGTATGTGTTGTTTCTTTCCATTAGTCAAATATAAATTCAAAAACAGTGAGGATTTCGTTGTTCACTGATTTTGCAACCGGACAAGTCTTGCTTGCGCGAATTATTTTTTCTCGTTCTTTTTCGTTCCAATTGTTGCCGCGCAAATCCAGTTCAATAATAATTTCACCGATTCTTCGTGGATCACTCGCCATTACTTTCGTCACATCTGCTTTTCCTCCAACGAAGGTCAAACCATGGTCGTCACAAAACATCGCAACAATCGACAACATGCATGAAGCATAAGCCGTTGCCACTAAATCTGTGGGCGAAAACATTTCTCCTTTCCCTCGGTTGTCTAAAGGTGCATCGGTAAAAATTTCTGTCCCAGAACGCAAGTGCGTCGCTTTGGTGCGATAACCGCCTAAATATTCTACGGTGGATGTGCTCATTGAGTTGATTTTGGTGCAAAGATAGGGAATAAGACTTTAGAAGGTTAAGATTTTATGATGTTAAGACTTTTTTTAATCATATGAATTGCTGCTGACTTTTGTATAAAAAATGGTTTGAAAGTGAAGTTTAAATTGATTTAAGAAAATCAAATTCTGTTGAGAAAGTCAAATGTTCAATAAATATCTATGTTTGATAAATAGTTAACTTACGACTTTCATTTTACTATTCAATCATTTGCTGGTAAGGTTTAAACACAATATCTTTATACTTTGAGAAGCGATATTTAAATTATAAAATGTATTGAATGAAAAATTGGATTTACTTAATTATAGCGGTAATTGTTGTATTATTTATTATACTCATTCGACTCAAGCGCAATGAGAGGATAAAGAATAAATTAAAGGAAATTCAAGAAGAACGTCAAAATTTATTACTGCAGACTCAACAAAAGGAGAATTTAAGGAATCGTCTTAATAAGAAGGTAAATCTTAATTCTAGATTGTCTTCTACGCTAATTATATCAACATTCATCACCGCTTCAATAGGCGCTGGATTTTGGTCATTAGGTAAAATTGATTTAACTTCTTTATTTTTAGGAGTATTATTTATTGAGGCGATAATTGCCATTATTTCTCAATTGATCTTGCATAAACCACATGAAGTGAAGTATTACTTAGCTCGCATAGAACCTTATTTTAGAAGTGAAATTTTTGCGAGTCATCCTAATTTGGATGGTGAAATTGAAAATGGACATAAAAGAATAGAAATATTAGATTTTCAAATTCATAGATTACAGAGATTGATAACAAATTGACAGAAATAAGGTACGTAAAAGGCTAATGAAGTTAGCTTACCTTTTTTTATGTTCAAATATTTGCACTTACCATACAAAAAGGTTAATTCTAAATTCAAGCTAATGAAACTAAACTACGAGAACAAAGGTTCAAATTCAATTTTTCATTTCACGACTATCCAAATAGCTCTTGAATACATATTACCCAATAACAAGTTAAGATTAAATTCGATTGTAAATACGAATGACCCTCGCGAAAATAAGTCATTTGGTTTTGGGGCAGAAAATTCAAATTACAGAGGAGATGAGCACGCAATTGAAGACCATACCAAGTCTGATTTAAAAGTCACGAATGATATAAGAAAAGGTGTTAAGGTGCTTTGTTTTTCTCAAGACTATAAGCATAAACAAGAGTGGTATGATGGATATAATCTACCTCGCATGTGGGCTCAATATGCAGGGAATCATAAAGGGGTGTGTTTAGAGATAGATAAGGATATATTCTTGGAAGAAAATAAAAAATGTATTGGAGAAGCTTATTTTAAGAATATTAAATACTGCAATGAAAATGAATATCCTTGGATAGATTTCTCAAGATTGAAAACGCTTGGATATAATAACTACATAACTGAGTTTAGACAAAAACATCTTGATTACCTTTTTTTTACAAAGTCAATCGATTGGGAAGCCGAACGAGAACTACGACTCTTAAAAATTTCAAAACAAGCGCAAAAAGTAGAATTTGTTTCTATCAAAAAATCATTAAAAAATGTAATTGTTGGAATTGATTTCAATGAAGTTTATTTGCCTTCTATGGTTGCCCTGATACCTGAGAAAAAAATCAGTCGGATTATATTAAACTCAGGAGATTTAAAAAGTTTTGAATACAAAGATGAATATTTGAAAAATCTCTGCTTAAAAAAATAATTTGCATCAATAATCACATCTAACGTTAAAAGATAAAATCAAGCAGATGTATTTATTCTTGAATTGGACTAAGTTGGCATTAAGTTAAATCATTACTATAACTTTGTCCGAGGCGCTCGAAGACAAAGCGATATTAAAAAGCTCGTCTTGAATTATTTACTTTGAATTTAATTTACTATTTTTATTGAATCGGTAAACATGTTACTATGTAACAACGTTGTGGCGATGTGATAAAGGAATGAAATATGGGTGTACTTTTTGTAAAAAAGACCATTGCGACCCTGAAAATATGAAGTGATTTCACTTTTAATTATAGAACTTTTTTTTTGATTCGAATGTCAAATATCACTTTTATACTAAGCACCATTTTTAGCGTTTTTGCCCTGATATTGGGTGTCCTTAATCTATACTTATTCTATAAAAATAGGCTAAATAATCATAGCGTTCATATCTACGCCAGACAACTTGATATACTCGACGCGTACCATAGGAAATTATTGGAACTCGAAAATATTTTAATAGATGTTGAAATAGAATTGGATGAAGATGACAGATCAGAACAAGAAATTGATAGAGTAACCAAAAAAGCTGAAAAATTATTTTGGAAACTTAACGATGTTTTGAATGCAGGAGCTATTTTTCTTAGTCAGAATTTAGAAAAAGATCTTCATACTTTTACTGCTCAAATAAATATAATTTTTAAGAAAATTAAAGAAAGAAACATCACTGAGGATGATTTTCTTAATCTCACAGATGAAATAGCTGATTTAGAGGATAGGATTCGGGAGGAAATTGGTCTTGATAAACTTTCAAATGAAACGAAAATGTTATTAAAATCCCATAGAAATAGAAACTAACTTCGCATATTGTAACGTTCAATATTACAACGTTTTAACGGTGAAATTTCAGTTTTTTACACCTTTAAAATGAAGCTCATGAAAACAAAAAAAGGTACAACAGGATCTTTTGACAGTCAAAATTAAAAAATATGGAAAATAAAGTCCTAGTAAATGCTTTTGGTTTGCTTCCAATTTTTCTAATAGGCCGGCAAAATTAAAGACGTTTTTTTGGATAAAGTGCGGTATGTCACAGTTATTTAATTTCCCTAAATTTATTTGAACTAAACAAGTACCACTTTATTACTAAATCCCCTTCCATCTTTTATAAATATCATGATTTGTTCAAAAAATTTTGACAAAAAAACTTGCATCCAAACCAACTTTTTCACTATCGTAATGTGAAATTTTAATTTAAAACCTACCGACATGTTAGTAAAAACCTACAGCAGTTCTGTGATTGGCATCGATGCCACAACAATTACCATTGAAGTAAATTTGGGACAAGGAATCAATTTTTTTCTTGTTGGATTGCCTGATTCTAAAAGGCATTTCATTTGTAAACAGCCCTGTTATGGGTAACAATCACGATCGATGTTACTTTTCTTATTAAGTGCATTCTAGTAGCATGTAAAACAAATAGGCAAGTTTAGCAGATGATAACAAATGGAACAAACAAGTCAAATACGGGATGACAAATGTTTGAGTTCTGAAAGTTATCTCCTGAAATTGCCAAACAAAATATGTGGAGACCAGAAACCATTTTAAAAACGGGGCGAAACCGAAAAGCCACAAGAGTAGGTCTAAATTAAATCAAATCAAAATGAAACAATTAGCATTTATTTCAGGAGCAGTATCGATTTCTTTAACGGCAATTGGTATTTTATTTAAAATCATGCATTGGCCAGGAGCCAATATACTATTAGTGCTGGGACTTGGACTTTTTGCAATTCTCTTCGTACCTAGCGTAGCAAAATTTTCATTCAACAAAACCAAATAATATTTCTGACTTTATGGACTTTTCAAGCGGACGGACTTTAATATTAGACCGTTCGCTTATTTGATTTGCTTTTAGATCCTGTCATCTCCGCCAAAAAAATCCCAAAAAAACTTGCATCCAAATCAACTTTTTCACTATCTTAATGTGAAATTTTAATTTAAAACCTACCAACATGTTAGTAAAAACCTACAGCAGTTCTGTGATTGGCATCGATGCCACAACAATTACCATTGAAGTAAATTTGGGACAAGGAATCAATTTTTTTCTTGTTGGATTACCCGATTCGGCGGTCAAAGAAAGTCATTTGAGGATCAAGGCCGCATTTACAAATAACAACTTGAAATTTCCAGGAAAGGAAGTGACCATCAATATGGCTCCTGCGGATATTCGCAAAGAAGGATCTGTTTTTGATTTGCCCATAGCGGCTGGAGTTTTGGCCGTTAGTGAACAAGTTTCTCCCGTGCATTTGGAAGAATATGTGATGGTTGGCGAACTTTCGCTCGATGGAAAACTGAATCCGCTCAAGGGAATTTTGCCCATCGCCTTACAAGCCAAAAAAGAAGGATTCAAAGGGCTTATTCTTCCGAAAGAAAATGCCATCGAAGCTGCAGTGGTGGAAGGATTGGAAATTTATGGTGCGGAAACACTTATGGAAGTGGTGCAATTCCTAAACGATGAGGTTCCGATTGATCGAACGGTTGTTGATTTGGACTTGGAATTTACCAAAACACTCAACGATTTTGAAGTCGATTTTAAAGATGTGAAAGGTCAACAAAAAATCAAACGGGCATTTGAAATCGCCGCTTCTGGTGGACATAATGTGATTTTAATTGGTCCTCCAGGTGCTGGAAAATCCATGCTTGCCAAACGTTTTTCTACGATTTTACCACCGATGAGTTTGGAAGAAGCTTTGGAAACGACTAAGATTCATAGCGTTGCAGGAAAAGTGAAAGATGCGAAAGGACTAATTACCCAAAGACCTTTTCGAAAACCGCACCATTCCATTTCGGATACCGCGCTCGTTGGTGGAGGAGGATATCCACAACCGGGAGAATTTTCGTTGGCGCACAATGGCGTCTTATTTTTAGATGAATTGCCAGAATTTAAGCGTTCAGCCTTGGAAGTCATGCGTCAACCATTGGAGGATCGTGTCGTGACCATTTCTAGAGCAAAATATACCATTGATTTCCCTGCTGGCGTGATGTTGGTTGGAGCCATGAATCCTTGTCCGTGTGGGTATTTCAATCATCCTGAGAAGGAATGTTCCTGCAAACCTTGGGCGGTGCGACAATACTTGAACAAAATTTCAGGACCGCTTCTCGATCGCATTGATTTGCACATCGAGGTAACTCCAGTTTCATTCGACGAATTGGCAGATGAAGAACAAGGGGAGGGAAGTCAACAAATCCGAGAGCGCGTGGTGAATGCTCGTTTATTTCAAAATGCTCGTTTTGTTGAAAGTTCTGGCGTTCATTGTAACGCTCAAATGGGAAGTCGGGATTTGAAAAAATTCTGTCAAATCGATGAAGGCGGAAAAGCCATTTTGAAAACGGCCATGGATCGCATGGGACTTTCGGCTCGAGCGTATGATCGCATTCTGAAAGTAGCGAGAACCATTGCAGATTTGGAGGCTTCTGCGCAAATTCAAATCAATCACTTAGCTGAGGCCATTCAGTATCGAAGTTTGGATCGAGAAGGGTGGGGGAGTTGATTTTATTTGCCACTCTTCCAATGGACGTGTGCCATTACTCTTCATACACTTATCATTTTCATCCGTGCGTCCGCGGCAATTTTGTTTACTTCAAACAAAAATTTCGATTAAAAAACACTTGATAATCTTCAACATATATTAAACATTAAAACAACTCTTTTTTATGACTTTAATAAATCAAAATGAAACATATAAAATCATTGGTGCCTGCATGGAAGTTCATTCCATTTTAGGGTCTGGATTTTTAGAAGTAGTTTACAAAGATGCACTTGAAATTGAGTTACAGAAACGTAATATTCCATTCACCCGCGAAATGAAGTACGAAGTAAATTACAAAGGAATACTCTTGAATCATAATTTCTTTGCCGATTTTGTTGTTTTTGGGACAATAATTCTTGAAATTAAATGTTTGAAAAACATCAATGATGTTCATATAGCGCAAGCGATAAATTATTTGAAAGTTTCATCCAATAGAGTGGCATTAGTAATCAATTTTGGAGAAGAAAGACTGGTGCATAAAAGAATCATTCTTTAGCACGTTTTTTTGCCACGGATGCACGGATAAATTGTTTCGTAATAAATAAGCTTGGTTAAAATTACACTGATTATTTCGATACATCGAAAAAAGAAGTCCGTTGAATGCTTGCATTCAAAATCCGTGACATCAAAATGTGTATGGTTTTCATTTTCATCCGTGTATCCGTGGCAAAATTTTTCTTCCATCAAATTGTAGAAGTAAATAAACTATTCGATATGTTATTGATTGTTGCTGTTTCAATTTATAAGGTTTAGAGAGGTCATATTTTTTGCCACGTATGCACGGATAAGTTGTTTTGTAAAAAATAAGCTTGGTTAAAATTACACTGATTATTTCGATACATCGAAAAAAGAAGTCCGTTGAATGCTTGCATTCAAAATCCGTGACATCAAAATGTGTATGGTTTTCATTTTCATCCGTGCATCCGTGGCAAAATTTTTCTTCTATCAAATTGTAGAAGTAAATAAACTATTCGATATGCTATTGATTGTTGCTGTTTCAATTTAATAGGTTTGGAGAGGTCATATTTTTTGCCACGGATGCACGGATAAGTTGTTTTGTAAAAAATAAGCTTGGTTAAAATTAAACTGATTATTTCGATACATCGAAAACAGAAGTTCGTTGAATGCTTGTATTCAATATCTGTGACATCAAAATGTGTATGCTTTTCATTTTCATCCGTGCATCCGTGGCATAATATTTCGCACAACACATTGTAGAAGTAAATAAACTATTCGATATGCTATTGATTGTTGCTGTTTCAATTTAATAGGTTTGGAGAGGTTATAATTTTTGCCACGGATGCACGGATAAGTTGTTTCTTAAAAAATAAGCTTGGTCAAAATTACACTGACTATTTTCAATACGTCGAAAATTGAACTTATTGAATGCTTGCATTCAATATCTGTGAAATTGGCTAGAGCGCATTTTCTCATTTTCATCCGTGTATCCGTGGCAAAATATTATGATATAATTTTCGTTTCCGTTCTATCAAACTTACAAAATGAAAAAAAACGCACTTCTACTTATATTTTTAAGTCTTACACTTTCTGCTTTTTGCCAAGAATCTGAAACAACGAGGAAAAAAAAAGATCGATTAACGAAGCTTGATTACATAAAAGTTGAACCAACACAGCTGGTGAATTTGGAATTGGGAGCCCATTATGAGCATAATTTCAATGGAATGTTCAGTGCTGGCGTTTCGGCCGGAGTGAACAAAGCGGGCATCATGGACATTTCCTTTTTCGGTAAACCATACTTTGACGATTATTCAAATACTTCGCATGCTAAAAAATGGGGATATCATTTTGGAGGTTTTCTTCGATTATATTTAAAGCCGCATGTTGGACCAACAGGATTTTTCATCGAAGGTGAGATGCGTTACAAAACATGGTATAAAGATGAACTTGATCTTTCTCACTCCTTTTCAAACGCCAAGTTAGATTAGCGCTAGAAGACATTCAGTTGATTCCAAAAGTTGGATGGGTTCCGAACAGAAAACATTGGTTTGAAATGTACGTTGGTCTTTCGGTGAACCAAACATCTGGTACAATTAAAGGGTCAAAATGGGTTGGAAGTGGCTATGGCGAAAATGGCAGTGCATTTGTGAGTGTCGATGAAAACGTTGATAGGGTGAGCTATAGACCTAAACTTGGTTTCAGTTTTTGTTTTTAAATTTATGCTAATATACATCTTTAAAGGTTCCTTCATGTCATGAAATTAATTGTGCTTTTTTTGTTCATTATATCACTATTCTCAAGCATGTCTTTTGCTCAGGAAAAAACGCGCGCAAAACCAGACAGGAGCGCACGCATAAACTATTTCAAATTTGAACCAACACAATTTTTAAATCAAGAATTTGGAGCCCAATACGAACATTATTTTGATGGAAGGTTGAGCATAGGTTTATCTGCAGGTTTCAATCGAGGAGGTTTAATTGATTTGATTGGCGCTGGAAAAACGTTTATGGAAGGCGATTTTGTAAGTACTTACGATAGCAAACGATGGGGGTACCATGTTGGTGGAATGGCCCGTATTTATTTTAAAAATCGTGTTGGGCCTTATGGATTCTATTCTGAAGCAGAAATAAGAACCAAAACCTGGTCTAAAAATGAAATCGACATTGAAAACGGTCATTACGTAGTTCGGTTAGGCGTAAGGGATGTACAATTAATTCCAAAAATAGGTTGGGTGCCGAATCGAAGTCATTGGGTTGAACTTTACCTCGGACTTTCCATCAATCAATCTTTTGCAAACGCAAGAGGCCCGCTTTATGTTGGATTACCGAATGGTGACAACGGTGGAGCGTTTATTGAAATGGATCGACAAGTAAAGCGAACAGTTTATCGACCAAAAATCGGTGTAGCGATTTGTTTTTAAGAATTCTCGAAACTATTTCACTTTATTCAATCCCATCGCTTTCAACATCCATCGCGGTAAATGCTTTTCAGGATTTCGGTTTTTCAAGTTGATGTACCAACCTAATTTTTTGAATACAGGAACTTTATGTGTTTCTACAAATTCGATGAGCGTGCCATCTTTGTCTTCAATATATGAAAAACGTCCACCAGCTTCGCCCATGTCAAATGTGTTTCCACTGTCGACTGTGAACGGATAACCAGCTTCTTCGCAGACTTTTTTCAATTCATCCATTCCTTGAATGTCATAGCAAAGGTGAATGAATCCCCAATCGCCCCAAAAACGGTTCTCAAAAATTTGTTTGCAATCCTGGCGATCGAGTGATTGAATCAATTCAATTTCACTTGGACCAAGTAATTGTGCAAAAGGCCCTTTGCGTTCATTTTTGTGGGTTAAAAGTACGCGTCGAAATTTGCCAGTCCCGCCAGGTAGGTGCGCTAAATCTTCAAAAACTCCTGTTTCATCGTATTCAACCGTTGAATATTCCAAAATATCTCGATACAACCCAATAGAAGCATCGATGTCGCTAACGCCAATCATGGAGCCAGCAACACCTCCACATCTGCTTGGATGTTTGGTATCTGAAAACCAGCCGCGACCTTCAACAATGTTAAAAATATTTCCATTTGGGTCTTGCACGAAAAACGTGGATTTTCCATTCGGTTTCTTAGTTAATTCGCCAAGTATATTCCCTTTTTGTTCTTTGTAATACGCGAACGTTTTTGCCACGTCATGCGATTTAATGAGGCAAGAATACAATCCAAAATCGCCCAATTGAATATCGAATGTGGCTTTTTCAGTTGGTCGAGACGTAAATTGCCAAATTTCAAATCCAGCGCCACCATCCATGCTCAAGGCAAGTGTTGCTGTGCGTGAGTGTACTTTTTCACCTGTGTATTTTGTCATTAATGGAGCTTCAGCAGCATCTTCGAATACACGCACGTTAACACCAAAAAAAGTGCGGTACCATTTCCATACTTCTGCCACATTAGGAACTCCGATTCCCATTTGTTGAATGCCACTGATGATTTTTGTCATTTTTTAATTTTTTTCAAAAGTAATAAATCTCAAAATTGTACTAGCGTATAGCTCGGTCATTAAATAAAACATAGCCAAAACTAATTTGAAAAGAAAAGGGATTCGTTTGTAGCGGAAAATAGTTTACGCTCGCACGAATTGGACCTAAAAATGAATTGTATATAATTGATCCTGCTGCAATAAACGATTCGCCTTTGAATGGTTTTGAATAACCAAAAGTATTGTCATCATTGACTTTAAGGGTAACAAATGGCTGATAATAGTAACCGTCGAATCGAATGTCTAATTTTCGTTTTATGGTGAAAATGAGATTTGTTCCTAAACCAACATACTGCGGACTTCGATGTTCACGTAAGAAAAATGTCATCATATCCGGAACAGGCGTGTATGCTGTCATAGCAAGCAATGTTGACGTGTAATTTGAAAACAAAGATTGAGTGTTGAAGGCTGCTGATCCATGAAAACCAAGGTGAAAAACTTGCTCATCAATTGGAAACGTTTTGAAATCTGCAGTTATGTTCAACCAAGAATGGTTTTTGGATTGATCGAAGGGCAATAAGGCGGTGGTACCAGATACAGCATGTTCTTTTCCGTTTACGTACCTTACTTTGAACATGGCGTAATGTCCAGAATTTGCAAATTGTTTTCGATTCAATGTGTTTTGCTCGAATTCCCAACTTGCTGTCATTCCTTGAAAAACGGTATGATCGCTTGTGTCTAGGTTTGTAAAATTATCGGTTTGATAATAGTTGTCCTTTAAAAGAAAATACCTTCCGTCAAAACTACTTTTAGTCGAATTTCCGATGGGGTGTTTGAATTTTAAACCAACAAACATTTCATTTTGAACAAGAAATGATGGTTTTACAGGTTCGAAAAATGTGGCGAAATTTCGGAAATAATCCCAGCGATTCATGATGTAATATCCTGAAATGGTAACAGGATAGGTTGACGGAATTTCTAGCGAATAAGAGACTTTGGCTGATCCATAAAATTTACCAAAATAGGTATTGGCATGAATGGTTGAAGCCGTTTCACCTAAAATGCGATACGAAAGACCAACATAACCAGTATTTACTGCTCTGGAAGAGACATGACCTCCAACATCCAAGCGCAAATCTTTTGATTTGTCTATGTATAATTCCATGTTGTATGTACTGTCTTTTTTCAAGGTCAATGTAGGATATAAAAAATTGATTTGCGGCGTTGCATACAAGCGAAAATAACGCTTTTCTAATTTGTTTTCACTTAATATTTCTTTTCCGTTACGCTTTAGCACTGATTTTCTCGAGAAAGGAATGCTTTTTCTCTTTCGGGAAGAATTTGATACTGATGAAATTCGCAATGGCATTACTTTACTTCGAAATTGCTGACGTTTGAATTTTATTTCTTCGGCAGAAACACGAGTTTGAACATGCAATTCGATGGAATCTATTTGTTTTAAGGCTTCTAAATAACCGTCATTGATCGCTTCTTTTACTTGGTCGAAGCCAAAAGTTCCTACGTTTGATTTAGGTTCAATAATAACCCCGGCCTCGCAAGGAAGGCTGAAGTTCGAATAAGAAACCAACATATTCGTAATTTGGCTTATAAGGTCTGATTGATCTGGAGCCTCGGCATTTCCAGAAACATTGCTACCAATAATAAAATCTGGACTGAAACTATTGTACATGACATCGGCAGGAAAATTATTGTAAAGTCCACCATCAAAAAGTAAATTTCCATCAACCGAAATAGGGGTATAATAAAAAGGATAAGTCATTGAAGCTCGAACGGATTGGTTCAAATCTCCTCGTTCAAAAACAACACTTCTTTTGTTAACAATGTCTGAAGCAACACACCGAAAGGGAACGAATAAACTGTCAAAATTGGAACCATAACTTTCACTCGTTGTTCCTAAGATTTCCAACATCACGTAATCAAGATATGCGGAAGATCTTACATTTGTTGGTAGCGATTTTCGAAGGATTGAATCCGTGTCAAAACCAATGTTTATCATGGACGCATCTAAATCTGCTTCGCGATACGCAAAACGTTGATTCGGTTCTAATTCCCCACGTGACATTTTTTGAAATGCTTCTCTCAAAACAAACGCTTCGATTTCAGTCGGACTATATCCACATGCATACATTGAACCAACGAGCGCTCCAGCCGAAGTTCCAGTAATGAAATCAATGGGAATACCACGTTCTTCAAGCGCCTTTAAAACGCCAATATGAGCTAAACCTGTGGCGCCACCACCACTTAATACCAAACCAATTTTTTGCTGCGAGAAACTAGTTTCAGCAGAAAAGAGAATAACAATGGTCAGTAGGTATCTGATTATCGGATTCAAATTCGTTCTTTTGTACAAATTTAAACGAAATTCTCAAGTGGATAAGTATAAAAAGGATTCAATTAAGAAACAAGACATTGAAAATGGTGTTTTGAAAATCACTTTGAAAACGCTTTTTGGGTTGGAAGAAGTGTTGAAAGAAGAATTAGCTGAGCTCGGTTATACGAATTCTGAACTATTAAATCGCGCTGTGCAAATTGAAGGAAATTGGCGAGATGTCTATTTTTTAAATCTTCATGTGCGCTGTTCTATTTCGATTTTGGTTGAAATTGCACAGTTTAGGATCAAACACGAAGACGATTTATATGCCAAAGCAATGAAGATTGATTGGACTTCATTTTTCGATATTTCAAAAACCTTCGCGGTAAAAGGAGCTGTGAATTCTAATTTTTTCAATCATACACAATTTCCGTATTTGGTTGTGAAAGATGCCATTGCAGATACGTTTCGTAAAAAATTCGATGATCGTCCAGATGTGGATATCAAGCGTCCACAGGTGATGTTTGATTTATACATCAACAATGATACGGTGACCATTTCAATGAATACAAGCGGCGTTCCTCTTTACCAACGTGGTTATCGTGACGAAGTTGGTGATGCTCCTTTGAATGAAGTATTGGCAGCGGGAATGTTGCGTTTGGCGAAATGGGATAGAGTTTCTCCTTTGATGGATCCATTTTGCGGATCTGGGACAATTTTAATCGAAGCTGCGTTGTATGCTGCAGGAATTCCCTCGCAAATTGAACGTCAACATTATGCGTTCAAGAATTTTAAAAATTACAATGAAGTTGTTTGGAACGAAATCTATGATGCTGTAAATACTAGAGTCACTGGACTTCCGGTACAGATTTTTGGTTCTGATGCTAGTTCTGAAATGGTGTTGAAAGCACGACGAAATTTACGTCGCTTGTCTGTTGGACGATTCGTAGAAATCAAAGCCGCTTCCTTTCAGGAATTGAAGGATATGGAAATTTCAAATTGCCTAATGATTTCGAATCCACCGTATGGTGAAAGAATGGGAGAGGAGATTGAAGAACTTTACCGCGAATTGGGAGATTGGATGAAGAACGATATGAAAGGGTCGACGTGTTGGATCATTTCTTCTAACATGGAAGCATTTAAGTTTGTTGGATTGAAACCTGATGCACGTGTGAAACTCTATAACGGAAGTTTGGAATGTAGTTTCCGAAAATATGCGATTTATGATGGGTCGAAACGGGCGAAATTTAATCCGGATATGGTCTAAAAAGGGAACTAAAAAAGCCCCCTTTCTGGTCGTTTTTTGATTATCCGCTTGTTTACCCTAAAATCAAAATCCAAAGAAAAAACATTGATTTTTGGCGTAAATAGACAGAATTGTCATCGGATTCCTTTCTTTCAATGCGAAAAAATGGGCGAAGGTAAAGAACCGGATAATCGAATTATTATTTTAGTTCATTTAGTACTTCATCAAGATTCTCCAGCGCCATCGCCATTCCTTCTTTGAAGCCCATGGCAATAATAGTTTCTAAATCTTTGAGTGTTGCAAAATTCATTAGAATGAATACGGTTGTCACCGCTTCGATTTCGCTGAATGATGTACATCCAGTTGAACTAGGTAATTCAAGATTTTCATTTCCTTCGGAGTCGCAGAATGAATCTTTGTAGTCAAAATTCGTTTTTGGTTGAATGGCTGAAAATTCTGTTTTTCCCCAATGTTCTTCTCCTTCTGGTCCAACCATAGCGTAAAGTCGACTACCATTGACTTCAAAATTCATGTATTTTGTTTTCGATTTCCATGGTTTTGGTGCCCACCATTGATCGAGTAATTCTGGTTTCGTCCAAGCATCCCAGACCAAATTTAAGTCAGCGCTAAATGTGCGCGTGATTTTTATTGAATGCTGTTCTTTGTCCACTACGAAGCCAAAAGCCTCTTTTCTAATGTTTGTCATTTTTGTTCCTTTTTTAAGTTTAACAATAATTCATCGAGTTGATCAAAACGGTTTTCCCATAATTTTTTGAATTGTTCTAGCCAGATTTCAATTTCTTTCATTTTTTCTATTTGCAGTGAATATAATATTTCTCTTCCTTTCGATTCTTGATTCACAAGGTCGCATTCGGCTAAAATTTTCAGATGTTTAGAGACTGCTTGTCGCGTGCTGTCAAAATGTTCGGCAATTGCATTTGGTGTCATTGCATGCGTTGCGATGAGGGCAATAATTGCGCGTCTCGTCGGATCTGCAATGGCTTGAAATATATCTCGTCTCATTTTTTTTAAAAAAGAAACTGTTTGGTTTCAAATATACATGCAACTTTTCAGTTGCGCAATTAAATGCACTATTTTTTACAAAAAAAAAGCGATCTCTTTCGAAATCGCTTTACTATCTTGAAAATTAAGATTTATCTTTTTGAAATATCAACGTAATCGCGAGTTGTTGCGCCAGTGTAAATCTGACGTGGGCGACCAATTGGTTCATTGTTTTCAATCATTTCTTTCCATTGTGCAATCCAACCTGGTAAACGACCCAATGCAAACATTACTGTAAACATTTCCGTTGGAATTCCGATTGCTTTGTAAATAATTCCTGAGTAGAAATCTACATTTGGATATAAATTACGTGATTTGAAGTATTCGTCTTCCAATGCAACTTTCTCCAATTTTTTCGCGATTTCCAACAAAGGATCGTTGATGTTCATTTTTTCTAACACATCGTCACATGCTTTTTTGATGATCGTAGCTCGAGGGTCAAAATTCTTATAAACTCTATGACCAAATCCCATCAAACGGAAAGGATCTTCTTTGTCTTTCGCTTTTAATACCCATTTGTCAACATCGCCACCATCGTTGTGGATTTTCTCCAACATTTCGATCACCGCTTGGTTTGCTCCACCGTGAAGTGGTCCCCAAAGTGCTGTAATACCAGCTGAAATAGATGCGTATAAATTTGCTTGAGATGAACCAACGATTCGAACAGTGGATGTTGAACAGTTTTGCTCATGCTCAGCGTGAAGGATTAACAATTTATTCAATGCACTAACAACAGCAGGATCGATGTTGTATTCTTCCGTTGGCATTGCAAACATCATGTGCAAGAAATTCTTACAGTAATCGTAATCATTTTTTGGATACATGAACGGATGACGCATCGCATTTTTAAATGACCATGCCGCCAACGTTGGCAATTTCGCAAGCAATCTATGGATTGTTAAATCTTTTGCTGCTGCATCTCTGTTTGGATCTAAAGATTCCGGATAAAACGTAGACAATGAACAAACCATAGACGCTAAAACTCCCATTGGGTGCGCTTTTGCAGGATAAGCCTCAAAAAATTGCTTCATATCCTCGTGAACCAAGGTATGTTTTGTAATGCTGTTTTGGAAATTAGAAAGCTCTGTAGTCGTTGGTAATTCACCATAAATGATCAAATAAGCTACTTCTAAAAACGAAGCTTTGTCCGCTAATTGTTCAATTGGATAACCTCTGTAACGAAGAATCCCTTCTTCTCCATCTAAGAAAGTTATTGAACTAGTGCAACTTCCTGTATTTTTAAAACCTGGATCAATGGTAATGTATCCTGTTTTTCCTCTAAGCGAACTAATATCGATCGCTTTTTCATTTTCTGTACCTTCAATAACTGGAAATTCATATACTTTCCCGTCTAATTCTATTTTAGCAATTTCACTCATGTTTTTGTCTACGTGCTGTGTAATTATTTAGTTTCAATTTGCACGACTAAATTACTCAAAGAAATTGATACACCAATGATTTAACATTTATTTTGAATAAAATAATTTTATGCTAATTATAGATTTTTCTTCGTGTATTCAAACATCATATTAAACAAGTGATTTCGGGTGTTTCCACCATAAATTCCGTGGTCTTTGTTCGGATAAATGAACAGGTCAAATTGTTTGTTTTCTTTAACCAACGCATTGATCATTTCCATTGAATTTTGGTAATGAACATTGTCATCTCCTGAACCATGAATTAAGAAATAGTTGCCTTTAAGGAGTTTGGCAAAATTAATGGGAGAATTGTCATCGTATCCACTCGCATTTTCCTGTGGAGTGCGCATAAATCGCTCGGTGTAAATATTGTCATAGTATCTCCAACTTGTTACAGGCGCTACAGCAATTCCTGTTTTGAAAACATCGGCACCTTTTGTCATGCACAAGGAAGTCATGAATCCTCCATAACTCCAGCCTTGAATTCCGATGCGTGTGGCATCCACAAAATCCATGGATTGAAGTTTCTTCGCTACAGCAATAAAATCTTCGGTTTCATATTTTCCAAGTTGTAAATAGGTGCTTTTTTTGAATTCTGCTCCACGATAATACGTTCCTCGAGGATCTACAGAAACCACGATGTAGCCACTTTGAGCCAACAATTGATGATACATAAAATCTTGTCCTCCCCAAGTATTTGTAACCGTATTTGAACCTGGACCACCATAAATTGCCATATAAACTGGATATTTTTTGGCTGGATCAAAATTGTGAGGTTTAATCATCCAACCATTCAACGAGCGACCTTCCAATTCAAAGGTGATGAATTCTTTTTTAGAAAGGTTGTATTCTTTCAACTTCGCTTTCAATGCAGCATTTTCTTCCATCACATTGATTAGCTTTCCTTTATTATCACACAAACTATAAGTAGTTGGTTGATCTGCATTGCTATATGAAAGCACAAAATAGTTCATTCCTTTTACAAATTGCGCACCGCTGTTGCCAACTTCCGGACTAAGTGGAGTATCTTTTTTTCCATCCATACTAATTTTGTAAATGCCTTTGTTGATGGCTGAAGTTTTGGCCGCTTTGTAGTAAATAAATTTGTTCGCATCGTCGATTCCCAAAAATTCAATTACATCCCAATTTCCTTTGGTAATCTGAGTTTCTTTTCCGTCAAATCCAATTTTATAAATGTGATTGTAGCCATCTTTTTCGCTTGTTCGAAGAATGGATTTCCCGTCTTTTAAGAAAATCAAATTGTCATCTATTTCAACATACGTGCTCGCTGTTTCTTCGAAAAAAACCTTGCTCGTAGCCACAGTTCCATTCCAATCAACCAAATTGTATTTCACATGATTTTGGTGGCGATTTAGGGTTTGAAAAATTAAACTATTGTTCAAAGTCGACCAACTTATTCTAGGAATATACTCGTATTCTCCTAAATCCACTTTGACAGCACTCGGAGTTGAAATGGTCGAAATATATGCCTCTACTTTTGAATTATCTTCGCCTGCTTTTGGGTATTTGAAGGTATACATGCGCGGATACAATTCTTCATAATAACTCATCGTAAATTCTTTTACTTTGCTTTCGTCAAATTTCAAAAATGCAATGCTTTTACTATCCGGCGACCAAGAATATCCTTTCGTGATGGCAAATTCTTCTTCATAAACCCAGTCTGTCGTTCCATTGATGATTTCGTTGCGTTTTCCATCCTTCGTCATTTGAGTGATTTGGTTGTTCATCAAATCTTTCACATAAATATTATTCTCAAAAAGATATGCTACTTTTTTTCCGTCAGGCGAATATTCGGCTAAGGTTTGAGGGGCATGTTCTTTGTCTAAATAATCAAGTTTTTTTGAAGCTAAATCGTACAAGAAATAATTTGCTGTAAAACTTCTTCGGTAAATGGATTGTGTGTTTGTTGTCAATAACAATTTTGTTTCGTTAGCATTGAATTCATACCCGTCCACTTCAAGCTTAGTATCGTCCATTTCAAGTGAAGATAAGTCTAAAATAATTTCACCTTTTTTGCCGTAATCAATCACTTTATGTTTGCTAATTACTTGTTTACCGTCGATTGTACTTATTTGTGTGAAACATTGTCCATCGTTAGTACCAGAAAATCCTTGCACTGATTTACCATAAAACTCGTAGGTTTTCCAAATTTTCTCAACTGTAATTTCTTGCTGTCCAAATGATAAAGGAGCAACAAATAAAAGTGTCATTACAAAAAGTGACTTCATGTGTTTTTTTCTTTAAATATAAAAAAAAGGTTCAAATCAGTTACGCAATATTCGTTGAGTAATTGATTTGAACCTTTAAACAGTTATTATCGAAGAAATTACTTTCTATCTACTTCAACGGTAGCTAGTTCTTCTGATTTGTATTCTCCTGAATCTAATTTTGCTTTTAGTTTTTTGAATGTTTCAATAGTGTAAGTCACGTCTTCCAAGCTATGCGCTGCAGTTGGGATGATTCTTAACATAATCACATCCTTTGGAACAACTGGATAAATAACAATTGAACAGAAAATATTGTAGTTTTCTCTTAAGTCAAAAGTTAAATTCGTTGCTTCAGCCAAATTTCCTTTCATGAAAACTGGAGTAACACACGTATTTGTTGCACCAATATCAAATCCAGCATTTTTGAATCCGTTTTGCAACGCATCTGTGATTTCCCAAAGTTTATTTTTCAATTCTGGTTTCGTTCTCAACAATTCCAAGCGTTTTCTAGCTCCGATTGTATTCACAATTGGCAATGCTTTTGCGAACATTTGTGAACGCATGTTGTATCTAAAATATTCGATGATTTGTTCATCTGCGCATAAAAATCCACCAACAGAAGCCATTGATTTAGCAAAAGTTCCGAATAAAATATCGATTTCACCTTGAACACCTTGTGCTTCTCCAGCTCCTTGACCAGTTTCGCCTAAGGTACCAAAACCATGTGCATCATCTACGAACAAACGGAAATTGTATTTTCCAGATTTACGGAATTCAACGATTTCTTTTAATTTTCCTTGATCGCCAGCCATTCCGAAAACGCCTTCAGTGATAACAAGAATTCCGCCACCTGTTTTTTCAGCCAAGGCAGTAGCGTTTTTCATTTGCTTATCAAAGCTTTCCATATTGTTGTGTTGGAACACGAAACGTTTTCCAGTATGCAAACGCATTCCATCTAAGATACACGCATGAGATTCACTGTCGTAAACAATAATGTCGTTACGGTCAACCAAACAGTCAATCGCAGAAACCATTCCTTGGTAACCAAAGTTCAAAAGAATAGCATCTTCTTTGCCCATGAATTCAGCGATTTCATTCTCGAATTTTTCATGTTCACTTGTTTGACCAGTCATCATTCTAGCTCCCATTGGGTAGGCCATTCCGAATTCTTTTGCTGCTTGAGCATCCGTTTCGCGCACTTCAGGATGATTTGCCAATCCCAAGTAATTGTTCAATGACCAAACCAAACACTCTTTTCCACGGAAAACCATTTTTGGGCCTAATTCACCTTCCAATTTTGGAAATGTAAAATAACCATGAACTCCTTTGGAATATTGACCGATTGGACCTCTGTTTTGTTTGATCTTGTCGAATATATCTAATGCCATATTTTTTTATTATTAATTAACTGTTGCAGATATTTTAACTTGTTGCAAAAGTACAAGAAATACTTAATCTACGATGGGCAAATGTGCCATTTTATCAACAGGTTGCGGTTATGAAATGAATAAAAAAATCCCGATTCCTAAATAAGAAATCGGGATTTTGAAAATTTATTGGTAATGATTATTTAACAATTCCAGAAAATGCTGGATTGTCGAAATATTTTAAGAAAGATCTATCTTTTTCAGCTTTAGCTTTCCAAGCTCCATCTTTCGCGAAACAGCTTTTCAAGTTGCTCACAACTGACTCTAATTTGTCTTGTTTTGCAGCAGCTAATGCTTTCAAGTAATATCCTTGCGCTGATTCATTATCAACTGATGCGCTTACTGTTTTGTCAGCATCTGTTGCAGAACCGTTTAACAATTGAGCCAATCCTTTGTTGAAAGTCGCTTCAGAACCAAAGTTTGAAATTGCAGAAGCGTAATCGCCATCTTGAATGTTCAAAATTCCTTTGTTGTAGCTAACTTCTGAACCGGCACCACCAGCTTGACCTAATAATTGTGCAGCTTTAGCACGATCACCTGTCGCTCCAGCAACTGCAGCCAAGTTGTTTTTAGAAATAGCATTGTCTTTCATGCCATTTGCTTTTTCGAATTGTGCTTTCGCATCACTCAATTTATTTTGTTGGTAGTAAACCGCTCCGATGTTATTGAATGCTCTGTGGTCGTTAGGGAAATTTTTCGCTGCAACTTGGTACAATCTCAATTTCTCAGCTAAATTATCCGTCAATGTTGCTGTGAACAACAACTCTTCCAATTTCAATGAATCTGGACTTGAAACAGAAATTGCTTTCAATTCTTCGTCAGTGTATCCAGTTAAATCATAGTTCGTAACTACTTCAGCACGACGCAATAAAGGGAAAATGTTTTTATCTAAATAAGTAAATGTTTTACCCATTGCTCTCATTTCTTCTTCACGTTTTACTGGATCTGAATTCATTTCCAATACACGAATAATCAAGTTGCGCTCATCTTCGTTGATTGTTGATTTTTTCAACTCTCTTTTGAATCCTTCAAAATCCTCACCACTTCCTTTTAATGTGTAGATTTCTGTTTGAGCAGCAGCGTTACCAACTTTTTTCGCAACACCCATGATTGCCATTTTCGCTGATGTAGCACGATCATTTGATAAAGTTCCGTTTTTGTTCTCTTCTCCTTCTGGTGAAGCGAAACCTGTGATTGCGATTGATTTGATTGCAATGCGTGGATTTGCTTGAGCAGCAGTCAACCAAGTAGTATATGCGGTCATGTCAGCATCTTTCAATTCAGCTGCTTTCACTTCTGAACGACCTTTGTCATAATTGATTTGTGACATAGTTGTTTCAGGAGTAACACGTTTGAATTCATCCGCTGCATAAATTACACGAAAATCTTTGTTTACTAATAAAGGAGTAACGATTGTTGCATCAGCAATTTTTACTGGTTGGAAAACATCTTTTTTCTCTTTTCCACCTTTGAAAACTTTTCCTGTCAACATTAAATCAGCAGTTTCCATGTCTGGTTTGTAAGCCACTTCATCTGTGTAAGTGTATTTACCACCTGTTTTGTACTTAATTACTGTACCATTTCCAGTTGCTTTTTCTCCTTGAATATTTACTGGTTTCAATGTTGTTGAACCAAGTGTTGGAGTGATTTCAGCAGACGCTTTTTTGCTGATTCCTTTTGCTGGAATGTCAACTTCTACTTTTACTTTCACTTTGTCGCCATGCATTTCAAGCGGACTTGGAGTAACAACGTAGTTTAGATCTTTTAATTGATCACAACTTGTTACAAACATTGCGCTAAGCGCTACAATGATTAAACTTTTGATTCCTTGTTTTTTCATGATTTGTTTTAATAAATTCTTACCAAAATTTTTTACAAAAGTAGTCAAAATTAGTATGAAGTCAATTTTTAGCTTTTTTATTTCAACTTTATTTCGACCTAATGTTCCTGTAATACTGTAAAATACTCATTTTTGTTTCAGGGTCTATCCAATTTGGACAAAGCTCAACCAACGACTCAAGCACAAATTGGCGTTTGGAGTAGTGGGGGTGAGGAATCTGAAGTTTGTCACTTTTGAGAATTTCAAAACCATAAAATATAATGTCAATATCAATCAAACGGTCTTGATAAACTGCGTTTTCAGATTTTGCTGTTCGACCGCCTTTCTTTTCGATTTCTTGCAGTTTTTCCAACAATTCGAAAGGAGAAAGTGATGTTGTGATTTTTACGCAGCAATTTAAGAATGCGTTTTCCGAATCAAATCCCCAAGGTTCTGTTTCAATAAATGCCGATTTTTCAATAGGTTTTTCGGAAAATTCTTGCAAAGAAAGTAAGGCATTCTGTAGGTTCTCGGCTTTATTACCAATGTTTGAGCCTAAGCTCAGAATACAATCCGCTTTTTTTATTTCCATTTAAATGTATTGACCATTTTCATTAAATCCAATTCCAAGTAATCCAAGGTTGGTTTTAGTGAATCGTAATTTGGCACACAATTTAAATACACGACACCGCTCACAAAACGAGAAGTTGAATCGGTTAAATAAAATTGAAATGGCGAAGCAACATCTCCTTTGAGTTTGAAAAAGGTACCATATACTTTATCTTTCGGACGAATGATTTGAACATCATCAATTCCAGTTGCTTTGAGTTTGTGGTCTTCTACTTTGTCATTTGAATAATTCACATACGTAGCCAAAGGTTCTACAATGTTAATGTATGAAAAGTGCACTACTCCGTTCAATTTCCCAAGATCAATGTCTTTGTGACAAGTCGTTCCGGAAGAATCGACAACATCTTTTACAGTAAACATGTTTGAAGTTTCAAAGGTATATGGACATGATTCGTTGTACAATTTGTAGGTGTGATCAGGTAATTCTAAACGCAAATACGTGGGTGGTTTTGGGACTAGGGTTTCATTGTCACCACAACTCACAAGCAAGAATAGAAAGCTAATTGATAAAACAAAAATTAATTTCATGAAACAACTGTTTTGGATTGAATGATTGCTTTTACCATTTTAATGCGTTTTTTATCGGAAGATTCAACCACTAATTTAATGTTGTCGCAAAACATAAATTCATTGTTCTTTAGAATTTTACCTTCGTTTTCCACAATAAATCCACCCAACGTTTCAGCATCTCCTCGTTTTGATTCAAATTCTTTACCATCAATTTCTAGTATTTTGTAGAAATCAATCAATGCGGTTCTTCCTTCAAATAAATACGTTTGATCATCGATTTTAGTATAAATCAACTCCACATCATCAAATTCATCGGTAATGTCACCGACAATTTCTTCCAGTACGTCTTCCAAAGTTACGACCCCGCTTGATCCGCCGTATTCATCGACAACAATGGCCATGTGAACTTTCATCGTTTGAAATTCCTTCAATAAATCGTCGATTTTTTTATTCTCAGGAATGAAGAATGGTTTTCTCAAAAGCGTTCGCCACTCAAAACTTTCTGTTTCATTCAGGTATGGGAGCAAATCTTTGACAAATAAAATTCCAACCACATTGTCAAACGTCTCTTCAAACACAGGAATGCGCGAGTAACCACATTCGAGAATGATTTCGAGCACTTTGTTAAAAGCAAGCGTTTTATCCATGGAAACAACATCCATTCTTGGTCGCATAATTTGCTTCACATCCGTATTTCCAAAACGCACAATGCCTTCCAAAATTTTATGTTCTTCTACGGAAGTATTGTCTTCTTTTGTCAATGCCAATGCGGCTTCTAATTCACCAGACGAAATTTTGTATCCTTTTCTTTTGGCTCTTCTTGAAATGATGTTTGAACCATTCACCAAGAACATTCTGATCCAGGAAAACGGTGGAAGGATATTTAATACTTGCAATGGTCGAGCCATTCCTCGGGAAAAGCGCAAGGAGTTTTTAGTTGCATAAATTTTCGGAATAACCTCTCCAAAGAGTAATAAAACCAATGTAATCGCAAATATTTCGACAATGAAACGAATTGTTTCATATCCTTGCAATCCTTCAAAAAATCCCATAACAATGGAACTTGAAATGATAACAATTCCAACATTCACAAAATTGTTCACGATCAAAATAGTAGCAAGCAATTCTTTCGGGCGGTTCAACAATTCCAAAACGACTTTGGATGTTCGGTCATCGTGATTTCTTAAAACCTCTTTTTCAGCAGGACTTAAGGAGAAAAATGCAGCTTCGGCACCAGAAATTAGGGCAGAACATAAAAGCAATATTCCAACGGCAACAAACGGAAGCACATCACCAGAAATAGAGAATCCAGCTTGTGCGATGTTGGCCAGGGGTTCAAACGATGGAGGTTCGATTGGAGTCATTTTTAAAGATTAAAATGGGAGGTCGGATTCGCTTTCATCCTTCAATATTTGATCTATTTTGGATGGAGCAGCAGGTGTGCCTTCGTTAGAATAATTTGGAGTTCGCTCCGATTGATTTGGATTTTCGTTTCGAGATAACATCGTCATTTCATCAGCCACTACTTCTGTAATGTATTTTGTGACGCCATCTTTATCTTGGTAAGAGCGCGATTTTAATTTTCCTTCGATATACACTTTCATCCCTTTTCGAAGGTATTTTTCAACCACTTCCGCAAGTCCACGCCAAACAACAACATTGTGCCAATCCGTGATATCACGGCGCTCATTGGTTGTTTTGTCTAAATACGTTTCGGATGTTGCAATTGGAAAATTAGCTACTACTGCGCCGTTTTCTAATCGTCTGATTTCTGGGTCTTTGCCCAAATTACCTATTAAAATTACCTTATTAACGCTTCCAGCCATTCATTAAATTCTTGAATATTACAAATGTATAAAAATGATTGAATGTTCTTGAATTAAGTTTTTTCTAGTTTTCAACTATTTTCTAGATATCTGTCGATTAACCGCGGAAGTGGATGGTTTTCGAGATCGTTTTTTGGAATGCTTAAGTTTTTTAAAGATTTGGGAATTTCATTAAAATGAATAAATCGTGCAAATAAATGCTGATGCGAAAGAATGTGCTTGAATTCTGTTGATATTTTCTGATGTTCTAATTGGTAAAGATGTTCGAAATAAGTCACAACTTGTTCAGTTGATAAACGCTCATTCGTTTCATAAAGCGGGAATTCAAATAGGTGTTGCCAAATGTCTTTGTTTTCTCTTTTTTGAACCACAATTTCATTTTCATTTTCAAAAATGGCATAATTAAAAAAGCGATTTCTGACTTTTGTCTTCGACTTTTTGACTGGTCTAACGGATATTATATTCTTCGCTCGTGCTTCGCATGAAAACTCAAAAGGACAATCGGTACATGATGGATTTGTAGGTGTGCAATGCAAAGCTCCAAATTCCATGATAGCTTGGTTGAATTCTCCAGGGTTTTTGTCTGGAATTAAGGTGTTTGCCAATTGTTGAAACGCTTTGATGCCTTCAGAAGAATCAATGGGCTTTTCAATATCAAAGATGCGCGAAAGGACTCTGTAAACATTCCCATCCACAACAGCTACTTTTTCATTAAATGCAAAGCTAGCTATTGCCGCAGCGGTGTATGGACCAACTCCTTTTAGTTTTTTGATTTCGTCGAAAGTACTTGGGAAAACACCGTCAAACTGATCCAGAACCTGATTGGCGCTCACTTTCATGTTTCGTGCGCGACTGTAATAACCTAATCCTTGCCAATCGTTGAGAATATTTTGTTCGCTTGCGTTCGCCAAGTCTTTGACCGTGGGGTAGTTAGTTTTGAATTTTTCGAAATAACTTTTGCCTTGGTCCACACGAGTTTGTTGCAAAATGATTTCCGACAACCAGATTAAATAGGGGTCAGTTGTGTTGCGCCAAGGCAGATCTCTTTTGTTTCGTCTATACCAATCGGTAATTAATACTTGAAATTCAGCCATTCAGCATAAAAAAGTTAAAAAATTCCTTTGAACAACAAAAATATAATCTTTTGTATATACTTTTGCACTTTGAAATCAACTAATTGAAATTAATTATAATACAAAAAAAAATGACAAAAGCAGACATCGTTGCAGACATCGCAGTTGAAACAGGATTAGAAAGATTGGAAGTATTAAAAGCAGTAGAGGCATTTATGACTTCTGTAAAATCTTCATTAGCAAATGGACAAAATGTTTATTTGAGAGGATTTGGTAGCTTCGTAGTGAAAGAAAGAGCTGAGAAAACTGGACGTAACATTTCAAAAAACACAACCGTTATTATTCCTGCTCACAATATCCCAGCGTTTAAACCTTCTAAAACTTTCGTTGAAGAGGTTAAAAGCAAGGTAATCGTAAAATAGTATTAGATTTTATTTCTGTCGAGCTTTATTTTTCGGCAAATTTTACTATCTTCGCACTCTCGTTGAAAAACGGGAGTGTTTTTTTTCTCTCTTTGAGAAATGTAATAAATTGAATTTCAAATAATTAAAATATATTGTTATGCCAAGTGGTAAAAAAAGAAAAAGACATAAAATGTCGACGCACAAGCGTAAAAAAAGATTGAGAAAAAATCGTCACAAGAAGAAAAAATAATTTTTCCTTAAGATTTCGAGAAAACTTAGTAAGCATGAGCTTGCTAAGTTTTTCTGTTTAATAATATTAAATAAGCTTTCGTGAGTTTAGAACTAGTAGTCGATGTTCGTGAGAACGGCATCTGGCTTGCTCTAATGCGTGATGGCAAACTAATTGAACTGCATGAGGAACAAGGCAATGCAGACTATGCTGTAGGTGATATTTACCTGGGTAAAGTGCGCAAAGTTGTTCCTAGTTTGAATGCAGCTTTTGTGGATGTAGGATACGAAAAAGATGCATTTTTGCATTATTTGGACCTTGGACCACAATTTAATTCCCTCAATAAGTTCGCTAAAGATACGCTTCGAGGCAAGCAAAACGTTTCAGATCTTCTTTATTTTAAAACAGAAAAAGACATACCAAAAGACGGGAAAATTAGTGAAGTAGTTTCTTCATCTTCTCCCATCCTCGTGCAAGTAGCAAAAGAACCAATTTCAAGTAAAGGTCCTCGACTTTGTACTGAAATCACACTTGCTGGTAGGTATTTAGTGCTTGTCCCTTTTTCTGATAAGATTTCCATTTCTCAAAAAATCAAGGAATCAGCTGAAAGAGAACGTTTAAAAGGAATAATGGATACGATTATCCCGAAAAATTTTGGGGTAATTATTCGAACTGTTGCAGAAAAGAAAAAGGTTGAAGAACTTGATCAAGATCTCAAAAACTTGCTCGAGAAGTGGAAAACTATGTACGCAAACCTTAAGAATGCGACGCCTCCAAAACGTGTGTTGGGAGAATTGGAGAAAACTTCTTCGATTTTAAGAGATATGTTGAATGCGGATTTTACCAATATTCACATCAACGACCAAGCGACCTTTGATGAAATGCGTGAATACGTGAGTAATATTGCTCCTGGTCGTGAGAAAATCTTGAAATTCTACGATCAGAAAATCAATATTTTCGAGCGTTTTGGCGTGAACAAGCAAATAAAATCTCTTTTTGGTAAAAAAGTTCCTCTTCCAAGTGGTGGATATTTGATCATCGAGCATACGGAAGCCATGCACGTGGTGGATGTGAATTCAGGGAATCGCAAAGGTGCGGATGGACAAGAAAGCAATGCCTTGTCTACCAACATGGAAGCGGCTGAAGAAATTGCTCGTGTGTTGCAATTGCGCGATATGGGTGGAATTATTTGCATCGATTTTATTGATATGCATGATCGTGCCAATAACAAGGCACTTTATGACCATTTGAAAGTCGTGATGCAATCAGATCGGGCGAAACATAATATTTTGCCTCCATCTAAATTTGGTGTTGTTGAAATTACACGTCAACGTGTTCGACCAGAAACGGATATTAAGACAGCTGAAACTTGTCCGACTTGTAAAGGAACAGGAGAAGTTCAAGCAAGTATTTTGTTTGCAGAAGAAATTGAAAATAACTTGAATTATTTGATCGCTGACCGCAAAGAAAAAGGGGTTACGTTGATCGTTCATCCATACCTTGAGTCGCATTTTAAACGTGGAATCTTTTCAAAACAAGTGAAATGGTTCTTCAAATACAAAAAATGGATTCCAGTTCGTGGGGTAACAGATAGCCATTTGTTACAATATTCATTCGTAAATAAAGAGAATAAAGAAATTGCACTCTGACATGAAGTCGGAGTGCAAATACTCGTTTTTGGAGGCCAAAGCAAAGATTGAATCTTTCTGTGCTTACCAAGAACGTTGTCATTACGAAGTATCAATGCGCTTGCAAAGTTGGGGAATTGTTGGTGAACAACAAGATCAATTAATTGCTGATTTAATTACCAATCGGTTCTTAGACGAAGAACGTTTTGCGGAGAGTTTTGCTTCCGGTAAATTCAGAATCAAACGATGGGGCAAAATTAAAATTCGGCAACACCTAAAAAAACGCTTTATTTCGGAATATTCAATCAAAAAAGGATTAGCTGTTATTGATGATTCTGATTACATGGGAACTTTATATTCTTTGGCTGCTATCAAAACGATTGCCTTGGACAGAGAAAAAGATCCTTGGGTAAAAAAAGCAAAAATAGTTCGTTATCTCTCTTCAAAAGGGTACGAGCAAGATTTGATCTTTGATGTTTTGGAAGAAATTGACAAACGGGATTTTTGACTTGTCTCAAACTTACCACAAGATTCAAGTTTGAATAAATGAACATAATCATCAACTTAATTTTTAAACATTAAGGAACCAAGGGAAATAAGAGTTTGTGGTTGACATGGTTTGTATAATTTAGGTCGCCTGCGGCGTTAAGAGAAAGATATTTGCTAAATGAAGCTTCTTAAATAACCGCAAGGTTTAACTTCGTTGCAGCTTCGCAGTGTTCCTTAATTTTTACACCAACAACACAGCGACAAGATAAAACCTTTTGTACATAATTATTTTGGGGTTTATAAGATAAATTGATTTTCCCGTTCCGATAGCCATAGGAATCGGGACAAGCTGTCGCTGCGCGGTCCTTTATGATCTTCATTGACTTCGTCGCTGCTGCGCGGTCCTTAATGTTAAAAATTCAAATACATCAAGATTGTATTGTTTGTTTTTCAACTTTATTTTTTTCTTACTTTTAAGCAAAACATTAAACTACTTCATCATGTTAACGCGCGTCATTTTCAGCATTTTTTTTAGTGTTACATTCCTATGTTTATTTGCACAAGTTGGACACAACACTTTCACATTTAACGATCCAACAAGAACGGGAGGATTTGGCTCTGGTGGTGGTTCGGGACGTCAAATTCAGACAGAAATTTATTACCCAGCAGCAACAGCTGGAGAAGATGTTGCAATCATTCCGGGTGAATATCCTGTGATTGTTTTTGGTCATGGATTTGTCATGTCGTGGGATGCTTATGCCAATATTTGGGAACATTACACCGCTTTAGGTTACATTGTGGCCTTTCCAAGAACAGAAGGTGGTATTTTACCAAATCATGGTGATTTTGGGATGGATTTAAGTTTGATTGCCAATTCGATAGCACAATTAAATACTAATATGAGTTCTGTTTTATATGGAAGTATTTCTCCAAACACTGCTATTGTTGGTCATTCAATGGGTGGAGGAGCAACGATTTTAGCTGGAGCAAATAATACCACAATCAAAGCTATTGTTGGCTTGGCGCCAGCGGAAACAAATCCATCAGCGATCGCTGCTGCAGCGCTTGTGAATGTTCCGGCGCTCATTTTATCGGGAAGCGAAGATGGAGTAACTCCTCCTGATGAACATCACGTGCCAATCTATGATGCACTTGCTAGTTTATGTAAATCGTTTGGGAGTATCACCGGCGGTGGACATTGTTACTTCGCAAATACAAATACCAATTGCGATTTTGGTGAATTGACAACCATTTTTAATGTCACAATCAATCGTGCGCAACAGCATGCTCGCACGTTTATGGTGTTAGATCCATTTTTAGCGTATCATCTGAAGGAAGATTGCGCTTCGAAAGAGGAATTTTTGAATGTCATGAACACGAATCCGCTTGGGCTTGTCAATCAATCGACATGCGTTCCGAATCCAATTCCAACAATTTCGCAGAATGGACAAACCCTTTCCACCGCTGTGTTTGGCGATCAATATCAGTGGTTGCTAGATGGAAATGAAATTGTTGGAGCAAACCAGCAAGATTATGTTGTTTCGCAAAACGGTGGTTACCAAGTGGAAGTCACATATGCTGATGGATGTTCCAACGTAAGTGCTGTATTTAATGTAAACAGTAATTCAATTGGTGAAGAAGCACTTGTTGTTTATACCATTTCTCCAAATCCATCTGAGGGCAAATACTACATTAAAAATGATTCAAACAAATTGTTCGAACTAACAGTCTATGCAGCTCAAGGTGGAAAAATAGCAACTCAAAAAACAAATTCACTCATCGATTTATCTGACTTTGAAGCTGGTATTTATTTTGTTGAACTCGAAAAACACATGTATCGTCTACTTAAGAAATAGGCTGTATTTCTAAGAGATTTACGCTTCTTCATGCATCTTCTTGAAATTGAAACGAATAATTTCATGGAGCTATGTGCATAAAATCCTTATATTTGCCCCGTTCCAAAAAACCAAAAACGAGCGATGAAATACAAGAGAATTCTTCTGAAACTAAGCGGCGAATCATTGATGGGTGAAAAACAATTCGGGATTGATAACAATCGTTTGAATTTGTACGCAGCTCAAATTAAAGAAATCGTTGAAGGGGGAGTAGAAGTTGCCATTGTTATTGGTGGTGGAAATATTTTTCGTGGCGTTCAAGCAGAAGAAGGTGGAATGGATCGTACGCATGGAGATTACATGGGAATGTTAGCAACCATGATTAATGCAATGGCATTACAAGCAGCCATGGAAGCAGCAGGATTGGAATCGCGTTTGCAATCTGCCATCGAAATGAAAGAAATTTCTGAACCGTACATTCGCCGAAGAGCTGTGAGACACCTAGAAAAAGGACGTGTAGTGATTTTTGGAGCTGGAACAGGAAATCCATTTTTCACTACAGATTCAGCAGCTTCTTTACGAGCAATTGAAATCAATGCAGATGTTATTTTGAAAGGGACACGCGTCGATGGGATTTACACTGCTGATCCAGAAAAAAATCCAGATGCGGTGAAATACGATACAATTAGTTTCGACGATGTTTATGCCAACGGATTGAAAGTAATGGACATGACCGCTTTTACTTTGTGCAAAGAAAACGATTTGCCTATCATTGTTTTTGACATGGATACCCCAGGAAATTTGAAAAAATTGATGGATGGAGAGCAAGTTGGCACAATTGTTCGTAACTAGATTTCGTTTAAATACTTTTTTTTAAGACCATGACAGAAGAATTGAATATGATTTATGACGAATTGAAATCGTCGAACCAGAAATCAATCGTTCACTTAGAAAATGAACTTGCCAAAGTACGCGCAGGTAAAGCTACACCTTCCATGCTTGCGAGCGTGATGGTTGATTATTACGGCACACCAACACCAATACAACAAGTTGCGAATGTGGCGACTGTTGATGCACGAACGATTACTGTTCAACCATGGGAAAAGTCCATGCTCAATGAAATTTCGAAAGGAATTATCAATTCGAATTTGGGATTCGCACCGCAAAATAATGGGGAAGTAATCATCATTTCTGTTCCACCGTTGACAGAAGAACGTCGCCGTGAATTGGTTAAGAAAGCCAAAGCAGAAGGTGAACACGCAAAAGTGGGAGTTCGCAACAACCGAAAAGATGCCTTGGACATGGTAAAAGATTTGAAAGCTGATGGTTTATCGGAAGATATGGCCAAAGATGCGGAAGGTCAAGTTCAAATTATCACAGACAGCTACATCAAAAAAGTAGATGAGATTTTTGAATTGAAAGAGAAAGATATTATGACAATATAAGGATTGATTAATCATTCCTCATTCAACATTTTTCATTCATAATTACCTAAAAATCCAAGGTAGCACTCCCGAAATTTGATTCAAGTCAAGCACGCGCCATTCTCCTTTTTTTGCAGGACGTTTGTCGGCTGGATCAAAATGAATGGCATGCATACCAAATCGTAAAGCACCCAAAACATCAACCTCGTAGTCGTCGCCGATCATAACCGATTCGTTTGGTTTGGCTCCAGTTTTTTCAATGGCATGCGCGAAAATTTCTTTGTTTGGCTTGTTTGCACCTGCTTCTTCTGAGCATAAGATCAAGTCGAAGTATTGAGTCAAATCGCTTTTTTCCAGCTTAATATGTTGCACTTCTTTGAATCCATTCGTGATGATATGCATTTGATAACCTAATTTTTTTAGGTACGAAAGCGATTCGTGTGCATTCGGGAAAAGCGATGTTTGTTGCGGTGAAATTGTTACATAGCCATGATCAAAATAGGCTGCAAGTTCCTCATCCTGAATATTGAATTTCGAAAATGTTTCACTAAAACGTGCTGTGCGCAGTTCCTCCTTGGATATTTTTCCTTTTCCGTAATCGTGCCAAAGCAAACTGTTTTGTTGTTTATAAACGCGATGAAATTTCTCGAAACTTGGAATTTTTTCAATCAATTGCTTTTCTTCAAACAAATGCTTGAGTGCATTTTCAGAATTTTTCTCAAAATCCCAAAGGGTTCGGTCTAGGTCAAAAAAGAGGTGAAAGTTAGACATTGTGTTTTACCAAATAGACCAATCCAGTCATGATAATTCCATTGAAAAAAATACCCAAGCAAATTAACGGAAATGTGATTTTTCGCTTGCCATAAAACTTAGCGACAATCATTGAGCCAATCGGAATGGACAAAAAGAAAGGTGCCCAAAAAGTAATTCCGATGATTCCAAGCTTCATCTTAATTCGAATCAAAAAACGATTCATTCGCGTAAATTTCTTTTTTTCTACGTAAGGTTTGTTTTGTGCTTTCGCTTGTTCTATTGCTAAATGTTTTTTTCGAGCTGCCCGATGAATGAAAAACTCCGCACTGAAATAGAAAACTGCAGCACCGAAAATGGCTCCAGCGCAAGCTGCTAAATAGGCTTCAACAAAAGTTAATTTTAGAACAGGTCCTGAAAAAGGAGCGAACATAAATTTAACGGTAGAAGCCAAGAAAATCGTAATTATTCCTCCCCAGTTCATATTAAATTTTTACGCCGTAAGCCAAGTCACCGGCATCGCCTAAACCTGGAACAATATAAGATTGTGCTGTTAACTCTTCGTCAATCGCTCCTACCCAAATTTCAGCAGTATCAGGTAAATGATCTTTTAAATAAATGAGAGCTTCTGGCGCTGCGATGGCAGAAACAACATGAATTTTAGATGGTTTTCCTTGACGCAAAAGCGCTTTGTAAACCATTGCCATGGAACTTCCAGTAGCCAACATGGGATCCGAAATGATAACTACTTTTCCGTCCAAAGATGGAGCAGCCATGTATTCCACGTAAATTTCAAAATCCTCGGCTGTTGAATGTTTGCGATAGGCTGATACAAATGCACTTTCGGCACGATCAAAATAATTTAGAAGTCCCAAATGCATGCCCAAACCTGCACGAAGAATGGTTGCCAAAACGGGTTGATCGACCAACTGATGCGTTTTTGCTTCACCCAAAGGAGTGGTCACAAAAACATCTTTGTATTCCAAGGTTTTGGATAATTCATACGCCAAAATTTCGGATACTCGCTCCAAATTTCTTCGGAAACGCATGGGATCTTTTTGAATGTTAATGTCTCTTAGTTCGGCTAAAAAAGTACCGAAAATGGAATTTTTTTGTGAAAAATCGTGAACCATGTATTTGTTTTAGGTAAAAATAATGCAAATCATCGATATTTCATGCGCTGTTAGCTTTCTTTGTGAAATTAGGGGATAAAATAAAGCAAAAAGTTTGTTTTTTGGGTAAATTTGCAACCTCATGTCAAACAAGAAAAGTTTAAATTTTAAGGTATTCAAGCGTCTGTTAAGTTATGCAAAATCCTACAAAGGATATTTGGCAATTGCCGCAATAACTACCTTGATTCTAGCACTTTTAAGTCCCGGGCGCGTCATGCTCATGGGCGAAATGGTAAACGATTACATCGCCAAAGGACAAAATGAGAAGTTATTGCTTTTCTGGACGCTCGCCATTGTCGGAATTTTAATCGTAGAAAGTTTGTTGCAATTTTTGGCGAGTTATTATGCTAGTTTGCTTGCACAATCTGTGATTTTTGACCTTAGAACAAAACTTTTTAGACACTTGTTGGGCTTCCGAATGAAGTATTTTGATAAAAATTCTATCGGTGGATTGGTCACCCGACTTGTGAGCGATTTGGAAGCAATCACAGAAGTCTTCTCAGCTGGATTAATGAACATTGCGGGCGATTTATTGATGCTTTTTATCACTGTATTTTTGATGTTTTATACGAATTGGCAACTTACGTTGTATGTGCTTATTCCAATTCCCATTTTGCTTTTTGCAACACGCATTTTCGCCAAAGCCATGAGTAAATCATTTCAGCTTGAAAGCACTCAAGTCGGAAAATTAAATGCGTTTGTGCAAGAGCGACTCACGGGTATGAACTTGGTTCAACTATTTAATCGGCAGAAAAAAGAATACACAAAGTTTACCGAAATAAATGCAGGTCATCGAGAAGCGCATATCAAAGCAATTTGGGCCAACTCCATTTTCTTTCCATTTGTTGAAATTTTAAGTTCGCTTTCCATCGCATTTTTATATGTGATCATTGTGTTCAATTTGAATTCTGATGTTTCCATGACAGACAAATTTGGCGAAATCACGGCTTTTACGTTTTGGATTCAAATGATGTATAGACCAATTCGTCAGTTGGCTGATCGATTTAATGTCTTGCAACGAGGAACTGTTCGTGCTGAACGCGTTTTCGAAACCATCGACCTTCAAGATCAAGTGCAAAACGCAGGAAAATCAACCTATTGTGACTTTGAAGGCGACATAAAATTGAACGATGTTTATTTTGCATATAACGACGAAGATTGGGTTTTGAAAAACATCAATCTGAAAATTGAGGCTGGAAAAAGTGTAGCATTTGTTGGGGCAACGGGCGCTGGAAAAACTTCCATCGTGAATTTACTCGGGAGATTCTACGAATACCAAAAAGGGTTTATCACGATCTCGGGAGTTGACATCACGGAATTGGAATTGTCTTATTTGCGAAAAAACATTGCCATTGTTTTGCAAGACGTATTTCTATTTTCGGACACGATTTTAAACAACATCACACTTCGGGATAAATCGATTTCAAAGGAACAAGTTATTGAAGCTGCGAAAGCGGTTGGAGCACACGAATTCATCATGCGTTTACCGAATGATTACGATTACGAAGTTGGAGAAAGAGGAGGAGTTTTATCGGTTGGTCAACGTCAATTACTGGCGTTTATTCGCGCTTATGTCTACAATCCAAGCATTTTAATTTTGGATGAAGCAACTTCATCGGTCGACAATGAATCTGAAGCGATGATTCAACGTGCCACGGAGTTATTGACCAAAGGCAGAACTTCGATTTTGATTGCGCATCGATTGTCAACTATTCAAAATGCTGACAAAATTGTGGTGTTGGAAAAAGGTGAAATCATGGAGCAAGGAACCCATCAAGAACTTTTAGCAACAGATGGTTATTATAAAAAGTTGTTTGATATGCAATTTACAGGGGAATTATGAATTTTGAATTTTCAAGAGAATTGGCGCTGGCTGAAGCTCTCGAAGCCAAAGCAAAAATATGATACAATTAAAAATAGGAGGAGTTCCAGAACATTTTAACCTTCCATGGCGCTTGGCTATTGAGGAAGGAGATTTTCGCAATGCCAATATTCATCTTCATTGGAGTGATATGGGCGGTGGAACGGGACAAATGTTGCGCGGATTGGAAACTGGTTCGCTCGATGTTGCTGTACTCTTGACCGAGGGAATTACCCGTGGAATTTTGCAAGGATTAAATGCTAAAATTATTCAAGTGTATGTTGTGACGCCATTGCATTGGGGTGTGCATGTTCCTTTTCATTCAGAGATTGATCAAATGTCGGATTTAGAAAATCAAACTTTTGCTATTTCAAGGTATGGTTCAGGCTCTCACTTGATGGCGTATGTCTGTGCAGATCAACAGCATTGGAATTCGGATGAATTGAAATTTAATGTGATTGGTGATGTTTACGGCGGACTTTGGGCATTGGAAAACAACGAAGCTCAGGCATTTTTGTGGGACAAATACACCACGCATCCTTACACAGAACAAAAAAAGTGTCGTTTTATCGATGAGGTTGTGACGCCTTGGCCATGTTTTGTGATTGCTGCACGAACAGAAATTGCGGAGAATCACAGCGAAATGCTGAACGAAATTTGTCAAATCGTGAACCGAAAAGCGAAGGAAATTAAACAAGGTGAAAATTCAGAAGAAATCATCAGTTGGAGGTATAATTTGAATTCAACACAAGTAAAAGAATGGCTCAAAGAGACCGACTGGAACTATAATGGAATTCAATATCCACTGGCTTTTGAAAAAACAGTGAGTTATTTACAAAAATTGAATTTAATAACGGAAGAAGAAGGGAAGGATTGGAGAATCAAACTTTTTTAAGAATTAAAAATTAAGCAATTAAGAATTAGTGTTTATAGTTTTGAAGAGAATTGGCGAAGGCTGAGGCTCTCGAAGCCAAAGTCAATTGTCAATGAAAAAAACAGGAATACTTTTAATCCAATTAGGAACACCAGATAGTCCGAGCACACGTGATGTGCGCAAGTATTTGTCTGAATTTTTGAACGATCCACGGGTTATTGATTTGCCTTGGTTAGCCCGCAAGTTGTTGGTGAATGGAATCATTGTTCCGTTTCGCGCACCGAAATCGGCTAAGATTTACAAAGAACTTTGGGATCTTGGAAAAGGTGTCTCTCCGTTGATGACCCATACCAAAAGCGTGCAAATGAAACTTCAAAACCGCTTGGAAGGAAAAGCAAAAGTCTACATGGCAATGCGCTATAAAAATCCTTCGATTCAATCGGTGTTGACGGAAATGCAAAAAGAACATTTCGACCAAATCATTGTGATTCCTTTGTTTCCGCAGTATGCGAGTGCGTCTAGTGGTTCGGCGATGCAAAAAGTGATGGACATCGTTCGAAAATGGTGGGTGATTCCAGAAATTAAAATCGTATCGCAATTTTGGGACAATGAAGGTTACATCGATTCAATCATTGACAACACCAAACAATTCAATTTGGCGGATTACGACCACATCATTTTCAGTTACCATGGATTACCAGAACGACAAGTGGACAAAGTGTACGACACCGATTTATGTGCTGACCATCCCTGCGAAACGCAAATCGACGATCAAAATAAATTCTGTTACAAAGCGACATCTTATGCAACAACACGCTTGTTGGCAGCCAAATTAGGAATTTCGGAAGATCAATATACTGTGGCTTTCCAATCACGCTTAGACAAAAAATGGCTCACTCCGTTTTCTGACAAAGTGGTGGAAGAATTGGCCAAAAACGGCGCAAAAAAAATCTTGGTTTTCAGTCCAGCATTTGTGGCTGATTGCCTCGAAACCTTGATTGAAATTGGTCACGAATACCAAGAGATTTTCGAAGAACATGGCGGCGAAAAAGTGCAGTTGGTTCCATCATCAAATGATCATGAGCGATTTATTGATGGGTTGGAGGAGATGGTGATGGAAAGGATGTGATGAGCATTTTATGGATTGAAAAAGCTCAGTAAAGAGATATTAAGCTCAATATAAGTATCATGTTCAGCATGAATGATTTTACTATCTTTGTTTTGTATTCAAAAGCAAAAAAATGTATAAAGCAATTGAGATAGATCGCGAAAATTTGACCTTATTGGGTGTGAAGTTTTCAGACTTAAAAAAGCTTGAAAATACGGCCAATGCCATTGGGTCAAATATGTTTGAAGGCTTTGAACCAACGAAAGAACTAATACAACTTTATGTAGATTGGAGTTCAGGAACCATAACCGATTCTGAATTATTGGCAAAATTATATGCCATTCATGGCAAATAAATATCAATACATAGATCCTGAATTATTATACTCCAATAAAAATGGAGTACTTCATAACATTGCAAAAATTGAGAACGAAAAAGTTCTTCTTGCATTTGAGAGTTTTAAAGTATCCAAAAGAATTGAGGAGTTATCAGAAAAACCTATAAAAATAAAGGATTCAAACTCTTTACTCGAAATTCATCGTTACCTGTTTCAAGATGTTTATGAATGGGCTGGAAATGTAAGAAGAGTAAATATTAGTAAAGACGGCAAACCATTCTTTGATGGTGAACGATTTGACATGGGATTTAGGTATATTGATACACTTATCACAGAGTACCGAGTTCTAAAAAAAACGAACCGAAAAGAAATAGCAAACAAATTAGCAGAAATATTGGATGCTGTAAATTATTTACATCCGTTTAGAGAAGGTAATGGCAGAACTCAAAGAGAATTTTTAAGGTTACTTGCACTTGAAAAAAAGCACTATTTAAATCTCAATCCGCCAGATAATAAAAGTATTTATGAAAAGTATATGCAAGGAACAATTGAGAGTAACTTAACTATCTTGAAGGATTTGATTTTTGAACTAATAGATCATAAAGATTAACAGTGAACAAAGTGAAAAAAACTCGGTTTTCCGATTAAGAGAAGTTGTTACCATCATCGAACGACCATGAGCGATTTATTGATGGGTTGGAGATGATGGTGTTACGAAAATTGAAACACGTCTCGAAAATGAAACAGTTTGTTTGACCATTGAGCAAATGGCTGAACTTTTTTCAAAAGGAAAATCCACAATCAACGAGCACATTCTCAATGTTTTCAAAGAAGGCGAACTCGATCTGGAAACTCCAATGAGAAAAATCGGAAATTCCGATTATTCTACCAAACCAACCAATTTTTATAATCTCGATGTTATCATTTCGGTAGGTTACCGAGTAAAAAGTCAACAGGGAACAAAATTCCGACAATGGGTTACAGGAAGGCTCCGTGAATACATCATCCAAGGATTTACCATGGACGATGAACGGCTGAAAAACTTGGGTGGAAGCGGTTATTGGAAAGAGCTACTACAATGGATTCGAGACATCCGAGCATCGGAAAAAGTCTTTTATCGACAAGAACTGCAATAAGACTCAAAAAATAACGATTGAAACATTTTGTTCAAACCTCATTATAGAGTGGTCTAAATAAAAGTTATTGATTCAAAATAGAATTTTAATGACATTTATTTGAGAAGTTTTACAACCTAGCATAATTCTTTCGGACCGAAGATTTTTATTCCCTCACTCCAAAACCGAAATAAATTCTCAAATTTTTATTTTCCAAACTTACATCGTATCTTTGCGCCCTGAAATATTAAGACCGTATCAAAACGTTTAAATCGAGGCGCAAAACAAATTTCATCCCGGAGTTTACTTTTGTAAATGAGGAGATTAAATTTTTGATGCAACGATGAGTTAGGTGTTTTGAAACGGTCGTAAAATGAAAATTAATAACATACATAAAAAACAAGTATGAGCAATACAATGGAAAAAGTGAAATTTAAGGTGAAAGACATTAGTCTCGCTGATTGGGGTAGAAAAGAAATTCGTTTGGCGGAAGCTGAAATGCCAGGATTAATGGCTTTGCGTGAAGAATATGGTGCAGCAAAACCATTGGCTGGTGCACGTATCGCTGGATGTTTGCACATGACAATTCAAACAGCTGTTCTTATCGAAACATTGGTTGAGTTAGGTGCAGAAGTTACTTGGTCTTCATGTAACATCTTCTCTACACAAGATCACGCAGCAGCAGCAATCGCAGCAGCAGGAATTCCAGTTTATGCTTGGAAAGGTATGAACGAAGAAGAATTTGATTGGTGTATCGAGCAAACATTATTTGCATTCGAAGATGGTAAACCATTGAACATGATTTTGGATGATGGTGGAGACTTGACAAACATGGTTTTCGATCGTTTCCCTGAATTAACCAAAGACATCAAAGGACTTTCTGAAGAAACAACAACAGGTGTACACCGTTTGTATGAGCGTAAGAAAAATGGAACTTTGGTGATGCCTGCAATCAACGTAAATGATTCAGTTACCAAATCAAAATTCGATAACAAATACGGATGTAAAGAATCATTGGTAGATTCAATTCGTCGTGCGACAGATACGATGATGGCAGGTAAAATTGCTGTTGTTTGTGGTTACGGTGATGTTGGAAAAGGTTCTGCAGCTTCGTTGCAAGGTGCAGGTGCACGTGTAATCGTTACGGAAATCGATCCAATTTGTGCGCTTCAAGCAGCAATGGACGGATTTGAAGTACGCCGTTTGGAAAATGTAATTGGTGGAGTGGATATCGTTGTAACAACAACAGGTAACAAAGACATCGTTCAAGGACATCATTTCGAAGCAATGCGTGACAAAACAATCGTTTGTAACATCGGTCACTTCGACAACGAAATCGATATGGCGTGGTTGAACAAAAACCATGGTGCATCAAAAGTGGAGATCAAACCGCAAGTAGATATGTACACAATCAACGGAAAAGATATCATCATCTTGGCTGAAGGTCGTTTGGTGAACTTAGGTTGTGCTACAGGTCACCCATCTTTTGTAATGTCAAATTCATTCACGAACCAAACATTGGCTCAATTGGAATTGTGGAAAAATGCTTCTGCATACGAAAATGATGTGTACATGCTTCCAAAACATTTGGATGAAAAAGTGGCTAAATTGCATCTTGCAAAAGTTGGCGCTGAGTTGACTGAATTACGTCCAGACCAAGCAGAATACATTGGAGTAGATGTGAAAGGTCCTTTCAAAGCTGAGCATTATAGATACTAGGATTTATTGATTCTAAAATTAGAAGGACTTCGAAAGGAGTCCTTTTTTTATGCGCTTAAAATTTCATACGCCTTCTGAATCTGAATGAATTTTTCTTTGGCCATTTTTTGTTGCGATTCGCTAGCATTTTCAAAACAATCTGGATGATGTAATTTGGCGAGCGATCGATACGCCTTTTTTATTTCTTCTTTGGAGGCATTTTCAGTGACACCTAAAATATCGAAGTAATATTTTTTTGAAAGAGTCGGCTTTATTTGTGTAGCTTGGTTTTCTTGTTCCTGAAAATAGGACGCGTAAATGGCCAAGATTCTTGTTAATGTGGTTGGACTGAGGCCTAAATCAGCATTGATTTGTTGCAAGAATTGGCGTTCCCGCGTGGACATTTTTCCTTCGATGAGCGCCACGCCAGTTAAAAAATAAATCACTTGCGCCTTTTCACCTTCCTCTTTGTAATGTGTATTCATCCAATCGGTAATCGTTTGGGTTTTGATAGGATAGCGCAAAGAAAATAGGAGCGAATCGCTAAAATTGTAATTGGCAAATTTGAAATAGCGATTGAAATAATTGTTGATGAATTGTGTTTTACTTTTCGATGATTGGTAATCGAATAAAATCAACTTTCCAGCCAATGCCAAGTATGCTTCCAAAAAATTGTCTTCCGTCGGTTTCAAAGAAGCAGGAAAAATCCCTTTGCGCCAAGACCGTGCGTGACGCGTTTTATAAATGTAAAGAAAGATACCACCAAAAAAAGGCACTCCAAACAGCACCGCAATCAACCAAACCGGCAACTGATCTGTTCTTGGCAAATATTGTAATGGCAAAAAAACACCCTTCATATTAAAATGCTTAAAAGCGGTAATGCACTTTATCGTGAAAGTAACAAAATACTTTTTTAAAAATCAAAATGAATGCAAAATCCTTGATTTTGAAATTCTAAAATCTGATGATATTCCGTGCTTTTGTTAATTAAACCGCAAAGAACGCTGAGGTCGCAAAGAAAAAAGCATAATTAAAAATGGATTCACTAAAAATTCCCTTTGCGCTCATTGTGTCCTCTGCGGTAAAAAAATAAACCGCAAAGAGCACGGAGGTCTCAAAGAAAAAAGCATGATTTAAAAATAGATTCATTAAAAAATCCCTTTGTGCTCATTGCGTCCTCCGCGGTAAAAAAAATAAACCGCAAAGAACGCTGAGGTCGCAAAGAAAAAAGCATGTTTTAAAATGGATTCACTAAACATTCCATTTGCGCACTTAGTGTCCTCTGCGGTAAAAAAATAAACCGCAAAGAACGCTGAGGTCGCAAAGAAAAAAGCATGATTTAAAAATGGATTCACTAAATATTCCCTTTGCGCTCATTGTGTCCTCTGCGGTAAAAAAAATAAACCGCAAAGAACGCTGAGGTCGCAAAGAAAAAAGCATGATTTAAAAAATAGATTCATTAAAAAATCCCTTTGCGCTCATTGTGTCCTCTGCGGTAAAAAAAATAAACCGCAAAGAACGCTGAGGTCGCAAAGAAAAGTGATGATTTAAAAAAGGATTCACTAAAAAATCCCTTTGCGCTCATTGTGTCCTCTGCGGTAAAAAAAATAAACCGCAAAGAACGCTGAGGTCGCAAAGAAAAAAGCATGATTTAAAAAATAGATTCATTAAAAAATCCCTTTGCGCTCATTGCGTCCTCTGCGGTAAAAAAATAAACCGCAAAGCACGCTGAGGTCGCAAAGAAAAAAGGATGATTTAAAGATGAATTCATTAAAAAATCCCTTTGTGCTCATTGCGTCCTCCGCGGTAAAAAAAATAAACCGCAAAGAGCACGGAGGTCGCAAAGAAAAAAGGATGATTTATAATGGATTCATTAAAAATTCCCTTTGCGCTCATAGCGTCCTCCGCGGTAAAAAAAAACAACTTTCTTTTGTTTAAATTCGATTTTTATCCTATCTTTAAGTACCAAAAATATCTTTTATGACACAAAACGAATTATCATCCATTGTAATTGGATGCGCCATTGAAGTCCATTCGAATCTTGGACCTGGTTTGCTGGAAAGCGTTTATGAAGCATGCTTATTTTATGAACTAAAACAAATTGGGCTAAATGTCAAACAACAAGAACCACTCCCTGTTTTTTACAAAGGCATTGAAATTCCAATAGGACTGAAGCTAGATCTTTTAATTGAAAATAAGTTGATTGTTGAAGTCAAATCCGTGAAAGAATTGCAGGATATTCACACAGCGCAATTAATCACTTATCTCAAAATTTCTAATATAGAATTAGGCCTTTTGCTCAATTTTAATGAAACACGCATGAAAAATGGAATCAAAAGAATCGTGAATAATTTCAGCGATTAATCAAACAAATGTTTTTCTGCGTGATACGAACTTCGAACCAACGGACCACTCTCTACAAATCGGAATCCCATTTTCAAACCAAGCTCTTTGTATTCTTCGAAACGGTCTGGCGTTACAAACTCCACGATGGGCAAATGCTTCACCGTCGGTTGTAAATATTGTCCCAAGGTCAAAATGTCGACATTTACACTTCGCAAATCCTCCATGGTTTCAATGATTTCTTCATGAGTTTCTCCCAATCCAAGCATAATTCCAGATTTAGTGCGCATGCCTCCCTTTTTTAATCGGAATAGAACTTCTAAACTTCGGTCGTATTTTGCTTGAATCCGAACTTCTTTTGTCAATCTTCTGACCGTTTCTAAGTTATGCGAAACAATTTCTGGTGCTACGTCAATGATCCTTTGTAAATTCTCCCAGTTGCCCGCAAAGTCAGGAATCAAGGTTTCCATTGTTGTCCCAGGCGATTGATGTCTCACAGCTTTCACCGTTTGAACCCAAATGCCCGATCCTCCATCTTTTAAATCATCCCGATCTACAGAGGTAATCACAGCATGTTTGACTTTCATCGTTTTCACGCTGTTCGCAACTCTTCCAGGCTCAAATTCATCAACAGCTTCTGGCCGACCTGTAACCACCGCACAAAATCCACATGAACGTGTACAAATATTGCCAAGAATCATGAAGGTTGCTGTACCTTCTCCCCAGCATTCACCCATGTTTGGACAACTTCCACTTTCGCAAATCGTGTGCAATTTGTGTTCATCTACCAAAGAACGAACCATACGGTAATTCTCACCTGTAGGTAATTTTACTCGCAACCATTTTGGTTTCTTGATTCTAACTTTTGATTCTGATTGATCTATGGATTCGCTCATGAAATTAATTTCTTCGAATTTTCTACAAATTTACAAACTTTTGGCCCATTAATCTTGTTTCGATCGTTCTGCTTTTTTTTGAGCCGGAGTTGGATTGAACTTCCAATTATTTGCATAAGGCAAGGTTAAATCAGAAGCTTCAACTTTTGCAGCATCAATTTTTCCATCCACAAAATCCGCCAGAAGTTTGAATTTTTTTCGATTGTCTTTTTTGAGAACAAGCAATGTGGAATTGAGCGATGCACGAACGGCAACAGGAATTCCACCACCTAGTTCAGCCCAATGTCCACTCAAATATAAATTGGTAACAGGAGTTTCATAATGTGCTACACCAGCTTGCATATTCGCTTTTCCGGGTCGAGCACCCATCATCGTTCCACCGCGATTTCCAGTATATCTCAAATGCGTAATCGGCGTAGCTACATCCAAGTAAACAATGTGTGGACGCAGATCGATATTCAATTGATTTTTAATTCTGTCAAGTAAAATATCTGCTACTTCTTGTTTGAGTTGCTTGTATTTTTCCGTTCGAACGTATTCTCCTTTTTCATTGATTTCTGTTCCCCAATAATTGAATTGTTCAATAAATCCAGGGATGAAAATGGTGACAGTTCCTTTTCCTTCTGGGGCCAATGATTTATCTCTGGTTGATGATGCTAAAATGTGCATTCCACTGGTATGTGGATCCCCATCTCCCAATTGTTTGCGTTCCAAATCACCATTAGCCACGTAATAAATTTCCTCATCAAAACCCAAACTTTCAGCCGTACAATCCAAGGCAATTGCCAAAGTTATTGCGGAAGCATACAATTCTGCGTTTTTAAGAACATCCAATCTCTTTTTTGGAACAACGCCAGCGGGCAACATTTTTTCATATAATGTTTCCACATCGCATGCTGCAATGACATAATTCCCAAAAACTTCTTGTTCACCAACATTCTTTTGAAAATAGCGAACTCCAGTGGCTTTGCCGTTTTCTAAAATAATTTCATTGACTCTTGATTGAAAACGAATTTCATTTCCATATTCGTAAGTCACATGTGCTAGCCATTCGGCAAATGTTTGACTTCCACCTTCAGGCGGAGTTTGATAATCTTTGATGTCTGCCCATCCGATTGGAATCAAGCAGGAAAGCAAATCAGATTCTGCACCGAATAATTTCATCAATTTTTCATCCTTGAAATATTTCTTCAGCCCTTTCACAATTCCTTCGTCGCCATGATAACTGATGTGGGGAATAAATGGCAACGCAAATCGAAGCATTTTGATACCGCGAGCAGCTTTACCAAATAGGTTCATGGTTGACATGTTGCGGTTGATGTCTTTGAAATTTGCGAACGATTTACCAATTTTCTTGGCGTGTTTGAAGAATCGTCGAATTCCTTTTTCTTCGTGCGGAAAATCCGCGATTAATTTATGCATGAAATCATCGACATCTGTTGTGACTAAATATTCTAAATCGTCGATGTAATATTTACGAATACGGTATTGCTGTTTTGCTTTTGGATAATCCTTGCCAATAAAATTAAAAGCATTGGTCACCAAACCTGTTGGTCCACATTGATTTAACCAGTGAATGGCTGAATCAAATCGATAATCCAGGCGTCGAAAGCCAGCAATGTATCCGCCTGGGCGAGCATCCATTTCAAGCACGCAAACCTTGTATCCCAAACGGCTGAAAATACCAGCAGAAGTCAATCCGCTAATTCCAGCTCCAATAATTATGACGTCGAAATGATTTGGTTTATCCAAGAAAAAATATTTTTTGTGAAGTTAATGAGAATCGTTGATTTCGAATGTTGGAAACGAAAAATTGTTCGGACGATTGTAAAATAAAAAACCGATTCCACAGAAGTAGAACCGGTCAATATCTTGCTTGAACGCTTTTTAACGATTAACGTTTGTGCATTCCTTCGTCAGAAACTGTCAATTTTTTTCTTCCTTTGCGACGACGTGACGCTAAAACACGACGACCATTTTTAGTTGCCATGCGGCTTCTGAAACCGTGTTTGTTTCTTCTTTTTCTAACTGATGGTTGAAACGTTCTTTTCATGATTGCTTATCTTTAATGCTTTCTATTGTCAAAATTTCGGATTGCAAAGATAGTAGTTTTTTCTGATTTTCAAAATATTCATGTAAAAAAAAGGAAAAACTTATCTTCTTTGGTTTCGATGCGCCAAAAGTACGCATTTTACTCGGTTGGATTGCATTCATTTGTATAATTATTAACCCGTGACCAAACGATTTATCTACCTTCCTTAAAATTTAATCGTTAATTTTGAACACCAAAAAATCGAGCATGTTGCGTCCAAAAAAAAATAAAAAGGAAGAAAAAATTAAACTCACCAAAGAAAGTTACGCAAAAGCAAAAGGAATTTTCACTTACCTCAGACCTTATGGCTTCATGTATTCTATCGGTTGGGTGTTTCTCGTTTTGTCAACATTTGCAGGATTGCTTTTTCCTTTTTTAATGGGACAACTTTTGGGAGGAACCAGTGCGGAACCTGTTTCCATGCAGGAGTCTGTGAAATTAATCGATTTAAAGAACATCAATACCGTTGCACTTCTACTATTGATTCTATTCGGCGCACAAGCACTTTTTTCATTTTTTAGAGTTGTTTTGTTTACCAATGTAACTGAAAATGCCTTGCGCGATTTGCGAAACGATGCGTTCAATAAATTGATTTACATGCCAATGGATTTTTTCAACGCAAATAAAGTGGGAGAATTGACCAGTCGTGTGTCCAATGATATCACTCAGATTCAAGAGACATTGCGCACAACCATTGCTGAATTTTTTCGCCAGATTGTAATCGTCATTGGTGGAATTATTTTCTTGGTGTTTATTTCCTGGAAATTGTCCTTGATCATGCTTGCAACAGTTCCCGTAATGGCAATTATTGCCGTTTTCTTTGGACGTTACATTCGAAAGTTGTCTAAGACAGCACAAGATTTTTCGGCTGAAAGCAATTCAATCATCGAAGAAGCATTGATGGGAATTACAAATGTGAAAGCTTTTACCAACGAATTATTTACACTAAAAAGATATCAGAAAACAACGCAAGAAATTCGTGATTTGAATGTGAAAAGTGGATTATGGAGAGGTGCGTTTGTTTCGTTTATCATTTTTTGTTTGTTCGGGGCAGTGGTTTTTATTATTTGGCAAGGATTGTTGATGACGCAAGGTACAAACCCCGAACTTGTTCAAGGCGATTTTTATTCCTTCGTTTTTTATACCGTGATGATGGGCGCGTCCATTGGTTCACTTCCTGATTTATATGCAAGCATTCAAAAATCGATTGGTGCAACTGAAAACTTGATGAACATAATCGGAGAAAAATCAGAAAGAGAGATTCTAAAAGGAACACAAAAACCAGAAATTACAGGTTCTGTTTCTTTTCAAAACGTGGAGTTTTCATATCCACAACGAAAAGATATTCCAGTTTTAAAAGGTGTTTCGTTTAGTTCAAAAAAGAACGAAACCATTGCTTTTGTTGGTGCATCAGGTGCTGGAAAATCAACCATCGCTTCATTGCTTTTAAATTATTACCAAACGGAACAAGGTGCTATACTATTTGATGAGGTGCCAATTTCAGATATTTCCATCGAACATTTACGAGAAAGCATGGCGATTGTGCCTCAGGAAGTCATTTTATTTGGAGGTTCAATTCGTGAGAACATTGCTTTTGGTAAACCAACGGCGAGCGAAGATGAAATCATTGAAGCAGCCAAAAAGGCGAATGCTATGGAATTTATTGATTCATTTCCAGAAGGCTTAGAAACGCAAGTGGGAGATCGAGGGATTCAATTATCCGGTGGACAAAAACAACGCATCGCAATCGCTCGAGCAATCTTGAAAAATCCAACCATTTTGATTCTAGATGAAGCAACTTCGGCGTTAGATTCAGAATCTGAAAAACTGGTTCAAGACGCCCTAAATCGTTTGATGGTTGGTCGCACGTCCTTTGTCATCGCACATCGACTTTCAACCATTCGCAATGCGGATAAAATCCTTGTTTTAAGCGAAGGTAAAATTGTGGAAACAGGGAATCATGAAACGCTCATGGCTCTCAGCGGAGCTTACGCGAATTATGTTGAAATGCAGAATTAACGGGTAGATTGCAAATTCCAAATTAGCAGATTTATTTTATCTCGATAAACTATTCAGTCGATATATCCACAAAATTAATGCATGGCAAAAATTTTACAAACTCAATATTTGCATCGAAAAATCGTGCAGACAAAAAACAGTAAACCACATAGGCACATAGGTTTTAGATTAAAAATTCTAAAATTATAAAACCAAATTTTTATGCTTTTACATTTTCTATAAAAAGGATAAATATAGTACGCAAAGCGCATTCACAATAGTACACAAACTATGTTTAAGCATTTAAATGCCTATGAATTTTCTTAAACCAATATACCTTGGTTTTTCACTTTTAAAACAATCGTATAATGCCGTGCTAGCTTTGGTTGTGTTGGATTTTTATTCCAGCACCATCAAAGGTAAACGGTGTTATTATTTCTATGTGCCTATGTGGTTAGAAAAAAAGGTTATGAGTATAACAGCTGGCTCTAACTAGCAAAGTTCACGACAAGCATTTCTTTTAAAACAAAAAATCCCGATACTCTTTCGACTATCGGGATTCAAAACATTCAACCAAGAATTACTCAGCTACAACCTCAAATTTGAAAGTTGGTGTAATTCCTTTGTGTAAATTCGCTGTTGCTTCGTAAGATCCAACTTCTTTGATTGGTTCTTCTTTAATTTTCAACGCTTTACGGTCAATTTCGAAACCTGCTTTTTTCAACTCTTCAGCCAATTGAACAGTGTTTACAGATCCAAAGATCTTACCATTCTCACCAGCTTTTGTAGTGATAGTTACAGTTAATGCTTCAATTTTAGCAGCCAATTCTTGAGCTTCCGCCAAAACTTTAGTTTCTTTATGCGCTTTTTGTTTCATTACCTCTTCATGCGCTTTTTTAGCAGATGCTGTTGCCAAAGTTGCATATCCTTGAGGTATCAAAAAGTTACGTCCATAACCAGGTTTTACTGAAACGATTTCGTTTGCATAACCTAATTTATCAACGGTTTTCTTTAAAATTACTTCCATGATTTCTTTTTTTTAATGATTAAACAATGACCTATTTCATCATGTCAGCAACATACGGTAAAACCGCAATGTGACGTGCTCTTTTGATTGCTTTGTTTACTTTTTTCTGATATTTCGCAGAAGTTCCAGTAATACGACGAGGTAAAATTTTACCTTGCTCGTTGATCAATTTCAATAAGAAATTAGGATCCTTGTAATCAATAAATTTAATTCCACTTTTTTGGAATCTACAGTATTTGTCTTTGTTGATCTCGATGTTAATCGGAGTCAAATATCTAATATCGTTTTGTGCCATTTTTTCTAACTTTTAAAATGTGATAAATTAAGCCTCAGCCTCTGCTGTTGGAGCAGATTTAGTTGCACCCATTTTTGAACGACGACGCTCTGCATAAGCAACATGGTCTTTGTCCATACGCATTGTTAAGAATCGCATAACACGCTCATCACGTTTCATCATCAATTCATAATCCGCAACTACAGAACCTTCTGCTTCGAATTCTACTAAAAAGTAAAATCCAGTTGATTTTTTTTGGATTGGGTATGCCAATTTGCGCAATCCCCAACTCTCTGTGTGCTTAATTTTTCCGCCAAACGATTTAATTTCGCCTTCGAATTTTTGCACTGCTTCCTTTGCCTGATCCTCAGACAAAACGGGAGTTAAAATGAAAACAGTTTCGTAAGAATTCATATTTGAATAATTAATTAATAAAATTTTAAGGGTGCAAAGATAGCTATTTCATGGAAATAACAAACAATTGTGGATGTTTTTATTTCAGTTAAGTGAATCACATCCTTAACTTTGGCATCAAATTTAAAAATAATTGATGTTTTTTGACCAAGCTCGCTTTTCATGAACAACACAAAGTCCATTTATTTTTCCAAAGTTACTGTCGTTTTTTATGCGCTGTTCCTCGTGATTGCTGCAAGTTGCGATCAAAAGATACAAAAAGAAAAGTCACCCGAAGAATTCAGTTTCAAATTTCCAGACAATTATTTTGAGGATTCATCACTATTTAAACCACTGAGCCAGCGTTATAAGAATGAAAAGCAAGCTGAAATTCAGAAATTCTTTCATCAAAATTTAGATTCCTTAGGTTTTAGCGGTGGATTTTTGGTCGCGAAAAATGGTCACATCATCTTTGAAAAATACACAGGTTTTAGCAGTTTCAAAAATCAACGAAAAGTAAATCAAAACACAGCCGTTCATCTCGCTTCTGTTGGTAAAGTATTAACAGCGACCGCAATTTTTAGACTTATAGAACAAGGCGACATTTCCTTGGACCAAAAAGTGCACACTATTTTACCCAAATTCCCATACAAAGATATAACTGTCAGAATGCTTTTGAATCACCGAAGTGGTGTCCCAAAATACGCTTATTTTGCATCTGACACCTTGCATTGGGATGTAACGAAAGTGCTTCGAAATAAGGATGTTTTAACTATTCTGGCAAAGAAGAAATTAGAGCTCGATTTTCCGCCGAATACTAAATTCACGTATTGCAATACGAATTATGTTCTTTTGGCGCTCATTGTAGAAGAAAAAACTGGAAAGTCATTCAAAGAAGCAATGAAATTTCTCGTTTTTGATCCAATTGGAATGAAAAACTCCTTTGTGTTTGATTTTGATACCCAACAATTTTCAGTGTGCCAATCCTATAAAAGTACGTACGAAAAAGTGCCTTTTGATTTCCTTGATGCTGTATGCGGCGATAAAAACATTTATTCAACACCCCGCGATTTACTGCGTTTCGATCAGGCCATTCGCAGTGATAAGTTCATCTCGAAGAAACTTAAGAAGGAAATCTACAAAGGATACAGCTACGAAAAGGAAGGGATAAAAAATTATGGTCTTGGAATTCGCTTAAAAGAATGGCCAACGGGAGAACGCATTTTTTACCACAATGGCTGGTGGCATGGAAACAACACAACTTATATTTCCCTGAAAAAAGAGAAAGTGACCATTATAGCGCTTTCAAACAAATACACACGAAAAGTGTATGAATCCATTCGACTTTCTTCCTTATTTGGAAATTATCCTTTTTCGGTGGAAGAGGAGAAGGATAGCACAGGGGTGGAGTTGAAGCTCGAATAAAGGATGCTGTTGTGTACGTCAATCTGCTTTCATTTCGCTGAATTCAATTATAAGACTGTTGCAAATCCGCCAACTATCTTCGATGCTGCCTTTGGCGGTCATCGTTATCTCGAAAATTTAACTCAATCATTAACAAAAGGTTAACTCATTCGCTAAATTATTTTCGATGCTGCTTTCGCGGTTTCGTAAGCCTCGATTTGACAATTAGCTTCGCTGCTACCTTTGGTGGTTTGCAACGGTCTTGTTATATTTATCCGATGTTACCAATTCAAATGATTTAAATTTTATCCTTTCGATGAGCAGATTTGTTTTTGTCATATTTCTGAGCTTCCAATTTTTAGCTTCGAGTTCACTTGTCGCGCAAGAACCTTATATCCAAAAGTATTCCTTTTACAAAGGAGTTTCATTTCGTTCGGTTTACTCGCTGGTAGAAGACAAAAATGGGTTTATTTGGTTTACATCCGATGATGGATTGTTTCGGTATGATGGAACTCAATTTATCAATTACAAACATCCAGAACAAACCTCTTTTTCAGGTACATATATCAAAGAAGATAGGCTTGGACGTATTTGGTATCAAACCTTTGATGGTGATTTTTATTACTGCCAAAACAATGAATTAAAAAAGTTTTCGACCATTTCTAATTCCTTGTTCTTCACATTCCAAATTTCTGATAAATACATTTATTCTGTCGAAGAAAATCAGATTGTTATCTATGATCTTCAAACCTTGAAGCCGATTAAGAAGATCAAAAAGGAAACATTATTCATGGTTTCGGGAACTCTGTTTAGAGGAGACTATTATTATGTGTTGGAAAACAACTTATGGAAAATTGACAAAAATTTTAAAGAAACAAAAGTTTGCACGTTGCCAAATAGAGAACACGCTCCACACTTGCTATGTACTTCAAAGGATGCCATCTACATTACGTTCAAAGCATCATCTCATAATTCAATTATGGAATACAAGAACCAGAAAGTGCGAAAAGTAAGCTCCGTTGAAAATTCAATTTATGTAAATAATATTCAGTTTTTAAATTCAAAACTGTATTTAACAACAACAGAAGGATTGAAGATTTATGATCCAAAAACAGGAATTAATGAAAATAATTACTTTAAAACCAAAAGCTTTTCCGCAGCAATTTACGATCGAAAGCAAAATCTTTGGCTCTCGTCGCCCAATGAAGGTTTATATTTAGTGTCTAGCGAAAATCTAGTTAAGGTCAATTCGTTTGATATTCAGCCTGTAAGATTAGCATTGGTTAACAATGAATTGCTTTTTACTACAAAGAATTCTGAAATCAACAGAATGGATAAAAAAGCGTTTTTGGCCAAGAATCTTAGAAAGATTGAAATCAATTCAGAGGGGTTTTATTTAGAATACTTCAAAAAAAATAATTTATTGGTTTCAGGATTTAGTAATGGGTATACATATTTTGATGATTTAGCATTGAATCAGTCGTATGAATTGAAATATTCTTTGAAAAAAATTGTGCAGCTAGACCATAAATACTATGCGGTAATTGGTACAGGATATGCAGGGTTTTTTCATTTGCCAAACACCAAACTAACTTCTTCTAAGTTCGATAAATATATTAAAAAGTTGCCCGAAGTTATTAATGATCAGCTTTCTTTCTATCGATTAAAAGGTTCAATTTCTGAAGTTAGGGGAAAATCGTTGGTATATGACTCAATCAATCAAACGGTTTATTTTGTTAATGTGGACGGTCTTTTCACATGGAAAAATGGCGTTGTGAATGAAATACGTGCGAATAATAAACCAATCGTTCTAAAATCAATTTTTTCTTTCAACGGAAAAATTATCGGTATTAAAGGAACCAAATCATTGATGGCGATTAGCTCTTTCTCAACCGAAGATTCGCGCAATTTTAAGCCAATTTTCAAACACAAAGACCTAACATCTGTGCGTGTTTATGATGAAAATTTAGTGGTAAAAACAAATCGCTATTTATACATTTATAAGTGCAACAAATCTCAGCAAATTAGTGAATTCAACCGTTTAGATATTTCCAATTTTGAAGTCTTTGATTTTGCGCTCGATGGGAAAAATGTTTGGATCAGTACGAACGAAGGATTGATGATTTGGGATTGCCAAAAAGATAATAGCAAAGGAACACTTGGAAATTTTATCATTAACAATTTTTTAGTGAATGAGATACCTCAAAAGACCCGTGGAAAGACATTTGATTACAATCAAAATAATGTTTCAATTCATTTTTCGATGTTAGATTTTGGAATTAAAACAGTAGACAAAGTTTATTACAAATTGAATGACAATAATTGGCAGGAACTTGATCTGAATGCACAATCTTTGAATTTGTCTTCGCTTGCTCCAAATTCTTATACGATTCGTTTTAAAGGGTTTTCGCAAGGAAAGGAACTTGATTTTGAGAGTATTACTTTTCGCATTCAACCACCGTTTTGGTCCAGTTGGTGGTTTCGAATTTTACTTTTTGCACTAGCAGGTATTCTTTTATTTGGCTTTTACCGCTACCAAATGAATCGTTTGATCAAGAAAAACAGGTTAATTAACGATAAAGTGGTACTAGAAAACAAACTTAACAAGTCAATGATCACTTCATTAAAAGCGCAAATGAATCCGCATTTCTTTTACAATGCGCTAAATTCGATACAAGGATTGGTTTTAACTGGAGAACGAGAAAAAGCCAGTGCTTCGATTGGGCTATTTAGCGATTTAAGTCGATCAGTGCTTGAGAGTTCAAGGAAAAATGAGATTAGTTTATACGAAGAAATAGAATTGCTTTCCTCTTATTTGAAGTTAGAACAAATGCGGATGCCAAAAATCAATTATTCGATCCAGTACGCTGAAAAACTTCCGTTGCATGACTTGTATATTCCGCCAATGATTCTACAACCAATCGTTGAGAATTCTGTAAAACATGGATTAGCAAATAAAGAAAATGGTGGAATGATCTTGTTAAATTTTAAACTCATTGATGATATTCTCATCATTGAAATTAGAGACGATGGAATTGGAAGAGAAGCTGCCGAAAAAATCAATAAATTTGGAGAGCGAAAAGGAAGTTCATTTAGCGCAGAAGCAAATTTAAATCGCATAGATCTGTTGAATGAAAGTTTTAATCTTCAAATGAAACAAGAAATTATTGACCTCATGGATGAGAATAATAACCCAAGTGGAACCTTGGTTAGAATTACCATTCCGCAACAAGAAAACTAAAAGTTAACTGAAAAAAATCGAATGAAATACATAATCATTGAAGATGAAACGCTCGCTGTTCAAGTGATTTTATCTTATGTAAATAAGCACTTTCCAACGTTTGAATGTTTAGCCACTTTTGATAAAATAAGTGAAGCAAGTAATTTCTTGAAAGTTCAGTCTGTTGATTTTATTTTCCTCGACGTTCAATTAAACGGGGAATTTGGCATCGATATAAAAAATCATTTGACCAAAGAAGAGCTAAACTTTGAAATCATCTTTACTACCGCTTATAGTGGCTTTGCGCTTGAAGCATTTTCCATGTGCGCCATTGATTATTTGTTGAAACCTTTGGTTGAAGACCGGTTTGTAGAAGCAATTTCGCGTGTTCAGAAAAAGGGAATGGTCACCGCTGAACAGCTAGATTTATTGGAAGAAATGTCAAAATTCGAGAAAATCGAGAAAATCATTTTACGTAATCACGATGGTCAATATCCTATTTTGCTCGAAGACATTTTGTATCTAAAAGCGGACAATGTTTACACTGAATTTTACTTGAAGAATCGAAAGCGAATTGTGGTGTCAAAACCATTGAAGGAATACGATTCTTTGTTGCGCCAAAAACATTTCTTTAAAGCGCATCGCTCATACATTATGAATACGCTCCATATTGATAAAATTAGTCAATCAGAGGCTTTGATGCATGATAAATCAGTGATTCCTATTTCTCGTGATCGAAAAAAAGAGTTGGAAGAGTATTTGGGGAAGTGATCTCTAACTTTTCGTTTATTGACTGATTAAATTTTTACCACTAGCATCAAATAGCTACGGTAAAAACCATTGATAATCAACTGTTTAATTAAAACATTAAGGAGTGAAGGGAAATAAGGGTATGTGATTGACTTGTCTCGAGGGATAATGCGAGATCATTAAGAACGCCGGCAGCGTTATGAGAAGGATATTCGATGCGCGAAATGCGGTTCGTATTTTTCATGCAGATCTTAAAAAACCGCAAGGTTGGTCCTTAATTTTACAACGACTACGTAACAAGAAATTCAAATCCATTGATGAATTATTACATTGGGTTATTAGTTTAAATCTCTTTATGTCCTAAATGCCTTAATGTTTAAAATTCAAATTAATCAGTTAGGGAATGATTTAGTGGTAAATTCGCGACGATTCAATTTCATTTTAAGATATAATTGAGATTCAATTTTAGAATTCTAAGGACTTATCCTCTATAAAATGATTGGTATCTTAGCTTTAAGATGACGTTTTACAATGTTTAATTTACCTTTCACAAGGTTCTTTTTTTAGGCGTTTTTTTTTCATCTATTCTTGTGTCAGAAAAGAAATAGATAACATGAAAAAAACACTTATTACATTGACTTGCCTGTTAGCTTTGTCGGCAACAGCACAAACAACCAAATCTTTTGGGATCAGCAAATACAAAACGCCAGCCGTTGAGCCGGTGAAACGGTATGACAATATGTTCACGACTGAAGGTGATTATTCCTTGTATTACACCGAAATCGTTGGCGATTCTGTTTTTAGAGTTCGAGAAAAATTTATTTTCAAAAATGGAGTAGAGGTTCTAGATGTAGTCTGGGTTGAACATTGTGGTTTGAAAAACAAAGATTTTGTTTTCACCATTGAGCCAGCCAAATCAGAAAGCGGTCATCCAGAAACTGCCTACACTTCAGTAACAGTGAAAGACAAAGATGGCAAATACACCTTCAAAAATGGAGTTAAATGGATGTACTATGCTTTGGACAAGCCTGCAACTTTTGAAAAATTCATGGGTGGTCTCCAATTTTACACCAAAGACTTAGAAAGCGCGAAGGCTATACAAACAAAATTAGAAGCAGCAATTAAATAACAATCAAAAATAAATAAACATGAAAAAAGTAGTTTACGCAATGGCATTGATCATCGCAACAGGAACAGTAATGAGTTTTACAATTTCTTCAATTGAAGAAGCATCGAAAACTGTAAAATCAACAGGAGATGATATCAAAATTGAATTCCAGAACACAACAAGTGAGGACATTTATTTAGTATTTGAAAAAAATTCTGGTTATCCAGGAACAGGACGAGTAGGTGGTAAAATGATCACTTCATACAAGTTCAATGCGGGAGCAGTTGTAAAGTATAAAGATGGCGGTAAAGAGATTTTAACGGTATCTGCTTCAGACAACAATACACGAGTGAAATTGTAAATTCAATTGTTTTTACTCCGTATTTCAGTGAATTATTGTACATCAAAATCTGAAATGTTATTACATAGTATCAAAAATGCACTAGTTATATTTTTTGTCGTGGAATCCTGAGGTTAAGAGTAAATAAAAATGAAAAATGGCTGTCAATTTATTTTGGCAGCCGTTTTTTTTATGCCCAAAAAATACGATTATCACCTATGCAAATGGAAATTAAATATTCCGATATATTAGCGTTTCTTTCAAAAATTAAGGACATGTTAGCCTTTTCAAACAACAAACCTAACAGAGTGATTTGTATTTCTGTGGTCTAAATCTTTTGCCTGTTAATTGAAGAATTTATCTCTTCCAAAGTCTTTTTATTTATAGATTATTTGGAGGCTTCAAAATTATCCATGATCCATGCATCAAAGAATTTTTATTAACCCAAACAGATTGATTGCTGCTCTAAGTATTGTTAGTTTCTCTAGGATTACTTCAATTGCAACTAAATTTAATTGGATTAATCTTGATGTTGTTTTGAGTTGAATCTTCAAAGAATAGAGGATTCTTTGTCAAGCATAATCTAGTTCCATAATTCTTTAAAATATAACTCTTTAAGTTTTGAAAATAAATGAATAAGGATTTATTAAAATTTGATAATGGAGAGGTAGTGAAAATGACCGGTCTAAAATTAAAAAGCCCATCTATCAATTGATAAATGGGCTTTAATCTAAAACCGCCTGTAAGTATGAATTGCGGTGTGATTCGTGGTTAAGTGAATCGTTTTTAGTATTATTTTTTAGCGATTTTCTTGGTTACCAAAGTTCCATTGATTGTTGTGGACAAAAAGTATGTTCCAGGCAAAATGGATTGAAGGTCAATGGTATTGTTTCCATTTGTCAATTGACCACTCATCACCAATCTACCATCGGTTGCGTTAATGGAGTATTCGCTTGAATTATCAGAAGTCAATGTTACGTTTATGATGTCATTCGTTGGATTTGGATAAACACTTACTAATTTATCAGCAAGTTCATCAATAGATGCACTTCCGTTACCAGCTGGAATTGGATTCTCGGGTAAAGTATAAAGTGTATTTATTTCTGAAGCTGAAAGAGCTCTGTTGTAAAAGAAAATATCATCCTCATGTCCAATGAAATCCAAATAATCCGAAATTATTCCTGTATTTGCATCTCCTTGTTTTGTAACACCAAAATGTAAAGGTTGAAGTAAATTGTACCCAGAACTCGGATCATTGAATCCAACTACTACAAGAGGTGTTGTAAGCGTTTCTTCATCTGATAATACATTATTCACATATAATTTCATCGAAGTTGAAGTAACTGTCACTGCAATATGTGTCCATTGATTGACCGGAATTCCAGCAGGTTCTTGAGAGTTGAGCTGCTGATAATTTGTAAATGCTGGAGAAGCAGCACCTTGATGTCCTTCAAATACGATGTCGTATGAATTTCCAAATCCAGATAGGCTTAAATACAGTTGATAATTTCCTGCTTTTGCAACAAGCGAACCAGCATCATAAGCGTAAAAAACTCTTGAAAAAATGGCTTGATACAGGTTTAAATTAGCAACTGGTTTTACCCAAAGTGCAAATGAAAACTCTGATGGGTTTTGTACACTTGGAATGTAAGTTGGACTAAAATCAGCATTTAAAGCATTAAATTGACCAAATCTGTCTGGAGCAAATGACGGAGCATCATTTGCACTCATATCGGCGCTATTGGAAGATGCATCTTCAATGTTGGCATTGAATGGATAAAACCCAATCAATCCATTTGTTGGGTATTGAGCAAAACTGTTGATTGAAATTAATGATGTAATTGCTGCGATTAAGTAAATTTTTCTTTTCATAATATTTAATTTTTTGTCAAAGGAATAGCAACTAAATCGGCTGACCAATTATACCTTGTGAAGCAATCATTATTACTTGTGAATCGTATTTTTGTCGTTTTTAAAAACAAAAAAAGCTGACTCAATAATGAATCAGCTTTTGATGGCAAAAACGCGTAATATTTATTGTTTAACGAAAAGCGCTGTTCCACTATTACTCATCGAATTGACATTCATATAATAGACACCTTGAGCGATGGAAGACATATTTAATTGTTTAGTGCCAGTTCCTCGGCCACTTTGAACCAGAGCACCTGTCGTTGTGAAAATTTGGTAAGTAAATTCTTTTTCATCCATAGAAATTGTCATTATATCTGTCGTTGGATTTGGAAAAAGGTTAAATTGAAGTGAAGTGTTTTCAACGATAGTATTTACTTCAGTTCCTTCAAGGATTCCATTACCATTCGCATCACCTGAAACTTCACCCAGGTCAATCGTACCATTTCCATTCACATCACCCAATATTTCGCCATTATCGATAGAACCATTTCCGTTAATATCACCAGCTATTTCACCTATTCCTCCGCCTTCACCAGTATTATCAATTTGTCCGTTTCCATTTAAATCTCCAGCGATTTCACCTTCGCCCATTCCGAAATCAAAGTTATTATCTCCTGCAATTTCTTCACCATCAATGATTCCGTTTTGGTTTACATCTCCCGCAATATCGGTTCCTCTATACAGATGAGTAATCTCACTTGGACTTAATGCACGTGAATAATAAGCAAGATCATCAAAACCTCCATTTAATGAAGCGAATTCTGGATTTACGACATTCGAAGGATAATCGATTATTCCTGCAGGTGTCCACTCACCAAGTTGAATCCCATTCATGAAAAGTCTAAGTGTGGTCCCGTTATAGGTCATTGCATAATGTGTCCAAATACCATTTATATCTGATAAATTCAGAGGTACAGAAAATAAAGAAGTTGTAGATTCTCCAAGAAATTTGAGTTGAACGTATAAAGTTGAATTTGCACCATCGTTTACAATGCCTAAACAATAGGAATTATACACATAGCCATTGTCAGATTGTCTTGCAATGAATGGATAAGATAGCACCGAAGTTGTGTTGATTTTTGCCCATGCACTAATGGTTAAAGTAGCGGTTCTGAAACTTGCAGCATTTGCTCCAAGTACTTCTAGCTTTTGAAATCCATTGACATTAAAAGCATCATTTGCAACCCCAGCTCTATTCGCTTCCCAGCTAACAGCTCCTGCATTAAACGGATTGATTGGAATATTTTGATCAGACATGAATTGTTGGTCAAAGTCCCAGTAAGCAACCAATCCTGTTGTTGGATAGGTTTGCGCGTAAATAGTTGTTGTAATACTCGCTATTCCCAAATAGCCCAATAAGTAAAGTGTTTTTTTCATGTTTTTTTTTGATTAAAGTATATGCACCATTGACAATTTAAACCTGTAAAGCTTAGATTATTTTTAATGAATGGTATCTATGTTTTAAAAAAAGCTGACCCCGATTTGGATCAGCTTCTTTGATTTTAAGTTAGTGTTTGATGAATTTAATGGCCTGATTGATTTGATTCGTTTCAAATTTCAAAAAGTAAACCCCAGCAGGCAAGGCTTCAATAGAAATTGGATCTGTATTTGACGTGGTTCCTGCTGAGACAGTCATTCCATCAATCGTTAAAATTGTATATGAACTGTTTTCTGAGCTTAGTCCATCAATAGCAATCAACGATGAAGCCGGATTGGGGTAAAGTGATAAACTTTCTGATGATGTTGATTCCAATCCAGCGATGTTAGTTGCCGAGAATCTCGAAATAAATGAACCGTTTTCTCCACTAGGTATAAATGTACCTGCGTCCGGATTTAAATCAAAAATATTGTTTGTATAATATCCCGCGACAAATAATTCTTCGTCATTATCAAGCACTGCTAATTTGCTCGGTCCTCCAGAGGCTGGGTATTCTTTTTTACCAAGGTAATTTCCATCTTTATCAAAATATGTGATTACATCTTTGCTCACGGTTAACACATCCGTTCCATTTCCACTTACATCAGTTCCTGCAGTAACATAATTTGATGTTAAATAAACTTTGTCTGAATTATATCCTACAACAAGATCTGACGCTCCTTCAGCAACAGGATTCGTTTTTTCAAATTGTTTGGCCCACAATAAGCCGAAACTTGACAAATCGATACATGCGAGATATGCTAATTCAGATCCGCTGGCTGTGCTTAATGAAACAGCTGGAGTGCTTGTTTCAAAATCAATATCATTTGTAAATTCACCTGCTAGAAACAATTTTCCGAATTTAATATCAACTGCTTTTATAAATTCCGATGAACCAAATGACACGTTCGAACTGATGATATCAACCGTTTCAAATTCTCCAGTTAATTCTGATATTTTAACAACAAAATATTTCTGCATTCCAGGGGTTGATGAAACAGTTGCATTACCCGGACCAAAATCAAAATCAATTGTACCTCCAAATAAACCTCCGAAAATATAAAAGGAATTCATATCATGTTTAAAGTGAAACGCTGAATTTCCTAGATAATACCCTTCAAGTAGAATGTTTGAATAGTATGTTCCAGTTCCTCCTAACGAAATAATGATTTTTGAACCAAGATTTGATGTAACATTCGCCACATCTGAACTGTAATCCAAATCAACGGTTCCGTACATGTCAGCAGCAACATAAAAATCAGTCCCTGACATTTCAAGACCTAAAGCCACTAAACTTTCAAAATGCTGTTCAAAGTAGAATACTCCACCTGCATTTAATTTTAAAATAAGCAAGTTTTCATCTGGTCCTATAGAATTTACAACATTAGTAACTGCTCCAGGATTTACATCGAATCCACCAATAAAATTGGCTAGCAAGACAACTCCACCATCATCGTCAACCTCTACGTCAATGATTTCTAAATTGTCTTGTGCGTCATCCATTTGTATGAATCGAGTCCAAAGTACATTTCCAGAAAGATCTAACTTTTGGATGTACCAGTCGTTGTTTTCATAAATGTCATTTGACAAGGTCGACATGGAATTAACAGCAACTGTTGGGTCAAAATCAACTGTTCCAACAAATCGTCCTACTTGGATGACTGAATTTGAGGAGTTTTCATTCGTTCTTACAAACTCTGGATGTGCTTCTCCTCCGTTAACATCTCCTTCATTTAATTTTGTCCAATTGTGAAATTGTGCATTCAATGGTGTGAACGAACACGTAATTCCGATAATAAAAAGTGTAAATGTTTTTTTCATAATTATTTTTTTTTGAGCAAAGAAATTTCAAAATAATGGAGCGAGACCTAGTTTCCTTGCGAACCGAGATGAATACCTTGCGAATAGTAATTAATCAAAAAAAGAGGCTCCATTTGGAACCTCTCTTTACTATCTAAAGTATTATAAAGCCTACAATTCTACCACTTTCATTTTCCCATTTTTCATGGTGATGTATCCAATGGTTTCTTCAAAATTATCATCGTCTAAGCAATTCATAATTATACACAATTTGTTTTTTATCACCTTTAATATTGGGTTTTCGTTGTATTCACATTCACCACCTCGAGCAATTCGAGCACCGGCAACTTTCATCGCTAATTCCATAGGTTCTTCTTGCATGTCGATTGCCACCGATTTTTCGCCTTGAATAAGCAAATAATTCCCTGGATGATCAAACAAATCAAAACCATCTAAATGAAATAATTGCGCTCTTTTGAGTTGTGAATCTCCCCCAGATTTGAATGTGATAATGCCATTTTTTAAATCTTGAGAGATTATTTTCCGAGGTGTAACTCCCACAGAAGGATCTTCAGAATCTTCATTTTTGACATATAAATTGTAGTAATACAAAACGTTTTTTAGTTCTACTTTTTCAGGTATAGTATCTGTATTCACAACCAGTTGTTTTACCTCAGATTGGATGTTTAATTCATCCACGTTTTGATTTTCTTTTTGTTCACTAGAGCATGCAAAAACTGCACATAACAATGAAAGAATACAAATGGTTTTTAATTTCATAATCAGTTGTTTATCGATTTAATAATACTTTTTATTTCTTCGTCTTGCTCGAATGCTTTGATCGATTTTTGGATTTGTGCCATGCTTTTGAAAGGATTGTATCCCTTTTTTTCTGCGAATTTCATCGGTGCAACCATCATGATTTGCCAAATGGCTGTTTGCCTATTTTTTTTATCTGACGGATCAAGATGGGATGTTGCTTGGTCTATGATTGACTTACAATAAAATAAAAACTCTTTTACATCATTTTTGGTCAATGCAGGAATTACCGGTTTCTCCAATTCAACGTCAAACGCTTCTTTCGTGTACCATTTGTGGAAGTTTTCTGAAGGCGCAACAAAGTTTACTGCTTCGGCTTGTGTATTGAAAACATCGTAGTAAAAAAACACATCGGCTGTTGAATCGTTGATGTTTTTAAAGATGACAATGGAATAACTCCCACTATAATAAGTGATGTAGCGTTCTTCGTTTTCAGCAACAATGATGTCAACCAATTGAATTTCCATGCCAATACTGTCCCATTGATCTCCTTTGCCAATCGACGTTTCGAGCATAGTCATCAGTTTTGGAGAAAAGAATCGATGCTGCGCGTAATATCCCTTTTCACCTCCAATCACAGGAGCTAACCATTCAACTTCAGCCGATTTCTGCCCGAAAAGAGTGCTTGAACTCAGTAAAAATAAACTTGCTAAAAGTGCTTTCATGGGTTATAATTTGAGTGCTTTTCTTAATGATTTAATAAAATCCATGGCTTCTTGCTCCGTCAAAAAATAAAGTTTCATGGAAATGTTTTTTGATCCAGGAATCATTTCACGAGATGGAGAAAAGCGGTAATTGTACTTAAAATCAATGCATTCCTCAAAATTTTTGCAACTAATATCGATGTAGTAGCAAGGAACACCAAAGGAAGTTTCATCTGATATTGGCTTCTCAGGAACATATTCTGTTGCAATGTTTGAAAAGGGCATTGAGAAAACTTCATAATCGATGTTGTTCGTTGGATCATCATCTAAACCAAAAGTCTGAATGTTAGAAAAGATAAGTGTTTTGGTTTTCTTATCGATTAAATAAAAACTTTCGTATTCGCTCGGATTGTAATCCAACCCTTTAATTTTTCCGCACGATTGACCAGCGATGCTTAATTGTTCGCTTTTAAATGTAATCGTTGTTTGTGCGTTTATGATAAGAACGAATGCGAGAAAAAATCCTACTAATGTTATTTTTGTTTTCATGGTTTGGTTAATCTAGCAATGTTGATTTTAAGGTTTCTAAAAATTGGTCAGCTGCTTCCTTTGTCGTAAACTTCACACCAAAACTAAAATTTGGATTTTGCTCCAAAAATGTACCGTTCTCTTGCGCTACATAACAATATGTTGTATTCACTTTTCTTCCAGAATTTTCACTTGAAATTGTGATTGTATAATAGGGTGTTATGGAAGTACTATATTCTTCCATCGCTTCGTCAGGTAATAGATTTTGATCAATATCATGAATCAAGATGCTTTCAACACTAATGTTCTTGTTGTTGTCAGGATGTTCTGTCAGCAAAGTTTCTATCGTTGTGCAATGGATGCTTCTTGTTTCATTATTAATACTCCAAAAACATTCTACTGTAGATTCTTCGATGTACATATTTTGAATTTCACCTCCTGATGTGCCAATTATTTCGAAGCTTCCTTCTTTGAATGGAATGGTGTGTTGAGCAAAAGCGATTGCACACAAGACAACCATTATTGTCGTGGTCATTAAATTTTTCATAGGTTTCTATTTGAATTATTCATTAAAATTTTTCATTGGAATGTCTGATTTTCCAATTTTTGCCAGAAAATCACGCAAGTGTTGTTCATCTTTAAAATAAATAAATAGGTTGTTTGCTCCATTATAGCCTTTTGCAATCATTTCTTTACCAATGTTGCGTGTTGAAATTCCACGCCGATTCAATCCAAAATCATAGTCGTTAACCACACCGTCCGACTTGGAGATCAATCTAGTTTCGCACACATGACCTCGATCTGTGTATTTTATTTCAAAGTCGCCATGAGTGATGCTGGAAATTGGAATGTTTTGAATCGTAGCTTTTGAATCCCATTTGTCAGTTGTCGTGTTTTTAGAACTATCAATTTCTACATGCCAAACCAAAGCATCCTTTACAAATAAGAAATCTGTGTATCCTCCGTAGGATATGATAATATCTTCTCTATTAAGCGTTATTTTTTCATTCGTTTTGGAGTTTAAGGTATATGTCAGCGGATTTGGATCACCTATGTATGGATCTGTTTTCTTTCCATACTTTCTAATTTTTTCTAAGATTTCCTTCATCTGTTGTTCATTCTTGAAACGCAATCGCACTCTGCCTTCTGTTCTGTGACATGACCGAAAATTATCTTCAAAAATCCCGGTGTCATGATTTCTACGTTTACCACCTTTGTAAATTTTGATGTTATCGTTGTAGTCGATCAGTTGACCGTCACCATAAAAATCATAGATTCCACCAGGCACCCAAGAATGAATTGTTAGTTGAACATAATCGTACAAACGGTTTATTACTATGTGTTCATCGCTTGCTAGAAAATCCCGCACATCGTATTGGATAATTTCGCCATCATCATTCATTTTAGTTTCAGTTGGAGTGCTGGACTTCATGGTTTCCATCTCAGAATAAACAAAGGTGAATTCATCACGCCAACCTAAATGATAATAGGTTTTACCTTCGTATGATGAATATTCGGATGAATCAATAATTGGATCTCTCATCGTTAATTTTGTCCATCCTTGTTTTTCTTCATTCCAACTGTAATAGATTTTTGAAATTGGTTTTGTGGTATCCGATTTTTGATAGGTATAGGGTGTATGCGGATCATAGGTTTGACCGAATACGACTTTTGTCATGAGAATAACATAAAGGAAAATAAAAAGTGATTTTTGCATGTTTTAGATTGTTTTATTTATTGAAATTTTAGTCATTAAATTATCTTTGAGAATGACATTTTGTAAGGCTACAACTTGACAATTCCAATGTTGTTTACTACAATGTTTTTCAGTGATTTTTGCATTTCTGGAGAGTCGCTTTTGAATTCGCCTTCTCCTACAATGTCAAAATTTGGATTCGTTTCTTCTTTCAATTCGAGCCAATAACTAACAGACCTGTTTTCAGCTGGACCTTTTAATTTTCCACCATGAAAATTAGAAATCAATCCACCAAATTCCCACAAAAAACCATTACACGAAATTGGTTTTCCGTTGATCTGAACAAGCTCTGCTAAATTTGTCCCAACACCAATTCCAAATTCATCTTTAAACGGACTGTCCGGATTTGTAGCTTCAATGGATGTAATGGTTTCGTGAAAATTCTCCCAATAAACAATGAATTCATCGCGTTTCCCCGAATTTATAACCGTTGCTGTAACAATATTTCCACTTTCGAATTGATCAATTTCGATGTCTTTAACATGCTCATCGCCATATTTTTGGAGAATTTGCTTGAAATTGTCAGATAACTTAACTAAACCAAAGCTGGTTTCAGTAATTGTATAACGTTGATCTTTGATTACTCCAGTTTTTACAGGTGAATCTGGTTCTTGTGCAGTACAAGCCGTTATTGAAATAAGCGTAATCAAAATGGCGTTCAAATAAAGAATTTTCTTCATGATTTTATTTTTTTAAAGTGGTGAATGTGCTTGTTTCTTTGTCCCAGAAAACATCAACAATTTTGATTGATTGTTTGATCTCACAAGCCTTTGAATCGTTTTCTTTGCAAGCTATGTTTACCTGATTTGTGCCATAATGATATTTGAGCGTAGTTCCATGATGAGGGATTTCGAAATATTCATATTCTCCTTCGCTATACGATTCTGAAATCTCCGAGGCAACATCATAGTAAGCACCGTCTTGAAGTATGATCATTTCTGGAAGAACATCATTGGTTTTATCAGAAAGTGTTTTTCCGCAGAAGTAAAAATTGAAATCACCGCTCGAAATCATCCCATCTCCAAGTTTATCTTCGTAGGAATAATAGCTCACCGCAACAAAATCTTCATTCTTTTTATTTTTGAAAATTGCGAGTTGATATACTAATGTTCCTCCGCCAGTGCCACTGTCAACGATTTCTAAAAAACCATTGGTGTCGTCAACAAGCACTTTGCATTCACCTGTGCCAGCGTCCGCGAAGTAAGTGCTTCCTTTTTTGGTGATCACGTAACCTTGCTTTTTTGCAGTTGGAAGCATATTGAAATACTTAATCAATTTTGATTGACTGTAAGATAAGTGGCAAGAAAGCATGACACTTAGAATGGTGATAATTTGTTTCATACTTTTGATTATTTAGCGATTTTACCTTTGTTTGATATGTTAAGAACAACTTCATTTTCGACCCCTGAGGCAAGTGTTTTGAAAATGATTTCGTTGAAAGAATTAATGTGCATGTTGCATGCTGCTTGATCAGCATTGAATCCTGCAACTCCATAGATTTCGTCAATTAATTTGCCCGTTTTGTAATTGTAAGTCTGCACGTCGATTAAGAAAAACAAGTTGTCTGATTGTCCTTTGTAAAAAATCAAAATCGCCGTATTTGTTTCTTTGTTCAAGACAAAACCAATACTGTTGCAAAAGGCTTCTTCGATTTTCATGTAGGGATTGTTTTGCCACAAATATTTGTATGCCAAGTGTTGATCAATGGGCGAATCTAATGCCTGCAACATTGGATAAGAACCAATGTTTTTTGGAGCTTTTAGTTCAGGTCCCATTTGAATCAGGAGTTCCATGAATTCATCTTCAACTCCCAAAGCGTTGTTTTGAGCATGCAATGTCGCCGAAAACAACAATCCAAAAATGATGGCTAAAAATGGCTTGAACGATAATGAAAATTGTTTCATATTACTTGTTTTTTCGAAGGCTTCACTAAAATTAGTTGACTAATAAAACCTGTGTTATCATAATTTGCTGTCAAAGGAAAAGCATTAAAATTCATTGGTAAAATATTACTTGTGAAGCAAACTGATTTACTTGTAAAGAGTGTTTAATTCAATTTTTATCGCTTAAAAGACAGAATCAATTTGTATTAATGGTTTTCAAACAAAAAGCAGAAAATTATCCTTTCTTTTTCCTCAACTAATTCGTATTTTTGCGCCAATTATTTATAACACATTTTTAAGATTTGAATATGGTATTCGATTTAGACATGATTAAAAAAGTGTATGAGCGTTATCCTGAGAGAATCGCTGCAGCACGCACAGTGGTTGGAAAACCCTTAACGCTTTCTGAGAAAATTTTATATGCTCACTTGTGGGAAGGAAATGCCACGTCTGCGCATGAACGCGGAAAATCTTATGTGGATTTTGCTCCAGATCGTGTTGCGATGCAAGATGCAACTGCTCAAATGGCTTTGTTGCAATTTATGCAAGCAGGTCGATCAAAAGCAGCGGTTCCGTCAACTGCACATGCAGATCACTTGATTCAAGCGCGCATTGGTGCTGACAAAGATTTGCAAGAAGGTCTAAATAAGAACAACGAAGTATTTAATTTCTTAAGCTCAGTATGTGATAAATACGGAATCGGTTTCTGGAAACCAGGTGCTGGAATTATTCACCAAGTAGTGCTAGAAAATTATGCTTTCCCAGGTGGAATGATGATTGGAACGGATTCACATACAGTAAATGCCGGCGGACTTGGAATGGTGGCGATTGGTGTTGGTGGCGCAGATGCTGTTGACGTGATGGCTGGAATGGCTTGGGAATTGAAAATGCCGAAATTAATTGGTGTTAAATTGACAGGAAAATTAAACGGATGGACGTCTCCAAAAGACGTGATTCTAAAAGTGGCTGGAATTTTAACCGTTAAAGGTGGAACAGGTGCAATCGTTGAATATTTTGGCGATGGTGCAATTTCATTATCGGCTACAGGAAAAGGAACAATTTGTAACATGGGTGCCGAAATTGGAGCGACAACTTCAACTTTTGGTTATGATGATTCCATGAGAAGATATTTGGCTTCAACAGGTCGCCAAGAAGTGGTAGATGCTGCTGACAAAATTGCGGAACATTTAACAGGAGACGCTGAAGTGTATGCAAACCCAGAAGCCTATTTTGATCAAGTTATTGAAATTGATTTATCAACGCTTTCTCCTTACGTAAATGGACCTTTCACGCCAGATTTAGCAACTCCAATTGCTGAATTGAGAGAAAAAGCAACCAAAAATGATTGGCCGTTAAAAGTGGAATGGGGATTGATTGGATCATGCACAAATTCTTCATACGAAGATTTAGCACGCGCTGCATCCATTGCAAAACAAGCGGTTGAAAAAGGATTGGTTACAAAATCAGAGTTTGGAATTAATCCAGGTTCAGAACAAGTGCGCTTCACGGCTGAACGCGATGGATTGTTGAAACCGTTCGAAGATTTGAATGCAACGATTTTCACCAATGCTTGTGGACCTTGCATCGGACAGTGGGATAGAGCAGGGGCTGAGAAACAAGAAAAAAACACGATTGTTCATTCATTCAACCGTAATTTCTCAAAAAGAGCAGACGGTAACCCAAATACACACGCTTTTGTAACCTCACCTGAAATGGTTGCTGCATTAGCAATTTCAGGAGATTTAGGATTTAATCCAATTACAGATACCTTAACAAACAACAAAGGAGAACAAGTAAAATTGGATCCACCAACAGGTGATGAATTGCCTGCAAAAGGATTTGATGTGGAAGATAATGGTTACCAAGCACCAGCTTTGGATGGTTCTACAGTGAATGTCATTGTTGATCCAAACTCAGATCGTTTGCAATTGTTGGAGCCTTTCAGTCCTTGGGACGGGAAAAATGTGCTTGGAGCACGTTTGTTGATCAAAGCACAAGGGAAATGTACAACGGACCACATTTCCATGGCTGGACCTTGGTTAAAATACCGTGGACATTTGGATAACATTTCAAATAACATGCTTATTGGTGCTGTGAATGCATTCAATAGTGAAACAAATAAAGTTGTAAATCAATTAACAGGTTCTGAAGGCGAAGTTCCAGCAACTGCTCGCGCGTACAAAGCGGCTGGTGTTGCTTCTGTCGTTGTTGGTGACCACAACTATGGTGAAGGATCTTCTCGTGAGCATGCAGCAATGGAACCAAGGCATTTAGGTGTTGTTGCAGTTATCGTGAAATCTTTTGCACGAATCCACGAAACAAACTTGAAAAAACAAGGAATGTTAGGTTTGACATTTGCCAACGAAGCAGATTACGATAAAATCAAAGAAAATGACGTGTTAAACTTCATCGACTTGGAATCTTTTGCTCCAGGCAAACAACTTTCTTTGGAGTTGGTTCATGCGGATGGTTCGAAAGAAACAATTATGTTGAACCACACATACAATACACAACAAATTGACTGGTACAAAGCTGGTTCTGCGTTGAATTTAATCAAATTGGAAAACGCGAAAGCGTAGTTTAAACATATCAAAAAAATTAGCTTCAATGATGAATTTTTAAAGTTCAGAATTGAAGCTTTTTTCGATTTAGAAGGAAGATTTTACAAGTCCTAGGTTACGAGAATTACTTTTTAGGCATTTTAAATTTTTTCCTTTTCACTGAATCATCATAATCTTGAAAAATTTCAACTGGATTTAGGTCCAAGCGTTCAGACACATTTATTGGGATATATTCAACTAGTACATTCGTCTTGTCTAAACCAAAATCTTCTGCAGGTTTTAATCCTGTGTGTTTAATAAATCGATATGCTTTTATTGCCATCAATTGCGCAGCTGTTACCATATTGTCCATCGCTACTCTGGTACTCAAAACGATGAATTTAAAATCAACTTCATCGATTTTACCTCGAACTGATTCAAACACACTTTCGCCCGAAATCTCTTCTTTTTCGACCAAATGATTTTGAATTTTACGCATCATTAACTCAATTTTGTGCTCTTCTTTGAATCCCATCGAGAGCTTTACATAATAACATGATTTGTCAATTATTTCATTTACCTCATAATTTACTCCCCAAGGCACTGTTGTAGTTTCAACATGTAAAAACCAAATAACGCCCGCTTTTTTAGGTATCTTTTTAAACAAGGAATGAAAAATTGTTGAGTCTAGTCTTAAAGGAGAATCACTTCTCGTTGGATAAACAAGATTGGTTGCTTCAAAAGGAATTTTTTCATCTGCTTTTGTCGCATTTATCAACGCCACAACCTCAGTCATCGGTACATATTCTGTAATTTTTGCTCTAAGCTCTCTTGCTTTGAAATAGAGATACAAAAGGGTGAAAAATGCAGAAGAAAGTACAAGTGAAAACCATCCTCCATGCTGTATTTTACCAAGGTTTGAAATAAAAAACATGATCTCAATCAAAACTAAAAAAGCAAAAACAGCAATGTAAAACAGCTTTCGTTTTGGATGTTTTAACAGCAATAAGGTAATCATTAATATGGAAGTCATCAATAAATTTATGGTGATTGCTAGACCATAACTAGCCTCCATGGCACTTGATTTTTTGAATATGAATATTACAACTAAACACCCTACCATTAAAAAGTAATTTACAAAAGGAACATAAACTTGCCCTTTATTGTTGGAGGGATATTTGACTTTTAAATTCGTCCAAAGTTTTAATTTAATAGCTTCATTCATCAATGTGAACACGCCGGTAATTAAAGCTTGAGATGCTATAATGGTGGACATTGTAGCTAAAGCGATGGTGAATGGAATCCATGATTTAGGCACTGTTGCGTAAAAAATACTCGTGAGATTGATTTTTTCAATACTGTCATTCAACAGAAATGCAGCCTGACCAAAGTAATTCAGAACTAGCATAATTCCCGCAAAGATCCATGCAACGCGAATGTTTTGTTTGCCACAATGACCCAAATCTGAATAAAGTGCTTCTGCACCAGTTGTACAGAGAAAAACGGCACCCAAAACCCAAAATCCTTGTGGGTAATTTATTAATAAATCAACTGCATAATATGGATTTATTGCTTGTAAAACCATCGGGTTTTTGGATAGCTGCATAGCCCCAATCAATCCAAGAAATAAGAACCAAGTTATCATTACTGGACCAAATATTTTTCCAATGAAGGCAGTCCCAAATTGTTGAATCAAAAATAATGTGATGATTATTGTTATAACAATAGGCATGGTTGGAAGACTAGGATAAATAGAATTTAATCCTTCGACGGCGGATGAAATCGATATTGCTGGTGTTATAAAACCATCAGCTATTAAAGTTGCACAACCTATTAATGCTGGAATGTAAACCCATTTCACATTACGTTTCTTCAAAAGAGCAAACAAGGCAAAAATCCCACCTTCCCCTTCATTGTCGGCATTTAGCGCGAGAATGATATACTTGAATGTCGCTATTAAAATTAATGTCCAAATAATGCACGATAAACTACCTAATATCAATTGTTCGTCAAAATTATTTCCACCAGTAATTGCTGTAAAAACATATAACGGAGAAGTACCTATGTCGCCAAAAACAATTCCAATGGCAATTAAGACTCCAGCAAATTTTAAAGGATGAGAATGTAAGTGTGATATCATTTTTTCAATTTTGTTTTTGCAAACATAACTATAGTTTAGATTTTTCTAAATCGTAATGCATTAAATTATTCATTATACTAAATACAACCTGAAGTAGCTCATTTTTAAGTGTTTTTTTCATTTGTAATATTCAACAAATACTTAGGATGAAGCACATATTGAATTGCAAGTGAAATGAGGGAACTAAACGAAAAGAAAAATTGATTGTTAAATAGTCTTAATTGTGTTTGATTTAAATTGTGTATTGCTTAAAAGTAGCTTATCTTCGTTCAACTAACTTTTAAAATCAATAATTATGAAAAGAGTATTACTTGCTTTGATGGCCTTCACTTTTGGCTTAATGGCTCCAAATTCCTTTGGGCAATGCTTGACCGATGACTTTGGACAGTACCCAGGTGCCGTTTATGTTCCCTTGGTTTGTGATGGTTCAACTCCAAATGAAATTGCACCAAATTGTTGGACGGGTGAATATACTGTTGTGGCTTTACTAGCTGGAAATAGTTATACATTTTCTAGTTCTGTTGCAACTGATTTGGTAACAATCAGCGATGAGGCTGGTTTAGCATCTGTCGTGTTTGCCGTTGGTAGCGTATCTTACTCTCCAACTGTGACAGGAACTTATCGTTTTTATTTACATAACAGTGCTGCATGTGATAGCGATCAAAATGACAGAGCTCGAATTATAGTTTGCAATGGAACTGTTGGTTGTTTAACAGGGAATCTTTATCCAGCTGCTACTTTTATGCCTACGGTATGTGATGGAGAAACAGCAAACGACATTGCAACTGATTGCTCTGCAGGTGAGTATTCGAATGTCGCGCTCATTGGCGGAACTCTGTATGCATTCACTAGTTCAAATGCAACGGATTATATTACGATTGCAAATGCTGCAGGAACAACTGTGTTAACTTCAGGTTTTGAATTTGTTACCTACAACCCAACAGCAAATGAAACAGTTCGTTTTTATTCGCATACAGATTTGGCATGTGGAACGGAAAACGTTGATCGTACGCGTAGTGTATTGTGTTTAGGAAGCGCAACAGGCCTTGCGGGTCCATGTACTTTTGGAGATATGTGGCCAATGAAACCATTCACTCCAACCTGTACTGGTTCGCCAGAAGCAATTGCAACTGATTGTTATGCAGGAGAACATTCGGTAGTGATGCTATCCGCAAATAAAATATATGAATTTACAAGTTCTGTTTCTGGCGATTGGATTACATTAACGGATGAAGCTGGTATTAACGTAATCGATTTTGGTTTCGGTCCATTAATCTATACAACAGGTGCTTCAGCCGAAACTATTCGTTTTTATTCGCACGCTGATTCACTTTGTGGAATAGAAAATATCGATCGTGAAAGACAAGTGAAATGTGAAGCAAATTCGAATAGCATTTCAGAAATTTCTGAAGCCAATTTCAAACTATTCCCAAATCCAACTGCTGATAAAATTTCAATCGAAGGAATCTTAACTTTTGATCTCATTGAAGTGATTTCAATTGATGGAAGAGTGTTGTCAACCACTATTCCATCTTCCACAATGACTGAAATCAATGTGAATCATTTAGCGAAAGGAACTTATTTCATTCGCGCTTCGAGCAACGGAGAAGTCACAACAAAAGAATTTATTAAGATGTAAGGAATTACTGAATAGTTGTAAAACGCTCAAGGATACTTGGGCGTTTTTTTGTTGAATGAATTTGTGATTGCCATACACTTTGAATCGCTGCATTTTAAATCCTTGAATCAATTGCGCCAATTTCTGTTAAATCTACCTTTCTTCTTCATTTCTTGCGTAAATTTATGACGTTAAATTTTTAAAAAACAAACCATGGCAACAGCAGAAAAAATCATTCAAGAATACGTTGAATTTGAATTACTTAACGGTCGAGCTCCACATTCAGTATTGGAATTAACCAAGAAAATGAAAATCGCTGAAGCTAGTTTTTATAAAATTTTTCCCAGCCTCGAAATTTTAAGGCAAAACATTCCATTAAATGCCATCGAAAAAACGGTAGAGCGGTTGGATGCTGATGAACAATATGAAGAATTTTCTGGACGCGAAAAATTGCTTTCGCTTTACTTTACACTTTTCGAAGAATTGCATACCAAACGTTCATACTATGTGATGAAATATAGCGGTGCGAAGGAAAGTTTGAAAAATAAGAACGATTGGGATTTGTTCAGCAAAAAAATGAATGAACGCATCGACGAAATCATTGGCGAAGCAAAACAATCCGATGAAATCAAAGACCGACCTTACGTTGGCGATCATTATTCAAAAGGCTTTAAATTGGTTTTTGCATACTTGTTCCGCGTGTGGCTCAAAGATGATTCTGCTGAATTTAGTACAACAGATGCGGCCATCGAAAAAAGTGTGAATCTGAGTTTCGATATGCTTGGAGTAAGTCCGCTCGATTCATTGATCGATTTCGGAAAGTTTGCGCTTAAAACAAAAGTCATGTAATCATGGACGAGAAAAAAGACCAAGGACTTTCAAGTATTCCAACGTCGAAAGTTCAACGCGCTGCCAAAATATTAGGCACTAGCGCTAAAGTCGGTGGAAACTATATCAAATACTACGCTAAAAAAGCAGTCAATAAAAATGTTTCACGTGATTCGTTGCATGAAGACAACGCCACGGATATTTATGCTTCGCTCAGTGAAATGAAGGGGAGTGCACTCAAAATTGCACAAATGATGAGCATGGATAACCAATTGCTCCCAAAAGCATATCAGGATAAATTTTCGTTAGCGCAATATAACGCACCTCCACTTTCTTATCCACTGATTTTAAAAACATTTCAGCAATATTTCGGTAAAAAACCATTGGAAATTTTTGATGAATTCACCAAAGATGCTGTTCATGCGGCAAGTATCGGACAGGTGCATCAAGCCAAAATTGGCGATAAGAAATTTGCTGTAAAAATTCAGTATCCTGGTGTTGCCGATTCCATAACTTCCGATTTAAAATTGGTAAAACCTTTGGCTTCTCAACTCTTAAACATGAAAAGTTCGGAGATCAAAATGTATATGGATGAGGTGGAATCCAAATTAATCGAAGAAACGGACTACGAACTCGAACTTCGAAGATCAACCGAAATTTCAGAAGCGTCACATGCTATTAAAAATGTGCGTTTTCCAAAGTTCTATCCAGAATATTCCAATAAACGAATCCTAACTATGGATTGGATGGAAGGACTCATGTTTCCAGAATTTTTGAAAACAAATCCTTCGCAAGAAGTTCGAAATTCGATTGGTCAAACGCTGTGGGATTTTTTCCTTTTTCAGATGATTGAATTGCGTCGCGTGCACGCAGATCCGCATCCAGGAAATTTTATTATCAATGACAAAAATGAATTGTGTGTCCTCGATTTTGGTTGTGTGAAAGAAATTCCATCCGATTTTTTTGATTCCTATTTCAAGTTATTGAAACCAAATGTCCTTGACGACAAAGAGAATTTGGAGAATTTGTACTACGAATTGGAATTCCTTAAACCAGAAGATACTCCCGCAGAAAAGGCATTTTTGCGCGAAATGTTAGCCGAAATGATTGGTTTGCTTGGACGACCGTTTCGCTCCTCAACTTTCGATTTTGGAAACGATGACTTTTTTGCTGAAATAGCTCACATGGGCGATGGATTATCCAAAAACAAAGAACTTCGCAAAATGAATAATGCCCGTGGATCCAAACATGGAATTTACATCATGCGCACATTTTTCGGACTCTATCAGTTGCTCAATCAATTGAAAGCGGAAGTGAAATTAAACTATCGGTTTGATTAACGAAATTCCAAGCACATTTCGCTATCTTTGCGCCACAAAAAATTAAGCATGAACAGCAGTTTTCTTCGTCGTTTGAAATATTATGGAATTGGATTTGGTATCGGATGTATTTTCGTTTTCTTCTTTTTCCAAAATCGTGGTTGCTCTTGGTTGCCAGGAAATCGGGTGAAAAATTCTATTTTGGACCGCGTAATTGTTGCCAATGACCTAGAAATGGCATTTATGAAGTCCAAAGGATTGTCGAAAGAGGATATTCTATCAGTATTAAACGACGGCGACATTAATTTTGGTGAAAGTAAAAAAGACGGAAACACGCAAGTTTACCTCGTCGAAAAAGATTTTGATAAAATTGGTTCGCTCAAAGTATATTTCACGCTTCCGAAAGAAAGCTATATTTCCGAAGTAAAATTTGGTGTTAAAAGTGCCAAAGAGGTTGAAAATTCGAAAGAAGGATATGGACGTTTTCTTCATTTCCCGAAGGATGATCATTTGCTTTTTGCCGATACTTCAAAACACGTGACTTGTCAGCAAGAATTGTTGGGAATGATTAGTCCAAAAAAACTTTTATCAACTATGAAATCGAAAGGATTTGTCGATTTTTCTGCAAGTAATTTCCAAAAACGTCCCAAAGCAGAAACCAGATTGGTGTATCTTTCCAACAAAGATTCCATTGGTTTAACCACATTTTGGTATCAGAATAAAATCAATATTTCGACTTTTCATGTGCCATATTCAAACCAATGTGATTCTGTTTCTCAACGGAAATGATTTTTCATGCGTTCTATGTGACATATTATAAGTAAGTTTTATATTTTTGACCAATGGAATTTTCGGCAGAACAAATTGCGGGTATAATAAACGGAACAATTCAAGGTAATTCAGGCGTTTTAGTAAATGGTTTGGCTAAAATTGAAGAAGGATCAACTGGGAAATTGTCTTTTCTCGCAAATCCCAAATACGAAGAATACATTTATTCCACAGGATCAAGTGTTTGCATTGTAAATAACACGTTTGTTCCAACAAAAGACATTCCTGAAACACTCACTCTAATCAAAGTCGAAGATGCATATGCATGTTTCGCAAAGTTGCTTGAGTTTTATGATCAAATGAAACGCAAACAACCAAAAATTGAGGCGAATGCTTCGATTTCTGAGAAAGCAACGATTGGTAAAGATCCTTACATCGGTGGCGGCGCTTACATTTCAGACGGTGCTGTTTTGGGCGACAATGTTGTCGTCTACCCGAACGTGTATATCGGAGAAAATGTTAAAATCGGCGACAATACAATTATTCACCCAAATGCATCTATTTACACGGATTGCGTTGTTGGGAATCATTGTGTGATTCATGCTGGAGTTGTTATAGGAGCGGATGGTTTTGGTTTTGCACCTGACGAAAATGGAGTGTTTCAAAAAGTACCACAAATTGGAAATGTGGTGTTGGAAGATTATGTGGAAGTTGGTTCAAACTCAACAATCGACAGAGCAACGATGGGTTCAACCATCATTCGAAAAGGAGTGAAAATTGATAATTTGTGTCAAATTGCACACAATGTTGAAATAGGCGAAAATTCAGCCATGGCCGCACAAGTCGGTATTGCTGGGTCTGCTAAAATTGGTAAACATGTACTTGTGGGTGGTCAAGCGGGAATTAGCGGACATTTGCACATTGCTGATGGTACCAAAATCGTGGCGCAATCTGGAATTCCAGCAACTATCAAAAAGGCTGAAACAATTATGGGATCTCCAGGAATTCCAATTGAAGACTTTAAAAAATCGTATTTTGGCTTCAGAAAATTACCGTTCATTCTAAATAAAATTGCTGAATTTGATAAAAAATTCAAAGAGCTAACTAAAGAAAAATCTTAATGGGTGACTTGCAAAGAACACTGAAGGAAAGTGTTAAAATTTCGGGGATTGGATTACATACAGGTGAAGCTGTTAATTTGGAAATCTGTCCTGCACCAGAAAATCATGGGTATAAATTTCAACGAATTGACTTAGATGGTCAACCAATTATTAAAGCGGATTGTGATTTGGTTGTTTCAACAGATCGTGGAACTACGCTTGAAGCAAATGGCGCTCGTGTGTACACAACAGAACATGTCCTTGCGGCACTTTATGGCTGCGAAGTGGACAATGCCTTGATAAAAATTGATGCACCCGAAATTCCAATCATGGATGGTTCGTCTTTGCCTTTTGTAAATGCCATCGAGAAAGTAGGTTACGAAGAGCAAACAGCGGAAAGAAATTATTTCGTTTTGACGGAAAATATTCCTTGGGAAGATACAGAACGTGGTATTGAGTTTTTGGCTGTTCCAGACAATAATTACCGCATCACGGTGATGGTTGATTACAAATCTCCTGTGCTTGGAACGCAACACGCTAGCATGTATAATGTGGGCGAATTCAAAACAGAAATCGCAAAATGTAGAACCTTCGTTTTCTTGCGTGAACTTGAATTTTTAGCTAAAAATAATTTGATCAAAGGAGGCGATTTAGACAACGCCATTGTGCTCGTAGAGCGCGATGATGTAAGTCAAGAAGAATTGAATCGCTTGGCAAAATTGCTCGGAAAAGAGGAATTGCAAATTAGTTTGGATGGAATTGGTGTTCTGAATAGTACAAAATTGCAGTTTGAAAACGAACCAGCACGTCACAAGCTTTTAGACATAGTCGGCGATTTAGCCTTGGTTGGTCGACCAATTAAAGCACATATTTTGGGAGCACGTCCGGGACATTCTGGAAATGTGCGTTTTGCCAAAGTATTGAAAGAACAAATCAAAAAACAAGAAGGACTTCGTACATTTGATTTAACGAAAAAGCCTCTTTACGATATCAACGATATTGAACGCATGTTGCCACACCGTTTTCCATTTTTAATGGTTGACAAAATCATGGAAATTGGAGAGGAAACGATCATTGGTGTGAAAAATGTGACCATGAATGAGCCAATATTTACGGGGCATTTCCCTGGGAATCCTGTTTTTCCGGGTGTATTGCAAATTGAAGCAATGGCACAAGTTGGTGGAATTTTCGCTTTGAGCAAAGTAGAAGATCCACATTTGTATTCCACGTATTTCATGAAAATTGACAATGTGAAATTCAAACAAAAAGTAATTCCTGGCGATACCATTGTTTTTGAATTATACCTACTTTCGCCAATACGAAGAGGTTTGGTGAACATGGGTGGAAAAGCTTACGTAAACGGAAGTCTTGTGATGGAAGCCGAAATGTTGGCACAAGTAGTAAAAGATAAAGTTGAAGCGTAATCGCTTTACAAATAAATTAATGAAGATCTAAAAATGATAAGTCAACTTGCACAAGTTTCAGAAAAGGCAACCATCGCGAACGATGTAACGATTGATGCGTTTTCTGTTGTGCACGAAGATGTTGTCATTGGTCGAGGAACGCACATTCATCCAAATGTTGTGATTTATCCAGGAACGCGCATTGGTGAAGATTGTGAAATTTTTCCAGGAGCAGTCATTGGAGTGATTCCCCAAGATTTGAAATTCAGCGGTGAATACACAACGGTTGAAATTGGAAACAATACCAAAATTCGCGAATGTGTGACTATTCATCGTGGAACGTCAGATAAAATGATGACCAAAATTGGAGATAATTGTTTGCTCATGACGTATGTGCATGTAGCCCACGATTGCATTATTGGAAACAATGTCATTTTAGCTTCTTATACCGGACTTTCAGGCCACGTGCAAATTGATGATTTTGCGATTTTGGAAGGTAAAGTTGCTGCTCAACAATTTGTTCATATTGGAAAACATGCATTCATTGCTGGAGCGACATTGGTGCGAAAAGATGTACCGCCTTATGTGAAAGTGGCGCGCGAACCGAGCACTTTTGCCGGAGTAAATTCGGTTGGTTTGCGTAGAAAAGGTTATAGCGATTCAGACATCAAAGAAGTGGAAGATATTTACCGCATCATTTATGTCCAAAACGCCAACATGTCAAAAGGAATTGCAATCATCAAAGAAATGATGCCAGAATCATTGATGATGAAAGAAATCGTTGGTTTCATTGAAGCATCAGATAAAGGTGTGATTCGGGGAATGATCTAAGAGCAGGTTTCGAGTGCCTCAGCCTTTGTTGATAATTAATAATTTGCCTATCATAGTTTGCGCTGACTGAGGCTCTCGAAGTTAGGAGCAAAAGTCAAGGATAGGCATCATAATTCGAAAAAGTGTATAACAGAGGAGAAATTATCACAGTTAAAATCACCGGCTATGCTTTCGGAGGAAATGGCGTTGCAAAAATCCCTACAGAAAATGGTGATTTCGTTGTTTTTGTGAACAACACATTTCCTGGACAGACCGTAACAGCGAAAGTCGATAAGAAAAAAAAGCGCTATTGCGAAGCGAAATTAATCGATGTTATTGAGCGATCTTCGCTTGAAAAACAACTCGATTTTCAAGAAATTTCAGGTGCTCCATATATTTTTGTGCCTGTTGGCGAACAGCAAAAAGAAAAGCAAAACAGCACGCTTGATGTCTACCGAAAACTAGGAAATTTTAGAGAAATAGAAGAACAATTCGACGAGTTCATTTCTTCGCCCACTGATTTTTTCTATCGAAATAAGATGGAATATAGTTTTTCAAGTATCGAACACGACTTGGATAAAAACGAAGAACTTGATAATGCATTTGCGCTCGGATTTAAACGTCGGGGAACTTGGTGGAAAGTCGAAAGCTTGAACAAAGCAAGTGGTATGTTTGATGAAGAATGGGAATCAAAACTTCACTTGGTTCGGAATCATCTGAAGGAAACTGGTTTAACCGCTTGGCATCCGCCACAGAAAATAGGATTTTTCAGACATATTGTGGTGCGCAAATCATTCGATCAAGATCAATTGCTCATCAATTTGGTTACTTCGTCAGATGGACTAGAGCAATTTGATGTAGTTAAATTTGGGGAATATCTAAAAGAACATTTCGGAAATCGCATCGCTGGATTTCAACATACGATCAATGACAATGTGGCTGATCGAGCAAAAATTGAGAATGGAACATACACCTTGGTTTTCGGTGAACCTGTCGTAGCTGAAAAATTACTCGGTTTGACTTTTGAAATCAGCATGGAAAGTTTCTTTCAAACGAATCCAAAAAGTGCTGAGAAGTTGTACAACAAAGCCTTGGATTATGTCTTTGAAGAAGAAATTCCACATGGAAATGTTGTCATGGATTTATTCTGTGGTACAGGAACCATCGGTCAAATTTTGTCTACACGAAGATCAGATGTTGAACTAATTGGCGTCGACATCGTTGAAGAAGCCATTGAAGATGCGAAGCGCAACGCGAAGCGCAATAATATTCAAGGAATTAATTTCTATGCGGCAGATGTTGGCAAGTTCTTGCGAGAACATCCTGAGTTTATCGGGAAAATCGCAACGATTATTTTAGATCCACCACGTGCTGGAATTGCCCCAAAAACACTTCAAAAAGTGATCGATCTTGGTGCGAAGAACATCGTGTACATTTCGTGTAACCCAAGTACGCAAGCTCGAGATGCTGAAACACTAAAAAAAGCTGGATACGCCATGGAGAAATTGAGTTTGGTAGACCAATTTCCGCACACAGGTCACATCGAAGCAATTGCAAAATTTAAATGGATAGGTCATGAAAGCTGAAATAATTTCGATTGGAGATGAATTGCTCATTGGGCAAACAATCAACACCAATGCCGCTTGGCTCGGTCAAGAGCTTTCACTCCGTGGAATTCCGATTGTGCAAGGAATTACAATTATGGATACGGAACAAGCCATTTTTAATGCCATTGAAGATGGATTTACACGTGCCGACTTGTTGATTTTGACAGGTGGACTTGGTCCGACCAAAGATGACATTACCAAAAAAGTTATTGCCAATTATTTCCAGGCAGATTTAGTTATAGACGAAACAACGCTTGAACGCGTAAAAAAATATTTTTCAGACCGCGGTCGCCCCATGTTGGATGTAAATATTCAGCAAGCAGCTGTTCCAAAAGGCACAATTGTTTTAACAAATAACAACGGAACAGCGCCCGGTATGTGGTTGGAGAAAGAGGGTAAAATTCTAATTAGCTTGCCAGGGGTTCCTTATGAAATGAAATCCATCATGCTCGAAGGCGGCTTTCCAAAATTGGATGGTCGTTTTGAAAAGAGTAATTTGTTTCATAAAACAATTTTAACCCAAGGAGTTGGTGAGTCAACGATCGCAGACACCATGCAAGATTGGGAATCAGAAATTCGCGCACGAGGATTTGGATTAGCCTATTTGCCTTCTCCGGGACAAGTTCGCATCAGACTTTCTTCTCCAAATGGACCACAAGATGAAGCCATTTTGGATGAATATTTCAAATTATTAGAACAAAAATTCCCACGTAATGTTTTTGGATACGGAGATGTGAGTTTGAGTGAAGTAGTCGGGCAATTGTTGCGTGAGCAGAATAAAACGGTTGCTACTGCCGAAAGTTGCACAGGTGGAGCCATAGCGACCGCATTGGTTTCTGTGTCAGGTAGTTCTGATTATTTTCAAGGAAGTTTTATTACTTATTCCAATAAATTGAAGCACGAAATCCTCCATGTTCCAAATGATCTTTTTACAACAGTTGGTGCCGTGAGTTCAGAAGTTGTAGAAATTATGGCCAAAGAATCTCGCACCAAATTGGGTACAGATTATGCCTTGTCCGTTTCAGGAATTGCCGGCCCAAACGGAGGTACAGCCGAAAAACCAATTGGTACTGTTTGGATTGGTTTAGCAACACAAGACAAAGTTATTTCACGAAAATTTTTATTCGGAAATAACCGAGAAAGAAACGTACAATTGAGTGTTTTGTATGCTTTGAATTTGCTTCGCTGTGAACTACTTGGGATTTTAGATTAATTTTAGTGAGAAATCGAACATTGAAATTCGGTTATTGACTCGTCGCATACTTACCACATGTATCAAGTAGTTACAGTCAAAACAATTGATAATCAACTGATTAATTAAAACATTAAGAAGTGAAGGGAAATAAGGGTATTTGATTGACTTGTCTCGATGCTTCATGCGAGATCATTCAGAACGCCGGCGGCGTTGTGAGAAAGATATTCGATGCGCGAAATGCCACTAATATTTTTCATGCAGATCTTAAAAAACCGCAAGGTTGGTCCTTAATTTTACAACTACTGCGTAACTAGAAATTCAAATCTATAGTTGAATAATTACATTGGGTTATTAGTTTAAATCTCTTTATGTCCTAAACGCCTTAATGTTTAAATTTCAAATTAATCAGCTAGGGAATAATTTAGTGGTAAATTTGCGACGATTCAATTCGGTTATTATTAAATGGTTTAATTCACAAAATTGTCTTCCATCTTCGACATACTTTTTTTTACTTCTATATTTTTCGTGCTTTTTAGTTACGGTGCATTTCGATTAAATCATTCTATCGGAATTGCTGTTTTAGTATTTGGAGGTTTTTTGCTGCGCTATTGGGCCGCTGATTTAAGTCCATTTTTACATCTTTGGGATGAACGCTATCATGCATTGGTTGCTAAAAATTTGGCTGAGAATTGGCTTGAACCTACATTGATGCCGAATTTATCATTAAACGCTGACACAAAATCTTGGACTTTTGGTCACATTTGGTTGCACAAACAACCCTTTTTTCTTTGGATGATGGCGCTTTCAGTGAAAATTTTCGGTGCTACTGAATTAGCCATTCGTATTCCAAGTGTTATTTTTGGTAGTCTGTCAATCGTAGGAGTTTATCGCATTGGGAAAAATCTGGTGGCACCTAATGTTGGATTTCTTGCCGCCTTCTTGATGACTACATCAAATTTGATGCTTCAATTAACTTCTGGTGTCGAAACTACGGATCATAACGATGCCATTTTTATTGCATTAATTACATGTTCATTTTGGTTTTACAGCGAGTATTATGTTTCTAAAAAAATAAAATGGGTTTTTCTCATTGGTTTGGCTGTTGGATGTGCCATTTTGACGAAGTGGTTAACAGGATTGATCGTTTTTCTTCCTTGGGGAATTGTGTTATTAAGAAATTTTAAACCAAGACTTTTACTTGATTTTATTTTAGGAATTGTAATCGCAGTTTTTGTGAGTCTGCCGTGGCAAATGTATGCGTATGTACAATTCAAAGAAATCTATCTCCATGAACTTGCTTATTCGAGTTTACACTTCAGTCAGGTGATTGAAACCCATACCGGAGCTTGGAATTATTACTTCGAAGCCTTAAGAAATCAGTATTTTAAAATGTCAAGTTTCTTTGCTGTTCTCATTATTTTGGCATCATTTGTTGCAATTTGGTTGAAAACAAAATCTTTTAATCGCTTGCTTATTATTGCATTGCCCATTTTTTCGGTGTTCACCTTTTTTATAATCGCGCAAACCAAAATGCCACTTTTCACATTCATGATTTCCAGTCTAATTTACGTGTCAATAGCAACCTTACTCTGTTTCGTTGGTTCAATCATTGGAGAAAAAATTAAAAACGAATCTTTGAAAATAGGATTGATATTATTTGTTCTGTTTTTTCTGGGTTTTCATAATTTCAAACACATTCAGTTTAGAAATAAGCACGACATAAGTTTACAGTCAGAAGATTCATCAATAATTACCGCGATTCAAGACAAAAAAGGCATTTTAGCAATGGAAAAGTACTTTTTGAAATCAGGTGAAAAATATGCCATTTTTAATGCTCGTCCTGCAAGTCATGTCCTTTTTACTTTTTATATAGGTCACCCAGCATTTGACTTCTTGCCCTCGATTAAAGAAATTCAAAAAACAAAGCAAGATGGATATATTCCAGTTATTCTAAAGACAAATAATTTGGATTCAAAAATTCAAAAATTGGAAGGTGTTTTGTTTTATGATTTTCCAAATTGGGAATAAATAAAGGAGTTTTATATTAAGTTTTGAAAAAAAATAAAATATCCTTGTGTATTTAGAGAAAAAGTGTTTTCTTTGCACCCCATTTTGACCACCATTAAGGTTGTTGAGTGTTAATAAGAACAAAATTTACAAGATGTCAAGAGTTTGTCAACTTACAGGAAAGTCGGTAATGGTAGGAAATAACGTTTCTCACTCAAACCGCAAAACGAAACGTAAATTCTTACCGAATTTAGTAACTAAGAAATTTTTCATTCCTGAAGAAGATCGTTATGTTACGTTGAAGATTTCTACTTCAGCATTGAGAACGGTTAACAAAAAAGGAATCGTGGCTTGCATGAAAGAGGCAAAGCTAAAAGGATATTTAAAGTAGTCAATCTAGTTGATCACACTGGTGATTGACTAATATAGAAACACAATGGCAAAAGCAAAAGGAAATAGAATTCAAGTAATTCTTGAGTGCACAGAGCACAAAGAATCTGGAATGGCTGGAACTTCTCGTTACATTACAACGAAGAACAGAAAGAACACGCCAGAAAGAATGGAAATTAAAAAATTCAATCCTGTATTGAAGCGTTATACGATTCACAAAGAGATTAAGTAAGAGTTCGCTCGTCGAACCATAATAACAAGCGTTAGCTCAATTGTAGAAAATCCGACAATCGTGCAACGCGCTTAAATTTAAAGAAAATGGCAAAGAAAGTAGTAGCATCCCTACAAAAAGGTGGCGGAAAAGAGCACACGAAAGTGATTAAAATGATTAAGTCTGATAAGACTGGTGCGTATAGCTTTAAAGAAGAAATCGTTCACAATGATAAAGTGAAAGAGTGGTTTACTAAAGCATAATCACTTTTTAATGAATCTATAAAGCTTCCTTTCTTGTTGATTGGGAGCTTTTCTTATTTTTATACTATGGCATTTTTTGGTTTATTCTCAAAAGAAAAAAAAGAAACGCTCGATAAAGGGCTCGAAAAAACAAAACAAAGTTTTCTTACAAAGATTGCTCGATCAATCGTTGGGAAATCAAAAGTTGATGATGAAGTTCTTGATAACCTAGAAGAAATTCTTATTTCATCCGATGTGGGTGTTGAAACTACGTTGAAAATTATTGATCGCATTGAAGCACGTGTTTCTCGCGATAAAGTACTTGGCGCAAATGAATTGAATACTGTTTTGCGTGAGGAAATTGCGGCACTATTAGAAGAGAACAACACAACCGATCAAACCGATTTTTCAGTTCAAAAGCAAGATGGACAACCACATGTAATCATGGTTGTGGGCGTGAATGGCGTTGGAAAAACAACAACAATCGGAAAACTTGCACACCAATTCAAACAACAAAACTACAAGGTTGTTCTTGGTGCAGCTGATACCTTCCGCGCTGCAGCTGTTGATCAATTAATTATTTGGTCTGAAAGAGTAGGAGTACCTATTGTGCAACAAGGAATGGGGGCTGATCCAGCTTCGGTTGCTTTCGATACGCTTCAATCTGCTAAATCACAAAATGCTGACATCGTCATCATTGATACTGCTGGTCGTTTGCATAACAAAGTGAATTTGATGAATGAGCTATCCAAAATTAAACGTGTGATGGAAAAAATAATTCCTGGTGCTCCGCATGAAATTTTACTCGTTTTGGATGGATCAACTGGTCAAAATGCTTTTGAACAAGCCAAACAATTTTCATTGGCAACGGATATTAACTGCCTAGCAATCACAAAATTAGATGGAACAGCCAAGGGTGGAGTTGTGATTGGAATTTCAGACCAAATGAAAATACCTGTGAAATATATCGGCGTTGGTGAGGGGATAAACGATTTACAAGTGTTTAATAAACAAGAGTTTGTAGATTCGCTTTTTTCAGCTTAAAATCAAGTTTATATTAAGAAATTTTTAACTTTATCATAAGGATTAATAGTTTTACTTATGAATAAGGTTATGCAACACACTATTTTCCCTACTACACTCTTTCTCGTTTTTACATTTTTCTTCGCACAAATTCATGCACAAACTGTCCGTTGTGGTACGGTTGAAGCCGAAATTCAGCGCTATTTGGAAAACCCGGATTTGGAATCTTATGAAGAATTCGAAGCATGGCTTGCCAAAAAAATAGCCGAGAAAAACAAACAAGCTGAAGTTGGACTTATCATTAACGGAGTTTACCAAATTCCTGTCATTGTTCACGTCGTTCATAACGGCGAAGCAATTGGAACTGGAACAAATATTTCTGCAGCAGCAATTCAATCTCAAATCGAAGTACTGAATGAAGATTTTCGACGCATTTTTGGAACCAATGGCTACAATACACATCCGGATGGAGCAGATACGCAAATAGAATTTTGTTTAGCGCGACGTCGACCAGATGGAACGGCATTTCCAGCAGGAGAAGATGGAATTAACCGTATTGATAGAAATTCTGTTGGATGGAGTGCACCACCTTATAGCACGGCAACAGTGAACGGAACAATAAAACCATACACGACTGTTACACAAAACTATAGTCCTTCTAACTACATGAATTTTTGGTCAGTGAATTTGGGAAGTGGACTCTTGGGATATGCACAGTTTCCAACATCGATCCTTGGCGGAATGGGTTGTGGCGCTCAAAGCGCAAGTACAGATGGAGTTGTTATGCTTTATTCATCTATCGGAAAGAGTTCAGTGACAGGGAATGGAGGTGTTTACAATGAAGGTCGAACAGCCACTCATGAAATTGGTCATTGGCTTGGTTTACGCCATATTTGGGGTGATGGTGGATGTGGTGTGGACGATTATTGCTTAGATACTCCACTTTGTGATGGCGCAAATTATGGATGTGCAACAGGAACAATTTCTTGTGGCAACCTTGATATGGTTGAGAATTACATGGATTATTCAGATGATTTGTGTATGAACATTTTTACGAATGACCAAAAAATGAGGATGCGAACAGTTTTGGAAAATAGTCCAATTCGAGCTTCATTGATTACTTCTGATGCTTGTGTTCCTCCTGCAGTGAGTGACGCATCGATTGTAAATATTATAAACCCTGTTGGAGATAATTGTGTAGGCGCAATAACTCCGATTGTATCCTTAAGAAACCGTGGATCAAGCAATCTGACATCCGTTACAATTAATTATACCATTGATGGTGGTTCTCCAACTTCTTTTGCTTGGACAGGAACTTTGGCGCCAGGAGCAACAACAAACGTAACCTTGGCTCCATTCTCCACGACTTTAGGAAATCACATTTTTTCCTCTGTTTCTGTTTTACCAAATGGAGTAACTGATCCAAATACGGTTTACGATGCTTCCGAAATTGCCTTTGCTGTTTCGAATGGAATTCAACCTGATTTTCTAGAAGATTTTGATGGCGGAACATTTCCTCCAAACGTCAGATGGAATGTTGACAATCCAAACAGCGATTGTTTTGAATGGGTTGGAGCGGCGGCTGTTTCAAGTTCAGGAATCTCGAACAATGCTTGCGCAATCATGACGAATTTTGGAAACACTTCTGGCCAAGACGAATATTTCTACACACCAATTTTTATTTTGCCATGTAATGCAAGTGTTGCTGAAATGAGATTTGATGTTGCATATCGAAGACGAACAACGGCTATAAATGACAGGTTACGTGTCGAAATTTCAACGGATTGCGGAGCTACATGGAATCCAACTTCAATTTACGATAAATCAGGTGCTGTTCTTCACACGAATACAACAGCATTAAATTCATATTGGATTCCAACAGCTTCTACAGATTGGCGAAATGAAGTAGTTGACTTAAGTTCTTTTGTTTCAGCAAGTTCTTCAAGTGTCCGATTCCGTTTTCGCGGAACAAATACGGGAGCATCTGGAGGGAATATTTACATTGACAACGTTGAATTACTTACCACAACTCCAGGTGAAGTAAATGTACAGTATCTTGGAAGCGATGTTTTGGATGGCGGATTTGCAAATGCTTTAAATTTACCAATTGGTTCTACTTCTACTTTAACATTTAATGTACAAAATACAGGTAATTCAAATTTGACGCTTACTGCACCAATCACATTGACTGGCGCAAGTGAATTTGCATTGAATTCTTCTTTCGGTTCAACAACCGTTGCAGCTGGAAGTTCTACTACATTTACAGTAGATTTTACCCCAACAGGTGCTGGGCCTTATTCAACAACGATCACTTTTGCAACTAATGATTGTGACGAGAGCGCGTATAATTTTACCCTCAACGGAACAGGAAATACAACGCCTCCAACTGCTAATTTTAGCGGAACTCCAACGGTTTTTTGTGCAGGTGAATCAGTTGTTTATACGGATTTATCAACTGGAGCAGCATCTTGGTCATGGAGCTTTCCAGGTGGTACACCAAATACAGCAACTGGTGCAGGACCTCATACAATTCTTTATAGCACATCTGGAATTTACGACGCTAGTTTGACAGCGACGAATATTTTTGGATCGGATTCCGAAACAAAAACGAATTATGTGAATGCATTATCCAATACATCCTCTTCGCTTCCAATTTCTGAAGGTTTTGTTTCAGCAACTTTTCCACCAACGGATTGGTCAATTACGAATGGTGGAAATGGCATTACTTGGGAAAGAGATCCAACTCAGGGAACCGCACCAACGGTTGGAAACTCTTTGTTCATTGATAACTGGTCGACAGCAACCACTGGAGATATTGATGATTTGAATGTTGTTCCAGTAAATTTAACTGGTTTGTCAAGCGCTCAATTGTCTTTTGATGTTGCACATGCGCGATACAGCGCTGCATTTATTGATCGTTTAGATGTCTTAATTTCAGTTGATTGCGGGCAAACGTACACCAATATTTATTCGAAATCAGGAAGTGCGCTTGCTACTGAGGTAGATCAAACAGCTGAATATTTAGCGCCCACAACATGGAGAAACGAAGTAATTGATTTAACTCCTTACGTTGGAGCGTCAAAAGCTGATCTCAAGATCAGAAATATTTCTGGCTACGGAAACAACATTTTTGTTGACAACATTAATATAACTGGCGTTACTAGTGCTACAGCGGATTTCACAACTTCAACTGTTCCAGCGTGTGTTGGTCAAACCGTTACATTTACGGATGCGTCAACAAGCGCAACTTCTTGGTCTTGGGATTTTGGAGCAAACGCGAGTCCTGCAACAGCCACGGGAGTTGGTCCGCATAACGTAACTTATTCGTCGGGAGGAACCAAAAACGTTTCTTTATCTATAAATGCAAGTGCTTCGGTTTCGAATCAAACAATTACCATTGATCAACCATCCATTGCTCCAACAGCGATTCTGGGAGCAGGAAATGCATGTCATGGAGCAATTGTTAATTTATCAGCAAATGGTGGTACCTTGAATGGAAGCTCAGTGTATGAATGGTTCTCGGGGTCTTGTGGAGGAATAGCTCTTGGAACAGGAAATTCAATCAATGTCAATCCGTTAACAACAACTACGTATTTTGTTCGAGCGTCAGCAAATGGTTCGTGTGCAGCAACAAGTTGTTTTAATGCTGATATTGTACTTCCAACTGCTGGATCAACGCTCGCAAATAATTTAGAAACGGGAACATGTCTGGTAAATCAAAATGGTTATGTTCATTTCTATCATGCGAGCGGAAGATTATTAGCGTCGATAAATTCAAATGGTCAAGATTTAGGTAATGTTTCTGTAACGGCTTATGTTGGAACTGCAGCAAATATTCCAGCGTGCGACGAACCATCATACAGCTCTGCTTTTATGGGGAGAAATTACGTTATTACACCAACAATTCAGCCGACAAATCCAGTGAATGTTTTGCTTTATTTCGATGATGCTGAACTTAGTTCTCTCATGACAATAGCAAATTCAAATACGACAGCAGCGGACGATGTGTCGACGATAGCCGATTTGGTTATTAGTAAATATTCTGGACCTACTAACGTGGATGGAAATGCAGCAAATAACTGTGTTTCAGCTGGAGGAAATGGCGGTGCAACTTTGGTCGTTCCAACTTCAAGCGGGAATACAGAAACTATTATCTCTGGTTTTAGTGCCAATGGTCGATACTTAGGTATTGACATATCAGGATTCTCTGAATTTTGGTTTGGAGGAAATGCAGGTACGCCATTAGCAACAAATTTGGTGTATTTTAATGTAGATTGTATTGAACCAAGTTCTGCAAAAATTTCTTGGCAAACTGCGAGTGAACAAAATTGTGTTTCGTACAAAGTGGAGAAAAGCAGGGATGGGGAGAGTTGGACTGAATTAGAAACAGTTCCTTGTCATTTGTTCTCGAACGAATTGATTGATTATGAAGTTTTTGATGCGGAATTTTTGAACAATGCAGCTTATTATCGTTTGGTTGAGGTTAATACTGATGGTGTTGCGGAAGTTCTGCAAACTATTTCTTCGGAATGTTGGAATCAAGCGGCGTTTAGCGCTACACTTTTTCCTAATCCGGCTGAAAATCAAACGATTCTTAAATTGCATTCAGCAGAACAATTGAATGATTTGAAGATAGTTTTTGTGGACTCACATGGGAAACAAATCCAACAATTAGAAGTGGAGAAATTTGAAGGAAGTGCACTTTTTCCGATAGACTTAAGCAACTTTAGTGCTGGGGCTTACTTCATTTATTTTATGACAGATACTAAAAATCTGAAACCATTAAAATTGATTGTGCATTAGATTTATTGACTTTCAATAGTTTAGTGTTAATATCTTTCGGTCTAAGTTTACATTTTTGAGGGAATGAATTCTTTTAAAATTGTAAATTTATCGCGCAAATTTGCTAGATTATGGTCAATAGAATTCTCCCTTTAGCTGGATTGAATGCAATCCTTATTTCTTTATTTTTGTCACTTGCTGGAAATTTTCAAGCGCAAATCAACCGCTGTGGAACAGTGGAAGCTGAACTCCAACGTTATTTAGATAACCCTGATCTCGAGTCTTACGAGGAATTTGAAGCTTGGCTAGCAAAGAAGATTGCCGAGAAAGAAAAACAGGCTGAAGTAGGTCTTGTCATAAATGGCGTTTATCAGATTCCTGTGATTGTCCACGTAGTTCATAACGGAGAAGCTATTGGAACAGGAACCAATATTTCAGCGGCAGCGATTCAGTCGCAAATTGATGTTTTGAATGAAGATTTTCGCCGCATTTTTGGGAGCAATGGATACAATACGCATCCTGACGGTGCCGATACGCAAATTGAGTTTTGTTTAGCGCGAAGAAAACCAGATGGTACTGCATTTGCCGCTGGCGAAGATGGAATAAATCGAATCAATCGCAATACTGTTGGTTGGACCGCACCGCCTTATGCAACAGCTTATATTAACGCAACAATTAAACCGTATACAACAGTCACTCAAAACTATAATGCATCAAAATACATGAATTTTTGGTGCATGGATTTAGGCAGTGGATTATTGGGGTACGCTCAATTTCCAACAACTATTTTGGGTGGTTTGGATTGTGGTACACAAAGTGCAAATACAGATGGTGTTGTAATGCTTTATTCGAGTATTGGAAAAAGTGCAGTAACTGGAAACGGAGGAGTTTATAATGAAGGAAGAACGGCTACTCACGAAATTGGACATTGGCTTGGACTGAGACATATTTGGGGTGACGGAGGATGTGGTGTCGACGATTTTTGTTTAGATACCCCTGAGTCTGATGCGGCGAATTATGGATGTCCGGTTGGAACAATATCTTGTGGTTCCGCCGATATGATCGAGAATTACATGGACTACACCGATGATTTATGCATGAATATTTTTACGAATGATCAGAAAATGCGTATGCGAACAGTGCTTGAAAATAGCCCAATTCGTGCTTCTTTGATTAATTCAGATGCTTGCATACCGCCAGCTGTGAGCGATGCATCCATAGTTAATATCATTAACCCTATTGGTGATAATTGTGCCGGGGCTATAACTCCAGTTGTTTCTTTAAGAAATCGAGGCTCAAGCAATTTAACAAGCGCAACGATTTCTTACACCATTGATGGAGGCTCTTCAACTAGTTTTTCATGGACAGGAACGTTAGCTGCTGGAGCAACGACGAATGTAACATTGCCAGCATTCACCGCACCTCTCGGATCACATATCTTTAGTGCTGTTTCAACATTACCAAACGGTGTGACTGATCCAAATACCGATTTTGATGCCTCGGAAATCACTTTCGCCGTTTCAAACGGATTTCAACCAAACTTTTCGGAAGATTTTGATGGCGGATATTTTCCTCCAAATGTTCGCTGGAATGTCAATAATCCAAACAACGATTGTTACGAATGGGTTGGTGCAACAGGTGTTTCAAGTGCTGGAGTTGTGAATAATGCATGTGCTGTGATGACCAATTTTGGCAATTCAACAGGGCAGGATGAATATTTTAATACTCCGATATTTATCTTACCTTGTAATGCCACAACGGCTGAATTACGATTTGATGTTGCTTACCGAAGAAGAACAACCTCGGTAAATGATCGTTTGCGCGTTGAAATATCAACAGATTGTGGCGCAACTTGGAATGCTACCGCGATATATGACAAATCAGGGACGGTCTTGCATACAAATACTACAGCGTCAAATTCTTTTTGGATTCCATCTGCTGCCTCAGATTGGAGGAATGAAGTAATAAGTTTAGCATCTTTTGTTGGTGTAAATTCTTCTAGCGTTCGATTTAGATTCCGTGGAACAAATACAGGATCATCGGGTGGAAATATTTATGTTGACAATGTGCAATTGGTTGCAACAACTCCTGCTGAAATAAATTTAACAGCAGTTTCAGGTCCAGTTTTGGATGGCGGATTTTACAATTATGGAAGTGTACCAGTAGGAAGTTCAGTAACTGCAGTTTTTACCATACAAAATTCGGGTACAACTAATTTAACGTTAACCGGACCAATTTCAGTGACAGGAGCATCATTTACTTTGGGAAGTTCTTTCGGAACAACAACTGTTTTACCAAACCAATCTACTACATTTTCAGTGACTTTCAATCCTGCTAGTGCTGGAACATTTACAGGAAATGTTTCTTTCGGGACGAATGACTGTGACGAATCAACTTACAATTTTGTTTTGAATGGCTCAACGACAGTAACACCTCCAACTGCAAATTTTACATTTACGCCTTCCACCATTTGTGCTGGAAATACGATTACGTATACCGACAATTCAACAGCTGCAACATCATGGGCTTGGACCTTTCCAGGAGGAACACCAGCATCTGCAACAGGTGTTGGACCTTACACTATAACATATTCAACCCCAGGAACGTATGGTGCTACTTTGGTTGCTACGAATACATTTGGTTCTAATACTGCAACGCAATCAAATATTATCAATGTTTTAAATGCAACAGCTTCTGCTCTTCCTTTGTCGCAAGGTTTTGTTTCAGCAACATTCCCTCCAACAAACTGGTCGGTTACAAATGGAGGAAATGGAATCACATGGGCAAGAAGTGCAACTCAGGGAACAGCTCCAACAGCAGGAAACTCTGCATTTATGGATAATTTCACCACAAACATTGCAGGAGATGAAGATGATTTGAATGTGCAACCAGTTAGTTTAACTGGACTCGTTTCAGCACAATTGACTTTTGATGTGGCTCATGCCAGATATAGTTCTCAATACATTGACCAATTGGATGTCCTAGTTTCGACAGATTGCGGTCAAACATATACAGTTGTTTATTCCAAATCAGGAACTGTTTTAGCTACCCAAGCGGATCAAACAACAGCTTATACTGCTCCAACAACTTGGCGAAATGAAACAGTAGATTTGACTCCTTATGTTGGAGCATCTAAGTTGGATGTTAAATTCAGAAATATTTCGGGATATGGACAATACATTTACATCGATAATGTGAATATAACTGGAGTTGGTGGTGTCTTGGCCAACTTTACAGCCACTCCAAATCCGGCTTGTGTTGGTCAAACAGTTACTTATACAAATACTTCTAATGGAGCTACTTCGTATAACTGGAATTTTGGAGCCAATGCAACTCCAGCATCAGCAACAACAGCAGGACCACACACAGTGACTTATTCTGTTGCTGGAACAAAAAATGTATCCTTGTCTATTAACAGTGGTGCATCTGTTTCCAACCAAACAGTAACTATTTCTCCAACTCAAAGTGCGGCGTTTAGTTATGGAGCATCGACTTATTGTACGAATGCAGCTGACCCAACACCAACAATAACGGGTGTTTCTGGAGGTACTTTCTCTAGTGCTGCTGGATTGAGTATAAATGCATCGACTGGAACAATTGATGTTTCAGCGAGCACAGCTGGAGCATATACTGTTACTTATGCAAGTCCAGGTCCATGTGGTGCTTCTGCAACTGCAAGTGTGACAATAACAGGAACTCCTTCAGCACCAACAGTAAATGTTGCAAACAATTGTGGCAACTCAGTGCTTACGACAAGTGGTTCAAATTTAATTTGGTCAAATGGTTCAACAACACCATCAATCACAGTTACTTCCGCAGGAACTTATACAGTGACTCAAACTGTTTCAGGTTGTACTAGTGCTTCTGGTTCTGGTATCGCTGCTCCGACAGCCATTCCTTCAGCACCAACTGTAACGGTTGTAAATAATTGTGGAAATTCCGTTTTGACTGCCACAGGTTCCAATTTACTTTGGTCGAATGGCGCAACAACTTCTTCGATTACAGTTACAAGTGCTGGAACGTACACAGTAACTCGAACAGTTGCAGGATGTACAAGTCCTTCAGCATCGGGAATTGCTGCACCATTAGCTGTTCCAAGCGCTCCAACCGTTTCTGTAGTGAATAACTGTGGAAATTCAGTGTTTACTTCCACGGGTTCTAATTTGCTTTGGTCGAATTCAGCAACAACAGCTTCTATAACAGTTACAAGCGCAGGAACATATACTGTTACACAAACAGTTGGAGGTTGTACAAGTGCCTCTGCATCAGGAATAGCAGCGCCTTTAGCCGTTCCTTCAACACCATCAGTGACAGTAGCCAATAACTGTGGAAACTCTGTGTTGACGACAAGTGGTTCAAATTTACTTTGGTCAAATGGCGCAACAACACCTTCTATTACCGTTGCAGCCGCTGGCACTTATTCTGTTACTCAAACGGTTGGTGGTTGCATCAGCTCTGCTGGGACAGGCACAGCAGTCCCATTGACTGTTCCAAATCCACCAGTTGTATCTGTTATTAATAATTGCGGGAATTCCGTTTTGTCAGCATCTGGTTCAAATTTACTTTGGTCAAATGGTGCCACATCGGCTTCAATAACAGTTACGAGTGCTGGTAATTATAGTGTAACCCAAACGCTTTCTGTCTGCCCAAGTTCACCAGCGGTTGTTAATGCCGCACCTATTCAACCTCAAACTATCAGTGCAGATGTGACCTTAGTTCCTTCTTCTTGTGGGGCTGCTGATGGTGGTCTTGGTATAATCGGTAGTGGCAGCGGAATAATTTCTTGGACCGGAGTTTCTTCAGGTTCAAGTTCAATTAATTTACCCGGTTGGGTTAATAATCTTGCCGCTGGAAGTTATAGCCTTACCTTCAATAATGGGTGTATTTCTAACATTGCCAATGGTTATATCTCCGATCCAAATGCACCTGACGCACCAATTATTTCTGTAGTCAATGGATGTGGATACTCTACGCTGTCTGCAACTGGTACGAACATTGTATGGTCGAATGGAGCGACAACACCTTCGATCACGGTATCGAGTGCTGGAACTTATTCGGCAACCCAAAGCTTAATTGGTTGTTTGAGCTATCCTGGAAACGGCACGTCAGCTCCTTTAGACGTTCCAGAAGTCACTTTCAATAATCTTCCAACAGTTTGTGATTATACTCCGATATTCAACTTATCAGGAGGTAGCCCGAGTGGAGGAACTTATTCAGGTCCTGGAGTAACCGCAAATCAATTTGATCCTTCATCAGTAGCATTAGGAACTTGGACAATCGATTACACGTTTGTGGATGCCAATGGATGCGAAGGTACAGCAAGTGCGACAATAACCGTAGATCCATGCGTTGGAATTGAAGAGAATACGATTGAATTAGGCATTTATCCAAACCCAACGAATGGTCAAGTTACTGTGTTGTCGACGATGAATATCAATTCATACATGGTTTATGATAATCTTGGACGAGTGATTTTAAACGAAAATACTTTTACCCAAAATCAATTTGTGATTGACCTGTCTTCATTTGCAGAAGGTCTTTATAATTTGCAAGTAAATGCTGACGGAAAGTCACAACGGGCAAAAATTATTTTAAAGAAGTAAGGAGAGGTTATACTTAAATCGCTGTCTATTCCCATTTAATAAACTATTTTTGGAAGACATTTTTCATTGATCGTAAAAAGCATGGGCAAAATTAAAATTAATGGACATGGGCACATTCTTCCTGAGCCGAGTGAGATACCACAGTTTTTAAAGGAAAAGCATTTATTTTCCATCGATGATGATCGGAAATTTATGCGCCAAGGCGATTGGTCTCGTCCAATTACAGATCCGAGTTTTTTCTTTGACGAGAAATTAATTTGGATGGAAAAACATGGCATTGATCATGGTGTGATGCTCAATTTATCCCAAATTTACTGCAACGGTTGGTCTCGAAAGGATGCCAAATCAGCCATTGAATGGCAAAATGATTTCAATGCTAGCGTGCAACAAAGAAGACCAGATAAATTCACGTGTGGTTTTGTCGTTCAGCCAAAATACATGGATGATGCCTTGGTAGAAATGGAACGTTGTGTCGAGAAACTGCATTTGAAAGTCCTTTGCTTGCCAACACATTATTTGGATAATAATGATGAATGGATCACGATTGCGGATGAATCGGTTTATCCCATTTTTGAACTGGCAAATAAATATGGATTAGCCATTGAAATTCATCCTTACGATGGTGAAAAAATGGTCAAATTGAAGGATGCTTTTTGGCGCTTTCATTTGGTTTGGATGATGGCACAAACTGCTGATGCACTTCATTTTTATGCGCTGAATGATTTTGTGAACCGATTCTCCAACATTCGCACGTGCTTCGCTCATGGATGCATGCTTGGACAAGCAAATTATGGTAGACGACTGCAAGGTTATGACGGTCGACCAGATTTGTTCGAAGGAGCAAAAGACCCGCGAGAAACCTTAGGACATAAAAATTTATTTTTTGATACGCTCGTTCACGATTCGTATACCTTGCAATTGTTAAAGATTCGCGTGGGAACTTCACAAATTGTTGCTGGCCTGGATGATCCATATCCCTTAGGCGAAATGGAAGGTGTTGCACGATCGTATCCCGGAAGAGTGATTGATTTTGCGGTGGAAGCAAACATCATCAATCAGAAAGAATCGGATGAAATTTGGTATGATAATGTGCTTCGGTGGTTAGGGAAATCATCCTTGTGATTTGAATCCAATTCCAACGAGGTAAGGAAAACAAACTACCGAACTTCAAAAAGCTCGTCTAGAGGTCGTCTTACTTTTTTCAAATGTTGATTCGCATCTTCTTCGTGTCGATAGCCAATTGGAACAACAAGGCTTGCAGTCAATTTTGCTTCTGCTAATCCGAGTATTTGGTCATACCCACTTGCCGAAAATCCTTCCATTGGTGTTGAATCCAAACGAAGTTGTGCGCATGTTTGCATTAAAATTCCTAGAGCAATATACGCTTGTTTCGAACTCCAATCTTTCTTGTTTTCAGCGCTCAATTTTTGAATATTCAATTTGATAAAATCACCGAATTTTGTAAGATTTTCGAGTTCTATGTTGCGAATTTTCGACATGTTTTCCATGTAAGAATCCACCAAAGGTTCGTCCAGTTCTACGTGGGAACAAATCACTAGCAAATGCGAAGCTTCCATTACGGAACGTTGATTAAAAGAATGCTCAAACAATGCTTCTCGAGTCGCTGTATTTTCAACAAAGATGAATTTTAGCGGTTGTAAACCATAAGATGTAGGCACTAATTGTAGTGCATTTTTGATTATTTCAATGTTTTCATTTGAAACTTTTTTTACTGAATCGTATCGTTTGGTGGCATAGCGCCAATTTAAATCTTCTATTAATGGGTGCATGAATTTCTGTTTAAAGTTTTTAAAGTTAATTTATTTCAACCAAATTTTCTTTTGAGCTACAAATTTCATCATTTCTATTTATTATTGTTATCGATTAATTAAATGACATGATAGATAATATTTATAACATTACTCCTCAACAAATCAATTATATTTTGGAATTGAATATTGAGCGCAATTTTCAGCGAGCAAGTGATAAGTGTTTTGTTACCCAACCAACTTTGTCCATGCAAGTAAAAAAGGCAGAAGAATTATTGGGCTTTTTGGTTTTTGATCGTTCCCGTTCTCCGATAGAATTAACACCAACAGGTAAAGAGTTAATCCCAATTTTACAAGATATTCAAACGGAATATGCGCGCGTCTTAAATTTGAAAAGAAAGCGAGAGGGAATTCAAATCGAGGAATTGACGGTTGGAATTATCCCAACCATAAGCGCTTTTTTACTTATCGATATTTTTGAGGATGTTATGGCAAAAATGCCGAATGTTCAGATCAAAATGGAGGAACTCAAATCGGAAGAGTTGATTGTGGCGCTTAATGATAAAAAAATTGATTTGGGAATTATGGCAGGACCTTACAATGAACGTCGTGTGAGAACTGTACCACTATTCACAGAAGAAATTAAATTGTTCTTTCCTTCTTCTAAAGTTGAAATGTTGTCGCCTGCTGACCTCGAAAATGAGCAACCATGGTTATTGAATGAGGGAAATTGTTTGCGCACGCAAATGGTCAATTTTTGCAGAATTGCGAATACGGACAAGACGGATTTGAAATGGAATTATGCTGGAGGAAATATTGATTTGTTGATGCAGATGGTTGAATTGAATGGCGGTTACACCTTGATTCCAGAGAATTATCATATTCCTGAAAAAAAATTAAAACGCTTATTTGATAGGCGAACAAATGAATTTCCAGCTCGTGAAGTGATCGCCTTGATGCCAGATAAATCACTTAAAAAAGAAATGTGTGAATCATTAATTCGAATCATCCAATTCCGATATTCCAAGTCAAATTCGGATGGATTGAATGTGTTGAGCTGGAAGTGAATTAGTTGGGATCATTTAAAAATATGATCGACAATTTTTCGAGATGCTCCTTGATTTTTTTCAACAAAAGCAATTGCTTTCTTGGAAAGTTCCACTTGATTGGATTGAATCTGTAAAATGGTATTTTCCAATTCTTGCGCTGTTTCAATTTCAAAACCAAATCCATCTGCTAAAAATGCGTCTGCTTCAGGAAATCTGCTATGTTTCGGTCCAAAAATTACTGGTAGACCAAAAACTGCTGGCTCTAAAATATTGTGCAAACTGCCTGTAAATCCGCCGCCAACATAAGCCACTTGACCCAATGAATAGCATGAAGCAAGTTGACCAATTGCATCTAAAATCATCACTTCGGCTTCTGATTCGCCTGAATAGTTTGTATAGCGAACGTTACTAATTTTGATTTGCTTATTAATTTCTTGCACATGATTTTCATCAATCGCATGAGGTGCTATGATTACTTTGTCGAAAAGCGATTTGTTAATTAGCGGTAAAATGATTGCTTCATCAACAGGCCAAGAACTGCCAACGATGAACACGTTTTTTGCATTTCCGATAAATCTCCGAAGTTTTTCATCGACTTTTAAGTTTTCCTTGTTTTCAATGACACGATCGTAGCGGTTATCACCTGTTATTGCGACATTTTGAATATCAATGCTTTCAAGTAATTTTTTTGTTTCTTCATTCTGAACAAAAAAGTGATCAAATTGTTTCAGTGTTTTTCGAAAAAATCCGCCATACCATTTAAAAAAGCGGTGTTTTGGATTTAAAAGTGTGCTGATGGAATAAATGGAAGCATGTGATTTCTTCAATTGAAAAATATAATTGCTCCAAAATTCATATTTGACAAAAATGGCTTTTTTTGGTTTAAAATGATTGACAAAACGCGCGGCATTCGATGGAACATCTGCAGGTAGGTAACACGCAAAATCGACTGAATGCTTGCGCTTGTTGTAATGCAAAAAACCAGATGGCGAAAAGAAGGTAACTAACAAAAATACATTTGGATTTTCAGCTTTGATCAGGTTCATAACCGGCAATCCTTGATCAAATTCTCCTAGCGAGGCGCAGTGAAACCAAATGACATCTCTATCATTTACACTAGGAAATGTGGACCAAGTATTTTTTCGACCAACAATCCATTCTTTTGCTTTTGGATTAAAAAGTGATGCAATACGTATAGCAAGCGTATAACTGCGAATTCCAAAAGTGTAAAGAAATTGCATTAATTGTAGTAAAAATCTTTTGGTTTGCGCTTGTAAACCGGAATTAACCAACCTATTTTGAATCCATACAAAATATCTAATCGGGTCTCTGTAGGTGCTGGAACTCCAGGAACATCGTAGAAATAAGTTCTTCTGTTTTTAGTAAATCCTTCATCGATAAAACCACCAGCATAAAAATTTAAGAAATTATTATCTGACATAAATAAATATCCCAGGAATTGGCTGGCATTGAAACCTGTTGTTAGTCTGTCATACCCACGTTTGTAATCTTTTTCCAAAGCAGGCACAACTTGGTCGTTTGTTTCAATCCGCATCCGATGATTCAAATACCCTCCTCCAATTTTCACCATCACTCCTGAATTTTCGTTGTGACCAAGGCGTGAAAATACTTTACCGACTTCTAAATTGACTTGCAAACCTCTTGTGAATAATTGAACATTTGCGATATCTCCATTTTGATCGGTGATGTTTCCCTTTGAATCAACCAACGCTCCGAAAATTTCTGGAATATTCATTCGAATTTTTTTTCCAAACAAAAAATTGCCTTCAACACCAGCATACCAATTTCCCCGAAATTTGTAACCTGCAACCAAACCAACATGATTAAATTCGCCATATCGATCTGCTAAATCGCCACTTGTCCAACCTATTCCATATTGAACACCAAAAAGAGGTGTACTTATCGTTGAATCTGCCATGTTGCGCTGAGCAAACGCACCAAATCCAATCGAGAAAACAAGTAAATTCAGAATTAAAATTTGCTTCATACCCCAAAAGTAAGCTCATTTTTTGAATCATTCTAACCAAAAATAGTTAAATGCCATTTTTCGGTTTACTAAATCGGACCAAAAAATGTGAAAAATATCTAAAGAAACAGGCATTTAATCTTAACAGATATGAATGAAATAGATATCTTTAGCCCCTTAAAATGAAATAAGTGCATTCGATGAAAAAAATTCAAATGGTTGACTTGATTACCCAATATCAAGACATTAAGGCAGAGGTTGATTCTGCAATCATGAACGTTATAGAAAATGCTCAATTTATTAATGGACCAGAAGTAAGTGGTTTTCAAACTGAATTAGAGCAGTACTTGAATGTAAAACATGTCATTCCATGTGCAAATGGAACGGATGCACTTCAAATTGCATTAATGGCTTTGGGTTTAAAGCCAGGTGACGAGGTGATTACGCCATCATTCACATATGTTGCAACAACAGAAGTAATTGCTCTCTTAGGGTTAAAACCAATTTTTGTTGAAGTTGATAAAGACACATTTTGTATTGATGTTACAACAATAGAAAGTGCAATTACTACAAAAACAAAAGCGATTGTGCCAGTTCACTTGTATGGTCAAGCAGCGAATATGGATGAAATTATGAAAATAGCGAACAAACACAATTTGTTTGTTGTGGAAGACAATGCCCAAGCTATTGGATGTGATTATCAACACGCAGATGGTAAAATATCCAAAACAGGAACCATTGGTCACATTGGTTGTACTTCATTTTTCCCAAGTAAAAACTTAGGTTGTTATGGTGATGGTGGAGCAATTTGCACAAACGATGATTCTTTGGCAGAAAAATTAAGAATGATTGCTAATCATGGACAAAGCAAACGCTATTATCACGATGTGGTTGGTTGCAATTCACGTTTAGACAGCATTCAAGCGGCTGTATTGAGAGTCAAATTGAGAAAGTTAGACCATTACAATGCAAAAAGAAGAGCAGTTGCAGATTATTACGATAATTTCTTTGCAGCATATGAAGGCGTTAAAACACCAGTAAGAAACACATATTCGAAACATGTTTTTCATCAATATACCTTGACTTTAGAAGGAATTGACAGAGATGCATTAAATGAATATTTGGCTGAAAAAGGAATTCCATCCATGATTTATTACCCAGTTCCGGCACATCGTCAAAAAATGTTCGATGCTTTTGGAAGTGATGCTACAGATTTACCTATAACTGATTGGTTGACGGAAAGGGTAATATCATTGCCGATTCACACAGAATTGGAAAACGATCAATTAGAAGAAATTTGCAAAAATGTTGCAGCTTACCTAAATAAATAAAAGAATGAAAAAAATTGCAGTTGTAGGTACAGGATACGTTGGCTTGGTGACAGGGACTTGTTTTGCAGAAACAGGAAATCAAGTAATTTGTATCGATATTGACAAGGCCAAAGTAGACAAAATGCGAAACGGTGAAGTTCCAATCTATGAACCTCATTTGGATACTCTTTTCGAGCGAAACATCAAAGCAAACAGACTTTCGTTTACAACCGATTTGGCAGAAGGAATTAAGGATGCGGAAATTATTTTCTTAGCGCTTCCAACTCCTCCAGGTGAAGATGGATCGGCGGATTTGTCTTACATTCTAGGAGTTGCCGAACAATTGGGATCTTTGATTCAAGATTATAAAGTGATAGTTGACAAAAGCACAGTTCCAGTTGGCACGGCTGAAAAAGTGCATGCAGCTATTCAAAAGAATGCTATTTGTGATTTTGATGTTGTTTCAAATCCGGAATTTTTGCGTGAAGGATTTGCAGTGGATGATTTCTTGAAACCAGACCGTGTTGTTATTGGAACAAGTTCCGTGCGCGCTCAAAATGTGATGGATCAATTATACAAACCTTTCGTACGTCAAGGAAATCCAATCATTTTCATGGATGAAAAATCTGCCGAATTAACTAAATATGCAGCAAATTCTTTTTTAGCGACAAAAATTACATTCATGAATGAAATCGCGAATTTCTGTGAGTTAGTTGGAGCGGATGTAGATAAAGTTCGAATTGGAATTGGTTCTGACGATCGCATTGGTAAGCGTTTCTTGTTTCCAGGTATTGGTTATGGAGGATCTTGTTTTCCTAAAGATGTACAAGCATTGGTTAAAAGTGGAAAAGAAAACAGTTTTAGCTTTGAAATTCTGAATGCGGTAATGGCTGTGAATGAAGACCAAAAGACAGTCATGATGCCGAAAATCAAAAACTATTTCAGAGGAGATTTGAAAGGCAAAAAAGTAGCCATTTGGGGACTTGCATTTAAACCAGATACAGATGATATTCGCGAAGCACCAGCTTTATATATGATTGATGGATTGTTGAAAGAAGGTGCAGTAATTTCTGCTTTCGACCCTGAAGCAATGGCAAATGTTAAACAACTGATTGGCGATAAAATTGGTTATACAGACAACGAATACGATGCGTTGAAAGAGGCCGATTGTTTGTTGATTTGCACAGAATGGGGTATTTTTAGAAATCCAGATTTTGATAAAATGGCATCTTTGCTAAACGATAAAGTAGTTTTTGATGGACGTAATTTATACGATTCAGATGAAATGAATGCAAAAGGATTTTATTACAATTCCATAGGACGTAGAACCGTAGAAAAATAAGTTATGTCAGACAAAAAGCGTATTTTAATAACAGGAGCAGCTGGATTTTTGGGCTCGCATTTGTGTGATCGGTTCATCAAAGAAGGGTATCATGTTATTGCCATGGACAACCTGATAACTGGTCAGTTGAAAAACATTGAGCATTTATTTAAACTAGAAAATTTTGAGTTTTATCACCATGATGTGTCAAAGTTTATTCACATTCCAGGAAATTTGGATTACATCTTACATTTCGCATCTCCAGCTAGCCCAATCGATTATTTGAAAATTCCAATTCAAACATTGAAAGTGGGATCTTTAGGTATTCACAATTGCTTAGGATTGGCAAAAGCTAAAAACGCACGAGTTCTTATTGCTTCCACGTCCGAAGTTTACGGCGATCCAACAGTTCATCCCCAAACAGAAGACTATTGGGGAAATGTGAATCCCGTTGGACCGAGAGGAGTTTATGATGAAGCAAAACGTTTTCAAGAAGCGATGACAATGGCATATCATAATTTTCACCATGTGGAAACGCGTATAGTACGCATTTTTAATACGTATGGTCCTCGAATGCGATTGAATGACGGACGTGTTTTACCTGCATTTATTGGTCAAGCATTACGTGGTGAAGATCTAACGATTTTTGGAGATGGTTCGCAAACCCGCTCATTTTGTTATGTGGACGATTTAGTTGAAGGTATTTTTAGATTGTTACATTCTGATTACGCATATCCAGTCAATATAGGTAATCCAGACGAAATTTCAATTAGTGAATTTGCCGAGGAAATTATTAAATTAACAGGTACAAATCAAAAAGTTATTTACAAGGATTTACCTGTTGATGATCCGAAACAAAGACAACCTGATATCACTATAGCAAAAAAATTGCTACATTGGGAGCCGAAAGTTGACCGAGCAGAAGGCTTAAAGCGAACTTACGACTACTTTAGAGGATTAACAGAAGCAGAATTGAATGATACAAATCATTACAATTTTGACAAATATATTATTAGGTGATGAGTTTTTTCGCACATGAAACAGCAATCGTAGATGAAGGTTGCAAAATTGGTGAGGGTACAAAGATTTGGCATTTTTCGCATATTATGCCGAATTGCACTATTGGAGAACGTTGCAACATTGGACAAAATGTAGTGGTTTCTCCAGATGTTATATTGGGAAATAATGTTAAGATTCAGAACAATGTTTCCATTTACACAGGTGTAATTTGTGAAGATGATGTTTTTTTAGGCCCATCAATGGTTTTTACGAATGTAATCAATCCACGAAGTGCGGTTAATCGAAAAGATCAATATGCCAAAACAATTGTGCGAAAAGGAGCAAGCATTGGAGCAAATGCAACCATTGTTTGCGGTCACGACATTGGAAAGTTTGCTTTTATAGGCGCTGGTGCTGTGGTAACTAAAACGGTTCCTGATTTTGCGTTGGTTGTAGGAAATCCAGCTCGTCAAATGGGATGGATGAGTGAATATGGACACCGTTTGGAATTCGATATAAATGGTATTGCAACTTGTCCTGAAAGCAAAGAAACATATAGATTGGTTAATAATCTCGTAACAAAAGATTAATTCAAATGAACGAAGATAAAATTAGATTTGTGGTCGTTGGTGCAGGACATATTGGAAAGCGCCATGCCGAAATGATTCGTAGAGAAGAAGAAGCTGAATTAGTCGCAATGATCGATGTTCGAACAAAGGAAGAATGCGGGGCTCAAGATTTTGATGTGCCATTTTTTCATTCTTTGGAAGAATTACATGCCGCTGGTATTCCGTATGATGTTGCAAACATTTGCACTCCCAACGGACTTCATGCTTCTCAAAGTATAGAAGCCTTGGCTGCAAAAAAACATGTAGTTTGTGAAAAACCTATGGGCTTGTCAAAAGATAATTGCGAAAAAGTAATTTTTAAGTCGTTGCAAGTCTCTAAAAATGTTTTTTGTGTAATGCAAAATCGTTATTCACCTCCATCAGAGTGGATTAAATCTGTGATTGATCGAAAAATTCTTGGTGAAATTTTTATGGTTCAATTGAACTGTTATTGGAACCGTGACGAACGTTACTACAAAGCAGGAGGTTGGAAAGGAACTAAGGACTTGGATGGTGGAACGCTTTTTACCCAATTCTCTCATTTCATAGACATCATGTATTGGCTTTTTGGTGATATTGATAATATTCAAGGAAAATTTGCTGATTTCACACACAAAGATTACACAGATTTCGAAGATTCTGGATTTGTAAGCTTCGATTTCATCAACGGAGGAATGGGTTGTATAAATTATTCTACATCGGTTGCAAACCAAAATTTGGAAAGTTCTATTACCATTATTGGGAAAAATGGAAGTGTAAAAATTGGTGGTCAATACATGAATGAAGTGGAAGTGTGTAACATCACAGATTATGAAATGCCTGAATTGGCGCCAACGAATCCTGGAAATGATTATGGAGCCTACAAAGGTTCAGCTGCGAATCATAATTATGTGATTCAAAATGTAATAGATACTCTTAAAGGCCGAAGCTCTGCTACTACGAATGCGCTTGAAGGATTAAAAGTAGTAGAAATTATTGAACGAATTTATAAAGTAAGAAATGAGCAACTTGATTTATGATAAGCTAATTGCAAAGGAGACAAAATTAGCAGTAATTGGACTAGGGTACGTTGGTTTGCCTATAGCCTTGGAATTTGGAAGAAAAATTAAAGTAGTAGGGTTTGATATCAACCAAGAAAGGGTTGATATGATGAAAAACAAAATCGACCCAAGTAACGAACTCGAGTCTTCAGATTTCGATGGTTGTGATATTGAATTCACAGCAAGCATTGAAGATTTGAGAGATGTCACGTTTTACATTGTGGCGGTTCCAACACCAATTGATGGATCCAATTTGCCAGATTTAAAACCATTACTCGGAGCATCTGGTACTGTTGGAAAAGTATTGAAAAAAGGTGATTATGTCGTTTTCGAATCGACTGTTTATCCTGGGTGTACAGAAGAAGATTGTATTCCTGTACTGGAAACCTTATCAGGCTTGAAATTTCAAGACGATTTCAAAGTGGGTTATTCGCCAGAAAGAATCAATCCAGGAGACAAAGAGCATACCTTACAAAACGTGGTTAAAGTCGTTTCTGGATGTTGTGATGAATCTTTGGATCAAATTGCTAAGACCTATGAATTAGTTGTTGGTGCTGGAGTTCATAGAGCCACTACAATTAAAGTAGCTGAGGCTGCAAAAATCATTGAAAATACGCAACGCGATGTAAATATTGCCTTGATCAATGAATTATCAATGATTTTCAATAAGTTGAATATCAACACCTTTGATGTGTTAAAAGCGGCTGGAACGAAATGGAATTTCTTGAAATTTTCTCCAGGGTTAGTAGGTGGACATTGCATTGGTGTTGACCCATATTATTTGACGCACAAAGCGGCACAAGCAGGTTACCATGCACAAATTATTACAAGTGGACGTGCGGTAAATGACTCTATGGGACCATATATCGGAAAGCAAACCGTTAAAATGATTATTGCCAAAGGAAAACACATTCAAGATGCACGTGTCTTGGTTATGGGAGCAACATTTAAGGAAGATGTGAGTGATATACGTAATTCGAAAGTGATTGACGTTGTTAATGAATTGTTGTCTTTCCAAGTGCATGTTGACTTAATAGATCCGCATGCTTCTTCCAAAGAAATGGAGCACGAATATGGTGTTGGTCTAATTGATAAAGCTTCTAGCGATTACGATGCTATTATTGTTGCGGTAAACCATAAAGAGTATCAAGACATGAACGAAGCGCAATTCAGAGCGTTAATGAAAGACGATCAAGGAATTTTTATTGATGTAAAAGGAATTTTTAAGGATAAAATTAACAACATGACTTATTGGTCATTGTGATTTGAATTTTTGCAAATTATCTAAAGTTCTATTTAGAAATGGAATATCAAAAAGTAATTTTGGTCACGGGTGGAGCTGGTTTTATTGGTTCTCATGTTGTGAGACACCTTGTGAATAATTTTCCGAACTATTTAGTTGTCAATTTTGATAAGTTGACTTACGCAGGCAATCTTGAAAATTTAAAAGATATTGATTCTCTGCCAAATTACACATTTGTAAAAGGTGATATTGTTTCGCGTGAAGATGTTGAAGGAGTTTTTGAAAAATTTAAAGTAACTGATGTTATCCATCTAGCTGCTGAATCGCATGTGGATCGTTCTATTGAAGGTCCGATGGATTTTGTGATGACCAATGTTGTTGGAACGGTGAACTTATTGCAAATAGCGAAGGAAAAATGGGTGAACAAAGAAAATCATGTATTTCATCATGTTTCAACCGATGAGGTGTATGGTTCTTTGGGCGAAGAAGGTTTGTTTATGGAAACTACAGCTTATGATCCAAGAAGTCCATATTCCGCTTCAAAAGCATCGTCAGATCATTTTGTAAATGCATTTTACCATACGTATGGTCTTCCTGTGAAGATGTCCAATTGTTCGAATAATTACGGTAGTCATCATTTTCCAGAGAAATTAATTCCATTGATGATTCACAATATTTTGAAGAACAAACCGCTACCGGTGTATGGTAAGGGTGAGAATATTCGCGATTGGTTGTGGGTTGAAGATCATGCAAGAGCCATTGTTGAGATTTTTCATAAAGGTAGAATTGGAGAATCATATAATGTTGGAGGTTTAAATGAATGGACAAATATCAAATTAGTTCGTTTCCTTTGCCAAATGATGGACCAAAAATTAGGACGTGAACTTGGTACCTCAGAATCTTTGATCCATCACGTGACAGATCGCGCAGGACACGATATGCGCTACGCTATTGATGCAAGTAAATTGGAAAACGAATTAGGTTGGAAGCCAAGCATTACGTTTGAAGAAGGACTTGAAAAAACGGTTGATTGGTATTTATCGAATGAAGATTGGGTTGAGAAAGTCACTTCAGGTGCTTACCAATCCTATTACAGCAGCATGTACAACAATAGATAGAAAATGGGTAAAATCTTCGATATTTTCAGAAAAAAGGAACAACTAGCTCCGATTCGACTTTCTGAAATCGGAGTGGACATGCACAGCCATTTAATTCCAGGAATTGACGATGGGTCCAAATCCATGAATCACTCAATTGCAATGTTGGCAAAGTTTGAATCTTTGGGCTATCGAAAGGTAATTACGACCCCGCATATTTATTGGGATTTCTATCGAAATACACCCAAAAACATTACCAAAGGTTTGAGTGATGTCAAAGACGCAGCCACTCAATTAGGTTTGAAAATTGAAATTGAAGCAGCTGCCGAATATTATTTTGATGATTATTTTCTAAAATTGATCAAAGAAGAGCAAGTGCTTTCGTTTGGTCCAAAATATGTTTTGGTTGAATTTGCTTTCTCAGACGAACCTTCGAATATTTCAGGGATGATTTTCGCACTACAATCAGCTGGTTACACGCCAATCATTGCCCATTTCGAGCGATATATGTATTGGTGGGATAGTTTGGATGAAGCAAAAGCGTTCCGAGCGAAAGGAGTAAAAATTCAGTTGAATTTACTTTCAATTATTGGTCATTATGGTCCAGAAGTGCAAAAACAAGCCAGGCGTTTGATTGATCAAAAAATGATAGATTTTGCTGGTTCTGATTGTCATCGCATTGAACATTTAATGCTCTTGGAAAAGAACTTGGCGCATCCGTATTTTCATAAATTGTTGGAGAATCCTCTCTTGAATTCTTCACTATAACTAAATTTAGTTGATTTATTTACCATGGTAAATAATATTTTTGTAATTTTACTTTGTGGATTACAAAAGTGATTGGTAAAACGTAATCCTTTCATTTAAAATACTAAATTATGATCATTGGATTTGCATTTCTCGCACTCGCTTCTTTGGGACTCATTATCAAAAATAATGTCGGCGCATCAAACATCATCACCTTATTATTGATACTTGCTTCGACGTCTTTTATGGCTTCAGAAATTACGCCCATCGAATCGAAGGGTACTTTTGTTGGATTGGTGGGGATTTACTTAGCCGTTAATTTCTTGCTGGGAGCGCTAATTTCAAAGTCTTGGTTGAAATTTATTGCACCATTAACATTATTAGGGATTTTCTATGTTTTGGGCAACAAAGAATGGATGTACCTCAATTACTCCATGGACTTTTCGCAACCAAAAGTACTCATGCTTCCTGTGTTTGGGATTTTATTAGTGATTCTTTTGGAAATAAAGAAATTAGCTGTCCATAAACTTTTTCCAGAACTTGAACCAGCTAGATTGGAATCTGCGGTTGTACTGGTATTTCTTGCATTTGTGACAATTTTTGCAACGTTTCTTGGTTCATGGATTAGCTTCTTGCTTATAGCAATTGGTGTTTTTGCCTTCAATGCATATTCTGATTCAAATCGAAATTACATTTCACTCGCCTTAATTGCCTTTGCGTTAATGGGTGGATTTATTCAGAAGTATCAATTAGAATCAGTGGACTTGACCATTGGAAAAACAATTGCTGGACTTTTGGTTGGAGCAGGATCCATGGGAATGTTGATTCTCGCCCAAAAAGTAAATAAATGGATTTGGTCGATCGTGTTTTCGCTCATGGGCGCAAGTTTGCTCTTAGCAATTTTGATGTTAAATAATGTTCACCCGGCTTTTGGAGGTATAGAACCTTTTGTTGCTTCATTGGCTGGCTTGGCCCTTGTCGGTTTGTGGTCGCGAAACGGATATAGCTTGGCTTTCATTCTTCCGATAGCGGTGATTTTTGGATTAACAATGTACAACGATCCTTTCGCACAAACTGAAACCAAAACCGAAGTTGAAAAAACGGAAAAGTCAGATACAAAAGTCGAGGAAAAAGATCTTGTTTCTTCCGTAAAGGGTGAAGATTGGGCATCGATCAAAGGGAATTACACCATCGATGAATCGTCCGTCATTTCGTTTCAACTTGGACCAAAAGGTGGAATTACGAAAGGTGAGATTACCAAGATCGAAGGAAAAGTTTCCATTAGTGAAACGCTGGAAAACACTGAGTTTAATGTGGAAATGAAAGTGAAGAATCTGTCTACATTTAATTCTATGCGCGATGAATCTCTCATGGAAGCGGATTATTTTGATGAACCAAAATTTCCTAAAATGCGCTACGTTTCTAAAAACATGGAAGCAAAAGAAGACGGTTTTGTGCTGAAAGGAAATTTTGAAATGCTCGGAAAGAAAATGCCTCAAGATGTTTTCTTGAAGTATGCGGGTGAAAAGAATGGTAAAAAGTATTTTGTCGGTAAAGCAACACTTGACAAAACAGATTTCGGAATGGCTTCTTCTCCTCAGGAAGGCGATGTGGTTGATTTTGAGATAAGTTTGTTTTTGAAGTGATCTGAAGTCTCCCGTTTTTTTGACTGGTCAAGATTTCAAAGCAGGGTGAATTGAGTCAGATTTTGTGGTCAATTTGGATCAAAATTAGGAATTGTTAATTTTTCAATAGGAAGGCTACAGGTCAATAAAACCGGACTGTTCACTAAAAAATTAAATTTTTATTTTTTTAAAAGTTTAAAAGAATTAATTTTTGGAGGGGAAAATCTTTGAAAAGCCCATTTTAGGAGAATATAGAAATTCCAAACTTATGTAATTTCACCTTGTTCATTGTGGCTAATCTAAGGCATTATCGAAGTTGGATTTTTCTGTAAATTTTCATAAATAATGAAGGTAGCTAATTTTGCGATGATTGGGCTACAGGTCAATAAAATCAGACTGTTCACTAAAAAATTAAATTTTTAAATTTTTATTCTTGTAAAAGTTTATAAGTTTAAATTTTTAGAGGGGAAAATTCTGTGAAATTCCCAATTTTCAAGCACAACACATTTTATCCTGATCCTATCAAACTGCTCTCCGAAAAAAAGCTTAATTTTAGTTCGAAAAATATACATTCATGAAAATTATCGCTGTCTTATTTCTTTTAATAAACTTTAATGTTAGCGCACAGCTGATGAGTGGCGAACTAGTCGATGCGCAAAGACCGTTAAAATCAACAACTGATTTTATCGTTATTGGTAGTTCAACTGGTGAAATTTTCTACGATTTGGCTGTCGATAATGAGGGAAATGTTACATCGATAAAATTACTAAGTGAAAAAACAACAGTTATTTCTACTCCAACGCGGTTGAAAGGCAAGCAATTGGTTTCAGAATTAAAGTTTGAGCCTGGTACGTTTTACCCAAAATTTCATCATGTCACAGTACGGGTGAAAGTTGTTTTGGCGAAAAAAGAATCTTGATTTCATCGTGGGAATGGAAAACTCAAGTATTTCAGAAGATAAGTTTCGAGCGCATATTCAAGAAGTTATCAAAGCTTCTGAATTCGACAGCGAACGTCCACTAACCTTGGATGAATTAAAGGAACTTGCGCTTTCAATGGGTTTATCCGAAAACGAATGGCAAGATTTGCTTATAAAAGCCGAAACTTCGTTGAACACCGCCTTAGGACATTTGCGGGTTCAAAATTATACCGATGCCATACAATCGGCTGAAGAAGCAACTTCTATAAATCCTTACATCAAAGATGGAAATGCGATTTTAGCACAATGCTATTTGAAATTGGCTTACGTTGAAAAAAATCATGATCTTTTTGCAAAAGCTGAGCACTATGCGCGCATGGAATTGAAAAACGATCCGCTCGATGGACCAGCGTTGAATGTAATTAGCGCTGTTGAAGCAGAGAAACAAGAAGGCAAAACGCATAAACGTAGCTTGAAATTGGTGGGATTTGTCGCTGGAGGAATTCTGTTACTTTTTGTGGTGTTTTTTATGTGCAATCGAGGTCCAAAATCAACGAACGAATCATCGAATGTTGCAACAAACTCAAGCATTGAATCGCTGGAAGCTAATGTTGAAATTTCAAAATCGAATTATTCAGCAGCCATTCAACGTCGAAACGAATTGGTTTTGGAATTGTTAGCGGCGGTTCAAGACGAATCCATGAAAAATGAATTGCAAAAATCTGTGACCGATTATGGATTTGACAACATACAAAAATCGGAAGCTTCATTCAAATTGGCTTGGGGAAATGCGAAATCAACGGGTTACTTCACAGATGCCGATTTGGTGAACATGGAAGGACAAACAAATCGCATTGCAGTTGCAAAAAAACGATATTTGGAAAGTGTTGCTAAATACAACAGCCATTTAAAATCGCATAAAGAATTGGATGGTTATCAAATGATTGAATTGAATGAATAGATTACTAGCTTTTGTCTTTTTGTTGCTGACCTCTGTTTCTTTTTCGCAAGAATATGAGCAGGTTTCGGATGTGCCAGATCCAAAAAAGAACGGAGGGGGTTATGTTTCTAATCCTGATGGCATTCTGAGTGACCAAACAGAAGTTGAAATCAACATGATTTTATCAAAAATTGAAACTAGTGATACATTCCAAGTTGCGTTGGTTTGCTTGAATTCAATAGGCAACAACGTTCCAAAAGATTTTGCAACAGATTTGTTCAATGAATGGGGACTTGGTTATGCCAACAAAGACAATGGTTTACTTGTTCTTTTTGTGCTCGATCAGCGGAGAATTGAATTTGAAACAGGCGATGGAACAGAAGCAGTGCTTTCTGATGTTCAATGTACGGATATCATCGATGAATACATGATTTCGTATTTCAAGGAAGGCGATTACGATCAGGGTTTATTGCGTGGAATGAATGCAGTTGCAAATCATTTATCTGGAAAAATAGTGGATTCGTACCAAGACAATTCAGCCATACAAAATCCGAATTACTATAATCAAAATTACACTCCTTTCTATCAAAAAATAGGTTTTTGGATGGGAATAGCAGGATGGCAATTGCTTTTTATTGTTCCATTTTTAATAGCGTTGATTTTCATCCGAAATCAAATTGATCCTTACAAAAAATACGGAATCATACGATATTTCCACTTAGGCATTTATTTCGTTTTGTTTCCTATCGCCTATTTATTGCTATTTAAACTCATTGGAGCCTTGCGTCAGCGCTATCGTGACATGATTCGCTTTTCAGGAAAAACGGGTGGAGTGATGCACAAATTGAGCGACCAAGAAGAAGATGAATTTTTGACATCAGGTCAATTGACAGAAGAATTGGTACGAAGTGTTGATTACGACGTATGGCTGGAAGACACGAAAACAGACATTGTTGTTTTGCCTTATCGGCCAATGTTTTCAGCTTATTCCAAGTGCCCAAAATGTAACTACCAAACATACATCAAAGATTACGATCGTCAAATTACCGCTGCAACGACCTATTCTTCAGGAACAGGTGAACGAAAATATTCTTGTCGTAATTGCAAGCACGTGGATATTAGCACCTACGTAATTCCAAGAATTGTAAAAACTTCAACGAATACAACTCGGGGCTGGTCTAGCGGTGGAAGTTCAGGCGGTTGGTCTGGTGGTGGCGGTTCTTGGGGTGGTGGACGTTCTTCTGGTGGGGGAGGTGGAAGGAGTTGGTAGATAAATTAATTTGTAGTACCTCTGACACTTGATACAACAGAGTAGATTAATTCTTCGTTTTTTTCTTTTTTAGAGTGATTAATTTATGTGATTTTTCAGGGTAAATAAGCGGATACTCAAATGGTGAAAAATCGGATGATATCACGGCTCTTTCCGTAGTTAAATGGTTGATTTTCAGGATAAATCTCAAGGTAAACAAGCGGATACTCAAAAGGAGGAAAATCGGTTGAAATTACAGTTCTTTCTGCCGTTAAATGGTTGATTTTCATGATAAATTTCGGGGCAAACAAGCGGATAATCAAAGGTTAAAAAATCGATTGAAATTGCGGCTCTTTCTGTGGTTAATTGGTTATCTTTCAGCATAAATTTTAGGGTAAACAAGCGGACACTCAAAGAGTGAAAAATTGGTTGAAATCATGGCTCGTTTCTTGGTTAAATGGTTGAATTTCAGCATAAATTTTAGGGTAAACAAGCGGATACTCAAAGAGTAAAAAATCGGCTGAAATTACAAAGAATCAAGAAAACTTAATAAGCTTCGATGTGCCAATTCAAACTCATCTATTGTCAAGCAATAAGGTGCATTAAAAAACAACACATTTCCCAACGGACGTAGTAAAATTCCATGGTCAACAAAGTGAGTATATGCCTTATCTCGAATCGAAGAAAAATAAGAACTTCCTTCATCTACAAGCAATTCAATCGCTAGAATGGTTCCGCATTGTCGGACTTCCTCGATTTGAGGATGGTTCACCAATTCATTTGCGAAATCTGAATTCCAAGCACACATTTGATTGATTTTAGTCCACGTTTCTTGTTGTCCAAATAAATCTAGACTTGCGCAAGCGGCGGCACATGCCAATGCATTTCCAGTAAATGAATGTCCGTGTAACAGCGCTTTTGTTTTTTCATCCGAAAGGAATGCATTGTAAATTTCATTGGTAGCAACAGTCAAACCTAGAGGTAAAACTCCTCCTGTTAATCCTTTGGAAAGACAGACAATATCTGGTTTTTCGGTGCATTGATCCATTGCAAAAAGCGTTCCCGTCCGACCCCAAGCTGTCATGATTTCGTCGAAAATGACAAGAATTCCATTCTGATGCGCAAGTTTTGTTAATCTGTCAAGAAAATTTGATGTGTACATGCGCATGCCTGCTGAACCTTGAACTAGAGGCTCAACGATCAGACAAGCAAATTCATTGGTTTTGAACAGTTTTTCGGCTTCTTGCAATACATTTTCTTCATTTTCTTTGGTCGGGAAATCCAAAAAATCAACATTGAAGAAAAAATGCTCGAAAGGTTTGTTAAAATATCCACGTTGACCAATTGACATCGCTCCGAACGTATCGCCATGATATGCTCCATTCAGCGCAAGAACACGTTTTCGTCCTTTGTTTTGATTATGAAAAAACTGAAAAGCCATTTTCAGCGCCACTTCAACTGCTGTCGAGCCATCGTCAGAAAAGAATACTTTTTGAAATTTAGAAGGAAGCAATTTGCAAACCCTTGTCGCCAGTTCAACAGCTTTTGGATGTGTAGCTCCTGCAAAAATGGTGTGATCAAGTTTGGAGAATTGTTTAGTAATTGCCTGACCAATGTGATCATTTCCATGACCATGCACATTGACCCACCAAGAAGAATTAACATCAAGGTATTTTTTCCCATCGGCACTAAACAACCAAGAATCTTTTGCAGCAATTATTTCCAAACGATTTTTTTCTGTTTTCATTTGGGTGAAAGGATGCCAAACGTGAGCCTGATCTAATTCTGAAAGTGATTTTTCTTGCATGGTGCAAATTTAACGAACAAAATAGGCGAGCTGTATTGGCAAGTGCAATTCTTATAGAAAATTCTTATTTTTGTTTGCAGACCAAATTAATATCGAAATTAAACTTTTTAGAATGAACGAAATCGACCAATATATTTCCACATTTCCATCCGAAACGCAACAAAAATTGAACGAAGTTCGTGCACTTATTTTATCTACAGCACCAGAAGCAATTGAATCAATGTCTTACGGAATGCCAGCCTACAAATTCAAAGGAAAACCCTTGGTTTATTTCGCTGGATATAAAAATCATGTAGGATTTTATGCGACTCCAAACGGACACGAAGCATTCAAAAAAGAACTTTCGATTTATAAACAAGGCAAAGGATCTGTGCAATTTCCGTTAGATCAAGATATGCCAATGGATTTAATTAAACAGATTGTTCTGTTTAGAATTGCTTCAATAAATCTTTAAAAAGGTTGCTTTGTTCTAAAATAAATTCCTTTGTAATTCCCGCAGCCATTGGAATTCGTCCAAGAATTTTAACTTCCGATATTTGCTCAATAATTGACTCCGTTTCTTTGTTTTCATCGCCGACAAAGACGATTCCCTTAATGTTGATGCCTCGATTTTTCAGCACTTCAATAGTCAAAAGAGTGTGGTTAATGCTTCCCAAATAATGACGAGAAACAACAATAGCTGGAATATTCCAAGTCTTAACCAAATCAGCCAAAACAGTACCTTGCGCATTGAAGGGAACCAGTAATCCTCCGGCTCCTTCGATAATCAAATTTCCTAAGACATCAGGCATCGGAATACTTGAAGGAATCTGAACCTTATCCAGTTTCGCGGCAGCGTGGGGCGACATAGCTTGGTTCAAGCGATATGCTTCTCCCAAGACAATTACATGTTCGGTCAAATTTTTAACTTTAATCGAATCCGAATTGTCCAAATCTCCCGCTTGGATAGGTTTCCAATAATGCGCCTTTAGCGCTTCTGCAATGATTGCCGAAACAACTGTTTTTCCTACGTCGGTTGAGATTCCTGTGATGAAATATGTGCTCATATTAATTTGAAGATTTCAAGATTCGAAGATTTAACTTTGTTGCTGCTACGCGATGAAAATTGGGGTTATTTCAATTCGACTTTGTATTTGTTTCCTTTTAGTTCGGATCGTTTTAAATAGCTGATAAAATTACTTAATTGTTGCAAAATGTGAATGAGATTTGAGTTCAGTTGGTTGAATTCTGTTTCCTCAATTACACCAAAATCAACTGCTCTGATTAATTGCGATTGTAATTCGCCAGCGCTTCCCTTTGAAAAATATAAAAACTGGATTAGTTCTTTATTGCCTTCGCGCTCAAAACCTTCTGCAATATTATCCATTACACTTCCTGCGGTTTTAAAAATGTGATTTGTTAGATATCCCAAATTTGAGTTGTTTTTACTTTCGAGGATTGTAAAAATCTCTTTGTTTAATTTACGACTGTCTTGCCAAACTTTGGAGTCTTGAAATGATTTGTAGGTACTCATTGATTTAAAAATTTTAGGTTGATACTAAAGTTAAAAACTAATATCAAAAAATCCAAATTTTCAAATCGTCAAATCATCAAATTTTCAAATCATCTCAACTCAGCCCCTAATTTCCCCTCTAGTTCTGCTCTGATTTTCTCCATCATCGCGTCAATTTGAGCATCTTTAAGCGTTTTTTCAGCATCTTGGAATTTGAAAGAAACAGCGTACGATTTTTTGCCTTCAGGTAAATTTTTGCCCTCATAAACATCAAACAGTCCAACTTCTTGCAATAATTGCTTATCCGTATTGCGTGCAATTTCTTCGATTTCGCTAAACGTAACTTTTTTGTCTAAGAGCAATGAGAAATCGCGACGAACAGCAAATGTTTTCGGCAATTCTTTGTACACGATTTTAGTCATTTTCAGCGATTGAAGAATCACATCCCAATCCAAGTCCGCAACAAAAACATCGTTTTTAACGCCAAATTGTTTTTTCAAAGCACTTGAAACCCAACCAATTTGACCAACCTTATTTTTTAAAATTGAAAGTTGAACGCCATCGATTAAATCGGTTGACTTTATCGCCGATTCTTTCAATAAACCACTTAATCCTAATCGCTCGAAAATGCCATTTACATAACTTTTGATGGAATAAAACGATTGATTTTCATTGGAACTGTTCCAATTTTCAACCATTTTCCGACCAGAAATGGCAAGAAATAAATGTCGATTTTCAGTATATTTTTCGCTGTATTTGTGGTATGTTTTCCCAAATTCAAACAATTTTAAATCTGGATTTTGTCTGTTTTGGTTGTGCTCAATAACTTCCAATGCATTGAAAATTAATGATTGACGCATTACGTTCAATTCTTGCGACAAAGGATTCAATAACTCCACATTATGTTCTGGCTTCAACGTTTCTCCACCCAATTTTTCAACATAAGTCGAAGTGGTCAATGAATTATTCAATGTTTCTACAAATCCTTTTCCAACTAAAAATTCAGAAATAACGGCTTGAACGTTTTCTGGATCTGGATTCGGGAATTTGCCTACAGACATATTCATTTTCTCCGGCAATGGAACTTTGTTGAAACCGTAAATTCTCAGGATTTCTTCTATCACATCCGCTTCTCGCGTTACGTCAACACGGTAACTTGGTACTTCCAATTGCGCTGTGACGTTTGATTCTGAAACAATTTTTATATCCAAATTCAATAGAATTTGAGTCACAATTTCCTTAGGAATATTTGCTCCAATCAATTTATTGCATCGCTCGAAATTGAATTCCACTTGATGTGTCAACGAAATTCCTGTTCCGATCACCTTTGGTGCCATGGAAATTGTTCCACCAGCAATTTCTTGAATCAGCAATGCGCATCGTTTCAATGCATATTCTGTTAAGGATGGATCTACACCACGTTCAAATCTGAATGAAGCATCTGTATTCAAGCCATGCTCTTTCGCCGTTTTTCGAACTGAAACAGGTTGAAAATAAGCCGATTCCAAAAACACATTTGTGGTTGAATCCTTAATTCCTGAATCTTTTCCACCAAAAACTCCAGCAATACACAAATGCTCATTTCCATTGGTAATCATCAAATTAGAATCAGAAAGAGTTCTTGTTACATCATCTAATGTTGTAAATGAATCACCATTTTTAGATGTTTTGACAACGATTTTTCCATTCAACTTGTCGCAATCGAATGCGTGAAGTGGAGTTCCAAGCTCGCGCATCACATAATTTGTTGCATCAACAACATTGTTTATTGGCGATAGTCCAACAGCTCTAAGGCGTTTTTGAAGCCATGCTGGCGAAGCTTTTACTTCAACATTTTTTATGGTAAGTCCAGCATATTTTGGACATAAATCTTCATTTTCGACCGAAATATCAATCTTCAGCGATTCGTCTTGAACCTTAAATTCATCTATCGAAGGGAAATTGAGAGTCAAGTTCGCTTGTTCATGCACGTTCATGTAAGCAACATAGTCGCGAGCTACACCAATGTGTCCCATCGCATCCGCGCGGTTTGGAGTTAGGCCTATTTCAATTTCATAATCATCTTCAAGTTCGAAATAATTGGCAACTGGACTTCCAACAGTTAAATGATTTGGAAGCACCAAAATTCCATCATGCGATTTTCCAATGCCCAATTCGTCCTCAGCGCAAAGCATTCCGAAAGATTCAACTCCTCTAATTTTTGCGGCTTTGATTTTAAAATCTTCTTCAGGAGTTGGATGTAAAGTACAACCAACAGTTGCGACTATGACTTTTTGTCCAGCGGCAACATTTGGCGCACCACAAACGATTTGTAGCGGTTCATCAGATCCAATGGAAACAGTAGTTACTTTTAATTTATCCGCATCTGGGTGCTTTTCACAAGTCAAAACTTCTCCAACCACAACGCCCTGAAGTCCGCCTTTAACCGCTTCAATTTTCGTAATTCCTTCGACTTCAAGTCCAGTATCAGTTAGTATTTCTCCAAGTTTTTCGGGCGAAACTGAAATGTTTGTGTAGCTTTTTAGCCAGTTATATGAAATCTTCATGCGTGTTTGAATGCTTTTAAGTGTGCAAATTTAACATTAATACTTTTTGATGTGTGAAATGTATCTTGTTCTTGTAGTTAGGAATCCATGAATCTTGTTTTTTCAAATTTTCAAATTTTCAAATCACCAAATCATCATATCAAATTTCCCTATCTTTGAAAAATCTTGTTTCATTTCTACTTGAATTATAAAAATGACTGACTCAAACGCATATTTCGAAGCGCTTCGCTCGACTGAATATCCAGCTTTAGATGAACAAAATCACGTTTATTTGGATTTTACAGGAGGTAATTTGTGCCCCAAATCAATATTGGAAAAACATGTTAAATTGCTTGCCGAAAACGTTTTAGGCAATCCACATTCTACAAATCCAACCTCACAATTGGCAACGAAATTGGTGGAAGATGTGCGTCAACAAATTTTAGATTTTTTCAATGCTTCTGATTACGAATGTATTTTTACTTCTAATGCTTCTGGAGCTTTGAAAATAGTAGGAGAAAGCTACCCGTTTTCAGATAAAAGCTCCTTTGTTTTGACCAGTGATAATCATAATTCTGTGAATGGAATTCGAGAATTTTGCAACGGTAAAAGAGGGAGAACGGTTTACATTCCGATGAACCATGAAGATTTATCATTAAATGAAGAAACGTTAAAAAGTGCATTAAATTCTGCTGCTTCTGATACCAATAACTTATTTGCTTTCCCTGCACAATCAAATGTTTCGGGTGTAAAACACAATTTGGATTGGATTTCGTATGCCCAAGAACGAGGTTTTGATGTCTTGTTGGACGCCGCAGCGTATGTTCCAACCTCAAAATTGGATTTATCGCAATACAAACCGGATTTTGTTTCGATGTCTTTCTACAAAATTTTTGGTTACCCAACAGGAATTGGTTGCTTACTGATTAAAAAATCCACCTTCAATAAACTCCAAAAACCTTGGTTTGCTGGTGGAACGGTTACCTTGGTTTCTGCTGTCACACAAAATAAATTCTTGGCTTCTGGTCATGAGCGCTTCGAAGATGGAACGTTGAATTATGCCAATATCCCGAGTATTAAATTCGGTCTCGATTATATTAATTCCATCGGAATTGAGCGCATTAATGCACGTGTCAAAGAACTGATTCATTATTTGTATGACCACTTATTGGAATTGAAATATCCGAATGGAAATCCTTTGGTCAAAATCTTCGGACCTTCGAATTTTGACCAGCGGGGAGGGAATATCATTCTCAACTTTTTTGACGATCAACGAAATTTAATCCCTTTCGCTTCCATCGAGAATTTAGCGAATGAACGTACAATTTCAATTCGCTCTGGTTGTTTTTGCAATCCAGGAATTGACGAAGCAAATAATTGCATCTCTCAAGAAGAAATGTCAAACTATTTTGCATCCAAAACTGCTGGTGATTACTACGATTTAATTGCATTCACAGGGAAAATTCGAGGTGCAATTCGCGTATCTGTAGGGATCGCAACGAATCATGCAGATCTTGATCGTTTTGTTGAATTTGCGAAATCGATTTTAGAGTTGGAAATTAAAAAGGCGAATTTTGTTTTAGTATAGTCAAAATTATTGCCTTCAATGGTCAAATTGTTTTTGTCCAGTTAAATTTTTCGTTATCAACAACTCAAATGATCACGCAACATTTCTAATTCTTTGATTTCATAAAATTATTTTTTTGCAACATAATCGAACATTTTTTACGTTTAATATAAGATGAATAAACTTCTTTATTTGGTCTTAGGCTGTTCGATTTTCTTGCTTTCCTTTTCTTCGCTTCGAAAGAGAAAAATAAAAATTGAAGGAACTTGGAAAATACAAACCTTATTGCGTGGCACGGATACTGTGTCCGCATGCGAGTCCATGATTCCTACCCACCGATTTACGTCTAAGACACTAGGCTTCAAGGGTCAAATGAAAGAAGATTCAGAATACATTGCTTCTTGTGCACGTGGGACGTTTTCGATATTATATAGTTTTCGATTGAACATAACATCCAAAGTCTACAATAATAGCAGGGTAATTCTGTGCTTGAATAATGATTTCGACATAAGACCTATGGAAACTGGTACTTATTTATTTCAAAACGATACACTAAATTTAGTTGAAGGCAAAATGAACTTCATTTACGATTCTGAGAATAATACACTAACTAATTTTAATCCGAAAAATAACTATCGGTTGATATTGTTCAAAGACTAATTCGAATTTAAAGATTATCTTTTCCCAAGAAAAAACACCCTCAAGAAACCTTAAACCCTGAAATTGAATCGAAATTTCATCTGCAAGAATTTGTCAGGAAAAAAAATAGAATTATATTTAGGTAACAAAAAAAACCTACCTAAATGGATAAATTCAAAAACAAGTACCACATCGGTTCAATCCGTTTGCAAAAATGGGATTACAGAAACAATGGATCTTATTTTATCACAATTTGCGCTCAAAACAGAGAACATTTTTTCGGTGAAATTTTCGATGGTAAAATGATGTTAAATGAAATTGGTCAACTGGCCGAAAAATTTTGGTTCGAAATCCCAATGCATTTTCCTTTTGTCAAATTGGGAAATTTTGTGGTGATGCCAAATCATGTTCATGGAATTTTGATTGTTGATAAATCGGTGGATGATATGGATAATGATTTGGTGGAAATGTTGCAATGCAACATTTCCACAATGCCCATTACCATAAATGAACAAATGTCTAAAATCTCACCAAAACCAGGTTCAATTTCAACTATAGTAAGGTCTTACAAATCTGTTGTATCCAAGTATGCCCATAAAATCAATCCAAATTTCAAATGGCAATCCCTTTTTTATGATCACATAATCCGAAATTCTGCATCTTTTAATCGAATTCAAAAATATATTGAAAACAATCCAAAAAATTGGGGTAAAGAGATATCGAAGTAGGGGTATTATCAACCTAATTTCCTTAAATTTGATTCCCCAATTGTCATTGTCTCTTATGAAAGTGCTTTTTAGTCACAGTTATTTTTTGATGTTCGACCAGAAGCAATGGATTCAGCGAAAGCCTTATCCACCCTTAGCGACAATTCAAGTGGCTTCATTCGCTAGATCTAAAGGTTTTGAGGTCGAATTGTTTGATGTCAATTTTGCTGAAAATGCAGCAGCTATTCTTCCGAGTTTGGACCGTTTTCAGCCAGATGTTTTGGTTTTGTATGACGATGATTTCAACTACCTGACCAAAATGTGTCTCACCAACATGCGCGAGGCGGCTTTTGAAATGATTCAGCTCGCGAAAAAAAGAGGGATTCATGTCATCGTTTCTTCAAGTGATTCAACCGATCACTTCCAAAAACACCTCGAAATAGGCGCTGATGAAATCTTGATGGGTGAAGGTGACGATACCCTGATGGAATTATTGGAAAATTTAAGAGATGGCAAAGAAACCAATGGAATTGACGGAATTGCAACAATCGCAAATGGTGAAATCATTCAAACAACCAAACGAAAAATCCGAACAGATCTTGATGCACTTCCTCTGCCTGCTTGGGATTTGATCAATATTGCTCCCTACAAAGAAGCTTGGAAAAAACACGGATATTTTTCCATCAACATGGCCACAACGCGTGGTTGTCCCTTCAAATGTAACTGGTGCGCGAAACCGATTTATGGTATGCGCTACAATTCACGCAGTCCACAGCACGTGGTGGCTGAAATGAAGCTCATTAAAAGTTTGTTTTCATTTGACCACATTTGGTTTGCTGATGATATTTTCGGACTAAAACCAAATTGGGTGCAGGAATTTAATTTGGAATTGCAAAAAGAAGGAATTAAAGTTCCGTATATGATTCAAAGTCGCGCGGATTTGTTGGTGAAAGATGATACCATCGATGCGCTGGTCGCTTCTGGCTTGGACGAAGTTTGGATAGGTGCTGAAAGTGGCTCGCAACAAATTTTGGATGCAATGGATAAAGGGACAACCCTTGAACAAATAAAAACGAGCACGGAATTACTGCAACGTAAAGGTGCCAAAGTAGCCTATTTCCTTCAATTTGGTTATCCGGGCGAAAAGAAAGAAGATATTGCTAAAACAATTGCAATGGTGAAGAACAATAATCCCGATAATATTGGAATTTCTGTTTCTTATCCGTTGCCGGGAACACTTTTCTACGAAAATGTGAAAAGTCAACTGAGCCAAAAAACGAATTGGAAAGATTCTGACGACTTAGACATGCTTTTCTCGGGTGAATATTCTTCAGCATATTATAAAATTTTGCAGCGCTACGTGCATCATTGGTTTCGCTGGCGGCAAGGGCTTGCAAAGTTGTTTCGTGGCAACAAAAAAGTAGCTTGGCGCTATGTTGCTTTGTTACCATACAACGGATTGAAAACTCAATTACTGAAATTCAAATTGCGCAATCATGAGTGAATTTGACGCAGCGGCAAAAACTTATGACGATCAATTTACCTTTTCGATTATCGGGAAGACGCAACGAAACCAAGTCTGGCGCTATATTCATCCATTGAACTTAAGCAGGCAAAGCAATGTTTTGGAAATCAATTGTGGTACTGGTGAGGATGCTAAGCGTTGGAAAAATTTGAAGTTCGATATTCGAGCAACTGACCTATCACCAAAAATGATTGAAGTGGCCAAAACGAAATTTCCAGAAATTTCATTTGATGTTTTAGATATCAACTTCATTGAGAATGTTGAGAAGAATTATAACTTACTCTTTTCAAATTTCGGTGGATTAAATTGCCTTTCGAAATCGGAATTGAGTTCATTTTTCCAAAAAGTTCATGGTCGGCTTCCAGAAAATGGTCGCATGATTTTAGTAATTATGGGCAAAAAATGTTTATGGGATAAGCTGTTTTTAGTTTTAAAACGTCGCTGGAAGGAACGAAATCGACGAAATACAGACAACTTCATCGCAGTAAATGTCGACGGAACGGAAGTCAAAACATGGTATTATTCGCCCAAGGAAATTGTGTCAATGACAGGAAATCTTTTTTTTGTCGAAAAATTAAAACCAATTGGATTGTTTGTTCCACCTTCGTACCTCGCCAAACAATTTGAACGTAAAAAAGTAGTGATTTCTTTCTTCAATTTCTTGGACAAACTATTTTCTTTCCGTTTCTTAGCCAATTATGCGGATCATTACCTTATTGTTTTAAAGAAACGAATATGAACATTGTTTTAACCCATGGTTATTTTCTTGAAGAAGACGAAAAAGAAAAGGCAATTATGCGTCCATACGCGACCTTGGGTTTACTCTACATTTCTGGGTTTTTAAAACAAAACGAAAAATCCGTAAAGGTCATAGATAGCACATTTCTGAATCGTGAAGCATGGAAACAACAGATGCTCGAAGCCAAACCAGATGTCGTGGCTTTCTATTCAAACCTCGTCACCAAAGTAACTTTGTTGGAATTACGCAATTGGGTGGACAAGGAATTCCCGAACTGTCGATTGATTATAGGCGGTCCAGACATTCGCTATAATCTTGAAAATTACTTGAATGCTGGATTTGAATTTGCTGTTATCGGTGAAGGAGAACAAACCATGCTTGACTTGTGTGAAACTATTGCAAATAAAGGTGATGTCGAACAAGTTCAAAGTGTTGCTTTTCTCAAAGATGGTCAAGTTTTTGAAACATCCGAACGTACTAAAATCAAAGAAATTGGAGAATTGCCATTTCCCGACAGAGGTGCGATTGACATGGAAAAATACTTGGAGGTTTGGCAGAAACACCACGGAAAGCGCACCTTGAGTATCAGTACACAACGCGGATGTCCTTACACGTGCAAGTGGTGTAGCACCGCCGTTTACGGACAAAGTTACCGACGAAATCCTGCAGCGCGCGTAGTGGAAGAAATTCTTGAATTGAAAGAAAAATATCAAGTAGAAGCTTTGTGGTTTGTGGACGACGTTTTCACGGTTAGTCACAAATGGATTGCCGAACTTCATGCACAATTCGCAAATGCCAATCTAAAAATTGATTTTGAGTGCATTACCCGTGCTGAGCGTTTGAATGTGGAAGTTCTTACCCATCTCAAAGAAATGGGTTGTTTCCGCATTTGGATAGGAGCGGAGAGTGGCTCTCAACGAATCATCGATAAAATGGATCGCCGGGTGAATATTGAAAAAGTGCAAGAAACCATTCAATTAGCGCAAAAATTAGGGATGGAAGCAGGAACTTTTATTATGGTTGGTTATCCCGAGGAAACCCACGAAGATATTCTGGCGACGATGAGACATATCGAACGTTGCAATCCGAGTATTCTCACCTTGACCAAAGCGTATCCTATAAAAGGCACAGATTTGTATAGCGAAGTAGAATCAAAAATCATCAATCCTTTGCCTTGGGCTACTTCCACCGACCGACAAATTCAGTTTGAATTGCCATATTCAGATGCTTATTACACGAATGCGATTCGATACCTCATGAACGGTTGGCAAGCAAAAAAAACAGGAAAGTTGATTCCAAAAATCAAGCAGAAAGTGGCGTTGTGGAATTTGAAGAGGATGATGTAATTGTTATCTATATTGGGATTTTTAAATTTTACCGTGAAAAGTTTTAATTTTAGTTTAGTTTTCATGGTAAGTTGATTTATGGAGTGCGAAATATGGGTAATCGATGAAGTTTTTAATTCAAAGAAAAATGGGTTAATAGCTCGATGGATCAAGTTAATTTCCCTATAAATAATCATTTTTATTGATCGAAATTTAGTCATTGAAATAAAGAAATATTGATATATTTGAGAGAAACGATTTTAAAATCGAGAAAATAAACTTTTGTATTAAGTAAGCAAATTGAAATTTGACTAAATTCTGAATTAACAAAATTCAATTTTTTGTCATAAATAAATAATTCACTAGATTTGAGAAGCAATGATTTGCGGACAATTGAATTTTATAGAACGTTTTTATTTCAACCTATTAATATCAATACGATGAAAAATGTACTAATTAGTTTCCTTCTAAGCCTGATTAATAGCGTCGGATTTTCTCAAGATGAAATAACGCTCGAACTGAAAACACTATCTCAAAATGGCCAATATGAAAAAGTGATAAAACACGCTTCAAAATCAAGTGATTATTCAGCAAAGGCTTTGTATTATATCGGTCAAGCGTTTTACATGATTGAAGACGATGTTAATTGCCTCAAATTTATGGACATGTCCATTGCAAAAGATGCGACTGATCCAGCACCCTATTTCATCAAAGGATCTACTTTAAATTATATAAATAAATACGACGATGCGATTAAGAGTTTTCAGCTAGCGATCAATTTATATCCAGAGGATGCTGCTTTCTATAGCGGAATAGGTGACTCGTATTACATGCAAGAAAAATTTGATTTGGCACTTGAGTGGTACATTAAGGCTACCGAACATAATTTTTGCCCAGATAGACCCTATTCAATGGTCGCTCAAATTTATGTTGACCAAGAACAAAACGAAAAAGCACTAGAAGCTTTTTATATCGCGAAATCGAAAATTTCAACAGAAACGGACTCTTACATCAATGCACTCTATAATATTGGATTGCTAGAATCGCTTGCAGGAAATTACGACAAAGCAGAGCCTTCATTTTTAGAACTCCTTGAGATTAAACCAAATGATTATCATACTTTCTCTAAACTGATTCAAATTTATTTTCATCGAATGGATTATGATAAGGCAAAAGTCTACAGAGACAAGCTGTACGAAGCACAAAAACAAGGAAAACTAGAAGGAACCCTAAACGATAAGTTTTGTTTCGAACAATTTGAATGGAATGATTATTTAGTTCAGGCTTATGAACGTTATGAAAGTGGAGATAAGCAGGATATTTACAATAAACATATTTTCTATCTAAAAAACAAAAATGACGAGATAGTTTTAACGGTACAGACCGAATATTCACCGTTTTCGGTGGAGTTGGGTGGTTCAAAATATTTACTGTGTGCCAACAAGAAGGGTTCTCATTTTAACCCTGGAATTGGTTTTAATGATGACTTGAAATATGAAGATTTGAAGAAGGCAGCTATTAAATTATTTGAAAGGTACATGAAATAATCTTCACAATAATGCATTTCTTTTTAAAATCAAAAGTGCAAAGTTTTTCAAAATTCATAATATTTGAATTCGTATTTTTAAATGACATTAATACTTTCCAATAATCAATGGCCAAAAGGTGAAGAAACATTTTATTCCGTTCCTTTGATTACCGTTAATTCTTTGGTCATTTTGGGGGTGATTTTGTGTCTTGCATGTGCGATTTTTGTGTATTTCAATCGGAAATCCAAAAAATGAAGAACTAATTTACATGAGCTGACTTTCGGATTTGTTAATCAGTGCCACTTTTATTGCCAACTCCATTTTATCAATATCTTTACTCCAATAATCCATCTCAGTGCAAAGACAAAAAATCATTCTATACAATCCAAAATCGGTGTTTTTCGACATGCCGCTCGCGCTGTTGGCCATCGGTTCACCATTGGATCCTGAGAAGTATGAAGTAATTATTGTTGATGGGCGCATTGATGACAATCCATCAAAAACCATTGAATCGCATTTAAATGAGGCACTTTGTTTTGGAGTGACTTCTTTGACCGGTAGTCCAATCAAAGATGCGATTCAAATCAGTCGATTTGTGAAGAAATTGCGACCAGAACTTCCTGTTGTTTGGGGAGGTTGGCATACGTCTTTGTTTCCTGAAGACACGTTGCGTGATGAATCTTCGATTGATATTACGGTGCAAGGTCAAGGCGAAAAAACTTTTCAAGAATTGGTGGAAGTCATTGAAAAGAATGGCGATTTAGCTTCCGTTGATGGTATTTGTTTCCGAGATGAATCAGGTGAAATTGTCAAAAATAAACCTCGCACAATCACTGCCATGGATGAATTTGCTGATGTGAACTATGAGTTGATTGACGTTGAAAAATATTTTGAGAAAAAAGGTCGTCGACAGTTGGATTATATTTCATCTACAGGTTGTCATTTTCGTTGTACGTTTTGTGCTGATCCTTTTGTTTATGAGCGGAAATGGACTGCTATTTCGGCCGAAAAAATGGTTAATAAATTAGCAGAATTACATGAGAAATACAAGTTCACCGATTTGAATTTACAGGACGAAACGTACTTTACCTTTCGAAATCGGGTTGTTGAAATTGCTCAGTTGTTCATAGACAAAAAATTGAACATTTCATGGGCGGCAACCATGCGTGCAGACCAAGGTTCGCGTTTGAGCGAAGAAGATTTTGAATTATGTGCCAAATCTGGCTTGAGAAGATTGTTGATTGGTGTGGAATCTGGATCACAAGAAATGATGGATTGGCTCAAAAAGGACATTAAAATGGAGCAAGTGTACACATGCGCAGATCGATGCAAGAAACACAATATTGGGGTCATCTTTCCATTCATCGTTGGATTTCCTGGGGAAACAGAAAAAAGTGTTGAATCCACCAAAAGAATGGCATTGGAACTCAATCGGATGCACCCGAAATTTGAAACGCCTATTTTTTATTTCAAACCTTATCCAGGTTCTGCCATCACCGATGAGGTAGTTGCACAAGGCTACAAATTACCACAAACGATCCATGAATGGGCTGAATTTGATTACATCGGATCATCTGGTCCTTGGATGAATGATGCAAAATACAAGTTTTTCGAAAAATTCAAATTCTACATGAAACTAGGTTTTTCGGCACAGAACAAACTTGTTTATCCTTTGCAATGGATAGCCAAAAAGCGTCTTTCGAAAATGCATTTTGCAATACCAGTGGAATTCTGGTTGTATCAACGATTTGGTAAAAAGCAGAGACTTTCTTAAGATTGATAGACATTCTGGATAAAGCAAATTTTAATTGAAACACGTTATTTCTTGTTTTTAAATTGAAATTAGTTTAAATTAGCTAACAAATAAAACTACATTACTTATGACAAAAGCTATTTTTTACAGTGTGTTGGCTCTTTTATTAATGAGTTTAAATGCGAAAGCACAATCGATTTCAGTAAGCACGGTTGGCACGATTTCAACATGTAATTCAAATTCTTTTTCTGTCGATTTGAATTGGTCAACTTCGCTCGTAAATGCCTCGCTAGTGATTGATTTTCCAGATGCTGCAGTTTTTCAAAATACGAATGGGTATCAAATAATTCAATCAAATCCTGGGGAAGTTGAAATTACAGGAATTAATCTCATTGCAAATACAACATTAACTATTTCATACGATTTGTATTTTCCATGTGATATGATTTCTCCAACACAAGATGCAGTTGGTAATTATATTCCTTTCGAGCTCAATACAGATGAATGGCATATTAAGAATAGCATTGGTGTTATTTTGGCGTCTGAATCTGGATTTGACTATTTCGTTAATTACCCTTTATTTGTAGGTTCAAACACCAATGATCCTTCATTAAATGCGACTTCCCACCAAGGGCAAACGATTACACGATTTATCGAATTCTCTAATCAGGGAACACAAAATTTTTCAGGTGTAATTCGTTTTACAGATCAACTTTCGTGTACAGATGTTGCTTCCATTTTAACAATAACTTTGGATATTGTCGATGCGAATGGTTCAGTGATAAATACGTTGATTTCAGCAACCCCAACCGCCGTTCCTTCAACCTCTCCATCTCAGTATTTTCTTGAGTACGATTTTGGGCTTAACTCAACTAACCTGCCGATTTCTACTTCGAATAATATTGTGAGTTTAAGAATTACCGAAACCATCCAAATAGATGGATGCCTGACAACTTGTGGAGCTAATCAAACCACAACTTTAATTAGTTCTTTTGATTTAGATTGGGGTTGTCATTTTGGAAACTACACACCTCCAAGTTCATTTCCGACGACTACATTGCCAGAATCGACTAATCTTTGTCAATCCATTGATATTTATCAGGCATCAATTTCCCGTGATGCGGTGCAGCCATATGTTTTGGCGCATAGAATTACACCCACTGGTGTCAACCCAACTGAAACCCTTTGTTTCGTAAAACCTCAAAACATAGGCAACGCAAGTTCATCCATGTATGCTGACAGAGAGTACAAGTTTGTCAATTATGGAGCGTCAAATGCACACGCAGTAAATCTTACTTTAACCGAAGCTCAAAATAATTTTTATCCTGGTAGCCAAGATCTTGTTTTTTTATCAGATATACAACTACTCGATAACTTTGGTAATGATATCACGGCAATTTCATTAGTTCCAAGCACAATTGAATATGCGATTAATATTAATCCTTCTCAGTGCGTTCAAGAAGCCATCTTAGCTGGAAAAACACCTATTATGAATGTAGGATTTACAGTCTCATTGTTACTTCCAAATCAAGAAGTTACTTTAAAATATAAGGTGTTGCGTTGCTGCCCTGAAACGGATGACTATTTTAATAGTAATATTTACTTTGACGCATGGAATCTTACCGCCTTTCAAAATTATGGTATTTACGGCAGTGGATTCTTTTCGAATGAATGTACACTTCTGCCATATGCAACCGAACTTATATGGGGACAAGATAATCCCGTAAATGGTTTGTACGATAATTTGTATCCGAAACCATATGAAATTCAGATGGTGCAAGAAGATATTTCCCCTTTAGGAGACATGCTTGGAGGTTCAAATTCTACATGTAATTATAATGGTACACGAAACATGGAATTTATGACCACTTTCTTCAATAATAGTGCTAATGATGCGGGTATAGAACAATTATTTGCCAATTCACCAAACGGAAATGTGAATGGTCAATTGAAAGTGGTGATTACCTTGGATCAAGGATTGTTACTGAACAGTTTTGGGCCAGATAATGATCCTGGTCAGATTAACTTAGTTTCTGCCAATTTTACCCTATTTCCAGTATCAAACATTACTTCATCTTATACTTCCTACGGTGCACCAAGTTCTTCGGTTGAATTAATTTTTGATTTGAGCTATTTTAGCAGTTATTTGGACTTAAGAGAGTTTATGGAAAATGCAAAGTTGAAATTTCCACTTACTCCTTGCTGTCCTAGCTACATGGATGACCCTGCAAGTTATCAGGTAGATTGGTATTTAAACCTGAGTCCTAATTACGGAAGTTGTCCAGACTGTTGGATGCCAATGGCACAAATCATAGATGAAATAAATATTCATTGTCCTGGATGTGTTACTCCAGGGATGATAGTTGATGAGCTCACAGTGAAACGAACGAATTTTGGTTATTTAGACGCCAACGAAAACGGTTTAATTGATCTAGGGGTTAGTAGTCCAATGACCTTAAGTCAAATTGAAAGTGTTATTCCTATTAATGCTAGTAAAACAATGCCTGGCGATCAGGTTGAATTGTTAGCACATGCCTTTTTTCAAGATGGTGATGGAGGAAATGGAGGTTTTTCGTATTCAACCTATGAGTCTCTATTTGGTCCAGGTGCGCTGGATAGACTTTACATTGATGTCCGAATTCCATGCGGTCATGAAAATAACAACATGTGGAATCTTGTTTCAGCTGAAATTTCTACCGAAGGGGGCGCGTATATGGACATCACTAGTTTTATTGTTAACAATCCAAATGGGATCAATGATGGACAATATTTCTTTGAAATCAAATCAGCTAACTTAGGTGGTGATTATTACGTTAATCAAACATTCGATGTACGTTTGGTTTATGACATTTGTAAAAATAACACAAACGATGCAGAGGTAATTGATTGCGATGTAACATGCATCATGTGGTTAGCAGGCGGAAATGTAATGGATAGAGACGCATTTAGTACAGAGTTATTTGCACCTGTGGAAAACGAGTTGAACTATACCAATATGCCAGGATCTACTGATCTAGAGTTAGCCTCATTCATTCACCCTCATTCAATTTTTAATTGTGAAAATTTCGGTTCTCAAGTAAAACATTATCGATTCTATACGACCGAGAATTCAAGATGGTCAAACAAAGGAGTTGATGACTATTGGAATCAATATGATTGCAGGAAGAAATTATTATCTCTATATAAAATTAAATTAGGAATTAGTAATAATGCGCAAGATTTTTTCAAGTTTGAACATCGACCAATTTCGGGTAGATTTCTTTCTTATAATTTTCCTATTCCAAACTATTATGATTTAGTCACGAGTGATTACGTAATTCAAACGACAGTGCCTATTCACAATGGATCGACAACCATTCTTCCAATTTTAGAGGATATTACTAGTCAGCCACCAGTAGCCATAAGTTCGTCAAATGGCGTTTTTAGCTACAATCCGCTTAATTATCAACTTGCCTCCGAGAGCAACGGTTTGCTTACCAGTCTAACACAAGGTGGAAACTTTTTGTCCCAGAATTTATTTTTGGGAGATGAGTTTTGGTCGCAAGAAATTGAGGTTTATTTTGATCCAGAAGCAACATGTGACCCAATTGCCAATTTAGTGCCTGTTGCAACGAGTTCGGTTCAATACCAGGCGAGTTATGTATTATCGGCATCGACAAATTGCAATTTAGGCACTTCTTTTTCACATGCAACTACTGCTGCTGATTCTGGAGACGAAAACTTGTTTAAGCCTGTCCCAAATTTGGTTATTTCACAACCTGTGGCTCAGTATGTTGAGTCAGCTAATCATTGTTTTGTTTTTAGTTTAAGTAATGCTGGTGGAATGAGTTTGTCAGAAAACACTTACTTTATTATTCAACCTCCATCAGGTGTGCTAATAAACAGCGTTAAGCAGAATGGCAATATAATTATACCTGTGAATGGAGTTTATCAAATTGGTACGTTTGCTACATTTGGTTGGAATCAATCTTCAAATTTTGAAATTTGTTTATCGATTGATCATTGTACTTCAAACCAACTTATTCTGCCCATTCGCTATGGAAATGGATGCAACGGGTATCCAGCAAATGCTCAAGATCAAGGATGTTGGGAAAATGTAATGAATGTCATTTTAAATCCGGCACAATCTGCATTGAACGCGAGTAACATAAATACCTTACAGGATTTAAGCATCAGTCCTTGCGGAGATGCTTATTTTAAAATATGTACAGATCCATCAGATAATGGAGATCTGGCAAATTTAAATTGGTCAATTAGTCTTCCCCCTAATTCATTTTTAACTAGTGATGTCGTTGTGACTTATTATCCCGTTGGTCAAGCTCCACAATCAGTTACTTTACCGCAAGCATCTATAATTTCAGGACAGTTGAATTACGCAGATCCATTATGGACATTGATTGATTTAAATGATCAAATTTGCATAGAATTCAATTATGGATTTATCGCGGGCTGTCCTACTAACTTAGGCGAACCACCTATAATTCAGATTGGTGGTGTTTCTTACTGTGGACAAGCGGTCAACGTAATTCCAAATGTTAACCCTCTTGCAATGGGAATCTCACAATGTACACCTATTACTGCCCCGGCTGTAATTACAAGTGTAATGTGCACTAGTAGTGGGGCTATTGATATTACTCCAACAGGAACTGGACCACTTTCTTTCAGCTGGTTAGACCCAAATGGTAATAGCTTAACAACAGAGGATATTTCAGGTATATTGGCTCCAGGAATGTATTCGTTAACAATAACGGATGGTTTGAATTGTAGTCAATCGTTCAACTTTAATGTTCCATATCAAAATGACTTGGTTACGTTGAATATTACAGCATGCGATTCATACACTTTAAATGGCGTTAATTATACAAATTCTGGGACATATTATTATACACAAGCAAACAGTGTAACAGGATGCCCTGAAGATGTGACTTTGAACTTAATCATATACAACACCCCTTTCATAAACACTCCAGCTTCAATAACAGCTTGTGCGAGTTATACGTTACAACCAATTACAGGGTCTAATTTAAGTGGTAGCCAGCAATATTATGACAATTCTCAAGCCAATGGTGGACAATTTATAACAGGTCCTATCACTTCAACTCAAACGGTCTGGATTTATGATTCAAATGGATCCTGCTCTGCAGAAGAAAGTTTTACTGTCATCATTATGAACACTCCATTTATTCATCCAACATTTTCTCAAGTAGCGGATATTTGTGCGGGTGATCAGCTATTGCCGCTGCCAACAACCTCTAACAATGGAATCGTCGGTTCTTGGTCGCCAGCATTGGATAATACTGCAACGACAACTTATACGTTCTCACCTAATCCTGGACAGTGCGCATTTAATGAATACATGACCATTAATGTTACACAGAATGTTCTACCAACATTTATTCAGATCCCACCAATCTGTGCTGGTGATCCATTAGGTCCATTGCCTGGTACTTCATTAAATATGATTTCTGGATATTGGTTGCCTGCAATTGATAACATGACCACAACTACTTACACGTTTTATCCATACGATGATGGTCCTTGTGCGCTTACAACAACGATGATGATAATAGTAAATCCAGTCATACAGCCAACATTTATTCTTGATACAGATCTTTGTAGTGGAGACATTGTAAATCCATTACAAAATACTTCTATAGAGTATGTCATTGGGACTTGGTCTCCACAAATTTTGAGTAACACAACTTCAGGAATTTACACTTTTACCCCGACCTTAGGACAATGCGCTGTTACATCGACATACTTCGTTACCGTTAATCCATTGCCTACGATTTCTGTTGTACACCTTGGAAGTGGATGTCAAGGAGTGCAAGAGGCGTTAGTTCCTTCGGGTGCAAATACTTATACGATCTCACCAAATGAAACGTGGACTGGATCAAATTTCAACATTTTGGTTTCTTCCTCTTCAACGATATATACAATCACTGGAACAGACATAAACGGTTGCCAAAACTCAGCAACATATACCATTAATCCTCAACCTTTGATTACTCTTGATCCAGCTATATCTCAAACTTGTCCTGGTGAAGCAGTTGTGTTGACACCTTCAAATGGAGCTATTTCATATATGCTATATCCTCCAATAGGTTTGTCACAGCCGGGATCTCCCGGAACTCTAATTTCAGGATCACCTTTCATCGTGAATCCATTGGCGACCACAACTTATACTATCACACCTATGGATGATATAGAATGTCCTAATATAGCAACGGCTGTGGTTAATGTAAATACTGGCTCGGTTTCAAATTTGCAAGCTGTAAATGTGCAAGCAAGCTTTGTTTCTATTTCATGGACTGCAACAAGTGTTGCGAACCCCAGTCTTTATACTATAAGTTACCAACTTGTTGGTGCGTCAAACTGGACGACTTTTTCGACTATCTCAGCATCTTCAGGTATCGTAAACGCTACAATAACAGGATTCATACCAGGTTCAAATTATGTCATTCAAGTAGCAGATGATTGTACAAGTGAAATAGTTTATGTAACTACTTTTAAAGTTGATTGTGATGGGCCCATTAATGCTGTTGTAATTGAAGCATTAGCAACGAGTGTTAACATTGGCTGGAACCCAGTTCCAAACTGTTTAGGCTATGATTATGCTTATAGATTAGCTAATTCAGCTGTTTGGATTTCTGCTGGAACAGGCTCTCCTTCGTCATCTTCGAATATCTTTACTAACTTATCTCCAAATTCCACCTATCAATTTAGGATTAGAAGGTATTGTTTTGGTTCTCCACAAGTTGTCACCACTCAAATTCTTACTCTAACAACATTGAGTCCATGTGCAAACCCAATCATTAATCTCTCTTTGGGGGCAGTTTTGGGTTCACAAGCCACAATAAACTGGAATAATATTCCTGGAGTCGCTTGGTTCGAATCTAGATATAATGTAGTTGGGGGACCACCAATCGGGTTGAATGGCACAACAAACAATACTGCAGCTCCATCTCGAACAATCACAGGTTTATTGCCAAATACTAATTATGAATTTCATGTAAGAGCCAAGTGTTCGAGCACTATTGCGAGTGGATGGACAACTATTATTATTTCTACCTCCAGTTTAGTAGGGTGTGAATTGCCTCCGGTTTTTACAATTAGTCAAACCAGTCAAACTTCGGTTACTCTTAATTGGAATCCAATTTCACCTGTTGGGTGGTTTGAATTTAGGCATAAACTATCCTCAAGTAATAACTGGCCAATTGGTCCTTATTCTACAGCGAATGCTAGCGCAACGTCCAAACTTATCGTTGGTCTGTTACCGAATACTTCTTATGATTTTCAAATGCACGCTATATGCCCTGGAGGGAACCAAATTCAAGGACCATGGTCGTCGCCAGTAACACAACAAACAAATTTATTACCTCCAGGATTACCTGTTAAGAGCGCGGAATTATCAATGTCGGAGAAAGTTTCGGGTCATGTTTTTGATGCTTTACTTTTTCCAAACCCAAGTCAAGGTCATGTTTATTTGACATTAACAGGCAATGAAACTAATTTGGTTCTTGTCCGAGTTTACGATTTAAGTGGAAAAGAAGTTTACAACAAACATTTGGAGGTTACGGAAGGCAATTCAGAGCTCAATTTGGACTCGGCTCCTGGTTCCTATTTTGTTACAATCCTCGATGAGAAATCAGGAAATCAGGTGATTAGAAAATTAATTATTGACCAAAATTAGTTGTCTAAGTAAGTGTAAAATTTGGATTAAATTTAAATAGTTGTAATATGAAAAGTATTAATCAATGTTTCATGATTTGTGTGTCATTATTGTTGCTAACTAGCGCAGCATTTACTCAATGCAGTAGCTCAATGCAATTGCTTGGTTCTTCAGGTTTTATTAACGCCAGTCCTATGCCAAATAGCATTTACCGAATTCAAAACAACGTTACGATTACAGGTAATGTTGTGTTTTCTCAATGTCATATTTTAATAGAACCAAATGTAACTATAACAGTAGGTGCAAATGCTATTTTAATCATTGAAGCTTCTAGGTTGAGCAGCTGTTCTGGAATGTGGAATGGGATTAGGGTTTCTCCAACGGGTTCTATTTCAATTACTTCTATACCTCAATCTAATTTTTTGACAACAAAAACCACATTAATTGAGGATGCAAAAGTTGCTGTGGATATTTCTAATAATACACTGACTAATAATGTTTTGTTGTGTCAGAATGCAACATTTAATCGTAATCAAATAGGTATCCGAATTAACAATTATACGGCTAATATTACAGCATATCCTTTTGATGTTTCAGGTACAGTTTTCACTTCTCGCAGAATATCGCCATCTGCACCAAGTTTAAACTGGGTTTACACGAATGTTGTTAAACAACAGGCTGCTGGTGCAACTTCAACAGATGCACCATACATTAATCCTATTTCATTTTCCCCTGCGAATTTGAAAGATGCAATTGTTGGAATAAAACCACTCTATGGGATTTCATTAAATCAGGTTGGCAATACGGTTTGGAATTTCCCATCTGCACCAGTGTTTAAGGAATTTTCAATAGGTAAATTGAGTACTAAATTGGTGAATGTTTTTGATAGCCATCAAGAAGGAATTTATGCGATTAATTCAAATATTAGAGTCATGAATTGTGCATTTCAGCAAAGTATTTCAACAGCGGTTGGAAATGGTCGCGGAATTGTATCTCATTGTTTTGATGGTTTGAATTATAGCACAGTTGTTACTTCTGTCAACGGTGCTCCGTTGTATGGAAATGTGTTTTATAATTGCTATAATGCCATTGATTCAAAAAACAACTTAGTAAACTCTATCTCCCATAACTCTGTTCGATGTAATTTACCATTCGGAAATCAAACCAATTTTGCTGGAAAGATTGGCGTTTTAGCTCAAACAAATAGGTACTATAGTTTTGATGTTTTAGAGAATGAGTTCTTAAGTATTGCAAAACCAATTGACTTTCAAATTTCAAATGGAAATGTAACTATTAACAATGTCCTTAATTTTGGCATTTATGCTGGACAAATCTTGATTAAAAACAATACTATTTCAAAACTTTTCGGTTCTGGAACGAATTTAAATTGGGTAGAACAGGGGATTAATGTTAAACTATTAGGCACTCCTTCAATTTTGTATCCTTTTTCGAATGGTGCAATTGGAACGATTGAATCAAATAATTTAACAGATGTCATTAATGGCATTGCTTTAATTAAATGCCCTATTCTGACATTCATTAACATGAATAATATTGATATGGAATTGGATATTAATACTTTATTTGGAATTCAAATTGGGATTCTATCAAAAGAGAATACAAAAAGTTATGTTACCCGCAATGAAATATTCGGGTTTAACAAAAATATGTTCGATGTTTGGGGAGTTCGTTCCGAAAGTTGCCCAAATCAAGTTCTCACATGTAACGAAATAAGTGAAACTTATTTCGGAATGGCGTTTTTTGGGAATTGTTTGAATTCTTCAATTACAAAAAATACATTTACTTCTAATCGTCGGGGATTAGGAATTGATTTTGGTGGTGACTTTGGCGATCAGGGTCTTATATCTACTCCTAGTGATAATGAATGGCTTGGGACATGGCCTGTCAACCCAACCAATGCCAATCAGGACTTTCAAACGTTTGTTGGTTCTGCTATAGTTGGACCAAATACATCAAAGCTATTTGTTAGAAATATTGCTCCAATTTTCAATCCGGATTTATCTTGTTTTACGTCTTCCAGCTTTCACACTTTTTCAATTGCAAACCAAACAATTGTTATTTCAACACCAACATCTCCACCAACGATCGGGTGCCCTTTGACTTTGAATCCTATAGACAACTTTGGATACAATAACAATGATAGGTTAGTCAGTAGTTTGGAAAATAATTTTGTTCAGCGGGTTTATCCAAATCCAAGTCAAGGATATTTCATTGTAACGGTTGAAGCGGATGAAGAGACAGTTTTTCATGTTGCTATTACGGATGTATTTGGCAAACAAATTCATTCGGAAGTTCAAGTTAGTAAAAACCGTGAGCTTAATATTCAATTAAATGCTTCAAGGGGCACTTATTTTGCGACAATAGAAAATGTGTTTACTGGGAACAAAAATACAGTTCAGCTTTTAATAGAATAGTTGGTAAATTATAACTTCGATAATTTCAGTCATTCTTAAGGAATAGACATGCAGAAATCAATGTTCTTATTTAGTAAAACTTGATTTTGCTAACATCTGATCAGATTCAATTCCAATAATTTTGATCACCAAAGTACCAACAAAGTTAAATTGTCAAGTACCGATTGCTGTTGGTATCAAATTTTCAAATTAAAGAAGTGTCTGCTTCGTCTTACATCGCTCAATCGACGCAACAGCGCGATCCAACGTGTCTTTTGCCAAAGTTGCTTTTCCGCATTCTTTGTAGAAATGAATTGCTTGTTCGTAGTTGCCTTTTTGTTCGTGCATGATACCAAATTCATTGAACATGTTTGCTTTGTCTACACCTGGAACGCTCAGACCTTGGTTTAGTACCATTTCTAATTTATCGTATTTTCCAACAGTAGAAAGCAAAACGCTGTAGTTCGAGTAAATTGCTGGATAATTTGGAGCCATCTCCAAAGCTCTGGAATAATAATCTTCCGCACGATTTAAATCGCGGAACTTTGTTTCAAACAACCAACCCAAATGATTGTAAGCTTTTCCAAAGGTTGGTTCTTCAACCAAAATGTTTTCCAATTTTTTTACAGCTGATTCGTACAAACCATCTTTGATATCTTGATCTGCTTGGTAGAATAATTCTTCTAAATAAGCTTCATTGTGTAATGCCATGTTCTTTGATTTTAAAACTTAAAAGTAAAAAAAGTTTTGAAATTAGCAGATTTGGGAGCTATTATTTTGTCTATGCTACTCATCTGAAAGAACATAATATTGGGCTAAAATCGATATCCAATTCGAATGTTGGCAACAACATTAGGTAGGAAAGAAAATCCTTCTTTTAGATACAAATGTTCTTCAGTGAATGGATTTTTATCATTTTCATTTGTTGCAAATTCGTCATTAGGATGCAATCTGTCCAAATGCCTTGCTTGGCGGTATCGGAGCCCAATGCCGGCATACATATCGAAAAAAACACGATCAAAAGTAAATTGAAAACCAAATTTGATGGAATAATTAAATAGTTGTTTTTTAAGCTGAAAAGTATCTAAGTAATTTAAAGTTAAACCTATTGAGTCATAAGTCGGTTTTTCCGGTCCAAATGAGGCAGTGTGCTCTGAATTGATTTTGCGGTAATTGAATTCAAAAGCCAAGTATACGCGCCGTCGTTTTGGTGGTGTTAAAAAAAATCGTTCTTCTAGCGAAAAAGTAAAGCCTTTGTTCTTCGAATTTTCCCCTTCATCTGAATACATTATTGTATTTGGCAATATAATTCCGGTAGAAATTTCAGTCACGAAACGCATGCCCATCATTCGCTCATATCCAAATTCAATTTGTGAATACGAAAAATGAAATGGCTTCAAAGGTGCAAATTTTATAGCATTCTTGTATTTATAATATTCTTCATAAGCGGCTTTGAAATGCGGTTTTCCTCGGAACATCATACTGTCTTTTGGAAAATCTGATAGGCAAATAATGCGCTCAGAATTTTCTTGTCTATCTTCACTAGCATGAGTATTTATAGCAATGAATGTGAGAATGAACAGCTTAATTAACTTCATAATTTTCCTTTTTTATATGATAACGAATTTCAATTTAAAACCGAAAGCCGAGGCGAATATTTAATGCAAGAGTTGGTTGAAAGCTGAACCCTTTTTCTGCGATCAGATTGTAAAAGTTAATCTTCCTAAAATAAAGAAATTCATCTATAGGATTGTTCCGATCAAAATGACGCACTTCCCGACGACGTAAGCCTAGACCAACATATAAATCGATGAAAAAACGCTTGTATTGGGTTTGAAGTCCATATTTCAAAGTGTAGTTAAAGACTTGTTTTTTGATAGAGAAAGAATCAACGTAAGAAGGAGGTGGATAAATTGAATCAGGTTCCTCGTTCGGATAGGCAAAGCTATTGATGGCGTTGTAGCTGATTCTTCGGTAATTGAACTCGAACGCAATGTAAGGTCTGTTTCGCTTTGGTGGTTTTAAAAAATATTTTTCTTCCAGCGAAAATGTGAACCCTTTATTGTTAGGTTTTTCATTATCAAGTAATCCTGCCATCGAATTAGGTAAGATGTATCCCGCGTTTATTTCGGTCGAAAAACGAATTCCTGTTTTGCGCTCATAACCAATTTCTAACGTAGGATAGGCAAAATTCAAAAGTTTCAAAGGTGTTAATTTTATTAGATTTTTGAATTTGTAATAATCCTCGTATTCCGACATATAATAGGGTCGGTGCCTAAATTTTGAAGAGTCTTTTGGAAATTCGAAATCGCTGAATGGCCTATATGAAGCTTGACTTGCGTTTGCATAGAGATGTATGGATTGGCTTGGAGTAGCATAACCATGAAATGCGATGAAAACAAAAATGATATTGATTAACGCTAAGTTCTTCATTGAATTAAATTCACAACACAATTTTTTTCAATACCATCGAAGTTTTTTCTCCACTTGCTTTGCGCACTTCAATCGAAACACTTTCATTTTTATTTTTGGACTTGATGGTAGGTAAAAGTTCACAATATGAATCGATGGAGATATTTTCGACATCGAAATCATCAAATTTTATAAGTTGATCTCCAAGTTCTAATCCTGCATTTTTAACACTTTCGTGATCAAGAAGGTAATCAATCATTAACTTGTTTTCTCTAAAAATGGTTGCAAATCCAAAACCATTATAAGCAAGATTCACCGATTCTGCATTTTGTACTAAGAAAATTTCGTTCGTGAACCAATCAATCGTTAAATTAAAATTTTGAAAAAATTCTGTTCCTAATAATTTCTTATCAGCTGATTTACACGTTATTTGTTGATTTTCAAACGTTAATGTATCTAAGGAAAAGGATGATACTTGGATGAAGTATTCATGTCCTGATCCTGATCCAAAAAGTCCAGCAGAAGCAGAACCATTCGCTTTTACGGCAGAAATTAAGTCTTTGTCATGTTGTAATTTTGTGTACATTTCATCAGTAGTGGTGTAACCTCCATTCGAGCCCAAATCGAGTAAAACATTTTCGTCTTTCAGTTTCCCAATCAGGAGGTCTAACTTTGGCGTGCCCGACACAGCTGTTTCAAATGAAATTTTAGTTGCATTTGGTGGAATGTTTAACGAATCTCTTGAACTTGCGATTATTATGGTGTTCGATTCAAAATCAAATTGCCAAATGGCATTGCGCATCAAATTGGAACCTATCAATCCGGATGATTGAAAGCACGATAAGGTTGGTGAAGCAGAAAAATCTGCAACGGCAGTTCCTGTGTTTTTAAAGTTAATTCCCCCAATTTCAACAGATTCAAGCGTCAAGAATCCTATTTCTTCTTTTTTCCCTTGAGAATCTGTGGCTTTTGATCTAGAGGTCTGAACGAGCTTTAATTCTTGAGCGGCTTCTGTTGTTATGACGTTTGGTGCTCCTGTATCCAAAATAAAATCATATTCTTTGCCATTAACTTTTGCTGGAATTATAATCAAACCCAGTTTTATCTCAAAAGGAACCTCAACTTTAAAATTCTTTTGCTCCACTTCGCCTTGCTTCATGAGTTTTAAGACTTTTAAGTTCGTGCAACTTAGCGTGATGGCAGCAAGAGATGAAAGAATAAAGATCGATTTTTTCATTGGCAAAAATTTCATTTCGATTGGTTTTTACCAAAGATATTAATTTATCGAATTGAATTAATTTTAGTCGTGTAAAATCAAGACTGCTCTAGTAAGATGATTCAATCAGTCAACCGTATATGGTAAATTTTTAAAACTACAGCTTGATTTCGTTTCCAATAAGCCAATTTTTTTTCGATTTTCAATCACTAGTCTTTTTTCTTCTAAACTAATTTCATCCAATCGACATCCTTGATATTGAAAATAAGTTTGTTGTCGGTTGTGTCTTACGTTTTGGCAATCAATCATATAAGCGTAAATGTTCGGGGTGATGTCGCCTGCATAAAGTGCTTGCTCGATAATGGCATGAAACAAAGAATCATGATCTTTTAAGCTAAAATGGATTAGAATTACAATGTTCGTACTACTGGATTTTAGTCCTACTTTTCGCTCACTTGGAAAACCATCTTGCTGGATTTTACGCAAAAGTGTCAAGGCATTCATAGAATCTAGAGCCAACCATTGATCTACTGTATTTTTGGCTTTCTGGAATTTTATAGAATCAACGTTTTTAATAGAACCATTTTTTGATGCGTTATAGTACTTTAATAACTTCCAACTTTTAGGTTCTTTTCGCATTTGTTGGTCTTTTTTGCCGAGACTATCAATAAATGCTTTGTAGTTCTGATCTATATTTTTTTTTCTTTCCGCGTTTAGATTTTCATATTTGCATACGAGAATTTTGTTTTTTGCTTTCCTTGCAGTCTTTAATGCGCATTCAAGATCGTTTTGACTTATGAAATTTTCGTTCTTAAAGCCATCTTCATACATCATCAATGCTTCCGAATAATTTTTGAGCTGGAAATATTGATTGGCACTTTCTATTTTTACATAATAATCTAAGGGAGTGCTTTGTGCGAAGCTCCCAATCGATAAAAACAACATGCTGCAACCAAGAAGTAAATTTATTTTCATTAGTGTGTTTGGTAGCAATAAGAAAAAATTACAAAATGGTTACAGCAAGTTGATGTATAACTTTCAGTGAAAAAGTCGGATTTGTGCAAAATCAATTATTCACCAAAAACTGATAAATTTCATCTTTGAGGCGCACTCTTTTCACTCGCAAATCATGCAATGTCTCATCTGAAGCTGGCTCAGCATCACTCTCGATGCGGTAAATCTCATGATCTAATTCATCAAATTCGCTGAAGAGTTTTTTAAAATGGTTGTTGTCAACTTTTAATTCGTTGATTTTTGTTTCAAATTCTGGAAATTCTGTTGTTAAACTGTGTTTTGCTATCATGTGTTTCATTTTTGAATACGTAGTAAATTTAAGGCGAAATCATCAGGGATTTTATGACTTTTGTCAGGAAAAGGTATTTTTCTAAGGATTTTTTTGGTCTACTACATTCAACGCTTTTTCATTCATTCCGAACTCGATTACCATTCGTTGAGCCTCTGATTTTTTTTCGGTTTAATTTATTAGGTAATTTCATGTTTTTTTAATGTAAAATGCTGTTTTACAACATTTAATTCTTTAATTTCTTATTTATAAAGTGGAAAAATGTCATATAAAACAATAGATATTTCCACATAATAAATTATAAAATGGAAAAATGTTATATTTTTGAATAGATTTTTCCAAAAGATAATTTTAAAATTGGAAATAAATATGTTTTTATGGTTGTTTTTTCCAGAAAATAAATTTAAATTTGGAAAAATTTAATAAATTTGTAATGATTTTTCCAAAAAATAAATGCGTATGAAACCACTTTTAGGCAGAGATGTTGAGAAAAAAATACTCGATGAGCTACTAAATTCAAGTAAATCTGAGTTTCTTGCAGTTTACGGACGTAGGAGAATTGGCAAGACTTATCTCGTTCGACAATATCTCAGCAAGCAACTGGTGTTTGATTTTACTGGTACGAATACAGATGATACGTTCGTTCAATTATCTAATTTTCGAATGGTTTTTTCTGAACAATGTTTTGAGCTAGAGGAGACGCCTAGCAATTGGTCAGAAGCATTTCTGCTACTCGCGAATTATTTAAAAAATACTAAGAGAAAAGGAAAACTTGTTGTTTTTCTTGATGAATTGCCTTGGTTAGCAAGACCAAAATCAGGTTTTATTCCCGCGTTAGAATTTTTCTGGAATCAATATGGTTCTCAATTGAATAATTTACTCTTTGTGACCTGTGGCTCGGCTGCATCTTGGATGATCAAAAATATAGTGTATGCAAAAGGTGGTTTGTACAAGCGGCTCACGAGAAGTATCGAACTAGAACCTTTTACGCTTAAAGAAACAGAGGAATTTTTGAAGCATCGAAAGTTGCAATTTACGCATTATCAAATTGTCCAATTGTACATGGCTATTGGCGGAATTCCGTTTTACCTGGATGCGATAAAACCAGGAATGAGTGTACCGCAGGTCATACAAGATCTTTATTTTTCTAAAAATGGATTTCTACAAAAAGAGTTTATTCCCCTATATCAATCATTGTTTAAAAGAGCTAATTATCATTTAAAGATTGTAGAAGCTTTGGCTAGGCACCCCAATGGTTTAACACGTGAAATCCTATCTAAAGAAACAAAAATCGCAGAAGGAGGTTCACTTTCAAGAACTTTGGAAAATTTAATCGATACAGGCTTTGTGAAAATAATTTTTCCATTCGGTAAAAAGAGGAAAGATGCCTTGTATCGCATCGTTGATTTTTTTACCATTTTTTATCTAAAATTTGTTCAGAATAACAATTTCAAAAATTGGCAAAGTGTAGCCCAAAGTGCAAGCTATTATTCGTGGTGTGGCTACACTTTTGAAAATATTTGTTTGCTCCATACCGAACAAATTAAAGCAAAATTGGGTATTAGTGGCACTGAAACAAACGTTTATTCCTGGAGAAAAGCAGGCACTTTAACCGAAAAAGGTGCTCAAATTGATCTTGTTTTAGATAGAAAAGATGGAATAGTGCACCTCTGTGAAGCAAAATTTACAGAAAATGATTTTGTCCTGACAAAGGATTATAATACTCAACTCCGACAAAGACGTTTTATCTTCAAAGAAGCAACCAAAACAAGAAAAAATCCAGTAACGACGTTGTTAACAACTTATCCAGCCGTTAGAAATGAGCATTATTTAGAAGAAGTTCATTCAGAAATTTCGATGGATTATTTGTTTGGTTAACTCGAATTCTGTAATCATTTGTCAAAAAAAAAGTCTGATAAAACCATCGTATAACTAAGGTGTATGATGCTATTGACATTAAAAGCAAATGCGATTATTTTACCGCCACCAAAAATAATCACCTCGATTGTAGTATTCACTTTTCCTTCAATATTCCCAAGTTATACTGGTTAAAGCAATAGAATGAATACCAGACACTACACGTTCGAAACTAAAATAAGTTGTGATGTTCTTTAAATTCCCTGATTTTGTGTAGTATTTCTTAACTGGCCAATACCCTATCTTTCCCTTTTGAAAACCTTGGAAATCTGCGCTTAGCCTTATGCGACCTTTGCGATCAACAATCTCAACTTTTTGAATTAGCTCATCGTTGAAGTAAAAAATTAATTTTTTACCAAACGCTTGGCGATAAGTCAATGCCCCTTTAATTAGTTTTTTTGATTCTCGACTTAAACCATAGTTTCCATTCTTGAATATAACAATGGAATCTTGCTGAATTGCGATTGGTTTTCTCATCGGTAGGCTTAAGAGTGCGTAGCTATTCAACCGAACTTCAGTATTAATATAGGTGAAACCAGCAGAATCAAGATAATCAAGCTCTTTTCTTCGTCTAAAATTGGCATCACAATATTCCCATGAATGTTTAAAAGAAGAAGAATCAAATGGAAAAAGTGATTCTACGCAAATCTTACCGTTCGCACGATCAAGACTCTTTCGCTTGCTTTTGAAATCTTTCTGAGAAAGGCTGCAAAATGAAATTGTCAAAGTCAACAGTAGTTTGGTAGTCCTCATTTTCTGCTAATTTTTGCGACTAAAGTAGAACAATAAAATTGATGATACTGAACGGAGCTGTTAAAGAAATATAAAATGAATTTTAGCGCATATAATTGTTTTATTTAACCATCTCCAAACTCTTCACCTCAATCGCACCCTTCACCTTTTCATTCATCAACGCCAAATCCAAGACTTCTTTCATTGTCGTAACGTAATGAAATGTCAAGCCTTTTAAGTAGTCCGCTTTGATGTCCTCCACATCTTGACGGTTTTTCTCACACAGAATAATTTCTTTGATTTGCGCGCGCTTCGCAGCCAAGATTTTTTCCTTGATTCCACCCACAGGCAATACTTGTCCGCGAAGGGTAATTTCACCTGTCATCGCTAAGTTTTGTTTTACTTTGCGTTGCGTGAACAAAGAAGCTAAGGAAGTCAACATCGTAATTCCGGCACTAGGTCCATCTTTTGGTGTTGCGCCCTCAGGTACGTGAACATGAACGTTGTAGTTGTCGAAAACAGATTGCTCCAAATTGTACCAGTGACTGTGCGCTTTCAAAAATTCCAAGGCAATGACAGCAGATTCTTTCATGACATCGCCTAAGTTTCCAGTCAAGGTCAATTTGCCTTTTCCTTGAGTTAAGGAAGATTCAATGAACAGAATATCGCCTCCAACACTTGTCCAAGCAAGTCCTGTTACAACTCCAGCAACATCGTTATTCAAGTATTTTGTTCTTCCGCGACCAGCGCCTAGAATATCTTTCAATTCACCGATTTCAATTTTCGGAGAAAACGGTTGATCCATCGCAATTTGACGTGCTCGGTTTCGAACCAATTTGGCAACCATTTTGTCTAATCCACGAACACCCGATTCGTTGGTGTATTCTTCTACCAATTTTTCAAGGACTTTTTTGTCGATGGAAATTTGCGATTTTTTAATTCCGTGTTCTTCGATTTGCTTTGGCAATAAATGCTGTTTCGCAATTTCAACTTTCTCTTCCACGGTATAACCATTAACCTCTATGATTTCCATGCGATCTCTCAATGGACCTTGAATGTCAGCCAAGCTGTTTGCCGTTGCTATAAACAGCACTTTCGAAAGGTCAAATTCCGTTTCTACATAATTGTCATAAAATGCGTTGTTTTGCGCTGGATCGAGCACTTCGAGTAGGGCAGAAGAAGGATCACCATGATTGCTTCGACCAAGTTTATCGATTTCATCCAATACAAAAACGGGATTCGCAATTTCTGCCTTTTTCAAATTTTGCATGATCCGTCCTGGCATAGCACCAATGTACGTTTTCCGGTGACCACGAATTTCTGATTCGTCGTGTACACCTCCGAGCGACATACGAATATATTTGCGTCCAAGTGCTTCCGCAATTGATTTTCCGAGTGATGTTTTACCAACACCTGGAGGTCCATAAAAACACAAAATCGGCGATTTCATATTTCCTTTAAGCTTCAATACAGCCAAATATTCCAAAATACGTTCTTTTACTTTTTCTAAGCCATAGTGGTCGCGTTCCAAGATTTTGCTCGCACGGTTTAAGTCTAATTTATCTTTCGAATATTCTCCCCAAGGTAAATCGAGCAATAGATCTAAGTAGTTCAATTGCACTGTGTATTCAGCCCCTTGCGGATTCATGCGTTGCAATTTGTCCAATTCTTTGAAAAAGATTTTTTCGACTTTTGCATCCCATTTTTTCTTTTCCGAACGTTTTTGCATTTCACGCACGTCCGATTCTTGCGGGTTATCTCCCAACTCATCTTGAATGGTGCGCATTTGTTGATGCAAGAAATATTCACGTTGCTGACGATCAATGTCCTTGCGAACTTTCGATTGAATTTCGTTGCGCATTTCCAGCATTTGAATTTCCAAGTTCAAATGTTCCAATACCAAAATGACACGTTTTTTCATGTCCAATTCTTCCAACATTTCTTGCTTTTTCGCTACGTCGGCATTCATATTCGAAGAAATGAAATTCACTAAAAACGTTGGAGAATCAATGTTTCCAATCGCAAAAGAAGCTTCAGAAGGAATGTTTGGGCTGTCTTTAATGATTTGCAAAGCAAGGTCTTTGACGGATTTAATCATCATTTGCATTTCCTTGCTTTTCGTATTGACACGTGATTCTGTCAACATCTTTACTTTCGCTTTCAAGTATGGTTCACTTTGTAGCGGAGTGACCAATTCAAAACGGCGTTTTCCTTGAATAATAACGGTTGTGCTTCCGTCGGGCATTTTGAGCATGCGCACAATTTGAGCGACTGTTCCGACGGTATGCAAATCGGAAAATTCTGGTGATTGCTCGTCTTGGTTTTTTTGCGAAACGACACCGATTATTTTCGAGCCTTTATTGGCGTCTTGAATTAATTTAATCGATTTATCACGACCAACTGTAATTGGAATTACGACTCCAGGAAAGAGCACATTATTGCGCAAGGGCAAAATAGGAAGTTCATCTGGAAACGATTGTTTGTTCATAGATTCTTCCTCTTCACTAGTGATTAGAGGAATGAATTCGGCATCTGTATCTATGTTATCGCTAAATTGAATTATACCTTCTTCAAAAAAATCAGTCATATATATTTTGTTCTAAAATGTGAAGCGACATTCTGTCAGTTTTTCTTCACACGAATGTTATTGTTATTTGTTTATCTAATAGACGTGAGTAGTTTCAATTTGTATGCCAAGCAAAAAAACATGAAATTTTGGCATTAATTGATGATTTCAAAATAACTAAAAGAAATGAATAAATTCTCTCTTGCCGCTAGACATTGTAGTTGAGTTTTACCGCCTAGAGACGGCAAAGTGTTTACAGTGAAATTGAGTTTAGGGATGAATTGTTTGATAAAAAATGATTTAGATTAATTTTCACAGCAGATTTCATGGACAGAAAATCTACAATTAATCAAGGTTCTTTGGTTAAATCTGAAAGATGAAAACCGAGGGTAATATTACCAACGCGTTGGTAATTTTGCCAAATCGCCCAACTTGTTAATACACTCATATCCAACACTTTAAAAATTAATTATCATTTGTAGAAAAAATCCTTAGCGTTCATCATTTTCTTTGCGCTTGAATTTTACCTCTTAATTCGCAAAGAGCGCAAAGAGAAACTTATCTCAAAAGTGCTCTTCGCAATACTTCAAAATTTTGATTTCTTCTTCCGATAGTTCTAATCCGCGTCGCTTCATCATATTGTTTGCGTACTCAACCGCCTTATGGAATTTAAACGGAACTATATCTATTCCGCCCCAAGAAAAAGAGGGCACAAATTTGCTTGGAAATCCAGCTCCATAAATATTTGATGAAACTCCAACCACGGTCGCCGTATTAAACATGGTATTTATCCCACATTTTGAATGGTCGCCCATCGTTAAGCCCATGAACTGAATGTCTGTATCGATTTCAGCATTTAATTCATAACTATAGGTTGAGATGAGTCCGTAATTGTTTTTTAAGTTCGATGTATTGGTGTCAGCTCCTAAGTTGCACCATTCTCCAATCAATGAATTACCTAAAAATCCATCGTGACCTTTGTTTGAATACGATTGAAAAATGACATTATTCACTTCGCCACCAACTTTACAATGCGGTCCTAAGGTTGTTGCGCCATAAATTTTTGTTCCCAATTTGAGCGCACTATGTTCACACATGGCTAGCGGACCTCTAACGATTGATCCTTCCATGATTTCAGCATCTTTTCCAATGTATATCGGTCCAGTTGTTGTATTTAAAATCGATGCTTCGACAATTGCTCCTTCTTCTAAAAACAACAAGTTTTGATCGCCAATCACTATGTTTGAGCTAGAAACTTCCTTCGATTTTCTGTTTTTAGTAATTAATTCAAAATCTTGTTTTAGCGCCAAATCATTTTTTTGATACAAATGCCAGCGTTGTTCAATTATCAAAATTTCTTCATTCCATTTGGTTTGAAGGGATCCATTTCCACGTGAGGCCAAAACCACTGATCCAGCCAACAATTGTTCATTTTCTCCCAAGCTTCCAATGTGCAACATCAATTTTTCAGATGGAATTACTAAAGCGTTTACTAATATTCCTTCGTCATTTGTAGATCGAAATCGTTTTGACAAATAAGCTTCAGTTTGATAAAAAATTTCTGCGCTCGGAAAAGCAATCTTCCACCGTTCTGAATTGGTAAAAATGCCCATGCGCAAGTCGCCAATGGGTCTCGTGAGTGTCAACGGAGCAAAGCGCTTCCAAGCTCCTGAATCGTCTAAAATTATTCTCATTTTTATGCAATTGCAAGTGAATCTTTCTTTTTTGAAATCATCCAAAGTCCAAGATACGTAAGTAAACCATTTAAAATTAGCAATTCATAGCCAAATTTGTAGCCTCCCAGCCAATCTGCAGAAGTTTTATCAATGATGTAGCAACCAACAGGTACAACTAAACAAACAATTGGAACCGCCCATTCAGTTAATTTTCTTTTGTTGAAAATGCCAAATGCGAAAAGTCCTAGCAACGGACCATAGGTATATCCCGCAATTGTTAAAATTAATCCAATCAAATCAGTGCCTGGATGCGAATCAACGTATGCTTTTGTTCCTAAAATGATTAACAAGAATAAAACTGAAAATCCAATGTGGACGATCAATTTCAATCGTTGTTTTTCTTTTTCTTCGCGCTTGTGGAAGTTTAAAAAGTCAATGCAAAATCCTGTTGTCAAAGCAGCTAGTGCACTATCTGCGGAAGCATAGGACGAAGCTGTAATTCCGAGCAAGAAGAAAATTCCCGCCACGGTTCCAAAATTATTCAAGGCCAAAGTCGGAAAAACATGGTCGGACATTAATTTTCCTTCTTTCATTGGTAAATCAACTCCTTTTGCGTTTGCATACACGTAAAGCGCTCCTCCGAGCAACAAAAACAAGAAGTTCGTAATAATTAGAACGGTCGTAAAAGAATACATATTTTTTTGCGCGTCTTTTATGTTACGACACGTCAAATTCTTTTGCATTAAATCTTGATCAAGACCAGTCATAGCGATGGCGAGAAACATGCCGCCAAAGAAGTGTTTTGGAAAAAAGTGTTTCTCCAAAGGATTGTCTAAAAAGAAAATCTGCGACATCGATCCACCTGTTGCTGTTTTTGAAGCACTGATTTTATCGTAAAGTCCAAAAAAATTGACATTCAAAGCTTGCGAAATAATAATAGTACAAATGATTACAGCACTTACAAGAAAAAGTGTTTGAAACGTATCTGTATAAACGATTGTTTTTATTCCGCCTTTGAAAGTGTACACCCAAATCAGAGCAACCGTTATGAAAGCAGTGAGCCAATAAGGTACTCCAAGCTGTTCAAACAAGAACAATTGCAAAACGATCGTTGCTAAATACAAACGAGTTGCTGAACCAAGTGTGCGAGATAATAGAAAGAAACTTGCACCAGTTTTATAACTTACTTTCCCGAATCGATCACGCAAATATTCGTAAATCGAGGTCACATTTAATTTGTAATACAAAGGCATTAGGATTTGCGCAATGACTATGTATCCTAACACATAACCCAAAACGACTTGAAAATAAGCCATTCCTTCCGCTTGAACTTTTCCAGGAACAGAGATAAATGTTACGCCAGAAAGCGAAGCTCCAATCATTCCAAAAGCAACTAAATACCAAGGACTTTGTTTGTTTCCGGTAAAAAAAGTGTTCGAATCTGCTTTTCTTGAAGTTACAATCGAAATCCCAATCAGGATGGCAAAATAAGCGACAAGAATAAAAATGATTAATTCTGTTGACATTCGTTTTTTCGCTAAAGATATAAAAGATTCATAATTGTCATTAAGAATTCAATTTGAAGCAATTCTGATTCAACGTTTCATTGTTTGCTTCTTTCTTAAACCTCCAGAAAATTCTTCCAATAATTGGTTAAATTTGTAATTATGAGTTTCAAAGAAAAAATTAAAAAATACGCTCCCTACTTTGTAGATGTGTGGCAATATCTGCTAATAATCATTATTTTCATCATCGCTGCTATCTTTATTCTTTAATCAAACGTTATAATACAAAATAAAAATATGAAACGAATTTTATCACTTCTCTTAGTTCTTAGTACGTTTGGCTTAAATGCTCAATTGAACATGAATTTGTTGAGTAACCTTGATTATCAGCAGCTTCATGGTGCCGATCTTAATGATATTTGGGGATATGTGGATGAAACAGGTAAAGAATATGCGCTCGTTGGAACAACAAAAGGTGTTTCAATTGTAGATATTTCGAATCCCACGAATCCGGTGGAAGTTTTTTGGGAACCAGGTTTGGAATCTATTTGGAGAGATTTATGTGTTTGGGGAGATTTCGCATATATTACAACTGAAGCTGAGAATGGTTTGCTGATTATTGATATGTCGCCACTGCCTGCTTCGAATGTTTTACCCACAACGTTATATTTTGGCGATAGTTTCCCTTGGCTTTTAAGAGCTCATACACTTTATGTAGATGAAGTTGGTCGTTGTTATGTTTTCGGCTCAAATGTCGGGAATGGAGGTGTTCAAATTTTCGATGTTGCCACGGATCCATTGAATCCAACAAAAATTGGTGAATTTGATAATTGGTATGTGCATGATGGATTCGTAAGAGAAGATACGATGTACCTTGCCCATATTTATGAAGGGTTTTTTAGTTTGGTTGATATTTCAGATGTAACAAACCCAGTTATTCTTGGTACAAAGAACACATACAATAATTTCACGCATAACATTTGGCCTTCGGATGACGGTCAATTTGTTTATACAACCGATGAAGTCTCAGGAGCATTTATCGGTGCTTACGATATTTCTGATCCAACAAATATTATTGAAGTGGATCGTGTAAAACGAAGCGAAAATATGAACGGAATACCCCACAATACACATTTTGTAGGGAATTTTATAGCGACGAGTTATTATTCGGAAGGTGTTACAATTCATGACGCAACTTATCCGTACAATCTAATCGAAGTAGGTAATTTTGATACTTACCCAGGTCAAACTTCTGGGTACGAAGGTTGCTGGGGAGCATATCCGTTTTTGCCTTCGGGGAATTTGTTAGCAACAGATCGTGCCAAAGGACTTTTTGTTCTAGGTGTGAATTACCAGCAGGCTGCCTATTTGGAGGGAATTGTGACGGATGCTTCTACAACCGATCCTCTGACGGGTGTGAGTGTTACCATAGCTGGAGTCAATAATCAAAATTTAACAGCCTCTTCAGGAAATTATGCAACCGGTTCTGCAAATGCAGGAACTGTTCAAGTTACTTATCAGAAAATAGGCTATTATCCTGTGACAGAAAGTGTGAATTTAGTGCAGGGTGTTATCACGTACAATGATGTTGAATTGGTTCCAATTCCACCTTATTCCATTACAATTACAGTGCTTGATGCTGAAACTTCTGAGCCAATTCCGTTTGCTTTTGTGCGATTTGATGGAACATTTTTGACACATGAAGGTTCCACCAATGGACTTGGAGAAGAAACATTGACCATGTATTACGAAGAATTATATGAAGTGACCGCAGGAATTTGGGGATACCAAACCAAATGCAGTGATTTATTAATTGACAATACAACAGGTTCAATTACAATCGAATTGGAAAAAGGATATTACGACGATTTTTCGTTTCCTTTTGGTTGGGTTTCAGGAGGAACAGCGAGTTCTGGACTTTGGGTGCGAGACATTCCATTCGGAACAGAAGAAAACGCCAATCCGCCGCTGGATGATCAAAACGACTGCGGAAAATATGCTTTCTTAACAGGAAATGTAGAAAATTATAGTTTTGGTCAAGACGAAGTAAACAATGGAGAAGTGGTGCTTTTCTCACCGATTATGGATTTGACTACATACACAGATCCTCATGTTAACTATAGTCGATGGTTTTATGATAAATATGGTCCACTGCCGGTTCCCGATGATTCGATGCGTGTTTATTTACTGGATGGTACCAATTCCGTACTGATTGACATTGTTGGTCAAGATGCTTTCAATAACCAATGGAACCCTCAGAGTATTCGAGTCTTGGATTATATGCCAATCACCGCAACGATGCAAATTAAAGTGCAAACTTCAGATTCTGAACCAAATTGGAGTATCGTAGAAGCTGGAATTGATAATTTTTACATTTCAGAATACAACACAACAACGATTAGCCAAGTGGTGAAAAATGAAATTTCCATTTTCCCAAATCCTTTTCAAAATGGATTTACAATCAAAAATGCAGAAGTCTCAGCTAAATATGAAATATACAACTTGAATGGACAACAATTGATGGAAGGAACTATTTCTTCCACGAATGAATTTGTGAAGTTTGCAAGTGTTGATGCTGGAGTTTATTTGATGAAAATTGGAAATGAAGTCAAACGAATTGTAAAGAACTAGTGATAGATTTTAGACGAATTAGGATTCTCCCCTCCCTTTTATATTGATGATTCTATGAATTTATTGAATTAAAATTATTCGCTACCTTGCCATAAATCAGCATTTTGGATTTGATGTTATGTTGAATATTGGCTGCATTATTCTTCGTTTTTAAAAGTATGATTCTGTAATAATGGAATTGGCAAGAATAGGTTATTTGCTACTCTAAATTTTACGATTTAACATTTTGTAATTGCCAATTGAGTAAAAGATGATATTGATTTACTAAACGGTTGTAAATCAATTGTTTTTTAGTTTATTTTTATAGTCAGGCAAATTATCTATTGAAAATTGAAAATAGGAAAACTATTAAAATGAAAAATTTACTTTTATTCTTCCTTTTTTTGTGTTCGTTCCAAATTTATGGTCAAAACAACATAAATCTTTTGGGGAATTTAGATTATTCGCAACTCCATGATGCCGAATTAAATGACATTTGGGGATACGTTGATGAAACAGGAAAAGAATATGCCCTGGTCGGAACAACAAAAGGAGTTTCTGTTGTGGATGTTTCGAATCCAACGAATCCTGTCGAAGTTTTTTGGCAACCCGGTATGGAATCCATATGGCGTGATCTTAGTACGTGGGGTGATTTCGCATACATAACAACTGAAGCGCCAAATGGGATTTTGATTATTGATCTTTCGCCTCTCCCCAACTCAACTATTTTACCAACAGCTTTTTACTATGGCGACAATGCTCCTTGGCTAACGCAAGCTCACACCCTTTTTATAGACGAAGTGGGACGATGTTTTGTCTTTGGCTCAAATCTACTGACAGGAGGAGTTCAAATATTTGACGTAGCGACAAATCCAATGAGCCCAACTAAAATTGGTGAATTTGAAAATTGGTATGTACATGACGGAGTTGTTAGAAATGATACAATGTTCTTGGCGAATAGTTATGATGGATTTTTTAGTATAGTAGATATTTCTGACGTCAACAATCCATCGGTTTTAGGAATAAAATCAACTCCAAGTGGTGTAACTCATAATATTTGGTTTTCGGATGACGGTCAATTTGTATACACCACAGATGAAGTAAGCGGAGGATTTATCACCGCTTACGATATTACCATACCCTCCAATATTATTGAATTAGACCGAGTTCAAAGTTCGCATGGCGCTGGAGTAGTTCCGCACAACACTCATGTTTATGGTAATCATATCGTCACAAGTTATTATTCGGATGGTATCATTGTTCACGATGCCACGTTGCCATACAATTTGATTGAAGTTGCAAAATACGACACTTATCCGGGGCAAACAACAGGTTTTGAAGGATGTTGGGGGGCTTATCCGTTTTTACCATCGGGAAATTTATTAGCAACCGATCGTACAAATGGATTGTTCATTTTGGGAGTAAATTATCAACAAGCAGCTTATCTGGAAGGTACCATTACAGATATTACAAATTCGAATCCAATTAATTCCGTTAGTGTCACAATTTCAGGTTTAAACGCTCCTAATACTTCCAATAACCAAGGCTTTTATGCAACTGGAAATGCCTTGGGTGGCATGGTGCAGGTCATATACGAAAAGTTGGGTTATTTAACAGAAGTTCAAAATGTTCAACTTATACAAGGTGCGATAACTGTAAACCATGTTCAATTAGTTCCTTTATCACCGATCCCCATAAACATTATAGTACTTGATGCGTTAACTAATGAACCAATCCCGGATGTTTTTTTGCGTTTAGAAGGACAACTTTTGACACACGAAGGGAATTCGAATGGGATTGGTCAAGAGTCATTAATTTTATATTATGCGGAAAACTACACTCTTACCGCTGGTGTTTGGGGTTATAAAACGAAATGCGAAAATTTCTATATAGATAATTCAATGGGTGAGATCACCATAGAACTGCAAAAAGGTTATTATGATGATTTTTCATTTGATTTTGGATGGCAAATAAGTGGCACAGCAATAACTGGAAAGTGGACACGTGCAATACCTTTTGGTACTCAAGAAAATGCAAACCCTCCTTTTGATGCAAACTTTGACTGTGGAAATTATGCGTTTGTGACTGGAAATCTTAATGACACTGATTTTACATTGGATGATGTTGATAGTGGTCAAACACGTTTTTTTTCACCCATAATGGATTTATCAACTTATAATGACCCACACTTAAACTTTTCGCGTTGGTTTTATGCCGATCATGGACCTTTTCCAGTGGCGAACGATTCCTTAAAAGTATTCGTACTTAATGGCTTTTCAACAAAATTAATAGACATTTGTGGTGCTTCGGCGTTTAATAATCAATGGAATCATCAAAGTATTCGTATTTCCGACTATATTTTGGTAACAAATAACATGCAAATAAGAGTTCAAACTTCCGATTATGCCCCCGATTCTAGTGTTGTTGAAGCTGGCTTTGATCGCTTCTTTATTTCAGAATACAACACAACAACAATAAGCCAAGAGGTGAAAAATGAAATTTCCATTTTCCCAAATCCTTTTCAAGATGGATTTACGATCCAAAATGCAGAGGTCTCTGGTAAATATGAAATATATAACTTGAATGGACAGCAATTGATGGAAGGAACTATTTCTTCGTCGAGTGAATTTGTGAAGTTTTCAAGCCTAGATGCTGGAATTTATTTACTTAAAATTGGAAATGAAGTCAAACGAATTGTAAAGAATTAATGTCGGCTAGAACTTCATTCTTTTTTGGTTCATTATATTTGCCTAACCGAAAACGCAAATTTTGAGTATAACAAAAGAAATTTCAGTCATTGTGCCTCTTTTTAACGAGGACGAATCGTTGCCAGAATTGCATGCTTGGATCAAGCGAATTATGGATGAAAACGGTTATTCGTATGAAGTCGTTTTTATCGACGATGGGAGCAAGGACAATTCGTGGAATGTTATCGAAGAGCTAGCTGCCAAATTTCCTGAAATTAAAGGAATTAAATTTCAACGAAATTATGGGAAGTCTGCTGCCTTGCAAAAAGGCTTTGAAAGTGCATCGGGCAAAGTGGTCATCACCATGGATGCTGATTTACAAGATTCCCCAGACGAAATTCCTGAATTGTACCGCATGATTGTGGAACAAGACTTGGATGTTGTTTCTGGCTGGAAGAAAAAACGCTACGATCCAATAACCAAAACAATTCCAACAAAATTATACAATTGGACAGCCCGAAGATTATCAGGCATTCATTTGCATGATTTCAATTGCGGACTGAAAGCGTATAAAAATGCGGTAGTCAAATCCATTGAGCTTTATGGCGACATGCACCGTTACATTCCTGTGCTTGCGAAATATGCAGGATTCAATAAAATCGGTGAAAAGGTAGTGCAACACCAAGCACGAAAATACGGAGTGACGAAATTTGGATTGAATCGTTTCATAAATGGACCGTTGGATTTACTTTCGGTTGTTTTCATGGGGAAATTTGGCAAAAAACCAATGCATCTTTTCGGGGCAATCGGTATGCTTATGTTCATGATTGGTTTCGGTTTTGCTTTTTACTTAATCATCGACAAATTGTTTATCGATACCACTGCAAGATTATTAGCGCAACGCACTGAGTTTTACATAAGTTTAGCAGCCATGATTATTGGAGTTCAATTTTTCCTCGCAGGATTTATAGGTGAACTCATAGGACGCAATTCTTCCACGCGAAACATCTACTTGATCGAAAAAGAAATCTGATGCTCGATTGGAACATAGATCATAGCTGGACGCTTTTTTTGGACCGCGATGGTGTGATCAACGAACGGAAAATGGGTGGCTACACCTTACATGTCGATGAATTTAAATTTCTCCCAAAAATTCCAGAAACCATTGCTGCTTTGAGTCAACTCTTTAGCTATGTTTTTGTGGCAACGAATCAACAAGGAATTGCGAAAAAGGTAATGACACGTCGTAACCTTTCAGAAATTCATGCTTATATGTGCAGCCAAGTAGAACTTCATGGCGGAAAAATCGATAAAGTGTATTATGCACCTGAATTGAAAAACGAAAAAAGCAAGATGCGAAAACCAAATCCAGTAATGGCGCTGGAAGCTAAAAAGGATTTTCCAACTGTTGATTTTCAAAAATCGATTATGGTAGGAGATACCGATTCCGACATTTTGTTTGGTATGAATCTTGGAATGAAAACAGTACGCATTAAAACAGAAGAACCCATCGGAATCCAAAGTGATTTAACGGTTTCGAGTTTAGTGGAATTTTACGAATGGATAAAAAAATGAAATTTAGTTTTTTAATAATAGTTCTAGCTTTTGTGTCAACGAGTTTGGCGCAAATGAATCAAACTGACGCAAAAGGCAGAAAACAAGGCGATTGGGGAAAAACATATCCAAAAAGTAAGATTTATCAATATAAAGGTCAATTCAAAGACAACAAACCCGTTGGAACGTTCACCTATTTTTACCCAATTGGTAAAGTCAAAGCGGTGATCAAACACGATCCAACTGGAAATCGTGCGGTAGCAAACCTCTACCATGAAAATGGACAAATCATGAGCATTGGCATTTACCGTAATGAGAAAAAAGACAGTGTTTGGAGAAATTTTGGACCTTCAGGGCGCTTGAGCAATACAGAATCGTACAAAGCAGATTCGCTCCACGGACCAAAGATTATCTATTTTGTTCCTGAAGATTTGGAAGATAAACGACAAGTGGTGGCATCCATCACCAATTTTTCAAACGGAACAGTTGAAGGAGAATACAAAGAATTTTTCGATGATGGCGGACTTCGTAAAGTGGGAAATTACGTCAGTGGAAAACGAAATGGAGAATGGACGAGCTATCACATTACAGGAAAACCAATGATGTTGGAACGATTCAAAATGGGGGTAAAACACGGATGGCAAATCGCCTACGATGAAGCTGGAGTTGAAACAAATCGCATGTATTTCTACAAAGGAAAACAGGCAGTAGGAGAACAACTTGAAGATCTCATGCGTCAAATGAAAGAAAAGGGAATTAATCCGAATGAATAGTATGAATATTTGAGGTTTGAAAATATTTCGGGTCATATTAATAGTGTTCATTTTTCTTTTCTCCATAATGATTTTACTATTATACAATGAAGTAGCAAGTGAAGTACCAGAAAGTTCATGTCAATTTAATAAGAACGTTAAGTTATGTAATAATTTAACTTTTGAATTCGAAATTTTGGTTGAAGGGGGCTTCGAAATTGTCTTTTGGCCTATTGATTCCATTTCAAAAGCAGCATACAAGATTGATATCGAACTAGACCCTCAAAATGGTTTTTCAAATCCGAAAATGTTAAATTATTCGGAAGATTACTTAAGTGCAGGATCGTTTCATGCTAATGAAAACGAAAACTTTACCGCGGAAATAAAGAATATAGATCCACGCCTTCGGAATAAAAGTGTTCGAATTGATGTAATTGATTATGGTGCGACAGCGAGTAAAAATCTTTATTTCAATAAAGAATTTCTTCCGTTAAAGAAAAAAATGCTATCGAATCTACTTTATATCGCTACTGGGTTCTTGTCAATCTATCTTTTGAGCTTTGCCTTGTTCCCAAGAAGAGGTTGAAATGTAGAGCAATTTGGTTGCCAAATCTTCTTTTATCTGACCGCCTACATTGCTCAATTCTTCTCCTCAAACAATCCCAAGCAAACCTTCGCACGAATCACGCGTTTCGCAGCCAATTCAACCATTTTTTTGAATTCAGCATCTTTACGCATTTTCGCTAAGATGTCTTTGTGCGCTTTTTCGGCATTTACAGGCATCAGAACGACGTCGCAACCCGCGGCGATTGCCAAAACATTGGAATTTTGAACACTTGTTACTCCTCCCATGTTCATGGCATCTGTTACAATCAAGCCTTTAAAATTCAGGCTGTCGCGAAGAAGTCCTTTCACAATTTTCGGGGAACAAGTAGCAGGCAATCCATTCGTGTTGAATAGAGGATTGTTTTTAATCGCCAAATGTCCAACCATGATCGACAAAACTCCCGCTTCGATGGTTGGTGGGTAATAACTCAATTCTTTCAATTCTCCGTTAATGATTTGAAGTGCTTTGTGTGTATCTCCGGAAACCAATCCATGACCGGGAAAATGTTTGGATGTAGCTATAATATTATTCGATTGAGTTACTTGAATAAATGCATTGGAATAAGGCGTAATATTCTCAGGATTTTTCCCGTATCCGCGATATCCAACCGTTGCGTTGGTCGATAAATCCAAGACAGGAGCAAAGTTGTAATTGATCCCAATCGCTTTCAATTCATTTGAAATTTGAGTTGCTGAAGTTTTCACATCCTCAAGAGAAGTTTGCTCAACGGCTTTTTTGACAGGAGTGGTTCCTGTAATTTTTCGGTTAAACAATGTTGGCTCCGCATCAGCGCTGTAAAGCATCGGAATACCACCCACTTTTTGGTTCATGGTTGTATACGTTGAAACCCAATTGATGCATTGGTCTTTAGTTCCGTTTAACACAAGTAACCCACCAACTAAACGGTTTTTAACCAATTTATTAATGACTTCAACGGGTTGTCCATATTTTCCAACAGCAGGCATGATTAACTGAGCAACGCGCGCCGTATCGTCGATGTTCTTGTAGATCGAATCTACAAAAGCATCAAGATGTGGATTTTCAGTGAGAAAATCAGTCAATTCAAAGCCTTTGGTTTTGTATTCTTTTTGAGCGTTGCATTGAACGACACTCAATAAAATGAAACCAAAAAGAAAAAATTTATTCATATAGCGCAAAAATTTTATTCCAGTATCCGTCAAAGTTAACTTTATCAAGCTCACGAGTTCCGCGAATATTGGATGTTTTGTTCACAACTCCATTGTCAACAACCATGCCGTAACCCATCAATGGACCACAAGATTGACCGATTGCCATTTTGCACGTTGTACCAAATCGTAAGTCATAAAATCGAAATTCATTGCCCGTTGTGTCGATTGTATAATAATTGTTGGAAATGAATTTGAGCATCGGGGTATAATTTTTGCCTTTCCAACGAAGTTCATCAAGTAATTCGTGGTTTTTTGGAATCACTTCTAAATCAGTCGGTTGGTATTTGCCGAAAATGGATTTATAACCCACATAGTAGTTTTTTTTGTCTTCGCCCATGAACATCCAATAAAAACTTGTCAATGGCATTGGTCCAGCCATGATTCGTTCTGCTTTGACGCTTGATTGCGAAAAATAAGTATCTGCATTGGAAAGAACCGTAAGCTTTACCACAACTCCCCAAACCAAATACAAGCAAGAATAAATGATTCCCGACCAATTGAATTTGCTCCGCAAGCGATGGTCTCGTTTTAAAAACAAAGCGATTAACAAACAAATGGCAAACGGAATGGTATACAGCGGATCTAATACAAATACAGAATTAAAGGTAATTCGCATGCTAAATGGCCAGAAAAATTCTGTGCCGTAATTCGTGAAAATATCCAGCATGGGATGCGTGATTATGGCAAAAAAGAATAATTTCCACCACAAATTAAAGGTATATTTTGTTTTTGAAAAACGATGTAAAAGCCACGCAAGAATCGGAGAAGCGAGGACAGCGAACACAATGGAATGCGAAAAACCTCGATGTAAGAGTGCACCTTCGATCGGGTGACTAAAATGTCGCAAGAACACATCTAAATCAGGAATTGTTCCAGCAATCGCTCCCCATAAAGCCGCTTTAGCACCCATTTTTCTTCCAGCGACAGCTTCGGCTACTGCTGCGCCAAGCACAATTTGTGTGATAGAATCCATTGATTTTTTTTCAAAAAGAAGGTCAAAGCTACATTTTTATTCGTAACTTCAAGGTAGAAAACCTTTTATAAATGAATACAAATCTATCGATTAAAACCTGGGCAGAAGATGATCGCCCGCGAGAGAAAATGATGCTCAAAGGCAAAAGTAGCTTATCCGACGCAGAATTAATTGCCATTATCATTGGTTCTGGAACTCCTTCCAAATCAGCTGTGCAATTGGCGCAAGAAATGCTTTTTACCTGTAACAACGATTTGCAAGAATTTGGCAGATGGAACATCAAGGAAATGCAAAAATTCAAAGGAATTGGTCAAGCAAAAGCAATTTCGTTGATGGCTGCTATTGAACTTGGGCGACGAAGAAAAGATGGACTCAAAGAAGAAAGATTGCAAATTACATCAGCAAGAAAGGCTTTTGATGTGTTGTATCCGAATTTCATGGATCTAGCTCACGAAGAATTTCATGTATTGTTGCTTAATAATTCTAATCGTGTGATTGGAACACGATGCGTTTCAGTGGGTGGATTGACAGGAACCGTCGCCGATGGAAAAATCATTTTTCGCGAAGCAATTGCTGTAAATGCATGCGGAATTATTCTAGCACATAATCACCCTAGTGGCACCTTAGAACCGAGCAAACAAGACATGCGCATCACCAAAGAATTGAAAAATTTCGGAAAATTAATCGACATCCAAATATTGGATCACTTAATCATCACTGACCATGGATTTTTCAGTTTTGCCGATAAAAACATGATGGATGTTTAACGAATCAAGTTCAAATAACCCGTGAATGTTTGACGTTGATCCACATTCACATCTTTTACTACGATTTTCCAAATATACATTCCGTCTTGTGCAGGTTTATTGTCATAGTTTCCGTCCCATCCAATGTTCAGGTTGTGAGATTCAAAAACCATTTCACCCCATCGGTTGAAAATGAACATGTCATAATTGCTTCCATCATAACCGCGAATCACAGGTTTAAAATATTGATTATGATTGTCATCATTTGGTGTAAACGCATTCGGGATGTATATGACACTGTTATCTCCAATTTGAATTTGAACACAATCTTGGCTAGTACATGAAGAGGCATTGCTCGCTGTCAAACAAATTTGATATGTTCCAATTTCTGCAGGAAATGTGTGATCTGGTTCAAAGCTTGTATATGTCTCCAAATAATTGTTCGGTCCTGTTATTTCCCAAAGATATTCTGTTGCATTTTGAGAATTATTTAGCAATGAAATTTCGGAGTCAAGGACATCCAACACAAAAGGACTATACGCAAATGATGCTACTGGCGAAGTAGGTTGAACTAAACTTTCGTTTGCACTGAAAGAACATCCCGCAGCATCCAAAACAATGATAGAATAATTTCCTGCACCTAATGTGTTAAACAAGTTTGTTCCAACAAAATTTGCCCCACCATCAATGGAATATTGAAAAGGGCTATATCCATTTGCGGTTAGCTCAATGATTCCAGAATTTGGAGTATCACACCCTAAATCTGTTGTTTGAGCGGTAACCGTTAATTCAGCTGGTTCTGTTAATGTCGCATTATCAGTGACTTCGCAATTATTTTCATCTGTCACTGAAATCAAATAATTTCCTGCAACAAGATTAGAAAACACATTCGTATTTGAGGTTAAAACGTTCGCATTTTGCGTTATTTCATAGGATAAAACTCCAGTACCACCAACGGTAATTATTTCAATTTCACCGGAACCATCTTCAAAACATGTTAGATTGGTGATATTTACTGCATTTATTGTTGGTCCAATTGCTGGAACTAAAATCACGTTTAGCACTGCTTCACAAAGTGTTCCATCTTGAACTGTAATATCAAAACTACCATCACTAAGTCCCGTAAAATCAGCGTTTGGATCAAATGGACTTCCGTTCACAGAGAAATTATAATTTCCATCTCCACCTGTTGCTTCAACGGTAATTTGCCCATCATTTCCTGCACACGACGGATCGTTTGTAAGCGTTGAATTTAGCACCAAATCACAACAAATTGGACCTTGCACTATTTCAAAAGCACTTTCTGAAAAACAGCCATTGTTTGGATTTGTAATTGTAACTGTATAAAAGCCAGGGGCTAAATCAGTCACCGCTGCACTTTGTGGATCAGGGAAAATGTCCCAAGAATATTCGGTTGGCAATGGTCCAGAATTATTAAAAACAGAATTAATAGAAATAGAACCATCATTTTCTCCTAAACATGATTCATCAAAAATGGTTGCTAAATCTAATGTTGGTGGAGCATCGATTACAAGTGTCACATTGGAAGTACTATCACAACCCGCGGCCGTTGTAACGGTATTTGTATACATTCCCGCAACAGTTTCTATATTTCCATGAATCATAGCCGATTGACCCTGACAAATGGTAACTGTTGAATTTTCTACAATCGTTGCAACTTCAATAACATCAACTACAGGACTCGTACCGATACAACCAAAAATATCTGAAACATCCACAAATATACCAGGTGTTCCAGCTGTAACTGTAATTGTTTGAGTAGTTTGACCACTTGACCAAAAGTATGCCGCATAACCAGCTCCTGCATCAAGAACGGTAGAACCTCCATTGCAAATTTGTAGTCCACCAGTAATTGTTGGTGTTGGGAGAGCCATAATTGTTACTGTTTCGATGGCAGAAGTTGGACATGATCCAGAGAATGAATATTCCACAGAGTAAGTTCCTGGTAATCCATTAATGATATTTCCAGTTACTGGATTTATGGTTGCACCATTTGCTGGAGATGGATTGAAACTAAATGTTCCCCCCGGGCTTACAATGTTCGTAGGAGCATTGTTGGGTGTTTCACAAAAATCAGCAAACGTGAAGGATGGATCTTGAGGTTGTGGAGCAACCAAAGTCATGAATTGTGTTCCTGGACAGCTAGCTGAAGTAGAGGTTACAATTTCAAGATTGTTGATTGCCACCGATGGATCAGTGCCAATTCCATCATCATTATTGTCCCAACGAATAGCAATTCTTAGGTTTGGAATATTCTCACAAGATGCTGGCAAGGCACTTGAATATGCCGTCCAAATACCTTGTGGTGCACAAGGGCCAGTGCCCGAAAATAAATTTCCACCTAACTGCGTCCACCCAGATCCATCATTGTACCAAACGGTTGCTTGATCATTAGGTGCATCTCCTTCGGCAATGAACTCAAAATTTAAAGTGAGTCCTGTTTGTCCTATCGTACTAATTGAAGGTGATTCAGCTCTTCGATGCGTCTCAGGACAAAAAAGTAAACCACAAAGTCCACCAGCATCGTAAGCGGCTCCTCCTCCTGGAAAGAAAACACTTGTTATATGCAATGTCGGATCGCCATTTCCAGCGATTCCGCAACCTCCAACAGCAACTCCTCCTTCATCGTCATCAATCTCAAAGTAATTTGGGTCGGCTCCTTCTGGGGCAACAGGCACATTGAGTGTCCATCCGCCTGCTCCTGCATTAAAATCTTCCGAATAAACAGTGGTTGTAGCACCACCAGAAGAGGTCACTTCAACACTGTAATTTCCTTCACACAATCCAGTTATTGTTGCTGAATTAGTGCCAATTGGATTGTTTAATTCATCATACCATTGATAAGAATACGGCGTGTTTCCACCAGTTGGAGTTATTGTGATTGATCCATCACAGACACCCGCACAACTTGGTTCAACAACAACAAAGTTACTTACATCAATCGCACTACCATTAGAAACCACTTCGTTCAATGTGACTTCGCAGCCGGCATCATCCGTTATAATTATTTCATAATTGTTTGGCATTAAATTCGTAAATGTTCCACTCAACTGAGGAGCACTTCCATTGATCGTATAATTGAATGGTGCAGTTCCACTTATGGGTGTAACAACGATCGAACCATCGTCCACCGAGCATTGAGCATCAGTAACAGCTACTGTGTAATCTAAGGAAGTAACAGTAACAAGCTCGGTTGAAGAAACACTTGGGTAACAGGTGCTATTTGGTAAAATGTATTGCACTGAATAGGTTGTTCCATTGGTAGTATTCGATAATTCTCCTGTAACCGAGTTGATTGTTGCCAAATCCAATGGAGCTGGATTTAGCTCAAAATATCCTCCTGGAGTCACAATATTTGATGCTCCGTTTGTTCCACCTGAGCAAAAGGAGTTAAAATCAAAACTTGGGTCGGGAAGGATAATTTGGAAATTGTCAATAAAATGCCAATGAGCAGATCCATTATTTACATTTCTAATTGTTATAAATGTAGCGCTTTCCCATGCCGTGAAACAAAATGTATGATTAGTCCAAGTGTTTGCAACTGTATTAGCTACACCAATAAATTGTCCAAAGCTATTGTTCGTCGTCGAATAACCAACTTCCATACTGCCATTGGGTTGAAAGTTAATGTCTCCGTAAGTCCAAAAAGAAATCGTGTAGCCAATTCCCGGAACAAGAGGGGCGGAAAGTTCAATAGCTACTTCATCTACTAATCCTGCAAGAGCAATTGCATGAACACCATCCTGAATTGTCGGAATATAACAACCTGCTTCAACAATGTCTACTTCTTGACCGGCTCCATAAGCGTTAACATTCGGCATGTAAGAATTGAAAACAGCATTCGTCAAATTGTAATTACAAGCTAATGGACCCGTATTATTTTCAAAGCTTCCATTTATAAATGTTTGCGATAATGAATGTTGCGCTATGAGCAGAAAAAAGAAGAATAGAAATTTCATTATAGAAGAACTACTTAATATATAATTACTTGACGTAAAAGTAATGAAAGCGTTGTTTTTTAAATTGAGTTGTTAATAAATTGGTAAAAGTTAAAATGTTTTGGAGTTAACCAAAAAAGTTCGATTCCATTTTTTCACCCAATATTTGCTTACTTTTAGCGTTGATTTTAAAATCAAAAATGCCAAAGAAGATAATTACCATTATTGGTGCTCGTCCACAAATCATTAAGTCTTCTGCAATTAGCAGAACAATTGAACATCAATTTAAGGATGAATTGGAAGAGGTTTTGGTACACACAGGCCAGCATTATGACGATTCACTTTCGTTGAATTTCTTTGGAGAATTGGGAATAAAATTGCCAAAATACAACCTCAAAGTTGGTAGCGAATCACATGCAATCCAAACGGCGAAAATGCTTGAAGGTTTGGATGCCATTTTTGCGAAAGAAAATCCTGATGCCGTGTTGATTTATGGAGATACGAATTCAACATTAGCTGGAGCATTAGTGGCATCCAAAAGGAATATTCCAATCATTCATGTAGAAGCAGGTTTACGAAGTTTCAACAAAAAAATGCCTGAAGAAATCAACCGTATCGCGTGTGATCACATGAGTACGTTGTTGTTTTCACCAACAAAGGCTGGAATTGAAAATTTGAAGAGGGAAGGATTTTCAACCGAATTCCAATCTAACCCAAGTCCTGACAATCCAAATAGCTATCATTGTGGCGACATCATGATGGACAATAGTCTTTTTTTCTCAGAACTTTCATCGCAGAAATCCACCATTTTGGCGGATTTAGAATTGGAGCGAGATGCATTTGTGTTGTGCACCATTCACCGCGATTCAAATGCGGATTCTTCCGAAAACCTCACTGCGATAATCGAAGCATTGATAGACGTTTCAGAAAATGCAGGATTGAAAATAGTTTTGCCACTTCATCCAAGAACAAATGCTGGTTTGAAGACAAAGCTTGCTCCAACTATTTACCAAAAACTGAAGGAATCTTCATCCATTTTGATGCTTGAGCCTGTGGGTTTTTTAGACATCATTGCACTTGAAAAAAATGCTCGAATGATTATCACGGATAGTGGTGGATTGCAAAAAGAAGCATTTTTCTTTCAAAAACCATGTGTGATTTTGCGACCGCAAACGGAATGGGTTGAAATTGTGGAAAATGGCAATGCAGTAATAACTGATGCCAATAAAGCTAAAATTATTGAAGAGTTTCATGCCCTACAAAGTAAAACTGATTTCACATTTCCACCCTTTTATGGTGATGGAAACGCAGCTACATTTATTTGTCAAAAAATCATTCAAGACATTCAGTGATGATCGAAATATTCGTTGAACAAATAGCATCTCGAGCGATTTACACCTTTGATTTCGTGCTAAAGGACAATGGAATTGATTATGTTTTCACGAATGATTACCGAACCTTTGAAAAATCGGAAAACAAGAAATTAAATTACTCTGAACGTCATTTTGATGAGGTACTTCAGTTGATTCCAGCCGCACTACTTTTTGAGGAGAAACTAGACAAACAATCCATTACTAAAAGCACTTTTGGAAAGGAAGAATGCTTGGCCTTCAATCAAATTACCGACCCGTTCGCATCGATTTTCTATGTGTTATCACGTATGGAAGAATATGGTGACATTGCAACTGATGAACACGATCGTTTTCCAGCAGAAAAAAGCATTCAGTTTCAATTTGGATGGTTGCAAAAAATGATGTGCGAGCGGTGGTCACACGAAATTATTGCATTTTTGAAAGAGCATCAACTTACCGAAAAAACCTATTTGTCAAGAGAAAAAAAGATCATTCCAACCTTCGATATCGACAATACATTTGCTTTTAAACTGAAGGAAGGAGGTCGAAAATGGTTATCAACATTGAAAGATTTTTCCAAACGAGACAATGCTCGATTAGAAGCTCGTAAAAAAGTGCTTGCCGGCGAATTAAAAGATCCGTTTGACACTTTCGATTTGATTTCAGCAATTGCCGATAAAGGATTTGATGTCCAGCTTTTTTGGTTATTAGGCGATTATGCCAATTTTGACCGAAACATTCGCTTTTCGCACCCAGAACATCAAGCATTGATTCGAAATATGGGAAAAAAGTGCACCATTGGCATTCACCCAAGTTATAAATCCAATACTTCGCATGAAAGTTTGCAGAAAGAAATCGGACGACTTGCGCAAACACTTGGAAAAGGAATAACCGAGTCGCGTCAGCATTTCTTAAAGTTACGATTTCCACAGACGTACAATCAATTGATTACGCATCAAATTACTGACGATTTCACCATGGGATTTGCTTCTGAAATTGGATTTAGAGCGGGAACAAGTCGCCCATTTTTTTGGTTCGATCTGCAAAAGAATGTTAGCACCAATTTGCGCATTCACCCTTTTGCTTACATGGATGGAACCCTTTTGGAATATAAGCATTGGTCCATCGATCAAGCAAAAAAGGAAATTGAATCTTTGTATTCCGAATTCAAGCAATTTGGAGGAGAATTTATTTTTCTGTGGCACAATGAAACAATAGGCGATTACGGAAAGTGGAAAGGATGGAGTGAAGTATTATACCATACATTGAATTTAAACGAAACAAAACACAATGAATAAAAAGCAAGTGATCATCGCAGTCATTTTTCTGTTAACAGCAATTATACTTGGAGCATTTGGCGCTCATGGATTGAAATCATTGGTTTCTCCCGAAAAGATTGTTTCTTTTGAAGTAGGAGTGAGGTATCAGATGTATCTCGGATTGTTACTCCTCATTTTAGGATTGAACAACGATAAATTTCAGTTTTCACTCAAATGGATTTCATCGCTTTTGATTGCAGGAGCAATTCTTTTTTCGGGATCAATTTATTTGTTGAGCATTCAGGAACTCACAACAATCAATTTAAAATTTTTGGGACCAATTACGCCACTCGGAGGTAGTTTGAAGATCATGGGCTTGGGGATTTTTGTTTATAAATTGGTGAAGAAATAGCAGAGTGGGAATGAGAGTGAGAGCGGGAATCTAACATCAAACATCTAATATCCAACATCTAATACATTTTTCGTCCTACTTCCCAATATGAAAAATCGCATCGCCTTTATACACAATCGGTGATTCATTGACATTGATTACAAATCCATCGCTTGTACTTTTGACTTTTCGTTCCATTTTACCGAAAGGTTCCATGACTATCCCTATCACTTCGCCTTTTGTAACATGAGCTCCGTTTTGAATCAATGATTGAAACAATCCAGACATGGGAGCGCGAAACCACTTTGATTTTTGAATCAGAACAGGATCACGACCTTCGGAAATATCAATTTTAAACGAACGCATTTCGTAATGACTTAAAATACGTTTGATGCCGTTTATTCCTTCTTCGATCACACTTTCAACAATCGAATTCGCTTTGCCTCCTTCAAATAAAAGCATTTGAATCCCACGTTTTTGTACTGATTCTCGAATCGTTTTTGGGATAAATGCAGAATTGAGAATGAAAGGCGGATTGAATGCTTTTGCCAATTCCACACTTTTTGTATCGTTGAAAACACAGCGAATTTGCGGAAAGTTACTGCGTTGTGCTGCTCCTGTATGAAAATCGATGATGACATCAGCAAGTGGTGCTATTTCTTTCATGAAATGAAATGCAAATTGTGAAGCCAAGGATCCGTTTGCGCTTCCCGGAAAACTACGGTTCAAATCTCTGCCATCAGGCAATTCTCGTTTAAAATTCAGAAAGCCGAAAATATTTAAGATAGGAATGCAAATGATAGTACCTTTTGTTGGCTTATTGAATTTTTTTCGAATAACTCTGCGAATAATTTCAACGCCATTTATTTCATCTCCATGCACGCCAGCCATCAACACGATTGTTGGTCCATCAATTTTTGCGCGTTCCACAATGACTGGAACTTGAATGGATGTGCTTGTATGTAATTTTGCCACACTTAAATTCAATTGATATCCTTTTCCGGGCAAAATTTCTTGCCCAAGCAACATCATTGTTTTATGTGTATTACGCTTTAACATTGCGTTCGATGTATTCAATAATTTTTCCAGCTATGTTTGTTCCAGTGGTCTTTTCAATGCCTTCCAAACCTGGAGATGAATTTACTTCAAGCACCAATGGTCCGCGACCAGATTGTAACAAGTCAACTCCAGCAACACCTAAACCTAAAGTGGCAGCAGCGTGAATCGCTGTTTCTTTTTCTTCTTCTGTCAATTCAATGATCCGAGAAGAGCCTCCCCGATGTAAATTTGATCTAAATTCTCCCGGTTTCCCTTGACGTTTCATCGCACCAACAACTTCTCCATCCACGACAAAAGCACGAATATCAGCACCTTTTGCTTCTTTGATAAATTCCTGAACAATGACACGTGCTTTTAAACCATTGAATGCTTCTAGAACGGATTGTGCGGCATTCTGATTTTCTGCCAAAACAACTCCCAAACCTTGTGTTCCTTCTAAAAGTTTTAGAACAACTGGAGCGCCACCTGCTGATTCAACAACGTGCTCCACATTTTTTGAATAATTCGTGAAAATCGTTTTCGGCAAGCCAATTCCTTCTTTTGAAAGCACTTGCAAACAACGTAATTTGTCTCGAGAATGAACAATTCCACGCGAACTAGCCACTGGAAAAACGCCCATCATTTCAAATTGGCGCACAACTGCTGTTCCGTAAAAGGTAACTGAAGCTCCAATGCGGGGAATAACTGCTTGAAAATTTTCTAGATATTGGTCGCCGTAATATAACGAAGGACCACTTTTTTCAATTTCGATGTTGCATTTCAAATGGTCGATGATGTGCATTTCGTGTCCGCGCTCTCTTCCCGCATCAACAAGGCGTTGCGTTGAATAAAGCTCAGAATTTCTAGATAAAACAGCTATTTTCATTTAAGATATCAAATTTGCTACGAAAGTAGAGGAAAAATCGAAGTTTTTTACTTTTCAGACAAAACATTTACTTTGCTCGTATCGACAATAAATCGGTTGTTCAAAAATTTTCTACCAAGCAGAATCGGATAGCGCATCCGTGCTCGGCTTGTGAGTGTGAAAAAAGTCGAGTAGGATTTACCTCCAAGTACTATTGAACCTTTAATCGCAAAACGATTGTCGGTAACGCCGTTCGAGCTACGTACTTTTTTGGTTAACCAATCAGTGAATTGGATTATTGGCGCATTTTCTCCATCAAAACGCACTTCCAAAAAGTCGCCAACAATTTGTGCAGACATGACGTGAATGCTTGATGTATAAGCGCCTGTATCTACTTTTACAATTTGTTTTTCCAAGCCAAATTTGGGTAAATCAGCAATTTCTTTGCGACCAATAATTAGTTTTTGCTTCTCGCTCACAGTTAAATTTTGTTGGGATAAATATAGGTCATATATTTGTGTTTTGGATCGAAAAAATAGGGTTGGTTGGAGAACCAAATATTTTTTTTCAAAAAAAATTAATAGAACGGATATTCTTACAGAATTTATTTGTAATATTGCACCCCGTTTTCACGGCATGTTATAAGAAAAAAAGAGTCATGGATATTATTAGAGAACTTCAGAACGAATTAACAGAGAAAAGAGATTTCCCAAAATTTGGTGCTGGAGATACGGTTATCGTATCGTACAAAATTAAAGAGGGTGCAAAAGAGCGTATTCAGCAGTTTCAAGGTGTTGTTTTACAACGTCGTGGTTCTGGAGCTACAGAAACGTTTACTGTACGTAAAATGTCTGGAAACGTTGGTGTAGAGCGTATCTTCCCAATCACTTCACCATTTTTAGATACTATTTCAATCTTGAAAAGAGGTCGTGTACGTCGTGCTCGTATTTTCTACTTCAGAGAAAGAACAGGAAAATCTGCTCGTATCAAGGAAAGAAGATCGTTCACAACGACTACAAAATAAATTTTTCGATTATTTCGAATCAAAGGGCTTTCCATCGGAGGCCCTTTTTTTTGTTTAGGTAAATGGCAAAACGAACTTCACAGAAAAACTCAATTTGGACAAAATTCGCTCTGGTTTTGTTAATCCTTGGCGCAGGATATTTTGTCTGGCACCAATACCAATTGTATGTTCGAAATGGATTTCATCTTCCAATTATTGACAATCGTCCGGAAGCGTTTAACACGTTTGGGATTGATATTTCACACTATCAAGGAGCCATTGATTGGGAAGACATGCTTGTGAAAAATGAATTAGATTCCATCATTTCATTCGTTTATTTTAAAGTAAGTGAAGGTGTTTCTCACGAAGATGGTCAATGGAGTGAAAATAGAAACATGTTGAATAAGTTCGGGAAAAAATCTGGGGCATATCACTTCTTTTTACCAAACAAGGATGCTCTTCAACAAGCCAATCACTTTTTGGAGCAATATGATTACCAGCAAGGAGATTTGCCACCAGTTTTAGATGTGGAGTTGGAAGCAAAATCAGACAGAATACTTATTGAGAATATCAAAATTTGGTTGAAACAGGTAGAACGCAAAACAGGAATTAAACCAATCATTTATACCTCCTTACATTTTTATACAACCAAATTTGAAGATGAATTTAAATCACATTCTTTTTGGGTTGCAAGCTATTCGCGGATGCCGGAATTGGAAAATGATCCACGAATTGTTATGTGGCAATATTCACAAAAAGGACGATTGCCAGGCATAGCTGAAAAGGTTGACTTAAATGTTGCTAGAAGATTTTATTAATAATTACTAAAAACAACCGCCAACAGCAACATACAAGATTATTTTACATGGTGTGCTATTGAATAAAGAACGTTTGCTCAGTTTTTTATTTTATCCAAATTAGGTAAGAAAAAAAGGGTTCGTTTTTATTTAGGTAATTATCTATTTGTATTAATTTTTTTAAAATTTCTTGTTGTAACATCTAAAATCTTTAGTTGTTTATATCAAATTCAATCGGCGTCCATAAACCGTCCAAATTTTGAGAAGTGAGAAAGAAGAAAATAATTGAATGGCGAACCGATTTCAAAAGGCGTTTACGTCTGTATTGCTTCAGCAATGCACTACTTTTGTTCAATCGGTCCATTCAATAATTTTCGCCGAACGGCTTTAAATTTGGACTAGAGTTTTTTGTTTCTTTTTGGGGCAATGCCAAAAAGAATAAGAAATAATCGAAAAAAGTCAATTAACCCTTAATCTTTTCAAACGCTTTTACAATTTGCCGAATCGAAGGAACCAAACCATTTTCTTTTTTCAAGTGAATGATTTCAGCAATTTCTGGTTTTAGTTCAGGATGTTTTTTTACAAATTGATTGATTTTCAAAAGACTATATGCGTGGAGTGCGACTTTATTATCTTCATTTTTTAAATGTGCAATGAGTTGATCCAACAATTCACCATCTTTGTAATCTATCAATGGAAGTTGGGTCAAAACTTTACATAAATTTCGTAGCACCGTTTGATTCCCAGTTTCAAAGGGATTTTTCGGGGAAATTTCTAAGAAGTGATCGATGATTCGTGGTTGGTACTTTTCAAATTCAGATTGTCTTTTCGCCGTTGCATGAATTAAGGTCCAAGTAGCGTGTTCTTGAATAGGATAAGGATTTGGATTAATCGAAAGTTCAACCAATTCCGCCATTTTTGCTGGGGAAACCAAAAAATAGTTTAAAATATCTTCTCGAGCGAGACGATTATCTTTTAGCAGAAGAATCGTTTCTTTCGCATTCATTCGAATTATTTTTTTTGTTGATTATTTTTTTTGAAAATGGCTCCAATTCCTTTTCCAATGTTTTCAATAGCTTCAAATCCTTTGACAATTGGAGCAGGTGTATTTGCAAAATCTTTGTATGTGTCAGTCATTGAATCCGTAGCGTGTTCATGCGGATAAACCAAAATCAAATTGTTTTTCGGAAAATTATTCTCCAATTTTTGTGGCAATGATTCAAAACTAGGAACAAAAGAAACAGATCCTTTTCGGGATGAATTGACAATGATCATGTCGTGTGCATGAATCTTTTCAACCAATGAATCAAAATCTTGCCATTCATCGTATAGTTGAAATTCGATGCGAGTGCCTAATTTTAATTTTTGCAATCGAGATTGAATGGCTTCAAACGTTTTTTCTTCGGACAAAACAGTAATAGACATCGAAAATTCTGACGCCAAACGCGCAATTTTTTGAAGAATCAATTCAAAGCCAAATTCCAAATCTGCAAAGGGCGGACAAATAAATACCATCCGATTTTTCTCAATCAACGGAGCTACAAAGCGACACATGAATATGTTTTTATTCACCTCCTTAATGATTGTATCTGTCTTGTCGCCAAAAAGTTTATCGAAAAAGAGCGTTTTTTCAGGCCATTCACAAATCAAAACATCAGACATGATTTCGCGTGATGTTCGAACAACACCACTGGCAGAATTAAAATCAATGGTAGCAATGGTATTAATCTTATGCTCAGAAGCGGATGCTTGCATTTCATATTTACTGAGCTCTTTCCGATACTTTTGAATGTTGTATTCTGCTTCTTCGTCATTCATCACTACAGATAGCAGGGTAACAGGATTCGAAGAATCTTTGTCCTTAATGAGTAATGCAAAATCCAATAAATTTTCCAACGCTTTGAAATTTTCAACTGGAATTAGAATGTGTTCGTTGTAAGACAAACTTCCAATGAGTTCTCGTGAAGAGTAGTTTTTTTCAGCAGTCACAATTTTTTTAGATGCTCTTTCGGTTACAAACGAAGCCACCACGCATGTAATTAGAATAAGGATAATCGTTCCGTTCAAAATATTTTCACTCAGAATATGCGCTTCATAACCTACTAAGATAATCGCTAAGGTCGCTGCGGCATGGGAACTACTTAATCCAAAAATGAGTTGTCGTTGATTTTTAGAATACCGCAAAAGCAATTGAGTGACAAGTGCGGCAAGCCATTTCCCAAATAGTGCCACGATAGTAAGAGTTCCTGCGACAATCAATGCCCAAGGACCATTTAGAATCACTCGAACATCCACAACCATTCCAACAGAAATCAAAAAGAATGGAATAAATAGTGCGTTTCCATTAAATTCAATGCGATTCATCAAAGGCGAAGAATGCGGAATGAGCGGATTTAAAACCAATCCAGCAACGAATGCACCAATGATTTTTTCAACTCCAGCTACTTCCGCAAGGAACGCAGCAAAGAATACAACAGCAAGGACATAAATATAATGAGCGTGTTTTTCACTTTCCAATTTCTTAAAAAACCATTTTGAAATTCGTGGAACAATGAGAAACATGATTGCTGAAAAAATCAACAAGGATGCGGCTAATGTCCAATAAAAAGATGCGCTAATATCTCCTTGGCTGTTGCCCATAATTACCGCCAACAAGATAAGTACTGCGGTATCGGTTAGTATAGTTCCACCGACAGCAACAGCAACCGCTTGATTTTTCGCAATTCCGAGTTTACTTACGATTGGATATGAAACCAAAGTGTGCGTCGAAAACATACTTGCGGTCAATAAACTCGCATTAAATCCGAATCCAAGGATGTAATAACAAACAGGAAAACCAATCGTTAAAGGAATAATAAATGTCAGAAAGCCGAATAAAAAACTCTTGTTTTTATTGATTTTGAACTCGTTCATGTCTAGGTCTAATCCGGCAATAAACATGATATACAACAGTCCAATGGTTGAGAATAAATCGATGGCTGCATTTTTTTCAAGTAGATTTAAACCATGCGGACCAATGACAACTCCAGAAATAATTAGACCAATAATCGCTGGGATATTTAGTTTTTTAAGGAGAATAGGTGAAAGTAAAATGATAAGCAAAATTAAAGAGAAGACCAAGACTGGATTACTCAAAGGTAATTCAAACTCATGCCATAAATGTTTAAAAAACTCGGTCATCTTTTGGCAAATGTAAACTTAAAAAATAGAATTTATTGGCACACTTCTAAAAATTGCGGATTCATTTTTGAACATCTTTTTTTCGGAATAACAACTTGATTGAGATAAAAAACGAAGGATTTAAATCACTTTTTAGTTGATTCATTCATCCAACCCGTTTTTTGAAGCGTTTTAATAGTGATGTCTTTTCTAATTTGCTTGAAATTATCTAGGTTAAAATCTTTTTTCGGAGTAATGTTAGTTGCGAAGAAATATTCATTCGATCCAGAAACAAGGAAGCCAACAAACCAACCATTATCAATATTATTCACAAATCCCCAACCTGTTTTGCCATAAAGGGCATACGATTTTGTTTTTTCAATCAACATAATTTCTTTTACCATTTCTGTTGTTTTTTCCGAAATGCCTAATCCATCATGATAAAATCGCTCCAAGAAATCTACTTGTTGGTATTGACTGATTTTGGAATTTCCTTCGAGCCAAAATTTGTCTAATGTTTCCTCTGTAAATTCCATTGCGCCATAGCCAAATCTGCCCAAAAAGCGTTTCATTTCTGCATAGCCAATTCTTCGGGCAACATCTTGATAACAAGGAACACACGATTTTTGAAACGCATCTTTGAGTGAAAGATCAGCTTCCCAATCCACCATTCTTCGTTTTTGACCATCCCATTTGAAAATGGTTGTATCGCCGATAACACCTGTTTCGATTCCAATGATTGTATTTGGAATTTTAAATGTTGATGCAGGAGAAAATTCTTTTTTTGCCCAAACTAAATCGTTCGAATAATAACGTTCTTTTTGAAAATCATACAATAAAATGGAGCCTTCCAATTTGGAATTGACAATTATATCGTGCATTTCTTTTTCCATGCGTGAAGCAAATTTCTTTTCACTTTCACGATTTTCTTTTGGTGTTTTTTTAGGAGCTTCTTTTCCACCACAAGAAATCAACGTAGCGATTGTTACAGTAAGAAAGAGGAAATTAGCTAATTTCATGGTTGAATTTTTGAGTCTATTTCTACTTGCTAAAGGTACAGTTTTTTCATGAAATGAAATGAATTTTCTTCATCGAAGAAGAGTGAATTGAGTTGTCATTTTTTCTGATTTTTTTCCATGATCCATTTCGACAAGTACTTTGTGCTCATTAAAGTTTGATGAAGAAATATTTTACCTGTAAAGGAAATATTTCGATGATTTTTTAAATCGGAACTTAATTTTTGGATTGTATTTAAAAAGTCATGAGAATAGTTCTTTTTATTGAAGCGACCATCCAACAAGCGAAAACCATTTTGTTGTTTTTCTTCCCACAATTCTTTTGAATCGTAAAGTTTTAGTGTTGATTCAACGAAATCATCTGAAGTCGTGCAAATTTCGCCAGGCCAATTGATTTCGTCGGCCATTCCTTCTGATCCAATGGCTGTTGTAATCGAGGGAGTACCACATTCCATGGCTTCAATGAGCTTCCCTTTGATGCCAGCGCCAAACCTAAGCGGGGAAAGGGATAGACGAGCTTGTTTTGTGACCGAAGAAGCATCCATCGCGCGACCATGAACGAAAAATTTACTTTTTTCGTTGTTCAATTCCTTGATTTGTTGTGACGGATAAGCACCATAAATATGCATTTCAAGTTCTTTTCTAAGGGAGTGAATTTTGGGCCAAATTTCGCATTGAATCCATTTTACAGCATCTACATTTGGTTCATGTAAGAAATTCCCGATGAAAATAATGCCTTTTCGTTCTTCAAATTTCGGTAAAGCGGAAGCAACACCCGTCGAAAAAATGGGCAAATAATAGAGTAAATGGGCTGGAATATGAAATGTATTTTGAAGCAGTTCAATTTCAACTTCGGAAACCAAAAGAGATAAATCACAGCGATAAATGGCAGCAAGTTCACGCATGGTATCATTGTTATCAAAATTAACTTCACTCTCCTTCTCACCCGATAGCCATCGGGTCTCGCTCTGATTCTCGCTCTCCTCCTCATTCTCACTCTGACCCGATAGCCATCGGGTCTCCCTCTTCCTTTTCAGAGCTTCGCCTCTCGCTTTGCGCAAGAAGTGTAAATCTTCTGTGTTTAAAATTCGCAATGCATTTGGACAATTTTCAACGACACGCCAACCAAATTGTTCCTCTGTCATAAAGCGATCAAAAACAACAATAGAAGGATTTAAATATTTCACGTCTTCGTCAAATTGATCATTGTTTAATTCAATTTGTTTTTCAGTGACCGAAATATGAGACAAATCTGATTCAAAACCGGTTTTGGAAGCAGTAGCATAAAAATGGATTTCTCCTAATTCTTGAAAGAGTTCTATCAACTGCAACATGCGTTTTCCCGCTGCTGAAGAGTTAGGTTCGGGCCAAACTTTCCCGATTATCAGGATTTTCATTCTGCTAAAGATAGAAAAATATTTTCAAACGAAATAGGACTTTAGCATGCTTTTTTCTGAAAAAATATTAGCTACCTTTACATTGTTAAACTAGTAAAAGTTAAAATAAGAAAAAATGAAAGATCCACTTTACCTCGTTCCATTTGATTTCTCTGAAATTTCAAACAATGCCCTTCGTTTTGCTATTGATTTGGCAACTTATAACGATGGATCGGTCATGGTATTGAACATTGTAGGTAAAAAATCTGAAAAAATTACGGCGTTTGATAAATTAAAAGAGGTTGTTTCTAATTTGCCTCAAGATGAACAACCTTTGGTTACAGCTAAAGTACTTGTTGGTGATATTTATGAGGACATTGCACAAGCAAGTGAGGTGCTAAGCGCTGCTTTAATTGTTATGGGAACCCACGGTGCCAAAGGAATGCAAAAACTTGTTGGATCTCACGCATTGAAATTAGTAAGTAGTACAAGTACGCCTTTCATTATTATTCAAGGGTTGCAACATTATACTTCTTTGAAAACGATCACAATGCCTTTCAATTTTGAAAAAGAAAGTATTCAAATTGCAAGTTTTGCAGGGTATATCGCTAAACAATTTAACGCCACAATTCACTTGTGTGGATACCATGATGGTGATGAATGGCTAGAAGCAAAAATGAAATCTAATCAATTGGTTGTTAAGCGTTTGTTCGAAGAAAACGGCATAAAGCACGAAATTGTGAATTTAACAAAAGGCAAATCATACGAAAAAGATTTTATTGCCTATTCGGATAGCGTTAAATCTGATTTGTTCGCAGCTTCTTATTTCACAGATAATATTTTTTCAGTGAATAATTCATTCATTCAAGAATTGATTGAACATCCAATTCCATTACTTACAGTGAATGCAGAAGATTTGACGGTAACGTCAGGTTATTCGTTTATGACGACGTAAAAAATCAAATTTTTTCATTTTTAAATTACTGAATTACAGTGATTTACTTTTAATTGTTATGGTAGACAGAATTTATTTTTTGTTTTTGTCATTTATTTTACTTTACCTTTGCGCCACATTATACTCTAGAAGTTTCATTTGTTAAAATTAGAGTGCTATGATTGAATTTAACATACATATCGACAAATAATATTGGGAAAGCTCCGAAGCTTATCGCATAGATAAAAACTTGCTCCCAATTAAAACGATTGGGATTTTTTATTTCCCGTCGTTTCAAATCAACATTTTATTTTTTGAAATTTTCACGAGAATTCGTGCGAAATTTCTTTCACTGCGTCGGTGGCATTTGCTTTCACGCTAAAAAAACCATTATGGGCAAACAAAAATTACGTAGTAAGGATTTGCGCGCACTAAATTTTGAATCAAACAAGCTGAAAAGTTTGTCGATAAATATTGTTTCGCAACACCTGAAATACAATACAAAACAGGAAAAATTGGATTTACTTGCTGACATTGCAGCGAATCCGAAGAATTATTTAAATCATGCGTTTTTTGCACCAATTGCAGAACAATTCATTGATGTAGTTAAAATTGAAAATTATGAAATAGCAAAATTAAAAGCGGAACCAAAACCGTATGAAATTTGGGGACGAAAGCACGTTGACTCAAACACGGTTCATCAAATGGATCAAGCGATGAGGTTGCCTTGTGTAGAAGCTGGAGCACTGATGCCAGACGCACATGTGGGGTATGGAATTCCAATTGGCGGGGTGATTGCGACAAAAAACCAGTTAATTCCTTATGCTGTAGGAGTTGATATCGGTTGTCGCATGGCGCTCACGATTTTTCAGGAACCCGTAAGTTATCTTGAACAGTTTAAGTATCAATTCAAAACGGCTTTACAAGATTTTACAGAGTTTGGAAATGTGAGTAAACAAAAATTCACCAACGACCATGAAGTACTCGAAAGTCAATTATTTAGGGAAACATCCCTGTTGAAACAGCTTCATAAAAAGGCTGAAATTCAATTGGGAACTTCCGGATCGGGTAATCACTTTGTGGAATTTGGTGAGGTTAAACTTGAATCAGATAACGAATTGGGATTACCAGAAGGAATGTATCTTGGATTATTAACGCATTCAGGTTCACGTGGATTAGGTGCGCATGTTGCACAATATTACACGAAGCTTGCCATGGAAAAATGTAGATTGCCGAGAGAAGTAAAACAATTGGCTTGGCTAAATGCAGACACCCAAGAGGGAATGGAATATTGGATTTCGATGAATTTAGCTGGCGAATACGCAAAAGCATGTCATGATGTGATTCATCAAAACTTAACAAAAGCGCTTAAGTTGAAGCCACTGAAGAAGGTCGAAAACCACCACAATTTTGCTTGGAAAGAACTTGATGCAAACAACGAAACGCGTTTCATTCATCGAAAAGGTGCTACCCCAGCAAGTAAAGGTGAGTTTGGAATCATCCCAAGTTCAATGACAAGTCTGGGATACATTGTGTCTGGACGTGGAAAAGAATCTTCGCTGATGTCTGCATCGCACGGAGCAGGTCGATTGATGTCGCGGTCAAAAGCTAAAGAATCATTTACAAAAAAAATGATGAAACAAGATTTGCAACAAAAAGGCGTGACTTTGATCGGTGGATCGCTCGATGAAGCAAGTTTCGCTTACAAGGACGGAAGTGAAATCATCAAAGCACAACAGGATTTAGTGAAAGTGGAAGGAACGTTTAACCCAAAAATCATCCGAATGGATAAAGACAGATAGTTATGGAAAAATTAATACATATCAGTGCTGGTCGCGGACCCTTGGAATGTGCTTGGGTGGTTAAAAATGTGTTGATTGTTTTACAACAAGAAGCAAAAAAACAAAAATTATCTACTGAAGTCATGGAACGAAGTCTTGCTGCGCATCCAAGTGGGTTGAATTCCGTCACATTAATGGTTACGGGAGAATATGCAGAAAAATTTGTTGCTGATTGGGAAGGCAGCGTTTTGTGGATCGGAAAAAGTCAGTTTAGACCTCAACACCGGCGAAAAAATTGGTTCATTGAATTGTTTGGGCTTGATCTTCCTAAATCGTTTGATTTAAAGGCAGAAGATGTTCAATTTCAAGCAACCAAGTCATCTGGTCCTGGTGGACAGCATGTGAACAAAACGATGAGTGCAATTAGAGCAATTCACAAACCAACTGGTGTTTCGGTTTTTGTTCAAGATTCGCGCTCTCAGCATCAGAACAAGTTACTCGCAGCCCAGCGATTGGCAGAAGAAGTAAACAAAAGAAACATTGCACAACTTCAAAATTTTGAAAGTGATCAATGGAAGAAAAAAATAATAGTGCAACGAGGAAATCCCAAACGCGTTTTTGAGGGAATGACATTTGCGCAACAAAAAACATAATTAAAATGGCAGATTTATTAACAAATTACTATTTGGAGGCTTACGATTCATATCCGTATGATTTGAAGCAAACCTCTGAATCTTTGAACTATGCGTTGGCTTACGACAATGAGCATGCACCGTCACTATGCTTGATGGGTAAATTACTCGCCGAACAAATGAAAAGTCCGCGTGATGCAGCTCACTATTTCGAATTGGCGATCGTTTATGATAAGCACTTTCCAGATACTTATTACGCTTACATCGACTTGTTATTAGACCACAAGCATTTTATGAAAGCAAAGGAAATCATCGAAAAAGCGGAGAAAGTTCCTTCTTTATGTGAAGCTTGCTTGTACAGAAGAAAAAGTCTATGGCTTGAAAAGCAGGGATTGTTGCGTGCAGCCAAAAATGCGTTGAATGTCGCGATAAATGTTTCTACAAACAATAGCGAAATTGATGACCTAAGAAGTGAAATGGTGCGCATAAAAAGTAAGCTTAAGCAAAAAAGAAAAAATAACTAGTGAAAGGAGCGATGGGATATCGCTCTTTTCATTTTTTTTTGTTTTCTATCAGAATTATTTTCAAACTGTGACAATTCGTCACGGTTTCATTTCCCTCTGCCTTGAGTCGCTGCTTTAACTTTCTCCAATATGCATTCGCGTCTTTGCTTTCCGTCAATACAGCAATTACCTCCACGATAGAAATATACCAATTTTCTTTTTCGGAGTCCCAAAGTGTACGTACATGTTTATCTTCAAATAATTGTATACTATTCATGTTTGATTTATTTCGAAACCAATAACTTGTTTGGTTTAATTTTATCCTCAAGAACTAATATACGAATAAAATTCTAAAGGGATAAAGTGAAAGAAGGTAAAATTTCACTTTAACCTAAGCAATCTTCCCCCAATTCGGTTTTGACTTTAAGATTTTGGTCAAAATCACTCTAACAATTTGATTTTCGGGTTTCTCCAAATTTGGATCATCGGAAAGTATCGCTCGTGCATGTTCACGCGCATGCGCCACGATTTGTCCGTCTTTCGATAGATCAGCGATTTTTAGATCCAAATCACCACTTTGTTGGGTTCCCATCAAATCACCAGGACCTCTGAGTTGCAAATCAACTTCGGCGATTTCAAAGCCGTCATTGGAGCGAACCATTGTATTGATGCGCTTTTTGGTGTCTTTTCCAATTTTTTCTCCGGTCATTAAAATACAATAGGATTGCTCGGCTCCTCGACCCACTCGTCCACGAAGTTGATGCAGTTGTGAAAGCCCAAAACGCTCAGAACTTTCGATAATCATCACCGATGCATTGGGAACATTAACACCAACTTCAATCACCGTTGTGGCGACCATGATTTGTGTTTCGCCTTTGGCAAATCGTTGCATTTCAAAATCTTTATCGGCCGGTTTCATTTGTCCATGTACAATGCTGACGCGGTAATCGGGTAGGGGAAAGGATCGGGTAATTGCCTCAAATCCACTCATTAAGTTATTGAAATCCATTTTTTCCGATTCATGAATGAGTGGATATACAATGTATATCTGGCGACCCAACGCAATTTGTTCTTTCATAAAACCAAAAACGTTCAAGCGACTGCGTTCGAACTTATGAACCGTTGTAATTGGTTTTCGGCCTGGTGGTAATTCATCAATGACGGAAACTTCCAAATCACCATAAAATGTCATAGCCAGCGTTCGTGGAATAGGCGTTGCTGTCATGATTAAAATATGAGGAGGATTGGTGTTTTTACGCCACATTTTTGCACGCTGCGCTACTCCAAATCGATGTTGTTCGTCAATGACAACGATCCCAAGATTTTGGAATTGAACAACATCTTCCAACAAAGCGTGCGTGCCAATCAAAATTTTTATTTCGCCAGATTCTAATCCTTCATGAATTTCACGACGATCTTTTTTCTTGACCGAACCTGTAAGCAAAGCAGTTTTAACAGGAAAATCTTTCAGAAATTCGTTAAGCGTTTCAAAATGCTGATTGGCTAAAATTTCTGTTGGTGCCATCAATGCAGCTTGAAATCCGTTGCCAATTCCAATGAGCATTGTAAACAGCGCAACTAGGGTTTTGCCCGATCCTACATCTCCCTGCAACAAGCGATTCATGTGATGTCCGCTCAAAAAATCTTTACGAATTTCTTTGAGAACGCGTTTCTGTGCGGCTGTCAAATCAAACGGAAGTCCTTTGTTGTAGAATTCGGTAAATAATTCCCCCACTTCATTAAATATAAAACCTTTTGATCTGCTTATGCTTAATTGTTTTCGCACCAACAATTCCATTTGCAAATAGAAAAGTTCTTCGAATTTCAATCGCTTTCTGGCATTCGAAGCTGCACTTTCATTCGGCGGTTGATGAATGTACTTTAAGGCTGTTGTTCTATCTAAAAAAGGACTTTCGCTTAAAACGGATTGTGGTAATGTCTCAGGCTGATGAGGTAATTGGTCGACAAGTGTTTTAATGATTTTCTCCAAACCTTTTGAATGGAGTCCTTTGAAATTTAGGGTTTCTGTGCTGGAGTAAACGCTTTGAAGTCCAGCCTCTTTGGGAACTTGATCAAATTCAACGATTTCTGGATGTGGCATATTCCAAGTACTACCAAAAATCTTTGCCTTTCCATAAACTTGAAAAAGCACCCCTTTTTTGAGAAGTGGCTTAATCCATTTCATTCCTTGAAACCAGACTAGGTCGATTACTCCAGTTTCGTCTTGAAACTTAGCAATGAGTTTTTTCTTTTTACCAAAATTAGTTTCGCCGATAGAGATTAAATATCCTTTCAACTGGGCTGCCGTGTCCATGTGGGGCAAATCAGCAATGGTATGGTATTGAGAACGATCCACATACCGAAAAGGGTAGTGGTGCAATAAATTTTCGTAGGTGTGAATTCCAAGTTCTTTCTTCAGCAAATCGGCCCGAATAGGACCAACACCTTTGAGAAATTCGATGGGTGTTTGCAAAAAAGCGTTCATGGAATCGTTCTAGTTTTTTTATAAGTAAAGATAAAAACAAATCTAGTATTTGAGCATTTATTGTCTCTGATTGGATGTTAGATTCGTTTATTAACTTCCCAAATCAACTAGTTTATACTACTTTTGGGAAGCAAATAATTTTTTATTCTTGGAGGAGAATGCGAAAAAGAACGCTTGGTGTTTGAATATAATATCATTTAATATCTTCCCAAATCGAATAAAAAATACTACATTTGGGAAGTTAATAAAATTTATGGTAGGAAGAGAATACGAAATAGAAAGGCTGAAAAATTCATTAAAATCAAATGAATCAGAACTCATTGCACTATATGGTAGAAGACGAGTTGGTAAGACATTTCTAATTAGAAACGTATTTGAAAACAAAATAAAATTTGAAGTAACAGGGTTGTATGGAGGGAACAAGGAAAAGCAATTGGACGTATTTTTTGATGAATTAAAAAAGGTATTTAAAAAATTAGAAGAGATTGACAAACCATTTAATTGGAAAGAAGCTTTTGAGTTGCTCAAAAAATATATTCTTAGTCTTAAAAGTAAAGAGAAAAAAGTACTTTTCATTGATGAAATGCCGTGGCTGGATACTCATAAGTCAGATTTCAGAATGTATTTTGGTCATTTTTGGAACACCTTCTGCGAAAAAAGAAAGGATTTGATGATTATAGTTTGCGGATCAGCGGCTTCATACATGGTGAAAAATGTTATTTCCAATCGAGGGAGTATGCATGCGCGACTAACCTATAAGTTACAATTAAAACCTTTCACGCTTTACGAAACGAAAACCTATTTGGAAAGCAAAAAAATTGTTTGGGGACATTACCAAATTCTCCATTTATACATCGCTATGGGTGGAATCCCGCATTACCTCAATAAAGTTAGAAAAGGAGAAAGTGTTGTCCAGGCCATCCAACGCATCTGCTTCGATGATTCAGGTGATTTAGTGAATGAATTTGATGAAATCTATGCGTCATTATTTTCCAATTCATCCTCGCATATTTCCATTGTCAAAGCGCTTGCCTCTGCGAATAGAGGTATTTCTAGAGATGAATTAATTCTTAAGTCAAAGCAACACGGAGGCGGTGCATTTACACGAGCTGTGGATGAATTAATTGCATCTGGATTTGTATCAAAATACCCAGCATTTGACAAAAAATCGAAACAAACACTTTTCCGATTAACCGATGAATATTCGATTTTCTATTTAAAGTACATTGAACGGAATAGAAATCAAGGAGATAATTTTTGGAAAACTATGTTTCAAAAGCAATCTTATATTTCGTGGGCTGGTTTTAATTTTGAAACAATCTGCCTAAAACACGTCAACCAAATCAAAAAAGCACTAAAAATTGAAGGCATTCATTCAATAAACTCAAGCTGGTCTGGGGAGAATGCTCAAGTCGATTTAGTGATAAAACGAGCAGATCATTGGATAAATTTATGTGAGATTAAATTTCATGCAACACCCTACACCATTGGCAAAATTGAACTTGAAAATTTAAAAAATAAAGTAAATCAATTTAAGAATTACGTAAGTGGAAAGGATGCTGTCACGTTGGTGATGATTACTACCTTCGGAGTTGTTCAAAATGCCAATTATTCAGAAATTGTAGAAAATGATTTCACGATGGAGATTTTGTTTGAAAAGGTATAAAATCCCATCCAAAAAAAATCCCCCAACATTCGTTGGAGGATTTATTACCAATTGCTATTTAAATAGTCAAAAGTTCTAAAATTTATTTTTTCTTCGGGAACTTTGCAATTCCTCCAGTCAAGAATTTGTGATACTCATTAATATTTGGAGTGTAGCCAATTGCATCCGTCAAATCGTTTCCTTCTAAATCCTGAACAATATAAAGCGGTTGTGAAATTTGTCCGTAATTCTTAATTTGAAACGATGACCATTTGTTACCCACATTTTTCATAACTCCATTGATTTCTTTGGAGAAAACTTGCTCAGATTTCGGAAGCTCCGTTCTATCGTCACAATAGAGTGAAACAATCACCACATCATTTTTCAGAATCGGACGAATTTTATCATCGGTCCATACTTTTGATTCTGTTTTACGACAATTTGCACATGAGTGACCTGTGAAGTCAATCAAAATTGGTTTATTGATTTCTTTCGCATAGGCTTTACCAATTTCGTAATCATGAAAAACTAAAATCGATCCATCACCCACTTCGTGCATGTGTTTGCGGTATTTTTGGAAAATTGGATCGCCTTCATTGGCATGTATTGTTTCACCTTTGTTGAATCGGAAGTTATCTTCTGAATGCGTTCTTGGTGGCGCAATTCCATCAATCATTTGAAGTGGTGCGCCCCACATTCCTGGAAGTAAATACACTGAAAACACGAGTGCTAACAAAGCAAACATAAATCGTGGAACAGATATTTTATCAACTGGCGAATCGTGCGCAAATTTGATTTTTCCGAGTAAATAGACTCCCATGATTAAGAAGATGAGGAACCAAACTGCTACGAATAATTCACGCGTTAAAATATCCCAGTGGTAAGCCAAATCTACCATGCTGAAGAATTTCAATGCTAGAGCGATTTCTAATAAGCCTAGTACAACTTTCACCGAGTTCAACCATCCACCAGATTGTGGTAGGCTGTTGAGCATGCTTGGAAAAATGGCAAACAACATGAAAGGCAATGCCAAAGCTATTGAGAAGCCAAGCATGATGACCGTTGGACCTAGAACAGAACCAGAACTCAATGCTTGAACAAGCGAAGAACCAATGATAGGTCCTGTACATGAAAATGATACGAGGACCAATGTGAATGCCATAAAAAACGTTCCGATTACACCACCTTTGTCGGCTTTTTCGTCGGCTTTGTTTACCCATTTACTAGGCATTTGAATTTCAAAAGCTCCAAGGAATGAGAATGCAAAAACCATAAAGATGACAAAGAAAATAAGGTTCAGTGTTGCACTTGTTGAAATTTCGTAAACCGCGGCAGAACTTCCAGTTAGCAATGTAATCGCCAAACCAACAATCACATAGATACCAATGATACTTGCACCATAAAACAATGCATTCATAATTGCTTTTCGTCTAGAGCCCGAAGATTTGGTAAAGAATGAAACTGTCATAGGAATCATTGGGAAAACGCACGGTGTAAAGAGCGCCAGGAATCCCCACGCTAAACCTTCAAAAAACAAGCTCCAATTGCTTCGGATTTTTTTCGAATCTTTTTCTTTCGAATCCTTTTTATCCGATGTTGAAGTTGCCTTGGTTTCCGAAGAAGGCATTTCTCCTAATCCTTTTTTGGATAAAGCCATTAATTTGGCTTCCACTTTTATATCTTTTAAAAGTGCTGGATTTTGAGCTTCAATCAATGCAACTGCATCCGCATAATCCTTTTCGGTTTCTACGAAATTGAGTAATTCCAGCGAATTGGAAGCATTTAAATCCTGTGCATTAACACTGAACGAATTAAACGAGATAATTAAACTCGCAAGCGTGATTAGAGCTAATTTAATTTTCATTTGTTCCTCCTAGCGTTAAGTATTTTTTATAAAATTTTGGGCTATTTCCTGCTGGCACTGCAACCCATTCATCGTTGTGTTTTACGAAATCTTTACCTGTTTTGTCTTTGGCAAATTCTCCATTGATAATGAGATCTGTTGGAACTTCGGCTCCTTCGCCTGCACCAGGTTTGTAACCACTTATGGTCACTTTTCCCGATTGATCTGGTGGAAAAAGACATCCATTTTCGTCACATATTTGGAAAGAATAGTCAAACGAAACATCAAATTTTTCTTCGGTTAATACTTCTATTTTTTGTTTAAATACGCCTGCTCCTTCGAAATAAAGCGAAACACCCAATTCATCTTTATGCACATCCGCTTTTTTTCCATCGATTGTTTTTCCAATCAATTTATAGTTTTTGTTGGGTTTGAATTTGAACGTTGTTGGATAACCCGTAAAATCTGCCTTGTCAGGATCGTGGTTCACAGAAAACACATGCCATCCTTTGATTAATTTGGCTGTTGCGACAATATAGGCTTCGCTGTCACTGATTTTTTCAACGGAATACGACCAAGAAACTTTGTCTTGCCAGCCAGCCAATTGACCAAACGAAATAGAATTCGAAAGACTTAATAAGAAAAAAAGCGTTAAGTTTAAAAATGATTTGTTCATGTTATTTAGTTTGATTTTCATTTATCACTAATTCAAAAGGAAGAGTAACTGGAGGAATGCATCCTTCATTATTGCACGCCATGTATGTTATTGTTCCTTTCATTGTTGCATTTCCATTCCATGCTATTTTTTGAGTAAACGTAACTTCGTCTTCAAAAGTTTTCAATTTTGATGCAAAATTTTCGTCGAATACGAACTTCCCTTTTGGTTCTTTCGTTTTCCCTTTGAATTTTAGCGAATTGTTTGGATCGAAAACGATTTGAGTCGGCACTGGACCGGCATCTTCACTCACTGTTTGACTATAGATATGCCAACCCTCAGAGATTGTCGCTTTGAACAAAACAATTTCATTGCCTGAATCAACCGAGATTTCCCAATCAACAGGCGATTGCGCTAAAGAGAACGCATTCATCCAAGAGAAAATTACAACGAAAATTAGATTCATTTAGTTCGTTTGATTTGAGTTCAAAGTTATGCAATGCGATTTGAAAAAAATCAGAAGATTCAACTAAATCCTTGTAATCTTAAAAAATAGGTTAGGAATACAATAATGATGTTATACAGACAAGAAATGAAAGTTGATTCTTAATGTCGATGATTCAGACAATCAACAAAATGATTCATCACTAGTACTTTCCCGAATTATTTACACTCGAAAAGCACAATTGAAATTACTTCCGCTTCAAAACATCTAACACCGCATTGACAACATCTTTTGTATCGATGCCGTATTTTGCCATTAATTCATCTGGAGTACCTGATTCACCAAAAGTGTCGTTCACACCAACATATTCTTGAGGGAAAGGAGTGTTTCGTGCTAAAACTTGAGCCACAGAATCTCCTAATCCTCCATTAAGCATGTGTTCTTCGGCTGTTACAACGCATTTCGTTTTTCCTACAGATTCCAAAATTGCTTTCGCATCCAAAGGTTTGATGGTATGCATATTAATGACTTCCGCTGAAATTCCTTGCATTTCTAAAATCTTTGCCGCTTCAATGGATTTCCAAACCAAATGTCCACATGCGATGATAGTCACATCTGTTCCGTCAATGATTTTATCCGCTTTGCCAATTTGGAAATCAGCATTTTCAGGAACGAAAATAGGAACCGACGGTCGACCAAAACGCAAGTAAACTGGACCTTCGTGTGCAGCGATTGCAATAGTTGCTTGTTTGGTTTGATTGAAATCAGCTGGAACAATAACAGTCATGTTCGGAAGCATTTTCATCATTCCGATGTCTTCTAGTATTTGATGAGTTGCACCATCTTCACCCAAAGTCAATCCAGCATGCGACGCACAAATTTTTACATTTTTCTTTGAATAGGCGATTGATTGACGAATTTGGTCATATACACGACCTGTAGAGAAATTTGCGAATGTACCAGTAAATGGAATTTTGCCACCAATTGTCATCCCAGCCGCCATGCTCATCATGTTTGCTTCTGCAATTCCAACTTGAAAAAAGCGCTCTGGATTGGCATCTTGAAAAGCATTCATTTTTAAAGAGCCAGTCAAATCCGCACATAGTGCGACCACATTTGGATTCGTTTTTCCCAATTCAGCTAATCCTTCGCCAAAACCCGAACGTGTGTCTTTATTTCCAAAAACTTCAATTTCAATCATTGTTATAAATTTAAGTGTGTTGTTTTATTTGAATAAATAAGAAATTCTTTTGAATTCGTAAAAATGGTACTTTTTACACTTTTTTGTCGGTAAACCACTTTGTATTTTCCAGGCTGTAGTTGCCAATTCCCGGACATTATTCCATCTTCCAAATTACAAACCCAACTAAAAGTTCCATCATCGTTAATGGTGAAAATTTGAGCAGTAATCTGATTTCCTGTTTTATAAGAGAAAACACCGGGAGCAATCACATCAATTTTTGTTGTACTGCTTTGCGAAATATCGACGGTTACATATGTTCTAGGAAGCGTAAGGATTTCCAATTCGTATTTCCCAACAATGTACTTATCCGTTGATCCCATTTTTTGTACATTCAATGTGGCCGGATTATTTTCTTCCATGACCCTGGTCTCAATCAAATAGTTTTTTGTTGCATTTTTCATTCGGACATTTAAGTATCCCTGAGGAGCATCAACAACGATCGTATTATGAGTGTTTTTCTTTAAAGTAATATTTTTCAATTCTCGTCTAGGCAGCGTGTTGACAATTAAATCATATTTGATTTCTGGATCAAGAATCAAGGTATCTGGATTTCCGTAAGAATTTAAGGTATGAGTATAGGTGTATTTCAAATTTTTCGTCCCACTTTCGTACAAGAACATGGTAACATCCGTTTCTTTCGGTTCGTTAGAAACGGTGTTCAAATTGATTTGAACAGTTGTGTTAACTAACACTTTACTTACAACACGTTTCAGTACTCGTTCGAAAGCATCTTTTGTTTCGGCATCTGCATATTCACCGATACATTTGAATTTTTCCAAATAGGACAAATCCAATCCAATTCCAATGACAAAAGGAGTAATTTTCACGCCTTTGTCGTTCAATTTTTTGGCAATCACACAAGGATCGTTGTCGCATGCTTCCAAGCCATCTGTTATTAGTATGATGAAATTTCGAGCATTTGCATCGGGAAAATCGCCCGCCGCAGCTTCCAAAGATCGAGCGATCGGCGTTGTGCCTTTCGCGTAAATGGATTTAATCCGATATTTAATCCGATCGAAATTGTCTTTCCCGAAAGGAACTTCGAGTTTGGTGTCATTGCAATCCTGATACGTATTCGTGATTGGTGATTGATGTCCATAAACCCGAAGCGCAATTTCTAGATTTTCAGTACCAACCAATTCATCAACAGATTTTACCAAAAGTTCTTTTGCGGCGTCAATCCGAGTTTGTTCGCCCCATTTGGAATTCATACTATTAGATGCGTCTAATATGAATAAAATCCGTGTTAGTTCCTGCGCATTGGCTTGGTAACTAAAAAGAACAAAAAGTATAAAAAAGATTTTTTTCAAATTAATAATCTCCTAAAGTTTCTTCTAATTGAGAAAGGGCGTTAGCTAATTGTTCCGCATTTGGTGCAACTCCATGCCATTTGTGCGAACCCACCATAAAATCAACGCCTTGTCCCATTTCTGTTTTCATGATGATTACAATTGGTTTTCCGTTTCCTGTCATCGACTTCGCTTTTGCTAACTTTGATTTCAATTCATCCATGTTGTGACCATCCATTTCCAACACCTCCCATCCAAAAGCTTGCCATTTTTGCGAAAGATTGCCCAAGGAAAGTACATCCTCCACATCTCCATCAATTTGACGGCCATTATAATCAATAGTGGCAATTAAATTATCTACCTTATAAGCTGCTGCATACATGGCTGCTTCCCAGATTTGACCTTCTTGAAGTTCACCATCACCATGCAATGTATAGACAATGCCAGCATCTTTGTTTAATTTTTTTGTTTGAGCTGTTCCAATGGCAACGGATAAACCTTGACCTAAAGATCCAGATGCCATGCGGATTCCTTCTAATTTTTTATCTGTTGATGGATGACCTTGTAAACGAGATGATAATTTTCGAAAAGTAGCCAATTCTGACACAGGAAAATAACCTGATCGAGCCAGAATGCTATACCAAACAGGGCTAATGTGGCCATTTGATAAAAAGAAAACATCTTCATTGATTCCATCCATGCTGAAATGAGTGGGATTATGTTTCATTGCGTCAAAATACAAAACGGTTAAAAAATCAGTACAACCAAGTGAACCGCCTGGATGACCAGAGTTTACGGCCGAAACCATTCTAACAATATCTCTTCTTACTTGGGATGCGATTTTCTTTAATTCAGATGTTTCCATGCGTGCTTAACCGTTTTTTTGTACAAATTTAGTGTTTTATTCGTTGCTTCATTTTTGAGTTTTGAAGACTTATTAACGATTTTGATTAATTTTGTTACCGCACGTGCAACTCTCAATGAAAGAATCGCGTCATGTAATTATAACTTTAAATAACAATATGAAACTAAAGAATTTTGTGTTAATCGGAATGATGATTTTAGGGTCTTCGTCTGTCTTTTCTCAACAAATAGACAATCGTTTGTTGAAGTCTTATGAGCAAACCGAGCTACAAACGATGCTTGAATCTGATAAAGACAAATATGATTTGTTGGTTTATGCGCTGGATAATGGGCTTCAAGAAATCACTATAGGGAAGGGAAAAGAAGTAAGCTTTAAAGGAACAATTTCTTTACCGCAAGGAAAATATACGTTTGCAGATCTAGGTTTGAAAATCGAAGAAATGGAGCAATACTATAAAATTGAAGGCAAAGAAAGTGTGTTAATGGTTAAATCATTTACCTTATTAAATCGTTTGAAAAATGGCAAATAGAATCTTATTATATACCCTTGTTGGCGTGTTTTTTGCAATGACTAACTCAATTGTTTATAGTCAAACGATTATAATGGGTGGAGCTGGTTACCCACAATCTAATCCAATACCATGTGCAACATTTAGTAATGGTAGTACACCCAATTTTTTTGATGATGGAGATGCAGGTGCTAACTATGCAGCGAATCAAAATCAAACAATTACTTTTTGTCCAGATTTATCTCAAGGATCAAAAGTGACCTTAGTGTACGCCATAAATGCAGGATATTCATTTGATGTGGATGGGTCAGATTCCATTTATGTTTATGATGGACCAAGCACAAGTTCACCGTTGTTAGGAGTTCACAATAGTGTGACTGATCCAGGAGGTTTTGCGTACGTGGCTTCATGGTCTAACCCAAGTGGATGTTTAACAGTTGTTTTTGTTTCAAATGGAGCTAATGAGGGTACTGGTTGGGCAGCGAATGTAAGTTGCGGAAATGTTTTTCAACCTTTTACCAATCAAATACAAGCTTTTATTAATGGAGTTGGACCAAATGTAATAGATTCTGACAATAACATTGACATCTGTTTTGGTGACAGTGTGATGATTGTGAGTGTGCCATCTTTTCCAAATTCATTCGAAACGAATGGATACGGTTATTCGCAAAATGTGAATACAAACATTGACTTTGAATGGAGTGTCGGTGGAATTGGAGGGTTTCCAAACAATGACACGATTTGGTATACTCCGCCTTCGCGAAATGGATTTTTTATTGAGTTAGTAGCCGAAGATGATTTTCCAAATGCTGTGAACACAACCGCGAAAATTAGAGTATCTCAGTTACCAAATTTCGCAGGAACTGGACCAGTAGATAACCCAATTTGTGTTGGCGAATCGGTGTTGCTAGCTGGTGGAGCTAACTTTACAGATACTGTAGGTATTGATATTCCTCTCGGAACATTTCAACCAGGTGGATCATTTGCTGGATTAACGTATTTGCCAGATGGTTCTGGTGTTCAATACCAAACCACTATTCCAATTTCTGGTTTTCCAGCAGGAAGTACATTCACTACACCTCAAGATTTAAATGAGGTTTGTATTACGATGGAACATTCATACCTTGGGGATTTAGAAATTGCTTTGACTTGTCCTAACGGAACTACAGTTTCATTGGTGAATTCCTACAATCCAGGATTTATACCTGGTGGTTTTGGTGGTGGAAACACATATCTTGGTGATGCGAATGATGCTGGTCCAAATGGAGAGCCAGGTGGTGGCTGGGAATATTGCTTTAGTGCAGTCTTCAATGATTGGGGTACAATGGGAACTGAGTTGAATGCCGGAAACACTGTGCCAACACCGAACTATGGAAATGGAGATCCTGCAATGAATCCAGATGGAGTGTACTTGCCTGATGGAAATTTTACAGCCTTCAATGGTTGTCCAATTAATGGCGATTGGACAATTACAGTTCAAGATAATTTAGGTCAAGATGATGGTTTCATTTTTGGTTGGGGATTGTTTTTTGACCCTTCGTTTTTTGCAGGTTTGACGCCTTATCAAAACTATGTTGTTGATTCTTATTGGGGAAGTGATCCAACAATTATTTCAAATGTAAATGACACTGCAGTGATCGTAATGCCACCAGCAGCTGGAGATTATAACTATACAATGTTTGTAACTGATGACTTTGGTTGTGATTACGATACAACTGTTACTTTAACTGTATTGCCATTGCCAACTATTTTTAATGATACAATTGCGTGTGACTTAACTTTTCAAGTTGATGGTACGGTATCAAATGGAGCAGGGACTTGGAGCGCGACTTCACCTAACGTGGTAATTAGTAATCCAAACATTCTGAATCCTGTCATTTCGGTCACGCAACCAGGCACTTATACGGTGAATTTCCAAAATGCCGCCTGTCCAACGATTGTCTCGGCCGAAATAACCTATCCTCAATATCCGACAATTTTTCCTGATACTGAAATGTGTGGATTTGTTTTTCAAGTTCCAGCAGGATCGGTTAATTCGTTTGGAGGCGGTTCATGGTCTACACTGGATCCAAATAATATTACATTTTCACCAAACGCTGGTGTTTTGTATCCAACTATTACCGCTCAAGTGAGTTCAGTGAATATTATTACATTTACGGATAGTGTTTGTAATAATTCAGTAAGTGCAACGCTCACAACAATCGAGTCACCTACAATTAGCGCTCCTGATTTGTCATGTAACTTGAGTGAATTTAACTTGGTTTCTACTTCGTACCAAGGTGGTGTTTGGACAATATTGGACAATCCTTCAACCCCTTTCTTAGAGGATACAGCTGCAGATTTCTTTGGTACTCAAAATTCTGCTAATGCCGATGTTCAAGTCTCACAACCAGGTCAATATACAATTCAGTTTACAGATAGTTATTGTAATGAGAGTATTACAGAAGTGCTCAATTTCCCTCCTTATATTTACACACAAATTCTTGACACAAACTTGTGTATTGGAATAGAATATCCTCTTGATGCCTTGCAACCATCCAGCCCTGTGTCTTATACTTGGAGCACTGGTGTTACAAATTGGCCAACTATTTTAGTAACTGGACCAGGTGTGTATTCAGTAACCATTGCCAACGAATGTTATACGTTTACCGACGATGCAACAATAACATATTATTTGTGTGATATTGTTGCTCCAAACGTAATTTCTTTAAATTCAACTACTGGAAATAATATTTGGTATGTTGAAGCAGATGGAATTGCAGAGTTCAATTGTACGATCGTAAACCGATGGGGTAATTTAATTTATGAATATTCTGACGTGAATGGTTTCTGGGATGGAAAAGATAAAAGTGGAAACCAAGTAGAAGACGGTGTCTATTTTTATAGAATTGATGCTAAAATATTCGGCGGTGATGAATTAGTTAAACATGGTAACATCACTGTGGTGAGATAAGGATTTACAATTTTGAATTATAAAGAAAACAGATCTTTTTAAGGTCTGTTTTTTTTTCGCCTATGATTTTTCGAATGCTTACCTTTATAAAAAAATCGAAGTTATGAAAGTAATTGGTGTAAATGGATTTGGGCGTATTGGAAGGTATTTCACACGAATTGCTTTGCAAGACAATAATGTGGAAGTTGCTTTGGTGAATGATTTGGCTCCAATCGAAACGTTGGCACATCTATTTAAGTACGACTCGATTCATGGAAAATTACCTCTCACGTTTAAAATTGAAGGGAATTCAATCGTATTTGAAAATGGCAAGAAGATTGTTTTCACGCAACAAAAAGATCCGTCATTAATTCCTTGGGGAGAACATGGCGTTGAAGTGGTAGTTGAAAGTACTGGACGTTTTCGAACCAGAGAGCAAGCCATGTTGCATGTGCAGGCTGGCGCGAAAAAGGTGATCATTTCAGCCCCTTCGGATAGCTCTGATGTAAAAACGATTGTTATTGGTATTAATGATAATCTTTTGGAAGATACGGATATTGTCGTTTCAAATGCTTCATGCACTACAAACAACATTGCTCCTATGTTTGAAGTAATGAAAAGTTTAGGTGAAATTGAAGATGCATTTATCACCACGATTCACAGTTATACATCTGATCAAAGCCTTCACGATTCGCCCCACAGTGATTTACGTCGAGCACGTGCAGCCGCAATGTCTATTGTGCCAACATCAACTGGTGCGGCTAAGGCAATTACAAAGATTTACCCAGAATATGAAGGTAAAATTGGAGGTGGAGCTATGCGTGTCCCTGTTCCAGATGGTTCGTTGTCAGATATAACCATGATTTTGAAAGAACAAGTAACAGTTGAAGCCGTTAATCATGCAATGAAAGAAGCTTCTGAAGGATCTTTAAAAGGAATTTTGGAGTATACCGAGGACCCAATCGTTTCTGTTGATGTACTCGGAAATCCAAATAGTTGTTTGTTCGATGCAGAATTAACGAGCTGTATTGGTCGCATGGTTAAAATTGTTGGCTGGTACGACAACGAAGCTGGTTACTCCAATCGCTTATTGGATCTCGCTAAAATGATGTAAAATAATTTTAAAGAAGGAATCTGGGTCGACTATTTCTTGAACACCCAGTAACTCCCAACTTCACTTATTTCAGCCGTTTTCGCTTTTACTTCGGCCATTGAATTGAAAGAACCAAGGCTCACGAAGTAAAGTCCGTCGTATTGTCCAATAATTTCTGGAGCGAAGCCAGCATTCTTCAACGATTTTACTTTACGCTCAGCATTGGATTTGTCAGAAAATGAACCTACAATGACCTGAAAAGGTAAATTTTTGTCCACTGAAAAACCAGTATTGGATGAAGAGATTGTTGATGTCGTCTCTGTAACTTGCTGTAATTCTTCAGATGCATCTGGAGTTTCATTTTCATCATTATCTTGATCCACATCTGAATTGGCATCAGCATTGTCATCGTATGATTCGCTTGATTCATCAGTTGCTGTTTCGTCCTTGCGATTTTCTGTTTCCTTGGAATCAGCATTCTGTTTGTTATTATCGGCTAAGAAAGGAATGTGTTGTTTTAAGCTATCATAGTTTAGCCCTGCGTAAATTCCGCCACCTATTAACAACGCCAATATAATCCACAGAAAAACAGGCATTCTACGTTTCTTTTTATTTGTGTCTGAAACTGCTTTTTCAAGAATTGGTTTTTTAACGATCGGTTTTTCAACGTTGATAGGAGGAAGGTCTAAATCGTCATTCATTTGTTCTTCAACCGATAAAACTGCTGTTGCTGCTGGAACTACCGTTGCTATTTTTTCAATGATTTCAGTAGTTTCTGGAATAACCACCTTTTCTTTTTCAATTTCTGGCGCCTTTTCTTCAACTGTTTCAACATGCTCGGTTGTTTCTTCGGGAGTTGAAATTTCTACATTAATTTCAGTTGAATTTTCTAAGGCTTCACTTACTGCTGATTCTGGAATTTCCGCTTCCTTTTCTGCAATTGATTCCTGTTCAACATTAAAATCCAAGTTTTCTAATTCAATTGAAATCGGTTCGTCAGAAATAGATGCTAAATCTTTTTCTGCGACCTCAGTAATGTTGTTTGTATCTACTTCAAACGAAAAATTGGAATCTGATTTTATTTCTTCAACCGTATTACCAACAGTTTCATTCTCCGAAATTACTTCATTGTTTATTTCAGCGATGGTCTCCGTTGCAACAACGATTTTAGTTTCATTCTCATCACTAATTTTGTCAACTTCTTGTTCGTCTAGAACAGATGACTTAGTTCCATTCCAAGCAGTAAATTCAATATCGCCACCTGTTTTTTTAGAAAATGATCCGAATTGATACATGTCATATGTATCTCCAACCGCTAATTTTGCGTTGATGTCACGTACGTATTTCGCAACCAAATTCTTAGCATCATTCAAACTCCAGCCTTCTTTTTCTGCAATGTGTTTTGCTAACTTTTCATCATCGAATTTCATGAAAGGAAGAAACATTACTTCGCCCGTCGCTTTATTTACTAAAGTGATAGCTCCAATGCCTGGAATGATAATGGTATTAACTTCCTTTAAAAGTTGAATGAGGTATTTATCCATTTCTTTGAATTAATTGAAAAGTTCATTAAACGTGAAAGATTGATCGAAACGCACTCCTTTCTCGGTGTTTTGGAGCGAACAAATCTCATTGACGTGATCATGCTCAAAAAACAAATAGTAATTTTGATCGGCTGCGTGACGCAAAAATTTCTCTTTTTCTGTCAAGGTAATTAAAGGTCGTGTGTCGTATCCCATGACGTATGGAACTGGAATATGTCCAACGCTTGGCAATAAATCAGCCATGAAAACCAACGTTTTTTCTTGGTATTGAATATGCGGAATCATCATGCTTTCTGTATGACCGTCCACAAACAATACGTCAAAATTTGGGAATACGTTCTTGGTAAAATCACCCGTGCGCTCAACAAATTTAAGTTGACCACTTTCTTCGATTGGCAAAATGTTTTCTGAAAGAAATGAAGCTTTTTCCCGTGGATTCGGCTTTACGGCCCATTCCCAGTGATTTTTTGTGCTCCAATAAATGGCATTTTTGAATGTTGGTTCAAATCCAGTTCGATCTTTGTTCCATTGCACCGCTCCACCACAATGGTCAAAATGCAAATGGGTAAGAAATACGTCGGTCACATCTTCAGGAGAAAATCCTAATTTCTTTAAATTTGGAAGTAAGGAATCATTCCCCGATAAATAATAGTGCGAAAAAAACTTCTCAGATTGCTTATCCCCGATACCGGCATCAATTAAAATCAAACGATTTCCATCTTCGATAAGCATGGATCTCATTGCCCAATCGCACATATTGTTTGAATCTGCAGGGTTGGTTTTAGACCAAATTGTTTTCGGAACAACGCCAAACATTGCACCACCATCAAGTTTGAAATTTCCAGTGTTAAGAGGGTAAATTTTCATTGAAAAGCTTTGATACAAAGATGCAAAAAAAATCGAGATTATTTTTTGATTCGAATTTTCCTGAACTACGGAGAAATTAAAATTTGGAATCGAAATTCTCAGGAAATTAAAGTTAAACTTTTAAGGTTGATCGACATTTCCGAGAACTATTTCTAATTTAAAAATCTAGCGATGAAACTTCTTTTATCTTTCCAGCCATTAGGAGGATAAACGGAGCACGGTATGATATTTTTTTTACGTTTCCTTCTGTAACACTCACCTTTAATTGATTTGCGCCGCATTCGCTCATAAAAAGATAAGGAAAGTAAATTTTTATTACGTAATCTCCTGGCGCTAAATCAAAAAAATGATTACCCCAAGGGCGGCGGTTTTTCTCCCCATTGATTTCTATTACTGGAGTGCACATAAATAAAATAAATGCTAACGGAAAAAATCCTGTTTTAACTTCTATACCTGTTTTCATATTTAATTATTTGTTTTGAGTTACTAATTAGTTGCCAAAGGAACTTTTTCCCACATCATAATGCTATGTAGTTAATATCTAAGTTGATTGGCATTTAAAAACTATCCTAGCAAAAATAATAAAGTCAGATAAATAACTGATCTATTTTGATTTAAATTATCGCTTAGTGAAAAATTCAACTTACAATATAAAGCACAACAATCGCACTTACAGCCGAGATCAAACCAATTAATTTGAATTTTGTCAATTTTTCTTTGAAAAATACAAATCCTAAAATACTTGCTAATAATACGATGGAAACATTCAAGACTGAAAGTACTGTAGAATCTTGCCAATCCAATTGACTGTAAGACTCAATCAACATGTTGATTGAAAAGTAATTAGGTATTCCCAGGATAATTCCGGCTAAAACATTTTTCCATTGAAAAACAATTTTTCTTCGGCCCAATTGAATTAGCATAAAAACCAGTCCGAGTGTTCCCGCCGCTAAAAAGCCAAACGCAGTAAACATCGAACTATTAAATTGTGTAAAAGGCAATGATTGCACAATGTTTAAAACAAAATCCAATAAACCACTACCAACGAACAACACAAAAAGCATCCAAGTGGCAGAAGATTTTTCGCTGCTTTCTGAAATAGATGTCAAAATTACCCCAATAAATGCAAGTAAAATCCCAACGATTTTTAAAAATTCAATGGATTCTGAATAGTAAATAATCATGGCGATCAAACTCACAGACATGCTCATTTTTGTGGCAACTGACGTGCGTGCAACTCCGTTCAATTGTGAACTTTTGCCCATAATCAGAAACAAAGAAATGAACAATAAGGCTGCAATAATGGCGTAAAAACCCCAATTCGTTAAATTTTCTGAGACATGTGTCCATGGTTTATTCGTGAATAGATAACCACAAGCGAATGCCGTAAAATAGTTAAACACAATGGCTTGAAACGTGTCAACCTTGTATTTTGTAAATAATTTAAAAATAGCGAAAATGGAACTCGACGCGATGATCGATAAGATGAGTGCGGTCATATGTTTCTATAGATGTGTGTTAAATCTTCACCAAACGAAAATTCATTGATTAATTTGCCGCTGATTGCAGGCGCATCCAAGCCTTCTCCAAATTTGATTTTTCCAGTCAGAATGCGCGCTTCATCCCATAAATTGGAGGTAATAAACGATTGCAAAGTTAAAGCGCCTCCTTCAATAATCACGGATTGTATTCCTTCAGAATGAAGCACTTTCAATATGGTCTCGGGCATTAAGTCTGATAATTGGATGAATTTTACATTTCCTTTTTCTTCGGTTTTTAGTTTGTTCAAAACAATTGTTGTTGCACCTTGATCAAAAATGGCGTGATTTTCCGAAAGTTCCAATTTTGCATCTAAAACTATCCGAGTTGGATTTTTGCCCTTCCATTCGCGGACGGTCAACGAAGGGTTATCAACTATAACCGTATTTTTCCCAACTAAAATTGCTGACTCTTCAGCTCTCCATTTGTGGACCAATTGTTTGGTTTCTGGCTTTGTGATCCAATTGATTCCTTGCTCAGATTCGGTTCGTTTGCGATCCAAAAAACCGTCTAATGTTTGTGCCCATTTCAGGATCACATAAGGTCTTTTTTTTGTGTGAAAAGTAAAAAATCGTCTGTTTAGTTCTAAGGCTTCGCGCTCCAGAATTCCTTCCACAACCTCAATTCCAGCGTTGCGAAGTCGTTCGATTCCTTTTCCATTCACTTCAGAAAATGAATCGGGACAGGCAATCACCACTTTTTTGAATTGATGTTTGACAATCAAATCCGCACAAGGAGGTGTTTTACCAAAATGAGCACAAGGTTCCAAAGAAACATAAATGGTTGATTCCGCTAAAAGCGATGCGTCATCCACCGAATTTACAGCATTGACCTCGGCATGTGGTCCACCATATTGCTGATGGAAACCTTCGCCAATGATTTTGTCATTATGGACGATTACCGCACCCACCAAAGGATTCGGAGCAACGTTTCCAAGTCCCATTTTTGCCAGGGACAAGCATCGATGCATGTATTTTTCGTCCAAATTCACGCAGCGAAGATAGCCTAAAAAATGAAGTTAAGTATAGCGTTGTGCCAAAGTGGAACTCAAAATTTGACTGACCCAATTGGAAATGGCGCTCTTCGTTAAACACCTTGGTCTCGCGTTTTTACTATAAACCTCAGTTCGATTATAAATTTCATTCAGATCGTCTAGACCACGAAGTAGATCCGAAGGTAAACACTTGAGTTTGAGAAAAAACAACGAAGTAATTAACTACGTTGCTGCTACCGCGGTGCGGGCTATTTCGAGGCGTTTTGACGAAAAAATCAAGTTTTTGTAGACGTAATTAAACTTGCTTTTAAATTAATTCATTGAAATTAACTTCGTTGCTGCTTGCGCGGTGTTCGTTGCTTTTAATCGCGATAGCTCGCACCGCGATAGCAACAACGCAGTTAATCCCTCATAAAACCGCCTGCTCTTTCAAATTTTAATTGAAATCTGACCGCGCTAGCAAATACGAAGTAAATTATAATTTAGAATCGAACTAAGGTTATAATCATTTCTTAGTTGTTGATCTATTTTAATTCTTTGCGTTTCAATAAAAATAAATCTCAAATTCAAAATTTCAATTAAATTTAACTCATGACATTTACCAGAAAAGAAAAACTCGGCTATTTATTTTCCTTGCCAGTGATTGTGGCTGCTCTCGGCTATTTCGTTGATATTTACGATTTGTTGCTTTTTTCAATTGTTCGATTGCCAAGCCTCGAAAGCATGGGCTTAGATGTTGATACTTATGGAGCGATGATTCTTTCTTGGGAAAAAATTGGGCTCTTACTCGGTGGAATTCTCTGGGGTGTTTTTGGCGACAAAAAAGGCAGATTGTCTGTGCTTTTCGGATCCATTTTAGTTTACTCATTAGCTAACATGGCTTGTGGATTATTGCCTCATGTTGATTTTATGGAGAAGCAAAACGCCTATGCCTTGTTTCGTTTCATTGCGGGAATTGGTTTGGCGGGGGAGTTAGGTGCTGGAATTACTTTGGTAGCTGAATCTTTGCCCAAAGAATTGCGTGCCATCGGTACATCTATCGTAGCTGGATTTGGCTTGCTTGGAGCGGTTGTTGCCAGTTTAACAGTTGATTTAGCTGGAGATTGGACCATCGCTTATTTTATTGGTGGTGGCATGGGGCTGGCGTTGCTCATTTTCAGAATTGGAGTGATGGAATCGGGTATGTACAAAAGTCTTTCTAGCAATGAAGGCGTTTCCAAAGGAAATTTCTTTATGTTCTTCACCAATTGGGAACGATTTGTTCGCTACATCAAATGTATTGCTATCGGACTTCCAACTTGGTTTTGCATTGGAATTTTGGCCGTTTTTGCCAATCAATTTGGTGAAGCTTTAGGAATAGTTGGCGAAATCGATCCTGGCAAAGCAATTCTTTGGGCCTATGTTGGTATTTCAGTCGGCGATTTTGGAAGCGGATTTTTTAGTAATTGGTTGAAATCACGCAAGAAAGCAATTGTATATATGATGCTTTTCACAGTTGTTGGTGTTCTGCTCATGCTTTTTGGAGCCGCCAAATCTGTAGGAATGTACTATTTCTTCTGTGTATGGCTTGGTTTGGGCACTGGATATTGGGCACTTTTTGTAACGATGGCAGCAGAACAGTTTGGTACCAACATCCGCGCTACAGCGGCCACAACCATTCCAAACATGGTGCGCGGTACCTTGGTCATCATGATAATCGGTTTTGATTTTTTCAAACCAAGTGCTGGAGTTATTTGGTCGGCAGTGATTGTTGGAGCCGTTGCCTTTGGACTTGGAATTTATTCCACCTTAACCATTGGTGAGACACATGGCAAAGAGTTGGATTATTTGGAGTGATCTAGTTTGATTCGTTATTTTAACGATTTAAATTTTACTCCCTCGAAATTTTCAAAAGGTTCGAATCAAAACGAATTATTTAAATTTAAATAAAAAGATTCGTCTTTACACGAAAAAGAGCAATTTAATTTAAAAAGTTTCGTCTATACACGAAAAAAATGTAAATTTGTAAAAAAGTTTCGAGTATGGACGAATTATTTCAAGAGTTAGAAAAGTTCAATTTCTGGAATAGACCTGTTCCTCAAATGGGAATGGTGCGCGTTGACTACATGGATGATATTCAACAGTACCTCAATAACAAATTAGTCAAAGTTTTGGTCGGGCAACGTCGTTCGGGCAAAAGCTATATACTCAGACAAATAGCTGATGACCTCATACAAAGTGGGGTTAAGCCAAACCAATTATTTTACTTGAATAAAGAATACATTGCGTTTGATTTGATCAAAAACTATCAAGATTTAGATGCGTTAATTGCCCTCTATAAAAAGAAACTAAAACCGAAGGGCAAAGTTTATTTGTTTTTGGATGAAGTGCAAAACATCGAAGGTTGGGAACGATTGGTGAATTCTTATGCCCAGGATTTTACAGCGGATTATGAAATTTTCATCACAGGTTCAAATTCCAAAATGCTTTCAGGAGAATTGGCTTCGTTGTTGTCTGGAAGATACGTGAGTTTCAATATTTTCCCCTTCAGTTATCAAGAATACTTAGCTTTAAGCAAGCAAGAAAGTGGTAAATTGACTTTCATCGATTACATGCAAAGTGGTGGCTTGCCTGAACTTTTCGCTTTGCCTAATGAGGAAACAAAGAGACACTACACGAGCTCGGTGAAAGATACCGTTTTGTTGCGTGATGTTATCCAAAGACATGCCATCAAAGACCCAAAATTGTTGGAAGATATTTTCACGTATTTGGTGAACAATGCTTCAAACTTAATGTCTGTCAATAATATAACCAATTATCTGAAAAGCAACGGACGAAAAACGTCATACGATACCATCGCTAATTACATCGGTTTTATTGAAGATACGTTTTTGGTTCACAAAGCAGAACGATTTGACATCAAAGGAAAAGACACCATTGCTGGAAATGTGAAATACTATACCAACGACCTCGCGTTCAAGAATTATTTGTTCAGTGGCTTTGGCTATGGCATCGGGTATTTGTTTGAAAACCTAGTTTACCTCATGCTTCGTCGTTTGAACTTTTTGGTTTATGTTGGCGTGTTGCCGAAAAAAGAAGTAGATTTTGTGGCGAAAAAAGGAAATCAAACGTGCTACGTTCAATGTGCTTATCTTACTGTTGAAGAATCTACACTCGAACGAGAATACGCGGCACTCGAAGCAATCCCAGACAATTTACCGAAAATTCTTGTGACTGCAGATGATTACGTTCTGCCAAATAGAAATGGAATCTTCCACGTGCAAGCCTGGAACTTTGAAGAAAAAATGAAGCAGATTTTAGCGATTTGACCTAAAGCTGGAAACGAAAATTGATTCTAAATTTCAAATGAAAAAATCTTAGTTTTATTGTTTTTTGCAAGCAGCTTCTTCCCGAAAAAAAAATAGGCTGATTCAATTAATTTATCCCTCAATTTGCTTTAATAAATGTTTGCATCAACAAACAAATAAATTTAAAAAATGTTTATTGTGATAAACAATAATTAGTGTTTAATGTTTGTTATAATAAACAAATTTTGTAACTTTGTGAACCAATGATCAATGAAATGGAACAAATTTATCTCGATTCCAAAGAAACAATAAGCACATTAAAACCTCGGTTTAGAAGAAATTTCATCGATGAAATCGATTGGGAGGAACCTTTGTTGTTTATTCTCGGCTCAAGAGGTGTTGGTAAAACAACGTTGATTCTTCAATTCATCAAAGAAAAATTCGGCACTTCAACCAAGGCACTTTACATAAGCATGGATGACATGGCTTTAGCGAATTATACGCTATTCGATCTCGCGAAAAAGCATGTACAAAACGGTGGAACGCATTTGTTTGTTGACGAAATACACAAATATCAAAACTGGAGTCAGGAATTGAAAAATATTCGTGATAAAATAAAGGATTTGAAGGTCGTTGCTACTGGGTCTTCCATTTTAGATATCCAACAAGGAAATGCTGATCTCAGCAGACGAAGCGTGATCTATACATTGCATGGCTTGTCATTCAGAGAATATGTGAATATTGAACTAAAACTTCAATTGCCACTTGTTTCGCTTGAAGATATTGTAACAAAACACGAAGAAATTGTCCCAGATTTACTAATGCAATTCAAGCCTTTGGAGCATTTTTCCAGTTACTTGAAATATGGCTATTTTCCGTTTTATTTGGAAGGTACCAAAAACTATCACCACAAGTTGGGTAATGTGTTGAACGTTGTGTTGGAACAAGATATGGCCTTGATTGAAGGCGTTGATTTGAGCAAAATTCCGAAAATTAGAAAGCTCATTTATTTACTTTCTACGCAAGTGCCTTATCAGCCTAATATTACTAAATTGGCTGAAGCGCTTGAAACGGATAGAATTACGTTGCTCAGTTATTTGAATTCCTTGCAAAAGGCTTCTGTGCTTACGCTTGCGAGATTGAAAGGAAAGTTTTACACCCAGCTCACCAAGCCGGATAAAATTTATTTGCAAAATACGAACTTGCTTTATTTGAGTCAGTCGCAGGTAAACATTGGAACGCTCCGAGAAACTTTTTTTGCCAATCAAGTTGGTCTAAAGCATGTATTAAACTTGGCTCCAAAAGGTGATTTTGTAGTAAATGATCGTTACACGTTTGAAGTGGGCGGCGCAAGTAAAAATTTCAAGCAAATTGCTGGTTTAGAAGATAGTTACTTGGCTGTGGATGAAATGCCTCTTGGAATTAACAATAGAATTCCGTTATGGTTATTTGGGTTTATGTATTAAAGGTTGATGGTAGCTCATTATAAGACCGTTGCAAAACTGCCAACTCATCGTTCATACGAAAATTTAACTCAATCATTAACAATTGGTTAACTCATTCGTAAAATTTTCTAAAGCCTCGATTTGACAATTTTGCAAATGTCTTATTATCAAAACGAAACATGAATTGGGTTAACTAAATATTATAGAAACAAAAAAAGGTTCAAAACCTAAGTTTTGAACCTTTTGAAATACTATAGTTTTTTTTAATGATTCGCCAAATACTCAGCAACACCATCAAAACTAGCTTTCATTCCGTCTTCTCCTTTGTGCCAGTTTGCCGGACAAACTTCACCATTTTCTTCGAAGAATTGCAACGCATCCACCATTCTTAGTGCTTCGTCAACGTTTCTTCCTAATGGGAAATTATTAACCAATTGGTGCATTACCGTTCCTTCTTTATCGATCAAAAACAAACCACGGTAAGCAATCATCGGACCTGAAGCAGTCAATTGTCCATCCATATCGTATTCATATTCTCCTGCCAATACACCATAAGCTTCTGAGATTGTTTTGCTTGTATCAGCAACGATAGGATACGTGATTCCTTCAATTCCACCTTTGTTTTTAGGTACTTGCAACCATCCCCAGTGAGATTCTTCAGTGTCTGTTGAACACGCAACGACTTTCACACCACGCGCTTCGAACTCACCCAATTTCGCTTGAAATGCATGAAGTTCTGAAGGACAAACGAATGTAAAATCTTTCGGGTAAAAGAAAAATACCACGTGATTTTTCCCAATGTATTGATCCAATGAAAAATCGCTCACAATTTCTCTTCCGTTTACTACAGCTCCAGCGCTAAATGAAGGTGCTTTTTTTCCTACTAATACTGCCATTTTTTTATTTTTTAGATTATTTGATTCTTATTTTGCCACAAAGATAGTCTGTCTCATCTAAATGTAAAGCACTTAATCATTGATTTTTTAGTTTAAAATTATGCTTATTTAAACAAGTAATATTTTTGCTCGCTTCTTCTTTTATTCCTATTTTTGAGCAATCCTAATAAAATACATCATGCGAATATTAAAAATTACCTTCATGCTTGCCAGTGTTGCGCTCTTTAGCACTTCCTGCCTAGTGAGTAAAAAGAAATACACTGCTTTGCAATCGGAATTAGATACCACGAAAAAGCAGAAATCTGAATTGGAAGCAAAAATGTTCTCCTGTGAAAACAGTGTGAAAAATTTGCAAAGTGAAAATGTAAACCTCAACAGCACAATAGTTGGTCGCGAGGCACACATCGCCGATTTGAAATCACAATTGGAAGATTGTAAAGCGATTCGTGATAAACAATTGACTGCAGTGGGCGACTTGACAGTTATTACGCAAGCAGCGAACGATAACATCAAAGAAACGTTGGCACAATTGGAGCGAAAAGACAAATACATCCGTTTGTTGCAAGAAGCTAAATCGAAAGCTGATTCAATCAATTTGGCTTTGGCTGTGAATTTGAAAGGTGTATTGAAAGAAGGTTTAGACGATACAGATGTGGACATCAAAGTGGATAAAACAGTTGTAATGGTGAACCTTTCGGATAATGTCTTATTCAAAAAAGGAAGCGCTGATTTGTCGCCAAGAGCCAGTGAAGTGTTAGCGAAAATTGCACTGATCATCGAATCTCGTCCTGAATTGGAAGTAATGGTAGAAGGATATACAGATTCTGATCCGTTCAAAAATTCATGTAACAAAGACAACTGGGATTTAAGTGTACGTCGTTCAACAGCTGTTGTTCGTATGCTGAAAGAAGAATTCAACATCAATCCAAACCGCCTTATCGCAGCGGGTAGAGGAGAGTTCAACGCTTTAGTTCCGAACGACACACCGGATAACAAAGCGAAAAACCGTAGAACACGCATCATCATTTTACCAAAATTGAATGAGTTTTACGATTTGTTGGACCCAACAAAAGCACCACAATAGGTTGAATAACACATTATAAGAAAAAGGAAAATCGTTTGGTTTTCCTTTTTTTTTATGGTCTTTTCCGCATCAAAATAATATGCATGCGTAATTTTTTTTTCTTAAAAAGTTGTGTATTAAAAAAAATGTTGTAATTTGGTCGTTAATAATCATTAAAAAAACGGCAAGCTTATAGAATAAAATATTACTCAGTAAATTAAAATCTAAATTAATTAACTACTTAAATTGAGTAATTATGGCTATGGAGCGAATGGATGACCGTGAATTAATCATTGCATATATTAACGGTAACGAGAAAGCATTTGAATGCTTATTGATGCGTCATAAAGACAAAATGCATCGTTTTATCTACTTAAAAGTGCGCGATCACTTGTTGGCAGAGGATATTTTTCAAGAGGCATTTATCAAAATTATCAATACCTTGAAAGCAGGATCTTACAACGAAGAAGGTAAATTTTTGCCTTGGGCAATGCGGATTGCACACAACTTGGTGATTGATCATTTCAGAAAATCAAACAAAATGAAAATGATTTCTGAAACTTCTTCTAAGAATGAAGATTTCAACATCTTTGACACCTTGTCTTTGAAAGATCAAAACATTGAAGATCAAATCACTGCGGATGAGTTGAAAAATCAAATGGTGGATTTGGTAGAATATCTGCCGGATGCGCAACGCGATATTTTGAAGCAACGAATTTTCCAAGATATGTCCTTCAAAGACATTGCCGATATGGAAGATATTAGTATCAATACAGCATTGGGAAGAATGCGCTACGCACTCATTAACCTTCGAAAGTTGATCGATAAACACCAATTAGTTACGGATTTCTAAAACCCCTATAAATAAATTATGTTTGGTAAGGAGCCTTTCTCACGTCGAGAAAGGTTTTTTTGTTTTGGAGTGTTTTCGTCACGGTTTTTGGTCAAAAACACGAGGCCACTGAGTTTATCGAAGTGCGCCGAAAACAGATTGTGGATGCGCTTTCCCTGCGGACTATCGTCCGCGGTTCAAGCGCTTTCGCTCTTTCAGAGCTTAGAAGATCTTGTTACATAAATGAACCATAATTTTTCGATTTATCGAAAATATCGGTGACATCGTAATTTGAGTGTACTTTATTCTTATAAGTAATTTTTATCCGTGCATCCGTGGCAAAAATCTTTACGAATTTTTTTTGTCACGGATGCACGGATATTTTTTAGTTAAAGCACATTAAGTAATACTCTGTTTGTGTAAAAATCAAGCACAAAAAAAAGCCGAAGAAATTTCCTCGGCTTTTCAACTATTTATTGGCTTTTATTAAGCGATCACGCCCAACACTTCTGCCATTTTCTTTCCAATTTCTGCTGGTGAATCAACTACGTGGATTCCACACTCACGCATGATGCGTTTTTTTGCTTCCGCAGTGTCGTCATCACCACCAACAATTGCTCCAGCATGACCCATTGTTCTTCCTTTAGGTGCCGTTTCACCTGCAATGAATCCAACAACTGGTTTGCGCGAATTTTCTTTGATCCATCGTGCAGCAATTGCTTCCAAGTTTCCGCCGATTTCTCCAATCATCACAATTCCTTCAGTCTCTGGGTCGTTCATCAACAATTCAACAGCCTCACGTGTTGTTGTTCCGATGATTGGGTCACCACCAATTCCAATGGCTGTTGTAATTCCCAATCCTGCTTTTGCAACTTGATCAGCAGCTTCGTAAGTCAAAGTTCCAGATTTTGAAACAATTCCGATTTTTCCAGTTTTGAATACAAATCCTGGCATAATCCCAACTTTCGCTTGACCAGCCGTAATGATTCCAGGACAATTTGGTCCAATCAAACGGCAATCGTATGCTTTAATATATTCTTTCGCTATAACCATATCATTCACAGGAATTCCTTCTGTGATACAAACGATTACTTTGATTCCAGCATTCGCTGCTTCCATAATTGCGTCTGCAGCAAATGCAGGTGGCACAAAAATGATTGATACATTCGCCCCAGTTGCTTCAACCGCGTCTAAAACTGTATTAAAAACAGGTTTGTCTAAATGAAGTTGACCACCTTTTCCTGGAGTCACACCACCAACAACATTGGTTCCGTACTCAATCATTTGACCAGCGTGGAAAGTTCCTTCGCTACCCGTAAATCCTTGAACAATTACTTTCGAATCTTTGTTTACTAATACGCTCATTATCGCGAGATTTATTAATTATTGTGGGTAATTATTTACCGAGCCCAAAAATAGTAGTTTGATTTTGGATTGTCAATCTTTGGATGATTTAAATTAATGAATTTCGAATTATTTCACACTCACAACCTCCATTTCGAAATACAAAATGGAATTTTCAGGGATTGCCTCCAATTCAGTGTCGCCGTAACCAAGCTGTGGAGGTACAATTAATTTGGCTTTTCCACCTGGTTTCAATAAGGTCATTATTTCTTGCCAAGCTGCAATCAATTTGGAAACTTGAAATTCAACAGGAGTATTTTTTTTATCGAACGTTGTTCCGTTCAATAATTTTCCAGTGTATTTAAATGAAACAAAATCGTTGTATAAAATGGATTTCCCTTCGCCTTCCTCCAAGATTTGGTAATATAATCCTGTTTCTGAACGCTCCATTTTTAGATTTTTCTTCTTGGCAAACGCTTCAATTTTAGCTTCAAAGTCCTTCAATTGCTCTTCACTGTAGGTGGAACAAGCGGAAATAAATGCAATTAAAAAAACAAAGAAAAGAGATTTCAATTTCATAAATTAAAGTTTTATGGGCTTTAAAGTGTAGCCTTGTTTTTCAAGCAATCGAATGAGTCCGTTTGGACCACCTAGGTGTCCCGCTCCAACTGCAATAAAGGTGCTTTTTTCTTGTATAAATCCTTCGATTTTCGAAATCCAATCTTTGTTGCGATTATCTAATAAAATGCGTTGTTTTTCATCGCTCAAACCATTGTCGTCGTTGGTTGTAAACGAATACAGTAAATCTACATTTTGAGCCAAATACAATTTGTTCATTTGATCCATAATGCTGTCGCTCTTGTCATACTCACGGATTGTTCCCATTACAAACTCCGCCATTTCGGCTTGCGACATTTGATCAAAAAAGCTCAATTGTTGCTCAATGGTTTCTAAACCTTTCGTCGGTATTTTTTCACTTTTCGCCAACGAAGAAATATTGATTTCGTAGGATTCTACAGGTTTTTTAAGTGTCATCTGCGTTGCCATTTGAATCACAGCAAAGGGTTTCATTTTGTCCATCGAAGCCCGAAATTTTGTCGAGTCCATTTTTGTTTCTGTCCAAGCCCAATTGAAAATAGTGTCTTGTTGTTCTTTCGAGAAATAATCAAAAAAAGATCCAGAGTCAAGCATGATGTGTTTCATGGCTTCTTTACGGTTTATTTCTCCGATTTCCATGACTACTAACTCAGAACTCGTAATGATTTTATTCAATTTTTTCGGGAAATAATACAATTCCTTGTCGATCATGTGGATGGTGCCAAACAAATAGCATTTTCCTGAAACCTTCGGACCTTCAATTTCCCAAAGAATGGCATTCTCTTCCATTGGAAATGGCCGTTCTGTTTGACCAAAACTAAAAAGTGTTGCCAAAAAAATCACGAAAATTATTCCAAATCTTGTCATTGCATTCGCTTCATTTCTACCAAATATTGGTTTTCTTCTTCAAAAATTAATTGCGTTGAAAGTCCTACTTTTTCCGCTGTTTCCCGCAAGGTGTTAAAATCAACATACAACCAATCAAACCATTCAGTTTTTGTTTCCTTAAACCCCATTCTGAATTTAAAATCACCTTGGTATTCACTATTTAAGTCTAGCCAAACTGCACCTTCATCATCTTCGTAAATATAACTGACATCGGTGGAATCGCAAATAATTTTACCTGTTTCCGTCAAACAATCTTTCGCATGCAGCAGAAAATTTTCCAGTGCATTCAATCGTTTTGCAATTCCTATGCCATTCATCAGAAAAATGACCGTATCGTATTTTTCATTTTTGAGGTCCATAAAATCCATTTCATGCGCATCAATCCCTTTCGATTGCATATATGAAACAGCTCCTGGGGAAAAATCAATTGCTTTAACTTTAAATCCTTTTGACATCAACACTTTTGCGTGTGCACCTGCACCTGCACCAACGTCTAAAATTGAACCTTGGCACAATTTAATCGCCATTTTTTCGAGTTCTGGCATCGCTTCAAAGTCTCTGAAAAGGCAATCAACAGGAAGTATGTCATCATCACAAATGTCTGATTCTACAATGATGTCTTCTGCTTTTCCAAGTTCAGCGAATTCAAGAATTGCTCGACCAATTGCGTCGTTTTCTTTTGTCATGGATTAATATTCGTAATCGTCAAAATTGGAATAGTCTTCATCTGAAAGATCATCATCAAATTCATCAAAGCCAAATTCATCCTCGTCTTCAACATCACCAAGGAATAAATCTTCGTTGTCTTCTGCTGTGCGCGAATCTTCTTTCGGAGCTTCTCCTACGGCAAGAACAACTGATGGAGTTGCAGGATCCTTTTTATCAAAACCAATTAATTCAATGAGAAAAATCCACAGACGCATGAAATCATGGACCAAAATAAGTTTCTGGTCGGGTTGCTCAATGAAATTCTTAATTTTTTCTTCCGACATTATTGCCGGAGATTCAGGATCTTCACCAAAGGTCATATCGGTCAATGTAATCTCTTGACCTTTGTCCCAATCATCATTGGAAACATAGAAAGAAGCCATTTGATCTCCATTAAAACCGTAGCTTTCTAAAATTGTTTGATAGAAAACTTCGAAATTACTTTCATCGCTAATTAAGATATCTCGGAAAACTTCTTTTTTTGTTTCGGAATCAAGAAGTACTCTAAATTTCAGCCCAGCCATTATTTTGGATATTTGAACTGGTAAAATTAGTGATATTTTATTTCATGGACGAATAGAAAGTCTTTTCAAAGGCAAAAAACATACTCAATTTCGAAATGAAGCAATTCCAAGATTCTTCATTTTTTTCCATTGAATTTTAAACCTCCCTTCATCTAGAATTCGCTATTTTTGCACCTACAAAACAAAACGTTGATGGAAAAAATTCTCCAGTTTATATTCTCCATGAAAATGATGACCGTTGGGTTGATTCTTTTCTTGGTTTCAATCGGTGCAGCAACATTAATTGAATCGACTTACAATATTCAAGCGGCCAAAATAATTATTTACAACGCGCTTTGGTTTGAGTTGCTCTTGGTTTATTTAGGATTGAGTTTAATCGCAAATATTTTTCGTTACAAAATGTGGCAACGCGAAAAAATTGCAACGCTCATGTTTCACTTGTCGTTTATTGTCATCTTAATCGGAGCGGGAATCACACGCTACATCAGTTTTGAAGGTCAAATGCGTTTAGCAAATCCAGATCCTCAAAGTGGAGCATTGCGCATGGTAGATCACATTTATTCGTCGGAACCAAAATTGGATATGAACATCGATGGATTTCAAGTGACTTTCCCGAAAAACAATGTGATGTATATGTCTGAAATTACAGATAATTACTTTAAACACGAAGCTTATTACGACAAAGGAAAGAAAGATATTTCCATTGAATACATTGATTTTAAAGCAAAGCAAATCGACAGCTTAATCATCCATGACACAATTCATAATTTTGTACTGGATATCGTGACTGGCGGAATGAACTCTAATTACATTTCGAAGGGTGAACGAATGTTTGTAGGTCAAATTCCCTTAACTTTTGAACCCAAAGAGCCAACGGGTGGCATTGATTTGTATCGCTTCAAGGGACAAATGTACGTGAAGTCGAAATTTCCAATGAACTATTTGCCGATGACCGAAATGCGTAAAGCAAGAGAATCGGGACAAGAAATTCCTGATTCAATGTATGTCCAAGTAGCTGTTGATTCTATGGTGATGTTGAAATCCGCAACCTTGTATAATGTTGGTGGAGAGCAATTTGTTTTCAAGCAATTGATTCCCAATGCGCGAAAAATGTTAATGCCTTCTGGACGAAAAGATGTTGGGTTGGATTATTTAACCATCAAAGTGAGCGATGGTAAGTCGTCGAAAATTGTGCGTTTGGCTGGCGGAATGGGACAAATAGGAGAGGAAGAAGCCTTTTTTATGAATGGCTCGAACTATCGTTTTCAATATGGTTCTGTTCCGATGAAATTACCTTTTTCATTAGCATGCAATGAATTTCGCTTAGATCGCTACCCTGGTTCGGACGCTCCTTCTTCTTTTGAAAGTACAGTAACCGTTTTTGATCCGAAAAAAGAATCAAATCACAAACAACGGATTTTTATGAATAATGTGATGGACTATGATGGATATCGCTTTTTTCAATCAGGTTATTTTCCAGATGAATCAGGGACCATTTTAAGTGTAAATCACGATTGGTTAGGTACAAATGTCACTTACCTTGGTTATTTATTGATGTCTATAGGAATGGTTATGTCCATTTTTGCGCGCGGCGGTCGATTTAGAGATTTAATAGGAAAATTGGATAAACTTTCAGAAAAACGTAAAACAATTTCTTCTGTTGTAGCATTTCTGTTTTTCACAATGAATCTAAATGCGCAAGAAATGAACCACGAGGACCATTCAGGTCACAATCATGCGGTCGGAACAGAACATGTGCATGATTCAACTGCACAGCACCAAACTCACAGCACAACTCAAAAAAAGCCTATCAACGAAATGCCAATAAGTTTCATTTCGGAAGAACATGCCGATAAATTGGCGCACATGATGGTGCAAGATTTTGATGGTCGGATCGCACCTTTCCATACGGTTTGTGATGAGTTATTGCGCAAAATTCACCGCAAAAATACGTTTACAGATTCAAAAGGAAATACCTACAACGCCGTTCAAACCATTTTGAGCATGCACATGTCACCAGAGCGATGGATGAACGAAAAAATCGTGTATGTTTCAAAAGTGTTGCATCCTTCATTGGGAATTACAAATAAATATGCTTCGATCAAAGATTTGTTGGACGAAAATAAATCCTTCAAACTTTCCAAAGCGTATGATGCAACTCATCAAAAATTAGACAAAGACAAAGGTGAGTTTGATAAGCAATTGGTAAAATTAGTTGAACGTTACCAAATCGTTGCAGCATTTCCAGCATGGACATATATCAAAATGGTGCCTGTGCGTAATGACCAAAAACGAACATGGTTTTCTCCAATGGACAACCAAGTAATTGCAAATGAAGAAGCAATGTTTCGGTCATCGATGGAATATTTCAAGGATTTATTTGAAGCCATTGGGACGAATAATTATGCAGAAGCGGATAAATCACTCGATGCATTTTTGAAATTGCAACGCGAAGCAGCTGGTGATTTGGCTCCAAGCGAAACAAAAATTGCGTTGGAAGTAAGTTACAATAAAATGCAGATTTTTAAACGGGCGCAATATTCATATTTGTTGCTTGGTTTGGTTTTGTTAATTGTGTTTTTTGTGCGCATTTTAGTCAATGCGGATCGCGAAGGTGGAAAAGCAATGAAGTGGGTAAAACGCATTTTTACTTGGTTGACAGTTATAATTTTTCTCTACCACGGAGCTGGCTTGTTGATGCGATGGAATATTTCAGGTCACGCACCATGGAGTAATGGTTACGAAGCTGTTATTTTCATCGCTTGGGTAACAATGCTCGCAGGATTACTTTTTTCGAAGAAAAATGCGGTTGTTATCGCGGCAGCAGCGTTGCTTGCATTCTTCATGATCTTTGTAACCGAAATGAATCTCTTAGATCCAGAGATTACGCCTTTGCAACCTGTTTTAAAATCCTATTGGTTGATGATTCACGTAGCGATTATCACAGGAAGTTACGGTTTCCTTGGTTTAGGTGCAATCGTCGGATTCGTGAATTTGTTATTATACACGTTCAGAACAAAAAAGAACGCCAGTGTTTTGGGAACAAATATCAGTGAATTGACTTACATCAGTGAAATGACAATCACCATTGGTCTGTTCATGCTTACTATCGGAACATTTCTTGGTGGTATTTGGGCCAATGAATCGTGGGGCCGTTATTGGGGATGGGATCCAAAAGAAACTTGGGCACTTGTTTCAGTCTTGGTTTATGCAGTCATTTTGCACTTGCGTTTCATTCCAGCTTTAAAAAATAAATTCACCTTCAATTTGGTCAGTTTTTGGGGATATACTTCCATTTTGTTCACCTTTTTCGGTGTGAATTTTTACTTGGTTGGCTTACATTCATACGCCCAAGGCGACGGACTAGCAGAAATTCCGAGTTGGATTTTAATGACTTTCGTGATGTTCTATATTTTTACCGAATTTGCTTGGTTCCGCTACAAAAGATTTGCAAGTGATGCGAAGGAATTAAATTTTAAATTCTTTGCTAAAAAAGTGCTTTTTATGTTAATCGGATTTTACCTTGTGTACTTATTTATGTGGATGACGCATACAGTTGGCACTCCAAAATTTGGGACCATGGTGCTATTCACAGGAATTTTATTCGTAGCAATGAATGGATTCTTAGCTGTGATTCAAATGGTATATCCTAATTCTAAAAATCATGAACTTATCGAACTTTAAATTTAATGCCATTGACGGAAAACCGTTTGATGTTGCCAAGCTTTCGGGAAAAAAAGTTCTTGTTGTAAACACAGCTTCTGCTTGCGGTTTGACCCCACAATTTGAACAACTGGAAGAAATTCACCAGAATTTCAAAGATAAGGGTCTGGTTATTCTAGGATTTCCTTCCAATGATTTCGCTGCGCAAGATCCAGGTTCTAATGACGAAATTGCTTCTTTTTGTCTGAAAAATTACGGAGTTACATTTCCTATGATGGAAAAAATCGTTGTTAAAGGTGAAGGTCAACATCCATTGTTTCAATGGCTTACAAGTAACACTGGCGAAGAAGTGAAATGGAACTTCCATAAATACCTCATTGATGAAAATGGCGAATTTGTGAAAGACTTAAGTCCACAAACATTACCAAATGACGAGCAAATTTTAAATTGGTTGGAGGCTTAATTTTTTTATCTTTAAATCCAATATGATAATTTAATTGTTGGATTCATTTAAATGTATTAAGATGCTAACACGAAATTTCCTTTCCAGAACTTTAGGCATCGTTCTGTTCATGTCTTTTGTAATTCTAAATTCCTGTGATTCAACTAAAAATAGTCCTAAGATTAAAAGAATCAATTACGGAAATGGCGAAGTTTATCATGGCCAAACGCTAAACAACGTTCCTCATGGCAAAGGAAATCAAGTTTGGTCAAATGGAGACAGGTATATCGGTGAGTTTAATTTTGGCACGGTTGAAGGTGAAGGAGTATATTATTACGCCAATGGCGACCGAAGATCTGGAAATTTTGTAGATGGATATTTGAATGGAAGAGGGGCTTATTATTTTGGCAATGGTGATATCTATAAAGGAAATTTTAAGGATGATATGTTTGATGGATTAGGAACATTATTTTATGCGGACAGCGATCGTTTTGAAGGAAGCTTTAAAAACGATTTGAAACACGGAAAAGGCATCTTTTATTGGTCAGATGGTGAAAAACAAATGAGCACATTTTTAAATGATATTGAGAATGGAGAAACAATTTACTACCAAAATGATGGTGTTGTCTATAAAGGTATCCTAAAAAATGGAAAAGGAACAATGACAAATCAAGATGACAAAAGCGATTCTTACGAAGTGTAGAAATTTAAATCCAAAAAACGAATTCGTTAGAATCGATTAACCATACAGCGTCCTAAAATCTTGGAAATTTAAATAAATCTTAGTGCGCACCCCCCGAACTTTTAATAGCAATAGCGACGAAGTATGCGGAATCGCGTCACCGTCGTAGCGCTAGCGAAGACGAATAGTGACAGGCGTGAAGCGATACTTAGATCGCGGTGCACGACGAAAGGAGTGCAATTGCCTTTAAAAGTTCTTGATTTTTTTTACCTTCGGTGCTACTATCGTGGTGTTTCTTTTTTTCATCAAGGAAAAAAAGAAAATAAACTTCTTACTTTTGCCTTAATAATTAACTCGCTAAAAGAATGAAACTTGATATACTTGCGTTCGCTGCGCACCCAGATGATGTTGAATTAGCTGCATCAGGCACCTTGATGAAACACATCGCTCTTGGCAAAAAGGTAGGGATTGTAGATTTAACTCAAGGCGAATTAGGATCGAGAGGAACCAAAGATACACGTTTTGTGGAAGCGCAGGAATCTTCCAGAATCATGGGGATTCATTACCGTACCAATTTGAAAATGAGGGATGGGTTCTTTGATTTATCGGAAGAAAATAAATTGGCGATTGTACAAGAAATTCGAAGATGTCAACCAGAAATTATTTTAGCCAATGCAATGGAAGATCGACACCCGGATCATGGAAGAGCTGGAAAATTGGTGAGCGAAGCATGTTTTTTGGCGGGACTTCAAAAAGTTGAAACATTTATAGATGGTATTGCTCAAACGGCATTTCGACCAAAGGTAGTTTATCATTACATCCAAGACCGCTACTTGACTCCTGATTTTGCAGTAGATATTTCGGAATTCAAAGAACGGAAACTTGAAGCCATTCTTGCTTTTAAAACTCAATTTTATGATCCAAATTCTACTGAACCTCAAACACCCATTTCAGGAAAAGATTTTTTAGATTTTATGGATTCTCGCATGCGCGAATTTGGTCGACCAATCGGTGCGAAATTTGCCGAAGGATTCACGGTGGAGCGATGTTTGGGCGTGGAGAGTTTGTTTGATTTGATATAAGATTTAATTCCATTCGTTTGAGTAGATATTTTATCGAATAACTTATCCCCAGATGCCTTTGGCTCAAATTCAAAGGATTGATTCTTTTTTTTTGACGTATTAATGTTTGGCACAAAATTTAGTGTTCTTGGGATTTAATTCGCAATTTTAAACTTAACTTGCGTGATTTTTTAACTAATAAAAGGTGAATTGAAGGGATTAAGCTTTTCTTGTAATTGTCCATTTAAACTAGACTACTTATGTGCTGTTTTTAGGGTAATCATTGCCTTTTATTTTTCAATTGCTAGTGTTTCGGCTCAGATCAATGTAGAAGATAATGCTTGGAAAGTTGTTCAAAATTTTGAGAAATTCCACTACAAACCAAAACAAATAGACGCACAATTTGCACAAGCACTTAGTAGAAGATTTGTTAAATTACTCGATGAAAGAGGTTATTATTTTACCTCAGAAGATATTTCAGAAATAAATGCAAAGGCTAGTTCATTGCCGAATGATTTAGTTTCAAAGAAGAAGGATTTTTTTGATTTTGTGCTAAAACGTTATGAATCCAAACTAAAGTATGTTGAAAAGGTGATTGATTCTTATAAAGTGAAAACGATAGCATTAAAGAATGAAACACTCACCCTAGATCGAAAGGATGTTTACATCGCCGCAAAAGATTTTGAATCAAAATGGGATAAAGTCATTACAGCGCGCATTCTTAGGTCTTATTTTAGCGAGAGCGATTCGGTAGAACTTTTGAATCCACCAACAAAGGAAGATCTTGAAAAAATCAAACTCGAAGTGATTCAATCGGAAAAAGAACACATTGCACGAAAATTAGAATCTAGTTTGAGTTTGCACGATTTTGTGAGTGAAAATTACTTCAAAGCCATTGCACTCACTTACGATCCACATTCGGATTATTTTTCTCTTACAGAAAAAGAAGAATTTAATTTGGATTTATCAAAGGAAATTGTCGCGTTTGGCTTTTCACTTACATTGAATGAATCCAATGAGTTCAGTATATCAGCTATTATTCCTGGTAGCCCAGCATGGAAAAGCAATGTTCTAAATGAAGATGATGTGATAATTCAGGCAAAATCAGATGGTAGAATATTTAAATTTGAAAACAAAACGCTGGTTCAAGTGCGAAAGTATTTGGCAGATGAAAAACAAAATTCAATTCACTTTTGGATTCGTAAAAAAAATGGTGAAGAAATTGAATTGGATCTTTCAAAGGAAGCCATAGATGTGGAAGAAAATTTGATTGAGAGCTTTATTCTTGAGGGAAATGAAAAAATTGCGTACATCTATTTACCTTCTTTTTATTCCAAAGGTGATGAGCAATTTTCGCTTTCAACTGGTTGTGCAAATGATGTCGCCAAAGAATTGGTGCACCTGCAAAACGAAGGCGTATCAGGATTAATTTTTGATTTAAGAGGTAATGGCGGTGGCTCCATGCTCGAAGCAATTCTCCTCGCTGGAATTTTTGTTGACTATGGTGCCTTGTCTATCTTCGCTGGTCGAGATACAGATCCAGAAACGTTAAAAGATATTAACAAAGGGATACTTTTCGATAAACCAATGGTCGTGCTTGTAGATCAGTTCAGTGCTTCGGCGAGTGAATTGTTTGCTGCTGCAATGCAAGATCACAATCGTGCAGTTATAGTTGGATCCGCAACTTATGGCAAGTCAACGGCTCAAGTTATACTCCCTCTAAATGCGTTCGAAGAGCCAGCGAAAGGAAATCCTGAGGCATTTATTAAAGTTACCAATGGTGCTTTTTACCGCGTAACAGGTAATACACACCAAGGTGAAGGAATCATGCCAGACATACAATTGCCGAATTATTATGATTATGCTGAAATTAAAGAGCGAAATGAACCAGAAGTTTTAAAATTAGAACCAATTGTCAAAAAGACCTATTATTTCGCATTGCCTGAATTACCGAATGAGAATTTAGTCAAAAAAAGTAGTCAACGTATTGAATTAAATAGTCATTTCAATAAAATTATGTCCGAAAACAAAGAATTTGGAATACAAGTCAGCAAGTATAATATACCTTTATCTTTTGATTTGTACAAAAATGATTGGTTAAAAGAAGATCGCGAAGAAAAAGCTTCTCCTTCAAACCACTTTAAAGTTCGGAATCTAAATTATACAGAGCAAAAAGGAAGCATTGATATTCACATTGGTTCTAAAGAGTTGAACGAATTTAACATTAAAAATATTCAAGAAGATATCTATATCGAAGAGTCTTTTTTTATTATAAACGATTTAATACAATCACAAAACAAATAACAATGAAACATTTATTTTCTACCCTCCTAATCTTAATGATAGGATTTAATTCTCAAACCTCAATGGCACAAAACCAAAGCTCCGCTGTTGATTATATGAATGAATTGACAACCTCTTTTAAAGCTGTCAAAGAAGAAACGTGGCAGTATTTAAAAGCGATAACTAGAGGAAAAGGCGCTCGTAAAGTTGAATCCAAACGCCAAGCATTAATTGCTCAGCTGAGCACAGCCAAAGCCGATACAAAAAAAATGAAAGACTTTAAAGGTGATGCAAGTTTGAAAACTAGTATTGAGAAGTACTTTGAAATCAGCTACATCGTTTTGAAAGAAGATTTCGATAAAATTTTGGATATGGAGGACATTTCAGAACAGTCGTATGATGCCATGGAAGCGTATCTTCTAGCAAAAGAGTTGGCAAATAAAAAATTGGATGACGCATTTAGTGATGTACAAGCTTCTCAAAAAACTTTTTGCGATAAAAACGACATTACACTACTTGAAGGTGAACAAGACAAGCAAACGAAGAAAATGATTAAAGCAAGCAACACGTTAAATTATTACAATGACCTTTATTTAATATTTTTCAAGGTTTATAAACAAGAAGCTTACGTTTTGGATGCACTTCAACGGAATGACATTTCAAGTTTCACTCAAAACAACCAGACTTTAGAAAAAGATGCGAAAGCAGCATTGGAAAAATTAAAGGCACAGGCTGATTACGAAGGTGACAAATCATTAGTTTTAGCGGCGCAAGAAGTGACTACGTTTTACATGCGCGAAGCTCAAAAGGATTTCAAAACCATATCAGACTTTTACACAAAAAAAGATGCTTTTGAAAAAATTCAGAAAAATTTTGAAGCCAAAAGTAAAAAGGACAGAACGCAAGCAGATGTAGATGAAATTAACAAAGCGGGGCAAGAGTACAATGACGCGGTCGCAAAATTCAACAAAACAAATGAGGTACTTAACAAAGAACGAAATGCTTTTTTGAATCAATGGAACTCCAAAGTAGAAGCATTTATGGACAAACACGCAAATTAATCGCGTATAAATCCCCCGTAAATAATGGTTAAACTTATGTTAACCAAGCAACAAAAGAACGTCAATTCATTTATTTAAATGGTTGACGTTCTTTTTCTACGTACCTTTGCACCCAATTTAATAAAATATAGAATGACATTTGAAGAACTCGGGCTAAAGAGTGGGGTGTTGAAGTCGTTAAAAGAACTGGGTTTTGAAACACCGACTCCGATCCAAATGGAAGCTATTCCTCACCTTCTTGGTGATGAATCTGACTTCGTTGGTTTAGCTCAAACTGGGACAGGGAAGACAGCCGCTTTTGGCCTTCCATTAGTAAGTAAAGTAAAAGAAGGAACAAGGATTCCTCAAGGATTGGTAATTTGCCCAACACGCGAATTATGTTTGCAAATCACAAAAGATTTACAAAATTACTCCAAACATTTAGATTTAAGCATTGTTGCTGTTTATGGTGGAACGGATATCCGTCGCCAAATGCAAGATGTGAAAAATGGTGTAGCCATCGTGGTGGCAACTCCAGGTAGATTAGTAGATTTAACCAAACGCAAAGCCATCCGAATGGATGAAATTGAGTGGGTAGTGCTCGATGAAGCCGATGAAATGCTCAACATGGGATTCAAGGAAGACATCGATCTTATCCTCGAAAGTACACCAGTTGAAAAAAATGTGTGGCTCTTTTCGGCGACAATGCCTAAAGAAGTAGCGCTTATTGCAAAAAACTACATGGACAATCCATTGGAGGTGAGCATTGGACACAAAAATCAAACAAACGAAAACATTGATCACATCTATTTTTCAGTAAAAGAAAAAGACAGATATTCAGCGTTGAAACGTTTAATCGACTTTAATCCAAATATTTATGGATTAATTTTCTGTCGTACGAGACGTGAAACTGCGATGGTTGCAGAACAATTAGCGAAAGAAAGTTACAGCGCTGAACCGTTGCATGGTGATTTATCTCAAGCGCAACGCGACAGTGTAATGAAACGCTTCCGTGATAAATCAATCCAAATTTTGGTAGCAACAGATGTGGCTGCACGTGGATTGGATGTTGACGACATTACGCATGTAATCAATTATAATTTACCTGACGATATTGAAAACTATACGCACCGTTCTGGTCGTACAGCTCGCGCTGGTAAAAAAGGTGAATCTCTCGTGTTGATTAACACACGTGAAATGCACAAAATCAAAGCAATTGAGCGTGCAATTCGCACAACTTTTACGGTTGGGACAATTCCAAATGCAAAAGAAATTTGCGAAATCCAATTGATGAAATTAGTCGATAAAGTGATTTCAACAGAAGTGAGAGATAGCGATATTGAGGAGTTTTTACCTCTTGTAATGCGTGAGTTTGAAAATCTTTCGAAAGAAGAAATTGTAAAACAATTTATCTCCGCAGAATTCAACCGCTTTATTGAATACTACGAGCGTGCTGGCGATTTGAATGCCAAAGCAGGTTCTGAACGTGGTGAAAGAAGCGAACGTGGCGAAAGAGGTGAACGAGGAGAACGCAGCGAGCGTGGAGATCGTGAACGTCGTCCAAGAAATGATGAAAACAAAACGCGTTTCTTCGTGAATTTAGGAAAACGTGATGGCTTAAATCCAGGTGGTTTGTTGCGTGTTATTTGCGACAGCACAGGATTGACTTCAGATAAAATTGGTCGTATTGACATTCTTGCATCTTTTTCGTTTTTCGAAGCCGATAATGAATTGGCAAACAACATCGTTGACAAAGTAAACGGAAGCGAATACGAAGGAAATCGTGTGAGCGTGGAAGTAACTAAGAGCAAAGACGGTGGAGGCAGCAAAGGCGGTGGCGGAAGAAGCGGAGGTTTCGGAGGTCAACGTAGCGGCGGAAGTTTTGGATCAAGAAGAGATGGAGATCGTGGAAGCGATAGAGGTGGATTCAAGGGTAAACGTGAAGGTGGATCAACTGGAGGTTTTGCAAAACGTGAAGGATCTTCTGACAGAGGAGGTTACAAAGGAAGTAGCTCTTCTGAACGTGGAAATTTTAAACCAAAACGTGAAGGTTCAAGTTCTGACAAAGGTGGATTTAGAGCACGTCGAGGCGATTCAAGCACAGGTACACGAAGACCAAGAAGAGATTAATTGGAAGAAAAAATCATTACGAAGAGTTAAATGGAAATTAGAAATATTGCAATAATTGCACACGTTGACCATGGTAAAACAACCTTGGTTGACAAAATGATTGAAGCAGGAAATGTCATCGATGAAAGAGATCGCCCAACAGGTGAATTGATCATGGATAACAATGATTTGGAGCGTGAAAGAGGAATTACAATTGTCTCTAAAAACGTTTCTGTAATGTATAAAGGAACAAAAATCAACATCATTGACACTCCAGGTCACGCCGATTTTGGTGGTGAGGTGGAACGTGTTTTGAACATGGCCGATGGAGTTTGTTTATTAGTAGATGCTTTTGAAGGACCAATGCCTCAAACACGTTTTGTACTCGGAAAAGCGCTTCAAATGGGGATTAGACCTTTGGTGGTTGTGAATAAAGTGGACAAAGAAAATTGTACACCAGAAGAAGTTCACGAGAAAGTATTTGATTTGATGTTTGAATTGGATGCCAACGAAGAACAATTGGATTTTCCAACGATTTATGGTTCGGCGAAACAAAATTGGATGTCAGACGATTGGAAGAAAAAAACGGATTCGATTACACCTTTGTTGGATAAAATCTTAGAATATTTCCCGCCAATCGAAATTCCTGAAGGAAATACACAAATGTTGATTACATCTTTGGATTATTCTTCTTTTGTTGGTCGAATTGCCATTGGACGTTTGACGCGTGGTGAAATGAAAACAAACATGCCGATAACCTTAGCTAAACGCGACGGTAGTTTGGAAAAACACCGCATCAAGGACATTTTTATTTTCCAAGGAATTGAGCGAATTAAAGTGGATTCAGTGCAAGCTGGAGATATTTGTGCGATTACTGGAATTGAAGGATTCGAAATCGGAGATAGTATTTGTGATGCCGAGAATCCGGAACCAATGCAAACGATTGATATCGATGAACCAACAATGAGTATGTTGTTCTCCATCAACGATTCACCGTTTTTTGGAAAAGAAGGAAAATTTGTGACTTCACGTCACATTTCTGAACGTTTGGACAAAGAATTGGAGAAAAACCTAGCCATGCGCGTTTCTAAAACAGACAAAGCAGATAAATGGATGGTTTTTGGACGTGGAGTAATGCACTTGTCGGTATTGATTGAAACAATGCGTCGTGAAGGATACGAACTTCAAGTTGGTCAGCCACAAGTTATTTTGAAAGAAATTGACGGTCAAAAATGTGAGCCAGTGGAAGAGTTGACAATCGATCTTCCAGAGGTAAACAGTGGAACAGCGGTTGAAGCTGTAATGAATCGCAAAGGTGAAATGAAAAATATGGAACCAAAAGGTGATCGTATGAAAATTACCTTCGAAATTCCTTCTCGTGGAATCATTGGTTTGAGAAATTACTTGTTGACAGCAACTGCTGGTGAGGCAATTATGACACATCGTTTCTTGGAATATCAGCCTTACAAAGGTGAAATTCCTGGACGTTTGAACGGATCGTTGATTTCTATGGAACAAGGAACTTCGATTCCGTTTTCATTGAATAACTTGCAAGAACGGGGAACTTTCTTTATTGCACCTGGTGAAAATATTTACGAAGGTCAAGTAATTGGAGAAAACAGCCGAGCAAATGATTTGGTTGTAAACGTGACGAAAACGAAGAAAATGAGCAACATGCGTTCTTCTGGTGCAGACGATAAAGTACGAATTGCGCCTCCAAAGATTTTTAACTTGGAAGAATGTTTGGAATACATTCAAGGAGATGAATACGTGGAAGTTACGCCAAATAGTTTGCGTATGCGTAAAATTTTGTTGAAAGAAACGGATCGTAAACGCTCTGGAAAGTAATTTGTTTACCAACCAATTTATTTATTTTTTCGTTTGTATTTAAAAATAACATATTTTTGATATTCAATTTTGAAAACTTATAAACTATGAAATACTTTGTAATTGCGATTTTCGGTCTTGCGTTAATGGCTACGTCTTGTAAAAAGGAAGGATGTACAGATTTAGACGCAACAAATTTCGACGGAAAAGCAAAAAAAGACGATGGAAGTTGTGTTTATGATACGCCACCAGTTGTTATTGACACAATCTGTGATGGATTGCAAATAGATAATACATTTTGGCCTCTCTATTCTGGAGTGTTTAGAAAATATGAAGTTGATTTTGGAACAGCAGATTTCACTGTTACAGAACAAGTTTTGGGACAAGTGTTGATTTCAGGTGTTTTGTGGTATGAAGTACGTGTTATTAGTACTTTTGGTGGTTCTCCAACAGAAACTATCAAAAATTATCGCAAAGATGCTTTCGGGAATTTGTACGTTAAAAATGGAGCAGCAGAAGATTTGGTAATGCCAGCAATTCCTGAGTTAGGACAACAAATTTTAACGGATTATTACATTACAGATTTAAATGCATCCAAGTCAACAGCAGAATGTAATTATACTGGTTGCATCAAAGCAACGCAAACAGATGGGATTATTACAAAAAATATTTGGTTTAAAAGAGGTGTAGGAAAAGTTGCTTATGACGGTGGCGCTCCTCTAGGTGATGATGATGATCAGTTAACGATCATTCACGATTAGGAAGTATACCTGACAATATGACAAAATGTACCCTTTTGATTCAATCGGGTACATTTTTTGTTTAATACAATTCATTGTTAATAATAAATAGAGTTTAGTACCTGAATATGAAACTTTATTCGTAACTTGGATTATCAAATAGAAGCGTATGTTCGACAGTGATGATGATGAAGATGACTATTTTGAAGGGAATCTAAACGAAGATTTAGAGCGATTTGAAGATTTTCTGACGGGAAAAAGTCCAATGGGCTTTGTGGATAGCGATAGGGTCGAAATGCTAATAGATCATTATCTTGTTAATGGTCAATATAATAAAGCGGTTCAAGCTGCAGATTATGCCATTTATCAATTTCCATATAATGCTATTTACCAAGTGCGAAAAGCACAAGCTATGTCGGCAATGGGACAATTAAAAGAAGCTTTGAGTATTTTGAATGCAGTCGAGAAAACGAGTGTAGATTCATTGGAATTGAACCTGACGAAAGCATCCATTTTTAGTCAGCTAAGAGACCATAAAAGCGCCATACGTTATTTTAACGAAGCTGTGAGATTGTCAGATCCTGAAGATCGCGATGAAATCTACTTGGATTTAGCGCTTGAATACCAACAAATCAAAGATTTTAATAACGCACTTAAGGTTCTTCAAGAAGCAATTCGTTTGAATCCAGCCAATGAAGGTGCTATTTATGAAATTGCGTTCTGCTATGACCAAATTGGCGATTACGAGAAGGCCATCAAATGTTATTCCGATTTCATCGATGAAAATCCATATTCGTTTACTGCTTGGTACAATTTAGGAAACGCTTTTTCCAAAATGGAAAATTTCGAGAAAGCACTCTGGGCGTATGATTTTTGCGTTGTAATCAATGAAGAATTTGGACCAGTGTATTTCAACATGGGAAATGCCCACATGGGAATGGATGAATTTAAACTTGCCATTGAGTCTTTTCAAACATGTCAACAGTTTGATGGCGATGATCCGATGGCTATGTGTTACATTGGAGAATGCTATGAACAATTGAACGATTTGGATTTAGCCAATGCATATTACAATAAAAGTTTGGAATTAGCTCCAATGCTTCCTGATGCGTGGCTCGGTTTAGGAATTGTGGAAGATTTGAAAGGCAATACAAAAGAAGCCGTCACATTGATTAATAAAGCGCTTGATTTGGATCCAGAAAATGCTGGAATCTTTCATGTACTTGCAGGTGCACACGAAAAACTATTAGAGTTTGAGTTGGCCCAAGAATTTTACCTCAAAGCACTTTCGTTAGATGCTGCCGATGAAGATTGCTTGGAAGGTTATTGTGAAATGCAACTCGGAAGGATTTCATTACCAGAAAGCTTGAAGTTTATACAATCCTATGAAGAGAATTTTGGGAAAAACGCGTCTAGAAAATTATTGGAAGTAAATATTTATTGGCTTTTAGGAGAAAAAGAAATCGCTTTAGCGCTTTTCACTCAATGTGTTGAAGAAGACATGGAACATGCCAAGGAACTTTTTGACATCAACCCTGCGTTGCTAAACGTCGCAGAATTCGTACATTTGACCTCAGAATAAGTCTAATTATGAATTTCAATTTATCATTCATACCTGAAAGGGATGTAAAACCAAGAGAAAAAGGCATCACGATGATGATGGACAAAGGTCTCAGTTTGAGTGAGGTTTCTCACTTTATTGAGGCAAGCGGACATTTAACGGATGTTGTGAAATTTGGTTTTGGAACTGCCTACGTAGCCCAAGATTTGGACAAGAAAATCGCCATGTATCGCGAAGCAAATATTCGTCCGTATTTTGGAGGAACACTTTTCGAAGTGTTTTATGCGCGGGGAATGGTGAATGACTATTTGAGATTATTGGACAAATACAAAATGGATTTGGCCGAAGTTTCCGATGGTTCAATCATTATTAACCACAACGAAAAATGTGAGTTAATTCATAAGATGTCGAAAGACAGAACGATTTTATCTGAAGTGGGTTCTAAGGATTCTGGCATTTTAATTTCTCCAGCAAAATGGATCAAAATGATGAGCACGGAATTGGAGGCTGGTTCGTGGAAAGTGATTGCCGAAGGACGTGAAGCTGGAAATGTAGGTGTATTTAGACCAAACGGAACTGCGCATACATTCCTCATCAATAAAATCATTGCAAAGGTCAATCCAAACGATATTCTGTGGGAAGCACCAATCAAAAACCAGCAAGTTTGGTTTATTAAATTGTTTGGAGCGAACGTGAATCTTGGTAACATCGCACCCAACGAGTTGATTCCATTAGAATGTTTACGCCTCGGACTTCGTGGTGATACCTTTTTTGAATTTCTTCCTTCTGATTATGCTGAGCGTTTAAAGCAAGTGAATGACGAAGAAGAAGTGGAAGAAATGGAGGAAGAATAAATTTTCTTCGAAACGTGTCTAAGGATCAAATTTCGGTTCAATTACAACATACGTTCTCGGGTCATGCTGGCGCAGTTTACTCCATCGCCACTGATAATCAATTTATTTATTCAGCAAGTGCCGACAAATTTGTGGTGCGTTGGAATTTGCATACAGGTGCTCAAGACAAATTCGCCATCAAATTTGAATTTACACCTTATTCCATTTGCCTTTTTCATGAAAATGCTTTTCTGGCAGTTGGTTTGGCAAACGGGAATCTTCATTTTTTCGATATTCAAGCGAGGAAAGAACTAAAATTTTATACCCAACATAAAACAGGAATTTTTTCAATTGCGGAGAATGCTAAAAAGAATCAACTTTATGTCGGTGATGCCGAAGGAAATCTTTCCGTTTGGGATACTAAAACCTTCGAGTTATTGATTTATTTGCCCTTTAATTGTGGGAAAATCAGAAAAATATTGGCGTCCAAGGATGGGAATCAGTTCTTTATGGCTTCTCAGGAAGGCAATTTCCGAATCTTTGACAGTGTGTCTTTTAACGAGATCGCTTGTTTTTATGGACATAAGGATGGGGCAACTGCACTTTTGCAAAGTTCAGATAATGAATTGATTACTGGAGGAAAAGATGCACATTTGAAATTTTGGAAGTTGGATTCGCTTGAATTAACAAAAGCTTTGCCAGCCCATAATTTTGTGATTTATGATTTGATTCAACTCACTAATTCCATTTTAATCTCAGCGAGTAGGGACAAATCCTTGAAAGTTTGGAATTTGGAAGATCGTTCTGTGCTTGCTCGGATGGAGCGCAAAGAAGGCGGACATGCACATAGTGTGAATCAATTAATCAGAATTTCCGAGACACAATTTGCCAGCTGTTCGGATGATGGAACAATAAAAGTGTGGGAAATTAACCAACACTAAAAAGTCTGCTTTAGTTAATATTGTATCTAATTAAACGTCTTTCAAATTTATTCGGATTACCCAAATAGAACTCCAGTTCTTCATTAACGATGCCTACATTTTCTGCATATCTTGTGTATCTGTACCGTTGACTTCCGAATTCTGTATAATTAGGGTACATGTTATAGGTTGTTTTCAAAGCGTTTGTACTAAAAGTTCCAGCCGGCACAGTAACACCAAAATTAATGTCGGACATAGTCGTTTCTACAAGAGATAATGTGTCACTCTGATCTATCACGGCATAACCTGAGCTAAAAACAGTGGTGAAATCTTGAGAAGAAAACAGAATTTTGCCAGCACTGTTCACGATGTAGTGCAAAGAGTCACGTTGAAATGAAATCTCTTTTGAACCAAAAGTTTGCGATGGTTTTATTAGCTTATAATAAGTTTTACCGCTGATAATTGTATCCTTTTCAACGTAGCAACTATCAATTATTCCCTGGGAGGTTGATACTCCATTCGTATCTACCAGAAATCGCTCGTAGATCCAGTAGTTCCCAACTGCGAGTTGCGAGTAATTCGGGTAGCTCGCCGACGCTTGTGCTGGTATTTGATCTTTTTTACAAGACATTTGGACAGTTACAGCTAAAGCGAGGGTGAAAAAAATTGAAATTCTAGACATTTTGTTGTGTTTTAATTTTTAGACTAAACGCATGTCATTTTTAAATATTGCTTGCCAGAAATGTTAAAAAATAAAGAGTTATCTAAATTTAGTCATTCTAAAGGGTTGATAAAGAGTTCGTTTTCTTGAAATTAGATAATGGCGTTGCAACACTCTTAAAATTAATCCATTGGAAATTTGATAATTGAAACCAACTCCAACGCTTTTTCATTAATCAGAGGTTTTTTGTTTTCAGCAGGATTCCATCCATTTGCAAGATAAAATTCAATAATTTTCCGAATGACAGCTGGACGATTAAGGTTTATGTTTTCATTAGCAGTCACACTATCTTTACCCTTTGTAATCCAAAGAGCACCCGTTTCAGGATAACCAATGCACCAGCGTTGTTCCTCCACGTTCGACATCATGGTCAAATTATCCTCTTCTCTGAATGAAAGTTGTAACGGGGATCTTTTATGATTTTCTAGGTAAATTACTACTTTTTCGCAGCATTTTGAAAACGTAAATTCTTCTAAGTGATAGTGCTCAACTTTCCAAAGAAAAATTTGGTTGTTCACTGTAATTTTTCGAAGTGATTTTTTTGCTGGCATTACACTTTATTTTCTCCTTCCAACCATTCTTCGTAACTGATGATTCCATTTTCAGGACGAGATTTCCCAACTAAAATTCCGATAAATTCAAGTGAATGTCCATCTGGGTCAGCGAAATGGCTGGCATCCAAGCAAAAACCATTGGTCGTTCGGATCCGTCTTGCAAGAAATTATGAAAAGGCAAATCGTGTTTCTTTAAAAAAGGAATTGCTTCGTGAAGCACCCACATTGGATCGCATTCAAATGCAAAGTGACGGATATCAATCTGATCTTTCGGTTTTTCCCATAACCCCAGCATGGCTTGCTTCGGTGCTCCAATCCAAAAAAATGCGGCTCTACGACCTTCTTCGTAATAACATTGCTCCAGATTCAATATGTCTTTATAAAAAGTAATCGAACGTTCTAGATTTTCGACGTACAAATGGGTTTCAAAAAGTCCTTTAATCATCAGATGAAATGTTGGTATTGATTTTATTTCTTGCTAAAAATAGGAAAAACGAATGGATAAGCTTTAGTTGGTTTATTCATTCATAACTAAAAGAATGTATTTCATAACAAACAGCTCTAAGATTAATGAATGAGACAAGTTTCGTTGTTAATTTGCTTCAGTGGCTTGAGCAATTCATATTTAGTTTTGATCAAGTTGGAGCTATCAGTTATTATTAATTTCTAAATTATTTATTATGAAAAGTACTATGTTAACTTTTTTATTTGCCATTGGAGCAGTGGCATTTTCGTTTGGACAATATCCGAATTGTAATGTGCAAGTGACCAACAGCACTGATAATGTTCTGTATGTAGGAATACAGACAGCCATCGGTTCTCCTAATGTTTGTCCAATGGCGTGGGCATCAACTCCAACATTCTTTTTGGCACCTGGAGACATTATAACTATTCCTTTGGGCGTTGCTGCTGATCCGATAAATGCAATTCGTCCATTTCGTGTTGGATGTTATGATGTTCCTTATACAAGTTCTTCTTGGCAGGTGAATACTTGTTGGAATCCGGCTTGTGTTACAAGTTTTGAACCCGTATATGACATTCAATTTACGTCATGTAGCGATTACTTCACTCAGGTCGAAATTTTCGAATAGTTATATTAACTTCGGATCTTTTGTATTATTTAGGCTAGAAATCATTTTTTTTAATTGATTTCTAGCCTTTGTTATTTCGCTCAAATAAAGTCAATTACCATCTCCTCATCGACATAAGAAACATTGAACAACTCTCCATTATTTTCAATAAGCGCATACACAGGTTCTGGTTTGATTTTGATTTGAGAAGGAAACCAAACATCTTTTAGATTGTAATTCGGTAGCAAAAACAGGCCTTCCTGAGATCCGTTCGTGGCAAAACGCTCTAAATCACCTTTCCAAAATGTTGAGCCAATTTCTTGTTCTAGTTTTGAGTTCAAAGCTTTGGGATCATTGGTGCCAAGCCCAATTTCGTTGACACAAATGACTTGGTTTAAACCGAATGGTTCATTGGTAGTATTTTCTAAATCGTGCCGCACAATAAATTCAGCAATGTTTCCATCGGCATCATAAAAATAAAAGGAGTGAGCATTCCACGTATCAAAATGAACGATGTGTTCACCTTTTTCAACTTCAACAATTTCAGTGCGTTTTTGCATCAATATCAATGATTCATTCAGTTTGTTTGAAGGAACAAGAAAACAAAAGTGATAGTGATGTTTTTCAACGTTATCATAAAATGTTAGCATTGACCAACCAATTTTTAAGGTGAAGGACGTTGCGCTTTCTTCTAAAAGAAAAAAGCCTAGTGTGTCGCAATAGAATTTCTTTTGTGCCGACAGATTGGTTGTTGGCAGACTGAGGATTCTGATTTTCATATCTAAATTTTCTGCAATTTAATTTCTTACAAGATGAATAAAACCATGGTGTTCATAGTTTTCACCCAATAAATCCGTCATGAATACCACATAAAAGTAAACACCTTCAGACACTTCATCACCATTCTTGTCTTTGCCATCCCATTCAAAATCGTAAGAACTGAACGTGCGAATCAAATTCCCCCATCGATTGACTATGTCAATTTTAAATTCAACAATTGTTTCAAATCCGTTGGGATTAATAAAAGTAAAAACTGAATTCGTTTCGTCGCCATTTGGTGTAAAAACATTTGGTATTTCGTAGGTTAAATCAATATCTGCATTAATTGTGATTGAAGCAGAATTTTCGCAACCGTCTTGTGATGCAGTCAAAATTGCGACATAGGTGCCTGGATTTTCGTACGTATTTTCAATGGTTGTAAAGTTGTTTGATGAAGAAGTTCCATCACCAAAGTCCAATAAAAACGAATTCGCACCAGTCGTATTATTCGTAAATTCAACCGTCAGAGGATAAAAGCCACTGGTCGGATTCGCACTAAAATTCATTATTGGCAAAGGAATAACTTGTACATTATCCGAGATTGAATTTACACATCCAAATTCGTTTGTATACGTGTACGTTATGCTATGTAAACCATCTCCAGCAACAGATGGACTAAATATTGGAGAAGAAATTCCTGGGCCGGCTAAAATTCCAGAACCTGATGCTGAACTTGCAGATGGAGGCGATAGATTTGTTACTGTAAATGCAGCATCATTTTCACAATAAGGTCCACCCATTTCTAACGTAACAATGGGAACGGGATTAACAGTGATTTGGTCTTCAGCAAAATTTGTACATCCAAACTCATCTGTAAATGTATATGTTAAGGTTTGTGTTCCTAATCCTGCAATTGTTGGATCAAAATCAAATCCACTAACTCCTGATCCGCTCAAAACACCTGACTGACCAGCAACAGGAACGGGAGTGTAGTTAGTAATGGTAACCGAACTTTCATTTTCGCATAAATCGTCTGGAGCGGTGAGTGTAACAGTTGGTACAAAATTTTCAATTTGAACCGTAAAGTTTTCTGTCTGACCATTAAAATCAGTTACGGTAACTTGGTAGGTTCCTTCACAAAGCAATAAAGCAGTTTGTGTAGTTTGGGCTTCTGCATCGTCCCAAAGATACGTATATGGAGATGTACCGCCCGTTACATTGACCGTCGCAGATCCTGTGCAATCTGAACCACCAACCACTGCACATGGGAGTTGATTACAAGTTGCAAAGGTGGGTGCACCCGTTCCAGACCAAGCACCTCCATCAGGTATTCTTCGAATAGAATTCCCCATGTGTGTGGAGGCGTCATCCGGATTAGCATAGAATTTTCTATCTACTGGAATGTTGGTATAACTCGAAAGTGCAGCAATGGATGAACAAGTTGCATTGACTGGCGAACAAGGTGCACCATTTTGATCAAGTGCATTACCTGGACCCCAGCTTACAGCATCTTGAGGCACACCGTTCGAATCATAGAATCCAAACCAACCACCAAAATTTGGAAACCACATACGATTGGCTATCCCATCATAACACATTGCCGGCTCAAAGATGGTCGAAGGAACTACGATTTCAATGACATTTCCACCGTTTGCAATGAGTAATGACGCTGGAACAGGGTCTGCATTTATACCACGTACCATCACAAAACCACCAGGTGGAACAATCAAATTATCAGGTAACCGAAATGCAGTTGCACCTTCACTTGTATAATTACCCAAATGAAAGCATGAAATATCTACTGATTCACAAATATCAGGATTGTACAACTCAATCCATTCTCCGCTTCCGCCGCTTGGACCAGAAATAGAACCATCTCCTACGAAAGGTGAAATCATTAATTCATTGATGAGAATACTTGGTCCTTCATAGTCGCAAGGATCGCCGTCACAATTGGTGTTAATCGTCGTTGAGAAAGTGGCTGACAATTGGGAATGAACTATGTTCCGAATACTTAAGAGGACAAAAACAAATAAGGCGATTTTCATTTTAATTCATTTTGGTGCAGTAATTTCATTGAAGTATGAATCAAATTAAGCGAAAAAAAGTGGTTTTAACAAAAAAAGATGCTTGGAGTTGAAGCATTTATGGGAAGTTGGATTAATCTGAATATGGATTACACCGAAAAAATTCCGCTAAATTGAATTTTCGATCCACAAATTGTTCAGAAAGAATTTTAAAGTGTTTGATACGATCTATGCGAAAAGCGCGATAATTATTCCGCAAGTGACACCAAGCAATTATAATCCATTTGTTTTCGGTTGAAAAAATCGCATAAGGTTCAATTTTTCGAAATGAAATAGTTGGATCGTCCGCTTTTTGGTAGTTGATTTCAACAAAATTTAGATTAACAATCGCCAATTGAATTTCAGACAAAGCAGAACTTTCTATTTGCTCAAATTTGTTTTTGAATGCGAATATTTTTTTATCGAGTAATTCACTTTTTTCAAGAACCGACGTGCGAAACACCGATTTTATTTTTGTCAAGGCCTCATCGAAGTGATTTACTAGCGAACTGTCATGAGATTGATTGACAAGCTTTTGTGCAGTAATCAAAGCATTTGCTTCTTTTTCTGTGAATTGAACTGGAGCAACGGAATAACCATCCATGAGCGAATAGCCTTTTCCGTCAATGGTGACAACTGGAACTCCAGCTTCTTCTAATTTTCGGATGTCGCGGTAAATGGTTCGTATGCTCACCTCAAATTTTTCGGACAATTCTGTAGACGTTAAAATCCGTTTGGATTTCAAAAGTGTTAGAATAGCTATGAGTCGCGGGAGTTGTGACATATACAAAGCCGAAAATAGCGAACTCAATCTGAAATCACTATTTTCGACTTGATTTTTTTGTTTATTTAAAATTTGAGACCGTTGCAAAACTTTTAAATCGAGGCGCAAAATAAATTTCATCCCGCAGTTTACATCCGTAAATGAGGAGATTAAATTTTTGCAGCAACGATGAGTTAGGAGTTTTCAACAGTCTTAAATTAGTTCATGGAATGAAACGCCAATCGATTCCCTTCAGTATCAATGAACATTGCCATAAATCCGTTTGCTCCAATGCTTGTTTTTGGCATAATTACTTTACCTCCAGCAGGCTCTACCAAAGCAAGCTGAGCAGATAAATCATCACCACCGTTCAAGTAAATGACGGCGCCATCCGCCGATGGGGTGTAGCCTGGCATTTCTACAATTCCTCCGCCAACCATAGCTGATTGATTGTCGTATGGAAACATTCCATATTTCATGCCTTCCATGTGCATTTCTTGCAATTCAGTTTGTGTAATGGCATTGTAAAATTTCAATGCGCGTTCGAAATTCGTTACTGGAATTTCAAACCAGTTAATTGGTCTTTTCATTTTTCGTTGTTTTAATGATTATTAAATGTGATACAAAGTTATTGGTTCGATTGTCAGAATGTGTCAGGGGTTATTTTTCCTTGATTAATTTATTATTTTTTTTCAAATTATTTTTGAAGCCTGCAGAACTAATCATGGGTTGGTTTCTTCAGTTTCAAAGTTAGTATTTTCAAATTTAATGTATTGACTGACAAAAGTCATTTTTTATAAGCATATATCTTGCGTACCTTTAGTGTATGAAAAAGTTCGTTTTTTTACCACTATTTTTTCTTCTGTCTTGCGGATCTGATACGGAAGAAATTTCTCCTATTAAAAAATCCATTACAGAGTCGATTTACGCTTCTGGCAGTTTGGAAACTAGCAATCAATACACGGCTTATGCTACGGCAAGTGGTATTGTGAGTAAAATTTATGCGAATGAAGGAGAAGATGTGTTCAACGGAAGTCCCATTTTAGCTATTTCTAGTGTTGCCCAACAACTGAATAAAGATAATGCATCCCTCGTTGCCGCTTTTCAAGACTTGGAATCAAATCAAGGGAAATTGAGAGAGGCGAAACAGCGCATAGAAGTAGCGCGAACTAAAATGATGAACGATTCGATTCAATTCAATCGCCAAAAACAGCTAGATGCAAAAGGAATTGGATCGAAAGTGGAGCTAGAAACTACGCAGCTCACATATCAAAACTCAAAGTTGGGCTATCTTTCAGCGAAGGAAAATTACAACGATTTGAATCGACAACTTAAATTGAATTCGCAACAAGCCAAAAATAACTTAAGAATCGTCACGTCAGCAGAAAATGACTACACCTTAAAAAGTCTTGTGGAAGGACAAATTTATGGATTGAATGTTGAAGTTGGCGAAATCATTACCCCACAAACTCCAATCGCAATTTTAGGCGCTAAGAATGATTTTATTCTCAAAATGCAAGTGGACGAATACGACATCAATCAAGTGAAAATCGGACAAAAAGTTTTTGTGACAATGAATAGCGATCGCTACAAGACCTATGAAGCGAATATTTCAAAAATATATCCAATGATGAATGCTCAAAGCAAAAGCTTTTTGGTCGAAGCTGAATTTATAACGAGACCAGAGCGACTTTATCCGAACGTGACTTTTGAAGCGAATATTTTGGTCAACACCAAATCCAATGCGCTGTTGATTCCACGAGAATATTTGATGGAAGGAGACTTTGTCATGAAAAAAGGAGCAGAGAAGAAATCCAAAGTAAAAATTGGTTTGAAGGATTACAAAATGGTAGAAATTACAAGTGGTTTGCAATTAAATGATGTACTTATTCTTCCAGCCAAATGAAAATCAAACTGATTTTTGAGATCTCGAAATCCATGCTCATGGCGCGCTTTCGTCAAACGATGGTTGCTGCCGTTGGGGTTACATTTAGTATCACGATGTTTATCACACTCCTCAGTTTCATGGGAGGATTGAACAAATTGTTGGATAATTTAATTCTCAATCGCACACCACATATTCGTTTGTACAATGAAATTTTACCGTCTGATATTCAGCCTATTCAACGCGTTGAAACTTACAAGCATGCGTATAATTCGGTGCGTTCCATTAAACCAAAAGACGAACCAAATGAGATTCGGAACAGTTTAGCCATCATAAGAGCTTTAAAATCAGACGATCGTGTTCTGGGCGTGGCACCGAAAACAATGTTGCCCATTTTTTACAATACAGGAACAATCAATTTGACTGGGGTGATCAATGGGATTGACGTCATGGAAGAGCGACGACTTTTTACTTTTGATGATTATGTGGTGGATGGAAATTCGCAAGACTTGAACAACGTTCCGAACAGTATAATCCTCGGACTTTCGGCAGCAAAAAAAATGTTGATTGAAGTTGGAGATCAGGTTCAAATAACAACCTCAAAAGGCGAGCGGTTTTTATTAAAAGTAGTTGGTTTTTTTCAATCTGGAATTGAAGAAATTGATAAAACACAGAGTTATTGCAATTTGGCTACGACCCAAAAAATGATGGGAAAATCAGATTCTTACATTACAGACATTCAAGTGAAATTGTTGGATCGAAGCATTGCAAAACCTTTGTCTGTTGATTACGCCACCCTTTTTGATGTCGAAGCGGTGGATATTGAAACGGCAAATTCGCAATTCGAAACCGGAAGTTCCATTCGAACCTTGATTTCGTATGCGGTTGGAATTACCTTGTTGATTGTCGCTGGATTTGGGATTTACAACATTTTGAACATGATGATTTATGAAAAAATGGATTCCATTGCCATTTTAAAAGCAACTGGTTTTTCTGGAAAAGATGTAAATCGTGTTTTCATTGTCATTGCGCTTACCATCGGAATTGTTGGTGGTTTGGCTGGATTGCTTTTCGGGCTCGGTTTGTCGGGATTAATTTCTACCATTCCGTTTGCCACACCTTCTTTGCCAACCGTAGAAACTTATCCGGTCGATTTTAATCCGAAATTTTATTTGATTGGAGCCATTTTTTCAATCATCACCACGTATTTAGCAGGATATTTCCCTTCGCGCAAAGCGAGTAGAATTGATCCCGTTGATATCATTAGAGGAAAATAGTATGTCGAAAAAAGTCATTGAAGCGATAAACATCTCGAAGTCATTTCACGATCCAATTACCGTGAAGGTCTTAAAAGACGTAAATTTTTCCATAGATCAGGGAGATTTCGTGTCGATAATGGGGAAATCTGGTTGTGGAAAATCGACCTTACTCTACATTCTGTCCACGATGGATACGCAATATGACGGAAAATTGTTGCTCGACGACACTTTGATGACTGGAAAAAAAGATGTTGAATTGGCGCATGTGCGCAATGCGAAAATTGGGTTCGTTTTTCAGTTTCACTACTTATTGAGCGAGTTTTCAATCTTACGCAATGTGATGTTGCCTGGATTGAAATTGGGTGAAAAATCGAAGGAAGAAATTGAGCATTATGCCTATGAAAAACTCAAAATTTTAGGCATTGAAAACGAAGCATTGAAAAGTCCGAATCAAATCAGCGGCGGACAAAAGCAACGTGTCGCGATCGCTCGAGCGCTAATCAATGATCCTTTGATAATTATGGGCGATGAACCGACAGGAAACTTAGACAAAAAAAATGGTGAAATTGTTTTCGAAATTTTCAAAGAATTGGCTGAAAAATACAATCAATCCCTATTAATCGTGACTCATGATGCCGATTTCGCAACAAGAACACATCGAACGATTGTGATGGAAGATGGTGGGATTATTGATTTGGGGATTTAAAAGATATATCCTTAGTTTATTCATAATACAATCCAAAATCACTCATACAACCTCAATCGATTTCTTGTTTCCACCAATTCATTTTGCAATTCTTGAATTTTATCCAAAAGATTAATGACTGTGTCAATACCTTCAAAATTAAGATCCAATTCGGTATGCATCCGAATCATTTTCTCGACATCATTGATCTTGTCTTGATGAATGTAAGTCGCTTCAGAAATTGTTTGAATTTCAATCAATCCGTATTCGTTCAAATGAGTGAAAAACGACATTTCAAGCTGATAATGTGCGCATAATTCATGCAAAGGGATAAAATTTTCTAGGCTCATACTGATCTTAATTTACTCAATTCTTGAAATAACTCTTTTTCCTTTTCGGAAAGTTTTGTTGGCAACTTCAGGTTGTACGTGATGTATAAATCTCCAAATTGTCCTTCTTTTTTGTAAATCGGAAACCCCTTTCCTTTCAGTTTTACTTTCGTACCACTTTGGGTTTCAGGATTTACTTTCAATTTAACTTTTCCGTCAAATGTGTCAACCATCAAATCACCGCCTAATAGCGCTAAGTACAAATCTAAATCAACGGTGGAATGCAAATTTTCATTGTCGCGTTTAAATTTCGAATGATTTTCAATGGTAAACTGAATGTAGAGATCACCTTTTGGACCATTGTTAAATCCGTCGCCTCCTTGATTTGGAATTTTGATGACTTGTCCATCTTTAACACCAGCAGGAATTGTCAATCGGATTTTTTTTCCATTGACCGTTAAGGTTTGCTGATGCGTTTTGAAAACATCCGCAAGTTGCAAATTCAATTGTGCATTGTAATCTTGACCCCTGAATTGCGTATTGTTGCTTCTCTGATTTCCTCGGCCAAACATCGATTCAAAGAAGTCAGAATAATCGCCTTCTGAGAAATTTTCGTAGGATTGTTGACCGCCAGCTGATTGTTGCTGACTTCGACCAGATTGCTGTTGACTTTTGGCTTTTTCGAATTCCTCGGCATGTTTCCAATCTTTGCCATAGGTATCGTATTTTTTTCGATTTTCAGTATGACTCAAAACCTCGTTCGCTTCGTTAATCTCCTTAAATTTTTGTTCCGCCTCCTTGTCATTTGGATTCAAATCAGGATGATGTTTTCGAGCAAGCTTTCGATACGCTTTTTTTATATCACTTTCCGTCGCATTTTTTTCAACCCCAAGAATTTTGTAATAATCTATAAATGCCATTCGAACAGGGAATTAGGTGAATAATGTGCTAAGTTTTCTTACCTAGACCATTTCTTCGAAGTTAGGCATTTTTAGTGACAAATCGTTGAGTTTCTGAATACATTTATTAGAATTTTTTCCTTCAAACAAGATCAATTTCATTCATGGTCAAGATCTGTCCCAATCTAACGTTTTTTAGATTCTGAATCCTTATACTACTGGATTATTCATCCAAAGAAGCTATCGACTAAATGTGATTTAATTTTTATAATTAGTTTTAAGCCATGATCAGAACATTATTTTTCAAAAGGTCATCATTTTTGCCGCTCTACTTAGTGAGCTTGTTTAGTTGCCTGTTATTCAATGTACAAGCAAGTGGCTTGCACCTGCCGAACAATATCAAGAAGCTTCCAGTTGGCGAACAATGGAGAGTTTTTGACTCAATTCTTGAGCACACAGATTTTAAAAGCACAAAGAAATTCACATATCTACTTTCAGCTTATCAGAACAAAAAAGTACCCAACGAACCGACTTCAAAAAGTGTAGAAGGAATGATTAAGTTCATGGCAGATTTAGAAAAATCAAGTCTAACACCAATAAAAGCCCAACGCTTTGAATCATGGTTATTGAAGGAAAGTTCCAACGAAAAGAATGAAATTCAAGCCCTTGGATTTCATATACTTGCTACAGAATATAAAAAGATTGGGATGAACGGAGAAGCATTGGAATTTTATATTCGTGCTTTTGAGAAATACCGTTTGTTTGATCCAAAATTATTTCCTTTTAAATCAAAATGCTGGTTTGAATATGCAAGTCACTACTATTATTTCCGAGATTTTACCACAACACGAAAATCGCTTCAATCTATGTGGAAAAATGTTCCCGACAAATGGATTTACTTTCGCATATCAAGTTTGAATACGATTGCATTGTGTTACAGGCATGAAGGCGACATTTTTCAAGCGGATCAATGGTTTAAAAAGGCGATGAACGAGGCGGAGAAAGTGAATGACGAAGTTTGGATTGGAATATTGAAAGGTAATTTAGGCTATAGCTTAATGCTGAAAAAAAAATACGCGGAAGCTGAACCTTTGATCGAAGAAAGTATTGCCTTGAATAAGAAAAACGGAATCAACATGGATTTGGCTTTTTCACTAAGCAATTTATCGCAAGTCAAATTAATACAAGGCGATAAAAATGAATCATATCGACTGATTCTTGAAGCTGTTGAATTGATGGAATCGAAGGGCAAAATCAATGATTTTGAAATCAAGTCACGCCTCTTTATTCCGCTTGGAAAATCACTTGTGGCCTTGGGTAAATACAACGAAGGTTTTGAAGCGCTCGAAGATGGTCGCATAGCGCAAGATAGTTTAAATGCGCAACGAAGCGCCTTGCAAATGGCCGGTGTACAATTGAAAATTGAAGCCGAAAAACACATTAAATCATTAAAAACAAAGGAAAGCGAAATTTATTATCAACGTGTTTGGATAGGTGTTCTTGCACTTGCGATTCTTGGTGTTTCTATTTTTACTTGGATTTTCTTCAAACAGAAAAGAAAAATTGCATCCGAACGAAAGCGAAGCGATGCCTTGCTGATGAATATTTTACCAGAAAAAGTTGCGGAAGAACTTAAAGCATCTGGTGAATCTGAGCCACGATTAATGGATCAAGTGACCGTTTTGTTTACTGATTTTAAAGGATTTACAAAGTTAAGTGAGGAGTTGAGTGCGAAGGAACTTGTAAGCGATTTAAATGAATTTTTCAGTGAATTTGACAAGATCTGTGAGCGAAATGGTGTTGAAAAAATTAAAACAATTGGAGACGGTTACATGGCAGCGTCCGGACTCCCAGAAAAATGCGAAAATCATGCTCATCGTGCCATAAATGCTGGGTTAGAGATGATTTCATTCGTGACGCAACGAAAACAACAAAAAATTGAAAACGGTTTACCTTATTTTGATATCCGGGTTGGACTGCACACCGGCCCAGTTGTCGCTGGAATTGTAGGACTTAAGAAGTTTCAGTATGATATTTGGGGAGATACGGTCAATACAGCAAGTCGCATGGAAAGTAGTGGTGAAATTGGACGGATTAATGTTAGCAATTCAACCTATCAATTGATTAAAAACGACTATGAATGCGAGTGTCGAGGGCAAATTGAAGCCAAAGGTAAAGGGGAAATGGAAATGTGGTATGTAAATCGGGCTTTTTCGAAGTAACGTTTTGGCTGAAACTTAGGAGTTTTTTGTGCAAATTACTTAACATTTCCGCAACCATCCCAAAATCCGATCATGATTAATTTTCCATTTTCCTTGGATTTGAACCAGTTCAAAATTGGCTCTCGAATTCCCGTAAACTCCAGCGTTTTGTTGAATAATTTCAATAGTGTCATCTGAAACACGAGATACAATCGCTACATGACCATATTCGTTGGATGTTGTGGCTCCCAGCACTATTAAATCGCCAATTTGTGGTTTCATTGAACTTGGGTTTGTACATTGAATTAATCCTCGGTCAGGATTTAATTTTCCGTCAGAAATGGAAGGATTGAAAAAATCTTTGGCATGTCCATAAGAATTTGGCATGCGATGCTTGTAGTACTCAAAATAATACCGCTTCACAAATTCAACGCATTGGTATTTAAGTCCAATGTTATAGCCATCAACTGTATTTCGCTCAGAAACATGGCTGATTGAACCGTTGTAATAAACATTGACGTTATTGAGGCTATCAATGATATCACCTACCGAATGATCTGGAGCAAGTTTTTTGTAAACGAAAAATGAAGCTATGCTAATTGCGATGAGCGCTAGAAAAAGTTTTATTTTTTTGGTCATTTCATAGTTGATTCTTAATAACAAGCCTTTAGTTTTTCACAATTTTCACAACTTCTTTTTGTGTTTCATTACCGTATACAATTAAATAGTAAACCCCGTTAGCAAAGTCTGTTAGGTTTAAACCACTCGTCATTGTTCTTGGTGTTTGTTGCTTTCCTGCGCAATCAAAAAGAGCCACATCTTTCACATCCGAGAAGTTGAGTAAACCATTTGTTGGATTTGGATGAATGGTGAAATCGGTTAATTCATTTTCTGAGATTCCAACGTTGAAACAAGCTAAACCATAAAAACTCTGATAGGCTGGCCAATTCGTTTCCAAATAGGACAGATTTGAAACTTGAATGCAAGTTAGATTTGGGTTTGCGAATAAATTTAGCTCACTCATCCATGTGTTGTTCCCATTCTGAATATTCACATATTGAAGGCTGTTGTTAGGGCATATTAGCGTTGTTAATGGACTACAGTCGGATAAATCTAAGATTGAAAGCAAATTAAAACTACCAATAAATGAGCTCAGATTTGTTTTGCCTTCACAATCGATGGACGAGATGGAATTGTTTGAAAATGCAAGTGTTTCGAGTAGATCATTCGCGGAAATATTTAATGCAGTCAATTCATTGAACGAACAGTCTAACTCGGTCAAATCGATGCATGCTGCAACGTTCAAATTGACGAGGTTATTCCCTGAACAAGTTAGGGATGCTAGATTTGGGTTTCCGCTAAGATCCAAATTCAATAATTGGTTGTTGCCACAATGCAAATAAACAAGTTGCGAATTGGCTGATAAATTGAGTGTTGTTAGCTGATTTCCAAGGCAAAGCAAGGTGTCTAGATTTACATTCGCGTTTAAATTAAGGCTTGTCAATTCGTTGATCCCACAATTCAGGTACTTAAGCATCGTATTTGAAGCTAAATTCAATGAAGAAATTTGATTAAAAAAACAGTTGAGGCCTGTTAATGCTGTAAATTCTTCAATTCCCGTTAAATCTGAAATATTCCCACTGCTAACTGAAAGTTTGCCATTAAATGCCGTTGCTTCAGCGACCTGAATTTCGTTGTCAGCGTTTGTATTAATAGCGTTGTTCGCAAGAAGAGCGGCTTTGAAATTCGCATCTGGTATGGAAACGTTTTGAGCGTGCGACCAATGTCCATTTACAACGGATATAGCTAGAAAAAGAAACAAAATTGTTTTCATAATTTGTAATTTAACACGTTTTGAATTAGCAAAACTTCACCACTGAATTTGATAAGCTAACTTAACCAAATATACAAAAATCTGTTTTGAATAATTTTGAAGGTATTGAAATTTTTTTAAGAATGCACTTGGGATTTTTGAAGAAGGTTAGGTAACATATTCCATCATTGCAGAAGATACTGGGAATGCTAAAATAGTAGTGCTTTTTGTTAGATAAAAAAGTGATAAATTCAGAAATCAAGTCAAAGGTTCCGAAAAATTTTTGTTTACAACCCGGTCCCTCATTTTTGGTTTGTCACTGAAGTTCCGCGATATGTTTCGAACAATATCACTGAAATTATCAGATTCATCTTCTCTATTTTTGTAAAATACTTTTATTGAAGCGCAATTGTCGTGTTCAAAAATGGTATTTAATAAAGTACGATCACTTATTCCGCACGAATGTCCGAATACGAAAACTTGAAAATTGTCACTATTGATGTATGATAACAGTTTTTTATAATTTTCGCTTTCAAGATAATTAATTGATTTGATATGTTCTAGATATCGATTGTCATTTAATGATTCAATTGATTTGTACTTTTCATCTATTTCATCCCCAAAACCAAATATCATCGGGTTATTTTCATGTTTTAATAAAGAACCATGAATTTGAATGTGATCAACCTTATCGTTCGATAGTGAACTTTGATATTGCTTAGGTGAAGTATAGATTTTATGAGTAGAGGTGTAATTGAAATTCAAAAATATAATACTTTGCGGTTCACTTTCGAATTTCTTAATCTCTTTTTCGGAACGCATAAGGTTTTTTAATTCTCCAAGATCAATTGGGTCTTTCAATGATTCATAAATCAACTTTTCTTTTAAGTTTGCCCCCCATGGATTCAAATTAGGATTATTTAGGTTTGATTCAATTTGTTTTTTTTCATTTTCAGCTAATTCGTGAAATTTAACTTCTGAAATATCATTTATTTGAATAGGTTCGTAAATATGGCGTCCAATTGTTTTTTGAATAGTTGGGAAATTTTGAGTTATTCTTTTGTTAAGATTAGATTCTTCGATAATCAAGTATTCAGCTAACATTTTTTTTATCGCATTAAAGTCAGAATTCAAATCATCGATTGGATATGGCACATCATCTGGTATCGAATTATTGTTTATAGCTTTCATTAACAATAAATAATACTCATTTTCAATATCTACCCAATTTTTTAAGTTTCTTTTTCTAGATAAATGCATTAAGAATTTATTCCTAATTATTATTTTTTCACCAGGATAATTTTTAGTAAGAAAATTCTTAAAATCTTCAAATGAATTAATTTTCTTCATCAACATACTTACACTTGGAATTTCTAATTCCCCGTTTTCAAAATGATGAAATAAGTTTGCTTTTTGTATAGAAGAAAATGTTTTTAACCAATAATTATCAATAAAATTTTTGTAACTAGTTTCTAGACCATGTGCCAGATCAAACCCATTACCAATTAAAATAATTCTGTTCATTGTTTTCTCGATTTTCGGTTCATTTTTAGTTTTGTTACTATGCTTAACTTGTTAAATTAAAGTCTTGATTTTTTTATTTAAAATCAAAACCTCAAAAAATCCTCCGTTCCAGTCAATTCGCTCCAACGTGCCGATAAGAATTTGGCATAAGAAATAGCTCCCATGCCATACGTTCCGAGGCTATGACCATCATTTACTTCAATCAAATAATGCTGGCCTGATGCATCAACGCCAAAATCCAGACAAAAAGCAGCTGGCTGGGAAGTGTATTTTCGAATGGCCTCGTTTACAATTGTCAAATCCAATTTGCTATCCCAGTTTCCTTTGTAATATCGGACATCCAACAGACTTCCATAGCGCACAAAGCACCTCCATTCTGTGACAACGTTTACTGTTTCTGAACACCAAATGGCGACCTCTTTTTCGTAGTTCAAACCGAGGTAATCTTTGAAATCGGAAATCACTTTTCCATGAAAAAGTTTTGTTTCCATTGGTTTTATAAAAATTCCCGTTTTTTCTTCTTGAATGATTTGAGCTAGGGTAGAGGTCCATACTTTTCGATTCAGGAATTCGTTTAATTCTTCTGGATATTCGATTTCTGCTGGTCGTTCAATACCTAACATTTCTAATCGTTTGCGAACCATGCCAACACCACCAACAAAAATGGCACTTCGGTCGTTTTCTTCGACTAAACCCGCATTTTCAAATTTGTGAACTTCAAAATCTAGGGATTTAAATCCAACCGCTGCAACATACGCATTTACGTTGTAGAAATCTCCGTTTTTATCTGTTTGTATGTATGCTTTCAATGTGATATTTGTTTTTTTGCGAAGCAATAACAGATTATTTCTTCAGTTCCTTTTTAATACTTTCCCTCAACGTTGCCACTTTTATCTCAACATCATCGTAGTATTTTTTCATGGTAGATCGGTTAGCATAAATTCCAAGTAGACTTAACAAGAATTGTCTTTTCGTTTCATCTGTGGTTGACAATGGTGTTTTGATCCCAATCGGGTTGTTTGATTCATCGAAAATGAAATTTGGTGCGAATACCGCTTTCAGTTCATCCGAATAACTCTCAAAAAATTGTGTTTCTGTGTATTCTTCTTCCAATTTTCGAATAACTTGATAATCAAACTCATACAACGAAATGATTTGACTTCTTAAAGAATCATTTTGGATGAGTTCTAATCCTCTTGATTTTAATGTTTCATAACCTGCAGTATTTTGAATGAAGACAAAATCGCGTAGAATATTTGAATAATAAAAAAAGGATGAATCCTTTGGCATTTCCTTGCTTAGCGCATTTTTGAAAAAACCACAGGCTTTCATGCCATATTCGTGTCCAGATTTGTTAACTTTCAGGTCGGCCAAATCTTTTTCCAGCCCCATAGAAATTTCTTGAAGAATGCTTTTCTCCGCATTTTGTGCTTTTCTGTTTTCATTCCAATTGTTGAGTGAAAAAGCAGAAAACACTGCCACGAAGATGGAAAGAAACTCGAACCCAAATCTTTTTAAGAATGTCAGAATCATTGGTGCTAATTGAATTGAACTCAAATATAGTTTAAGTTATTTGTTGGACTTAAAAGTTTTCAATATTTATTAAAAATACAAGTGTCAGATAAAAAAGTGATTTGATTTCAAACTGTTATTTTAAGAGCATCTTTTGAAATATTGAATCTCGAGGATTTTAATTTTAAAACCTAATTTCGTTTCAAAGTATTTAGGATCGTTTCACAAACCGTTCAAATTTTGAGAAGTGAGGATTAAGAAAAGAATTGAACGGCGAACCGATTTCAAAAGGCGTTTACGTCTGTATTGCTTCAGCAATACACTACTTTTGTTAATCGGTCCGTTCAAGACTTTTCTCCGAACGGCTAAAATTTCGACTAGAGTTTTTTATTCAGGCTGTTTTTGTTTTTAATTGTCTTCATGAAATCGCTTCGCTAAGTTGGTTCTTTTTGGGGCAATGCCAAAAAGAACAGGAAATTAGTTAGAGTTTTGTGGTTAAAAACAAAAAAATATTTACCACGGTAACTAAATTCCATTCATATTTGTACCTTAGCAAAAGAAATTAGAAATCATGAGTGAAGATTTACCACGCAGAAGTTTTTTAGGTCGCATGTCTTTGGCTTTCGCATCCCTTTTGGCGACACCCTTTCTCAACGCATCGAGTCAATTAAAAGAATCTCAACCAGAAAAAGAAGAGGATATGAATCCAATAAAAAATACAAAAGCCCTAGGTTTTCAATGGGAAACACAAGATCCATTTTTATTTTGTGTGCACCACGAAGATTATTTCCCTGCTGGTAATGAAAAAATGGGTCCAAGTTCCGAGTATTTCAAAGGCAGACACATGGGCGATGATTTCATCATAAAAGATGGATTTAGAATGTACCATGGTAAGACGGTACCTGGTTTTCCAGGACATCCGCACAGAGGTTTTGAAACGATAACGGTTGTCAGAAAAGGCATCGTTGACCATGCAGATTCACTTGGTGCAGCTGGTAGATATGGCGATGGCGACGTGCAATGGATGACGGCAGGAAAAGGAGTACAGCACTCAGAAATGTTTCCATTATTGCACCAAGATAAGGAAAACACGATGGAATTGTTTCAGATTTGGTTGAATTTACCGAAGAAAGATAAGATGGTGGAACCGCACTTCAAAATGTTGTGGCAAGATAGTATCCCTAATTATGAGCATTCAGACAACAATGGAAAAATCACCAAAGTGGAAGTCATTGCGGGGAAGTTAAACGAACACCTCGCACCAACGCCACCACCAAATTCCTGGGCGGTTGATGTAGCCAATGAAGTGGCTGTTTGGAATATCAAAATGGAAGCTGGAGCTACGTGGACTTTGCCAAAAGCATCGCAGGGAATCAACAGAACAATCTATTTTTATGAAGGTACTGAACTTGTAATCGCTGAACAAAAAATCAATTCATACTCCGCCGTAGAATTGAAGTCCGAATTTGACATTGTATTGCAGGCTGGTTCTGAAGCAGTAAGTATTTTGATGTTGCAAGGAAAACCAATCGACGAGCAAGTGATGCAATACGGTCCATTCGTCATGAACACCAAAGAAGAAATCAACCAAGCGTTTGAAGATTACCATGCAACGCAATTTGGTGGCTGGCCGTGGCCCAAATTCGACCAGGTTCACGACAGAGCAAAAGGGCGATTTGCTTTGCATGCCGATGGAAAATTGGAGGAGAAGGGTTAATACAATGTGCCGTTTGAGATTTTTTTGCGCACAAATTATCTTTATTCGGTCAAATTCTGCTTTCCTCTCTCGCTTTTTAAGTTTTTAGAGTAACTATTTTTAGTGATTCTCCGTAGACTCAATTTCATTTACTTGTCAAGTAGTAGAAAAAGAATTTATGGAAAATCTAAACATTGAACCATCAGCTTACACGCCTTTTGTTCATTTTGATGGACAGTCAGGAGTTTTGGAGCTTCGCGGAAGGGCAATTCCGGAGAACCCAGATGAATTTTGGACACCTGTTTTGAAATGGATGCACAAATACGCGCAAAATCCAGCGAAAAAAACGACTCTCAAAATTGATATGGAATATTTCAACATGTCCTCTTCCAAACGCATTTTGATCTTGCTTTATCAGCTGAATACCTTGGTGAAATTATCCAAGAAAGTCAAAGTACAATGGTATCACCGCTTTGAAGACGAAGATATGTACGAAGTCGGGCAAGATTACAAATACATGGTCAAAATTCCTTTTGAGTTTATTGGCTATGAGGAACATGAGTTAAAAATTGCTTAGTCACATTTAACTTCTTTTAAGTTTTTATCTTTCATTCTGTGCGTGCAAGCTTCTTCATTTTGAGGAAAAAAACTATTTTTGTGGCATGCGCTTAGTCAAAGAGGTACCTCATGCACGATATAAAATTCAAATTTTTCAATACAATGGAAAATACATTGTGAAAATTGAATTGGGTCAATTCGAACAATCCTTTAAAATTGGAGAAACGGATGTTGCTGGTCTTGATGAGGTTGAGAAAATGATTAGTGCTGAACTATTAACGAATTCTTTAAATCGATTTGTTGAAATGCGAAACGATTGGAACAAAGCTTTTACAGAAAAAAATACGATTTCATGAAACACTTTTTTATTATCGCAGTAGTTGCTGCTACAATCGCTGCTTGCGGTTCTGACAAGAAAACAGATTCTTCTGGAAATACAAATGTCGCTCCTGTGAAAGCTGGAGAACTTAAAATTGGATTTTTTAATAGCGATAGTATTCCAAATCATTTTGATTACCATAAATCGGAAACCGCTAAATTGGAAGCGGAAGCGAAAAAACTAGAAGGAAAAGCAGCTAAATTACAAAGCGATTACCAAAATTTAGCAAACGAATACCAACGAGGATTATCAACGAATACACTTTCGGACAACCAAAAAATGTCTTTTGAAAACCGTTTAGGGAAAATGCAACAAGACATGCAGCTTTTTCAACAAAATACAATGGGGGAGTATCAGCAAAAAGAATTGAAATCAACAGAAATTTTGATGAATAAAATTGCGGATTATAGTGCTTCATTTGCCAAAGAAAAAGGATTTAGCATGTTCTTCGTGCGCGGTCAAGGAAGTGGTGTAGCGTATGCAGATCCTGGGATGGATATGACAGACGAGTTCATCAAATACATGAACGAAAAGGAAAAAGAATTGGACGGTAAAGCAGAGGGAAAATAGAAAAATGCTCATCGCTCAACAAAAACTTTCCGAAAATATAGCCGAATACATGTTGTACATGTATCAAGTGGAAGATGTGATTCGCGCTTATAAATTTGATCTCGACGCAATTATTGAAAATTATGTTCGTCCACAATTACCCGACGAATCATTCATTCCGAGTTACCGAAAATGGTATAGTGACCTCATTTCTCAAATGCAATCACAGCAAATTCAAAAAGTAGGTCACATCCTGGATTTGAATGAAATTTTGGTTGAGCTGTCTTATCTTCACAACACGATGATAAATTTAACGAGCGACACAAAATACCGTGATTTGGTAGACCGTGCCACTCCGTACTTGGAAGAATTCAAGGGCAAATCCAATTTGAAAGATCGAAATCACATTGAAATTTTGTTCGGCGCCATGTACATGAAACTTTTGCTGAAATTGCAGAAAAAAGAAATCAGCGCTGAAACAGAAGAAGCCTTTGACGCTATGCGTATTCAATTGGCTTATTTGTCGCAGGCATATTACAAGATGAAGCGGGGTGATTTGGATTTTTTGAAGAATTGATGTTTTACTCGAATATCAATTGACACACTAATTCATACATAAAAATCAAAATTTAAGAGACATCCGTCTACGACTATTACATCATAATTTTTAGACACAAAAAAACTTGATTTCAGTTTCCCAAAATCAAGTCTTTGCATCTTGTATTTTTCTATCTAATTACAGGTGAATCACCTCACCGTAAGCAGCCGCCGCCGCTTCCATAATTGCTTCTGACATCGTTGGATGTGGATGCACTGTTTTGATTAATTCTTCGCCTGTAGTTTCCAACTTGCGAACAGCTACCAATTCCGCAACCATTTCTGTAACGTTTGCACCAATCATGTGACCACCAAGTAATTCGCCGTATTTGGCATCGAAAATTAATTTCACAAAACCATCTTTCGCGCCAGCAGCACTTGCTTTTCCTGATGCCGAGAATGGAAATTTACCTACTTTGATTTCATGTCCAGCGTCTTTTGCTTGTTTTTCTGTCATTCCAACAGATGCAATTTCTGGTGAACAATAGGTACAACCTGGAATGTTTCCATAATCCAATGGACTAGGGTGGTGACCAGCAATTTTCTCCACACAAATGATTCCTTCAGCAGAAGCAACATGGGCTAAAGCTGCAGTTGGCAAAACATCGCCAATGGCAAAATAACCAGGAATGTTTGTTTCGTAGAAATCGTTCACTAAAATTCTTCCTTTATCAGTAACAATTCCCAAATCTTCTAAACCAATGTTCTCAATATTTGCTTGAATTCCAACCGCTGACAATACAACGTCGCATTCAATTTTTTCTTCGCCTTTTGCTGTTTTTACTGAAACAACGCATCCTTTCGCTGAAGTTTGAACACTTTCAACCGAAGATTCAGTCATTACCTTAATTCCAGCTTTTTTGAATGATTTTTCCAATTGTTTTGAAACTTCTTCATCCTCAATTGGAACAATGTTCGGCATGAATTCAACAACTGTCACTTCTGTACCAATTGCGTTGTAGAAATAAGCAAATTCAACACCAATCGCTCCAGAACCAACAACCACCATTTTCTTAGGTTGTTTCTTCAAGGTCATTGCTTCTCGGTAACCAATAATTTTCTCTCCATCTTGTGGTAAATTTGGCAATTGTCTTGATCTAGCTCCTGTTGCAATGATGATTCCTTTGTCTCCAGTGTATTCGGTTACAGTTCCATCTTCTGCTGTTACAGCAACTTTTTTGCCCGCCTTAACAACTCCAGATCCTTTAATGACATCAATTTTATTTTTCTTCATTAAGAATTGGATTCCGTTACTCATTCCACTAGCAACGTCACGACTACGTCCAACCATTGCCCCGAAATCTGCACTTGCACCATTTACGGTAATTCCGTAATCGCTTGCATGGTTTAAATATTCAAAAACATTCGCACTTTTTAGCAATGCTTTTGTTGGAATACATCCCCAATTCAGGCAAATCCCGCCAAGTGATTCACGTTCAACCACCGCTACTTTCATGCCTAACTGTGAAGCGCGAATCGCAGCAACATATCCACCTGGTCCTGTTCCAATAACTATAACGTCGTAATTCATTTTTTTTTGAAAATTGTTGAGGTGCGAATTTACTAAATATTCTTTCTTTTAAACCTCAGTTCGATTCTAAATTACAATTTACTTCGTATCTGCTAACGCGGTCAGATTTCAATTAAAATTTGAAAGAGAAGGCGGTTTTATGAGGGATTAACTGCGTTGCTGCTATCGCGGTGCGAGCTATCGCGATTAAAAGCAACGAACACCGCGCAAGCAGCAACGAAGTTAATTTCAAAGAATTAATTGAAAAGCAACCTTAATTACACCTACAAAAACTTGATTTTTTCGTCAAAACGCCTCGAAATAGCCGACTATTACTTCATCGTCTTTTCTCAAACTCAAGTTTTTCTAGGCGATCTGAATGAAATTTATAATCGAACTGAGGTTTTAAGTGTGTGTGCCTTCGTCAAATTCATTGCGATTTTGAAAAAATCTATTAATCATCCTTCTTTAGCCAAATAATTTGACATTTATCATGGCAAACGCATTTAAAATTTAAATGCCTATTGGAAACTTTGCCTGTGCTAAAATTATCAATGTATTAATCTAATTCTGCAATACACATGTTGTTTCAACTTGTTGAAAAATGGTATGAAGATAAAATCTAAAAACATAAAATACAGGCTATTATAGTTTTACTTTTGAGTGTATCTCTATTTACTCGCAGAAGTAACGCAATTATTCACAAAAAAGCTGGTAAAGTTCCGAAAGGCATTAAAATTTACAATAATCATTTGTTAAATTCCCAAACTTGCTAACCATCTCACCAGTTAATAAATAACAGCCACGGATGCACGGATTAATGTTCGAATGAGATTTTAATGATTTAAGTTGATAACACCGATAATGAATACAAGTATTCATTTCAACTCATCCGATTTTCGTCTTGACGAAAATATCCGTGAAATATAGAAAAAACACCATTTTATGGAACAAGCGATTTATCCGTGTATCCGTGGCAAAAAAAAGTAGTTAACTTGAATTTATGAATTTACCTTCAGATGAAGTATTGAGGTCTTCCTGGCTATTCATTTTTGCATACAGAAATAAATGAGAGTAATTTGGTTTTGCGACCTTTACTTTCAGCTCTAATTTCGTTGGCCTTTTAATTATTCAAAGTTGTTAAAAAGCTGTTGCACATGTAATGCATTTTGGAGCGTAAATTGAAGAATTGATTTTTTAAATGCACTTGCCTTATCATTTATTTTTGAGACCAAATCATCTGTATCATTCTTTGAATTTGAAGTAATACCGTATATTTGACAAGTAATCTATTTGATTGTCCTGTGTCCCATTCAAAACAAAAATTAGCCATTATCATGAATTCCACAGGTTGGGGTGGTTTGGAAATGAATACATTAAAGTTGGCAAGGGAACTCTTAAAAAGAGGAGTGGAGATTCATCAAATTGTGCATGGAGAATCAAAATATGCTTCAGAATTGAATGAAGATTTTGATCAGATTCTTCGATTGGTTAAACCAAAAAAATATTTTGATTTCAAAAATGCTCGAAAAGTTTGGGATTACCTCAATCGAAATAATATTAAGAATGTTTTAGTCGCTTACCGACCAGATTTGGATATGGCTGCTATAACCAAAAGAAAAAGCAAGCGTTCAATTCACATCATTCATCAGCAGCATATGATTATGGGAATTACCAAAACGGGAATTACACAACGGTATCGGTATCGAGCAATTGATGTTTGGCTTTGTCCTTTGGAAATCTTAAAACCTGACGTGTTGCAAAACACTGAAGTCCCAAACCAGAAAATTCGAATTGCACCCATTGGATTAGATGTGACTAAGTTCATGTCCTTTGACGGCTCGAAAAAGGAAGCGCAAAAAATGCTAGGATGTGAAACAGATGCGAAATTGCTTGGTGTCATTGGTCGAATAGATGCTAAAAAAGGACAGCTATTTCTTCCTAGTGCCATCAAAAAACTAAGGGAGTTGGGAGAGAATGTTGAATTATTGATCGTAGGAACGCCAACTTTGAATGATCCAACAAGCTTGGCTTACATGAATGAATTGAAGGAAAGCATAAAGGAAAACGACTTGAGTGATTATGTCCACTTTTCCAATTTCATGGAAGATGTTCGTTTGTGTTACGCAGCCATTGACGTGTTGGTACTTCCAAGTCTTTCAGAAACTTATGGCATGGTAACGCTCGAAGCGATGCTTTCCAAAACACCTGTTCTCGGCACGAATAGCGGTGGAACTCCTGAGATTTTGGATTTCGGCAAGTTAGGTGAACTTTACGAAGTAAGCAATTTGGACAACTTTGTTTTGCATTATCAAAAGCTCCAACAGCGATTAGCTAATGGCGAACTAAATTTGGATTTTGTTCAATCAGAAATTGCTGAAAAGTACAGCATTGAACAGGAAGTTTCAGCAGTGCTTGATGCAATGATTTAATCCACCACCTTTAAGTTTGCAAAGCGCAATAAAACGGTTTTTGCTCCATGATGTGGAAAGAAAATAGTTGCTTTTTTGTCCGCTCCTTGTCCTTCTAATTTTGTGATTTTTCCTTTTCCAAATCGATCGTGCTCAACATTGAATCCAACCATTAATCCTAATTCATCTTTCACATTTCCACCTCCCAAAGTTTGGGCAATTGGTTTCATGCTTGGCGGAGCAAACGATTTATTCAAGCCGCCTGGACGATCAAATCCAATGGGTTTTCCGCTCGTCAGTGAACGACCCATTCCTCGTTCTGGAACCTCAAAATGCAAATATTTTTCGTCAATTTCATCAATAAAGCGACTCGGTTCTGAACTGATCAAATTTCCCCATTGGAAGCGAGAAGTGGCATACGTCAAGGTGCAACTTCGCATGGCGCGAGTCACAGCAACATAAAACAAACGTCGTTCTTCCTCCAATTCTGTACGTGAATTCAACACCATTTGTGACGGAAATAAATTTTCTTCCAGTCCAACTAGGAAAACGTGCGGAAATTCCAATCCTTTGCTGGAATGAATGGTCATTAAAGTAACATGATTTCGCTCTTCTTCTTTGTCTTGATCAGCATCGGTTAATAGGGCGACATCAATCATAAATTCATCCAAGCTCGTTGAAGCATCTTCAGGCTGAGAAACCGTAAATTCTTTGATCCCGGCTAATAATTCTTCCACGTTTTGGTAGCGTTCTACTTCTTCAGGACCTTTTTCTTTTTCAGTATAAAGTTCCTTTAAAATTCCACTTGATTTCGCAATAGTTTGTGCCAAATCGTATGCATTTAATTTTGTCAATTCAGCCGAAAAACTGTTAATCATAATCGAAAATTCGATCAACTTATTTTTAGTTCCAGCATTCATTGCAACTGGAAATTGCTGAAAGTTGGTAATGATATCCCAAATAGAAACACCATATTCTGTCGATGCAATGAGCAAAGTTTCAATCGTAGTTTTTCCAATGCCTCGTCGTGGATAGTTGATCACACGTTTGAATGCTTCCTCGTCTCTTGGATTTGTAGTCAAACGAAAATAAGCCAACAAATCTTTGATTTCTTTTCGTTGATAGAACGACAAACCTCCATAGATTTTATACGGAATATTCAATTTCCGCAAGGCTTCCTCAAAAGATCTGGATTGGCGATTCGTTCGGTATAAAATGGCAAAATCATTGAAAGTGCATCCTTCGTTGTTTTTGATATCAAACAAACGATTGGTAACTACTTTTCCTTCTTCGTTGTCTGTCAATGTTCGAATTACATTCAATGGTTTTCCTTCCACATTGTCAGTCCAAACATTTTTCTGAATTTGGTCTAAATTCCGTGCAATGACGCTATTTGCTGCTTCGACAATATTTTTTGTACTTCGGTAATTTTGTTCCAATTTGAATAAGCCAAAATCGGGATAATCTTTCTTAAAGTTTAAAATATTCTCAATGTTCGCGCCTCGAAACGAATAGATACTCTGCGCATCATCGCCTACAACGCAAATGTTCTCATACGCAGCTGCTAGCGATTTTACAATTAAATATTGTGCATAATTGGTATCTTGGTACTCATCCACCAGGATGTATTTGAATTTTTGTTGATAATAATGAAGAACTTCGGGAAAATCTCTTAGTAATACGTTTGTTTTATAAAGCAAATCATCAAAATCCATGGCGCCAGCTTTGAAGCAACGATCTGCATACGTTTTGTAAATGATTCCCATTTGCGGACGTCGTGCCAATGCATCTTCGGATTGAATTTCCTCATTCTGAATGTAAGCATCAGGCGATATCAAGTTGTTTTTTGCTGATGAAATGCGACCGTAAACCGTACTCGCTTTATAGACTTTTTCATCCAGATTTAAGGATTTAATGACATCTTTCAACAGACTTTTCGTGTCTTGCGTATCATAAATCGTGAAATTCGTTGGGTAGCCAAGTCGATCAGCATTGTATCTTAGAATGCGCGCAAAAACGGAGTGAAAAGTACCCATCGTAATGTTTTTCGATTCACTTGAACCGATAATTTTACCAATTCTTTCCTTCATTTCCTTCGCAGCCTTATTTGTAAAGGTTAATGCTAAAATGTTGAAAGGATCAACGCCTTGTTCAATCATGTGCGCAATGCGATAGGTAAGTACACGCGTTTTACCAGATCCGGCGCCAGCAATAACCATTGTTGGACCGTAAATACTTTCTACAGCTGCCCGCTGACTTTCGTTTAATTCGTTTAAATAACTCATTGAAAATTTAGTGTAACAAAGTTAGTAAATGAAGGTAAGCATTTTGGAATTAAAAAGTAGTTTTTAAAGTGTTTTTTCCACAATTAAATTTTTAGAGCGAATTCACTATTCACCTTAAGAATTGAATGGATTTAAAATTTCTTTAATAAGATGGTTCACGAAAATACACCTTTCAATATAGGATTGTGTCATTTCAAGGATTTAAAAATTTTAGTTCAATTGTTTTTTCGAATTTGGTGAGACAAACTATTTAATTATTGAAACCATGAAAACAATATTACTTCTCTCGTCCTTTTTTGTTCACTCACATTTTTTTGCTCAATATCAAGCAACACTTTTTGACACACCTTTGAATGAACCAAATGCTGCACTGCATGCAATTATTGGATATCCAAATGATGAAAGCAAATTGATGTTAATTCAAGCATTTGGAGAATATCCTCATGATTTTAAATTATATGGTTATGATGAATCTAAGAATGTAGCCTTTGCACCGACTACGGTTTGTGGCTCAAGCTCAAACATCCCAGTTGAATTGAGCAATGGAATTCTATTTGGCGGAAATACCTATTCATCAGGAACTGAACCTGTGTTTTTTGATGGCGTTCAATCAATTATAGTGGATATTAACAATGGTGTAAATGGTTCTGATCCAGATTTTTTTCAGTTTGAAGAACGTACATTTTTTACAGCTTTCAATGGGATAAGTCGCCAGTTGTATGAATATTTAAGTCCAACAAACTACATCCAGATTTCCAATGAATTAGTGGAAAATGTAGAAATTCCCTTGGGTATTTATCAAAATAATGTCTTTTATAGAACAAGATTTCAAGATTCAATATGCAGTCTAAAAAAAGCGCTCTTTTCAAATAATTCATATTCAGTTGAAACGCTTAGAACGCAAACTGGAGTTTTTGTTAACTGGAAATTGTTGGGCGAAATAAATTCACAATTCATTATAAGTGAGTATGATATGATGACTATAAATTCTTCTGACGCTATGAATATTCTTTCATTTGATGATGATTGGAACTCAATTTCTATTTATGAAGGTAATTATTTTGTTCCTTATATAGATAAATGGAATTCGGTGAAAATTAATGGAGAATTGTATTTGTATTTAGGTAGCTCTTTATACAAAACTACTGATGGCTTAAGTTTGTCCCTTGAAACTGAATTATCGAACGAATGGTTTAAGGATTATTTTGTATTGAACGAAAAAATTTATTTCATTACACATAAAATAAATGGAACACATATTATTTACAACTATGAAAACAGTGATTTCACACCTAAATATATCGGAAAAGATCTAAAAAAATCCATTGATACAGACTCTGAAATTTATTTAACAGAATGGGCTTCTGGATCTCAAATGTCGAAATATTTAAAATTCAACACTTCTGAAGAATTAACAACTTATGATGTTGGTATTAATTTTAGCCAGCCAAATGAAACACAAAATGCAAGGATTTGGTCAGGTAAACCAACTTTTTTATGGTCCGAATTTAATTTCATAAATGATTTTGGTTTAATTAACATGGACATTTATCAAATTGAAACAATTTTGGGAATTGACGATCTAGAAAACCAAACAACTATTTCAGTCTTTCCAAATCCGATTCCATCAGGAAGTGCCATTAATGTCAATTCTTCCATTCAAATTCATGCTTCAATGGTAGACGGCATTGGAAGAGAAGTTAAAGTTTTGGATCTGAATGAAGGTGAAAACAAGATTGAAACGAATGGATTGAATAGTGGTGTATACTTTATCAAAGGGGGAAATACTTCACAAAAGATCATTATTCAATAATTGAATCGTCGCTAGTTTACCACCAATTGTGCCTAAATCAGTTTGATGCGAAATTAACGATGAACTTATAAAAGTAAAAGATACAATTAGAACTAATTTTCGTACTACGTAGTGTTTGAAAAATAGGAGGTTAACTTCACAATATAAATATGTTACACGCAAAATGTATTTGAATTTTTTAACATTGAGGACCGCGCAGCAGCGACGAAGTCAATTAAGAACATGAAGGGTCGCGCGGCAGCGACAAATTGGCCTTATTCCGACAGCTATCACCGGAACGGGAAAGTCAATTTATCGAGATAGCCCAACAATTATTTACAAAAAATCTTAAACTTCTAGTAATGTTGTCTGTGTTATAATTAAGGCTAAAACCTTGCGGTTTTTTAAGAAGTTTCCAGCGAATTATGAACTGTACTGCTCGTTCCGAAAATACTTCTCTTAACGCCGCAGGCGATCTAAATTATTCAAACCATGTCAAACACAATCCCTTATTTCCCTTCATCCTTAATGTTTTAAATAATCAATTGAATATCATGCATGTGCATTTATTCAATCTTGAATCTTGTGGTAAGTTTTAGACGAGTCAATTCAATAATTACTTTATAAGATAAATTTTATATGAGTTTAAAATTTTCTGCTTTGATGCGATAGTCGTCTTCTGATAAATATAAGAATTCGGCTTCAATTCGGTTGGTTGTTAAATCATGAAATGAATTTCTTGAAAACATTCAACTTGATTATGTGCTAGTTGCCTGCTTCAAAAAATGAGTTTGTGTTAATTTTCTTGTTTTTCCATTCACAATTCTAAATTCATTTAAGTATCTTTGCATCCTTAATTTTGTATCTAAAAGCAATGGCACATACTATAAAACCAGGAGTAGCAACAGGTGATGAGGTTCAAAATATTTTTCGTTTTGCGAAAGAAAAAGGATTTGCGCTACCAGCCGTAAATGTTACAAGTTCTAGTACTGTAAATGCAGTGATGGAAACGGCAGCAAAGGTTAATTCGCCCGTTATTATTCAATTCTCGAATGGCGGAGGACACTTTTTTGCAGGAAAAAATCTGAGCAATGAAGGCGAAAAAGCTGCGATTGCAGGAAGTATTTCTGGAGCAAAACATATTCACACGTTAGCAGAACAATATGGTGCAACAGTGATTCTTCATACCGACCATTGTGCAAAGAACTTATTGCCTTGGATAGATGGTTTGTTAGATGCAGGCGAGAAATTTTTCGCTGAAACTGGTAAACCATTATATAGCTCTCACATGCTTGATTTTTCAGAAGAACCGATTGAAGAAAACATTGAGTTGTGCAAGAAATACTTGGCGCGCATGGCAAAAATGAACATGACCTTGGAAATCGAATTAGGAATAACTGGTGGGGAAGAAGATGGAGTGGATAATTCAGATGTAGACAGTTCAAAATTATATACCCAGCCAGATGAAGTTGCTTACGCATACGAGGAATTAATGAAAATTTCTCCGCGTTTTACCATTGCCGCAGCGTTTGGAAATGTACATGGTGTTTACAAACCTGGAAATGTAAAATTGACTCCAAAAATCTTGTTGAATTCTCAAAGTTTTGTGCAACAGAAATTCAATACTGGTCACAATCCGGTAGACTTCGTGTTTCACGGTGGATCAGGATCTACGGTTGAAGAAATTCGTGAAGCAATTGGCTATGGAGTGATCAAAATGAATATTGATACAGATTTGCAATTCGCTTTTACAGAAGGTGTTCGCGATTACATGTTGTCGAAAAAAGAATATTTGATGACGCAAATTGGGAATCCAGAAGGCGAAGATCAACCAAATAAGAAGTATTACGATCCGCGTAAATGGATGCGTGAAGGTGAATTGACTTTTGTGAAACGATTGGAGCAAGCATTCGCAGACTTGAATAATATTAACACATTATAGTAAAAGATTTGAAAATTTGAAGATTCGAAGATGAGAGAACGTTTTCAATCTTTGAATTTTCAAATCTGAAATCTTCAAATTTCAAATATGAGCAGTTGGTTTAAAAGAAAAAAAGAAGGAATCACAACTTCTACACACGACAAGAAAGAAACTCCTGAAGGGTTGTGGCACAAATGTTCTAAATGTAAAACCGTTTTTACATCAGATGAAATAGAAGCAACGAATTGGGTTTGTAATCGTTGTTCGTACCACGAAAAAATTGGTTCGGAAGAGTATTTCAAAATCATTTTCGACGAAGGAAAATACAAGGAACTAGATGCTAAACTTATTTCGGGCGATCCACTAAAATTTGAGGATACTAAAAAATACGTTGATCGTGTGAAAGCAACGATTGAAAGTACTGGATTGAAAGATGCCATTCGTACCGCTAAAGGTAAGTTGGACGGACATGATTTCGTTGTTGCAGCGATGGATTTTAAATTCATTGGAGGATCATTAGGTTCTGTGATGGGTGAAAAAATTGCGCGTGCCATCGACGAAGCAATTAAATCAAAATGCCCTTTCATGATCATTTCGAAATCAGGAGGTGCACGAATGATGGAAGCAGGTTTTTCACTCATGCAAATGGCCAAAGTTTCTGGTAAATTAGGACAATTGGCTGAAGCTAAATTACCTTATATTTCATTCTTAACGGATCCAACAACGGGCGGTGTGACGGCTTCTTTCGCTATGTTAGGCGATATCAATATTGCTGAACCAGAAGCGTTGATTGCGTTTGCTGGACCTCGCGTTGTAAAAGAAACGATTGGACGGGATTTGCCTGATGGTTTCCAAACTTCTGAATTCGTTTTAGAGCATGGATTCTTGGATTATATTGTTGATCGTACGGAATTAAAAGAAAAATTGGCTTTATCGCTAAAATTGTTTAGAAGTTAGGTTCGAATGAAGATTATTTCTTCGAAAGATCAGAAAATTATTCATTGGTCGGGTGGTACAAGTACCGAATTGTACATTTTTCCAGAAGAATCTGCATTTTCAGAAAGAAATTTCGATCTTAGAATCAGTACAGCGACCATTGAGGTAGAAAATTCTGAATTTACTTCGTTGAGTGGTTACTTGCGAAAAATCATGGTGCTCGAAGGAACGCTTGATTTGCATCACGAGAATCACCATTCTTGCTCTTTAAAGCCATTCGAACAAGACTCATTTTCAGGTGAATGGAAAACTTCGTCAATCGGAAAAGCGACAGATTTTAATGTCATTTTCCGTCCAGAATTGCATCCAGAAATGGAAGTTGTTCGATGCGAAGCTTTGAATTCGATTGAATTTAACTCAAATCAGCAAACGTTTTTTTATTTGGTGGAAGGAATATTGCGTTTTAAGAAAACAGAAGTTTCACCAAAGTCGTTCGTTTCGATTCAAGAAGGAGAGTTAAGAACATTTAACGCAGTAGAAAACGCAATTCTTATTGTAGTAAAGATTTTAACGTAAGTCACAAATGAATCTAATTTGAATAAGTTCATTGCACAACTAAATAAGTTTACTATCTTTGCACCGTCGAAACGCGACTACATAATAATTATTTAAATAATATTGGCATGTACTTAGATACACAATGGAAAAAAGAAATTTTCGCTAAATATGGCGGAAATGAGGCAAACACAGGTTCTACGGAAGCTCAAATTGCTTTGTTTACTTTAAGAATCTCTCACTTAACTGAGCATCTTAAGAAAAACAGAAAAGACTATGGAACACAACGTTCACTTCAACTTTTAGTTGGTAAACGTAGAAGTTTCTTAGATTATTTGAAGAAAATTGATATCGAAAGATACCGTGCAATCGTGAAAGAATTAGGATTACGTCGTTAATTCTTTTCGTGTACGAAATTTATTGAAAGAGGGGACATTCGACTTTGGTCGGCTGTCCTTTTTTTGTGAAAATGATTAAAGATAAAAGTTAGAAGGCAAAAGACGCAAGATTTGTTTTTATTGAAAACCTTATCGGTTGAAACAAAAACAAGTCTTTTAGAGAACGAAATGAACGGTCTGAAGTCTTTAAGCGAAGCGGTCTTTTGTCCATTAAAAATGTAAATAAATAAATATGAATATAGGAATAAAAAAGTCCATCACTACAGGAGGAAAAGAAATCTCCATTGAAACGGGGAAACTTGCGAAGCAAGCGGACGGTGCGGTAGTGTTACGAATGGGCGACACAATGATTTTGGCTACTGTAGTAGCGGCCAAAGAAGCGAAAGAGGGAGTCGATTTCCTTCCGTTAACAGTTGATTACAAAGAAAAATTTGCAGCTGATGGTAGAATCCCAGGTGGATTTTTCCGTCGTGAAGCAAGACCTTCGGATCGTGAGATCTTAGTGATGAGAATCGTAGACAGAGCATTGAGACCTTTGTTTCCAGATGATTACCACGCAGAAGTACAGTTGATGATGCAATTAATTTCGTATGATGGGGTCAATTCTCCAGATGCGTTGGTTGGATTTGCAGCATCTTGTGCAATCGCAGTTTCTGACATTCCGTTCAACGGACCAATGTCTGAAGTACGTGTTGGTCGTGTGGATGGTAAATTTGTGATCAATCCAACATTAGAAGAAATGGCTGTTTCTGACATCGATTGTATCATCGCTGGAACAAGCGAGAACATTGTGATGGTGGAAGGTGAAATGAAAGAAATCGCAGAAGCTGATTTGGTAGATATTATCAAAGTTGCTCACGAATCGATCAAAGAGCAATGTCAATTCCAATTGGATTTGGCAAAAGAAATTCCAGCATCTTCTCCAAAAAGAGAATATAGCCACGAAGATCATAACGAAGAAGTTCGTGCAAAAGTAGCAGCATTCGCTTACGAGAAATGTCGTGAAGTTGCGCGTCAAGGAAACGCTTCGAAAGAAAAACGTTCTGAGCTTTTTGGAGCTATTAAAGAAGAATTAGTTGCTTCACATACAGAAGAAGAAATTGCTGAAATTGGAAAATATATTTCTGTATATTTCAAAGAAACAATGAAAAAAGCGGTTCGCGACGTGATGTTGAACGAACAAATCCGTTTGGATGGTCGTAAATTCGACGAAATTCGTCCGATTTGGGCCGAGGTAGATTATTTACCACGAGTTCACGGATCTGCTGTATTTACACGCGGGGAAACACAATCGTTGACAACCCTTACTTTAGGTGGTAAAATGGATGAGCAAATGATTGATGATGTTACTTTCCACGGTACAGAAAAATTTATGTTGCATTACAATTTCCCACCATTCTCAACAGGTGAAGCACGACCAATTCGTGGGACATCTCGTCGTGAGGTTGGACACGGTAACTTGGCGTTAAGAGCATTGAAACCAGTGCTTCCTGAAGATAATGCATATACAATTCGTTTGGTTTCTGAGATTTTGGAGTCAAATGGTTCTTCTTCGATGGCAACGGTGTGCGCAGGTACATTGGCATTGATGGACGGTGGTGTTCAAATCAAAGCGCCAGTTTCAGGTATCGCGATGGGATTGGTTGCTGACGGTGGAAAATTTGCGGTGCTTTCAGATATCTTAGGTGATGAAGATCATTTAGGTGATATGGACTTTAAAGTAACTGGAACTTCTGCTGGAATCACTGCTTGTCAAATGGATATTAAAGTAGATGGTTTGCCTTACGAAGTTTTGATTCAAGCATTGAACCAAGCGAAAGAAGGACGTTTGCATATCTTAAACAAGATCATTGAAACGATTGCAAAACCAAATCCAGATTTCAAACCGCATACACCACGTATCGAAGCATTCAATGTGCCTAATGATACGATTGGAGCGATTATCGGACCTGGTGGAAAAATCATTCAACAACTTCAAAAAGACACGAAAACGACAATCACTATTGAGGAATTGCCTACGGGTGAAGGTCGTGTTCAGATTATGTCAAACAATGGTGATGATATGAATGAAGCGGTTCGTCGCATCAGACTTATAGCATTCCCACCAGTTGTGGAAGAAGGTTGTGAATACGAAGGAAAAGTTAAAGGAGTAAAAGATTTCGGATGTTTCGTGGAAATTCTTCCTGGAACAGATGGCTTGATTCACATTTCTGAGTTTTCGTGGGAAAAAACGGCGAAAATGGAAGATGTTGTGAAAGAAGGTGAGATTTTGAAATTCAAAGTTGTTGGAAAAGATCCAAAAACTGGAAAATGGAAATTGTCTCGTAAGGTTCTTTTACCGAAACCAGAAAAAACAGAAACTTCGACAGAAGCTTAAAATACGAAAGCAGTGCTCAGTTGGGCGCTGCTTTTTTTTTTACGATTATCCGCCTGTTTACCCTAAAGTTAAAAAACAGAATTTTAGTCATGATTTTTTCCAAAAAAGACGAATTTCACATCGAAATCCCCTTGTTTCTGGACTGAAAAATGAACGAAGGTATAGAAGCGGATAATCAAAAAGAGGTTACTTTTTCATTGAATCAAGTCATTTTACGAAAAAAAGCTTTTCACTTGAATCTAGTAAATCTTTCAATAAATATTATATTTAACAAAAAAAATAAAAATGGCTAATAAAAGAGACATCAAAAAAGGATTGAACAACATGATTTTTGAAATCGTTGACGATTGCTTTTCAGCACAATTATTCAATGCATCAAAAGCAGAAGCGAGTGATAAATTGATTAATGAAGCAGCAGATTTTCAAGATACAATGCTTGCACGCATTAACAAAGCAAAATCAAAAGCCGAGTTTCGTGAAATCCATACAGAAATTGAAGACAAAGGAGAAGCATTTTTTCATGCTGTAAATTCTCTTTAATTTATCAATCAAAAAGAATTATACATTTAATATTTAAGACTATGTGGGAATGGTTTAAAAGACTTTTTAGAATAGGTAAAGCAAATGCACATGCAGCTTTAGATAATTTGGAAGAACCTGTTCGCATGACAGAGCAAGGAATTCGTGATCTAAAAGCGAATCTTTCAAAAGCTTTGACAGCAATGGCTGAGGTAAAAGCAATGGGGATCCGTGCCAAAGGAGATGCTGAATCTTATACTGAAAAAGCAAACGATTATGAAAACAAAGCGTTCGCTCTTTTGAAAAAAGCAAAAGATGGTGAGATGGATCAATCAGAAGCAGATCGTTTGGCAAGTGAAGCATTACTTCGTAAAGAAGAAAACCTGAAACACGCCGAATTGGCACGCAAAAACCAAGGTTATTTTGAAGGAAATGCCGATAAATTGGATAAAAACATCGACAGCTTGAAAGAAAACATTTCGAAATATGAAAACGAATTGAAAACTTTGAAAGCACGCGCAGCAGTAAGCAAAGCTTCGAAAGAAATAAACCAAGATTTGGCTGGAATTGATTCTTCTAGCACTGTTGCTATGTTAGAAAAAATGAAAGAAAAAGTAGCGGCAGAAGAGGCCCTTGCTGATTCTTATGCTGAAATTGCAACAGAAAATAGAAGCATTGACGATGAAATTGATGATGCCTTAGACAGTAATTTGGCAGAAGTGAAAGCGAAAGATGCTTTGGAAGAATTGAAAAAAAGACTTGAAGCTTAACTAAATAATTTTAATAAATGCGTTGTTCTTTGGAGCAACGCATTTTTTTTTTACCATGGAAAAAAGTGCTCTTAAATATTACATCCTCGGAATTGGTTTTTTCTTTTTCCTAGTAACTGTTATCATCAGTGGGGGACAAGACAAATTCTCAAATTCCATTGCCCTTGGAGGTTTAATGGTCTTCTTTTGGTTGTTTGAAGTCCTTCCAATTTATGTCACAGCCCTTTTTCCATTCATTTTTGGTATTCCACTCGGAGTACTAGACAAATCGCAACTTGCAACTTCGTACGGTGATCCCAATGTTTACTTGTTCTTAGGTGGATTTATTTTAGCACTTGCGTTAGAAAAACACGATGTTCACAAACAAATTGCCAAACGAATCATTAAAATTACAGGAACTTCCAAAGCACGCTTGTTGCTTGGGTTCATTTTAAGTACAGGAGCTTTAAGCATGTGGATTTCCAACACTGCCACTGCATTGATGATGTTGCCAATGGGATTAGCCATTATTGCATCCATGCCTAAGAAAGACCACAAATCGAAATTTACCTTGTTTTTATTGTTATCCATAGCGTATGCAGCGAGTATTGGTGGGATGGCGACTTTGGTCGGTTCACCTCCAAACAATGCAATGGCATCAATCTTAAGCAAAGCGCCATACAACGTAGAAATCAGCTTTTTTGAATGGATGAAGATTGGAATGCCTGTGAGTATTTTAATGCTCCTTGCCGCTTATTTCATGTTCTATATTTTACTTGGAAAGGAGCGACATGAACAAATTGAATTAGAAGATTTTACCATCAGTAAGTGGACTCCAACGCAACTTAAAGTCATCTTCATTTTTGGAGTAGTTGTATTCCTTTGGATTTTTAGAAGCCTCTTTGCGGATTATTTAGGATTTGTATACGATGATTTTGGTCCTGCACTTTTAGGTTCTTTGGCCCTTTTCTTAATTCCTGAAAAAGGAAATTCCACCCTGTTGGAATGGAAGGATACGAAGGAACTACCGTGGGGAATTTTAATTCTTTTTGGTGGAGGCTTAGCTTTAGCTGAAATGTTCAAAATTAACGGCGTATTGGATAAAGTGACAACGATGTTTGCGCATTATCAATCCGCAGGAATCTTAATCATATTGATCCTTGTAGTGAGCGTAGCAATTTTCGCCACTGAACTCATGTCGAATTTGGCATTGGTAACGGTATTAACTCCAGTTATCGCACAATTCGCCATGCAATCAGATTATTCGATCGTACAATTGTGTGTTCCTGTAACTTTGGCTGCGAGTTGTGCATTTATGTTGCCTGTTGGAACTCCACCAAACGCCATCGTCTTTTCTTCAGGCGAAATTCACATCAATCAAATGGCACGTTATGGCTTTTTGTTGAACATAGCTGGGGTGATCATTATAACGTTGTTTGGGTACTTTTTTTACACCTAGCCCTCCCGAATAATCTTTTGAACAAAGCTATTACCATTCGATTTTAATGTGAGAAAATAAATCCCTTTACCAAATTGATTTGCTATCGTTATCACATTTTTTCCAGTAACAATAACACCTTCACTCACTTCTCGTCCAAAAAGATCAGTCACAACATAAGTCGCTGATGTTTCGCTTTCAATGGTCAATTGATTTGAAAATGGGTTAGGGAAGATGTTGAATTGCGATTGAAATTTATTCAACTCCTCAGAACCTAGTAATCCTGGAGTACAAATTGGATTTGTTGAAACTAAAGGAGCGAAAAAGGAAATGAGTTGATTTTTGCGATTTGTGAAGTTGTCGTAAGCGTGACAACCGTTTCCGTTAATTACTTGATCAAAGCAATTTCTTGGCTGTAAACCAATATATTCATAAGGAAATGGGATCGTTGTGAAATTATCTTGGATGGAATAACCATAACTATTGTCAGTATTCCAATCACTTATTCGTTTGCTACCGTAAACCATGGCTGAATTGCTTATACCGTAACACCCATAACCATTGGTAAAGCACCAACTTTGACCGGCATAAACCCGTCCAGTTTCAAAAGGAACGATTAAATCACACGGTTGGTGGAATTGGTAAAGTGAAGCTTTCGGTTTAGTATTATCATTAAGTGCCAATAAATCTGAAATCATTCCACCATAGAAATTTCCAACACCTTTAATAAGAAAAGGAATTGTGGTTGGTTCAATGCTTCCATCAATGGAACCTAAATCTGGTCTCAGAACTGTTGCATTTGGCCAGATTTGATTTACATTGTGCGGACAATCGATCGTGTTGAAATTTGGTGTAAGTACACCGTCGAGTTCAAAAGCTTGAGCAAATTTTTCGGATGGAACATCCAAATAAGTTGTTCCCATGGCGATAAAAGCTCCAGCACTTTCTCCCGAAATGAAGATGTTTTGTGGATCGATTTGATATTCTGCATTACGATTTATCAAGAAACGAATGGCACCTTTCACGTCTTGAACAGCACGAAAATAGGCTCTGTACCATTCAGCAGTATCTGCGGCAAAAAAACAAGCATAATTCGGGAAATTACATTGATTCAAATCGAAATCGTTCACAAATCCCATCCTGTAATTCACTGAAGCAGTTGCATACCCGCGTTTCGCAAAGCTTTTTGCTAAATCGGTAATGGTCGTTTCGCCTTTATCACCAGCAATAAAAGAACCTCCATGGATAAAAATCGCAAGTGGAGTTTTAGAAGTTCCTGTAGCACTTTCACAAATCGGCAAATACAAATCCATTTTTAGAGGAATGGTTGCTCCAAGAAAATTTTCGGCTTGACCATACTCCAAGTCAATGATACTATCATAGTCGTATGATTCAGTAATCCATTGTTGGGCAAAAGAAAATGTTGTATCGAACAACACCATCAAAACGAGTAGTTTTAGTTTTTTCATCTGGATTGATTTTATACAAATTTAGTGCAATTTATTCATATTTGGGTAGTTATCTTCATTAATTGCTTTAATCACAGAATTATATTCTAGCTATTTTTTCAAAAAAAAACGAGCAAAATAGTTGGATGATAACGATCTTTTTTCTTAAATTCAATAGAAAATTTTAAAAAATGGGATCTATCAAATCAAACCAGTACACGACCGAAGAAACGAATTTGTTTCTAACTACTCGCGCATTTGCGCATCCAGCTCGAATTAGAATGGTAAAGCTATTTCAAGATAAAATGGAATTGAGAAATACAGACCTTTGCAAAGAATTGAACCTATCAAAAGCAAGCGTTAAAGGCCATCTTCAAATGTTGAAAGATGCAAATTTGATCTCTGTGGAGTATTTAACACATTGTTACATAGTTTCTTTAAATGAAAAAGGCATTGAGAATACACGGATGATTTTGAATTTGGAATTGCCGGGATAAGCGGAGATTAGTCTCTGAACGATGAACTAGTTTTGCTGGACGAGAGCATTTTTATTGACCTGAGAGAAGTTGTGATTTTGGTTTATCTTCTGTTGAATAATGTAATATTGCAAACTTGCAATAACGAATGTAATATTACTAATTTGCAATCATGGAAGTAATATTACTAATTTACATCCATTGAGAAAATTGATTGTCGAAGGAAGTAATATTACTAATTTGCATTCATGGAAGTAATATTGCAAACTTGCATTCACGAATGTAATATTACTAATTTGCATTCATGGAAGTAATATTACAAACTTGCATTCACGAACGTAATATTACAAATTTGCAATCATTGAGAAAATTGAATGTCGAAGGAAGTAATATTACTAATTTGCATCCATGGAAGCAATATTACAAACTTGCATTCATGGACATAATATTACTAATTTGCAACCATTGAGAAAATTGAATATCGAAGGAAGTATCAATAGCAAAGTTTCCGATAGACATCAAAGTTTTATCCATTTTTTGAGGTAAGAATGCGCATTTTTCATGTTTTAACCTGCGGCCGGTGCTTTTTTTAAAAGAATTCATTTCCACTTTAATTCTAATTCATTTGCAGATAAAAAAATTAGAATGTCGATAAATGAGGTGAAGTCTTTTTCTTAGATAGAGCTTGTAGCATTGGTATCCTACACCAAATCCCTATAAAATTGGTTTTGTTTTGAAAACCAGCTCCTTAATAAAAACTAGGCTATTTTATTTTTAAAAAAAATAAATTACTTTCGTACATAAAAAACGTTATGAAGACCCTGTTTTTAGTTATTACACTTTCCTTTTTATCTGGAATTGGTTATACTCAAATTGACATCAAATTACTTCCTGGAACTTGGTGCCTAATTGCTATTGGTAACGATCCAGAGATGCCAAATCTCTACGCCCCAGAAGAATTAATGGAAATCGGCGAGGATTTTGGCAATGCGCAGCTTCACTTTACGAATGACAATTTTGTGTGCTTCATAGAAGACGAAGAAACGCTCTCAGATGCTATGGAATATAAAGAAAAATATGTTTACGATGCTAATCAAAACACTATAGTAATAGACGGAGACGAAAGCGCTTTTGCTAAAATTATTAAACTTACCGAAACCGAATTCGTTTTGTTAGTCAAGGATGAGGAAGATAGTTTCACGATGTCGTTTAAGAAATGTGACTAACATATCATAAACACGATTATTCTATCGGGATATAAATGTCCTAATGGGTATCCGATTATTCTGTGGTTTTGACGTAGTATTCAACATGAAATGTAGGAAATACGTTTTTTATGAAACGATGGATACAATTGACAAAGTGTCTCAGAAACACACGCTTAATCCACCATTTGCATAAGATTTCCCATAGCCTAACTCAGCATAAATACCAAGTTTATCGGTCAAGTAATAACGAATTCCAACATGAGGACCACCAAAAGCTATAAATCCAACGTCATTACCGAGTTGTGTTACATCGCTCTTTGCAATCGCGAAAGCAGGTCCACCTCCAAAAGAAATCCCAGCATAAACATCCATTTTTTCTGCAAATGATTTTCCGGACTTATCAGCAATGAGTTGCAAAAAGTGAAAGTTTCCAAACACTCCAATAGGCACAGCAAGACTTCTGAACGATGAATTTGAGCCGATGTTCAAACCATTTAGATATACAACTCCCAATGAATTTCGCGACAAATTATCTGCATATTCAAATCCAATGGTTCCTCCAATGCCAACATATTTTGCAATTCCAAATTCCATTTGAATGTTTAAGGAAGCATACAGCGGTGAAGTACTGCCTTTCGGTCCTTTCGCATTTTCGGGATAACTAGTCCAATGCTGAGTAAGCCCCAAACCTAATGTTAAAACTTTTGCACCCTTTCCTGAAAAACTTTGTGCACACACAATTAGAGGAAAGGAAATTGCAACTACTATTATAATTAGTGTACTTTTCATGGCTTTTTAATGTAAAGGTCGACTATATTTAGAGAGCATCCTACAGGGTTTTCCCTTTTGTTTTTATTAAAGTCAATCTATCTGAAAATCACATTTTTTTATTTGTACGGTTTCAATGATTTTCAAAATTCCAAATCACTCAAAAATTGTAATTAAAAGGCTTTTTAACAGCAATTAGTCCTTTTTTTCTTTTGCCTTCCGAACACCAATGGTGATCATAATGAATGGAAAAACAACCAATAGAATGATGCTAATCGCAAAAAACAACAACCTTTCGAAAAAGCCACACAAATACCAAACACAGTCAAATGTTGGAACAACAAGTAATGTAAAAAAAATGGCCACAATACCCAGCATGATGAGAAATAACTTAAAAAATTGTTCTCTCCCCGCCAATCCAAGTTCAAAAAGTTTGGCAATGGCAATAATCCACCAAGCGGCGAGTAGCGAAGAAACGATGAAATAGGCTAATACTTCCACGAATTAGACAAACATTTAATTTTCCATAACTTTAGTCTAAATTTACAAGTTATTTAGCGCAAAACTTACGATTTGTTCTTTGAATGTGAATTTTTAAACCGATGCTTATTTTTTAAAATTTTATATATATCTTTGCACCCCTGTTAAAAGAAATAGGATTCACATATTTATAAACCGAGGTTTCGTACCTCAAACTGTAAAAAATTATGGCAACTAGAATTAGATTGCAAAGACACGGAAAAAAAGGTAAACCTGTTTTCCACATTGTAGCCGCTGATAGCAGAGCTAAAAGAGACGGTAAATTCATCGAAAAATTAGGAACATACAATCCTAACACAAATCCAGCAACAATTGACATCGATTTCGATCGCACCTTGAATTGGGTTCAAACTGGAGCTGAAATGTCTGACACTGCGCGTGCAATTTTGCACTACAAAGGTGTTATGTACAAAAACCACTTGATCAAAGGAATCGCAAAAGGTGCGTTGACTGAAGAGCAAGTTGAAGCAAAATTTGCTGAATGGATGGCTTCAAAAGAAGCGAAAGTATCTGGAAAAGCGGATGGTTTATCAAAAGCAGCAATCGCTGATAAAGCAGCACGTTTGAAAGCAGAAGAAGTGGCTAATGCAGCGAAAGCAGCAGCAGTAGCAGCTAAAAATGCTCCAGAACCAGAAGCAGTAGTTGAAGAAGTAGCTGAGGCGACGGAAGAAGCGGTTGATACTGCAACTGAAGCTGTTGAAGAAGTAACTGAAACTGCAACTGACGCTGTGGAAGAAGTAGCAGAAGCTGCAACGGAAGAAGCAACTGAACCAGTAGCAGAAGCTCCTGAAGCAGAAGCAACGGAAGAAACTTCAAGCGAAGAAGAAAAATCAGCAGAATAATTTTTTTGAATGAATAAAGCAGATTGCTTTCATTTAGGATATATAGCGAAACTTCACGGATTCAAAGGTGAAGTTTCGCTGTTTTTGGATGTTACCAATCCAGAAGATTATCGCTCCTTGGATGCTGTTTTCATCGAAATCAACAACCTACTCACTCCATTTTTCATTACTTCGTTTAAACTAAAAAACAAAGGTTTTGCAGCCGTAAAGTTTGAAGGCGTAGAATCTGAAAACGATGCTCGTTTGATTCTCAGAAATAATGTTTACCTCCCTGAATCTATTTTACCAAAATTACAAGGCACGAATTTCTACGACCATGAAATCGTTGGTTTCACCGTGATTGATTCCGTTCATGGAAACATTGGCGAAATGCAACAAGTCATAGATTTATCAGCAAATCCACTTTTTCAAATTCTCAAAGGAACGACGGAAATTTTAGTTCCGATTCGCGATGGCGTTGTCACAAAAGTGGATCGTGCGAAAAAAGAATTGCACATTGTTTCTCCTCCGGGATTGGTTGAGTTGTACCTTGGTTAATTTTTCGTTTTGAAATTCGATTTCAAAGAATTTAGCGTAACTCAAGCGCGTTCTGCCCTCAAAGTTGGCACGGATGCCATGTTGCTTGGAGCTATTGCGCATCATGAAAACCCTAAGAACATCTTGGATGTTGGAACAGGCACAGGAGTTTTGGCCTTGATGTTGGCACAAAAATACCCAAGCGCACAAATTCACGCCATCGATATTGATTCCAATTCGCTGTTCGATTGTCAGGAAAACTTTGAGAATTCGCCTTGGGCAGAGAATCTTAGTCAAGCACTCATCGATTTTAACCGTTTCGAAACGACTACGAAATTTGATCTCATCATCAGCAATCCACCGTTCTACGAAAACGGGTTGAAAGGCGAAAATGAGCGAAACAACTTAGCAAAACATGAAAGTGACAATTTAATCTCGGAACTATTCGTTAAATCCAAACTACTTTTGACAAACCATGGAATCCTCTGGCTAATTTTACCCTATGCTTCCTCAGAACATTGGATCGATTTTGCTCAAAAGAATGGATTGTATTTGGTTGAAAATCATACCATTTTCGCAAAAAAAGAAAGACCAAAAAGAAGTGTTTTGGCGTTTGGAATGGAGGCAATTGCTCCGCGGAAATTATTTGAATTGATTGTTAGAACGGATTCGGGTGGATACACGGAGGAATACAAGATGCTGACAAAAGATTTTCATTCGAAAGAATTGTAGTTTAGTTTTTTTGTCTAAAGACTGAATACGAAAGGTATTTTGCATCTGGTTCTTTGCAAGAAGCCATCTTCACTTCCTGGTATCCATTTTGGCATTTTCTTTACTACTCGTATAGCCTCTTTGTCCAGCTCAACAGAAACACCTTTGGATACATATACATTTGTTATTGAACCATCTTCTTCCACAACAAAAGTAACCTCAACTTTACCTTTCTCTAAATATTTCATCGCTTCTGCTGGATATACAACATTAAGTGAAATCCACCGCTGTAATGCTTCTGGGCCTCCATTGAATTGAGCTTCTATTCTGTATTCAAAGTAAGTTGTATCTGACCCGTCATGGGCAAAACATTTTCCTTCAATTCGCTTAAATGTTTCTCGATCGTAATACTCCAACCTTCTTAGATTCCCGGAAGGATAATATGTCCTTAAAGTGTCCACAAGTTTGAAGTCATCTCCAAAATATTTACCCTCAGATCTTAAAGTGCCATTATCAAAAAAATATTTGAACGCACCTCTTGGTGATCCATGAACATATTTTTTAATACTTATTAATATTTCTTTCTCATTATAATATTGAACCGTACCGTCGAGCTGATTTTTGTCCAAACTTAAATAAGATTCTATAGCGTAAAGTGTGCTATCGAGTCGGTAAATTAGTCTTACTCCTCCATATAGATATTGTGTTTCACGCATTTCTCTACAAAAGTATTTTGCATCAGATGAACCAACTTCATTAAAATTTGCATTAAAGTACTTTGTGGATTCAATGTAATTTTCCCAATTATCTGTTGGTTTAATTTCAACCAATTGAGCATTCACAGTTACAACAAAAGCAAATAAAAACAATACTCCTAGAATCGATTTCATTTAATAAGTTCGGATTTTTCGACTTCCAAATTTAATCTTTTTTCAATTCGCCTACAAAATCGTACTTTTGCGCCATGAAAATTACTAAAAACACAGTGGTTTCGTTGGAATACACATTAAAAAACAACGAAGGGATGGTGCTAGACTCATCTGTAGGAAGAGAACCTTTAGTTTATTTGCATGGTGTTGGAGCACTTATTCCTGGCTTGGAAAACAAATTGGAAGGTGCTGAAACTGGTGCGAAAATGAACATCGAAATTCAACCAGAAGACGGTTATGGAAAATCAAATCCAGACATGATTCACGTGGTTCCAAAATCTGGTTTTCAAGGAGATGACGAAATGCGTGAAGGTATGCAAGTGCAAGTAGAGACTGAAAATGGTCCCTTGATTGCCACTGTAACTAAAATTGCTGGCGAAGATGTGACCTTGGATTTGAATCATCCTTTGGCGGACATGATTTTGCATTTCGAAGTTGAAATCAAAGATTTGCGCGAAGCTACAACAGACGAAATTAGTCACGGACACGCTCACGGACCAGGTGGACATCACCATTAATTAACTTTAAACTTTTGCCTTTTAAAAGGAATTAAATTGTGGCATATTGTTTCCATATAAGTTAAAATTTTACAATGTGGAGGCTAAGTTGAGGTTATTTATCCTTAGGTTTTATAAAAGATCTTAGTCGATTAAATGATTTGTCCAAATTTAGAGAAGTGAGGAATCAGAAAATAATTGAATGGCGAACCGATTTCAAAAGGCGTTTACGTCTGTATTGCTTCAGCAATGCACTACTTTTGTTACATCGGTCCATTCAATAATTTTCTCCGAACGGCTTAAATTTGGACTAGCGTTTTTTGGTTCTTTTTGGGGCGATGCCAAAAAGAACAAGAATTTAATCATATTGTTTTGGTTAGATAAATATACTTCAAGATGAAAATAAAGCCGCTATTTCTCGTTTGTTAATTCAAAGATTTAACGTGCTAATTGACATCCTATCCATCAAAAAAAACTACCTTTATTCCATGAATTTTGAACTCGTTTCCGACTTTTCTCCCACAGGCGATCAACCAAAAGCCATCGCAGAATTAGTTGAAGGAATTGAAAGTGGTACCGTTCATCAAACCCTTCTCGGAGTTACTGGAAGTGGAAAAACCTTTACGGTAGCGAATCTCATTGAACGGGTTCAAAAACCAACCTTGGTGTTGTCGCACAATAAAACATTGGCAGCTCAATTATACGGTGAATTCAAGCAATTTTTCCCGAATAATGCTGTCGAATATTTCGTATCGTATTACGATTATTATCAGCCTGAGGCTTATTTGCCGGTAACCAATACCTTTATCGAAAAAGATCTACAGATCAACGATGAAATAGAAAAATTGCGTCTTGCTTCTACTTCGGCCTTACTTTCAGGTCGTCGGGATGTGATTGTGGTCGCTTCTGTCTCCTGTATTTACGGGATCGGAAATCCAAATGAATTCGCAAATAGCGTCATCAAACTCAAAAAAGGCGAGCGAATTTCAAGAAACAAATTTTTATTCAAACTTGTTGAAAACCTCTATTCACGAGCGGTTGACGATTTTAAACGTGGAACTTTTCGTGTCAAAGGAGATACTATTGATATTCATTTGGCGTATGCCGATCATGCCATTCGCATTGAGTTTTGGGGCGATGACATCGATTCCATTTCCTCCATTGATCCAGAAACGGCGCAACGCATTGAAGTCTTCGAAGAAATAACCATTTTCCCTGCAAATATTTTCGTTTCAAGTCCAGAAAATACCAAACAAGCCATTGAAGAAATTGGCGAAGATATGGTGATTCAAGTGGCGAACTTTAAACGCGAAGGAAAACTAGAAGAAGCGAATCGACTCGAAGAACGCGTTTCCTATGACATGGAAATGATCCGAGAATTAGGTTATTGTTCAGGAATTGAGAACTATTCACGCTATTTCGACCGACGACAACCAGGAGAACGCCCTTTCTGTTTGATTGATTATTTTCCAGATGATTTTTTAATGGTCATCGATGAAAGTCACGTGACTGTGCCTCAAATTCGCGCTATGTACGGAGGCGATCGCTCACGAAAAGTGAATTTGGTGGATTATGGTTTTCGCCTTCAAGCAGCCATCGACAATCGTCCGTTGAAATTTGAAGAATTTGAAACGATGGTCAACCAAGCCGTTTATATTTCTGCTACACCAGCCGATTATGAATTGGAAAAATCGGAAGGAATTGTGGTGGAACAAGTGATTCGACCAACAGGATTGTTAGATCCTATCATCGAAGTACGACCAAGTCTAAATCAGATTGATGACTTGATGGAAGAAATTCATGAACGCATCGACAAAGACGAACGGACACTTGTAACCACTTTGACCAAGCGCATGGCAGAAGAATTGCAAAAATACTTCGACCGCATGGGAATTTTGTGTCGCTACATTCACAGCGAAGTGAAAACCATCGAACGTGTTGAAATTTTGCGCCAATTGCGTTTAGGCGATTTCCATGTTTTGATTGGGGTAAATCTCTTGCGTGAAGGATTGGACTTGCCAGAAGTAAGTTTAGTTGCCATTCTCGATGCCGACAAAGAAGGATTTTTGAGAAACGAGCGATCTTTGGTTCAGACTTCTGGTCGAGCTGCGCGAAACGTCAATGGAAAAGTGATCATGTATGCCGACAAAATGACGGATTCCATGCAAAAAACCATCGATGAAACAGCCCGTCGTCGCAAAATTCAGGAAGCATACAACGATGCACATGGATTGACACCACAACCGTTAGTAAAATCGACAGAAAAAATCATGAAGTCGACCAAAGTGGCAGATCGCGAATACGATACGTCCGAAGCGAAATACGAATACATGGATGTTCCGAAAATGGTTGCGGAAAAAACATTCAGTTATGGCGACAAGGAAGAATTAGAGAAACTAATTGCCGTTACCCGCAAACAAATGGAAAAAGCCGCCAAAAATTTGGATTTCATCGAAGCTGCACGTCTCAGAGATCAATTATTTGAATTACAAGCTAATAAATAGAATAAAAATAATGCTCAAAAACCTCCGATTTCTAGCCATCACAGAAGGAATTTCCTACTTGCTTTTGGCGTTTACGATGCTTTTAAAATACGTTTGGAAAATCCCAGAACCGAATTACATCGTCGGAATGGCGCATGGAGTTCTCTTTATGCTTTACTGCGTTTATGTGGTGCTTTGCGCCAATAAATTCAAATGGAATTTTTCTAAAACACTTATTCTTGGATTGGCTTCGTTGGTTCCGTTTGGAACGTTTTGGGCGGATAACAAGTATTTGAAGGATTGAGCATTCGAAGATTTGAAGATTTGAACATTTGAAGATTGGGGTTCTTTGGTTCTACTGACATTTATTCAAATGCGAATAAACCTGTATCTCCAGATCAAAGGAATCTTTTGTTTACAAGATTTTCAAATTATCAAATTTTCAAATTAATGTTAGCCTCGCTTCTGCTTCTTATGATACGTCTTATCACCCCTCGTTTGAGCCTTTTTGTATTTCTTTTTGATATCCCGTTTGTAGCTTCCGCCTAAATTCACCTTCTTGTTTTTTTCTTTCTTTTCGTGGAATCCAGAAGCTCCAGCAACAAGTTTACTATTGCGATTCAGGTCTTTGCCCATGTCATCATCCGGGCGTTCTTCCGTCAATAAATCCTTGGATATTTGGACATCTTTCGGCAATTTCAAACTCGGAATTTGATAATCCATCAACGCTTCAATCGCCAATTTGTATGGTTCTTCTTTCGGAGTAAAAAATAAAATCGATTTTCCTTCCTTCTCCGCACGACCAGTTCTACCAATGCGATGCATGTAATTCTCTGGGAAAATAGGTGTATCAAAATTTACCACATGCGTAATTTGATCCAAATCCAATCCACGGGCAATGATGTCGGTTGCAATCAAAATGCGGTGTCTTCCAGAATCAAAATCTTCGATCGATTTAAAACGGTAATTCTGCGTTTTGTTAGAGTGAATCAAACTACAATCGGAACCGTATTCTTCTTCCATTTCGCGGTGCACCAAATCCGCCATGCGTTTGTTCGAGACAAAAATCAGTACTTTTTGAAAGGTTTTTGAATCGCGAAGCAAGCTCGAAAGCAAGTTGATTTTGGTATAAAAATTTGGAACGGCATAACAGGATTGTTGAATGTTATCCAGCGGAGTTCCACTCACAGCAATCGAAATCTTTTCTGGAGCAATAAAAAAATCATCGATCAACATTTCCACTTCATCCGTCATCGTTGCCGAAAACATGATGTTTTGTCGTTTGGAAGGCATCAACTCAAAAATGCTCAACAATTGCGGTCTAAAACCTAAGTCCAGCATCACATCCACTTCGTCAATCACCAATTTCTTGATGTCTTTCAACGAAAGCGATTTGTGCATCACCAAATCAAACAAACGACCAGGAGTCGCTACAATAATGTCAGCGCCCTCTGCAATTTTCGCTTTTTGCGTCTTGATATTCACACCTCCAAAAACGCCAATCGTGCGCACATTCATGTAAGCGGTCAGGCGCTCAAGTTCGTCTTCCACCTGCGTAACGAGCTCACGCGTAGGCACCAAAATCAAAATGCGGGGATTCAACTGATTGGAAAATTTCAATTCTTCCAAAATCGGCAATAAATATCCAAGCGTTTTTCCTGTTCCTGTTTGCGCAATTCCGAGGATGTCTTTCCCCGATAAAATCACCGAAAACGATTGATCTTGTATGGCGGTTGGCACCAGATAGCCAATTTCGTCGATGGCACGTTGAAGGTGCTTGCGGAGTTGGAATTTTTCAAATGATGCCATAATTTTTTTTTGCAAAGATAAGCAAACACAATTGGGAAGCAATGGAATAATTGGTTGGTCTGAATTCTAAGAGATTAAGGGTTCAGATGAAGCATTATGGGACAGAGTTGAGACACTTAAAATTAAACATTTTACTAAATGATTCAATCCATAGACGAAGATAAAAAAAAATGATAATTTAGACTTTCTAAAAAAATAACAGGTTAAAAAATTCATTTTCGATTAGAATTCATTTAATATTCAACGACTAAATGACCCAAAAAAGACACATAACTCTATTTTTGCTGATTCTATCAGCCTTTATTTTGGTTTGTTTAAGTCCGTTGGATTACATGAACATACTTTCTAACTTAGTTCATGTGTGGGTGATCTTCATTTATGGAATTTTCATCTTAGCTAATTATTATACAAACAAACCAATCGGTCTGATCCTTTTAGCTATCTCAATTACACTATTCATTTTAGTAGCTTTTGGTTCACTTTTTGTTTATGCCGCTAATCCCTCTGAGAAAGCTCAAATCACTCGAATTCCAGGTAGAAAAATGATTATAGCAAGTCAAAGTTATTCGGCGGTTGGCACCGGAAATCCATTAATTGATATTTCAACAGGTTATCAACTCATAAATGGTTTTATGCTTTGGCGAGTTCACTCCTACACCAAATACGGACAAGGAGATTTAGCTGAAACGCTCTCAAAATACGAGTTACCTGAAGGCATGGAACCAACAGAAGATTCTTATTGGTTTGTTCTAGAAAATGACAACTACTTGTTCCAAGAGTATTACCATAAAGTGTACCCTACCCAAAAAAAATCATAACCAAGTCCGATAAAAAACCGATTGCTTATCATTAAGCAGTTTTTTGAAGCATTTTGCAAAGATCTAGTTTTTCATTTGGGCGCCTTAGCGGGCTGTTCGCTATATCTCCGACATCCCAACGAAAAAGTTGGGATCGTCGGAGGATGCCGCTTCCATCCCTAGCGCTTAACATAAAACTCTTCGGAGAATCATTAATTAGAATCGGTGTAACAAAAGGCACGTAATGCTAAAAAATACGCTATGACCTCGCTTTTTTTAGCTGTATTCCTCAAAATTAACCATTCCTTGATCATTCAGTTTGTATTTATTAAGAAGAAACTGCCACTTTGGATAGACTTCTGATTTAGAAAAATCTTGACCATTCTTAGTTTTTAGCCAATTTTCTCCCTCCTTGGAAAGCAAAAACTCTAAATGTTCAATTTCTTCATTTCGATACTTGCAATAGAATGAATTATTTTCAATTTTTTTTAAAATTAAACGAGCTAGTTTTAACATTTTTGGTGCAGATAAATATGTTGAAATGCAGTGAATCACTTGTTCCACATAGTTTTGAACTTCAATTGTTCTATAGTTTAATTCTTTCTTAACGAAATCGAATTTTTTTGGATGTAGAACAAATTCGTCCTTCCTAACTAAAAATTTGCTATTCAAATAACAATATTGTATCAGATCATTTGTTTTCCTAAATTTTGACTTCTTACCAAATCTATAATCTTCATCAGTATTCGTGACGCTTATGTCAAATACAATTTCGTCATAGTCACTTTTAATATTCTCCTTGCGAATAAATTTGTTAAGATAATTTTCAAGCGTTCTATTTATTCTATGATTCATTTTAAAGGTATAATTTACCTCCCATTGAGTGCTTGAAATTCGAATTTTCATCATTGTTTTTTTTTATATCCAATTTCTTTTCGAGGTGTCTGTTTGGTTTCAACAAACTGTTTGAGATAATTGAATATTTGTAAAATTTTATCGTCTTGACCTAATACTTTTTTCTCCATTTCTTCCATTTTTAAAAGCAAGTCTTTATGATTAAGTATAATTTCTTTCATTTTGGTGTAAACCCTCATTATTTTTATGTTTACTTCAATTGCTCTTTCGCTATTTAGAACGCTTGAAAGCATCAAAACACCATGCTCCGTGAATACATTTGGTGCGGTTCGTCGTCCTCCCCAACTTGAGGTCGCATTTTGCGACTTCAAGTTTTCCCATTCAGTATCTGTTAATTGAAACATAAAATCTTCGGGAAATCGTGATAAATTTCGTTTAACTTGTTCATTTAGTCGTTTGGTTTCTACTTGGTAAAGTTCAGCCAAATCATTGTCTAACATTACTTTTTTATCTCTAATCAAGTATATTTTACTTACGATTAATTGTTCTGGAATGTTAATTTCTGTTTGACCCATAACACAAATTTATTGTTTTTAACTTTTCGGTTGCGACTTCAAGATAAAAATCATCGTATTTAATTATTTTATTGGTAATGATATGTCTGTTCAGTCTGAAAATTTGGTTTTTAGAAAGATTAAAACTCTTTAAATTAGTTAAGTTATTTTGGAAACAAATTTCTATCCATTTTTCCACATTTTATCACTACATTTGCAAGAATTTATTTCAAAAATAGGTTCAAAATGTCGCTCTCAAATGTGAATGATGTCAGAGAAGGTTTAACCTACGACGACGTGCTCTTAGTCCCAGCTTATTCAGAAGTTTTGCCACGGGATGTCCAATTAAAAAGTAAAATCACGCGAAATATTGAAGTGCATACTCCAATTGTTTCTGCAGCCATGGATACCGTAACGGAATCTCAGCTTGCCATCGCGATTGCACAACAAGGTGGAATTGGTGTGATTCACAAAAACATGACCATCGAGGAACAAGCCTTGAAAGTCCGCAAAGTGAAGCGATCTGAAAGTGGAATGATCATCGATCCGCTTACGCTCAATGAATCGGCAATCGTCAAAGATGCACTTGCACTGATGAAAGAAAATAAAATTGGTGGAATTCCTGTGGTTGATGAAAACCGCATGCTGAAAGGAATTGTCACTAACCGCGACTTGCGTTTTGAAAAGAATTTGAACCGACCTATTATCGAAGTGATGACTTCCGAAAATATCGTTACCACCGAAGACGGCACGGACTTGTCAACGGCTGAAGATATTTTGCAAGAAAATAAAATCGAAAAATTACCTGTGGTTGATGCCAACAATAAGTTAATTGGTTTAATCACTTACCGAGATATCATCAAAGTAAAAACGCACCCGAATTCTTGCAAAGATTCTTACGGGCGTTTGCGCGTAGCTGCAGCCGTTGGCGTGACACCTGATACGCTTGAACGCGTGAAAGCACTTTATGAAGCAGGCGTTGATGCCATTGTGATCGACACAGCGCACGGTCACACGAAAGGTGTAGTTGACAAACTGAAAGAAGTAAAAGCGCATTTTCCAAGCTTGGATGTTATTGTAGGAAACATCGCAACGGGCGAAGCAGCGAAATATTTGGTGGAAGCAGGAGCTGATGCTGTAAAAGTTGGAATCGGTCCAGGTTCTATTTGTACCACGCGCATCATTGCTGGTGTTGGAGTTCCACAATTGTCGGCGGTAAACGAAGTCGCACTTGCCATCGAAGGTTCTGGAGTCCCTGTGATTGCTGATGGTGGAATCCGTTATACAGGCGACATCGTAAAAGCGATTGCTGCTGGAGCTGACACTGTTATGGTTGGTTCCATGTTTGCTGGAGTAGAAGAATCACCGGGAGAAACAATCATTTATGAAGGACGAAAATTCAAAGCATACCGCGGAATGGGATCTTTGGAAGCCATGCAAAAAGGGTCAAAAGACCGTTATTTCCAAGACGCCGAAGACGATATCAAGAAATTGGTTCCAGAAGGAATTTCGGGTCGCGTGCCATACAAAGGAAATTTAGCTGAAGTAATGCATCAAATTGTTGGTGGACTCAGAGCTGGAATGGGATATTGCGGTGCAGCTTCGATTTCTAGTTTAAAAGGTGCGAAAATGGTGCGAATTACAAGTGCTGGAATGCGTGAATCTCATCCTCACGATGTTACGATTACGAGAGAAGCACCAAATTACAGCATTAAATAATTGCTAAAAATCACGATTTATCACTTTGAACTGCTATTTTTGGGGTCAAAGAAATTTTAAATAACGATTAACATTTCAATAAGTTTATGAAATAAGCATAACGAAATAATTTTCGATACAAACATGGATGAAAATAATTTCGTTTTGCGATTACATATGGCTTTAAAAAAAACAAATTAAACACATATGAAAAATACATTTTTATTTGCGCTAGGTCTACTATTAACCGCAAACAGTTATGCTCAACAAGATCCAGTTCTTATGGAAATTGATGGTAAGAAAGTTACCAAATCTGAATTTCAACAAATCTATTTGAAAAACAATAACAATCCAAAATACGATCAAGAATCGTTGGATACATACTTGGAGTTGTTTAAAAAATTCAAACTGAAAGTTGCTGAAGCAGAATCATTGGGTTACGATACCATTCCAAAATTAAAACGTGAATTAGAAGGTTACCAAGCGCAATTAGCATTGCCGTATTTGACTGATACGAAAATGAATGAGGCAATGGTGAAAGAATCTTATGAGCGCATGAAAACGGAAGTAAGAGCTTCGCATATATTAATTCGTTTGGACCCAAATCCAAATGCGCAAGACACGCTTAAGGCTTATAACAAAATCATGGCATTGAAAGCGCGTATCGACAAAGGTGAAGACTTTGCATTCGTTGCAAAATCAAGTGGTGGTTCAGAAGACCCATCAGCGCAAAGCAATGGTGGAGATTTAGGTTTCTTCACTGCTTTTCAAATGGTTTACCAATTCGAAGACAAAGCATATACAACGCTTGTTGGATCGACATCAGCTCCATTTAGAACAAAATTCGGTTATCACATTCTTAAAGTAACGGACAAACGACCTGCTCGTGGAACAATAAAAGTGGCTCACTTGATGATTGCTGCAGGTAAAGCTAGCTCAGCTGAAGACAAAGAATCTGCTAAAAACAAGGCAAATGAATTGTATGAAAAAATTCAAAATGGTGAAAACTTTGAGGCTTTGACCAAACAATTTTCAGACGATCCAAGTTCTAGTACAAGCGGCGGAGTGCTTCCTGCTTTTGGTACTGGAACAACAACGCGTATGGTTCCTGAGTTTGAAGAAGCAGCTTTCGCATTAAAAAACAATGGGGATGTGGCAAAACCAGTATTAACAGATTACGGTTACCACATCATCAAACGTTTGGAATGGAATGATTTGAAATCGTATTCAGAATTGCAAAAAGAATTGCAAAATCGTGTAAACAAAGACGATCGTGCAAAATTGACACAAAACAGTTTCATTCAAAATTTGAAGAAAGAATACGCGTACAAAGACAAATCAAAACGTTCAAAAAAATGGTTTGTGAATAACGTTGATTCAACTTATTTCCAAGGAAAATGGACTGCTGACAATTTAAAAAGCAACAAAAAAATGTTTACCATGGATGGAAAAACATTTGGACAACAAGCGTTTGCAGATTATTTAGAGAAAAATTTCAGATCTGGTCGTGCTTACAATTTAAACACGGTGACAGATGAAATGTATAAGTCATTTGTGAACGAAACAGCTTTAGAGATTGAGAAAGCGAAATTGCCAACTAAGTATCCAGAATACAAAGCGTTGATGAACGAATACCACGATGGAATTTTATTGTATGAAATCATGAGTGATAAAGTTTGGAACAAAGCCATGATTGATACTACCGGATTGAAAGCGTATTACCAAGACAATAAATCCAAATACATGTGGGGAAAACGAGTGGATGCAATTGTTTACGAAACATTGAATGAAACTACTGCGAATCAAGTGTATGAGCTAGATAAAAAAGGACTTGATTCTGATAGTATTTCTAAAATTGTAAACAAAGATTCAGAGTTGAATTTACGTGTACGCAAAAGCAAATTTGAAGTGGAAAAAACAAGTTATTTGAACAATCAAAGCTTGGCTGGAGGTTTAAATAAACCTTACAAATTTGAAGACAAATATTATGTCGTTCACGTCAAAGAGCAATTGATGCCGATGCAAAAAGAACTGATGGAAGCAAAAGGAATCATTACTTCTGATTATCAAAATCATTTGGAAAAAGAATGGTTGCAAGAGTTAGAGACTAAACACAACATTAAAGTTAACAAAGACGTTTTATACTCTGTTGGCAAATAAACGAAATATCGCATGGAAAAATGCTGGCAAAATAGTCAGCATTTTTTGTTTGTTGTCGCTTGGAAGCTGCTCAAGTGATCCTGTCGTGGCTTCTGTGGATGATTCAGAATTGACGCAATCAGACGCTCAAGTCTTGATGAAACACTTGGGATATGATATTGAAAATCAAGATGATTGGATGTCGTTCATCGACTTTTGGGTGGACCGTCAAGTGTTTTTGGAAGAGCTGAAAGAATCAAATCCAAACGAATACAAGCTTGTTCAATTACGCGCCAGTTCTTTTCAAGGCGAATTGGCTCGTCACTACATTGAAGAAGATTTTTTGTCGAAAAAGGTAAACCAAAAAGTGACCAAAGCCGACATTGAAAATTACTATAATGCAAATAAGTCCGTTTTTGCGCTCAATGATTACATCGTGAAGGCACTTTATTTGAAAGTCCCAAAAGATGCGCCGAAACAATCGGAGATTAAAGAACACTATTTGTTAAAAAACGATAAAGACTTCCCAAAAGTCATTTCTTATGCTAAACTTTATGCCGAGAATTTTTATTTCGACGACAAGGCTTGGATTTATTTCGATGAATTGACCAAAGACGCGCCCATTGAAAAGTTGAACAAAGAAAATCTCGTTTTAAATAGAACTAAAACGCATTTTTCGGATGAGGAATTCACTTATTATTTGAATATCATTGATTACAAATTAAAAGATGCAACGCCTCCAGTGGATTTTATGAAAGAGGAAATAAAACAAATCATCCTCACCCAGCGACTGAATGCAATTAAAGACAAAACGGAATCTGAATTTATTAAGAATGTCAAAAACAAGCATGAAATTAAAATTAATCTTTAGTCTAGTACTTCTCACTTCTTTCGTTGGAAGAAGTCAAGATTACGGGACCAAAATAGACGGAATTGCAGCGCAAGTTGGAAATAACATCATTCTTATTTCAGACATCGAAGCACAAAAACTGCAAGCCATTCAAGCGGGTGTCAAAGCAGACAAAGCCTTGGAATGTGACATTCTAGAACAACTGATGTACCAAGAGTTATTGCTCAACCAAGCCATTCTTGATAGTATTGTTGTCACGGATCAGCAAGTAGATTCTGAAATGGAGCAACGTATTCGTGTCATCGAAGAGCAAATTGGTGGTCGCGATAAAATGGAAGCGTTTTATGGGAAATCTGTTTCTCAAATCAAGGCCGAATTTAGAAATGTGATCCGAGATCGTTTGTTAGCTCAGGAAATGGAACGTACCATCACAGACGGATTGACCATAACACCAAAAGAAGCAAAAGAATTTTACGAATCTCTACCAACAGACAGTTTGCCATACATCAATTCGCAATTGAGCTTTCAGCAAATTGTTGTTTATCCAAAAATTGGTGAAGAAGACAAAAAACGTGCTTTTGAAACACTGAAGTCAATCCACGCAGAAGCGATTTCTGGTAAAAACTTTGCAGCGCTAGCACGCAAATACTCAATGGATCCCGGAAGTGCAGCAAAAGGAGGAGAAATTGAAGCGCGACGAGGAATGATGGTAGCGCCATTTGAAGCAACCGTATTTAGTTTGAAGGAAGGAGAAATTTCAAACCTTTTTGAAACAGAATATGGATATCACATTATTAAATTAATCAATAGAAAAGGAGATAATTACAAATGTGCTCATATTTTGATTGCTCCAGAATTTGTGGATGCTGAGTTGGAAAGTGCTGCTATGCGCATGGATTCTTGTTACAATGAATTGAAAGCTGGCACAATCACTTGGGAAGATGCAGTATTGAAATATTCAAATGAAGAATCAACGAAATTCAATAACGGAATTATTACCAATCCAATTACCGCTGAACAAACGTGGGACATGGAAGATTTAAGTCAAGTAGATCAACAAATTTTCCTTTTGACAGATCAAATGAAGAAAGGAGATATTTCAACACCCAGTTTGTATGTGAATCCTTTCGAACGAAAAGAAGGCGTGCGCATTGTCCGTTTGATGGAAAGAACAACACCACATCGTGCGAATCTGAATGACGACTATGCACTTATTTCACGCGCAGCAGAAAGCACTAAAAAACAAAAAATCATTGACACTTGGACGAAGTCAAAACTCAAAAATGCGTACATAAAAATTAGCGATAACTATAAAGATTGTACCTTTAAAAACGAATGGATTCCAAAAATTTAAAAAAACGAATAACTCATGTCAGATAAAGTTGCTATTGATGAGCTAGTTGTGCATTACAACGAACTAAAAAATGAAATTCATAAAATAATTGTTGGTCAGGATGACGTTGTTGATCAAGTATTGATTTCAATTTTTTCCCGCGGGCACTGTTTGCTTGTAGGAGTTCCTGGATTGGCAAAAACATTATTGGTAAATACCATTTCTGAAACCCTTGGTTTGTCATTTAATCGTATTCAGTTTACGCCCGATTTGATGCCGTCAGACATCATTGGTTCTGAAATTTTAGATGAAACAAGAAACTTCAAATTCATCAAAGGTCCTTTGTTTAGCAACATTATTTTGGCCGATGAGATTAACCGTACGCCGCCAAAAACGCAATCTGCTTTATTAGAAGCGATGCAAGAACGTTCGGTTACAACTGCTGGGGTAAATTACAAACTTCCTGCACCATTTTTCGTTTTGGCTACACAAAATCCAATTGAACAAGAAGGGACGTATCCTTTGCCAGAAGCGCAATTAGACCGTTTCATGTTTAACATTTGGTTGGATTATCCAAGCTACAACGAAGAGTTGGCGATTGTAAGAGCGACTACAACTGATACAAAACATCAATTGAAACAAATTCTTGATGGCGATCAAATCATGAAATACCAAGAATTGGTTCGTCGCATCCCAGTGGCAGATAATGTATTGGAATATGCCGTGAAATTGGTTGGAAAAACGCGCATCAATTCAGAGTTTGCACCACAAATAACCAAAAATTACATTACTTGGGGAGCTGGACCACGTGCATCTCAAAACCTTATTGTGGGAGCAAAATGCCATGCAGCTTTGAATGGAAAATATTCTCCAGACATCGAAGATGTGAAAGCTGTTGCGAAACCAATCTTGCGTCACCGTTTGGTTCGGAATTATCGTGCTGAAGCTGAAGGGTATTCGATGGATAGAATTATTGAAGAGTTATTGTAAACGAAGTTATCTTACAAAAACCCATTCTGATTCGTTTGATTGCTTAGCGTCAAATGAATAACCATTTTCAGAAAACATCTTGATTTCTTCTGGATTCGAAAGCTCGTTTTGAATGATGTAACGTGACATGGAACCGCGCGCATTTTTCGCGAAAGTCATGATCATTTTGTATTCACCATTCTTAAACTCTTTGAAAACAGGAGTAATTAGTTTTGCTTTGAGCGTTTTCTTATCAATCGCTTTGAAATATTCTGCTGATGCCAAATTGATTATTACTTCGTTATTTTCCGTTTCTTCGTTCAATGATTTTGCCAATTTTGTACCCCAAAATTTATACAAATTTGTTGTTTTTGGAGTAACAGCCCAGCTCGTTCCCATTTCCAAACGGTAAGGATAAATTAAATCTAACGGTCGCAAGATTCCATAAAGTCCAGAAAGAATTCTTAATTTTTTTTGTGCCACATGAAAATCTTTTTCTGACCAATTTTGAATGTCTAATCCTCTGTATGCCTCGCCAGTAAACGCTACAACAGCCGGAACAATTTCATCGGATGCCTTTTCTGGTTTTGTCCAATGTTGAAAACGGTTGTAATTCAACTCAGCAATATCCTGCGAAACGTGCATCATCTTCCCTAATTTTTTTGCTGATAATTTTTTCAATTTTTGAATCAAATATTCAGCATCGTCTAAGAATTGTCCTGTGGATATTTCAGGGACAGAAATGTTTCGTGCAGTATCGATTGATTTTGCTGGAGAAAGAAGAATTTTCATATTGCTTTTTGTTTTCACAAATATACGTATAGGATGTTGGATAAGTTTTTCAAACCTTTATCAAAAATTACTATCGCAATGCCAAGTCAACAAGTCTTTTGTAAATCTCCCAAATTTTCTCTTTTTTCAATGCTGATTCTTTTGGATTTGGGTCTGGAACTCCATAGTTGACTTCTACTTGGATTTCACCGTACTCAAAAAGTATATTGCCAAAAGATTGATTGTCTTGCGAAACGTAAATTCTATTCGAATGGTCTGAGCTTAGTTTAAATCCATCGATAACATTAAAATAATAAGTTACCATCATTTCTTTGCCTACAACACTTGAGGCGTTTACTTCCTCTCGTTTTCCATGTTTGTGCAGATAATCAATTGACAATTTGAAATAACTTGTGTCAGAATAATTTATTTCGTCTTTTCCTTTATTGTTGATTTCCAAGTCATTCATTTGATTCGAGCTATTGCCTGAAGTACAAGAATTGGCCATTATAACCGAAAGTAGCACTAGGAACGAAATGTTGAAAGATGATCTTTTCATAGATTGATTTTAGTTGGAATAAAGAATTCAATTAACTTGTTTAATGACCCGGAGTTTAGTCATTTCATCAATTAATTTCTTATACAATTCTAGTAGCTCCTTCAATTGTTGTTCTGATTTTATTTTATCTTCGGATAGAAAATAAAGCATGTGATGATTAGGTTCAATCTTTTCATAGAATATGCCTTCATCGTCAAAAATTTGTAGGTGCAAATTTTCGAATTTACTCATTATCTCTTGAACGATTGGATTGTTAAATAGTATTGTGATTTTAGCTGGATCGGTTCCTTTAATCATAAATCTTCGGTCAAAGGATTTGTTTCCGATTCGAATGTCTTGAGCACCAAATAATTTGGTAATATTATCATAAATTCCTTGCTCCATAATTCTGAATTTTAGTTCTTCTTTTGGAATGTAGTGAACTATGGCACGCGTGTAATGTTGCGTGATGGTGGTTAGATCTACAGTCCTGTAGTGTATGTACGTATCGATTAAAATGTTTAAGTTTTTGTATGAAATATTGACCTGATCTTCTTTGCCATCATGTTGTGCAGTAAAATCACCCCCGACTTCGTTTGCAAAATTTTGCCAAGTATGATCGACTTTTGGTTTTTTAATAAGTCCAATGAAGTATCTGATTAGTGACATGGTTGATTTGATTTAAAGATATGAATAATTAAAATTCAAGTTCACATTCCAAAAGCTCCGAAATTCCCCCATCACTATCTGAGACCAAAATGATTCTCGCGTGTTTTAGACCATTTTCTTGATTTATAGCAACGGATTCCACTTTCAACGGATTTTCTTTTTGTGGAACTTGAAAGAAAGAAAGTCCGTCAAACTGCATGGTTGAAAGATCTATAAGTCCCACAAAACTTCCTAAGATTTCTCCATCATCATAAGCATTATCGGTATCTTCCACAGAGGAAGTGAAAAGAATAAATGGTGTATTTTCAAAAACCGTCGCTCCAGAAAACTTGGATTCAAAGCTATTTATTTTTGGCAAGGAAAAGCGAAAAACTTTTGGTTCTGGCCAAGCTCCATGATTCTCCACAAAGTCAATAAAATCGGCATAATTGAATCTTAAAACTAGATTATTAGCTCTATTGAATAAATGCAAAAAACCATCCTTATAACTTGTCGCTTCGATATTCAATTCAACATCCTTCATCTCTCGAAGCGATTTAAGTTTTTCGTAGAACAATGAAATGTCTGTTTTTTTGATTTCCATGGAATCCAATTGAATCCGAATGAATAAATTCCGCTGTGGACTTTTTGATCCAGACCCAAAGATGATAAGCTCTTTGTTGTCAATAATTTCCAACGCTTCGAAGTCTGGTTTCTTTGCTTTCTGAATGCGTTTTCTAATCAATTCATCCTCAGAAAAAAGTTGAATTTTACGCACAATCTGAAAGTTGACATCTATTTCAAACAAATAGGGAGAATCATCACCAACTACAAAATAGTGCGTGCCATATTTCGCAATGCCAGAAGCACTTGGAATTTCTGTTAACTCTAAAATGCGTTCAATGTTTAGTTTCATGTTGACTAAGCTAGATTCTAATTTGAATGCTTAAATTTCATCAATCAATTTTAACTAAGCTGAAAATGCTTCGTTGATCATCGAGATTTACAACGAGCGTGTAATGTCCATCAGCAACGCGCAGAGGAATTTCAATCGGAGATTTGAAATCACTTTTCTTTGAGTATTTCTTAGTGTAAACAACTTGACCTTGATCATTTCTGAGTTGAATTTCCATAAATTCATTCACTTCTAGTTCGTTAAAGTCAACAATTATCTTATCTATAAAAGGATTTGGATACACAAGTATGGAATGCTGAAGCGTGTTTGCGACAACGCTCATTGCATCTTGGATGAATAGCGTGTCAACAGTGATTTCTTCACAACCTTCAGAATTTGAAATAGTTAAAGTAACAATGTAAGTTCCTGGAGTATCGTAGATGTGACTTGGATTTGAAAGGGTACTAGTAGCACTTCCATCGCCAAAATCCCATAAGTAATTGGTTACTGCGATACTTGAGTTCGCATTAAAAGTAACGACTGAATCAATGTACAAATTTCCAGAATTCGACATAGAAGAAGTCCAAGTGGTGGCATTTATGTTTAAGGTAACAGTATCTGCGCCATTTGGTCCATCTGCGATAACTTCGACAATATAGCTACCCGAATTCGCGTACGAATGCGTGACGGTTTCATCAGTGGTCGAAACCGAAGTTCCATCACCAAAATTCCATGTTGCGAAAGAATAAGAAGGTTGCAAGCTTGTTTCAAAATCAAATTGACCTGGACAGTTCGCCGTTGCATTTACACTTAGATTTGGTGTAATAACCACTGTATAATCTTCGGCTTGTCCCCAATTGATGGCAGTGCATAAATTGTGAGGAGCCATGGAGGCGATGATTCTTAAACGCAAGGGTGTATTGAGAACCACATTATTGGTTGGAATAAAAATGTTTCCGTTATATAGGAGATTGTTGGCGTATTGGTTATCAATCAAAATCTCGGAACCGCTATACGCGCCATCACTATTAAAATCGATATACACGGAGAAAAATTGTACGGCGACCCCGCTGCCCATGGCTACTAAATTGTATGAATTACCTTGAATTAGTTGAGTTGAAGCCGTACAAGTGAAATCCATATAGCCTTCATCATCCCATGAAGAATTTTGGTTGATCGTGCCTAACGAGAAATTAATAAGACCATGACCCATCGAAGCATTTGTGTTCATGATACATGAAGTTGGAATAGGGCCACTATTTCCAAAAACAGTCACAATTTGCTGAATTGAGTCGACTCCTGAAGCATTGCTAACAATCAAGTTCACATTATAGCTACCCGGAGATGTAAAAATGTGTGTTGGATTTTGTTGATTGGAAGTAAATCCATCTCCAAAATCCCATTCCCAACTGATTGGATCATTGGTGGTTATGTCCGAAAATGTAAAGAGACCAGAACATACATTGCTTGTTTCAAATTCAAAATTGGGACATGGAATTGGGTCTAGGTAAATGTTAAACCAAATGGTGTCGACTGGGTTCAAAACGTTATTGGTTTGTATAATTTGGTACAAGTTGTTCATTCCAGCATTTAGACCTGCCGAGTTGATTGTTATATTAATGGTGTCGACAGACGAACTTAAAATCGCCCCATTAGTTGATTCGAAAATAATATTTGCTTCAACAGGTGGTTGAGAATATCCCCAATTTGCGGCATTCGCAAGTACTTGACTAAATGGAGATGAAAAAGCAAAATCATAACCAATGTAAATTGCTTTTCCGGCACCATAATTTCGATAGGATACGAGATCGTTTGTCAAATCATAGCTCTTAAAAACAGGAATTAAATCTGGACTTGTAAATGTGTGTCTGAAGTTTTCATCCGTAGAATAAAGGGTTGAATAAACTCCATTTGTAAGTGGAGTGGATGAATTAACCATCAACGCTGTGTCAAAATAAATTGGTGTAAAGCTCGATGATTCAAATAGTCCAGTATTTAATACAGTTCCAATCCCATCGCCACAAATAATGGCTGTACCACCCAATTCAACAAATTCTTTTATTGCTTCGCTGCATGCAAGAGTAATGGATGGAAAACCTAATTCTTGTTCTGGAATTAGTAAAATATTTTTCCCCTTTAAATCTTCCTTCAATAAGTGATTAGTCAGAGCATAAGAATGTGTGAAGTTGAAAAAAGGATAAGTATCAATGATTGCGTTTTTCGTGTAGGATAACTCTTCGACTGTATCGACACCATAGTTCCAAACCAAAATTTCATTGCCATTGGTTATTGGTACATCTGTGTTCCAAAGTAAATTACCACCACCTTGATTTTCAATGATTAATTGCGTTTCAATTGTTTCGTTACAACTCATGTTAAAATTGAATACCTGAGGGGAATAGACTGCCTGAGGCAATGCAGCAGTTTGCACCACTTGAGAAATTGAAGTTGCGCCATTGCACGATTGTGCGATCATCGTGACTGTGTAAGTCCCTGGAAATGTATAAACATGACTTGGGTTTTGCTCCAACGAATTTGTTCCATCACCAAAATCCCACAGCCAAGATTGTGCATTCGCGCTGCTTTGGTCAGTGAAGTACATCGTGTCCATGACAGAAGGATTGAGTGGTGCGAAACTAAAATTTGCGACTGGCGCAGGTGTAGGTTGTTGATAAGCAATCCACTGGGCTTTGAAACCTGCTTTGGTTGCAAAACTATTTGATACAAAATGCAATGTAATGGCTCCAGAGTAGGCAGTTAAAACAGGTGGTATCCCATTTCCTATTCCCTCGTAAATCCAAAGTGCTGAAGTATCTGGTCCGTCATAAATTCGAAGGTAGTCTGGAGCAAATGCTGTCGCATCCGTTTGAAATTCTTCAAAAATTAATTGAATGCTGTCTGTGCATGTGCCAGGACTGATGGTAAATGTGCAGTTTTGATTGTCGGGATAATCGCCAGAAGCACCGCCCGAATCATAAATGAAGCCTTCTGAATAGTTTACCACGGCGTTTGTGACATCGCACATTCTAAAGTGATTCACAGAAACTTCAATGTATTTGGTAATTGAACTTGAACCGAAGGAATTTGAAACGGTCAAGGTAATTGGAAAAATGCCGTTCGTATTAAAAGTAGCATAGAAATTTGGGGTGTTGCTTGTCTCAGGTATTCCGTTATCCAAATTCCATGTCCAAGTATCTGGTCCATTCGCACTTAAATCTTGAAAAAACACAGTAGCTCCAACACCAATCAAGCTGTTAGACATGATAAAATCTGCAACAGGAGCTGCACTTGGCGGGACAATAGTTATGGTGTAGTCTTCTGCTTGACCGTCGTAAAGAACGAAACAGGTATCAATAATATTTGGCAAATTTGAGCCTGTGCTAATCACTCGCATGCGCAAAGGTGTGTTTAAAACTGCATCCGTTGGAATTGTGACAATTCCTTCATGATTTTCAAGTTTATAAGTTGAAATGAAACTTCTTTCTAGTTCAGTAAATGCGCCATCATTGTTGTAATCTATGTAAAGAAATACTGATTGAGGGTTAGGATCAAAGGAATAAGTTTCGACTGAAATTGGGTAAGAACTGCCGGCTATGGCAATTGTGGCTTGGCTGCAAGTGAAATCTTGATAGCCTTCGGTCAATGGAAAACTACTGTTACTAATTGTTATAAACGAAAAGCCTGTAATTCCATAATTCACATAAAATACTTGTTCAGTTTCTGGCGTGCAAACTGCTGGAATAGGGGTGTTTGGTGAGTTTTGGGCAATAATACAGTTTGAACAAATAACTGTGTCAGCTAAGTTACATGACAGTGGGTTGCTAGCAATAAGTTGTACTGTATAATTATTTGAGCTTACATAATTATGTATTGGTGCAGTCAAAGCACTTGTATTTCCATCACCAAAACTCCAAGAATAGTTCGATGCCCCAGTTGATTGATTTAAAAATTCAATTGAAAGGGGTAGTGTGCAGGAAATATAGTCCTCAAAACTAAAATTTGCAATGACAGCGCCGGGTAAATCACCAATCACACCAACTGCGTTCCAAGCCTTTGCTACCTGAACGACCTCAAAACTACAAGCTCCAAATAAATCAATTGCTGATTGAATGCTAAAAGTTCGAGCGTCTTGAAAATTTGAATTTGGCGTCAGGTAAGTGGTTAATGTTCGAAATGCGATTTGACTCGCTGCATCCATGCCAATGCTTTGGACTTGAAATGCTTGGTTAAAATCATTTTCTCCACTTCCGCCTTCGCAAAGCAGGTAATACCAGTAATTTTGAACTTGAGAATTGGTGTGAATTCCACCATTATCAGAAATCGTAAATTGCCAAAAGTTCCCCTGATATGTTTTTGGCTGATTTGTAACGTAAGGATCTGCTAAATCCCTTAATGAGGAACCGTCTAGACGAACGGAATCTCCTAATTGAAAGTTAGCAGTTGCTGGATGAGCATAAAAATCTACCGCAATTCCAAAAATATCACTGAAAGATTCATTCAATGCACCAGATTCATTGAAGTAAACCAAGTTCGCAGTGCTTTGGGTTACTCCATGCGAGAATTCATGACCAATAATTTCGATGGTTGTAAAAGGACCGTTATCAACATTATCTCCATCTCCAAATATCATTCCTAATGAACCCCAATTGGCGTTTGAATAACCTGTATTTTCAAAGACAAGCGAAAACAACGTATCTCCCAACCCATCGAAAGAAAGATAGCCATGCTCGTTCAGAAAATAATCCCAAGTTCTTTCAGCTCCATAATGAACTCCGTTAGAGTTAGCGCTTGTCTGCCATGTGTTTGATGCATCGGAAACAGGAGCAAAAGGATACGGCAAATCGACATCTCTGGTAACAATGGATCTTGTCGAACTTTCTTGAAGCAAGGAAAGGCTTGAGTTTATGCTGTCAGTTGTTATTGCCTGTTGTCCGTAATAATGAGTGGGAACGGTTGGATTTGTTTCTATTTCTTGAATTCTAGTGATTTCTCTTAAGAGCTTACCATCCGTGCTTACATACAAAAAATGGTGGTTTCTATAATCCAGTGTTCTAGCATCAATTTTGTACGCGAGTACTAAAGAATCATTTCCTACAGGCAAATATACAAGTGTTTCGAGCTTTGCAAGGCAGTTTTCTATAGTTGCGCCTTTTTCACAGAGAAATTTTAGAGCTATAATTTCGACTTCTCGCTGATCAACGATTATATCAGAAAGAATTTTGGTGCTAGGGTAGTATTCGCCATTGATTGACTCAACGAATCCATTTTTGCAATGAACCTTGACCATAGAATATTCAACTTCTATCCCATTAATTTTTTGTGCGAATGTATAATGTGTGTAACCTAATTTGTCATTCGTTTTTTTAACCAATTGAAAGGTACTAGAGTTTGGCTGAGGCATTAAAATTGACTGAAGCTTTTCTTGAAGTTGTTCCTCTTTCGGACGAAATTTTGGTTTGAAAGTTATAAATCGAATCGTATTGTTTGGTCGATAATTTATAATGTCGATTTCTTCTGATTTTGAGGAAATTTGTCCGAGTCCATGGCTACACGTTAGACAAATTAATACAATTGTTGCGGAGAATCTAAGCCAACAGTTCATAAGACTTGAATTTGAGTATTACGAATATAAGCTAATTAACTGAAAATTACTAATTTCTGCAATGAATTAATTTTGGTTTGAATTAAAAATGGTCAAACCTTCAGCATTAAATTACTTGATGCATTTCAATAAATAAAAAACAAAAAAGTTCTAAATATTGTTCACGCTGTTTCCACGATGATTTTAGCTAAATTCCTTTTACTTTGTCATATCCTCAACCAATTGATTGATATTTTGTTCAATGTGACTCTGAATTTCTTCAAATGTCTCGAAATCTTTTTGTCCTATCGAAATTTTTTGTTCCACGGTTTTGGTATTCAAAATTTTAATTTCATACCCCCAGGGATCGAATTCCTCGTTGGATAAGAAATAACCACCACTTAAGCGCGACATAATAATATAATCTACTTTACAATACTTCAGAATTCTACGGCAATATTTTTTGTCGTAAACACCTTGGTAGCCAGAACCTTTAAATTTGTATAGTGGAAATTTTGCTAATTGAATATTTTTTGATTTCGACAGTGATTTTTCCAAAGTAGATTCAATTTCATAACCTTGTTGCGCATATTCATAGCCATTTGAAGTCGGAATGACGCAAACCGTTAATTGCTTAATCACTTTTGTTGAATCTATTTCGTGGATTTCTTTGCTTTCCTTGACTTTTGTTGAATCCAAAATTAGTACTTCTTTTATTAGACCATTTTCTTTTGCTTCACGTTCGTTACGCGATGGATTGCAAGCGATTAACACAGTTGAACTAACTGCCATTAAAGAAATCCGGAAGATTCTTGAAATTTTCATACCTACGAATGTACGAAATCACTTTTTTAATCGAATATTTTTATTTTTACTCAAAAAAATGAGCTGATGAATACTCCCGACGAATACATTGCGCAAGTTGCAGAAGATAAAAAAGATGCAATGATCCAACTTCGAAAAACAATTCAGGACAATATCCCAAAAGGTTTTCAAGAATGTATTTCTTACAAAATGATCGGATTTGTTGTGCCTTTTAGCGCTTACCCAGGCGGTTATCATTGTGATCCAAAATTGGAAGTTCCGTTTGTTAGCATCGCTGCGCAAAAGAATTTCATAGCGCTCTATCACATGGGAATTTATTCAGATGAGAATCTGTTAAATTGGTTTGTTGAAGAATATCCAAAGCATTGTAAATCGAAATTGGACATGGGAAAATCATGCATTCGTTTCAAAAAAGAAATTCCATTCGAATTAATTGGGCAATTGATGCAAAAAATGTCGATGGAAGAATGGATTGCCAATTATCAAAAATTCGATCCTCGGGTTAAAAAGTAAAGATTTCGTTTCCATCTTTCTCGCTCTCGCACCCATTTTCACTCTCAAAGGTATCCTTTCATCGAATAAGTCACATAACCAACCCATTCCTTAATCAAAGCATTCCAAGTGTCAAAATTGGATACATTCGGAATGATGAATTGGTCCCAAAAATAACCTCCGTTAGGCGCAGTGTATAAATCTGTGGAAAATGAGGTGCAATGCATATTTTGTTTCGTGAAACATGCTTGTGCACGCTTCATGTGTGTACCCGAAGTGATTAGCAAGTAGGATTTTAATCTTGTATGTTTTTTGAGTTCTTTTTTAGTCTCAACGGCATTTTCATAGGTATTCCTAGATTTCGTATCAATAAGAATGTCCTCTTTTGGAATTCCCCATTGCACGAGTACTTCCTTAAATTGAAGCGATTCTTTTAAACCTCGATCTGAAACATAACCACTTCCTCCAGAGATGAAAATTTTTTTGATTTTCCCTGTTTTATATAATGTAATTGCTTGCCACAGTCGATCTGTTCCTCTCCGAACGCTTAAGCGTTGCAAATGGTTGTCATATTCAGCCATTCCAGAAAGAACGATTCCAACATCATGGGGTTTTACATCACTGATTTTTGTACCTGGTATTTCCCACTGTTTTAAAAATGTACCAAGAATGGCTGTATTCGTGAAGAATATAAAAATGAAAACAGCCGAAATCTTTGCTCGCTTCTTCCATTTTGGATTTTTGAAATAAAAAATGAGCAATAAGGAAACGATGAACCAAAAAAATGGCGAAATGAGAAACAACAATAATTTAGAAAGGATAAAAAACATAACCTTGCCTAATATAATTTTTGTCTTTTCAATAAATACTGAAGGAGCACTTGATCGTAACCTGCTTGGATGTCTGTAGGCATGAAATCGATTCTGAAATTTGTTGCTTTCATTTCCAATTCTTTGAAATATTCGCCAATCGCTTCCACATATTTGGCTTTAATTTCCGCTGGCTGAATTTTCATTTTTTCACCTGTTTCCATATCAATGAGATGGTAAGGTCGGTTTTCCAATTGAAAATCTAATTCGGTTTTTTTGTCCACTACATGAAACACAATGACTTCGTGTTTGTTGTGTTTTAAATGTTGCAGCGCCCGGAAAAATTCATCAATACGCGCTGGATTGTCTAGAAAATCCGAGAAAATAATAACCAAACTACGTCGGTGACTTAATTCAGAAATATCATGCAGTATTTTTGGGGCATCGCTCGCTTTTTTAGAATCTTCAGAATAGGCGATGAGGTGCTTTTCTAGTTCGCTATACAGGTAACGATGATGCGCCATGGAGGATTTAGCTTGCGTATGTAATTCCAATTTATCGGAGAACAGGCTCAAACCAACGGCATCGCGTTGACGTTTCAGTAATTCAATCAAAGATGCTGCTGCGTATGTTGAGAATTCAAATTTAGTGAGTTCTCCATCTTTTGGGTAAAACATAGAACTTGAACAATCAATCACAATTTGGCAACGCAAGTTTGTTTCTTCCTCGTATTTTTTGGTAAACAGTTTTTCGGTTCGCCCAAATAATTTCCAGTCGATGTGTCGCGTTGATTCTCCTTTATTGTACAAACGATGTTCAGCAAATTCAACGGAGAATCCATGAAACGGACTTTTGTGCATTCCAGTGATGAATCCTTCAACGACTTGTTTGGCCAACAATTCTAGGTTTCCAAATTGAGCGAGCTTTAAGCGATCAATGCTTTTGTTCATGAGCTAAAAGTACGATTATTTTCGTTTTCCGATTTATTTTTAAATGCTAAAAATCATAAATTATAGCTACATTTACGTGCGATTATAATTTTATCATCGCTGTAAATGAATTCGATGAGTAGAGAAAATGTAGCTTTTAATGATGCCGACCAACCTGAATTTTACAAAGTACTTCGCCAACGTGTAAACGCCTATTTTAAAGACAATAACATTTCGCGACATGCCAATGCAAACATGGTAATTAAAACGATCACCATGGTTTTGGTTTACTCAATTCCACTTTTTTTACTGATTACAAATTCGATTCATTCTATTGGTCTGATGTATCTTATGTGGACGATCATGGGAGTTGGAATGGCTGGGATAGGCTTAGCGATTATGCATGATGCCAATCACGGTGCTTATTCGAAAAACCAAAAAGTGAATGATGCGGTTGGGTTTATTTTGAACTATATTGGTGGGTATCATTTAAATTGGAGAATTCAGCACAATGTCCTACATCATTCATTTACAAATATTGATGGTTATGATGAGGATATTGAGAAACAAGGACTTGTTCGCTTTTCACCAACGCAGGAGCGCAAACCAATTTTTCGTTTTCAAATTTTATATGTTCCTCTATTATATGGCATTTTAACACTTTATTGGGGCGTTTTTAAAGATATTGAACAGGTAATGCGTTACCATAAATTGGATTTGCTTAAGACGCAAGGATTAACTTTGGGGAAAGCGCTATTTCAAATCATTGCCTTAAAAATTGCTTATTTTATTTTGACCTTGGTGTTGCCAATTCTTTTGCTCGATTTACCATGGTATCATGTAGTTTTGGGGTTTGTTGTTATGCATTTTATTGCTGGTATGATCTTGGCGTTGATCTTTCAATCTGCTCACGTGATTGAAGAAACAGATTTCTATGAAGTGGATGAAAATGGTTGTGTAGAAAACAATTGGGCCATTCATCAAATGCGTACAACCGCAAATTTTGCAAATAAGAGTATTTTCTTTTCTTGGTATGTTGGAGCACTGAATTATCAAATTGAGCATCATTTGTTTCCAAATATTTGTCATGTTCATTACCGTAACATTGCTCCAATTGTAAAGGCAACAGCAGAAGAATTCGGAGTTCCTTACTATCATCATACTACGTTTTTAGGGGCCTTGAGAAGTCATTTCAAATTGCTTCACAAACTCGGAACAGGTCGCTACGACAAAGAGTTGGCTCAAGCTGCTTAGTGGATTCCATAGCTTTCGGGCAAATTCTCTGTTTTTTAATTTCCATTTTTCCGAGAGATTTTTCAGTCTAATATAATTTTCATTCTGCGCGGAAAGTATATTTTTTCATCACTTTCCGCGTAGTATATTTTTATTTCACGCGGAAAGTATATTTTTTTGTCATTTTCCGCGTAATATATTTTTATTTTACGCGGAAAGTTTATCATTTTATTACTTTCCGCGTATTATGTTTTTATTTCACGCGGAAAGTGTTATCTTTGTGAACAATCCGCGTAGTATAGTGTGATGAAATTAGTAGGAAGACACGAAGAAATAAGAGATATAAAAGCAAGGCTAGCAGATGATAAAGCCCATTTGCTGGCTGTTGTAGGCCGACGACGCGTTGGAAAAACCTTTCTCATACGAGAAGCATTTAAGGAATACAAAGTTTTTGAAATGACTGGTTTGAAAGATGCTGAACTACCAAAACAGTTGATCAATTTCACGATTCAAATGAATCAATACTTTCCTTGGGAAGAAGAGCTCCAAACTCCTGAGGATTGGTTACGCGCCTTTAATCAATTGAGCTTTGTCATTGAAAACAAAAAATGGAAGAAAAAACCAGTTGTCTTTTTTGATGAATTGCCATGGGTCGCAGGAAAAAAATCGGGTTTCGTTGAAGCACTTGGTCATTGGTGGAATAATTGGGCATCACAGCAAAAGATCATTGTCGTGGTTTGTGGGTCAGCGGCCTCTTGGATGATTGAGCACATTGTCAATGCGAAAGGTGGCTTGCATAACCGACTCAGCAAAACGTATCATTTGATGCCATTTACCTTGTTAGAGGCTAAAGAATTCTTGAACGAAAAGAAAATTACATTGAGCCACTATCAGTTGGTGCAAGTTTACATGGCCATGGGAGGCATTCCTCACTATTTGGATCAAATAGAAAAAGGCAAAAGCGCCATGCAAAACATTCAAGAGCTTTATTTCACCAAAGATGGCGTACTACGCAATGAGTTTAAAAACCTCTATCCAGCGCTTTTTGATCACGCAGGAAATCACGAGAAAATTGTCAGAGCGCTGGCTAAAAAATCAAAGGGACTGGACCGACAAGAAATTTTGAAGCAAACCAAATTAACAGATGGTGGTTATTTTTCAGAAATGCTCAAAGAGTTGGAATTGTCAGGTTTTATCGCCACGTATGAGCCGCTTGAGAAAAAGAAACGAGACACTTTATACCGACTTACGGACGAATATTCACTTTTTTTCTTGCGTTTTGTCGATGGTAAAAAAAATAGCACAAAAGATGCTTGGAACCGCATTTCACAAAGTCAGGAATACAAAATTTGGTGCGGTTATTCGTTTGAGAATTTGTGCATGAAGCACATCACAAAAATCAAAGAAGCACTTGGGATTTCAGGAGTAGAAACCCATGTAAATAGTTTTCTACACAAGAAAAATGCACTTTTCGAAAAAGGATTTCAAATTGATTTACTCATTGATCGTCGTGATGACATAATCACTATGTGCGAAATGAAATTCTATGCGGACGAATATGCCATTTCAGCAGCTGATGCCGAGATCTTGCGCACAAAAAAAGTTGGTTTGCAGTCTGTCACCAAAACAAAGAAAATGGTGCAAATTGCATTTGTTTCAACCTACGGTGTGTTAAACAATGAGTATAAAATGGACTTGGTTGACCACGATTTTAATTTGGAAATATTTTTTAAACCTTAGATTACGATTCTGATGTTTGCATTTCCTTTATTCGGTTATACGCAGACCTAGTTTCAACGTCACAAACAATGGATTAATTTTTTCTCCACCTCGCGGGACATAAAATTTAGGATTTGGAGCGTATTTAATTGTTGGTGCGAAAAAGACTTCTGTTCCGATAGAAAATGCAAATTTGCCTTTAATTCGACGCGAATAGGTGTAGTTAAACTTTGCACCATGTATCTGAGCTCCAAAAGGATTTTTCAAATGCGCTGTATTAAGGTTTAGATAATTGACCTTTAATTTGTTATCTACATTGAATAAGTAACAAAGTTGAAAAGAATTTCTATGTAAAAACCTGGTTGTTGATCTTCGAGTATCGGTTTTTATAAAGTGAAATCTAAATCCGGCGATCAAAGCATGCATAATGACACCGTTCACTCGCTCATACCCTTTTAATGCAATAGAATCCCGAATCCAATAGTCAGAAGGATTAGTTCCATATTTTAAGACTTGGTAGCCTGTAAAAATAGTTGCTTTATAACTCTTTTTGTCTGCTTTGCGGCTTTTTTGCTGTACAACATGATAGCCGAGATTAATTTGACCATTTGCAAATTTCGGAAACTCAACTCCAGATTCGAACGATCTTCGAGCATCAAATTCTCTAAAAAGTACTCCAGCGTAGCCAAAATTCAATTCGAAATTATTGTTTTTAGAAGAAGCTGTTCCTGAAATTTCTTGACAGTATGATATTCCTTGATTTAGTATGACTCCAATCGGGTAAATATCAACTTCAAATTTACCCTTCGCTGGAGTTGAGTCATTTTGACTAAGAAAATCACTTATGTTCATAAGTGTCAATAATATAAAAAGAAGCTGTAATTTCATGATAATAAAACAATTTTGTATTGTCTATTGTTACATCTTCTCTTGAAACTCAACTACTCGTTTAAGTTAATTTATTTCAACCGTCTCAAGAACCTCGCTCTCAAAAATCGCTCCGGGAGAAATCACGTCTTCATCCAACGGAATATTTGTGCCATAACGTTCCTTCAATTTGGTTTTTACAACATCGCTTGATAAATCAAATTCACGCAATTTTTGAAGTTTACCTATTTCAATATTCAGCGCACGCTTATAAATTTTCCAAATTAATTCTGAACAATAGATTTTATCATCGCTCCATTCAAAAGTGAGATCGTAGTTTTTCCCTAACAATTTCTCACCTTCAAGTTTCATATTTTCAATTACCTCTTTCGTAACAAGCTCCTCGGCATTTTTTAATCGCTTTACAGCATACTGATTTTTGTCGCCTCGAGCAATCCATTCGTCAAGTGGGGCATAAGAAACAGGTTGAACGCCTTCTAGGACAAAAGGTTCTCCATTTCTAAAAAACACAATCCCGCAATGAGAGTATATGGATTTTGTTGCTAGCTGAATTGCGAGAGATTGGCCAGAAAATGAAGATTGAAAAATCAAATCGCCGTCTTTTAGTTCTTCAAAATTAGCTGTTTTAGTAGATTTTTTAAATGTTATGTTTGAGGATGATGAAGAGAAATTTGCTTTTACATAAAATGCGCTTAAAACAATAAGCATCAAAATCCCAATGGTGAATACGTTTTTTTTCATTCGTCTGTTAATTACTAAGGCGAATAAAGCGAAAACGTGAATATGTTGTTGTTAAAGTCGGGTTTATTTAAAGAATCTTAACATTTCAATACACGACAGCACATATTCATTCCAGAATTTCAAAAGAATCCATGAATGTTTTTATTAACTTATTTGATTTGTTTGCAGAATCCGTCGCTACGATAACTTGGTAGAAAATTCCATTTTTGAAAAAGACTTGAAAATTTGTAGTGATCAAAGAACCTGTTTGGACATAATTGAAATGTTTACCAGAAGCGCCAAACTTCTGGACATCTTTATCGAATACCAATTTTGATTTAGATACTTTAAGAATGTGGTCGCGGTAATTTTCAAGTAACAATTTAATCTCTTCATTCGATTTTACATGAGGCATGTATGAGAAACTTACATGGTAAACGAGGTTGTCATCAATTTTGTCTTTCATGTTTGCAGAATAATTGAAAACTTCAACGTTCTGATCCATCATTTTTTCCTTGGATGTAAATTTCTTTACATTGCTTACTGGAAAGATAATTCGAAACTTTACCCCAGGATGTATAAGTTCAAAAGTGCCGTCTGAATTAGTTATTTCTTGAATTTCAGTCGATATTGCTGTTTCTTTCGTTTGCTTATTTTTTGATTCGTTTTGTTCTAGTTTCTTTTTTTGAATCGATGACTTGTCGTCAGTATCTGAACAACCTCCAATAATTTGTGCAATAAGGAGAAAACACAAAGCAACTTTATTTTTCATTTCGAAGTTTTTTGACAAAAATAATTGAAATTGTACAGTTAAAAATTTTACCAATGTATTTTAGTATTTGTAAATTCGCTCAATGAATTCAAACGACGCAAAATCACGTATCGATGTGCTCATCGACCAAATAAATACGCACAACGACAATTATTACGTAAACAATAATCCAACGATTTCAGATTATGATTTCGACATGTTATTGGAAGAATTGCAAAAACTCGAAATTCAATTTCCAGAGTTTGCATACGATTATTCTCCAACGAAACGGGTAGGAGGTGACATTACCAAAAAATTTGAAACGGTTGTCCATACTTTTCCCATGTTGTCACTCTCAAATTCGTATTCGCGCGAAGAAATCATTGAATGGGAAAATCGATTGAAAAAATTGGTGGATGGAGAATTAGAATATGTCTGCGAATTAAAATACGATGGTGTAGCAATCGGAATTCGTTACGAGAACGGGATTCTTACACGCGCTGTCACGAGAGGAGATGGAACACAAGGTGAAAACGTAACAATCAATGTTAAGACCATTCGCACAGTTCCTTTGAAATTGAAAGGTGATTTTCCCGCTGATTTTGAAATTAGAGGCGAAATATTCTTCCCTCTTGAGAATTTCAATCAGTTGAATAAAGAACGAGAAGAGATTGGTGAAGCTACATTCGCAAATCCGAGGAATTCAGCCTCTGGAACGTTGAAATTGCAAGACTCAAAAGTTGTGGCTGAACGCGGATTGGATTGCTATTTGTATGGCGTTTATGGAAATGACATCGATGCTCCCGGACATTTTGAAGCAGTAGAAAAAGCTGGTACTTGGGGATTTAAAATTCCTCCATCAAAAAATCGCTACATTCAAAAGGTGAATTCGATTCAAGGCATCATGGATTTTATCGAATATTGGGAAATAGAGCGGAATCAGTTGCCATTTGAGATTGATGGTGTTGTAATAAAAGTGAACAATTACCAACAGCAACAAGAACTTGGATTTACAGCCAAATCCCCGCGTTGGGCAATTGCATTTAAATTTAAAACCGAACGGGTTGAAACGAAGCTGTTATCCATCGATTATCAAGTTGGACGCACTGGAGCAATCACGCCGGTAGCGAATTTAGAACCTGTGCATTTGGGTGGTACAACTGTGAAACGAGCGTCCATGCACAATTCAGATCAAATAGAAAAGTTCGATATTCATTACGAAGATTTTGTGTACATCGAAAAAGGAGGTGAAATCATTCCGAAAATCGTTGGTGTGAATCTCGAAAAACGAACTTCGCAAGCACAAGTGGTGCAATTTATCTCTCATTGCCCTGAATGTCAGACAGAATTGGTTCGCAACGAAGGCGAAGCGCAGCATTTTTGTCCGAATGAATTGCATTGTCCACCGCAAATGAAAGGAAAAATGGAACATTTCATTGGACGGAAAGCCATGAATATTGATGGACTCGGTGCTGAAACAGTTCAATTGCTGTTCGACAAAGGATTAGTAAAAACAAGTGTGGATTTATATGCTTTGACCTTTGATCTACTCATTGCACTAGACCGAATGGCTGAGAAATCGGCAAATAATTTATTGCTCGGGCTCAAAGAATCAACGAAGGTTCCGTTTGAACGAGTGCTTTTCGCGCTCGGAATTCGATTTGTTGGCGAAACAGTTGCTAAAAAATTGGCCAAGCATTTTAAAAACATTGACCGCTTGAGCGAAGCAAATTTTGAAGAACTAATTCAAGTGGATGAAATTGGAGATCGCATTGCGCAGTCAGTTATCAACTATTTTTCGCTCGAAGAAACAAAAATTCAGATCGAGAAATTCAAAGCAATTGGATTGCAATTTCATATCGAAGAAAAAGAAGGTGCTTCCAATATTTTGGATGGAAAATCTTTTGTTGTTTCAGGCGTTTTTACCGCTTTTTCGCGCGATGAACTGAAGGAATTGATTGAATCGAATGGAGGGAAAAATGTGTCATCGATCTCGAAAAAAACAGATTTCGTTGTGGCAGGTGATAACATGGGGCCGTCTAAATTGCAGAAAGCAACGGAGCTAAATATTCCAATTCTTTCTGAAGATGATTTTATTCAGTTATTAAAAGGATAAAGCTTTACTTCAAAAATGTAAATTGGGCATTTTCATGATCTGTTTAAGATTAATTAACTTTTGATACTGAACAACTCTCTTAGGATCATGTAAAGACTACGAAACTCGTTTTGTACCTTTGTCACTTCTAATTTTGAAGGTTGAATGACGATTTGGGAAGAAATACATAGCGTTGCATTTATCGTAAATACAAAACAGGTTGGTGATCCAATGAAATTGAAGATGAACTTGGATGCCATTTTTCCAAAATTGGGCAAGCGCGAAATTATTGTTGTTTCAGAAGAAAAAATCAAACCAGAAGAAATGAATGATGTGCGCAATGTGACTTATATATCTGAAAAGGATTATAATTTTTTCGGAAAACTGAAAAATCAACCATTTATGGATGCTTTGGACCAACATTTTGATGCCATTTTTGTGTGCAACGAACTTTCAGGTCGCATTGCGAAAGCAATTGCAAAAAGCAAAACCAAACGTTTTATTGGATTGAATTCTTCCAATAATTTCGTTCAAATAAACATCGATGCAAAGTCAAGCAAACCAATCGAAATGCTTAACTTTGCGAAGGAAATTCTCAATAAAATAACTTCTTAAAATCCCATTCATGCACAACATTTTTAAAGGTTCTGGAGTTGCACTTGTAACGCCTTTTAATGAAGATAAAACAATTGATTTTAATGCGCTTCGAAAACTTGTTGCCCTTCAAATTGAAGGTGGAACAGATTTTTTAGTCGTTCAAGGAACAACAGGTGAGTCTCCAACGTTGTCGTGGGAGGAAAAATTAGAAGTCCTCCAAACAGTGATTGATGAAAATGCAGGACGTTTGAAAATTGTGTTTGGTGTTGGAGGAAACAACACGCTTTCAATTGGAGAAACATTCAAAAAAATTCCGGCTGGTGTTGATGGAATTTTATCGGTTTCACCTTATTACAACAAACCGATTCAAAAAGGGATTATTGAACACTTTAAATACATCGCTTCGTGCACGCATTTACCAATTATTTTGTACAATGTGCCAGGGCGAACAGCTTCGAATATGTTGCCAGAAACTACATTAGAATTAGCGAAAGTTGATAACATTGTAGCTATGAAAGAAGCTTCGGGCAACATGGAACAAATCATGGAATTGGTGCGTTTGAAACCAGAAGGATTCGATGTTCTTTCTGGAGATGATGCCATTACAATGCCTTTAATTGCGGCAGGTGTGAGTGGTGTAATTTCAGTAGTAGCCAACGCCTTTCCAGAGAAATTCGGGAAAATGGTGCATGCTTCGGTTGCTGAGAATTTGGCAGAAGCTAGAAAGTATCATTATGAATTGCTTCCAATTACTAAGATGTTTTTTGAAGAAGGAAATCCTGGTGGAGTGAAGGTTGCATTGGAAGAAAGAGGAATCATGCATGGAGCAATGAGATTGCCACTTTATCCAGTTTCTGAAAATTTGAAATCAAGAATTATAGCTGAAACAAAACGCATATTGAATGATTAAATCGCATGTAACATATCTTTTTTTTAGCTTGATTTTATTGGCTTCTTGCAATTCGGGTGAACCTGAGCATATTGAGGCAAACTTGGAAGATATCACAGATGTTATGGATACCATTGAAGCGAAGGTGACTTTCCACCCGCTCACAACCAAAAGTATTTTTCAATCCATGAGCAGCGCAATTCAAGGTGCTCCGAAATTAAAATTAGAACCTTCTAGGTTAACCGATTCTTCAGCCATTGAAAATTATTTAGAAGAAGCAACAATTGCGCAAGTGACATATAATTGGGCGGATTTATTAGAGCAAACCGAATTAAAAAAGGCAGCCAAGACGCTTTTAAAGCGTTGCACAAAAGTGCTTTGGGGAAGTTTAGGAAACATCGATAAGTCGATTGCAAATACGCCAGCCGATACTTTGGGTCTGAATTCTTATTTTCAATATTTTGAAACTCAAAAGCAAAGTGCTTATTTCGAAGCGCTTTCTTGGCTAGAAAATCTCTATGTTTCGGTGCAATTGCATCAGAATGTAAGTCAAAAAACAAAGTACAACCAAGTTATTATGAAGCAATTGAATCGTGGTGATGAATTGCTTTCTTTCTTATACGATTACCAAGATTACAAGCCAATTTCTATTTTTTCACAAGAAATTTTAGAAGTAATTGATTGTAAGAACTACGAATTGAATGTAACACAATTGAAAGAAGTGGTTATTGATTGTAGAAAAAGAATTTACCACATACCGTAATTTGTAACAAAACAAACGCTTTAGCGACAAGACATGCAGCAGATCATTGATAAAATCAAACAAGCACAAACCATTGTAATTACTTCTCACCGTTCTCCTGATGGAGATTCGATTGGGTCTTCATTGGGTTTATACCAATTCATACAAAAATTAAACAAAAGCGTCACAGTTTGTCATCCTGATAGAGCCCCAGAATTTTTGTTGTGGTTGGAAGATATTGAGGACATTCACACATTTGAAGAAAATCCAGATACTGTAAAGCAATTAGTTGAAAAGGCTGATCTTATTTTTGCGCTCGATTACAATGTTTTGAGTCGGGTTGGTGATGATATGAAAGCACTTTTAGAAGCCTCAAAAGCCGATTTTGTTTTAATCGACCATCATTTAAATCCAGGTGATTTTGCTTCGATTACCTTATCCAAACCTGATGCTTGTTCAACGTCACAATTAATCTATGATTTGATTGTTGCAACCTCCGAAAAAGAATTGATGGACGCAAAGATTGCAACACCGCTATATCTTGGAATCATGACGGATACAGGATCTTTCCGTTTTCCGTCTGTAGAACCCAGAACACATGAAATTTTAGCTGAGATGCTTCGCATGGGCGTACAACATTTTAAAATTCATCAAAATACATTTGATCAAAATTCGGTGGATCGTTTGCGACTTCAAGGATTTGCAACAAGCGAAAAACTCAATTTATTGAGCAACGGAAAAATTGCAACAATCGCATTGACTGAAGCTGAGTTAAATCGATTTCATCATCAAAAAGGAGATACAGAAGGATTGGTGAATATTGCTCTCTCCATTGAAGGGGTGAAGGCAGCTGCATTTTTCGCCGAAAAAGACGGTAAAATCAAAATTTCATTTCGCAGCAAAGACGATTACGAAGTAAATAAATTAGCAAGCGATCATTTCGAAGGTGGTGGACATAAATACGCGGCTGGAGGAATCAGTGAGTTATCGATGAATGAGACACTCACTAAATTTCAAGAATTAATTCCGATTTATTTTGATTAAGAAAAGTGTCATAGGATTTTTGTTGATTTCGTTCGTTGCCTGCGACACTGCGCCTGAAGAAAAGGATAAACCGATTGAATGGTCCACAAAGGAATCAACCAACATGCATAAGGAATTGGCTTTGGAAGAAGAGATTGCCATTGATTTGTTTTTGGCGCAACATGCTGATTGGAAAATGACCAAAACAGGATCTGGATTGCAATATTACATTTACGAAAAAGGCAATGGTGCAAAAGCCAAAGTCGGGGATTTAGCTCAAGTTGAATATGCAATAACCTTATTGGACGGAACCAAATGTTACCAAACTGCTTCCGATGAAGTCGAGGAATTTCAAATTGATAAGGCCGACATTGAAACAGGAATTCAAGAAGGAGTAAAATTACTAAACAAAGGAGATCGTGTGAAATTTATTATTCCAAGTCATTTGGCACATGGATTAATTGGAGACATGAACAAAATACCACCTTTAACCACCATTGTTGTTGATTTTTATTTATACGATTTGTTATGAGAATAATTTCTTTGGGTGTTTTAACTCTTTTGCTTTTCTCCTGCAAAACTGAAGGCGTTGAAAAAGAGAATGTAGAAGGATTTACACAAAATGTAAATGCCAATCCGTTGGATGTTCCGCAAAAAGTAATCGACACAAAAAAATTGGAGAATGGTATTGTTGTTTCTTGGATCCAACATGGCAAAGGAGAGAAATTGATGCATGGCGATGTAATCATGATTGATTTCAAAGTCCGATTAAAAGACAGCACTGTAATTGACGGAAATCATTTATTAAATATGGAATCGATGCCATACATTCTTGGTTTTGGACGACAACCAGGTTGGGACATACCTTTAAAAGAGTTGAAAGTTGGTGATTTTGCATACATAAAGTTACCAGGAGCAATGGCAAGAGGAAATAAAGGAATAGATGGTCTCATTCCTGATAATGCTGACAATTTTCTAGCTATTCGAATTCTATCTAAGAAAAAACCAACACGAATGCGAGATGGAAATAAAGTTTATATTCTCGAAGAAAATAAAAGCAACAAATTGAAATTTAATGAAACGAACTCCATCGTTTTTCATGCTATTGCTAGTTCACCATCATCACCAATGTATTATAGTTCGTTTCGAACAAATATTCCCTTTACACTGAAATTAGAGGATAATGGCTTGGTTCCAGGACTCAAAAAAGCGTTAATAAATGCTAAAAAAGGCGACAAGTTGTTTGTAACAGTTCCATCTAGCGAGGCTTACGGTACAAAGGGATACGTGGACATTGTGAAACCAAATGAAGATTTGTTTTTTGATATTTTAGTTTTGGATGTACTTGCCAAGTAAGGAGAAACCACTATATTTGCAACCGAGGTTTTCTCTCCAACTCTCTAAAAAATGAAATTTATGTTGAAAACGCTTTTCTTATTTCTTTCTCTTTCATTTACAATCAGTTATCAGGCATTCGGTCAAGAACCAATAGACACAGTTCAAACGTTCAAAGGAGACATTGTTATTTTCGATGATCAATCTTGGGCATTTTTGGATGATTTGAATTTTGACGGCGTGATGAATCACCATTTGAATGAATTGATTCAATCGTATGATTCTTTGTCGTTGATCCAAACGTGGGACCATGATGTTTGCTACACATCAGACCGTACCAACGATTTAACAAAGTTACAAGATACACTTTGGTTGTGTTTATTAGAAGATATCGACAAAGAGTTTAAAATTCCAGCACCAGGTATTGTTACCTCTCGTTATGGAATGCGCGGAGGAAGATATCATAATGGTATTGACATTGATGTAGAAACGGGAGACACGATCGTTTCCGCTTGGTCTGGAAAGGTTCGCTATGCAAAATTCAATGATGGTGGATTTGGTAATTTGGTAATTGTGCGTCACAACAATGGATTGGAGACATTTTATGCTCACTTAGACAAAATTTCAGTGCTTCCGAATCAAGAAGTTCAAGCTGGTCAGTTAATAGGATTAGGAGGAAATACAGGTCGTTCACGTGGATCTCATTTGCATTTCGAAGTTCGTTTCTATGATGCTGCCATGAATCCAGAACAAGTCATTGATTTCGAACATAAAAAATGCAAGGACGAAAATCTATTCGTTCACAAAGCACTTTTTGAGAAGGGAGCCAAAGTAATTGACATGGAAGGCGACGAAGTCATTCAAGCGACAGCTGCAGTAGCGGCTCCAATAAAACCAGCTGCTCCTGCTAAAAAATACTACCGTGTGCGCTCTGGAGACACCTTGACGGCAATTGCCAATAGAAATAGAACTTCGGTATCTAAATTGTGTCAAATGAATGGAATTAACCCAAATGGAGTTCTTCGTGAGGGTAGAAGTTTGAGAGTTCGCTAATTCTCGACGAATTTTCGCTGGCAAGTCCAAAATATTCATCTAGGCTTAAAAAGTTGATACTCTGCGGATTTATTCGTAATTTGCAGGATGCAGTGCAGGTATCGAGTTGTGGTTTCTATTGATGGTGGAGGGATTCGCGGAATCTTGCCTTTGCGATTAATAGAATATATTCAAAATACCATTTCGGAATATGATCCTGAGATTGATCCATCTTCTTGGGTAGATGTATATGCAGCTACGAGCACAGGAACAATCATTTCAGGTGCGCTAATGATGAAAAATGGAATTGGTGAGTCAATCCATTCTCCAGGAGAAATCATGAACCTTTATATGCGCAGAGGCGAGCAATTTTTTGCCAAAGCACCTCAGCATTTAACTTCGGGATCACAATATCCGCTTCATTTTATGTTAGACCATTTTTTCGGTTCCACGCAACTGGGCGATTTGGATAAACATTTTATGTTCTTTTCCTACGATTTAAACGAAGACGAACCCTATTTTTTCAATGATTCCATGAGTCATTTGAATTCCATGCCACTTGCCAAAATGATGGCAGCATGTTCGGCATTTCCTGGAGTTTTTCCACCCTTAAAAATGGGACATCGATTGTTAGCTGATGGTATTTTGGCGACGAAGAATCCAGCTAAAATGGCTTATGATTATGCACGGATGTTTTACCCAGAAGATCCAATCATTTTAATCAGTCTGGGGACAGGAGCAGACGAAAGCTTGCAAAAAGATGTCTACGAATTGGAATCTAATAAAACAGATGATGCGTTGAACGCTTTAACGCATGAAGATCGCAATTTGATTTACTTTCGTTTTCAACCTGAAATTATTTCAGCATCTAAAGATTTAAGTGATGCAAGTCGCGAAAATGCAAAAAAATTACTTCAAGATGCCAACGCCTACATCGATACGCACAAAACCAAATTCGATCAACTTTTTCGATTTATGAAAATCAAGGTTGAGCAATATTGAATCCAAATATTCGTTATAATTTCAAAGTTCGGATGGAGTTCTAAAGGCAGAATTTCTTTCCTTTTTTAATGAAATTAATCTGGGATTTATGCTAACGTCTTTTCATAAAAATAAGGTCTTGATATTTCTGATTTGCTTTCATTCATATGTGGCTTTTAACCAAAATGGATTTAAATTTGGCATAAAAGCGCATCCCAATTTAAGTTTTTCAACTATTGCAAATAAATCAAATATAGCATCGGATAATTTTTCTTCTAGAAATGGAATTCTTGGATTAAACTTAGGGATTTGTACAAACTATAAACTCAAGAATTGGCTTTTTGAAATTAATTCAGCATTCAAAACAAACACAGTAAGCTTGAAATTTAAAAATGAAACAACATATTCCAAGGTTAGTATCCGATCCCTCGCTTTTGCAAATGATTTCAATTTAGGTTATCGTGTTTATGAATCTAACAAACCTCATTATGAAATTTTTGCGCTTTTGAACTTTGGAGGCAGTTTGGTCGCAATTCAAGGATTGAATGGATCGATCCGCTCTGTGGATGCGTTACAATACAATTTTATAGGTCCAGACATAAACACTGAATGGAGTTCTGTAAATATAGGAACTGGAATTCGTATTCGGGCGCAATTAAAAAGTCAGCGTACCATTGATTATGGGATTTCCTATCAATATTTTATTCAAAAATATCCTGAGATTGGCATGAAAATTTCACAAGGAGGGCAAATCTATGAAGGCATCGCAGGTCAAAATGTACATTCATTAAATTTTGACTTCATTTTTTATTTCGGAAAAAGAAAAAAACAAGAAGCTTGATGTTGTATTTTCAAATACTTTTCATTAAGAATAATCATCTACTCAGGACTAGATTTTCTAACTTTTTCGGCTTTAATGAAGACTCCTAATCGTGTTTTTATACGTGTTTTCCGAATTCCATATTCAATTGGTGTGGGTTTACCGTCCTTGTCAATGTGACAAAGACTTTCGTCGCTCAAAATGAAATGATCTATCTTATTGTTTATTTCAATTTGGACGGTGTCATTTTTTTGTGACCAAGTTCCAATTTGTAATTTTTCATGATCAGTGCATCCTCTACGATACCATTTGACCTTATGCGATTTCTTCAATTTAAAGAATGAAACAGAATATGGTGTAATTGCCAAATAATTTCCTTGTGCTGAATTTTGGGAGAAGCAATCTAAACTATTTATAAATAATACAATCAGAATTATTCTCATTCTCATTTTCATTCTGCTTCTTTGCTCTTACTTCGTTTTCTTCCAAGTCTTAAAAATTGCTTCTTGATTTGGTCTGTCTTTTTCGATTTCTCTCAAGGGTTCGCAAGCCTCAAGCGTCTCCTGACATTCTTTGGGAAGTTGTTGATACAATGCAGTCCCTTTTGTTTTCCAAGCAATCATTTCATCGCTGACTTCTTTGACAATTTTCGCAGGATTCCCAACCGCCAGACTTCTTTTTGGTAAGTGCATATTTGCAGGAACAAAACAAAGTGCTCCAATGATGCATTCGTCCTCGATTACAGCGTCATCCATTACAACTGAATTCATTCCAACCAAACAGTTTTTGCCAATGTTTGCACCATGGATAATTGCTCCGTGACCAATGTGCGCTCCTTCGTGCAAGGTTACAGTTGTGCCTGGGAACATGTGAATTGTGCAGTTTTCTTGAACGTTGCAGCCATCTTTGATGATGATTTGTCCCCAATCTCCGCGAATTGCTGCTCCCGGACCGATGTACACATTTTTACCGACGATGACATTGCCTGTCACTGCCGCATTCGGATGAATGAAACTCGATTCATGTACCACAGGAATAAATCCATTGAATTTATATACTGCCATCAGATTAATTTTATTTTTTCAACGAATAGATCCAGTTTATCTGCATGTTCTTTGATCAAAACGCCATTTTCAAACACATGTCCAAAGGAAGGTAAACTAAATTGAGCGATAAAATTCCCACCTAATCGAATTACAAATTTGCGCACATTCTCAATGGATTCAGCTGCTCCACTTCTTCCTGGTGATGTTCCGAGAACGAAAACTGGTTTGTCTTTCATGAAATCACGATTTTCTCGAGATAGCCAGTCCAACATTGATTTTAAATAAGCCGACATATTTCCATTATGTTCTGGAGTTGCGATCAACAAGATTTCGGCTGAAATTATCGTTTCACATAGACTTTTGACAGACTCAGGAATCCCTTCATTCGATTCAAAATCAGCAGAATATGTTGGTATTTCCAGGCTCTTGTTGTTGATTAACTCGAGTTCATTCAACGCATATGTTTTTTGAATGTATTGAACCAATTGCTCGTTGATTGATACTGAGCTAAGACTTCCCGATAGGGCAATTATTTTCATTTTTCAATTTTTTGTAAAAATAGCGATTCCAATACAAAGAAAAGGATGGTTCGAGGATAGAACTTAAAAGCAGGATTGTAAATTTAATTTGGATTCAAATCTTCAAACCAGTATGGCATAAAAATTGTAATTTTCCGTAAAATTTTAAAAGAGATGAAAAAAACACTATTATTAACAGCACTAATTGCTTTAGCATCTAACGTTTTACAGGCGCAAGATGAATCCTTAAAATTCGATAAAATTGTTTACAACGATTTAACTTTAGAATCAGATGAATACACCGTTGAGATCACAAATGTAGTTTCAACAGTAACAGATGCTAAGTTTAAATTAAAAATCACGAACAAAACAGCTGACTTCTTGCTTTTTGATGCTTCAAAATGTTCGTTTAAAATTGGAGATAATGTCATGACTCCAAAAGATAAATTTGTCATTGTTGATCCCTATGATTCGAAAAGCAAAACGATGGGTGTAGTTGGTACAAATTTGAATAAATACAAAACATATACCTTTAATTTAGCTGGAGTTCAGCGTGTTGTGCCTTTGTCTGTGATAGAAAACGTTCCAGCGTTTAAATTACCTGCAAGTAAAAATGATTTTACCGCTGGTAAATTCAACGTACAGTTAAAAAATTCGAAAAAAGAATCGGGAGCATCATTTGCAAAATTTGATGTTCAATACCGTGGAGATAAAATTGGATTTATCTACCCATCGAAAGTAGATGTAAAAATGCCTGATGGGAATAATTACGCGAATGCTGACAGCAAGGGAAAAACGTTTTTGATGTTTCCTGGTGACTCTGAAAAATTCTCTGCAAATTGGGACAAAATGCCTGGTGGTCGTGAAAACGACATGCAATTGGTAGATATGTTCATCAATTTTACAGGTGTTTTTGCAGAAGGTGAAGCGCGTGATTTAGCACCGAAATCTGCTGAAATTACTTGGAATGAAGCAGTAACATCTGCTAAGTAATTTTCACCTATAATCTTTGAATGATGAATGTTGACTTGAAACTCAGCATTCTTCTTTTTTTTGTCCCTTTACTAGGTTTTTCTCTTTTTCTTCTTCGCTGCAGGAAAAAGAATATTATTCAAAATCAAACGATAACCTGGAGAATTCGGATGTAGATTAAGATCTGTAGGAGGATCGCCTACTTTGTGCTCGTAATCTTCTGGATCATGTCCACCATAAAATGTCCAAGTACCTTCTGCCATTTCTCCGTGAATGTATCGCGCTGTTCCCAACGCTTTATTTTCGCCTAAAATCAACACGTTTGGTTTGATGGTAGATTTAACGAAATCCGTTGTTTGTCCCATGAATCCATCGATAATGTCTGTGTGACATTGTGTAAGCATTGTAGGCACAACATCCCATTTCGCAGAAAATTCAAACAATGTGAATTTATCTAGCGGTTCACGCACTCCTTGAGATCTTCGCAATTCTGTTCCATCGATGTTTGAATATTCATATTGCATTGGGTCTTTTTCCAAGATAAAATCTTCGAAGGCAAAAGTTTGCTCGAAATCTAAATCATGCTGGCAATTTGGGCTTGCGGCATCACCATCGTACATGTTTGCACAAATATCTGTGTTTTGCGCAGCCAATGCAATATCAAAACTATCGGTTCCACTACACATGGTGAAAAGAAATCCTCCACCAACTACAAAATTCTTAATGTTAATCGCAACTCCTCGTTTTAATTCAGAGACTTTGCTAAATCCCAATTCCTGAGCGAGTTTTTCAGCATCAGCAACTTGTTGTTTGTACCACGGAGCTGTTCGATACGCTGCATAAAATTTACCATATTGTCCTGTGAAATCTTCGTGGTGCAAATGCAACCAATCATAGGTAGGCAATAATCCTTGAATGATTTGAGTATCGTAAATTTTTTCGTACGGAATTTCGGCATATTCCAACACCAACGTTACCGCATCGTCCCATGGCATTTTTCCGTCTGGCGTGTACACCGCAATTTTTGGAGCTTTTTCCAGTTGAACGATTTCCATGTTTTTCTCGGGACTTGTTATCATCGAACGAATTCCACTAGCTTGACCATCGGCCAAAATTTCATAGGAAACGCCACGAATCACCAACTCTTCTTCCACCGCTTTGACGTGTGGAAGCATGAACGAACCACCTCGGTAGTTGAGCAACCAATCGATTACTAAATCATGTTCGAGTACCCAAAAAGCAACACCATAAGCCTTTAAATGATTCCGTTGACTTTCGTCCATAGGAATTAGGAGTTGCGAAGCACGTGCTTGAATTCCGAGGAAAAAGAAAGAGAATATTATAAATTGTTTAATCATTTTGAAGTTTAAATTGATCGTTAATTAGAAAGGAACGTCATCGTTTAAATCTTTATCAAAATTTACGCCATCATCATTAAACGAACTCATTTTAGACTTTATTGTCATGTTATTTTGCTCAAAAGATGATTTTTGGGTTAAGCTATTCGAGCCTCCAGAGAAATTGGAATCGTCTACGAACGAATTGAAATTTTCAAAACGAGCAAATTCTCCGATAAATCGCAAGCGAACATTGTCCAAAGCACCATTTCTGTGTTTCGCAACAATAATTTCTCCAACTCCTTGGTTCGATTGACCTGATTCATCTTCCATCAATCCGTAATATTCCGGACGATAAATGAAAGAAACGATATCTGCGTCTTGCTCAATGGCTCCAGATTCACGTAAATCTGACAACACTGGACGTTTGTCGCCACCTCGTTGTTCAACCGAACGACTTAGCTGAGACAAGGCAATCATTGGCACATTGAGTTCTTTCGCAATTTCTTTGATAGATCGTGAAATGGTTGAGATTTCTTGTTCGCGGTTTCCGCTTCCTTTTGATCCTCCAGCCGTCATCAATTGCAAATAATCGATGATGACCATGTCAATATTGTGTTGCATTTTCAATCGTCGGCATTTTGCACGCAAGTCAAAAACACTGATTCCGGGAGAATCATCGATGTAGAGTGGGGCAGTAGCCAATTTAGCAATACGTGTGTGCAATTGCTGGAATTCATGTTCTGCCAAGTCTCCTTTTCTCAATTTTTCTGCGCTTAAACGGGATTCACTGGCAATCAACCGCTTTACTAATTGAACAGAAGACATCTCCAAGGAGAAAAAAGCAACGCCCATGTTGTGGTCAACGGCTGTGTTTCTCGCCATCGAAAGTACGAAAGCTGTTTTCCCCATGGCTGGTCGGGCTGCGATAACAATCATGTCTGATCGTTGCCAACCAGAAGTTAATTTATCTAAATCGATGAATCCTGTTGGGATTCCAGAAATACCACTTTTATTTTGAGATGCTTTTTCAATTTCTTCAATCGCTTGTCGCACAACATTTTGCATGATGTCAACATTTTTTCCCATGTTGTTTTCTGCAATTTGAAACAATTCGCCTTCTGCTTTGTTGAGCACATCAAAAACGTCATTTGTTTCATCATACGCATCGCGAATAACGTCTGAACTCATGCGAATCAACTCGCGTTTGATGTGTTTTTCTGAAATAACGCGTGCGTGAAATTCAACGTGAGCAGTCGAAGCAACTCTGTTTGTCAGTTGTGAAACATAAGCTGCTCCACCAGAAGCTTCCAATTCACCGTTTTTCTTGAGTTGATTTATCACGGTAAGCAAATCTATCGGACTTGAATTACCAAAAAGTTCACGAATTACACCATAAATAAATTGATGTTTTGGGTCGTAAAAACTTTCTTTTTTGAGAATGTCAATCGTATCCGTAACCGCATTTTTTTCGAGCATCATGGCACCCAATACAGCTTGTTCTAAATCAATGGCTTGCGGCGGTATTCGTCCGAGCTCAGTGATAATAGATGTATTTTGCGCCAGCCGAGTTACTGGTTTACGTTTGTTTTCCGAATTATTCTCCATGAAACAAAGATAGTGAATAAGATGAGGGATTTTTTGATTCTATTTTCAAATGTGTAAAAAGATATTAAAATGAGATATTAACAATTGTTAATAGCGCTATTTTTGTTGTATGAATCGACGAATTGTAGCAACAAGTGATGGATCTCACACCATTTATGTGGAAGAATTGGATGAAACCTATCATTCATCGCATGGCGCGATTCAAGAAGCAAAACATGTATTCTTAGAAAACGGTCTCAAATTGTTTCAAAATCAATCTGTTCGAATTTTTGAAATGGGATTTGGAACTGGATTGAATGCATATTTGACATGGCAAATAGCTGAAGATTGGAACATAAACGCAGAATATTTTGGCATTGAAGCCTTTCCAGTAGAAAAATCTTTGGTTGAGTCGCTGAATTACGTGGATACATTTGATGAAGAAGCTAAAAAAAAATTTGAGCAAATCCATTTTGTAGAATGGAACAAGATGGTTGATTTAGGTCCAAATTTTTCTCTACATAAAATCCATCAAAAAATAGAAGATTTTGAAGTAATTCCAGATTCCATCGACCTTATTTACTTCGATGCATTTGGTCCTCGAGCTCAAAGCGAGATGTGGGATGTTTCTGTGCTCAACAAGATGTTTCAAATGCTCAAATCAAATGGATGTTTAGTGACTTATTGCGCCAAAGGGCAAGTGAAAAGAGATTTAAAATCGCTTGGGTTTATTGTAGAGTCGTTGCCTGGACCTCCTGGAAAAAGAGAAATGACTCGCGCGCGAAAAAGTGTGGATTAGGCTTTTTTCATAATCATCGGCATGGTTTCCTTGCCAAGAGGACAAAGGACTAAATTTCTCATATACAGAACGGATCTTTCGATGCGTTTGTCGCTGCCTTTCGCTTGTAGAATGTAATAGATAATGGTGCGCTGCTTTCCTGGCGTTAAATCTGCAAATCGTTTTTTTGCTTCTGGATCTTGCGCAAGCACAATTTCTAATTCTTCAGGAAATTCATGACCAAATTCAGAAGTGTCTTTTTGAAGTTCGACAGATACAGTATCTCCCTCAAGCACATTTAGTTGCTTCATTCTGGCTTTGGAGAATGTGACATATCCGAAACCTTCTCCATAAACGACAATGCCTCCTTGCCATGTGATTGTGTCATTTACTGTAACCAATACACGTTGATTGTAGCGGCCTTTGGATTCGTTGTTATTTAGAGCGATAAGTGTTGCGTCGGGAATCAGGAGGCAACACATTTTTAAGGAATCAAGTTTGTGAATCAGCGCTTGACATTTCATGGTTTAAATGTATGAAAAGTTTGCCATCAATTTATCGAAAAAATTTGTGATAAATAATAGAATTTATTAACTTTAGGTAAATAACCATTTAACCAACCTTAAAATTATTACAGCTATGGGTGCAATAAAATTTAATAACTACACAGAAAACGATCAAGAATTATCTTTAACTGCGCGTGCTTTTGCTCATCCAGCAAGAATTAAAATCATAAAAATGATGTTGTCTGGTCAAGCCTATAAGAACATAGATCTTTGTTCTGAATTGAATTTTTCAAAGAAAACAGTTAAGGCGCATATTGATGTGTTTAAAGATGCGAATCTGGTCAAAATAGATTACTTTATGCATTATTATTTGGTTTCTTTGAATGAGCGCGGAAAAAGAAAGGCGGATAATTTTTTAAATGTTGATTAAGGAGAAAGTCGGGGGTAATATTACCAACGCGTTGGTAATTGACTTTGTTTTCCTTACGCTACCGCTCAGTCTTCAAAAGCGTTGCTTTTTCTCCTTCGGAAGTTTGCCACCGCCGTAGGCAGCAACAAAGTTAAATTACCCAAAATATTTAATTAAAAATCAGTATTTTAATTAAGTTTTTAATATGTATTTTCTGAACTAAAAATCTACAAATTAATTAGGTTTTCTAAGTTAAGTCGAATGTAAAAACCGAGGGTAATATTACCAACGCGTTGGTAATTTTGCCAATTTACCCAAATTATTAATTGCTTTATATTCAGTACTTTACTAATGAATTATTTTTTTACCAAAAAACCAATTCAATTCCGTTCATACCCCAAACCTAAGGCTGTTTTCAAAATACTTTCATTTACCTTCGTTCCAAAATCATCAGCTTTCATTCCTTCTTTTTCACGTTTCGCCATTTCTTCGTCAATGTATTTTTGACGCTCGCTTGAAAGGTTGACAATTTCGGTCTGATATTTTTTACGTTCAGCATTCTTTTCGTCTATGAATTTCAATTTTTCAGCTTCTGTTTTTCCTTTTAATTCCATTGGTAATTCTTCGTCTTTGAGTTTAAGAATATCAACTTCTTTTTGGTTCACAGCATCTACAATGTCCCAAGAAGAATTAGAATAATTCGCACTTGCTTTTGCTTTTGTGCGTTCCACTTTACTTGCAATTGATTGTACCTCCGCGTCTGAATCTGCTGCTGATTGCACTAATTTTTTGCTTTCGCCAAGTTTTCCATAACCATAATAGGTACGATTTAAAGAATCATTGTATGAATTAATTTGATCATCGTAAGGAGTTGGAATTGTTACAATTTTTGCGTCTGAATTGATGTTAAAATAACTTCCATTACTGCATGTTGCACCATCTTTCCAACTTTCGTTTACACCTTGATCGTATGGTCCACAGTAAATGGTATTGATGAAAATGCCACGTTTTTTTGCATCTGCGCAAACTTCTTGATAGCGAATTGGGCCTTGAGTAAAAGGTTCATTTCCTGCGATATAAATCATTTTCAAGTCACTAGGATCTGTAGACCAAGTTAATTCATCCAAAGAATGTTTGATGACTGCTCCACAGAACTCATCACCACCATTTGTGCGTAAGGAAAACAATTGGTTTGAAACTTCATCTAAATCATTCGTAAGATTCAGTAAACGCAAAACGTAATGATTTTGAACAGATAAACTGCTTTTGCCATATTCGTAAATGGCGATTTCGAGTTTTGGTACTTCTCCTTGATATCTTAACGAATTAATTTCATTTACAATACCCCATATCCGAGTTTTGGCTTGATCAATGAGACCGTCCATCGAGTTTGAAGTGTCGAATAAAATGGCAACTTGAACCTTTTTAGAGCTTTGTTGCGCTACGAAAATATTGGAATGTACAAGTCCAACGAAAATGACGATGATGCTAACTAGTTTTTTCATGATGCTTCGATTTTTAAACCTGTACAATCGAATGAAAGTTCGGTTCAAAGCATAGAAAAAAAACTTGGATTTTTGTGAATGGAAAATTGGAAAGTAAGTTCGATAACTACTTAAACCCTCGTTGTTTTTTTATCGCGTCATACGATTCTTGAATTTTCTGGAATTTTTCTTTCGCCCCTTTTTGATATTCTTCGCCCATTTGCGCTACTTTGTCAGGGTGAAATTTGATTGCCATTTGACGATAAGCTTTTTTCACTTCTTCATCCGTTGCACTTGGATCGATGCCAAGAACGGCATAATCCGAATTGACATTTCGGTAAAACATGTTTTTAACCGATTCAAAATCTACATTTGAAACTCCTAACATTTGGGCAATGTTGGAAATGACATTGATTTCTGCATTTGAAACATCACCATCGGCTTTTGCAATTCCGAATAAATAATGTATCAATTGAACCCGAACTTCAGGTTGCATACGCATGCGAATATCATTACAGATTTGTTGCAGAGGAATATTCCCAGTGTCTAAAAAGCGTTTGAGTGTTTGTAGGTGTTGCGTTGAAAATTGTGGACCAAATTGTTGTAAGAAGAATGATTTTACATAGTTCAACTCTGCCGTTAGCACTTTTCCGTCAGCTTTCATGACAGCAGCAGAAAGTGCCATAAGCATGGTTGGCACATCATTCGTTGTTGAACTGCGTTGTTGGTAGTATTGAAAAATATCTTCAGCACCTCTGAATCCGCCACCGCTATTTCCAGCTTGCCCTTGACCTTGTGCCGCTGTTTTAATCAGCTGGTAATTATCAATTGCTGAACCAATAAAAAAACCAATGAGTCCACCGAAAAAACTTCGAGTGAGCATGTATCCAGCAAAAGCGCCTATGAATTTAAACAAAATGTGCAGAATTTAAAAAGGGGCGAACCGAAATCCGCCCCGACAAAGTTATATTTTTTATACTAATTCTATGCTTCGTTCTATAAACGCATCAAGTGATTCTCCTTTCAACATCCCTTGCGATAGCAAAGCTAAATCAGTCAATTGTTTCACTTTCGCATCTTTTTTCCCTTCTTCAATTGCAAGAATTTCGGATATTTTTGGGTGATTTGCATTTACAACCAAATTATATTTTTCTGGAAAAACACCCATGAAACCGCCACCTCCAAGTTTTTGTTGTTCCATCATTCTTCGAATAAATTCGGGTTGAGTAATGATTATTGGTGCTTCGGAAGTACTCATGCTTTCAAATTGAACAGAGAATTTTTGAGCATCCACTGTTTTTTCAAAATAAGGTTTTAATGTTTCTTCTTCTTCTTTAGAAAGTTTCGAAGGAATTTCTTCTTCTTTTTTGATCAATTTGTCAAGCGTGTCTGCATCCACACGTGAGAACATGATATTTTCTTCACTTTGCTCCATTTTCGCAATCCAATGGGGAGCTAGTGGACTATCCATGTGCAAAACGTCATAACCACGTTCTTTTGCTTTTTTCACAAAACCAAATTGTTCTGTTGTGCTATTGGTATAAAGAACAACTACTTTTCCGTCTTTATCCGTTTGCAGCGGAGCAATTTTTTCTTTGTATTCTTCCAAGGTAAAGTAAGCATCCTCCGCATTTTTCACTAGTGCAAATGATTTCGCTTTTTCAGCAAACTTGTCTTCTGAAAGCATCCCATATTGCACAAAAACTTGCAAGTCATCCCATTTAGATTCAAAATCAGCACGGTCATTTTTGAACATTTCCGCCAATTTATCCGCAACTTTCTTCGTAATGTGGGAAGATATTTTTTTCACATTACCATCCGCTTGCAAATACGAACGCGAAACATTCAACGGAATATCTGGTGAATCAATTACTCCATGAAGCAAAGTTAAAAACTCAGGAACTATGTTCTCAACACTATCCGTAATAAAAACTTGATTCGAATATAAATTGATTTTATTTCGTTGAACTTCCACATTTTCCTTGATTTTAGGGAAATACAAAATTCCAGTCAAATTAAATGGATAATCCACATTTAAATGGATATGAAACAAAGGTGGTTCGAACGACATCGGATACAATTCATGGTAAAATGAATCGTAATCTTCACGCGTTAAATCAACTGGTGCTTTGGTCCAAGCCGGAGAAACATTATTCACTTGATTTGGTACTTCAACGGCTTCGCGTTTTACATTTCCTTTATCGTCTTTTTCGCCTGACGGAGAATCGATGTATTCTGTTTTTGTCCCAAAAATCACTGGAATTGGCAAGAATTTGCAGTATTTTGTCAAAATCTCTGTGATTCTTCCTTTTTCTAAAAACTCCAAAGAATCTTCGGCAATGTATAGAATGATTTCTGTTCCACGATTTGTTTTTTCAATGTCTTCAATGGTGAATTCAGGAGAACCATTACTTTCCCATTGCACGGCTTGGGCACCTTCTTGGTAACTCAAGGTTCGGATATGAACTTTTTCTGCTACCATAAAAGCGGAGTAGAATCCAAGTCCAAAATGCCCGATGATTTGTTCCGCGCCTTCTGTTCCTTTGTATTTTTGAACAAATTCTTCCGCTCCAGAAAAAGCAATTTGATTGATGTACTTGTCAATTTCATCAGCAGTCATGCCGATTCCGTTGTCTTGAATAGTAAGGGTTTTGTTTTCTTTATCAAGAATCACATTTACTTGTAATTCGCCTAATTCGCCTTTGAATTCACCGTTTGATACAAAGAATTTTAATTTTTGATTTGCGTCAACAGCATTGGAAACGAGTTCGCGCAGAAAAATTTCATGATCTGAATAAAGAAATTTCTTAATAATTGGAAATATGTTCTCGGTTTGAACATTAATTTTGCCTGTTCTCATTTTTATATTGTTTGTTTTGAATAACCATGGTGACAATGTTTGTGCCAACCAATGATTCCTGACAAAGTGTCAATTTTCGTTGATAAATGCTGACAAATAAACGGTGTTTTATTTCTTGGACTTTGTAACTTTGAGGCTGCTAAAAAACCGAATTTGATTTTATTTACTGTTCTTATTTCTTTGTTAGGCATACTTGCATTAAGGTATGTCAAGCCATTCCAGCTTGAAGGACAATTGAATTTTATGCCAATAGCGTATATTGTTAAACTGACAGTTGGTTTTATTTTCATTTATGTTTATTCCATTTATTATGGTTCTGAGCAATTGACGGCGGATGCAGGGAAATTCATGGAAGAAAGTCGCATTTTAACGAGTGTTTTTTTTCAATCACCAACTGATTATTTTAAGTTTTTGTTCAGCTTGGAATCGAATGACATGGTGCATCATTATCTGAGTGCAACAAGTCATTGGGCAGGCGATCCATCAGCGATTTTGAACGATTCCAAAAACTTGGTAAAGTTCCATTCTGTGATCAATTTTGTTTCGCAAGGTAATGCACCAATCAACATGGTGATTACATGTTTTCTATCGCTTTTTGGCATTTTTCATTTGTTTAAAGCTTTTAAAAACTATGTTGCCATTTCTAAAAAATGGTTGTTTATTGCCTTCTTAATTGCCCCAAGTACTTTGTTTTGGACTTCTGGCATTTTGAAAGAGCCATTTTTATTTTTAGGAATTGGACTTTTTTGTCGCGGCTTGATTGTGAAAGACAAAGCTTGGAAACGCATTCTTTACCTCTTTTTTGGTGCATATTTATTGTTAAGTTTTAAAATTTACACCTTACTTTTTATATGCATTGCTTGGATTGTCTATTTGGTCATTGTTCGAATCAAAAATAGATGGCTAGGAATTTCAATTCTGGGATTAGCTGGATTCGTTTTGATTGTTGTGATCTATTTTTCGTCAAATAACAAAGTCGTGAATTTGTTGAGTGACAAGCAATATGATTTTATTGGTATTTCGAAAGGAGGAAATTATTTCAGAAACGATTCCACTTTTTTTATTTTTCAAGATGAGCAATTAAAACATTTTCGCATTGAAGGAGAAAATTACTTCTTAACGAAAGAAACCAAAGTCGAAATGGCTTTTCCTTACCAAAAAGATGAACCAAAAATTGTCACGGCACTTCCAAATAAAAAACCATGGCTTCTTGCATTTCGATTTAATCGTTGTGGAAGTTTTATTCCTGTTGATTACATCAATTATTCACCAAAAAAACTAGTTAAAAACATACCTGCTGCCATGATAAATGCTTCTATACGGCCATTTTTTAACGACCCAGGAAGTGACTTGAAATATTTGGCGTTTGCGGAGGTAATTGGTCTGTATTGTTTTTTAATCTTTGCTTTTTGGAAGCGACGAATCTTGAATCAACAGGAATTTGCTATGCTGGTTGGATTAGTTGTATTTTCTCTTTTAATGTTGCTTTTAATTGGTTGGACTACGCCTGTTTTAGGAGCCATCGTACGTTATCGATTTTCTGCCTATTTAGCCTTGACATTGATAGTTGTGATTTTGTTAAAACCAAAAACGAATAAAGAATGAACATGAAGAAATTTGTTTTTATCACAGGAGCAACCTCTGGTTTTGGAGAAGCTTGCGCCGAAATTTTCGCTGCAAATGGATATTCATTGATTTGCACTGGTCGGCGAAATGAGAAATTACTTGACTTAAAAGATCGGTTGAGCAAACCTGAAATTAAAATAATTACCTTAAATTTTGATGTAAGGAGCGAAAAAGAGGTAAATGAAGCAATAGATTCGCTAACGGATGAAGTGAAATCCTCCATTCAAATTTTAATCAATAATGCAGGACTTGCTGTCGGTCGATCTTCGATTGAAGAAGGAATTACAGAAGATTGGGATCGTATGATTGATACGAATGTCAAAGGATTACTGTATGTTTCGCGTAAAATAATTCCTTTTTTGAAAGCTAATAAATCGGGACATGTATTCAATCTGGGAAGCATTGCAGGTAAAGAAATTTATCCTGGAGGAAATGTTTATTGCGCTTCAAAACATGCCGTTGATGCCCTTTCACGTTCCATGCGTATCGATTTGGTCGATTACAACATTAAAGTGACGAATATTGCGCCAGGCGCAGCGGAAACTGAGTTTTCGTTGGTTCGTTTCAAAGGAGATGAAAAAGTGGCAAAGGCAGTTTACGCTGGCTACGAACCTTTGATTGCGAGAGACATTGCTGAAACCATTTATTTCGTTGCAACGCGACCGCAACACGTTACCATTAACGATTTGGTAATTATGCCGACTGCACAAGCGAGTGCGACTGTTTTTAAGAAGTTTTAAACGATAAGCTATAAATTATAAGAGAAGGAAACTTTTTTTAATTCCAAAATTTGAAATTATTGATCAAATTCAAAATCTTCGTTTTTATATTTTTCAGGTTTGAAGTAGTGATCGATTACTTCTAAAATCGAAACGAACGTATTTTTTTTGATTTTTTCAATTTTATCCTTTGAAAACCACTTCACTTTCGTGATTCCTTCCTCAGTTTGTGGAGTGAGAATGTCATCGCCCGAATAATCCAATCCATACCAATAAGTCAATTTTAGACGGGGTTTATCTTTGAAACGATATGTATGATAGGTGCAGCATATAAATTCTGAAATCGTTGGATTTTGAATGCCACATTCCTCTTCAATTTCGCGAATGGCTCCTGTTTTCGGGTCTTCTTTCTTCGACAATTTTCCTTTCGGGATATCCCATTTTCCGAAGCGTTTGATGAATAGAAAGTCGTCGCCTTTGCGCACAATTCCGCCAGCTGCAATAATGCGTTTGTAATCTTCAAACAATCGTTCAAATTCTTTGTGAGCATCTTTGGCCAACAAAACAATTGGAATTTTTGGTTCCGATTTTTTAAATAATGGAAAAACATCTGCCTCAAAAGACAACACACGTTCACTCACTAAAACGATTGATTCCGCTTTAATTGTGTTTTTTTCACAGATAATAACTGGTCTATTTTCTATAAAAACTTTGTACATTTGCTCCCATGATTTTGAATAATGACAAGGCCCTAAAAGTAGCAGAATTTTTGTTACAAATTAAGGCGATTAAACTTCAACCTTCGAATCCTTTTACTTGGGCTTCAGGGTGGAAGTCGCCCATTTATTGCGATAATCGCGTAACTCTTTCATATCCAACGATTCGCACATATATTCGTCAAGCATATAGTGATGCGGTAATCGAACATTTTGGTAAGCCAGATGTGATTGCAGGTGTTGCGACTGGCGGAATTGCACAAGGTGCTTTGGTTGCTCAAGAACTCGGAATTCCGTTCATTTACGTGCGTAGCGAGCCTAAAGTTCATGGAATGGGAAATCAGATTGAAGGATTTTTTGAAGCCGGACAAAAAGTGGTTGTGATTGAAGATTTGATTTCAACAGGTGGAAGCAGTCTTAAAGCTGTTGAAGCCTTGCGCGAAGCAAAGTTAGATGTGCGCGGTTTGGTGGCAATCTTTACCTATGGTTTTTTCCTAGCAGAAGATCGCTTTGCGAATGCGAATTGTCCGTTCGTCACATTGACAGATTACGACTATTTAATCGAAAAAGCGTTGGAAGACGAGTATGTCACAAAAGCGGATTATGGTTCTTTGAAAGAATGGAAAATTAACCCTTCAACATGGAAAAATGAAAATTGATAGCACCAAAGTTTTAGTCAATGCCTCACAGCAAGAAGTGTTTGATTTTTTGAAAGATTCAAACAACGTTTTTCATTTGATGCCACACGATAAAATTTCGGATTGGCAAGCAACTAAAGACCAATGTTCTTTCAAAGTTCAAGGAGCAATTGTGATAACCTTGTTGCAAGATGGAGCAGATGGATTAGCTAAATTGTATATGAAAGCTGGTGAAAAATCTCCTTTTCCATTTCGTTTGACCATTTACATCATCCCCAAAAGCGAAAACCAATCCGAAGGATTTATTCAGTTTGATGGTGAAGTAAATATGTTCTTGAAAATGATGGTTGAAAAACCTTTGACGAGTTTGTTTAATTACATGTCGGACAAGTTGAAGGAATATTTCGCAAATCACAAAGAACAAAATTTAGGGGAAGCGTAAAAGGTTAAAAATTAAGGACCGAAGAAGAGAAGGCTTGTCCCGACTTTTCGGGAAGTCGATTAAAAAGTTAAAAATTACGTTAATTCATAAAATTCTCATTTTTAATTTTTGATTTCCAAATAATTTTGTACATTTACTCTAGTGGTACATCTATTGAATTAGAGCAGTGACCATATCCGTTCATTCGGAGCCCATATAGTTCATTCTTGAAGCTTAAAATGTTACCTTAAGGAGCGTTTTTGTTGAATAATGGCGGGCCACAACTCTTCGGAGTATGCAGTTTTGCAACAGTGGATTACAGAAGTCAGCGACAATCCTAATCTTGTTTTCTGGAGCTTCGGAAAACTTCGCTATATGGGTTTTTTTATGCCTTGTTTTTAATCGGAATTTTACTACGCACAAAAGCGTATTTTTTAAAAAAAATCGAAATAGTTAAATTATTTGGAAATCAAGTTTTATAAATTTGAAAGAAAATTCTAAAATAAAAATCTATGAAAAATCGAGGAATTAAATTATATCTTGGTGCACTCTTATTCGTATTGGTATCTTTTGTGCCAGCGAAGGGTTTTAAATACATTTCTCAAGAAGGAAAATTCAGTATTAACTTTCCATCTGAGGTTAGCACCCAAGACATGAGTACGACAAGCTACAAATCCATACAGGCGCAATCAAATTTGAAAGATCAATTGTTTTTTGCAACGCACAATATTCATGAGACAACACTCACAGATCAAGAAGCGCTGGCGGAAACTTCACTTAAATCTTTTGTGGATGCGATGCAAGGTACCATCATTTCGCAAGAAAAATGGGTTGTGAATAAAAACAACGGATTAAAGGCTAAATTGGATATCCCCAGTTTGAACTTGATAGGAGAATATAACATTGTTATAATTGGTCAAATTCAATACCAGTTAGCTGTCGTAAGTGAATCAACTATCTGGAACCAAGTTGCGACAGACAAATTTTTAAAGTCATTTAAGGTAAAGAAATAGATGTAGCGTTGAGGTTATATAAATCAAATGATTAGCTTTGACTTTGCCATTTGTGGTAATTAATATTTAAACAATGAAAAAGTCAATGAAAAGTTTTGCTCTATTATCACTCATTTTTGTTTTGAGCTCGTTTGTGCCTTCTGAAGTCTACACATTCAAATCGGAAGAAGGAAGTTATTCCATCGAATTTCCAACGCCTTTCACCACAGAAAATAATGATCAGGATGGATTTGTTTTAGTGCAAACACAATCTTTCTTGTTGGAGCAATTATTCTTTATTGGACACAATGTTCATACAGACGAAATTACCGATCATGAGGGAATTGCGAAAGTGTCAATGGATGGGTTTGTTGGTGCGCTCGGAGGCGAAACGTCACAATTGAAAACATGGAAAGTGAATGGTCACAAAGGTTTACAGGCAAATATTGATGTGGAAGCTAATAACCTAAAAGCACAATATAAAGTTATTCTTATTGGCCAGGTACAATATCAAATTGCCGTGATTAGCGATCCCGCAAAATGGAATCAATCAGCGGCAGATGCTTTTTTCGCGTCGTTTAAAGTGAAAGAATAATCTGCAATTAAAAAATCAAGGATTCAACACAAATGTGAATCCTTGAATCTTAAAATCCTTGAATTTCTTTTATACCGCTAATTCAGCCATCAAATAATCATAGACTTCTTTTTCAACAGCTTGGAATCTTGGTTTGAAAATTGTCAAATAAAGAATCATTGGTATAAGAATTCCACCTATCAAAAGTACTAACATGGCGATCATCATTCTGCTTGGCGTTGCGAATGTACCATTGATCATCAATCGTTTTTTCATCACAATAACCTTACAACCAACAGCTTTGTCTTCTGCAACTGTTATTTCTTTAGGATTGTGCTTAGCACTAGAAACCTTGAATTTAGGTTCGAATTTTGCTTTTAATTTTGCTTCTAGGGCTGCGGGCTCCATTGTTCCGGGAGTAAATTGTATGTATTTCATCGATTAAATTTTGGTTGCAAATATACGTTTTCCACGTGTTAAACCAAATCAGTATCAATGAAATACCGAAATTTTCTGAGTTGATTGAAAATTTGATCCTTGCAATGTCACAAAATAAATACCGTCAACCAATGTTTGATTTATGCCAAAATGCTTTTCACCAACGTCCAAATGCGTTTTTTCGGATTGGATTCTATTTCCTTGAATATCATAAAGCTCAAAAGACACATCCTCCAACAATTGCATTTTTGAAATTAAAACAATTTCATGTCCATTGAAGTAAATTTGCACATGCTTTTGAACCAATTCATTCACATTTGCAGATTGGTTCATGGTTGCTTGAATCCAATCGCGGACCATATATAATTTAGTGTAAATCCCGGGCAATTCGTCGGTAGTGATAATGCTTCCTCCACCAGAAACAACGCCAATCAACAAGGGTTCACCATTTTTTAGAACGAAAAGTGGTCCACCGCTATCGCCTGATCCTGCGCCAACAGCTGTTTGACCAGATAAGTAACCTGCACAAATAGTTGAATCTTGCTCATACATTGATGTTCCTGGATAAGCAGTTTGACAAAAACTTGGACTGATAATTTCCATTGCGCTTTCTTTCATTAAATCCGATTGTGTGCCTGATTGATCTATCGAGCCCCAACCAAGCACCTTGCACCAGTCACCAGCATCAATTAAATTAAGATCAGTAACTTGATTCATAATAGGAATTGCTGGGTGAGATTGTGCGGGAGTAGTTAATTTAATGAGACTAACATCTGGGTGATAGGTTGTTGAGCCAATATCAAAACCAGGGAAAACAAAAATTTGTTCAATGTCTAGAATTTCGGTTGAGGCTTGCGGATTGGTGCTCGAATGTGGGTTCAAACGTACTTTGTTTGGAACCGCGTCCGACTGCACACAATGTCCAGCAGTGATTACCCAATTTGGTGCCACCAAACTCGCTCCACATATTGGAAAAGTATTGTCTAAATACAATTGAACTACCCACGGATATGCATTTGGATCAGCGACTTGTCCGCCAACAATTTTTTCTGGATTTTCAGCTTGATTCACTGATTGAGCGAATGGGGTGAAGTAGAGTAGGGTAAAAAAAGAAAATAAGGAGTATGTTTTTTTCATGATCGAGTATTTAATTAATAATTCTAGCTTAATCAAAAATAAAACAGTCAAATGACTTCACCCAATCAAATTTTTTTGATGGTTGAAAAGCTACTAGCCTAAAAAAAATTACTCGCACAAAAGCAATAGATCAACAAGTTTAATCACACGTTCTTTAGTTAGCGCATGAATTCTTCCAGAAACAATAAGCTGTTGCATGGTGCCACCTCCGGAATATTCATCCTTACTCATTGTTTCAATAAGTTTGATTTCACTGTCTCGAAAAGCGATCCAATTGCGCTGAGCAGCACGTAAAATTTCTTTGTCGGACTCGCTTAATTTTGATAACAACAATTTGTAATACTTGTTAAGCAATTTGTCATAATCAGCTGTTGCATCATAGGTTGAATGAACCATTCCGAAAGTGGTGTAATTTGACAACTCCATTTTTCGTTCATACAATCGTTCAATTTTGAAAGTGTCAATGCCAAATTCAATCGACAATTCTGGATGGAAATAGCCATCTTGTTGGTTCTCAGTTAATAGTATGCGAACGCTGTCTGCTTCGATGTCAATTTCATTTTTGATTTGTGCTAACTCAGTAGCGCTCAGTTCTATTTGTGCAAAACCAGTAAATAACAAGTTTGAAAGAATAAATGCTAGCAAAAATTTGATTTTCATGCGAATGAATTTTAAGATAAATAACAGAAGGAAAATAGTTGTGCCTTGATGACATTACGAATGATCATTTGCTTTTAGGATCAAGACTACATTTTTCTTTTAAAATTTCTATGAATTTATTAAATTTTTCTTCACCAATAATTGATTCCGAAATTATGTCTAAAAGTTCTTGATTCTCTAGGTATAAATAGACATCTTTTTCATTGATGAAATACTTTTTAATTAGCTCCCAATTTATGTCAGTTTGCTTGTTATCTGACTTATAATTAATTGAAACGGAATCAAATGAAAATACAAAATGTTTATCTCCAGCGCTTGCTTTTTTGAGCACATATTTTAAAATTTTTGTTGAAGCAATTTTAAAACGAATCAAATAAAAAAGAAGAAATAAACTCACAAGTAAAGCGAAAATTATTCCCAAAATCCACAATAGTTCAATTTGAGAAAATAATCCGAGCAAAATCAGTACCGTTGACATTCCTAAAAGAAAGTAAATCGGTACTTTCTTTAGTTCCCTTCTTAATTCAAATTTGAAATAACGTTCGAAAAGCATTCTTGTTAATGCTAAATCTACTGTAAGTTCTATTGTTTCCAAATATTAAATAAAATTTATGCTTACACAATTATAAAAGATAAATTCTGAATTCTTCGATAATCTAATCATTTTTACAAAGCAACACAAACCCATGCCTATTTCCATCAAAGTGGTTATAAACCAAAGCATACTTCGGCTTTTGCGAAAGCGAGATTGAAGTTTGGGAAATGTTATTCGATAAAACCTGCACTGCCAAATAAGTTCCGAAAGCACTAGCCGTTCTGTATTCGCCTACAAAATGCTTGAAATGAAGCTCTTGTGAATTTGGAAAAGATATCTTCTTTACTTCTTCATACCAATGATCTAATCGAGAATCTCCGTTTTTGCCAGTAATGAGTACATCAATGTCGTTTGAAGAAATGTTGTTTTTTGCGAGAAAGTGATTTATTAATTCAATGACATTTTCCGGCGTCGGAAAAGTAATATGTGTCACATCCAATATTTCTGCAAGCGCATCTGTTTTTTCGTTCGATAAAAGAAACATGGTAGCGCCTTCTCCACAAATTGTCCCTGGTGAATGTGAATCAAACAAGCGATCGTTTGGAACCATTGTTTCTTTGTAGCGACCAAAGGTTTCATCGATATTGAATTGATAATCAGAATATTCTTCGATTGAACCAAGTAAAACATTCGCATTTTCTTTCTTTGCATCAAAAAACAATTGTGCGTCAATGAGGGCCGTTTCAAAAGCGAGCGATCCATTGACATGCGTGTTGTTGTATCCACGTGTTTGGGTCATCAAGGCCAATTGTCCCGCAACTGCATTTGGTGTGCTTTGAACAAAATTTGTTGGTGTCAAAACGCCTTCGTCAAAATCGACAATTTGGTTTAAGAATTTTACACAATCGTCAAGTCCACCATTCGCTGTACTCAAAATGATTCCATCCAAACTTGGTTTTGTTTCGAGAATTGGTTTCGCAGCGCCTATTCCCAAACGTACTGCTTTTCCCATTCTTCGGAGCGCCGATGCTGGAATGAAGTCCATGTAATTTGGTTCGCAGGCTAAGCATTTTCCATCGGGATACACTTGAAAATCACCTTGTTCAAATTCCAAATTGTGCGTTTTTTGAGGCGATATGGCTGATAAGGTTTTTACGAACATTTGGATAAAATAAGGGATGTACAATTTCCACCGAAACCAAACGAATTGGAAAGTACATTATTTATTTTTTGATCAGACTTAAAACTTGTAATCGGTTCAAAATCAAAATTTTCAATGCCGTTTTTAAATTGCATACTTGCATAAAGTTCTGAATGAGTGATACTCAAAATAGAAAAAATGGCTTCAATCGCTCCGGCTGCCGCTAGCGTGTGACCTGTGTACGATTTTGTAGAATTGAATGGTGGCACCTTGTCAAACAATTGCAAAAACGCGAAAGACTCTGTTTGATCATTGTTTTGCGTTCCAGTTCCATGGGCATTGATGTAATCAATAGATTCCGGATTCAAACCAGCAACTCGAAGTGCTTCTCGCATAGCCGAAAGAGGTCCAAAAGCTTCATCAGATGTTGCAGAAGGATGGAAAGCATCATTGGTATTCCCAAAACCTTTAACCTCTGCGTATTTTCTTTTTGTTCCAGCAATTTCTTCGGATTCGAGCACTAAATAGGCTGCGGCTTCGCCTAATGTCAATCCATCTCGGTCAGAATCGAAAGGCTTACAAGGTATTTCACTCAAAATTCTGAGCGAATTAAAGCCATTTACCGAAAATTTTGAAAGACAATCTGCTCCGCCAACAATTACACGTTTCGCACGACCAGTTTGAATCAATCGCGCACCAAGCATTATTGCATTTGCCGATGAAGAACATGCGGTGTTCAACGCATCTGTGTATCCTTTCATCCCATAATGGCGCACAATACGCAGCAAATGATCCGACCCTTCGTAAGAATCTGCAAATTCTGTTGGTACTCCAAGATGATTTGCGTCTTGATATAATTCCGAAGTATTGCACATTCCACCAACAGTGCTTGATGAAATAAAGGCTGTTGAAAAAGCGCTAACCTCGTCAGGATTCAATCCTGCATCTTTGATGGCTTGATCGAAAGCGTACATGGCAATTAATGCCGTTCGATTCCATCCTTTTTCTTGAATATTCAATGTGTTTTTGAGTGAAGCATCACTTTCTGCAATTTCTGCAAAAGGCATTGTTTGGCTATAATTGGATTGAAAATGAGACGCTTTTCCAATTCCCGTTTTCCCAGCCTTCAAGGCCGAACGATGTGCTTCAATTGTGTTGCCCAAAGAAGATATTGCCCCGATTCCGGTGATAAATACCTTTCGCATGGTAATTATTTTGTGCGATTCGCAATGATGTAATCCACAATGGTATTTGTGTCAACCAAAATTTGTCTTCCCTCTGTTGGATTTTTAATTTTAATCCCATATTCGCGGTCAAGCAAAACGATTAATTCCACAGAATCAATTGAATCTAATCCTAAGTCACCACCAAAAAGTGGCTCATCATCTTTGATTTGCTCAGGAGTAATTTCTAATAAGTTCAAATAATGAATGAGGTGTTTCTTAAATTCCAGCGTCAATTCCTCGCGTGATATCTCCATGTTAAATGTAATTCTGAATACGTAATTTAATAAAAGTCAACAATTGACAGGTAAAAGTAAACAATAATAAATAGATTATGGGTCCTGTGAGGTGATTCCATGCTCCATTTTTCAAAAATATAGTATAAAAACCTTCCATACACCAATGAAGCGGAGAAAGTTTGGCGATTGTTTGCAAATAATCTGGCATGACAAAAAGCGGCACCCAAATTCCTCCAATTGCAGCAAACATGATGATGGAAATGGATCCAAAACCATTGGCTTGCTCCTGTGTTTTAGCGTAAGTTCCAACGAGAATTGCATAGCTAATAGCAGCCATGGCAGACAAAAAGGAAATCACAAATAATTGTAGAAATGATGCAGGCATAGTCAATTGTGGTAGACTGAGGTATGGGAATAAGTATACGCCAATCATAAACAATATCGAAAGTTGACTAAGTGCAACGAACAGGTAAACAACCATTTTACTCCAAATCGTTAAAATAAATGCAGAAGGAATTGTTTGCAAACGAATGAAACTTCCTGATAGTCTTTCTTTTACTAAATTTCCACCAAGGGAAATGACCATAAAGAACATGGCAAAAATGGACCAAGCAGGCACATTGTGTTGTGTGGAGTTTGGTACCGAGCCACCAAGAGAATCAGAAGCAGAACTTACTTTAATTTCTGTCTGTTTCGCACTCATTTGTTTTTTGATTTTATCTGGAATTTCATCGTAGCCCATTTCCTTGAAAATTTGCTCTACCATTTGCGCATTTTCCATGGAATTCAAAACTGTTTGCAAATTGTTGACTAGGGTAAATCGAAAATTCTCTTGTAATACGGGATCGTAGAAAAGTTGAATTTCGTTTTTGACAGATTCTGAAGATGCACTGTTTTCGTCCACCATTCCAAATTCAGTCAACATAATTTTCGTTAAATGCTTTGCATTCCCAGACATGTTTTTAGAGAAATTTTCAGGAATGTAAATAGCAACAAGTTTTTGCTTTTCGATCGTTAAACCTTTAACATCTTTCACATGTGCTTTCGTGTCTTTTTCGATGTTGAAGTTTCCGTTTTTCTCTAAAATGGAAGTGAACTTTTTACCCAGCGAGCCTTGATCTTTATTTACAACGAGCAAGTCCAATTGATTGTCTTTTACCAATTTGAAAGCGCTGTCTTGCACGATGGTAATGATGAAAACCAAAAGAATCGGCATCAAGTACATGAGCAATAGCCCCACGCGATCTTGCAGAATTAACTGAACTTCCTTGATGATTGTTGCTCCAAATTTTCTCATTAGTCGCGCAATGAATTTCCAGTTAAATTAATGAGTAGTTCTTCCAAATTCCCAACGTTGTTTGAACTTAGTAGATTTGTTAAACTACCAATTTTGATAATCTTTCCATGATCCAACAAGGCAATTCGGTCGCAAAAATCTTCCGCTTCTTTGAGGTGATGAGAAGTATAAATGATGGTTGTTCCATTTGCGTTTAGTTCATCCAAAAGCTTGAAAATGGCCACTTTACTTTGAACATCTACTCCAACAGTTGGTTCATCGAGAAATAAAATTTTCGGGTTGTTGATTAAACCAATAGCTAGATTAATTCGACGCTTCATTCCTCCTGAAAACGTATTGATTTTTTTGTTCTTCACATGCGTCAATCCAACTGATTCTAACAAATAATCAATTTTATCGCGCAAAACCAATTTTGGAATATCATACAATCGACCAAAATAACGAAGGTTCTGTATTGGCGTTAATTCTGGATAAAACGCAAAATCTTGAGGCACAAATCCAACGCTTGTTAACATGGATTTCACGGTATTTGAATGACCATTTAAGTGGTAATGTGCAAATCCAGTTGAAGGTTCAATGATACCGCATAAAATGGAGATCAACGTAGTTTTACCAGCGCCATTCGGACCAAAAATCCCAAATTTTTCACCGTGCACAATTTCTAATGTATCGATGTTTAAGCTTAACGCACCAGCATTTGGATATTGTTTCGTCAGATTTTGTATGTCAATGATGTTGCTCAAAACCTAAAACTTCATTTTTCTCAGTTGTTTAAACGCTTCCTTTTCAACCTCGCTGATTTTGTCCAGCAAATCTGCACAATCGTTGAAATCTTTTTGACTATTAAGCCTTCCTTTATAAATGCCAGACATGAGTAAAGCTGAGTCGCGCCATAAATCTCCTGCTTTTGTCATTTTTTCAGAAACTTCTATAAGCTCTGGTTTTTTCAGAATTTCAGCAGCTTCTTCTAGAAATGCTGCGTAAAGGAACCGGAAACCTCCGCCACCAGTACCAATTTCTTCTTGCATCCGAACAATTTGACCCAAGTTCAAAGCTGCTTGACGATCACCTAATTTCGATTTCCAGATTCGTATTTTCTTTGCTGTGTATTTAATTCCTTTCACCCCAGCGAGTGAACCTGGAATAAAGAGCATATCACGACTATTTCGCTTGATGCCTTTGATGATTGCTTTTTTGAGTGTCTCCTCAGAAATCTCAGGAACATTGCCAGGGAAATAAATGTGCCCTTTAGGCGCAAAAGCTCCTTTAGCAAAACGAACACGTCCCAATTCCTCAGATGTTAATGATGTTGTCACTTCCATCACCGGATCGCTAATGAGGTAATCATTTTCCTGCTTTCCGTAAACAATCAAGTTGTGTGCGTTGAAGTGAAAGCGATATTCTACAGGGAAATACATAAGGTGGAAAACACCCACTTGACATCCAACAGGTATGTTTTTATTTAAACAATCATCCAAAAAAACTTGAGCATCTTTTTCCGATTTGAACTTTTTGCTTACTACGTCAATTTTGAGCGCGCGACATGTACGTTTGAAAATGTTTCCAGGCATTGTGCGAAAAGAAATGGCTGGACCGTTATTAACTTTTAAGAAGGGAAGATGAATATAGAACAAGCCAGAACCAATCCCAAAAGCCAAAGGTTCTGTGATGAATTTCATTCCTTTATTTTTTAGTAAGGAAACGGCTACTCCATTTTCGCAATGTGCAGTCTGATTATGTTGGAATTCGCTCAATGTGTTGTGCAATTTTTTAATTCTTCAAGCGTAATGTCGAATGCTTGACAATACTTTTGAAGTTTTGATTCCTTTAATTTTTGAAAAACATTGGGTTTCAAATGACGTTTAATTTGCCATTTTCTAAATCCAGAATACGCGGCTAGAATATTGAAATCCATTAATTTTAATTCCATGAAATAAACGATGGGGCTAACTTTGCCATCTTTCACCTTGTCTAAAGCCTCTTTTTTTCTTCGTTCAATTTCTTCCCAAGCTTGGTCGAGTGCTATTTTTTTTGTTTCCCAACCTATACTTAAATCCGCTTCGTATTTGCCGTCGTCGTTTTTTACGTAACAAACTTCACGCGTAAAATTTTCGAGCGCAGATTTATCTTGAGGAAGCTCGTTTTTTTTCATTTAGCAAACAGTTAAGTAGCTAAAAACGTACGAAAAGCGCGAACTTTCTGGAACAGCTAAGAGAATTTTGTCGCCTGTTTTCAATTTGCCACTGTTGAACAATTCATCCACCATCATATAAATGGATGCTGCACCCACGTTTCCTTTCGTAGCCAAATTCGTGAACCATTTTTCCTTCGGAATTTCCATTCCGATTCGAGCCATCTCCTCATACATCTTATCTTCGAAGAAATAGCTTGACATGTGAGGCAGAAAGTATGTAATATTATCTGCACTTATTCCATGCTTATCTAATGCTATTTTTAATTTATTGAAACCAAGTTTAACGATGTTTTCGCCTAATAATTTCACATCTTGTTTGATACTCATAATGGAGCCATCAAGCAAATCTTGAGGTGCATATTCTTGGTAACTTTTTAACGTCCCGTCTTCCAATTTGTCAGCTCCCATGTACATGCAAGCTTCAACTTCATTGGCAAATGAATATCCTTCAATCCATTCAATACGCAATGAAGCACCATTTTCACTTTTTTTTGTTTCAAGTAAAAAAGCCGCAGAACCATCGGATAACATCCATCGCAAGAAATCTTTTTCGAAAGCCAAGTAAGGATTTTCTTCTAATTCGCCCATTTTTTTCACTTCTAGCTCAAATTTATCGGCATGAAGTGAAGTTGATAATCGCTCAGAACCGCTTGCAATTGCTTTCGTTGCTTGTCCAAGTTTTAAGGACATGTATGCGTATTTTAGTGCATGCATACCTGCGCAACAAACTCCAGATGGCGACACGACTTCGATGTTATTTGTTTCAGGAAGCCAACCATGAACCATGACACCATGAGAAGGCATCAACTGATCGGGGCTTGAAGTACCACAGCTCAACAAATCAATTTCTTTTAATTCTTTATCACTTTGATTACACAATGCGCGAATTGCCAACGATGCCATTTCAGCATTTGTATGTGTTGGATTACCTTGTTTATCAATAGCGTAAAAGCGATTTGTGATTTTATTATTGCGCAACACGATTCTTCGAGATTTCGAACCTTGCTCATTAATAAGTCCCATATATTCCTCCATTTCGTCATTTGAAATGGGATTGTTTGGAAAAAAATGAGCCGTACGTGTTATATATACTTCAGGTAAATTCATCTAGCTTTTTAATCAACCCACAAAAGTATTATTTTTATCGGAATAATTAGGGTAAAAATGAATGAGCAGAAAAATCAATTGTGAAACTTGACTCCTTGATAATACGACTTTTTGGCTTTTACTTTTGCTATGCTGAAAGGGTAAATCAATACAAAATAGACGAGCAAAAGAATCGGAGAAACGATGAATAAAGCGAAGAGCAAATAATATTTGAAAAAATTGACCCAGAATTTTCGATTTCCTCCTGCCGCTGTTTTTTTCTGAATAAGATTTGCCCAGATTCGGAAAATTCTTTTTGCTTTTCCTTCAATGAATAATATGTTTGTTGGAATAGTTACTCCACCATTTTCAACGACTTTTGCTTGGTAATTAGAGAAATCATATGATTGAAGGTCTGTATTTAAGAGCCGTCCAAATTTTTTAATTCCAGCAATGTCTTCATCGCTTACTCCAGGCTTAGGGAAAATTCCCCATTTTTTTGTCTTTTTACCTGTTTGCATCCAGTGAAGAATGGAAATGACACTCAGTAAATTTGGATTGCGATCAATCAACGGTACATTTCCAACAAGATTTCCATCTGCATCAAGTATTAACTTTTTAATACTTTCTTGTGAATTGAGCCACATATTTCGCGATCCGATCAACGTTACGATTGGAGTGTCTTTGATCATTTTCTGAAAATTTTCTTGTTTGAGTAATGCAGTAATCGGCATGGAAGGCGATAAAAACCAAGGTTGATAGGCCAAAACAATTAAATCGTACGTGTTTTCTTGAAATGAAAAGGGCTCAAGTTCAATGGCGTTTTCTAGCACTGTGTCGGGCATGATGTCAAAAAACACGTCGTTTGTCCACGGAAACGGAAACGGGTATTTTGGAGAAATTCGGACATGTTCAAAAGCTGCATTTTCAATACCATTACAAAATTGATCAACAATTTCCGTCAATTGTCCTGATTGCGAATAATGAATGGTAAGGATTTTTTTCATCCAGTGAGGAACTAAAGTTTAAAGTTTTTGGATTTTTTGCTGTAATCTTTTGCTGCAGACTTTACTTCAGATGGCAGTTTGTCCAAATTGCTTTTCACGAAAGAAGCATCTGATTTTATTTGACCATCATACTTCAACATCTTTGGTGCATTTTCTTGAATAATTAGGCGTAAAAATCGAAACTCGGCGTTGTTTGGTTCGGACGAAATACTTTTTTCTAATAATACTTTTCCTTCTTTGAAAATAGCCAATTTTTCTTTGGGCGTCTTTTGAAAATCTGCTGATTTCATTTTGAGCGTTCCTAAATAAGCTTGTTGGGTGTTGCTCGATTTTTCGTCGCTAATTTTTGCTGTAAAAGAATCTATTTCAGATTTTTTGCCAGTTGCAATAACATCAAAAAAGTCGGACTTTGAGAACGATAAAGTCGCTAGAACTGCGAATAATAAAATTTTAGACATCATTTTTATTGTTTGCAAAACAAAAGTTGAACCAAAGTTAATTGAAAACATGAATTGAACTTCAAATTTTGTTTAGAAATAAGATTGTGTTTGGATAAAAAAGAAGTGGTGCTTGGGGAAAATAGAGTTCTGTTTCGAGCAAAGAATGTTCGAAAAGGTGGAAAGAAAATCGGATTGTTTGGGCAGGAAAAAGTGATTTGTTGGCGCTTGATCGATACGATTTTCGGCTGGGGAAGGGTAGGGTTTTGAAAGCGTGGGGATTAGGGAGGAGGGTAAGGGTGTCTCGGGACCTTCCTGAATTGTTAAAATGTTGATTTTCAATAACTTTGCCCGTTTTTATCGGCTAAAACGAAACCACTTAAACCGTGTTTTTGGCCTCAGTTTTAGTGTCTTTTGGATAATTTTCATTCCCAATCACTTCCAATTCCGGAGGGAATTCCAATTCCCATCGCCTAAAAAACACAGGCATAAAACAACTCAGCGATTTAATACGTTGAATAAAAACAATTCCATTATTCAGAAATGAAAATTTGTAATTCCCCAGCTCGTAAATCACCTTGTTGTTCTTAAGAGTTACGGTGGTGCATGCTTTGATATCAAAACCATATCGAAACAACTTATTCCGATGGACCATGGCTTTTTTTCCTGTTCGACCTAAAGCTCCTTCTAAAATCAAAAAATTTCGCTTAAGTCTTTTTTCTTGTTCACCGAAGTGAGTTCTGAGTACAATTCTCGCAATGCGGTGATGCTCGTTTTTGCATTTAATGGAACAGAAACGTTTGTCTCTCCTTCCTGCTACTTTGCCCAAGCACGTTGGACAAGGAGCATGTTTAAAATCTGTTATTTTACACATAAAAAGATAGGTTAATACTCTTAAGTTAGTGAAAAAATAGATTTCGATGCAAGAAAATTGAAAAAAAATGCTCGACTTTTAATGAAGAATTTTTGAATAAAAATCTATTAGAATAGCAATTGATAATTACAAAAATCCAAGGGTCAACAAATGTGCCCAACGATCATTTGAAATTAAAAAATAGAGTAAAAGCAATGTACAACCGTAGAAAGAAACGTGATATAATATGGTGAAATATAAATTCTTCCGTTTGTAGAGTAACGTTAAAAAAGGAATCAGTAGTAGGACTGCTACGATTTTGTAGTGTTTTCCGATGGAATAATGAATTTTATATTCTTTGGGAAATGGACCTTGTTCAGAAACAAAGGACAACGAATTGTGAAAAAACCAAGATTTTTGGAGATAGCCAGAGGGATATAAATTATACAAACTGAAGTCAAACGGACCGATAAAAGCAGATTGGTTGTTTGAAAATTTGGCAAATGCGACAAATTCATCTTGATCAACTTTGAATAATTCTGGAGAAAAATCAGTCAATCGAGATTCTTCATAATGTAAAGGTAAATAAGGTTCAATGAAAAGTAGAACAGAACAAATTGCACCAATGATTGCTGTTACTCGAACCACACGCCATTGCCATCCTCCAATTAGTTTTTTGAAATAGCGTTCCGTTTCTTGGTGTTCGCGAATCGTCTGTTCATAATGACGTTTTCTTGCTTCTTTGATTCGATCTTCTTTCGTTTTTGTGGCTACGGTAGATGTGCTTCGCGAAGTAGTAACAGATTTTGGAGCGGATTTGCGACCAGTTAATATGTCATAGGCATCCGTTATTTCAATGAACTTACGGTCATCTCCACCTGTTTTGTCTGGATGAAATTTGAACACTAGCTTTCGGTATTGCTTTTTGACTTCTTGCAAATTAGCAGCCGATGTGAGTCCTAATATCCTATAATATTTTTCTAATTCGTGACTCATCCACGTGTTTTAAAGTTTCAATTCTGTTTATTTTTTCACTCGCCGTGAACTGAAATGGATCGATAAACCAAGCCTCTTTTGGGATTTCATACTTGCTAAGTCCCGAATAAAAATCTTTGGAACAGTATTCATCTTTTTCTTCTGAATTGTATACAATAACCAATTTTTCGCCTAAAAGTTCATCTGATATTCCAGTTAAGAAGAAAGGAACCATCACTTTTGATTCTAACTTCTCTTGAATCATTTCTGGATGCAATTTAACTCCACCAGAATTTACCACAAAATCAGCGCGACCAAGCCATTTGAAGTGCAATGGATCTATTATTTCTACGATATCATTCGTAACTAAATGTTCAACTCCAATCATTGGAGCATGAATTTTCAACCGACCTTCTTCGGATGAAATGCTCACATTTTCAAGAATTTCAAAATATTCTTCTGTTTCGTACCCCATTTTGCGTAACGCAAAATGCGTAATGGTTTCTGTCATTCCGAAGGTTTGGTAGACGGTCATTTTTTTCTTGAAAAGCGCAGTTTCAAGCGACTTTGAAATGGTTCCGCCGCCAACAATGATGTTTTTAATATTACCCAAAGCATCACTATTTTGACGTAAAACTTCATGCAATTGGATGGGAGCTAGCGCAATAAAATCAATTTTTTCGTCCACAAATTTCAACGGATTAGCGGATGGTGTGATGACATATAAGTCTAAATCAAGCACCAAAGCTCTGACGAGCATCATTTTTCCGCCGATGGTTTCTAAATCCAAGCAAAGCAACGCTTTATCACCGCGTTTTAAATTCAATTTATTTGCCGTATTACGAGCAGATTGAATTGCGTGCTTTTTTTTGATCGAAATTTGTTTAGGTTGACTGGTTGATCCAGAAGTGTTGGTTAGAAAAAAATCTGAATTTTCATTCCAAGTTGTAACGAACGAGGCAACTTTTTGTTTTAAAATTACGTTATCATCTAAGAATGTTATTTGCATGCTTTTTATCTTGGAATGGTATTTGAAGTAAAAGTAACACTTTATAAGAATTTTTTAAATTAGAAATAAATTGATGGATATGAAAAAATGGATTGGAATAGCGATGGTTGCAGTGTTCGGATTAGCTTGTGCATTCACACCAGCGTCGAAAGACGAAGAGGTTGGAATTAAATTCGAACAAATTACCTACAAAGAAGCACTTGCGAAAGCGAAAAAAGAAAATAAGTATATTTTCATTGATTGTTATACTTCTTGGTGTGGACCTTGTAAGCGAATGGCAGCAACATCTTTCAAAGATGCTAAAGTTGGCGAGGTGTATAACAGCCAGTTCATTAACTTAAAAATGGAGATGGAAAAAGATGCAGAGGGACCAGAATTGGCGCGATTGTATAAAGTCAAGGCATATCCTACTTTATTGATCGTAAATGGAGATGGAAAAGTGGTCAAAGAAGTTCTCGGAATGCAATCCGTGGATGGTCTTTTGAATTTTGCTGAAACAGCAATTAATAACTAAAGCACCAAAGATTTTAAGAACCGCTTCAATTTGGAGCGGTTTTTTTTGTGGATAAAAATGGGTAGAAAAGTGTATTTGAATTACTTATTTCAGTTTGAATAATTTAAATAAATTTGCTTCATAAAAACTCGAATTTATGAAACACTTATTGGGCTTACTCTTTTTGTTTTTTTTCTCAGAATGTTTCAGTCAAACAATTTTCATCACCGACAAAACAAACCTGCAACCGATTTCAAATGTTCAGATTTTCGCTAATTCGGACCCAGACTTAAAAGTGATAAGTGCCGTAAATGGTAAAATCGATGTTAGTAGGATTAAGAAAGAAGGAATTTGGACAATCCGTCATCCTTTTTATAGCACTTTGCAATTGAGCTATGAACAATTGGTTTCGCAGAATTTTCAAGTTTCGTTAACTGAAAAACTTAACGATTTAGATGAGGTCATTGTTTCCGCGAGTCGCTTTGAAGAGAAAAAAAGTGATGTTCCTCAGAAAGTTGAACTCATTCGGAATTCGCAGTTGCAACAAATGAATCAATCGTCCACTGCAGATGTATTGGCAAACTCAGGAAATGTGTTGGTGCAAAAAAGTCAACAGGGTGGAGGCTCACCAATTATTCGTGGTTTCGAAACAAATCGGGTTTTGATTGTCATCGATGGAGTTCGTATGAATAATGCCATTTATCGCGGAGGACATTTACAAAATGTAATTACACTTGACAATGCAATCATGGATAAAGTGGAACTGGCTTTCGGTCCAAGTTCGGCGGTTTATGGTTCTGACGCTTTGGGTGGTGTCATGCATTTTCATACAAAATCTCCATTATTAGCTACAACCACAAAAACACTCGTAAAAGCAAATGCTTATGCACGTTATTTTTCTGCGGCTAATGGATATTCGGCTCATGCTGATATGAATGTTGGAGGTAAGAAATTTGGTTCACTCACAAGTTTTACATTCGCTCAATTTGGAGATTTAACGCAAGGATCTAAGCGCAGCAGTAAATACCCAGACTTTGGCAAACGTAGCTGGTATCAAGATAGAATTAATGGAATCGATACAATGATTTTAAACTCAAACCCGAATAAGCAAATCGGTTCTGGGTATGAGCAAATTGATGTATTGCAGAAGTTTTTGCTTCAAAGTTCTGTAAATATGAAACACACAATTAATGTGCAATTGAGTAACACCAAAGATGTTCCAAGATATGATCGTTTGACGGAAATGAATGGTGCGAAACCAAAATTTGCAGAGTGGTATTATGGTCCTCAGAAACGTGTTTTTGCTTCGTACATGCTTGAACTTTCAAAAAAGATGAAAATCTACGACCAAGCGCGTTTTGTTTTAGGCTATCAAAATATCGAAGAAAGTAGGATGGATCGAAGGTTTCAAAATGCTAAAAAAAATCACCGCATTGAAACGCTGAATATTTTGAGTGCTAATCTGGATTTTGAGAAAGAAATAAAAGACCATGAATTACGCTATGGACTTGAAGGATACACAAATCAAGTCAATTCAAAAGCTTTTCAAGAAAATATCATCAACGGAACTCAAGTTCCACTCGACACACGCTATCCTGATGGAGGTTCGCAAATGAACGGATTAGCAGCGTATGCAACACACACGATTGAATTGGGCAAAGAAAAAGGTAAGTTCATTATTTCAGATGGTTTACGCTTGTCGTTTGTTTCGCTCAACGCAAAATTTATAGACCAAACTTTTTTTCCTTTTCCTTTTTCGGATATTTCACAGCAAAACACCAACTTAACAGGAAATCTTGGATTTGTTTATAATCCATCGAAAAAATGGAGAATGACCTTGAATGCATCTACAGGTTTCCGAGCACCAAATGTAGATGATTTAACGAAAGTGTTTGAATCAGTTCCTGGATCCATCGTTGTTCCAAATCCCAATTTGAAGTCTGAATATTCTTACAACGGTGAATTGGGAATTTCAAGAACGTTTAAAGAGAGATTAACCATTTCAGCACTAGGATATTACACGCTGTTGAAAAATGTGATAAATGTACAACCGACCAATTTTAATGGTCAAGATTCCATTATGTATGATGGTCAATTAAGTCAAGTAATTGCACCAACCAACGCTGGAAAAGCGTATATCTATGGAACTGAATTGGCTTTACGAGGCGAAATTTTACCAAGTTTATCCATTTTTGCAACGTTTAATTATACGTTTGGACGAATAGCGACGGATACAACTGACTATCCATTAGATCACATTGCGCCTATGTTCGGTCGCTTGGGAGTTACTTATTCACTGAAAAAATTCAAGGCAGAAATTTTTGCCAATTATTCGGGAGCCAAAAAACTGGCTGACTACAATTTAATTGGTGAAGACAATTTCGCATCGGCTACTCCAGATGGTATGCCAGCTTGGTATACCTTGAATTTTCGCTTGAATTATCAATTCCATAAAACAATAGGATTGCAGGTCGCTTGCGAAAATTTGTTGGACCAAAATTATCGTGTCTTTGCTTCGAATATTTCTGCTCCTGGTAGGAATGTCATTGTTACGTTGAGGTTTGGGTTTTAAACATGTTAGCTTTATTAATACACTATGAACTACGATGCAATTGAAGAATTGAAGAAATACGATGATTATTATCACAATTCTGACTTGAAAAACACATACAGGAAGCATCGTGATGAAATTATCAAACTACAAACGACCATCGAAACCATTTGGCAGAATCAGCAACTTGATAACATTGATTTTGAAATATTATACAATGGGTTACAAAATTCCTGGGTTGTGGTTTATTATTACGTTCTAGGTGAACAAATTAATAATATGCTTGGAGAAATAACAGGAATCGAAGAATTAATTTATCAGGGTATTCAGGATAAAAGTTGGCAAACACGTTTCAATACCGTTGTGATTATGAAGGGCATTAATGATCAAGATTTAAGAACCAAAATAATTCAAGTAGGTTTGTCGGATAAAAGCAAAAAGGTAAGAGAAATGGCTGAAGATGTTAACATAAATTATTTAAATTCAACAAAAGATTCAACTAATATGACCTTACCAAAAAGGGGCAAGTTGTGGTTAAAGAAACTTTTCGGCACCGAGTAAACCAAAGTGATAGCATGTTAGCTTGGTGATTCTATAGACTTATCTTCGACAAACCACGAATTGTTGTTCCCCTTTCTTGAATTGGCTTAAAAGCGACAAAAATTTTAAATTTTTAAAAGGATAAAATTTTAAACTTTTAATCTTATAAACTTTTAGAAGAATGTCTGATTTTATTGGCTTTCAGAGCTAGTGTATTTAACAAATCGCCTTATTCTTCAGCTATTTTTATCAAAACACTCCCCGTTTTTTGTCCCAACCCGACATACCGATGCGCCTCAACAATTTCATCCAAAGAGTATGTTCGATCAATCACAGGTTTATACTCGCCTGATTCTGCGACTTTTCTGATAAATCCCAGTGTTTTTTTAGTGATTTTTGGAATCGGAAACAATACTTTTTTGCCGCCAAATAACGGAGTAAACAATGCATAAAAAACGTTCTGTCCATTTTTTCCAAGCTCTGTTGAGCAATAAATTCCTTTGTCAACTAGCATTTTCTTTGCAATCTTAAATGAGCTTTTACCAACTGCATCCAAAAAGAAATCAAATTTTTGGTCAATTTTTGTGTAATCCTCTGTTTGGTAATCAATTACGACATCTGCTCCAAGTGATTTTACCAATTCAACATTTTTTGAATTTGATACAGCTACTACATAAGCGCCAAAGTGTTTTAAAAGTTGAACCGCTGCTGAACCAATTGCCCCGGTAGCGCCATAAACCAGTACTTTATGCTGATTAGAAATCTTCACAGCATTTAGGTAATTTATAGCATAATGCGCTCCCTCGGTGAGTGCTGCACAGGTTGTTAAATCTATATTTTTAGGACAAATAGCAATTCCTGCATCTTCTGAAATGGTCATAAATTCGGCATGCCCTCCCCACGTTTTGTCGTTGAATCCAAAAACGTGATCGCCGGCTTTAAATGTTTTCACTCGACTGCCCACTTTTTCAATAATGCCTGCAAATTCACAGCCTAATATTTGATTTTTCGGTCGAAATAATCCACTCCAAAAACGAGATATTACATATTCAGCACTCCGAAAACCTGTGTCTGTGCGATTCACCGTGGATGCATGAACTTTAACCAACACCTCATTTTCTTTTGGTTCTGGAATTTGAACTTCTTCGATGTGCACAACTTCCGGTGGACCATATTTTTTGTAAATAGCTGCTTTCATTTTTTGTTGTTGAGTTGTTGAAGGTAACATAATCAATTGAACATTACTTTCTTCAAACTTTAAATTCATCATAATTTCATAGATTATCTGATATCAAATATCCAAAATCATTGATTGAAATGCGCTTTGCAACAATCAAATTCCGTAATTTTGCGCCCACATTATGATTCAATACAAAAAAGTTGCTTTTTATACGCTCGGTTGTAAACTTAATTTCTCAGAAACGTCAACCATTGCGCGTTTGTTCGATGACGCTGGATTTGCACGCGTAAATTTTGACGAAACTCCTGATATTTACGTGATTAACACATGCTCAGTGACGGACAATGCGGATAAGAAATGCAAACAACTTGTAAAACGTGCATTGAAAATCAATCCTGAAGCCTTTGTAGCCATTATTGGTTGCTTTGCTCAGCTGAAACCAGTGGAGATTTCACAAATTCCTGGCGTTGATTTGGTACTTGGTGCCAACGAGAAATTTAATCTCTTGGATTACATCGATGATGAAACAGTCAAAAAAGAAACTGCTCAAATAGCGAATGCGTCGATCAAAAACGTGACGGATTTTGTACCCGCTTTTTCTTACGGAGATCGAACGCGTTCATTTCTCAAAGTGCAAGATGGTTGTGATTATTTCTGTACCTTTTGTACGATTCCATTGGCTAGAGGAAAAAGTAGAAATGCGAGTATTGCAAAAACAGTTTTGGAAGCACAAAAAATTGCCGAAACTGAAATCAAGGAAGTTGTTTTAACAGGAGTGAATATTGGTGATTTTGGACAAGGTGAAGGAGAGAATTTTTTTCAATTAATCCAGGCATTAGACAAGGTTGAAGGCATTGACCGTTTCCGAATTTCGTCCATTGAGCCAAACTTGTTGACGAATGAAATCATTCATTTTTCGTTGGAAGAAGCGGCTAAATTTGTCCCTCATTTTCATATTCCGTTGCAGTCTGGTTCCAATAAATTGTTGAAAGCCATGCGGCGTAAATACGAGCGAGAATTGTATGCTGAACGCGTCGCTTACATTAAATCATTGCGACCTGATTGTTGCATAGGTGTTGATGTTATTGTTGGGTTTCCTGGCGAAACGGATGAAGATTTTCTTGAAACAATGGATTTTTTAAATGACATTGATATTTCTTATTTACACGTTTTTACCTATTCGGAAAGGGCTAACACGACAGCCGTTAAGTTAGGCGAAGCAGTGCCAATGTCCAAAAGACGAGAGCGCAGTCAACAACTACATAATTTATCAGACAAGAAAAAAAGAAAATTCTACGAAGAAAACATAGATTCGATTCACAAGGTGCTCTTCGAACAGGAAGAAGATGAAGGAATTATGTATGGTTTCACGGAGAACTATGTGAAAGTGAAATTGCCTTTCAATGCTTCTCTAACGAATACGTTTCAAACAGTAAAACTCACTGAAATTGACCGAGACGGAGTCATGAAGTGCGAAATATTTTAAAAGTAATCAAGTTTCAATTGTTTCCTTTTTGTTAAACTTGCTTTAACACTGAGAAAGTAGGAATTTCTAGGATTTCATTAAATTTGCAAAAAAAAAGAATGAAAGTTTATTTAGACAATGCGGCGACAACTCCAATTGCGCCAGAAGTAATCGAAGCGATGATTCCAGTGATGAGAGAATCGTTTGGAAATCCTTCGTCTTCGCATGCATTTGGTAGAAACTCTAAAGCGTTGATTGAAAACGCTCGTCGATTCATTGCTAAAACAATAAATTGTCAACCATCCGAAATTTTATTCAACTCTGGAGGTACGGAAGGAGATAATATGGCATTATACTGCGCGGTAAATGCGTTGGGAGTGACTCGGATCATTACTTCGTCTTTGGAGCATCACGCAGTTGGTTATACAGCGGAAGAAATCACCAATTCGGATAAAGTAAATCTTGAGTTTGTAAAAGTTTCTAATACAGGGCTTGTTGATCTAATTCATTTGGAAACCTTGCTCAAAACAGGCGAAAAAACCTTGGTTTCATTGATGCATGCGAATAATGAAATTGGAACCTTACTTCCGTTGGAAGAAGTTAGTTTGTTGTGCAAAAAGTATGGAGCTTATTTTCATTCTGATACAGTCCAAACAATGGGACATTATGCCTTTGATCTAGATAAAATTAAGATCGATTTTTTGACTTGTTCTGCGCATAAATTTCATGGGCCGAAAGGAATCGGATTTTTATATGTGAATAAGAATGTTAAGGTGAAACCTTTGATTTTAGGAGGTGGACAAGAACGAGGATTTCGGGCTGGAACAGAAAATATTTATGGCATTGTTGGATTAGCAAAAGCATTTGAATTAGCTTATGCAGATGTGAACGAACACCAACATCATGTTCAGGACCTAAAATCACACATGATGAATCGATTGGTGAACGAAATTGAAGGCGTTTCTTTTCACGGTGAAACCGATCCCGCAAAATCGCTTTACACTGTCCTAAATGTTTGTTTTCCGAAAACAGAAAAAGCGGGAATGTTATTGTTTACACTAGATTTAAAAGGTGTAGCAGCAAGTGGTGGAAGTGCTTGTTCTTCAGGAGCTGTAAAAGGTTCACACGTATTGGAAGGAATTAATGCCGATCCAACACGACCAAATGTTCGTTTTTCATTCTCGCGATACACAACGAAAGCAGAAATTGATTATGCTGTAGATCAAGTGGTTGCTATTTTTGAAAAGACCTTAGCTTAAGCCTTTTAGAGAAATCTATAAGTATAACATCTGGGTACATAGAGAAAATTCATAATTCATAATTCTGTATTCATAATTTTTTTCCCCATCTTTGACATAATCATAAAATCAATGCTATGCCAATTAGAATGGAAGAGGATGATCCTCAAGGAAATAATCAATCAAGTAGAAGTTCAAGACCAAGCGGTGGTGGAAGCACAGGTGGTTTTGGTGGAATGGGAGGTGGATTAGGAAGCCTTGTTGGTTCCGTTCTTCCATTGTTAATGAAAAGACCCAAGTTGCTTATCATTTTGGTGATTGTTGGAATTGCGCTCTATTTTTTCATGGGTAAAGGTTGTTCAGCATCTGGATTGATGAATCAAGATGGTGGGGGAATTATTTCGCAGTTCATGCGTGGAGGCGAGTTGAATAAAGAGGTTTACGAAAAAACAGAAATTTTTGAACCGCTAGCGGATAATAAAAAGAATCCTTTACCAGAAAGAGTTAGTTTACAAAAGTACTGTCCAACTCCTATGAACCAAGGTCAACAAGGTTCGTGCGTTGCTTGGGCCTCTGCTTATGCGGCTCGCACGATTATTGAAGCGCAACGCACAGGAAAAGATCCAAACAGTATTAAGTTCTCACCATCGTTTATGTATAACCAAATTAGTTTGGACCACAACACTTGTCAGGGTTCTTACATTAAATTGGCCATGGACAATATGACAGAAGTTGGTGCTGTGCCTTTCAATGATTTTCGATATAACGATAAAGATTGTAACACTGAACCTCCATCAAATTTAAAGGCAAAAGCAAACGCGTTTAAAATCAAAGGATTCCAACGTTTAACGGAAGAAGGAAAAGGGAAGGCGTACGAAGTTTTGGCAATGAAGCAAAACTTAGCGAAAGGATCTCCATGCATCATCGGTATGATGGTTGGTGGGAGTTTTATGCAAAATATGGTAGGGAAACCTTTTTGGAATCCAACTTCAACGGATTTCAATAAAAGTGGATTTGGTGGACATGCAATGTGCGTCGTTGGTTACGATGATTTTTACGAAGGTGGATCATTTCTTTTAATGAACAGCTGGGGAACTGAATGGGGCAAAGGTGGTTTTGCGTGGGTTCGTTATTCAGATTTCAAAGATTTTAATGTGGAGGCTTATGGACTTTACCCAATGGGCGATGCGAGTAAAAAAGCGCAATCTACATTTACTGGAAGTTTTGGTTTGGAGTTAAATGCCGGTAAGAAAACCATCCAATTAAAGCAAATAAATTCAAATTACTTTGAAACAGTTGGAACACTTAAGAAGGGCGATAAATTCAAAGTAGAATTTACAAATAATGTGGAATGTTACACTTATGTTTTCGGTCAAGAAACAGATGGAACAAGTTATGTCCTTTTTCCTTATACGAAGAAACATTCACCATATTGTGGAATTACTGGAACTCGTTTATTTCCAAGAGATTATTCAATGGTTCCGGACGATAAAGGCGATAAAGACAAAATGGTAGTACTTGTAACACGAGAACCAATTGACTTCGAAGCATTTAATAAAAAATTATCTAAAGCATCAGGTGCAACGTATGAAGATAAAATGAAGTCCATCATGGGTACAAGTGCAAATCAAAACATCAATTTTAACGGGTCGGAAATCATTAATTTCAGCACATCTGCGAGCAACACGCAACCGATTTACTTCGTAATTGGAATAAATAAATGAAAGAATTAACGGTAAAATATCAACAATTTGATTCATGGAAATCGTTAAGCAATGGTGATCAGTCTTTGGTCGAAGCGGCTTACGAAATAAGTAAAAATGCTTATGCTCCGTATTCCAAGTTTTTGGTTGGTGCTGCTGTGCTTTTGGAGAATGGAGAAATAATACTTGGGAGTAACCAAGAAAACATTGCTTTTCCATCAGGATTGTGTGCCGAAAGAACAGCTTTGTTCTATGCAGGAGCCAATTTTCCGCATATAAAAGTGATGAAAATTGCCATTGTTGCCGTGGGCGATTTAGTGCCTTTAGATAAAATTCTTTCTCCATGCGGTGGCTGTCGGCAAGTGATGTTAGAAACAGAAGTGCGACAAAAAGCACCATACGAAGTAATTTTGGTGAGTCAAAATGAAACAACAATTGTTTTTTCGGCAGCTTCAGATTTACTACCATTTGCATTTTAAAAAAATGAAATTACTATTCGTTAAATTCATGGCTGTTTGTTTTTTGGTTTCTTGTGGAGCATCGAAAAATGAGGCTGTCAAAGAGATCCAAGTCCCTGAGAATATTTTGACTCATGACATTATTCATCGAAATGTCTTGGCGCCAGAAAATCAAGAGGATACTACAACTATTCATCTAGTCTACGCGTTCTATGAAAATCCAACATTGCCTTATATGAAAACAGTCAATGATTTGATAAAAGGTTATCTCGGAACGAACTGGATTTCAGAAGATTCGCCGCTTGAAGAACAAATGAGTAAAAATTACGCGAGCGCCTTCGTTCAAGGCTTTGAAACTGAATATTTGTTAGCCAAAAAAGATTGGGAAGACATGCACCCATGGGAAATGGATATGGATTTGGTTGTGGATGATAAAACATTTAAAAACTACATTCAATGTAATTTTGCGAATTATTCTTACACAGGAGGGGCGCATGGAAATTCCAATGTTCAATACGCGGTTGTAGACAAAAAGAGTGGCAAAAGGCTCGATTTAAATGGGATTTGTACAAATCGAATAGAGTTAAATAAACGTGTTGAGAAAATATTTAGAAAAGAATACGAAATTCCTTCTGATCAAAGTTTTGAAGAATTTGGATTAAATTTTGAAAACAATACATTTAATGTTTCGGATAATTTCATTTTCGACTCTAAAAGCATAACATTCTTCTACAATCAATACGAAATTGGACCTTATTCGGCTGGAACTTTTTCAGTGTCTATTCCGATGAGTGAGGTTCAGGATTTATTCAGCATATCATTTTTGATTTGTGACGTGCAAGTATGTTTTATGAAATTGATCATAATGCTTAATTGGAAGCAATTTTTACCGCTGTTTTGTTTTTTGATCATATCGAGCTTAATATGCGCGCAAGAAACTGAAACTTTTGCTCCTCTTTTAATGGAAAATAATAAACGGAATCTATTTGGTTTTGATACTGGACTTGGAATAAGCGGGATTTCTAAACGGCATGGACTTTTAAGTTATTCGACTCAAATAAGTTATGCGAGAATTTCAAAAAGAGGTGGTTGGTGGATTGAGCTGGGAGCAAGATATGCGCAACTAAGAGGGAAGTCTGACAAATTTCACATGCAAAGCTCGATTGCAAAGGATACATTTTATTACAATAATGAAGACTATTTGTTTTTAGAAATACCGATTAGTTTCAAAAGAGTAATTCATTTACGAAAAAACACAAGTTTGATTTTAGGTTTTAGTGTCTTTTATAGTTCATTTATTGAACATTATAGAACGACAAGAGCCTACTTAAGTACTGATAACACTCAGATTAGTTCAACAAGAAAAAAAATGAATCCTAATAATTATTTCAAATTAGGAATGGAAACAGGGGTTGGTATTTCACAGAAAATTGGAGAAAAAACTTTTTTACTTGGAACACTCAATACAAACACACGTTTCGAATTGGATATTTTTGGTGATTCTTTTGGGTTTTTTAACGTCAATTTCGGTATAAGGCGACAATTTTAGTGGATTTTGATGTTGTTTCTGAATTTTCAAGATAAATTTTGTTTAAGTTTTGGATTAGCGAACAAATGACGTTCAAGAAGAAAAATCGCTATATAAACGTGTTTTATGTTTATTGATATCATAGTATAAACTTGATTTTAATTGAAAGCAAATCGAGGAAAATTTTAAAATGTTAAAAAAATAAATTTTTAGAAGAAAGTCCATTTTTAGTGAATTTTAGAGCACTCAATTTAATAATGAGACGAAAAAGTATATTTTTATAAATCACATAACCAGAAATTGATCCATTGCCATTTTCGGAATTAGGATTTTTCAATCATGTTAGCTTGCAAAATCAATAATTTAACCCCAACTTTTCCTTCTCAATTATTTTTTTCTTACCTTGTTCTTCCAAATTTGGTTTAAATGGCATCAAAAGCATTCTTGCAGGCTCCAGCGCTCACACATGAAAAATCACTAAAAACGTTGGTGGAAAATCGCACGGTTTTTACAATGGAAAATTGTGAGCTTAACATCTTTGAAACGTACCAACAATCAACATTGGTTCCATTGAAATTCAATGATTTGGTAGTGACTAGTATGTTGCGTGGAAAAAAGGTGATGCATTTATTCGACGAACCAGGATTTGATTATTTGCCCGGCGAAACAGTTGTTATTCCTGCCAATGAAATCATGAAAATTGACTTTCCCGAAGCAAAAACCAACAATCCAACACAATGTTTGGCCTTGGCTATAGACCAATTCAAAATTACTGAAACATTGGATTTTTTGAATGATAAATATCCCAAAGAGGGAGGCGGAAAACTCTGGCAATTGAATGCCGAAAACTATTTCTTCTACAACAATGTGGAATTGGCGAATACCATCAACAAACTCATCAAAGAGTGCATGAGTTCCAACATCACTAAAGATGCTATTGTCGATTTAACCTTGCAGGAACTTTTGATTCGTATCATTCAATCACAAAACGTTAAATCCATTGAAATTGGAACATCGGAACAATCGCACAATCCGATTCGTCAGGTCATCAAATTCATTCATAGTCACTTGACAGAAGGGGTCGACTTGAAACGAATGAGTGAAGAAGTTGGGATGAGTCAAACAAGTTTTTACCGATATTTTAAGCGGGAATTGGGAATGAGTCCCTTGGAATTTATCATCAATGAGAAAATCAAATTTGCCAAACAATTATTGAAAGATCAACAAATTCATATCAACGAAGTGGGATACATGGCAGGTTTTTCGGATTGCAATTATTTTATTCGCTTGTTTAAGAAATACGAGGGAATTACACCAAAACAGTATCAATTGTTGTACATCAGCTAATTTTTCACCGAAAATATGATAGGAGAGATCAAAAAATCCACGAAATGTTTAGTTCTTTTGATTCTGATTTCATTTGGGACAAACGTCAATGCACAAACGGAAAACAGCAAATCTGAAATCGAAGAAATCACCGAAACAATTATGAATTACATTGATGGGACGGCAAATGGCGATCTTGAAAAATTACGCAAAGCGTTTCATCCGGATTTTAATTTGTATTCCGTTACCAAAGAAGACAGTTTAAGAATTTGGAAAGGTCAGGATTACATTGGAGGAATAAAACCAGGAGAAAAAGCGAACCGCGTTGGACGCATTATTTCAATTGATTTTGAAAAAGATGCAGCCATTGCAAAAGCTGAAATTTTAATTCCTAATTGGCGAATTTTTACAGATTATTTCTTGTTGTTGAAATATGAAGGATCTTGGAAAATCGTGCAAAAGAGTTACACATGGCTTGAGATACCTAAGGCAGAAAATTAGTTCTGAAGTAAAAGTTGACTTGCATTGAGTGAATGAGAGAACTATATTAATCTTATCAATCTTCCACAAACTTCAAAGGTGATAATTGCCTTAATTCTTCTTCGGTAAACATGCGAGACTGCGTTAAAAAGCGATAACCCATCGGAATTTCAAGCGAAAAACTTGATCCCATTCCTTTTGTCACGTGAATGGTTAAGTGTGTAAATTTCCAGTATTCGAATTGATCTTTGTTCATCCAAAATTCACATCCTTCAATTTCTCCAAGGCAAACATCGCTTTGCCCTAAACGAAATTCGCCCTTTTCAAAGCACATTGGTTGTGACCCATCACAGCAGCCACCGCTTTGGTGAAACATCAATTCGCCGTATTTCTCTTTGAGCTGATGCACCAAGGCAATCGCTTCTGGTGTTATGGAGACTCTATCTGTCATTTTTTTATTTTAATTCAATTATTGTTTAATTGGATTGCCGTTGTTCGAAGTGACGAATGAATCATTCAATATAAAACAAAACCCGACCTATCTCCAAGTCAGGCTTTGTTCTAAAATAATGCTTCGTTAAAAGAATCCTAATTTGTTTTTGTCATATGAAATCAACATATTTTTTGTTTGCGTATAATGTGCCAACATCATTTTATGATTTTCGCGACCAAATCCTGATTTTTTATATCCACCAAAAGTAGCGTGTGCGGGGTAAGCATGGTAATTATTCACCCAAACACGTCCCACTTGAATCGCACGTGGAACTTGGTATAACTGGTGTGAATCTCTAGTCCAAACACCTGCACCTAAACCATACATCGTATCGTTTGCAATTTCAATCGCTTCTTCAACTGTCTTGAATGTTGTCACACAAGTCACTGGACCAAAAATTTCTTCCTGGAAAATGCGCATTTTGTTGTGTCCTTTAAAAATCGTTGGTTGAATGTAATATCCTTCAGCCAATTCGCCGTCCAATTTGTTGACTTCACCACCACAAAGTACTTCAGCTCCTTCTTCTTTTCCAATTTTCAAATAAGACTGAATTTTCTCGTATTGGTCGTTTGAAGATTGCGCTCCCATCATTGTTGTTCCATCAAGAGGATGTCCCATTTTGATGGCTTTCGTGCGTTGAATCACACGCTCCATAAATTTGTCATAGATGTCTTCTTGCACCAAAATACGCGATGGACAAGTACAAACTTCACCTTGGTTCAAGGCAAACAATACAGCTCCTTCCACTGCTTTATCGAAAAATTCGTCATCTGCATCAGCAACTGAAGAAAAGAAAATGTTTGGCGATTTCCCACCCAATTCCATTGTTACTGGCACCAAATTTTCGGACGCATATTGCATGATCAAACGACCTGTTGTTGTTTCACCTGTGAACGAAACTTTCGCAACTCGATCTGATTGAGCCAACGGTTTGCCTGCTTCTAATCCAAATCCTGTGATTACATTCAAAACACCTGGAGGTAATAAATCGTGTATCAATTCCAACATAACCATAATCGATGTTGGAGTTTGCTCGGCTGGTTTAACCACGCAACAATTTCCTGCTGCCAAGGCTGGAGCAATTTTCCATGTTGCCATCAAAAGTGGGAAATTCCAAGGAATAATTTGAGCAACAACACCCAATGGCTCATTCAAACAAATACTCACTGTGTTTTCATCGTGTTCTGAAATGCTGCTTTCATCCGCGCGAATAACACCAGCGAAGTAACGAAAGTGATCAATCACCAAAGGTAAATCTGCTGCTCTGGTTTCTCGGATAGCTTTTCCATTGTCAATTGACTCGACAATTGCCAAATATTCCAAGTTTTCTTCAATACGATCGGCTATTTTATTTAGCAAATTGCTTCTATATGCTGCGGATGTTTTCCCCCACGTCTTAAAAGCCGCATGTGCAGCGTCTAGGGCAGCATCTACGTCTTCCTTGGTTGAACGTGCAGCGCTTGTAAAAACTTTTCCGTCAATAGGTGAAATGTTATCAAAATATTCTCCCTTTTTTGGGCCAACAAACTTTCCACCAATGAAGTTGTCGTATTTCGCTTTAAATTGAGGTCTTTGTGCAGTACTCATCGTTTTATATTTTTAGAATTATGAAATCAAAAGTATGCGCGAACTCAAAAAATGCATAGCACATTTCAACCAAATGATAGCACAAAATTGATGGGGGAGAAAATTCCCTCGGTAGAAGAGGCAAAATCTTTTCTAATTTGTTTTTTCTTAACTTGTATTGAAAGTCAATTATTTTGATTTTCATATTGCTATTGATTATCATACTAAGTAGCATTATATTTGATTAATCTTCACTTTTCCGTCTGACATTTTATTACTAAATTTAAACTATGAAAATCCCCCAAATCCTAATACTGTTTGTTGGCGTTGCGCTATTGACTTCGCTAATTCCGCAAACAACGGATCCAATTCCTGAACACGAGACATTCACCATCCAATCTGATTTGCTTGGAGAAACCCGAACCATCAACGTTTGGATACCTACGAGTTACAAAACAGAGGCGTCCAAGTTGCCTGTAATGTACATGCTCGACGGTGGTTTGCAGGAAGATTTTCCGCATGTGGCAGCCACAGTTGAAGCAATGATTGCAGCTCAAAAAATAAAGCCAATCATTTTAGTGGGCATTGAGAATACGCAACGCAGAAGGGATTTGACAGGTTTCACATCCGTAGAAAAAGACAAAAAAATCGCACCGATTGTAGGTGGTTCAGAGAAATTCAGAAATTTTATTTCCCAAGAATTGCTTCCCGAAATTGAAAAACGGTATCAAACAACTTCCGAACGCACCATCATCGGCGAATCGCTTGCTGGACTTTTTGTTATCGAAACTATGTTTTTAAAACCAGAAATGTTTGATCGCTACATTGCTTTTGATCCTTCATTATGGTGGAACGATAAGCACTTGGTAAAAACAGCAAAAGAGCATTTGAGTCATTTTCCCAAATCTCAAAAAACGCTTTGGTTTGCGGGATCTAGCGCAAAGGATATTTATAAAAACACCCAAAAATTAGCAAAATTATTTCAAGAACTGAACATTTCTAATCTGACATGGAATTATTCACCGGAGAAAAAAGAAAAACACAACACCATTTTTAGAGCCACCAAGGAGAAAGCGATCAGCTGGGCGTTGAATCATTAAACAATTTAGGATTCATTTTCGACTTGTCGGAAATATCCGTAATTCATGAAAGTGCTTTATTATTCATAATTGCAAAGGTATCCATGCGTTGTGGTAAAAAAATGTTATTGCCACGGATGCACGGATCAAAAGTGACAAATACAAACAAATGATCTTCACATTTGGGATTCATTTTCGACTTGTAGGAAATAACCGTTTAATTCATGAAAATGTTTTTATTATTCAAAAGTGCAGAGTTATCCATGCGTTGTGGCAAAAAAAATAGCCACAGATTTCCATATAAATTGTCTTTTGTTAGTAATTAATCCATTTCCTGAAATCCTTGAACTGATTTTTCCGCAATGCAGAATCAATTCCTTATCTTTGCCAAAATTTAAAATTGATGAAATTCTACAACAATATTCTCGAAACTATTGGTAACACGCCACTTGTGAAATTGAACAAAATTGCCAAAGATGTAAGTGCAACTGTTTTAGCAAAAGTCGAGACCACAAATCCAGGTAATTCCGTGAAAGACCGCATGGCGGTGAAAATGATTGAAGATGCCGAAAAAGCTGGACTTTTGAAACCGGGAGGCACAATTATCGAAGGAACTTCAGGAAATACAGGAATGGGATTAGCATTGGTTGCAATCATCAAAGGATATAAATTGATTTGTGTGTTGAATGACAAACAATCCAAAGAAAAAATGGATATTTTGCGCGCTGTTGGTGCTGAAGTAGTTGTTTGCCCGACAGCAGTTGAACCCACGGATCCTCGCTCTTACTATCAGGTTTCACGAAGATTGGCTTCTGAAACACCTAATTCGTGGTACGTAAACCAATACGATAATTTGTCGAATCGTCAAGCGCATTACGAATCTACTGGACCTGAAATTTGGGAACAAACGGAAGGGAAAATCACCCATTTTGTAGTAGGAGTTGGAACAGGAGGAACGATTTCTGGTGTTGGGAAATATTTAAAAGAAAAAAATCCAAACATCAAAATTTGGGGTATCGATACTTACGGTTCGGTGTTCAAAAAATACAAGGAAACAGGCATTTTTGATGAAAATGAAATTTATCCTTACATCACGGAAGGAATTGGAGAAGACATTCTACCAGCAAATGTTGATTTTGACATCATCGATTTATTTGAAAAAGTAACCGACAAAGATGCCGCAGTTTATACGCGTAAATTGGCGCGCGAAGAAGGGATTTTTGTTGGTAATTCAGCTGGTTCTGCAATCAAAGGTATATTGCAATTGAAGGATGAATTAAAACCTGAAGATGTTGTTGTGGTTCTATTCCATGATCATGGTTCGCGTTATGTTGGTAAAATCTTTAACGATGATTGGATGCGTGAACGTGGATTCTTGGACGAAAATATCAAAACTGCTGCTGATTTAGTGGCTAAACATGAAGACAAACCATTGATTTCGCTTTATGCTGAAGAATTGGTTTCGCATGCCATCGCTAAAATTAGAAAATTTGATATTTCTCAAATTCCAGTGATGAAAGATGGGAAATTTGTTGGTTCTATCGATGAAAGTAAATTGTTCCAGACCTTGGTGGATCATCCCGAAATGAAAGATGCACCTTTGTCTTCCATCATGAACGATGCGTATCCAGTTGTAAAAGAAGCGACAACACTTGAAGAAATTTCGAAGTTGATTTCAAAAAATACGCCAGCTGTTTTGGTGGAATTAGCCAATGGAAATTACCACATCGTCACAAAATTTGACATTATTTCGGCAATGGCTTAGTGATTGTATTTCAAAATCTCTTTAAACTCACTTAAAATAAGCGCAGTTGCTCCCCAAACATCTTTGTCGTTCAAAGCAAAGTAAGGAACGTTTTTAAGTTTCATGCCAGTCGACAATTCGATTGCTTTGTTTCGCGTATTTCCATCATCGATGAGGTCAGTGATTAAAGGCGAAAAAATGGATTCAACTTCTCGCGTGTCAGGTCGAAAATGCGGTTCGCTATCCAAAACATAAAGAAATGGTTCGATGATGAATTTGCTCACAGGAATAAAAACAGTTGTCAATTTTCCAACTAGCTGATTTTGATTGAGTTCTACGCCAATTTCTTCGAACGTTTCTCTTCGAGCGGTGAACTCCAAATCTAAATCTGATTCTTCCTTTTTTCCTCCAGGAAAGCTGATTTGACCGCTATGATTTCCTTCGTATGTTGGTCTTTGGATAAGAACAAAAGAAAAGCCTGAAACGCTTGGATAGCAAATTAAGGCAACGGCAGAATGTCTGTAATCATGAATGTTTGAAATCGTCGAGATGTCAATAGGTCGATTAATCGGCGACATTTTTTCGTGGGCTTTTGCGCCCGGTAATTCCTTGTCGAAAGCAGATTTTATACGCTGTAAAAATTCCTCTTTTTGCATCAATTAACAGAACGCAGGATGGTCAGGAAATCATCGTAGAGGTAATTCATGTTGCCCGATTTTCCGATAAGTTGCATCACATAAACTTGATCATCTACTTTAAAAGTCGCGATAAAATAATCCATAGGTTCATTGTATTCATAAGTCGCTCCTTCAACAACTTGGAGATACCCATCCAATTGAATTGATTTAGGTATTTTTTTTCGCTCTGAGCTAAAAGGTGCATCCAGCGAAAGTCCACGTTTGTGCATACAGTATTTGTGCACCGCGTCGACGTCATCTAAATCATGGTCAAATGAAAATTTAATCACATCAATTTCTCTTTCTTCAAACCCATCTACCGAAAAATACAAACCCATTTCGTAGATAGAGCGCGTAAAAGCATCGTCTGTGAATGCATAATAAGTGTTGTAGTCATAATCAAACAATTTTGAAATCTGAAAGGAAATACCTTTGTGTGTTTCTTTGATCGGGTCGGGGAGGTTGTTTTTGTTTTTTTGAAATTTCTTCAAGGATTGATCGCTATAATCATTGGGGCAAGCTGTAAATAAAACAGCCATAAACGAAATCAATACGAGGTTTAAAATTTTCACAATACCGAAATTAATGAAAAAGTTGGAATTATCTTCTTAGCCCAATTTTTTATTGCACCAAAAGTTCTTTATTTTTTAATTTCCAAGAGTAGCCCAAAGCAAATGCGATAATAGGCAAAAGTGCGATTACGTAGTAAATATAATAGCCAAACATGCCGTAAAGGGCTGCTGCGATTAGCGGAAAAATAGCCAAGGTGAGTGAAGAAATTGATTCTGAAATCCCCATAATCTCGCCTTGCTTTTGTGGATCGGAATGGATAGCTATCAGTCCGTTAAATGTTGGAAAACAAAGAGATAATCCAAGATTCAAAATGTAATAACAAGCAAAATAAATGTAAATGTTATTGGTCAAAGTAATGGTAAACATTCCAATAACTGAAAACGCAAGTCCGAGAAATAAAGTGTTGAACGAACCGAATCGTTTGATGAATAATTTTGAAACAAAAGCTTGATTGATCGCTAAAAAGATTCCAACTCCAAGCATGAACAATCCGAGTTCTTTGGTGTTAAACTCGAACAAATCAATCATAAACAACGCGATGGTTGATATGTAAAATGCCATCATGATGGAGAATAAAAATTTCATCCAAAAAATGGTTTTTATGAATGCGGTGGGATCCACAATGCGGATGCGTTTCAGAATCAAAAAGCTATACATGATGTTTTTGCCTTTTTCAGAACTTCTTTTTTCTTCGGGATGCGTTTCTTTGATCCAAAGGAATAAAGCAATTAACGTAAGTGTGGATATCACAATCGCGGCAAGCATGGTACCAACAAAACCCCAAGAAGAATTTGCTGTCGATCCACCAATTCCAGGTCCGATAATCATTCCGATGCCAGCAATTCCGCCCAAATATCCAAAAACGTAAGATTTTTCTTCGCGCGTGGTGATGTCAGACACATAGGCGTTGGTCACAGATGCATTTCCACCTGTGATTCCATCCAGAATTCTTGAAAAAGCGATAATCCAAAGAGGCAAAGCAAAACCGAAAACGGGTGTGGAAGGTAAATAAAGAGCAATCAAAAAGACAAACCAACTCAACAATGTTCCAGCCTGACTGATAATTAGAACGGGTTTTCTTCCCAAACGATCCGACATAGCACCCAAATATGGAGCGCCTAAAAATTGGAAGGCCGAATAACAAGTGAGTAAAAGTCCATACATCCATTTCGGAGCATTATATTCGTCAACGATGAAAGGCAAAACGGGCATTAAAATACTGAAGCCTAAAACATTGACAAAAGTCAACATGAATGCAGGAATGAGCTTTTTAGTCATGGGCACAAATGTAGGTCAAATTCAATTGTGATTTCCTAAATTAGAAAAATACTATCATCGAGCATTCGGGTCGAATCCAAAAACTTGGGTAGCGTACAAGCGATCTATTTTTGTGTCGAAAGCAACACTTACTCCTGTTAATGTGTAATTTTTATCGATAATATTTTTATAATGTGGAGGAGAATCTACCCACAAAGTGACTATCAAATTTGCAAGATTTTCTATCGATGAGCAATCAAATTTTTTCCCTTTTTCGGAGGAAACAATGTTATTGAAATCAGTATACAAGACATTCTCACCGACCAAAATGCCATTTGCACCGTAAAAATCAGCACGATCTTGTGGTGTCTTGAAATTTTTTGCTGACTCATTGTGAGACATTATTTTTTTATCACGTTGATAGTTCGAATGATGCAATGAAGCACGATAAAGTATTGAATCGGTCGATAATTCAGAGCATTTCTTTTTTACTCGAACACTGTCAATTTTTTCTTTGATCCGACTTTCAAGAAGCAACCGGTTCTCTTCTGTACGATCAATATTTTGAGTCATACAACTCGTACTAATAAACACCAAAAGAATTAAAATCAAACCAGAATTTGCCATTGTTTTCAAACGCAAGATGTGTCCAAATATTGAATGAATCAATTATAGTTTGATAACTTTCCGCACTGTTTTTTGATCTGAATTCTTTACTTCAAACAAATAATTTCCTTGAATAAACGAACTCAAATCTACTTGCGTCGTTTCCGTGATTGTTTTGTGAATCGCAATTCGACCTTTTGTGTCAAAAACAGTCAATTCCATCGATTGATTCTTGTCATTTTGAATGGTTACAATTCCTTCAGTTGGATTCGGATACAATACAATGATTTCTTCGTTTAATCCATTTTCTTCGAGGCCAACAGATGGATTCATGGTAATTGAGCCTTGTTGGTTGATGATCCAGTTTTTATAATCCAATTGAACAATATTTGTGAAATTCCCCATGTTTGGAATCACAAACAAATCAGAATTAGTAGAAATATCAAGACGCAAGATGGTATCTGCAGCACCAGCACGCAGTACACGAACATCGATTGGATTAGTAAACGTTGGAGTTACCGAAGGCATCGAAGCAGTGTGGTTTATTCTAATAAGTAAGTCCGAGCCATCCAAATAATATTGTGCTGAATAGGTTGGATAACCTTCTCCGAAATACCATTGTTCGAAGAATTCTGTTAAACTCACTCCAGAAGCAGCTTCTAATTCAGCTTTTAAATCCAATCCAATAGCTGTTGTTTCAGCAAAATTTACTTGGAAGTTTTTCAATCCATCAAAGAAATTTTGATCGTTGTTCACCATGTATCTTAGCGAATGAATAATTGCTGCTCCTTTGTCGTAAACCAAGCGACCATCAAAAATAGATCCTTCATTTAATGAATCAAGAACCCATACACTTCCTCCTGGATCTTGCATGATGTAATCATGTCTTCCTTGCATATCGTTTGCTGCTTGACCAGGAGAATACAAGTTTTCCCACATTAAATATTCGCTGTATGAAGCAAATCCTTCATTGATCCAAATGTCAGCCCAACTTCCGCAAGTTACATTGTCTCCAAACCACTGATGTGCCAATTCATGACATGTTAAACCAGCGTCAAAAAATCCTTGTGTTGTCATGGTCTGATGCTCCATTCCGCCCGATAATGGAGCCATGCAATGTCCATATTTTTCGTCAGCGAAAGGATACATTCCATATAAATCAGAATATAATTCAAGGAAATCAACGGTTTCGTCAATGTCTGACTGAAAATAAGGCAAAGTAGAAGGATTGTTATAAATGAAATTTTGAATTAAAATCGGGTCAACAGCACCTGCTGGGTTTGCATACACATTGTATTCGATGTACTCCGCAACAGCTATTGAAATCAAATAATAATCAATTGGATGTCTGTGTTCCCATTCGAATCGTTTTGTTGAACCTAAGTCTACAGTATTCACAAGCAAACCGTTTGAACCAGCCATGCAATTGCTAGGAACGGTGATTTTTACATCACAACTATCAATTTTATCTTTTAGTGATTGTTTACATGCTAACCATTCATAAGCCGAAAATGGCTCCGACAGGGTCCAAGTTACTTGATTTCCCCAAGATTGTGATGATGCATTGGTGAGTCCACCCCCACCTAACGGATTTGTGGCTGCATTTGGTGCTGTTCCAAAATAAGTTGTTTCAATAATAAAGCTCTGACCAGCACTTAGATTTGTAGGAACGATAATCGCTGAGGCAGTGCGTGTGTAGGTTGTTGTAACTCCATTCAATTTGATATCGGTTATTGTGTAATCTTCGAAAAGTTCATACAAAACTTCAGTCATTGGAACCAACGCTTTTCCATGCATTCCAACTGTCCCCGAAACTGTTCGAGAAGTGTTGTTCATCGCCAAATCGATGTCATAGAAATGTACATCGTATTTTTCTGTTTCTGCAATTTGCGCTAAATTTAGCGAATTACTCTTTAAATGACTGTTTGAATAATGTTTGCGTTTAGAACAATGAGTTGCATTTTCTTGTGCGAATCCAACAAAAATGTTCATTAAAATGGAGAGAAATAATAGTTTTTGCATGTTTATCTAGTTTTTTCAAATTTACACCTTTTTTCACACAATTTTAGTTTTTAGAAAAGTGTAACCAAAAGAAAAGCCGAATTTCTGAATGAAATTCGGCTATATTCTTGGATACTTAAAACCGTATTAGAGGCAGTTCAATTTAACTATTTTATTATAGTAAACTCAACTCGTCTATTTTGAGAACGATTTGCTTCACTTGTATTTGGAACAGCAGGTTGCTTATCTGCAACACCTACCGCCTCAATTCGAGTGGCATCTACTCCTCTTTGCGTCAAGTAATTTCTAACACTTTTCGCTCTCTGAACAGCAATGTTTTGCTTAATAGGATCAGATCCTAAATCACATGAGTGACCAGTAATTTTTACCTTCATTTTAGGATTGTCCTTCATGGCTTGAATCAATTCTTCTAATCCTTCATCATATTCATGTTGAATTTTTGAACTATTAATTGGGAATCGAACTTTTAATTTGAAGGGATCTTCCTTTTCAGGTGTCTCAACAACAGGCTCGTCTACAACAGGATCTGTCGCTTCTGGTTCTTTCACTTCAGGTTCTTTCACTTCAGGATCTTTCACCTCTGGCTCTTTCACCTCAGGCTCCTTTACCTCTGGGTCTTTTACTTCTGGCACAACTGGATCAACTTTAGTTTCATCGATATCAGGCTTTTGTGCTTTACAGAATTTTAAGCCAATCATTACTTCATGTGATCCAGAAGAGAAATTTCGCAATTTGCTTCCAGCCATTTCGTAAACATAAGCCACTGTAAACTTATTTTTAATGTTTACATTCAATCGCGCTAACAAACTATTGCTTGTTCTATAACCAACTCCGACTGAAATGAAATTCTTGTAAGTTAGTTGAGCATTCAAATCCAATTGATTGAAATCTTTGATGAATGTTCTATACATAATAGACGGTTGTAAACTAAATTTATCAGAAAAATGATGATCGTAACCGATATAGCCTAACAAGTGTCTTTTCAATCCGAAATTTGTTGGACCATTTGTTAAGTCAAATTGTGTTTTTGTTTCCAAAATCTGAGGCACTGAAACGCCAATTTCTAACTTTTTGAAATTAAAATATGCTGAAAAGTCATTGTTAAATGCCATGTTTGCTTGACGACCTGATGTTACAACATCATCCGAATTGTCATCTACAATCGCTTTTGAAGGATCAAAGGCTACTTGAAAGATTCCAGCAGATAACCCAAGTCGCAAATTTGAATTGGAACCAAGTTTAATGCGATATGCATAGGAGAACAATCCTGAGAACTTGGAAATTAAATGCGTTTGATCGTATGCCAAATTAATTCCCAATCCATGATTTCGTCCGATACCTGTATGCGCACTTAAAAAGCTCGTTTGTGGTGCACCTTGAATTCCTACCCATTGTGCTCTGTGGCTCAAATATCCTTCAAAACAACCGTTGTAACCGGCATATGCAGAAATTGCTTGATAGCGATTCACATTGTATAAACTGCTCAAAGGCATTTGTTGAGCAATCGATGTCACCGATAATGAGATCGATACGATTAGGAATGAAATTTTCTTTTTCATAATTCTTTTGTGTTTATCGGTTAATTTTTAGCACTTAATATTGTTAATGGCCCAGTGTAATTAATTTCACCGTTGCATAAAACAACGTAATAATAAGTGCCATCTGGAAGTAATTCGCCGTTTACACGACCATCCCAGTCATTTTGATATCCTTTTTGTTCAAAAACTAATTGTCCCCATCGATTTAATACTTGAACTGTACAATCTTGGATATAGTTTGCTTCGCGGATAACCCAATTGTCATTTTTACCATCACCATTCGGTGTTAATAAAGTAGCTATGAATAGATCTTCTAAACAACCAGAATTGATTCCACTTGCTTGTGTCAAAACATTGAAAGTACATGACGTTATATTGCCGGCATCATCTTCAAAATCAATCGTTATTTGAACTGTTTGAACTCCAGATAACAAAGTACCTGCTGGTGGATTTTGAATGGTCGTAACCGTTGATGAACAGTTATCGCTAGCTGTGGTCAACGCACCGTAATCTGGCAAGGTAAATTGACAATTATTGTCAAGTGTTTCAACAACATCACCAAGACAAGAAACTGTAGGACCTTCTTGATCAACTACTGTTACTAATTGAGTACAAGTAGTTGTGTTTCCAGCGGCGTCTGTAGCAGTCCAAGTCACAGTTGTAGCTCCTATTGGGAAAATAGCTGGTGCGTTATTCGTGATTACTGGAGTAGCACAATTATCGGCTCCAGTTGCGTTACCAATTGAACCAGTTGCTGAGCATGAACCTATATTAGCAACCAATGTAACAGCACTTGGGCAAATAATAGTTGGATCTTGATTGTCAACTACAGTGACAAGCTGTGTACATGTAATAATGTTGTTTGCATTGTCTGTTGCTGTCCAAGTTACAGTGGTATTTCCTATTGGGAAAGTCGCAGGAGCATCGTTGGTGATCGTTGGAACTCCACAATTATCTGTACCTGTAGCAAGTCCAATTGGCGCTGTAGAAGCACAACTTCCTGGGTCAGTATTAATTGTTATAGCCGGTGGACAAATGATTGTTGGATCTTGTAAATCCTCCACTTTAACCAATTGTGTGCAAGTAGTTGTATTACCAGCAGCATCTGTCGCTGTCCAAGTTACAATGTTATTTCCAAAAGGGAAGTTTGCAGGTGCATCATTTGTAATTGTTGGAATACCACAGTTGTCTGTCGCAGTTGCCACGCCAAACGGCGCTGATGAAGTGCAGTCTCCAGCATCCGTGAAGATAGTTACATCCACAGGACAAATTATCACTGGATTTTGAGCATCAACTACTGTTACAACTTGCGTACATGTTGCAGTGTTTCCAGCCGCATCAGTTGCTGTCCAAGTAACTGTAGTTGCACCGATCGGGAATGAAGCAGGGGCATTGTTTGTTACTGTTGGAACACCGCAGTTATCAGTTGCAGTTGCAGTTCCAATCGCAGCAGTTGAAGTACAAAGACCTGCATCCGTGTTTATCGTTGTCGCTGGTGGACAAGTTATCGCAGGTGTCTCAGCATCAACAACAGTCACAATTTGTGTACAAGTCGCTATGTTTCCGCCACCATCAGTTGCTGTCCAAGTTACGGTTGTAGTTCCCACAGGGAATACTGCAGGAGCATTATTTGTGATCGTTGGTACTCCACAGTTATCAGTTGCAGTAGCTGTTCCAATTGAAGCAGACGAAGTACAAAGTCCAGCATCTGCATTCAAAGAAATTGCAGTTGGACATGTAATCACAGGATTTTCTGAATCTACTACTGTTACGATTTGCGCACAAGTAGTAACATTTCCAGCAGCATCAGTTGCTGTCCAAGTTACTGTTGTGTTACCAATTGGGAATACTGCTGGAGCATTGTTCGTGATTGTTGGAACACTACAGTTATCAGTTGCAGTAGCATTTCCAATCGCAGCAGTTGAAGTACAAAGACCCGCATCAGTATTTATTGTAATTGCAGCTGGACACGTAATCACTGGATTTTCAGCATCCACAACTGTCACCACTTGCGTACATGTTGCAGTATTTCCAGCAGCATCAGTTGCTGTCCAAGTAACAGTTGTGTTACCAATTGGGAATGCAGTAGGAGCATCGTTTGTTACAATTGGAACACCACAATTATCAGTTGCAGTTGCTGTGCCGAAAGCGGCTGTTGAAGTACAAAGACCTGCATCCGTGTTTATCGTTGTCGCTGGTGGACAAGTTATCGCAGGTGTCTCAGCATCAACAACAGTCACAATTTGTGTACAAGTCGCTATGTTTCCGCCACCATCAGTTGCTGTCCAAGTTACGGTTGTAGTTCCCACAGGGAATACTGCAGGAGCATTATTTGTGATCGTTGGAACGCCACAGTTATCAGATGCAGTAGCTGTTCCAATTGAAGCAGACGAAGTACAAAGTCCAGCATCTGCATTCAAAGAAATTGCAGTTGGACATGTAATCACAGGATTTTCTGAATCTACTACTGTTACGATTTGCGCACAAGTAGTAACATTTCCAGCAGCATCAGTTGCTGTCCAAGTTACTGTTGTGTTACCAATTGGGAATACTGCTGGAGCATTGTTCGTGATTGTTGGAACACCACAGTTATCTGTTGCAGTAGCAGTTCCAATAGCAGCTGTTGAAGTACAAAGACCAGCATCTGTATTTATTGTAATATCCGTTGGACAAGTAATCACTGGATTTTCAGCGTCAACGACTGTCACCACTTGTGTGCATGTTGCAGTATTTCCAGCAGCATCTGTTGCTGTCCAAGTAACAGTTGTGTTACCAATTGGGAATGCAGCAGGAGCATCGTTTGTTACAGTTGGAACACCACAATTATCAGTTGCAGTTGCAGTGCCGAAAGCGGCTGTTGAAGTACAAAGACCTGCGTCCGTGTTTATCGTTGTCGCTGGTGGACAAGTTATCGCAGGTGTCTCAGCATCAACAACAGTCACAATTTGTGCACAAGTCGCTATGTTTCCGCCACCATCAGTTGCTGTCCAAGTTACGGTTGTAGTTCCCACAGGGAATACTGCAGGAGCATTATTTGTGATCGTTGGAACGCCACAGTTATCAGTTGCAGTAGCTGTTCCAATGGCAGTTGATGAAGTACAAAGTCCAGCATCTGCATCAACAGTGATATCTGTTGGACATGTAATCACTGGATTTTCAGCATCAACTACTGTCACGATTTGCGCACAAGTAGCAACATTTCCAGCAGCATCTGTTGCTGTCCAAGTTACTGTTGTGTTACCAATTGGGAATACTGCAGGAGCATCATTAGTTACTGTTGGAACACCACAGTTATCAGTTGCAGTAGCCGTTCCAATCGCCGCAGTTGAAGTACAAAGACCAGCATCAGTATTAATAGTAATATCCGTTGGACATGTAATCACTGGATTTTCAGCATCCACAACTGTTACGATTTGTGTACATGTTGCAGTATTTCCAGCAGCATCTGTTGCTGTCCAAGTAACAGTTGTGTTACCAATAGGGAATGCAGTAGGAGCATCGTTTGTTACAGTTGGAACACCACAGTTATCAGTTGCAGTGGCAGTTCCAATCGCAGCAGTCGAAGTACAAAGACCAGCATCTGTATTTATTGTAATATCAGTTGGACACGTAATCACTGGATTTTCAGCATCCTCAACTGTAATTGTTTGAGTACAAGTTGCTGTGTTTCCAGCACCATCTGTTGCTGTCCAAGTAACTGTTGTAGCACCGATTGGGAATACCGCTGGAGCATCATTTGTGATTGTTGGTACTCCACAGTTATCAGTTGCAGTTGCTGTTCCAATTGCAGTTGATGAAGTACAAAGTCCAGCGTCTGCATCAACAGTGATATCTGTTGGACATGTAATTACTGGATTTTCAGCGTCAACTACTGTCACAATTTGAGCACATGTAGCAACATTTCCAGCAGCATCTGTTGCCGTCCAAGTTACTGTTGTTGCACCTATTGGGAATACCGCAGGAGCATCATTAGTTACTGTTGGAACACCACAGTTATCAGTTGCAGTAGCCGTTCCAATCGCCGCAGTTGAAGTACAAAGACCAGCATCAGTATTAATAGTAATATCCGTTGGACATGTAATCACTGGATTTTCAGCATCCACAACTGTCACGATTTGCGCACATGTTGCAGTATTTCCAGCAGCATCTGTTGCTGTCCAAGTAACAGTTGTGTTACCAATTGGGAATGCAGCAGGAGCATCGTTTGTTACAGTTGGAGCACCACAGTTATCAGTTGCAGTGGCAGTTCCAATCGCAGCAGTCGAAGTACAAAGACCAGCATCTGTATTTATTGTAATATCAGTTGGACACGTAATCACTGGATTTTCAGCATCCTCAACTGTAATTGTTTGAGTACAAGTTGCTGTGTTTCCAGCACCATCTGTTGCCGTCCAAGTAACTGTTGTAGCACCGATTGGGAATACCGCTGGAGCATCATTTGTGATTGTTGGTACTCCACAGTTATCAGTTGCAGTAGCTGTTCCAATTGCAGTTGATGAAGTACAAAGTCCAGCGTCTGCATCAACAGTGATATCTGTTGGACATGAAATCACTGGATTTTCAGCGTCAACTACTGTTACGATTTGAGCACATGTAGCAACATTTCCAGCAGCATCTGTTGCTGTCCAAGTTACTGTTGTGTTACCAATCGGGAATACAGCAGGAGCATCATTAGTTACTGTTGGAACACCACAGTTATCAGTTGCAGTAGCCGTTCCAATCGCCGCAGTTGAAGTACAAAGACCAGCATCAGTATTAATAGTAATATCCGTTGGACATGTAATCACTGGATTTTCAGCGTCAACGACTGTCACAACTTGTGTACATGTTGCAGTATTTCCAGCAGCATCTGTTGCTGTCCAAGTAACAGTTGTGTTACCAATTGGGAACGAAGCAGGCGCATCGTTTGTTACAGTTGGAGCACCACAGTTATCAGTTGCAGTTGCAGTTCCAATCGCAGCAGTCGAAGTACAAAGACCAGCATCTGTATTTATTGTAATATCAGTTGGACAAGTAATCACTGGATTTTCAGCATCCTCAACTGTAATTGTTTGAGTACAAGTTGCTGTGTTTCCAGAAGCATCTGTTGCCGTCCAAGTTACTGTTGTGTTACCAATAGGGAATACAGCTGGAGCATCATTTGTGATCGTTGGTACTCCACAGTTATCAGTTGCAGTTGCTGTTCCAATTGCAGTTGATGAAGTACAAAGTCCAGCATCTGCATCAACTGTGATATCAGTTGGACATGTAATCACTGGATTTTCAGCGTCAACTACTGTTACAATTTGCGCACATGTAGCAACATTTCCAGCAGCATCTGTTGCTGTCCAAGTTACTGTTGTGTTACCAATTGGGAATACTGCAGGAGCATCATTAGTTACTGTTGGAACACCACAGTTATCAGTTGCAGTAGCCGTTCCAATAGCAGCTGTTGAAGAACAAAGACCTGCATCAGTATTTATTGTAATATCCGTTGGACATGTAATCACAGGATTTTCAGCATCTACTACTGTCACAACTTGTGTACATGTTGCCGTATTTCCAGCAGCATCAGTTGCTGTCCAAGTAACAGTTGTGTTACCAATAGGGAATGAAGCAGGAGCATCGCTTGTTACTGCAGGAGCACCACAGTTATCAGTTGCAGTTGCAGTTCCAATCGCAGCAGTTGAAGTACAAAGACCAGCATCTGTATTTATTGTAATATCAGTTGGACAAGTAATCACTGGATTTTCAGCATCCTCAACTGTAATTGTTTGAGTACAAGTTGCTGTGTTTCCAGAAGCATCTGTTGCCGTCCAAGTAACGGTTGTAGCACCGATAGGGAATACCGCTGGAGCATCATTTGTGATCGTTGGAACACCACAGTTATCAGTTGCAGTAGCCGTTCCAATTGCAGTTGATGAAGTACAAAGTCCAGCATCTGCATCAACTGTGATATCTGTTGGACATGTAATCACTGGATTTTCAGCGTCAACTACTGTCACAATTTGCGCACATGTAGCAACATTTCCAGCAGCATCTGTTGCTGTCCAAGTTACTGTTGTGTTACCAATTGGGAATACTGCAGGAGCATCATTAGTTACTGTTGGAACACCACAGTTATCAGTTGCAGTAGCCGTTCCAATAGCAGCTGTTGAAGTACAAAGACCAGCATCTGTATTTATTGTAATATCCGTTGGACAAGTAATCACAGGATTTTCAGCATCTACTACTGTCACAACTTGTGTACATGTTGCAGTATTTCCAGCAGCATCAGTTGCTGTCCAAGTAACAGTTGTGTTACCAATAGGGAATGCAGTAGGAGCATCGTTTGTTACAGTTGGAGCGCCACAGTTATCAGTTGCAGTTGCTGTTCCAATCGCAGCAGTTGAAGTACAAAGACCTGCATCAGTATTTATTGTAATATCAGTTGGACACGTAATCACTGGATTTTCAGCATCCTCAACTGTAATTGTTTGAGTACAAGTTGCTGTGTTTCCAGAAGCATCTGTTGCTGTCCAAGTAACTGTTGTAGCACCGATTGGGAATACCGCTGGAGCATCATTTGTGATTGTTGGTACTCCACAGTTATCAGTTGCAGTTGCTGTTCCAATTGCAGTTGATGAAGTACAAAGTCCAGCATCTGCATCAACAGTGATATCAGTTGGACATGTAATCACTGGATTTTCAGCGTCAACTACTGTTACAATTTGCGCACATGTAGCAACATTTCCAGCAGCATCTGTTGCTGTCCAAGTTACTGTTGTGTTACCAATTGGGAATACTGCAGGAGCATCATTAGTTACTGTTGGAACACCACAGTTATCAGTTGCAGTAGCCGTTCCAATAGCAGCTGTTGAAGTACAAAGACCAGCATCTGTATTTATTGTAATATCCGTTGGACAAGTAATCACAGGATTTTCAGCATCTACTACTGTCACAACTTGTGTACATGTTGCAGTATTTCCAGCAGCATCAGTTGCTGTCCAAGTAACAGTTGTGTTACCAATAGGGAATGCAGTAGGAGCATCGTTTGTTACAGTTGGAACACCACAATTATCAGTTGCGGTTGCTGTTCCAATCGCAGCAGTTGAAGTACAAAGACCAGCATCTGTATTTATTGTAATATCAGTTGGACAAGTAATCACTGGATTTTCAGCATCCTCAACTGTAATTGTTTGAGTACAAGTTGCTGTGTTTCCAGCACCATCTGTTGCTGTCCAAGTAACTGTTGTAGCACCGATTGGGAATACCGCTGGAGCATCATTTGTGATTGTTGGTACTCCACAGTTATCAGTTGCAGTTGCTGTTCCAATTGCAGTTGATGATGTACAAAGTCCAGCGTCTGCATCAACTGTGATATCAGTTGGACATGTAATCACTGGATTTTCAGCGTCAACTACTATTACAATTTGCGCACATGTAGCAACATTTCCAGCAGCATCTGTTGCCGTCCAAGTTACTGTTGTGTTACCAATTGGGAATACCGCAGGAGCATCATTCGTTACCGTTGGAACACCACAGTTATCCGTTGCAGTTGCAGTTCCAATCGCAGCAGTTGAAGTACAAAGACCTGCATCAGTATTAATAGTAATATCCGTTGGACATGTAATCACTGGATTTTCAGCATCTACTACTGTCACAACTTGTGTACATGTTGCAGTATTTCCAGCAGCATCAGTTGCTGTCCAAGTAACAGTTGTGTTACCAATAGGGAATGCAGTAGGAGCATCGTTTGTTACAGTTGGAACACCACAATTATCAGTTGCAGTTGCAGTTCCAATCGCCGCAGTTGAAGTACAAAGCCCTGCATCTGTATTTATTGTAATATCAGTTGGACAAGTAATCACTGGATTTTCAGCATCCTCAACTGTAATTGTTTGAGTACAAGTTGCTGTGTTTCCAGCACCATCTGTTGCTGTCCAAGTAACTGTTGTAGCACCGATTGGGAATACCGCTGGAGCATCATTTGTGATTGTTGGTACTCCACAGTTATCAGTTGCAGTAGCTGTTCCAATTGCAGTTGATGAAGTACAAAGTCCAGCGTCTGCATCAACAGTGATATCTGTTGGACATGTAATTACTGGATTTTCAGCGTCAACTACTGTCACAATTTGAGCACATGTAGCAACATTTCCAGCAGCATCTGTTGCCGTCCAAGTTACTGTTGTTGCACCTATTGGGAATACCGCAGGAGCATCATTAGTTACTGTTGGAACACCACAGTTATCAGTTGCAGTAGCCGTTCCAATCGCCGCAGTTGAAGTACAAAGACCAGCATCAGTATTAATAGTAATATCCGTTGGACATGTAATCACTGGATTTTCAGCATCCACAACTGTCACGATTTGCGCACATGTTGCAGTATTTCCAGCAGCATCTGTTGCTGTCCAAGTAACAGTTGTGTTACCAATTGGGAATGCAGCAGGAGCATCGTTTGTTACAGTTGGAGCACCACAGTTATCAGTTGCAGTGGCAGTTCCAATCGCAGCAGTCGAAGTACAAAGACCAGCATCTGTATTTATTGTAATATCAGTTGGACACGTAATCACTGGATTTTCAGCATCCTCAACTGTAATTGTTTGAGTACAAGTTGCTGTGTTTCCAGCACCATCTGTTGCCGTCCAAGTAACTGTTGTAGCACCGATTGGGAATACCGCTGGAGCATCATTTGTGATTGTTGGTACTCCACAGTTATCAGTTGCAGTAGCTGTTCCAATTGCAGTTGATGAAGTACAAAGTCCAGCGTCTGCATCAACAGTGATATCCGTTGGACATGAAATGATTGGAGGTTGAGAGTCAACAATAGTTACTGATTGCAAGCAAGTAATGATGTTTCCAGCCCCGTCTATTGCTGTCCAAGTTACAATTGTCGTTCCAAGATTAAAGATTGCTGGAGCGTCACTTGTTACAGAAGGAATTCCACAATTATCTGTAGCTGAAGCTATACCAATTGGTTTTGTTGAAGTACATAATCCTGCATCAGCGTCTATAACTAAATCGTCTGGACATGTAATTACTGGATTTTCAGTATCAACAACTGTCACCACATGGGTACATGTTGCCGTATTTCCAGCCGCATCAGTTGCAGTCCAAGTAACTGTTGTTGCACCAATAGGAAACTCAGCAGGCGCATCGTTTGTCACAACAGGAACCCCACAGTTATCCGTTGCAGTTGGTGTTCCAATAGTGGCAGTCGATGTACACAGTCCTGGATCTGTATTAATAGTAATATCAGTAGGACAAGTAATTACAGGATCAATATCATCAACCAACGTTAAGTCAAATGAACATATAGCAGTGTTTCCAGCATCATCAATCAACGTTAAAACTACATTTTGATTTCCAGTAATAACTGTTCCACTAGCTGGGTTTTGTGAAAAAGTTAGTCCACAATTATCTGAATAAGTAGCGATTGTGCTATAGTCTGGAATAGTGTAATCACATGTTCCGCTTAACGAAATTGTTTGATTAATAGGGCAAAGTGTGAAAACTGGATCAATTGAATCTACTAAATTAATATAACTAGTTAAAGTTAATGTGTTTGAACATCCGTTTACATCTGTAACAACGAGTGTCACATCGTAAGACCCGAGAGCTGTGTAATTGTTCGATGGGTTTTGAACATTAGATGTATTTCCATCGCCAAAATCCCAAGACCAAGTAGCAATTGGCGAAAACGAAGTTGAAGCATCTGTGAAATTAACCAAAAGAGGTGAACAGTCTGAGTTTAAATTATCCCCAGAAAATGCTGCAACTGGTCCGCCAATTGTGATGGATACATCTGAGGAATTTGGACAAGCACCATTTGTTGTATAAGTTATTGTATATGTTCCTGATGTGCTTGCAGATAAATCAATGGTTCCTGTTGTTGCATCTAAGGATAAACCAGCAGGGCTGCTTGTGAAAGATCCACCAGCCAAACCTGTAATCGTAGGTGTTGGATCTGTATCATCAACACAATAAGTTGGATCACTATAACTAAATGATGCATCATCTAACGGATTAATTACTAATGCAAAATCTTCTTCATTCGGACATGTTCCATTTGTTGTGTAAGTAACTGTATACGAATTTGGTGTACTCGCAGAAAGATCAATTTCACCCGTAGTTGCATTTATCGATAACCCTGCTGGCAAGCTTGTGAACGTGCCTCCTGCCAAACCAGTGATGGTTGGAGTTGGATCGGTGTCACTTACACAAAATGTGTTATTTGCATAACTAAATGAAGCATCATCCATTTCATTTACTGTCAATGATACATCCATTGTATTTGGACAGGCTCCAACTGTTGAATAAGTTACAGTATAAGTACCAACAGTACTTGTCGATAACTCTACTGTTCCAGTTGTTGGATCAATTGTTAAACCTGCGGGTGCACTTGTAAAAGTACCGCCAGCAATTCCAGTGATGGTTGGCGTTTGGTCAGCTTCGTTTGTACAATAACTTAAAGCACTGTAAGCGAATGTTGCGTCATCTAATGGAGTAACTGTCAATCCAACATTTGAACTGTTTGGACAAGTTCCATTTGTAGTATATGTAACAACGTATGTATTTGGAGTGCTCGCTGACAAATCAATTTCGCCCGTGCTTGCATTTAAAACTAAACCAGCTGGTGAACTTGTAAACGTACCTCCAGCCAAGCCTGTAATTGTAGGAGTTGGATCTGTTTCAAAAACACAATAGAATGGTGCACTGTAACTAAAGTCGGCATCATCTTGTGCGTTGATAGTCATGCTAAAAGTGGAACTGTTTGGACAAATTCCAAGAATGGAATAAGTGATTGTATAGGTTCCTGGTGTGCTAGCTGATAGGTCAACTAATCCGCTTGACGAATTAATGACCATTCCAGCAGGAGAACTTGTAAATGTTCCTCCAGGCGCTCCAGTAACTGTTGGAATTGGATCTGATTCATTTGCACAATAAGTGTTGGAAGGATAAGTAAAGTCTGTGTTTGGAGCAGCATTTAAAATGACCAATACATTCGAGCTGTTTTGACAAACTCCATTTGTTGTGTATACAACCGAATAAGCATTAATCGCACTTGCCAGAATGTTTATTTCTCCAGTAGTTGGGTTCAATGAAAGTCCAGCGGGAAAACTAGAAAAAGTACCTCCTGGTAAGCCCGTAATTGTCGGTGTTGGATTTGGATTGTTAGTACAGTATAGGAAAGAACTATAGTTAAAAGAAGCATTGTCTAATGTACTTACAATTTGAATAGAAACGTTTGAAGAATTACCACAAGGTCCCGAAGTTGTATAAGTTACTGTATATGTGTTTGGAATACTTGCCGATACATCGATTGTTCCTGTTGTAGCATTTATAAATAAACCAAATGGAGTTGCTGAAAAAGTTCCTCCTGTTACACCAGAAATCGTTGGTGTTGGATCGGTTGCAACAACACAATATGCAGGTGCGCTATAGTTAAAAGCAACATTGTCCAAACCAGTTACTGAAACCGTTGCATTAGTACTCGTTGGACAAGCACCTGAGGTTGTATAAGTGATAGTATAGGTATTTATCGCACTAGCAGACAAATCAATAGTACCAGTTGCGCTGTTTATTACGAGTCCGGCAGGAGAACTTGTAAATGTACCTCCCGCTAATCCTGAAATCGTTGGAGTAGGGTCGGAGGCATTCATACAAAAGGATGCGGCGCTGTAATTGAAGCTGGAATTATCTGGCGATGTTACCGTTACAGCAACACTTCCACATGCTCCTGGAACAACACAACCACCTTCTCCTCGCACAAAATACGTGAAATTAGCAAGCGTTGGATTTACAACAAAAGTAGTTCCAGTTGTACTTCCAACTAAAGTTCCTCCGCAAGATCCAGAATATATGAACCACTCCGTTGCATCGTTCAATGTTCCACTAATGGTTAACGTAGTAGGATCTCCATCGCACACAGTTGCTGGAGCATAAGTAATTGTAGGAATTGTCGGATCTGTACATTGAGCATTAACAGACCAAACTCCTGCAAAAACGGATAAAATAAGCAGTAAAATAGACTTATTCATAAGCAAATTTTTCATAAAATTTATTATATATCATTCATAGGCTAAACCAAGAATTCTTGATCAGTCGAGAAATAGTGACGTCGAAAATAGATATTTTTTCCGTATTTGATTACCATGGAAACTTTTGTATTGTATTAAAATGAAAAATCTTTTTAACATGTTTTAACACAGTGATTTGGTTTTTGGCCACATAAAATCGCTGTAAGCATTGAAAACAGTGATTTTCTTTGATTTTTAATTGTTAATAACTTGATGTTAAATGAATAATGCTTAACTTTATGCACTCAACTATTTTTAATGTGAAAACGCTACTTCAAATATTATTTTCTCTCTTTTTCGTTACTTGCAATTATGCTCAAACGGATCCGATTCGCATAAAAGCAACCATGGAAAAAGTGCTAGCCGGAGATGGCTTTCGTAATTTTGAAGATTCGGTAAAATTAAACGAAGTTGCTTCTTTTGTTTTTGAAGAATTTGTGAAAACGGGAGCCGAAACTTCTTTCGAAAAATTCACAGTCAATGGCAGAAGTTTTAAGAATGTAATTGGCCGTATTGGTTCTACAGATAAACCTACCATTGTCATCGGTGCACATTACGATGTTTGTGGCTCAACGCCAGGCGCAGATGATAACGCAAGTGGATTGGTGGGACTGATTGAAGCGATCAATCAACTGAAAAATTATTCAGGGGAATATTGTCTTGAGTTTGTTGCTTACACTTTGGAAGAACCTCCTTATTTTGGGACAAAAGCCATGGGGAGTTATATTCATGCAAGTAATCTGAAAGCCACAGGTCGGAATGTTTATGGAATGGTTTCCCTTGAAATGATTGGATTCTTTTCGGATGTAGAAGATTCGCAACAATATCCTTTCGGATTTATGCGCTGGTTTTATGGAAAGAAAGCGGATTACATTTTCATCGCTCGGCAAATGACAAATGGATCTTTTGTCAAGAAATTTACGAAGAAATACATGGGTAATAATGCGATTAAAACCCGAAAATTAGGAGCACCTAAATCGGTCACGGGAATTGATTTTTCGGACCATCGTAATTATTGGGAAATGGGATATGATGCTCTCATGCTTACAGATACCTCTTTTTACAGAAACAAGAATTACCACAAATTATCAGACACCATTGACACCATCGATTTTCAGCGCATGGCAAAAGTCATTGATGCTCTCGTCAGTACCTTATGTCAATTTTGAATTTCCATTTTTTTGAACTGACGCTTACATTTTCTTAAATTTGTAGCATGTTCAGTTGGCGAATTCTGCTTTTCCCGTTTGCATTTCTCTATGGATGTATTGTTTATCTCAGAAATTTCCTTTTTGATATCAGTATATTTAAATCTTATCGCATTCCGTCAAAGTCAATTGTTGTAGGGAATTTAAGTGTTGGTGGCACAGGAAAAAGCCCGCATATTTTGTACATTTTAAGTTTATTAAATCACCAACATCCAACGGCGATTATCAGTCGAGGGTATGGTAGAAAAACAAAAGGGTTGCTTGAGGTTCAAGAGAATTCAACGGCTTCTGATGTTGGCGACGAGCCGCTAATGTTTAAAAAACAACTAAAATCTTCTACGCAAGTGGTCGTTTCTGAAAAAAGAAAAATTGGAGTCGATTTTGTGCTCGAAAAAAACCGAAACGCAGTGATTTTGTTAGACGATGCATTTCAACACCGTTATGTAAAAGCGGGCTTTTCAGTGATTTTAACAGATTTCAATAATCCTTATTACAACTCTTTCATGTTGCCAATGGGCGATTTGAGAGAATTTACATCAGGGAAAAACCGAGCGGATTGTGTCGTCGTCACGAAATGTCCAGACGGGTTAACGGAAGATCAAAAAAAGATTATCAAATCCAAATTGAAATGGAAAAATGAGCAGGTATTTTTCTCTAAAATGAATTACGGAAATCTTATTCCTTTTGGAGAAAAAGTTGACCAAATTAAAAACGTTCTTCTCGTAACTGGAATTGCCAACCCAAAACCATTGTTAGAGATGCTTTCAGCGAATTATACTATTGAATTAATGTCTTTTCCTGATCATCACAATTTTACCAAATCAGATATTGACAAAATTCTGCGAAAATTTGATATTTTTGCAAGTGCTGAAAAAGCGATAATAACAACTGAAAAGGACTACGTTCGTCTGGAGTCATTGCTTCGTGAGTTGAACTGCCTCCATTTTCCGTGGTATTATCAAGCAATGACAGTAAAAATTGACGAAGAAGAAAAATTTAAAACCTTAATTAATAAGTATGTTGACACAATTTAAAGAATCAGCGGATTTTATTCAATCGCGCACGCAGGTAAAACCAACAATTGGAATTATCTTAGGAACAGGTTTAGGTGGACTTGTAAAAGAAATCGAAATCATTGACGAAATCAATTACACCGAAATCCCTAACTTTCCTGTGTCAACGGTACAAAGCCATTCTGGTAAATTGATTTTCGGAAAATTAGGAGGGAAATCTGTCGTTGCCATGCAAGGTCGTTTTCACTTTTACGAAGGATATGACATGAAACAAGTAACGTTTCCAGTTCGTGTGATGAAATTACTAGGAATTGAACGTCTTTTCGTAAGTAATGCTTCAGGTGGTGTAAATCCGGATTACGAAGTGGGTGAAATCATGATTCAAGATGATCACATCAATTTGTTTCCTGCACATCCGTTAATTGGAAAGAATTTTGACGAACTTGGACCTCGTTTCCCAGACATGAGTCAGCCGTATGACCACAAAATGATTGAATTGGCGAAAACAATTGCTGCTGAAAATAATATTCGTGTAGCTGTTGGAACATACGCTGGATTGACAGGACCAACTTTGGAAACTCCTGCTGAATATAGCTATGTGCGTGCCATTGGTGCTGATGCTGTTGGAATGTCAACAGTCCCTGAAGTTATCGTTGCGCGCCACATGAGCATTCCATGTTTTGCCATTTCTATCATAACAGATTTAGGTGTTCCAGGGAAAATTCACGAAGTGAGCTTGCAAGATGTTATTGATGTTGCAAACCGCCAAGAACCTAAAATGACTTTAATTATGCGTGAATTAATTTCACGTATCTAAACACATTATGGATAAATCGATTAGAGATAAATACGAAGTTGTTATTGGTTTGGAAGTGCATGTTCAAATGCTTACCAAATCCAAAGCATATTCGAATGATGTCAATGAATATGGTTCCGCTCCGAATACCAATGTTAGTGTAATTACACTTGGTCATCCTGGAACGTTGCCGAAAATGAACAAACAAACAATCATTAACGCCATTAAATTGGGAGTTTCTTGTGGTTGTCACATTGCTGATCACCAGTATTTTGCACGTAAAAATTACTTCTATCCAGATTTACCAAAAGGATATCAAATTACGCAAGATAAAACGCCTATTTGTACTGGTGGTGCCATCATTATCAAAGACGATCAAGGCAATGAAAAATCGGTTGGTTTGACACGGATTCACATGGAAGAAGATGCTGGAAAGAGCATTCACGATGTGGATTTGTACGACACATTGGTCGATTTGAATCGTGCGGGAGTTCCGTTGTTAGAAATCGTTTCGGAACCAGAAATAAAATCTTCTCAAGAAGCATATAATTATGTGACCGAAGTTCGAAAATTAGTACGTTACCTAGATATTTGTGATGGAAATATGGAAGAAGGTTCCATGCGTTGCGATGCCAATATTTCGGTTAATTTGCTTGGAGCGAAAGAATTTGGAACAAAAGTAGAAGTCAAAAACATGAACTCCATTCGAAATGTTCAACGCGCCATAGAGTTTGAAATTACACGTCAAATTGAAGCTCTAGAAAATGGAGAAACGCTTTATCAAGAGACAAGAGCTTTTGATGCTTTGAAAGGAATTACCATTTCAATGCGTTCCAAAGAAGCAGCCAACGACTACCGGTATTTTCCAGAACCAGATTTGCAACCGATTTTCGTGAGCCAAGAGCAAATTAACAAGGTAAAAAGCGAAATGCCTCCTTTGCCAAGAGAATTGTTTTTGAAATATTCGAAAGAACTTGGTTTGTCTGATTATGACGCATATATTTTGACTGATACGAAAGAAATTGCATTGTATTACGAAGATGTGATCAAACACAATTCAAATTACAAAGTAGCAGCGAATTGGGTGATGGGTGAGGTGAAATCTTATTTAAATCAACATGGTCTGGATATCAGTCAGTTTCCAATTCCAGCCATTCAAATCGCAAAATTGATATCATTGATTGAAGCTGGGAAAATTTCATCGACGGTGGCTTCGCAAAAAATATTTCCTGTGATGATTGAACATCCTGGAAAAGAACCTTTGGCGATAGCTGAACGTTTGAATTTAATTCAAGAATCGAACGAATCTTCGATCAAAGCGTACATTGAAGAAGTAATTTCAAAAAATCCAAATGAGGTGGAGCGCTACCGAAATGGAGAAAAACAATTGGTAGGATTTTTTATGGGTCAATTGATGAAAGTTTCGCAAGGAAAAGCAGACCCAAAACAATCCAATCAACTAATGCGTGAAATGTTAGAAAATTAGCATGAGAAATTTAAAAATAGCAGCTTTTTTAGGATCCATTTTTCTAATTTTTGCTTCTTGTGGTGATTCAGAATCCACCGAAGGAACAGAACAATTGAAGAATAACTTTTTGGTGGATGGTAAAATCACAGGCGCTGAAGGAATGAACGTTTACATCGAGACGATTTCTGATCAAGGAACGATCGGCGTAGCTCAAAGTAAAATTGGTCCAGATGCGAAATTTGCAATTGAAGGAAATATTCCAGGCATGGGAATTTATCAATTGCGTGTTGGTGAGCAAGCTGAAATGGCGATTCCACTTACGATGAATGATGGCGATAAAATTCACATCGCATCAAGTTTAAGCATGTTTACGCAAGAAACTAAAATCACTGGAGTTCCTTGGGGTTCAGCCTATTCCAAGTACATGACTTTGATCAACGCATTTGGTCAGGCGCAACAAGAATTAATGCAGCAAAGAGGTCAAGTTTCAGACGAAGTGTTGCAACAAAAGTACCTTGAACTCAAAAAACCAATTGATGATTTTGCTAAAGCAGAAATCAACAAAGATCCAGGAAGTGCATTTAATATTATGTTGTCCAATTCACTTATGCCTGTGAATGGAATCAAAGATTACCCGAAAGAAAGCTTGGATTTGCTCAAGAAAATGTACAATGCCTTTTCGAAAAAATATGCGAATTCGCCAATTACAGAATCCTTGGGACAACAAGTTACTTCGATTGAGGCAAGTTTCAACGACTATCAACTATTGAAAGACGGTAAAAAACAAGCTCCGGATATCGCGATGAAAACACCGGAAGGAAATGAATTGCGCTTGTCTGCCTTGAAAGGAAAAGTTGTTTTAATTGATTTCTGGGCATCTTGGTGTGGGCCTTGCCGTAAGGAAAATCCAAACGTTGTTCGTTTATACAACAAGTACAAAAATAAAGGATTTACTATTTTTTCCGTTTCATTGGATGAAGATGGCGAAAAATGGAAACAAGCCATTGAAGCAGACGGATTGGCATGGCCAAATCATGTCAGTGATTTAAAAGGTTGGAGTTCGATCGTGGTGCAACAATACGGTATTGAAGGTATTCCTCATACGGTTTTAATCGATAAAAATGGAAATATTATCGAAGTTGGTCTGCGCGGACAAGATTTGGAACGAAAATTGGAAAGTCTCCTCTAAAAAATTTAAAACATGAAATCAGTATACGCATTTATTGCCATTTGTATCTCAGCAGTTTCTTTTGCTCAAAACGAAGCAGATTTCCACATCAGTGGGATGATTTTCAACGCAAAAGCAAAAACAATTTCTTTGTCGCAGGTCACTCGAACTGGTGTGGTGAACTACGCCGAATCAACCTTAGATAAGGACGGAAATTTTGATTTGAAAGGAAAAGTACCTACAGAAGATTACTATTCCGTGAAAATTGGTGACAAAAACATCAATGTAATTATCCGCAAAGGTTCCGACTTCAAAATTTATGGAGATGGAAATAAATTACACAAATTTTGCAATGTTGTTGGTTCCGATGAAAGCAACAACTTAAGTAAATTCACATTCGTCTTGGATACGTGGAATCAAAAGAAAGATTCTGCGCTTGCTATCATTCAACAGGATCAGTCGCAAAGCACCAAAGTGAATGCCGATATGCAAACTGCATTTAATGAATTTCAAAATGCCTACAAAACGTTTTTGGCTGAAAATTCAAGCACTCCAGCAATCATTGGAGCTTTAGGAGCAACAGATCCAGCAGCTGATTTTGCAACGTATGAATCAATCGTTCAACAATTAAGTGTTTCTTTCCCTCAATCGCCTACTGTGCAATCTGTATTGGGTGACTATCAACAATTGAAAGCACAAAAAGAAGCTGCAAATATTTTAGCTCCTGGCAAACCAGCTCCTGATTTCGAAGACTTGATGTTGGACAGAAAAACGAAAATGAAACTTTCTGATTTAAAAGGAAAGGTTGTTTTGCTCGACTTCTGGGCATCTTGGTGTGGACCTTGTCGTAAAGAAAATCCGAATGTTGTGCGCTTGTATGAAAAATACAAAGACAATGGATTTACAGTTATGAGTGTTTCGTTGGATGACAATCTTCAACGTTGGCAACAAGCTATTGAAGCGGATAAATTAACGTGGCCTTACCACGTAAGCGATTTGAAAAAATGGCAATGTGCTGCGGCAAAAATCTACGGAGTTTCTGGAATTCCATTTACCGTTTTAATCGATCAGCAAGGCAACATCGTTCAAACAAATTTGAGAGGCGTTCAATTGGAACAAGCTTTGGAGCAACTTTTAGGAAAATAGAATGCATTGATGGAAAGAAAGAACATTTATTTTGCTTCCGATTTCCATTTGGGTGCACCGAATTACGAAGAAAGTTTAATCCGAGAAAAGCGCATCGTTGCGTGGCTTGATTTTATTGCTCCAACAGCCAAAGAAATTTTCCTAGTCGGTGATATTTTTGATTTTTGGTTCGAATACAAACGCGCCATACCAAAAGGTTTTGTGCGTTTGCAAGGAAAAATTGCAGAACTGACAGATAGCGGCATTCCTGTGCATGTTTTTACAGGAAACCATGACATGTGGATTTTTGATTACCTGCCAAAAGAATTGGGAATTACCTTGCATAGAGGTGTTGTTTCACGAAATTTTAACGGAAAAGAATTCCTCATTGGTCATGGCGATGGACTTGGTCCTGGAGATCGAGGTTATAAGTTTCTCAAAAAAGTGCTGGCGAATAAATTTTGTCAATGGTCGTTTGCTCGCCTGCATCCAAATTTTGGTATTTGGTTGGCGGAACGTTCATCTAAAACAAGTCGTGCAGCAACAGGAAGTTCGGATGAAAAATTTCTTGGAGAAGACAAAGAATGGTTGGCAATCTATTGCAAAGAAGTCCTGCAATCAAAGCACGTTGATTACTTTATTTTTGGACATCGTCACTTGCCCCTCGAATTAAAAGTCGGAGAAAATTCAACTTATTTCAATTTGGGAGAATGGATTCATTACAATACGTATGTAGTTTTTAATGGGGAGAATATCTCTTTGGAGATTTACAATTGTTGAATTAGTAATATCTCGACACATGCCAGGAAATTTAAAAATTACCATTTTTTTATTTCGACATCCTTTAATCACTTGAAAATAAAAACGAAACATCTTTTTTGAATACATTTTTTTTCTACTTTTAGCTTTGATAAAACAATAACTAATTTAAACTAATTTCACTATGAAGAAAATTTTACTAATTAATGCTGCATTATTTTTAGGTGCAACAACATTAACATTTGCTCAAAATTTGGTTCCAAATCCTTCGTTTGAGACTCAAGATACTTGTCCCGCTGTTAGTCAAATTATGCTCGCTCCACCATGGAACTCTGCAAGTTTAGGCTCTCCAGATTTGTTTAATTCGTCATGTGCAACGCAAAACTTATCAGCGAGAACAGGTGTTGGAAGTTCAGGTGTTTATGCATATATCGCAGCGAGCGCGAATAACCGCGAATATATTCAAGCACCACTTAACTCAACGTTAATTGCTGGTCAAGGTTATTGTGTTTCTTTTTATGTTCGGAGATCAAATTATAGATACGCTACAAATCGCATCGGAGCTTTTCTTTCCGATGGTGCTATAAACGTGAATTCGACTAGTGTCATTAATGAAACTCCTCAAGTGGAAAATAATCCGAATATTTTTATGTCATCTTCCACAAATTGGACCTTGATTTCTGGAAGTTTCATTGCCGATGGAAACGAATCCCATATTATTATTGGAAATTTTGCTTCAGATGCTGACACCGATACAACTGTCGCGAATGCATCAAGTAGTAGTAATGTTGCATTTTATCGTATTGATGATATTTCTGTAACTCAATGTAACGTTGGAGTCAACAACAATGCTGCTTTTGATGCACAAATTAAGATGTATCCGTCGCCAGCATCTTCTCATGTTTCGTTTAGAAATTACTCCTCAAAACCTTTTACAGCATGTGAATTAGTTAACTTATCAGGACAAATTATTTATGACTTCCCGCTAGATTTCGTTAACAATGAAGAGCAAATTGATATTCAAAATGTTCCGAATGGGACTTACATTGTTCGGATGTATTTTGATGACGAAATTATTACTAAAAAATTGACAATTGTTCGATAGAATAATTTAGTTTAAAAGTAAAAAAGGTAAATAGGATTGCGATTCATTTACCTTTTTTTGTTTACACTAAGTTCTGGTTAAAGAACATTAATTCTGAAATCTTCCTTGAAGTTTATAAATTGTGGAGTTGTCTTAGTTTCTTAATTATTTAATTCACTTATTCCAACAAATCAGGTCTTCGTTGTTCCGTTCGTTCAATTGCTTTTTCCTCACGCCATTGATCAATTTTCTTTAAATTGCCAGAAAGTAAAATTTCAGGGACTTTCCACCCATTAAATTCTGGTGGACGTGTATAGACTGGTGGAGCCAATAAATTATCTTGAAAACTGTCTGTCAACGCAGATGTTTCATTATTCAAAACGCCTGGGACAAGTCGCACGACAGCGTCAACGAGCACTGCAGCCGCCAATTCTCCGCCTGATAAAACGTATGAACCAATGGAAATTTCTTTCGTGATGTAATGCTCTCGCACACGTTCATCAACACCTTTGTAGTGCCCGCAAAGAATGATTAAGTTTTCTTTGAGCGATAATTGATTGCAATGGGTTTGCTCCAAAATAACGCCATCAGGAGTCATGTAAATGATTTCATCGTAGTTTCGTTCCAACTTCAATTTTTCAATCACTGCAGCAATCGGTTCAATCGACATGACCATGCCAGCACCACCTCCATATTGGTAATCGTCTACGTTTTTGTGTTTATCAGTAGAGTAATCTCGGATATTGTGCACATGAATTTCAACATGACCTTTGTCTTGAGCACGTTGCATGATCGAAGCCGCAAACGGACTTTCCAATAATTGGGGTAAAACAGTAAGAATATCAATGCGCATGGGACAAAATTAAGCAAATATTCGCCAATCAGTGCGTTTCAGTTTGCGAAGTGGAAAACCTAAAAAATTGTAAGAAACCTTTGGATTTTAGATTTGGGGTGTGATTTTTATTTCAATGAAAAAAAATGTAATTTTGTTTAAATCGATTTAGAATATAATAAGCTATGGAAAGTATTACAATTTATCCTAAAAATTCAAAGCAAAAATCATTGCTTAAATCATTGTTGGAAGAAATGAAAATACGATTTGAAATAGCGGATTCGAATGAAGAATCTTCGTTAAGTGAGAAAGATTTTTTTGCTAAAATTGACAAATCAATTTCACAACTAGAAACTGGAAAAACCAGAAAGTTACCTAAAAATAATCAAAAGCAGTTTTTAGGACTATGACTTATTCTATTGAGTTAACTTTTGATGCAGAATTTTGACAACTCAAAACTACCTCTTTATTTTTTCCGCAACATCCTTCAAAAGAACCAGCGCCTTTTGCCACATTTCTACCATCATGTCGTGGTATTCGTCAACCACATCCATTTCCAAGATGAATTTGGTGCTTTTTGAATCAACTACTTCGAGCGTATAATTTTCATACGATGGAGCCCAAGCACGAATTTCATCACTTGTGGTATCATCCACTCCATCCATCACGTAGCCAAGATGGCGAAGCGAAACAAATTCAGGAAATCGACTTTCGGCAATTTCAGAAACCATTCCCTCGGTTAAGCCTTTTTTGTTTACGATTAAGAATCGAATCGAATCGCCGGTGTTCCAACTGCCTTCAAAGTAGGATCCAGGAGTAAAAGCAACGGCCCATTTCTCATAGTTCTCTCTTTCAGTAATTGCACTCCAAATAGCAGCTTGGGTTGCGTCAATCGTGATTTCTTGCTTGATTTTTTTCATAAAGCGAAAATTAGAAGTGGAGTAAAATTAAATTTTATTTTTTCCTCATACAACTTTTTCATTCTGAAAGTAGTATTGATAGTGTAAGGAATTATAAAAGCCAAAAATTGACGTTACTTGGGGTGTAAATGATGAGTCATAATCGACAATTGTTGATTGATTTTTCGAAAGGAAAACTCGATGCTTTTAACGATGTATATGCGTTACACTCGCCCATGCTCTATGGTTTGTGTATGCGCTATGCACGTTGCGTTGATGATGCCAACGACATGCTTCAAGAGGCTTTTATTCGGATTTACAGTAAAATGACTTCTTTCCATCCAGATGCACCGCTCGAACCTTGGTTGGCAGTGATCACCCGAAATGTTGCCCTCGATTTTATCCGAAGTCAATATAGGTTTATCTTGAAGGAAGAAAGTAGTTTTTTTGATGCATCAGTGCTTCAAGATGATTTTGAGTTTGATAGGAATGAGTTGAGCATGGAACGAATTTTAGATTGTTTGCAAAAATTACCAGATGGATACCGAATTGTGTTCAATTTATTTTTCGTTGAGAATTTGACGCACAAAGAAATTGCGGCTTATTTGAATATCAGCGAGAATACATCAAAAACACAACTCATGAATGCAAAAAAACACATGCAAAAATTAGTGTTAGAAGTTAAAGAATTGAGCTATGGAAACAGATAATTGGAACGACCTTTCAAAGAAGTTGCGCGATTTTTCACCAACTCCGCCTGCGTCAATAAAATCAGCGATTGACCAGCACATCGACCAACGCAAAAAACTGGCTTTTGGTCAATATAAATTTGGATTGTTTTTGTCCGTGTTCGCGTTAGCGCTGACCATTGGCGTGGTTTATCTTTCCAGCGACAGTAAAAAGCAAATGTCTGTAAATCAACTTTCTGAATTGACTAAGCAAGAGGAGGGAAGCCTTGTTACGACTCCAAATCAAATCAAAGATCTTAACAATAGAGCAAATAATGAATCTAAAAAAAGTGATTTAATTGCCCAAGAAAAGAAAACCACTTCAACGACTTCAGACGACCAAGCATTGAGTTCAAATGCTAAATCAAAAAGTAAAGAGCGTTCAAAAATAGTTGATTCGAATAAATCTAACTTCGTTTCAAATACTCCTTCTAAAAATAAAAATTCAAAACTCAAAAATGGTTCATTGACAAGCAAACATTCTCCAAAAAGCACAAAATCAACTTCCTCTAAATCGGCAAAACAGCATGCTCCGACTTTCCGCAAAAGTCAAAAGAAGACAAAACAAATTGCATTCAACGGTGAAAGTGATTTAGCCCAAAATGCAATGAATAACCAAAAAATGTCGAATTCCTTGACATCAAACATTTCCAATACTGATTTGAGTTCTAATCAATTCAAACCTTCTTCTTTGAAGAAAGTGAATGGTATTTCAACGGATAATAAATCAGAAACTGCTGGAATTGCTAAAAAAACGAATGATTTTGAGGAATCAACACCAAATGGAGATTCAAACGCCTTATCTGATGAGCTGAAAACAGATTCGATTTCAGCCGAAGAAACTGAAACTCCATCAAATTCAAAAGGCATTTTAACAGAGAAAAAAACGATGCCTTCGAAACATGAAATTGGTTTGTATGCTGGTCCACTGTTTAAAGGCAAAGAACAGAACGCTTCAAATACAATGATAAAATCATCCACGGGCCTTCAAATGAATGTTTATTACGGACGAAACATCAAACCAAGGTTGAAAGTGAATGCTGGATTTTCGTATGATCGCAAACGTGAAATGCTGACGCAGACAACACAAGCGTACGATACCAGTTATTATCAAACAGTTATTCAAGTTGTTCAAAATCCTGCTGATTCTTCATTTGATACGTTAACATATACTCAATTGCAAAATACGACCATCGCTAGTCAAACGAAAGTGAACGAATCAGTCATTTCCCGTTATGGTTTGACAACTTCCCTCACATTTTTGGCTGTTCAACGACGCACTTGGTCTTATTCCATCCGTTTTGGAAATGTTATTTATTTCAGTACCGAAAATAAAGTGCGTAACGAAGCTTCTAGTTTTAACGTAGAAATGAAAAAATGGTCCGGAGCATTATTCTTAGATAATTTCGTGAGTAAAAGTTTTGGTAGAACGAATGTTTCGGTTGGATTTTCGACGAACTATTCTTATGCTCAATCATATAACTGGTTGAATTTTAAAACAAAATCATTAATTTTATCGCCGTTCATTGGAGTATCTTATCATTTTTAAATGTAAAATACAGTTTGGTCATACAACCTTTTGGCAATGACTTGAGTAATGTAAGAAACGATTATTAACTTTAAATAAAAAAAAATGAAAACACTTTTTCAATCCTTATTTTTAGCTGTATTGCTTTTTGGTGCTGTTGGTGCCAATGCGCAAGTAACAGTGACTCCTACTTCTGGTCCTGGGATTTGTGACGCCACGGCTACTTACGACAATGCAAATGTATTATTGAGTTATGTTTGGCTCAATGCAGCGGGCGATACTATTGCCGTAAACACACCAACAATTACAGGTTTGTGTGACGGAGATGCCATTACATTAAATTACATGGAAAACGGAGCAATAATCAGTTATACTTTCGTTGTAGGACAAACAGATCCTTGCGCAGGATTTATCGCATACGCAAATGTTATTTCGAATCCAAGTGATCCAGCTCTTTGTGATGGAGCAGCCGAAATTATTGTTATGGGAGGATCTGGTCCTTATCTTTATAATTGGAGTAATGGTGTGATTGGTGGAAGCAGCCAAACTGATTTATGCGTTGGAACATACACTGTTGTTGTCACAGATGCAAATGGATGCTCTTCAACAACTTCGTTTTATGCGTACCCAGATTCAGTTTATTCGTTTGGAGCTTATGTTACAACAGTGGACGAATCTACCGCTGGAAGTTGTGATGGTGAAGTAACTGTATACACTTATGGAGGAGTTGCACCATTTACATATTTGCACTCAAACGGTGCCACTTCAGAAGTGAGTGGTTCGTTGTGTTCAGGATTATATAATGTAATTGTTACAGACGCTAATGGACAAGAAGTGATGTTACCATACATGATTGCTTCAACAGTAATTTCAAATCCGTTCCCGAATCCAAATCCTTTGGATACCATTTTTGGAGGGATTTATCAAAATTGTGATATTGAATTTGGTATCATTGATTCAGCGAACATTGTGAACTGGAACCCTGCTGGATTAGATTCTATTGTGATCAATTGGGCGGTTTACGATTCAAGCGGTGTTACAACTTTTACGACAACGATTGCAAATCCTGGAAATGGTTCTTACGTGATTGATTTAGCGGTTTACTGTCCTTGGAAATCGGTTGGAAATTACATCCGAATTTATGATGAAGTGACTATCACATCTGGAAACTTGGGAATAACTGCTTTGGAAAATGCTACAGTAAACGCATATCCAAACCCATTTACGAATGAACTAAACATTCAAGTTAGCGAAGTTGGTGATTATTCGGTTTCAATCATCGATATGCTTGGAAGAGTTGTGTTGAATGAAAATTTTGAGAATACAGCAAACATGCAAATATCTTCAGTTTCCGCATTGCAATCAGGAAAATATTTGCTTAAAATCGCTAACGAGAAAGAAACAATCGTTCGAACTATAGTGAAGTAATATAAAAATACTTAGTTTTTAAGTTTACCCATATTCGAAAGGCCCTTCAGAATTATTTCTGAGGGGCTTTTTTGTGACATTGTAAATCAAATATTAACTTAATTTCTTTATTTGTCATTAAGTAATAAATTAAGATATTTACTTTTTAAAAAAGAATGCTTCAATGAGAAGAGTCGCAGTAATTATTTTAGTCATTTCAGCGATTATCATAATGTATTGGTACTTCATTGCTTCCCCATTTTTAAATGAGGATTATAATGGAGTTGTTACACAATACTGGTATGATGAAAAGGGATACGTTTCTTATAAGCTAAATAACAATGGATTTGATATTCAAACTATTACGTCTTTACAATGTGATATGAAACTTCAAGATTCAATTCTGAAAAGAAAAGGTGATAATTTCATTTATCATTTTAGAAATGGCAAATTGATTTGCAAGTATAACCCAATTGGGTTTAAGTTTAAATAGTAAATTACTTACAAATAGAGGTCATATTGCATAGATTTGTTTATACTTTGATCTAAATCACGTTAAGATAGTAACGAAACAAGAACTTTCTCGTTCTTACTACAACTTAAACAAATAATTATGAAAAAAAACTTCCCAATTTCGGTTGTAATTTGGTCGATACTCTTCGTTGCACTTACTTCTTCCAAACCCAACTCCAACAAAGCATTTGATAAATTTCTAAAAAAGAGTTCGTATGTGTTCATTCCGTCTGGCAACGCATTCATCAATAACGAAGAAAAATCAGTTCAGTCTTTTTACATTTCCAAAGGTGAAGTCACCAATTTTCAGTACAAAGAGTTTTTGAGTTATTTGATAAGTCACAACGAAATCGAGAAGTTGAAAATATGTCAAATCGACACAGCTAATTGGTCCACCAATTCCCCTTTGTGCGAACCAATGAGCAAGCATTACCACAGTCATCCAGCATACAATAATTATCCCGTGGTGAATGTTTCGCACGAGGCAGCTCAATTGTATTGCGAATTTGTGAGCAAAGCCTTGAGCGAGAATTTCCCAGGTGTGAAGGTCGAAGTAAGATTGCCTTCCTACACGGAATACGTGCGTGCAGCACGAGGCGACAGTAAAATCATGCCTTACGGCTGGAATTCCATTTCTGTGCGGAATGATAGAGGTCAAGTTTTAGGTAACTTTCTGAAAATTGGAGAAGAGTTTATCACCAAAAATTCGGAAACAGGTAAATTGGAAATAGCATTAAACGAAACGCGTGTTGAAGGAAGCAAAACACACGACATACTCGCGCCAAGCGAATCATACTGGGCAAATCAATTTGGTGTTTTCAACCTCAGCGGAAACGCAGCCGAGATGATCGATGAAAAAGGAATTGCTGTTGGCGGTTCTTGGAAAAGTCCGGGGCATGATGTGCGCATTGAATCGAAAAACAAGTATGACAAAAGCGATATCACGGTCGGTTTTCGTGTAGTTTTTACGCATATAAAAGGGTCAAATTAAGATAATTACCTAGCCTTAGGCTTAAACCAGCTATTACTAGAAGGGCACAGAGCAAGCGTTGGATTGAGTAGTGGAATCTCTGTGTCCTTTGTTTTTTTCAAAATAATCAGGAGAGAGTTGATTCTTTTTGGTTTGAGGGCCAGTTGAAAGTCAATAAAACCAGGGGTTCTTCTAAAAGTTTAGTTTATTAAAATATTAGTCTATTAAAAGATTAAAAGATTAAAAGATTAAAAGTTTAAAAGTTTAAAAGTTTAAAAGTTTAAAAGTTTAAAAGTTTAAAAGTTTAAAAGTTTAAAAGTTTAAAAGTTTAAAAGTTTATTTTTTTATATAAATCCATCTAGTAATGTAAGATTCAGCTGTTGGAGGGCTTGACTCATTTAATTCGACTATGTAATGCTCTCCTCGTATTTGATAGTTCCATTGAACCGTAGATGCTTGTTCACCGCCATAATAACTTAAACATTTCAAAACACGCCCTTCGGAATCCTCCAAACTTACATGTTGTTGATCCCCTGTGAATTTATCAGCTATCATTCTGGACGTAACTTCAGTATTCTTACCCCTTTTTCTGTATTTGAACAAATTAACTGAGTTATGAACACCATTTTCATCAATCTTAAAACTTTTGATAAGACGGCCATTTCTTCCGTAAATGTATCTTTCCTGGTAAAATGGTTCAGACGCTAGAGAACTTTTGTGGATAGCATGAGTAAGGTTATTATTTATGTCATATGTTCTTTGGATAACCATTTGTAATGTGTCGTCTTTGGACCTTTTCGCGACATAGATTGCGGCTCCATTTGTGTCAAATTTTGGTTCCAAGTCAGCTGCTAGATCATTCGACCAGTAAGATCGCTCCTCTATGACATTTCCGTTAAGGTCAGATTGAAAGGTGTAGGTTGTGCTTCTTACTGACTCCATTCCGTTCCAGAAGAATTCTTTCTGAATAAATGTCGCAATATCTAGACTGCCACTATCGGAGTGAATCGTACGAGTTCTGCTTACATCTTCGCGACGAACTCCAGTATTTCGGTCGTAACTTTTGTTCCAAGTAGTTTGACTTAAGAATCCTCCTTCGTCGTACAGAGTATTCGCACTATCAATGACTTCACCAAATTTGTCATAAGTTAACTTTCGCACAACTCGTCCATTGGCATCGTAAGAAGATAATGATGCTAACAGCAAACTGGAATCTTGGTGCTGTCGCATATACGTTTCATATTGGACAAGGTCAGACTCTGAGTTGTCTTTGTGGATAGATAGTTCTTCCGAGAAGGAACCTTTTTTGCAATCAAGCTCCGTTTTTTGAATGGTCATACCTTTTTCATCATATTTATACAAAGTAAGCCAACGCATTTTTTTAGTCTTGTCAAATTCGGTACGCTCAACAAGAACAAAGGTATCCCGTTCATTCAGTATCACCTCATTTGGTTGCCAAGGAGAAATCTGCGCGTCGGACAGTTGAACAAAACAAAGTAACATGAACAAGAAGAGAATTTTCATTTTGATTCTTTTAATTTATTTAATTAATGTCAAAAAAAACTAAAAGTAACTTTTCAAGATATCTGGCTCTCGCTGTATAGTCAAAAATCGCTAATCAGATAATAAATGAAGGCATTATATTTAGCATGAAACCGCCAAATCTTCGAATCTAAATTCTCTCAAACCTCTATCGAATAGACCTAAAAATCAACACATACGTCAAACATTCTTCCTGGGTCAAATTATGCGAATAATCATCATCAATGGTAATTCCGTCCACACTCATAAAAAATCGTTGTCCATCTACCCATTTTTCGCCGAAACAGCTATGCGTTGTTTTATTTTTTGTATTGGCAGAAAGATCTGTCCCCGTAAAATAGGCAAAATGAGGTTCATCGATGAGCCACTTTACGTTTTTTCGATTCTCAGGATCATTGATCCAAGCGCGATTTTCCTTCATGTCAAAGGTGTTGTAACTTCCTTCCGTTTCAATCGAATGGGTCACTTTTTCGTTGGTCCAAAGCGTTATTCCAGCATCATGCAGGTAATATTTCATGGTCGGTGGCAGCAAGATCGTTAAACCTTCTTTCATCACAGACGCATCAATACGCACCCAATTGCTTGTGTCAGGCCAATTCAAATTTTGATCAGCAGCCACTATTGGTTGCACATTCTTTTTCGAAAACAAATTAAAAAATCCCATCGGTGAAGGTTGATTTATTGAAACTAAAGGTGCTTTTCCATTTACGGAAAAAAGAACTAAAAATAAAGCAGAAAACAATATGAATTTACGCATGATATCTTTTTTTGAATTGTGCCCTAAAAGTAATATTTTAATCTGATAGCAATTGGCTTTGATAAGAAAACAAAAAAAATGGTTTTTTGAGGGGAATTGTTGGATAGTTTTGGTTTCAAAAAGCGTGTAGTTGTCAAATGAGAAGAACTTCGATTTTAAATTCACAATTGAATTATTTAAAACGTACAATTCTCCAACGTAATTTGAATTACAATCGTTAGATTTCGGAGCATAGTAAATGAATATATTAATGAATAATCCAAATCAACCTATAAGTTCTTCATACATAGATCTTTTGAAGAAGACTCTTATTGATTATTCTAATATCGACATGTATGAATATTACCCATTAATCAAAGAAAATCCAAATTGGAAGACCTTTATTTTGTTTCCGTTGGACAAATTATTAAGGACTCGAAACTTTATTATTTCAAAACGCAAGTTCGTAAATCGTGAAAATCGAATTAATGGATACGATTGGCCTGCAAATGCAATGACTATGATAGGTTTAAATAGGTTAAACAACATTGAACGCTGCATTCATTCTATTCATAATGATAAAATTGAAGGAGACATTCTAGAAGCTGGTGTTTGGAGAGGTGGCGCAACCATTCTAATGAGAGCTGTTTTAAAGGAGTTAAATGTTTTTGATAGAAAAGTTTGGGTAGCAGACTCTTTCATGGGATTACCAAAACCGGATACTAAAAACTACAAGGCAGATAAGAACAATATATTAAACAAGATTCGAATTCTCAAAGTTGGTTTAGAAGAGGTTAAGAAGAATTTTGAGAAATATAATTTGCTTGATGAGCAAGTCGTATTCTTAGAAGGTTGGTTCAAAGACAGTTTACCAAATGCTCCAATAAATAAAATAGCTCTTTTGCGCTTAGATGCAGATATGTACGAATCAACTTTTCAAGCCTTGGAAAATCTTTACCCAAAACTTTCTGTAGGCGGATATATCATTATTGATGATTATAATGCGTTTCAAAATTGCAAACAAGCAGTAGACGAATATCGCAGAAATCAAGATATTTGTGATCCAATCATCGAAATTGATAAGGAGGCTATTTATTGGAGAAAAGAATCATGAACACAAAATTTATTTATTGGTTTGCATATTACAATCTTGATTCGCCAAGTGTAAGATATAGAGCAAAATATCCATTAGACTTTTTGAAAAGTCATAAAGGTGTTGAAAGCTATTTGGTCACGCCAAGCTATTCATTTGTTGGCATTCTTCTATTTTTGAAAGCTTATTTCGGCGCTTTATTTTTCAGGAAAAAGGATTCCTTGATTATTATTCAAAGAGTGCAATCAAATTTTATTTATGCGAACTTATTGAAATTACTGGTCAGAATTAGAAACAAAAACACCATATACGACCTAGACGATGCAGATTATTTGGAAGTTGATCCCAAAACAATCTATTTCTTTGCCAAAAATTGCGAAAAAATTTCAGCTGGCAGCAGAGCAATTGCTAGATATATGAGTCAATTTAATGATAACATCGTCCATACAACCTCGCCAATCGTAGACTTGAAAATTGTTAAAACAAATAGAAACCCCATTTTTACTATTGGATGGATTGGTGGTTTTGGTGGTGAGCATAAAGAAAGCCTAATTGAATTGGTTTTTCCAGCTCTCTATGAGCTTTCCTTTGACTTTAAATTTGTTGTTATCGGAGTAATAAAACCGGAAGATAGAACATTCATTTATAATTTTTTTCAAGACAAATCAAACATTGAAATTGAAATACCTGTAGAAATTGATTGGAACAATGAGCTTGATATACAAGAACGAATTGCTTTATTTGACCTGGGAATTGCAACATTAACAAGTTCTGAATTGCAATTGTGCAAATCAGGAATTAAGGCAAAGCAATATATGAATAATGGAGTTCCTGTGCTAAGCAACAATCTTCCAGAAAATAATGCGGTTGTCGTTGATGGACATAACGGATTTTTTTGCGATACAATAGCCGATTATAAAGAAAGATTAACCCAGTTTAAAAATATGTCCGACTCGGATTATTTTTGGTATTCTGAAAATGCAAGACAGTCAATAGTTCATTTTGACCATACTAGGTACTTGGAATCGTTTGAAGCCTAAATGAATAGCGATTAACAACAACAAACTTAAATAAATCAACGGAAGAACGGCGACTCTTAAATTTACAGGATCATAGAAAATATTGACGATGAAATGACAGAATTTGTGCTCATGAAAAAGGTGTTTGAATTTACCCATGAAGTAGTTCAAGATAAGGATTTTCAAAGATATGCCAAGTCATTCGGTGACATGTGAAGAACATGAAAGTGTCCTTTCAATAATTCAATGAAAGATAATTGGTGCAATGAGCAATATTTAAATGAAAACAATGATTTTGCGGTTAATTTAGCCGACAGTATTTACTTTGACAATCAACTACAATATCCTTTGATTTAACCTTCATACACCACGAATCATGTAATTTTTACTTTTAATTGTGTTAGTTTGCCACCACCACAATGCACTAATTTTAGCATGACAAGAAAATTTCTTGTTCATTTTTAAAGTTAGTCATGATAAAACAGCTTCCAATATACTTATACGGTTCAATAATAATTCTTGCGGGCGTGTTTCTCTTAGTTTCAGGCAATACCTCGTTTCAATTTACCAGAACAATGCTCGGCACTAGTTTGATCGTCGGATCTACTATCGCCATAGTAATAGCCTTTAATCGCGAACTGAAACTCGTTCAATTTGCGTACCATGAATTGCATGCTTTGGCTTTGTTCATATATGGAATTTCAGTCCTTTGGTTATGCAAATCACCTGAAAGATTAACACTTTTCACAGCTTTTCTACTTATTTTTTATGCTTTTTCAGAGATTATATTTTGCAGTTGGATTTTCAATCTAGGGCAAAAAGTCTATTTTAGAGTTGCGTCTATCCGTGTGGCACTCGGTTTAATCATAGGCGTTGGGACCGTTGTGTCCATGAACTATAGCGAATTTACCATCCAACTATATGGCGCGCTATTTATTTTAGTGGGCATAAATGCCATTCTTTATGTACCCGTAATGAAAGCGACCCGAATTAAATAAATCAGAAACCATGAAATCGGAAGAAGAATTAAAAAAAGCGATACTAGATGTTTTAACTAAAATTAGAACCGACTATCCAGAATTGGTCAAATTTGTAAATGAAATTCCTGCCGCTGATTCAAATACTAAAGGACAAAGTATAGGTCGTAAAGAACTAGAAGCGTACTACAATTCACTCATTGAAATTTATACAGAATATGCGAATACGCATGGAGGGTGACATCGATATAGCCGATAAAAGTCAGATTTTTTTGAAAGATGCTCTTATTATGAGAATAATGGTGCAAGCAATTGTTTAAGGTTGAAAAACCAATATTGAGCGTTTAAGTCTTTTGATTAATTTTGGAACTAACTTTAATGTTCTAAATCCCCTGATGAAAATTCTTTTAATCTTATTGATTTTATTCCTTTTTTCTTGCGAAACCCAAGATAACGTTCCATTCGAGAAGAAGGACGATTCACCATCAACCAAAATGAACATTGAAAAGTCAAAGGAAACTCCAAGAACCAAAAAAAATCAAGATTATTGGCAGCAAGGTTTTGGTTTAACGCACAACATCGATCAAGATTCAATATGGAAAAAGCCCGTTAGATATTATGTCGAAAACGAAGAATGCACTCAAATTGCTATTGATTTTTATTTGGGAAAATTTAGACCAACCGACAATGATCAGACCGAAGAATTATTGAATCTAGTGCTAACAAAAAACACTGAATTGCGACCATTCTACAGATGGATTTTAAACAAAACCATTATCATCCAAGATGGTGCGTTGGGAGAATATACTGGATTGCCTGCTCGAAAATACGCAGAACGATTTCCAAATGAATTCTTTGACTACTTGGACATCGAAAAATCGAACGAAAAATATCAAAATTGGTGCAACTCGATCATGTATAGTGGTTTTTATGATTATGATGATTATGATAATCTGGCCTTAGTTCGAAAAGAATTTGCAAAAACAATGATGAAAAACTGCACATCTTGTAGTAAATCAACAAATGATCGAATTAAAAAATTCGCGAATGATTGCTTCCCGGATGCGCTGAAATATGAAGATTGAAATGTTGGTTTGAGGAAAGGAATTAAATCTAATTGGTTGTTATCAAATAGATATAAGAATATTGTTATTCTAAAGGATTCGTTTTGATAAGTATTTTCTTACATTTGGTAATACAATAGATTTTTTTTCATTTATCAAGATTAAAAAATAGCTTATAAATATTTTAAAATGAATCAGATACTTGTGTTATTATTAATAATCTTCACAATAATATCTTGTAAAAGGAATAATGACTTGGAACAACCCTCAGGGTTTTATCGAACTGGCTGTATTGATGCAGACGTTAAAGTTAAAAGGTTACCCAAAGATCTAATTAAGCTGGTTAGGAATGAAATCTCGGAAAAAATCAAGAATGATTCAATACTAGGAAAGATACCATTTACCGTTTCGCATCCCGTAAATTCAGGAAATTGTGAGACAATATACGATCAATACAATGTTTATGCGGAAGTGAATCTAATTTCAGGAGCAGAAACTTGGAATTTAAGTTTTAAAAAAAGAGCTAACGGAAAGTTAGTGTGCACTTGGTGCAATAAAGTTTAAAATACCACTTAGCAAAATGAATTTAGTATTAGTAATGAATAACCAGTCGAATCAATTCTAAAATATCAAAAAAAACATGGATCAAGAGGACCTTTTAGACTTAAATAATCCGAAGCCATTCGCAAGAAAATTGTGGACAATTCGATTGTTTATAGCAGGTGGGATTTTGATTGCATTAACATTTCTTTTTGCTTCATTTTGGGAAGCGCTAGGTTTATCTAGTTCTTCATTAATTTTGTTGGCTTTATGTCAGATTCTTTCATTCGGAATTAACATTGCAGGTTTCATTTTTGGTTTTGTTGAGAAAAAAAAGAACCCAAAATGGGCGGTGATTGGAATAATTGGCAACTTAATCCTAATCCTATTTTTCATCTCAATAATTGCGTATGCAATGAGCGTTATGCCAGAAATGTAATAAAATATGATGACGAAGAATACTCAAAAAAAGAGATCTGTTATAATTTTAGTGTTTTGCTTATTAGGTTCTCTTCTGCTTACATTTAAATGGTTGGCTGAATTTTATTGTAAGACATGTGAACATTATCCAAAATGGATATTCATTTGGTTTTTATCATCAATGTCTGTTTACATAGTTTTTAAAATGTTAAAAACGAATTACTCTAACACTCAATAACTCTAACACTTTAACGCTCTAAAACTCCAACCACTTCATTATCACAGATTAAAATTTCCCACCCAAACGCTCTACCATATCCATCATTTCACTATTTTCGACCTATGAAAAAAATCATCATCCTCTTCAGTGTATTTATGTTGTTCTTAGCATCATGCACCCTCACTGCCGATCAAGAAGCTTCCTTGAATTCGTCTGTTTCACGCTACATACAGGCACGCAACGAATGTCAAGTTGTTGGCTTGGTTGGATTCACACATCCAGAACTTGTAAAAGATTTTAAGAGCCAGGGCGATAGCGTTTTTCAACAAAAATTTGATTGCAAAGACAATCCTGATTATTTCAACTTGATCCAAAACCCAACCTTACGTTCCACGGTCAAAGAAGGAAAAAACATCCACGTTTTATACGATTTTGATGAATACAACGCAGAAGACGACGCACTCTCTCGCCGAGCATTTGAATTAGTAGCCATCTCAGATAATGACGGAGAAAATTGGTTTTTTATGCCATGGAAAAATTATGCCGACAAAAGTCAATGCAAAAACCTGAAACGGTTGATAATGAAATAAGTCGATGAAGTAGAATTGAACACAGCTATTAAACAATCTAACTAGCTTTTAAATCTTTAAGCGATCAAATCAGCGAAAACCTGCGACCATTCCAACAAGCTCAATGCGGCGCTCTGCAACCTCCATCTCTTTGCGGTCAGAATTCTGTATTAACATCACACATCCCATTTTTCCTGCAATCCCTCAGCGCCCTCCTTCTCTTTGCGGTCCAAATTCTTTTGCACATCACACATCACATTTTTCCTACAACCTCTTTGAGCCCTCCTTCTCTTTGCGGTTCAAATTCTTTCGCATATCACACATCTTAATTTTTCACACATTCCCTCAGCGCCCTCCTTCTCTTTGCGGTTCAAATTCTTTTGCACATCACACATCCCAATTTCCCCCACATTCCCTTTGCGCTCTCCATCCCTTTGCTGTCCAAATTCTGTTTTAATCTGCAAAACATGCGTCCATTTCAACAAGCTCAATGCATCGCTCTGCGTTCCATCTCCCACGATTTTCAACAAAAACCATATCGTAACACAAAAATAATTTCAATATCACATGCGACTTTTCCGAATTTAAGTATATTTAATCCATGATTAAACACTGCATTTTTCTGACTCTTGCGCTCTTTGTAGGAAGCACGGCTTTTTGTCAAGGTTGGATGCCCGTTGGTTCCAGGTCAAATTCTTTGGCAAATACTTCCGCTACACTCGTTGATGCGTGGGCGTTTCACCACAATCCAGGTGCTTTAGGAGAATTGAAAGAAATGCAAATCGGAATTTCCTATGAAAATCGATTTTTACTAAAACAGCTACAATCACAAGGGCTCGTTTTTGCACAACCACTCAAAGTCGGTGTAATTTCTGTCGGAGCTCAATTGTATGGTTTTAACGAATACAGAACCCAACGCATTGGCGCAGGATACAGCATGAAACTTGCCGAATTTTTATATGCTGGCGTACAATTAAACTACCAAGGTGTGCGGTTAAATGAAAATTACGGAACCAATCATTCGGTTTCTGCCGAGGCTGGAGTTCAAGCTGTTATAGGCGAAAAATGGCGAGTAGGTGTAAGCGTTTTCAACATCGGAAGAGCAAAACTGAGTGCTTTCGAAGACGACCGTTACTCGACAATGATGCGCTTAGGAGCTGGCTACAAAGTTTCAGAAAAAGTGCTGATTTTAGCAGAAGCATTCAAAAATTTAGACTACAAAACTTCTTTCAAAGTTGGACTTGAATACCAAGTCTTTAAAAACTTTTATTTGCGTGGTGGAGCTGCCTCAGAACCCGTTGAATTTGCTTTTGGACTTGGCTACAAATGGAAAGTCATTCAGTTGGATATTGGGACAAATTACCATCAACGCCTAGGCTGGTCGCCAAATGTTTCTTTTTCTTACATCGCGAATAAGAAAAAATGATTCGAAGCTTTTTCATATTAATTCTGTTCAGCTTTTTTGTTGTTTTCCAAGGTATTTCCCAGGAGAAAAGCGAAATCATTCAACAGCGTATTGAGTTTATTTCCGAACAATTGGAATCGGAGGACATAGATTTGACCAATATTTTTGAATTGTTGACTTATCGCTTGGATCATCCTTTAAATTTAAACAATGCAACCGCTGAAGACTTGGCTGAATTGAATTTATTGACAGATGTTCAAATAAATGACTTGCTTTTGCACCGAAAATTATTTGGGAATTTAATTTCCATTTATGAACTCCAAAGTTTAAAATATTGGAGCTTGGAAACAATCAGTTTGGTCTTGCCTTTTGTGAAAGTCGATGACAAATTTGATCAATTGCACGTCAGTTTGAAGGAAGCCCTGAAATATGGCGTTTTCGAAGGATTCTTCCGTTACCAATTAACTCCAGAAGAAAAAATCGGATATTCAGATGTGCCTGATAGCGTCAAAGCTACAAGCAATTCATACTATTATGGAAATGCAGATCGTTATTATTCCCGATTGCGATTTACTTACAGAAACAATTTGAGCGTTGGTGTTACTGCCGAAAAAGATCCAGGCGAAGAATTTTTTAAAGGAACCCAAAAAAATGGCTTCGATTTTTATTCCTTTCATGCGTATTACAGCGGAGGAAAATACTTGAGAGCTGTCGCTTTAGGAGATTATCAAATTCAGATTGGACAAGGATTAAACCTTTGGTCGGGCTATGCTTTCGGAAAAACCGCCGATGTAACGAACGTGAAAAAAACGGCAAATCCAATCAAGCCGTACACTTCTGTTGATGAAACGCGTTTTCTTCGTGGAGCAGCTGTGGATTTGGGATTTAAGAAATTTGAATTAACCGCATTTGCATCCTACAAAAAAATAGATGCTTCCGTTGGTATTGATTCACTTTTAGACGATATTGAATTTGTTTCGAGCATCAATTTGACGGGCTTGCATCGCACCAATTCTGAAATTGCCCGAAAAGATGGCTTAACAGAAATGATGTATGGAGGGAATTTAAGGTATAAAAACCGATCCTTGCACATTGGAACGGCGGGTGTTTCGTACAATTACGACAAGCCTTATACAAAAGCGATACAACCATACAATCAATTTGATTTCCGAGGTAAAAACACTTTTGCAGGTTCGGTTGATTACAGTTATGTTTTTAAAAATTTCCAATTTTTTGGCGAAGTGAGTTATGTAACTCATTCAAAAAGTTTTGCGCAGTTGCACGGAGTTTTAATTGCCTTGGATTCTCGAGCAAACCTCAGTGTCGTATATCGCAATTTCCAACGTGGCTATGAAACGTTTTACAACAATGCCTTTGCAGAAGGAAGTCAAACCAAGAATGAAAAAGGAATTTATGCGGCTTTGAATGTGAAGTTAAATAGTGCTTGGTCGCTCAATGGTTACGCGGATTTCTTCGAATTTCCTTGGATGAAATACTTGGTGGATGCCCCAAGTGTTGGTCATGAATTCTTGATTCAACCAACGTACAGACCGAATAAAGTCTTGGAAATTTATGGTCGATTCCGTCAACAATTGCGTCAGAAAAACAGCCGAAATTCGGATGGAACAATCACTGAAATTGAAGATGTCTTGCAACGAAATTACCGTTTGAATTTGTCTTACAAAGTAAGTGAAGATATCACAATCAAAAGTAGAATTGAATACGTAACCATCAACAGACCAAGCAACACGCCTGAATCTGGAATCATTTTCACGCAAGATTTCTTTTACAAGCCAAAGAAATTGCCATTTGATTTGACCTTGCGTTATGCGCTTTTCGATACAGATAGTTACGACACACGCATTTACACATTCGAAACAAACGCACTTTACGTATTTTCGGTTCCTGCGTATTACTACAAAGGAAGTCGCGCCTATGCTATGATTCGTTATACTTTCTTCAAACGATTTGATCTTTGGTTGCGTTACGGAACATTTATTTATGCCAACCGAGAAGGATTAGGATCGGGTTCAGAAGAAATCAGTCAGCCAAGAAAATCGGACATTACGCTTCAATTGCGCATCAAATTGTAATCAGCGAATTTTAATTGACCAACAACATGCAACCTGATTTTGATTTGCTCGAAAAAGAACTTGTTTACAAAGCGAGTAGGAGTGGAGGCGCCGGTGGACAGAACGTCAACAAAGTTTCCACGAAAATTGAGTTGAATTTTGACTTAGTAAATTCAGTTGCCCTCTCGGAAGAGCAAAAGTTAATGATTTCAGAGAAATTGGCCGCGCGCATCACCAACGATGGCATCTTGCAAATAATCGCTCAAACCGAACGCACACAACTCAAGAACAAAAAAGTAGCTTTAACTCGTTTTAGAGAATTGATCGCATCCTGTTTTGTGGTGCAGAAAGTTCGTAAACCAAGTCAAATCAAGAAAGTTGTTAAAGAAAAACGCAAAGAAGCAAAACAGCGACAATCAGCGTTGAAAAGTAATCGACGAAAGGATTTTGGACAAGAAATTTGAATATTTGAAATTTCACCGAACCTGCAATGTAGTTGTAGTCTGCATGTATTTCTCTCCTTTAATCACAATTTCAGAAATCCTTTTATACCATTCTTGATTTTCGATTGCTGGCGTATTTTGTTTTAGCTTGTATAAATCGAGCCAAATTGAATAGTTCATTTTGCTTATTGCCTGAGGTAACAATTGCACCGCTGCAGGTACAAATTCGAAATCATTCGTTGTTTTATTGAACTGTCTTTCTATTTTTATTCTCATCTCACTTAGATGTTTTATCGGTGTTAATGTGATAGTTTCTGGGGCATTAATGAAGAATTGCGTTCCAGTTAAAACATCAATCACGATTATTACTTCAACAGACGCATCAATAAGAGGAAGGTGCTTATTATAAGCAAATATAATACTTCTGTTGTCCTTTGGAAAGTAAGTATACTCAGTTACGCATTCTGATAAGGTTAAACTATCAATATTAGGAAATCTCATCAAGCTCGGATATTTTGGACTTTTATCTGCAATGTCGTTTGATTCTAAGAAAAATATCGAATTGCCTTGAAGCGCATTTTTTTGAATACATCCGACTAAAGTACTATCATTTATTCCTTTGTATTCGAAAAGTTTGGCAGTTGATTTTGAATTAACAATTCTTACCCAATAGACAGAATCTTGCGCTAGATACTGAGCATTAGAACCGAAATTGTAATACAAAACAGCGAGAATTAGGAGACTTTTCTTGAGGTTTTTCATTTTAATTAAACGGGCTAATGACAAAAAGTTACGAGTATGGATTCGTAAGTAAAACGAACTTGATGGTTTTTTAGTTCAAAATTCCTCCTAATAATCCACATCCAAATTAAACGTCGTCTTCAACGAATGCAAATTCGGATATTTCCGCGAAAGCACAGAAAATTTATCTTTTCCCGTTAAGAATTTTGTTTCTTCTTCCTGATTTTGAGTGATTTGAACTTTCAAAGAAACATCAAAATTCTGCAAAGCATTACGCAAATAAGTAATCAGATTTTCCAATTCGGCATTGATGTAATCCACTTGTACTTGGTTGTCCACCTCAAGGGTTAAATGCACATCGTCCATCACTTTGGGATCGCGTTTGATCATGGCATTGTAAAATGTCTCCTTTCCTTGGGTTTTCATCTCGTTGGCAAAACGTCGCCAGTGCATTTTCACATCATCAAAATGAAATGAATTTCGAGGTAAATTTGCCGCGTTGATTCCATTCGATTCTAGCTTTCCCTCAATAGGTTGAAGCATTTTTTTGATCGATAAATTCGTCGTGTTTAACGTTCCTGTTGGTGCATTCAAGATTTTTGGTTCTGGAATCTGACCAATCGTTGAAGAATAACTCGGAACTGGTGCTTTTGGTGTTTCTGGAACAACTTCCTTTTTTATCTGTGAAGCAAAAGGAATGATGGCAACAGGATCAGTTAAGCTTTTTTTTTTTCGAGCTCTTGTTTAATTGAACAAAGTTGCATAAGCACCATTTCCACCAACAATCGCTGATTTTTTGCCGCTTTGTATTCAACGTCTGCTTTTGACAATACACCCAAAGCACGCAAAATGATCATGCCATCCACTTCTTTGGATTGAGCAATGAAGCGTTGTTCAATGTTTTCACCCACTTCTAAAAGAGACGCTGTTCGAACATCTTTGCACACCAATAAATTGCGGTAATGCGCTGCTAATCCATTGACGAAATGATGCCCATCAAACCCTTTTTCCATGATTTCATTGTAGAGCAACAAAGAACTTGGAATGTCTTCTTTTTGCGCATAATCAACAATTCGGAAATAGTAATCGTAATCTAAAATGTTGAGATTATCAATGACATGTTGATACGTTATATTATTTCCTGCAAACGTGACAATCTGATCAAAAATGGAAAGTGCATCACGCAAAGCTCCATCCGCCTTTTGAGCGATTAAATGCAACGCATCTGGATCAGCTGTAATGGATTCTTTCACGGCAATCGTTCCGAGATGTTCCGCAATGTCTTTTACTTTAATTCGTTGAAAATCAAATATTTGACATCTTGATAGAATCGTCGGGATGATTTTGTGTTTTTCAGTAGTTGCAAGGATGAAAATCGCATGTTTTGGTGGCTCTTCCAATGTTTTCAAAAAGCCGTTAAACGCTGCCGTCGACAACATGTGAACCTCATCGATGATATACACTTTATGCGTTCCCAACTGTGGCGCAATGCGCACCTGGTCAATCAAGGTTCGAATATCTTCGATGGAGTTGTTTGATGCCGCATCTAGCTCATATACGTTGAGTGAAGCACCTTCGTTGAATGAATTGCACGAATCACAAGCATCACATGCTTCGCAACTTTCAGTCGGATTCAAACAGTTGATTGTTTTCAGCCAAAATCCTTGCGGTGGTTGTTTTACCAACACCTCGAGATCCACAAAAAAGGAATGCTTGGGCTAAGTGATCATTTTTGATTGCATTTTTCAAGGTAGAAGTAATCGACTTTTGCCCCACGACAGTGTCGAAGGTTTGCGGACGATATTTTCTTGCTGAAACTACAAATTCACTCATGGATGCAAATATATTAAAAAGAACAGTGAGGCTTGGATAGAAAACTTCAATTGTTGAAAAATATTCAAGAGTTTGTGCCGACGGGACGTCCAAGTGAACTCTCGATCAAAATAAATGTGGTGGAAAGTATGCACAGACGTCCCGTCCGTGACAAGATTTATTTTTAATTTTACACAAATGAAAAAGCATCAATTCCTCCTCAAAAATCTGGACAATCTCCCAAGCGTAAGCAAAGAATTTTTACATACGATTGAAAATCACACCATTTTTGCTTTTTCGGGCGATATGGGGGCGGGCAAAACAACCTTCATTTTAGGAGTCCTAAAAGCGATGGGAATTGAAGAGACAAACGGGTTCGCCAACTTATTCACTCATAAACGAATACGAATCTAAGGATTTCGGAAATGTATATCATTTTGATGTTTATCGCCTTAAAAATTCGATGGAAGCGCTTGACTTTGGCATCGATGAAATTTTTGAAAGTGGAGGATACTGTTTTATCGAATGGCCAGAAAAAATTGAAAATCTATTGCCAAATAACACAATTTGGGTGTATCTTCGTAGAAACGAAGCAAACGAATGTATCATTTCATTTGAATTATGAAGACAGATCCAGCACTTTTAAAGCACCTCATGCAACAAGGTTCCTTGCTACCGCAAGAGGAAACACTTGAAATTAAACGCAAAAAAGGAAATTTATACATTGGAATTCCGAAAGAAATTTCATTTCAAGAAAATAGAGTTGCTTTAGTGCCAGAAGCCGTTTCATTGCTCGTTTCAAATGGTCATCGCGTGAAAATTGAAACAAATTGTGGCGAGGGTGCCCGATTTTCGGACCGAGATTACAGCGAAGCTGGCGCTGAAATTTGTTTGAATCGCGAAGATGTGTTCAAATGCGATATCATTTTCAAAGTGGCTCCACCATCTGCAGAAGAAGTGGACATGATGTCTGGAAATCAAACGCTTATTTCGGCGCTGCAAATTTCGATTCAACCCAAAGAAATTCTCCAAAAATTAATCAAAAAGAAAATTACAGCCATCGCTTGGGATTACATTCGAGATGAAGAAGGTGTTTTTCCTGTCGTAAGAACCATGGGCGAAATAGCTGGAACCACATCGATTTTAATTGCGGGAGAATTACTTTCTTCTACAAGCAAAGGAAAGGGAATTATGCTTGGAGGCGTGGCTGGTGTTCAACCAACAGAAGTAGTCATAATCGGTGCTGGAACGGTTGGAGAATATGCCATTCGCGGAGCATTGGGACTTGGATGTAATGTCAAAGTTTTTGATAATTCATTGTCTCGCTTGAGACGTTTGCAAAACGATATTGGAACGCGTGTTTACACCTCTGTGATTCAGCCTAAAGTACTTGCTAAAGCACTGATGCGGGCAGATGTTGTGATTGGTGCTTTGCGTGCCCCACTTGGTCGGACTCCGTGTGTTGTAACAGAAGAAATGGTGCGAAACATGAAGGAAGGTTCTGTGATTGTAGATGTAAGCATCGATCAAGGTGGTTGTTTTGAGACTTCAAGAGTGACAAATCACAACAATCCAACGTATGTGAAACATGGAATCATTCACTATTGCGTTCCAAACATTGCTTCACGCATTTCAAGAACAGCTTCTTTTGCTTTGTCAAATATTTTTTCGCCAGTTTTGTTGGAAATGGGAAATGCCGGTGGTTGCGAAGGGTTGATTATCAACGATCCTGGTTTCCGTGAAGGTGTTTACATTTACAAAGGAATGCTAACTTCAGAAGTTCTTGGAAAAGTATTCGATTTGAAATACAAAGACATTGAACTTTTGTTCATGGGATTTAAACGTGGTCAATGAGTTTCATTACTCCGCTAAATTTTCCGAAGGCTGAACTAAAAATTTCCAAGAAAGGAGAAATTCATTTCGTTTGGTGCATCATTCGGAAAAAAATCTCGTGTTAACGCCCGAAGAATGGGTTCGACAACACACAATTCATTTTTTAATCCATGAATTGAAAGTTCCAAAGGGAAAAATTGCATCGGAGTTAACGATTTCTGTCAATAAATTAACGCGTCGTTGTGATTTGGTCGTTTTTGACGAACATGGAAAACCGCATTTAATCATTGAATGCAAAGCGCCCGAAATAGAATTAACGGAAAACGTTTTTTATCAAATTGCCCAATACAATCGAGAATTAAAAACCACTTTTTTGATGTTGACCAATGGTCTGAGACACATTTATTGTCGCATTGATCAAAGCAATGGAGAAATTACATTTGTTGAAAATCTTGCAGATATTTTGTGAATTTCAAGGTGCTGTAACTCCCATGATTGCTAAAATATCCTCCGGACCTAAATAAATTTCACGTTTAAAAGCCAAATATTCGGCTGTTGCCTTTGATTGGTAATGCACAAAACACGACCAATCGTAACATTGCCACCCCAAACCTCTGCAAATGGTAATTTCATCAATTTCTTTTTCAAATTTTGCTTTTCGTCGGGTGGTTAAATAATCAATTCCACGGTCGAGCACTTGAAAGAAATCGCGTTTTGAATAATCCAAGAAATGGGCAAATTCATGACCAATCACGCCAATTTGAGCATTGAAATTTACTTTGTCTAAGGTAATTATTTCCTCTTGATCGAAGGAATTATTAATCCTCACAATATAAACCCGTTTGTTTCTTCCTTTGTAAAACAAGGAGCGAATCGTTGGACGCGCATTTAAGGTCGTTTTAATCTTTTTTTCTTTAAACTTGATTTTATTGTCCTTTAATTCAGGGTAATAAGAAATCGCGGTATAAATAGCTAGTTCATACTCCGGCGGAACATTTGTAACCAACGGGAATTCCTTTTTTAATGAATCCAATTGAAGTGCCACCAAACTTGAATCAATGTAACGAATCTGATCATTTTGACCAAAAGTACAAAAGGTAAAGAAAAGCCAAAAAGCTAAAATTAGATGTTGCATTTATTAAAATTAAAACATTTTAATTTAATTTCAAAAATAGTTATCAAATCTTCTATTTAATTTTAACATTAATGACTAGCTTTTTATAATTGAATGCTTGCATTCAATATCCGTGACATCGTTTTAGCTCCTTTTTGTCATTTTTATCCGCGCATCCGTGGCAACACAAAGAAGGTAAACAGATTTGTTGCGTTCAAAATTTAGATAAATCATTGAAAAAATATCAAACCTTCATCCCCAACTTAAACTCCGAAGTCTTGTGGAAGGTAATGTCTGGATAATCCTGTTCTGCCATTTGCAAGAGAAAAGCAGTTTCAGCCAAGAATACCAAATTTCCATCTTTGTCTAATGCAATGTTGTTTCCTTTCGCTTTTTTGAACGAATCAAGTTGAGCTTCATTATCCGTAGTGATCCAAACAGCCTTGGTGTAGTTTTTCGGACTAAATCTACAAACAGCACCATATTCGTGTGTCAATCGGTACTGAATCACCTCGAATTGAAGCATACCAACTGTTCCTACAATTTTTCGATTTCCAGGTTGCATGATGAACATTTGTGCAACTCCTTCGTCGGTCAACTGGTGTATTCCTTTGTCCAATTGCTTCGATTTCATTGGATCAAGGTTCTCTAATTCCATGAAAATTTCTGGAGAAAACGATGGAATTCCCTTGAACATCATTTTTTCACCTTCGGTCAATGTGTCGCCGATTTTGAAATTTCCGGTGTCGTAAAGTCCAATCACATCGCCCGGAAATGCTTCGTCGATCACACTTTTGTCTTGCGCCATGAATGAGGTTGGATTCGGAAATTTCATTTTCTTGTCCAAACGCACGTGACTGTAAAAGGTATTTCGTTCAAATTTTCCAGAAACGATCCGTAAAAACGCAATTCGATCGCGGTGTTTTGGATCCAAATTCGCATGGATTTTAAACACAAAACCAGAGAATTTATCGTCGTTTGGTTCAATAAATCGCACATCGGTTTCTCTTCCTTTTGGAGATGGTGAAATGTTGATGAACGAATCTAAAAGTTCCTTCACTCCAAAATTATTTACCGCAGAACCAAAATAAACAGGAGCAATTTCGCCACGCAAATAAGCTTCTCGGTCAAACGGATCGTAAACACCTTGAATCATTTCAACGTCTTCACGGAGTTCGTTTGCAAAGTTTTCGCCAACAATTTCGTCCAGTGTTGGATCCGCTAAATCCGAAATGGAAACAATTTCTTGAGAAATTTTTGTTTTGTTGGCTTGAAATAAATCCAAACTTTCGTTTTCTAAATTGTAAACACCTTTGAAGCGATCACCCATTCCTATCGGCCAAGTTAGCGGTCGCACCTTGATGTCCAATTTCTCCTCCAATTCATCCAACAGCGTAAAAGCATCTTTTCCTTCGCGATCCATTTTGTTCACGAAGATGATCACTGGTGTGTTCCGCATGCGACAAACTTCCATTAATTTCTCAGTTTGCGACTCAACCCCGTTTGCACAGTCGATCACTAAAATCACAGAATCGACAGCAGTCAAAGTTCTGTAAGTATCCTCCGCAAAGTCTTTGTGACCAGGGGTGTCCAGAATATTCACTTGTTTTCCGCCATATTCAAATGCCATTACGGAAGTAGCGACAGAGATTCCTCTTGCTTTTTCAATTTCCATGAAATCCGAAGTAGCCGTTTTTTTAATTTTGTTGTTCTTTACCGCTCCCGCTGTTTGAATCGCTCCACCAAAGAGTAAAAGTTTCTCTGTCAAGGTCGTTTTTCCAGCATCTGGATGGGCAATAATTCCAAAAGTTCTTCGCTTTTCGGTCGCTAATTGATTCTTCATGTGTTCTAAATGGAGTGCAAAGATAATAAACTGTTGGTTTAATGAATTGAATTGAAGTTACTATTGATTCACGAGATGAGTAACCTCTTTAGTTTGTTGTATCTTTAAGAATATTCTTTTTATGAAATTGTTGCATTGACTTTTCATAGTTAAAATTATCTATTTGAACCATAAATACATTCCAAATATGCTACGATACTTAACTTTTATGTGCTTGATTTCGCTAATGTCGAATTCCTTTTCACAAGAAATATGTGATAACGCAATTGATGACGATGGCGATTTATTGATTGATCTGAATGATTCTGATTGTGCATGCAATTCTTCGGGTTCAAGTAATCCAACATCCATTATTCCAAATCCATCCTTTGAAGATATGCTCTGCTGTCCAGCCACTTTTGCTGAATTGTCTTGCGCTGACGGATGGGGCCAAGCTTCATTAGCCACCACTGATTATTTTAATACCTGTGGATTTGTTGGGCCTTATGGAGTAGCTCCATTTACTCCGTATCCTGATGGAAATGGAGTGGCTGGATTATTCGTGCAAGACGGATGGAGCGAATATTTAGGTGCTTGTCTAACAAATCCAATGGTAGCAGGTACGTCTTATACTTTGCAGATGGATGTACTTATGACTGGTTATATTCTTGATTTATTCACGTTTCAATGGTTGCTTGCGATTATAATTCAGCTTCTCCAGTACTAGATTTTGCTGTTTTTGGACACCCAAATTGTGGAAACTTGCCTTTGTTTACCTATGAATGTCCTACGACTTTAGGTGTGGGCTACATACAGTTAGGTACGGCTTCAATTGACCTTCAAGCGAACGGTTATCAGACAATTACATTCAATTTTGTTCCAACATTCGATGTTGAAGAAATTATCATTGGCCCATCTTGTGCGTATCCTGCAGGATGGTCAAATAACGCTATTGCCGATCAGACTTTGGAATGTGTACCTTATGTTCTAGCCGATAACTTAATTCTTAATACTTCAACATCATTTAACTCATTAAATGTATCTGAACTAGGATCCTTATGTTCGAATGATTTAGTACTTACGGCAACTGTTTCTGCAGCAGGTGGGAATTATCAATGGTTTCAAAATGGAATCGCTATTGGTGGTCAAACAAACAGTACTTTAAATGTGTCCACTTCAGGACTTAGCCAAGCGACTTATCAAGTTACTTATAACATGAATGGTGAGTGTTATCAAGATGAAATTGTTGTCAATTCAACAACTTCTAGTCCATTAACGGTTAATGATGCCGAAATTTGTCAAGGTGAGTCAGCGGAATTGAATGTTACTGGAGGTCTCAATTATTCATGGTCACCTGGAATTGGACTCAGTGCTACAACAGGTTCTACGGTAACTGCTTCTCCTAATCAAACCACAACATATACTGTTTCTTCCACGGATGAAAATGGCTGTATTTCAGTGGGAACAAGCGAAGTAACTGTAATCAATTCTCCAAATGACGTGATAATTGATATTTCACCAATTCCTGTTGAAACTGAGGCAACTTTGATTGCAACACCTATGAGTTATGCTTACACTTGGACAAATCCAGATGGTGAAGTATTTAATACAAATCCAATCACATATCAATTTCCTGAAGGAGAAGGTAATTTTCAGTTTACGGTAGATGCTGAGAATGAGTTCGGATGTACTTATACTGAAACAATTCAAATCTCAATTTCTTCCGATTTGCTTGTCTATGTACCAAATTCTTTTTCGCCCGATTTTGATGAGCACAACAATGTGTTTAATCCTGTAATTTCTGAAAAATGTAGATGCTCAGGCTTATTCCTTGTTAATTTACAACCGATGGGGTGAACTGATTTTTGAATCAAAAGATCCTGCCATTGGATGGGATGGCACTTACAATGGAAGAATGGTTCAAAGTGGTGTTTATTCTTGGTCATTAAAACTAAAATTGACCAATAAAGATGACAGAAGATCCTTTGTAGGAAACGTGAAACGTACTGAGGTAAATGAATTTTGCAACGATTTGTTCCTTTCGAACGTCTTCTTTTTGTTATGACTTTTAGCTTAAAACATTTTTTATTTTGTTGTTTAAAAGTAATTTCGCTTTCGGATCAATATTGTTTATGAAAAAAGACTCTTTTAAAATTACATGGGTGATCAAAAGCATTTTGCAAAGAGCGAAATTAATATTGATTTTCTTGTTTTTAAGTTTAGGTCTGAATGCACAATTTAACGTTGATTTCACGGCCAATCCAAGAGAAATATGTGTTGGTGAATCTGTGAGTTTTACAGATCAAACTACAAGTGCCAACCCAATTGTTTCTTGGGCATGGAATTTTGGCGATGGTAGCACAGCTTCAACTCAAAATCCAACACATATATATACTTCCGCAGGGACATATAACATCACCCTGACGGCGAATAACGGTTCTACTTCTGTTGCTGAAGTTAAAACAGCATTCATTCTTGTGAATCCATTGCCAAATACTGGTTTTACAACTCCGTCTATTGGATGTACCGTTCCGTATTCTCCTGTTTTCACAAACGTAACTCCGGCAAGCGGAAATAATTCGTATAGTTGGAATTTTGGAAATGGACAAACTTCTACAAGTCAAGTTCCGACGGGAATTACATACACTTCAGCGGGGACTTACACAGTCAGCTTGACCGTCACGAATCAAATGACGGGTTGTGTCAAAACAATCACTCAAACAATTACTGTTGCAAATTACAATGCCGATTTTAATGCTTCGTCAAATGCTGTTTGTCTTGGTCAAAGTGTTTCGTTCACAAATCAATCCACTCCCGGTACAAATAGTTGGTCTTGGAATTTTGGGAATGGAGGTTTAAGCAGTGTGCAGAATCCAAATTTTACCTACGCAAATCCTGGCACCTACACTGTGACATTAACTGCGCAAAACACAACAGTTGGCTGTTCGGATACATACACTGAAACCATCGTGGTGAATCCATTGCCTCAAGCAAGTTTTACTGCTGATGTTACACAAGGATGCAATCCACTTTCTGTTGATTTTGACAACACATCCGTGGGTTCAGGTACTTTTAGTTGGTCTTTTGGCAATGGAGCCATTTTTTTAGGCGCAAATCCACCCACACAAACGTACGCGAATCCAGGAAACTATACTGTTTCACTTACATATACCAACGCAAATGGTTGTAGCTCAACATCGACTCAAGTAAATATGATTACTGTTCAACCATTAATTACTGATTTTGAACCAGATGTTTACGAAGGCTGCGAAGATTTGGCAGTACAATTTACAGATTTATCTTCATCTCCAAATCCAGTTGATAACCCAATAACTGGATGGAATTGGGATTTTGGGAATGGTAGTACTTATTCTGGTCAAAATCCTCCTGTTCAACTTTATGAAGAAGGAGTTTACACAGTAACATTAACGGTGACAACGGCCAGTGGATGTTCAGATACTTACGCATTAATTGATTCGATTCGCGTTGGGATTCCGCCGGATGTAAGTTTTACTTTCACACCAGACAATGGTTGTGCCAATACGCCTTATGATTTTACAAGTACTACACCAATACCACCAAATTATGATGCTGAAGATGTAGAATGGCATTGGTATTTTGGAGATGGAGGACAAAGTCTCATCGAAAATCCAACGTATAATTATCCTATTGATACCGGATTTTTCGACGTGACTTTAATCGTATCCTTGAGAGGTTGTAATGACACCTTAGTTGTTCCAAATGCCATTTACATCATTGCTCCAATTGCTAAGTTTAGCCCGTCGCAAAATGTTTTTTGCAATCCAACTCTTCCATTGACTGTTCCGTTTAATGACAATGCCATTTTAGGTGCAGACGGCGACGATGTTACCATGATTTGGTCATGGGGAGACGGAAGTTCGAACACATTGACAACACCAAGTTTGTTTACAAATCCGAATCAAGGGTCGATGTCGCATGTTTATACAGACTATGGCACGTATTTTATTCAACAGGCGGTTTATAACACAACGACTGGTTGCGCAGATAGCATCACACAACAAATTCACCTTTCTGCAATCGACGCTGATTTCGCGCTTTCAAGTGATTCAGTGTGTCGATCATTTCCTGTGTTTATGACCAATACGTCAACATCCACGCACTCAATTTCTTACTATATGTACAATATAGGAAATGGAATTAGTCAGTTTGGGCCAGACACAACCTATACTTATAATATTTCAGGCTCCTACGACATTTCATTATTTATTGCAAATGCAGTCGGATGTACAGATACCCAAGTTTTTCAGGATTTTGTTGCGCTTCAACAACCTGTGGCGCAAATTTTACCTTCTGAAACATCAGGATGTACACCTATTGATGTGATTTTTAACAATGGATCTTCGGCTGTTGGGAATGGAGTTGGTTTTGGGACATTCAATTGGACATTGCCCGACATGTCGACTCAAACAACGATTGGACTCAATCAAAGTATTAATTATACGTTTGAAGACATTGGAACATTCACTACAACCATGATTGCAACGGATAATTTTGGATGCGTTTCTGCTCCAACGAGTGTAACAACCGTTTTAACAGATCCAACAGCGATTTTTAGTGTTGATTCCGTAGTTTGTAATTTGGAGTCATTTACAACAATCAACAATTCGGAAGATTTCGTTTCATCTGAGTGGATTTTAAATGGATCAACAGTTTCAAATTCATTGAATTACTCAAATGCTTTCAATGAATCAAATCCAAGTAATTTAACAGGAATCGTCAATGATTTATCACTTGTTGTGACTGATGTGAATGGTTGTACCGATACAGCTACAACCCAAATCACGATTTCATATCCTCAAGTTTTAGCCTCTTATTCTTTTGATGGGTCAAATGTAAATGCTGCCGGTGAATTCGTTTGCCCACCTGTATTTGCATCGCTTTCTGATTCATCTGTTTCGTATGGTTCAATCGTTGCGTGGGATTGGACATTTGGTGATGATAATGCATCTGAACTAGAAGATCCGGAAAATACGTATGTTTTCGCGGGAACTTATTCAGCTACATTAAACATTACAGATGAATTTGGCTGCACGGATTCTATTTTCTTCGATGATTATTTGTCTATTGGAGGACCAACAGGTGACGTTACTTGGATTAATATTGGAGACATTTGTAATCCAGAATTTCAATTTATTCCTTCCAATTTGAATAATGTGACCGACATTATTTGGGATTTAGGTAATGGCGAAACGGTCAATTCTGTTGAAAGTTTTGATTATACGTATAGCAATCCAGGCACTTTTGTTCCAATCGCAACACTTGTGGATGACACTCCGTGCGAAGTAGAATATGTCATGAATCCAATTACAACTATAAATACAGAGATGACAGCTGATTTTTCAGTGGATCCAACCGTTCTTCCAGTGTTTGATTTGATGAATGTGTATGATAATTCAACGGGTGGGACAGGAGGAATTGTTTCATGGGAATGGACTTTTGGAACTGAAAATTTCACGAACAATAATGGCAATAATTTCAATTATGCTTGGCCTTTACCAGGATATCAAACAATTACATTGACAGTGACGGATTCTTTGGGTTGTTCTGAAAGCACTGCAGCAACGGTTTATGTAACCGCAGAATTAATCATTCCAAACGTGTTAACCGCAAATAGTGATGGAACAAATGATTTGTTTGTGCTTGGTCAACCTGTATTTAAATCCTATGACATTATCATTCTCAATCGATGGGGAAATGTTGTGAGTGAATTGTACGACCAAAACGGTGTATATCTATGGGATGGTAAAAGTCAATCTGGAGCGTATTGCACAGACGGAGTATATTTTTACCGATTAACTGGCGTTCAATACGATGACATCGAGGTAAGTAAACATGGTTTCGTTACGTTGATCGTAAAATAATCGATTTGATTGATGAAAGCGTTGATTATTCAAGGAGGAGGATTTCGAACAGCTTTTAGCGCTGGAGTTCTTGATGCTTTTTTAGAACAGCATTTCGATCCATTCGATATGTATATTGGCGTTTCTGGCGGTGCTAATGCCGTTTCGTACTTCATGGCGCATCAAAAGGGCAAGTGTTTGGAATCCATTTATCATCTAGCAGAAGACACGAAACCAAAAATTGGTCGATTGATAAAAAGTAGAACCCTATTGAATTTGGAGTTTTTTAATCAAATTGCCAATGAGTTAGTGCCTTTTGACACCGATTTTATTTTGAATCACCAAGCACATAAGAAAATTGGGATTGTGATGACCAATCGTCAAACAGGCAAAGCAAATTATGTGCATCCAACCATAGAGAATTGGGTAGATTGCTGCATTGCTTCTTGTGCCTTGCCTTTTGTTTCCAAAGGAAAACATCAGTTGTTTGAAAGTGAATTCATGGATGGTAGTTGGAGTGATCCACTTCCAGTAAAATGGGCCATTGAGCATGGTGCAACGGAAATTTATGTTGTAAGGACAGCACCCAAAGATCTCAAAGAAAAACCAAATGTGCTCGATCGACTTGCTTCTATTTACTTTCGAAAAAATCCAAGCTTAAAAACCATTTTTGCAAACAATCATTTGAATTACAACAATGCAATAGATTACATTAATGAAAATCCAAAAGGAGTGAAAATTCATCAAGTGGCACCTGAGCGCGTTTTGTTGACGAATAATTTAAAAGGAATGCAGCAAACGATTACTGAGGATTATGCGTATGGTTTGGCAAAAGGTCAAGAATTTCTTAAGATTCACTTAGAATTTTCAAGTATTGAAGAATGACTTGAAATTTTCACTAAACTTGTCTTTCAATAAATAATTGATAAAATGAAAATCAAAGCCATTTCAATTTCCTTCTTAATCATTTCCATCTCATTGTTCGCATGTAAGAAGAAAACAAAAGTTTCTTGTAATGGAACAACCCCAACGTATAATAGTTATGTGAAAAACGTTGTTCAGAACAATTGCGTGAGCTGTCATTCTCAATATGGCACTTATTCTGGCTTGAAATCGATTGTGGAAAACGGCAGTTTTGAAAGTGAAGTGTTGAAGAAACAGTCTATGCCACAAGATGGATCCCTTTCCAGCGACGAATTAAATACGTTAAAATGCTGGATCGAAAATGGCGCTCCTGAAAATTAGATTTCTTTGCTTGTCGACGATAAGTAACGTTCAATAATCATCGCGGAAATTCGTTTGCTCACTTCTTTTTGATTTTGCAGAAAAAAATCGAACTCTTCATCCGTAAAAAGACCAATGACACAACCAAGTAATTTTTGTTTTACTCCGGTATTCTTGCTTAAATGATTTTTTAAATACGTTTGATTCTTTTCTTTATCCAACGAAGCGCATAACTCAATTTTAAATCCTTCGGATTGTTCAATGAGTGTGACTAATTTTTGGTGTTGCATCTTCAAAACAGGTCGCAAAGTCAAATGCATAAAAGATTCTAACGAATTTTTTTCACCATTAAATTCAATATCAATGATTGGACGTAATGCTAGTAATTGAGCGGTTGGATCGAGATTACTTTTTGACATATTGCGTCAAAATCACGATTGTTTGTCCTTCCACTTTTCCTTCAATATGTTCGTGATTGTCATGCACTAAACGAATATTTCGCACCGCAGTACCTCTTTTTGCTGTAAAATTTCCTCCTTTCACCTTCAAGTCTTTGATTAACACGACAGAATCTCCGGTTTGTAATTCAACTCCGTTGCTATCCACATGTTTTTGTGCACCTTCAGAAATACCTTCGTTTGCCCATTTTTGAGTTTCCTCATCCATGTACATCATTTCCAATAAATCATTCGGCCAACCTTCGCTTTTAAGTTGATTCAACATACGGTAGGAAACAACTTTTACAGCGTCCACTTCGCTCCAAATGCTGTCATTCAAGCATCTCCAATGATTTGAATCTACAGGCGAATCACCGTTTAACTGCGATTTACAAACCGAACAAATGTAAATACATTCATCTGCATTGGTTCCTGCTTTTGGTGCAACAACAAAACTGGTTAATCCCTCGCTAGCTGTGCACAGTTCACAAACTCCATTACTTCTTTGCTCTAATTCTTTACTCATCGGATATCTAAAAACTTAATTCAACGTTCAACATTCATTTGCTAATATACATAGTGAATGTCGAGACAAAAATAGGTGCTTTTTTCACTAAATCATCAGAAGACTTTATCATTTGTTCACCAAACAGGCTCAAATAAGGATCTTTATTCACTTTTTTGTCCAAACCAAGTGCAATTTTCACCTTGCATTGATCCAAATTACTGAAATCGGATGGGTGAACAATTCCCTCCGAATCCCACCCAAATCCGGCAAATTCAAAGTCTTTTTTGTTCCAAGCGGCTAATTCATCCATTTGCATTCCGAGTGACATGCCGCATTCGCTATCTATTTTTTGGCTGACAATGATGTTGTGTTTATTGTCGTAAATGAGATGTGATGCTTCGATGAAATCCAATTTTTTCGAATCTTTTTTGTTCCAAACGTATTTCACAACATGATTGTTTTGGGTGTTAAAAATGATCGTATGTTTCACTTTAATAGCGCCTTGAGCATACGTTGATCTACCATTTACACAATTTTTTTTCCCAAAAGTTTCTTCGAGCGCTTTTTTTGACCTGATGGAAGCATAATCTTCAAAAAAGTCAAAAATCAAGATGTTATTGGCTGGATCTGTATCTTTTTCAACTTTCTTAACTTGCTCAATTTCAATAAATTTTATGCGATTTCTGGTTTTACATGATTGAAGGAAGAACGAGTAGCACGCGAGTAGTGTTAGAACGAAGCAAGTTCTAAACAAAGGTTGACATTTCATTTTTTTTTGCAGTATTAGATTTTTAGAAAATTAGCAATTATGTTTATTCCGTTTTGAGTTAATATTGATTCTGGATGAAATTGCACTCCAAATATGGGTTGTGTTTTATGCTGAATAGCCATTGCCACATTTCTACTTGATAAGGCAACGAGCTCCAAACAATCTGGAAGTGAATCCAAATCTACTTTCCAGCTGTGATAAAGTCCTCCAAGAAATTCATCTGGCAATTCTTTGAATAAAATGGAAGGCTGAATGACATTTATTTTTGTTTGCACTCCATGGGTTACTTTGAATTGATTCAATAATTTTCCGCCATAAAACTCAGCAATTCCCTGCATTCCGAGGCAAATCCCCAAAATGGGTTTTGTAGCGTGAAATTGTTCTAAAACCTCAAACATATTTTTCGTGGTTGCAGGTAAACCTGGACCCGGCGAAAAAATGATTTTATCAAATTCAGCCACTTTTTCAAGGTATAAAACGTCGTTACGAATGACATCAACTGACGCTCCAAGCCCTTCCACGTAGTGTTTTAAATTATACGTAAAAGAATCATAATTGTCTATAATCAATACCTTCAACGAAATTGGCTTATTTTTGTTAAACTTGCACAAAGTTAATCAAAGCTTTAAATCAATGAAAACAGTTATTCAAATTCAAGGAGCTCCAAAACCCATTGGACCATACAGTCAGGCCATTTTAAAGCATGATACCTTGTATGTTAGCGGACAAATTCCATTGAATCCTTTTTCGGGAGATTTAGTCATTGATTCCATCGAAAACGCAACGGAACAAGTTCTTAAAAACATTCAAGCACTTTTGGAACAAGCCGAAATGACCTTGGATCATGTAGTTAAATGCAGCATTTTTCTGAAAAGTATGGATGACTTCGCAGCAATGAATGAAGTGTACGCACGATTTTTTCTTGAAAATCCACCAGCGCGCGAAACGGTGCAAGTTTCAAAACTTCCGCTTGATGTTCCAATCGAAATTTCGTGCATTGCGATTCGTTAATTATTGAATTCAAATTTCACATATAAACTGAGTGTCATCATTGTCAATTACAATGTTGAATACTTTCTTGAGCAATGTTTAAATTCGGTCAAACAAGCTTTAAACGGGATTGAAGGTGAAGTTTTTGTGGTTGATAATAATTCCATCGATCAATCCGTGGAAATGGTGGCATCGAAATTTCCTGAATATCATTTGATTGCCAACAAAGACAATCGCGGTTTTTCAAAAGCGAATAATCAAGCAATTGAATTGTCGAAAGGGGAGTATGTATTGCTTCTGAATCCTGACACTGTTGTCGAAGAGGATACGTTCAAAAAAGTCATCGATTTCATGGATGCCCATCCAGATGCAGGTGGGCTAGGTGTGCGCATGCTCGACGGAAAAGGAAAATTTCTTCCTGAATCAAAACGTGGATTACCAACTCCAGCAGTTGCTTTTTATAAGATTTTTGGTTTGGCACGTATGTTTCCAAAATCTAAACGTTTTGGACATTATCACCTTGGTCATCTCAGTGAATTTGAGACGAATGAAATCGAAATTCTGAGCGGTGCGTTCATGCTTATGCGCAGGGAAGCACTCGACAAGGTTGGTGTGTTGGATGAAGCATTTTTTATGTATGGTGAAGACATTGATTTATCTTATCGGATTATAAAAGGAGGATATAAAAATTACTATTTTCCGGAAACCAGAATCATTCACTACAAAGGAGAAAGCACCAAAAAAAGTTCGGTCAATTATGTTTTTGTCTTTTACCGTGCCATGGTTATTTTTGCGCAAAAACATTTCTCTCAAAAAAACGCACGCCTTTTTTCATTCATCATCAACTTTGCGATTTACTTACGAGCAGGAATGGCAATAGCGACGCGATTCATCAAGCGAATCACCTTGCCACTTGTTGATGTTTTAATTATTATCGGAGGACTTTTTGCACTCACACATCGTTGGAAAATTAAGGAAATTGAATTCTCGTTTGATTTGCTGAAATATGCAATCCCAATCTATACCTTGGTTTGGGTTTTATCCATTGTTTTCAACGGAGGATATGACTTTCCAACTAAATTGAAGCGCTTTTTTACAGGAACTTTTGTAGGAACAATCATTATTTTGGTTGGTTATGCATTGATTCCGAAAGATTGGCAATTTTCGCGCCTTTTCATTTTGCTTGGTTCTGCTTGGGTGGTACTGTACTACTTGCTTTCACGCTTATTCTTGCATTTTTCGGTGAAAGGCAAATTCAAAATGTTTAGCACCAAATCAAAAAGATATGCGATCGTGGGATCAAAAGATGAGGTGGAGCGGGTGCACGACATACTCAAGCAAACTACCCGCGACATTGAATTGGTGGAATATTTATCCATGATAGAAAAAGAATCTTGGTCGGTTGGTACAATGAATCAGCTGGATCAAATGGTTCACATTCATGAAATAAACGAAATTATTTTTTGTGCAAAAGATGCTGCCGCCCACGAAATCATCGAATGGATGTCGCGTATTGATTCAAATAAAGTGGATTTCAAAATTGCACAACCAGATAGTTTGTTTTTAATTGGAAGTAATTCCATCGAAACAGCTGGCGACTTGTACGTTTTGAATGTGAACGCTATTTCCAAGCAAGAAAACATCAGAAATAAGCGAACCTTAGACGTATTTGTTTCCCTATTACTGCTCATTTCTTCGCCCATTTTGGTTTGGTCTTTTGGAAATAAAGTGCAATTTTTAAAGAACATTTTCGCCGTGCTTATCGGAAAAAAGACACTTGTGGGCTATCATCCAAGTCAAATTTCAGAGGGGGCTGCCTTACCAAAAATCAAATCAGGACTTCTTTACCCGATGGAGGAAATTGTGAAAATGGATCCGAACATTTCAAGTAAAATCAATTTAATTTATGCCCGCGATTATTCGGCGCGCAAGGATCTGGCAATTGTTCTAAAAACGTGGAAAAAATTAGATAGAATCAACTAGTTTATTCCTTGCTGAAAAGGATTTTTCGCTTATTTTTGTACTCTTAATTTAGATTATTAGCAGAAATTTATGGCAAGGATTGAAATTAGACTTCCAAAAATGGGAGAAAGCGTTACCGAAGCAACGATAACAAACTGGTTAAAAAACATCGGGGACAATGTGGACATGGACGAAGCATTGGTTGAAGTTGCAACGGACAAGGTAGATAATGAATTGCCGTCTGAAGCGAAAGGTGTATTGGTAGAACGACTTTTTGAAGTTGACCAAGTTGCACAAGTAGGTGATGTGATTGCGATTATTTCTACAGATGGTGATGGTGGTGCAGCAGCAAGCGAGCCAGCGAAAGAAGTAACTGCACCAGCCGTAAGTGTTGCCGAAATAACAAAATCTGTTGAATTAGCGACAGAAACTGCTCAAAATCAAATTGCTTTGGATAAAAACGGTCCATCAGGAAAATTCTATTCTCCGTTGGTAAGAAGTATTGCGGAAACTGAAGGCATTTCAATGACGGACTTGGAAGCAATTCAAGGAACAGGTCAAGCTGGAAGAGTTACTAAAAAAGACATCCTCGATTACGTTAGTAACCGTGCGAATGGTTCAGCTCCTGTTGCTCCCGCAGCAACTCCGCAAGCAAATGGAAGTGCACCAAAAGTAGCAGCAACTCCGCAAGCAGCTCCAGTTGTTCAAGGAGGTGGATTCCTTTCAAATATCAAAGAACCAGTTGTCGTTGCAAATCCAGGTGATGAAATCATCGAAATGGATCGCATGCGTAAATTGATTGCTGATCACATGCTTATGTCGGTGCATGTTTCTCCACATGTTACTTCTTACGTTGAAGCAGATGTTACTGAAATCGTGAATTGGAGAAATAAAGTAAAAGATTCTTTCAAGAAGAGAGAAGGTGAGAACATGACTTTTACACCTATTTTTATTGAGGCGATTGTGAAAGCAATCAAAGATTTCCCAATGGTGAATGTTTCTGTATCTGGTTCACAAATCATTAAGCGAAAAGACATCAATATCGGAATGGCAACAGCTTTGCCTTCTGGAAATTTAATTGTACCTGTGATTAAGAATGCAGATCGCATGAACTTGACAGGCTTAGCCAAATCGGTGAATGAAATGGCTAACAATGCACGAAATAATGCATTGAAACCAGAGGATATTCAAGGAGGAACATATACAGTAACAAATGTTGGAACCTTCGGAAACGTAATGGGAACGCCAATCATCAATCAACCGCAAGTAGCTATTTTGGCTTTGGGTGCCATTCGTAAAGTACCAGCAGTTATTGAAACTCCACATGGTGATTTTATCGGAATTCGTCACAAAATGTTCTTGTCACATTCGTATGACCATAGAGTTGTTGATGGTGCTTTGGGTGGACAATTCGTGCGCAGAGTTGCTGATTACTTAGAGCAATTTGACAGTAACAGAGAACTTTAATCTGCAAATAACTTCAATTGCTTATTAACGAATTATTTATATCTTAGTGCTAAAATGTAAGTAGGGAAAATGATTTACTTGCATAAATTATAAAATATCATTTTATGAAAATATTTTTTACAATTTTAGGTTTCGTTTTTGTTAGCTCGCTAACAAATGCCCAAGTAACCGAAAATCAAGTGGATGCAATAGTTCGCACAGCGGATGAGGCTACATTGGTGATGGAATGCTCTAGTTTATTGCAAGAGGAATATTACTATTTTGCAGAGAAAATTGCGGATAAACTTTTGACTATCAAACCGAAAAGTTCGAATTACAACTACCGTAAAGGGTTTATCGTCATGTCGAAAAATCAAGATTACATCACTGCGTTGCCGTTTTTGGAGAATGCGGTGCGTGAAATCAGCAATAACTATGACATGTACTCACACCGTGAAACAGGTTCACCAGTTGATGCTTTTTACCATTTAGCGAAATGTTATCATTTAAATGAAAATTTGGATAAAGCAGAAGAATATTACAAAAAATTCTTAGCTGAATCGCGGAAATCTTCAACGTTATTGCCAAATGCTGAACTTGGTTTAGTGCAAGTGGAAAATGCACGAAGCGCTATGGCGAATCCTAAAAATGTAAAAGTTAAAAACTTAGGAAACAATGTAAATATTGAGTATCCAGAATATTCTCCAGTTATTTCTTTGGATGGGACAGCACTTTATTATACCTCACGTCGCCCATGGGAAAATGGTGATTCTGAACCATATATGAACAAAGATTTCAATACTTACACGGAGGATATTTTCATGAGTGAACAGGATGGTTCAGGTGGATGGTCGAAACCAAAACGCATGGAATTTTGTGGACCAGAGATTAATGAAGCAACAGTCGCTGTGAGTGCTGATGAGCGTAAAGTATTTGCATATCAAGATATCACAGGCGGCGGAGATTTATTTAGCTCAGTATTTGCCGATAATAAATTTCAAACTTTAGATCCTCTTGAATACAAAGGCTTAAATTCTGAAGATTGGGAAACGCATTGTTCCATTTCACCAGATGGAAGAAACATTTACTTTGTTTCAAATAGATTAGGTGGTTTTGGTGGTCGTGATATTTATAAAATCGCACAATTGCCTGATGGTACTTGGACAGATCCTGTGAATCTTGGTCCTACAGTAAATACAGCTTATGATGAAGAGTCTCCTTTTATGACTATTGATAATAAGACAATGTACTACAGTTCAAATGGACCTAAAAGCATTGGTGGATTTGATATTTTCATGACAGTTAAAGATGAGCAAGATTGGACTGAACCAATTAATTTGGGATATCCTATTAACAGAACTGGGGATGATTTATACTATACGACAACTGTAGATGGTTATAAAGGATATCTATCTTCCTGGAGACCAGATGGTTTTGGAGAAAAAGATATTTACGAAATTCAAAATGATTTCTTAGGCGCTAAAAATGCTGCTGTTTTGAATGCTACGATTCATAGAATTGATGGACCAATTCATCCTGAAGCATTTGTGAAATTGAAATGCGTTTCATGCAAAGATGAGTTAGAAGCTCGTGAACAAAAAATCTACCCTCGTTTGCGTGATGGTGTAATAATCAGTAATTTGGATGCGTGCAGAAAGTATGAGATCACATACATGGAAAATGAAACGAAAGAAATTAAAAAAGAATCATTTTCTACTGCTTGTGCAGGTGCGTACGAAGAAATTAAAAAAGATGTTTATTACGGAAAATACAGCTTGGTTGGTACCGTGACGGATAAAACTACTGGAGCACCAATTCCTTATGCAACGGTTGAAATTTTGGATAAGAAAACGAAAGAAGTTATTGAAACATTCAAAACGGATGGCGATGGAAAATACAGAACCAAGATTATTGAGAATGGAATTTATGACGATGAAGATCGGATCTTAATTAAAATGGCGGCTGATGGTTACTTAGCAGCGAAAGAGGAATTGCCATTCAAATACGGTAAAAACCCTGTGATTGAAGTAACAAGTGCAATCGACAAAGTTGAAGTTGGAAATGACATCGGTAAAATCTTGAATATTAAGCCAATTTATTTCGATTTGGATAAATCAAACATTCGTCCAGATGCTCAAATTGAATTAGACAAAATTGTAATTGCTATGAATGATAATCCTAACTTGACAATAGAATTGGGATCGCACACAGATTGTCGTTCTTCACAAGAATACAACTTGAAATTGTCGAACGCACGTGCAATTTCATCGGCAAATTACATCAAGAAAAGAATTAAAAATCCAAAACGTATTTACGGAAAAGGTTACGGTGAAACGATGCTTGTGAATGATTGTCCTTGCGAAGGTGAGGAAGGTGAAGAAGGGTATGTAACTTCTGAATGTACAGAAGAACAACATCAAGCGAATCGTAGAACAGAATTTAAAATAATCAAAATGTAATCTTTAGATTATTGATTTCATATTTTCAAAGAAGCTTTCCATTTTTGGAAGGCTTTTTTGTTTTATTGCTGTATATTTATCACTTAAATCGTATTGATGAAATTAACTTTAAATCGTCCGCTGTGCGTGTTTGATATTGAGGCAACTGGTCTTGATGTTACAAATGACCGCATCGTTGAAATTGCTATGTTGAAAATAAATGTGGATGGCTCTACAAGTGAATACATTCAACGTGTCAATCCAACCATTCCAATTCCGCTTGAGTCGAGTGAAATTCATGGTATTTATGACAAGGATATCGTGAACGAACCGACGTTTCAGGAAATTGTTAAGGTACTTGTTGATTTCATTGGAGATGCAGATCTGGCAGGTTATAATTCGAACAAGTTTGATATTCCCATGTTGGCAGAAGAATTATTGCGTGCGAAAAGTGATTTTGATGTCTCCAACCGAAAATTTGTGGATGTACAGAACATTTTTCACAAAATGGAACAAAGAACCTTGGTGGCTGCTTATGCGTTTTATTGCAACAAAGATTTGACGAATGCGCATAATGCGATGGCAGATACATTAGCAACTTGGGAAGTACTCAAAGCGCAAGTTGAACGCTACGAAAATATTGAACCAACAGTCGATTTTCTATCTCATTTTTCGCAAGGCGGGAATTTTGAATTGCTCGATTTTGCGGGACGTTTGGCCGTGAATGATAAAGGAGAAGGAATGTATAATTTTGGCAAACACAAAGGAAGAACCATTCGCGAGGTTGCTCGGGTTGAACCTGGCTACTACGGTTGGATGTTGGACGCGAATTTTCCGTTATACACAAAGCAAATGCTAAAAAAGGAAATGGATAAAATCAAGGCTGAAGGCGATGTTGAACACAGCAAAGGGGCAAAGTCGAAAAACATAACAATTGATCAGCTCGAAGCATTAAAAAACAAATTCAAATAATTGCAATGAAAATCATTTGTATTGGCAGAAATTATGGCGCTCATGCGAAAGAAATGAACGCTGAAGTTCCAACTAAACCTGTTTTCTTTATGAAACCAGATACTGCATTGTTGAAGGACAATGAACCGTTTTATTTTCCGAATTTTTCAAACGAAATCCATTATGAATGTGAGGTCGTAGTGAAGATTGCCAAAGTGGGTAAAAATATTGACGTCAAATTTGCGCATAAATATTACGATCAAATTTCGCTTGGAATTGACTTTACAGCGAGGGATTTACAGCAAGAATGCAAAGAAAAAGGCTTGCCTTGGGAAATCGCCAAATCGTTTGAGAACAGTGCTCCAATTTCTTCTCTTTTTATCGATAAAAAGGAACTTGATTTGAATGGTATTTCATTTTACTTGGAAAAGAATGGAGAAAGTGTACAACACGGAAATACAGCTGATTTTATCTTTAAGATTGATGAAATTATCGCTTACATTTCAAAATTCATGACCTTGAAAACAGGAGATTTAATTTTTACTGGAACACCAGCTGGAGTTGGACCAGTTCAAATAGGCGATAAGTTGATCGGTTATTTAGAAAATCAAAAAATGTTTGATTTTGAAATTAAATAGATGATGGATTGTTAGTTAGCCAAAAACGCTATTATTTATTTCCCTTTTGCTTTAACTACAATTAAAATGGTGTAAAGCATAATTTTGAAATCCAAGGCCAAGGTGCGATTTTTCATGTAAAGTAAATCGTATTTCATCCGCTGAATCATTTGCTCTACATTCTCAGCATATCCATATTTCACTTGTCCCCAAGAAGTAATTCCTGGTCTAACTTTCGTTAATTGCAAAAACTGAGGTTCGATTGCCACGATTTTGTCTATGAAAAATTGCCGTTCAGGTCGAGGTCCAACTAGCGACATATCTCCAACGAGTACATTTAAAAATTGAGGAAATTCATCCAAACGCAATTTCCGCATGAAACCACCAATCGGTGTAATTCTGGAATCATTACTAGATGAAAGTTGAGGTCCATTCTTTTCAGAATCCATGTACATGGTTCGGAATTTAATTATTTTAAAGGGCTTTCCGTTGGCACCAATCCGCTCTTGCAAAAAGAAAATTGGACCTGGTGAAGAGAATTTCACCGCAATAGCTAGTACAATGTACACTGGAATCAGCAAAATAAGAGCAATGCTAGAAAGTAAAACATCTAAAAATCGCTTGATTGCTAGTTGCCAGATTGGCATCACTTCTGAATTGACTTCAATGAGCAGAGCACCAAAAATGTTGTTCATTTTTACGGAACCAGAAATAATATCGTACATGTCTGGAAGAATTTTAATCGTCACTTCGCCTCCCTCGATGCGGGAAATGATGTTTTTTAATTTATCGTGCTCAACACTTTCTAAGGCAATAATAACTTCTTCAATTTCATGATCTCGCATAATCTTTTCCAAGTCATCAGAGTGCCCCAAATAAGGCAATTTTTCTTCTAAGAGTCGATCGATGCCATTGATGTTTACGAACCCAACGAATAAATGTCCGCTTCCTTTTGGTAATTGCGTAATTTCATTGTAAATATCTACTGCTTTGTCACTTCCACCAATGATTAAGGTTCTAAATCCTCTTTTTCGGTTGTGAATTTGCTTTACTATGATACTCACAAATATCAATCGACTTACAAGAAAAAGACTAAAGTGAATTCCAAATAGCCAAGCGGCCGAAACATAATAAAGCCTATAATCACTGATGTCATCATCCAAAAGCAAAACAAAAAATAATCCTATTGTAACAATTGTTGATGCAATAAAAGTCATACTAATCACGCGAACACGATACAAACGACGCACGTCATGATACGTTCCTTGAATGGCAAAGATCAAAATCCAAACGATTGGGATAAAAGCTAATCCAATAAAAAAGTTGTTTTCTGTTGTGAAAGTTGTGTTTTCAACATAAACCTTTCGCACATAATAAAATGTTGACCAAGCTAAAATCGCTATCAGCCAATCAGTAATTATTAATAAAAATGCTAAGGTTTTTTTAGACATTAGAAATGCACAACTTTTATGTTATCAATCCAAATTTCCGCATCGGTTTGACCATCAGCCAAGGTCGCTTGGAGAGTCTGCAAAAATTCAATACCACCTGAATAACCAACAATTTCTTGCAAGTCAATGTAGATTTTCTTCCATACGACTTCAGCTGGATCTTGCGCATTCATCGCAATGTTGGTGTGTGTTTCCTGCGAACCATCTTGTTTCAATGCGATCATTCCCGTAATTATTTTTGCAGTATTGTGGTAATCTACTTCGAGGTAAACACTTGTACCCGTTGGAAATGAAAGCGCCTGATTGGTGTAAGCAGCCCATTGATTTTGGGAAGCGTTTAAAACAACGCGGCCATAGGTATTGTTTGCATCACCTGCTTGCGTGATAGATGCAGGAGACGGGCTTCCTGAACTTAAAGCCATAGTAGCGCTTTCAAAATCTTCAATCCAAAATTTCACATTGGACGCATACATGGTTTGTGGTTGTACACTTACAACTTCATTTTGAAGTAAAGTGATTGTTTCTTCGTATGGATTCAAGAAAGGATAAATCTTTTTAGTAGCAGAAATACCATTGTTTAAAACTGCTGGATATACGCGAACTGTTGCTGCAACAGAAGCTAAAACAGGTACTTTGCAAGGTAATTCAAAAACTCCAATGAGCTTATCATTCACATAAACCCATGCATTTGAAATATTTTCTGTTAATTCTCCTGCAAATTCACCATCCGGATTTGCGACAAGATTGAACTTTTTTATTTCGATGTAAGAAGGGTCGGGATTGTTTTTAATACAACCTAATAAACTTAGTACAAGTGCAACAAATAGTATACTACTTTTCATAATTATAGTTATCTATAATTTAACGGTAAATAAAATCAGTTATTGTTTAAAGTGCTGCTGTTGCTAATTTTAATTGATCTAAAATTTGGTGTGCAACATCCAAAGCATTATAACCATCTTCAATAGAAACGATCGGAGTCGTGTTTTGGTTGATGGAAACAGCAAAAGTTCGCAATTCTTCTTTGATAGCGTTCACTTCTGCAATCGATGGTTTGTCGAATAATATCTTTTTGGAAGGCTTTCCATCGCCAACTTCAAACACCAAATCAAAAGGATCTGGCTCGCCATCAATGTCTTGCATGCGCACAACTTCCATTTCTTTGGTTAGAAAATCTACACTGATGTAAGCATCCTTTTGGAAAAAGCGCGATTTACGCATATTCTTCATGGAGATTCTACTTGCAGTTAAATTGGCAACGCATCCATTGTCAAACTCAATTCGAGCATTTGTGATGTCAGGAGTATCACTTACTACTGCAACACCTGAAGCGGAAATTCGTTTAATTCCAGATTTCACAACACTTAAAATAATGTCTAAATCGTGAATCATTAAATCCAATACCACGGGCACATCCGTTCCTCGAGGGTTAAATTGCGCCAAGCGATGCGTTTCAATGAACATTGGTTTATTAAAATAAGGCAAAGCGGCTTGGAATGCTGGATTGAATCGCTCCACGTGACCAACTTGAACTTTAACATCTGCTTCTGAAGCTAAATTCATTAAAACTTTTGCTTCGTCTGTCGTTTGTGTAATCGGTTTTTCAATAAAAACGTGCTTTGACTTCCGTAATGCTGAAGACGCACAATCAAAATGAGATAGGGTAGGAGTTACGATGTCAATGCAATCAACTTCGTCTAATAGAGCATCTATGGAATCAAAGCGCTTAATGCCAAATTGCTCCACAACTTGTGCCGAATTAGCATCATTTGGATCATAAAAACCGATCATTTCATAGGTTTCCTTTAATTCCAAAATAAGTCGAATGTGTATTTTTCCCAAATGACCAGCTCCAAGAACTCCGATTTTAAGCATAAAAATTAATTTTATACAAATGTAGAAAGCTCATAGAGATTTAGGTCAAATTACGCAATGAATTATCAACAAATTAGGACTTGTTGAGAACTATTGGTCAGGATTAAATTAAGTGTGTTGGGTTGTTTTTATTCAAATTAAAATCTTTGTAGTAATTGGTCGGCTGATTCTTAATGATCTTAGTCAAGGTTGTAATTTGTCCGGTGTGATATGAAAAATGCTCAAGAACATGTATGATTATTGAAAAATAAGTCACTTCAAAACCTTGAACAACAGTAGGCTTATCGATTTCGTTTGGGTTAATTTGGGTTAATGTCTCTTTCAAATTTGTTCTTAAGTTTTCAAGTAAAAAAACAAAATCTGATTTTTTAATGTTGGAGTGTAGCTTAAATTCTTCTTCCCGATTTCGATTGTCAACCGCCTGACCAATTCCTGACAAAATCCATTGTCTAGCATTTCCACACAAGTGAAGGATTAAGTTTCCAACTGCTGGCACATGAGTGTTGGGAGCATGCCAAATTTGTTCATCGTTGAGCATTCTCAAGCAACTATAAATACGTTCATAGGATTCTTCAAAAACGCGTTTTTCAAATTCAGCAACCACCAATTCTTTCGTTGTCATACCTTGTTACAATCTAGTTGTATAAAATTAATAAATTATTTTTTCAGTGAATCAATTCTAAAATTTAAAATTTGTTTATATTTGCGCCCTCAAACAGTCATCTTTGACTTGTTGAAATGGTGGTTGTAGCTCAGTTGGTTAGAGCATCGGTTTGTGGTACCGAGGGTCGTGGGTTCGAGCCCCATCTTCCACCCAAGTATAAGTCGGTTCAGAAATGAATCGACTTTTTTTGTGGTATGAAATTTTACGTTTATATATTATATTCCGAGGTTATAAGTAAGCATTACATTGGTCAAACTAATGATGTTGAAAAACGATTGATCCGACATAACGCTGGTTATGAGAAGTTTACTCAAAAAGGTGTTCCTTGGATATTGAAATTTAGTATTGAGATTGAAACGCGTTCCGAAGCCATGAAATTGGAAAGGAAACTAAAAAATTTCAAAAGTAATAGGTTATTAAATGAATGGATAGAAAAAATGCGGGTCGTGGGCTCCGAAAAAAACGAACTGTGAATCAGTTCTATTTTTTTCGAGAGTCCTCAGAACAGTGACATGCTCAGCATGTATTTCTGGGACCCGAAAAAAACGAACTGTGAATCAGTTCTCTTTTTTTTTCGAGAGTCCTCAGAACAGTAAAGTGCTTCGCACACTGTTCTGGGATTCGAGCCCCATTTATCCTCGTGAAGCGTTGCGTAACGGGATCTTCCACCCAAGTATAAGTCGGTTCAGAAATGAATCGACTTTTTTTGTGGTATGAAATTTTACGTTTATATATTATATTCCGAGGTTATAAGTAAGCATTACATTGGTCAAACTAATGATGTTGAAAAGCGATTGATTCGACACAACGCTGGTTATGAGAAGTTTACTCAAAAAGGTGTTCCTTGGATATTGAAGTTTAGTATTGAGATTGAAAAACGTTCCGAAGCCATGAAATTGGAAAAGAAACTGAAAAATTTCAAAAGTAATAGGTTATTAAATGAATGGATAGAAAAAATGCGGGTCGTGGGCTCCGAAAAAAACGAACTGTGAATCAGTTCTATTTTTTTCGAGAGTCCTCAGAACAGTTACATGCTCAGCATGTATTTCTGGGACCCGAAAAAAACGAACTGTGAATCAGTTCTATTTTTTTCGAGAGTCCTCAGAACAGTTACATGCTCAGCATGTATTTCTGGGACCCGAAAAAAACGAACTGTGAATCAGTTCTATTTTTTTCGAGAGTCCTCAGAACAGTAAAGTGCTTTACACACTGTTCTGGGATTCGAGCCCCATTTATCCTCGTGAAGCGTTGCGTAACGGGATCTTCCACCCAAGTATAAGTCGGTTCAGAAATGAATCGACTTTTTTTGTGGTATGAAATTTTACGTTTATATATTATTTTCCGAGGTTCTAAGTAAACATTACATTGGTCAAACAAATGATGTTGAAAAGCGATTGATTCGAATCGACTTTTTTTGTGGTATGAAATCCCCCCTTTTAAATATCACCGATGTTTGTATATTTGGCTAAAATCGTTGTGAAAACCTTATAAACTTTATATGTTTCATTTTTAGGATTTTAATTGGAATTCACACCTTAACATTTTAAATTCATGAAAAGCATTTTAACCTTATTACTCATTTCTGGCATTTCGATCCATGTAAATGCCCAAGTACAATTGTCAGCAAAAGACAGCGTCAACCAATTTTATGACAGTTTATTATTGCTCTTAAAATCGGATTATCTTCTGAAAAAGGAAATTGATTGGTCAAAAATCGAACATGAAACCAAAAAGAACATTCAAAATTATGTTGATTTCAAGAGTTCTTTGAGTGAAGCAACATTTTTGTTTGATAAGATTAAAGGAACGCATTGCCAACTTTACTATCAAGATACTGCGATTTTTGCCTCTTACAATGGCCCAACAGAAAATGACTTTAGCACGCAATGGATAAATAAATACGTTACTGCTCCAAGTTTTGAAGTGAAAGTGCTTGATAAAAAGTATGGTTACATATTGATGCCAAGTCTCTTTTTTGAAGACATTAGCAGTGAAAATATTCATGCGATTGCTCAGCCGATGTACGATCAAATTACTAAGTTAAAATCAAAGAATAAACTAAAAGGTTGGGTAATCGATTTGCGATTTAATAATGGCGGAAATGTGTATCCGATGCTTTTGGCTTTGTATGATTTGTTAGGAGATAATCCTGTTTGGGGAATGTTGGATATTGATAAAAAACAAACAACCAAGATTGAACTTGCTAAAGGTGTTTATTTGGAGAATGATTCAACGATTTCATATATCACACCAAAGGGAAAGTTAATGGATAAAATGAAAGTTGCCATAATCACGAACATTGCGACTGGCAGTTCAGGCGAAATAACGGCGATGTCATTTAAAGGCCGTAAGAACACTCTTTTTATTGGAGAACCAAGCGGAGGTGCAACAACGACCAACGACAACAAAATTTTACCTTTCGGTTGCGTTATGGCGTTAACAGTAGGTTACGATTGTGACCGAAATGGTCAATTTTATGACAAAATTGTACCAACTACGAATGTGAGTAAAGAAGACAATTTCGACAACCTAATGTTGGATAAAAACATCATAGAAGCCATTAAATTCTTCCAAAGCAAAAAATAAGCAATTTCTCTTCGTTAGAAAGTCAAATTTTATAATTTGGAAAAAAAGTTCTTGTCTCTATTCAGTAATCCGAATTCCTGTTTTGGTGCTATAGTATGCTGAAAAATATCCCAGCGCGTCATTTGTCCAAAAGTAAGAAGGATTCGCAGGTGCCGCAGACGATTGGCCTCCTGCAATAGTTTGCATTTCAACGTAATAATCGAAAATGCGTTCTGTAATCGATTGTAACTCAAAAGTAATTGTGTCACCCACTTCATAATAATCGAAACGTCCTGGTCTTTCCAAAAGATTCCCATCCGTTAATACGTCGTCTCCCAGAATGAACTCATTTGGTTTATCATAAAGCGTATCATTTGCCTGAACGATAATGTTGTAATAATTACCAATTCCGGGAGGATCTTGAAAGCGAAAGAAAACCAAATAACCTCCTGGTTCACCAAAAAATCCTTGCTCAAAAAATTGTGCATTTGGTTCTAATAAGGTTAATTTTGGTGTGAGTTGCGATGAACCTGTGTACGTTGTTCCGTCATGAGTTACATTAATAGTGTAACTTCCTCCTTCGGTAGGAATGTAATTAGTTAATTCATATTGTCCTGTGCCAATCGAAGGGATGGTTGTGACGTTTCCTAACTGGTCGGTAATAGTAACAATCGCATCATCAACTTGGGAAGGAGTATACGAATCAAAATAACTTGAGGTATAAGAAACCTTTACATTTACAATACTGTCCGAAGCATTGAAATTTGCTTCAATCACAATTTTTTTTGCGGCATCATTCAAATCAACGTCAATGATTTTCGTGCATGAACCAAAGCCAAGGGCTAAAATGAGGGTGGAAAAAATAAATACAAATTTCATTTTACTTCAGTTTAAAATTATAAGTAATCGAAGGAATCAATTTAAATAAAGATGTTTGACGGGCCTGTGTTTTTGAAGCATCGTCTGGATCTTCTATAAAGTCAATGGTGAACGCATTTTCTCTAGCATAAACATTGTAAATCGAAATATTCAAATCGTGTTCAAAACGTTTTCGATCTTTCATGTACCAAGTCAATCCCAAATCTAAACGGTGATAATCTGGAAAACGGTAACCATTTCGTTCTGTATAATAAGGAACTTGTAATCCATTAATTTCATATTTCCCTGATGGAAAAGTAACAGCACTTCCTGTGTAATAGATGAATGTTGAAGACAATGCCAACGATTTGTTGATTTTGTACATCAAAACAACCGATAAATCGTGAATCCGGTCTTGTCGTGCGGAGAACTCTTTCCCGTCATTTACTTTGTCAAATTGACGTTTTGCTCTCGATAAAGTATAACTAATCCAACCTGTAAATTTGCCTTTTTTCTTTTCAATTTGAATCTCTAATCCGTATGCTCTACCTTTTCCATAAACCAATTCACCTTCCACTTCATTGTTCAAGAATAAATTTGCTCCATTTTTATAATCAATCTGATTTTGAAGGTGTTTGTAGTATATTTCTGTCGAAATGACATACGTGTTGCTTTTCAAATTTTGATAATAACCTAGGGCAATTTGATCTGCAATTTGAGGTTTTATATTATTCGAACTTGGCACCCAACTATCTGTTGGACTTGTTGTTGTCGAATTGGATAATTGATGTAAATATTGAAAATTTCGGTTGTAGCCTAACTTAATAGAATTGTTTTCGGACAGAATATATCCCATAGACAATCGCGGTTCCAATCCGTGATAATATTTGATGGATTCATTTTGAGCATAACTTTGTTCGGTTAATTTATTTCCTTTTTCATCAAATGTGTATGCCTTACCACTTCCCATATAGTTAAAGCCAGAATATCTCAAACCATACATCAATGAAAATCGTGTTCCAATTTTTTGATCATTTTGGAAATAAGCTCCAACTTCCAACGCATATTTATTGTCTAATCTGATTTCATTAAATGCTGTTGCTCCTCCGCTCAATGCGCCTGGTTTAAAGATGTGGTAGATCGCATTAAAACCAAATTTCATAGAGTTATTTTGGTTTGCATAGTAACTGAAATCTTGTTTCAAGTTCCAATCTTGGATGGATGATTTTACTCCAAAGCCATCATCACCAGATCCCACTGTAAATTCATAATTGAAATTACTAAAAACCACTGAAGTATTTGAAAACATTTTGTCATTGATCAATCGGTTATAGCGCAAAGTTCCCGTAGCATTTCCCCACCCAAATCCAAAGATGTCACCAAATTTCAAATTGTCTCGACCAAAGTACCCAGAAAGAAAGATGCGATCTTTATCCGATAGTTTATAATTTGCCTTCATATTCAAATCATAGAAGTACAATTTGGTGTCTTTTAACTCCTCTCTTTTCGACAACTTCAGAAATAAATCGGCATAACTTCTGCGCCCAGAAATGATAAAAGATCCTTTTTCTTTTACAATCGGACCTTCAATCGCTAAACGTGAAGAAATTAAACCTATTCCTCCTGAAGCACCAAATTTCTTGTTGTTTCCATCGCGCATTTTAACATCCATAACAGATGACGCTCGACCGCCATATTCTGCTGGAATTCCAGATTTATACAAGGAAACATCCTTCAATGCATCTGAATTGAAAACCGAGAAAAAACCTAAAAGATGCGAAGCATTGTAAACGGGAGCTTCGTCCAATAAAATTAAATTTTGATCCGTACCACCACCTCGAACAAAAAAACCTGCATTTCCTTCTCCTGCGGATTTAATACCTGGTGTTAATTGCAAGGTTTTCATAATGTCTTTTTCTCCAAATAAAACAGGAATCGTTTCAATGGATTTTGGATCAAATGTGGTTACTTGCATTCCTGATGAAGTAATGTTTTCATTTTCCTTCACCGCCGAAACTACCACTTCACCAATTTCTTGGACATCTTTAGATAATGCCAACTCGATGTTTTTAGTAATGTCTTGATTCAAACGGATAACCATTTCTTGAATTTCATATCCCAAGTTTCGATAAATGATTGTGTACGTTCCAGTATCCAACGACAAAGAATAAAACCCGTATGCGTTTGATTTCGCACCAACGTTATCGAGTTCTTTGACTGAAATAATAGCTCCAAAAATGTCCTCGCCATTTTTAGCATCTTTGATTGATCCGCTAATGGTTGCTTTTTGTCCGAAAAGGAGGGAGGAACTAAGAACGAAGAATAAGGCAATGTATAAACGCATTTAGCTTTTTTTTGACAAAAATAAGCATATAAAGCGCAACAGTATGTTAAAAAATGGATAAGCGGAAAATAATAATGATGTATGCTAAATTGATAGGTGTTTTAATTTATTCAGCGTGATTTGGTGGCAAATACGTATTAATCTTTGAAATGCGATCATGCATTACAATTCCACCAGTTACACCGACGTTCAACGATGAATTGCCAGGCAATTGAACCAAAAAATGACACTTTTCTTTCACGAATTCAGGCAAGCCCGTATCTTCTGCACCTAGCAAGTAAATCGCTCGTTTTGGGTGCTCAAATTCGTGCAACATTTCAGCCTTTTCATCAATTTCTATCCCTATTATGCGGCAATCGTGGGGAATGTTTTTAAGCAACTCATCAAACGAATCATAATGAAAGAGAGGAATCCGTGACCATGCTTTTACAACATCTGAAGATTGCTTTTTGTATTTATTTTCAACAGTAAAAATATACTTTGCCCCCATGATGTATGCTGAGCGCCAGAGCGTTCCGAGATTATGGGTTGTTTTACCTCTAAAAATCCCAATGGCATAATATCCTTCTCCGTTTTTTGTTTTCATGCTGCAAAGTTAGAATTCTCATATAAAACGAGTCTCATTTTCATCTCAAATTGGAAAAGTTGGATTTGTTTTTCGCTTTTCTTTCTTTGAATTTCACTCAAATGTATATCTTTGCAACCTCATTTCGGCCACGTGGTGAAATTGGTAGACATGCCATCTTGAGGGGGTGGTGCCGTAAGGTGTGCTGGTTCGAATCCAGTCGTGGTCACAAGAAAAGCTCCAAGAGATTGGGGCTTTTGTTTTTTTGAAAAAGTTTTTACTTATCAGTATAATGCCCCATAGCTGAAAGCACATAAACGGTTACAATGCTTTCTTCAACTTTATAAATTAACCTATCTTTTTTTGTTATTCTTCTCGACCAAAATCCTTTAAGATCATGTTTTAATTGTTCAGGCTGACCGGTACCAGTGTAGGGATGCTCAATTAACTCATCAAGCATTTTTAAGATTTTATTATTCACAGATTTATTACACGCCTTCTTAAACTTTAATAGGTCTTTTTGAGCCGTAGGTTGAATTTCGACTATAAACTTTTCCATAGCTCAGAGGCACTGTTCATCACTTTTCCTTTTTCTTTTTCTGCAAGTTTTATTTTCTTTACAAATTCAGGATCGTATGGACTTTTAGTGTCTTCCTGTATTTCTACGAAACTAAAAGTACGAAGCATGGCAATGACTGCTTTTGCTTGTTTGCTGTTTTCTTTTATTGTAATCGTTACCATGGTTTCGATGTTTGAACAAAGATACAAAGAAAAATAATTGAATTAAAGGTGTTGTTCTTTGTTGTTCCTTTCATGTTGGTCTCAAACCATTTCAGCCAACTCTTTCCCCACATTAGTTCCAATCGCAACGCCCATTCCTCCAAGTCGCACTCCAGCATAAAGCGAATGATCTAACTTTTTGACAATAGGCTTCTTGGTACTCCCGATGCCCATGATTCCAGACCAATGATAATCAATCTGGAAAGGTTGATTTGGCAAAATGACATCTTTCAACAATGAAGTCAACGAGTCGGTGATTTTTGGTGTGACAGTCATTTCTGTCGTTGTTTCTCCTTCAAAATCTAAATTCCTTCCTCCTCCGAGCAATACTCGGTTACCTACATTTCGGAAATAATAATACCCTTCATCATAATGAAAAGTGCCTTTGATTTTTAAGTTCGGAATTTCGGAAGTGACAAGCACTTGTGCGCGAGCAGGTTTTGTGTCTTGGATGCCGAATTTTTGTGCGAAACCATTCACTGTAACAAAGGTGTTTTTTGTTTCTATTTCGCCAATGTTTGTACGAACCAAATTACCATTGTTTTCAATGGTTTCAACATCAATTCCAGTCAATAAATGAATGCCCTTTTCAGCTAAAAGCTGATGAAAACGAATCATCATTTTTCCAGTATGAATTTGACCTTCAAGTCGATTTTTAAATGTGGTTTGAATTTGTTGAAAACCAAAATTCTCAACAGCACTTCTATCTTCTGAGTAAACTGATTTTTCACCTGTTATCTCGAATAGTTTTTGGTTCAAATACTCCAATTGATTTCTGATTTCATCAACTTGTCCCATTTTTCGTTCATGGATTATTTCCCACGATCCATATTGCTCAAATTCTAAAGTTTTATCGCCAATCAACTCTCGCAAACGTATCAATCCGCGCCAACGATTTTCAACGGTGACCCAAACCTCTGTTTCGGACATGTTGCTTAAATCATCCAATAATTCTGTGGGACTTCCAAAACAAGCAAATCCAGCATTTTTGGTTGATGCTCCGCTGGGCAAATAACTCCGTTCAACAACTAATAGTTTTGCATCAGGATATTTTTCTTTCAAATGAATGGCTGTAGAACAACCCACGATTCCTGCTCCAATAATAAGAAAATCAAGGTCTTCAAAGTAGTTTTGGCGCTCCCAAAAACTTAATTGTGCGATGTTTAAATGGTTGTTTGGCATCAATATTGTCTTTTTTGCGATATTTGTATAAAATAATTTAATTCAAATTTAAACCAATTCCGTAACGAGTTGTACAGAATACCGTTTAAACATTATATATGAAGCAATTTTTAATCATCATTTGCCTATTCTTTGCGTTTCAAAGTACTAGTCAAACGTTAAAATTTCGATTTGACGGACTCATTGTAAATTATGATTCTGGTAAAAAAGAAGGTGGGGTAAAAGTTGAAATCGTTCAGAATGGTGCTACGATTGAATCAACCACGACTGCTTCGAACGGGAAATACGTCATCATGAAGGACATTGACTATTCGATTCCTTTTGATGTTGTCTTTTCAAAAGCAGGACTTGTTAGCAAACGGATCAACTTTAATATGGCAGGTTTGAATGTGGAAGACACTCCCGCTGGTGCTGAATATAAACCTGTTGAAAATTTAAGTGTAGAGCTTTTTGCTAAAAGACCAAATGTGGATTTTTCGTTTCTTGAAACAGAGCCAGTTGGAAGTTTCAAATGGAGCACTTCGAAAGGAGCGGCTGATTTGAACGTAACAGCAGAAGCGAAAATCCGAACAAAAATTGAACGATTGCTTGCAGAGGCAGAAGCAGGTGGATCCAAAGATGCCGATTACAACAAAGCATTATCTGAGGCGGATAACTTCTTTAACGAAAAAAAATACAATGAAGCTCTTGAGAAATATGAATTAGCGCTTGGTATTAAACCGAAAGAGAAATATCCGAAAGATCGAATTTTAGCTATTGATGCACTCCTTCAAAAAATGAAAGAAGAGGAGTTGAATAGTCAACAAGGAGATTTTGAATACAATAATTTAATCAAAGCGGCAGACAATTTTAGAAATTCAAAGCAATATGCCAAAGCCATTGAAAAGTATGAAGAGGCTTTGACCAAAAAAGATGAACTGTATCCGAAGGATGAAATCAAGAAAATTGAAAAAATCCTGAAAGAAGCCGATAGTGAAGGTGCATACAAGGAAGCTATTGAAGTTGCTGACATGTTGTTCAAGCAAAAAAGCTACAAGGATGCTAAGAAAAAATATGAAACAGCTCGAGATTTAAAACCTAACGAAGCTTATCCAAAAACAAAATTAGCGGAAATCGAAGCGAAATTAAAAGAAGAAGAAGCAACTGCAGGAATTCGTAAAAAATACGATGAAGCAGTAGCGGCGGGTGATGGATTTTACGACGAGGAAAAATGGGCAGAAGCCAAAACGAAATATGAAGAAGCTTTAGCTATTGAAAGTGGTTCCGCTTACGTTTCGGGACGTCTGAAATTAGTGAATGATGAACTTGCAAAGCTTAAATTGAAAGAAGAAAATGCAAAGCTTATCGAAAAATTGCTTTCGGAAGGTTCAGTAGCACTCATTGGTAAAAAGTACGAAGAAGCTTTGACAAAATACAAAGAAGTGCTGAAACTGGATGAAAACAATGATGTAGCAAATACCAAAATTCCTGAAATAGAAGCCTTAATTGCTGAGGAAAAGGATGTTGAAGCGAGAAATAAAAAATTCGCTGAATTTGTTGCCAAAGGCGATGAAGCTGTTGCCGGAAAGAAATTGGAAATTGCTGTCGAAAACTATACGCAAGCGCTTGAAATCAAAGAAGATGTAGTTGTTCAGACAAAATTGGATGATGTGAACAAACGCATTGAAGATGCTAAAAATGCAGAACAAAAAGAAGCGGATTACAAATTGCTAGTTGAAGAAGCTAAGTCTTTGTTCGATGCGAAAGAATATACCACATCTTTGGCAAAATACGAATCAGCAAAGGTTATCAAGCCAACAGATCCTATTGTCATTAAGAAAATTGATGAAATCAACGCAATTCTAAAATTAGAAAGCGAAGAAAAGTTGAAGCAAGAAAAAATTCAAACATTGCTAGCTGCTGCTGAATCACAATTTGCTGAGGAAAAATGGGAAGATGCTAAGCTTGGTTTTATGGAGGTGATCAAATTAGAGCCGACAAATCCCACTGCTGTTGAGCGCATCAAGGATGTACTTGCAAAAATTGCCGAAGCAAAACAACAAGAAAAATTGGATGCAGATTTTGCCGCTTTTGAGAAAAAAGGCGACGATGATGATGTTGCTAAAAAATATGAATCGGCAGTAACAAATTATAAAGAGGCGCTAAAAATTAAGTTGGAGCCTCGCGTGCAAGAAAAATTAGTGGCTGTTGAAGCAAAAATTAACGAACAAGCAAGCGCGGCTGAAAAAGAAGCCAATTATGCAAAAGAAATCAAACAAGCAGACAAATATTTTACTGAAAAAAGCTACGAACTTGCAAAAGAACGTTACCAAGCTGCTTTAGCCATCAAAGAAAATGAGGCTTATCCAACGGAGAAAATTGCTACGATTGATAAATTTCTGGCGGATATAAATGCTGAGAAAGAAAAGAAAGCTAACATTCTGACTTTATTAGACGATGGAGCGAAATTGTTGTCTGACAAAGAATATGTTGCTGCTCAAACAAAATACGAAGAAGTTTTAGCTTTAGAATCTTCGAATTCAATTGCAAAAGATAAGATTGCTGAAATAAAAAGTGTGTTAGCATCGCAAGAACAAAACGCGGCAAAAGATACGCAATTTGAAAAATTGAAAGCGGAAGGTTTGGACTTATTAGGTCAAAATGAATTGTATCCAGCACGTGAAAAAATCAAAGAAGCATTAGCTGTTAAAGTTGACTATGATTTAAGAAAAACGCTGGAAGATCTTGAAGCAACGATTAGATCAACGGAAGAAAGAAAAGAGAAAATTGCTTCGCTGTTAGCACAAGGTCAAAAACAAATTGAGGCAAAAAATTACGAGAATGCAGTGATGCGCTACGAAGAAGTGTTGAGTATTGATGCCGACAATGCTGAGGCAAAAGCGAAATTGGATGTCATCAATGAAATGCAAAGCGCGATCATGGATGGACAAGCTTTGCAAGCACAATTCTCTGATTTGAAAAAGCTAGGAATGGACTTGGCTGCAGCCAAAGAATATGAGCCAGCGAAAGAGAATTTATTAGCGGCCTTGCAAATGCAACCAGAGGATAAGGACATTCCGAAAGTTTTGGCTGATATTGAAAAGATTTATGCTGACAAAAAATTAGCCGAAGAGCGCCTGTCTTCGTTATTGACGGAGGGGCAAACTTTATTGGATGCAAAAAAATACGAAGATGCTAAAAAGAAATATAATGAGGTTCTGAAATTGGATCCTTCAAATCCAATTGCGCCGACTAAAATCGAACAAATTGATGCTGAGTTGAGCAATTTAATGTCCGAAGCTGAAAAGAATGCCAATTTCGAAAAATTGAAAAAAGAAGGATTTGCCTTGGCCGAGTCGAAAAAATGGGAAGAAGCCAAAGAAAAATTGGAATTAGCTCTAGCAATCAAGGAAGAAACGGCTGTGAAAATGAAGCTAGATGAAATTGCAAAAACAATAGAATCTGAAGCTACGCAAGCAGAAATCGATTTGAAATACAACCGTGCCGTTGAAAAAGCACAAGAATATGAAGTTGAAAAAAGTTATTCAGATGCAATTTCAAAATACAAGGAAGCGCTTGATTTGAAAAAAAATGAGGCTATGCCAAAAGCAAAAATTGAGGAACTTACTAAGATTTTTGAAGCGGAAAGCAAGGCAAAAGAAATTGACGAGAAATACAACGAGTTCTTAGCTAGTGGCGATGAATTGGTTGGGAAAGAAGAATATTTAGCAGCAATTGATGCCTACAACCAAGCTCTTAAATTAAAACCAACGGAGAAAATTCCGGTTGATAAAGCGAAACAAGCGCAAGAATTGGCAAACAAAAATAAAGTTGAAGTTGACGCTGTTTACGAAAAAATGCTGACTGCAATCTCAGAAAAAATTAAGGAAGAAGATTTTAAGCGAGCGAATGAATTAATTGATCGAGCGCTTTCTTTGAGACCGGAGGATAATCGTCCGAAAGCGCTTAGAACTCAAATTGAAAACATCGAAAAACGAAATGCGGATTATAAATCGCTCATTGTAAAAGGCGACGAACAAGCGTTGTCCAATAATTTTGAGCAGGCCATTTCACTTTATGAGCAGGCGAAGAAAATTCATCCCGAAAATCCTGAAGCTGAACAAAAAATAGCTGCTTTGCGTGAATTGATGAAAGAAAATTTGGGAGAACAAAACGAGGCCAAATTTCAGAAATTTATCGAAGATGGAAAGTCAAGTGAAGATGACTTAAGATATTCAAAAGCACTTGAGAACTATTCGGGTGCTCTTGGAATCAAACCTGCGGATCAGTTTACCCAAGAAAAAGTTTCATCGCTGAAATCGCGACTTGCTGATTTAGCGCGAATGGGATTGACAGAAGAACAAATGCGCACCCAATTCAATAATTTAGTGAAGGAAGGTGACATGAAATATGGAACCAACAAATATCAAGAATCGGTTGATGCGTATCGAGGTGCATTGAAACTGATTCCTGACAATGAATCTGTAAAACAAAAATTGGCAGATGCTGAAAAGAGTCTTGCTTCTTCGGCTGAAATTGAAGTTGAAAACAACTACCGCAAAATAGTTACTGAAGCTGATAAATTTTTGACAGCCAAAGACTATAGTAAAGCGAAGGAATTATATAATAGAGCATTGACCATTAAACCAAGCGATATTTATCCACGTGAAAAATTGGCCGAAATCGATTTGATTTTAAATCCTGTTTCTCAAACAACAGCTAAGTTGGAAGATTTAGGTGAGATTTATGATAATTCAACCATGGATGGAATGTTGGCTTTGCAAAAAGCGGAAGAAGAACGGGTAAATTTGAAATCTACCAAAGTTAAGCGCAAATTAAGCAGAATTAGTGATCAAGAGGAGCAAATGATGAAAAACAAAAGTCAGGAGCAGCAAGATGCCGTGAATGATGTTTATGCCGTTTATCGCTCCATTAACCAAAATACCGAGGCTGCAACACTTGATCATGCAGGAACGATTGAAGCTGTAAAGCAAGTAGAATTGAAAATTGAGAATCAAGCAACAGAAAACAATGCGTTTGAGCAAAATTCTGTTGTGAAAACACAAGATTTGCTCTATGAAGTGGTTAAATCAAACGGAATTGATTACTCCGATCGCCAAAAAGTATATGGTGAAAACTCCGAAGAATTAGGCAAGATTCGAGTGGAAGAAGCAAAGATTACATCTGAAAAATCTACGGATTATTATACTGGAAATATTCAAACAAATTTGACTTTAGACTCCATCGTGAAAGTGAATCGAACAGAAACGATTGATAATCAAAATGAACGCATTGAAGAAGCGAATAAAGCCGAGGAAATTCGCAAAAAGACCGAATTAATGAATGACGAAAGAAATCTGTTGAGCTATGATAAAACAATTTCAAACGAAGTTTTTGTAGCAGAGATTTTAAAAGAGAATGCTTCAACAGATCAACAGCAGTCTTTGAGCGCATCTGAGAATAATTTGAACTTGAAAGAAATTCAAACCAATGCAGAGGACGCTGAATCAATTAAACTTGGGAGTTCGAAATTCAAAACGATTTCAAATGATCAGCGCTTAAATCAATTTGATATTGCCTATTCCGAAGAAGAAGCGTTAAAAGCAGCGAAACAGGAAAAAAACACCGAAATGGTGAAAGAGGTTGACAAAAAAGCCAACACACTTGCATCTGGAAAAGCGCTATCGGACGACGAAGAACGTTTGAACATGCAAGACAAAGTGGAGACTATTCAATTGAAAGGTTCCGATACCGATTCAAAGGAAGCTGAAAAGTTACAAGCAAATACAAGCAAATTGACTGAAATTGGAACAAATGCAAATAAAGGAGCTGCTGAAGATGCTACAACTAAACAAGAATCACTTCAAAATACCAAAGCATCCATCGATAAAATGGAGAGTAAAAAAGTGGAGAAATCTGTCACAATTAATTCTCTAGGGAAAGAATATCCTCCTGGTGTAAGTCAGGAAACCTTTCAACAAAAGGATGAAAATGGCATCATGAAATCGATTATTACACGAAGAATTGTGGTTCAAGATGGACGTGGAGATGTTTATGTGAAAACACAAACAGTAAATGCAACAACGTATACGAAAAATGGAACCCCAATTTCAGAACATGTTTGGCAGAAAGAAACACAGGCTGCTCATTTGCAGCGCTATTATTAGTCTGACTGTCGGTTGCAGTTCGAACAATAAGTCAACAATTGATGGGTTTGAAATGTCTGGGGAAACTCAAGGCACAACGTATACCATTATTGTTGCTGAAGAGCAATTGCATTTTACTCAAAATGAAGTTGAAAATCTTTTGAAAGAATTCGATCTAGTGCTTTCAACGTATGTTCCAGGTTCTAAGATTTCTGAATTGAATAGGTCACCGAAAGATTTTACATTTTTGGATCGATATGGTTTTTTCAAGAATTGTTATCAAAATTCAAGAGCTGTTTTCCAAGAATCTGATGGAGTTTTTGATCCTTCTGTTTTTCCATTGATCGAAGGTTGGGGATTCTTTAAGCACATTGAAACTCCTTTAAGTCAGACAAAAATTGATTCCATTTTGACGTTTGTTTCTTTTGAAGAAAACATCTTACATCAAGTTAAATTTTCGAAGGATTCAGTGCATTTTAAAAAGCTTGATCCACGATTTAAACTTGATTTCAATGCCATTGCTCAAGGTCAATCCATTGATGTTTTGGTTGATTTTATTTCTTCAAAAGGTCACAAGAATTTTTATGTTGAAATAGGAGGCGAAATTCGGGTGAAAGGGAAAAACCGAGATGGTGATAAATGGCGGATTGGTATTGATACTCCTCAGGAATTAAATTCAGGTTCTGGAAAACGAACAATTTCAGGTATTTTAAATCTGGAAAATCAGGCCGTAGCAACAAGCGGAAATTATCGAAATTTCTATGAAAAAAACGGTAAAAAATATGCACATATTTTAAATCCAAAAACAGGAATGCCGGTGGAACATTCTTTGTTAAGTGCAACAGTAATTGCTGAAAATTGTGCTATCGCCGATGCGTACGCTACCGTTTTCATGGTGTTGGGTTTAGAAAAATCCAAGAAGCTTCTGAAGAATTCGCACAGAAACTTGAAAGTTGTTTTTATCTTTGAAGATGAAGTTGGTAAAATGAATGTGTACTCGTCCGCTGGACTGCAAGGAATCTTAGAATAATTCTTCTGAACGATGGAACAAGATAATTCAAATGGAATTTTAAAGAAAAGACTTGTACGCAATCCATGGCGCACTGTGCAGTTTGGCAGCTTAATTATGTTTCTGGTATTTGCTTCAAGTTGTGTCGAAAAAATTCCGCTTTTACCAAAACCAGACAATCTCATTGAACGCGAAAAAATGATTACAATCTTAACAGAACTGGTTAAAATTGAAAGTGCAGCACAAATAAAATATCCTCTTTTTGTAGACTTCAACTCTGTTATTTCAAACTCAGGAGACTCACTATTGAAATCAATGAATGTGAATGAGGTTGATTTTGAAAAAAGCATCGATTATTATGGTGCAAATCAGCAAGAAATGACTGCGATGTATGATGAAGTCAAACAAAATTTGAAAAAGGAAATGGATCAAATCCGCAAAGAATAATAACACATTAGCTCGCATCAATAATTTCATTTTTCCAAATTTTAGAACAATGTCATTTCTTCAACCGCAACAAAACAAAAAATCAACAATAGGAAAACATGTTGCAACCATTGCGATTGTTCTTGGGTGTTATTTGTTGATTGGTCAAATTCCATTGCTCATCGCTTATATGAATGCCGGGAATTTATCACCTGATCTTTTTAAGGTACTGCAAGAAACTTACGGTTTGAACGTGACCCTTGTTTTAGTGATGCTTCCTCTCATTTTTGCACTTTTCGGAATGTTAATTGCATTTAAGCACATTCTAAAATGGAACATTCGTGAAGTATTCACGGCTCGAAAAAAAGTCGATTTCAAACGTATTGCATTTGGTTTTTTAGTTTGGTTTTCCATTTCTTTTATCATTCTTTGGATTGGATTAAACGACCAATTTGTCTGGAATTTAAAGTGGGATAAGTTTTTGCCTTTGCTTGGATTAAGTTTCTTATTGATTCCGTTGCAATGTGCTTCTGAAGAACTTTTTTTTAGAGGTTATTTGATGCAATTAATTGGATTACAGAAGAATAAACCATGGCATGCTGTCGTTTTTACAAGCACACTTTTTGGTGTGTTGCATATTGCAAATCCAGAAATTGCAGCCTTAGGAACCATTGCTTTGATTTATTATATATGGACAGGGTTTTTCTTGGGTATTTTAACTATTCTCGATGATGGACTGGAATTGCCACTTGGTTATCACATTGCTAATAATTTATTTGCGGCCTTAATCGTGACAACAGATTGGCAAGCTTTTCAAACCGATGCTTTATTGATCGACAAAAATCCACCTGCTTTTACTTTAGAAATCATGGCTTATTTGCTGGCAGGTCAGGCAATATTTGTTTTTGTGTTTTATCGCATTTATAAGTGGCGTGGAGTTATTTGATTTGGATTGTTATTTGGAAGGTTAATCACCCATAGAAGATATTGAATCTGATAATAAAAATTGGGTTGGTTTAATTCTTATCTAGATTACAACTTTGTAATGTTACCTCAATAAATGTAATATTACTCCCACTTGGGTAAATTAACTTTGTTTCTGCCTACGGCGGTGGCAATATTACCCCATGAATGTAATATTACTTTCTCTTGGGTAAATTGGCAATATTACCCCCATTAATGTAATATTACTCCCGCTTGGGCAAATTAACTTTCCCGAAAACTCGGGACAAGCTGTTTCTGCCTACGGCGGTGGCAATATTAGCCTCGTTAACGTAATATTACTCCCTCTTGGGTAAATTGGCAATATTACCCTCGTTAACGTAATATTACTCCCACTTGGGCAAATTGGCAATATTACCCCCGTTAATGTAATATTACTCCCACTTGGGTAAATTAGCAATATTGCTCCCATGAACGTAATATTACTCCCTCATTTTCAATTTCGAAAACAGCTCTTTTAAACACCCTCAACAACTTTTTAAAGATGTATCTTGCTGCATCGTTCTACCTTAAAGTCATAATTCGATTGACTTAAATCATTGATTAATAGTTTTATGTCGTTGAAATTAACTAGGCTACTTTTCCTAAAATGAGTAAAAGACTTTATTTGCCCAATGTTTTTCAAATCGCCCTGTAACTTTGATAAAAACCATTTATTTTTAGGAATCCAACAAAATCCCTTCAATCGTAACAATTCTTCGCGCATCAAGTTATGCCATTTTAACTTATATTTATACCATGTTAAAAGTTGAAAATATTTCAAAATCATTTTACCGAAAAACAGCACTCGACAGCGTTTCGATGCATGTGCACAAAGGTGAAATTTTTGGATTGCTCGGTCCAAATGGTGCTGGAAAAACAACGCTCATACGCATCATCAATCAAATCATCGAACAAGATAGTGGAACCGTCCGGTTGAATGGGAATTTGATGACGCAACAACACCTTGCAACGATTGGCTACATGCCCGAGGAACGTGGATTGTATAAATCAATGACGGTTGAAAATCATGCTATTTTGTTGGGACAATTGCGAGGGTTGAACAAACATGATGTGAAAATCAAATTGAATTACTGGTTAGATAAATTTCAGATTGCCGATTGGAAAAAGAAACGAATCGAAGAGCTTTCAAAAGGAATGGCACAAAAAGTCCAATTCATTTGTACCGTTTTGCATGAACCGGATTTGTTGATTTTAGACGAACCATACAGTGGTTTTGACCCTGTAAATGTTGAATTGATAAAACAAGAATTAGTGGAAATGCGTGCTAAAGGCAAAACCATCATTTTATCGACCCACAATATGAAAAGCGTCGAGGAAGTTTGTGATAGTGTTGCACTCATTCACGACTCGAAAAAAGTGCTTGAAGGAAGAGTCTCAGATTTGCAAGAAGAACTTAAAACAGGCGAATATGAAGTGAAATTCCGAGGAAATATGATTGCTTTTGTAAATGCACTTTGGACAGGTTTCGAAATCATTGACAAAGATATTTTAGCAGAAGATGTTTTTGTTGTGCGACTAAAAATGCGTGGAACAAGTACTTTCGACGACCTTCTTAACGTACTTATCGGTCAAGTTCAAATTCAATCAGCGCGCGAATTAATGCCTTCCATGCAAGATGTTTTTATAAATAGTGTTTCACCTAAATCTGTGATCCAATGAGAAAGATTTGGTTGATCGCAATGCGAGAATTGCGCGAAAGAGTAGGAGCTAGGTCATTTATTCTTATGTCAATTTTTGGACCTTTAATTGTGCTCGGACTCATTTATTTAATGTTCGTCTTCGGTGGCAATCAAACGGAACGTTGGAATGTGCTCATCACTGATCCAAGTGGAATGATGCAAAATCGAATTTTAGCAAATACGGAAGGAAATGTAACTTATTCGTTTGCTAACGGATACATTGAACACCAAGAATTTGCCGATGCTCAAAAATATCAGCGCTTCGATGCCATGGTTGAAATCAATGAAAAGATATTGATTAATAAAACGTCGCATGTTTTTTATCGTTCTAAACCTTCCTTGAGTCTGCAGTCAAAAGTTCAGTACCAAGTTGAACGAAGAATTGAAGAGGTAATGATTGATCAATTCACGGACCTTTCCGTGGCGAAATTCAGAGAACTCAAACAACCTATCAATTTTAGTTTTCGCAATGTGTATGATCCACTCGATCAATCATCCGACATTCGTGCTTGGGTTGGTTTCTTTTTCGGTGGAATTATTCTAGTCTTTATTTCGCTTTTTGGAATGACCATCCTAAGAACGGTAACCCGCGAAAAAAGCAACCGCATCGTCGAAGTGCTTTTGGCAACCGTGAAACCTCGCGAATTATTGCTTGGAAAATTATCAGGAGTTGGTCTTTCTGCATTCATACAATTTTGTATTTGGGTATTTTTAATCGGCGTGGGACTTTATTTCATGCGTGAAACGATGTTCCCGGATATTTACGATGCTGCAAACATTAACATTGCGCAACAACTGAATCCTTCTGACAGTCAAACATTGCAAGAACAAATGTATGCTTCCAAAGAATACAACCATGTGGTTGATTTGGTTTATGAGCGCATTCATTTTGGCACCATGATTACGTTTTTTGTCCTGTTTTTCATTGGTGGTTACTTATTCTATGGCTCTTTTTTCGCTGCCATTGGTTCCACGTCTGGTACTGAAAGTGATGGTCAACAATTCGTTTTACCAATCTTACTAATTCTTGGTTTAGCAGCCTATGCTGGATATTACACCATCATCAATCCGGAAAGTCAATTGGCAACCATATTTCATTATTTGCCTTTTACATCTCCTGTCGTTGTTTTGGTGAAATTGGCTCAAGGTTATGCACCTGGACATGGTTATGAAATCTGGGTTTCGCTAATTATTCTGTTTATTTCTGCATTTGCTTTTATCTCCATTGCCGCTCGATTGTACAAAAATGGATTACTGCAATTTGGTCATCGTTTGCGCTTGCAACATTTGTTCAAATGGTTAAAGAAAACCTAGATGAGAAGAGCGGTCATAGACTTAGGCACAAATACATTCAATTTATTAATTGCTGATGTATTTTCTTCCCACTTTACTGTCTTGCACAGTGAAAAAATGGGAGTGGCTATAGGAATGGGCGGAATAAACGATGGAATAATAACCGAAGATGCTTGGAAGCGATCGTTTGCTGCCTTGGTTCATTTTAAATCGGTGTGTGATGAAATGCACGTTGAGGCAATTCAAGCTTTTGGCACTTCTGCTTTTCGTTCAGCAAAAAACGCTTCTGATTTTCTGAATTACATAAAAAGTCAAACGGGAATTCACATTCGGATTATTTCGGGACTTGACGAAGCCCGATTGATTTACGAAGGAGTGAAATGGTCTTACGATTTCAATCATGAGGCTGTAATCATGGACATTGGAGGAGGAAGCACAGAATTTATTTGGGCTGATAAATTGGGCATGAATAAGGCCATTAGCTTAGATATTGGAGTTTCACGTTTGTATCAGTTGTTAAAACACGAAGATCCATTGACACAATCAAATGTGGATGACATTGAAAATTGGTTGGAAATACAAAGTAAAGGTCAATTGGATAATCGTCCGTGCCCAATACTGATCGGTGCTTCTGGAAGTTTTGAAACGTTTTTTAAATTACATAATCAATCGGAATTCCCTGAAGGCATTGAAGCAATTAAGATGGAAAAATCCGATTTGGACGTGATTTTAGAGAAAATCATTTTTTCTACATTGGCTGAACGCGAAGAAAATCCGCTCATAATTCCAATTCGAAAAATAATGGCTCCAATTGCAGCCGTAAAAACGCGTTGGGTAATGAAAAAACTAAATGTTCAAGAACTGTGGATTTCACCGTGCGCTTTGAAGGAAGGAGCTTTGGGCTACGATTTATAAATTGTTTTTTAGATAATTGATTGATTCAAGATGGAAGTTTGTTACTTTTCCAATTGAAATCATTTCATAGACATAAAAAAACCAAACGATGAAAAACTTTTTGAGTGTAATTGCATGCTATTTCGTAATGAGCCTTTCCCTTTTCGGACAGAAGGATTCTCTTTCGAAAAATAATTGGAAATTTAAAATTGATAGTACATATACAAAGCTCATCAAGGACAACAAAATTGTTGGGGCGAGCATTGCTATTGTGCATAACGGTGAAATTGTCTATGCGAATGGATTCGGGTATCAAAATAAATCGCGCCAAATTCCAGCAGATTCAAATACTATTTACCGAATTGGTTCCATAAGTAAATCGTTTACAGACGTGGCAATCATGCAATTGAACGAAAAAGGTCTTTTGGGTGTAAATGACCCTTTGCAGAAATATTTGCCTCAGCTCACAATGAAAAGCCGCTTTAGTGAAGAAAATCCAATCGTCATTGGCGATGTCATGTCTCATACCGCTGGACTTCCAAGTGATTTATTGAATGGTTTCTTCTGTGATAATCCACCAACCATTGATTGGGTTATAGAACAATTAAACCAATGCACGATGTCAGCGCCAGCGCGCTTTCAGCATTCTTATTCAAATGTTGGTTATGGAGTACTTGGTCGCTTGATTGAAGTGGTGTCGGGCCAAACCTATAATGATTATTTGCTTCAAAACGTTTTTGGTCCTTTGAAAATGGAGTCGTCAACGGTAATCTTAGATGAGGTTCACGAAGGTCAAGTTTCAAAAGGATATGTGAAAGGCAAAGAAATTGACGAAACTCAGATTCGTGATGCGGCTGCTGGATTGGTTTCTAGCACCGTAATGGATATGTCAAATTATATTAAGATGTATTTGGCGCTTGGGAAAACCGAAAATGGTCAGTTTTTATCTGAGAATTCAATTGCTGAAATGAAAAAAAATAGAACTGGTGACATTACCTTGCCAACAACGGCAGAATGGGGATATGGTTTGTATTCGAATGCAATTTCAATCATTTCAGATAAAGATACTATGCACACAAAGATTGTTGGTCATGGAGGAGATACTTGGGCTTTTCATGCTGATTTTCAATTTATTCCTGAACTAAATATTGGAGCTGTAGTTCTAACAAATACCGATAATGGAGTAAATATTGCCAGTGCGAAGAATTTAATTCGGCAATACCTGAAAGAATCGGAAGGCAAAAAATTAGTACCATCATTGGATTCCTTAAATCGCATGAAATATGCTGATTTTTCTTGTACCACGGACGAAGTAAAAGGAACTTATTTTTATTCGGGAATTAAAATTCATGTAGATGAAACCAAAAAGCTGAAATTAAAACAAGGACCTAACACTATTATTTTCAAGGAACAAAACGAACCACTTTATTATACAGCAAAGTTCCGTTTACTAAGCATTATTCCATTTAAAGTGAAAAATCAAGCCTTCAAATTTGTGAAACACAACAATGAAGTGTTTCTAAAAGCAATCAACACAAAAACAAAATCTGAGGATTATATTGCGAAGAAATCCAACATCGTTCCAATTCCAACATCATGGAAAAATATGCTCGGAAAATACGAAGCGGTGGGGAATACTTATCCTTGTAAAGATTGTCCTTACCTTAATTTCGAGACCTTGAGTGCTACATTGAAAGAGAAAAAAGGAATGCTGGTGGCATCGGTTAAAGGAAAAAGCAAAGACACGAAACAAGAAATTACCTTCGAAATTGTATCTGATAATGTGTGCGTTACTCCAGGAATTGGGCGAAATACAGGAGCTACGTTGCGTATTCTGGAAAATGGAAACTTGTTCTTCGAAGGATTTGAGTTGAAACTAAAAGATTGATTTCTTTTCTCTTTTGACTCAACTTAAACAAGCTCTGAAATTGCCTTCGAGGTACCAATCGTTCGTGTGATAAAATCTATTGCCAATTTAGGGCTGCGTGCAGGAGAGTATTCTCTGCCGTAAAAAATAATTTGGAGATGCAATTTATTCCATAAATCTCTGGGAAACAGTTTTTTTGCGTCAGCTTCAGTTAGTTCCACGTTTTTGCCCGAAGTAATTCCCCAACGCGTGAGTAGCCGATGGATATGTGTGTCTACTGGAAACGCTGGAACTCCAAAAGCTTGCGACATAACTACTGATGCCGTTTTGTGTCCAACTCCTGGCATTTTTTCTAACTCCTCAAAAGATGCAGGAACTTCTCCATTGTGTTCATTGATAATCATGTGAGATAGATCAAAAATAGCTTGCGATTTTCGAGGAGATAAGCCACAAGGTTTAATGATTTCTCGTATTTCCGATACTTCGAGTTTAATCATGTCGAAGGGATTATTCGCACGTTTAAAAAGACTTGGAGTAATTTGGTTGACGCGTACATCCGTGCATTGAGCAGACAAAAGCACCGCAATTAGCAAGGTGTAAGCATCTGTGTGGTCCAATGGAACTGGAGTTTCATGATATAATTTTTCCAATTCCTCAATGATGTAGGTTGCTTTTTCTTTTTTCGTCATTTGATTTTAAATCCGTTTTTGAGAAATTTTAAAAAGGCATTGAACTGTTCTTTGGAGGTAAATAATTTGGTAAACTCGTTGAACGCACTTTGTTTTTCGTCTTTTTTTTCTAATGGAATCAAGGTTTCACGTTGCATTGATTTTTCATCAATTACATCTTTACGATCTGTTGTTTGACCATCATCCTGAGTACCATCATTTTGCTCCAATTCATGCATTAATTCATGCAATTTCGCTTCTTGCTTGGAGAGCTTGTCTGCCCGTTCAAAATTTGATTTTGCTTTCGCTTGATAGCCTAATTTTTCTTGCACGAGACCTAAATTGTTATATGCTACTGCGTCTTCAGGATCTAATTCAATGGCTTTTTCATAATCTTTCAACGCTGCTTCAGTATCGCCAAAAAAATCATTGGCATAAGCGCGAGCGGAATAGCGAAAACTATAATCTGGTTGCAAGGAAATGGCTTTGTTGAAATCATTCAGCGAAGCATTTTTGTCCTTTTTGTGAATAAACAATACACCGCGATCACTGAAAATATCGGGATTGTTCGGAGAAAGTTGAATCGCTTGTTCGAACAAAGCAAGTGCCTCGTCTAATTTCCCCAACTTTGCCAAATTGTAAGCTTCTTCGTGTTTTTCGTTCGCGAACATTGTCTATTTATGATGGATGAATAGCAAAGGTACTGACTTTCCTCAATACGTGATGTTTTCAATGAATAAAGTCTTTTGTAAAATAGTGTCCACATTCAATTTGTAAATTGAATTTCTCCACAAAGAAAATTCGGGATGTGATGTTAGACCTTTTTAGCTATGAATTAGATGGATTTATTTAGCTCATCAAGAATTAATATATTTTGTTTTAAAGCCAACGTATTTTACCTTAGTTTCGTCATAAATTGGTAAAAAGAAACTTTTCTGAGGCTTATGAAATATGTTGGTGTATTGATATTGCTTTTAAGTTTAAACTTATCCTTTGCTCAGCAATCGAAGCAGAATTTCACTTGGCTTGTGAGTGGCTTTCAACCTGGTCCTTTTCCAACAAACGGTGTTTCATTAAGTTTTGAAGATTGTGAAACAAGTGTATTACCTAATGCTTTAGGTATACAATTCGAAGGTCAAACCGCTATTTCTGACAGTATCACAGGAGGTTTACTTTTTTATAGCAACGGTTATCAGGCACTAAACGCCCTTGGGCAAGTAATGCCAAACGGTACGCAGATCGGAATTACCAATAGTAAAGCACAAAATCTAATCGTAAAAAAACCAGGTGGAGGTACACTTTACTACCTTTTTACTCCTGAGCCACAAGCAGGTTTAGTTTCAAATGTGCTCATTCCTGGACTAAATGGTTTCAGTTATTCGATTATTGATATGTCTTTACAAGGTGGTCTTGGTGATGTCGTTTCTAGTGCCAATTTATTGATGCCAAGTGGAAATTGTGAAATGGTAACAGGTGTTTATCATCAAAATGGTGAAGATATTTGGATTATTGGACACCAATATGCAAGCAATACTTTCTTTGCCTTTCTGCTGACAAGTGATGGAGTTGAAACGACCCCAGTACTATCTGATGTCGGACCTACGCTCTTAACTTTTCAACCTGGCAATTACGCCAATTCTAATTATGACGCAATTGGTGAATTGAAGGCATCGCCAGATGGGAATAAGTTGGCGTTTACAACTTTCTACAATGGTTATACTTGTTTGTTTGATTTCAACAAGACAACAGGCGAAATTACAAATCCGATCAATTTGGATCTAGGCTCGGCAGGATATGGCACTTCGTTTTCTCAAGACAATTCGAAACTATATTTCTCTCGTGTGGATGAAACGCAAGGAGGAGTTTCTTTTTTGAGTAATGGTTCAATTGTTCAATTTGATATCAGTTCAAATGATCCCTCAACGATTCAAAATTCGATGACGGAAATTTTTAGCTCTCCAACAGGTTTTCGAAGTTTGAAATTAGGTCCAGACGGCAAGATTTATGTCGCTAGGACAACGCTGGCAAATGGTGGGAATGGCGCATCTTATCTTGGGGTAATCAACAACCCGAATGAAAGTGGATTAGCCTGTAATTTTTTGAACGATGGCGTTTTTATTGGCGCTGGCAATGGAAGATGGGGATTAAACAATGCAATTGAAGATTTCTTCACGTGCGAAGTGTTTGAATTCTCACTTGGTCCTGATTTGACAATTTGCCAAGAAGATTCTGTTACGATCAGCGCGCCAGCTGGTCAATTGGATTATTTGTGGAACACCGGTGAGACAACAAGTAACATAACTATTAGTCAATCAGGTGCTTATTGGGTTACAGTTACAAGCACAATTGGTACCGCGACTGACACCATTTTTGTCAATAATTTTGAAGAACAGCCTATTTTTATTGGTGGTCAAAATGAAATTTGTATCGGAGACTCAACTACACTGAGCGCAAGTGGTGGATTTACCAATTATGAATGGAACAATGGTGCTCAATCACAAGTCATATTTGTTGGCATCGGAAACTATTTAATTACAGCAATAGACTCGAACGGTTGCGCTAGCACGAATTCAGTGAGTATTGTCGAAGCGCCAAATCCTATTATTAATTTTGTTGGTGACACGGTTGTTTGCTTAGGAGAAACAACAACAATTCAAGTAAATGATGGATTTATATCTTATTTATGGTCAAATGGAGCTACTTCGGCTCAAACGAATGTAGGTGTTGGTGTTTATCAAGTTATAGTAACCAATGCATTAGGTTGCGAAGCTTCTTCTGAAATTTCTATTATTAGTTCTTCGCCTATTGCATCCATTGCCATTTCTGAAAATCCAGTGAATGGAGAAGGAACATTAATTAGCTTACAAAGTACTTCCGTACCAGATATTTCGTCCATCATTTCTTGGAATTGGAATTTTGGTGATGGAAATGTGAGTGATCTAGAAAATCCAACTCATAGTTTTGAAGAAATTGGTTCATATCAGACCACGTTAATTATTACAGACGCCCAAGGTTGTGTGGATACAACAGCTATAAATTTAGAAGTAGTGGGCGCTATCGTTGTTCCAAATGTCGTAACTCCAAATGGAGATGGCGTAAATGATGTGTTTTTCATCAAAAATCTGGACAAAAACAAAGCATACAAATTGGCTGTCCTCAATCGTTGGGGAAATGTTGTTTTTGAAGTCAATGATTATCAGAATGATTGGGTGCCGAATAATTTAATTGACGGTGTTTATTTTTATAAAGTTTTGCAAGCCGAAACAGAGAAACAAAATAATGGGTTTTTCACGGTTATTTCCGGCGGAAAGGAAAATTGAAAAGCAAAAGCTTACTTATCTGGTTCATAAACAATCTTTATTTTTGATGAATGAATAAAGAAAATGTCGACTTTCCACAATACCGCATGTTATCAAACGGTAAAGTGTTTTACAAAATAATCTCAATGGATGAATTCATTGAAATCCAGTTTCTTGGTGATAAAAAAATACAGTTTACCATCAAAGCTGTTCAATATCCGGAGAAGTTAAAAATTCTGGACATGCTGGCATTCTTAGAGCCTTATGTTGAAATGAGTGAATTGAATAAACAGGTCTTTGAGGAGTAAATCTCAAATTAATTCAACACAACAGAAACTGGTTTCAACATAGTTTCAGATTGAATAAAATACAAACCTGATTGATGTCCTGTCAAATCAATTTGATTCGTTGCATCTAATTGAAAAACTCCTAGAGATTTACCTGTTGCATCGAACACAAGAACTTCTTTGTCTTCAATTCCGTTCAAGGTAATTTTTCCTTCTGACGGATTTGGGAAAACGGTAACATTGTTTGAATACTGCTCAGCAATACCAAGTGGTGAAGCGTTTGGATGCGACCAACGTGCGAAGAACAACCAAATTTCAATAGCTTCCGTGAAATCATTCAGAGGCTCGTAAAAATACGTGTGTGTTCCTCCATTGATTCTCCATAATTCGAGCGCACCATCAATATCACAATTGTCATAAACAAAACGATCAACCGTTAAATTATCCATTGCGGTGTCTGGTAAACGAATAGAATCTGCTGTAATGTCGCAGCCATGAACGTTTTTCCAAAAATCAATCGTTGGATCAACCAATTCCAAGGAAGGCAGCGCTGTTCCAGCATACGGCACAACATCGTCTAATGTTCCATGAAAATGAATAACCGGCGTTTTGTATGTCAAAGGATTTGTGGTGTGATAATCCATCGTGGATGTTGCAATTGTTCCAGACATTGTTCCAATAGCCGCCACGCGATTATTGAGTTTACAAGCTAAATGATGAGACATGATTGCTCCCATGGATAATCCACTCATGTAAATCCGTGACACATCAGCAGTGTAATTTGCCAAATAATTGTCAATCAGTGCATTGAAAAAACCAAGATCATCGGCAGTTGAAGATAAAAATAGGGTTCCATTGTTCCATGAATTACTACCAAATGAATTTTGAACACCTTGCGGATAAACGATAATAAAACGTGCAGTATCAGCGACTAAATTCATTCCTGCACCTGTCATTTCTTGCGCATTTCCACCCAATCCATGAAGCACAAAAACCACTGGCAATTCTTCGGTTGCAGGATCAAAATTTACAGGTAAATATTGAATGTAATTCCGTTGAACCCCTCCGATTGTAATGGTGTGATTTGTTTGTTGTGCGAAGGTTAAAAGACCAAAACCAATGGACAAAATTAAAAGTAGTGTTTTTTTCATCGTAATTATTGTTTGGCTAAAAATAGTGAAATTCTACAAAAGAGAACTTAAGTCGCTCATTAAATGCAAATTATTTAAATCCAATGCTTATTCTGATAATTCTCCGAAATTAGTGAGAATTGATTTGTTTATCAACTTCGTCTCTATTCAACGATTCTTCTGATTTTTCTTTCTTTTTTACTTGAAATTAAATTTTCCGAATGAAATAAACAAAGTCGACAAAAATGTGCCCCATCACATTGCCAATATGAAATAACTCAATCTATTTTGCATCTAAAAAATTTAATAAATCGAAGGCTAAAGCATCTATCTTATCACGATTTGGATGACCGCCAGAAACATTAGATAAAATGATTACAGCGTTCTGTTTCGTTGGTTCAAAAACCATCGATGAAGTGTAACCTCCTGTTCCTCCATTATGCCAAAAAAGTTTATTTCCAAGTTTGGAGTTCAAAATGTGCCAACCCAATCCTATTTTCATTTCGCCATTAACGGTGCTTGTTTCTGTTCTTGTCAAAGCTAAAACTTCGTTTGAAGGGTCAAAATGTGCGTTTGTAAATTTGACTAGGTCTCGAACATTACTTAAAATTCCACCTGCAGGAAACATCACATCAAATTCCCAGTTTGGAGTAACTGCTCCTTTTTCATCTAATCCCTTTACCAATTGATTTTCAATTCCTTTTAATTCTGTAAATGTGCTTTTCATTTTGTACTTTGAAAGCACATGGTTGGTCAATAACTTTTTATAACTACTGTTTTGCGATAATGCCAATGAATGCCCCAAAATGGCTGTTCCTAAGTTGGAATAATCGTAAGCAAATGGTGCTGTTTTTTCAAAAGCGATGAGATTTTCCAAGTAATAATGAAGATCTGTTGTCTTGTAATTTTTATACGGATTTAAATCATTACTGAAATCAAAATTATCTGGCAGTCGAGGTAAACCAGATGTGTGGTTTGCTAAACTCAGAAAAGAGAATTGATGGTTATTTAAAAACTTAAAACTGAAATACGGGTTGACGCTACTCTTCAAATCAAGTTTCTTTTCTTTTACGAGCGATGCCAAAATGGTAGAAGTAAACACTTTTGTAATGGAGCCAATTTCGAAGATTTTTTTGTCATTCTTAATAGGTTTTAAGGTTTCTTGGTTGTTGATTACGCCATAATAGCTCACTTTTCCTTCTTTTATAATGGCGATTGATAATTGGGTATTTACAGGAAAATCTTTCGTATGTTCAAAAATCAGATTTCCGATTTCAGTTGGATATTTGAAAAGTCCATTGATGGTCTGGCTTTTTGATGCTTCTTCGAAAGGTTTTACATACAAACCATTGATTTTTTGCTGGTCGTTGACAGAAAGATGAACACCTAGCGTTACTTGCTCAAAACTAGTTTTGAATAAAGCAAAGCCTGTATCATCAACTTTGATTAATTCACCTGAATTTAAGTTTCCTGCAAGAGATTTTAGTCCACTCAAAAATTGTTTGGTGTCTTCCAACGCCAACGCTTGTTGCATTTCAGGCGAAAATGCAATAAAAATCTGTTCAAATTCATCGGCGTTGAAATGCGTTTTGAAAAGCGCAAATGCGTCATTGTATTTTTCTGATTGTGAAAAACTTATGTTTGCGAAAAATAAGAAACAGACGAAAAATAGTTGCTTTACCATGAAATGTTAGAAATGCGATTTTAATTGAATGAAATTAGTATTATTCTACTTCATCGAATGAAATCCAATCATATTTCCTTCTGTGTCCATTGCCAACGAACAAAATCCATGATCGCCTAATGACATTTTTGGTTGTACAATTTGCCCACCAGCACTTTCTATCCGACTTTCTTCAATGGCACAATCTTCACTTGCAAAGTACGCCAAGGTTCCGCCAGCTCCTGGTTGCATGTTTGGCATTTTAACCAATGCACCACTGATGTTTGGACCTTTTTCGTCCCACGGAAAACTCATCATTTGCATTTCGCCCATTTCTTCGGTTGGAGTTGGTAATTCCACCAATTTGATATCAAGAATCGTTTCGTAAAATTTTTGAGCTCGGTTCATGTCTTCGACATAAATTTCAAGCCATGTGAAGGGGTTTTTTGGTTGTGACATTGTTTTTAAATTAACAGATTAAGCGATGAAAATAGTAATATTTATCAAATAAGATTCATCAATTGCTAATTTTGACAGGTATTTCCAAACCAAATTCTTACCTTGGCTTTCATGCAAGAAGATTCAATATTCATCGTTCGACTAAAGTCATTTTTTGAGCATGAAATGACGCTCGACCAACGCAGTTGTGCAGATGCATTGGAGGTTTTTTTCAAAGATCGTGAAGGTTATCCTGTTTTTATTCTTAAAGGCTACGCTGGGACAGGAAAGACGAGCTTGCTTGGTGCAGTTGTTAAAACCTTAAAGAGTTTTTCGATCAACACCCGATTGCTTGCACCGACAGGAAAGGCTGCGAAAATTTTAAGTCAAAATTCAGAAGAACAGGCTTTTACCATTCATAAATTGATTTACCGTCGAAAAGACAAATCGGATGTGTATGGAAACCTTGAATTGGCACCAAATCTTCAACCAAACACCATTTTTATTGTCGATGAAGCTTCTATGATCGGCGATTTCACAGCAAATTCTGATGGTAATATTAATAGTCGGAATCTATTGGAAGATTTGATTGAATATGTCTATGGCGGGAAAAATTGCAAATTGATTTTACTCGGTGATGTTGGTCAGTTGCCTCCCGTTGGAAGTACTGAATCTCCAGCATTGAGCTCGGATTATTTGAAAGTACATTTCTCTAAATTGACCTTGCATCAAGCTTCGTTGAAAGAGGTTTTGCGCCAATCTACCGAGTCTGAAATTCTTCGAAATGCCACGAAATTGCGCAATCAATCTTCAGATGAATTACCAACGCTTGAAGTTCGTTCGAAAGGTGATTTGATCTTACTCAATGGAGAAGAATTACAAGATCAACTCGAAAGTTCTTTTTCGAATTTTGGAAATGATGATACTATTTTAATTACGCGCTCAAACAAGCGAGCAAATGAATACAACAACCAAATTCGTGCGCGCATTTTTTGGTTTGAAGAAGAAATTTGTGCCAATGATGTTTTGATGGTCGTAAAAAACAACTATTTCTGGCTCAAAGATCAAGTGGAAATTGGTTTTATCGCCAATGGTGAAATGATGCATGTCAAAAGAATTTTGCGCATAGAATCGATGTATGGCTTTGAGTTTGCACGACTTTTGGTTGAATTCCCAAATTATCCAAGCATCGATCGACAAGAAGTTTTAATTCATCTGGAAACCTTGCAATGTGAAGGTCCTTCGCTCAGTAGATCCCGTTTGAAGGAGCTTTTTTTCGAGGTGGAAAAGGATTATTTATACGAAAAAAACAAGAAAAAGCGCTACGACTTGATTTTGGAAAATCCACATTTCAATGCGCTCCAAGTAAAGTTTGGATATGCAGTTACTTGTCACAAATCACAAGGCGGTCAGTGGGAACATGTGTTTATTGATATTGGGTATTTGCCAGAAGATTTAATCATGTCAGAATACATTCGTTGGCTGTATACTGCGCTTACAAGAGCAAAATCGAAAGCTTTTTTGATTAATTTTCCAGAGAATCAATTAGTTGTCGGCTAGGAAGTTCTGTAATTCAAAAAGCAACTTTGAATCCAAAAAATTAATTCACTTTTCTGGTTTTCACTGCTTCATAAATTACGCGCTGAATTTCAGTCCGAGTGTTTTGTTTTACAATTTTCCAATTCTCTGCATCTGGATAAACACGATTTGAGAGAAATACAAAATTGATTTGATTTTGCGGATCGGCCCAAGCGAGTGTTCCTGTAAATCCTGAGTGACCATAACTACCCAAAGAAGCTGATGAGTGACACGTTCCGCCCGTTCCATCTGTTTTTGGCTTATCAAAACCAACTCCTCGTCGGTTCCCAGCGAATTGCACTTTAGTGTATTCATTCACAACATCTTCTGAAAAATAGCGCACACCACCATAGGTTCCTTTGTTTAAAAATACTTGAAACAAGGCCGCCAAATCTGTCGCTGTGGAAAATAATCCCGCGTGACCACCAACACCTCCAAGCATTGCAGCACCTTGATCGTGGACATAACCATGCACTAATTTCTTGCGGAAAATCTTATCGTCTTCTGTTGGAATGATGCTCTTCAATCCAAATTTATCAGCCGGATTATAGGTAATTCTTTTTAGTCCCATCGGTGCGTAAAACGAATCATCTACAAATTGCTCCAAGGGTTTTGCATACTCTTTTTCAATGATTTTTTTAATGAAGTAATAGCCAACATCACTGTAAACATAGCTTTTACCGCCGATTGGTGCTTCTAAGATTTGAGCGTACATGGAATCAACGTAATCGTCCCGCATGTAAATTCCATCTTCTACTTTTCGTGTAAAACCAGGTTTATGAGTGGTGGAATAAATAGCAGGATTCAATTGTCCTTCAACAAGTGTTTTGGTGTAAAATGGCAACCAAGCTTTTAGTCCAGCGCGATGCGTAAGCATGTCTCTCAAAATCAAGTTTCCATACGCTGATTCTTTTGTAATCTCGGGAATGTAATCTTTTAATTGCTTGTTGAGGTCTATTTTTCCGTCGCTTTGCATTTTCATAACGCTTATGGTCGATCCAGCAATTTTTGTGATCGAGGCTATATCGTACAAGTCTTCATCCGTTACTTTTTGTTCGTTGTATGCATGTGAACCATAACTTTTTCGAAAGATGATTTTGCCTTCTACTGCGGCCACAATTTGACATCCAGGAAACACATGATTGGCAATGGCATTGGAAACAATTTGATCAATTTCATCAAATTTCTGAGGGTCGATTCCCAATTCTTCTGGCTGACCAAATTTTAATCGACCATTTGTTTCAGTTTGTAATCCAGCGCCTCGTTTCAAATTTGCATTGATAGTAAAAGGCAATTTTCCTGAGAATGGAATTGCGCCAACGAGCATTTGAGCTACCCGATTTTGTACATGGGTATTATTTTCATAAGCGACCACTATTGAGTTAACATGTTGAAGTTCAAAGCTTGCTCCCAGAGCGAGCGGATTTCCGAATATCACCAAATGATTGGTAGCGCTTGAAGGCAATTTGCGCAGTAATGAATTTAGTGAAAGAGGTACAGCGAAGTTATTTTTTGGTCGGACTGAAGTAGCATGAAATGATACTACGATTGTTTTGTACTTCTTGAAATCGATATCAAAAATACCATCTTCTAAATCTTCTAAACTAATGTGTGAAGAGTCGAACTTCCCAAATTCGTTCAACATGTGCTTGAATGTGTAGGAAGAGGAACCAACTTCGATGTGGAGCATTTTTTCATCCATGCGGCCAATGGGCAACGCATCGTTGTCATTTTTTAAAAGCGTTGTGCTTTTTTCGAAAGTTTCATTTCTCGCCCAATCTTGTTCGCCTGGAGTGTACTTTTTGTATTCTTTCGGCTGAACCACAAATTTTTCTTTGGCTTTAAGCACTTTGAGACAACGAGCATTGATTTCATCCATCGAAATTTCGCCTTTTTCTACTTTTTTCTTGAGTGCAGCAATCGCTTCAGTAACACTTTCAGGACATAATAAAATATCGCAACCAGCTTCAAATGCTTTCACAACAACTTCTGTTTTTCCGTAACGATCTGCCACGGCTTTCATGTCTAATGCATCCGAAATCACAAGGCCTTTGAATCCCATTTTTTCTTGCAATAATTCTTTGATGATCACTTTTGAAAGGGTGCTTGGAGTGCCCGATGGGTCTAGTGCAGGAACGCTCAAATGTCCAACCATGACAGATGAAGCTCCATTGCGAATTCCTTCTCGGAATGGTAGTAAATCAATAGCATCAATTTCTTCTTTCGATCGACTTACGGTTGGCAAATCTAGGTGAGAATCGATGTCAGTGTCTCCATGACCTGGGAAATGTTTGAGACTAGACATGATTCCATTATTCTCAAAACCTTGCACAAATGCTGCTACATGATTTCCAACTTTTTCAGGATTTTCGCCAAAAGCACGGAAGCCAATAACAGGATTTTTCGGATCCGAATGCACATCCGTAACTGGTCCAAAATTGATGTGTATGCCTAGTTCACGGCATTCTTGAGCCATCATTTCTGCAATGCGGTTGGTAAGTTTTTTATCGTCTGCCGCACCAATCGAATAGGCATACGGAAATCGTGTTTCTCCTTCCAAACGCATGCTAACTCCCCATTCTGCGTCCATTCCATAAATCAATGGGGTAGTGGAGGCATCCTGCATCCGTTTTGCTGCGGCAAGGTAATCTGATTTTGTTCCTTGAAACCAAATGATTCCACCGACTTTATCCTGCCGGACACTTAGTTCAACAGCCGCCAAATTTTCTTCTCCTTTGCCAGAATGCGCCGAAATCATAAAAAACTGACCAATTTTTTCATCAAGTGACATTTGAGCCAATTGTTTTTCAGCCCAGAGACTGTCGTCTGGAGAGATTGCTTTTTTTCCTTTGGTGTGACTAGAAACAAGAAGTGCCAACATCGCACTTACGAAAAAGATCTTATTTCGATTGAAAATCATTGTCATTTTACGAAAATACATATACATCTTGAGAGATAAGAAATGTGTTGTATTAGTTATTCACAGAGTTACATCAAAAACTTGTCCAAAATTGGGGGGATTGAATTTTGAGAATGATTAAACTTGGATGCGATTCAACTTTGTTGTTGTTTTCGAGGTGAAGGTTCGTGGCTGTTTGTCTTGGCGTTTTTTTTTGATTATCCGCTTGTTTACCTAAAAATGATTTTGGAAATCACTGAGTTATGAATCCCCGTGCTCGGGAATTGCGCTATCTTGATTATCCGCTTGTGTACCCCAAAATATTTAATTCAATATAGCTCTCGAAAATCGCCTTTAAGTACGCTAATTATTTTTGATTATCCGCTTGTTTGCCTAAATTTAAATTTGAAAATCAGTGAGTTATAATTTTTAATCTCGAAATTTATGCTGTTTTGATTATCCGCTTGTTTACCGAAAGAATCAGTAATTTAGTTATTGATGCTAAATCCCCAATAACCATTGCCAAGCAGGAACCACAGAGATTTTTCCTTCAGCTATGTCAATTGTATTCGTCTCTCCATGCGATATAATGAATGCTTCTTGTATGTCAAATTCCTTCATGGCTTTTTGCAGGGATCGAACTTCTCTTTTTCTTGTGTCTGGATCATCGATGGTATAAGAAACTTGAATGAGTAAGTTTTGATCGGGTACAAAAAAATCAACCTCAATATTTCGTTTTAGGAAAAAGACTTCATATTTTCTTCGTCGTAACTCAACATAAACCTGATTCTCGAGTAATTTACTTTCATGATTCATTAGGAACAAATTGAGGATTCCTGTATCCATAAAATAGTACTTTTTATTGCTCTCGCGCTCCACAAATTTGCTGTAATAATTGCTTATCGATGCTATTAGATACGACGATTCCAAATGTCTGATGTATTCAAAAATGGTGTTATTACCCACCGTTAGTCCGGTAGCTTTTATCAGATTTTTTATCCGATTTACAGATGTTTCATTGTTTACGCTTTCTGCTAATTTTTTGACCAATAAATTCAAAACATTCACATTGCTAATTCCGTAACGGGCAATTAAATCGCCGTAGAATAATTTTTGGTAGACACTGGAAAGAAAATCGCGCTTACTGTTCACTTTCGTCAATTCAGGAAATCCTCCAAACTTTAAATATTCTTCATAGCGTTTGATGATTTCAAAACGTTCACGTGATAATTTGGAAGTTTTTTTGATAGAAAATCCATGAAACAACAAGAACTCATTGAACGATAAAGGCAATATTTCTTTATTGATAAACCTTCCGCCGAGGGTAGACGCAACCTCAGAACTTAGCATTTCAGCGTTACTCCCAGTTACAAAAACTTGGTAACCTTCATCTGCTAATCGGCGCACGTATTTTTGCCAATGTTCAACATTTTGAATTTCATCCAAGAATAGGATAGGCTTGTAATCATACATTTCACGATAAGCTTCGAGAATATATTGTAGGTCGCCAACTTGAACACCGATTAGCCGCTCATCTTCGAAGTTTATCATCAAAAAATGTTCAACACCAATCTTTTTAAAAACCTGGTGCATGATTTGATACAAAATGAACGATTTTCCAGCTCTTCTTAGACCTGTGAACACGTAATTCATTCGTGTTTCAAATTCAATTTCACGTGGAATGATATCTATGTTCTGTATCCAATCTTGGCGTTCAAGGATGATTTGAGAAAATTTTTCTTTCATTTTATCTCTTTTACAAATCAAAAATAGTCATTTTTATCTTGATAAAAAGAAATTAATTAGCTTTTTTATCTTTTTAAAGAGATATAATAAATGTTTTTTATCTCCTGAATGGGTTAAATTGAATGGAAAAAGGAAAATTCAGTTGATTTCTTCTTCATGCTTGAGCAATTCGCTTCTAGTTGTTTAATACTTATAGCGCTAAAATTATGGTATTGAAAGCCAAGCCTTTTCTTTTAAGTTTGACCGAATATGCAACAAGTAAAAGTACATTCTAGAAATAATATGATTCAATTTATCTCTTTTAAAAGATATTATTTATCATTTTTATCTCATCAGTAAGATAATATTGACATTTTTTATCTTTCCAATAAGCTAATATGTACAATCGTACAGAATTTTATGCTGTAAAAATTAAGAGCTAAGATCTATTCGTCTTATCAACGTAGTTGCGATAATTGCTTAGGAATTTGTCGCTTACTGAAATCTAACTGTAAAACAAAGTCAGACTTAAAACAACTTCATTGATAAAAATTAACCAATATTAATTTCGAATTTAAATGGAAAATTTTTTATTCTCACGCAAAATTCCTTTTATACGTTAACACCTTTCTCTCGATGAGTTCATAACTTGCTATTGCAAAAACTAAAGTCAGTAAAATGTTCCACGGAGTATGATGAATCCATGCTTCTCCACCACCACCAGTTCGCAAGAAAAATCCCTGAAAAACATAGAGTCCGTAAGAAATTGTACCAATATATTTAATGGGTGAGTTTTCTAAAAAGGAAACAAAAATGGACGTTTGATGATGAAAAATCCACAGGAGTAAAATAACAACTCCAAGTGATTGGAATAATTGATTAATCGGAAAAAGTACTTCTGGCGAAAATAAAGGGAACGAAAAGAAAATTAATGCCATCAAAATTCCTGACAAGCTTCTAAAAAGAACATTGTTTTTGAATAGCTGCTGCATTTTATTTAAATAAAAATGATTTATAATCGCCCCTAAACATCCAATCAAAATCGGCGATACTGCAGGAATGAAAAAGCGAAGAGGTTTGTAATTCTCAAAATTTGGATTGGACTCAAATGTGAAATAAGCAAAAATACTTGCACTCAAAATAATTCCTATAAGCACCAAATAATAAGCTGTCTTAGAGAAAAATGAAACTATAAATGGCCACGTAAAATAGAATTGTTCCTCTAATGAAAGCGACCACAAATGTCCCAATTCATAGGTGTAGAATTGATTTGGAATGAAATTGTACACGTAAAAAAAGGCATAAAATAGTCCTTCGATTGGCATGACAAGAAAATCGAAAAGTATGGAACCGATAATCATCACGTAAAAAACAATCAAAGCAGGTAAAAGCCGAATAAATCTTCGAATAAAAAAATGACGGATTTTTATAGTACCAGATAATTTTTTTTCATGCAACAATAAAGATGTAATTAAAAATCCACTGATGACAAAAAAGATCATGACCCCAGCTTCGCCGGAGATTAATGGCCAAAATCGCGTTTGAATGAATTCGTTTTTAGGCAAGCGATTGTACAAATCAAGGTGGGTCAACAGCACCAGCATAATCGAAAATGCCCGCAATCCGTCAAAGCCCTTGATGTAGTTCACGTTTTACAATTTATCCAATTCTTCTTGCAGAAAGATAGCCAATTCTTTTAAATACTTGCTGGAAAAATCAAATTGAACTCCTGCAGTTTCATAAATTTCCGGAATTGATTTGGTATAGCCAAGTTTCAATGCTTCTTTGTATTTCGTAATAGCTCCTTGAAAGTCACTTTGACTATTTTTCCACACACCAATTGCTCCCAATTGAGCAAATCCATATTCGATATAGTAAAACGGCACCTCGAACAAATGCATTTGTCGTTGCCAAGCCGTTGATTTGGCCTCTTCAAATCCTTCCCAATCAGTTAAACCAGTACCATATTCTTCGCCCAATTTATTCCATTGCGCATAGCGCTCCTCTATGCTATGATTTGGATTGGTGTAAACCCAATGCTGAAATTCATCAATCGTTGCTATCCAAGGAAGTATTTTGAGAATGGTCTCAAGTTGGTCTTTTTTCGCTCTAATTAAATCTTCATTAGAATAAAACTCATTCCAATAATCCATCGATAATAACTCCATGGACATGGAAGCCAATTCAGCCACTTCCGAAGGAATGTTTTTATAACCGGTTAATGATAAATCTCGACTTAAAAAAGAATGTATCGCATGACCAGCTTCATGAACCATCGTTACCAGATCACGCTGAGCTCCAACAGCATTCATGAAAATAAACGGAACCCCAATTTCATAAAGCGGATAATTGTATCCTCCAGGAGCTTTTCCTGTTTTTGAATCTAAATCCAAGTGCTTCATTTCAGCCATGGTCGCAATGCAATCGGAGAAATAAGGATCTATTTTTGAAAGCAGAAGAATGGTTCCGTCCAACATTTCTTGCCCATCTTTAAACGGTTTTAATGGAGCAAAACCATCAGGATCCACATCCAAATCCCACGGTTTGAATTTTGATTTCCCTAATTTGTCTAGTTTTTCTTGTTGCAATCCTTTGACAATCGGAACAATTTCAGTCTTAATCGCTTGATGAAAATGAAAACAATCTTCTTTCGTGTAATCAAACCGTCCAAGTGCTTCAAATTTGTAATCCCTAAAATTATCGAATCCAGCATTTACCGCAATTTCGTGACGTAATTGGATCAACTCGGTGTATAAATCATTCAATGTGTTTACATCCTCTTTTCTCCGATCAACCATTTTCAGATAAACTTCTTTCCGCAGCGCTTCGTCCTTTTCTTTCAATAAAACGGAAGCTTGTTGCATAGTCATCGTTTTTCCATCATGAACAATGGTTTGTGCTCCAGAAATGGATCCAAATTCCTGACTTTTTTCGTTCACTTTTGCTTCTAGCGGAATATTTTCTGTCCGAAATAATTTCAGTGCAGAATTTACACTTCGAAAATAAATTTCAAAGGCTTGATCATTTTGAAAGTCCGATACATATTGGCATTCCACCAACTTTGAATTCAATTGATCTTCAAAAGGTGCCAAATGGGGCTGAATTTGGGTTACGAAAAAAGTATAACTTTTAGCTAGTTCTTCATTCGCCGTATCGATCGTCATTCTGATGTAGCGCCAAGCAACATCTTCTTCTAACACAGCGTCAAGTTCACTTCTGTTCTCAAGCCATTTTTGTAGCGCTTGTTTGGAATCTAAAACACGATCAACCAAATTGATATAATAGGGTTTGATGGTCTCCCAAGAATCAATCTGCAGACCTTCTTTTATAAATTTTCTAGGTGATTTTTCTAGTATCATGACAAAAAAAGAGCCCCTATTCGGAGCTCGTTAATATTAGTTTGAACCTGATTTTCGTTGAACCGTTGTTTTCACTTTTGCTCCTCCAGAAGTTTTACCCGCAGATTTGGGCGATGCTTTTGGCGCAGCAGCTGCCGGTGATTTCTTCACAGCTGGTTTTTTCGCATCTCCACTCGCTTTACTTGCTTTTGGTTTTGCTTCCGATTTTTCTTTTTCATCGGATTCCACAGTCTCACCTTCTTCCGCTAAAACAAGATTACCTGAACTTTCTAATAAATTATACCATTGAAACAACTTCTTGATGTCTGAAGTATAAACACGATCAGCATCATAGTCTGGTAAAATCTCTAACAAATATGCAGTTAACTTTGCCTCACTTTCTTTATGTGAAATGCACGCTTTTCCATTTTCTTTGTCGTAAATCGCTCTTAAAATTTCTTTTAGCGGTTTATCTTCCGAATATGTGTAAATACTAATGTCTTCCAAAGCGGAAATACGATCTGTAGCGTAAGCTGGAATGCGTTTTTTGTCAATCAATGATTCAACAATAACGCTGTTTTTAGCTTGTGTAATCACTTTAAAAAGTCCTGGTTTTCCAGAAATGGCAATAATACCTGTTAAATTCATTTTTTAAATTTTGTTGCGTAAAAATATAAAATCTTTGAAGATTATTAACGTCTTATGATTTTTGTTTGAAATTGTCCGCGATTTGATTCTATTATTAATGTGTAAATTCCACTTGAAAATGGAGTTAATTCAATGGCTCCATTTGCGTCCATTTGGACCTCCAGTTTTCTTCCAAACGCATCATAAAGTGTACTTTTCTCAATTTCTAAGTTCGTTTTAAGTGCAATAGTACCATCGGTCGGATTTGGAAAAACAAGGAATTCGTTCGAGGTTAAATCATTTACTGCAAGAAAATAATTAAAAGGCGGAGTTTCAACAATACAGCCATCTTCTGAAGTGGTATAACAGGTGAAAACACCATTTAGATTACCTGGATTTAACGTCGAATTTGTTGCTCCAACAATTTCATTTCCATTAATTGTCCATTGGTAAGTATCGCTTGCGACGGCAGATAATTGACCATTGGAAAGTGAAATGGCACTGATGGTTGGTAAATCAAATTGCACAATTTGCACATTTCCAGAGCTAGATTCACAACCATTTTCATTAAAACCTGATAATTCAACCATCGTTGGAGAAGAAATGAGTTGCGTTGGTTGCGTCTGTCCATTCCACCATTCAAAAGAAACCAACGGCTGGGATGAAACAATTTCTAGATTGACCGGATCTTGACATAATCCAAGTGGTGCAAAAGTGATGTCAAATTCATTTGCCAAAAGCAATTGATGCGCATTGGCAAGTCCGTGTCCGTAAGCATTATTAGGTAATGTTCCAGTATAATTATTCGGCATCGCGGAGGCAAGTAATTCATTTTTGAAATCCTGATAATTTGCTTCGCTACAACGTTCTAAAAACAATGCCGCAATTCCGGCAATAACAGGACTAGACATAGAAGTCCCACCATTTCCCATGTGCCATGTGCCCGGATCAATTTTGTTGTAATTCACAGGATTTGATAAATACCAAAGTGGACCAGAAGACAATGTTACATCTCCACTTGCAACTATATCTGGTTTTAGCACATCCACGCGACTTGGACCTTTGCTTGAATTGATACTCAATTGTCCAACTGGAATTACATCACTTGGTATGTACATTCCGCCAGACATGGTTGGGTAAGAACTCCGATTTTTTATGTTTCCAACTGAAATTACTTTCTCAGAACAATTCCAGGAAGAAACAATGGTTTGCAACGAATCAGGCAATGTATAATGTATGATACTTGGAAAATCAATTTCACTTGGGAGAGTTGTCACTATGTTATTGAACCCAAAATTTTGCCCTGACCATAAATCATAACTTCCAGATCCAGTTGTGTAAAAGCCGATTTTATAACTGGTAGTATCCAATTCTGAAATGAATGCTTGCATGTGGTAATTTCCATCTTCATAATCGGTGTAAATCTCCAATGTCGCAAGTCGATTTCCGTTCGCATTCCAAATCGTATCATAAATTGGAATCCCTATTGAATCGATCGCATTGCGATACATAATTTCACCGCGGGTTTCGTAATTTGAAGTCGGACGTACAACATTAAATTGATAATCAAATGTTGCTTCGCTAGAGTCTGACCAAAGGTCAAAGAAAACGGTATTTGCTCCATAAGCGCCATTCGTATTATTGTTGAACCATACAAAGTTTGTATCTGCATCCACGGTTGCGCCACAATGATATTTGGTGAAATTGGCAGAATTTCCAGCCGCGCTGACTACCACACGTCCTTTTTGAGCATCCAACAAGCTCTCAATAAAAACCGAAGCAGGATCGCTTCCATCATGACTTCCGAAATAAGTTCCCAAACTTAAGTTTACAACCGCAGGCTTTCCAAGCGAATCTGCCACCTTGAAAATATAATCACATGCATCCGCAACAGTTAATGTCCAATTCGGTGAGTCGAAGTTGGATTCAACCATAATGATATCTGATTCTGGTGCCATCCCATGATTATAACCAGTGCTACTGCCATCACCTGAACCTGCACCTGCAACAGTAGTTCCGTGTGCTGTTCCATCCATACTTGTGCATGTGCCTGCATTTATTTGTGTGCTATCCCATACAATTCCATATCCGTAAGGAGAAAGTGGTGCGCCTCCCGTGTCTGTTGTTTGATCCCAATAGCGCAAAACACGTGTAGAACCATCTGCATTTTTAAAATCAGGGTGGTTGAAATCGATTCCTGTGTCCACATAGCCGATTATTACATCATTTCCACGGTATGGACTTGACAGTCCAAAACCCTGATGTACCTGGTTCACAAAATGCCGCGCTCTTGCAGAATCATTAAGCAAGGCCGGTGGATTTATCTCAAGGAAAAAGTCCTTTATTTCATTGTTGTTCAATAAGTTTTGAATCTCTAAGGCATTTGTGGTGATATACAACCAACGGTTCGTTTCAAATTTAATTGGGATGTTCTTTTCTGCAAGAATTCTTTTTGTATTAGGTGTATTTGAAATACAAAAAGGAGCGTTATTAAGCTTTTGTTCTTCTGTTAGATGTTTTAGTGCAAAGAGTTCAGATTGACAGAATGATTGGAATGCTATCAAGCTGAACAAGAAAAAAAACAAAATTCTTAGAACCATAAATACCTTTATTTTACCATTAGCTGTAAAAATACGGCATATTGTCATAAAGATTGACGGAAACAAATCTTTTTTTTGCACTTTTGAAGAATAAATTTGTCATTAGTATAAGTAACATGAAGAAACGTATTATTCAGTTGAGCTTAAGCATTTTTGCCGTTGGTGTAATGAATGTGATTCACGCTCAAGTTGATCCTGCCATCGTAGATTGGTACAATGGAAAAAATGGTATGCAAACAGATAAAGCATACAAAAAATTAAAAAAACGAACACCAGAAACGGTTGTTGTAGCAATCATCGATTCTGGGATTGACATTGAACACGAAGATTTAGTAGGTAAAATCTGGGTAAACGAGGATGAAATTGCTGGAAATGGCATTGACGATGATAAAAACGGTTATATCGATGACGTTCATGGTTGGAATTTCTTAGGAAATGCAAAAGGTGAAAACCAAGATCACGCTCGATTAGAAAAAACACGTATTTATGCGAAGTTAAAAGGAAAATACGAAGGAATTGATCCTGCTTCGGTTTCTTCTTCTGACCAAAAAGAATTTGAATTGTACAATAAAGTGAAAGCAGATGTCGAAGCGGATCGAGCAGAGTATGGGTCATATCTTCCTCAACTTCAAATGCTTCCGATGATTATGCAACAAGTTCCTGGCATGGTTGAAGAAAAATTGGGTAAAAAAGATTATACCCTAAAGGATTTGGAGAAATGGAAGCCAGACAATGATCAAGACAAACAATTGCAAGGATTGGCAATTGCAATGATGACAGGCGAATTCACTGAAAAAACCGTGAATGAACAAAAAGCTCAAATCGACGGAATGTTAAATTACCACTTAAATCCGGATTACGATGATCGTAGTTTGATTGGTGATAATCCGTCTGATTTTAAAGATACAAAATACGGAAATCCAGACGTTGAAGGACCTGACGCTTTGCACGGAACACATGTTGGAGGAATCGTTGGTTCTATTCGTGGAAACAAAAAAGGGGGAGATGGTGTTGCTTCAAACGTAAAATTGATGTCGTTAAGAGCAGTTCCAGATGGAGATGAAAACGATAAAGACATTGCGTTGGCAATCCGTTATGCGGTTGATAATGGTGCGAAAGTGATTAATATGTCTTTCGGAAAAGCATATTCACCAAATGCAAAAGAAGTGTACGAAGCATTTAAATATGCGGATTCAAAAGGAGTTTTGTTGGTTCATGCAGCTGGAAATGACGCAAAAGACATCGATAAAGAGCCAAATTATCCAACTTCGATGTATGAATTCCAAACAGTAAAATTAGATCATTTCATTACGATTGGAGCATCTACTCGTTTTGCGAAAGATAAAAAACAAGGATATGGTGATTTGGCAGCTGATTTTTCTAATTATGGTCAAAAAGGTGTAGATGTTTTTGCTCCAGGTTATGAAATTTGGAATGCGGTTCCACAAAGTTCTTATCAAAAATTACAAGGAACTTCTATGGCTGCACCAATGGTTACAGGAGTTGCAGCGTTGTTGAAATCGTATTTCCCAAAATTGAGTATGTTGGAAATTAAAACAATCATTTTAAATTCAGCAACTTCATACAAAGGTTCTATGCAACGTATGCCAGGAGAAGATAAAGCAATCGACTTTGGTACTTTGTCAGTAACAGGTGGAGTAGTGAATGTGCTTGCGGCTGTGAATGCGTGCAAAGCGCTAGAAGCAACGAAGTAACAGTTTATTTCAAGCACCTTTTTCTTCGTTGATTCAAAAATTCATCTTCATCATTTACGCAAGTAAACTCAGAAGTTGAATTTTCAAATCGCCTCGACTAAGGCACTAGAAATAAACTTTAACTAATTTGATAAAAGAGAAGTTCAAGCACCTTATTCTTCGTTGATTAAGCGAAATTTTCTAAAGAATTAGGAGTTTATTTACAATTACATAATTACATTTGGGGATGAACTTTCATCCCCTTTTTTTATGCGTTACTTTTTAATTATTTCGATTTTTTGTAGTTTTTCGAGCTTAGCATTTGGACAAACAGAATTAGACCAACTCATCGATCAATGGCACTTAGATGCTGCATCCGCAAAATTCGATCCGTATTTTGAAATCATGTCGGAAGATTTTATCTTTCTCGGAACTGCGCCAGGTGAACGTTGGACAAAAACGGAATTCGCTGCTTTCTCGAAACCCTATTTTGAAAAAGGTAAAGCGTGGGATTTCAAAGCAAGCAACAGAAAATGGGTCTTTTCAAAAAACAAAAAAATGGCATGGTTTGATGAAGACTTAACGACTTGGATGGAAGGTTGCCGTGGAAGTGGAATCATGGTTAAATCCAAAGGAAAGTGGAAGTTGGTTTATTACAATTTGACCGTTTTGATCGAAAATGAAAAGATTAAGGAGTTTATCGAATTGAGAAAAAAATAAAAACGGCAACCAAAATTGATTGCCGTTTCGAAAAAATAAAGAGAATTGGTTATTGTTTAATGATTCTTTGTGTGAATGAATTTTTATCTGTAACAATACGGAAGAAATACATTCCAGCTTCTTCATCTTCGAGGCTAATCTTATCATTCGATTGAATAGTTCCTGATTGAAGAACTTTTCCATTTCCATCGGTCAATTCAAAAAATGCAAGTGATTCATCAAAAGTAATTGTTACTTCGCTTTGAGTTGGGTTTGGATAAACAACAACATTTGAAACTTGGGAAGCATTCTCAATACTCAAATTGTTGATAGCAACGCAATTCGATGTAAAGGTACAATCAAATCCTCCTGTAATGACAACTGCATAAATGCCATTTTCCGTAGGAGTATACGTTTGAGAATTTCCATTTGGCATTGGTGTATTTGTATTGCATTCAATCCACACGTAAGAAGTTCCAGCAGATGCTGAAATTGTCCCATTTCCATTGTCTGTGGCAACAGCCGAGAAATCGCTTACATCTAATGTTACTGTTTCTGTGATTGCTCCACCACAACTTTGTGAAATGACACAAGTATACATACCATCATTAATTAGCGCCGCTGTAAATACTGGATTGGAAGCGTTTGAAGTAAAACCATTCGGTCCCGTCCAAGAATATGTAAATGGAGCACATCCACCTTCTTGGTCAAGTGACAATTGAATGGCTTGTCCCAAACAAACTTCTGTTCCTGGCGAAATGGATAGAGAAGCAGTAACTTCCGAACCAATCGTGTTTAACGTTGTATTCGTAACAATCGCAGGATTGAAGTCAAAATAAATGTGAGCTGTGTTTTCAATTTCAGTCATTAAAGGCAAATTAGTTGCTAAATCAATTTCAAAAGTTACGAAACCATGACTTAATGCTTCATTGCTTGTGCTGTCTGGCAAATTGATGTTCGGGAAATTGAATTTCACGATTGAATTTGTTACCCAACTTGGATTCATGTTGTGACTTGCATTGATGATTCTCAAACTTGAAGGAATCACATTGGATTGTAACGTATCAAGAATATTAACATTAATTGCCGGCGCGTTTCCAGTATTTTGAAAATGAATTGTATAGGTTAACTTTTCGGTATCCCCTGGAATAAATCCTTGAGCTCCATTTCCTTGCGGCTCCACAACTTTGATGTTCGGGTCGTAAGAATTAACAACTGGTAATAAATACGTTGCACTGTTGTTCGAAGGAAAAGCATCATTTGCAGGAATATCTGTAATCACTTGCAGTGTCACAAAGTCACCGATATTTAGTGCTAAGCTTGGAGTAAGGTGAACACCGCCGTTGAACGAATTCCAGTATCCAGAACCTGTTCCTATATTGTTGATGTTTGTAAAATCCCAAAACAAGGTGTCTCCAATGATATAGTCGGCTGGATTAGAACTTAGTGCGGCGTTATATGTCACATTTGGATCTAATACTAATCTGACCAAACCTGAAGCTCCAGAACAACCAATATTTGCAACACTTGGATAATACATAAATGGAATATTCGGTCTAATCCAATGCGATCCACCGTAAACGCGCAAGTCAATATCTGCGGCACAACCTCTTGGAAATTCTAAATTTGTTTCAGGTAAGCTGGTCACATTAATAATTGGTGTGGCACATCCCGGAATTGTGTATGCGAAATCGTAAACCGCTGGCAGTGATACATCTGCCGAAATAAAATCATCCGATTTAAAATAAGGAGTATTGAATGTACCATCGCTATTTGTAAAGAAATAGTTGCTCGTGTTTCCAATCGTGTAAGTACCATTTGCCATTACATTTACGAACATCACACCATTGTCTCCAGCATCGTAGGTACAATCTGCGTTATTGTCGATAAATACGCGGCCGCCCAAGTCAGAGTATTGACACGGAGGAGGATAAAAATCGAACGCGAACAATGGCTGATTTGCAAGATCTAGAGTGTCCCCGCCACAAATTATCTTATTGATCATAGTCATATAGTTTACAAATCCTGAATAATCTGATATTCCAGGAGCAAAAAGTAAACCGCCAAGCGGACTGGCAATCTGGGACACATAATAATTTGGATCCGACGTAGTGTTGACATACGAATCCATTTGTGAATAGTTATTGTATATGACATACAACACATCACTTGATGTTGAACCGGCAATGTTGATTTCGTAGTTACCAGAAGCCATAGTTATGCAATTCAATGGATCTACATTTTGCACAAAGCCACCTTGAAATGTCATCGTGATGGTTACTGGACCAGGCTGAGTGGACTGAGCAAATTGTGCTTTTAATCCATTCAAAGTTCCAAAAAAGAGAAGAAACCCAAGTACGGATTTTTTCATGACTAAGAGAAGTAAGTTTTTCATGAGTTTTGAAATTAGAGTAATTAATTAGTTCGTTAATTGATTGACGTGATACTAAACTTTTAGTTGCCAAGACTCTAATTGATAGCCATGAAGTATTTTGTATTTAATTGATAATTAAATGTTTAAAATTATCAACACGCAAGACAATGCTGTGAGTAACTATAATAATTATTCATCCTTTTTTTAATAAAGCTTGCTTATCGTGGCTCATGAAGTCAGCAGGACAAACTCGATTTCTACTTTGCTCTGTTCTCTTCCTTTCGCTCTGATCAATTCCCTTTAGCGTGATCCGCCAAAAACTGCTTCAATCCCAAATCCGTCAAAGGATGATTTGCCAATGCTTGAATCGCTTTCAATGGTCCAGTCATTACGTCCGATCCAATTTCTGCGCAATTGATGATGTGCATTGGGTGACGAACAGAAGCCGCTAAAATTTGTGTATCAAACATGTAATTGTCATAAATCAATCGAATTTGAGCAATAAGATCTAAGCCATTGGTGGAAACGTCATCCAATCTACCTAAAAACGGAGAAATGTAGGTTGCTCCAGCTTTTGCGGCTAATAACGCTTGGCCTGCAGAGAATACCAAGGTACAATTGGTTTTAATTCCTTTGCCTGAAAAATATTTAATTGCTTTGATACCTTCAGTAATCATTGGAATTTTTACAACAATGTTTTTGTGCAAACTCGCTAATTTTTCACCTTCAGCCACCATGCCTTCAAAATTAGTTGCAATAACTTCTGCACTTACAGGACCATCCACGATGTTGCAAATTGCCAAGTAGTGATTCAAAATATTTTCGTGTCCTGTAATTCCTTCTTTTGCCATGAGTGACGGATTCGTGGTAACTCCATCCAAGATTCCCATGTCGTTGGCTTCTTTTATTTCTGCTAAGTTGGCTGTATCGATAAAAAATTTCATGTGCTTGCTTTTTTTTACAAAGTTAGGTAGAAGCAAGGTGCGAATGAAAAGACACGAAATTTGTTATCAACGAGATTTTAAGAATTAAAACTAAAACACATTTCCAGCCCAAACAAAATCTTTAAATCCACTCGCAAAATTTTAACGTTAGAATTTCAATTTTTGATGTATCGAAAATATCTGTGTGATTTTAGTTTACTTTGCGTATGAGCATGTGTGACTATGCGAATCCGTGCATCCGTGGCTAAACATTCTCGTTTTACTAAACAACCTGGTTTGAATGTTCCTCAAAACACATTTCCAGCCCAAATGAAATCTTTAAATCCGCTTGGAGCAAGATGAAGTCCTATCACTAAACTTTGTTCTAACTCCAATGGTTTAGCTCGTTTTTGGACGTTTTTCAGATCGTAAACACTTGGAGTTTCTTTCACTTCAATGGCCATTTTTTTATCGAGTATGAAATCTATTTCTGTTCCAGAGCTTTTTTCATAATAATTCACTTCACCAATATTCCACAACTGATTTGCAATGGCATTTTCGAATTTTGCTCCGCTTGATGCTTGACCACAAATTTCCAATAAACCATTATCTGTAAAATAAATTTTGGCTTGCTTCGTAATTTCTTTGTCAATTCCTTTTGCAAACGGCTTGATGGTTTTAATCAAATAGGTGTATTCTAACAGCAACAAATATTCTTTTACTTTTTGGCGATTGATGCCCAACAAGGAACTAATTTTTGAATAATCCATTTTACTTCCAACCCGATTGGAGAGTAATAAAATCAGTTTGTACAAAATATCCGAAGACGAAATATCCCCCAAAAGCTTGACATCTAGTTCAATGTGCGAATTAAGAATGTCTTTGAGATAGGCTAATTTATCATCTTCGTTGTCTGCCAATACCACTTCAGGAAAACCTCCAAATCGGATGTATTCGTTGTAATGGGTTTTGTAAAGGTCAAAGAATGTTGGCAAAAATGTCTGAAATTTTTCTTTTTGAATTTTTTTAGTTTCAACGCCTTTGAATTGCAGAAATTCTTCGAAATCCAGTGGACTCATTTCAAAAATGCGTTTTCGTCCAGCAAGACTTTCAGAAAAATGATTTTTGAGGTAAAAGGAACTAGATCCGGTAACGATAAACTTTGTGCCATAAGTATCATACAGTGCTTTTATTATGCTACTGCTATTTTTCACCATCTGAATTTCATCCAATGCAATGATACCTGGTGAGGAAAAATCAAATCCAAGCAATTCGATGGATCGCTCTATGTCTTTGTAACTATTTTGATTAAAAATATGTTGGTTTTCAATGCGCTCCAAATCTAGATACACTTTGTTTTGAGATTCGGAAATTTGAAACAAGTGATTTAATGCTGTTGATTTGCCTATACGACGTAATCCAGTAATTACGGTCACTTGTTTTTTCGACAAATGGTTTTCTAGTATTGGATAAATTTTGCGTGTAAACATGGTTTTTGCATTTGATATTTGCAAAAATAGTTCTTTTTAGATTATTTTTCAATCAATTATTTAGTTTTTTTGTTATAATAAATTTGAAATTAACTACTTTTTTGTTTTTTAGTTTAACAAATTATCCTATTTTGTGAAAATTTTAATATTAAATGGCTTTTTATCAAGTTGTTATGAATTAAAAAATGGCAACCAAAATTGATTACCATTTCCCTTGTTTTTTGTTAGAATTACTCAGCGCTAATTCTCCCCTGGTAGGATTGACCTTTTGTGGTATCCGTAATTCGAATCAAATAAATACCACTGTCCAATTTTTCGTTGCACTCAATTTTTCCATTGGAAATGAACATTTCTGAATCATCTATTATTTTTCCAGTTATGTCAACGATTTCGCATCTTACAGTTCCAGTGATTGATGCATCCAATTGAACAACAAATTGACCTTTAGTTGGATTCGGGTAGATTTTCATTCCATTCATTGCCAATTCAGCAATGCCGTTTTCATCTTCTTCGATGAAATTAGTCACAACTGTATTTGTCACAACTGCAGGATTGAAATCAAAGAAAATGTGAGCTGTATTTTCAATGGAGGAACCAAGAGCTAAATTTGGCAACGGTTTAATTTTGTATTGAAAAAACCCAATCGATCCTTCAGGATTTGAAGTGCTGTCTGGCAACATGATATTTGGAAACATTACGGTCATTTCATTGCCATAAATCGAAATGTCACAAGCATGACTAGTACCCATTTTTTCAAACGTTTCAAGGTTCAAATTTGAACTCAAAGTGTCCGTCAATTTGATGTTAAACGCTGGGGCGCTTCCCAAATTTTGAAAGTAAATGGTGTAAATTAATTCATCTTCGAAGCCAACAAGCACATCACCTAGAGGCGAAACTTCTTTCATGTTTGGATCATACGAATTTACTACGGGATAGATGTATGTTAATGTGTTGTTTAACAAATTTACGTCCCCAACTGTTGTGGGAGAAAAGGTTGCAATAACCACAATTTCGTCAGTTACTTGTGCACTTGTTAAAAGGTTAAGATTTAGTACAAATGAGTTTGTAGTTAACAACGAAAAATCTGAAATAAAGTAAGTTAAATCATTGCCATTAATAATGTCTGGAGCCAAAGAACCAACGGTTGGACTTACAAATTGTACAGGTCCAGTAATAGAAATTGTCATATTTCCACTAATGGTTGGCACATTAGCTGCGCATGGAGTGTTTATATACGGAACTGCAAAATCTGTCAAAACATTTAACATATGCGTCTGTCCGGGGAAGACAAATCCATATCTTGCGGCAGAATTAACTCTTGTATCAAATTCCGTGGTTGAACATTCGAAACCGAAATCATTGTTTAAGGACATTTGTCCTGCATTGATGGTTACATTCGCACTGCCTGTTGAAGCACAAGGAGTTCCGAGTGGAAGAATATTTACAGGTGTAACCGTGTAGCTTCCAGGTGGAAGACTTACGCTATAATCTCCTGAAGGATTTGAATATACTTGACCAATTAGCGTATTATTAATGTCATAAAAATGGACTAACATATTTGATAAGCCAAACTCTCCGTTTTCATAATTACAATTGTTATTTTGATCATAAAACAGTTTACCAGAAATACCAGTTGATCCACTAAGAATATCAACCACACTAACCGAAGCCACAGCGCTCATGCAGCCCATGCTATCTGACCAAGCGAATGGACCAATTTCACATACTTCATAGGAAATTGTATATGTGCCGAGTGGTGTGAGCGGGGCAAGACTCAATACTCCTTGGTTATCAATGGATAAAGGTCCAGAACTCACAGGTGTCAAAACAATATCATCAAATCCAAAAGGGAAAATTGATTGACCTCCAAAAAAATCGTTATTCAAAACATTCATAACACTAGCGTCTCCTGCTACTCCATTGTCGGATTCAACAAAATCATTGAACAATTCAACGTCATTGGCAATAGTAATTGTGATTTGGCCATACCCTGCTGAGGTCCAAGAATTAAAATTGTCATCAATTGTAAAATATGCAATCCAAATACCAGACTCTGCTCCAGGGTTTACGAAAACATCACCGTTTGGCTCAATGTAAAAGAATGTGTTCGTCGGTTCAGGAAAAAAATTGACCGAATAATTGCTAAAATCAACATAAGATGGTGCAGGAAAGCCATTCTGAGAAATATCACCCTGGTAAAGGACAATCATATCATTAGCATCATTGAAAATATTTCCTACAAGAATTGGCGTATTACCTGCTGATGACAGTGGTCCCATCTCACCATTATAATCTAACATTGTAACAAGAACTAAAATTTCACAAACTGCGGTCGCACAATTGCTTGGATTACCTGCCTCACAAATGGTGTAATTTAGTGTGTAAATACCCTCTAGACATTCTTCTACATCAATAGATCCATCAGAATTAAGTGTTAATGGTCCACTAGACGTAGGTGTAACAACGACGTTCGAAGTTGTTGCCGGATTGCCATTTAGTAAATCGTTGGATAATACATTAATGACATCATTTAAACCTATAGAATAAGTCCATGTTAATCCTGAAAGACTGTCGTTATTCGCAACGATTTGCGCAAATGATAATTTTGAGACAACAATCAAAGAAATAAATGTAAGAAAGAGTTTCATAATTTTAATTTTAGAGTAACAAACCATTGAGTAAAAAAAGAGAATTACTCGGCAACAATGATCTTAAAAATCTCTACCTCATCGCTTGATTGCAGATGAAGATAATAAGAACCATTCTTGAAGAATGATAAATCAAGTTTCAGCACATTTACATATTTGGTTTCGCCAACCAGAAGGACTCTGCCCGTATTATCATAAACGTGATACGAATCAATGTTTTTGGATGATTCTATGAAAATATCCCCAACTGTTGGATTTGGATAGATTCTAAAATTCATATTATTTTCTTCAATACTTGCACATGCATCAACAATCAGCGTTGAGCTTGCAGAATTTTCGCATCCCGCCATATCAGTGTATGTGTATGTCAACTCCCAAGAACCAGTTCCTGCTTCACTTGGATCAAATTGATTACCTGTAACTCCATTTCCAGAATAAATTCCGCCCACTGGACTTCCTTGCGTTAAATCGAAAGCAACATAATTCTCACAAACTGTCGTTAGTGAAGCGAAAGCAACTTGTGGCAATTCAAGAGGTGCAGCTATCACCCAGGCACTCGGACTTTCACAACCGTTTTCAGTTTGAGTAATAGTAAAAATTCCTGAATCTGTAACGATAATTGAAGAGCTAGTTTCCGTGGTTGACCAAACAAGATTACTTCCAGAAGCAGAAAGTGTAGAACTCCCGCAATCATTTGTAACCGTCACAGATGGTTCAACCGGTATTGCAATCGGTGCAGCAACAATGGTTGTTGGCAAGCTTTCAAAACCTTGAGCAGTTTGGGTAACCGTATAAGTTCCAGCAGAAGTCACTGAAATTGTAGAAGTAGTATCGCCTGTGGACCAAAGCAAATTAGAACCATCAGCCGTTAAAATTGAGCTTCCACAAGTATTGGTTACTGTAGCTATAGGAGCCATAGGAGGTTCTATGTAATTTGTCACAACTGTGTTTGTAACAATCGCCGGATTGAAATCAAAGAAAATGTGCGCCGTATTTTGAATAGATGCTCCTTGGCTTAATCCAGTCAATGGTTTGATTCTATATTGAAAATAGCCTATAGATCCTTCTGGATTTGAAGCGCTATCTGCAAGCATAATATTTGGAAAGTTAACTTCCATCGCATTGCCTAAAATATCAACTTCACAATAATGACTTGAGCCCATTTTTTCAAAGGATTCTAAATCAAGATTACTGCTCAAGGTGTCTTTTAAATTAATGTTGAACGCAGGAGCATTTCCCAAGTTCTGGAAGTAAATTGTATAAATTAAATCATCCTCAAAACCAACCAAAACATCTCCTGGAGGAGATACTTCTTTCATGTTTGGATCGTAAGAATTGACAACAGGATAGGTGTATGTTAAGGTGTTGTTTGTTAAATTAGCATCGGTTGATGATGGTGTATACGTTGCTGTAACACTAATTAAATCGCCAATTTGAGCAGTGGTTTGTGTTTGTAAGTTCACTGTAAAGGAATAAAAATTTATGCTTGAAAAATCCGCTATTGAATAAGTAAACGTAGTTCCTGTAATGTTGTCTGGTGTTATAGATCCAGCAGGAATACTCGAAAAATCAACAGGTCCTGAAACTGTTATGGTCATTGTTCCAGTCGCTGGTCCGTTCAAATTGCAAATAGAACTCAAATAGCCATTTGATAAAAACGAACCAATAGCTAATGTGTGTGTTTGACCTGGAAACACCCAATTCCAATGATAAATACCATAAACATTAACATCTAAATTTGATTGGTTGCATTCAAGTGCAAAGTCAGTGTTTGCATTCATTGCACCATTCACCACATTTACGCTATAATTCCCACTCAATGGACACGTAACACTTGTTCCCGCTTGAAGGGAAGCAAGATTAACCGAATATTGACCCGCTGGAAGGTTGAAAAGAAAATCACCATTTGCATCGGTGTACGCTTGTCCAACCAAATTATTTCCTGCGTCATATAGTTTTACCAATTGATTGGGTACCAACACATCCGTGCCGTCAAAGATGCAGTTCGTGTTGCCATCTGTATAAACGGTTCCTGAAATTCCCGTGGATGGTTCAAAAACGAAAATGGTCGCTGTCGAGGATACCGAATTCAAATTCAAATCTGTTAACGTATAACCGATGTAATAAACTCCTACTGGTGTAGCGCTTGGTACGTTAATGTCGCCCGTTAGCACATCCAACTCAGGAACAGGATCTCCAAGATTGATAGGATCAGCTGGAGAATCAACAGTGATTGTGACATCGCTCATTGTTGTTGTAGCTCCATTTATTGTTGAGTTAGATAATATGTTTCCTGCTGAGGCTGGCAAAGTAATGTTGCTAATACTAAATAAATCATCCAAATCGGTTACAGGCGAAGGGCCTACAACTACAGTGATTGTTGCTACATCACAATTTGTAGGAATATAAATATCACAAATTATATATTGTAAAGTATATGTTCCATTTGGAGTTCCAAAAGGGAGCACAATGGATCCGGTATTGAAATCCAAAAATGGTACTTCAGCACCAGGAAAAAGAGGAACTGCTGAAACAGTATTTGTCAAAATCACAAGGTTTGTGGTTGGATTCAAACCGTTGTAAAGATCGTTTGAAAGTACATTTCCAATAACCGTCGAAGGAGCAACATTTGAAAGTACGGGACCAAAAGTATCGTCATTGGAATCCACAAAACTTGAATTATTGATTACCGTAACAGTTACAACTCCTACATCACAATTATTAAGGTTAGCGTTTTCACACAACGTGTAAGTCATCGTGTAGGTTCCACTTGGCGTGTTAGGTAAAACAGCGATCGTACCGTTTGGATTAATAACTATTGGTCCAAAATTATTATAGGTAATTGTTCCTGATGCAAGAGAAACAGGCCCACCATTTAATAGGTCATTTAAGAAAACATTTCCGACATTCGGGTTTCCTGCCACACCATCAACAGGCCCAACGTAATCGTCATTTGCAATTATCTGTGAAAATGAAAACATCGAAAATAAACAGAGAAAAATAGAAGTAAGCAGTAATTTCATAGTCTCATATAGATAAAAAGTTGCTTAAAAGTAAACAAAGTTATCTAATTATGCTAATCCAGCCTTAAAAAATTGATTTACTATAATTTAGCTAGTCACAACTTCTTCCATGAATATGATGTTCTTCGTACGCACCGTCTAGCTTTTTCATTTCATCAAGCATTTCTTGAGAAACTGGTTTGTTTTTAAGTGCGTTCAAATCGGGTTGACCTGCATCGATCCATGCCGTGTACCAAATAGATCCAACTGCAATGATTGATTGGCGCATCCGACGTTCCACCATGCCATTCATGCGCTGATGATAGGCTTGAGAAAAGTCATAGGAATAGGTACGGATATTTACTTTTCCGCGTTGCTCAAAACTGAATTTCTTGTCGGTTGGAAATTCTGCCGTCAATTCCTTTTCAATACGAAACACGGAATCCAGGGCTGTATGTGATCCTTTTACTGCATTCCAAGCAAAATCGAGCACATTTTTTTGGTATTGGCTTTTGCCTACAAAATAATCGTAGTCTTCGGCATTGATTTCAACCAATCGACTTTCCCAAAGTCCGTGAATTCCTTTTTGATCCGTAAGTTGACCATTGTAGTTTTCAGTAGTGTGCAAAGGCACATGCGCATCTCCAATGTAATGACCAATGTCGGCTGAATATTTTAAAATTAAATCCACATTTCCAGTTTCAAATGCCTTTTGCAGGTTGTTTTTCATCCAAACAATGTTCCATGGCACAATTCCATAGGTTTGCAAGGTATCTTCCGTGAATTTATCGATGGCCTTTTTCCATTCTTTGGGCATGATTTGATAAGGATCTTCGCCGGGTTTGTAGTAATGATCAAGATCGATGTAGTGTTTTTGAGCTTCACCATCCACAGCATAACGTCTTTTGTCTGGATCAACGGCATGTTCGGTAACGTATTCCAAATGTTCTTTGTAAAAGCCAAACATTTCAGGAGGCAACGTAAAAACCGCCATGCGATTGATGCGTTTGTGGCCATAAAATCCCCATTTTAACTCAGTTCTCTCTGTGTTATTAACAGATAAAACCATTGGAATCAGGACGATTAACCAAATTTTATAATTTAACAAGTTTCCCATCTTTTAGAATTGGAATGACACGCGATTGATTTGGCGTTAAACAATATTTTACATCTTCATTTAAATTCAAGTTTTTCAACCTTCGGCGATGAGAGCTTGATTTTAAAAAACCGAAATAATTATCTTTTGCTGAAAGATACAAATATTTTGCCGCAACTGAAGAATCTTCATCTGCCGTATAATTTCCTGATTGAATCAACCGATCCGAAATGGCACCAGCACAAATGGTGTCTTCCAAATTGAATTTATCTTGCCAACCAGAGCAAAGACAAAGTACATTTTTGTTTTGTTCTAGCAAATAGTCACACATCGCATCGAGGTTCAAAAAAGATCCAACAACCACAATTTCAGCGTCTTTTGCCATGTCTAAGGCCTTCGTGCCATTTGTTGTTGTAAGAACAACTTCTTGTCCCACAAATTCTTCTTTCATGTAAGAAAATGGAGAATTTCCAAAATCGAAACCTTCCACAATTTGACCTTTTCGTTCGGCTCCTGCTAAATAGCCTTTTTTCTTGTATTCCATTGCTTCCTCGATGGTCGGAACGGGAATAATTGATTTGATTCCATTGTCGAATGCAGCACAAATAGCAGATGTAGCACGCAAAACATCAATGACCACCACTATTTCATAATCTGCTTTGAAGTAATCATATTCGCCGGGAGTAAAGCAAACCTCGATGTTTTTTCTGGTTTCGTTCATGGAAATCTATAATGTGAAACAAATGTATAAAAAATGATGGAATTTTTGGGGTGAAGACAAGGTTCTAATCTGCGATTTTTAAATTTCATTTTTCAAAATGTCAATCGATCAAATTGTTTTAGCGATTATTAGGTTTTATTCGATGAATTTAATTCTATTTTTGAGAACAATATTTAATTGATCAAAAACAAAAATCACCATGAAAGGAAATAAGTTTGTTATCATTTTTTTAATTCTTAGCCTTTTTCCATGGCTAGGATTTGGTCAAACAAAAGTGAGCTATAAAGTCCATTATTCAGGCGATTTTGAAGAAAAAGGACTTCGGGTACAAACTGAATTCATTTCCAAAAAAGCGAGCGACTCAACTTATTTTCATTTTTCGAATGATGTTTGGGGACAAACAAATTTGATGAATTGCCTGCAATTTGATGCGAATGAAAATCCGAATTATCACTTTCGGATTGATAAGGACAGCAACCGAATTATCGTTCACCATCCGAAAGGTAAAAAAATCAATTTTTCGTATCGAATAAAGCAGGATTTCATTGACAACGATCCAAAATCATTGAACCGACCTCTTGTGAAAAACAATTATTTCCACATTCTAGGACAAAGCTTATTTGCGGTACCAGAAGCAGTTTTTGATGGAGGACAAGAAGACCCTGCGATTTCTGCTCGCATTGAATGGCTCAATTTTCCAGAATCGTTTAAAATTCACAACACATTTGGATCGCAACAAATGGTTCAAACCTTATCCGTATTGCTTTGGCACGAATTGTATCATTCGGTTTTCGTAGGTGGAGATTATCGTATCCATACATTTCAATATGAAAATAAACCTGTGCATTTTGCGGTGCGCGGAAATTGGCTTGGTGAATACAATGATGAGGTCTTGTTTGAGTCGCTGAAACGAACGATTTCCTCCCAAAGAGCTTTTTGGAATGATGCGAAAATTGAGTATTTCACAGTGATTCTATCGCCAACATTTACTCAAAACGATAGTTTGTATCGTGGGCAAAGTATTACAGGGTCAGCTGTCAAGAATGGTTTTTTGATTCAGTCATCGAACAATCCTTTCAATAGTTTATATACGATGAAGTACATTTTTAACCATGAAATGATGCATGATTGGATTGGTTTAAAAATACCGATGCAAAATGAGGAATTAAATTATTGGTTCAGCGAAGGATTTACAGATTATTATGCCTACAAAAATCGCTTGCGCAGTGGGGAAATTACAGTAAAAGAATGGTTGGAAGAATTTAATTCAGATGTGTTGTTGGCTCATTGGGGAAATCCAGAACGCAATAAACCCAATTATGTCGTAAAAGATTCATTTTGGATGAGCAGAGACATTGAGAAAATTCCATATCGTCGAGGTGCAATCTTCGCATTTTGGCTGGATAATCAAATTTTGTTGCATAGCAATTACACAAAATCTTTGGATGATTTAATGCGCGAAATCCTAACGATTTGTGTCAAGGAAAAAAGACGATTCAAAGATGAGTTATTGCTTGATTTGGCAAATAAATATTTGAACAGAAGCATCGATTACTTCTTCCAAAAACACATTCTTGATGGAGTTGATTTTGAATTGAATCAAAATGAATTTATTCCCGGATTTATCATTGAGAAAAAGAAGGATGTGCCTGTGATTTCCTGTGACGAAAGTATTTTGAAACAGTATTTATTGAGATAAATCGCGTGTCTTGAACAGAATTTTTGTGCACTTTTAAGTCGACAATCAAAAGCTAACGAAAGAAATATGGGCTATTTCTTCTTATGTAATTATTGGCGAAACATTGGAAAGCTATAAGCGTTTCTAACGGCTATTGAATAATAGTGTATTGATTATCAAGTTTTTTCAAAGAATTAATCTTGAATTGATAGAAATCCTATGCACTGTAAACTGAATGTTAACTTCCATTTTCGACTTGTTAAATACGTACATTTGCTAAAATAGTTGACGCATGAAAATTGGAATGGTATTGTACCCAACGTATGGTGGAAGTGGAGTAGTGGGAACGGAATTGGGCAAAGCCTTGGCCAAAAAAGGACATGAAGTCCATTTTATTACCTATTCTCAACCTGTGCGTTTGGGAACGTTTCGTGAAAATATTTTTTACCATGAAGTTGCCGTGAGTGACTATCCTTTGTTTGATCATCAGCCGTATGAAACAACGTTGGCGAGCAAAATGGTGGATGTTGTCAAGTATGAAAAATTGGATTTATTGCACGTACATTATGCAATTCCTCATGCATCAGCAGCCTACATGGCGAAACAAATTTTGAAATCGCAAGGCATTGAAATTCCGTTTATAACAACTTTACACGGAACAGACATTACGTTAGTGGGGAAAGATCCATCGTTTGAACCAGTGATTACATTTTGTTTAAATCAATCGGATGCTGTGACGGCCGTATCAGAGAGTTTGAAAAAAGACACTTTCGAACATTTTGGGATGAAACGAGATATTCATGTAATTCCGAATTTTATCACACAGGACAATTCAAATGCAGCAAAAAGTCTTCAAAACAGATGTATTTACGCAAAACAAGATGAAATTTTATTCTGTCATATTTCGAATTTCCGGAAAGTTAAGCGCGTTGAAGACGTTATCAAAGTATTTTACTTGGTGAATCAGCAACGTCCTTCCAAGTTGTTATTGGTGGGTGACGGACCAGAAAGATATTCCTTGGAATTAATGTGTCGAGAATTAAACTTGTGTGACAAAATCATTTTTATTGGTAAAATTCAAGACACAAAACAGGTTCTTGAAATGGCTGACATTTTCTTGCTTCCTTCAGAAACAGAGAGTTTTGGTCTTGCGGCATTAGAAGCAATGGCAGTTGGCGTTCCAGTGATTTCATCCAATACAGGTGGAATTCCAGAAGTGAATATGCATGGAGTGACTGGATTTCTTTCGAATGTTGGAGACGTAGAAGACATGGCGAAAAATGCCTTAAAAATCATTGAAACAAAAGAATCGTTACAAATTTTCAGAGAAAATGCGTTGAAAAGAGCTGCAGATTTTGATTTAGCTAAAATCCTTCCGATGTATGAGCATTTGTACGAGAACGTTTTGAAGAAAATTATGAATTACGAAATTTAATCAAATTAAAATTTCTCATTCCTAATTCATCATTGATTAAGACTAATCTTCATCATCATACTCCTCGTCATCGTAATCTTCGTCGTCATACTCTTCGTCGTCATCGAATTCATCATCGTCGTCAGCATTGACCAAGTATTTACTCAACGCTTCATCGTCTAAGTCTTCGTCTTCTTCAGAGCGACCAAATAAATCAATGTCTTCGTCTAAATCATCGTCGTCATCAAAAAACACATTGTCTTTCCCACTTTTTTTGTAGGCATTCATCTTTGGTTTTTTCGATTTTCCGTCGTTGGTTGTATCGATTTCTACTTTTTTAGTAGGAGTTAACTTTTTCTTAGGAACAACTTTGAGTGGATTAACTGCTGGAGTATCGTCGTCGTCATCCGATTTTGGTCTGAATGGCGGTGCGTCATCCCTGGATTTTTCGTTAAAATCAGTTCTTTGTTGTGGACGAGAATCTGTACGTGGCTTGAAACCAGAATCGGATCGTTGAGGAGGTTTGCTTCCTGCTGGACGATCATCCGCTTGTTTTACAACACAACTGCGACCGTTAAATACTTTTCCGTCAAGGGCTTCAATGGCAGCTTGAGCTTCGTTTTGATTTGGCATTTCAACAAAGGCGAAACCACGCGGTTTACCTGTTTCTCTGTCTTTTGCTAAATTTACTTTAGCAACTTTTCCGTACTGCCCAAATGCATCGAGCAATTCTTGCTCTGTAACACCAAAATCTAATTTGGCAACAAAAATGGTAATCATTTATAATGTTTCAACTCAGTTAATTCTTGTCGAAATTAAAACAATTCTTTAATCATTCACTATAATCGACAGAAAAATTTGAATTAAAAAAAAAGCGACCAGTTTCCCAGTCGCTTTTCCTTGATGAAAAATCAATTATTTTTTCAATAAATCTCTGATTTCTGATAGCAATTCTTCTTGCGTCGGACCTGCTGGTGCAGCTGGCGCTTCCTCAGTTTTTTTCTTCGTTTTATTGTATGCTTTCATGATTACGAATAATACAAATCCTACAATTACTAAATTGATAAGGGCATTTATCCAACGTCCATAGTGAATTGCAGCTGAACCGTCTTCATTAAGTTTGAATTTCATTGAAGAAAAGTCCATTCCTCCAGAGAAATAACCAACGATTGGCATCATGATGTCATTGACAAATCCTGTAACAACACCAGTTACAGCACCTGCTAATATCAAACCGACAGCAATGTCGATCAAGTTACCTGTCATTATAAACGCTTTGAATTCCTTTAACATAATTTTTAATTTAATAGTTACAAGGCTCTTTAACGGCGTTAATTCGAAAAGGTTTCGTTTTATCCGCTAATAATAAAGGGTTGCCTATTTAAAATGGATCTTCCTAAGGTAAGTTCGTCTGCATATTGCAACTCAGAACCAACAGATACACCTCTCGACAGGGTCGTGATTTGGATTGGAAAAGCTTGGAGTTTCTTGAAAATGTAGAAATTCGTTGTGTCGCCTTCCATCGTTGAGCTGAGCGCGAAAATTACTTCATTAATTTGACCAAGTGAAACTTTTTCAACCAAGGATTGAATATTCAAATCACTAGGGCTTACACCATCCATCGGAGAAATAATGCCTCCCAGCACATGATAAACTCCTTGATAGGTTTCTGTGCTTTCTATCGCCAAAACGTCACGTATATCTTCAACTACGCAAATAAGCGATTTATCCCTTTTTGGATTTTCACAAATACTGCAAATAACGGTGTCAGAAACATTCCCGCATTCTGTGCAATGTAAAACGTGCTTTTTCATTTCCGTGAATGATTCACTAAAAACACGAATTTCATCTTCCGAACGGTTCAGAAGTTGAAGCACGAGTCGCAATGCTGTTCGTTTGCCTATCCCAGGCAAGGACGATAACTGCTCTACTGCGTTTTCTATGTGTTTTGATGGAATTTTCACGATGTAAATTTAGGGATTCTGGCCCTTTTGGTCTGAGATACTTTGAATGTTTATGCACAATAGTGTGTTCGAGGTGAACCAATTTCGCTATTTTTGCCACAAATACTCCGTTTATCCATAGAAATGTCTGCTAATACCGTAAATATAAAAAACAAGAAAGCAAAGTTCGAATACCATATTTTGGACACGTTTACTGCTGGTATTGTGCTGGGTGGAACTGAAATCAAAAGCATTCGAAAAAGCAAAGCAAGTATTTTGGAATCGTATTGTGTGTTCGAAAGAGGAGAAATGTGGATTCGAAACATGCACATTTCGGAATATGAAAATGCAAGTTTTAGAAGTCATAGACCGCGCAGTGACCGAAAACTTCTTTTAAATAGAAAGGAAATTGATAAAATTGAAAAATTCCTAAAGGATGTGGGAAATACGGTCGTTCCGCTTCGCATTTTTATGTCTGATAGCGGTTACGCGAAAGTGGATATTGCGCTAGCGACAGGAAAAAAACTCCACGACAAACGCAACGATTTAAAAGAAAAAGACGATAAACGCGAAGTAGATCGTGCCATGAAAAAATTTAAATAATGGCTTTTCTGGAAGTCAAAGATCAAATGAATCGAATCGTTCGGTTGAATGCGATTCCAAAACGCATTATTTCTTTGGTTCCTTCTCAAACAGAATTGTTGTATGATTTAGGTTTGGACGAAGAAGTCATTGGAATCACGAAATTTTGCATTCATCCCGAACATTGGTTTCGCACTAAAACGCGTATTGGCGGGACAAAAACAGTGGACATCGAAAAAATGAAATCGTTGAAACCTGATTTAATCATTGGAAACAAAGAAGAAAACTCCGAAAGCGACATTATCGAATTGATGAAAATTGCTCCTGTTTGGATGAGCGATATTGTAGATATTCCATCGGCCTTGGAAATGATTGAAAAGGTAGGTGAGATCACAGGAAAATTCGTGGAATCGAAGAAATTAGTCGATCAAATCAATCGAAAAGTGAGTCTTTTGCAAGCAAAAAAATCATTGTTAAACGGAAAATCTTGCCTTTATTTTATTTGGAAAGATCCGTTTATGAATGCGGGAAAAGACACGTTTATCGATTCGATCATCTCACTTTATGGCTTGAAGAATGCACAACCCGAATCGCGCTATCCGGAATGGAATTTTGAATGTGAAATCATTCCCGATTTTATTTTCTTGAGTAGCGAACCTTTTCCATTTAAAGAAGAACATGTAGCTTGGTTTCAAACCAAATTTCCAAGCGCGACTGTTAAAATTGTTGATGGCGAAATGTTTAGTTGGTATGGATCACGGATGCTTTTGGCGTTGGAATATGTTGAGGGATTTGGTATGGAACAATGATGACGTGGATTTTTACCTTGAGTTTTGAATCAAACATTTAATTAGCATGGATATGCCAAACCTACGTCATCAACGTTACATTAAAATTTACTTCGCCCGCATTTTATTCCCACGCGCGTCATGTGTCACTTCCGCAAGTCCAAGCGCCTCCATAAGCGGTGGAATGTACATCCCAACGCGTCCACGCAATCCTTTTTTTAGTCCGTACCAACCGCCAACTGGGTTGTTTTCCGATCTTCCCCATGCTTCGATGGTGCCTTCTTTTGCTGGTTTTTGTTCGTCCGCACTTGCTAGCTCCATCCAATCGCTATGTTTTTTTAGCATAGCATGCATATCGTCTAGTATCGCTATGTTGTAGAAAAGTACTGTTTTTCCAACGGTACATACCAAGACATCTTTACCGTCTTTTTGATCTACGTGCATTGTATATTCACTTGTCAATGGTGGCGTTTTTAATACCATTGGTTTTTCTGGGGTTCCGATTTTATATGACATGATAATTGTTTTTACTTGATTAAACTTAATATTTTAATTTCAATTTGATTTGCGGGCAATTAAATTACTCTTTAAGCACGAGTTTAAAAATGTTAAGAGCATTTGCTTCTTTTATATGAACAAAATAAACGCCAGGCATTAAATTGTCACGTTGCACAACAATTTTAGAAGTACTTATATTTTTTAATTCGCTCCTTGGTTCTCCTAATACACTAAAAATGAGAATTGACGCATTATTAAAGGTATGATTTGTTTGAATGGTAAAATCGGAAGAAAATGGATTTGGGTAAATAGTTATTGTTTTTGCTACATCAGAATTTTCATTAACAAATGAGGTTTGACCAAAACATTCCAAATATTTATTTAGCATCGTGTCTTTGTAATTTTCACTTTCAGGAAGTTGAAAACCATTGTGTCCCAAATTTGGATCTTGCACATAAATATCAACAATTGCTCCTTTCGCTGTTAACCAATCCTGCGTAAAATCTAATCCATCGCACGGACCACTTGAGTATACTTCGGGCGGACCACAAAATAAATTCCAATGTTTACCTTGAAATACATTTTCAATCAAATCTATAGATTCATATAAATTGTAGCTCAAATCAATTTTTCCCGCGTTAGAAATTGTGGTGCAGAAGTAATTATTCCCAGAAATCATATCATTGTAAATGACAGCATAAGATCTAGCCGAGCCAAGACTAAAGCCATGTAAGAGCGCTTTGTTTGATGGATAAGATATGCGTTTCATTATAGTGTCGATGTAATTGTAAATGGTATCATCCTGAAAATAGCCATTTTGGTAGTCAAAAATGTTAGTATATTTATTGTATTGCAAAGCAATGATTCCGCAATTGTGTTCTTGTGCAGACAAATGCCAACTTTTAAATTCATTGAACGCATTACCCTTTGATCCGTGGAGGGTAACGATAATCGGTGAATTGCTAGGTGTGATACCGTTTGGAAACCATTGTAAGTAAAAAGAACTTCCGTCATGCGTTGAAATTATTTCGGCTCCATTTGTAGAAGCGTAATCGACATTCCCTGGAGTATTTGCCACACATGAATCATAAATAACTTGCGCTGCTGGAGGAAGCTGAGCAATTACAATTCCTTTGAATAAAGAAGTAATGAGCAAAAAGATAATTACTTTCATAGTTGAAGCTGTTTATCTAAATTTTAGGTTAAATATACTGAAAAATAATGCATTAAGTTTCAATTCAGAATGATTAGTTTGGTGAACATTCCGAAAATGTCAGTCAAATGACAAAGTCGTTAATCTCTTGCAAAAAGTGCTTTAACTTTAAATTAATTCCAATATCATCTTTAAAAACTCATCCATCGCTTTTCGATTTTCAGTGAAAGATATTTTACTCGTCCCTCGAAGTTCAGTTGCGCTTTTTTTCTTCAGTTGAATGTCGATGTGATCAATACGCTTCACGATGGATTCAAACTTTTTGTAATTGTCGTTGAGTTTAATGATGCCGGTCATAAAGCGATTTCCAGTAATGTTTCTCAACACATTTGGATTGCCTGAAACTGAAATGACTTCATTTGAATTTGTTTTAGACATTTTCGGAGATTTGCTACTTCCGAAATAAATGGTTTTTGCATCTAGTTGTAGGAAATAGTAGTTTTTATTGCCGATTACAATTGAATTTTCTCCCGATTTAATCATTGAAGGATTGCTATTCAGAAGGTTTTGAATAATATCGGAAACAGAGAAATTCGTTTGAAAGCCAATGATTGATTCCAAACTTGGGAGAACCAAAATGCCGTTTTTTGTGGAGGCAATTTCCAGCCCACTATAATTTAAAGAGATGCTTTGAATTCGGGGTAATTTCGTTCCGAATTTTTGCGCCAAGTAATTTAAGGTATCACTTAAAACGGTTGGGAAATAATTACTTTGAATGTTGAATTCACCTTTTTCTAACTTAAAAGTTTGTCTTCCGATTTTTGTCTTTGGGTCGATTTTTGCAACGAATTGACCCGCGAAATGATGCGGTTCCATCCAAAAGTTTGCTTCAAGGTTTTCAAGCTCTCCTTCAGTTTTACTTCGATATTGATAAGCAATAAGATGCTTATTTTTCGTTGGTTTTTGGGTTGAAAAAGACCTTGATTTTAGATAGCGATTTAATTCGTTTTTAGACAAATCCTTTGATTGTAAAACGATACTTGTATTTCCTTTTCTTTGATTAATCACTGATCCTTTGAATACAGCTTCACCATTTTTATCCCATAATTCGGTATCACTTAATCGAAAAATAAATCCCATCAGTTTCTTATTTTGGTAGAAATCTGTGAAAACATGAACATCATTCGAAAAGTCGATCCCAAGGTTCCATTTTTGCTTGGAATCGGAAGACTTCATTCGGTTTTTTAAGTTGGAAATAAGTGCAATTTGTTCTTCGTCGGATCGATTGAATAGAAGCGAATAGAAGGATTGAGACACTAAGGAATCACCAGAAATGCTGATAACCGATTGGGCTGATTCAGGAACAAAATATCCTGGATCGTCATTCGGATGACTAAGTACTAGTCTTGCAATTGTAAAGCAAATCCAAATCAAACCGCTTAAAACTAGGGTTTGTAGAATAGCGCCAAATGTGTTCTTTTTTACCACGATTGCAAAGGTAAGTTTTATCTTGGAATCTATGGATTTATGGATTTGTTGAATTTTGTGGAATCGCGATTAATCGCGATTCCACAAAATTCTGGAACACACAAAATTCTGGAAACACAAAATTCTTCAAAATCTACAATTCAATTTGTAAATGTCTAACTTTGTTCCATGGGAAAATTTGCAATGTGGATTTTAAGTTTGTTTGGTTGGAAAATCGACAAAAATACTCCCGAAGGAGTGAAAAAATGCGTGGTTGTTATGGGGCCTCATACTTCAAATTGGGATTTTGTAATAGGAAAAATTGCCTTCATGCATTACAATGTGAACGCAAAATTTTTAATCAAAAAAGAACTTTTCTTCCCACCATTTGGTTGGTTATTAAAGCGAATGGGCGGGATTCCAGTCGATCGAAAAAAGAAAAACAATGTTGCCGAAGTGGCATTAAATCATTTTAAAAACAACGAAAAAATCTACATGGTCTTCACACCAGAGGGAACACGAAGTTATAGTCCAAACTGGAAAAAAGGGTTTTATCATATTGCCCAAGAAGCAAAAGTGCCGATTTACATTGGTTACATCGATTACAAGAAAAAAATTGGTGGTTTCCACAGTCATTTTGAACCTACTGGAAATGTCGAAGCCGATATCAAATACATTAAAAAAATTCTAAGTCAATATTCTGGCAGATTTCCTGAGAATGGAATTAAGGAGTAATCCAAGCAATGGTCAATATAAAGAACATATTATTTAAGCTCATTCCGAGCGATTATTTTTCGAAAAAATATCCCATTTCTGTTAAAGGTATCGTAATTGTTAATGGGAAAATTGTGTTGTTAAAAAATAATAGAAATGAATGGGAATTGCCTGGCGGTAAGATCGAAGTTAACGAAGCTCCAGATTATTGCGTCATCAGAGAAATAAAAGAAGAGTTAAATTTGGACGTAACCTTGAATACCATAATTGATACATGGATGTATTCTATTCAAGGCAAAGTAAACGTGTTTATTGTTACTTATTTATGCAATCCTTTAGAAATTGATGAATCGACAATTATTATCAGTCACGAACACAAAGAAATGGGAATGTTTGGGTTTGATGAAATAGAATCCTTAAATATGCCTCAAGGATACAAGAATTCAATAAAGAATTCCGAGAAATTTTTGTAGTGGATTTTACTCTTTTGGTTACTATCAAGTCAACAAAAAAAAGGGACGAAAATTAAATTCCGTCCCTTTCTGTATTTTAAAAGCGAACTATTAATTCTTCACAATGCGATGCATGGTTGAACCAATTTCTGTAGTTACTTGCAAGAAGTAAACTCCTCTTTGTTCGTTACCAAGTGCAATTGTTCCACCAGATTGAATTTGTTCTGTGCGAACCAATTTACCATGAGCATCTGTTACAACAACTGTTGCTGTGTTAGAAGAGAACGTTACTGTTACATCACCTGCTGTTGGATTTGGATAAACCACAACGATTGCATTATTTGCAAGGTCTTCAATTCCAACATTTCCAATCACAACACAATCAGATGTATCAACACATCCACTTGCGCTTGTTGCAACAACTGCATACGATCCGTTTTGCGTTGCAGAATAGAATTGCGCAGTTGCACCCGGAATTGCTGTGTTTGTAGCACAATCTATCCAAACAAAAGTTGCACCTTCTGAAGCTGTTAACGTTGCGTTACCGTTGTTGATTGCAACTACATTGAAGTCTTCAATCGTCAAATCAATGCTGATGATTGAGTCACATCCAGCCGCATTCGTGTAAATTTCAGAATACATTCCTGATTCTGTGTATGTTTCACCATTTTCAGCCCAAGTGTAAGATCCACAAGCTTCAATGATTTCAATAGAAACGCTTCCTGAATTAATTGTCAATTCAAGTGTTGCAACTGAATCACATCCTGCTGCATTCGTCAATGTTTGAGTGTATGTTCCAGAGAAACCATACTCATTTCCGTCTGTCCATGTATATGGCGTACAGCTTGAAATTGTTGTAGTTGAACTTGTTGGTGCTCCAACTGTCAATACAAGTGTTGCAATAGAATCACAGCCCGCTGCATTTGTCAACGTTTGAGTGTAAGTTCCAGATGCAGTATACTCTACATTGTTTGTCCAAACATAAGGCGCACAAACCGATACAGTTGTTGATGACTCACTTGGTTGATTGATCGTCAAATCTAATGTTGCGATTGAATCACATCCAGCTACATTTGTCAATGTTTGTGTGTAAACTCCTGAAACAGTATACGTTGTTCCATTTGTCCAAGTATATGATCCACAAGCCACTTCTTCTGTTGTCGAAGCACTTGATTCGTTGATAGTTAAATCAATAATTATTGCAATTGGACAACCTGAACTACTTGGAATTGTATCGTTGTAAGTTCCTGATGTTGTATAAACTTCACCAGATGGCGATGTATACGATTCGCAAGCTTCAGCAACGATATTTGCAGTAACCAATGGATTAACTGTCAAGTTGATTGTAATAATACTATCACATCCAATTGAATTTGGAATTGTACTTGTGTAAGTTCCTGAAAGTGTGAAAACATCACCACTAGGAGACGTATATGATCCACAAGCTGTCTCAGTAATTGTACTTGTCGTTGGAGCATTCACAGAAACAGAAACAGAACCACTTGCAGAACAACCAGCTGTTGAAGTTGCGGTAACATTGTAAGTCGTTGCAGCAGTAATGTTGTTTGCAGTTACTGAACTAGAACTTAAATCACCTGTTAAATCTGCAGATGGAGTCCAAGCGTAAGTTAACAAATCGTCACCACCTAAAATCGTAATGATGTAATCTTCAGTTTCGCCATAAGTACTTTGCGATAAACAAGGAGACAAACCACTAGTCAAACCAGTATCTTGGTCTCTAACTCTCAATCTTGTTTTACCGTTGATTGCACTAGCAGGAACAGTAAATGTGAATGATGTTGACGCTGGGCTTGCACCTAAATTAAATGATTCACCTAGTTTTTCGCCTGCATCATCTAGAATTCCATTTTGGTTGTAATCTATCCAAGCTCCTAGATCATTTAGAGTGTATGTTCCAGCCGCCAAAGTGATTGTATATGTACTTCCTGCAGTTAATGACGTTGTAGTCGTGCCAGCCGCTGGGAATAAAGTATAATAAGGTGAAGCAGCTCCAACTGAAACGCTATTTAAGGTATTCAATTGAACACTCGATACATAATCACCAAATCCTGTTCCGTTTGTATAACTAGGTTGACAGTAACTTTGAATGGAAGATCCAATTGCTGTAAGCTCTGTAGAATCACCAGCACAAACTGTTGCAGGATCAGCAGTAACATTGTCTATGGTAACTTGAGCACCAAATGTTATAACAGCTGAAGCTGTTTTTGTACAAGTAGTTGCAGTTTCTGTTCCAGTTACAATATATGTTGTTGTAGCGGTTGGCGAAGCATTTACAGAACTTCCAGTAGTTGCAGAAAGTCCTGCTGCCGGAGTCCAGGTATATGTATCAGCGCCACTTGCAACTAACGAAATCGCAGAACCTCCAGCACAGAAAAGTGAACTTGCAGGTGTTACAGCTACGTTTGGAGCAGGGGTAACACTAAGCGTAACTGTTGTTGTTGAAGTTGCTCCACAGTTATCAGTAATTAAACAAGAATAAGTGCCACTCGCTGCAGGAGTTGCTCCTGTTAAAACTGCAGTTTGTAATGCAGAAGTGAAAGCATTAGGACCTGACCAAGCATAGGTGAATGGACCACCACCACCGATTGCCGTTGCTGTAAATGTTACATCTGTTCCCTCGCATACAGTGTTTCCTGGAGTAATTGCAGAACTAGATGTAAGTGCTGCTCCAGCAGTAATTTGAACACTATCAACATCTGAACATCCGTTAGGAGAAGTCAAATTCAATGTGTAGTATCCAGTTGATGTGATGTTACTTGCTAAAGGATTCACTATCGTTGCATTACTCAAGTTTGCACTTGGCGTCCAAGCAAATGATGGTATAATTGGATCATAAACATAACCATTCCCATTTCCTGGCCAAGCAGTTGATGTCGTTGTACTATTTGTTAAACCATTCAACGCATTCAAGTAGTTTCCAGTTCCACTTACTGCATTCTCAATACCAATAGAGGCTCCTGTTGTGATTGCTCCAACTGATGGTCCATAAATTTTTTCAATTCTGCCTGGAGTTGCAGATGCTGGTCCATGGATGTTTATTTGGAAGGAAATCAAGATTGTTGAACCATCGGTAAAGCCTTGGCCAATTGCATTGTCCCATTGGAATGCATATACATCTGTTCCGATTAGTCCATGACGCATACTTCCCGAACCTACAGGGAAATTGGCTCCCATATCTTTAAACCATGCAGCAATGGTGTTGTTTGGAAGTGTATTTGTAAATAGATTTCCAGGAACACGAGATTGCGCAGCTGTAGTTGCAGTTGTGTTTCCTCCAGAAACCCATCCATTTGTGCAGAAAGTCATCTCTGAAAATGAATTTCCAAAATAATTAAAGGCAAAAGGTAATGTAACTAAAACACCACCATCATCTTGATTTCCAGTAGCAAATCCTGCCGTTAATTGTGCTGTTGTATTAATTGTAGTGATACCAGCTCCACTCAATGGTGTGTATGTTGCACCTGTTGTTGACGTTAAAGAATAAGGAACTCCACCTAATACATAAGTTGCACCTAACTGTGAACTACCACCACTACAAACTGAAGTAGGGTCTGCAGTCACTGCAGTAATCGATGGTGTATTAAGTACAGCAATTGCTTGGGTTGCAGAAGAAAAACACCCTGTAGCGGTATTCGTACCTACTATTGTATAAGTAGTATTTGACGCTGGCATAGCAACTACTGATGAACCAGTCGTAGCTGACAAACCAGTTGCTGGAGTCCAAACGTATGTATCGGCGCCAGCTACAGAAATGGTAGTTGAATCACCTTGACAATAAGAACCAGTAGAAGTTACTACTAAAGAAGGATTCACATTGTAAATCACTGTAAATTCTGGCGTTGAAGCTGAAAAACCTGAAGCTGTACATGTCAATTCCGCAACGTAATACATTGTATCTGTGATTACTCCGGTATTGTATCCACTCAATGTTCCAACATTCGTGTAAGGACCACCAGGTACGTTTGATTCTTTCCATTGGTAAGTAATTCCACTAGCGATGGTGTTTCCAACCAAGCCAAGTGTAGAACTTCCGCCAGCACAAAGAGTACTTGTTCCAGAAATCGTACCTGCTGTAGGAGTACCAGAACATGGTGTTACTGAGATACCTTCAAATTCGTCAGCTCCTAAATCTGGCGCTGTACCCGATCCTGCATAACCTACATTTCCTTGACGAATATCTGCGTCGAAGTCATTAGTTATGCCAGCAATAGCCAATCCCGTGCTTTCTAAATAAGTTGGAGTTGCTGTATTGATGTGTAAGAAGTTAGATGAGCTTCCAGTTGTACTCAAGAAATTTGGATTTTCAGTGATTGAAGCCGACTCCGCTGGAGCATAGTTCGCTTGAAAATTTGCTAATGTACTTTGTGGTGTTGTACCATCAAATGAAATTACATTATTTGGTCCCGGCACACCAGCATAAAATGCATTATTGTTAGATGCCGAATTGTAATTTGCAAATGTTGCTGCACTTCTAATAAAAGCTGCAATATAACCAGAGCCACTAGCTGTACTATTATTTACAAAAACATTGTTTTTCAAAGTTAAAGATGAACTAGTAGCAGTTGTGCTATTTGATTGAAATAATGCTGCTGTCGTAAACGGATTACCAGTGCTTGATGCATCTAGGAATACTGTATTATGACTAAGCGAAATACTGGATGTAGTTGTGGTTGATGTAATATTTAACCCTCGTATTGAAGGCGCAGTATTAGATCCAGTTATTGCATTTGGCGCATATAATTTCCCAACATAATTATTATAAAGATTTGCAACCCCTGACGTCCCTAGAGATGTTACCGAAATACCACTTACTTGAGATGCCCCAACTAGAAAAGATGTGATATCGTATACTTTGTTATTGAAAACTGTTGGGCTACTTGAAGTATTTGTAATACCTTCAACAGTTATTCCGTTGCTCGTAATAGTATTTACTACATTGTTGCTTACAGTTCTAACTCCAGTTGCGGTGTTGAAATACATACCTCTTACGATTCCAGTACCATTGTTGATGATCGTATTTACGTTGTTAAAATTATAATTTTCGTTTGTTGGAGATGAAACATTATAAATACCGTAAAGTGTTCCAGTACCTGTTGCTTTCAAACATCTCAATCCTGACACAAGGTTACTATCAACCACAATTGTTCCAGTGCTTGTTTGGATACCACTTATAGTCGAAGAAGCACCAGTTCCGTCAATACTTAAATTTACAACCGAATTGTTTTTTACTGTTTGAATGGAACCAGTTCCTGAACTTAAGTTAATTCCAATTATAGTACCACCTGTTGTTCCAAAACGTGAAATATTTGAAATGCTATTGTTTTGAACTAGCGCATTAGTTGTTCCAGTGTTATAAATAGGATAAAGAACACCTGTACCAGTATTTCCTAAATTACTGTAGACAATATTTGAAATTTGATTGTTCGAAATGATCAAATTTGTTGGAGTTGATGTACTATAGATCCCGTAATATGCTCCTGTTGTCGCTGAAATATAAGAACCAGTGATTGTATTATTTGAAATATTAATCGTATTTCCTGCAGCAGTTGAACCAAAACTATTTTCAATGCATGAAACTTGTGAAGTTGTTCCACCACCATGTATCGTCAGATTGTTATGAGTAACTGTCGCACTCGCAGATGTTGCAGATGAATTTAAGAAAACCCCTCTTAATGTACTTGGGTGATTTGCTCCACCACCATCATTATTATTAATAGTGTTATAAGAACAATTGAACCCACCCCATTGGTTATTTGCAAAAATTCCAGTCGAAGGATTTGTTGCACCAACTGAACCTCCAAAATTGATAATTGAATTTCCTGTTGCGGCAGCAGTTCCACCGACATCATTTCCTTGGTCACCTAAATCAAAAGGAGAAGCTGCTCCAAAACCAATGAATACAATTCCTGCATTACATTGTTTGATAGTGTTTCCATAGAATTTATTAAAACTGTTTGAACCATCCACTGTCGTCACTGTGATAGCTGTATTTACCGTTGGAGTACAATTCAAACTAGCTATTCCAGTAGAGCCTTGATGACCATTACCAGTCCATGTTGAATTACCTAATCTATTTAAAGTGATTGAACAATTCTTAATCGTGTTAAATTGAGATCCATTTGTTCCGTCAACTTTAAAAAGACCATAACCATATTCCATGCAATCAGCTTCTGTCAAGTTTGTTGCAGCTTCTTGAAGGTCAATTCCATCAATAGTTACATAGTCTGATCCAGTTAAGCTTACCATCCCATCACGCTCCGAACTTGATGGAGTGTTTGTACCTAAATAGGAAGTTAGTATTGGATTTGCTCCTGAACCTGATTTTTGGATGGTAATTGGATTTGCAGCAGTACCTGTTGCTGTAATCCCAATTCTTGCAGTTAGTGTTTCAGTGTATCCTGCTGGAACATCTAAAACAACACCTCCTGCACCAACTCCTTGTGTGTTCAAGTCGGTCACAAATGCGGCGATTGAAGCATAATCGGTCGGGATCGTTTTTGTTCCCGTCAATTGAGCTTGCAATCCAAATGTAAATGAAAAGAATGCTAGTGCTAAGCATATCATTTTCACCCTTTTAAATTGTAAATTTCTCATCATATTTAATTTAATTAGACCGTGAATTTCGGAATAAAAACGGTCGATTTTACATGAATTAGAAATGTTGATTTTTCAAAGAAAATATGGAAGAATTTCTAAATGTTGAAAAAAATAGTGTTTAAAATATTTAAAATCAACACATTAACATGTGTGATGCGTGTTGATTTTTTAACAATATTTTAGATTTTGTTCATAAGTTTGAATGGCAATGTTAAAAAGTAAAAGGTCGAAAAATGTTGATTCAATGAGTAATGACAAAAAATAATTTTTCGCTAGGAATTTTCCTTTTTCTCTTTGATCTGTCCAGTTTTCAAATTAAAACCATATGGACAATGACGGCAACCGCTTTTACAGCAATAACCTCTTTTCAAGTGATATTTTTCAGTGTAAACAATAAATCCTTGCTCAGAGTAGTAAAAATCATCTTCCTCCAGTTGATTTTGTTTTGAAAATCCGCTCATGTCATCTGCCATGCCACAAAATTAAGTTTAATTTTGAACAAATTTTATTCATGGCTTTTGACTCTGCGCTTTCCATTATTCAAAAATTAGAACATTCTGAATTGACGGCTCACAATTGTCAACTTTATGTCAAAAGAGACGATTTAATTCACACTGAAGTTTCAGGAAATAAATGGCGTAAATTAAAATACAACATAGCTCAATTTCGAGTTTCAAAAAAAGAACACGTTTTAACGTTTGGTGGAGCTTTTTCAAATCATTTGTTAGCCACAGCAAGCGCATGCAATAAACTTGGAATTCAGTCAATTGGAGTTGTTCGCGGAGAAGAATTGAATGCAAATTCAAATCCGGTTTTACAACGTTGTTCTGAATTGGGAATGAAACTTCATTTTGTTTCACGCGAAGAATATGGAATGCGTTATGATAAAGAATATTTGGAAGAATTAAGCATTGAGTTCCCGAATTCGTTTATCATTCCTGAAGGTGGAGCAAACTATTTCGGAATGATTGGTTGTCAAGAAATTCTTAATGAAATAAATGTTGAAATAGATCATGTTTTTGTGGCTCAAGGAACAGCGACGACAAGTTGTGGAATTTTATTGAATAGTCGTCTGAAAAATTTGCATGTCGTACCTGCATTAAAAGGGTATCATTCTTTGCAAGAAATGTCAGCACTCTTTGCTAAATCTGGATTTGAAAAAGAACTTGTGGATCAGCTATTGCAAAAAGTTAGAGTGCACGATGATTGCCATTTTGGAGGTTATGCTAAATCAACAACTGAATTGGAAGAATTTATTGCAAAATGCAACATGGAAATGAATCTGCCACTCGACAAAGTGTACACGGGCAAAGCTTTTTTCGCATTGATGTCAGCTGTAAATCATGGAGAATTGGACAATCAAAAAGTTCTTTTTATTCACACAGGTGGACTTTACTTGAATCAAGAATAAAGTAAAGCAATAATTTCTTTTGCCGGAGCCACGTCATGCACTCGAAGAATGGAAGCACCTTTTGACAAAGCGAATGAATTTAGTGCAGTTGTTCCATTTAAAGCTTCTTCTGCCGAAATCCCGAGTTTTTTATATATCATAGATTTTCTTGAAATCCCAACCAAAACAGGTCTTTCCAGTATTTGAATTCGATCCATTTCACGAAGCAATTGATAATTCTGTTCTAAATTTTTACTAAAGCCAAATCCAGGATCAAGGATGATGGAATGAATGCCAGATTTCAGTAATATTTCTATTTTCTCATGAAAATATTGGATGACTTCTTTCGTCACGTTTTGATAGCAATATGCATGGTGCATAGTTTCGAAACTCCCTTGCAAATGCATTAAAATATAGGCTACTTTGTTCCGAGCAATAACTTCCAACAACTTCGGATCAAAGCTAAATCCACTGATGTCATTGATGATGGAAGCTCCAACGTCGATTCCTGCTTGCGCGACATCTGCCCGAAATGTATCGATAGAAATGAGCGCATGAGGAAATTCTTTTAGAATGAGTTCGACACTCGAAGCAATGCGACTTATTTCAGTTTCATGGTCAATTTGAATTGCATTTGGTCGAGATGACATAGCTCCTAGGTCCAAAAAAGTCGCTCCTTCGCTAAGCATTTTTTCAGCTTGCTTCAAAAGTTGTCCATCTGATTCAATTCGACTTTTAAAATAGAACGAATCATCAGTGATATTAAGGATTCCCATGATTTTGGGAGTTTTCAAATCAATTAATTTCCCATTAATTTTCAACTGACTTTCGCTAAAATGTGTATCTTCAACGCTTAAATTTTGCATTTTCCAAATTAAATGAATCAAACTGAGGAGCAATATACAAAAGTAATCGATGTTTGCCAGGATATTTTCGCTAAAAAAACAAAGGATTATGGTACTGCCTGGCGCATTCTTAGACCAAGCTCATTAACAGATCAAATTTTTATCAAAGCTCAACGGATTCGTACCATTCAAGTAACGGGCGAAAATCGAGTAGGGGAAAATATCGAAGACGAATTTGTCGCAATCATAAATTACTGCATCATGGCAATCATTCAATTGGTGGAAACTGAGTTGGAAGATTTGGAATTAAAACCTGAAGTAGCGCAAACACTTTATGATTCTTATGCGAAAAAAGCGCAAGAATTGATGATGAAAAAAAACCATGATTATGGCGAAGCTTGGCGCGATATGCGTGTGAGTTCTTTGACTGATTTGATTTTAATGAAAGTCTTGCGTGTAAAGCAAATAGAAGACAATAATGGATCAACCTTGATTTCAGAAGGTATTGATGCCAATTATTTCGATATGTTAAATTACTCGGTCTTTGCGTTGATTCATCTTACGCACAAAAATTAAATCACATATTTTTCAATTAACACGACACACCAATTTAAATGAGTAAACGTAATTTGAATCCCCAAGTCACAATTGCAGGAAGATCAATGGTTTTGAATGTTCTTTTTGTCATTGCAAATCTTGCCGGTTTGGTGTTGATTACAATGGGTAGTCATGCGAATTTTGAGGATTCGGGCTTAGGATTGAAAATTGCTGGATATGCCACTATTTTGATTTCTGCTCTTGCCTTATTCATTTTCAAAGGAAGATTGATGATGTCAACTGTTGCTCGGGTGATCGTTGGTGGATTGTTTATTGTCTCAGGACTTGTGAAAGCAAATGACCCGATTGGTTTTGCCTACAAATTAGAAGAGTATTTCGAAGATGGTGCATTGGCTTTTCGCATCAAAGAATTGTTTGGAGCGCCTGGTTTTTCACTCGAGTTTTTTGTGGAATATGCCTTGATTCTTAGTGTTGTAATTTGCATAGCTGAAATTGTTTTTGGGGTACTTTTAATCATTGGAGGCAAAATAAAACTAGTTTCTTATTTGGTCGTTTTGATGATGCTTTTCTTTACATTTTTAACATGGCATACTGCAAATTGTGATGGCACTCACAAATTCCGTGATCGAGATACTTACTCGCTCTCCAATGCTAATGATGCCAGCATGGCGCAACGAAAATTGGAAGAGGCTAAAACAAATAAAGATGTCAAGATTATTAGCAATTCAAAATCTCAAGTAATCGTTGACGAAATGAAACTTCCTCAATGCGTGGCTGATTGTGGTTGCTTTGGCGATGCCATGAAAGGTTCTGTTGGTCGCTCACTTTCTCCACATGAATCTCTTTGGAAGGACATTGTTGTTTTGTATTTGTGTTTGTGGATATTTATTTCTCAATGGGTAATTAAACCAAATAACCGCAGGCAAAATGTCATTGTTGGAATTTTCTCACTTGTCGTTGTTGCCTTCTTTGCATGGGTTTTCTCGTGGTATTTTACCATTTTATTCGCTTTCGTGGCAATCATGTCGGCGCTTTGGATCCGTAAATCGGGAGGGAAGCTTCTTGGAAATTACTTTGGAAGTGCACTAATCGTCTCACTATTGTCTGGCATTTTCGTATTCTTTGTCTTGCGCTATGAGCCGATGAAAGATTATCGTCCTTATGCAATTGGATCAAATTTAATTGCAAAAATGAATGACGGACGTCCAGGGAAATACAAAAGCATGCTCCGATACAAAAATTTGAAAACCAAAGAAGAACGGTTGTATGATTCTAGTTCGAATGAATATACAAGTTCAAAAATTTGGGAAAACAAGGATTGGAAATACATGGACATGGTTCAAGTTGCACTAGTTGAAACTCGGATGGCCTCTATCACTGATCAATTTAGTCCATTTATTCCTGTTTCACAATTGTCAGATGCTGAATTGTCATTGGAAGGTGTCAAAAAAATTATAGATAAAAATCAAAAACAAGTGGTGCGTGTACGAAATTTATTTTTATCGAGGATAAATAATGTAGTAAACGTGCCAATTGAAGAGTTTAATTCGAAGGTGTATGCATCGGAAAACTTCATAGTGCTAGATACGATTTATATTACGGATGAATCGGTCAAAGAAATTGCTATTCGAGACATGATTTTAAAGGAACCAAAAATTATTCTAGTGACGTCAAAAAACTTAATGCAAGCCAATTGGGATGAAATCAAGCGTTACAAAGAAATTTATGCCGGTTGTAAAAAAGCAAAAATTCCTTTTGTAATCCTATGCAGTGCTTCACGAAGTCAAATCAATTACTTCAAGAAAAAACACTCATTTGACGCACCGATTTTTGTGAATGACGAAACCGAATTGAAAGCCATTGCGCGCTCAAATCCTTCCATGATGGTTTTGAAAAAAGGAACTGTTGTAGGTAAGTTTGCCCACAGATCTACACCAACGTTCGAATGGCTGAATACAAATGTAATTAACAAATAATATCCTTTTAACTTTGGGAATGCTCTTAAAAAAGCACCAGATTAAAAACGAATTTTTGAGCATAATTTTTTAATAGAATTGGATACAATGAGAAAGAAAATCGTAGCAGGCAATTGGAAAATGAACTTAAACACTACTGAAGCGCTTGCTTTGTTTGACGAGCTTGCTCAATTTCCGCAGTCGGATGCCAATGTGCTGATTTTCCCTCCGGCAATTTATCTTTTGCCTTTCAAGCAGCGAAAATCAGGTCATGTTAAATTGGGAATTCAAAATTTCTACCCAGCTAAAAGTGGCGCATTTACAGGTGAAATTTCAATAACGCAAGCGAAAGATTGTGGAGCTGAATACGCATTGATAGGTCACAGCGAACGGAGAGCAATTTTTGGAGAATCTCATGAGTTTCTTAAACTAAAAGTTGATGCTTGCATTGCTCATGAACTTATTCCAGTTTTTTGTTGTGGCGAGCCAATGGAAATTCGAGAAGCTCAAAAGCATACAGATTATGTGAAAAAACAATTGGAAGAAAGTTTGTTTCATTTGTCAGCTGAAAACATTGTGAAATGTGTCGTTGCTTACGAACCTGTTTGGGCTATTGGAACTGGATTAACGGCATCAACAGATCAAGCAGAAGAAATGCACAAAGAAATTAGATCTTGGTTTTCTGATAAATACGGACTAGAAATTGCTCAAGAAATCAGCATTCTTTACGGCGGAAGTTGTAACGCATCAAACGCAAAAGAGTTATTTAATTGTGCAAATGTAGATGGCGGTTTAATTGGAGGTGCGAGTTTGAAATCAACCTCTTTTAAAGAAATAATTGACTCATTTTAAATGGATTATTTAGAACTAAAAGTAACTCTAACCCCACGTGATCCTTGGGCTGAAATTCTTTCCTCTCAATTGGTTGAAGTGGGATTTGAAAGTTTTGTGGAATTTGAAAACGGAGTTATTTGTTATGCTCCAGTATCAGATGCAACAGTGGATTCTGCTGTTCAAAATTCATTTTTATCAGATCCAGAAGCTGAAGTTATGGTTCAAATTGAATCACAAATAATTCCGCATCAAAACTGGAACGCGCAATGGGAAAGTGATTTTGAACCTGTATATGTTGAAGATTATGTCAGCATTCTTGCTCCATTCCATGATAAAAGCACTGCCAAAGGGATGATTGTTGAAATTCAACCTCAAATGTCTTTTGGAACAGGGCATCATCAAACAACTTGGATGATGTCGAAAGCGATTTTTGAACTTTCAGAAATGCCGAAAAAGGTACTTGATATGGGCACGGGAACAGGAGTTCTTGCAATAATGGCAGAAAAATTGGGAGCCAATAAAATTTTAGCCATTGACATTGAGGATTGGTCGGCTGAAAATGCGGCAGAAAATGCAGTTCGAAATCAATGTACGAAGATTACTTCCTTGTGCGGAGACATCGATTTGATTTCAGGTCAACAATTCGGCTTAATTCTTGCCAATATCAATAAAAATGTTTTGAAGGCGCACTTGCCTCATTATGCTAATTCGCTAGAAGTCAACGGTGTTTTGCTTCTAAGCGGGTTTTTTGACTCAGATGTGGATGATTTACTTCGCATGGCAGTTGATCTTGGTTTTGAGAAAGTGAAAGTCTTGAATAAGGATAATTGGGCTGCTATTCAGCTCGTAAAGAAATAGAATATGAAAGGTTTTTTTCTTTTTGTTGTCATTAATTTTATGGCGATCACTTTGTGGTCACAATCGTATTCAAACGATAGACAGAAATTTGTCAAAGAATTCCATAAAGCACTTAATGATTTTGGTAAAGGAGATTTTAATCAATTTATCAAAGATGAATTTTCTCCGCTTTTGTTGGAATCGCCAGATATGTCTGAAACGATGTTCACGAAAATGGTCACGACATGTAATTTATTGGAAACCAAAAAAATGAATGCGTATCCTGAAATTTTCAACTACGTTTTTTCTGTGTATTCCTTGGTGAAATCAAAACAGCCAGCCTCGAGCGTTCAAGCTTGGAATAGTGCGGTTGATAAATTGCTCGAAAGTAGAAATGTGAAGCGATTTACAGATTTTGCAGAAATGTCTGCAGGATTCTTTTCAGAAAGAAGATTGACTGATAAATCAAGTTTTAGCTGGTTTTATGAAGGAGGAAATTACGAATTTTTATATACCGATAAACCTTTCATTAAAGTTAGCGAGGGGAATTTGGTTTGTCGCGTAGTAAATAATGAAAGTGATGGTGGTAAAAATGACAAAGCCTACATTGATAGTTTAGTCATTTACGGAACATCAGGAGAATACGATCCTGTGCTTAAGAAATGGGATGGAGCCGGTGGAACGATGAATTGGGAGAAAGTAAAATTAGATGCGGCAACAACTTTCGCAAAAATTGGTGGATATCAAATTTCAATGAAAACGTCGAACATGTCTGCTGATTCAGTCTTATTGACTTCTCCATATTTCCCTCAACCACTCAAAGGTCAACTTTCAGACCGTGCGTTTAAAGTAAATCGAGAAGGAGATAGACAATTCCCGCAGTTTTTGTCGTATGAAAAATCATTGAAAATCAAAGATGTACGACCAAACATGGATTACGAAGGAGCATTTTCATTGAAAGGAAATACCTTTGTTGGAGCAGGAACAACGGCTTATCCTGCAAAAGTGACTTTATACAAAAACAAAAAGCCATTCTTCGTCGGTAAAGGAACTTCCATTTATCTTTCGCCCGAAAAGGTATTCGGAAATAATATTGCGATAGCCTTTTATTTAAAATCAGGAGATTCAATTACGCATCCAGGATTAAACCTGAATTATTTTACCGAAACGAATATCATTGAATTTTCACGACCAGAAATTGGATTAGGTCAAGCGCCATTCCAAAATTCTTATCATCAACTTGAAATGTATGTACCTCGCATCGTTATTGATGAAAAAGGTAATTTGATGCAATTTACCTACGAAAAAGGGACAAGTCAAGAACAACGTGTTGCGCGTTTTGAGTCCAAAGATTATTTTGATGCCCGCTTATACGATCAATTGCAAGGGCTCGCTGCGGTGCATCCTTTGGTTGCGATCAATAATTATAGCTACAAATATGATAAAACAACTATCACCGAAGGAGAATGTGCTTCGGCGTTGAGCGCAACTGTTGAACAAGCCAAACCTTTGATGTTGCAATTGTCTAATTTTGGCTTTATTAGTTATGATACAGAAGGAAAAACGGTTGTGGTCAATAAAAAACTAGAGAATTTCGTAAAAGGTCGAGCAGGAAGTAAAGATTACGATAACATTAGTTTTATCACTGACTTCAGACCGAAAAAATTAACAGGTTATGAACCTGAACAAATCGAAAAAGACCCTTATTTGCAAGAATTAGAACTGATGTATAAGAATCAAACGGTGGCTAGAAATCTCATGCAAGATTTTGGTCACTTGAATTTAACAACATTAGACATTTCCTTGAATGCTGTGGATCGGATCACCTTGTCAGGAGCTAAGAATTCGTATGTTTTTCCTGACAGTGCGATTGTAACGGTAAAAAAGAACAGAGATTTTGATTTCACAGGATGGGTAAATTCAGGTAAATTGGAAATTAACACCAAAGCAGCCAATTTTAATTATGCTGAAAATAAAGTAAACTTGATTCAAACTGCTGATGCATTGTTGAGAGTTCGTCCTTGGAAACCAGAACATGGAACGCAAGGTATTCCGCTCATTTCTGCAATTTCTGGTGTAACAGGTGAATTGATGATCGATGATGTTAAAAATAGGTCTGGACAAAACGCTAAAGTTACGACCTATCCAATTTTGGTGTCAAAAACGCCTTCTAAAGTATTTTATAATTCAAAGGAAATTTTCAAAGGAGCTTACGATAGTACACGTTTTTATTATACAGTTGCGCCATTCACCTTAGATTCACTCGGGATCTTTGTTGAAAAAACATTGCGTTTCAAAGGTGAATTGACATCTGCAGGAATTTTCCCAATCATCAAGGAAGATTTAAAAGTAATGCCAGATTATTCATTGGGCTTTTCGACAGTTTCACCAGCAACAGGCTTAGATTTTTATGGAACAACGGCAAAATACGACAACAAAATTTTACTTTCAGGTGGAGGTTTACAAGGAGCAGGAACCATTAATTTTGTTCATTCAACTTCGGTGTCAAAAGATCTTCTGAGCTTTTTGCCAGATTCAACCCTTGGAGTTGTTTCTTTTGTGAATAAACCGATCGAAACAGGAATTGAATTTCCGGATGCTTCAACGGGCGAAGGTTATATGACCTACATTCCTAAAAAAAGCGTTTTGAAAGTAGCTTCCTTGCCTAAAAATGATTTTGACTTTTTTGGTGCAGATAAAGTAAAAATGAAAGGAACTGTTTTCGTAACTCCAAAGGGTATGCGCGGAAGTGGAGTGATGTCATTTGCTACTGCAACCGTTATTTCTCGAAATTTCACATACAAAAGAAACGACATTGATGCGGATACCTCCGGATTTAATCTGAAAAACACATACAAGGAAGAGGGGGAAGAAGCGTTGGCTTTTGAAACAACCAACGTGAAGTCACATATATCCTTTAAAGATCGAAAAGGAGAATTTATTTCCAACAAAGGTGAATCAAGGGTCGATTTTCCAGTAAACCAGTACATGTGTAAAATGGACATGTTCACTTGGCTGATGGATAAAGAGGAAATTGAGATGCAGAAAAATCAAGGTAAAGAAGTTTCATTAGAATCGGAATTGGATTTGGTTGGACCTAATTTTTATTCCGTTCATCCAAAACAAGATTCCTTGCAATTTAGAGCTCCAAAAGCGCGATTTAGCTTGAAAGAAAAAACAATTTATTGTTCTAAAGTTGAATTTTTAGACATCGCAGATGCTCGAATTTATCCTGACAGCATGAAAGTTACAATTCGTAAGAAAGCGCAAATGGACAAATTCGAAAACGCAAAAATTGTTGCGAATTACATTACGAAATACCACACATTTACAAAAGCATCTGTTCAGGTAAGTGCTAGAAGAGCTTACAAAGGAACGGGTGAATATCCGTATTACGATCGAGACAGTCTCGCAACCTTTATCAAAATGGAATCCATAGGACTCGATACTTCTTACCAGACTATTGCCAAAGGGGCAATTGCCAAAGAAAAGAATTTTAAACTAAGTCCAGAATTTGATTATTATGGCGATATTTTGGTCAAAGCGGCAAGTCCTGGGATCGACTTTCAAGGAGCAACTAGAATTAATCATTCTTGTGATAAATTTGATCGAAGTTGGTTAGCTTTTAATGCTGAAATTGATCCGAAAAACATTCAAATTCCAGTTTCGGCGGAAATGAAGGATTTAGAAGGAAAGGCACTTTCCGCAGGAATTGTTTGGCGCGATGCAAATGTGGTGGATAGTATTGTTTTGTATCCAACTTTCCTTTCTGCTTTGGCGAATCCGAAAGATCCAATCGTGATAACTTCAAGTGGTTTTTTAACCTACAGCAGTGATGCGAAGGAATTTCAAATTGCCTCGAAAGAGAAATTCATCAATCGAAATGCCAATGGAAATTTTATTGCTTTGCATACAGAAAGTTGCTCGATGAACGGTGATGGTGTGATTAATTTAGGAATGGACTTCGGTGACTTGGACATTGCCACAGTTGGTATTGTGAATTACGATCAAAACACCGAAACTACAACCATGAATGTCACAGCAAAAATTTCGATGGCGGTTGATCAAGGCTTGTTTAAAAGTGTAGCTGACAAAATCAATAAAGTCCCAGAACTGAAACCAATGGATTTTAACTCCAACACCTTGGAAGCAGCGATCGTGAATTGGTCTAATAGAGCAGCAGCCGATAAATTCAAAGAAGATTTTACAGTAAAAGGAGAGGTTAAGAAAATTCCAAAGGAAATGGAAAACTCCATTGTAATTTCAGGAATACGCTTAAAATCATACAATAATCCGCTAAATCCAACGCGAAAAGGATTGATCACAACCGTTTCATCTGGCGTTTTAGTGAATATTTTTGATAAGCCTGTTATGAAATATGTACCTTTGAATGCGTTCTTTCAACAGAAATTTTCTGGTTCAGCTGGAGGTGATAAATTTACCATTATGATGGATATTCCTGGTGGTTTGGATTATTTATTCGACTATACGATGGTGAAAAAAGATGGTACTTTGGACATTGTTTCAGGAGATGCAGAATTGGTTACCGCAATCAGTGGAATGAAAGAAGAAAAATTGAAAACAAAAAATTTCTCTTACAGAGTTGGAATTAACTCTTTGAAGACTAGTTTTGTAAAACTGTTTAGTGAATAATGAGTTTTGTCATTTTTGGATTGATTGCCTATTTGCTTGGTTCTATTCCTACCGCGGTATGGATCGGAAGACTATGGTATGGAATTGATGTGCGTGAGCACGGAAGTAAAAATGCTGGCGCAACAAATACCTTTCGCGTTTTAGGCAAGAAACCAGGGAAAATTGTATTAACCATCGATGTTTTAAAAGGATTCGTTGCCGCATTTCTACCTTACGTATGCGGCATGGGACCGTGGGTGAGCGATACTTTGATAAATTTACAATTGGTCGCTTCGCTGTGTGCCGTATTCGGACATGTGTTTCCTATTTTCGCTAGTTTCAAAGGTGGAAAAGGTGTTGCCACTTCTTTAGGTGTAATCATTGGAACGCATCCGCCTGCTGCGGGAGTTTTAATCGCCGTGTTCATTATTGTATTCCTAATTTCTAATTATGTTTCACTCGGTGCCATTTGCGCATCAGCTGTTTTCCCAATTTCATTAATATTCATTTTTAAATGTCAATCTTATTGGCTAAACGCTTTTGCTATCTTGTTAAGTGCTGTTGTCATTTTTGCACATCGAAAAAATATTAGGCGCTTGATAGATGGCACTGAAAGTAAAATGAACCTTTTTAAAGGTTAGTGGTACTTAAAATTATTATATTTGAAGGATAAGCGTGTTGAAAATTAAACATATATTTCTTCTTTGGTTTGTGCTATTGCCTTTTGTGCAGTGGTCGCAAACAGAGCCTGAACTCAAAGAGGCAGCTGAAAATTTGTTCAAGAAAGAGCAATACGTGGAAGCGACATCCTTATATTTGCGTCTACTTTCGCTTCAACCAAAAGATTTTGATTACAATTATAAATACGGAACTTGTTTACTCTTTAATTCGAATAAAAAACAAGATGCTATTCGGTATTTGGCTTATGCTGTAAAAGGACCTGGCATTTCACCCGATGCATTTTATTTTCTAGCAAAAGCATACCACCTTAATTTTCAGTTCACCGAAGCAATGGCAAATTATAAATCCTATCAAACCAAAGCCGGTGCGAAAGGAATTTATTATTTGGGTGCTGAGCGAAACATTCAGATGTGTTTGAATGGTCAACAATTATTATCCTCCATCACTGAAATTGTGGTGAAGAAAAAAACAGAAATCGCAAACGCAGAATTTTTCCGAATTTATGATTTGACGAATATTGGTGGTTCCATCATCGTTGGGAAGGATTTTCAGACCAAAAACGATAAAAAGGCGAATCACATGCCAATTGTTCATTTTCCAGATGGAGCTAGTAAAATTTTCTTCTCTAGTTATGGCGATGGGAATCAAAAGGACATTTATTATGTGGAACGGACTGGTGGAGCATTTTCAGATCCTGTTAAAATTTCAGGAGATGTAAACACTGAGTTTGATGAAGATTATCCGTATTTACATCCAAACGGAGAATACTTGTATTTCTCGTCTAAAGGACACAATTCGATGGGTGGATACGATGTGTTTCGAGCACGATATGATGCAGGAGCCAATCGTTTTGGGAATGTTGAGAATGTAGATTTCGCCATTTCTTCACCCGATGATGATATTTTATACATGGTCGACAAAAATGATCAATATGCTTTTTTCGCTTCCGCAAGACAAAGTCAGAATGGGAAAATTTACGTGTATGAAGTACTTGTAGATCGTGTACCAGTGCAAATGGCCATTTTGAAAGGAAGTTTTGAGTCGCTAGCAGACGCATCAAACAAAACCATGATTGTCGACGTGTACGATAAAAATTCTGGAGCAAAAGTTGGTCGTTTTCGAACAAATGAGAAAGGGGAGTACATCATTACATTTCCGAAGGGTGGGAAATATGAGTACAGAGCGAGTGTTGAATGTTCAAACGAGAAATTTACAGCGCAAGTCGAAATCCCTTATTTGAAAAATTTTAAACCACTCAAACAAAAAGCAGTTCATGAAGCAGTTGGAGATGGTGAAGTGTTGAAAGTAATCAATTTGTTTGATGAAGAAGTGGATGATGCACAATCGTTACTTGCCGAAATTCTCAAACAGAAATCAGATTTGGATGTCAATATCAACAACTACAACTTGAATGAGCTGTTGACATCAAAGGAGAAATCGCCTGTATTAGCCGAACTTGGATTGTCCAAAATGACAACGTTTGAAGCAAGTCAAATGTTCGATCAAAAGGCAAGTGAATTTAAAAATGCAGCTGGTGATGGCGGACAAAGTGGTGCAAATGCACTAGTTGTTAATTCGGTTGATGAAATTCAACTTATTGATAATGAAATTAATGGATTATTAGCTGAAGCGAAATCAGCCAAAAGTGATGAGGTAAAGTATTCATTACTAAATCAAGCCAAAGAATTGGCAGAAACGCGTGAGAATAAATTAGCCGACATAGCGAATATTGAAAAAACCTTAACAAAAGTGAAAGGAGGTGGTATTTCGAAAGAAAACCAGGATAGTTTTATTGAGGTGTCCAAGCAAGTAAAAGATCTAGTAAATGCTGGCAAAGAAGATGAAGCATTGGAAGTGATGGCTACTAACCGTGCCGTTTTGAAGAATGTATTGAATGCTTCAGGTACAGCGAATACGGATGAATTGGCGCAAAAAGAGCAAAAATTGACAAGCGATTTGCAAAAATTGGATCAATCAGTTGAAAATTACACGCGTGAAATTGATGTCGTTGAATCTGAAATTGCAACCCTCGAAAAACAAAAATCTACCGCCGCTGAAAAAAATAAAGCCGCCATTCAATCAGATATTGACGTAAAAGTGGAACAATTGGCGGAACTGAAAGGCGAACGGTTGACCGTTCAAAAAAGTCAAAAAGCCAAAGCAAACGAACGAAGTGCAGTCAGTTCAGAACTTGAAGCAATTATGGCTTTGACCAATTACAAGGGGCCAAATGTTACGAAAGAACAAGCTGAAACCGCAAAAGCGAATTTAAAAAACGAACAAGCAAAATCGCTTAAAAATTCAATTGACCAAGATTTGGCAAGTTTAGTAACTAGCAACCCATCGCTTGAAGGAATAGGCACGCTTACTGTTGCGCAACGTATCTTTTCAGAATACGAAAAGAAAGCTTCGTCGATTAAAAACAATTCAAGTTTAAGCGATAAAGTACGTGATGAACAATTGTTAGCCTTAGACAGAGAAACAAAAGAGCAGTTGCAAGAACGATTGGCTGATTTAAAAAATGAATTGGCAGGCGATCGTTTCAATGAGCAATTGAAAAATGAATTGGCTAAAATTGAAACATACAATAGCGATTTAGATGCTTCAATTGCTGCACTTGAAAGCGGATCAAGCGTTGCAACAACGAATACGAGCGGTACAAATAATACCACTGATACGAATTCAAGCAGTGGTAATTCGACCACAACAGACATTGCTAGCATTACAAACGAATCTGTTTCAAAATCAGTAGATTCTGACTATCAGTCGAAGAAAAATGCAATTACTTCTGGGGGAGGTTCTCCGGAAGAAAAATTGATTGAAACTCAACGTTTGGATGAAGCGTTTTTGAATAATTCGCGCAAAAAATTAGCTGAAACGGAACAAGCAATTAAAAACAATCCAACGGATCAAGGATTGAAAAAACAAAAGGAAATTTTATCTGATTTAATTGATCAGAAAATTGATGAAATTGATGAACGTGAAGCTGAATTGGCTCAGTTGGCTTCTGCAGGAAATGACATTGCAAGCACGAACACAAATTCCACAAATGGTTCTGATAATTCCACAAATTCAGGCACTAATGGATCGAATGGGAATAGTTCGGATAACGGATCAAACACAAACGGTGGAACTAACCCAACTTCAAACAACGGAGGTACGGACAACTTATCAGGAGTTTCAGATGAAACGCGCAAACAAGTGATTGAAACGGTGGATGAGTACTATGAAATTGAGATGTCTGCGCTTAAAAGATCCACGAGTCCTAACAAAGATGAAAAAATTGTGGAGCGTGAACAGCGTTTGCAATCCAGTATAGGTAAGCGAATTTCAGCGATTGATGATTTAATTGCAGGCGGTTCAACTGATTCAGGTTTAAAAAATGAATTGGCAATCTTAAAATCGGAGATGACACGAAGTCAAGATCGAGTTAGGGCTATCGAAGGAGGTTCAGACATCGCTTCAACAACAACCAACGACACGAACAATTCAAATGAAACAACGAATGCAAATTCAATCGAGGTTGATAATGCGGCGAAAAATTTATCACGTACTGAAATCATCAAGGAAGTTGATAATACCTATTTAACCGAAATAGCAGCCTTGGAGCGTTCAACATCCGAAGATAAGTATGCAAAATTGGCTGATCGTGAGTTGGAATTCCAGTCAAGTTTAGGTCGGAAAATAGCTACCAAGTCAGACGAATTGTTAGAAGATGAGTCCAATGTATTTGTTCAAGCTGAATTGAAAGTGCTCAAAGAAGAATTGGCAAAAAGTAGAACAAGATCAAATGATTATGAACAAAAAGCGGATGAAGCGTCTAGTGTTGCCGGAACGAATAATTTTGATAGCGAACAATACATCGATGAAATCCGAAGTGATATTCTGTCAGCTAATGCCGCTGAAGTTGAAAGCACCTATTCTACAAAACCAGAATTAGAGCGTCAAGAAGATGTGTTGCGTGCCTATGAATCTGAATTGGTGAACATCATTAAATCCAAAAAACAAGCATCGAACATTGGAACCGATCTTAAATTAATTGCGCAGCTGAAAAGTGTCGAAGACGAGTTGACCAAAGTTCAAAAGAAACGTAGAGAAATTAGTGTATCACTTGGCGAAATTGAACAACTGGCGCTTAGTAACAATGAAATTTCAGACAACACAGAATTAAAAACGGAAATAGAAAAGAACAATAACCAAATATCGAATTTACTGACTGATGGAAACTTTGACAGCAATGAAGCATCCTTCCACGAAGCTAAAAAGAAAGAAATTGATGAGCTTTTGACTTATGCTGAAGCGGCAAAAAATGATGAAAGCAAAAACAAACTTTACAATATCGCAAAGAAAGCTCAATCTGATTTAGTTAAAAGCATGACTGAAAGTCGAATCGAAAACCGTGAAATTGAGCTAGCTAAAACGGCTGAAATAGATGAAATTAGTACAACCGAAGAATTGGAGAAATTAAAGCGCCAATATTCCATTGAAGTAGGAGAGTTGACTCAATCTATTATTTCAGCGAAAAGTCCAGCCAATGGTTCTCCAGATCCAACCAAAATTCAAATGTTGGAGCAAGAAAAAGCAATTACACAATCAAAATTGGATCGGGTAGAAGCGCGTTTAGCTAAAATGAAAGAACCTTTGCCGGTGATTGTTGAGGCTTCTAAAAATCAAGTAGTACCAACGCAAGTGGAAACTGAAATCGTTTCTTCTCCAGAATTTGAAGCGTATGTGAACGCAGCGAAAGAGGCCTCAGATACCGAAGAGGAGTTGAAAAAATTGACAATATCTTTGAATGAAGAAAAATCTGCGTTGAAACAATTGATTGAAGACGAGGTTAAAAATGGAACGAATCGAACTGCCGAAATTGAAGAACGAACGAATCGAATTCGACGTTTTTCAGTGACTCTCGGCGACCTTCAAAGGCAATATGAAAGCCGTCGTCAGATAGCCAGTAGCAAGTTGCCTGTAAATGAAAATCGTAGGCTGTATTATCAAAACTTATATTATCGCGGAATTCCACCACGTCCTGAATTAGCTAACACATCAAATTCCAGAGGAAATGTTGTTCCAACAAACACATCTAACCCAACGAATGTAGGAATTGACATCAATCCAAATCGAACAACGCCAACATCCATAGAAATAGGAGTGAACAATCAAACAGGCTTGGTTTATCGTGTTCAAATCGGGGCATTTTCAAAACCAATTCCGCAAGATTTGTTTAAGGAATTCACACCAGTTTCTGGTGAAAAAGTCGGAAACACGAACATAACGCGTTACATGGCAGGGGCATTTGGAGATAATAAAAAAGTCATTGAAGCGAGGGATCAAATCCGTCGTTTGGGTTATGCTGATGCTTTCGCTGTTGCTTATTGCGATGGTAAACGTATTTCTTTTGCAGAAGCAATTGCCCTTCAGAATTCAGGTGGATGTGTGGGGTCTAACGCGAATAGTTTAACGGTAAATGAAACCACTCCAACAAATAATGTTGGAAGTACACCGACAGTAGATGTAAGTTACAACGAAGCGCCTGGAGCGGCCAAGGCAACAGCGATAGAACTTAAAACAGGATTATTTTTCACCGTTCAGATTGGTGTTTTTAACAAGCCTGCGCAACATTCGCAGTTGTTTTACTTAGATCCGTTAATGACGCTTAAATTGAAAAACAATCAAATTCGCTATTCTTGCGGGATGTTTAAAAGTTTAGCAGATGCAAAAGTGAAACTAGCGGAAGTGAAGTCAAAAGGAATAGCGGATGCGTTTGTGACAGTTTATTACAAAGGAGAGCGGATTGGGTTGCAGGAGGGGATAAAGTTGTTGGAGAGTCAAGGGGCGATGGTGTTAGAGAAGACAATTAATTAGTTCTAAGTTTTTTTTTGATTATCCGCTTCCGTGCCGTCTAGAGATGAGGCTTTCCGCCATCTTCAAAAATAGTGAAATTCTACTCCTTGTAATTCAAAGGAGTAAAAGCTTCATGATTATCCGCTTTCTTGCCTAAATTGAGCAATATGAATCTCTATACATGAAAATATATAAATACTTAATTACGAACGATAAACGAGAAAAGGAATTCATACAATTTGATGAAAACCTTCTAAAAAATAAACTTTTTTAATCGCCAATTGCAACGTTCTTATTTCAATTGATAATCAAAGTTTTTATTCTTAAAAGAACAATTACAACGACAGGATACTTTTTCTATATGTTGTTTCGATTGTAAAAGTCTTGAACTACTAACATTTTATTAGTTTTCGTCAATTATTATATTCTCAATATCAGAACAACCCTTCAATCTTCTCAGTAACCCCATTTTGGCGAGATTAAATACTGCCATACTTCCTCGTTTATATGTTTATTGTAATCCTTGCGATTAAACTTAAAACAAAATTCGTCCAGGTAATTTTGAAGATATTGAACTTTTACATGGTGGTGAATTCCTTGAATGATTTTTTGAACATTTTCCAAACATTTAAACGCAAATTGAGGACCGTTTTTGGGCTTAAGAATTCTCCTATCAGATCTTAAGGTCTCAGGATAAGACCCGACTAAATATTTTTTGAAACTGTTTTCTTCAAAATGGCTCATAACAGCGTTTTTCGACTTTAATAATTTCATTTTAATGTTTTTTGTGGCAATCGCTCTTGGTTCATTGTCCCATAAGTTAATGGTCAGAGTTTCAATTTGAATTTCTTTGCTTTCTGATTTTGCTCCATCTCTTATACCTTGAATTGAACCAGAAATTAAATGTTCGAATGCATCAAAGTACATAATATTCTGTCCCATTTGTTTCCTGATTTTATGCATCATCAACCAAATAGGTTCGTAGCGCTTGTGATTTGTTAGTCTTTGAACTTCTTTGGCTGAAAATCCTTTTTTAGTAGAAATCATATATGCTACAACTTGAAACCATATGCGAAAAGGCATTTTTGAGTGTTGTAAAACAGTGCCACTTCTTAAAGTTGTTCTGAATTTGCAACGTTGGCAATGCCACAAATTCTTTTTTTCATCCCATTTGTGATTTTTGCATTGACAATTTTTACACATAATCCCTAGAAGTTCACGATGCTCTTTAAATGCCTGATGACAAGATTGTTCAGTTGAATGATTTTCAATTAGTTCTAAAAGGTTCATTTTTGATTTTTCCTATTAAGTTAAGAAAAAAGATTGTTTGAGACCAAATAATATTCAAAAAAAATGCTCAAACTTTGAATTTCGAATTTGATTAGATTTTTAGATAATTGAATAAATAATCACCTGTAAATCAATGGTTTTTGGTGTAAAAAAGTTTTTGCGATTCATGGTAAACAAGCGGATAATCGATTCGAACCAACTGCCTGAATTTGGAGATCTAAAATTTTGTAAACAATTGTAAATCAATGTCAAATTATGGTAAGGATACGGATAATCAAAAAAAACAATAGAATTTTTGGTTATTTTATTTCACCCTTTTCTCCAATTCCTCACTCTTCTCCTCAGGAACAAACAAAAAATCTCCCTCCTCTTTTTGAACTCCATCCTCTTTAACCAACTGAAAATTTGCCAAACCATATTGCAGATAACCCAAACTCCTAAAATATTCCAACATATTTAGCTCGTTTTCCTTCGCAATCTCAATTTGAATAACTGGTCTATACTTTTCTATAACCGGCTTAATTTCTAGAAAAACAGTCCACTCATATCCTTCAATATCACATTTAATATAGTCAATTTTTGACAACGGTGCCAGCAATTCTGACCCTCGTACAATAGAAACTTCAACAGTTTTATGCCTCTTTTTTTCTTCTTCGTTACGCGCAATATGCGGCAATCCTGTGCGAATCATTCCATCTGATTCTGGCATCACCATTTCTAATTTTCCAGCTTCAGTGCCCAAAGCCACATTGTGAATTTTTACATTCGAATAATTCCCAAGAAAGTAGGTGAGCGTCTGATAAAAAGCAGGAACAGGTTCGATTGAAATGACTTGTCCTTTTTTAGCAAGTTTAGCGAACGTTTTACTGAAATATCCAAGATTTGCACCAATATCCACAACTGTGTCATTTTCCGAGATCACTTTTTGTACAAAATAATGATATTTGAAACTTTGTTTACCTTTCAGAAAACCTAGGTTATATAAAAAGTAAAAACCGCGGTGCATCATGCGCAAGTACGATTTCTGACTCAAGAGTTTGAATAACAGTTTTTTTATAGTTTTCATAAATGAATTATTGTTATTTGGCTGAATAATTTGGTCATTTCATTTCCAAACTGTTTTGCTAGAAAAGAAAAAAGTCACCCGTTTGTTTGAGTGACTTTATGCTATTTCAATTAAATACTAGATGTTTTCAATAATCATTGCTGATGCTCCGCCTCCGCCATTGCAGATTGCAGCTCCTCCAAGTTTACCGCCATTTTGTTTCAAAACATGGATCAAGGTAACCAAAATACGAGAACCAGAACTTCCAAGTGGGTGACCAAGAGCTACCGCACCGCCGTTCACGTCCACTTTCTCAGGATCCAAACCAAGTATTTTTGTATTGGCTAAGCCAACAACAGCAAATGCTTCATTTAATTCCCAAAAATCGATGTCATTGGTAGATAATCCCGCTTTGGCCAAAGCCACAGGAATTGCTTTTGCAGGAGCTGTTGTGAACCACTCAGGTGCTTGAGCCGCATCAGCATATGAAACAATTTTAGCAATGGGTTTCAAACCATATTTTGCAACAGCCTCTTCAGAAGCAAGTATCAAGCAAGATGCACCATCATTTAAAGTCGATGCATTAGCAGCTGTGATGGTTCCTTCTTTATCAAAAGCTGGACGAAGCGATGGGATTTTCTCCAAAAACACATTTTTATATTCTTCGTCTTTTGAAATTAAAATAGGTTCTCCGTTTCGTTGAGGAACAGCCACTGGAACTATTTCTTCGTCAAATTTCCCTGCATCCCAAGCTGCAGTAGCTCTTTTGTAAGAAGTAATCGCAAAGTTATCTTGGTCTTCACGTGAAAAATTATGCTCTTTTGCACATAACTCAGCACAATTCCCCATTGGGACATTACTATAAACATCAAGTAAACCATCTTTTGTAATTCCATCCATCATTTGAATTCCTCCAAATTTTGTTGCTGTTCGTCCATTCATATAGTGTGGAGTTAAAGACATGTTTTCCATTCCTCCAACAACAACAATATGATTATCACCAGCTAAAATAGTTTGAGCACCTAACATAGTTGCTTTCATACCTGAAGCGCATACTTTGTTCACTGTTGTACATGGAACATTTTGACCAAGTCCAGCACCCAAGGCTGCTTGGCGAGCAGGTGCTTGACCAACTCCCGCTTGAAGTACATTTCCCATAAAAACTTCATCAACCATTTCTGGAGTGATATTTCCTTTTTTCAAAGCTCCTTCAATAGCAGTTGCTCCCAATTTTGTGGCAGGAATAGTTGATAATCCGCCCAAGAAAGCACCCATAGGTGTTCTAACAGCAGCAACAATATATACGTTTTTCTTCATTTCTCTGATTTTTCTTTTTTTCGAAGGCAAAGGTACAAAACACATTCTTGAATTCAAATATTCATAGCCTTAAAGCGTATAAATTCAATCTAGTTTAATCATGCCTCGGATTGTCTTTGTGTTTGCATAAATCATTTAAATTTGACAACTTTGCGCAAATTTTTAAAATTAATTAACATGAAATATTCTACTCGTTTGCTACTCGCTTTTTCTTGCTGTATGCTTTTTATTGGAAGCTCCTTGGCGCAAGATACAACAGTTGTTGAGGCACCTGTTGTTAAAAATTGGCGTTTAAAGTCCGCTTTTGGAATCAATGGTACACAATCTGCATTTGTAAATTGGAATGCAGGGGGACGTAACAATATTTCTGCGCTAGCCTTTATTTCCGCTTCTGCTGACTATTCGAAGAATAAATGGCAATGGAAAAATAACCTTGAATTAGCGCTAGGTGGAGTTAAATACTTGGATTCTACGGGAAGAAAAGCTGGATTCCAAAAAACAGATGATAAAATCGATTTCGCAACGAATGTAGGTTACAAACTAAAAGAGAAATGGTATGTATCGATGATTGGTGGCTTTCGTACACAATTCATGGATGGTTTCGCTTACCCAAATGATTCAACTCCTGTTTCAAGATTCATGGCTCCAGGATATGTAAACCTTTCCCTTGGAATTGATTATACTCCGAATGAGCATTTATCAGTTTTCTTATCTCCGTTGTCAACAAAAATCACGATCGTTAATGATCAGAAATTAGCTGATGCGGGCGCATTTGGTGTGGACAAAGGGATTTTTGGACCTAGCGGCGAAGTGACAACTGGAGGAAATCGTGTTCGTTACGAGTATGGAGCTTACTTTAAATTGACTTACCAAAAGGAACTTTTCAAAAATGTTAATTTCAAATCTAAGTTAGAGTTGTTCTCCAACTATGCGAAAAACCCGCAAAATATTGATGTTAACGTGGACGTTCTTTGGACATTTAAAGTCAATTCTTGGTTATCAGCTTCATTGAACTGGACATTGATTTACGACGATGATATTACAATCAGAGATGCAAAAGGAAACTCAGGGCCACGTACACAATTTAAATCAGTACTTGGTTTAGGAATATCCTACACCATGAAAAATTTCAAAGAGTAATTGAATTAAAAAAATGTTAAAAAGGGGAGATGCGTTTCCCCTTTTTTTGTGCACCATGCGCTAGTCTCATTAAGTTTATTAACTTCGTAACCCTATGAATTTTGATTCGGACATTTCGTTGTTTTGGCTCTTGCCTTGGGCTGTAATATCAGTCTTCTTGGCTCTTTGGCTTTATAGAGGTAAATCACCTTGGTTGGCTGAAATTGCAACAAAATGGAAGCGCTTACTTATTGCATTGCGCGCAGCGTCTCTTTTTCTGCTTGGAATACTCTTTATCGGAATCATTTTTCAAGCATTCATTTACCGAGACGAAAAACCTGTCCTGGTAATTGGTATTGATGCTTCGACTTCGATGCTGAACTACAAAGATTCTGCCTCAGTGAAGAAAAAAGTCAACGAACTTCTCGGGGCTGCAAAAACGAAATTAGGTGATAAGTTTGATATCGTTTCATATCAATTTGGGGCCGATTTAAAACCATTCGAAAAGCCTGAATTTAAATTGCTGAATACAGATTTATCTAAAAGCATTGAACAAATTCGAACGGATTACTTCAACCGTAATTTAGGTGGGATTTTAATGGTTTCCGATGGGAATTTTAATCAAGGCAGTAATCCTGTTTATGCCGCTCGGAAATTGACAATGACGCCCGTTTACACCATTGGGGTCGGAGATACGATATACAAACGAGATCATTTTGTTAAAAATGTGGCGGCGAATGATCTAGCTTTTCTAAACAACGAATTTCCTGTATTAGTAGACATTGAAGGGAATAAAATGGGCAAATCTTCAGCTCAAGTGACCATTGAATTGAACGGACAAGTCGTAGCTTCGCAATCCGTTAATTACGATGATGGAATCAGTGATTTTAAACAGGTCTCGTTTAATTTGACTGCAAAATCAGTAGGTTTTCAAAGGTATACTGTTCGTGTTGACCGTAAGAACAACGAGTTCAATTATGAAAACAACAGCAGGTCATTTTACATCGAAGTGGTCGATTCGCGAAGCAAAATTTTGATTCTTGCAGATGCTCCACATCCAGACATGTCGGCGTTGAAATCCGTTTGGGATGGAGACGAAAATTTGGAAATCAAATTTGTGCCTATAAATGAATGGGATCGGGATTTGAAAAACGTTGATTTAATTGTTTGGCACGAAGCAGGTCGTCCAACTTCTACTGAAATTAGAAATGCCATCATGAATAATGGAATTTCCAAATTGCTTGTTGTTGGACCAAATTCGGAACGAAGCGCTACAACTGCACTCGGAATTGGTCTTGGCATTCCTTCATCTAATCAAACGGATGAAATAGAAGGTACCATAAATAATGGGTTTCAACAATTTGAAATAAGTGATGAATTGGTAAAGGCATTCAAATTTTATCCTCCTTTGAAAAGCAAATTTGGGCAAATGTCTACACCAAATAATGCCGATATTTTGGCTTATCAACGTGTTGGACCTGTAGTCAAAAAAGATCCACAAATTTTCTTTGGAAAAATGAATCAGTTCAAGTATGGTGTCATTTATGGAGAAGGTTTGTGGCGCTGGAAAATGGCTGAATATGCTCGAACAGAATCAACAACTTCGTTTACTGAATTGGTTTCCAAAATTGGTCAGTTTTTGTTGGTGAAACAAAATGCCAGTCCATTGCGCGTAAATTTGCCTAAGAAATTTCTGAAAGATGAGAATGTGATTGTCAACGCCTCTTTTTTAAATGAGTCGCTAGAGCAAATCACAACACCAACGATCAACTTCAATTTAACAGACGAAAAAGGAAAAGAGTCCAAAATGCAATTCGGTGTCTTTGGTGATGGATATAAATTGGATTTAGGTCAGTTGAAACCAGGAAAATATTCTTGGAAAGCAAACACGAAATTCGCTGGAAAAGCATATGCTAAAGAAGGGATTTTTATTGTTGAAGATTTGAATAATGAGCAATTAGATACGCGCGCAAATCACACATTATTGAACCAATTGGCACAAAACTCTGGAGGTAAGTTCAATACCATGAATAATTACCAAAAGTCATTGGATGATTTACTGAAAAGAAACGATTTAACCACAGTTTCTTACCAAGAAGCAAGTTTTAATGACTTGATTGAATACTGGTGGGTTTTACTTCTTTTAATACTTTTATTAGGAACAGAGTGGTTCTTACGACGTTGGTTAGGAAGCTACTAATCGAATTTCAAAGTTTTTTTTAGCTCCAACAATATTCAAAAAAAAGGTACGTTATAGTATTTAAATGAACGCTAAAATCTTTTTTGTCGCCTATGTTAAAAAATGTACTCAAAGACGCTCCAATCGGGGAGTTGAAATCCGGACCAAGCACTCAAGTGTTAAATGCCATTTTAAATTATAGCAAATCACTCGAAGTGAAAAAAGTGAAGAAGAAAAATATGTTAATTCACTTAAATTAAAATCCTTCAAAAGCATTTGAGCCATCTACCCAAAAGTAGGTGGTTTTTTGTTTTGAATAAGAACAAGTATGGTCTTCTGTTTTTAATCTAACTTATTACAAGTATACACAAACGCTGGAGGAAAATTCAACGCGGTAAAACGAATTTTCATATTCACGAAGAATTTCTTTAAAAGTCTTTTTGCTTGTAAAGAATATTGGAATTGAATATATTGTCCATTCGATTTTAGTGCATTTTTGGATGCTGTTAACACTGAAAGTCTTAATTCTTCAGGAAATACTGCTAATGGCAAGGAAGAAACTACAACGTCAGCCTTCCCTAATTTGTATTCTTCCAAGTATTTTTCAATGTGTTCCGCTGAATCATGGATGACATGTACCCGTGGATCATTTATGCGTGCATGTAAATTCTGAAAAAATAAATCGTTTAATTCAAAGACCAACAAAGTGGTTGTTTGAGGCATTTTTTTGATGATTTCATCTGTAAATACGCCCGTTCCTGGACCCAATTCTACAATAATCGGCGACGCATCAAAATCGATGTTTTCAACCATTTTTTTCGCCAAATGTTTTGAACTTGGTGCCATAGCGCCAACCATTTTGCGATCTTTCCAAAATTGTTTTCTGAAATTTTTCTTATCAGTCATGCAGGGTGTCTTTGAAGGCGAATTTACCATTATTAATGATTCCAAATGCATGTCCCTTCAATTCTTTATTCAACAAAGACGTGTTATTTGTGGATGAAATCACTTGATCGGGACTAAAAGTCCATGTAGAAGTAGGACAAAACAACGTAAGATCAGCTTGATTTCCAACAGCAATTGGATTTTCATCGATCGAAAGTAATGCTCTCGAATTTACAGAAATTCCTTTTATAAATTGGTCTAAGTTGAATTCTTCACATGTTCCAAGTGCACCGAAAACGGTCTGCAACTGAATGTTTCCAAACGAAGCATTGTCAAATTCAACTTCTTTTTCTTCTTGATCTTGCGGTCTGTGGTCGGAGACAACCATGTCAATTGTTCCAGTATTTAAACCATTCCACAGCGCTTTTCTGTCTGCTTCGCTGCGCAAAGGTGGCATGAATTTGAAATTGGAATCGAATCCCAAAACATCTTCTTCGTTAAAAAGCAAATTAGCGATATGCACATCGGCTGTTATGGCTAAGTTTTGTTCTTTCGCACGGCGAATGAGATCTACACTTTCCGCACACGAAATTCCAGTTAAATGTAAAACACCGTCTGTATATTCAAGCAATCGAATATTTCGCTCCACTTGAATTACTTCAGCAATCGAAGGATCTGCTTTCAATCCTGTTTTTGTACTAGCAACTCCTTCATTGACCATTCCATTTCCAGCCAATGAAAAATCGCGTGAAAATCCGATAATTTTACCGCCAAAGTTTTTCGCATAAAGCAAGGCACGAAACATAATTCCTCCATTTACTGGGTGCAAATCATCCGAAAAAATGCGAACGCCAGACTGGAACATATCATACATTTCAGCCAAATTTTCACCGTGCATTCCGGCTGTTATTGCACCAATGGGATGCAAAGTCGTTGCATGATTGTCTGCTTTCCGCAATAAATATTCAACCTGTGATTTTCCATCAACAACTGGATTTGTGCTTGGTAACACGGCTACATGTGTATATCCTCCAAAACATGCAGCATCCAATCCTGATTCAATGGTTTCTTTATGTTCTTCGCCTGGATCACAAAAGTGAGCTTTCGCATCAACCCATCCTTGGCTCACATGTAAATTTTCCTCTAAAACAACTGTAGCTTCTGAATCTTCGAGCGAATCTTCTATCGCCGAAATGACTCCATTTTCAATCAAAATATCCTTCGTTTTTCCGTTAAATGCGGATGAAGGATCGATAATTTTTACGTGTTTGAGTAGAATTTTCATAAACTTCAAGTGGTTTGAGTCGGAACATCTTTCAAGGATTGATTCCAAAATTTGATGACCAAAATCTCAGCAACTAAAAATAGAATTGCGAGCACAACAAAGATTTTCCAATACGGATAAGGCTTGTCAAGTTGCAAGTTCGTAACGCTAGCTCCCTGACTCACTTCAAGCAATGACGTGTTCTTAATTCCTTTCTCAGCCATGACATCCAAAATTTCATCTTTGGTCATTGGGTCAATTTTTGATTCTTTCCGATTGTAATTCAATGCAATTTTACCAAGTTCTTGTTCACCCATAATGGAATAAACACCAGATTTCAACTGACTTATCGCTTCTGATCCGCTCAAATCAAGGTAAGTAACTCCGTTATTTTTTTCGTGCTTTGGAATGAAATCAACGTTTTTCCCAACCAAATGAATGGGTTTTTCGGAGTTTATTTTGGCATAAATCGGATATTTCGTTGCTTCACCAATAGTTATTGCAATGGGACCATCGCGCAAGGATAATTCTCCAATTCGCAGAAAAAGTGTCGTAAATAAAATGTCAGAAGTAAACGAACCAAAATCGGGGGAAAGGACACTGGTAAATAAAAATGCCTGTTTTTCACCGTCTGACCTCAAAAATAACGGTTTGCCATTTTGAAGTTGAATGACATTCAGTGAATTCGAGCCCATGGTTTCATTGGTCAAATAGAATTTGGAGACAGCTGGAAGACTGAGATTATCCTTTTCTTTTTCAAATACCCCTGTAAAAAATGGGTCTTTGTAATTCAATTTGTTGATGCGCGCATTTTGACCGATTAATTTATTGATAATTGGCAATTTAACTGCACTTAGAAAAGAATTGATGCTCGATGTGTTGATATTCGCTCCTGGAAACAACGCAACTGTCCCACCATTATTCCAAAAATCGGTTAATCCTGCATTCAAACCGGATGGAATATCGTTCACACCATTCAAGACAACTAAATTAGTTTCCGTTAGCATGTCTTGCGTATATTGTCCTTGGCTAATTTCATTGACCGCATAAAAATTATCTAAACGATAAATGTTTGAAATGCTTGAATTTGCGTTTTCGCCATTAATGATTAAAATTTTGGATTGTTTGGCAACTTCATAACTGAAATAATATTCGTCGTCAGCGTAAAATTGATTGTCTTGAATTACTACCTTGCCGAATTTCAATCCTGCATTTTTATCAGTGTAATTCATGAGTGCAACAGTCGAAGAATTGGCTGGGATATCGACAAATAAGTCTCTTTTTTTTGAATCTAACTCAAAATTCAATTGTACATTTTGAAGATCCGTTCCACTGTTATTGCTCAACTTTATATTCAATTCCTTGTTCAAGCCAACTTTATGAAGGGGTGAGGAAAACCAAACGGAATCTATGCTCAAATTACTTTTGTTCTGCGGACTAACAACAATAGGGAAATAGAAGGATTGTTCGTCTGCTTTTAGCAATTCGAATTTTGTCGTGTTTTTTTGAAAATCAGAAAGGTAAATGTGTTGAACATTCCCCATTTCATTCAATTCGAAAGAGTTTTTTAAATTATTTTTTTGCCAATTAATGACTTCGTCGAATGAACGAACCATCGGACTGGGCTCTATTTTATCCAATCTGTCCAGCGCATCTACTTTTGTTGTTAACCGCGATTCAATCCCATCTAATCCATTGGTAGAAAGTAAAATGCGAGCATTCAAGGGTGCTTCAGTTAGAATTTTCCGCGCTGATTCCTTGGCTTCAGAAAGCAATTCGCCTTCCGCACCTTTCATGGTCATGGAATAGGAATTGTCGATGTGAATGGCCAACACATCTTTCCCTAAATTTTGTCCTTCTGGAATCCCACCAAAATAAGGTTGAGCAAACGCAATAACGATGGCGATAAAAGCCAACATGCGCAGAATCAGAATAATTAGATTTCGGATTTTTTGAGTCGATTTACTTCGCTGTTCAACATGTTGAATGAACTGAAGACTCGAAAAATAAAGGATTTTGTATTTCCGGAAATTAAATAAATGAATGATGATTGGAATAGCCAGTGCTAACAGCGCCCAAAGAAATTGTGGGTATACAAAACTCATGTTTCAAAGTTAGTTAATTTTTGAAATTACAGGAGTAGCCTTAACATTATTTTGATTAACAAGTCCCAATTAGAGTATTCTTTTTTAGATTTTATGACTATCCATTGAACGATTTTCACTATATTAGGGTTTTAAACGTACCTTTTATGTGTAATAAATCAAAATTTAAACACGCTCCTTGTCCAACATGTTTGGGTAAGGTCGTTGGCAGAACCGATAAGGTTTTTTGTTCAGTACCGTGCAAAAATAAACATCACAGCGTCGCACGGGCGTTGGTAAAATCAAGGCTAAATGAATTGAAAGAACGACTTCGCAGAAACCTGGTTGTGTTGGAAGGAGTTGTCGGTAGAAATGGCAAACAGGTTGAAATTCACCGCAATGCACTTTTCAAAAAAGGGTTTGATTTTCAGGGCTTCACTTCCGCTTATAAGAAAGGAAGAAAATTGATTTTTGAGCTGGGCAACTATTTTTTTAATTTCTTGAACAATGGAAAAGTGTATGTGGAGCGAGTGGGAGAGTTGAGTGAAAACATGCCTGTATTTTTTAGGCGCTGGGAAATTGACTTTCCGAATGGCAAGGTTGTAGGTGGGGATTCTGGAAGAGATTCTAGCGGATAATTTAGCTTAAATTAGTTCAAATTGAGGCTGAAATGAGCTGTCTAGGTTGTGTATCTGTTATCCGTTAAGAAACGAATAATGTGATTGAAAATCAATTAAATAAGTAAAAATGGGGGCGTCTAAAAATCGTTTCAAATGCCGCTAAACACACCACCTAACACCCAAAACAGCTTCAAACCTTCACGCCGACCAATTTCGGGTCCAAAATAGCCTGATTTCAATTAAAATCGACCCGAATTATCGCGGTTTTTCTAGAAGAATCTTCTTGCCAAAAGATGCTTCCTGAATGGGGTATGTCTTTCCAATTGCATTAATTTTAAAGTCTGTTATCATTTGATGTTTTTGGTTTGACATTTTTTGACATCATGATGATTAAGTTTTAGTTCTAAAGTAAAGTTATCTCAAAAGGAAAACAAAGCGATTGGAAAATAATTTTAACAATTCTTCCGATTAATGACCAAAAGGCGTTTTTTCTCCAGCCTCAATACGCACTTTGAGTTTATTTTCTTCAGGTGGAATTGGACAGGAATATCTATACGAATAAGCACAATAAGGATTGTACGCCAAATTAAAATCGATTTGAATGTGATCTGAAGTTGGCATTCTCAAATCCAAGTATCGACCACCGCCATACGTTTCTACTGTACTTGTTGCATCTCGAAAAGGAATGAACAAATAATCTTCATATCCTTTTTTCTTCATCAATTCCATGTTTTGATAAACCGTCAATGTGCACAAATCATCGTTGATTTTGAAATATACATAGCCATATCGTCTATAGATTGGAGAACGATCTGTTGATGTTGGCATTTTAAATTTTTTTCCTTTCGATTTTTTAATCATGGCCTGAATGCGGTAATTTTCGTTGATGTCGAAATAATCCAATCCCCGAAAATGATCAATTTCACTATCTGTCAATATTTGAGCACTCGGGTCCACCAATTCATCTGAATGTTTGTGGCGTTCTTTGGTCAACGAGTCAATGTAATTTGATTGACTCAATCCAATATGAGCGACAAATAGAAATAAAAACAAGGTGTATATCATGTGATTTTATTAACGTTCTCCAAATAGTTTACTTCCAATTCGTACCATCGTACTTCCTTCTTCAATAGCAATTTCATAATCACCACTCATACCCATTGAAATGTGTTTAAAACGTGGATTAAATTTGAAATAATGACTTTTTATTTGCTGAAAATTTGCTTCTAATTCTTGAAATTCACTTCGAATTTGATGTTCGTTGGAAGTGAAGCTTGCCATTCCCATGACTCCGCAAATTTCAACGTTTTGCAATTCCATAAAATCTGCTTCCTCCAAAAGTTGAGTGGCTTCATCAAAACTTAAACCAAATTTTGTGTCTTCATCGGCTACATGAAATTGAAGCAAGCAGTCAATAATCCGATTATTTGCTTGAGCTTGTTTATTGATTTCTTTCAGCAAGCGCAAACTATCAACGGCATGAATCATGGATACAAAAGGAGCAATGTATTTGACTTTATTGGTTTGTAAGTGACCAATCATGTGCCATTCAATGTCTTTTGGAAGCAACTCATATTTGTCAACCATTTCTTGAACTTTGTTCTCTCCAAAAATGCGCTGACCTTGCTCGTACAATTCAAATAACTGATGTGCTGGCTTCGTTTTCGAAACAGCGACAAGCGTAACATTGGCTGGAATTGTTTTTTTTACGTCAGATAAATTCATTTAATCCTTATTCAATCATTAGAAATGATAGGCTAAAATTAAATAAATTTAAAGTCTACGCGACGGTTGCGTTGTTTTCCTTCAGAAGTTTCGTTTGAATCGACAGGTGCTTTTTCACCTTTAAACTCAAATTCTAGTCGATCACGACTTAATCCTCTTGCTACAAAAAAATCAATGATTGCCTTCGCTCGACGCGCCGAAAGTCCATCGTTGTAGGCATCTGAACCATCCGCATCTGTGTGACCAGTGACTTTTACGCGCAAATCTGTGTGACCTTCAATGATTTTAATCATATCGTTGAGAAAGGTGAAAAATTCAGGTTTAATTTCGTCTTTGTCATAGTCAAAGTAAATAGGTTTAAAAACAAAACTTTCGCGCTCTTTTTTTCGAATTTCGGGAGCATTCAGACCTTTTGCAACATCTTTTACCAATTGATCGAACCAATGATGTGTTTCGCTCGGTTTTGCATCCATCGAAATTTTGCCATCCATGCGATAAAGGATCATTTTTCCGCTGATGTTTCTGCAATCCGAACTTTTGTAAGTCCCTTCCAAGTATCCTGTTTTTTCGTTGTAGGTCAAATCGGCATCCATTTTACACCAATTTAATTTGCTCGATGTCGTCTTTTTAGAAATAACGGTTTGTTTGAATGTTAACTTATTTTGTTCGGTAGTTCCGCTCAGTTTTTTTAATGCATACGATTCTGTGTTGTAAATCTCATCCCGTGAAAATCCAGTTACTGTTCCTCCTTGAATGGAAATTTCAAGCATGAAAGGAACACTTTTTTCCATGGTGTAGCCGTTTTGAACCATCGCTCCACGCCAAAATCCAGCCAAGTTTTGACCTAAACCAAAATGCGCGAACCCGATGACAACCAGAAGATAAAAAATGTACTTCATACCTTATTATTCGTATGAACGCAAAAAATGTTCCGAACTTGTGAAAATTGGGGATTAAAAATGAAGGAATTACTTTTCGTTAGTCACTCTAGCACTCAAAAATCTCTGACTTCGATTCCGGTAGCTATCTGAACTCAGTCATCGTTTAATCTAGCTCTTTATCGCTCTCGCACTCATTCCCGCTCTGATTCTCACCACCCTTCAATATGTCTTTCCTTCTTATCTGCAAAAATATCAGCGATTGTCACTAAAATTCCTGTTTCTTCTACGTTTCCAAAGTCTGGATTTACGGCTGTACCAAAAGTTTTCATCGATGGAGAAAGATGCATGTAAATGTTAACCAACGGAGGAATGTTCTCTCCACGTTGACGTACATAACTGTTCAGCACTTTGAATCCTTCTTTGAAATCAAGATTTTCCAAAAGCGCATCAAGTTCTTCGGGATTGTAATCTTGAACCAATGAATTATATGGCTTCATAAGTCCTTCATTGTCTGGGAAATAATGATGCATAAAGTGTAACAAGAAATCGCGACTTTCTCTGTTGTAATTCGGATACATCGTTACTTTTCCGAAAAAATACTTGATTTCAGGGTTTTTCACAACCAAACCTCCGAGTCCATCCCAAATATTGTCCAACGAATACAATCCTTTACGCATATTCACGCTCGGCTGAAATTCTGGTTGAACCCAGCTTCTTCCTAATTCAATGGTTTCGGGCAAATAATCGCTTAGAAATCGATCTGTAAAATCAAAATAATGATTGGTTGACAAGGCGATTTCACCATTTGGTAAAAGAGCATTAGCACATTTTATGTAGCGGTAACCACCTACAATTTCTTCGTATTCTGGCGACCAAACGATCAGCTGTTCATAGCAAACTTCATCGGTGTCGTAATGATCTAAATCCACCGACAAGCCTGTTCCACCGCCTGAAGTACGAAAAGTGACTTCGCGCAAGCGACCAATTTCTTGAAGTACATTTGGCGAATTGTGAACATTAACCACATAAATTTCATTATCGCCTTTGCGCGTTTTACGGATAAAGCGATCTTGATTTAATTCCTGCTTTAAAATACTCTTCGCTATTGGTTGAATAATTGGTTCCATATTAATTTTTCGGTTCAAGCTCATATACTTTTGCTCTAATATCTTGAGCAAGCTCTAATTCTGTTTTCGATGTGCTCAAATCAGATGCCACGATTGGATCACCAACAGTGAAACGGATCGTTCTATTGCGCTGCTTAAATAATTCATTCGATAAATAAAGCATTTCAATGTTTGCCTTAATGCCTATTTTTTGTCGAAAGTTAGCCAAATTATAGAAAAATCGGGATAATTTCCCATCGATGTGAATAGGTATAATCACGTGATTGTGTTTTTTCGCGTAAATCATAAATGTTTTTTTCCATTCCAAATCACGAATTTTTCCATTTGTACGTCGACTTACCAATCCAGCTGGAAAAATGCAAATGAGTTGATCTGATTCAAACAATTCTATCAGCTGTTGGCGCGTTGATTTTTCATTTTTACCATGTTTATTCACGCCAACAAAGAGTTCAGAAAGGTTTGTGAGATTCATCAAAAGATCATTTACTATAAATTTAATGTCTTTTCGATGGTTTTTTAGCGCTGAAACTAACGCTATTGCATCCATTCCACCTAAAGGATGATTCATAGCCAAAATCACTTTTCCTTCTTTCGGAATTTTTTCCATGCCATCCACAATCACTTTGATGTTGAAGTATTCCATAACATGGTCACAGAAAACTTCATTTTTATCGTTTTTGTGTTTGACTAAAAAAGCATTGATTTCATCCTGATGCAAGATTCGCTTCAAATAACGCATCACAAATCCTGGAATCCATTTCGCCGCTTTTGGATTTTTGCTTGCAATTAATTTTTGGATGTCTATAAACTTGTCTTGTTCCATTTGATTCACGAAGTTAATCTTTACCTGCAATTTTAAGAAATAATCAAAAAAGGATTTATCCACAATCTTATGGTGGAAGAAAGCATAAAATTACCTAAGTAACTAGTCCTTACTTTGACTTGTTTGTGTAATTTTGTTCAGAATTTCATTTTTAAAGCCAATCAAGAGAAATTAGATATGCTTAAATTATCAAAACGGCTAATGGCCATGGAAGAATCTGCAACACTTGCCATGTCGCGCATTAGTCGCGAATTAAAAGCGCAAGGAAAAGATATTATTTCCTTAAGTCTTGGAGAACCAGATTTTTTCACTCCTCAATTCATCAAAGATGCTGCCCTCGAAGCTATGAACAACAATTTTACCATGTACACACCTGTGGCTGGTTACGATGATTTACGTGAGAGCATTGCATTAAAATTGAAGCGAGACAACGGTTTGAATTATACTAAAAATCAAATCATTGTTTCAACAGGTGCAAAACAATCCATTGCGAATGTAGTAATGAGCTTAATTGATCCTTTGGATGAAGTGATCATTCCTGCTCCATACTGGGTTTCGTATGTTGAAATTGTAAAAGTGGCAGAAGGTGTTCCAGTGATTGTACATGCTTCGATAGATACAGATTTTAAAATTACCCCTGCTCAATTGGAGGCTGCGATTACGCCAAAAACGAAAATGATGATTTTCTCAACACCGTGTAATCCAACAGGTTCGGTGTATAGCAAACAAGAATTGAGTGATTTGGCTGATGTTGTTGCGAAATATCCAAATTTGGTGGTGATTTCAGATGAAATTTATGAACATATTAATTTTGTTGGGAAACACGAAAGTTTTGCTCAATTCGATAAGATTTACAACCAAGTAGTTACGGTAAATGGTGTGTCCAAAGCTTGGGCAATGACTGGTTGGCGTTTAGGTTATATCGGTGCGCCTCAAGAAATTGCAGATGCATGCAACAAAGTGCAAGGTCAATTTACTTCGGCAACGTGCAGTATTACGCAAAAAGCAGCAATTGCAGCAATGAAAGCGGATCCTACGGTTTTAAAAGATATGATTCAGGCGTTTCACAGTCGACGTGATTTGGTAATCAAAGGGTTGAATGAAATAAAAGGGGTGAAAACAAATTTGCCGGAAGGCGCGTTTTATGTTTTTCCTGATGTGTCTTATTTTTATGGTAAATCGTACAACGGGCAAGTAGTGAAAGATGCAAATGATTTATGTTCATTTATCCTGAGCGAAGGATTGGTGGCATTGGTAACGGGAGATGCTTTCGGCGATCCAAATTGCATTCGTATTTCTTACGCAACGGACGAAGCAACACTTACAGAGGCATTGAAACGTATAAAAACAGCACTTGAAAAATTAAGCTAATGAAATTTAAAAAACTTTTCTCGGAATTTAATTCAAAGCGTGTTTTGGTTATTGGCGATGTCATGATTGATGCATATTTGATGGGAAAAGTGAATCGTGTCAGTCCTGAAGCGCCGGTTCCAATCGTAAGTTTGTCTAAACACGAAGATCGTCTGGGCGGAGCAGCAAATGTGGCTTTAAACCTAGTAGCTTTAGGCGCAAAACCAGTTATTTGTTCGGTGATTGGAAATGACAACGAAGCAAAAACATTTCTTAATTTATTGAAAGAAGCTGGGATTTCTGACAACGGATTGGTGTTGTCAAATGAACGCAAAACAACGGTCAAAACAAGGGTGCTTGGAAACAACCAACATTTGTTGCGCATCGATTCTGAACAAACGAATTTGATTTCTGAACAGGAAGAAAATGCACTTATAGAAAAAGTAAGTGCGATGTTGGAAGAAGGAATTGATGCTGTTATTTTTGAAGATTATAACAAAGGAGTTCTTACTCCAAGAGTGATTCATGCAATTATTCAAAAAGCGAAGGCGAAAAAATGTGTTGTAACGGTTGATCCGAAGAAAGATCACTTTTTTGAATATCAAGGCGTTACCTTATTTAAACCCAATTTAAAGGAACTAAAAGAAGGTACTGGAATTGATTTTGATTTTACGAGCGACCCTTCGAAATTTAACGAAGCTATTGAAGCGTTGGAAAACAAACTTCAAAATGAAATTTCATTTGTGACGCTTTCCGAACACGGTGTTTTTATTAAAAATCAATCTGAAAATCATTTGTGTCCAGCACATATTCGAAACATAGCAGATGTAAGTGGGGCAGGAGATACGGTTATTTCTGTGGCTACGCTTTGTTTGATTGCTGGCGCTTCGTTGAAACATGTTGCTGAAATTTCAAACATTGCTGGCGGATTGGTGTGCGAATCAAGTGGTGTTGTTTCGATTAACAAAGAAGAATTGCTTGCCGAAATTGAACAGCTAATTAAGGCGTAAAAAGGCGAAGAGCCCTTATAAATTCAACGAAATTAATTTTAAATCATTGGGAACTAAAGTAAAACCATACAACGACGATAGCAAAAGTAAAAAGGAAGAAGTTGCTGAAATGTTCGATAATATTTCTAAACGATATGACTTTTTGAATCATTTCTTATCGCTCGGAATAGACAAGATTTGGCGAAGAAAAGCAGTGAATCAATTGCGCGAAATTGCACCTAAAAAAATCCTAGATTTAGCCACAGGAACGGGCGATTTTGCGATTGCTCTGTTGAAACTAAATCCAACTGAAATTATTGGGATGGACATTTCGAACGGAATGCTTGAGGTTGGTCGCCAAAAGATGAAGAAAAAAGCGGTTGACAATATCATTCAAATGAAATTGGGCGATTCTGAAAACATGCCGTTTGAAGATGGCTATTTTGACGCATTGACCGTTGGTTTTGGTGTACGGAATTACGAAAATTTGGAAAAAGGATTAACCGAAATGCTCCGTGTATTGCGGAAAGATGGAAAAGCAGTGATTCTCGAATTTTCGAAACCGAAAAAATTCCCTGTGAAACAATATTATGGGTTTCATTCAAAATACATCATTCCATTTTTTGGTAAACGCATTTCCAAAGATGTGAAAGCGTACGAGTATTTGCCAGAATCTGTTGCAGCCTTTCCGGAAGGTAAAGATTTTGAAACCATTTTGCAGAAAGTAGGTTATAGAAATGTGACATCTAAATTGGTTTCAGGTGGAATCGCAACCATTTATTCAGGAATCAAGTAAAAAGGTAGAAAGAAGAATTGCAATTTTTAAAGTTTAATTTCGTTCATCAGCATATGAGAATTGTTTTCATTTTTTGCTTTTCGTTGATTTACCTCCAAGGATTTTCTCAAAAAGAAAAACCGCTGAACTATCGTAAATACGATGAACGAACCTTTCACTTTGGTTTTATGCTTGGATTTAATTCTTCGGATTATACATCTTACCAAAAATTGGATGCCTATTCATCTTACGGACTTAAAAGCATGGAAGTGAAGTCACAACCAGGTGGACAACTTGGAGTACTCACGTCGATTAAACTCGGAACTCCAGTTTTGCGTTTGCGCTTTATTCCAACACTTTCTTTTCAAGAGCGTGCAATTATCCAAAAATTTGAAGATCCGTTGAATTTAGAAGAAGACATTGTCAACGAAGAACGGGTAAATTCAACGAACATTGATTTGCCATTGATGCTTCAATTTAGAACAACACGGCTTAATAATTTTGCTTCTTATGCTTTTTTTGGTGGACAATATTCTGTCGATTTGCAGTCACAACAAAATGCAACACAAAGCTTAACAGATCCATTTATCAAAATGAAAAAGCACGATTTTCAAGGCCAAGTTGGCGGTGGAGTGGAGTTTTTTGCAACTTATTTCAAATTTGGAATTGAACTAAAATATTCGCATAGTTTGTTGAACGGATTTATTCAAGACAATTCAGCATCGTCCAATCCAATTCAACGATTGTACAACAATGGCTGGTGGTTTTCCCTTATTTTTGAAGGATAAATGATTTTCGAAGTCCAATTTCAAGTCTCGCCGGAACAAGCCAAAGACGAAGATTTTTTAAAGCAAAAAATTCAAACGGAACTTCCGAAGGGAATCACTGAATTTGCATTTCGATGGAAAAAAAGATCCATTGATGCACGAAAACGAGACATTAAAATTAATGCAAGTTTTGAGGTTTTTGTGGATGAAGAAATGCCCGATTTGGATGCAGATTTTCATCCAATAAACGTTTCAGACAAAACACTCATTGCGATTATTGGAGCTGGTCCAGCAGGACTTTTCGCAGCACTTCGGGCACTTGAATTGGGATTAAAACCAATTGTTTTTGAACGCGGGAAGGACGTTCGTGCTCGGCGACGAGATTTGGCAAAACTCAACAAAGAAATGATTGTCAACCCTGAATCCAATTATTGTTTTGGAGAAGGTGGAGCAGGAACTTATTCGGACGGAAAATTATATACACGTTCCAAAAAACGAGGTGATGTGCTGAAAACATTGAAATGGTTTGTTCATTTCGGCGCTGAAAAAGACATTTTGATTGATGCACATCCGCACATCGGTACCAATAAATTGCCTGACATCATTGTCGCCATGCGCGAAAAAATCATCGAATTTGGAGGTGAAGTACGTTTTGGAGAAAAAGTCACAAATATTTTTGTCGAGAAAAACGTAGTCAAAGGACTGGAAATCAATTACAAAGAAAAATTTCTTTTCGATAATGTCATTTTAGCAACAGGTCATTCTGCGCGAGACATATTTGAATTATTGCACCAGCGAAACATTCGCATTGAAGCCAAACCATTTGCTCTTGGTGTGCGTATTGAACATTCTCAAGAGTTGATTGATAAAATTCAATATCACGGCAGGTTGAATGATGAATTTTTGCCTCCTGCATCATATTCTCTTGTAACGCAAGCCGATGGACGAGGAGTGTATTCGTTTTGCATGTGTCCTGGTGGTATAATTGCTCCGTGCGCCACCGAAAATGGGGAAGTAGTTACGAATGGTTGGTCGCCCTCGAAGCGCAATAATCCATATTCTAATTCAGGAATCGTCGTTTCTGTTGGTCCCGACGATTTTCCAGCAAAAAAGAATGATCCTTTGGTTTGTTTGAATTTTCAGCGATCTATTGAACAAAAATGCTGGGAAGCTGCTGGAAGTACACAACAAGTTCCAGCGCAACGCATGAAAGATTTTATTGAAGGCAAAAAATCCCTTGATTTCCCGAAAACTTCGTATCAACCTGGAATCGTTTCCGTTGATTTAAATACCATTTTCCCGCCATTCATCGCAAAACGATTAAAGAGTGCTTTGGTCGACTTTGGAAAAAAAATGAATGGTTATTTAACGAATGAAGCCGTTTTGCATGCACCTGAATCTCGCACTTCATCGCCTATTCAAATTCCAAGAGACAAAGAAACCTTGATGCATGTTGATGTCAAAGGACTTTATCCTTGCGCTGAAGGAGCTGGCTATGCAGGTGGAATTGTTTCTGCAGCCATTGATGGAATGGCATGTGTGGATGCGATTGCTAGGCGAATTAATTCTTGATGAAATTTCTCGTTTTCATTACAATTTAGTACCTTTAGAGTAAAATCTTCGTAGAATAATTACATTATAAAGATTCATGGTCGCAATATTAAAACAAGGAGCAACAAAAGAAAACATTAAGAAGTTGTTTGATAAACTTTCAAAACAATCGAAGAATGAAGGGGTTAACACGCTTAAATTTTGTGGTAAAATCAAACTTGGCGAAGACGCTTTAGCAATTCAAAAGCAAATGCGAAATGAATGGTAACAAGATCTTTCTTGATACAAACATTATTTTGTATTTGTTAAACGGAGATGAAACGTTAGCTTCTTTCTTAAATCAAAAACAACTTTATATTTCCATTATTACTGAACTCGAACTATTAGGATTTGATTCAATTTCAAAAAAAGAAGAAAAAGTAATTAAAGAGTTTTTAGATATGTGCAAAATAATTCCAATTAATCAAAGTATTAAAGAGGAAACTATTAGCGTAAGAAAACGCTATGGATTAAAATTACCAGATAGTATCATTGTTTCGTCGTCGATTTATTTGGATTTACCATTAATAACATCAGATTCAGATTTCAAAAAAGTCAAAGAATTGACTCTCATTTATTATGAAAATTAGTAATCCGTTAATAAACTCAAACTCTTAGCATTTATTGATTTATAGAAAAATCGGAAATTAATAGAAATGTTCTTTTTCAATTTAACCCCTACAAAACTCCGACAACAAAATCCCAGTTGCCACTGAAACATTTAAAGATTCCGCTTGACCAAATCTCGGAATAGAAATAGGATGGGTAATGTAAGGAATTAATTCCTTCGAAATGCCGTTACCTTCATTGCCCATCAAGAGTAAACCTTTCTTTTCAAGTTTTTCTGCGTACACATTTTTGCCTTCGAGCAGAGCTCCGTATATGGTTGGTTTTGTTTTTTGAAAAAAATCTTCGAGCGACAAATAATGTACTTTTATTCTCAAAATGGCTCCCATACTAGCTTGTACCACTTTTGGATTATAGACATCAACGGTTTCTTTTGAACAAATAATTTGATCAATTCCAAACCAATCTGCCAGCCGTAATATCGTTCCGAAGTTTCCCGGATCTTGAACGCCATCGATGGCTAACGAAAAATCAGTCGAGGGTGAAACATTGGTTTGTTTTTTTACTACAATCAATGCATGATTGGGTGTTTTCAAACTTGAGCATTGACTCAATGTTTTGGCGTCAACTTTGTAGGTTGGAAATGAACTTACTGAAAATGTAGGCGAATAATCTGACGTGTGAATGAAACAATCAATCAATTTCGGGAAATGTAAAATGGCTTCTTCGACCATCTTAATTCCTTCAATCACAAAAAGTCCAAAGTCGTCTCGAAATTTCTTTTGCTGGAGCGATCGAATCTCTTTAATCTTATTTTTGGATAGGTTATCCACGTTCTTTTTATATTATTTTTGTTTCGAAATTAAGAAATTGAAGCAATTAACTCGAATATATCTTGGAATTTTACTCGCTACAACGCTTTTTGCTTGTAAACAGACAAAATTTGTGCCTGAGGGAAAATACTTGCTCAAGAAAAATACGATAGAAGTCACTAAAAAAAGTGGTTTATCCGAGTCTGATTTGACGGAAGTCATTCGTCAGCAACCAAATTTCAAAACACTCGGAATGAAACTCAAACTTACAGCTTTCAACATGGTTGATTCCACGAAAGTTGCAAATAAACGCATTGTCAAAAATCTTGAATTGCGCGAGAAAAACATTCGTTTATCGCAAAAAGAAGACAGAATTAATCAAAAAAGAATCGCTAAGGCGAAGCGAAAAAACCGTGATTGGTACACCAAGAAAGTGATTCCGCTCAAAGACACGTTAGAACCTAGAAGATTTTTTAGAGAATGGCTCAAATACAAAATGGGACAACGACCTGTAGTTTTGGATACGGTTTTACACACGAAATCCATCAATCAATTGGCTGTTTACCTCAAAAAGAAAGGTTTTTATTACGGTCAAGTAACTGGTGATATCACTTATAAAAAAAACAAAAAGGCCATTGCGCATTATTTGGTTGTTCCTGGGGAAAGGTATTTTATTGATTCGGTAAAAGTCAATGGAAATTCCTCTCTATTGGATGCGTACACTAAATTTTTACGAAAGGAATACATCGAACCTTTGAATGGTAAGCCGTTTGATGAAGATGTTTTGGGCGATTACCGTCAGCAATTGGCAACCCTTTTTAGAAACGAGGCCTATTACGGTTTTAGTTTTTCGAACATCGATTTTGTTGTTGATACCATGCGTGGAGATTTTAAAGTGGCTGTTGAAATGAATTTGACGGATCGATTGATTAAATCCAAAGATTATGCGGACAGTATCATTCGCATTCCACACAAAGTAACCTATGTGAAAAATGCCTATTTTCATGTGATTGACACGACTTATATGTCCAGTGGTTTTGAAAAGAAAATAAACGAATTGGGGTTGAATCGGATTACAGATGGTTACTTAACAACAACTGATACGACTGAATTTGCTAAAGTATATTTGAATAAAGACGAAAAGAAAAAACGTGGTATTGATGTGAACTTGGACACCTTGAATGTTTCGCGGATAGCTACATTTTATTTCAATGAGCGGATGTTTGTGAAGCCTGAAATCATGGAGTTACAGAATTACTTGGAAAAGGAAAATTACTACAAGGAATATTATTTGTCTCGAACCTACACTCGATTGCAACAATTGGGGATTTTTTCTACTGTAAAACCCATTATTCACGAAATTGAAGGAACGAATTACATTGATGTTCACTATTTTTTAGTTCCAGCAAAAAAGCAATCCTTTGGATTTGAACCAAAAGCAACTACTTCTAACGGATTTCTTGGGGTTTCAGCTTCGTTGAATTATTCAAATAAAAATTTATTTAGAGGCGCTCAGAATCTGACTTTCACGCTAAGCGGCGGTTTCGAATCTCAACCACCTGTTTTCGATAAGTCCGTGGATGGTGAAAAAATTAAAAAGGCAGGAAGAAGCTTTAACACCTTTGAAATTGGACCAAGTGTAAAATTAGACATGCCAGGATTGTTGCCAATTCGACGAGCGGTCTTTATGTCCAAAAGACAGCGGGCTCGCACAGTTGTTTCGATGGCATACAACTTTCAAAACCGATCTGATTTTTCTCGTAAAAACTTTCAGTTGAATTATTTATGGAAATTTTACGGTGGAGAAACTCAAATCTTCCAAATTGGTTTGCCGGGTGCATCTGTTGTGAAGTACTCAAACATCACTAAATCCGATGGGTTTCAAACTCAAATTGACGATTTGAACGATGTTTTCTTAAGAAATGCATATAGCGATCAATTTATTTGGCAAGATTGGAAATTGACTTACGAGTACAATACAACAGAGAAGAAAAATAAAAAGTCGAAGGCAAATATTTACTTTAAGACTACTTTTGATCCAGCTGGAAATTTGCTTTCTATTTTTAATAAATCTTTGGATACCAATGAAATAGGGCAGAAGACGATTTTCGGATTAGGCTATTCTCAATTTGTACGATTGGATAATGAAATCATTTATGCGCAGCCGATAACTAAAAAAAGCAGTTTTAACAGTCGCTTGCTAATTGGTGGCGGTGTTCCTTTTGGAAATTCAGAAACTTCCTTGCCTTACGATTACAGTTTCTTTGGAGGAGGAGCCAATGATAACCGTGGTTGGAGAGCTAGAGCACTTGGGCCAGGGAGTTACAAATATTATTTGGATTCAAACAGAACAGCAACTCAAATTGGTGATATCCGAATCGGCGCGTCTGTAGAATATCGTTTCTCAATGGGTGGAATTTTCAAAGGAGCTGTTTTCTCTGACGCTGGAAATGTTTGGACCTATAAGAACGACGTGAATCGACCGGGTGCTCAAATTTCTGGACAATTATTTGAACAACTTGCAGTGTCAGCAGGGGTTGGGTTACGTGTCGACCTTGATTTCTTCATTGTCCGTTTAGACTTAGGAATTCCACTTTCCAACCCAGCATTGCCGAAAGGCTCACGTTGGATTTTCCAATCGCGGGATGCATTTAATCAAGAATTGTTGAATACACCAAACTTGGATTTAACGAATGTACCTCGACCATTTAATCCAGTGCTTCACTTTGGAATTGGATTCCCTTTCTAAAAGACAAGACTGCGAAGCTGCAACGAAGTTAAACAGTATGAGAATGAGGTGAAAATAACTGGAAATCCTCGTTCTTACTTTCGCTCTCGCTTGTTTCTCTTTCTCTTTCCTGCTCTGCCAAAAGGTTCACCTGAATTATTCATCTACAATTTCGATTTGCTTTTCGTGCTCCACGTTTATGGTAGCTATTCCATTTTTGTCTTGCGTGACGGTGCCTGTTACCACAATGTATTTCCCAAACAATTCTTCTTCCGGTTTGTAGCTGAAATTTCTTCGTCCATCTTGCCAAATGGTAATGGAAAACAGTTGATTCGGAAATGATTGATCTAAATTTAGAAAAGTGGATTGAGATTTGGGTAAGAATTTTGAACTGACAACCTTTCCAATAATGGAAACTTTTCTGCCGACTTTAGACGATGCTTGTTGCGTGTTGAAAACGCCTTTGGGCAGGCTTAATGCGTCAAGAGGTTCAACATCTTTGGTGTTTTTGGAAGTTTGCCAAGCTGTATAATCAACGAGGCTTTCAATTTTTAGTTCTTCAATGCTATCGAGCTGTGGAAAGAAATTGATACCAGTGAGTCTTTCAACGCTATCAATGCTCAAGGCATAGCTGCTCAATCTTTCGGCACATTTTTTATTTGGCATCACAAAAGCCATGCCTCTAGGCTTATCTTCAGACAAGTCAACAATGATTTTATAGTGCAACTCTGGAATTTTTAATTTATTGACTGATTTTGGTATTTCAGGTAAATTTTCGTTCAAAACCGGACCTGTAATGATGTAAAAGGACCGTTTTTCGTTATCCACGATTGTTCGTAGTAAAAATTCTAATTCAGCCCAAGATTCTCGGTTAAATTCAGGTCGTTGGGGTGTCATGTTGCTGTAGTAATACGATTCACTCAGCGCGCTTGCCGACCAACGAAAATCAGCGGAAGGTGCTAAATGCCCGCGATCAAAACCAAAACCATCATAGGAAAAAGTGCCATCTTCTTTTGGTGTTTTTAAAAAATAATCCGCTTCCGTAGCTGATGCGCAACTAGATTTATCTTCAATGCGAAAATCATTGGAGCGGATATTCGTACCAAACGAAACATCGGGACTTAGCACATGAAAAACCCAAGAAGCCATTTTGTACTTGCAATCGAAACCAATTGTCATGGCTGAATGTTCTAAAATTTCTATGGGTTGGGTGGAAACGGGGTATCCTACTTTTTTCAGCGATTGCTTGATGGATTCAAGTTTCAAGGATTCGATTTCGACATTTAGCTGTTTTTCTTGCTCTTTGATTGCTTCGAGTAGAAGTAGTTTTTGTTCCAAATCACCTTGGCTAAAACTCGGCGCAATGAAAAACAAAAAAAGAAAACCAACTAACTTACTGCGCATTTTATCTAATATTCGATGAAGTTAACAAAATTACTTTAGGAAGGGTTAATGAGGCGTGTCTGTTTGATTAAGAATTGGTTAAATGGTTGAATGATTAAGGTGAAGGGATTTAGATGTTCTTGCTTTCTAAATTCTTGATTAATAAGTTTTTAAATTTTCTGGGTAATTTGGCAAAATTACCAACGCGTTGGTAATATTACCCCCACTTTTTGAAATAAGGGAAATGTCGAAATCAAACCAAGAGTGTTTTATCAAGAATTGTTCAACACCATGTTATGATGTCGGAAACGTTCTGAAATAATTCAAAATGGGTATTCATTTTGCTAAATGTTGTGAATTTTTGGAGGCGGAATTTGAGATTTTAAAATCTTACAAACACTTGATTGTTAAGTGTTTAAATTTTCTGGGTAATTTGGCAAAATTACCAACGCGTTGGTAATATTACCCCCACTTTTTGAAAAATGGCAAATGTCGAAATCAAATCAAGTATGTTTTATCAAGAATTGTCCAATACCACGTTATGATGTCGGAAACGTTCTGAAAAAATTCAAATTGGTTATTCATTTTGCTAAATGTTTTGAATTTTTATAGGCGGAATCTTAGATTTTTGATTCTTGCAAATATTTATTTATTAAGTAGTTATGTTTTTTGGGTGAATCGGCAAACTTCCGAAGGAGAAAAAGCAACGCTTTTGAAGACTGAGTGGTAGCGTAAGGAAAACAAAGTCAATTACCAACGCGTTGGTAATATTATCCCCACTTTTTAAATCATTGAAATCGTCAAAAAGAGACCTGATTAAGACCAAACACAACCCTGATATTATTACTTCCCCTTCAAATACTTCTCCAACCACATATCTTGCTCCCAAAGCAAATGCAAAATAGATTCTTTCGCCGCGTAACCATGACTTTCTTTCGGTAAAACAACATAACGCACTGGAGCTCCAAATCCTTTAAGCGCTGCAAAATAACGCTCACTTTGAATTGGGAAAGTCCCCGAATTGTTATCATCTTCTCCGTGGACAAGCAACATTGGCGTTTTCATTTTATCGGCATAATTGAACGGCGACATTTCGTTATACACTTTTTGTGCTTCCCAATAATTTCGTTCTTCGCCTTGGAATCCAAAAGGAGTCAACGAGCGATTGTAGGCGCCACTTCGTGCAATTCCAGCCGCAAAAAGGTTAGAATGTGTCAACAAATTTGCTGTCATAAATGCACCATAAGAGTGACCACCGATTGCAACTTTTGTTCTGTCTATGTAGCCCAAATTATCCACTGCGTCAATGGCTGCTTTTGCATTCGAAACCAATTGCTCCATGAATTTATCATTCGGTTCTTCGTCTTTTTCGCCTACTATTGGAAAGGCAGCGTCGTCGAGAACAGCATATCCTTTCATAACCCAATAAATCGGCGAACCGTAGTTTGGATAAATGAATTCATTCGGATTCTTCGTGTTTTGACCAGCGCTGTTTTTGTCTTTGAATTCCTGCGGATACGCCCACATGAGCATAGGTAATTTTTCTTTCTTCGCTTTGTCGTAACCAGCTGGAAGGTACAAAGTAGCTGATAAATCCAAGCCATCCGCTCGTTTGTACTTAATGACCTCTTTCGAAACACCATTCATTTTTTCGAAGGGATTTTTGAAATTGGTCAACGCAATTGGATTTGCTTTTCCACTCATTTTGCGCAAATAGTAATTTGGAAATTCGGTTGCAGATTCAATGCGCACCAACAATTCACCTTTTTTCACATCAATAATCGCCCAAATGTTTTCTAATTTGTTTGTGTAAGTGGATTTGTAAAGCACTTTTTTCGCTTTTGTTTGGAGGTTAAATGAGTGAACGAAAGGAAATTGTCCTTCAGCTGAATGACCTTCACCAACCATATAAGTGGTCATTCCATCTAGTTGCAATACATAGCGATTGTATTGATTACGAACGGTTTCAAACTCTCCGGGATTCGAGTATTCATCTTGATAATCGCGATCAAACAATACTTTCAAACCATCTGAAGACTTTGAAGGATTAAACAAATACGTTTTCATATTTCGAGTATTGTACCAATAATCATTCACGATACATACTTCATTTGTTCCCCAAGTAATGTCACTGAAACGTTGCTTTGTTTTTAAAAGTGATTTTGTATTACTTGCACCGAAAGGAGCCTCAAGTTGAAAAACTTCATCGCGGTCAGCCACTTCCTTTTCGGGATTTCCTTCGTCGAGGGCAAGCACATAAATCAAACTCGCAGGCACATCGCTTCTCCATGAAAAATTGCGTTTGTATTTTTCAACTGCCATAAATCCTTTGGGTAAATTATCAGCTGCAGGCTTATTTTCAATGACATTGACCAATTTACCTTCTTTGGTATAGACTGAAATTTCCATCGGAAAATTATTCCAAGGAACAAGGGTTGAGAATGGTTTTTTGATCGTTGTCAAAAGCACATAGTTTCCATCTGGCGAAAAACTCATAGAGCGATGCAAATCTGATTCTTTCCAAAGTGTTTTTGTACCGTTCAACTCAATTTTGAACAATTTTGAATTTGCCAAAGTACTGAAATTGTCTTCGTCCGTTTTGCTTTTGATCAAATCGGGATATGTTCGGTTTTGTGCGATCGTTCCGTCACTCACAGAAACCATAGGTCCAGAAGGAGTTGTTGCTTTTGCATCCAAATATGTTGTTTTTGATTCGGGCATCATTTTCACCAACAATGCTTTACTATCAGCGAACCAAGCGAAAGATGATTCAATATTGGCATTCAACTGAGCTTCTGTTAATCGCTTTGCTGTACCTAGTTTTACATCAATGACCCAAAGTTCAACACCATTTGAAACAATGTTGCCACACGCAATAAAATTTTCGTCTGGCGACCAAGAAATATTTATCAATTTAGCGTTAGCTGGCAATCCAACTGGCACTTTTGGTTCACCAGTTCTATTCAATTGAATCGCAACTTTGGTAAAATACCGTGGTTTCGATGGATTATTCGTCACAGGATTTATGCGCAAACCCGCTACTTTCAATTCTGGTTCAGAAACTTCCTCAATCGACTTAAACATCGGCGAATACAAATAAACCAAGTTTAGTTTTTTACTATCGAAAATCACACTCGGAGCGCGCTCTACATCCACCAATTCAAGAATTTCCTTGCTGGGTTTTTGGTAATTGAAAGCTTGTTGAGCAAAGGAATTGATTCCGATACAAGCAATGATTGATGCAAAAAAACTTATTTTTTTCATGGGGTTAATTTTAGATAAAGATAGAATTTTGAATAGATAATTAACTTCAATAGTTGAAATTTAATTACTTGATTGTTGATACAGAATTGACATACTTTGGTTCAGATTGATTAATGCCTACTGAAAACACCTTCAATTACTTCACCCTTTCATCTCCTTATCAATCAAATCAGTAAACTCCGAAATAGTGCGCAAATAATGGATGTTCTTTGGAATATCCGCTTCATGTCCAACCAGTTGATTTCCGCTAACTAGCACTTTGGAATTGTTACTCAATTTTTCTAAAACGTGTAAGATTTTTTCGAAGGCTAATTCGTTTAGTTTGGCGGTCAAGGTGGTGACAACTAAATCGGGTTGGATGTTTTTTTGAGCTAATTCCAATTCGCGGATTGGAACTTTTTGCCCAAAGTAAAAGCAATTGAATCCACGTTTTTTGAGGAGGTAATGATACATGAGAATTCCAAATTCATGTTCTTCCTGATCATGCAGAAATAGCAGGGCTTTTTTAGCATTTGAGGCGCTATCCAATTTGTTTATTTCTTGTAGCACAAATTCTCTAAATAAGTAAGAGAAAAAATGTTCTTGCATAATTGTAATTGAATTTACTTGCCATAATTCACCCATTTTGCGCAACAAAGGAAGAATGAAGGTGGCGTATAAATCGGATAAGTCACGCGATTTAATTTCATCGTTTAAAAATGCCCAAATTTCTTCTTTTTTGTAACTCAAAATAAGCAAAGTCAAATCGTTGATTTTTTTCTCGATCTCGTTGTTGGCCGATAGAATAATGTTTTTGGCCGTTTCAAGAATTTCTGCTTCTTTGAGTTGAGCAATTTTTGAGATCTTAACACCATTGTCATATAACAATTTGATGTTGAGTATTTTTTTCAGTTCGACGACACTGTAGTAACGGATGTTTGTTTCTGTTCTTCGTGGGACTAACAAGTTATAGCGTTGTTCCCAAATGCGAATTGTATGGCTTTTGATTTCTGTGAAATTCTCTAAATCTTTGATACTGTACCTTGTATTTGGCATAACTTTAGAAGCGAAGGGCTAATTTTGAAAAAATACGTTAGAATTTAAAGCAATTTTGGTCTTTTTTTGGATTAAAAGTAACTAAAATTTATCCTTATACGATTATTTCTCAATTTCTATTTTTTGAAACTTAATCTTAAAAAAAGAAAACCCGCATTGTCAGAAATGCGAGCTTTCTTTGCTTAACTTACCTAACCTAACCATTATAACTAACTACTAAAACTACTTCCTTGAATCGATCATCAAGCTTTTTGTGTAAACACCACGATTTCCTTCTATTCTAATAATGTATGCACCGCTGTTCAAGCCATTTACATCCAATGATGTTGCGTTTGAAAGTGGCGTTGTTTCTGATATTATTTTACCATCATTTGAAATGATGCTTAATTTTTTGATTTGATCATCTGATACACTAATGTTCACAAATTCTGATGCTGGATTTGGGTACACTTTCGTATCTACTGATTCGATTTCACCAATTGAATTTGTGGTTGGTAATAATACTCGGTCAATTACATGTACTACCCCGTTTTGAGCTTGTACATCTGGTAAAGTAACCATGGCGTTATTAATCATGACTCCCATCGTTAGACTCACAATAACATCTTGTCCGTTTAGTGTTTCAACTGGACCAGCGACAAGGTCTGTAGACAATACTTCACTTCCAACCACGTGATACAATAATACATCTGCCAAGTTTGGCAATGCTAAAATCCCGTTTAAATCTGTCCCTAAAGCAGTCGCTAAATTGTCAAATGCAGCGTTTGTTGGAGCAAAAACAGTGAATTCTCCGAAAGGATCAGTTAAAGCTGGAACCAATTCGGCAGTCACAACAGCTGTAACAAGCGTTGAAAAGTTGTTGTCAATCGCAACATCCACTACTGTTTCGTTTGAAAGAATTACGGCGTCGATCGAATGCACAACTCCATTGTCTGTGCTCAAATCTGCTGCATTAACCATCGCATGATTTGCATAAACACTTCCAGAAGATGTCTTGGTAAGTTTAATTGTGTTTGCCATATTTAATGGAGTAACAATGTCTCCGTTATCAATGTCCGCTGCTTCTGCTGTAACGCCAAGTACGTGATACAAAAGAACGTCAGATAAATTAGGTAGCGCTAGTAACCCAGGGATATCTGTTCCTAAATCCGTTGCAAGTTGGTCGAATGCTGCATTTGTTGGAGCAAAAACAGTCAATGTTGCTGCTGGATTTTGTAAAGCAGATTGTAAACCAGCCGCGTTAATAGCTGCTGTTAAAGAAGTGTGATTCGGACTTGTTGAAATGACATCATCATATACATTTGTTTGTCCGAAAGTAGTAAGCGATCCGAAAACCACCGTTGCCGATAAAGCAATTGCTTGCATTTTTGAGAGTAATCTTTGTGTTTTCATGTTATTTTGTTTAATGTTTAATAAAAAAGTTTAAACAAATGTATGCTATTTTGTTTAACAATAACAAATAAAAGTTCAACAAAAAATGTTAAAATATTTTAAACAACTGTAAAACAGTGTTTTAATAAGTGATTATTTTTAAAATATTTTTTTGAAGCTTTCGGGAAAATGGTAAAAAGAGGTTGCAAATCTGTTTCGGTGAACATTAACCATTAAACAAATGAAAGGTTTAATTATCGTAGTTTGTTTTATAAAATTTGGAGGGCGAAACACATGAATGAACAATAGATCCAACAAAAAAACCCTTCCGTTTCCGAAAGGGTTTTGGCTATATAAAGAGATTCTTTTTACTTTTTAACAGCGCTTACAACTGCTTTGAACGCTTCTGGGTGGTTCATTGCTAAATCAGCAAGTACTTTGCGATTTAACTCCATACCACTTTTGTTCATTGCGCCCATAAATTGAGAGTAACTCAATCCATGCATACGTGCTCCAGCGTTGATACGAGCAATCCATAATGAACGGAAGTTTCTTTTCTTTTGTTTACGACCAGAGTAAGCATATACTAATCCTTTCTCTACCGCATTTTTCGCTACTGTCCAAACGTTTTTTCTACGTCCGTAGTAACCTTTTGCAAGCTTCATCACTCTTTTTCTGCGAGCTCTTGAAGCAACATGATTTACTGATCTTGGCATAATTTTAAGTTTTTTGATAAGAAGTGCATCATTATTTCAGACGACTTTGGTACTTGTTACCGGGTTAAACAATTTAAACCTTGTGTTTTCATGATCCTTAGCAAGCTAAGAAATCAGATACACAATTGTAATTTAATGTTAGACTCGTCTGATTTATGTACTAAACCTGCGTGAGTCAAGTTACGCTTTTGTTTCGTCGTTTTCTTTGTTAAGATGTGACTTTTAAATGCGTGTTTTCTTTTGATTTTACCGCTTCCAGTGATTGTGAATCGCTTCTTAGCACTGGATTTAGTTTTCATTTTTGGCATTTCTCTTCGTTTTTAAGGTTACCTTTATATAGCTTCTTTACAATCTTCAGGTTTCGAGTGCCTCAGCCTTCGGATTTCTATTTCTTTTTGGGGTTAATCATAATCGTCATTCGCTTTCCTTCCAATTTCGGCATTTGTTCTACAATTCCGTGATCAGATAATTCATCAGCAAATTTCAACAATAAAATTTCACCTCTATCTTTAAATACAATCGTTCGTCCGCGGAAGAAAACGTATGCTTTCACTTTATTTCCTTCGTCCAAAAATTTACGCGCATGTTCCATTTTAAAATTGAAATCATGATCGTCGGTGTTTGGTCCAAAACGAATTTCTTTTATTACAACTTTACTTTGTTTCGCCTTAAGTTCTTTTTGTTTTCTCTTTTGATTATACAAGAACTTACGGTAATCCATTATTTTACAAACAGGTGGTACGGCATTCGGGGAAATTTCAACCAAATCCAATTCCTGTTCTTCTGCCAGTGCCAAAGCTTCTCTCACTGATATTAATTGAGGTTCAGCTCCATCAACGATTAAGCGGATTTCGCTTACTCGGATGTTTTCGTTTATTCTGTGCTCGTCTTTTTCTTGACGAGAATTTTGTGCACTTTTTGGTTTTCTCATTTAATTATTTAAGCATTAATAGCTAATTCTTTTTCTATGGTTTTTTCAATCAAATCTTTTAACGTTTCCGCAGTCATTGATCCCAAATCACCTTCGCCTCTTTTACGCACTGACACAGTGTTTTCAGCCACTTCTTGTTCCCCAACAATAAGCATGAAAGGTATTTTGTTCAACTCAGCATCACGAATTTTCTTACCGATTTTTTCGTTTCGATCGTCAACCAAGCCGCGAATATCGTAATTATTTAGCAATTCTGAAAGTTTTTCTGCATGCTCGTTGTATTTATCTGAAATCGGAAGGATGATAAATTGATCTGTCGCCAACCAAAGTGGGAAGTCTCCAGCGCAATGTTCTAGCAATACAGCTACAAATCGTTCCATGGAACCAAATGGTGCTCGGTGAATCATTACAGGTCTATGTTTTTGATTATCAGCACCTGTGTATTCTAATTCAAAACGTTCTGGGAGATTGTAATCTACTTGGATGGTACCTAACTGCCATTCTCTTCCAAGTGCATCCTGAACCATGAAATCTAGTTTTGGACCATAGAATGCAGCTTCTCCCAATTCAACAACAGTATTCAACTTTTTCTCAGCAGCCGCTTCAATAATTGCATTTTCTGCTTTTGTCCAATTTTCATCGCTACCGATATATTTCGATGGGTTTTCTGGATCACGCAATGAAATTTGCGCTTTGAAATTTTCGAATGATAATGTTTTGAAAATGTACAAAACCAAGTCAATCACTTTTTTAAACTCATCTTTAACTTGATCAGCCGTACAGAAAATGTGTGCGTCATCTTGTGTAAACCCACGTACACGTGTAAGTCCATGCAACTCACCCGATTGCTCGTAGCGATATACAGTTCCAAATTCTGCCAAACGAACGGGTAAATCTTTGTATGACCGAGGTCGCGAATTAAAAATTTCACAGTGGTGCGGACAATTCATCGGTTTCAACATAAAGACTTCACCTTCGTAAGGCGTCATAATTGGTTGAAATGAATCTGCTCCATATTTTGCGAAATGTCCGGAAGTTTCGTAAAGCTCTTTGCTTCCAATGTGTGGAGTGATCACTTGCAAGTAACCCGCTTTTTTCTGAGCGCGTTTTAAGAAGTTTTCCAATCGCTCACGCAAAGCTGCTCCTTTTGGTAACCACAATGGCAATCCTTGACCAACGCGTTGAGAGAATGTAAAGAGGTCTAATTCTTTTCCAAGTTTACGGTGATCTCGTTTTTTTGCTTCTTCCACTTTTTCCAAATACTCCGTTAAATCGGTGTTTTTAAGAAAAGTAATTCCATAGATCCGTGTAAGTTGTTTGTTCTTTTCGTCGCCGCGCCAATAAGCTCCAGCAATCGACATCAACTTCACGGATTTGATAAAACCTGTGTGAGGTAAATGTGGACCACGACATAAGTCAGTGAAATTTCCTTGTGTATAAAACGTGATTTGACCATCTTCCAATCCGTCGATCAATTCTAATTTGTAAGGATCATTTTTTTCAGTGAAATACGCAATGGCATCTTTTTTAGATACTTCTTTACGCTCAAAAGCACTTTTATCTTTGGCAAGCTCCTTCATTTTTTGTTCCACTTTTTCCAAATCCTTTTCGGTAAAAGTGTAATCCATGAAATCTACATCATAGTAAAATCCATTCGCAATCGGCGGACCAATAGCTAATTTAATTCCAGGATAAAAGAACTCCAATGCTTCGGCCATCAAATGCGCAGATGAGTGCCACATGGTTGATTTCCCTTCGTCATCGTTCCAGGTAAGTAATTGCACGCTTGAATCGTTCGTTATAGGCAAAATCGCATCAACGACTTGTCCGTTCACTTTTGCAGCGAGCACATTTCTTGCTAATCCTTCAGAAATACTTAGCGCAACATCTAATGCACTTGCACCATTTTCATATTCCCGAATTGAACCATCTGGAAGGGTAATTTTCATCATTTTATTCTCAAAATTTGAGGCACAAAGATAGTTTTTTCTTGTGAAATAGACAAGCAGAACAAAGTTCCAAGCGAGAGATCGATAAAACCTATGATTTCTTCAAGTTGGATTTTGACATTAAAGTAAAGAAAGAAGTTTGCCTGAAAAATTTGATTTTCTAATTCTAAATTGTAATATTGGTTTACAAAATGTTGAACGAATCATCTTGCCGAATTAAATTAAAATGAATCTACTTCAAAAATCTCCATTGGTTATTTGGGTTTTGTGCTTCATGCTAGGCTTAGTTCTGGGTATTTATGATGAATTCTGGGTCAATAGTTCTATTGCTTTTATCGTCGTGGTTTGCGGAATTTTTCTTTTCACAGCAAAAAGGGATTTGTTCATTCGCTGGTTTTTTGGATTTAGTTTCGTTGGATTAGGAATTGCGCAAATGCAAACTGTTTTCCCTTCAGACAATGTGCGACTCAATGGGGCCGGAAAAGTCTATTTTGTGGCTGAAATTCAAGATCAATTGCGCAAGGGTGTTGTTTGGGAAACAAACATTGCGAAAATTGAAAGCGCTAAAATCAATGGTGTATGGGAGCGCATTCATGAGCGGGTATTGTTGATTTGTCAATCTTCGTCACAGTTTTTGAAAAAGGGCGACAAAATTATCGTCTACACAGAAATTCAAGACATTCGAAACAAAGGAAATCCGGGTGAATTTGATTCAAAATATTATTGGAAATCGAAGGGGATTCGTTATCAATGTTTTGGGGCTATTGAGAATTATTACATTCTTCATCCAGAGCAACTGTCTGCTTTTCAGCAATTACTGGTTGACGTTCGGAATTATTCCATTGAAGTCATTGATAAACACATCGGTGGGGAAGAAGGCGATTTGATGAAGGCCATCTTGCTGGGTGATAAATCGGATTTGGAACAAGAAACGAAAATTAGTTTTATCAATACGGGAGCAATGCACGTGCTAGCTGTATCTGGAATGCATGTCGTTTTGATAGCATATCTGTTGAATGCGATGCTCAAATTTTTATTTCGTGGACGATTTAAAATTTTGTCAGTCGTTCTTTTGCTCACAATTCTGTGGTTTTATGCGTTTTTGACTGGGTTTTCAGCATCGGTTTCAAGAGCTGTGTTCATGTTTACGGTGCTTATTTTGTCGCAGTTAATGAATCGACAGCATAATTCGTTGAATTCATTAGCTTTTGCTGCGCTCATTATTTTGTTGTGGAATCCAATCAATTTGTTCGACATAGGTTTTCAGCTTTCCTTTTTAGCCATGGTTGGAATTTTCACCTTTTATACAAGTGTTGAACAACTTTTCTATGTCCGAAATAAATATTTATTGAAATTATGGCAAGGAACGGCAGTTGGTCTCGCAGCACAGGTTTTCACAGTTCCAGTTTCGCTCTATTATTTTTACCAATTTCCAAATTATTTTATGTTGTCCAATGTTGGGGTCATGCTTCTGTCAGGTTTAATTTTGGGCATTGGAATTGCATTGCTGGCTTTAGGTAAAGTGCCTTACGTTGCAATGGGAATTGGTTGGATTTCAGCATTGTCGGTTGGTGCACTACTTTTGACCATTCAATTAGTAGATGGCTTGCCTGGCGCAGTTGCGTATGGGTTTAATCCAAGTTTGTATTGGGTTTTTGGCATGTATTTACTGATTGTTATAGTCATCGGAGTCCGAAAGAAAATTTCACTTTTTTGGGTTGCTGTTTTATTTCTTCCAGGTCTTTTCTGGCTTCAATTTAATCGTTTTCAAAACTTAAAATTGGACGAAATTTGTATTTTCAACGCTGGACAAGTTGCTGTGATGGTGAATCGGGGAGGCGACCAAAAGTGCTTTTATTCTGGAAATGAAGCAGCTTATGAAAATGCTGTGCGATTGGCTAATGATTATCAACGGGTACATCCAGGAAAAGTCACGTTTTACAAATTGAATTTTAAGAAGTTTGACCTCACAACAAATAAACGGAAATTGGCGATTTCTTGGTATGAAAACCACATTGAAATGAAGTTGAAAAACGAAATCATTCATTTTGTTCACTGTCAGAAATACCAAGAACCAAAAAATTCTAAGGATATTTCGTTGGTTGCTGCATCATATCTGAATGTTTATCCCGATGCGAAACACAACCTCATGCAAGGTGCTTATCGGTGTGCTATTCCTTGATTTCAATGGAAAGTTGCTCTAAATAAGGTGAGAATTTGAACAACAATTTATTCTTTTCCGCATTTAAGAGGAGCAAATAATGCGATAAAACTTTATCCACCAAAACACCATCCACAGAAATAAATGTATCGGTTTCTGGATTGTATTTTCGATTGTACAAATGCGCAATGCTCAATTCTTTCAATAGCGTTTCTTTGTCTAATGTGCGCAATTTTTGAGCAATAAACATGATTTTCAAGGTGTGCACAAGAAATTCGTTTTGCTCACTGCTTGGCAAAGTATTCATGTGGTCTTCGTATTCGGTATAAAATTGCTGTTCTTCATTCGTTGCCAAGTAGCCAGGATGCATAAAAGATTCCCGTCCCAAATAAATTTGATACACATCAATAAATTCAGTTGGAATAGTTTGCTGGGTTTTTATTTTAAATCCAGTAACTTCATTTTTTCCGTTAACCTCAACATCACTAAAATTGATTTCTGAATTGATCGGAGCAATGATGGCATACACATGATCTTCCACGTATCTAAGGTTGGGAGCATCTTGAATGATAACATTTTTCTGATTCCCAATTGTTTCTTCGAGTCGCTTGTCAAATGTTCCGCGAAGTTCATTCTGGTATTTTAATTCATACAACGAATCGAGGACTTTATAACTTTCTGGTTTCACCACAGTTGGTTGACCAAAAAACAGGGATTTATAACGAACAGATGAATCGGCGTAGGCCTTTTGAATGTAATTTTCAATAATTTGTTGCCGTTCCTGTGTAACTTCTTTTTTCGTTACAGGCGGTTCATACTTTAATCCACAGGAAGAAAGAAGCAAAAACAAAAAACCGAAAGATAGAAGTTTTGACATAGGATGAAATGATACTCAAAACTAATCAAAAACTTCTAAGATTGGAAGAATTACATCAACGAATTAAATTCACGTAACCACGCATTTTTTCACGTTCGTTATCGGCAGACGTTTTGAATTCAATGATCCAAGTATAGGTTCCGTCTTGACATTGTTCGCGTTGATTGCCATAACGGCCATTCCACCCAAATTCGCTGTTGTGCGACTCAAACACATTTTCACCCCAACGATTGTACACTTTGAAGCTATATGCAAAAGGATCAAATCCAGCTGTGAAAACAGGTTTGAAATCGTTGTTCAATTGATCGTTATTCGGTGTGAACGTATTTGGAACATAAGCGAGTAAATTCGCTGTGTAACCGATCGTTAAGGAAAAAGTATCTGAACATCCGGCAGGATCGCTTGCAACAAGTGTTACGACATAATTGGCGTTGCCGTTATTGTCATAAACATGCGTTCCTTCAAATTGATTCGAAGAAGGAGAACCATCTCCATAATTCCAAATATAATTCGATGCATTCGCAGAGCCGTTTGAAAACACAACTGTTTGATTCGCATTGTCTAATTGTGTAGTTGATGCAAAAAATTCAGCTATTGGAAGATTAATCAAACAAACAGAATTAGGAACCATTAATTGTGATATACATCCTTGGTCTGAGTTTGCCGTTAAAGTAACATCAAAACATCCAGCACTTGGATAAATGTGGTTTGGGTTTTGCTGAGTGGAATTGAATCCGTCACCCAAATTCCAGCCCCATGCAGCAATTGAACCACTTGAAATAGTGGTGTTATTTGTGAAAAATACAGTATCACTTAAGCAACCAGATACATTAGAAAACGAAATATTTGGCATGGGTGATACAACAACGGCTTGCGTCAGTTGTTCGATACAACCCATATCACTTGTTACGGTCAAAGTAACATTGTAAGATCCAGCTGCTGAGAATGTATGAGATGGATTCAACGCACTTGATGTAGCGCCATTGTCTGCGAAATCCCAATTCCAAACTAAAATGGAGCCTGCGGAAATGGAACTAGCATCAGTAAATGCAAATGGTGCATCCAAGCAATTTCCGTTAAAAGAAAAGTTCGGAGTAGGAATTGGTGCTAAGTCAACTTGCTGGACCACACTATCAACACAACCTTGAGCTGTCGCCACAACCAAAAGTACATCGTAGGTTCCAGCGCTTGAAAATAATTGTGTTGGATTTTCAATCAAGCTTGTATTGCCATTGTCAAAATCCCATCCAAATCCAACAATCGCTCCGCCAGCAATGGTAGATGTATTGGTGAAATTTACAGTATTATTCACACACATCGCATCTTCAGAAAAAGATGCAGTTGGCTCTGGATTGATATTTACCAAAGTAGTTGGACCATAACAATCATTGATTGGGTCATAAAAGGCTGCGTAATAAATTCCAAAAGGAACATTGGAAATGTTTGCAATGACATTACCTGCGTTCGCAGTAGCACCACTGTGCCAAGATAAAACCGTTCCTGGAGGAGTATTGTTTGCTGTGATTGTGTTCAAGTCAAAACTCGGCAATAAATTACAAACCGAAGTACTGCTCAATGTAGGGGCAATAGCAACGATGCAAGGCGGAATAGAAGGAATAATGGTCAGACAATCAATGGAATAATATCCGCCTGATCCAAGGTTTCCTGTATTATGAAAAACGTCTACTTGAACAGGCATTGTAGTTGCAGTTGCTACAAAAGTCGCTGTAACTGTTGTCCAAACATTTGCAACTAAATTCAACGTTGGACTAACTGCGACAGCTATTCCGTTTACATATACTGTTACAACACCTGGATCATCAAATGGTGTACCACCAAAATTTGCGGCATTGAAGGTAACTTCGTAAGTCTGACCTATCACGAAACCAGATACACTTTGCTCGATCGCCTCATTTTCTAAATTTGGTATGCTGCTTAATCCAACCCAACTTCCTCCACAAGGAGAAGGTGATGCAGCAACCGTTGAGCTTCCAAAAAAGGAAGTAAATGTCATGTCAAGTACATCAACACTCACGAAAGATCCAAATGGTCCAGGGTTGATTCCTTCCACATTTGTCCAACCAGCGGGGGTCACTGAATTTCCACTGAAATTTGTGAAATCTCCATTGATAAGGTTTTGACTTTGAGCGTTAAATGAAATGATGGTGCAAAAAAGAAGCACTGCAAGAGTTACTTTTAAAATTTTTGCTGAAATATATGATTGAATTGAGACTAACATTTATGACTTATTGATGTTTCTTAATTGACGCATTTACATCATTAACAGTTGCCAGAAAAATCAGTTATTTTCGAATAATTTTAACAGTTCCGTCTAAATCAATTTTGATGATTTGTGAAGGTAAATTCATGGTTTCGTTAAGTCGCTCAAAAACAGTCCCATCCACATCCTTTTTTAAGGACTCATCAATTTCTGAAAAACATGTTGGATTTGGATGGTTAGAAATATTTGCCGAAGTACTTACTAGCGGTTTTTTCATTCCTCGAATGAGTTTTACACAAAGCGGATCTTGGGTAATTCGAATTCCAACACTTCCATCTTCAGCAAGTACGCTCGAAGCCAAACCTTTTGCATTCGGATAAATAATTGTAAGCGGACTCGTTGCTAAATCAGCCAGATCATAGCATATTTCGTGAAACTCTGGAACGTATTTTTCCAGCATTTGAAATCCATCTACTAGGACAATAAAACTTTTGTTTGCAGCCCGTTTTTTGAGCTCAATGATTCGTTTGCATGCCTCTTCATTCGTTGCATCGCATCCAATTCCCCAAATGGTATCTGTTGGATAAAGAATTACTTTACCGTCTTTAAGTTGTTCAATGATTTCCATGGGAACAAAGGTATTTCATAATTTGAAGATTTGATAATTGGAATCTTTAAATCTTTAAATCTTCACCGACGAAGTCAGCAGCGCAGCTAAATCTTTGAATCTTCAAATCTTTGAATCTTCAAATTTTTGAATCAGCTAAGCAGTCACTTCCTCTTCCAGTCTAATCGGTTTTCTAAACACCACTTTTCCATCAAAGACGTCCATCACAATCGTTGAATCGGGTTCAATCCCACCAGCCAAAAGCGTTTTGGAAAGTTCGTTCATGACTTGTTTTTGAATGACACGTTTCACTGGTCGCGCACCAAAAAACGGATCATAACCTACGGTTGCAATGTAATCAAATGCTTCGTTAGTGATGTTGAGCAAAATATTTTTCTCTTTCAACAATTTCTTCAATGCTCCAAGTTGGATATCCACGATTTGGCGAATGTTTCCTTTTGTTAATGGGTGGAACATTAAAATTTCATCGATACGATTCAAAAACTCCGGACGTATGGTTTGTTTGAGCAAGTCCATCAATTCTGCTTTCGTTTTCTCAGCTGTTTTGAAGTAATCAGCTTCTTTTACGCCTTCAAATCGATCATGAATAATGTCCGAACCTAAATTCGAAGTCATGATGATAATGGTGTTTTTGAAGTTTACAGTTCTTCCTTTGTTGTCTGTTAAGCGGCCTTCATCGAGCACTTGCAAGAGGACATTAAAAACATCAGGATGTGCTTTTTCAATTTCGTCTAAAAGCAAAATCGAGTAGGGGCGACGGCGAACGGCTTCCGTTAATTGTCCACCTTCATCATAACCAACATATCCTGGAGGTGCTCCAACTAATCGGGAAACCGAATGTTTTTCTTGGTATTCACTCATGTCGATGCGCGTCATGGCGTTTTCATCGTTGAATAAATAAGCAGCCAACGCTTTTGCTAATTCCGTTTTACCAACACCTGTTGTTCCCATGAAAATAAAGGAACCGATTGGTTTTCGAGCATCTTGCAAACCAGAACGTGAGCGACGTACAGCATCTGAAAGAGCTTCAATGGCTTCTTCCTGACCAACAACCCGTTTTTTCAATTCGTCCTCCAATTTTAGCAATTTGCTTACTTCACTTTCGAGCATTTTGGAAACAGGGATTCCTGTCCATTTTGCCACAACTTCGGCAATTTGCTCAGCATCCACTTCGTCTTTCACCAAGTGCGAGTGTTTTTGAATTTCAGCTAATTTTATTTTTAATTCTTCCAACTGTTTTTCGGTGTCTTTGATTTTGCCGTAACGCAATTCCGCCACGAGTCCAAAATCTCCAGCACGTTCAGCTTGTTGCGCTTGATTTTCGAATTGCTCAATGTCTTCTTTGGCTTTTTGCAATTGATCCACAACATTTCGTTCCGATTGCCATTTCGCGTTGAATGAATCGCGTTGACTGTATAATTCAGCAAGGTCTTTTTCTAAACCTTCTAATTTTTTCCTGTCATTTTCACGTTTGATAGCTTCACGCTCGATTTCTAACTGCATGATTTTTCGTTCAATTTCATCCAATTCTTCTGGTTTAGAATTGATTTCCATGCGCAATTTTGAAGCTGCTTCATCGATGAGATCGATGGCTTTATCTGGCAAATGACGGTCAGTGATGTAGCGTTGAGACAATTCCACGGACGCAATGATCGCTGCATCTTTGATCAAAACTTTGTGGTGATTTTCGTATTTTTCTTTGATTCCGCGCAAGATCGAAATCGCGTCTTCTGTACTTGGTTCATCGACTAAAACGGTTTGAAATCGACGTACAAGCGCTTTATCTTTTTCAAAATACTTTTGGTATTCATTCAATGTTGTTGCACCAACTGCACGTAATTCGCCACGCGCCAAGGCAGGTTTTAGAATGTTTGCCGCATCCATCGCACCTTCGCCACCACCAGCGCCTACGAGTGTGTGAATTTCATCAATGAATAAAATGATTTCTCCTTCGGCATTGATTACTTCTTTCACCACCGCTTTCAATCGTTCTTCAAATTCTCCCTTGTATTTCGCACCGGCGATAAGCGCCCCCATGTCGAGGGAGTAAACCACTTTTGATTTCAAATTTTCAGGAACGTCGCCATCAATGATTCGATGTGCCAATCCTTCGGCGATCGCGGTTTTACCAACACCCGGTTCACCGATGAGAATCGGGTTGTTTTTTGTTCTTCGGGTCAATATTTGCAAAACACGACGAATTTCTTCATCACGTCCAATAACAGGATCAAGTTTTCCTGCTTTGGCCAATTCATTCAAGTTTTTCGCATATTTTTCCAAGGATTTGTACGTTCCTTCTTGACCTGCTGAAGTCACTTTTTCGCCATTTCTAAGATCCATAATTGCGTTTTTAAGGGTTGATTTTGTTAGTTTATTGTCTTTTAGAAGTTGTCCAATTGAGTCTTTTGCATCAAGCAAGGCAAAGAAAAGCAATTCGATGGACACGTATTCGTCGCCAAAATTTTTCATTTCAGTAAGCGCTCCATTCAAAACGGAATTTGCATTAGCAGCTAGATAAGGATTTCCTCCAGAAACCTTTGGATAGGTTTTGAGAATGGCATCCAACGCACTTTCTACCGCTTGACGATTTACTTGTAATTTATCGAGCAGAAAAGGAATGACTTCTTGATCCACATTAAAAATTCCTTTGAGTATATGTCCGTTTTCAATGGCTTGATTCCCATTTTGAGTAGCCAATTGCTGCGCTTCGTTGAGCACTTCTTGCGATTTTTGGGTAAATTTATTAAAGTCCATTTTCGTATAATTTTACATGATTGATGTGTCAATTTATGAACCAATCGCGAAATGGGCGTTGAAATCGGAAAAAATGACAGTAGCGAAGGATTTTAGCTGACTTTTTGACGTGAAAAGCACAATTTTGAGCCTAGGATGAAAATTTAAGCTTACAGAAGTTACTTTACAGTAAAGTGTTTACTGTAAACTAAATCAGATTTAAGTTGCTGTAAATTAATTATTTAGCATGCTTCAAAAAATGAGCATTTTACACCTTATTTTCAACCTTTACATTACTAAGAAAGCGATAAAATCTTGAAATTTGTCCCATTCAACGCAATTTCATCGCCCACAGTTTTATCCAACAACAAACGTCCTAACGGTGCAGCAGTAGAAAGACAAAATACAGAACAAGTGGCGACCTTCAATTGACCAAAAGCGATTCCAAGAAGGAAATACCCACGTTCGGTTTCGATCAACGCACCTGGTTGAATGCGATCACTGATTTTGGTTTCTGACAAAGCGTGAAACGTTTGTAAAAACTTGCTCAATTCTTCGATTTGTTTACCAAGTTTTTCTTGTTCCAATTGTGCCATAGCGCGCGAGGTTTCATGCTTGTCGCCAGCCGTACTTTTGGTGTCGTTGGCCATGGAATTGAGCAACTCATCAAGTTCTGCTTGAACACTCGCAATGCGCGATTCAATTTCAGTTTTCAATGTCGATAAGACCTTAGATTTTTGCATAAAGTGCATGAAGTTTTGCTAAAATGGCTTCGTTTGAAAATTGCATAGCGTGGTTGCGAATTTTTTCCACATCAAATGTTGATTTTTGAATGGAAAGCATCATTTCTGCTAGTGAACTAGGATCATTTTTCGGAATGTTTCTACCTAAATCCTTTGACATATTTGTAGCGATGCCTACATTCGATGAAATAACAGGAACGCCACAACTCCAAGCTTCGGCAACGACGATAGAGAATGTTTCATACTCCGAATTGAGAATGAAAAAATCTGCATCTTGATAATAAGGAATCGTTTCGTCATGTGCCAAAGGACCAATAAACTCAATGCTTTTTGAACATGGAAATTGGTCTGAAAAGAATTTTAGTTGGTCGTAATTTCCATCCGAAACAATGGTCAAGCTTAGTTCGTTGTTTGTTTCGAACGCACGATTAAAACCTTCAATGATGCCTTTCACATTTTTTATTTCCGCTAAGTTTGAAATGTGCAAGAATCGTTTTTTTAAATCCTGAGTTTTGCTTTTCGGAATGAATATATCCGTATTGACAGGATTACCAATGACCTCGCACTGTTGGATTTTTAATTTATGTTCTAAATCAGACTTGAGAAGTTCGGAAACTGTGATAAATTGATCTACCTTTTTGACCGTTCGACTCAAAATGGCCCGCTCCTTTCGACTAAAAACACGCTTCAGATCTTGCCGATACAAACTCGCATGCTCGGTAACAATCAACGGACATTGGAAATATTTTTTCGCTCGAACAAACAAATAGCCTTTGGTTAAAAGCACGTGTGCATGAATCAAATCGACGTTTGAAATCATGCTTAAACCCTGTTCAAACGATTTTCGTTCACGGAAAAATTTGCTTAATTTATTGCTTGTATGCGGATAGTAAATTTGAATTTCTCGGTAATTCTGAGTTTTCACTTCATCCACTTCGATGGACTGCACATTGGCAGAACTGATATTTAGCACGCTTACTTGGTATTCCTTCGCTAGCAAATGCGCATGTTGTCGCACAAAATTTCCCAAAAACGGCTTTTCGTTGGTTGGAAACCAAGAGCTGAGTATAAGGATGTGTTTGGGTTGCGACATGTGCAAATTAAGCGATTTAAGTTGAAATGAGATTGTTTTTTAGGGAAGTTAAATCCAAATTGAAGTTGCAGAACCAGGATTAATTCCCAACATCAACTAGATAAGCGGCATTTAATTTTCCCGAATAGTCGGGATAAGCTATTTCTGCTGACGTGGTCGGGATTTCGTAATATCCCGAATTGCCGAATTCCTGAGTGCGCTAACAGAAATCGGATTAATTCCCAACATCAACTTGAGAAGAATCATTTAACTTTTCCGAAAAGTCGGGAAAAGCTATTTCTGCTGATGTGGTCGGTATTTGACTTCGTCGTTGCTGAGCGGTCGGGATATCCCGAATTGCAAAAATCTAATCGGAATAGAAAATAGCATTTCGGGATATCCCGAATTCCAAATTGCACTTTCAGAAACGCGATTAATTCCCAACATCAACTAGAGTAGTCGGCATTTGACTTCGTCGCTGCTGAGCGGTCAGGAAATCCCAATCGTGCCAGCAAAAATCAAGTTAAACGTTACTTTCCAAAAAATTAGTTATGAATTCAGGCTATCTTCGATTTTAAAAATATTGTTTTGGGCTAGCACCACCAAAATGCAGAATTGCTCAGTTTACGAGGCTCAGTTTTTTCTTTTTACACAGCACTTTGACCCATTGTGTTTAGGCAAATAAAAATGAATAAGTAAATGCAGAAAATTAATCGTGTTGTCTAACATTTAATTAACTTTCCATTTTTTTATTTTTAATTCTACTTTTCTTTATGAAGACGTCGATTTTTAAGAACCTGACCTTTCAAATTTTGATAGCCATGCTACTTGGTGTTATTCTGGGAAGTTATATCCATAATAACTATTCAGAGGCTAGTGCAAAAGATTTTAGTGAGAGCATAAAAATGCTTGCAACGATTTTTATCAGACTTGTGCTGATGATAATTGCACCATTAGTGTTTACAACCTTAGTTGTTGGAATTACCAAATTAGGAGACATCAGAGCAGTAGGTAGAATAGGCGGGAAGGCAATGGCATGGTTTTTTACCGCGTCGTTCGTCTCACTTTTAATCGGGATGTTTTTTGTGAATTTGTTACAGCCTGGTGTTGGACTCGATCTTGTTGATATCGATGTTGATGCAGTAGATGCCATTACGGACAAAAGCAAAAATTTTTCTGCAAATCAATTTATTGAACATATTATTCCTAGAAGTATTATTGAGGCTATGGCTAACAATGAGATTCTACAAATAGTTATATTCTCCATATTTTTCGGATTGGCGGCGGCATCAATCGGTAATCACGCAAAACCTGTGATTTCGGCATTAGAAAAAACGTCTCATATTATTCTTAAAATGGTAACCTATGTCATGAAGTTTGCACCCTTAGGTGTATTTGGCGCAATGGCTGGAGTTTTTGCCATTAGAGATCTCAATGAGCTATTGCTTACCTACGCACATTTTTTCGGTTCCTTTTTAATAGGTATTGCAAGTTTATGGGTCGTGCTGCTTTTTGTAGGTTATTTGTTCTTAAGAAAAAACATGAAAACCTTATTAAGGCATATTATTAGTCCCTTGATAATTGCCTTTGGGACAACAAGTAGTGAAGCTGTTTTTCCTAAATTAACAGAAGAATTAGAACGATTTGGCATTAAAAATCGAATTGTTTCATTTATGCTACCCCTTGGCTATTCTTTTAATTTAGATGGAAGTATGATGTACATGACTTTCGCTAGCATTTTTATCGCCCAAGCCTATGGCATTCATTTGGATTTTGAGACCCAATTGACCATGTTATTTGTTTTATTACTCACAAGCAAAGGGGTTGCCGGAGTTCCGAGGGCGAGTTTAGTAGTGGTGGCAGCTACCTGTGGTATGTTCGACATACCAGTTGAAGGAATTGCCATTATTCTTCCTATAGACCATTTTTGTGATATGTTTAGAAGTGCGACGAATGTGCTCGGTAATTCCGTTGCAACATCGGTTGTTGGTAAGTGGGAAAAGGGATTAGACTAAAAAAGGTGAGAAAGCAACTTTCAATTTAACTTCGCTAAAGCTGAGGAGTGAACTTTGAGTAGACGTCTGTTCAGTTTTCTCTTCAATTCTTATTTGGCTTCAGTTATTGTCTTTTTTTTGCTTCAAAAACTTAACTCGGTCATGGATAAATGAGAAGACTTAAAATTTGCTAATATGAATCTTCTTATCCTCCCATTTATACGAAACGCCATCTACTTTAGGCGCGTTTTCCTGCGAATTTTCCTCCAACAAAATCTGACTCAAATACGCATACACTTCTTCGTTCTTTAAGGTCACTTTTGCTCCATTAGTCATTGCCTCGCCAATGTATGAATGCACCAAGCTTTCGTATGAAGTGATAAATAAATCGTGTGTGGCGAATAGATCACAACCCATCACTTTATTGCCCGTCACCGCGATGACACCAATCACGTTAGAATCATTTTGGAAGGCTGTTTTGAACTTTTCCATGTACTTCGCAAGTTTTTCTTGGTATTCAGGCGAATTTTCTAGATTAGTGTACGTGCCTGTTGACGATGATGCTCCGTTCTTTTGTGTTTGTTCACCTACTTTTCGCCAAACTTCTCCTTGATTGTGTTCCGTTGCAACCGTTTTCCGAATGTCCATGTTGGTTACGTTGAAATATCCTGTGAATTTACCTCCGTTTTCTTCTTTCGTTGTCCAACGATTTTGTTCCACACAAAACGCGCTCAAGTTCAAGCTTTCTCCTGGAGCAATGACCACATCTTGTGCAATTACCCTATCTTGCTTACCGCCTTTCACGACTTCGCCTGCCATGATGAAAATGGTGTCCTGAGAATTATTTTTGGCAAATAAGGTGTTTACCGTGCCGTTGACGTCGCCTCCACCGAACTGCAGGCTATTCTCACTGTAGTTTAGCTGAATGTTTTGGTATTGACGAGACGACGGGTTGGATTCTTCTCTTACGACAACGGTATCAGCACCGACGAAGTCAGCAGCAGCTTGTCCCGACATTTCGGGGAAGCTAATATCATCAGCGTTTGGAATATTCGCCAAGTTAGAAGCGCCCGTTTCGGTTATCACAATTTTGTTTTGCGCAATGGCATCCTTCAACAAGGTAAAATTCCCAATCGCTTTGTGTTCTTCCTTAAATGTGCGATTGGCAACGATCGGATATAAGCGCAGATTTCCGAATTCATAACTCATGTCGTACTGCTCAAATTGAGCTTGTCCTTCCACAGGCTGATCTGAAAATGCTGCAGAACGTTTGATTTTTAAATTTTCGAGGTTGTATTGCGCTCGACTTTGAACGTTGATGAGCAAAATGAAGCTGGTTGTTAGAAGAGCGAACTTATTCATGATTCAAGTATTAGAGATTTGTTGACTGTACAGATGGGGATTGGATTGGTTCAAAATAAGGTGGTTAGGAATAAATTCGTTTAGTTTTTACTTCGAGCTATAAAATAAATTTTTATATTTGGGAAGCGCAACTGGATTATTGCCTGAGGAAAATTACAACTGTTAGATGGAGTTTTTGGTGTTGAAAAAGAAAAGAATTGGTGGAAATTGTAATTATGGGTGGCAGTTCTAGTAAAAGTGAAAAAGGTGTTTGTTAGTGCAAAAAAACAACTCAATTAATCAAAGTAGATTTGAATAAGGATATCATACAAGAGTTAAAAGATGTCATTCTCAAAAGTAGGTATCGAGCTGCTCGTTTGGTAAATCAAGAATTAATCGCGCTATATTTTGGAATTGGTAAAAAGATTAGTGAGACAGCCACTAAAGAAGCTTGGGGAACCAAAATATTAGACCAAATTTCAGAAGAATTGCAAAGAGAATTGCCAGGTCTTCGTGGATTTTCTAGTGGTAACTTAAAGAAGATGCGGGTGTTTGCCGATTTTTGGATAAAACATCTTGAAATTAGTTCGGCAATGCCGAACCAATTACTATGTAACCCAACTGAATTTCGTTCGGTATTGCCGAACCAATTGTCCGAGAATTTTGCCGATTATTTTTTCTCAGTCAGTTTCACCCATCATTACAGCATTGCTTCAAAATGCGAGCATTTGGAAGAAGCTAGTTTTTACTTGCAGTGCGTTGCTTTAGAATTTTGGAATTACCGCTATTTGGAAAAGCAAATTGCCACAAAACTATTTTATCAAAAAGGCACGCTCCCCAATAATTTTAGCCAAACATTATCTGAAAATCATTTTGAAAAAGCACTAAAAACCTTCAAAGATGAGTATTTGCTTGATTTTATAAATATACCAGATGAAGAAGAAGACAACGAACGCGTTTTTGAGCAACAAATCGTGTTAAACATCAAAAAATTCATTCTTTCTATTGGCTATGACTTTGCTTTTATGGGAAATCAATTTAGGCTGATTGTAGATGAAGGGGAGTTTTTTATAGACTTACTTTTTTTCAACAGAAAATTACAATGTTTAGTGGCGTTTGAATTAAAAACTGGAAAATTCAAACCCGAATATCTCGGCAAAATGAATTTCTATCTTTCAGCATTGGACGATTTAGTAAAACAAACTCACGAAAATCCGTCTATAGGAATTATTTTGTGCAAAGAAAAACACAATAAAACAGTAGAATATAGTTTTAGAGATTTTAATAAAGCCATGGGCGTAGCGACGTATAAAACAAGTAACGAATTACCTGAACAGTATAAAGAAATTTTGCCCGACTCCGAAACCTTGAAAAAATTATTAGAATGATTGATTTTAAAAAGGCATTTAACTTCGTTGCTTCTTACACAGTTGGAATATCCCGAATTCGACAATGATTTAATCCCATAAAACGCTATATTAACGATACAATTGATTCTACATTGAAATGCCCTGACGGGGAAAGACAAAGACGATTTTTAGAAAGATATTAGTTAAAGCTTGACGCTTTTATGCTAAAAAATAGAAGTAAATGCTTCGAGATCCTCACATTTTCACCCTCCTCATCCTCACCATCCCCACCACCGCCAAAACCACAAACGGCAACACCGACAAACTAATCATATAACTCCCACTCAAAACCCCAATCACCCCCATAAACCCCAACAATATCCCTATACAAACAATCCCAAGCACTGTCAAAATCTTACTCGGTTTTTTCTGAAACAAGGTAAATAGAAGCATCAATTGGCCGAGTAGTGGTAAAATAATAAATGGATGCACCACAGATGCTGGATCGCTAAAGATTTTAGTGAAAATGAGCCATTCGGTTTCGAATAAAAAAGCGTGGTTGGATGTTCCCCATTCCATGTATCCGAACAAAGAACTTATGATGAGCAACATATTGAGTGTTTTCATGTGATCAAGAAATACTAGTCTAAGGTACGAATTTTAGCAGCAATTTTCGTCATCCTAAACCAATTTTCCTATATTTATAATGAAGCAATATATTATCAATAAAAAATACTAAAAGATCAATGGGATTATTTTCAAAATTATTTGGCGCTAAACCAACTCAAAAGACTGAAATAGAAAATTTATTGCCGACAAAAAACTCATCAATGGAGGTGGTAGACTTGAAAAATCATTTTGATTTTATTTGCAAAGGGACAATTATTCCTTTCTTTAAGGAAAATGGCTTTAAGAGAAAAACGTTACATTTTTCAAAAAAATCTAACGATATCATTCAATGTTTCAATGTACAGAAAAGCCAATGGAATTCATACAATGATAGTGTACAGTTTACCTTCAACTTTGGGTTTTATAATTCAGAAATTACTTCAATTGTTACAAACAAAGAAGTTCAAAATGAATTTCCAAAGACCTATGATTGTTTTATTCAAAACCGCCTTGGAACATTTTCTCACAAACGGGACCATTGGTATACAATTGCAAGAAATATTGACCCATCTAAAACTGCCGAACAAATAAATACTGATCTTGAAACGTATTTAAAGCCAATTTTTGAAAATTACACTTCCCTTGAAAAGTTAATAAAGTTAATAGATCAGGACGAAAAGTATATTAGTGCAACACTTTCTCCTTATTATTTGATTGCATTTTATATGTTAACTGATCAAAAAGAAAAAGGGCAAAAAACAATACTTGAATATTATCAAGATGCCTTAAAGCCACAAACCCTTACAGATACAATTGTTTTGCCTGACGGAACAAGGAAAGTAAAAGTAACTTCACAAATCAACCAAAATTACATCGACAATATAAAAAAATTTGCTGACAGATATGAAGTTAAATTATAGACAAACAATTATGCCAGCACCAAATCCATAACTTGCATCCTCCCATGAACCACATCCAAAAAATCCGAAACGAAATCCTACACTTCTTCGATCCTTCCCGCTTAGCCGAAGGAAGTCAAGAAATTTACTTTTCTCCCAACGAAAAATACCGCTTGGAAACGTCCAACTATTGGCAAAGCAAAGAAGATGTGAATTGGGATGTAACGAAAGTCGAAATTTTCGACAACCATACCAACGAGAAGCTGTTTGAATTTTTCGGAAACGATGGTCGTTTTTTTCATGATTGGATTACTAAAAATGGGATTGATTATCTGATTTGTGCGGAAGACTTGTTCGGTGGTCAAACGGTTATTGATTTGACGAACCGCCAAATGGAAAGCTTTTCGCCTGATGAAGAAGGATTTATTTGGACCAATTTTCAGCTATCGCCTGATGGAAATAAATTAGCAACGATTGGTTGTTATTGGGCTTGTCCGTATGTGATTAAGGTCTATGATTTCAAAACGCCGATGGAATTGCCACTTCTAGAACTCATGGAGCTAGATTTGGTCGATAATTCGGAGGAAATTTTGGGGTGGATAGATAATGAACACTTAAAAACGGATAAACGAGATCATCTAAGTTGTTAAGGATTAGTTGCAGTCGGTTATGTTTTTGAATTTTTATTGATTTGCGAGATTGCCAATTGCACGAGTTGTAAGTAAAAGCTTATTAGTGTTTTAACACAGGCGAACGAAATGACGTTTGGAAACTATTCAAAAAAATGTTGACTATGAAGGGTTTTTTGGTTAGTCGGAAAAGAAATAATTAATACCTTTATTCCCTGATAAGTTAGAAAAAGCAAATGAAATGTTGCGGAATGTTGGACTTCCTAAACAATGGATAACTGAGAAGCGCTAAATCGTAAAACCTTGTCAAAAAAACAGAACCCATAATTAAAAATAAATATTAAAATGAAAAAGCTTTTATTAATTTTATTCTTTTCACAAATCACAATTTCTTTATTTGGACAGGATGAATTGCCTCAAGATTATATCTTGTTTGAAAACAAAGACACCATATTTTGCGTAATTACCACAGTAAATCGTAGTGCTGGAAATGTTTATGTTATTAAGTATATAGACGAAAACAAACAAACTCAAACCATTCCGAGAAAAGAAATTTCTAAAGTAAAATCTTTTAGGGTTGGGGGATATGTAAATGACTATCTTCCACTTAAGGCATCGAAACCAAATAAATACAAGAGACATCTCGAATTGAAAGTTGATGGAAAAATCAAAATTTATGATCATATCCGTTTAATTGCAGATACCGATCCTGTGACTGGAGAACGAACTTTCTATTCTGTTGTCGGTGCTGGTGAAAAAATTTACAATATCAAATTAGATAATGGTGGCTATTATGAAATCAATAAGAAAAATCTTACCAATTACATTATTCCTTATTTGAATACATGTGAAGAATTCAAGAGTTATAATAAAGAAAAAATCACAGTTGATAGTATCGAGAAAATAGTTGCAAATTTCAATGAATCTTGCGCAGAAGAATGAATTAAAAGTTCTAAAAATGTTCGAGTAGTTCTTTACATAAAACTAGATCGAAGAAATTTTATATAGATTTAAAAAGTCAGACTGTATTTTTCATCCAAAAACACAATTTTCTCCTCCAACACCAATTTCCGTATCACAGCCTGAAAAAGATCTGAATTTCCCGTTCTTTTTTTGAGTTCAAAGGGCGAAAGTGACGCGTTTTGAAGGGCTTCCAAAATGATTTTTTCGATTGCTGATTCAGATGAATTTGCCAAATTTTCTTGACAAACATCGCATTTGCCACAAGGCGTTGTTTCGATGTCGAAATAATTGATCAGCATTTGCGCACGGCATTTTTTGTCTTTCAAATAGCCAAGACTTGCATCGAGCTTCAGTTTTGCCAATTCTTTTCGGTGGTGGTAAATGTCAGCACGGATTTCCAAATAATCGTCAGGCATGCGCTCACGCAAAAAGGTGATGGTCGGCAAATCCGAACGCCAAGAAACATCAACGATTCCGTATTTTTCCATCGCTTTGAGTTGGTTGTCGATTTGGGTGTGGGTTAAGTTCAAGCGTTTGGAAAACTCCGCAAAATTGATTTCGTAGAAATTGTCAAAAATCCCAGGGTAACTGCGCAAAAGGAGCGTGGTGATGGGAAGCAAAGTTTCATGCTGAATCTGAAAATTGTAGAGCGCCGTATTTCCAACTGCAAATTTCACTTTGGTCGGATGATAAAAACTCTCGTTGAAAACTAAATCGCCGTTCAATTCCAAGAATTTCAGCGCCCGAAAGGTTTCTGTAATCGGTAAATTAAAAGAACCACACAATTTATTGATTTCCAAAGGATAGGTTTCGTTTTTTCCACTTCCGATGGCAATTTTCAAGTGATTGCAAATGGCGCGGTAACTCAATTTAATAAAATCAATAGGAGGGAAGCTCTTCTCAAAATTCAGTTCCAAGCGCGCAATGTCTTCTTCCTGCCAATAATTGATCGCCAACGATTCTTCGCCGTCGCGTCCTGCTCTTCCTGATTCTTGAAAATAAGCCTCCAAAGATGCTGGAAACTCGTAATGCAGCACGTAGCGCACATCGGGCTTGTCAATTCCCATCCCAAACGCGTTGGTGGCAATCATGATTTTTGCTTTTCCCGACAACCATTCGTTGAGCATCCACTGACGGTCTTCCTTGTTCATGCCTCCGTGATACACGCCTATGCTCAGCTTGCTAGAGTGCAAGGCGCGGGCCACAAATTTGACCGATTTTCGGGTCTGACAATAAACAATTCCTGTTTGATGCGCATGATTGGAGCAGTATTTAATGATTTCATTGAGTTTGTTCCCAACGAGGTAACTTTCGTAGGTTAAATTCTTGCGTTCGAAAGGTGCGCGGTGAATTTTGACATTTTTCAACGCCAATTTTTCAATGATGTCTTCCTGCGTTTTTTGAGTTGCAGTCGCTGTCAGCGCAATAATCGGCACTTCGGGATGAAACTCTCGGAGCTTTTTGATGTTCGTAAACGAAGGACGAAAATCATGTCCCCATTCGGAAATACAATGTGCTTCATCGACCACGATGAGACCGACATTCATCAATTTAAAGCGTTCAATGAACAAATCACTTTGCAAGCGTTCGGGCGATGTGTAGAGAAAATCCAGTCCGCCGAATCGTGCGTTGTCTAGGGTAATATCAATTTCTCGGTAAGACATGCCACTTGTGATTGCTTTCGCACGTAAACCTCTGGAATTGAGATTCGTGACTTGATCTTGCATCAAAGCGATCAAAGGCGAAATGACAATCGTAATTCCTTCACGGGCATAGCCAGGAACTTGAAAACAAATGGATTTTCCGCCTCCTGTGGGCAAAAGCGCAAGCACGTCATGACCATAAATCACATCGTCAACAATGGCGTCCTGTCCGAGACGAAAGGAATTAAATCCCCAGAATTGTTCTAGTATTTGGATCGGTTTGCTCATGCTTTTGAATGGTCAAAAGTACGAATTCCAACTTTTAAAATGGCTTTCGACGATTTCTGAGCAATGGCTTTTCGCCCAATTTTAAACCCAACAACCCAATGAATGTGCTTGGCATCTTCGACCACAAAAACATCTTTTTTCTGATGATTTGGCACCTTAGCATCTTTGAGAATGTCCGAAACAAGTTGCGTTCCTGCGATTCCGAGAGAAGCTATTCGATCTCCAATTTCCCAGCGACGAATGGTCAATGAATTCGAAATCAAAGCCTTGTCGAGGTAAATTTCCGTTTTTGAAAAGGTTTTGGGCAAGTCGCTCAAGGATTCAATGATAAGTTCTGGAATGGGAAGTTCGTCTTTCTCCGTGGGAACGAAAAACAAGGTTCCAAGCTCGTTTGAAACGGAAGAAAATCGACCAATCATCTCTATTTTTTTACCTTTTGCCAGATTGAAAATGTCATTGAAAATGTCAAAAGTTCGTGCTTGCTGACCCAATTGGCGCCACAATTCAAAACGTTCGTCGAGATTCAAGGATTCAAATTCTTTTAAATCGACTTGGTTGTTGGTATTTATTTTTGCCAGCATTTCTTGAATCGTATTTTCTACTTTCTGTTGTTCTTCTTGAAACAATTTCATCAGTAAAACGACTCCATTTTTTACAGCAGGAATTTCTTTTTCAATCAAAGGAATGAATTCATTGCGCCAGCGATTTCGGTAATAATTGTTGGATTGGTTCGAAGCATCTTCGCGCCACGTAATCTTGTGCTTTTCGGCATAAGCCAAAATATCTGATTTAAAACTCCAAATCATTGGTCGAATGACATTTTCCCGCACAGCAAGCATTCCGGCAAGTCCCAAAATTCCAGATTTCCGAGATAAATTCATGAAAAAGGTTTCTACTTGATCGTCGGCATGATGCGCCAAAACGATGACAGATTTTTCATACACAGAAGCAACTTCGTCGAAACAATGATAGCGAAAATTTCGGGCAGATTCTTGAAAATTAGTGCTTGTTGTTTGTTCTTCGGAATAGTGAAAAACGGAACATTTTAATTTCATCTGCTTAGCCGTTTCTTCCACCAAGAATTGGTCTTCGTCGGAATATTTCCTGCGTTGATGGTAATTGACATGGACTACATGTACGTCGAATTCATGGTCGCTGAGAAAATGAAGCAAGGTCATGGAATCAACTCCGCCACTGCACCCCAGAATCAAGGTGTGATTTTGATACGGAGCAAGATGTTCAAGCCACTCTTTTTCCATGAATTTCAGCGATTTAGTGCATGCCTTTGAGCAGTCGCTCAACTTTTGTTAAGCATTCTTGGTACTCGGCTTCTGCATCACTTTTACTGGTAATTGCACCACCTACTGAGCAAGATAAGTACTTTTTCGAGCGGTTGTAGAGCAAGGTTCGAATCACGACATTAAAATCAAAATTCCCATTGGGCGACATGTAACCAATTGTCCCAGCATATAAACCACGTTTGAAATCTTCAAATTCTTCGATGAGTTTCATGGCGCTTACCTTAGGAGCTCCCGTCATGGAACCCATCGGAAACGTAGCTTTAATCACATCAGTAAATGAAACAGTATCTTCCAATTCACAGGAAATCGTGGAAATGAGCTGATGCACCGTTTCGAAACTATAAACGCCAAAAAGCTCACCAACATTGACAGAATTTGGTTTGGCAATTTTTGATAAATCGTTGCGGACAAGATCTACAATCATCACATTTTCAGCGCGTTCTTTTTCGCTGTTTTGCAATTCAAGTTTGAGTTTTTCGTCTTCTTCTGGTGTTTTTCCACGTTTCGATGTCCCTTTGATGGGTTGAGATTTCAGCGTACTTCCAGCTTTATTCAAATAGCGCTCCGGACTTCCGCAAAAAATGGAAAATTCATCGAAGGTCAAGAACGTTGAGAATGGCGCTTTGGTAATTGCGTTCAGCTTAAAGTAAGCATCGAGCGGATAGGTAATTTCAACTCCTTCGGCATGAAATTCTTGGCAATAATTGATTTCGTAAATATCGCCAGCTTGAATGCGTTCTTTGAGCTTGTTTACATTTTTCAGATAGTCCGCTTTCGATGTGCGTGCCTTGAACGGAAACGTATATTCATGGTAATTTTGATCTGTTTCTTCTTCCATGAAATAATTCAAGAAATCATAACTTTCTGGAGTTTTTGAACCTTGTACGAATTCAAAATTCTCGTTATTCAAGCGCACCACATATTTTGGCGACCAAAAATAAATTAACGGAAATTGCAGTCGATCTTCATTATCAGAACTTAACTCCTCGATTTCATTTTTCACATCGTAGGAAATGTATCCGACTAAATGCTCATTTTTGTGTTCGTCGATAAACTTTTGAAGTTGTTCGAGGGCATTTTTTCCGTCAAGAACGATTTTGTCACCTTCACCAAAGGCTAAAATCCCCGAACCATCGTTGCTGTTTAAATATGCTATTGGAAATTTGTACATTTTACGAAGTTAGGAAATATGCGCTAGGAATTATAAATTTAGAATCACTTGTGACCGATAAAATTATTAAAAAAGTTTGTTTACAATAAAACAGCAAGAGATATGATCCTTTAAATTAGTTGAAAGCTATAAATTTTAATCCTTAAATAGATTTGTGTCGGATAAAAATCCGTCCTAATTTTGGAAAGTGAGGAAGAAAAAGCGAAAGCTTTTGAAGATCAAACGGCAGAGCAGGGACAGAAAATAAATGAATGGCGAACCGATTACAAAAGGGGCTTGTTCCGTCAAATATCAAAATGAATTTTGATTAATTTGGCGAGAATTCTCGAAAAATATAAAATGCATAGCATTCTTATTTTTCGGAATCCACTGTATTCGTTCTTTTTCAGAACGAATGCACTACTTTTGTTAAATCGGTCCATTCAGAAATTTTCGCCGAACGACTTAAAATTAGGACTAGACTTTTTGGGTTCTTTTTTTGGCGATGACCACGAAGTAGAACCGCCAGGTAAAAAAGAACAAAAATTAATTGAAGAATAATGATTTTTATAATGTATTTTCGAATCGTCGCTTAAGTACCACCAATTATGCCTAAATCCGTTTTATTTGAAATTATCAATGAACTTGTAAAAGTAACGGATACAATTAGAACTAATTTTCGTATACTTTAATGTTTGAAAATATCGGAGGTTTACTTCACAAAATAAATATGTTACGCGTATAATGTGTTTGAATTTTTAACATTAAGAACCGCGCAGCAGCGACGAAGGCAGTGAAGAACATGAAGGGTCTTAAAGCAATAACTCAAAATAATTATTTACAAAAGGTTTTAAACTTCTAGTTAGGTTGTCTGTGTAAAAATTAAGGATAAAACCTTGCGGTTTTTTAAGAAGCTTCATGTAGTTAATTAATCATTTCAGTTAATTTGCAATTTACAGTTAGCTAAGAATATCTTTCTCTTAACGCCGCATGCGACCTTAATTTTCCAAACCAAGTCAAACACCCTTATTTCCCTTGGTTCCTTAATGTTTTAAATAATAAGTTGAGTTTTCATCGGTGCATTTATTCAAACTTGATTTTTGTGGTAAGTTTTAAACGAGTCAAAATATATTTTTTGAGATTCAATTCATTTGTTAAAAATTTGAAAATTAAAATCTTTCAAGCTAAAAATACCCTATTCTTGTAATATGAAGTATCTCAATCCGTTAAAAATTCTCTTTTTATTCCTCTTAGTTGTTGGATTTCAGCATTCGAAGGCACAAGTTGCTACGGATACAACTCGCTTAATTCAACTTTCGGGAGTTGTCATTGCAGAAGATGAATTGACGCCAATGCCTTACACAACAGTCTTCGATGCAACTTCACATCGTGGTGTTATTGCGGATTATTACGGTTATTTCTCCTTTGTCGTATTGCCTGGCGACACGCTTTATTTCTCATTTTATGGTCACAAAACAAACACATTTATTGTGCCTGATTCCTTGACAGAAAACCGTTATTCGATCATTCACATGATGCAAAAAGACACAGTAAATTTGCCCGAAGTTGTTGTTTATCCTTGGCCTTCACGTGAGGCGTTTGCGAGAGCATTCGTGGAAATGGATCCTTATGAAGATGCGATCCGAAGAGCACAACGTGAATTGTCGGGCGAAAGTTTGGCTTTCATCGCTGCGCGGGTAGACTCAGATGCTTCCTTGGCTTCTGGATATGTTCAGAATCAGATGTACACCCAATTGTACCGTGGAGGTCAGCTTCCAGCAAATAATTTGTTCAACCCGTATGCGTGGGCCAAATTGGTGCAGGATTGGCGAAACGGGAAGTTGAAACGGGAATAGGAAGAATGAATGAGAACCCTTTATTGATTTTATTTTTTGAAATCGAAATGTGAATGGAAGTCATCACAGTAAAAAATGATGAGCTTGCGCTTCTGAATAGAATCATTGCGATTTGTGTAGCCTTTTTCTCGCTCTTTCTGGGAACATTGGTAAGTTTTTGGTTCTTTGCTGGGTTTTTGCTGGTTATTCTAGTAATCCGAAGATCATCGGGGGTTCAATTCGACGTTACTAACCGAAAATACCGCAAGTTTGAAAATCTTGGTTTGTGGACTCAAGGTCAATGGAAAGAACTTGGAACGACGAAAAATTTTGTGGTTCTAATCAAGCATGGAGTGAAAACAACCTACAGCATTGATCGAAATGATGATTATCAAGCTTCAGGTTATTACAGTGAATTGTATTTGATGGATGATCGACACATAAATCGGTTGTTTGTTGATTCGTCAGACGATCATGAAGAAATTGAAAAACTAGCAATTTCCTTAAGTCAGCGCTTGGAGGTTGATTTAAAACCTTTTCAGCCAAATATTTAATGAATCGTTTTTTTAGAATGTTTAATCGACTTTTTAGAAGAAATAGAAACCAAAGAAAATGCTTCTTGTAGAATTGGATATTGATTTATTTGTAACAATTTTCTAGATGATTAATTTTGTTTAATATGGTGTTATTCAAATTTAGAAACGAATATTTTTGCTTGATGATGAATTTTTCGGATGTTAAGGATACAATCAGAATAAAATCTGATAGTATAAAACTAAAATTAATAGTGACAACAGGGAAAGATAATGATCAGTTTGTAACAATATCTCCTTCAATTATGGTTAGCGGATATGGCTCTTCAGAAGAAGAAGCTAAGCGGTCTTTTGAGCATAATGTTCATTTGTTTTGTACAGATCTCATGGAATTGTCAAAAGAAACAAGAGAAGATTATTTATTGAAATTGGGTTTTTCCAAGTTAAAGTTTCGAAACAAAAATTTTTCTAAATTGTATATTGATGAAAAGGGCGTTTTACAAGGTTTTGAGCCAGTGACGATTAGAACTTCACTTGTTAAAACCACAGAGAAAATAGTTTAACGTTGGGAAATAATAGACCTGTTAAAACTAGAGATTGGGTTGCATTTCTCTTAGCTCATGGTTGTAAATATGTCAGAACAACAGCTTCTCACGATCATTACAAATGTCCAAATTGCTTTAGAATTATTACCCACAGAGAAAAAGATAAGGAAATTCCAGTTTACATGCGAAGACTAATTTATTCACGATGAATAAAACGTTGGAAGAATTGTATTCATGATAGAAAAAAATCGATGAATTATTGAAATCCATTCAAATATTAAATTATTGCAACGAATTTTGTGTTTTTAAAAAACAATCTGATACTATCCGAATAAACAAATCTCTATCTTAGCTAATAAAAAAACGAGAGAATGATAGCAGAAACACCCCAGCCACCATATTACGCCGTAATTTTCACTTCCTTGAGAACCGAAATAGAAGAAAACTATTCCGAAGTAGCCGACAAAATGGTTGAATTGGCAAAACTCCAAGAAGGTTATTTGGGCATTGAATCTGCTCGAAATGAACTCGGTATTACTGTTTCTTATTGGCGAGACTTGGAATCGATCAAAAAATGGAAGGAAAACACAGATCATGCCTTCGCGCAAGCAAAAGGAAGAAAAGATTGGTATAGTGCTTTCAAAACAAGGATTGCGAAAGTGGAACGGGATTATGGATTTGAAAAAGAATAACATGAAATATCTATTTCTACTCTTTTCGTTATTCGCATTCAACGACTTCTTCGCCCAAGAACTTGTTTATTCCATTGGTTTTCCGCCCGGAGCGCGAGAAGGTTTAGGATCGAAAGCCGAACCAACGATCATTGATACCAATCACTATTATTCGTACCGAGAAATCAGAAAGTTAGCAGAACCAGCAAATGGTTGGCAAGCATTTTACGATGGAGTTGATTCGCTTCAATATCCCAAAAAGGCAAAAGCACAAAAACTTCAGGCTTTTTTGACCATCGAATACCGCATTGATGCCCAAGGAAATGTAGATGAGGTTATCATTCATAATAATGAAAAGAGCGGATCCAATTCAACATGTGCGGACTGCGAAAAATTGATGCTAGATTATTTCAAAAACACCAAATGGTTGCCCGGTAAAATTGGAGATGAACCAGTCAAAACAGTTGATTACAGTCACGTTGAATTTTCGATTTATGATCCGAAAGGAAAAAGAATCAATCAGCCGTTTGGGAAATAATGTTGGACGAGTCATGAAGTCATTTTAGATAAGTGTTATTTAATTGATAATTTGCGGTTCAAGGATATATTGAATAATAATTAAAGTATTTTCAAAAGACTTAAAACATGCATTCAGAGTTAAAATATTGGTACTTACACGATCACAAACTATTTAAAAATTTGAGTTTTTCTGAAGTTAATGCATTGTGCATTCTGAAGAAATTTAAAAAATCCAAAAAGAATGAGTTACTTGATTTTCCTTTCAGTGACAAAGAAAGAATCTATTTTTTAAAACACGGCACTATCAAACTTTTGAAAGTGAACGGACAAGGTGACGAAGTGTTATTAGATATTCTCCAAAAAGGCGATTTGTTTGGCAATTTAAATTTAGAGGTAACTATCGAAAATCAAGAACTTTTTAAAGTGGTTTCTGACGAAGCAATTATTTGTACCTTTTACCGGGAGAAATTGGAAGAGGTCATGCACAAAAAGCCTGATTTTGCATTGAATTACATTAAGTTCATCGGCTTTAATTACAAAAAAATTCAGAATAGCTACAAGAATATTTTGTTTAGAGATGCTAAAACGCGGCTTTTACTACTTCTGTTTATGATAATTGAAAAGGAAAAAATTGAAACAGATTCATTTATTTTACCAAATTATCTTACGCAAAAAGACTTGGCACAACTTATTTGTACAACGAGACAAACAATTATTTCGCTTTTGAAAGACCTTGAAAATGAAGGTGTTTTGAATTATTCACAAAAAGAAATTTTAATACCTGACGTTCAGAAAATAAAAAACTTTGTTGAAAATGTAAAGTAGTTAACATTTTGCTTTTTAATCCCTCTGTACTTTTGTTTCATCATTTAAAATTGAACAATTATGAAGCAAATTATTTTCATCTTACTATTAGGTTTATCGACTCCTGTGTCTGCACAAAATTCAAGCTCAACAAGAGTAAAACAATTTAACCTAGAAAAAACATTGGCAATACAAGGATATGATCCAGTTTTATATTTTACAAAAAATAAGGCAGTTAAAGGTTCTTCTAAATTTCTGTATAAGTATCTAGGTGTAACGTATCATTTTTTTTCAGCAGTCAGTAAAAAAGAGTTTGAATCAAATCCAGAAAAATATGAACCTCAGTTTGGTGGTTGGTGCGCTTACGCGATGGGTAACTCAGGTGACAAGGTAGAAGTTGATCCCGAAACTTTTAAAATCATTGATGGTAAACTTTACTTGTTTTACAATGCTTATTTCAACAATACATTAAATTCTTGGAACAAAGACGAAAAGAACTTAAAAGCAAAGGCAAATAAAAATTGGTTAAACATTATAAATTAAATTCTTATGAACCTTAAAAACATAATTTCGTGGACTTTGAAGCTCATTGTGGCTTTGATTTTATTACAAACATTGTATTTCAAATTCACAGCTCACTCAGATTCGGTGCTCATTTTTTCGGCATTAAACATGGAACCTTGGGGAAGAATCGGACTTGGAGTTGTTGAGTTGATTACTTCCATTCTTATTTTGGTGCCTAAAACACAAATCATTGGAATGATAAATAGCTTAGGTATCATTTTGGGAGCTATTTTTTCTCATCTTTTAGTTTTAGGAGTTAATGTAGCTAATGATGGAGGAGAATTATTTCTACTTGCCATCATTGTTTTCGTTGCCGCTACTGTGTATCTTGTAATGCATAAAACGGAGGTTATTGGTATGCTTAAAAAAATGAAAAATTTAAAAGGTCTTTTTATGCTAGCAGTGCTCGTTAGCACTTCAAGTTGTGCACAAAACAAGACGGATTCAGAACTTTCCAAAACTCAAAAGAATGATGAAATGCTAAAGTTAACGGATGCCGAATGGAAAGAAAAGTTGACGGAAGAACAGTATTTTATTCTTCGTGAAAAAGGAACAGAATCACCATTTTCGGGTGAGTTTGTTTTTACAAAAGAAAAAGGAATATATGCATGTGCAGGCTGTGGTCAACATTTGTTTTCAGATGATATGAAATTTGACTCACAGTGCGGATGGCCAAGTTTTGATAAAGAAATTTCTGGCGGGAAAATTATTCAAACCGAAGATAATAGTCATGGCATGCGACGAACAGAAATTAGGTGCGCAAAGTGCGGAGGACATTTAGGACATATTTTTGATGATGGTCCAACTGAAACAGGAAAAAGATACTGTGTAAATTCTGGTTCGCTTACTTTTGAACCGAAAAATCTAAATTCAAATGGAGCAATTTCAGAGACTATAACGCTAGGTGGTGGATGCTTTTGGTGTATTGAAGCCATTTTTGAAGAATTACAAGGAGTCAATAAAGTAGAATCAGGCTATAGTGGTGGAAAAAAAGTAAACCCAACTTATAAAGAAGTTTGCACTGGAAATTCGGGACACGCCGAAGTAGTTCAAATTACTTTCGATCCAAAAATGATATCGCTTGAGGAATTATTAGAAGTGTTTTTCGCGCTTCATGACCCAACCACCCTCAATAAACAAGGTGCAGACGTTGGAACGCAATACCGCTCAGTCATTTTTTATCGCAATGATGTACAGAAAAATACATCCAAAAATGTGATTGCTTTATTGGACAAAAATAATGTTTTTGAGAAACCAATTGTAACCGAAATCACAGCCTTTTCAACGTTTTATAAAGCTGAAAACTATCATCAAGAATATTACGATTTAAACAAAGAAGAACCGTATTGCAAGGCTGTAATAAAACCAAAAATGGACAAACTTCACAAAGTATTTGAGGACAAAATAAAGACAAAATGAAAAATTTAACATTAAAGCTTGAGGTGAAGGAAATCCTTCTGCAATTAGTAAACACGATTCAAGCATTAACCAGTGACGAATATACAGAAGAAATTTACTTGCTTGCAAATAAAAGCATTGGTGAACATACAAGGCACATCATCGAGCTATTCCAACAGCTCCATATTGGATATGAATCAGGAATTGTTAATTACGACAATCGAAAAAGAGACGTTAGACTTCAAGAAAATATCGATTTTGCAATAGATTCCATCGCAGAGATTGTAGCTGGATTGAATCGAATCAATAAAAACCTGCAAATTTATTCTGTTTACAATCATCCCGAAACTCTAATAGAAACGAATTATTTCAGAGAGTTACTCTTCAATCTCGAACACTGTGTTCATCATCAAGCGATGCTAAAGATTGGTTTGATCTCTTTGAATATTCTTGATGTGAATGACGATTTGGGGGTGGCAAAATCAACATTATTGCATAGATCGAAATCTTGATCCTGTTTTTTTGCAAGATTTTATAAAAAGGGTGCGAATTTTTGAGTAAAAAACAGCTGTGAATGTCATAAATATTATTTTTGAATGAATGTTGTTCAATAGAATAATAGTATGAATAAGTTTATTTTACTTTTCTCTGTTTTGGTCCAAACTAATAACGTATTTGGACAAACGGAAGTGAAAATGCGCATCACTCCGCATAAACTGTGGAATAATATTGATATCTTAACTCCATTTGGAAAGGATAAATATGTTTACGATCAATACACTTCGTTTAGAAATCATTATTTTTTTGAAAGAAGTACATTTTTGACTAAAAACAGTGAAAATGAGTATTTTGGTGATTCGATTACTTTGATTGTTGACGAACAATTCATTTCAAAAGATTCTTGCGATCCTGCAGTGAATGAAATTCGAAACGAAGCATTTTGGAGAATAAAGTCAGCTGTTTTAAAAGATTCGGCAACGTATTCTATTGGGAGAGAAAACCAAAAATTTAAATCGTTGTACTTAAAATCAGTGCCTAACCAAAAAGAACTTTGTCATCATGATTTTCAAGAGCGTACTTTTGAATGGATGGATGAACAATATGCGTTGATCAACGAAATTCTGCAAGAAAAAAGAAGACGATATCAAACGATTTTGGATTCAGACACCGTAAACTATTCCACAATCATGGCATTCTTGCGTGAATTTGGAAACTGTGAGCCAGATAATTTGGCCGTATTGGAACTCATTTCGAAGAATGCAGATGATTTCATTCGCGTATGCAAAAACAAAGAGTACATTTATTTCTGGGAAGTCAAAGGTATATTGTCCGAAATGCCCGCTTCGATAAATAGAGATGCAGCCATTAACAGTTTGAAAAAATCAAAAATATGGAGTGTTAAAAAATGGAGGTTGCGACACATTTTGGAGAAGAAGGCTGCGGGTTGAGAGCAAGTAATTTGGGTTGTTGAACAAGTAATATCAAGTGCAGAAATTTAAAAAATATCGATTAGAAAATTTGGTAAAAGGTGCCTTTGTATTCATGTCTATTTTTTTGACTTTCATATGCAACAGTCAAACCAACACGCAACAAAAAAAAGCTAATTCTCCAAAAGAAAATGGCAGTAAAGATATTGACCTTCAATTTGTAAAAGGAACAGAATACATTGATGGGTGTGGTTGTTATTTTTCACTAAATAAATCGGATTATAATCAAAGCAACTATCATTTGGTCTTCAATTACAATGGAACTTGCGCCATTAATTTATTGGGAAATGATGTAGTGCTTACCGCAAATGATTCCATCGAAACAATTTATCCGGAAGATGAAAAAGAGTATTTTCAAAACGAAAAATATGAGTTAACGATTGAATACAAGGAAGTAAAAAGAACCGGCGATGAGGTTTTCCTTTACAAAGGTGTGATGTCCATTTACGTCAAAGAAACCGGCGAAATTTTCAAAGAAGAGGTGATAGGAGAATGCGGTTGTTGAACTAAAATCGTGTCGCTTTCACTCTCATTCTCACTTTGATTCTCCGCTCTCATTCTCCGCTCTCGCGCTCAATTCGGGTAACACAAAAACCACTTCTCCACCGGCGTCGTAAATGCTGAAATGTTCAAATTATCTGAAGCTTTCGATAAATCAATGATTTCGCCCGATTTCATCAGCAAATTGATGTTTTGTTTACCTTGATTGTAGGCGTTGTTGCTCAAAATGTCAGAATAAACGTAAAATGCTGCATCTTCTGAAGATAAATTGAATTGTTTCGCAATTTCTGACCGTTTGGCTGCGATTTGCTCGTCGGAAAAAGGAACTTTTGAAATTTGAATTTTAAATAATTTCCGGTTCACAAGCCGCGTGGACAATTCCGCCAATACTTTGTCAGGATGCGTTTGCCAAACTTTGATGGCGCCCATAATATCGAAATCGTCGAGTTGTGCAAAATTGGCAAGCGTTGCTGGATTATTTTCGAAATCTTCGGTGGTTATGGTATGCTCCAAAAAGAATTTCAGCGCTGGACTTCCAAACACATCAATGCCATTTGAAACGAGATGTTTCGCTCTGCGCAATGCGTGAATGAGCATGAATTCTGCTGCCACAACGGTTTTATGCAAATATACTTGCCAGTACATTAATCGTCGAGCAACAATAAATTTTTCAATTGAGTAAATTCCTTTTTCTTCAAGGACTAATTGTCCATCGTAGACATCCAACATTTCAATGATGCGGTCGCTACCGATTACACCTTCGCTCACACCTGTGTAAAAACTGTCTCGATTTAAATAATCCATGCGATCCATATCCAATTGACTGGAAACCAATTGATACAGAAATGGTTTGTGGTAGTTGTTCGTGAAAATTTGCAGTGCACGTTTCAAGTCTTCGCCAAATTCATCTTCTAATTGCTCAATAAAAAAGCCAGAAATTTCTTCGTGACTCACACCACTCACGATATCGTATTCCAAAGCATGACTAAACGGGCCGTGGCCAATATCATGCAATAAAATCGCAATCAATACTGCTTTTTCTTCGTCTTCGGTGATTTCATGCCCTTTTCGGCGAATCACTTGCACAGCCAAATTCATGAGATGCATTGCGCCCAGCACATGATGAAAACGTGTATGCAACGCACCTGGATAAACTAAATGCGTCATTCCCAATTGTTTAATTCTTCGAAGACGCTGCATGTACGGATGCTCAATCAAATCAAAGATTATTTCGTGCGGAATTGAAATAAAACCGTACACTGGGTCGTTAAATATTTTCTTTTTGTTATTTCTGCTGTTGTTTGACTGCAATGGACTAAATTTAGAATCTGAAAACAAATCTATAAAATATAACACACATGCAAGGTAAAATACTCTGGGCGGATGATGAAATTGATTTATTGAAACCACATATTCTATTCTTAGAATCAAAAGGTTATCAAGTCATTTCGGTAAATAGTGGCTCAGATGCGGTTGATAAAAGCGAAGCTGAGGAGTTTGATGTCATCTTTTTGGATGAAAATATGCCCGGGATCTCTGGCTTGGAAGCCTTGTCGCAAATCAAAGAACGCAAACCGCATGTGCCTGTGGTTATGATCACGAAGAGCGAGGAAGAACATATTATGGAAGATGCCATTGGTTCTAAAATCGCAGATTATTTGATTAAACCTGTGAATCCAAATCAAATTTTGTTGAGTTTGAAGAAAATTTTGAATCACAGCACTTTGGTTTCTCAGAAAACGAATTCCAATTACCAACAAGAATTTCGTCAACTTGGAATGCAACTAGGAGGTAGATTGGATGCAGAAGAGTGGGCGGAACTGTACAAAAAGTTGGTTTTCTGGGAATTGCAATTGGAGAATTTGGAAGATTCAGGCATGCAGGAAATTCTTGCCATGCAGAAAAAAGAAGCGAATACACTATTTACGAAATACATCGAACGCAATTACCTGGATTGGGTGAATGGCGATGACGATGCACCTCAAATGATTCACACCTTGATAAAAAACAAAGTGGCTCCCATTGCTGATAAGGAAAAAACATATTTGCTTGTGATTGATAATTTGCGCTACGATCAATGGAAAATCTTGCAACCAGTCATCTCAAAGTACTTTACGGTTGATTCGGATGAAATCATTTATTCCATTCTTCCAACGGCAACGCATTATGCACGTAACGCGCTTTTTGCTGGATTAATGCCTTTGGAGATTTCAAAGAAATTCCCAAAATTGTGGGTCACAGAAGAGGACGAAGGCGGAAAAAACATGTACGAAGGAGAGTTTTTGGAGTCGAATTTGAAACGCATGAACAAGACTTACAAATGGTCTTACAATAAAATAACGAACCTAAATGCGGGTAAAAAATTGGTAGACAGCTTTAATGAGCTAAAAGACAATCAATTGAATGTGATTGTGTACAATTTTGTGGACATGCTTTCGCATGCGCGCACCGACATGGAAGTCATTAAAGAATTGGCGGATGACGAAGCAGCATATCGTTCGTTGACTTTATCTTGGTTTGAGCATTCGCCATTGCAAGACATCATTAAGAAAATTGCGGAAGCGAAAGGAAAGTTGGTTATTACAACAGATCATGGAACAGTTCGTGTGAATCAACCAATCAAAATTGTTGGAGAACGTGCAACGAATACAAACTTGCGTTACAAAACTGGTCGAAATTTATCATACAAGGATTCTGAAGTTTTTCGCATCAAAAATCCAGAGGAAGCATTTTTGCCAAAATCGTCCATTTCTGCTGAATTTGTGTTCACAAAAGACGCTGGATTCTTTGTCTATCCAAATAATTACAATAAATTCGTGAATATGTACGGAGACACGTTTCAACATGGAGGCATTTCCATGGAAGAAATCTTAATTCCTTACATTGTTTTAACTGCGAAATAAGTAAAAATGGATGTAAATCAATTGATTGAAGCGAAGGGCTCATCTAAGATCAATGAAAAATTATTGGAGTATGGTTTCAAGAAATCATTCGTAGAAAATGAAATCATTCTCAATGAACAATCATTTATTAAGTCCATTCCTATTGTATTATCAGGAAGTGTAAAGGTTGTTCGGACTGAGGAAGATGGTAGGGAAATCATGCTTTATTACATCATGCCTGGAGAAAGTTGCATCATGTCGTTTTTAGGTGGAATGCACCAAGATACAAGTAAAGTAAAAGCGATGGCGGATGGTCCCACGGAGATTTTGTTTATTCCCATCGACAAGTTAAGCAGCTTGATGAAGGAATTTCCAGAATGGCTGGACTACATTTTTAAATTGTACCACAAGCGATTTGAAGAATTACTCGAAGTGGTAAACGCGATTGCCTTCAAAAAACTCGACACACGACTCGAAGATTTACTGAAAGTCAAAAGTGCGCATACAAATTCAAAAGTGATTCATGTAACCCATGAACAATTGGCAAATGAGCTTGGAACGGTGCGTGTCGTGGTTTCTCGCTTGTTGAAACAAATGGAAGACGTAGGACTTATTGAACTCGGAAGAAATAAAATTACGCTTGTGTAACTAAGGTAGCATTTTCATCGGAATCGTTGCCTTAACTTTGTATCAAATAAGAAAGCAAACGAACGTTGAAAAGAGTAAAAGCACATACATTTAATAATACTAAATATACAGGACTAGCTTCGTTAGCGCCTGTTTTTGTGTTTGGACTTTTTTAATGTCATATATGTTTTCAAATTAATAGAATTGAAATGAACTTTGTCTTAAAATATAAATGGGTTTTTGTAGGTGCAATTTTAGGCGCCATTGGTGGTTATGCATATTATTACTATGTTGGTTGTGCTAGCCGAACATGTTCCATAACCTCAAAGCCACTAAATAGTACCTTATACGGAACCGTAATGGGAGGATTGTTGTTTTCAATGATCGATTCGAAAGAAAAAAAGTAAATACTTAATTTTAAAATAAACAAAAATGAATACAGAACAATTAATCAAAGAAGGAAAAGGAACAATCGTTGACGTTCGCACTCCTGCAGAATTTCAAGGAGGTCACGCAAATGGAAGTATCAACATTCCGTTGAATGAAGTTCCGAATAGAATGGACGAATTGAAAGCCTTGGCTGGTCCCTTGGTGTTATGCTGTGCTTCGGGAGGAAGAAGTGGTCAAGCAACACATTATCTTTCACAAGCGGGAATCGAGTGTTACAATGCTGGATCTTGGTTAGACGTGAATTTTTACCAATCTCAAATGGCTTAATCGATGTTAGAATCCATTAAAAAAATGTTTGGCATCGGGCCAAAAGCTGATTACGCTGCATTGGTAAAACAAGGAGCGGTGATTCTTGATGTGCGCTCAAAAGGCGAATATGCTGGTGGACACATCAAAGGTTCCATCAATATTTCGGTGGATAGTTTGAGTAAAAACTTGGGACAGTTGAAAGATAAAAGCAAACCGATCATCACGTGTTGCGCATCTGGAATGAGAAGTGCTTCGGCAAAAAGCATTTTGAAATCTGCAGGATACGAGAATGTGCACAATGGCGGAGCATGGAGCTCTTTGCAAAATAAAATTCGTTAATTCCAAAACAATATGGCGCAAACTTTTTCAGAAATCATCAATAGCGATACGCCCACTTTAGTTGATTTTTTTGCTGAATGGTGCGGACCTTGCAAAACCATGAAGCCCATTCTGGACCAATTGAAAAATGAAATTGGCGATGCTGCTAAAATCATTAAAATTGATGTAGATAAAAATCAAGGTGCCGCTGCAAAATTTCAGATTCGAGGCGTACCAACGCTGATTTTGTTTCAAAATGGACAAATCAAATGGCGTCAATCTGGGGTTGTTGGTGCAAGTGATTTGAAAAAGGTGATTGAGCAACATACGAATTAACAAAACAATGTCTAACTTTATTTTATAGTTATAGAACCATGAATATTTTAAAAATTACCTTGATCATGTCACTTGCAATTTCAGTTGTAAGTTGCAGCAATGGTCAAACCGTGGCAGAAACCACAACAACGGAAACAGCGTCAGGACAGAAACAAACAACTGCGCTTCTTCCACCAGCTGATTTCAACAAAAAAATGGCTGAAATGCCTGACGCTCCAGTATTGGATGTTCGGACTCCAGGAGAATTTTCAGGCGGTCACATCGCGAAATCAAAAAATGTGGATTGGAATGGAGGCAACTTTGACAAGCAAGTTGCAACCTTAGACAAGGAACAAGCTGTTTTTGTTTATTGTCGAAGCGGAGGAAGAAGTGCTTCTGCAGTGAGCAAATTGCAAAGTATGGGTTTCACGCAAATCTATGAACTTGCAGGTGGTGTTATGTCTTGGGGTGGAGCAGGTTTGCCATTGGAATAGTAATTAAACTTCTCTGTCTAAAAGCTCTCCATAGTTCTTTTAGAATAAAATCGTCAAGTAGCTATTTACTTGACGATTTTTTTTTGATAGATTTACCGATTGAACTAAATTTTTCACCTTTATTTTTTTTAAATAAACTTTAGGTTTTTATTTTATTTAAATAGTTTATTTTCAATAATTTAATAGATAAAATTTTATGTTATTATAAAGTAGTATTTTATTTTAACATGTTTTATGGATTAAATTTGATGTAAAAATTTGCTCAACCAAATGAAAAGTTATACTTTTGTATTGCATGAAATTGTAAAGTAAGTATTTAGTATAACATGTTATTAAGAAGCCAAAACTTAGTAGAATCGGAGGGAGAGAGCTTGTTTTTGTGGGGAGCACGACAAACAGGCAAAAGTTCTTTGTTGCACCAACAATTTCCAAATGCACTTTGGTTTGACTTACTATTGTCGGATGTGTATGAGCGCGTGCTTCGAAATCCGGCGATTGTTCGGGAATCAATCCTAGCGAATCCAAGCATAGAAGTTGTAATCATCGATGAAATCCAGCGCATTCCAGAATTATTGAATGAAATTCATTGGTTAATTGTAAATACCAAAACACGATACATTCTGAGTGGTTCAAGTCCACGAAAAATTATCCGTACAGGTGCAAATTTGCTTGGAGGAAGAGCCTTGCGTTACGAATTGTATCCGTTCATAGCGAATGAAATTCCAGAGTTCGATTTGCTTCGGGCACTAAATCATGGACTTTTACCAAGACATTATTTGTCCAATCAACCCAAGCGACTCATTTCAGCGTACATTGGAAATTACCTTCGCGACGAAATTGTCACGGAAGCAAAAATTCGAAATGTTTCTGTCTTTGCCCAATTTTTAGAAGCAGCGGCTTTTAGCAATGGCGAAATGGTGAACTACAAAAATATTGCAACCGATTGCGGCGTTTCTGGTCCAACGATCAAAGAGTATTTTCAAATTTTGGAAGATACCTTGATAGGCAAATTTGTTCCGTCGTTTCAGAAAAAGCCCAAAAGACGTGTGGTTCAAGCTCCCAAATTTTACTTTTTCGATATCGGCATTGTGAATCATTTGCTCAAACGCGGAAAAATAGAAATGGGAAGCGAACTTTTTGGTCACGCCTTTGAGCATTTTATTTTTCATGAATTAACAGCTCATAGCAGCTATTCTGGCTTGGATTATCCGATCAGTTTTTGGCGCACGACTTCGCAAATGGAAGTAGATTTTGTCCTAGGCAATCATCAAGTTGCGATTGAAGTCAAATCATCAAATAAAATAAGTGAAAAGCACTTGAACGGATTGAAACGATTTTCGGAAGAATACGAAGTGAAGCACAAAATCTTGGTGTGCACAGAACCACTGCCTCGCTTGCATGAAGACATTTTGATCTTGCCTTGGCAGATTTTTCTACAACGTTTGTGGGCTGGGGAGTTTATTTAATTTGCACAAAAGACTTAGAGATCAAGAAAAATGAACCATTGTGTAGGTTCAATGTATATTTATTAGGTTCTAAAGTTTCGAATCCAATATTCCTTCTCGCTTTGGATACAATCAAAGGTCATGAATAATAGAAGTGCATTCACTTTAACAAAGTGATCACGAAAAAAAACGGATATGTCAAAGGTTTTTAGTAGTATAAATGTGGCAAATGGGTTAATTTGTTTTTGAGAGAAAAATAATAAAGGGCTATAAATAAATTCATAGCCCTTTGTTTGAAATTTTTGTCACTTATCTATTTTATTTAAGACAACCGCAGCTAATATCAACTTTATCACCTACGCCACTTAAATAAACTTCTTTTTGATAACCCTTGCCATCGTAGTCTTGATAAAAACTAAAATCTTGATAGGCACAATTATTATCCAGTGTACTTCCAATAACCGCATCCACATAACGTGAAATTATTGCACCTGTTGTTTTATTTTTTACAATATTCCATTGACTAGAAATTATTCTAACTTTCACTGCTTTTTCTGTCCATCCTTTCGCAATAAATGCATTTAAGATGCTTGTTTCCAGTACTTTGTCAGTCATTAGCGCTTTAGGTAAACAAGTGGTGACATCGTTCGGGTCAACTAAGGACTTTTTAACTGATAAGGTTATTTCTCCAGAAGCAACGACAGGACCTTCAGTTTCCTTTGGTTCACGGGTGAAAGGAATGTACTCTATTTTTAACACATGATCACCGATTGTGAATTTATCTTCATTTTTTCTTAGGAAGTCTTTAAATTCTACCTCGCCTGTAGCATCTCCATCAGGCAAGGATTTTAATGCACCTCTGAAAGTAGTATATTTCTGTTTTTGTTCTCGGGAAAAGAAGTCTGACTGCATAATCTCAACACCTGCTTCGACTCCATCGATTGAAAATCTAATTTTCCATCTTCCGTTTACATCGGGATGCAATGTTGATTTTAAATAATTTATTAACGAATTATCCAAATATGCCCTGTAATATATTTCACCTCCAAGCGTAGCTTTAGTTACAAACTCTGATTCCTTTTCTTCGCCTTTGGCAATTGCATCACCCGAAGTTGCAAATACAATTTTCCCCATATACTTTTGATGTATAGGTCCAGAAACTCCGTTGTTTGGCAAATCTTCTTGCGAAAACGAGAACGTTGATGCATATAATAGTGCACCACAAAAACTGAATTGTTTAATTAAAGTTGTTTTCATTTTAAATTGTTTTATGTTATTTGTTTTTTTAATTTTTAATCCCCCGAATTCTTCCAACCTTCTTCAGTTAGATAAATGACCATTCCACCTTTATTAGAATTCAGGTTTATAATCGCAAAATCATCAGTTCTGTCCATATTATAGCCTATAAAAGCTAAATCTCCTGCAGCCAGTGTTTGGGCATTAGCATGCGTCCCAAGAATTAGTGTGCAAAGAAACAATAAATTTGTGTCAAAAGTAGATTTTTTATTTTGAAGGTCCTTCATATCAATGACATAAATAAGTTTGTCCCCATTTATACTAAGAAATTTGCGTGCTATTTTCAGGTTGTAGATTCTAGATTTCAAATGTTTCAACTAGAATTTTTGAGCAAGGCTCACTGCGAAGAATTGGACTTGTTTTTTTATAAAAGGGGTTAATTCTAATTTAGATTCAAGAGAAAATCTAAGTTGTTAGGATAAACTTAACGGATTAGAAGATAAAATTTTGATTCAATTTCGGGGTTGATTTATTTGCTCTTAGCGCAACTTTCGTTTGTAGGCGATTCACAACATTCCATTTTCACGACAGCACGTTCATCAGAATGCGTGTACAAACTTGTTGTTCCCAAACTCACTTTTGGACTGAGGTAAGGAATGTTTAAATTCAATCCTCTTAGCACAATCAAAGCTCCAACGATGGTTAGAAGCACAGGAATCATTTTGTTTAGCTTTGCGCGTAGCGAGAAGGAAATTTTGTTCAGCATCATTCCAAAAATCAGCATGGCTGGCAAGGTTCCAACTCCGAAGAAAATCATGGCTGTTGCACTTGAAATTGGACTTCCAGCAAGCAAAGCATTCGTTAATGCAATGTACACCATTCCGCAGGGTAAAAGTCCGTTTAACATTCCTAATATCAATAGTTTAAATGGCGATTCTGAACGGACAATTTTACCAATATTCCGGCTGATGAATTGAGTCACTTTTCCAACAAAAGGTATTTCAAGGTGATTTGAAAACAGTTTTTTCCAGGCAAATAGAATCAAAGCAATTCCAGAAATGATGCTAATCCACTGAAGTGCGCCAAACATTTTGAGCGTTAGACCAATGTTTCCAATCACCAATCCCAGAGTAGCATAGGTTAAGATGCGTCCAAAATGGTATTGAAGCAACAGAATGAAGGTTCCAAAACTACTATTGCTCCGTGTCGGAACTGCTGCAGCAATTGGTCCGCACATGCCGATGCAATGAAAACTTGAAGAAAGCCCAATGATTAGCGCTATATAAATCGGGTCGTTCACTTAAATTTCAATTCAAACTTTTGGATTACTTTATGTCCGTTTTTTTGAAATTCTGCTCGCACGGAATAGTTTCCTTTTTCGAACTCCTGGTTTGAAATAGTCATCATTTTAGAATTAACGATGTTAAATTGTTTATCCAAATCTTTATTGTTCGCGCGGTAAAACTGAAGTGACACATTTTTGGTGTCGACGTCTTCAGGTACCGAAATAACAAGTTGATCCTTTTTTTGCTCAAATAAAAGAAGAGATTCTTTATTTCCTGCGGCAATTGCATTTATTTCCGTTTGAAAATCTACTTCTTGCGCATAATAATCTTCACTTACAAGATCCACATCCTGCGACACAATCACAGTAACTAATGTTGCAATAAACCCTACAAAAAGTGTCAGTGCAATCGCAATTCCTTTTCCCCAATTCATAATTTTTCTTTTTTTATTAACAACTCTGGCTTCTGGCTTCTGGCTTCTGGCTTCGAGAGCCTCAGCCATCGCAGCCATCGCAGCCACAGTTATTCATTAATTTAATTTCTCAATTTATATATTTTAGAGCGTGGGCTGAGGCACTCGAAGCCCGCTCTACAAGATCGGCCCAATCAACTTCGCGCTTGTGCGTTCAATCAATTCGCCATTTCCGTAGATATTTAATTTTACTTTTTTCAATCCTTGTTCAAATCCTTTGAACGGATATTTGATAATAAAACGTTCTTTCAAAATGGATTCTCCTTTCAAGGTCAATTTATCAACTACTTGAATAATTTCGCCTTGCGTTTTGTCGTCCAATTCAATTTTTACATCATATTGTTTATCCGTTTTGTTTGTCAAGTTGATTTCAAAAATATTAGTTACAAAACCATCTTGGATTTGAAATGTTGATCCGCGTTGTCTGAAAATAGTTGATTCAAAATCTTTGCGCGAAATTAGTGCGGCAACAAGTAATCCAAGAACGATGATTAAAAGAACTGAATAACTTTTAACACGTCGCGTCCATTGGAATTTCATCCCAGTTTTGATTCCATTTTCCGACTGAAAACCAATGAGACCTTTTTCTTGTCCAACGGATTCCATCATATCATCACACACATCAATGCATGCCGTACAATTCACACATTCCAATTGCGTTCCGTTACGAATGTCAATTCCAGTTGGACACACATTTACGCATTGGTAGCAATCGATACAATCGCCTTTGGATGCTTCTTTCCGGTCTTCATTTTTCCGAAACTTTGCACGACTTTCTCCTCGAATATAGTTGTAAGTAACCACCATCGAATTTCCATCCAACAATACACCTTGCAAACGACCGTAAGGACAAATGGTTGTACACACTTGTTCACGCAAGCGCGCAAAAACAAGGTAAAACACTGTCGTGAAAATCACAATGGCAATAAATCCACCGAAGTGTTCACCAATTCCGGAAGTTTGTATTTCCCACAAACGTTCTGAACCAATAATATAGGCAAGAAACGTGTTGGCTATCAGAAATGAAATAATCCAAAAAATGGTGTGTTTTGCAACCCGTTTAATTATTTTCTCTCTATTCCAGGGCGCTTTGTCAAGCTTTTTTTGATGTGTAAAATCGCCATCAATCCAATATTCAATTCTTCGAAAAACCATTTCCATGAAGATCGTTTGCGGACAAAGCCAACCGCAGAATAATCGACCGAAAATAATCGTGAAGAAAATAACGAATATAACAAGCAGGATAAGCGTTATGGCAAATAACCATAAATCTTGTGGCCAAAAAACCTTGCCGAAAATAATAAACTTGCGCTCTATTAAATTGAAAAGCAATAATTGTTTTCCATTTACATAGATATGAGGGGCAGCAAAAAGAAATAGCAATAAAGAGTATGCAACTATTTGCCTATAATTGAAGAAGCGACCCTTAGGTTTTTTTGGATAAATCCAATTTCGTTTTCCTTCTTCGTTTACCGTTGCAATTCGATCTCTAAAAGATCCTTCCTCATCTTCAACCATCACTTTTTAATTTAGATTATGACCGTTGCTAACTTCAAAGGTTTGCAACGGTCTTATAATCATTTAGACTTTAGGATTTTACTCCATTAATTTTTTGCTACGACCGTGCTGTCTTTTGCAGCTGCATTTTTACTTTCCCCTTCAATAATTTCTCCTTGAGCTGGCAAAGTTCCTTTTTTCTCAGGCATGCTCAATACAAACGAAGATACTTGCTGAATTTGTATCGGATTCAATTTTGATGCATGCTCTGGCATTCCTTTTGGTCGTCCAAGTTTCACTGAAGAGAAAACATCTTTCACATCAAAACCATAAATCCAGTTTTTATCCGTTAAGTTTGGACCAATTTGTCCAGATCCATCTTTGAGGTGACATGCGATACAGTTTGCTTCGAAAATTGCCTGACCAGCACTCAAATCTTTTTCTTCTGTGAGTAAAACAGCATTCGTTTCATCTACATTCATCGCCATTTTGGATAAATATGCATCGACTTTTTTCTGTTCAGAAACCATTTCTTTATTGTATTCTTCCAATTGAAGATCAGAAGTTCCAAGGATGTGGTAATTGAATACATAAACGATTGCAAAAATAATTGTAGCATAAAATCCCCAAACCCACCAAGTTGGCAAATTGTTGTCTAACTCTTGGATTCCATCGTATTCATGATTCATCAAAATGGTATGCTCATCTTCGATGGCAACAGCTCCTGTGAGTACTTTGTTGATTTTAGCCGTTACAGGTGGCGCCGCTTTTGCTGCTTCTAGTTCTTTCGGAGATTGAATCATTGTCAACATTTGATTGAATAATCCTTTCAAGTAGAATACAACTCCAAGTAGGATAAGATTCACAATTACAAGCATATACAAATCAATGTCTTCAACAAGCAACCAAGTTTGACCTTCTTCTGCAACGCCTGGCCCGTTGAAGGTTAATCCGAAGGAATTGGTTGAAATCAAAGAGAAACCAGCTGTGAAAAGTACCGCTAAAATCATTGTTTTATTTCCAGTTTGATTCAATTCGATCATACGCTTTTTGAAATAATCACTGCGGATAAATGTTTTCGTAGAACCCGAAATGATCAAAATCGCGATGAGTAACAGAACTGTTGTGACTAACAACCAATAGAACAAGGTTAAATTTTTCTCATAATTCGCTTTGTATACGATTGGAGCATCAGCGGTAGTTCCTGTTGGTCCGTTCTCAACAACTGGAGCAGCTTCAACGTAATTATCTACGTAATCCAACACTGCATCAATCTCTTCGTTCGAAAGGTTTTGATTACTCATCGCAGAAGCACTAAACCCTTCGATGTCTTTGGCCAGTTTACTTTTACCGCTAGCAATCAATTCTGTTGAATTTTTCACCCAAGCATATAAGTTTTCTTGCTCACCGCCGTCAATCCATTTTTGTTTAACACCTTTCAAGTTGGGACCTGTAGAGTTTTTGCCTAACAAGTGACAAACGTTACATTGTTTAAACAATGCTTCTCCATCTTGACTGTGCGCTAGGAATTGAACATTCAACACGAGCGCTACAAAAAATAAAAATTTTACTGTCTTTTTCATGATTGCCAAAAGTTAGTTTTTAATGTTATTATCGAATGGTTTTTCTACCAACTCAGCAGAGTCATTCGGAATATTGCTTAATTCAGCCACTTGCGTTTTTGTCATTTTCATCACGTAGTAAATCACAGCGATGAAAAAGATGACAAAGATCAAAAGGGATATCATCGGATAAATGGAAACCCCATCTATCGTTGTTAAATTGTGTTTTATAAATCGTAACATGACCCTTATTTTTTAGTTTGATTTGCTGCCTTAATGTCCATCCCTAATCGTTGCATATAGGCAATAATTGCAACAATTTCTTTTCCTTTAATTTCATTAACAAGTCCTGTTTTGTCAACACCTTTCAATACATTTTTATCCATGTTGTCAACAATGTCTTGTGCGATCGTTGCTGCTTGGATTTTCAAGTCCTTCACAGCTAACTTATCGTATCCTTTCGCATAAGGAACCCCAAGCGTTTGCATAGCTCTGATTTTTCCTTCCGTCAACGATAAGTCTAAATCATTCTCTCTGAACCATGTATATGCAGGCATGATAGATCCTTCAGACACATCTTTTGGTCGGATGAAGTGGTTGTAATGCCATGTGTTATTTCTTAAGCCACCTTCACGAGCCAAATCTGGTCCTGTTCGTTTTGATCCCCATTGGAATGGGTGGTCGTATACAAATTCTCCTGATTTAGAATATTCACCATAACGAACTGTTTCAAAACGCAATGGTCGAACCATTTGTGAGTGACAGTTATAACAGCCTTCTCGAATGTATAAATCTCTACCTTCTAGTTCAAGTGGAGTATAAGGTTTCACACTCGCAATTGTAGGCACATTACTTTTTATAATCATGGTAGGAATAATTTCCACCAAACCACCAATGGCAACAACGACGATACTCACAATCATAAAACGAATTGGTTTACCTTCGATTGATCTATGCCAGTATTCTCTTGTTTTTGTTTTTCCAGCTTCAACAACTGGTCTTAACGCTGGAGCTTCAGCATCTTCGTTCGCTACCAATTTACCAGATTTAGCTGTTTTCACTAAGTTGTAGAACATCATCACTGCACCTAAGATGAACAACAATCCACCGAGTGAACGCAAGATGTAGAATGGTTTCAAAGCATCAACAGTACGCAAGAAATCTCCATTTACCAACGTTCCTTCTGGTGTGAAATCTTGCCACATTAACCCTTGCACAAATCCTGCGATGTACATTGGAATGGCATATAAGAGAACTCCAAGTGTTGCAATCCAGAAGTGTTGGTTTGCTAATTTTTTAGAGTACAATTCAGTTTTGAATAAACGAGGGAACAACCAATATAACATACCGAAAGTCATCATTCCATTCCATCCGAGTCCACCAATGTGTACATGGGCAATTGTCCAGTCGGTAAAGTGTGAAAGCATGTTCACATTTTTCAAAGAAAGTAGAGGACCTTCAAACGTTGACATACCGTAAGCTGTAAGTGCAACTACCATGAATTTCAACATTACATCATCGCGTACACGATCCCAAGCTCCACGAAGAGTCAATAATCCATTTAACATACCTCCCCAAGATGGAGCAATAAGCATTACAGAAAATACAACTCCTAAACTTTGAGCCCAATCAGGCAATGAAGTGTAAAGTAAGTGGTGAGGTCCAGCCCAAATGTATAAGAAGATAAGTGCCCAGAAGTGAATGATCGATAATCGGTAAGAATAAACTGGTCGGTTAGCGGCTTTCGGCACAAAGTAGTACATCAATCCTAAATAAGGAGTTGTTAAGAAGAAGGCTACAGCATTATGACCATACCACCATTGTACGAGCGCATCTTGTACACCTGCGTACCAAGAATAACTTTTCAAGAAAGAAACCGGTAACTCAAATGAATTGAAAATATGCAAAATTGCAACAGTAACGAACGTAGCAATGTAGAACCAAATCGCAACATATAAATGTTTAACTCTTCTAGTTAAGATGGTTGCAAACATGTTAAATCCAAATGCAACCCACATCAAAGCGATTAAAATATCAATCCACCATTCTAGTTCTGCATATTCTTTCCCTGTGGTGATTCCAAAAGGAAGCGTCAAAACTGCACAGACAATAATGAATTGCCAACCCCAAAAATTAAGGTTACTGAGTTTATCACTCCACATTCTTGTTTTCAGCAAACGTTGAAGCGAGTAGTAAACCCCCATAAAAATCCCATTTCCAACAAATGCAAAAATCACTGCATTGGTATGCAATGGTCTGATACGCCCAAAGGATAAAAAACTAAATCCTAAGTAATCATTGAAGAATTGGGGGAAAGCAAGTTGCAGTGCGGCAATGAGCCCAACGAGCATTCCAATGATTCCCCAGATAATTGTTGCGTACGCAAAATTCTTTACGATCTTATTGTCGTAACTAAATTTCTGTAACTCTGTCTGTACTTCCATTTTGATTGTTTTTTTGATTTTCTGTTTGAATTATTTCTTCTTCAAAGAGCATTCTAACTGATGGCGTGTAGTCATCGTCGAATTGATTTGTTTTCGTGGCCCATAAAAAAGTCCCTAAGAAAAACAAAGCAATCACCAAGCTTACGATCAACATCAAATAGATTATTCCCATGAAACAAAATTCGTAACATCATGAAAAATATTTTATGACAGATGTTACATAAAAAGATGATTTTTGTCAGGTTTTTGAGTAGAAGAATAAAAGCACTTGGGAATTAAGAAATTGTGCACTGGGCATCAGCTGTTATTCAAGTTCTCTTATTTCCCCTTCGGCGCAAAAAACATCGTGCCAAACGTCGCGATAAAAACAATGGTGATGGATGAAATGGGCATCAAAATCGCTGCAACAATTGGGGAGAGTCGACCGGAAACTGCAAAGCCTAAACCAATGGAGTTGTAAATGACTGAAAACACCAAGCAAATGGATAAGATGCGTTTCGAGAATTTATTGATTTTCAATAATGGATGTAATTTTCCTAAAGCATCCGCTGAAATGATCGCATCTGAAGTTGGTGTAAATTGGAAAATGTTTTCGGTTACGGAAATTCCAACAGTTGCTCTTTTCAGCGCTCCAACATCGTTTAAACCATCGCCAATCATTAAAACACGTTTACCTGCTTTTTCTAAACCGTCAACATATTCCATTTTGGATTGAGGTGTTTGATGAAAGGAAATGTGACTGTTCTCAGGGAAAAGCGAAACGAACAACTCTTGGTCGCGCTCATCATCACCAGAAAGCAAATGCAATCTGTAGCTCGTAAGTTCTTTTAATGTTCGTTCAATGTTTTGACGCACTTCGGATTCAAAACTAAAATAACCAAAGAATTGATCGTTGATCGAAATTCCAACTCCAATGTCAAATGATGCTTTTTCAGATACAAAACCATTGGATCCAACACGGATGTTGTTTGTATTTATTCGAGCTTCAATTCCTTTTCCTCTGATTTCTTCAAAAGATTCAAGTTCCAACAGTTCTGTGCCGAAATTGTTTTTTAAATACGTTGCAATTTGCCTGGAATAGGGATGATTGGAAGAATTTGTTGCTGAAAACACCCATTGCCATTCTGTTTTGGAAAGTTCTTTGCCATGATAGGTGATTTTGCTTTCATTCGTTGTCAATGTACCTGTTTTATCAAAAATGATGTCTGTGATCGACGCCAAATGCGGAATAACTTCGGTATTTTTCAAATACAAGCCTTGTCGACCGAGCAAACGCATGATGTTTCCGTAAGTGAACGGTTTCGATAGCGCGATTGCACACGGACAAGCGACAATCAAAATGGCCACAGCAATTTCGAGCACGCGTGAAGTGTCTGTGAAGAACCAATAAATACTCGCTCCAATCATGACCACAAATACAGCCAACATGAAATTGATGGAAAAGCGATCTGTTTTTTTCAATTCCTTTGCATGACTTGCATCGCTGTTCCACATCTGAGTCAATTGACTTCGATTGGTTTCTTTTTTGACTTGAAAAAGGGTTTGAGTTCCTAAAACGCGACCTCCGGCGTAGACCAAATCTCCCTTGAATTTACTTACAAGTCGTGATTCGCCACTTACAAAACTGTAATCGATTTTCACGGAATCGGATTCTAAAATTGCATCGCAGGGAACGACTTCTTCGTTTCGAGCGATGAATTGATCTCCAATTTTTAGTTTCTCAATTTGCACAATGACTTCTTCTCCATGCTCCATTTTTGAAACGGCTACGGGAAAGTAGGAAGTGTAATCTCTGTCAAAGGACAAAGAACGATACGTTTTGTTTTGAAACCATTTTCCAATGAGCAAAAAGAAAACGAAGGCAGCGAAAGAATCCATGTAGCCAGGTTCACCTTTCACAAAAATGGTGTAAGTGCTTTGGAGATACAAGGCAAGAATCCCAATCGTGATGGGAACATCTAAGTTGATGGATTTATACTTAATTGCTTTGTAAGCCGAAATCAAGTATTCTCTCGCTGAATAAAATAAAACAGGAATCGAAACCAAGAAGGATAGAATCGAAGTAAATTTGCGCACTCCTTGGTAATCATCTTGAATGCCGAGATATTCAGGAAAACTCCAAAGCATGATACTTCCAAATGCAAAGCCCGCAATTCCAAGTTTGTAAAAATAGACTTTGGAATTATTCTCATTCTTTTTTTGACGATCACCAAAATTTGGAGCGTAACCAATTTTATGCAATAAATCAGCTAGCTCAGAAAGCTTCATTTTTCGGCTATCGAAATGAATGTTTGCTTCACGTTGCGTAAAATTCACTTCACACGAAATGATTGCATCGTTTATTTTTTTGATATTCTCCAGCAAATAAATACAAGAGGAACAATGAATGCTTGGAAGAAACAATTTCACTTGAACTCGGAAATCTTCTTCAAACAACACGTATTTAGAACGAATTTCTTCGATATCCAGAAAGGCATATTTTTGAATGTGCGAATCGGCAGGTTTGGTTCCAGGATTTGCTTCGAAATCGTAAAATTGTCCAAGATTGTTATCGACTAAAATGGAATAAACTGTTTTACAACCATTGCAACAGAACTTTTTATCGTCCAACAAAAATGGTTTGCCAATAATTTGATCACCGCAATGCTTGCACGTGTCCATTTAAACAGTTTGAGAAAAACGTTGACTTGACTCTTCCGATTTCAATAAATCTAAATCGAATGCCATGCAACAGTTTCGAATGAAAGGAATTCCGTTTTCGGCAACTTTTACTTTATTTCCTTTGATAAATACCAATTCGTCGTCAATCATCGGCTGAAGTCTATCGATAATTCCTTCATTCATTTCCGAGTATTCGAAATGCAATTTGGTTTCAAAATGGCACATGAGATCTAAAATATGTTGACGAATCACCAATTCAATGTCGCTCAACAAATGACCTCTGAAAACAGGAAGTTGCCCTTTTTCGATTTGAATCAAATAATCGGATAGCGATTTTTCGTTTTGCGCAAAACCAAACCAACTGTCTGAAATGGCTGACATGCCTAAGCCTATCATCGTATTCGTGCTTTTTGTGGTGTAACCCATGAAATTGCGGTGCAAGGTTTTGTTTTTGAATGCTTTATATAATTCATCGGAAGGCAAGGCAAAGTGATCCATTCCAATTTCAAGATAACCTGCTGTCAATAGAAGCTGTTTTGCTTGATCGTAGAGTGCTCTTTTTTCAGAATCTTTTGGTAAATCAGATTCATCAAAACCGCGTTGCCCGGTTCCTTTGATCCATGGCACATGCGCATAGCTGTAGAGTGAAATTCGGTCTGGCAATAAATCGATGGTTTTTAAAACCGTTTCCAACATATCAACCCAGCTTTGTTTTGGTAAACCGTAAACTAAGTCATGCGAGATGCTTGTGTAACCGATATTCTTAGCGTTTTGATGAACTTCCTTTACCTTAGAATAGGGTTGAAATCGATGAATTGCTTCTTGAACTTTGGTTCCATAAGATTGAACACCTAAACTTAATCGTCTAAAACCAATGTTATAAAGAACCTGTAAATGTTCAGACGTGGTATTCATCGGATGCGCTTCAAAACTTAATTCGCATGCATTCGGATCGATGGAAGTTGTATTTAAAAGTGTTGTAAGAAATTTCTCCAAATTCTCGGCTGAAAAAAATGTAGGTGTCCCGCCACCTAAATGCAATTCGGTAATCTTCACATCTGCTGGAAGTACTTTTTTGTACATCTCCCACTCAATCAATAATGCTTCTAAATAAGGTATTTCGTGACTATGATTCTTGGTTATATGTTTATGACAACCACAAAAAGTACAGAGCGATTCGCAGAAAGGCAGATGCACATAAATGCTAATTTCGTTGGATTTGAAGTGGTTTAAATTCTTGTAAATAGTTTGAAACCAATCGTTTGAATCCAACGGGTTGTTTTTCCAAAACGGAACAGTTGGATAAGATGTATAGCGCGGACCGGGTACATTGTATTTTGTTATCAGCGCCTTGTTTATCATCTTACAAATTTTTACAAAGATTTTCACAAAAAAATAGTTAAAAAAATGACCTAAGTCAGCTTTGTAGAAATTTTTGAAATAGTTACATTTGAAGACAATTGATAATTATGTCGCTAAAAGCTCCGAAAAATGTATCTTGTTCCACGTGTGCTTCACGCGATGGGTCATTATTTTCACACTTTAATTGCGGTGAAATTGAGAACTTAAGCAATGCAAAGGCATGTTCTTTCTATAAAAAAAGTCAATCTGTGTTTTTAACGGGTAGCACACCTCGTGGAGTCTATTGCATCAATAAAGGAAAAGTAAAAGTATTTTCTTTGGGCGAAGAGGGCAAAGAACAAATTATTCACATCGCAAGTGAGGGGGAAGTTGTTGGTTTTCGTGCCATGTTCAGTGGTGAACCATTTTCTGTTAGTGCAGAAACATTAGAAGAAAGTAATATTTGTTTCATTGCAAAAGAAGATTTTCTTTCAATGATCGATACAAGTACTACACTTCGTGATGCTATCATGCGTGAATTATCAAAAGAATTATCGGAACGCGCAAAATTCATTACTCAATTGGCACAAAAATCAGTGCGAGAAAGATTGGCTTTTTCACTCGTATTGTTAAGCGATATTTACAAAGATGAACCAATCAATTTGTCTCGTGAGGATTTGGCAAATTTTGTAGGAACAGCTACAGAAACATTGATTCGTTTGCTTAAGCAATTTAAAAGTGAAGAGGTTATTGAAGTGATGACTCGCAAAATAATAGTGACAAATCAAGACAAGTTACTGAGTATTGCAGGTCGCTAATAGCTTGTGTTACTTTTGTCACTCAATTTTATCACCCTTTTGATTACCTTCGCCCGAAAAACAAGTAATGTTCAAGAAAGGAAGCAAACTATACAGCATTTTCAAAATGAAATGTCCGCAATGTCAGGAAGGGGAATTTTTTGTATCTCATCCATATGACTTGAGCAAAGTTGGTGATATTCATCAAGAATGCTCTCATTGTCACTTGAAATATGAAAAAGAGCCAGGTTTTTATTATGGTGCCATGTATGTTTCCTATGCACTTGGAGTTGCACTGTTTGTAACGTTGTGGGTTTCGATGAAATTATTCTTCCCAAAAACTTCATTGACGTGGCAATTGGTGATCATTTTCATTACGTTTATTGTCATTGCGCCTTATTTCTACGCATTATCCAAAATTATTTGGGCCAATTTATTCATTCGTTACGACGAAAAAAAGCGTTAATCCTTCGTTTATTTGACGTTGCAATCGCGAGGCTAAATACGTCTTGAGCCATTGTGATAAGTTTTAAACAATGGAATGAGTGAAAAAAGGTCATTTCCATTTGATATTTTTTTATATTTGATTAAACTTAAAACTCAATAAATATGAAAAAAAATTACTTTTTGAGCATTTTAATGCTTTCTATAACTTTTAGTGGAATAAGTCAAATAGTTGATCCTGGATTTGAAGCTGGGACGGCAAGTTCAGGTTGGGTTCAGGCATCTACAAATTTTGCAACTCCTATTTGTGATGAAGCTTCTTGCGGTGATGGTGGTGGACCATGCGTTCCAAGAACAGGAACGTTCTTTGTATGGTATGGTGGTGCTGGTGGTGCAGTTGAAACTGGATCTGTTGAACAAGCGGTGGTCATTCCGAATGGAACAACTGGAGCAATTACACTTTGGGTGAAAATCGCACAAGTAGGTCCTGGTATTGCTGAAGACAAATTGGATGTGAGCGTTGACGGAAGCGTTCTTGCAACAGTTACCGCTTTGGATTCTGTCGCTTATGCTGACTATGCTCAATTAACCGTTGACGTTAGTTCAATGACTGATGGCAATGCTCACACTTTGCGTATCGAAGGATTCCAATCAACTACAACGATTTGTAACATTCTTTTGGATGATGTAGAAATGACAGTTGACGGTAACTCTGTTGGATTGTTCGAGTTTGAAACAGGAGAAAATGAAGTAATAATTTTCCCTAATCCAGCGAAAGAAGTAATTAATTTGCAGTTTAGAAATGTTTTAGGTGATGTTGAAGTGAAAATTGTTGACTTAGCTGGTAAAGTAGTTTCTAACCAAAAAGTTGTTGCAGCTTATGGGACTGCCTACGTTTTAAATACATCTGATGTAAATAATGGAAGTTACATTATGACAGTTACTCAAAACGGAAACGTTATGCGCACTGAAAATATTGTAATTTACAAATAATCCAATTAAATAAATCTTAATCCGTCTGCATACAATGTGGACGGATTTTTTTGATTCTAACTTTAACTTTATTTCTTTTTCAAAAAGAGATTGTAGTTCATTTTCATTATGTTTATTGTCATTGCGCCTTATTTCTACGCATTATCCAAAATTATTTGGGCCAATTTATTCATTCGTTACGACGAAAAAAAGCGTTAATCCATCGTTTATTTGACGTTGCAAGCGCACAACTAAATACGCTTTAAGCTATTGTGATAAGTTTTGAACATTGGAATGAGTGAAAAAATGTCAATGAAATTTGATTTTTTTTTGTTTATCTTTGGTTAAACTTAAAAACTCAATAAATATGAAAAAAAATTACTTTTTGAGCATTTCGATGCTTTCAATTGCTTTTGGCGGTATGAGTCAAATTACAGATCCAGGATTTGAAACTGGAGCAACAGGAACAGCTTGGACTCAAGCATCCACTAACTTTGGTACGCCTTTGTGCGATCAAGCGAGTTGCGGTGTTTGTGGTGGACCATGCCTTCCAAACTCAGGTTCTTGGTATGCTTGGTTTGGTGGTGCTGGTGGAAACATTGAAATTGGTTCTGTTGAACAAGCTGCAATGGTACCATCTGGATCAACGGCAACTTTAAGCATGATGGTGAAAATACCTACAGGCGGTGGTGCCGGAATTCCAACAGATGGTCTTGTAGTTATGTTAGACGGAGCTCCGATTGGTGCTATAACATCTGCAGATAGTACAACGTATGCAGAGTATGCAATGTTCACTATTCCTATTAATGCAGCTGCTAATGGAGCATCTCACACATTTAAAATTGAAGGTGGGCAAGCAGTTGCTTCAACTAATTTCAATATTTTGGTGGATGATATTACTTTAACAGTTGACGGTAACTCAGTTGGTTTGTTCGAGTTTGAAACAGGAGAAAATGAAGTAATAATTTTCCCTAATCCAGCAAAAGAAATCATTAATTTGCAGTTTAGAAATGTCTTGGGTGATGTTGAAGTGAAAATTGTTGACTTGGCTGGTAAAGTTGTTTCTAACCAAAAAGTTGTTGCGGCTTATGCAACGGCTTACGTTTTAAATACAGCTGATTTAAATAATGGAAGTTACATTATGACAGTTACTCAAAATGGAAACGTTTTGCGCACTGAGAATATCGTGATTAACAAATAATCGATTTAAATAATTTTAAACCGTCTACAGTCTTTGTAGACGGTTTTTTTTGTTTCTAATTTTGATGTTTTTTCCTTTTTCAAAGAACTATAGGTAATTCGGTTGAATAGAAATTTAAGTATCATACTTACAGCTCTTTAAATTTACCGAAACTAAATCTCAATCTTTATTTTATAAATTGATTTTGAAAATCCAATTTGTTCATTTATTTGTGCGATGTTATATTAATTTTTTTTTGTTTCTTTGACAAAATTAAATCAAATAAACATGAAAAAATTATTACTTTCTACGGCGTTATTTAGCGCTTCTTTTGCAATCAATGCTCAAATTGATACACTTTCTGAATATTACTCAAGTCCATCGACATTTTATATCATTGACCAAGCGGCTCCAATTGATAGTGGTTTTGTTACTGGAAATAACTTCTACGGTGATTTAGGAAAATTAAGTTTGTTTGATAACACAAACGGTGTAAATAATGGGGGCTCAATTAAATCAATTTTATTGGGAATCGCGTTAAAAAACGGAACAGGTTCTTTTCAAGTAGGTGTATGGGCTGATAATGCTGGAGCTCCTGCTAATTTGGCTTCTCCTCTAGGTGTCGTTACTGTTGATTTGGCTGATGTTGATACTACGTCTGCGGCTTACTTGCCAATTGGTGCGGGGCCAGCATTTTACAATCATTCAGCTACTTTTTCATCAGCTATTCCAATGCCTGCTGGAAATAAATTTTGGGCTGGTGTGATTTTACCAGTTCAAACTGGATTGATTTCTCTTTACTCAACTGAAATTGATACATACCCTGCTGGAGATACTCATTGTGGTGAAATTTTCGGAGATGGAACTTTCCATACTTTTGGAGATGCAGCTGGATGGGGTGGTTTAGGAATTGCTATGGCAATTTTCCCAGTAGTTGATTTTGTTGCTGGAGTGAACGAAAACGTAATTTCTGCAAAAGTTTATCCAAATCCTGCAAACGATGTTTTGAACATTTCAATCAACGAAGAAATTGAATCAGTTTCTATTGTTACTTTGGATGGTAAAGTTGTTGCAACTTCAACTGGATCAACTGTTAATGTTGCTGAATTGACTTCAGGAATGTACATTTATGAAATTACAACTGCTAACGGAAACGTTGCTCGTGATACTTTCATGAAAAAATAATTTAATAATTTTTATTTTTAAGGGAGGCTTTAGTCTCCCTTTTTTATTTCTACAAAATGAGCTATTGCAATTATTGTTTGAATTTAGCATCTGAGGATGTAAATAAGGTATATCACGACCAATTATATGGATTCCCAATCTCCGATGACAACGAACTTTTTGGTCGTTTGATTTTGGAAATCAATCAAGCTGGTCTTTCATGGCAGACAATTTTAAAAAAAGAACAAAATTTCCGACGCGCCTTTGATGATTTTAATATTCAAAAAATAGCAAGTTATTCGGATATAGAACGACAACGATTATTAGAAGATGCTGGCATTATCCGAAATCGACTTAAAATTGATGCAGTTATTCATAATGCTAAAAAAGTTTTGGAAATTCAAGAAGAATTCAATACCTTTCATTCATGGTTAGACAAAAATCATCCGTTGACGCGTGAAGAATGGACTAAACTGTTTAAAAAAACGTTTAAATTTGTTGGAGGCGAAATAGTCAATGAATTTTTGATGAGTACTGGCTATTTAAAAGGCGCACATATCGAAAATTGTCCGATATTTGCAAAAGTGAAGGATACAAACCCTAAATGGTTAAGCGTATGAAATGGATAGCGATGATTGCTCTGGTATTTTCAGGGTTAAGTGCAAATGCACAATTTAGTGTTGGTGGGGGAGCAAGTACTTTGTTTCAGTTTGGAAATTCAAAACCATTCGGTGGTTTGCATTTTAATGTTGAGTTCCCAAGAAATAACGAAGTTACTTTCTATGGTAGATTAACCTATCATTTTAAACAAAACAGAAGTTCTACCGTAGATAGTGATGGTTTACCGATACAATTTTTTGTGGAAGCAATCGATCAAAACACGGTGCCTTTTTCGAAGGTTTTACCGGCAACTTTTGAAGAATCGTTCAACTATGTAATGATTGATGGTGGTACAAGATACTACATTATTAATGGCTATGATGAAGGTTTCTCGTTGTATGGAGGAACAAATATTGCTTTAATAGTGAACACTGCGAGATATAGCTATAATGTGCAAGGAATGACGAGTTTGTATAGAGTCCCTTCGAATGAACTGCGTCCTACGGAGAAAAGCAAAGGAACAATTTTGAATTTAGCGGCTGGAATTACTGGTGGTGCAAAATACACAATGCCAGGGCGCGGAACGCTTTACTTTGATATCAATCCTTCATTGATGTTGTTCGGTTTACCAAGTAACAATAAAATTGAAACTTCGTTGTATAAAAATGTGATTTTCAACTTTAATATTGGATATCGGAAAGAAATTTATTAATTAGAAGAATCCAAATCGCTTTCTAATTTTCACTTTTTTTAGTCCCTCAAGAATCTCTTTGGTAGATTGTATTCGCTTTTCTTGAGCTTCCGTTAATATTCTTTCTAAATCCTTCTGAGAAGTTTTACTAGGAAGTTGTTTAAATTTTGGTTTAACCGTACAATTTGCAATGATTTCGTACATTCCAATAGGTAAATCATCATGTTCAGGAATTGGATAGGTGAGTTGTAAGTTCGTGTAAACACTCGGATTTGGGTGCTTTAACGGGAGTTCGCCACAAAATAAACGATAAAGCAAGATTCCAATCGAAAAATAATCGGAAGTTCGGTAAACAAGCTGTAATTGATTTAACAAAAGTTCAGGCGCCGCGTACCCAAGAGGAAAAAGGATTTTTCGCTCTAGTTGAATTGGTTGTTTGATTGCTAAACCAAAGTCTATTAATTCAACCTTAATAGTTCCGTTGTTTTCTGAAATCAAAATATTACTTGGCTTTAAATCGCAATGAAAAATGCTCTGGTCGTGGAGATAATCCAAGATTGGATTGAATTGCTCAAAAAATAATGCTAAAAAAGGTAATTTATTTTTTCGATTTAGTTTTAACCAAAACGCGTCCAGTGGTACGCCCAATTGGTAGTTTTTCACCAAAACCAATTCACTTTCAGTTTCAAAAAAATCCAAGACTTTTGGCAAGCCCTCTTTTTCAAATGAAAACTGTTTTTCGCTAATCAATTGATTTAATGACACCAAATTACCAGTTGTTTTTTGAACCTTTTTGACAATCACTTCCTCGTTTGATTTTTCGTCAATGGCCAAATAGACACTTCCGAATTTCCGTTTTCGTTGATTTCCTAGGGAATGAATTAGTTTGTATGTATCTGCTTGATTTTTCATGTTGATTAAGGTAAATGTAAGGCAAAAATTAGTTTCACCGACTTTGTCCAAAAAGTATCGATAAAACAGTTTTTGAAAATCAATTTCTTTCATATCTTAGATGCATGATAAAACCGAAATTGATAGCTGACAGTGGGGGTACAAAAACAGATTGGTGCTTTGTGGATGAGCAGGGTGAAAAGCAGTTTTTTACCACGGAATCTTATCATCCTAGATCGATTGATGATTTAGATCTTATCAGTCAGCGCACATTTTGGGATTCCTATAGTTCCATTGAAAATCTGGAATTATTATTTTTCGGTGCAGGCTGCTTATCTCCTCAAAATCAACAAAAAATGATCGATTTTTTCCAAAAAATGGGATTCAAAAATTGTTCTGTTCAGTCTGACATCCTTGCAGCTGGATATGCATTGAATGGGGGAGAAGGTTGGGGAGCGATTTGTGGCACAGGCAGCGTGGCTTTTCACATGAGCAACAAGAAATTGATTAAACTTCAAGGCGGTTTAGGTCGTGATTTGGGAGATGAAGGAAGTGGTTATTATTTTGGGAAATTAATTGCTTCTAAATTGGTTTCAGGTCAGTTGCGACACGATGAGGTTTCTGCGCTAGCACATTTGGAACTTTCACCAGAGAACTACTCGAAAATTCCACATCTTTTATCGGCAGTTAAGGACAAAGAGGTCATTCGAGAAATCCACAAAGAAAATATTAGTTTGTTTGTGAAAGCGTATTTGGATGGCTGTCAGGAACTTTCATTTTGTGGTAGTTATGCCTTTCATCATCAGGAAATTTTCAAAGAAACGTTGCAGTATTTTGGAATTCGTTGTATTTCATTCATTGAACGACCGATTGAAAAGTTGGTGGATTTTTTGTTGGAGTGAGGTAACTTTGAAAGGAATTTTGATTTATCATTTATCGCATGTTTCACAATACAATCTTTTTAACTTATAATTTCTCAATATCTGAAAAGAATCGTCAACCATATCGCACCAACGAAATCTATCAGAATTTGAGGCAGCTTCATGAACTTGAACAAACTTTTCGCTTTCATGATCATAATTGGTGAAGTTTAAAGTTTCAGCTAATACGAAAAGGCCTTCTTGATTTATCGTTTTCTTTTCAAACTTTGGCATCAGGTGATCAATTGTCATGAAGTACATGCTCCAACTATTATAGAATAAACATAAATCAACATCGTCTTTAGGCTCGAGTGTATGGGATTTAAAGTAGTTTGAAATAAATTCAAATGATTTCTTAATGTTTTTATCGTCGTTGACCTGACCATAATATTGAATGAAGGTCAAGTGCAAATTAAAGAGCAGTTCGATTTTAATATCCTTGACAATTAAGGGTTCAATTTTAGAAGGATGAATAACCCTTGCTAATTTTTCACTAGCAACATCCCATTCATTCAAAAGTTCCATGCCAAGAAGCGCATATAATTGAAGTAAATTTATTTGTGCCTGTTTGTCTAATTTATAAAAGCGGGGTAAGTAACTGTGTAAGTATCGAGTCACACTATACGGATCCCAGGAATAAGCAAATGTTAACATTGCACTATAATTAGTTACTGTTTGCGTATGTTTAATCATGAATTCAACAGTTTGTGGCTCCAGCAAAATCCAAACATCCGCATCATGTTTTATTTTATACATTTCATAAAGTGCTTTATTTGTAAGTGCTGGATTATTCAACGCAATGGCTGTTCTAAGGTTAAAGCCGGCCAATGACTCAAATGCCTCATCTTTGTTGTACCTGCCTTGGTAATTTATGATTGCTTGTGCTCTTCGTTGATTAAACAAGAGAGAATCCCAAGGGATAGTGCTGTCTTTTTGTAATAGTAGGTTTTTTATAGAATCATGCTGAAGTTTGGTCCAAGGATCCAAATCATGATAGCTCAATTGAAAATTCATTAACTCCCAATTTTCTTTGGCGTTAATTGTGAAAACTTTGTCATTCAGTTCGAACGTTTTCTTTATATGATTTTTAATGTATTCGGCCCGTGAATTATGTAACTCAGCGTTGTGAACAGAATCGCCTTCCACAGAACTAAAGGAATTAATTTGAACCGACTGAATATGCGCAAAAATATCTTCGATTTCGGGGTTTTTAACTGTTTGAATAGAATTTGTTTTAAAATCGTATTCTACAATTTGAGATAAAATGATTCCTTCAGATGTTAGGTTTATTTTGGGCTCATCTTTGAGAAAAGGTTCAATAGGTCTAAGAGCGTAAGGTTGATGGGGCACTAATGCAGGATAGACGTATTTACACGCCTGTCCATTCTTTATAATAATTGTTGATGCAGAATATTTACTTGGGTCAAGATTTTTAGGAATATCACCAACTTTAGTAATCATACGAAAATCACCTTCTGCTCGGTTGTTTTTAAGTAATTCGTCGCGGTAAATTGGTTTTAATAAAATTCCATCGTGAATTGGTGAGACATCTAGTTTATTTGGAATCTCACAAGCCAATTGATCACGCGAGACTAAATCAATCGCGATACCATCTTTTGGATTAGTGAATATAGTTTTGAAGAATTTCTCATTATTATAATACAAAATCACTTCATGGCCTTCAATTTGGAGTCCATTTCCCATGTTTAATATCACGTTGTGCAAATTATTGAACGCTTTGTCGCAATCTTCGGTAGCCTTTGTTATCCCAAATTCATTTTTTGATAATTGGTTAGCTACTTGAACACCTCTTTTACCAAAAACTTGAGTAGCGAAAACGATTTTCTTTTTTAAATTTACTTCGAAACCGAAGTCACCATATACATACTCTGCCTCTATCATGTTTTGGTAATGCGGAGGAGAATTTTTCCAACTTAAAAACATTTCACTCGCAATTCTACTGAGATCATTTTTTTTTAGTGGAAATTCTTGTGGTTTTGTGTAAAGAACATTTTCTCCGATAGATTCAAACTCTTTTCCACCTTGAGCTTTGACTCTTTTCGTTGGCGTGGCATATTTTGCAGCTTTTTGGTCATGACTGAGAATATCATTATCAGCCATGTATTTGCTGTGAAATTCTGCTGCTTTTCGTAAAGTATCGCTAAAAAGCAAGGCAGGAAGACCTTTGCTGGCACGAAGTTGATTTACTTGTTTCGCTAATTCAATGCGAATGACATTCTTATCTTCAATTGAAATCTGAGTACGACTTAAAAATGGCAGGACCACAAGAATCACAAAGAAATAATTTAATTTCATAGACTTTGTCTTACCTGTTTTTAGCTAGTTAAATTCTCAGGAATACACCCCCGCTAATTTCAAAAAAGTAACTTCTCCAGCCGCAATCTGCGCCGAAACTTTCAGTTGGTTTTCGACTTCTGAAACGCTTATTTTTACTTCGATTTCTGGTGTTTCGTTTGGATTTAAGATGGTCAGGAATTTGGAGTTTGACATCGAAACCATGTTGATTGGTCGCTCAAAATGCAGGGACAAAAGTTCTTTTACGATTTCCATTTGTACAACACCTGGAGTGATTGGGTTTTCGGGAAAATGACCGTCGAAAATCACGTGGTTGGCATTGATTTTTAAGTGCACTTCAAGCAAACCTTCGTTGAATTGCATGCTTGAAATGGTGTAAAAAGAATCGTGTAAAATCATCAGAGTTGGTTGAATTTTGAATCTGCTATGCTTTCGTTTGTTTTGATACCATCAAAAGTATAAATCATTTTTTGATCTGCGCTTTCGTGCATAATCATTTGGTCCAATAGGAGCGAGGTCTTGTCGAAAAGCAACTCGATTTTTTGAATTCGCTTTTTGATGCGGTCACTTTTAGGTGTCAAAATCAATTTATAGGTTTTTGAACTTTCAAAATAACTGATTTTGAAGTCTTTCTCGTTTAAAAATTCGCCAGAAAGCATGGAAAGCATCATCCCTTGGATTTTTTTCACAACTTTATTCGCCGTTGGGTTTGTTACTTCTTTCGATTTTTCAAAAAGCTTTACTTTTTCTCCGTTGATAAGAATCACTTGCTTTTGAGTGACATTGTCCCACCGAATTTTATCGTCTTGTTTGTAGCTCAATTTTCCACTTCCTTTTTTCGGATCATTGAACATTTTTGAATGAATTTCTTCTGAAAAATTAGCTGTTAACGTTTTGGTGGAAGTGTGTTTTTTCTCCAAACTTGTTTTGATGGACTCGGATTTAGAAACAGGTTTGAAATCTTGTGCAATTCCTGAGAATTGGATAGCAATCAAAAAAAGAAAAGGAGCCAAAAACTTCATGTTAACAACGATTTTATTGTGCTTTGATTAGCAAAGATAATACCATTTTGTTTGGCAGTCAGAATGTAAGAAGCTAACATTTCAGCTGTTTGTGGCAAATTGTCGTGCAGCAAAACAATCGATCCAGGTTTTGTATTGTTAATCAATCGTTTTTTCAAGGTGCTTGGATTTTTGAAAACGCTATCAAAAGACCTCAATTCCCATCCAATGGTTTTTTTACCAAGTTTCTTGATTACTCGAGCAATTCTCGGATTGGTGTACCCAACTGGTGGTCGAAAAAAGTGTGTCGTTTCGCCGATGATTTGCTGAATGGTTGCATCACATGCCCGAATTTCTAGTTCAACGTTTGAGGTACTTTGCATCGAAAACAAAGGATTGTGATTTTGAGTATGATTTCCAATCAAATGACCTTCATTTTTAATTTGTTTTAAAAGTTCTGGAAATAATGCAGCTTTCTTTCCAAGGACAAAAAACAGTGCTGCGACCTCTTGTTCTTTGAGAATTTCAAGAATCTTAGGAGTCAGTTTTTCATCAGGACCATCATCGAAAGTCAAGAGCACGTTTGGTTTCTTGACAGTTGATTGTGCAGGGAGAAAATAATTCAATTTCATGAACAAAACCCCAGCGCTCACAATGATTCCGAATAGTGCTAAAATAACTATGAAATACGTCCAAAAATCGGGGTGATTTCTGAAAAACAAAAATAGCACAAGAATCCCTGTGGATGCAATCGCGCTATTTAAGTAATGTTTGTACAATCGATTCGAATTTTTTAGAGAAAAAAAAGGAATCCAAACTGAATTCCTTTTCAAATATCGTAATTTGTTTTAGTTTTTTACACGTTCCATGTAAACACCAGTGCGTGTATCCACTTTAATTACTTCACCCATATCGATGAATAAAGGAACACGGATTTCAGCGCCTGTAGCAATTGTTGCAGGTTTCATTGCGTTTGTTGCTGTATCGCCTTTTACACCTGGTTCTGTATACGTAATTTCAGAAATGATGTAGATTGGCAATTCAACTACCAACGGTGTTTCTTCTTCTGCGTGAAAAAGAATGCTGCATGTCATTCCTTCTTGCAAAAACCCTGGTTTTTCAATCATCGCTCTCGGGATATTCACTTGCTCAAATGTTTCATTATTCATGAAAATGTATCCTTCACCTTCTTCGTATAAATATTGGTATTCACGATTTTCAATACGAACGATTTCAATTTTGTGTCCTGCAGAAAATGTATGATCTAAAACTCTTCCTGTTTCGATTTGACGTATTTTGGTACGAACGAAAGCTGGACCTTTCCCTGGTTTCACATGTTGAAATTCAATAACTTGAAATAACTTATCGTTGTGCTTGATGCAAAGTCCGTTTTTTATGTCTGAAGTATTTGCCATGATAAAAATTTTGTGGCGCGAAGATAGAGAATTCTTGGAAATTATGAATTATAAATATGGAATTATGAATTTACGAGTCAAAATTCTTTACATTTGAAGAAAAAAGACATGAAAGAATATTGGTCAAATTTAACTACTGCCAAAAAAGCAAAATTGATTGGAATTGTTTTGTTGGTGATCATTGCATTGATTTTCGTGGTGCGCAATTGGCAACCAACGGAAGTTATTTTTGTGTTTTTCAGAATGCATATTCCGTTGACTTTAATCATTGTGATTTCGGGTGCGATAGGCTTTGCTTTTGCTTCGTTGTTTGATTACAGAAAGTTCAAATTGCGGGATAATGAGATTAAGAAACTGAGTGAACAATTGGAGGCTGCTAAGAAGTTGGAGAGTAGTCCAGCGGCTGAGAAGCACGTGGATTTGTAGTTTTTTGATTATCCGCTTGTGTACCCTAGACAAACAATTTGTTTTAAGGGTTTTATGATTTTTTGTCGAAACTAATTACGTGATTTTACTGGGTTAAATTTTTGTCTGATTATCCGCTTGTTTACCTTTCTAGATGACATCGATTTAACATGTTTAAAATCAATCATTTAGAGTGTTTATTTATCGATTTCAATAGAAATTAATCCGTTGATTATCAAATCATCGACAACACACCACCAACATTTCTCAAACTCGAAACTATTTTCTAACTTTGTACTAGAAATTATTAAAAAAATGGCAGCAACCGAAACACTGGAATTTGTTGATAAAATTGAGAAATTAATTGACCAAAAAAATCTGATCGTTTACAACGACGATGTAAATACGTTTGATCATGTAATTGAATCTTTAGTGAAAGTGTGTAAACACGATTCAATTCAGGCTGAACAATGCGCTCACATTGTACATTACAAAGGCAAATGTCAGGTGAAACATGGTACTTTTTCGAAATTGGAACCCATGTGTACGGCTCTGCTTGATCGAGGAATTAGTGCTGTGATTGAATAAAAATCACTTTTTTATTTCAGAAAACGAAAAAGCTCCTTATATTTGCACTCCGAAACGAACAGAAAATTGTTTTTTTTGAAAATTGGCCTAGTGGCTTTCCCGCAAGCGAGGATGCTTACATCGGCCAAAAAAAATGGCCTCGTGGCGCAACTGAATAGCGCACCTGATTACGGCTCAGGAGGTTTCAGGTTTGAATCCTGACGAGGTCACCCCAGCGGAGAATTGGTTAAAATTAACTGGTTCTCCGCTTTTTATTTTAGCCAAATCCTTTGATAATAAAGGGATTGAAGCCAAAATAGAATTTACTCGTGTGGTTTGAACTCGGTCATTTTGTTTGTCATAACCTATTCCTGATGGGTAGACCAATTTTTGAACAAATTGCTTTTGCATCAAATCGCCAGAACGCCATAAATTGTTGAGTTTTCCTGAAATTGACAACGCTTTATCAATGGCTTTTTGAAGGTTTGAACTCGAAAATTCAGGATGTATGATTCGCTCCTCTAATTCTTTCATTTCCTCCTTAAATTTGTCCGAGAATTTGACTTAAATTATCTTGTTATAGAGTAACTACTAATTTTAGATAAATCTTTTGATTCGCGACCAAAAATGATATTTTCATTTCCGGAATAATTTTAACATTTCATAAATCACTATATAATAACGACTTATAATTTAATTCAAAATTTTAACATTTCAAAATTTGGTTGGCATGTTTTTTTTTGTATGTTTGCTAAACAGGTTTGTACGAAACGTGTCGATTGAATTGCTGCTTTATAACTATCGATGTAGGCTCTACTAGAATTTTTTTTCTGCCTTTAGCTAAATCGGTTTAATACTTTGACTTAAAACTATAACTTATGAATAACATCTTTCGAGCTTTACTAGTGCTTCCATTTTTTATTTTTTTTCAAGTCAATTATTCGCAGGCACAATTGGATTCAGTGAATGTGACTGCGAGTTTTGAAACTTCTTCAGTGATTGTTGACGGGATTACAATTCCAACAAACAATATTGTGGTCGAAACGTGGGTGAATGATTTTGATTTTTTGGGAACTATTGATATTTCTGTTATTAACACTGAAGATGAGTCTTTGGTTGACTTAAAAAAGTACACCAAGGCTCAAATTTTAGCAGAAAACTTATTTAGCAACGGGATAATAACAACAATTGTCTTAAATATTGATTCGAGCGCTTCGTATCGAATCGAGATAGGGATTACAAATTATCAAGGTTTGTATTTAGCTCCTCAAGAATTCGTCCTTACTGCTAATTAATTTTACTGCTTATGAATCCTATTAAAATAATTGGACTATCAATCATTTTGTTTTTTACAAAAAGCAGTTATAGTCAAGTTGTTCATTCGATTACCCTTAATCCAACAAAAGATGTTGGGGTGAGTTCATTCTTTCCCAATTCAAGTTTTGGTGATACCTCAAATTTACCCATCGGTAAATTTGGTGTATATGATGGCAATGGTAACTTAGTGACTTATGACACTAGAAGGGCTTTTTTGCAATTTGATTTAAGTTCCATTCCAGCAAACGCAATTATAACCAATGCAATTTTTAAAGTATACCAATATGCATCGGCAAACATTGTTACAAACGCTAATCTTGCCATTCCTAGAGTCCTTAATCCATGGGAAGAGTCAGGTGTCGATGCTGTAACTTGGAATAGTCAGCCGAATGTTGCACCAGGAACACCCCTAAATTTTAATGGAAATTCAACGGGCTGGATTCAAGTCCAAGCAAGAACAACAGTTCAGCAAATTGTAAATGGCACAATAACAAACTATGGTTGGATGTTGAGATTGTCGACGAGCGAACCTACTGCAGCTATTAATAATAGGTTTACTAGATCAAAAGAACATGTTAATCAAGCCCAGCGCCCTCAATTAGTTGTAGATTATTACATACCGATGGTCGTTACAGACGCCATTATTAATCATCAAGATGGCGCTACAAGCAACGGATCTATAGAGCCTGTCTTGGAGAATGGACCTGGTGGAACCATTACATATAAATGGTATGATTCATCGGGTAATTTACTTAATACGAGTACAACTTCACCAAATTTAACTAACATCCCTGCTGGTTGGTATGGTTTAGAAGTAACAAGTAATAAGTATGCATCTTTGCCGTTTTATACTTCATTTATCGTTGGACAGAAATGTTCTGACCATTCATTTGTTTTTGAACCGGGAAGCAAGTTTATGGATGATATTGTTATTTCTTCTTTAAATAACGGAACGAGTTATGGTGGCACTTCTCCAATCGCTATTGAAGATGCCACCGACGAACGTTATATGCTAATGAAATTTCATTTGTGGATTCCCGAAGATTTGGAAATTGTTCAAGCTGATTTTACCATAAAGATGGGGGCTCAATGCCTGAATACGAATCCTAACAATAGTCTTTATTTGTTCAAAATTACATCAGGTGCTTGGCTCGAAGACTTCGTTACGTACTATTCTTACACAGCTTTTTCTGAACCAAATCCTAATGAAGCTCAAAATTCATTATTAACAATTCCGCCAAGTGCAGCAGGTGGGAATGCTCCATTTCACACCTTGGATGCTATTAATTTATTTAATAGCATGAAAGATGATAACCAAAACAATTATGGGTTTATTAGTCGTTTTGTACATGTTAATAATACCTTAAAAAGAGCTCAATACTATTCATCGCGAGGAGGGGATCCAACTTTGCGACCTAAAGTGAATTTTAAGGTGCGTGTGAAAGAATCAATTACTAGTGCATGGGATTCTGATAATGATAAAGGCAAAATATTCGTGGACATTAATGGGATTTGTGATAAAGTAGGACCATATCACTATTTTATTTCAACAGATTCTATTCCTTCCCTGGATGAAACATATACTATTTTGAACGACTCGTTAAATCTTGGGATTGACAGCGTCCAATTTTTTACTGGGAAAGAACCGAAATCAACCTATTCTTTTGAGCATTTGCCAGCAGATAATTATTATGTTTCTGTATTTGATTCAAGAGGATTGCGTATTATGAATAAGCAAGCGACTGTCTTTCCTCCAATAGATTCTGTATCTATATCGAATGGAATTAATGTAATTAGCAAAACACAAGTGAAAGGCACATTGGCTAATTCAACCGCTTTTCTTGATATGTACTTGTACAATCGGGATGAAGGGGAAATAACATTCAAATTAAATTCAATAACACAAGATACCCTAACTCAATATTTTGGAATGACCAACTTAGCATTAGAAAGCATTGCTTGGAGTAAGTTAGCCTATGGATTCTTGATAGACAGAGGTTCACTAGTCGTTTGTTCAAGTACAGGTACTAGTATGAATTCCTTGACACAAACGCTAACAAGCTCAAATGCTGTGATAAATTCAAATTCGATTTTCAAAATTAAGGTGCAAAACGGGGAGATTTCATTTTTTCATAATAACAATTTGCTTAAGAGTGATTTATTGCCAGAAATCTATGATTTAAAAGGAGCCGTTGGTTTAAAATCAGATAATATTTTGGAAGTAAAAACAAAAGGTTTATTTGCAAAAAAGATTGTGCGAGCAACTGTGAAAATTACAGAATACCCAACTTGTTCTCAGAATTCAGGAACGTTTGGATTTGGTGTAGCTTTTCCAAACAACGATTACATTAGCTACACCGTAACCAATTTAAGCAATTCTACACTAGTAGGTTCAGGTAATATCTCTTGGGATAATCAGAACACTCCTGTATTTTCTGGTTATCCCGCAGGAATTTATGAAATAACTATTTCATACGCTGGGGGTGGTGCACTAATAGAATCACATTATGTTTATTTAGGTTATCAAACAGAATGGTCTGATGTTGAAAACTATGATTTCACCCCAAATACATATTCTGTTGAGCGGAATGGGACTAATTTGAGTTACGGAGTTGCTGGGCACGCGAGGAGCGTAAACGTTTTACCTTATAATCAAGATGGATGGGTTAAGTTTACACCAAAAGTTGGCGTTGAAGCTACACCAACTAATTATTATAGTATGTTGCGTTTTTCAACCATGAATCCAATTACTAACTCACTTCTTGCCTCAAATAATGAGAATGGAATTTTATATTTCATCCGACCTTTCCAAAGTAATGTATCTTACTGGTCATATAAGTCAGGCGCGAATTCGTTTGACTATGATTTTTATTACCCAAGTGTTTTTAATCAAAAGAATTATTTAGCATCCTTTAGTGCAAGCAATAATGTTCAATTCACTGAACTAGCATGGCCAACTAATGCCATTCCAATTACGAATCCGAACATTTTAGTGGGTGCTAGAACTCCAGGTGTGACGCGGATAAGAGCTAATTCATTTAAGGAATTTGATGGGTTTTACGATGTTGTTACATCTTTTGGTTGTCCGCAACCCCAAGGATTAGCTCAAATCAGCTATACAGAGCTAAAGCGTGACGTTAGTGGAGGATTCAGTTATGCAGTCGAAGGAAAAATAAAGTTCACTTTAGATGAGCAATATGAAATGGAAACAGGTAAATTTTTACCATTAAAAATTTATAACAAGGATCATCAAATTATAGCAAGTTCAGACATAGATGGAAATCTTTTAAATGCTGGAATCATTGTCCAAAATTTAGAATTTGATGACAACCGATGGATTTTAGATATTTCTGACATACCAGGTATAACTATTGGTGAACATTACATTCTTCAAGTTGAGAACGAAAAAGGAGATAAAAGATATATGCGATTCTTGTACAAAAATTAAAGATAAGATTATGAGACCTTTACTTAAGTCGAACACCATTAAAAAGACCATTAGTATGGTTTTAATACAAGCTCTTCTTTTGAATGTTGTCATTCCAAGTGCTCAAGCAATAGAGCTTTTTCAAACTGGAATAACAGCTGATACTTATCCGCCTATAGAGCAAGTTTCACTAAAAACTCAAGATGAGAAAAATGCTAATATTCTTGTTGAGGAAAATGAAGTGTCAAATATATTTGAAAGAATTTATAATAATGAAACATACTATGATAATATTCTAATAAGCGAAAAATCATCTGGTGTTTCTAGCCTAACATCAACAGGTGGGCAAGCAGAAACTTCTGGATTTTCAATTGGTTCAACAGATGGAATGGTAGACAAATTTACAGGAGATTTTTCTTATTCGATTCCATTGTTGGATGCAGATGGCTATCCAATTACACTTTCTTATAATTCGAATATTAGCATGTTGAACGAAGCGTCTTGGGTTGGCTTGGGATGGAATCTTAATGTTGGTGGAATATCTCGTGAAATGCGTGGTATTCCTGATGATTTCAATGGCAATGACATAGTTACGAGAGAATATAGCCAGAATGATGGAAGAAGCGAAGGGAAAAAAAATGGAGGATATTTATCGCTAGGAATAGGAGGCGACAATATTGGTGCAAGTGTTGGAGTATCTATATTATCTGGTAAGTACATGAATTCATATTTGGGTTTCGGAAAAACCTTTGATCTTAATTTGAGCTTAGGGGCTCGTTTCTCTTTTCAGGGATCAAGTGGTGAAAATGATGCGCTTTATCTTGCACCGTCTATTAACTGGGGAATGAGTAAGGATTCTAAAAATGGCATTGGTTCCACATTTGGTTTGGGTTTACAAGTTGGAACGAAGGGCGAAACGAATTCCAAAGGAATAGGTGCAAGCTACCAAAGATCGAAAAATTCCCGTCAAGGATTAATGAATCAATCTTTTTCACTAAGCGTAAGTTACGATAGTTATAAGGACAAGACAAAATCTTATGAAGGCAAAGATGGTAATTTACGTACATTAAGTGATAGACGCACAAATGAATTTGGAGCTAGTTCAACTTCTCAATTCACGTATGGTTCTTCAACTGCGACCCCAAGAATTTCAATATCAGCAAATACTGAGGGTGAGAATTTTGAACAAAATTATTATACAGGTGTTGAATTTGGTTTGTCTGATGATGTAGGGATGAGTGTTCGGGTCGGTTATATCAACCAAAAATTTAACTCAACATCAACTATTAAGTTCCATTCTGGAAATTTTATTGATCAACCAGCTTTTGGATATTTTCATTCAGGAAAACGAAAAAATTATGATGGAGTTTATGCTCCAATCATGGATTTTAACAGAGCAATAGAAAATGAATATTCTGAAGAAATGATAACCTTGCCGTTTTCTGTGCAGACGCATGATGTTTTTTATGCGAATGCTAGTGGCTTGAGTGGCACTTTTAGACCTCAAAGAACTGATTATGGAACGTATTATGACGCTCAATCGGAAAATATGTACAATAACGAAAGTAAGCTCCTTGTTGATGATGATATTTCTGCCTTTTCTGCAGGAGTTGTTTACAAGATACCTGCAACTATAAAATTAGGAGTTGGATATAGTACTGGAACAATGAAAGCAGAACAAATTTCAGGAAACTGGGCCAATTCGAATAATCTTTTGGAATTTGAATTGGAAGCTCAATCAAATAAATTTGATAAGACGGTTTACTTTCGTCCACTCGGAAGTATTACACCTGTTAATATGCAAGCTTGGAATTTACTGGATGGTATTAAAGAAAATCACTTCAAAATTATAAAATCTGGTGAAATAGTTGAACAAACAAATAATCTTTTAAATCTTTCGGGAACGTCTGCTCAGTCTATAACTCCAAGTACTTTAAACACTAGTAATAACGAAACTTTTTCTGAGTTTTTATTCGAACCCAAAACCGCTGAAGAACTAGCTTCCGCTGGGAATGACAAGATTTCCTATTATAATTTAAATAATCAACTCGCTAGTGACTTTAGAATTGCAGGAGCGAGAAAAGCGAACCATATTTCTTCAATTAATGTTGTTAACCCAAATGGCTTGCGTTATGAGTATGGTATTCCTACTTATGTCATTTCTAATCAAGAAGTCACATTTTCAATAGGAGAAAAGTTCGACATGGATTGGTCAGGAGAATACAATGCTCCATCTTCTTTAGCGCCAGCGATTGGGCCAATTTTAGAAGGCGGCATCACCACTAGTTTAATTGAATATGCACCAACAATTGATAACTCTGTTTCAAATTCTAGAGGAAGATCTCACCTTTTTGATAAAACAATTACACCAGGTTATGCGGATGCCTTTTTACTGACTAAAATGGTGAGTTCCGATTATGTAGATAGAACAAACAATGGACCTAGTTTGGATGATATTGGAAATTACTACAAATTTAATTATACGAGGGTATACGGAGGAAGTGAACCTTATGGAAGTAGATTTCCAATAAGTGGATTTCCTGGAGTTCAGCCTAAAGCCTTTTACAGCAGAGGTGCAGTTGGAACAACATGGGACGATTTAGCAAATTATTCATATACTGAAACTGAAGTATGGTACACGCACAGCATTGAAACGAAAAACTTAGTAATTGAATTTATAATATCTCCAAGAAAAGATGCGTTTTCTTGTGATGAAAATGGTATTTTAGATTCGGATAAACCTAAAATGGAACTTGACGAGATTAAAGTCTACAATAGGAGCGATTTTTTAAATAATTCGAATCCAAAAGTTCTACAAACGGTTCGGTTCTATTATGATTATTCATTATGTCAGGATTATGTAGCAAATATAAACTCCGTTAATTCTGGTCAAAAAGGGAAATTGACTTTAAATGCAATTCGAACTTTTAATGGTGAATCATTTGAAAATGCATTGAATGAAATCCTCTTTGAATATGCCACTGGTTCGGATGGAAACCCGGATTTTAACTATTCAAATGTAGATGGTTGGGGAGAGCCAAAACCAAATAGCATGTTGAAACCGAATGATATATATCCTTATGCCAATCAAGATGCTTTAGATGCGAACAGTAAAGCGAAAGCTTGGAAACTTGTTGCCATTAACAATCCGCAGGGTGGACGAATAGAAATTGATTATGAAAGTGATACATATGCTTATGTTCAGGATAGAAGATCTCAAAAAATGATTGATGTGTATCGAATGACGGATGTTTTTGATTTTTTAAAAATTAGAACTAACCAATCTTGGAATGGAGTTAGCAGAGCTTCTGGCTTACCAATGGATCAAAAATTTCAACATGACTATGGAAATATTCCTAGCTTAGGAATGCAGATTGGTTTAACCCAAATCAATGTAAATTTAATTGAAAGCAAAATTTTTGATAAAAACCCAGGTTCTTTTTATGCCAACCAATTTGGTCAATTCAATATAAATATAGTTCCGAATAACGTTGTAATATTTAAGCTTGACGATGAAATTGAAAGTACAATTTCACAAAGTGAGGCAGATAAGTTGGTGACTGACCTTTATTTTGCCGATCCAAATAACCCTTCAACATTACCATTGAAACATCTTTTTGCAAAAATGTATGTCAAAGTTAAAGATGGTGTTTATGATTTGATTCCAACAATGTCAGAAATTTCGGCAGATTATAACATCGATATTTTTAGCGGAGCTTTTGAAAATCAAATTCAGACGACATTCAAAGCGATAGGATCTATGCCCGCTAATCCTGTTACAGGAAAGTATGAATATGGTTATGTTATTGTTAATCCCGTCCATACAGGTAAAAGGGGAAATAAAAATAATGATGAGAAGAAGAAAGGTTCAATAGCTGTGCATCCAATGCAGTTAAGCGCTCTTGAATATTCTAGACAAGCCTTGTCAGACAAAGTATATGGAGCAGATCCAGATTCGAATGGTGATTTGTCGATTGATCGTAAAGTCTTTTTTGGAGACGACATTTATGAGCATATGATTCAAGCAGGTTATTGTAATGATTTTGATGCCGATGGCAATGGGAAGTCAATTTTACGATTGAATGAGCCTAACTTTACCAAGTTTGGTGGAGGACACAGAGTTCGCGAAATTCGATATTACGATAATTGGCAGAATATTTCTGGGGAATATACAAGTCAATATTCTTGGGAATATAATTATTCAACCTTAATTGGTCGAGATAGTTACTCCACAGGTGTTGCTGCTTTTGAACCGATGCAGATAGTAGATGAAGATCCATTTAACGAATGGATAACATATACAAATATTCGTAAAAAATTTCCTGACGAAAGCAAATTTATACCTGGACCAATTGCTTATCAATTATTCCCGAAACCTATTGTAGGTTACGAAGAAGTCGATGTTGTTTTTCTAGAGGCTGGCGATTATGGTAAATCGACAACCAATTATTATACAGCAAAAGACTTTCCAACTGTATTTAAGAAAACAACAATTGACAAAACGGCAAGAGTCACGGAAAATAATTTTATTTCAGGAAAAGTAAAAGAAATTTTTGGCTTCTCTCAAGGATATGTGGTTCAAACAAATGATTTTCACGGCAAACTTCGACGGGCTAAAATAACCAAAAAAGGAAATGGTCCTTTAGATATTTTGGTTTCAGAATCGGAATACGAATACTATGATATGGGTGAAAAATTGAATTTGGTTGATCGCTCTGGAGAAGCCAGTTTATTTGATGCTGCAATCGAATATGATATTCATGCTGATTCAAAGTATGCAACAGATGAAAATAATTTCATTCAAGCAGGTCTAAACTTTACATTAAGTTGGACACTACCAGTCTTGTTCGTGCCTAACTTTTCACCTATATTTTCAATGGCTTCTCGTGAAAGCTCTTTCTACTCCCACGCTTTAATCAAACACATAAATTATTCAAGCGTGTTGAAAAGAGTTAAAACCAATTATTTAGGAAGCATTAACACAACTCAGGTAATTGCTTTCGACAAGTTTTCTGGGATGTCTGTGGCGGAAGAATTAAATGATGAATTTGATGATAAATTATATCAAGTTTCTTATCCATCTCACTGGAAATATAAAGAACTTAGAGAGTTAAATGAAATTGATGGTCAAGTTGTTTCTATTAACTTGGATGCTAACGGTAAATTTATTGCAAATCCAAACATTTCTGGAAACAAACTATCACCTGGTGATTTGGTTTTTATGGATGGCCAAAATTTGCACGTAGCTCAGACGTGGCCGTGGCCAACGGATGGTTCTTTGTTTTTCACTGATTTAGACGGTGCTGTTTATGTCTCAGCAAATGCTGGACCTAAAAATGTGACTATTGTTAAGTCGAATAGAAATAATCGATTAACAGAGTCTATGCAGAGTTTTACTACAAAGACTAATCCTATTGTCAACAACAAAATTACATGTCCAACAGACAATATTTACTCGGCTACCGCTATAACTTATCGCGATCGGCTCAACGCTATTTGCGGAAGACCGTGTGAGCACCCAGAAATTGCCAACAATAATGCAATTTCAATAAACTCACTTTACAATCCTTATAATTATGGCATTCGTGGTGATTTAGTCCTAGATCAACAACATGCGTGGCAATCTGAAAGAAAGGAATATGGAAACAGTCAAAACACCACTGGGCATGGAATTAGGTTTGATGGCGCCTTTGAAACATTTATACCTTTTTATGGTATTAATAATCAAGGCGTTTGGAACTATATGACTTCTCCTTTTTGGAGGCCTCTGGGTAGAATTACAACCTTCGATCAATACGGTAACGCAGTTGAGTCTAAAGATCAAATAAATGTACATTCTGCTGTATTGATGGGCTATAATAGTACAACGAATTTATTGCCTACAGCATCTGCTGTTAACGCAGAAAGATCTCAAATTGCGTTTGATGGCTTTGAAGATTATGGTTATTATGCGAACGAAACAGAAAAGTGTGCTTTACCTGAAACCCATTTCGATTTTCAAAGTGCGGTAGAGACACCGGGAAGTGGTCTTTCTTTGAATTCCGAATTTAGACATAGCGGTTTATTATCTCTTAAAATTAGTCCATTGAAATCCGCTGAAACAGTAAAAGAAATAAGATTTAACCAAAGTTGTTCATCTTTTAATCACGATGATGATATTAATTTTAATGTTAGCAATCAAGGATTTAAGTTTGAAGATGAAGAAGACTGTGCATGTATAAAACCGTTTAGGCCTTCTCCTGGTAAATATATTGTTGGTGTATGGATTAAGAGTCAAAACAACCAAGATGCGAAAGTTCGGGTTTCTTCAGGCGGATCTATTTTGGGAGAATTTTACCCTTCAGGGGAAATTCTGGATGGTTGGCAAAGATTAGAAGGTGTTTTTGAAATACCCCCAATAAACGCAGCTAGTATTGTTTTTACCTTGATAAATAATAATTCAAACGACTTTGTCTATTTTGACGACTTTAGAATTCATCCTTTTTTAGCAGGCATGCAGTCTGTTGTTTATGACCCTAAAACCTTACTACCTCTTGCTACTCATGACGGATATAACTATACAACCTTCTACAATTATGATGAAAACTTTAACCTTGTTAGGATGAGAGTAGAAACAATAGAAGGAATAAAAACTGTTGTAGAAAGTGAGTTTGGGGGACAGAAATCATTTTTCCCTGGTAACTAATTAAACTACTTGATTATGAAGACTCTGACTACATTGGTTGCATTTTTAGTTTTGGTTCAAAACCTCTTCGCCGGGATCGAACATTTTAGTGAACGGATTGAAGGAAGTTCCATTCCTGGTGAAAATGAAATATTTCTATATAATGCATTTGAATTATACGATGACAAGTATTACGATATGAATATGGTCGTAAGTTGGCCTAATCAATTTACAAACTACAAAGTCAAAAACTGGGTAACTGTTGGTTTAAATAGGAAAGAATTACAAACATCAACTTTTTCGGGCATTGTTCAACTTTCTATCACTTATGAAACATGGGATCAAGTTTCTTCGTCGTTTATTCCAAACAATGTTCTTCGTGATTTAGCGATTGAATACGACTCCAATGGCGAAATTCTGATTAATGATAAGTCAACTTTTAGTTTTCAGGGGGCGCATAAAATTAAAGTGGAGATAGTTGGATTAACAAATGTCTCAGCGAAAGACATATTTATTGAGTCACATATCGAAGTTGAAAGATTTTATAATTTAACACAAACAAATATTTTAGGTTTAAGTGATTCTCCGCTACCAATTAATCAACCTTACAGTTCCTACGATAATGAATTCATTGATCTTCACTGGGATTTTGTTAAAGGTGCTGAGCGCTATGAGTTAGAATATGTTCACATTAATGATTACACTTTGACTCAGAATGTATACATACCAATGAGTGATATTCCGTTTAACTATTATTTGAACTCAACTCGGGTAGAAATAACTAAAAATCACTACAAAGTGCCAAATATTTTTGACCATGGCTATTTCATTTATAGAGTTCGCGCAGTTGGGGTTTCAGGAACTAACTTTGGATCTGAAGTGTATGGTGAATGGTCGGCTCCAGAAAGTGGATTAATTGGATTAAACCATGTTAACTATCAAAATGTAATATCAAATGTCATTGCAATTGAGCGAGAATATGGCTTCAATATCAATACAGGCTCAAGAATCAATTGGAGTCATCAAGTTGGTTTTTCTGAAAATGGGAAACGTTTCGAAGGCGTCTCTTTTTCTGATGGATTAGGACGTGGTCGGCAATCAATTGGTATGAACTCAGTTACAAAACAAACTGTTTTTTCAAATGTGTATTTTGACATAATAGGACGTCCAGTTGTTTCAGACTTGCCTACACCAATCAATCTCGAGTTTCCAAGACACATACCAGATTTCAATAGAGCCGATGTTGATCTCTTTCCTACTTATAATTATTTGAGTTTTGACGACCCAGCAACCTCTGATGGTATTTGCGTTTTTGATCAATATGGCATGGTGAATACTTCAGGCGCCTCCAAGTACTATTCGCCAAACAACACAGATCAAGATGGGGCAAATGGTACCATTCCTAATGCAGAAAACTTTCCGTTTTCAAGAATAAATTACTTAAAAGACTTTACAGGAAGATTAGACAAAGTATCAAGTGCTGGCCCCACTTTAAGCTTGGGACAAGGTCGTGAAACGGGCTATGTATATGCAACCGCAACTCAAGCAGAGCTGAATGATTTGTTTGGAACCGAAGTCGGGCTGAATACCCATTACCAAAAACTGGTGACAATTGACCCAAATGGACAGGCTTATGTACAATATACCGATATGGCAGGTCGCGTCGTTGCAAGTTACTTGATGGGCCCCGCTCCTACCAACCTTGATGGTATTTTTCCTGATCCTGAAGTAGAAGAAATAGTTATTATGGAAGATGGTTCAGGTCAAATACCCGACAATGGTACTCATTCTGCAACATTGACTTATGTTCAATATTTTGCAGAAGCCGAAGAAGAATATGTAATCAATTATAATTTTACACCACAGCAATTTGAAAGTATTTGTTTAGTAGAACCTGTTTGTTTCGATTGTGTTTATAATTTAAAGTTAAAAATTGAAGAAAAATGTGGACAAATACTACACGAATCTGAGATTCCAATTAACGGAGAGGATTTATCGGCAGATTTAGATGCAATTTGCAACGGTGAACCTTTTGATCCAATTGAATTAATTTTGGACATTCCGCGGGGTGAATACACTTTTACAAAAACCCTTGAAGTAAATCAACAAGCAATAAATGAGTATTGGTGTGATTATTTGGATAATTTGACTGATGATTGTTTGACTCCAATGTCCATCATTTTTAATGATTTATATAACCTTGAGACATTCCCAGAATGCGACGAGTATCCTGTTTCTCCAATTTATGGTGGCGCTGAGGGATGTGAACTCAATGAATTACTCATGGCTTCGGATATTACTCCTGGTGGTCAATATGCAATGTACTCTGTGAATGGCGGCGTTTATACATGTAATGATCCTGTTTCAATTTTTTTCGGACCAAATCCAACTTATCAAACCTTTGATTTCGGATCAATTACAGTGTTGGATCCAGCCAATCCATCAAATACTATTTCGCCAGCCGATTTAAGTGTCGAAGACTATATTTTGTTGTTTGACCCATCTTGGGCAACATTTCTAATTGAAAACGAACCTAATGCCCATCCTGAGAGTTGTATGCTTGGATTTTGTGATGCAAATGCTGATTCGTATGCCTATGACCAAGCAATTCAAAATACATATACTTTTGATTTAGCAGCCAATTATGACCCGGTTACAGAAATTGGCGGATATTTTTTACCTTTCAATTTTACTTCTATTCCTGATTATGGTGGGGTTGATCTCACGTTTGGAATTAATTATGGAAATTGTGATGTAAATCTTGATCCATTTTTCGTCTTGAATCCAACATACGCTGCTGGAATGATGAACGACATGAATCAATTTTATGAATTTGAAGTTGTAGACGGCTGTGTTTTTTTAAATATTTGGCAATTTGCAGCATTGCAGGCATACTATGAAATGAATCCTGATGAGGCCGAAGATATTGTTACACTTACTTGTAATGATTTTAAAAATTTAATTCGAAAAATTCCTTGTTATGATGACTTGATTTGGATAAAATACCGTGAATTATACCTTGATTTAAAAAGTCAGTACGTACAACAGGCAATGGAGGCTTATGCTGCAGCAAATTGTCCATCAATGCCTGAAATTGGAACTGGAAACGGTCCTTATGCTGGAAGTTATCCGCGATTTCCGAGTTTGGATTTTATTGATAACACGCTTAATAATGGTTTAACAGAGGCTGGATATACTGGTCCGGCAATTGATTTTTCAAATCCTTCTAATACCCCAGCTAATAATCCGATTAGTGATCTCGTTAACGGTCAAATACAAAATGGTTGTGAAAGCGCATGTGCCGAATTTGTGGATGAATGGATGGATCAATTATCTGGGTGCAACATTACGTCTAATTTAGCACAAATTGAACAATCCTTGTTATTGTTATGTTCGAATGGATGTGATGAAAACCATCCAAGCGGAGCATCAACGCCTAATCCGAATAGCGTTTATATAGATCAAAATTTGAATATTCCACCAGGAAATCCCATCGCAATAAATCCAACAATTGAGGATATATTAAGTTTTTATGGTTACAACCAAAGCATGTACTGCACAAGTTTACTGTTTGAACAACCTCTGCCTTATGACTATACAGTTCAGTTGTCGAACATGGGAATAATTCCTCTTGATCATTGTGTTTGTGACAAAGTTTTTAGTGCAATTGAATCAGTAAGTGGCTCTGGATTCACATATCCTGAAGAGCTTTTTGAAGAAAACACTGGAGTGAGCATGGATGATATTAATTATCTTAAATGCGCATGTGAAGAAACAATGCCTCTAAATGATGTGTGGTCTCCAAATTATGTTTGGCCTGCTAGCTCAATCAGTGCTCTAACTGCTACAGGAATTCAAGTGTATTCTTCTCTTGGGTGTGCTGAAACAAATGGGTGTGCAAGTTGGGCTATGATAAGTGATGCGTTGACTGATTTGTTGGCCAATTTTGGTTTTACAACTGCGCCAACTCTCAAAGAAAATTATGAGTTGTTTATGCAAGTTTCGACATCAGAAGTTATCCTTAAAAATTTCTTAAACTATGAACTTGGTTTTTCTTTGCAAGAACAGGATTACATCGATTTCATAGGCGGAAGTCTTGCAACACCTGACGATCCATATTGTAAAGTTAATCCCCTATTTGAAGAAATATCCGCTTTGCTTAAACTAATCCTTTTTAAAGGACAATTAATTTCAGCAAATCAAGTGAATTTATTGACGGATAACATTGTGTATAAGCATAGCGATCTTGCCGAGGAAGGAATTGGACAGTTTTTCTCTTCATCAATTAATGGTGATGAACTTTCTTTAACTTTTTCAGATAACCTAACCAATTCTTGTAGCATTAATTTGTTGTTGAACGAGGATTCAGAATTCAATTTTTCAGATATTATTTCGTTTGAAGCTTTTTATCCTACAACAACTAATTGTACTGGAAATAGCACTTTTGATGTATTGGTTAATTATTACTCGTGCGGAACTTTGAAAAATGGTTTGATTAGTGGAACAACGGACTGCTTCGATGTAAACCTATGCGTTTGTGGTCCAGGTGAGCTGCTTTGCAACATTCCTGCAGAAACCGTCGAGCCTCCTTGTTACGAAGAAAGATTGGAGGAGTTATACAATATGACATTCGATATCTATGATGATCAATTTGCAGAACAATATGATTTGTTTAGTGAACAATATAATACGCAATGTTCACTAGCCTTTGGTACAGAAGATTTTTCTTATATCGGGCCATTACGTATCTACCAACATACGTTATTTTATTACGACCAAGCAGGCAACTTAGTTAAAACAGTTGCTCCTCTTGGAGTTCAACAACATACTTTTACGGATGAAAACATTGCCGTATCTAGAAACTCCGTAGATGGTCCAAACACCGCGGTAGCTCCCCTGATACCAGATCACACTTACAAAACTGAATACGTATACAATTCATACGATCAGCTTGTTTCTACCACAAATCCCGATCAAGATGGGGAAACGAAATTTTTCTACGACCGATATGGACGTATCGCAGCATCACAAAATCCTGTCCAAGCGCAACAAAATAAATATAGTTATACCTTTTATGATCCGATTGGTCGACCGATCATGGTGGGACAGACAAGCACAACCGTGCCACTTACAGAAACCATCTTGAAAACTGATGATTTGGGTGTTGGGTTTCAGAATTGGGCTAACAGTGGTACACAGTCAGAGATTACTTTAACAGTTTATGATCAATCACTTAGTTCTGCATTTTCGGCACTATTTGCAAATGGTCAACAAGAAAATTTAAGACTACGCGTTGCAAGTGTCTTTTATTTTCCGAGTGAAGGTAACTTTGCCAATTACGAATCAGCGATTCATTATTCCTATGACATCCACGGAAATGTCAAAGAACAAATTCAAGACGTTCCAATGATGAATGCCGTGGCACAGCAGCATAAGTCAACACAGTATAATTACGAACTATTGAGTGGAAACGTCAAAGAAGTTCTATTCCAAGAAGACAAACCGGATAAAATGATACATGTGTATCACTACGATGAGTTGAATAGGTTGACCGAAGCCGAAACGAGTACAGACGATGTGCATTATTCACGTGAAGCCCATTACCGTTATTACGATTACGGACCATTAGCTCGTGTTGAATATGGGGAATATCAAGTGCAAGGGCAAGATTTTGCTTATACAATCAATGGCTGGTTAAAAGGAATGAATAGTTCTTTGCTTGATGAAAATGAAGACATTGGAAAGGATGGTGTACTTAATTATTTGAATAACAATGTAAACGTACATAATGCATTTGCGAAAGATGTGACCGCATTTACACTCGGATATTTCCAAGGAGATTATTCACCAATAAATGGAAATAGTTTTGAAATTAGTTATGGTGCACCAGGATCAGTTTTTAACCTTTATGCGCGAAATTTATACAACGGTAATATACGAAGTTTAGTCACATCCATCTATGGAATGGGAGATGTACCTGGAGGGTTCGAAACTATTGCTAAAGGTTTTCATTACGATCAACTGAATCGATTAACAGAAATGCGAGCTTTTACGGATGATATTGGCACTGCAACGGGTCCTACAGCTTCAATTTTAAATATTTTCGCAAATAATTATTCATACGATAAAAATGGTAATTTAAAGACTTTGCAGAGATATGATGGCGGAGGAGCTTTGTTTGATGATTTTGAGTATGCTTATGATGAGCCACGAAATAGTGGAGACAACAATATCTTGACATCTGTAGAGGATAATGTTCTATTAAGCAATCTGGTAGCTGACGATATAGAAGGAGGAATGGATTCGGATAATTATGTCTATGACGATTTAGGACAACTCATCGAAGACAAAGACGAAGAAATTACGTTAACGTGGCGTACTGGAGATAAAAAATTAAGTTCGATTAGCGAAATCCTAGGAGTACCAACCACTAAACCAAGAATTGATTTTGTATATAATCCTTTCGGGCAGCGTGTTTTGAAAATTGTAAAACCAAGAGACGGTAGTGGGAATCAGCTCATTTTGGACCCCGATCAATGGAAATATACATACTACGCATACGATGCCAATGGCCAAGTGATGGCGGTGTATGATGCAACAATTAGCGGCGAACAGAATAAAGCTACACTTGCTGAGCAGCATATTTACGGAGCTTCGCGTCTCGGTATGATTAAGCCTGCGCTAGTTCTATTTGAAAATGGCGATTTCATGGATCCACCAGCAGATGTGCTTTCGCATACCTTAGGAGAAAAGTTCTATGAACTAGGTAATTATTTAGGAAATGTAGAAGCGGTAATAACAGATAGGAAGACTCCGGACTTAAATGCTGGACCAGGTTTAGCACTCTTTGTTGCAACTGTAATTAGCACTTCAGATTACTACCCGTTCGGCATGCAGATACCTAACCCCAACAATATCAACGGAGATTACCGCTATGCCTACAACGGCATGGAGCTTGATAATGAGGTTTCGGGAACAGGCAATAGCTACACAACCGAGTTTAGACAATACGACCCGAGGCTAGGTAGGTGGAAAAGTTTAGACCCAATGAAGCAAATGTTTCCGAGTATGTCGCCTTATACTGGTTTTGGCAATAATCCAATCGTTTATGTTGATCCTAAAGGCGATGTCATCATTTTTGGCGTCCCATGGGGTGAAACAACTTATGATCATGAAGTTAAGTACATTAAACGACAGCTATTAATAAAGAGTATTTTGGGGGGAGAAAGGTAAGAGAAATGATAAAATTCATTAAAGAAACTGATAAGGTCTGGTATATTTATGTCGGGTTCGGTGGTAAAGGCGAAATAATAGTATTTGAGAAGGATGAAAATGGTAATGAAACGGATAAAATAGAAAGTAGGGGGACTTATCAATTTTATGGTTGGAATATAACCAAAAAAGCGGATGCTGAAATTGTTAATATTACAGTTCGAGACTGTATGAAGGAATATGAATGGGGTAATACAATTTTTAATTCATATGAAGAAGCGTTAGAGGATGCAGAACGGTTTGCAGAAAATCTTTTGGTTGGTGATGATGATAAAAACGGGGTTGGGGCTGATGCAATGACTGAATTTATTTGGGACGAAATCTTCTTTGAAAATTCCGATAATGAATTCGTTGAAATTGAAGGAGGGTGGACACATAAAAGAAAACAACTTTTTTGGCATGAGCTATATCATGCTTACCGAATTATGAAAGGACAAATTGTAGATCAAAGAACAGAAGAAGTTAATGCGACAAATTTTACAAATAAGTTGTTTGTTTTTGATAGAAATCGTAAATTCTATTGGGATGGAAATTCTACATTATGGAATACTCGAGGAGGAACTGATAAACAAATAGAGACAGAATCTAAGGAATATAATTTACCACAAGAAAAACAAAAATCTGAGTGCGATGATGGCAAAAATTAAAGTCTTTTATATCACGTTTTGTACAATAAATTGTTTTTATGGACAACAAAATGAATTAACTCACTTGTATATTGAATGTTTGCCAAAAAATCATTTGTCATTTCTCATACGAGGGACTGGTAAATCAACTGATATAAATTTCATCGTTCCACGAGAAACTAAACTTTGCACTTTTGAATTCCAAAAACGAAAAAGATTTATTAATAGCTGCCCTCAGATTAAATATAAAGTAAAAAGAAAGGCTATATCAGTCAATATTGAACTTAAAAATTCATTTGAGCGATTAGTAGATACCTTGATAGTTACAAGCAAAAGAGATACTGTTGAATGGATTCTTGACTATCAAAAATGTAATCGTACAATTTATGTCAATTCAGTTGAGGATGTAAATTCACCTAGCAATGAATATCAAGTAAATGATTTGGAAAGAGCATACTTCATAATTCAACAACATCCAGACCGAATTTATTACTCCGTCAATAAAAAAATGATTTCATACTTTTTTAGGGTTCTGTAGTTTAAATCGGTAATCATGGTAATGCTCCAATTGGCGCTTTTTGAATTAATCTATTGCAAGGTTTTGACAATCAGCAATCTAACTTTTGTTCTGATTTTGAAAAAGCCAATGCAAATTACCTTTGACCTAACGAAAGTTTCTTAGATTCGCTTAAAATGCACAATTTTAAGCTACCTCAAAACTGTCGCACTAATGCTTGTTGTTTTTCGTCTTCAAAAGCTTAGCTTTTTCTTGCTTCAATTGGCACTTTTTATTCTTATGAAATGTAGAAACTGCAATTCACATTCCTTGAAACGTAAGGGGATGCGAGGGATCAAACAACGCTATCAATGCAAAACTTGTGGCAAACACCAACAAAGTAAATACACGTATAAACTGTATGAATCTAAAGACGATTTCCAAATCAAAACACTCAATGCCGAAGGTGTTGGCATTCGATCTATGTCAAGAATAATGGGCTATTCACAAACTACTATTCTTAGGAGACTTTCCTATTTGGCATCTCTTGTCACTCGACCAATTTACCGTGAAAAAAATGAAGTTTATGAAGTAGATGAAATGTGGACATACATTGGCAAAAACCACCCATCAAATTACTGCTGGATCACCTACGCAATGAACAGGAAAACTGGGTGTGTCATCGATGTTGCAGTAGGTTCTAGAAACAAACAAAACCTAAAAAAAGTAATTGATTCCGTCAAGTTGTTAAGTCCCAAAAAAATAATCACGGACAAGTTAATTATTTATCCAAACCTAGTAAAACCAATAGATCATGACACTTCTCGTTATGCCAACAACAGAATTGAGCGGTCAAATTTAACGCTACGAACGCATTTAAAACGGCTGTTTCGCAAAACAATTTGTTTCAGTAAATCATTGAGGATGTTAGAAGCATCTTTGTTGTTGTACTTTGATTTGAGGTATTGGAAAATAAGGTTAGAATAGACACCTTGAACATAGATTTTCAAACAGATTTGCGATGCCAACGTCTGCCATTTTCTAATGATTTTTATGATTAATACGTTCTGTAGCAAACCCAAATTCGCTTTAAACGAAATTTCACTCCCTAAAAAACGTCTTCGTCAATTTATTCCACGAAACCTTGATCGAATCTCGGGCAATGCTTTTCAAACTAATTTCATCATAAACCACTTCGCCTTTGCGCAAGTGCAATTGCATGCCGTCAATGCTCACAATGGCCAGCGGATTGTTTCGTTCTTTGTTTCGAACCAATCCATAATATTTGATTTTTGGCCACACAGGTGCTGGCTTTTTTTGCACAGGAGGCTTGTAAACTTCTTCTTTTGGAAGATTTTCTGCAGGACCTGTGCTTTCAACGGGAGCACCCCCAAAAGGATCGCGGTAATTTGCTTTGAGGGTAAATGTATCTCGTTCAGTTATTTCGGAAAGCGGTTGCACATTGGATGAAAGAGCCAAGTTTGCTTCATCTTCGGTGAAGTTGGATTTCACACGCATAAATACATTGTACCAGATAAGTCCAACACCGATGAGCAAAATATATGTGAGCGCTTTGTTTTTCATCAATTGAGCAAAAAGGAATTGGTTGCCGAATACAAAGACACGTTTCCTGCTTCATCTTGGTTGATCACGCGCCAATAATAGGTATTTGCAGATGCACTAGTCATGTCAACAATGGCTTGATTTGAACTTACGGTGAACGTGCCCCAAAGTGTGCCAAAACCAGAATCCGTGGAGATTTGCAAGGTGGAAGTCACGGGCGCTTTGATTGTTCCGTTGTCGCTTCCATTGCTCCAGGAAAAAGTCACATTTCCAATAATTTCATTGCCAATTGGTGCGAATGGACCTAAGGGTGTATTTGGGTTGGTCACATCTACAAAAAGTGTTCGTTTGGCATAAGGCGTTTCTGTACCGGAATTCAAAAATGCCTTCACTGCCCAGACATACGTGCCTTCACTCAATGTCACTCCAGAAGATAGATTGACTGAATTAGTAGCGAGATTGTTCTGAAAATCAAACGGTATTCCTGTGTTGAAGTTTGATCCTTGACGCATGTTAAATTCATAACTACTCACATCTGAGAGCGAATTCCAATTGAACGAACCTGTAAAACTTCCGTTGACATAAATATTATCAGTTGGTGAGTTGAGCACAACGACATCGTTGGTAATCGTCGGTTCTATTCCGACCCAAAATTTAATCGGGCCCAAGGTTAGCGATTGATATCCACTATTCAGTGCAGTTAATTTCAACTCGTATTCGTTTGAATCAAGCGCAAAATCAAATTCAGTGAGTGAAACTGTTGTGTCCAAAGCATACTCACTTGGGTTTGCAAAAGAAGGACTGGCTACTTGCAAACGATATTTGGTTGCACCTTCCATGGCTTCCCATTTAAATTTCACAGGATTTACTTGTACCGTGTCGTTTGATGCTGGAACTAATAAAACGGGCATTTTTCCTTCGATGTTCTCCGATTGAATGTCTTTACAACTCGCAAAAGCCAGCGAAAAGAGAATTAAAAAATACATGAAATTTTTCATCGTAAATAATTTTGAATTAATAAGGTGGTATAAAGTGCTTCGGGTTCTTCCGAGCTCATTTTTTTATAGGCAAATGACACATTGATTAAGCGACCAAGTTTAAAATTTCGTTCCAAGGCGTACAAAAATTGCAAGGCGTTTACGTAATTTCCCTTAATCGTTATTTGATGGGTATTGATGGTGAAATCTGGGTGCTGGAATTTTAGGACTTCGTCAATTTTATACACTTGCAAATTGATGGCTTTTCGAGCGAAAAAATTTAAAAATCCTTGTTGGACTTCCTCCACCGTCGAATTTTCTTTTCCCAAATATTCGTTCAAGCGTTGAATGCTGTTTTGCTTCATTCTTATTTCAGATCCAGCTTGTTTCGCTCGCTCAATTTGGCTCTCCATTTCTGAAATGTAGGCGCGCTTTTCTGCGGTGACGCTAAACGCTCGTTTGTAACTCACCGCCACAAGCAACACCCCAATCACTAAGAGTGCATAATTTTTTTGCTTATATGTGTAGTTATCAAAAAATGTCATTTTGCCATAGAAATGGTTAGATTAAACAACGCATCTTTATCGTTGATTTTCTGATAATTAATCAGTTCAACGCTTTTCACCCATTCTTCTCGGTTGATGGTTTCGATCCAATCGTCGAGCACCACATTACTGCTTGTCCATCCCGAAATTTGAATTTTCGATTGATCAATTTCTACTTTTCGTTTTTCCTTCAAATTTTCGGTCAAAGGAAACACATTCATTTCGCCAAGTCGAATGTCTTTTGGTACACTCACTCCAAGCTCGTCGAGGTAATAAGCAATGTAATTTTTTGAGATACTGCCCGAATTCTGAACCAATTGTTGTTTGCGCATTTCTTCTTGACTTAATTGATCTAAAATGGACAAATTGGAGTTGTAGAGGGTTAACTGTTCCTCTTTGTGCACCGTTTGAGCATTCAAGTAATTGCCATAGAAATAATTACCAATCACTGCTAAAAAGAGAATTGCAATCGAAGTGATTCCCACTTTTTTGAACTTATTAAATTCAAAGAGTTCGAGTACATTTTTTTCAATCTCAAAATAGGCTAAGGAAGCATCTTTGGAATAAAAAACAGCAGCAATTGCTTTAGAAACGAGTTCTTCTTTGGAAAAGAAATTCCCTTGAAATCCAATCCGTGGAGGTGTTTGTTCTTGACGTTCAAGGCGCGTAAAAGAATCAGCATTGGTCTCTAAAATAAAATCTGAATGGATGCGTGATTGCTCTTCAATGATTTCACCCAATGGCGCAATTCCACACGTAATTCCAAGTAAATACAATTTGTTGGTTTCGAAATAGTCAACCGTTTCTTGTATCACAGATTTTCGAACAAATGAAACAAGTCGACTTGAGCCTCTAATAATCGTTGAAAAGTAAAAATCATCACTATCTCCGCTTATAATTAAATCTTTTTTGAAATCGGATTGAGCGTCCAAAATGCGTGATAACACACCAGCTCCTTCTATTTGAAGCCAATAAGCCGCTGTTTTTCCGAAATGGGAAACTAATTCATCGATGGAATCAAACGATTGTGCCTCGCCAATTAATTCTAATTTGGAATTTACTTTCACAGCATCCAAACGCATGGATCCAGCGTCGTTATGCAAGTGAATAACAACCAATTTTTTAGCAGACCATATCGAATTTCCTTTTCTCATCAATATGTCACAACGGGGCGAATTAAAATATGAAACTTAGATTTTTCTTTGCTTTTTGTGCGCGAACTAAAAAACCACTTCAAAACAGGAATTCTGGATAGCAAAGGAGTTCCAGAACCTGAATTATTCATTTCTTTTTTCTCTAATCCACCTAGAAGAATTACTTCGCCGTTTTTCACACGAATAACGGATTCAAAGGTTTGATTTGTTAAGTTCGGTGGAGCAGTTGGGTCAACTTTGGCACCGAAATCTTCTTGCGAAACGGCAATCGTTAATGTAACATATTCATCTGCGCTCACGAATGGCTTGATATTCACACTTAAATTTGCTGCCAGCGATTTCCACACCCGCGAATTTTGTTGAAATCCCGTGCCTTGATTGATCGGTTGAAAACTCAATTGTTGCTCCTGGTAATACGTTGTTTCACCAATAGAAATAGTTGCTTCGTGACCATTTAATGTTGAAATTTTTGGTGTACTTTCTATTTCTATGACGCTGTTGCTTTCCAATAAACTAAGCGAAACATAAAAATTCTCAGTGACTTGTCCTAAATTCACCACTCCAAAACCATTGATCGCATCAAGTATGGAATTAATGGTAGATGCACCAAGATTGACATCCAAATTTGGAAAAACAGTTCCTTGGGTCGTAACTGGTTTATCTCCTAATCCAGCTTTCATTCCCGAAGAAACATTGGAAGTTTTGCCTGAGAAAAGCAACATCACATCGATTTGAACCATCGGAACAACCACATCGATGCTCGAAACAAACGATTTCAGCTCAGCAATTTGCCGTTCATTTCCTGTAACAATGAGTGCGTTTAATTCTAAAAATTCATTCACATCTAAACCTGTGAGCATTTCCTTTGGAATGGCAGCTTTTACAGATTCAATCGTTCTATTTTCCAACCGAAACAATTCTGTTTTTCGAATTCCTTCTTGTTTGTTTTCTCCGATGATGTAAATATCATCTGCTTTTCTTGCACTGTATGTCGTGGTGCTGAAAATGCGGCTCATTAATTCTTCAAACGTAACATTTTCCAGATCCAAGGTTGCTGTTCCGTCTAATTTGGAATATTGTACATAGTGAATGCCACTTTCGCGCGCTGCAGCCCCGACGATTTCACTCAAGGTTACATTCATGGCGCTCACATTCAGATTCCCTTGGGCGTTCTTCACCAAACTAAAATCGCCCGAAGTGGCTTGACTTGGTTTGTTTCCTGAACCTTTGTTCGGATTGGAAGATCCTTTGGTATTTGCTTCTTGCTGCGCTTCGGGTGAAATGGTGAAAAATCCAGAAATGTCTTTGTAAATCTCCAACCCATTGGATTTTGCAAACATTTCCATGACTTGTTCAATCGGGCGATTTTGTAAAAATGCATTAACTTGTTTGTTACGAATAGATGGGTCAATCACGAAGTTTTTTCCAGATAATTTGGTGATCTTTTCAGCTACTTGCCAAAGTGAGTCGTTTTTTAAATCCAAAGAAAGAAATTCATTGGAAGCGTTGTATGAAATGTCTAATTGTTTTTGAGTTGGCGTCACAACAACTGCCTGTGGAATACGCTTTTTGATGGATAAAATAGTGCCAATAAAATCGTATTCAATTTCAAAATTAAGGTATAGAAATACAAGCATGTCTTTGACATTGGCATCGAAAAAATTGTAGGAAATGATTTGATTCAATGTGGGATCAACACTCACATTCAAGTCGTTTTCCAGAGCCACAGAGCTTACCAATTCTGCCAATTGCAAATTCGTTACATTCAATTGCAGTTTGTTGTTTAAGCCTTTTTGCGTTTTTGACAAGCTATCGAGCACAGTTCGCAGTTGCGCATCATTGTACTTTTGAGCAGAAGCCATAAAGCTAAAAAATAGCCCAAAAACGATTAGAAAAGTTGTTTTTTTCATTAATATCCTGATAGTAAAGAATAGACTTCTTCCAAAGATGTTTCTCCTTCAATTAATACTTCGTATGCACGTTCTGAAAGGCTTTTGAGCCCTCGAACTTTTAATTGATCGCTCACATTGTGATCGTTGTTTTTTATTTTTTCTGCCAATTCTTTATCGATTGGAAGCACTTCATACAACGCTAAACGACCTTTGTAGCCAGTGAAATGGCAATCATCACATCCTTGAGGCACGAAATGGTTTTTCGGAACGTCAAAAGCGTTTGGATTTAAAGGCCAATCTTTTTGATCCAAGGCTTCTTCTGATTTGCATGAACAGAGTTTTCGAATCAAGCGCTGAGCGACGGATGTGTTCAAGGTATTTGCCAATAAAAATGCTGGAACTCCCATGTCGATTAAGCGGGAAATTGTTCCCCAAGCTGAATTGGTATGAATCGTAGACAAAACTAAATGTCCAGTTAATGCTGCTCGAATTGCCATTTGTGCTGTTTCTGCATCGCGGATTTCTCCCAACATAATCACATCAGGATCTTGGCGCAAGAAGGAACGCAAAGCGCTTGCAAACGTCAAACCGATGGATTCTTTCAATTGCACTTGGTTAATGCCTTCCAAGGTGTATTCAACTGGATCTTCCACCGTTACGATGTTTCTTTTTTCGTCATTGAGCAATTTCAATGTGGCATACAACGTAGTTGTCTTTCCAGAACCTGTTGGTCCGCTGATCAAAATGATTCCGTTGGGTTTTTTAATTCCGTCTAGGTAATTCCGTTTTTCATTCTCAGAAAAGCCGACTTTGTCAATGCTGATGGAAGATGCATCGTGACCCAAAATCCGCATCACGATTTTTTCGCCATGCAAGGTTGGGAGAATGGAAATCCGAATGTCAAAATCTTGGTATTGAATCCGCCCATCTTGAGGCAATCGTTTTTCAGAAATATCTAAGTTTGCTCGAATTTTAATTTTGTTGACCAATTCTGGATAGTCCTTTTTTTCAATGGAATAACGTTGAATGAGTTGTCCATCAATGCGAATACGAACGCGGGCAGTATCGTCGAAAATCTCGATGTGAATGTCACTACTTCCCAAATGATTGGCTTCTTGAATCAATCGATCGACGAAGTCTGTTTTTGCATCGAACGAAAGCTTGGTTTCATTGTCAGATGTGTTTCGGTAATATTTCCCCAAAGCGCGCTTGATGACGTCTTCGTCCATTGGAATTAAATCGACATTTTTACCGAACAAAGCCATCAGTTCTTCTTGGTCGTTGTTTCGATTTCTCGAAGAATCCCAAAACAAGGAAATGACTGAATCGTTGGATTCTTTGGGCAAAATGCGGTAATGCCAAGCCATGTCTGACCGAATCAATTGCTGCATTTCAGCGCTAATTTCTATGCTTGTTTTAATTTCCATTCAAAAAATTAAAAAAGTGAAAAACTGGACGCGGAAAAAGCAAAATGAAAACCGTTACTAGCGATAAATAACCTGCGTATGGAACTGTTTTTGTTTTCAAAAATGATAATGAGATCAAATACAAAACCAGTACTGCGATCGTTCCAAAAGTGAAGAAATAAATGTAATTCATCCAACTAAAAAGTGGAATGATGGCAACAATGAATAAAATATCTCCAAGGCTAAAAAATCCTTTCCATATGGGAATTAGCTTTTTGAATTTGAAGCTTAGATATAAAGTGAGAAAGATCATCAAGAAAGCAACAAAACTTAGCGATAAAAGCACATCAATCCAGGTCAAGTTGATCCAGTTGTAGATGGCTGCTAATGCACAAATCGCAGGAAATAAAATCCAGAGCACTTCACGCTGTCTTAAATCTTGGAAAAAGACAAGCAATAAAACGACTATAAGTGCGATTGTGATAAGCATTAATCGGTTGTGTTTCGTTTAAGATTCCGTCTTGATCAATTTCCCAAACATTCTTTTTTCCGTCACCATTAAAGTCTACAACGGCTTCTGCTTTTGCTTTAAATCCTGTGGCGTTGGATTCTAGAATAGATATTTCATAGTTGGCCGTTCCACCATTTAAAACCGTTTTGTGGGCGATGTAATTCAAATCTTGTAAATCGCTGGAGTATTTAGAAAACTGAAGAAAATGAGCATATTGTAAATTGTGAATCATTTTCAATTCTTGCTGTGCTTCCAAACTTTTAGTTCGCGAAGCAACGCCCGCTTGATTAGGAACAACAAGCATAATTAAGATTCCCATGATCGCTAAAACGATCAGAATTTCAGCTAACGAAAATGCGTCAACGTAATGTGATTTTTCCTTTGGTTTTGTCATCCTAATTATTTTATAACGTTACTCAAATTGAACATTGGCAAATACATTGAAACCATAATTACCCCAACTATCAGCCCAATGACAACAATAATTAAAGGTTCGATAATCGTCCCAATGAGCTTTGTTCTGTATTCTATTTCCTCTTGATATTTGTTAGCCAAACGGTCAAAAGTAGTATCCAGTTGGTTTATTTCTTCGGCAATCTTCGTCAATGAAACCATGCGTTTGTCAAAAATAGCAAAATTTGCTAATCCTTTATGTAAATTCTCACCTTTCTTAATGTCTTGCTGAATCAGTTTTAACGCCGATTCGATGGGGTAAAAATCAATCATTTCTTCCACCAATTCCAAAGCCCTAACCAATGGAGTTTTTGATGCCAACAAAAGAGATAAACTTTGACACATGCGCGCCAGGTAAATCTTTTTGATCAATGGACCAAAAACAGGAATGCGCATGGCCAAGGAGGATGTGAATTTTCGGAAAGATTCTTCTTTTCGCTGAGTATAACCATAAATGACTATACCAATGATAAACAGCGTGAAATAGAACAAAAAGGACGAGAAGTACTTTGATAACCAAATGATTTTTTGCGTTAAAAAAGGTAATTCTTGACCAAATTGTTTGAATACATCTTCGAACATCGGAACAACGCTCGAAAGCATGAAATAAAGTACCCCAATGGTTATCAAAATGACGAATGTTGGATAGGTAAAAACACCAATGAGTTGACGACGTAATTTCACTTTGTCTTCAAAGAACTTGGCAAGTTGGTTTAAAACAATCACCAATCGACCTGTTTCCTCTCCGATTCGGACGCTCTGAAATTCATAGGCCGAAAAGTGTTTTGTTTTTTCCATCGCATCTGAGAGTGAATTCCCAGAAATTAAGTCTCTGGACAAATCCTCCAGAATGGCACGCACTTTCTTTTTGGGTTGTTCTTCGATCAGCAATTCCAACGAGCGTTGAATATCAATACCACTTTCAAGTAAAGAGCGAAATTCATCGTAGAAGCCTTCTTTCGATTTATCCGAAAAGACTTTCCCGAAATTTACTTCGCGCTGAAAGATATTTTGCTTGGATTCACTCATTAAGTCCATCGAAATAATTGTTAACGATCACGCGCTTGTTTGGTCGCATGTGATAATCCAATTCCATCAATTCATCCTTCAACGGAAATGAAAAGCGAATGAATTGTTTTTGATTTTCTCCATTTACTTCAATTCGCTCCAGTGGAATTTTCATGGATTTCCATTCTTGATTGTTTTCTTTTCGAAATAACAAATCATCTTCTTCTTTCAAAAAAAGCGTTCTTTCTTTTTGAAAAACAGTAACCACTTTTCCATCAAAAGCCAATGAATCAGCGTTATAATATTCCGTCCAAAGATTTGCTCGTGCCATCATCCAATAATTTAGCTCGCCTTGAAGTTCTGAATTTAATTTTAATTGTTCGTTGAATCGATTCAAAGAAACAGAAATAATGGTCACCAAAACGCCCATCAACGCAATAACAACTGTTATTTCGAAAATGGTAAACGCTTGGATTTTTGTTTCTATTACTTTCTTAACCATTCTTGTTTCCAAATTAGTTTGTTGTCGCTATTCGAAAAGTGATATTCAACCAATGAATCATTTTCTGATTTTAGTTCTTCAACATCAAGATCGTTAAACTCAAAAGTTGATTCTCCTTCGAGCATTTGTTCCATTAATTTGTTTTGAATGGAGGTTTGGTTTTTAAAATCTACAAATTTTCGCATGCCACTGATGGAACGAATAAAAACCAGCGAAGCGACCGTAAAACAAATGGCGATGATGGCTAGTGCAATCACAACTTCAGCGATACTTGTAGCTTTTACTTTCTTCATCAGAATAATGTGATTAGTTCGCCTTTTACTTCTTCTCCATGTTTGATCCATTGTGGTAAAATCAATTCCTTTGGCAATGCATCACTTTTGATTTCGGCATCCAATAAATAGTTTTTGTACACACCACCTCCAGCGCTCAGGGTAAAGCTATTTGTGTACACATATCCATGGATTTTGCCGCTCACTTCTGTTTCACCAACATTGTAAATCAATCCGCCAATTGTGGAGTTTTTCATTGATAAAATCAAGGGATTTCGAAAATCTGGTTCTTGACTTGTGAGCAAAACACCGCCAATGATTCTACTTTTTTCCTCCATAAAAACACCTCGAGGTACTTTTTGCTCGTTCTTGGTTTGTTCGTTGAGCGTGATGGTACTTGGGTAATCCAACTGAACGTTTTTTTCCAGCCACACGTTCTCGTGTGCAATGGCTTGAACAGACCCTTTGAATCCTTCTTTGAAGGTTATTTTTGGTGCAATGAGAATCACGTGGTCAATTTTTGCTTCGCGATTCACTGTAATGGATTCAAACGAATGAATGATAACGTTTCCTTCCAATTGACTTGAAATGGAAATAGCTCCAATTTCTGAAATCAAGGTTGTTGGATTGGCAAATGAAAAAGTTGAATCTTGGGATGAAAAATCAATTTTTTCAGTGCTTGAGATGAAATTTTGAAGTCCTAAATTTTTAAAATCGGATGCCAATTCAGGTAAATATTTTTCGCTCGTTTTTAGTTCTCCGTAGATTAGTTTGTCACCGGTATAATTTTTTCCAGCGATGTAGCCACGCTCAAGACCTTGTTCCGACATCGATATATTCCCGTGAATGCGCGTTTCACCGCATACTTTGAGCGTTTGTTTTTGGTTTGGTAGATAGATTGTGGAGTACGTGTACAAACTGCGATTTCCAATAATGGCCGATTTTGAAATCGATTTTTTGTTGTGAAATGTTTTTGAAACTACGATGCGAAAAGCGCCCCAATTTTTAATTGTCAGTTGGGAAGTATCGCCGTTGATGTGGGGTAACGTAAGTGTTTTATTCTCTTTCAGTTGTGCACCGAACGACAAGGAAAAAAGATTATCAAAAATCATGTGTTCCTGCATGGAATAGTTCACTTCAATGCGTTTATTCACACTCGCAATAAAAAGCAAACCCGTACAAACCAATCCCACCATTAGTAAAAAAGTAATCGCGTAGCCCAATGCAGAACTTGTAACGGTTTTCACAATCATGTTCGATATTTCGATTGTTTAGTTAGACTTTGTTGAAGAACTTGTCTTTTTACCTTCGGTATTCCCTTTATCGGACCTTTTGGGCTTTTTTTCAGTTGCCTTTTTTGGTTCTTTCGGTTCCTTTTTAGGTTTTACTTTTTTATCAGTATTTTTTTCGTCTTTCGATTTTTTTTCATCTTTCGAAGCTTCCGACTTGTCTTTCCGTTTAAAAAGCTTTTTCAAGAACCCAGATTTTTCTCCATCTGAGCCTTTAATCTCTGTGCCGTTCTTGTACTTGGTCTTACTCACAACTTTCGCATTTTCGTAATTCTTTACCCAACCATGCAATTCATTGTTTTTGAAAGATTCTTTGCGTTTTACATTTCCATCAGCATCTTTCAAGTAAATCGTCTTTTTGTGCGAATTTAGTTGTTCAATGACAATGCTATCTGGATTCTCAAAGCGGGTAGTATTTCGTTTGTATTCAATGCGATTCTTAAACGACCCGTCAACATCATACGTAGTTCGAAGTTCAGCCAAACGACCATTTTTCCAACGTTCTGTTCGAATTAAGGTACCGTCCATGCGCCAATAAAGCCATTCTCCCGTTTTTAAACCTTTGTGAAATTTTCCTTTTTTTGACATTTGTTTGTTGTCATAAAAGGACTCAAAATTACCATGCAATAATTGACCAGATGAACCACCTTGCGTACTCATGACCTTTTGAGATTTGTACCAAAAGTAAAAGCGGTTTTTACGATGCACCCAAACGCCTCGATCATCTGTGTCTAGGACTTTGAACTGAAGTTGCTCATTGTCTTGCTTTAACGAATGATTCAAGGAATAATCCTTCAGTTCTTTTTGAGAAAAAGAAACAAATGCTGAAAGTAGAATTAGTATCGTAAGTTTCATGAGTTTGAATTTAACGCTAAAATAGCGAATATATTAAATCAAGATAATTAGTTTTCCAAATAAAATCACCCGCCAATGCTGATGCCCACTTCAACAAGATTCATGGAAGTTTGACTCTTATTTTTAAACAACGAAGACAAGTAAAAATTGCTGAACACAAAAAAATCTTTGTATCCCATTCGTAAGCGTGGTCCATGTTGGTAAATTTGAAATGTATTCAATTGACTCACAGAACTTTCGTCGCCATTCAATTTTAAGTTATTTATGTATCGAAATACAAAACTGTTTTGGTAACCCAAATAGATTTTCATTCCTTTCTTCAGCTTTATGCGAAATTCGAAAGGAACATTCATCCGATGAACGTTTAATCTACTCACGTCGAGCACTTCCGCAGTGGAAGGTAATTTCCAGATTGTATTTCTATTAGTATCATTTTCAAAAATTCCTTTATGACTCAACGAAGAAAAATTATATCCTAACCCAAAAGCAAGGGCTGTTTTTTTGCTTTTCGACAAACTTATTTCATAATGATAAGTCAGTCCAGCGGAATAAGAAATTTTATTTGCTTCTGGTGCATTTCCATTTTTCAACCAAAATACAGGCGCAAAATCCAAAGACCAAACATCATCTTGTTGATCGACAGGATTAAAACCATTGTTTTTTTGCGCATGCAGTTGCAAACCATGGATCAAAATTGCGATACAAAAAATTGCTTTTCTCAAGTGTGTCTTGTTTTTAAAATGCTGTTAAATCCACCCGTTTGGAGAATGGATTACTCAAATCTAAGAAAATGAGTGGAATAAATGGGTAGGAAGCAAGAAATTTGAGATAATTGCCCTATGCTCCGTCTGATTTCTCGTTGTAAATTGACTTAAGAATCTCAACAATCTGAATCAAAGTCATCATTTTCGAAGCATATCCTTATATTAGTTGAAGAATTGAATTCTTATGGCAAAGCAATTAGTTATTAAACGAAACCAAAAGTATCTGGATGAATCACGTTTTTTTGAGTTATTGGATGATTTAATCAACGATTCATATTCTGGAAAACGATTAAAAGCCAATGGTAAAAAACTAAGTACAGGAACGGTTGCGAATTATACCTTTTTCAAAAAATTACTTGTAGAATTTACAGATCAAAAATCATTTGAACTAAAAATCTATGTTGTAAACAACTTAACCCAACGTGAGCGCGAACGAGCCAACAATTATTACAAAAAGTTTTATACAGCCTTCACAAATTTCTTATACAACCATAAAAAGTACTACGACAATTATGTGGGATTGATGATCAAATGTCTCAAAACGTTCTTTAATTACCTTGAAAAAGAACGCAATGTATCAGTTGGAATCTACCATAAATCGTTTTACATTCCTATAGAAGAAATTCCAATAATTGCACTTACGAGTGAGCAACTCAATTATTTCATCTACAATGAGGAGTTCAACAAAATAGCACGCGAAAATGAGCTAGATAAAATCAAGGACATTTTTGTTTTTGGTTGCACTGTTGCTTTGCGAGTATCCGATTTGTTGAGTTTGTCGCGCAAGAATCTTGTGGTTCAAAACGAAAAGTATTATTTGAGGGTGAAATCACAAAAAACAGGAACATATACTTCCATAAAATTACCCGATTATGCCATTGAAATTCTTAAAAAATACAAAAAGGAAGGGAATTATCTACTTCCCAACTTAACCATGGCATGGTTTAACATGCGATTAAAGCAACTCGGGAAATTAATGCCCGATGATTTTGAATTGGTTAAAACCCGCGAGAGACGTGGAAAGCAAGTTGTCATATACAAGGAAGCGAAGAGCAGAACTCATTATAAATTGTCAGATCACATTACTACTCATACCATGCGACGAACTGCCATTACAAATATGCTTTGTTTGGGAATGCCCGAACATTTGGTTCGCACCATTTCTGGTCACGCCGCCAACAGCAAAGAATTTTTCAGATACGTCAAACTTTCTCAATCATTTATCGACTACGAAACCGATCAGTTTTTTGAAAAAATGAAAAAGCTCTAAGGTGTTTGAAAAGTTCAATTTATTTCCGTAATTTTATCAAAACAACTTAAAAAAAAGCACTCCTAAAAAGTCCATTTTTTGACATGTATTTTTCAAAAACATACAGTAACTTGCTGGAATTCAATGTGGATTACTATTCGTATGGTATGTTGATGCCTGGGCGCCACGCCCAACAATCAAGCGGAGATTATAGATATGGATTCCAAGGTCAAGAGAGCGATGATGAAGTGAAAGGCGAGGGGAATTCTGTGAATTATAAGTACAGAATGCACGACCCGAGGGTTGGACGGTTTTTTGCGGTGGATCCGTTGACGAAAAAGTATCCGCATTATACCCCTTATTCATTTTCTGGAAACAAGGTAATAGATTGTATTGAACTTGAAGGTGCTGAAGAGTTAGCTGTGAATAGAGCGAATCCAGGAGTAGTTTATTACAATGCTAATAATAAATCGGTACCCGAGACAATTTTATTTACCGATCAAGATGTGAATAATCAGACGATTTATATTTTTAGAAAGATTGTTGAAACGGAAGCTAATTTGTTAGATCCTAGAAGAGATAGAGCCAATACAATAAATCAAAGAGATCCATCTTGTTTTCGAACGAATTCTGCAAACGGTGATAATTTGTATTTCAGAGGCACAAATCAAACAGATCCTACAGGTCGAAATCTACCAGGTGTTTTTAATGATGCTGGGGGTGATCTTTGGTGGCCGAATGCTTTAACCTCAACCGCAGATGGTAATTGCAATGGAGCGGTTGTCCAATTATTTAATATGCCGATGACTAATGGAGCTACTTTTGCCGCTGCTGACTTAAATTCTAATAATCCTGCGATGGTATTTAACGTAGCAGATAATTTGGGAAATATTTATTACGCTGGTCCTCCTGTAGCTGGATTTGTACTACCACCCATTGCAGCAGGAGCTACAAACTTTGTAATCACTTGCAATGGTGCAACAGTAAATGATACATATAATATTGAAATCTCATCTAATGGACCTACCGCAGCGGTGAGAAATACAGATTCAACAAATACTCTAAATGGAAATACGAGAGTAACAAGTACGGGGATTTCAACTGGTCCGGTACCTAGTAGTGACTGCAGCATAGAAGCGGGTAATCCCGACACATGTGTTAACGATGACACTGGAGGCACAAGATATAAGTTAAGATGATGAGAATAATATTGATTTATACTTTTGGGATTTTTTTCAGTTTTTGTACAAGGGCTCAATCAACAAATGCATACAATTTTCGATTTTGTTGGCTAATTGATAGTGTCAAATTGGTTAGTTGGTTGGATGTTTTGAAAAGTGATATCATCACAGAATTTGAGTTTAATGAAGATAATCAAATGATAAAAGAAGTGCATTTTTTTAAAGATTCTTCCATTGCATACAAAGCAGTGTTAAATGATGTCTTTCGAGACACCCTTTTATTTAAGAAGCAAAGAAATAATGAAGTCTTGGTTAAGCAATCGGGAGAAGTTGATACGAGTTTATTTATAGAGGTACCAACGGTAAATTATTTTGAGAGTGAAATTACCTTTTATCCGAATGGAATGATTCGTTCTGAATATTTTTCATCCAAAAATAGGATCGAATCTAAAGCTTATACAAACAGAGGGAAATTAATATATTCAAATTTAGTCATTGAAAATGGGGGGAAATGGGATACATTAGAAGGGTTTCTTAATGTTTATAATAGAGAAACAGGTTTTGAAGAAATTTTAGTTTATCAAAATAAAAAACGAATATTCAAAATTCTTCATCAAGCAAGTGTTCCAGGAATTTACAAAGACCGATGCTTATACAATCATGAATTTTGCCTTATTGGTCTGGAACCTAAAACACTAGGGAGGCGGAAAATTATTAGAAAAATTATTAAAGCAAACAGAAACGGCTTATTATGGCATGATTTTATCCTACGATGCTGAATGAAGTTCTATTTTAGCCCCGTTACATCCCGCTTTGCTGGATTTGTAATCCTGCGTTTTAAAAGAGAATAACGCCCATTTCACGGGCGGAAATAAGGTATTCGTCGTTTACTCACTTTATTCAAAAACATAAAAAACCAAGGGTATACAGAGCAATTTCGCAAGCTCATTGCCCTTGTTTTTTTAGTTTTTTCATCACACTCCGTCACTCCTCATATACAGCTACTTTGTCTCCGTCAGCTGACGGATCCACCGCTGTTTATAGTTAGGCTCACCGCTTAAATCGCTCGGGCTTCAAGTATCTCAAATCTATGATACTAATGTTTGTCACATTTTTATACAAAAACACGTGCTGTTGATTTACGAAAAAATCCTTACTTTTAGTAAAATAAATGCGCACTTTTTCTACATATAAGTTATATCCGTACGGTATGTTGATGCCTAATCGCCATGCCGAATCCCCTAGCGGAGATTATCGTTATGGCTTCCAAAATCAGGAATCAGATGATGAGATTAAAGGTGAAGGAAATTCTGTGAATTACAAATACAGAATGCACGACCCGAGGGTAGGTAGATTTTTTGCTGTTGACCCATTGTGTCCAAGTTACCCTTGGAATAGCCCGTACGCTTTTTCTGAGAATAAAGTAATTCATGCCATCGAGTTAGAAGGATTAGAAAGTAAATTAGTTCCGTACGGGTATGCATCTAACAAAGGCACTGGTAAATTATTAATCTTGACTGATTATAAAGTTGTAGAAGGAGTTGAACAAGCTTGTATTGGAACGTTATTTGACTTTATCTATGTTCCGACTATTGATGGTGCAGAGTATTTTGTGAACCAGTATATGCAAGAACATAAAATAGAATGTTTGGATTTTTTATTATTTAATGCTCATGGAACAGATGGGGTGCTTGTTTATTTAAGTGAAAGTCCCTCGGAAAGAGCTACAATAAAATATTACACTCAAGATAGTGGATGCTTTTTAAAAGCTGAGTCTTACTCCAGTTCAGCATCACCAAAGGCAGAAAAATTGGCAAGTAAATCATTTGATGCCTTAATTAATCTGGTTGTAGAAGGAGGTGACTTCGTATTAGCTGCATGTTTAATTTCTGACGAAACAGCAAGTGAAATGATAGAAAGTGCTCAAAATTCAATAAATTTATATACTAACAAAGATATCACAACATTATCTAATTTGGTAGACAGTGAAACCAAGAAAAAGGTTGGCAACACAATTCTCGATAATGCTTTAACTGCAAAAGATTGTTATAGTGAAGGCTGGACCTTAACAGCAATAAACGAAGATAACAAATCAACTCAAGAACCGATTAATTCTTCTATACTAATACAAAGCGAAGACGCTGAAGTAATACCTACCGAAGCAAGCGGACCATCAAGTCTTTGCATTCCCCGTTAAAATTACAAGTGATGATTAAAAAGTTAATTTTTTCTATATTCTTTATATTAGCTAATAACGTTAATAGCCAGATTGATTCATTTTTATTATTTGATCTTGACTCAATTTTCACAAAACAACTTTCAGCGAATAATATTGAAATTGATACAGTTTCATTTAGTTTATTGAAACGAACACATATAATAAATTGCATTTTTGAAAAATTGGATACCAGCTCCATTTCATTATATTCCAAAAAAAAATATTCTTCAGATGAGAAGCAATATTTTAACTCAATAAATGGAATTATGATTAGTGATTCTAATTATTTCTATTTCGTTTGTTTTAATAAAAAAGGCATGAAGACTAGCTCTCAAAAAATAGTAGTAGTAATGGACAAAAAATCTTCTAGACTAATTTATGCACTTTATTTTGAATTGAATCATTGTGTTGGAGCTTCATTTTTTGAATATTGCACAAAATCTACAGATATTAATGAATATTTTTATTTTGGTAGAAGAAATGATTTTATTGAATTTGATTCTTTAAAATTATCTGATCTGTCAAGTTTTGTATTAATGGATTATTTGAAAAATTACCCAAGTTTATTTTTAAGGAAAATAAACCCTTATTATGCTTTTAGAAACCTATTAGATGGCATTTGGTAACAAGGCATTCGTCGTTTACTCACTTTATTCAAAAACATAAAAACCAAGGGTATACAGAGCAATTTCGTAAGCTCATTGCCCTTGGTTTTTTAGTTTTTTCATCACGCTCCGTCACTCCTCATCCACAGCTACTTTGTTCATTCGCAGGCTCATGCCCATCGCTGTTTATAGTTAGGCTCACCGCTTAAATCGCTCGGGCTTCAAGTATCTCAAATCTATGATACTAATGTTTGTCACATTTTTATACAAAAACACGTGCTGTTGATTTACGAAAAAATCCTTACTTTTAGTAAAATAAATGCGCACTTTTTCTACATATAAGTTATATCCGTACGGTATGTTGATGCCTGGGCGCCATGCCGAATCCCCTAGCGGAGATTACAGATATGGATTCCAAGGTCAAGAGGTTGATAATGAGGTGAAAGGTGATGGAAATTCTGTGAATTATACATATAGAATGCACGATCCAAGAGTTGGAAGATTTTTTGCGGTTGATCCACTAACGGCAAAATATCCTCATTATACGCCATATTCGTTTAGTGGGAACAAGGTAATTGCATGGGTTGAGTTGGAAGGTTTGGAAGAAGCGGCCATAATTAGGTACTACGATGCCGATGACGTCTTTGTAGGGACTATTGTTGTTCCTGTTCCTTCTGAATTGCGCATTGATGGTGGAAGCAGAAAAGTTCTAATTGTAAATAGAACAACTACAGAGTCAGATATTTTTAATGTTGCCATACCACACCCTTCTTCGCTTTTCACGACTACTACGGACCCAGATGGGGTCGCAACCAAAGGTCTTGCTGGAGGGCGGATAGTGCCACGCTCAGTAAATAAAATAGAGCAAGAACGATTAGATGCATGTATGGATGGGGAAAGATATTTTATACAACAAGGAACTGTTCCTGTAATAATTCCAATTGATGTTGCTGATGCCTTAATAACTCCCGTTTCTGAAACTCAAGTTAATAACTTTAAAACTGCACTCGATGAAAATCCTCAATATGGTTTGGAAATAACTGGGCATGCGAGTAATAATGACCATGTTTCGGAAGAATATAATGTTAACCTTTCTCAACAAAGAGTTGAAGCGACAATCAACGACCTATCAAGTAAAGGTATTGAGCGGACACGATTATATGATGGCGGTGGTAAAGGTTCTTCGCAACCAGTTAGTGGGAATGATAATAGTACAGAAGCTAATCGGGCTAAAAATAGACGAACTGAAGGACGTCTAGTAGCAAAAAGAGAACCTAGATATGACTAATAAATTAACAATTGTATTAGCTTTATTCATTGTTTTAGCAGGATGCAACAACGCAAGAAAAATTACTGAAAAATCGGAATTAATTAATTTTCAGCCGTACATTCTTGGTGAGAATGAAATATTAAAGATTAATTATCGAAGTGACACTACAATAAAGGATTTTTTTTTCATCGATTTTGAAACATACATATCCTATTATGTTGAAAAAGACAAAAAGGGAAATACTATTTGTAAAGGGGGATTTGATGTTGCGACATACGATTCAACTAAAACTTATACTGATCAGGTTATTCTTCAAACATCAGATAACCTAGGAGTTTTTGGAAATTATATTCATAATTTTCACGCGATGAAACAAGGCTTATGGTATTATTATTATGAAAATGGTAAAATTCAAATAAAAGGAGAATATAAACATAATTTAAAAGATGGAAAGTGGGAATATTATAGTCCAGATGGTGAATTAGTTCATTTAAGAATTTATCAATTAGGAGAAATTTCTAAAGACAGTGTTATTTTGAACAGTCCATTTATTTATGCTCCAAAATAATCCTTTTCAAAAATATTTATCAACACCCCATTCAAACGCTGAAAGCTAACAACAACAAGGCTTTCGGCGTTTTTCAACTAAAAACCAATTTTCCCCTAAATTCAACCATTTGGGTGTTTTTTTGTCTTAAAAAACCAAAAAAAGCTTACCTTTCGTAAACCAAAATGCAGACTTTTTCTTCATATAGTTTCTATCCGTATGGTATGTTGATGCCTGGTCGCCATGGAGACGCTGGAGATGGCTATAGGTATGGATTCGGCGGACAAGAGGCAGATAATGAAGTGGCTGGTGAAGGTAATAGCTACACCGCCGAATTTTGGCAATACGATTCTAGGTTAGGTAGAAGATGGAATATTGACCCTGTCGTAAAAGAACACGAATCCCCATATGCCTGCTTTGCTAACAACCCTTTAATATATACAGACCCAACTGGAGCAGATACCACTACAGTGATTAACATTGAAACCCAAGTTGACGCAATTTCATCCACTCAAGAAAGCATCGCTTCAGCGGAACTGCGAGTAAAAGAAGCAGCCGCAATGGTAAATAAGACCGACAAATTAATTGGTGAACTTGAAGGCCAAAATGTTAAGGCTGGTATCATTGGAGAGTGGGATACCCACACTACCCAGAGAGTTAAGAAATACGAGTGGGCAATGGTTGAAAGATACAGGAAAAAATTTGGTCTAAAACCAAGAGGTAATAAAAGACCAGGGGCAGGAGATAGACAGCCAGAAGAACATTATAAAAAACCTGGAGGAAAAAGATAAGAATTTCATGAAAGTAAGAATTTTTAGTACACAGTTTGAAATACAGACGGTTTTTAAAATTAGTCACAGATTGGATACGCTTATAGAAGATGAAGTAAATTCCTTTTTCAATTTGGCTAAATTTGTCACTACTGAGGATTTCAATCTACTCGATTTGGATATTAGTGCAAGAGAGTTAAAATCGTATGCTTACCTTATAGGTGAAGTGCGGTATATCAAACAAGAGAAAGCGAAATATCAAAATATCTATTTAGCGGCTGACAAATTAATCAATATGCAGGGCTATTTGCTTCACCCTAAAAAAGGTGATTTTATTTTAAAGAAAGATTTATATAGAACATTTCCTTTTGAATATTACATAGATGCCGTTATTAAAGCTACAAGCGATGTACTTCATTATTCAAAGTTGGAATCTACTATTAAGGGACTAACGGAAACGGTAATTCGGAATAGAGATTATTATGAATTTGTGAATGAGGATGTTATGCATTTAGAGTTTCTTTTAAGTGATGAAGGAATACTTTGGCTAGAAACTGAAGAAGGCAGGAACTTTAGAAATTCAGATGCTTTTGCTTTGTGGGAAACCCCACTAAAAAAATATTGTCTGAATTCATTCGGAAGAGTTGATTTTACTGTAGTATGAATAAATTAATAGCAGGTTTAATTGCTTTTTTTATACTATCGCCTAAAATACTTCTCAGCTCCAATTTTAATATAAATGAAACATTTCGATTTGTCATGGAATTACTTTTTGTTTCGTTAATGTGGCTATGGATTATTTGTGTAAACCTTATGGTAAATAAGGAGAGAAAAAATTATCGAACTGAAATTCTTATTACCTTATGTATTTGTTCCATTCTTATTAGAATGATAATGCTTTCACATGGTATAAATTCAAACATTCAATTCATAGCAACTGAATGGGGTTGGATTTTGATAATTGTGTTTTATATGATTTCTATGTTGACATTAATTCTTCCCAATGTCAGAAAGATACTAAGTGAAAGGTCATATTGGTTTCTATTATTGGAATTGTTAATTCTTCCTGTTGCAGTATTGAATTGGACGGAAGAATTCCTTAAAAGAAAGCTTTACAGAGAAATGTTTCTTCGGGCTTCGAATACAAACGTTTTGGACGAAAATTTGTAATCCATCAAAATCCATAACTTTCTTTGAAAAAGTCTACGAAGATTTATCGATGTCCAAAAGTAAAAAAGGGGTAACAAGGCATTCGTCGTGCAACAACCAAGTAAAAACACACTTAAACTGTTCCAGATCTGGAACACCTTTTAAAATCAAGGGTTTTCAAAGAGTCAATTATCGACCCATCATTTCAAAATTCTAGAATTTACCACTTAAACTCTTTGTACTTCAAATTATTTCAAAAACGGAAAAACAATGATTGATGCAATTGATTTTATAAGAAGTTTTTTGGTTTGATTTAGATTTCTAGGAAATATTTCATTTTTCACTCGCAAGAATTCACTCCACACCCTTTGAAATTTCGATTTTCAAGTATTCTCAGTTGTTTGGCTTTTTCCAGTTGCAGTTTAAATCGCTTTTTGTCTGGAATGGCTCCGTTTAATACTTCAAGAGGTGTAAAGCCATGTAATTCTTTTGATAAATGAAAAATACTTACTTTTATTACACTAAAATGCAAACTTTTTCTACATATAAATTATATCCGTACGGGATGTTGATGCCTAATCGTCACGCCGAATCCCCAAGCGGAGATTACAGATATGGTTATCAGGGTTCTGAAAAGGATAATGAGATAAAAGGTGAGGGAAATAGTTATACAACTCACTTTAGACAACTTGACCCAAGAATTGGAAGATGGTTTTCAATTGACCCCGTTTTTCAGCCATGGCAAAGTCCTTATTGTTCGATGGATAACAATCCTATTTTGTTTAATGACCCCAAAGGCGACAAGATTAAATATGGAGATGCAAGTGGAGCTGAAAGGCGACAACTTAGGAAAATGGTACGTGAGGCTAAAAAGCAAGATGCTGGGTTCAGACAATGGTATCGAGATAGAAAAAATGAAGACAAAATGAATGTACTAAGACTTAGTGATGACCCAAATAATCAACCTACTCAGTTTACGAGTCCTAAATACATCGATGGCTCAACAGGTCGACAAGGAGTTTTTGTAACAATTAATCAAAATAATGGTACAGAAACAGGTGGAAATGCTGGAAATGGAACTATTGGTGGCTATTATTTTACTCGTTTAGACAAAACTGAGTCTTCAACATCCACAAAAAATAAAGGCTCACACGCTCATGGACCAAAATTACCCAATCTCACTCCAGGCTTTCACTTTGATAAAGAATCGCAATCTTATAAAACTTCAATTAACCTTGAACATACTGGTGGCTTGTCAATCTCGGGATACGTTGGTTTTTCTGGAGAAGGTTTTGCGACAGCGACATTTAATATCACTGAACCAAATGGTAATGTTGTTGATAATTTTACAGTATCATTTTTTAATTCTAGTTCAGATGCCAGTGATGGCCCAACAGGACCTCCATATGGACCAAGGTTAGCAGTTACGAACTCGAAAAAAATATTGATTGAGGTAACTATCAACTCAGAAACGAACCGGGCAAATTGGGGATTGAACACTACGCAACGAAGGTCTAACACTAACTCTAATTGGAAATTTAATCCTAAGCGACTGTTTACTCGAGAAAGATTAACCAATTTATAAAATCGTATTATTAACATGAAGTTATATTTATATTTATTGGTAACTTTTTTTTTGATTTTGTCAGACAACTTATTTTGTCAGATAATTTCATTAGAACCAAATAAAATTACACATATTCAATCATACGGTTTTGAAGATGAAAGTACAATAGATTTGATATGTAATTTGATGGAGGATACTTCGGTGGTGCTTATTGTGGATAATTATGGAAATTTCATGTTAAATTCACTCCTTTTAGGCTATTACGTTTTCGAAGATGGAGAGGAAGTTTTTTGTCTAGAAAATATTGAACGCTTAAAAAAGTGCTTAGATACCAAACGTATTATTGGATTCAACACAAGAAATAGACAAAAAATACCAACTTTTTACCTAAAAAAAAGAAACGAAAGTGTTTATTCTAAACTGATAAATCAGCATGTGCCAAAGACGAGTAATCCTGAAATATTTTTTTCAGATTCCACCTCACTTTATAATTTTTGTCAAGACATTGTGAATAGTTATTCGTTCTCAAAATTAGACTCATTAATCTTGGTTAAAACGGCATTCAATCAAGAAATTACAGTCGATGATTTTGTAAATGTTAATCTAGTCAATAAAAAGTTTATTTATTTTCATTTTGATTATACAAATTACAAAGAATTTGACAATTCCATATTGCTGAATAAAGATGATAATTCAAATTATTTTGTTCTTCTTGCCAAAGAGGGAAGCAAAAAAGGAAGAAGTGATTACCTTAAACTAAAAAATAAAATAAAAAATGCTAATCAATTAAAAAAATTTGATCTAATTGACAAAGCAAGTCTTCCAAAAAAAATTCGAATTACTAAAAAAAAATATTTCCGAAAAGAGGAAGTGCATAACTTGAAATTTATATTTATTGAACGCCATCGTAATTGTCTATACTAATTATTTTCAATTGAATAAGTTTTGATTTAATCTGACTGTAAAATACTAAAACACCCATTTCACGGGCGGAAACAAGGTACTCGTCGTTTACTCACTTTATTCAAAAACATAAAAAACCAAGGGTAATACAGAGCAATTTCGCAAGCTCATTGCCCTTGGTTTTTTAGTTTTTTTATCACGCTCCGTCACTCCTCATCCACAGCTACTTTGTCCATTCGTAAACTCATGCCCACCGCTGTTTATAGTTAGGCTCACCGCTTAAATCGCTCGGGCTTCAAGTTGCTCAACTCTTTGGCACTAATGCTTGTCACATTTTTAAATAAACACGTGCTGTTGATTTACGAAAAATCCTTAATTTTAGTAAAACAAATGCAAAGTCTTTCTACATATAAATTATATCCGTATGGTATGTTGATGCCAAATCGCCACGAGCAGGAAAACACCTACGAATACGGATTTAACGGCATGCGTAAGGATGATGAGATCAAAGATGAAAGTGGAACGAGTTATGATTTTGGTGCGAGGATTTTAGATCCACGCATAGGCAGGTGGTTGAGTAGAGATCCACATGAGTCCAAATATCCTAATCAAAGTGGTTATACTTTTAGTTTAAATTCACCATTGATGTTCAATGATCCTAATGGTAAAGATGCCGTAGTCACAATAACAAAGGATGGAGACAAAACTATTGTTACATACACTACTACGGTTTATCTGACTGGAGAAGGTGTGACTGATGAATATATGAACCAACTTAACCATTATGCATCGTCTGCATTTGCGGATAGAGAGACTACCATAGACGGTAAGCCTTACATATTAAAAATTGATGTGAACTTTGTTAACGCGGAGAAATTGAAAAATGACCCAAGTCAAGTTCCTCCAATTGTTTCACATTATATCGAGAATGATTACAACGATGGAATGAGAATAGACAGCCAAAATAAAGGAGAGCCAAATGGTCTAAAAAAGGGGGATAATGTGGTGTTAACAAAGCAGGACAATTCTATGTCGGTAGCTGGAATTCATGCCTCTCAGGCTTGGATTAAATCGCACCCATCTAAGTCTTATGAGTTATTTCCTGGATATACAACAAACATTTCTTCGGAGCAGCGCGAAGCTTATGCTACTGTGCATGAAGTATTTCATTTGTTAGGATTGTCTGATAGGGTTGTGACTAATCCTGATGGGACTATGGGGAATCAAACTGGCTTTGAAACTGATTGGATGAGTATGTTTAGTCCAATGAAAGCAGATATGACTGTAACATTAAGTACTCAGCACGTAGACAATATGATTAAGGCAGCATTGTTCATTACTTCTAAAGAAAACATAAATAAAAACACCGTTGATTACGGCAAGAGAACTGAAAGAGTAACTATTTATAATTCTCAAAACGATGTAAAGAACTTAGACACAAAAGTTGATCCGAATGTGCCAGCAAACCCTGAACTCCATCCAAAATAATTATGAGAGTCAATTTCCTTTGTTTTTTTTTAAGCTTGTTTTGTAATGCGTATGTTCTTGGACAAAAAGAAGAAATTCTATCAATTTTGCCAAAAGAAATTCGAAGTTTGCTTTTTGATAATGCTAGTAAAGAGAGTTATGTAGATTCGATCGAATTCGAAGAGGTGGAATGCAGTCGAATGACTAGGTGGGTAGATACTTGTGGACTAAGTAATTATCGATACTCGATAAGTTACAACATTTTAGGAGTCCATGCTGAAATTTTTATTTGCCAATATGACAGTACGTTTTTTATTTCCGAATATGACTATTTGCGTTGGAATTCTATTTTTAAAACCTCGAGTTTAAGCAAAGTTTTATCCGTAGAAGAAGTAAAAGCAAAAATCACAACAGAAATTCGGAAGCATTGTATCGAGATTGGCAGGGTGAAAATTAACGAAGAGATTGATAATCAATTATATGACGGATGGTATAATGATAAATTTTTAAAAAAGAAGAAATATCCTTTTACTTTTAGAATTACTCTATTTGAAGGAAATAGCCTAACTAATGCTGTAATGAACATTAACAAGATGATCAATTTTAATGATTTAGGAGAAAATTATTTTGAGTACAAGACATTCTTCTGTTTATATGGAAAGAGTTCAAGTTCAGACAAGAAAGGCAAATTAGATTTATCGATGGAGAGATATCGAAGAGTATTATTTGACCCAATTACTTTTAACTTGGAGTCAGATGCAATAATATCCCCGGTTGTTTATCTCATTGAATAGTGGTAATAAGGTATTCACTCCATACTCACTTTTTTCAAAAAACATAAAAACAAGGGTAATACAGAACTTCGTTTCATCCTTGCGCTTACGTTTAGTCTTCACAAGCAGTTGCTTTTTCTTGCCCTTGTTTTTAACGTTTCATTTTTCAGAGCTTTGAAAAGCACTGCATCATTTCACTTGTTTTTTCAATACTACCGGCTCTAACCTTTGGTCTTCGAATGCTATGCTTTCTCTTTTGTGTCGTTTATCTATGTCGACTATCTTGAATATTATCATTCTTCTGTGGCGGCGGTGAGCCTAACTATAAACAGCGGTGGACATGAGTTTACGAATGGACAAATTAGCTTTGGATGAGGACAAGAGCAAGCAACAGCTTGCGAAGACGACAGCTCGGCTCTGGAAGACCGAATAGTTGGAGGATGAACAGGCGAAAAAAGCATAAAAACAAAACCCAGCTTTTCGCTGGGCTTGTCTTATTTTGTTTTTATGTCTTTTTGAAGCTGTGACGACTAGGACGAATGCATTACTACCTTTTGCCATCTCTCTTAAAATTATTATTTTGCAAACTACCTAGTAGCTCTTTATTTGCATACAGATAAACCAACCTTTCAGTAAAAACGAACTTCAATTCATAACTTCTTTTTTTATCATAATTAAATAATCTTAAAGTACCTAACTCCGTCCCTCTATTATAAATTTCAAAACTATAGATTCCATAAAAATTTCCAAACTTAGAATTAGTCACTTTTGAATCTTTAACAATCTGAACCTTTTCATTCTCACATAGCCAATAAATATCTATTTTTTTTGGAGCATTTTCGATTTCGACCGAGTTCATATTAAATATTGAATTTATAATTTTCCCATAAATGGAATCACTATTGCGAAATTGAAATCTAGTTAGAAAAACAATACTTACTACGAAAACAATAGAAAAAAAAATTATCTTGGTATACTTGTTTATTTTCATAATACTAAATCCCCCCTTCTAGTTTTACATCGACAGATTTATTATCATTTGTACTTTCAGAAATTGTTGGTGCTTTTTTTCCTGGTTGAAATGCCGGCGTTTGCAAATTACCGTTTTTAGCCCTAGTCATCTTATAAGCATTATTAAAAAACTTGTCATCCAAACCTCCATCAGAACCAACCATATAAACCCTCGAACCCTTCGGAAAAGTACCGTTATCCATATTAGCCGAACTTTTTCTTTCGTCAATGCAAAATGAGGGATATGAAGATTTTTTTTGTCCCCAAACAGTCACATTTTTAAAATTACTCAACTTTGATAAATTTAGCGCAAAATTAAAATCTTCACCATCTTCCATGTTTCCTGAATTACAACCCAAAATCCTCATATTTGCATTTGTTCCCCAATTAAAATCAATATTCCCCCAGCCTTCTGATGACATTTGATAACCATCTGTCGAATAATGCTGTGTGTACTCAGAGCCCATTGGACCATCGAGTCCAGAATGCGAATAAATACTTACTTCAGCGGTCTTACCATATTGCTCAGAATATTCACCTGTTGCCCACTCAACCCTGTATTTTGTGTCACTAATATCCTCTACAGATAAAACAACTACCTTATCAGTATTTTTATTAAAAGATTTTGAAGTTTCAATATCTCTTTGTCTAGTAAGAGCTGCAGCTTTGAACATTCTATCATCGTCTCCGTCATGAACTAAGCTTCCCTTTGTGTATATTAGAATGTAAAGACTGTCTCCATTAATATCAGTTCCTACAATAGGCACATTACGAGCAAAAACAAACGGAGAAAGATAAGAAAAGTTCTTTTCAAATTTATCTCTGCATAAAAATCTCCCCACTCTCGGGTCATACATCCTCGCACCAAAATCATAACTCGTTCCACTTTCATCTTTGATTTCATCATCCTTACGCATACCGTTAAATCCGTATTCGTAGGTGTTCTCTTGCTCGTGGCGACCAGGCATCAACATACCATACGGATATAACTTATATGTAGAAAAAGTGCGCATTTATTTTACTAAAAGTAAGGATTTTTTCGTAAATCAACAGCACGTGTTTTTGTATAAAAATGTGACAAACATTAGTATCATAGATTTGAGATACTTGAAGCCCGAGCGATTTAAGCGGTGAGCCTAACTATAAACAGCGATGGGCATGAGCCTGCGAATGAACAAAGTAGCTGTGGATGAGGAGTGACGGAGCGTGATGAAAAAACTAAAAAACCAAGGGCAATGAGCTTGCGAAATTGCTCTGTATACCCTTGGTTTTTTTATGTTTTTGAATAAAGTGAGTAAACGACGAATGCCTTATTTCCACCTCATTTGTCTAAGTGGCAAATATCCAACATGGGGGTCTTTTTTACAACTTAATTTAACACTCCTACTTCTATCACAAATATAAATGCTATCATTTTTAATTTGTTGTTTAATTTTTTTAATAAACATCACATCAGAAGTGTTTTTTATTACTACACGAGCCGTAAACATTTTCACTCGATTACACCCCTTCTGATCAACTGCATAAGGCGCTAATGTCAAAGTATCAATGAAAATGTGCGTTTTCGTATTATTGATATTTAAGTTATCCAAACTACTAAACGGTAATTTGTAGTTGGTGTCGCATGTGAAAAAAGTATATTCCGCCGTCAAGTAAGGTTTATTATTGGGATTTTCCTTAATCAACTCAACATAATTTAAATACAGCAAATTACCATAATTTGACTCTTTTTCATTAGTAAGAACACTTTTCGAAGTGGGGGGCGTTGAATCACAAGAAAGTAGGCACAAACAACTAAGTAAACTTGCTACTAATTTCATTTCAAATTATTTATTTAGTTTCTCATTTTGTTCTACCATCTTATTGTATGTAGAAAGATTTTTATTGTATTTATCCTTTAAGTCCTTTCTGTCAGGATTATTGATAACCTGTCCTTCTTGATCTCCAAGGTATCTTCCCATTGCATCCAAATTATCTTGTCGCCACGTAACAGAAGTTTTTTTATACATTGGATTTTGTGCAGCGGCAGCATGATCATCAAATTCATCCCACATACCTCCACCATGAATTCCCTTTAGGTGTATTTTTTCATGGTAAAGAGTCATCGCAATATCATAATAATTATTGGTTTGAATACCTAAATTTACAACGATCATTTTATCTTCAGATATCGTTACAGCCAAATAACCAATACCATAATCCGTCAAATATTTTAGCATGTTTTCAGTCGCTTCCCCTCCTTCTCCTCTGATAAGAGCATTAGTATATTTGCTACTAATTCCTAGTTTGCCACCGTTCAAATCTTTTTTAACATTTCCTACTTCAGAATTATAAATGTGATCTAAAATTTTGCCAATTGCCTCTACTTCTTTTTCTCCTCTTTTAAATGATTGCTGAGTAAATGCTGCTGTGAATCGAGCACTTGCCTTTTTATTCAAATACGTGAGATGAGTAGCACTTGGTTTGTAGCCTGAATTTAGTCCTTTTTGTATTTGTTTAATATTTTCAATAGTCTTGTCAATTCCACCCTTATCCTTAATATAGTTTAGATTAACAATCCTTATAGTGGGGTTGTCACCTATGCACCCTAAATACGAACCATCAGCAGCAAAATATTTCTCCAAGCCTTCTAGCTCAATAAACGCAATTGTTGAATTTTCACTAAAAGCATACGGACTATTGTGCGGATATTTAGGAGCTAATGGATCAATGGCAAAAAACCGTCCAATTCTTGGGTCATGCATTCTGTATTTGTAGTTCACAGAATTGCCCTCACCTTTTATCTCATCATCTGATTCTTGTCCTTGGAAGCCATATCTATAATCCCCGCTTGCCTGTTGGGCGTGGCGCCCAGGCATCAACATACCATACGGATAGTAATCCACATTGAATTCCAGTAAGTTACTGTATGTTTTTGAAAAATACATGTCAAAAAATGGACTTTTTAGGAGTGCTTTTTTTAAGTTGTTTTGATAAAATTACGGAAATAAATTGAGCTTTTATAACACATTAGAACTTTTTCATTTTTTCAAAAAAATGATCAGTTCGGATGCGATAATTGTTGAGTTGGATAAAGAGGTTTGTATAGTTTAATTTTTTGAAGGTGAAATTATTTTACTAATATGTCCATTTCTTCATTGATGTTATATTCTTAAAATTACTCGTTTCCAGAATGGAATACTCAAATCTGAAAAATTGAAATCTTAAATTAATGTGGTATAAATGTACAAGCAATAAATTCGATCTATCAATTATTTCATACTGCAATCGATTAAATTCATTATGTCTTGTTGTAAGTTTGACTTATTTCCTTTTAAGGTCACAAAAAGCTCCCACAAGGGGGCTTTTTTTGTTTCTCGACATTCAAACCTGTTTGACCTGAAGCTTTTCCAACGGGAAAGCGAAAGCACCGACTAGCAGGAGGGTAATCCTGACGAGGTCACCCCAGCGGAGAATTGGTTAAAATTAACTGGTTCTCCGTTTTTTTTAGAATATTTCTCAAGTGTATTTCTCTTCTACCTCACCTCCAATCTTTCCACGTCCCCAATCTCATCCAAGCTGTGATACGTAAAACTCACCAAGTGCAACATCTGATCGCGGCCTTTTTTCTGACCAATTTTAGCGGAAATGAAAATGGAAGAAATCAATAAAATGCCGATAGGCAAAAACCAAAGCCAAGCGCTATAGCCATTGTTTGCGTATTGCACAAAGCCGAACATCGTTGCAAATAGCGTTGAAAGGGTTATGGCAGCATAAATTAAGGTGAACATGACCCAAACTGTTTGTCGTGGGCCAAGTAGACAGCATACGCGCGTATAGTCAATAAATTCATTGGTTTCAATGCGGACGGTCATTTCGGGCGACCAATAATGTTGTTCGTTTTTTGGTGTTTTTAGAAAAATAAGTTCACCACTCCGAACCCCAGCAACAGTTGGGTCTTTTTTCAAGCACGCATTCATGTGTTCCAAACATTTTTCGACCGGTGCGTTTGATTTCAAATAAAACCGTGGTCGGATGACCCCCAAAACGGAGTGATTTAAACGATTAAATGGCATACAATTCTTTATTTACTGAATCTAAGTTAAAAAGAAAAGAAGGAAGACTGATTCTAAATTACTTGTGGGATGATAGATCCATTTCATTAAATAATTTGGGGTGATTTTTTCACTGACATGTTGATTTTTATTAATTTCATCCTATGTGCTATAATTCAACACAACTGGCGGAGAAAATTTACAAAGATGCGGTTCGACTAGGAGCTTCCGAGGAGGAATTGAATGAATTATTGAAGAAAATTGAGAAAGCTAGGGAAATTGAAAGTTATCACAAAGCGGGTTATGTTCATCCAGAACTTCATGCGTTTTCGATACATGATGGTAAACTTGATTTAAAATTTCATTATTGGGGCTTGATTCCGCAATGGGTGAGGAGTAGGGAAGAAGCTGCAGAAATTTGGAATCGAACTTTGAATGCGCGCGGCGAAACAATATTCGACAAACCAGCCTACAAAGATGCTGCGTTAACGAGCCGTTGTATTATCCCAATGGATGGCTATTTTGAACATCACCATAAATTCAAAAAAACGTTTCCGTATTACATTTTTCCGAAAAGTGAGGATCGATTTTTTGTGGCTGGAATTACATCCCTTTGGACCAATCCACAATCGGGTAAAACGGTTTCGACAGTTGCTGTTGTAACTTCCACGGCTACAGAAATGCTCGCTCAGATTCATAATAATCCAGCCATGAAACAAGCACGCATGCCATTGATTTTGAATGATTCAGAAGCGCTTATTTGGTTGAAGTCAAACGACCAGCAGGTGCTTAATGAACTCATTAAACCAAATACTGCTATTGAAATGGAAGCGTATACTGTAGGTGCATTGAGCGGAAAAAAATACGCGGGTAATAACAAATCGATTATTGACGAAAAACCTTATCCAGAATTGGACGAGCCGATGACCTTGTTTTGAGTTTTGAGAATTTTCAGGTAATAGACTTAGCGTATAACCTAGCTTAACTTCTGTTTTAAATTCTCTCCGACAGATTCATCCCACTCGTGTTTTAAGATGCTTAGTACAATACTGTCACGTCGTCCATCCAGACTCGCACAATTGCTGCGTAAAACACCTTCAGGCGTGCAACCGATGCTTTTCATCGCAGCAATGGAGCGCGCATTGTTATTATCTGCTCGAAATTCAACGCGATCGAGGTTCCAAACATCAAAGGCTTGAGAAAGCATTAAGAATTTACAATGTTTATTGAGTCCTGTGCCTTGAAATTTTTTTCCGTACCATGTAAATCCCAGTTGAATGGTGTTGTGATGCTTTTGATAATCGTAAAATCGAGTCGAACCAGCAACTTCATTGGTTAATTTATCTATAACCAAAAAAGGATAAGACCGAGCTTCGATCCTATCCTTTAATGCAACAGTTATATAATTTTTTAAATTTTCGTGACCTGCAGCTGAAATCAAGGAATATTTCCACAATGCTGGTTCTTCCAATGAGAATTTCAAAAGCAAAGCTTCATCTGATTCCTGTAATGGGCGCAAGATTGTGCGTTCATTTTCAAGAGTTATGTCAGAAGAAAAATCGATATTCACTTTTTAGAAATGCGTATTTTAGCGTTGAGTACCAATCGTTGGTTTCGCGTTCTCCTTTGCTTCTTTTGCTTCTTGAGCACGTCTTCTTGCAATTTTGTCGTCCTCTTTACGTTTTGCGTCTTTTTCCAATTGTTTTTTAGCCCATGCCGCAAGTTCTTCTTTTGAAATAAGGCCATCGCCGTCTTTGTCCTTTTTCTCGAATTTTTTTGATTCGCTCAACATTTGCTTTTCAGTTCCAGCTTCATCAAGGACCATTTTGCTTTCTTTTTGAGCGAATTTGATGTATTCTTGTAAATCGATACCATTGCTTTTATCTGCATCCATTTCAGCAAAATAGCTGTCAGGCTTCAACAAACGCTGATTTCTTTTTGCTTCTTTTTCATCTTTGAATTGTTTGAATTCCGAAAATGGAATACGTCCATCTTTATTTAAATCAACTTCATTGAATTTATTTTGTGCTGAAGCTTTGTCATTCTCTTCCGTTAGAAATTCTTCCCAAGCCAAGGTACCATTTTGATTTTTGTCTAAAGCTTTAAATGTCTCTTCAAGTGTTGGTTTTGGCATTTGTTTTTGTATTTCTTTGGATCTTTTGAATGAAATAAATTCATCTTTCGAAATCATTTCGTTATTATCACTATCCATTTCAGCAATTTTAGCGTGCACTTTTTCTTTGTCACCACTGATTTTAACTAATTCATCAGCCGTTAAAAGACCATCTTTATTGAAGTCTTTTTTAGCAAATTCCTCTTCATAGGTCATATTTTTTCCTTTTCCGTTTGAATTGTGAAAATCATGAAATTCTACTTTAGAAACCAATTCGTCGCGATTAGCATCCATTTTTGCGAATTGTTTTTGTGCTTTTTCGTCGCTACCGTTTTTGATCGAAAACTCATTGAACGTCAAATTTCCATTTTTATCAATGTCTGCTTTTGCGAAAACTTCTTCTGCATTAATTTTGGCTTTCTCCTTTTTATCAATGTCTTTGTTGGATTTTGCATCCTTTTCTTGGGCTTTTGCATTCACTACAAGCGTCATTCCAAGCACAAACAATCCTATTTTTTCTATTTTCATAATTCGTTAATTAATTTTTTAGTCATCTTTAAAACAATAGATATGCCAAGATTGGGCATAAAAGAACAAAAAAATATTAAAATATAAAACCTTCGACTCAAATTTTCAAAATGAATGCTCATAGGAATTGTCTCTAAATTCTCCGAAACATCACTTTTCGATATACGATGGTAATCAAAATGCTATTTACAGTTGCAAGCAACAACATGGCTAATAATCCAACTGTCATGGTGAATTTTGCGCTGTAAATGTTTTGAGGACCTTTACGCATTTCAGCATAAATTTCATCTTTGGCCATCACTTCGTATTTTTGATTACTCGCTTGAATTTCTTTCAAACCTTCTGGCGAATTAATCGTTTGCAAAATTTGCATTTCAGCATCCGCTATCTGTTTTTGGTTGAATTCAGGATCTATTTTTGCATAATAAAAATAAATGAAAACGCTCACCAGGATTGTATAAGGAACACCAGCCGTCATACCGTTTTTTATGTCGCGTAACGCATTTCCTTCTTCGGTGTCTTTTCTTTTTTGCAAGTAAAGTCCAATGGCAATGGATAATAAAACGCCCAAAATGTTTAAAAGCACTGCAATGGGTAATTTAGATGGAATGTTTAGTCCACCGTAAAACAACGCCATTTTTAAGGCAATCCAAACAGCTGCACAAATGACTCCAACTTTAACGGTAATTCTCATGAAACCAATGTGTTATCCGTTCATTGAAGCCAAAAATTCCTCGTTTGATAAGGTTTGTTCCATACGTTCTTTCATGAACTCCATAGCTTCCACTGGATTCATATCTGCCATGAATTTACGCATCAACCAAACGCGTTGCAACACTTCTTTCGTAACCAACAAATCTTCGCGACGGGTACCTGAAGCAGTAATATCAATTGCAGGGTAAATTCTGCGATTTGAGATTTTACGATCCAACTGCAATTCCATGTTACCTGTTCCTTTAAATTCTTCGAAGATTACTTCGTCCATTTTAGAACCTGTTTCTGTCAATGCTGTTGCGATGATAGAAAGTGAACCTCCATTCTCAATTTTACGAGCTGAACCGAAGAAGCGTTTTGGTTTGTGCAACGCATTTGCATCGACACCTCCAGAAAGTACTTTTCCAGATGCAGGCGATACTGTATTGTATGCACGAGCCAAACGCGTGATTGAATCGAGTAAAATACATACGTCGTGACCACATTCTACCATTCGTTTTGCTTTTTCAAGCACCATGTTTGCCACTTTTACGTGACGTTCAGCTGGTTCGTCGAATGTAGATGCAATTACTTCAGCACGTACACTTCTCGCCATGTCCGTAACCTCTTCCGGACGTTCATCGATCAATAAAACGATCAAATAAGTCTCAGGGTGATTGGCAGCAATCGCATTCGCAACATCTTTCAATAACATGGTTTTACCTGTTTTTGGTTGCGCTACGATCATTCCACGTTGACCTTTACCGATTGGGGCAAATAAATCCATCACACGCGTCGACATTGTTTCTTGCTTGTGACCTGTCAATTTGAATTTCTCAGATGGAAATAGGGGAGTGAGGTATTGAAAAGGAACGCGATCCCGAATGTATGAAGGATGACGACCATTGATTGATTCTACTTTCACAAGTGGGAAGTATTTTTCACCTTCTTTTGGAGGACGAATAGTACCTTTTACTGTATCTCCCGTTTTTAAACCAAATAATTTCACTTGACTTTGAGAAACATAAATATCATCTGGAGAAGCCAAATAATTGTAATCTGAAGAGCGCAAGAATCCGAAACCTTCTTGAATGATTTCTAAAACTCCTTCTGCGGTCACAATTCCAACTAGGTCATAACCATCATCTTTCACCTCTTGAGGCTGTTGTTGAGCCTGCGGACGATTTTGATTTGGGTTTTGATTCGGATTTTGATTTGGGTTCGGTTTGTTTTGATTCGGGTTTGGTCTATTTTGATTCGGGCTTTGGTTTGGATTCACAGGGCGATTTCCACCTTGATTATTATTTTGACTCGCTTTTGCTAAATCCAATAAATTGATTCCTTTTGGCTTATCTTCGTTTTCTGGTTGAACAACAGGTTTTCTATCAGTCGCTTCCTTTTCGAATTTCGGTTTTCTTTCGTTCGATTTATGAGAATGCTCTTTTTTAGCTTCAGGAGCTGGAGCTATTTCTTCTGCAGCAGCGAACAAATCTGGTTGTTTTTCTTCTACCGTTTCTGTTTTAGCTACACGTGTCCGAGGACGTTTTTCTGTTTTGCTTTCAGCTTTATCTTCGTTAGCCGTTGTATCCACTTTCGCAACTTCCACTTCAACAACTTCTTTTTTAGGAGTTTCTTTTGAAGTTTTAGCTTTGACAAGTGTATCTTTTTTAGCTTCTTTTACTGCTTTTGCAGCAGGTTTTTCTTGTTTTTCAACTTTTTCAGGAGCGTTTCCGGCCATGATTGCATCAATGAGTTCTGCTTTTTTTAAGCCGTCCGTGTTCACACCAAGTGTCGCTGCGATAGCTTTTAGATCTGGAAGTTTTTTGCTTTCCAATAATTTCTTATCCATAAATAACGATAACGTGTATAAATTTTAAAAGATACTTTTGTGAAATTTTAAGCAAGGAAATTTGCTTTGTATTAAGAGGGTGCAATAATACGATTAATTTTTAAATTACGTACTTAGAAAATTAAAAATTAAAAATTAAAAATTAAAAATCACTTTTGTCCGATTATTTTCTTGTTCTTTTTGGCATTGCCCCAAAAAGAACCAAAAAACTCTAGTCCAAATTTTAGCCGTTCGGCGAAAAGTCTTGAACGGACCGATTTAACAAAAGTAGTGCATTGCTAGCGCAATACAGACGTAAACGCCTTTTGTAATCGGTCAGCCGTTCAATCATTTTCTTTTTCCTCACTTCTCAAAATTTGAACGGATTATGGACGGAACCTTAATATTTTGGAACAAATTTGGATTTTTGAAATTAATGTCTCTAATATTCAATATTTCAATTTATGTAGGCAAAATAAGCGTTTATAACTGAAATATTTTTTTAGAGGACACTAATGATTAAAAATGAAAACGGGATAGAGATGGAATTAAGTTTATAATCCATTCCTTAATTCCTTAATTCATTAACCCTTCATTCCTCCTTACCAAATCCTAGCCACTTTCGCCTCTGTATTACGCATTGGATCTCCTTCTTTGATTCCGAAAGCTTCGAAAAACTCTGGACAATTTTTCAACGGACCATTCACACGGTACATTCCTGGAGAATGCGGATCTGTTGCTATTCTCTTTTTCATTTCTTGGTCTGTATAGTTGATTTTCCATAATTGAGCATAAGCGATGAAAAATCGTTGTGCTGGCGTGAAGCCTTCTCGTTTAACACCACTTTTGAATTCATCTGTCATGGCATAAGCATAATAAGCCATTGTCAAACCACCTAAATCAGCGATGTTTTCGCCCATCGTCAAGTCTTTGTTGATGCAATGTCCTTCGATTGGACAAAATGCTGAAAAAGTCTCACCTAAGACTTGTGTTTTGTCTTCAAATGATTTTCGATCTTCTTCTGTCCACCAATTTTTAAATGAACCATCAGCTGCGAATTTAGAACCCATGTCGTCAAATCCATGAGTGAATTCGTGGCCAATCACCATTCCGATGGAACCATAATTCACTGCATCTTCTGCTTTGCTGTCGAAGAAAGGTGATTGCATGATTCCAGCCGGGAAAGCAATTTCATTTAAGAGTGGATGATAATAGGCATTGACCATGTGCGCTGGCATTTCCCATTTTTCTTTGTCGACTTTTTTATTCAAATCAGCAAAATTTCGTTTCATAGCTAGTATAGCTACTTGCTTGATGTTTTGAACATATTGGTCTTTCGTGAAATTGAGTTCTTTGAAACTTTCCCATTTCGATGGAAAACCTAATTTTCTGCCGATAGAATTCAATTTGTTAAGTGCTTCTTTTTTCGTTTCGTCAGACATCCAAGTCAGTCCGTTGATGCGATTTCCATACACTGTAAGCAAATTATCGACCATCCCGTTTACACGGTTTTTATCTGATTCAGAAAAGTGTTTTTCTACAAAAGCTTTGCCGAGCAATTCTCCGAAATTCATGTGTGTAATTTCTTCAATGGCTTGTTCTTTCATCGGCTTCATCTCTTTTTTACCGCTTAAAACTTTTTGGTAAAAGTTGAAATTTGCATCTGTGAATTCAGTACTCAAATGTCCCGCATAATGATTTAAAAGACACCACGAAAAATATGCTTTCCACACTGAAAGATCCATGCTTCCAATCATTTCACCAACTTTTTTGGCGTAAGGTGCATGAGAAACAACCAAGGTGTCGAACTTTGGGTATTGCATATTTAATGCATATTTCTCCAAGTCAATGGTCGATTCTTTGATAAATTCTTGTTTTCCATATTTGTTGTATGTTTTCTCAGGTTCGCGCATTTCGGCTGGAGCCAGCATTTGAGAGGCAAGTTCGTATTCAAATTTATAAGCTAGGGAAGCCGTTTCATCTGGGCTCCCGCCGTTTAAACGCGCCATAGAGAAAATCTGAGTCATAAAATTTTGGTACTCAATACGAATGTCTTCTTTTTTCTCATCGAAATAGTAATCTTTGTTTGGCAAACCAATTCCGTCTTGACCAAAATAAGTGATGTGTGAATCGACATCTTTCAAATCCTGTCCAACGCCAAAACCATACAAACAACTTACTCCTTGCGCATGCAACATTGCTAAAACATCAAGGATTTGACTTCGTTCAGTGATTCGGTCAATTTTCGCTAATTCAGCTTGAAGTGGTTGAACGCCTAGTCGATCACGGACATCCGTATTTAAAAATGAAGCATAATAATCGCCCAAAATTTGTTGATCACTTCCTTTTGGCGCGCCAGATATTCTTGCATCATCCAAAATTACCGTTAACTTTTTCTTATTCGCTTGATCTAATTCATTGAAACTTCCCCAACGAGATTCTGAGTTTGGAACTGGATTTCTGAGTACCCAATTTTCGTTTGCAAAAAGGAAAAAATCTTCTTTTGCACTTACTTTCCCACTCATATAACTTTTTTGAATGGTAATAGATTCGCCTGTTGTTGTGGTAGATGGGGTAGAAGCCGTGTTGGTTGTCCCGCAAGCGGATAGCAAGGCAATACAGCCGACTGCACCAGTGAATTTTATATGACTAGAAATTGACATTTTTTGAATTTTTGTACAAATGTAAAGAATATTGATGATGGGGATGGGGGTTGAAGAATTAAAAATCAAATTGAAGAGAACTCAAATAATGTTTAAAAGATATTGCCACGGATGCACGGATGCACGGATGCAAAGTGTGTTAATGCAAAGTAATGGATTTTATGGTCGAAGAATGCTTGCATTCTTCAGAAGAGTTACTATTCATACTTAATGAAAATGAAAAACAGTATGACGAATTAGATTCTTTGCTTTTTTGATTGTTTACCGATGTTGATCCATTAAAATCACATTTCCATCAGGATCGCTTAGGACGATGCTGGCTGGTCCAGTGCTTTTTTCATCGCATTCTAAGGTGATTGCTACACCAGAACTTTTGAGGTGTTTTTGGATGGCACGAACATCATCGAACTTCGATACATTATTTCCTTCTTGATCCCATCCTGGGTTGAAGGTCAACATATTTCCCTCAAACATGCCTTGGAAAAGTCCAATAACCGTTGAGCCATTTTTTAATACAATCCAATTTTGTTCGATGTCGCCACCTTTGTAAGTAAACCCTAATTTTTCGTAGAAAGCTTTCGATGCATGAATGTCTTTCACACTTAAACTCACCGAAAAAGCTCCTAATTTCACGTTTTCGATGACATTCGACGTGGTTAATTTGGTGTTTGCTTCCACCGCTTTTTTATGATTCCAAGTTTGGCATGAAAAGCCAACAGAAAATGCGGCTACAATTCCAAGAGCGATAAGTACATTTTTTTTCATAATTTCTAAGTGGTTATAAATGAGTTGTTAAACGTTTCAAAACTAGTAATTTTATTTTAATTCGACTCAAACTTGCCATAAGAATCAAGTAAAAGTAAATGCACACAGAATATTGAAGTGATTATTTTAAAACATTAAGGAACGAAGGGAAATAAGAGTTGGTGTTTGACAAGGATTGGATTATTAAGATCGCCTGCGGCGTAAAAGCATGATTTTTAGCGCAACACAAGATCTTCGTTCTAATCTAATCCAATTGAATAACATGTTGCGTTTTTGAACGTGATTCGAAAATGAAATTTTAATGAACATTCAGAAAAGAACTCCTTTTTTTAGCGGAATTCCTTGGTTTATTTTCTTTACAGCAAAAATGGATGGTACGTCGGTTGTCCAACGATGAAGTTTATAAATAATAAAGAAAATTTCAAGTCTGGAAATGATTCCGACAACGATGCAAACTATAAATGGTATTTGACTTGTGGAATTTAGCGTTAAGTCTATTAGAAAGATGAGGAGTGTAAGCGTCCAAATTTTGGCAAGAATGGAATGTGTTGCAATCGATTTTTTAAATTTGAGAAAGCTGAAAAGGTAGCACAAAAGTTCTAAAAAGATAACAGAACCAAGCCAAATTGCATTTTTTAAAACAAATGCTGCGTTGAGGTAAAAAATGGAGCCAATGACACAAAGCCAGAAAATAAGATCTACGTTTGAATCCCAAACACGCAGTTTTTCAGAAGAAACATTCAATTTACGAGCGATGATTCCGTCAAAAACATCGGTGAGCAAACCTAATATCATCAAAAACACAATCGTTATTTCATAGTAACTTGGTCGAAAAAGGGCGAATAAGCTAATCACTAACCCGATGGCTAAACGACTGTAAATAAGAAGAAAAGGAATGCTTTTCATTTAGATAGAACTGATTTTATATTGATTTCTGATTAATTCTTCCGGCTTGTTGCAGGTGAAATAGATAACAAGCAGAAACAACCATTCTAAAGGCTTCATTGCGAAATAGGTTGCATTGGATTTACGCCTTGATGTAATGTTTTTTGAAAGTGGGTAACCATATTTGTCGTAAATAGATCGAATCAATTTATGCGATTTTGGTGCTTTTTGCATGATGACATCTTCAAAGGCATTTGCAATCAGTAATTGACGATTGACAATGATTTCGTTTCCATGGCGAATTCCTAATCGTAATGGTTTCACAATTTTGGGATCACCGCAAGCAGCCACCGTGCATAAATAGTGCCCCTCGTGTTCTAAAAATGGTGGATGTGTTTTTTCCGAAAAATACCAGGTTGTTGTTTCGGTGAATGCCTTGGTTAGTGAGTTGTAATCTTGTCCAAAAAGCATTAGAAATAGGGCGATTAGCAGATACATTGGAAGCAATATGATAAGTGTCCAAATGGAAAAATAACCCGATTTTATTAACTTTTGATTTAGGAAATTTAACCACTTGTTTTTGAAACTGCGAGATTCAGAAATAGTTGTTTCTAAGCGAATGAACTTGAGCAAAAGCATGAAAGAAACAAGAATATGCACCGTTGGTGCGAGTAAAAGAAATTCTGTTTCTATCGGATAAACATAATATATTTCTTTCTTAAAACCTATTTGAATCAGCGTGAAAAAACAAATAACAATTCCAATGATGATGAATGAAATATAAGCGACAGCGAGAAGTGGAGGAATATTTTTGCCTTTCTTCCAAATGGAGTAAAGACCAACGATACTCAACGAAATGAACGTAAAAATTGTCAAAAAATGCTTGTTTGAAAAAGGGGTATAACCTTGTTCCGTAGGGTCAATGGCATGATAAAAGTCGCTTTTATATGCAGATAATGCAAAAACGAAAATAATCCAAGAAGAGATGAATAGAAGTGCAAAAAAAACTTGTTTAAATGGATTAAGCTTGACTTTAGCACCTTCCCATGAATAAACAGCTATGAAAGAGATTCCTGCACAAATTGATAAATAAAAAAAGAGTAGAATTAAGAACATTTTTAGTCGTTAAGAATCACAATTGTTGGATTAAAATTTTGTTCTTTCTAGCGCTGATGCCAGTCCATTTAAATTAGAGCTTTCATTGTTAGCTTTAAAACTGAAAGGACGAACTTAACTAAGTGATTTCACATATAAAAATAAAACATGAAGAAGGCTAAATAAAAGGATCATTTCTTTTTAGATTTCTCATGAAACGAATTATCTTCACTTATTCACGATTTTCCCCGTCTTGAAAAATTTGGTCCATTTATCTTTTAAATCAGCAGGAATTGTTGCTTGTTTAACCGCTCTGAAGTTGGTGTAAAGTGCTTGTTTGCCTTGTACAATATACCAGAGTTGCGATTCAGGAGTTTTGTCGTTTTTGAAACTTGGTGATTCAATGGTAAAAATGATCCATGGATATTCTGCATTTTCATCTTTCTCGATCATCGTAAGCTTAGACTTTGGTCCCTTTTCTTTGGCTTGATCAAACATGAGGTTCATGACTTTGTCCATTTGCATGCCTGTAACACCTTTAATCGATGTCATATTGCCCAATTCCGTCCAGTTGTCAATTGATTCATTTGAATGAATTAAATCAATCACATGAACTTGTGCGGTCTCTTGTTCATCTCCGATTTTCCAGTTTTCATTGTCCGGCCAATCAAGCATTAAGGATTCCAAAACACTTTGTTGACCACTACAGAATTGATTGATGTATTTATCAGCTTGTTTATCACCTATTTCTTTCGCCTTGTAAAAATCTTCACATGCAGCTTTTTCATTGTCTTGTTGCATTAATATTTGACCACGAAGTGTTAAAACACTTGGAAAACTTGGATCTACTTCAATGATCTTATTTAGGTCGGGCAATGCTTCAGCGTATTTTTCTTCACTCACAAAAACTGTTGCCCGACTGTAATATGCCTTCAAGAATGATGGGTCTAATGCAATCGTTTTATTAAAATCTGAAAGTGCATTTTTGTAATCTTTTAGGGCAAATTCACAAGTTCCTCGATTATAATAAGCATCTTTATTGGTGTTATCTTCTTTGATCGCTTTGTCATAATCTTTTATAGCTCCCTTGTAGTCTTCTTGTTTGTGTTTAGAAATTCCATTTTGAAAGTGTTCTTGTGATGATTGACCCAACACGGTGAGGGTACAAAGCGCTAAAAACGCAGAAAGTATTTTATTCATTTTTTCAATTTTTTTGGTCGGTTTAAATTCATTTCAACCTGGACTAAACCAATTTTAAGCTATTTAACTGAATAAAAGTAGGTAAAATTCTTAAACGAAGAATTCAATTAGCTTCACATTAAAATGAATTCCTTTTCTATTGTTATATCATCGGCTCAAAGCGCAATATCCAAATTCCTTCTTTTTTAAAAAATTTCGCCTTGTTTTTGGTATGCGTTTGATAGTTCACTAAAAAAGGTTGGAAATTTTCAAAGGCTACTTCTTCCGTCGAATCAGTAAATTCAAATTTGTAAAGCATCACAGTTTCGGGATAGTCGTTTTGTTCCGTTTTCTCAAATCTTAGTCCGTTTATTTTTAGGGATTTAGGATGGAAGTCTTTTCTGTGAAAAATGCCGTTCTCATTTCTTGGGGTGTAACCGATTAATAATGTGTCAGATATTCCCATGGGTGCCTTGCATGGCTCGATATAGCTGAATTTTTCTAATTCCATGTCTTCGATTAAGGCTTGATCGAATTTGGAATGGGGACTGGAGCAGCTGACAACTAGAACCAACACTAGGAGCGAAATGAATAGTTTTTTGTACATGTGTTTGAAAAATGTTTTATATTAAAATGTTGAAAGTCATATTGTTGAATTGTTTTATTTAATCTTCAAATTCGAATTTCGCCTGAAGTATTTCCATTCTTTTTTGGAGCATCCCAGTGTTTTCATCGTGTCGCTTTCAACGATTTTGATACCGCACTTTCCAGGATTGCTGCGGTACATGTTTCGCGTTGCAAACGGAAAATCAATGTCGCTGGTGCAACCAACGGTGATCACTTGTTTTGGTTTTAAGGTTAAAATGGTGTCTGTGATATTGCTGTAAAGGCCACAAAATGATCCTTCTGTTGGGAAATTTGGAATAAATACACGTACATCTGCCTTGGTTTTGTTCTCAACAGTATAGGTCATGTTGAGCCAAGCATCGCAACTCGATAAAAGGATGAGTAATGTTGTATAGAGTATGATTCCTTTTTTCACTTGCTGATTCGTTTAATGTTTTTCAATAGCAAATGCACTCAGAATTTGCTTTTCTACGGAGACTTTCGATGTATTCTCCCACAAAATAACTTTTTTAATCCAACTCGGTGTTTGATCTTGAATTATGTTCGAAAAATTATCATACACAATGGCGAAATCTTCTTGGAGTTTTTCATCTTCAAGCCTTGAGAAATAGCGAAATGTTATGACAATTTCTTTTTCTACATCGCCATCAACATTCATCAAATGGACTTCATCAAAGAAAATTTCTTGGTCGCTTACGATAAAGTTGTCAAACTCCAAAAGAGTATCTAAAAGAATAAGTTGTCTAGCGTCCCCGGAAATACGTTCCAAAACAAGGTAGCCAATGACTGTATTTTTAGACTCTGTATAATTGATTTTAAGTGCGTATTCCAATTGCTTTTCGAAAATAGTGCATTGTGCCGTTTTTACAGCATAGGTCTTATTCGGATCTGAAAATTCAGAAAGGGAATAATTTACGGTCTGTCCAAGCACATGAATATTGGCGCAGCAAATCACTGCAATAAACAAGGAGAATTTCAAGACACTCAATAACTTCATTAACATTGTTTGAAACTAATTCTCAAAAACCAAAATTCGCCTTGGAAGCAATTTCACCGACGCTGGATTATTGAATAAAAACACACGATTGGCCTCATTTTTTGGCTCAAATTTAAGACATTCAATTTCTTTTCCATTCGTTACAACGAGTTGACCATCAAAATGCATGACAAAGTTATTTTCCGGCACTATAGCATTTGGCTGATTGAAAGATTTCTCCGACTCAAGGAGGTAAATCAACGCTCGACCAGGCCTCAAAAAAGTCAGTTCGGATTTTTCAAACTTGGCATTTATTTCAGTCGGATTCACCGTATCAAGCGGAAGGCGTTTCTCATTGATCATTAACATTTCGTGATTTTGCCTTTCATTCCATTGATTCAGGTATATTTTTTCTTGCTTTTTTAAATCAATACCAATGGTTTCGTTGCTCGTATTCACCACTTTGAATTTTAGAAGAAAATTGCCCTCGTCTAATAAATACAGGCATTCATCAACAGAAATAGTAGCCATTTTCCCTTTGATGAGCTCATGTTCACGGTAAAATACATCAAAGTCTTTTTCTAAATTGATTTTGGCATAAAGTAAAATTTGTTCTTCCGTTGAGAAATTGTTAAAGTCTTCATCTAATTTAAGCTTTTTTATAGGATTGAATTTTTTGCTTTTGACCGTTGCCGAAGGATTGTCAAATACAAGAGCCGAAGTTATTTCTGGACTTTCAAATGACAAGGGAGTAAGCGAATAAATGAAGGCCATTTCGTTGTGATGATCTTCATCTAAATTCACAAAGAAGAGTTCTGAGAAATGAAATCCATGAATTCCGATGTAATAATCTAAATCTTTTAACGTGTCCTTGAAGTTGGCGATCATTTTATCCTTGAAGGAAACCGAAAGTTCAATGAATGCTGAAATGGTTTTTTCTTTGTTGTCGGTAAAATAATCGAAGGTTACAGAATAAGTGGTATCATTTTGCGACCATTCGGCGACGGCAGTATTGAGCTTATAGCCGAAATCTGTATGATCAATAGGAGGAAAAAAACGATCAAGGTATGCTACTTCTTGAGCATGTACGCATCTAGTTCCAATTAAAAGTAACATGCAAAAAACGATCTTCATTGAGGTATTATGCATACGTTGTAATTGAATCATTGAAGCCGAATTGAATCAACCTCTATGCGTTGAATGCCATCATAATTGATCCCATCTCTACTTTTTCCATAGACGATGACCGCTTTTTGATAGAGAGGATCCGTGAAATTCGTTGAGTAGTACAAATAGTAGCCTGTTGCTCCATAAGAATTGACTAAGCGTGCGCCTGCTCCTTGAAGCACAGAGTCTGGAACGGAAAATGGTGGTATTTCATCCAAAACTCCGTAAGCTGTAATTTTTAGGGCGACGATTCTTTTTTCACAAGAAATTCCTATGTAAAGCAGCGTAGAAATTAGAATAAGAATAAGGTATTTCATTGTGCAATCCTTTAATTAAATCGATAACTTATGTGTCTAAAGCCTTTTCGCTTCAATTTGTGTTCCATGTTTTTATTTTCTTCCAAAAATTTAAGATTCGAACCACCGATCTTTTTTTGGTTACGATAAATGTAATAATTATTTAGAACAACTGTATTTATCATTTGATGAACTGGAATACAAACAGTTATGAAACCTTTCTTTTTGGTGAATTGCTCGGGGCTTATTTTATTCATTTGAAAATGCATCCAGTAATCTGAGGCTTTCGCGAACAACGGTTTAGGGATTTTAAAAAACAAAGTATCAACGTAGCAAAACTCATGAAAATCAAAAGGCACACTGAGTTTTCCGATAGGAATGCTATCAAAAGCATTGACGTAATAATCGTCGCGCACAAAATAAATCGTATCGAATGCAGCTTTGAGGTTCATTTCAGGTTTGAATTGTATTTTGTAATCGAAATACTTCGTTTGAAGATTATCCGTTCGAAAAAGAAGCACTTCATCAACAACATTACCTTTCTTATCCGTTACATACACTTGACTTTTCAAATCTTTTGGACTAAGTTGATCTGAAATGATCTCAACGCCATTGAATCGAAAACCTTTGTCGTAATACGATTTAGTTATGCTACCAAAATCTACGTACGTTAAATGCTTTAATTGATCGCCTATGGAATCAATCATGCAAAATGAATACAACTCGTTTTCTCCATTTCTAACGGAACAATACAACTTTGCACGATTACCAACAAACCAAAGGGGTGATACTTTTAGTTTTCCTGCTAAATGTGTTTCATTGGATTCATTATGAAAAGAGAAATCCACTTTTTTATGGGTATCTAAAAGATAAAATTGGATTTCAGGCGTAGTTCCGATGAGGCTTTTTTTAGCAAAACTAAAGTCGACAAGCAGCTGCGGATTTTTAGTTGATTGTTCGGTGGTGGTTTTGAAAGTTAATTCTGGTTCTACTAATTGAGGATATAGCGCATAGCGATAGCGGATTTTTCCGTTTAAAAGCTTGGATTCAATGGTTTTGTTGGTCTTGCTTTCGTCTAGGGAAAACCGAAACCCAAGCATGTGATCCCGACTAAAAAAATCATCATCGAAAACATCAATCCAGATGGAGTTCTTTGGATCATGGATAAGCGTTTTGTGGAGATTTCGGATTGCGCCATTACCAAAATTATGCGTTTTATCCTTTTGATAGTTGAGAATTACAAATGGTTCTGGTTCATCATCAAAGCCGTATTCGTCCCACAAATCACCGTTTGAATCACGTTCATTTAGTTGAATCTCTTCAATGGTCAAATCCACCAAACCATATTTTTTTTGAGTTACCTCAAGCACCTGAGTGTGCAAGGTGCGCTCCAATGCGACAATATTATAGGACTCACCATCCAAGTGTGTGTCGACAACAAGTTTTACGGTCAATTCTTGTTTGCCTTCTGGAATGATTACATTGGACAGGTCAATTTGGAAATCGACTGTAGTTGAATCTTGTTTAGCGATGTATTTATGCGGTGTGGTATAGATTTTAAGGTTTTTCCAAAATACTTGAATCGTGGCATTAAATTCAATTTTTTTGTTCTTAAAAATGGATTCTTTTTTCTTTTTTATAGCATAATTTAACTTGAGTTGATTGTTAGAACTACTCGTAAAATTGGTGACCTCTAAATATTCTTGCACATTATATACTTGCCCGTATGAGCTCCATGCGCTCGTAAAATAAAGTACAAGGATGAGGTTTCTCATGAAATGAAATGCTTTTTTGGAATGATTGAATTTTGTGTGCATCATGAGTTAATCGATTTCAAAGACATTTTATATCAACATTATTCTTACTCAGGTTTTGTGTGCAAGAAGTCAACAAACAAAAAAAGAATAAATATAGGATTGTATCTTTCATTTGTTTTCGAATTCGATTTTTTTGAAAAAGCGCCTTTCCAATTTTTTTGTTCAAATGTAACAAATTGAATAAAGCAAAACTTCGACGGATTTTTTTGCTAGTTATTTATGTGACTCAAATCAAACTTTTCACAAGATTCAAGTTTGTATAAATGCAAACAGGAATAATCTCCCAATTGTTATCGGGATTATTTTAAAACATTAAGGAACGAAGGGAAATAAGCGTTTGTATTGACCTGGTTTGGATAATTAAGGTCGCCTGTGGCGTTAAGAGAAAGGTATTTTTAGCCAACTTAAATAGAAAAACAACTTAAATAACTAATTACTCTAAACGAAGCTTCTTAAAAACGGAGTTAGATACAATTGGTGGTAAATAAGTGACGATTTAATTGTTTGTAATTCAATGACTTCCATTTAATTTCTTCACAACAAAATCCATTACTCTATCGAAATGTGTTTTTAGATCCATAGGTTCTATTGGTATTTCGATGTCTGGTTTAATGCCTTTTGGATCGTAAAAGAAATTGGGTGTTTTCATTTTGAATTGAAAGGTTGGGATCCAAATGACTGATTTTGAATAGGGTAGAGTGAAGGCTTGACCTCCAGAATTACTGTAATTGCTTCCTTGTGAATATTCACCGTAAATCTGTCCAATGTTGTGTTCTTTCAAAAGTGCCAAAAAATGTCCAGTTGTTGAAAAGCAGGCACCGTCTATCAAAACACTCACATTTCCTCGGAAATAATTCGCTTTGTTTTGTTGTTCTTCAAACCACCAATAATCTGTGCTGTCTGTGTTTGTGTAGCAGTGCAGTCCATGGATTAGTTTTGTTTCATTGGTATCTATATTTCCGTTATTTTCTGGGTATTGTGCGTAATGTTTCCACGAATCTGTGCTTGTGTATTTTGCGCCCGCATAGTCAAAATAGTAGTATGGCTTTGAATTTAAATAGGAAAACAAGTAGTTTGCGATTTCTGCTGCGCCACCGCTATTTCCTCGTAAGTCAATAATTAAATCATGGGTTCTCAAGCTGTCTAGTTGATTGAAAAACTGGTCTAGTTGTTTCTCTGCTGCTGCTCGTTCTTCTGGATTGTATCCATTTGCGAAGGAATGAAATTTTAACAGCGCCACATCATTTGAAAGGAATTCCGTGCTCAATGGTGCTTTGGATTCTGCAATGATTGCCGAGTACTCGTTAAATGGAATGCCATTGAAGGTTTCTTTTTGTTTTTGGTTGTTGGAGTCAATGTATTCTATTTCAAATGTTTCTCTGGCATTGTAAACGAAATAGTAAAAAGGAAAATTTCTGAACTTGATATTTAATCCTGTTTCATTTTCTCCTTCTAAATGAATGTATTTCCTAAGTTCGCTCACAACGGTCTGTATGCTTTTCCCATTGATTTTCAGTATTCTCAATCCAATGAAATCGCTGTTTTCGGGCGCAGCATTCGCCAAATAATAGTGGTCGTTTATTTTTCGAATCCGAAATGGAAAAACCCATCTTTTTTGGAGCAAGGACGTGATATGTGATGGATCCGCTGCGGTGTGACCATCCTTTATTTTAGCCATCAAGGTGGCAGTTCGTCGGTAATACTCAACCACCGAGAGATCCGTGTTGATTGATTTTTGTAATCGCCGATAGGTTTTGTCAAATTCACGTTTCGTACAAAACATAAACTGACCTGGATGAATCGTATTGGTTAAGTTGTACAATGTTTCAAATTCAGCTTTGATGCTGTCTTTGTTTAAGGTTTTGTCAAATAAAGGATTTTCAGACTTTTTCTGTTGTCCAAAAACAGGATTCAAGGCAAAAAGAAATAGTGTAACTAATTTCAAATTCATGGATGTAATTCTTTTTGCTTTGGGTTTTTATAAATATTCCTAGTGAAACGAAGTGCAATTTAACGCTTTTACTTTTTTCTAACCTGCAAATATGCTTTTAAATTCTCCACATAATTTTCAAATGCGACAATCCCTTTTGGGGTAATTCGGCAACGAGTAACGGGATATTTGTTTTTAAAACTTTTTTCTATGGTGATGTAACCGTGTTCTTTTAGCTTGTCTAACTGCAAACTTAGGTTGCCTGACGATGCTTTGGTGACTTCTTTGAGGGCTGTAAATTCAGCTTCTTCCACGCCCATCAATGTTGATACTATGGCCAAGCGCAATTGCGAATGTAAAATAGCATCAAGGTCTTTAAACATTTGCTTTCGTGGTTTTCATCAGATAGCCGGGAACGATGCAAGAGCAAACGACTCCAATTGCTGTAACGAGGAATTTGTATTCGATGGTCGCGTAGCGCATCAAGAGACACAAAAGCATGGAAAGCAAGCCACCAATGATTAAAGGTTTAAAATTGGTGATGCCGCCAATGATAAAATTGATCAATCCAAAAATGAGTAACACGCCGACACATAACATTTCGATAAAATTAGGTAAAAAAGCAAAGGATAGGATGCCCAAACAAATACTTGCGCCAATCCATGCGTACATATACACTTTTTCATTTAGGGGAACGACGGTTTCAGTTTTTTTGTCTTTCTGCGATTGCAAAAAGGAGAGGAGTCCACCCACCGCGAAAATGGTCGCACTTGCATTGGCGATCATGGCCGTGGTTTCGGTTTTAAAATAAGCATTGAAAAAGTGAATCATGAAATACACAAACAGAATACTGCCCCAAATGAGGTAGTAGTTTCTTGCACCTGTTTTTTGTGCAGAGGTGTGTTTTAAAGAATTTTCGATGATTGCAATTTGCTCTTCAGAGGATATTTTTTCTGTTTCCATAGTTTGTGTAATTTGAATGTTAAGTTACAAATATAATCTAGTTAATATTATTAACCAAATTTAATTTGAGGTTTTTGGTTTAGGTGGAGTAGGATTTCAGGTCCATAAAAACTTTCTAACGTTTATCAATCGAATGAGCATTTCGTTGTCGATTAAATATTGATTAAGATCTAGTTCATTCAATTTCTCATCGGCATCTAGTTTTTTTCGCTCAGTCCACCACGCATAAAGTTCTTCGATTTCTTTTTTTGCTTTTATATGTTCCTCGTCGTGTGACCAACCTACATGTCCATCCAAAAGATTCTCTTCTTCGATACAATCCGTAAAGAGTTGAAAGCATGCATGCAGCATGACAACATCTTTGTCGCACCAATCGCCGGATAGTGTTTTGATTTTTAGAGTTTGTGGTTGATTCATGATTGATATTTGAGTCTAGATTTAAATTAAACTTTTGAGAAAGAAAATTAACCTTTCTCTTTCATATTAAGAACAATTAATGACCTAAAGCCATTTGCATTTAGTTAAAATTATCTTTCAGCCTACTTATTTTTAATGTTTTAAAAGATAAAGTGTCGGAAGAAATCAATTGCGTTGTGCTTCTAAAGCCTGCAGGTACGATATCATACTGAATACAATTTAATTCAGAATTCAATAAATGAATAAATTTCTTTTTCGAATAAATTCTGTTTGACTTTCTCCAACGATTCTTTGATAGTTGACCATCGAACCCTTCAATTTGAACAAAGTCTGTGGAATTTGAAAAAATGAATTTTTCCACAGATTCTTCACCAAAACAACCCTGGGAACTAATTTTTAACTCAAATTTACCTGGGTTTTCATTTATCTTTTTAAGTATTGCTGATATTAGTTCAGAAGTCTGTTCATCATATTCTATTTTTATTTTTTCCACTTTTTTAGACTTGGTTTTTCCGTAGTTTTCCTTGCAACCAAGAAGTAGTAAAATTATCATCGAGTTTAAAAATAATTGGATTTGTTTCTCACTGTTCATTTTCCAAATTATTTGGTCTTGTTTTTTTGCTGAACCAGAGCGCTGTTGCAAGTATAACTAATTTAACAAATAAACCCCAAGTTTTGATAAGCACACCGTATTCTTTATGCATTACAACGTCAAATTTGTCAAAAAATGCGTAAACATAAGCGTACAAAACATATCCTATCAAAATTGCATACATAGCAATAAGCACAGAATTCATCCATTTTTTATTCACGAAAGTCTGAAACAAATATATCCAAGTCAAAATTAGCACTGAGTTAAACATATAATGATCACGAATAAGGCTTGAGTAATACGTGAATTCATGTATGTACAATATCCAAACGAAAAGAATAACACTAATAATACCGTTGACGATTATTTGATTTCTGCGAGAGCCCAGGAATTTTGCGATTGCTTTCATATTCGCTTTTAAATCAAATCTTTAACTTGTTTCAGTAACCTTAAATGTAATTCTTAATTTCCTTATAATCTGGATTGGTCTTTAAGTCTGGGGAAACCTGTTTTAATAATTGAATCAATTCTTTTTTGGAAAATTTGTCTTTCAAAAAATTCAGTCTTTTCAAACCACTTTTTGAGTTCACATATTTTGCTGCTAATTTTTTATTTCGATGGATTAAATGTTCTTCAGCAATTCTATTTAACCCTTTGTTCAATTGTTCTTCTGTTAGCTTAGATGCATTTTCTTTTACGAATTTAGTGGTTTGGCTTTGGAATTCAGCTTTAATTTGTTCATTTTCTTCTTCAAATTTAGCATCTGCTGACCATTTACACGCGGAAAAAAAGATGAGAATGAGGAAGATCAATTTTTTCATGGTATGAATTTAAGGGTTTCTTTTCTTATGTCCATAAATATTGTCTCAGTTTTATGAATTGAAGGAGATTTTGGTTGTTGAGAAATAGTAGATTAACGGTTAGCGGCTTCCCGAGGTTGCGAAGTTCGCAACACCTTATTTTCTAAATTAGTAGAAAATCAATTTGAAAAAGGTACGTCGAACGACTATATTTTTCTCAATCTCATTAAAACGTTGATGTGTTCCGTTATTTTTTTTTTGGACGTTTTACTCTAAATTGTATATTATTCTTCCAGTCCGAAATGTAATCAATATAATGACATTCTATTCCATTCTCACGAACTTCAATCTCATGATTTTTAATTGGATATGTAAGTTCTGTTACTTTTACACGACCTAATGAATCAGTTTTCCCCACATAAATGTCATCATAATAAACATCCATATTTTTGAGAGGAATTTTTAAAGAGTCTAAAATAATTATTAATTTTTTTTCATAGATAGAGGGAATGGAATAATAATTTGTTGAATCACTTATTAGGTTATCGAGAATTTTATCATCAGTTTTAATTAAATTGAATTTTTTTAGAAATTTTAAATTCTCAATGCTTTTAATTTTATCATCTGTTTCAATTGCTTTAATTAGTAATGAAGAATTTAGTTTTTGTTGTTCAATATCCTTTTCATTGTAATGTTGATATGAAGAATTTAATATAGCGCCTAAAATCCCAATGAACGCACCTATTATAGCAATTGATAATGAATTATTGAGTTTTGTTTTTATTAGATTTTCCTTTTCTTTATTAATTAGTTCTTGAGTCTTTATTTTTGCATCTAATTCCATTATTTGAATTTCAAGATTCATCTTTATGAGGTTAAAATCTTGACTTTCAATAGTTGGTTTTTCATAAGCTTTTAATTTCTCCATAATACTAGGTTTTAATTGAGCACAACTCATTTATATGCGTAACGCTCACTCATCTATTCATCTTAATTTCTTTTAATCCCAATCACATAATCCAATCCCAATCAACAAAAAAATCTAACAATAGAGATAAGTAAATAAAAGCATAATTAGCGAGCATCGCATATCTAAATATAACAAATTACCGATTTTAATTCTCAGTTCGATAAGGCGGCATTTTACAAACCATTCATTTCCTTGCTTAATTGTTCCAAAATTTCTTGGTAGCCTTTCATTTCGGGATATTTTAATTTGGCATTTTCAATGTCTTTTATAAGTTCTTCAAAGGTTCTTTTTGCGTTTAGTTGATCTTTTTTTACAAATTGAATGGCATCTAAATAGTAGTCAAGCGAGGTTAATTCATCGCCTTGAATAATGTAAAACAGACCCAGATTTCCATGAACCCAACCCAATGAATTGTCATAGGTTAGTGCTTTTTTGCTTAAGGTAATTGCTTTTTCAATATCACCATTTTCGTAGGCAGACCAGCCCATGCTGCCGACTGTGGCACCTTTTTTTTGTTCGTCTGTTTTTGCTCCACCTTGAAAGGTCGTTAAACAATCTTCGGCTAAAGCAACATAAATTTTCTTAATCTCTGTTTCAGATAGGTTCGAAAAATCATCGGGCGAATAACTGCCCACGAGTTGATTTAACATACAAGTGGCAATTTCATCAGCAGCGCTTTCTTTGATAGCTGAACTGATTAAAAGTTCTTTGTAATAATCGTAAATACTTTCTTTTCGTTCAACAGACCATTCTGATAAATCTGTGACTTCTTCTTCGACGATTGCAGCCACTTCAATGACAACATTTATGGTTGAATTAATGCTTGGGTTTTGAATGCCAATGTAGCATTTTTTTGTTGTCAAATCGGTAATCTTTTTTTTTCCGTCGGTGGCAGCTAAGATGGAATTTCCTCCATAATAATGCCAACTTTCATCGAAAATGGATTGATCCGTTTTAGTGTAAAATTTATGAGCATCCTCTCTAGAAGGCAATAAATAAATGTTACATTGTTCTGATCCTGAAGGAGCAAGGAGCGAAGCGACACCGATAGAAGAAAATCCAGTTGGGTCTATGAAATGAGTCAGTTGTGCAACCAAATTAATATTATTTCTCGCGTAAGCGGTTCTCTCAGCATCACTCTGTGAAGAGAAGACATAATACCATTCTATGGTGTTTTCGGGCAATTCAAATTCTAAATAAACCCTGGAGGTACCGTTGATAAAAGTTGCTGCTCCACCATCAAGCTGAAAGACTAATTTTTCTTGAATCGGCACAACTTTCCTGATAATTTTAGTTGTTTGACCAAAAGTAGCACATGAAATATTCAGCAATATGAATAGAAAAATATGTTTCATAAATATTAGTTAGTTCATTTCTAAGTCTATTTTGCATCTGAATTTAATCAATTTTTAATCCACGACAAATTATGCGCTACGCCAAATCGTTTAAATTAAACCTAATTGCTGCGGATTATCATTTTTGTAAAAGAAAAAACTCAGTTGCGAAAATCAAATATACTTAATTATTTTGCATTAAACCTAACTCCATATTACTTTTATTTTCAATCAATTAAAGCCAAGATTTATCCGAAATTCCGACTGATTTTTTATAAAAGCTCGTTTTTTCACCGCAAGACTAAACGATAGGAGCCAAGGGGTTTAAATTTCGTTGTTTTTTATTCAGTGCCTAAAAATGGTTGCATTTCTTTTTCAATCATTGCCCGAAGTTCTTTTAATTTGATCGCATATTGTTCTAATTTTTTTTCTCCGTCGTTGGTTGGGATCCATTTTTTTACTTCCGTAGGTTTACCAGCATCATCCAATGCCACAAAGACAATGATGCAATGTGTTTTCTTTTCAAATTTTTCATCTGAAATATTTTTGGCATATACATCAATTCCTATGTGAATGCTTGTGTTGCCTGTGTGAATAACGTAAGCATCCACCTTTACGATGTCTCCGATGTTAATTGGACTATAAAATCGAATTCCACCCACGTAAACAGTTACACAATACCTTTCAGCCCAAGTTCTTGCACACGTATAGGCTGTTTGGTCGATCCATTTCATCACCACACCTCCGTGCACTTTCCCACCGTAATTAATGTCGGAAGGTTCGCTTAAAAACTGAAATGTTATTTTTCCTTTTTTATCCATTGTTTTGTTTTTTTTTTGTGAAAAACTTTTGGGTGCTTTACATAGGAGGAGGTGCTGTAAGGACTGTTTATTACTCGTCAATTGGTATAGGAACATGAATTTTTGGTAATTCATATCCTTTTTCTTTTGAAATGATATAATGGCTCCAGTGTTCAATTTCTTGCTCTCCATAAATTATCATTCTTACTTGAATGTCTTTTGTATCCATGTCTCCTACAAACATTTTTTGATGATCTGGAACTGCTTCGTAAGTTGTTTTCAGTTCCTCGCGAAGCTTTTTGGTAGGATTTCGTAAGTACTCATCGAATATTCTACGACACTTGTCCAAGCGCTTTTCTTCGCCTTGAAGAGAATTATAAAAGTCTAACAATTCGTCATACTTATTTTTAATGTCAATGCCTTTTCCCGCAATGATGTTAAAAGATCCGAGTCCATGAATAGTTACTCTTTCGCCAACAGTAACATTCGAAATCAGCCTTGAGTTATCGATTAACTTTTTCAAATCGGAAAATTGAAATTCCCTCTTAGTCGGTAATTGAGCAATTTCAACGTGTCCGTTTTTAAATATTGAAATGTCGGTCAAATACAATTTTTCGTCCTCGTCTCTGAAAAATATAGTAAACCGTTTCCCATTAGTCCTTTCTGGAAAGACTAAATGTTGTTTAGATATATAGAAAGACGATGGATTCGGAGCGGAAAATCTAGACACTTGAACTGTCCCAATTAAATCTGTCGTTCGCCCTTTGCAATCAAATAGGTTCTCTCTGTTGGGATTTAATTTGGTAACCAATGAGTCGATATAATTGTAAAACTTTTCTTTATTATAAATCCATTCTCCTTTGTCGATTTGCCAATTCCCAAGACTATAAATTGAAATATGTTCTTTGTCAGGAATAGATGTCACAACCCAGTTAAGAGTGAGTTTCTCTTTGAATAGCTTAAGATCAACCATACTCCAGCAATATACAAGACCGTCACTATATACTTGGAGGTCTGTAAAATGATATTGTAGATTAAAAATTATTCCAGGAATAGAGAAACCGTCAATGACTTCTGTCCTCGAAATAGAAGTCAAATCGGAATATTTAGCGTTGTTCATTTTATTAAATTGCTTGTCAAATATTTTCATCAAAGTCTTATTTGTCTTATAAATTGCCAATAACTCATTTAAATCCGTAACTCCCAATCATATAATCCATTGAAAATCAATTTAAACTTTGATAACAAACAGTTTTAAGTACTTGAAATCAAATGTAGGGAGCAGTGCATAACCAAATATAGCAAATTAAATCTCAATGAACTTGACTTCAAATACATCGAAGAAAGTGAAACTCGTGTTGTTTATTGCCATTCATTTCAAAATGACTTGAATAGACGGATTTAAATGGAGCAATTCTTCGATAAAGGTTTTCTTATGTTTTGGTGAAATTAAAATTGAGTCGAACTTGCCATAGCAAATTTCAAGTCTGTCGAGCGAAGTGGCTGGTGCACTCAGCGGGTTATTGGTTTCGGTAATTTTTGTAATGGATTTTATTTCAATTGTTTTATTGATAAAGAAACTGCATTTTACCCGTAATTTATCTTGCGCAATTACGTAGTAAGTCGTCATAAATAGGTGAGCGACGAAAATGATAACAAGCAGGAGTGGAGTAGCATCGATCCAACTTGTTTTTCCGGATAACATGACGATTAAAAGAGTACCAAATACTAATCCAAGCGGAATTACTAATTCAAGACCAATTTTTGATTTATACACTTTTTCCATTTTTTGCTTAGTATTTCGAACAGGATCTTAACAGTTTTGGGTTTTTTGTGGCTTTTACGGCGAAAGCACTATCATAGTTTGGATTCATTTTCCCAATTTTCAGGATCTTCAAAATGCCAAAACTCTTTTGAGATTGGAGTAATTACTTTATCATCAATAGACCACTTTTTCAAATCAACGCTCCAATTGAACGAAATCACATCGGAATATTCTGTTTTAAAATGGACATGGGCTTGAGTCCAATACAAACTCTGGAGTAGATTTTCAAATTTTGTTTTCCATTCTTCCCATTCGTTCTCCACGGATTTTAGGCAAGCAGCGAAATGAATCATCCGTCCCCAATACTCCAAATTTGGACCCTCAATGAATTTGTCATTTTTTGTAATTGCGAACATCTCTTTTGACAAAGGTGGCCAAGCGTCGGACGTAGGAAGATTTTTAATTACAGTTTCATTATGAGTATAAATTTCTTCTCTTCTCGTATGATTCAATCCGTATTCTTCAATTACGCCGTAAATAAAAGTGGTCATTCCCATTTTTCAACTATTTGTTAATGTTTGGCATCTTTATGCTTTGCCCAACTACTAAAGTAAATTATTGATTCGAAATTACAGTTATTTGTTTCTAAATTATCGATGTTTCGCAGAAAGATCTCGTGCTTTAGGGACTTTTATTAGCCTTATTTTCTTATTTCAAATGGTAGTTCAATATGTTGTTTATAGAATTGTGGAGGAGTATCTCCTGCGATTATTGCAGTAGGGTTCCATTTTGGACTATTTTCAAGAATTTTTATTATAATTTTTGAAACTTCTGGATCATTAATCTCAATAATCTTCACATCAATCACATTTCCATCATTATTCACTACAAACCGAGCAGTACCTTTAATTTTATCAAACTCAGATAGTGTGTTTAACTTTAAAACTTCTTCCGAAAACCAATGATGAAAAGCATTTATGCCACCAGGAAAGGATGATTGGGTCTCATTAATATCAATGCACTCGTCCATAACAACAATTTTGATCGACTCCTTTTGGGTAAAACCAAAAAAAGCATTTAGACAAATTGATATACTAATTAAACTTTTCATTTGCGCATAAAGTTGTTTGTGGTTAATGGATTCTGTGAGCGAGTAATCTACAATGATTATCAGGTTAAGTTTTTGTCACGTTTTTTAGTTCAATTATTTTTTAGGAAGTCCAACTTTAGCCAGAATATCGTTTGCTTTTGCAAGTTTCTCCGGAAAAAGAATTTTATTTCTAAATTGTTCTAGTTTCTTATCGAAAACAATTACTGGAACTTTTGAATTATTAAGTTGTTCTATCTTTTTCATAACTTTAAATATTTTCTGAACCAGTTTCGAAATACTCTACCAACCTCTGAATAATTCCCTTTGGCCCTTCGCTTTTAAACTCATAAATTTTTAATGAATCTTCAGATTTATACAAATACTTTGGGTTATTCATTTTCAGATTTTTACTTCTTTAATTGAATTCAAATTTACGTTTTTTTGCTTGAATTTCAAAAATGTAGTTCAATGTTCTGCTCGGGTAAGATGGGCTTACTGGAGTGATTGTGCAGTTTTAGGTGAACAGTTTGCAAAATCTCAAGACACAATTCAATTATTATCATTTTGGTGATTTTGCTGATTTTTTGTTTGTGGTATTTTCTAACTCTTCGATTAATTCAAGACCTAGAGGCCAATCACCAAAACCGCTTTTTGGTTCTTTATGACCAGCATTTTCTAATAAAACCAATTTACTTCCCCAGTTTTTAGCAAATTCTTTTGATCTTTCAATTTCAGTCACATGGTCGTTTTTACTCGCAACAACGATTGTTTGAAAAGGTAAAGTCTTGGTTGGAATGGGAACAAATCCGCGAATATACGATGGATAGCAATCTTTTTCAGAATCACTCGGGGCTACCAAAAGGGCTCCTTTAATTTTGTGTCCGAATTTTTCATGCCATTTTACAATGGCCATGCATCCAATCGAGTGTCCTATTAGAATTAATTCGGAGTGATTTAAATTTTTTAATTCGTTTTCAATTTGGTCAATCCATGAGTCACAATCGGGTTCATCCCAATTTTCTTGGTGAATTCGCTTGAAATTGGCAGCATCTAATTTTTCAAATCGTGTTTGCCAATGATCGTCGTTTGAATTGTGTAAGCCTGGGATGTTTATTTTCATTGGTTTTTTAAATTGATTGTAGGGTTTTTGGGGTGTTTTCAATGTTCGTTACAAGTGTTTCTCCATTTTGATATTTGCTCTTTCGTAAAGTCCAGTTTCCAACTCAACTTCTTCAAATCCGTATTTTCTGTATAAGTGAATCGCCGATTGCAACGTGGTGTTTGAGTATAAAATAAGTGTCGAAATTTGTTTTTGGTTGGCAACTTCTAAGCAATGCTCAATTAAAATTGTCCCAATTCCGTGTCCCTGTGCTTTGTCGTTGACCGCCATTTTACCTAATTCGTAAACGGTTTCACTTTTCTTTAAAAGCGAAGCTGTACCAACGATTTCGCCATCAAGTTTGGCATAATAAATATGTCCGCCCTTGTCTATGATATACTTTTGGGGATTTGAAAGTGATTCAACATCACCTGCTTCTACTCGAAAATATTTTTCAAGCCACTCATAATTCAATGTCTTAATTGGTTCAGATAGCTCTTCTGAAAATTGGATGATTTCAATCGTGTGTTTGTTGCTCATTTGCTGTATCTGTATTTTTTCTATCCAGGATGAATGACATCTCCTGGCTTGCTCTCTTTTATTTTTTCACCTCAAACTTCTCAAAGCGATCTCCATGTTTTTTGTATACTCCATCGTTATTCGTTCCAAGCCAAATGGTTCCGTTGTTGTCTTGGTAAATGGATACGATTAAAACATTTTCTGAACCTTTTTTGACCTCAAATTGTGTAAGGTTTTTTCCATCATATTTCCAAACGCGACCGCCGTACGAAGTCATCCATAAATTGCCATCTTTAGCTACAATTCCAGCATTGAAATAATGGGGTTTGTCTTTTTCTATTCCTTTGAATTTTTTGAAGCTTGATTTCTTCGGGTCAAATTTATACTTGCTTTTAAAATTGCTCAACCAAAAATAACCGTCTTTGTCTTGAATGATTGAACGCACACCGCCGGCAGTGCCATCTGGTTGGACAGAAAGATCTTTATTTTCAAACCACATCATCGATTTTCCATCGTATCGGAAAGCACCTGCTACGAAGGTTCCAAACCAAAGATTTCCGTCTTTGTCTTTATTTATGCCGTAAACGGAATATGGATTGTTCGCTTTACTATTAAACGGGCTGATCAACGTGTCAATTCCAAATGCTTTTTTTAAATCTTGTCGCGGAAGTTTTAATTCAAAAAGAGAATCGCCATCGTAACGGTATAAATCATAGGCATTGTAACCAAACCACAAGTCATTTGGTTCAAGTTTCCACTGATTTTGCGAAGATCTTATTGGTTTTAAGGTCGTGAATTGCTTGCCATCAAATTTGCTTATTCCAGACATTGTCTCCATGTAGATATTTCCGTATTTATCTTCTTGAATTCCGCGGATGGAATCGTTCACTAATCCGTCGCTTGTTGTCATTTGTTTCAGCTGCTTTCCATCCAAGTAATAGATTCCTCTGCCATTACTTCCAAACCAATACCTTCCTTTTGAGTCTTGAACTATTTTCCAAATTTGATCGTCCAGTTCAGCAACCTCTTTGCCGATTTGAATCGTTTCTGTTTCACTGTTTTTATGTTCAGATTGCTCTTGTCCTTTGCACGAAAGGAAGGTGCTTGAGATGAAAATTAGTAAGCTAATTTTTAGTGAGTTAAATGTCATTTTTGTTTTTTTATTCAAAATACCAGATTGCTTGTTTACCATTGCACACAATTTTGGAATTACCAATAATTTCTGTCCTTGGTTTAACCGTTTTGTTTAATTGAATGTAATATCGTTTAATTTTTGGAGAATTAGTTGTCTTCGAGAAAGCGAGTTCAACAAACTGATCTTGATTTGAAAACCTCATTTTTCCCTTTGTTTTAGCGCTTGAATCAAAGCCAATTTCCTTTAAATAGCTGATTACTTTTGAACTGTCATCAGGATGTAAGCTTAAACCAATTCCGATTAGATCCTTCATTAAATAATGTGATGATGAATCAGATTCTTGTGGGCTATTGTAATCAACAGGTAAAAAAGCAATCGATTCATGGTATTCTTTTTTTGTCCAGCTTTCATACTGTTTTTTTCTCATTTCCCACGCGCTAATTGGGTTGATTGAATCTTTAATCATGAGCGATAAGTAATTGAATTGTTCATCCGACTCATAATCGATAAAGTTCCGTTTTCGTTTATTCAGTGTCTTTAAATAATTTGCTTTCAGCGATGCTAAACAAATCCAAATTTCCCCGATCTCCAATTTTTCTTCGTCCATGCTCTTTGGATGAAAAAATTCTAAATAATTTGTACCGCCAATTAAGTAAAACCCTTCATATCCCGGAAGTTTTTTCTCGTAAGAAAATGCAAATTGATTTAAGAATTCAGAATTGACAGCTGCAGCATAGGTGGCAGAGTCAAGAACAAGAAGCGCATGATTGAAACAAATTTGATTTCCAATTTTTGCCTCATTTGATATGATTGTATCGGATTTTTCAGGTTTTTCTGAAGTCAAACATGCACTTATTAAAACGCTAACGGAAATAAAAAAGAAAAGATGATTCATCATTGTTTTTTTGGCTTTGATTAATGTTTGCGGTTCTCAAATATTAGACGCGGGTTTCTCGTCTGTGGTTGTTTAAAAATTAAAAAGGGCTGTCTAATTTTGAGACAGCCTCTTTAACTATTTTAATATACGTATTGCCATGCGTGCATGACTCGCGTCAAATTAATTTTTAACAATCATATATCTTGAACGTTCACTTGAATTCGAAAGTTCCACAAAATATGATCCTGCTTGAAGTGCTGAAACATCAATCATTTGCTCAGCAAGCGTGTGGAAGTTTGATTGTGAAAATACAATTTTTCCACTCATATCTGTGATCTCAAGTTCAGTTGGCATTTCATTTGCCTGTCCAATTTTTACAAACAATTCATCCGTTATTGGATTCGGAAATACCTCGAACACCTGCGTCAACTCTGTTTCAGCTATACTGGCTGAGCAATCTATAGGGGTACTCTCTGGACCATTGTTGACACTCAAATTTTCAGGAGTATTCAATTCACCTACGAAAACAGAACCTGGTTCACCAACTGTTGGGGGACCACCTGATCCATTCGTGCCTACTGGACCTTCCAGAACTGACGTTGTACCCGAGTTTGAAATGGTTCCAGTGTAGAATAATTTGATCCTTCCTCCAGATCCACTGCCTCCGTCGTCATATAGCTCATTAACGCCGATGGATCCAGAACCGCCATTCGCAGTGATTGTACCAGAAAAGACAACATCTTTCCCCATAGAGACTACACTACCACCAGCTCCACCACCACCACCTTTGGGTGCACCAGGTTGTTGTCCGGATTCACCATCCATATTAATTGTTCCAGTAATTGAGATGTATTCTGCGTTCATAACAAAAGCACCACCACCATTTCCACCAAATCTTAAGTCGCTTGCTCCACCGCCAGAACCCATGTCAAAATCTGTTCCTGAGTTAGTTCCATAAACAGGGCCGCCTACACCAGGTAAGTCACCTAGATCGAAACCACCTGTTCCACCAACCCCACCATAGCTACCACCGCCACAGCCAGCATTCAGTGGATTAGAAGTTGTTCCACCACCAGGACCAAATCCTGCTTGTCCAGTTGAAGGCGTTGCAGCTCCTCCAGCGTATCCTGCTCCGATTCCGTCAACTGTTCCGTTAATCAAGATTTTTCGTGCGTTGATTACCAACGGTGAACCATTAATAATAGTGAGAACGTCTCCTGCATCCAATTGAAACCAGTCAGTTGTAATTGTTCCGGTCAAAGTAAGAGGTCCTCCGCTTGAAATGATGGCCAAGGGAAAGGTTGCAGCAAAATTCGATACACTTGTAGCAAGCGGATCACCATAGGTCATATAAATTGACTTTACTGAGTTCGCAGGAATAGAAGGCACTTTCACCCAAACGCGCGTAGAAGTTGTGTTAATCCCGCTTTCTATCCAATAAGGAATTGCTGTGTTTTGACACGTATCTAAAAAAAAGCGTATATCAGAGCCATCAGTCTTCATTTTTCCAGCAGCAATTAGGACTTGTGTGTTGATGATTAAATCAACTTGATAATTTGTTAAGCTAACCGAAGCCTGTTCGGATATTTGAATTTCCCTGGTGAAGGAGCCTTGCGCCAAACCAACTCCAGAAAACATAAACACACCAAGGAGTACGAAAAGTGGTAGTAATTTTTTTCTCATAATATTTTTATTTTTAGATAAGTGCAAATTTATACAAGTTACGAATACAAACTTAGCACATCTAGAATAGATATTTTAATAAATTATGAATTAATTGTTTGATTTTGAATGTTTGTTGACGGTTTTCGGTTAGGAGAGGCTGGACTTAAGGATGTGGTTGTTCAGTCCGTGGCTTTTAATTGGTGTTATAGGTATTTATTCAATTAAATATGCGAAGTTGAATTTGCTTTTCTTATCTATGCTGATATGAATTGCATTATTTTGATATTCATACAATTCCACATTTTTTGGATTCGCCCATTGAATATTAGAATATTTGATCACATCATGTTCAACGATGGCAATTTTGATTTGAAAATGATCCCAAGTTTCACTAAGAACAAAATTGTATTCTTTTCGTTACTGCTCATAATCCTTACTAAACTTATCTTCTACCTCTTTAGTAATCGTTGTATCACGCAGAATATAAACCATGTCTTCAGCTATATAAATCTTTTCACGTCTATTAAGGTATTCCACTAAAAGTGAGTCATTTTCTAAAAGACTTCGCGGATTAATCGAATCTGATATTTCGACGTAATATGCCATCGGTATAGGTTCATTACAACCTCCTAATCTAGTCTCGATATATAAATATTGCTTACAGTTAGCATAACTCACTAAATGAAGAAAAGCAAATAATATTATTATGGTTCGTGTCATCTTCATTACCTATAACTGATTTATACCCACAACTCCTTTTCATCTGTTTCTCCATTTTCCCTAAGTTTATTATTATCTAATCCGTTTAAAATCAATGATTAATCAAGTAACAAATGCCTGTAAATATTTGAACCCATCTCTCGCGCATTGCGCTAACCCAAATATAGAAAATTATATCTCAACCTTACTTTGGTAGTGCAGGGCAAACTCATTAAAACTTATTTAGGCAGTTTTCGCACGGTTTTTATCAAAAACGCGTTCCAAAACATTGACATTCCATTAATTACCCGGCGCGCCATGGCACGCCGTTACAATTATACATTTATACCAGATTTATTCACAAGCTTTGTATTCGTCTAGTTCTTTCCAAAAAAATTGAATTTCACGTTCTATTTGTTCTTCAAATTTTGGCAGTTCGTTAATAATCCATTCTTTACTTTCTTTAGTCAGATAATTGGCGTCTTCTTTTCATTTTCACAATGCCACGTTCCAAAAAATCCAGCGATCCAAGGATCAAAAAAAAGAGAGTCTACAAAGACCCTCTTTTACTATTTTGTTATTCGTTTTGCCATGTGTGCATGACTAGTGTTAAATTAATTTTTAACAATCATGTATCTTGAACGTTCACTTGAATTCGAAAGTTCCACAAAATATGATCCTGCTTGAAGTACTGAAACATCAATCATTTGCTCAGCAAGTGTGTGGAAGTTTGATTGCGAAAACACAATTTTCCCACTCATATCTGTGATCTTAAGGTCAGTTGGCATTTCATTCGCCTGTCCAATTTTTACAAACAATTCATCAGTTACTGGATTCGGGAAAACCTCGAACACCTGCGTCAACTCAGTTTCATCTATACTGGCTGAGCAATCTATAGGGGTACTCTCTGGACCATTGCTGACACTCAAATTTTCAGGAGTATTCAATTCACCTTCGAAAACAGAACCTGGTTCACCAACTGTTGGTGGACCTCCCAATCCATTCGTGCCTACTGGACCTCCCACAACTGAAGTTGTACCTGAGTTTGAAATGGTTCCTGTATAGAAAAATTTGATTCTTCCTCCAGAACCACTACCTCCGTCGTCATTTGCGGTAGAAGTGCCAATAGATCCACTACCGCCATTCGCTGTGATTGCACCCGAAAAGACAACTTCTCTTCCCATGGAAACAACGCTACCACCAGATCCACCGCCAGCTCCGCGGCCTGTTCCTGGTTGTTGTCCGGATTCACCATCCATGTTAATTGTTCCAGTAATTGTTAGGTATTCTGCGTTCATAACCAAAGAACCGCCACCATTTCCACCAAAACTTAAGTCGCTTGCTCCACCGCCAGAACCCATGTCTGAATCTGTTCCTGAGTCAGTTCCATAAACAGGTCCGCCTACTCCTGGTGTATCACCTGCATCGAAACCACCTGTACCACCAACGCCACCGTAGCTTCCACCACCGCAGCCGCTATTCAAGGGATTAGAAGTTGTTCCACCACCAGGACCAAATCCTGCTTGTCCAGTTGCAGCTCCTCCAGCGTATCCTGCTCCGATTCCGTCAACTGTTCCGTTAATCAAGATTTTTCTTGCGTTGATTACCAACGGTGAACCATTAATAATAGTGAGAACGTCTCCTGCGTCTAATTGGAACCAGTCAGTTGTAATTGTTCCTGTCAAGCTAAGTGGTCCTCCGTTTGAAATGATGGCCAAGGGAAAGGTTGCAGCAAAATTCGATACACTTGTAGCAAGCGGATCACCATAGGTCATATAAATTGACTTTACTGAGTTCGCAGGAATAGAAGGCACTTTCACCCAAACGCGCGTAGAAGTTGTGTTAATCCCGCTTTCTATCCAATAAGGAATTGCTGTGTTTTGACACGTATCTAAAAAAAAGCGTATATCAGAGCCATCAGTCTTCATTTTCCCAGCAGCAATTAGGGCTTGTGTGTTGAAGACTAAATCAACTTGATAATTTATTAAGTTAACCGAAGCCTGTTCGGATATTTGAATTTCCATGGTGAAGGAGCCTTGCGCCAAACCAACTCCAGAAAACATAAACACACCAAGGAGTGCGAAAAGTGGTAGTAATTTTTTTCTCATAACATTTTTATTTTTAGATAAGTGCAAATTTATACAAGTTACGAATACAAACTTAGCACATCTTGAGAAGATATTTTAATAAGTTATGAATTAATTGTTTGATTTTGAATGTGTGTTGACGGTTTTCGGTATAGGCAAGGTGGCGGATTCGAAGCCAACAAGCTTTCCCTTATTACAAATTTAGTTGTTAGAAGACAGTTTCCCAAACTACAATGCAGCCATCTTGTGTATACTGTGTTATCGGTAGTTTTCTATCAATTTGTCCAGTGATTCTAAAAGAGGTGATCTCCCAGGTTGTGAAAATCTTTTATCGTAATATTCATCATGTCTTGTTTTTTCTAAGATTTTCAAGGCTAAATCTTTGTTTTCTGTTTTTAGATTAAATTTAGCTAAAAAGACACGGAAATGAATCCACTCAAGCATATCCTTAGAAATTCCATATTTTATAAAGTTATCATTTGGTTCTAAAATATCCTTAAGAGTAATTTGATCAAAAGGTTTGGGATAATTGTGAAACTGTTCAAGAAAGGGAATTCCTCTTTTCTTAAACATATTTATCATTAAATCGACCGTCTCGTACCCTTCTTCCTTAGTTAATCCATAGTAATACCAGCTTTCCCCATTGACCATTGATACACTTTCATGGATATAGCAATCAGGCACTGTAAATTTACTTGCCACAGGTAATTGTCCAAGATGATTTTCGATATAGTCTAAATGAACTCCAAGTGTTAGTGCGCAATTCCCACCGTATTTATCCTTAAAAATATTTAAGGTAATTATCACAGGTTCGTATCTCAAATAATAACTATTTTTAGACCCTTTAAAGCCAAATGAACGAATAAAAGGGATAAACTTCTCATTTAGAATTTCGATAAATTCAGCTCCAGAAATTTGGTTAAAGCAATTCTTGAATTTCTTTAGTTCCTTTTTTGATAAGTGTTCGTCTAACCACATCCTTTTGGGTAGGTTAAATTCGTTAGAATATTTTTTCTTAAAAAGTCTGAACATATGTAGGGTTTTTCTAAAATTACCGCTAACTTACATATAAACGCAACTCCCTTTCATCTCAAATCCCAACATCTTATATTTTCGATCATTTAATTCGTTGAAAACCAACAAAAAATCCGACCATAAACAGTTGTAAGTACTTGAAATCAAATCTAGTCCCTTGCGCCCAACCAAATATAGTAATTATCATGCAATCACCATTTTTCAAAATCATCCAAGTGATCAATTATCCTTGAGTTCACCATCCGTTCCAGTTTTATCCATCTGTTTTCTGAATAGTTCGTAATAAAAACCTACGACCAGAAAATCTCGTCCTGTTTCGTCATTTATTTTGTAGTCGAATTGATGTAAATAACCCATTTGTAACGTGATTGCTTTGGAAGGTTGGTAGTTGAATGCTGCTAAAAGCCTGTTTCGTTCAAAAAATGGAGCATTGTCGGTGAGGAAAAGTTCATCGCTTAGACTGAGTTGAAATGGTTTGTAGTCATTTTTTTCTTTGCCAAAGGGATAGAATAAACCAAATCTATATCTAAATCGATTTCGATAGCCGTTACTTGTAAACCGAAACTCCGCTCTGTATCGATGTTCTATTTTCAATTTACCTGCTGCTTGATATAAAATCAATTGCGGCCAAATTCTAAATTCATCGTTGTTTTTAGGCAACACAAAATCTCCACCTTCTTTGTAGGTTTGGTAACTGCCAGCGCCTAGCGACAGCGTGATATTCTTAACAACTTTGTAATTAAATCCACCTTTGAATTCGTAATAGTGAAAATTGTCATAAAACTTCAATGAGCGCACTTGACCTTCGCCAAAAAAACTAAGTTTGTTGCTTTGGGTATACTTTAAATTTAGAATGTTCCAACTGCCTAAATCATTGGTTTGTGCAATCGAACCATGGAAAAACGAAAAACTCACTGTTATTAAAACTATGAGGTGTTTCAGACAGAAGAGTCGGCTGACATTTTGCCCGTAGATTATTAACCGGGTTGTATGTATTTGATCTCTTTTCAAAATGTCTTCATTATAACTTTTTCAAAAAAACTATTTTGTCCTCGCCTTCTTTCCAAAAGTCTTTAATTACGGCCGCTTGCGTGTAAGCTATTTTATGATAAAATTGTCTAGCTCCAATTTGTGCATCGTCGCTTGACGTTTCCACAATGAGGATTCTACCGTCTTTTTGTTTAAGTTGTTGTTCAATATAACTCATCATTTGACTTGCAATTCCCTTTCTTTGCATGTCTTGGGAAACGCCAAGTGCTAATAAATTATAGGTGCCTTCAGTTAGTTTTTCAGGCACACAATAGCCAATTGCAACTTGTTTTTCGTTGTCAACGCATGTAAACCAAATGTCTTGCGTGTCAGGATTGTTGAAATAATCAGAAATCATTTCTTCTAAATAGTCAGAAGGAAACAATTCACTTGAGTCAACCACTTTTTTTAGTCCTTCTGTATCGGATTTTAGCACGGCTCTTATTTTTTCAATCATTTTTGTCTTAATTGTTAAACTATTTCTTAACTAAGTTTGTTCGCCACATTGCTTACTGCGCCTTATCCAGCGTTTTCTGCTTTTGGTTTGATATTATTGGACTCTTTCTCTTTTTACCTTCCTTTGCTGATTATGCGGTGATTTTATTCTTCAATGTTTAATAAATATTTCACGCTCTTTTGAGTGTCCTGTGGGTAATTAGAATTAATATCATTCTCTATATTCCAAAATGTCACCCGGTTGGCATTCGAGAACTTTGCAAATTGAATCAAGTGTATCAAATCTTACTCCTTTTGCCTTTCCCGTTTTCAAGATGGACAAATTTACAGTTGTTAGTCCAACTCGTTGCGAAAGTTCGTTAAGCGTCATTTTGCGCTTCGCCATCATAACATCTAAATTTATTATTATTGCCATGATTATACAAATGCCTCGTTTTCGTTTTTTATTATCAACGCCTTAGCGACAAATTGTTTAACTGACCATAGGATTATTGCCAGAAGAATATACAATGTCTGAGGTTCCTTAAATATTAAAAGTCTTGTAAATGAGCGAAACACTAAATTTACAATGGCTTCTAGCGAAGTCCAATCATTGAAATGCGCTTCATAGAAATTATTTGAAAAGGTTTGAATAGCTCCTAATAGACCAAGTCCAAGACATGAAGTAATGACAACGTTAAATACTTTTAAACTTTCCATGTCAAAAAAGCCTGTCTGTTGGTACTTTTTAAAAAGTTTGACCAAAAATAAGCCGACCACTATAAAGATAATATTTTTGATTATTTGAACAACAAACCAAAGGAAAGGCATTTGGTCGCTTGGAACAACATCCGCAGTATTGTTCAATAGAAAGGGGATGAACCAACGAATGTGATAAACTAATGCTAAAGCAGAAAAGTAAATTGCTCCCCACAAAACGATTTTAATCAGTGTGAGATTTGAGATTTTGGCCTTGCTCATAGTATTTTATTTAAATTGTTTAACTATGGCAAATATAAAATAAATTAAATTAAAACAATTATTATTTATCGTTTTAATTTAAATATTTAAACGTTATAAAAATTGGTTAATATTTATATTTTGATTTTCTGACCTATTTTAAGCTTCTTTTTAATGGATTATGTTTGTCATTTTTGCGGCATATAGGTTGTTGGACTACATTGGGCAAACTTGGTTTTAGCAGTTAGCGAAAATTTATAGTCTGAAATAAAAACATTAAGTAAGTTTTGAAATTCCTTTTCAATATTTTCGGCGGGTTTGACTTCCGTTTTGCCAAGAAAATTAAACAAAAAATAATCTATTGTCCCGTCTGCGTTAAAATATATTCTATTAAAGCACTTTGTCGGCTTTTCCCATTTGAAGTTGTTTTCAGAAAGAAATTTACTAAAGTCTTCCAAAAGTTTGATATAAGCTTGTTGCAATGCTTCTTGTTCCTTTTCTGTTTTAAAAACTGCTAATGAAGTGTCGGAATGCACTGCACTTGCATAAGTACTGTCCAAATGGATTATTGAAATGCCCTGCTTTTCTGCCTGCTGAAAAGTCAATCCAAGATGCTGTCCAAATGATTGCAAACAAGTTGTAAGCAAAATTGTAATTATTAAAATTGTTTTAGTCATAGTCTTATTTTTTAAAGTAGTTTCCATCCAATATAAGGTATTTTTCACCACTAAAAATTGTATCATAATTGTTTATTATCAGATTAGAAGCAACATTTGGATATTGGTCAATGGAAAATTTTTCATCTTTTGCCGCCAACCAACCAAAGTAAAGTTTGTTCTTTTTTATTAGCCACTTTCTCCGTTGTGTGTCACTTTTAAAGCTCCCATTTTCAAAATATTCTATATAGCCTTTGGAGTCTTCTTCAATTTGTAAGATTATAGTTTTATTAGCATCCCGATTGTGTTTCCAGTTGCCAATAAAATTCGAATCCAGTTCAATAGCAGGTTCTTTTTGACAGGCAAAAATAACGAGTATACAAACTATTCCAAATACTATTTTTTTAGTGTGCTTCATTAATTAGTGCTAACTTACTTATACTCGAAACTCCCGTTCACCTCAAATCCCCGTTTTTCCATGTCCTCGATCATTTATCCCATCAAAAACCAACAAAAAATCCGACAACAAACTGTTATAATTACTTGAAATCAAATGGAGTTACTTGCGCCCAACCAAATATAGGAATTTATTTTTCAATCGATTTTTATCATTGAAAAAGTGGAAACGAAGCATGAATTGAACATCAGTGCAGCTAAACTTCATTAGACAGATTGTGCTTGGCCTTAGATGCTGCATACCCTGGCGCGGAATATTCCCACGCTTAGCAAAGAACCGATTCTCGAAGGCTACAATTTTCGGACTAAGGATTGGGGGAGTGTTATGCACATCATTTTATCGAGGCGCATTGTCGAGGCACATTGTCGCGGCGCAAGCGGTCTTTATCCAAGTAGGGCGGATTTCTTCCCAATTTGTTAACTATTTGTTCGAACAATTCTCATAGAGAAAAGCACTATGTATTATCTAGTCGTTTGTTCCAATTTACATGATGTACTATTTAATTGTATTTTCTTGAATTCGGACAAAAATCGTCCTATTTCTCTTTGCTATAGACGGTGATCTAAGTATTCTTTTTTAACCGACAAGTAGCCTAAATTGTGTTTGTTTGGCTTTGTTATTAAGGGAATTACTTGCGTTACTCGCCCTGTATCATGTGTAATTGATTCAATTTTCTCTGGATTATTTGTCAGTAGACTTATTGATTTCATACCAAGATATTCAACAACATCTTTAACGAGATCAAATTTCCGTAAATCTGTTGCGAATCCCAGCAAATGATTTGAGGTGATAGTGTCATTTCCAGCATCTTGTAAAGAGTAGGCGTTTACTTTGTTGAATAAACCAATCCCTCTACCTTCTTGTTTGAGATAAATAATTACACCCTCTTTTCTTTCAGAGATCATCTCCATACTAGTCTTTAGCTGTTCTCCACAATCACATTTAAGTGAAGTGAACACGTCTCCCGTTAAGCATTCTGAATGCACGCGCATGAGTACATTCTCTTTTGATTTTAAATCGCCCATTTTTACAATCAAATGCTCATCAAAATGGCCTTCTATTTTGAAAGATATGATGGTAAATAAACCATAGCTTGTTGGCAGTTTCGCTGGACTTGAGAAGATGATTTTTTGATTTTCGTGTGTCATACCATTGTATATTTTTAATGTTTTTGGGATAATATTTGTCGACTAGGGAAGTAATTATTGCGTTCTGTTTTTGGTCAATTTTATCGCTTTCTCAGGACAAACTTGTACGCATAACCCACAAGCATGACATAAACTTGTTTCTGTTACATATGCTTTTTTTTCATTAAAAAAAGTTTTCAGTTTACCTTTTAAATTTAATGTTTTACGATCTTCATCTGATATTGGACGCATTTCTAAAACACTAAATGGACAAGCTGGTATGCAGTCTTCTTTCCCGCCGCAATTGTTCAAATTAATTATTGGCGTTAATTTCCCACCAACGTCATCACAATTGGAATTTGCATGGTTCATAGTTGAAAAAATTATCCAATGGATATATCAAAGTTTATCGCTACTTCTTTAGCAGCAATAAATGCTGGGATTTTTCCAACGTTATAATCAAATCTATTCAGATTGAAAGTGCCAACAAGACGGTTATTCGTAAATTGAAATGGAACTTCAATTATTTTCGTTGTTCCTGCAATATTCAAATTACCATGTACATAGTATTGACCATTTTGGATAGAAATATTGCTACTACTAAACGTGATTTCGGGATATTTCTCAGCATTGAAAAAATCTTTTTGCAACAAGTGCTCATTTCGTTTCACATTTTTTGTGTCAAGTCCCGCTAAAGCAACGATGATTTCAATGTTAGATTCAGCGAGATTATTTTCGTTTAAATCTACTTCGCCCTTAATTTGAGGAAAGTTTCCGTTAACTGTTAAAACAAGTAATTTTTTGATAGAAAAATTTACTTTAGATTTTGAAGTGTTTATTTGCATAATTTTTGAATTTGTGTTTTAAATTTGACTAAGCCAGCCCCTAAATGCGATCAGTTCTTTCATTGAAATTGAATGCCCTACTTGATCAGTTATGTATTCAACTTTGATTCCCAATCGTTCCAGTATTTTCTGGTTATCCAAAGCATGGCTAATTGGTAACATATTATCTTCTGTTCCGTGAGAAATAAATGCTTTGATGTTTTTTAGGCTGGGCGATTTACTTATAAATTGCTCGACTTCCTGCACGTATCTTCCGCTAAAAACGGCAAAACCTGAAACCAAATCTGGGTTGCACAATCCTAATGATTGAGCCATAATAGCGCCCTGACTGAAACCTGCAACGATTATTTTACTACTATCAACATTGTATTTCTGCGTTAATTCAGAAATGAGATCCACGATTTGTTTTCGGCTCATTTCTTCTTCTTCAATGTTGATGGCAATTTTACCATCCACCATTGTCACATCGTACCATCGATAACTATTTTCCGACAGCTTATTTGGTCCACGAACGGAGACAACAATCCAATTTAGCGGAATTTGCTCTTTAAAGGTAAATAGGTCATTTTCATTACTTCCATGACCGTGAAACAAAATGAGCATTGGCGATTTTGCACTACTATCCGTACTTTCTCTTATGACATAATGTAACGCAGCGTTTGATTCCATATTTTGCTTGCTATTTTGAGCTTTACAACTACCTACTATTGTCAATACGAGGGCTATCAGAAGATTGTATTTTTGTATCATACTTTGCATATTTTACACTATGCACCGTGTGTTAGTAATATTTTCATTCCTGTTGGATCGCTTGTCCAATAATTACCATCTTTCTCTTCTATATTTGTCAAAGCATTTAGGGCAGATTGAAGTAGTTCTTTGGATTTGAATACGATTTGAAAGTGCTTTAAACCTGCATTGGAATCTGGTGCCAAAGGTCGATTATGACCATGCCACGAATTCATTGCTATTCTATGGAGATAAGCTCCTCCAGCCCCTAGATCAGCAAAATTGTATTGTGGAAAAAAATTCGATTGGGTGAACCCCAATTTTTGATAAAAAGCATTATTGAGGGCAACGTCTTGAGCATAAAAATGGATATGACCAATTTTTGAATGCTCTGTAATGATTTTAGTCAAATCTCTATCCACTAAATTTTTTAGAATTGCGTCCGTATCTAATGGTGCAGATGCGCCTCTAATCGTACCATCTACATCCTCCATAAAAAGACCTCTTTCTGTGATGATTCTTTTAAATCGTTCTGGTGTTTCCAACGCTAGTTCGACCATTACATTGTCAAAATCAGTCAGATACAAGGACTTTGTCATGGTGTGGTCAACAGGCGAAAATGAATAATTGTTTTGTTGTAAACGGTAAATGGCCTTCGCAAATTCTTGCTCGTTAGGTAAGTGAATGGCAAAATGGTACAATCCACTATATCCATCGGTAAATTGTTTGGATGCAGTTTTGTGCACAACAACAAGTGTTGTGTTTTCATTCCCAAATTCAGTCACTAAATCTGATTCGCTTCTCAACTTCAAACCAATCACTTTTGTCCAGAAGGTGATCGCCTTTTCACTGGATGTATTGTTTAGATGAATAGCCCCAAAAGAGGCTATATCATCTGAATTCAAAGGTTTCATTTCGTTAAATTTTTGCAATGACATTGCATTGGCTAATGCGGATATTCCGTCCATAGATAGCACTAATGCTGAAGTACCTAAGATTGATTTAATAAAAACTTTTCTTTCCATAGTTGCCTATTTTTGCTGAAAAAATGGAATCATCCCGAAAAAGGCTACCGCTGGAAAGAAGTGCATAGGTACAACCATACCAGGGAATAATTCTGGAAACTCAATTTCAAGCGGTAATGTCATTCCCATTACTGGAACGATGCTTAAAAATGAAAGCACCATGATAAGAATGTTCAATGCACCATATAGATTTTGTTTTTTGATTTTATCTAGAATAATATATCCCGCGGCCATCATTAAACAACCTATAATTGAGGAAGAAATGATCGCCACCTCGTTAATCACCATACTGAAATCAACGAAATACAATTTTGTATAGATGTTTAAGAAAATGATGCTTGCAATTGCAGCCAGTACACCAGCTGAACTACCATGGATTAAATGCTTTTTCATATGTTTAAGATTTGTTTTTTAATTGTTTAATTGAATCACACAACGAAATTGTTTTCATCCGTTTTTTAGTCGAAAACAATTTCGTTTTCCTTACTTCAATACCTTATTTTGTTAAAGGAATGCTTACATCCAAGGAAATTTTGTCCGATACTTTTTTGGACATCCCTTTCATCGTACCTACTTTATAATCCATTCGATTGACTGAGAATTTTGTCTCAATGGTATTGTTTTTGAACGAAAATGGAATCGTCATTTCTTTGGAAACTCCATGAATTGTCATTGTGCCAGTTACCTTGAATTGGTTATCTTCTTTCACAATTTTGGACGAGGAAAAGGTAATGTTTGGATACTTTTTAGCATCAAACCATTTATCGCTTACAGCATGTTTGTTTTTTGTGCCATTTCCAGTGTTGATGGAGTTTACATCTACCGTGAATGCCAATTTGGAGGTAGAAAGTTCGTTCGGGTCAAAGGATACATCTCCTTTCAGTGTTTTAAAAATTCCTTCAGCATCAGTACCGGCAAATTTTACTGAATAATTGTCCGAAACCTTCCAAGTTGAAGTGACAATAGTAAATGCTGAAAAAAGGATAAATGATCCTGCTACGAAAAAATAAGTGATTGTTCTCATTATTAAAATTATTAATTGGTTAATGGAACAAAGATCAATTGTATCTTCTGAATGAAAATTAATCTAGATTAAGAAATGAAAATTCACTATTTATTTCGAACAATTTGTGCGCGAATCTTACTTAGCGCTTCAGGAGTGACTCCAAGAAATGAGGCAATCATTTTTTGAGGAATTCGATTTTGTAGATCAGGATATGTTCGTAGGAATGATTCGTATCTTTCCTTTGCTGAGGTGCTCATTAATGCTAAGATTCGTCTTTGCATTACTCCAATGCGCTTCATTAATGAGGTAAATATTTGATCAGAATATTGAAATCGCTCCTCAAGTTCCACCAATTTAGTTTGGTCTAAAACATAAATTTCTGAGTTCTCTATTGCATCAATGAACAATATTGTTTCGTTTCCAAAAACATCCTTTTCGAAATCCGATACAATCCAACCCTCAGGTGCAAACATGAATATGTGTTCTTTTCCTTTCTCATCGATCGTATAACTTCGAAGTAGGCCTTTCTTGACGTAAAAAGCGCTAGAGAATTCTTGTCCTGCACGTTGCAAGATATCACCTTTGGTAAAATTTTGTTTAACAGAGTTATTACTTAAATACTGTTCGATCATTTGTTATCAATTGTGCATGTCCTTATCAAGTTTTGCATGAGTTGCTGTTGCAAACTTTAGCCAAACCAAATCTACAGAATTTTTTAATTGACTCGTCGCATACTTACCACATGTATCAAGTAGTTACAGCCAAAACAATTGATAATCAACTGATTAATTAAAACATTAAGAAGTGAAGGGAAATAAGGGTATTTGATTGACTTGTCTCGATGCTTCATGCGAGATTATTAAGAACGCCAGGCGGCGTTGTGAGAAAGATATTCGATGCGCGAAATGCTTCTAGTATTTTTCACGCAGATCTTAAAAAACCGCAAGGTTGGTCCTTAATTTTACAACGACTACGTAACAAGAAATTCAAATCCATAGTTGAATAATTAAATTGGGTTATTAGTTTAAATCTCTTTATGTCCTAAACGCCTTAATGTTTAAAATTCAAATTAATCAGCCAGGGAATGATTTAGTGGTAAATTTGCGACGATTCAATTTTTTTAAATTGACTCGTCGCATTCTTACCACATGTATCAAGTAGTTACAGCCAAAACAATTGATAATCAACTTATTATTTTCAACATTAAGGATGTAAGGGAAATAAGAGTTTGTGTGTGACGTGTCCCGGATAGCCAACAGGAGGATAGTTAAGATCGCCTGTGGCGTTAAGAGAAAGATATTCGATGCGCGAAATGCTACTAGTATTTTTCATGCAGATCTGAAAAAACCGCAAGGTTGGTCCTTAATTTTACAACGACTACGTAACTAGAAATTCAAATCCATAGTTGAATAATTAAATTGGGCTATTAGTTTAAATCTCTTTATGTCCTAAACGCCTTAATGTTTAAAATTCAAATTAAACAGCTAGGGAATGATTTAGTGGTAAATTTGCGACGATTCAATTTTTTTAAAATCTAAAATTGTAATCGACAAATAATTGTCCATGAAAAACAAAATTGCAAGTCTAGTAAATCCTTGAAAAATGTGTGATTCTGTGCTTTTTAAGATAAATTTTCATCTCTTAATCATCCAATTCATAGATTCTTTCTTTTAACATTCCTTCTTTTCCAAATTCTTCCATGGTTCCATCTAAATCCATCCACATGTTCGTTATCGGTTCACGATCCAACTGTGTGGCAACCCAAGTAAAAATTCCATTTAGATCATAGCTATCGGTGTCATTTTGAAGTGTAAAATTACAAGCAACGGCTAAACCACTTCTTACTAAAATGACCTGGCCATCCTTTTCGGATTTTCTGCCTCCTGTAAGCCAATCAGGTTGACTTGTGATCTCAAAACTCAGCATTTTTGTGTTTGGAGATTGTTGTCTAAACATCTTTTCAAGTGTAGATGTGATCTCATCAAATGGTTCTTCAGAAAACCAATCTAACATGTGTTTGGTTTCTATTAGTTTATCAAAATTTGTTTTCATTTATCAATTCTTTTTAGCATTTGGTGGTTTAAGATTGTGCGAAGGTTCAAAAACTTGACACCATCCCAATTTTACATCAGGCTAAAGCTAAGTATTTACACACAATCCTTAGTTAATCTCAATTTTCGTTTTTAAAAAGTCAACATATTTTGCGTCTAGACCCATAAATATGTTTTCTCCTTCAAGCATATAAGCTCTGGTGAAAGATTCTGCGGCATGCTCAAACTCATTCAATTCAAAATGACAGATTCCTTTATGGATGTGAATTATTGGATTCATTTGGTTCAAATTGAGCGCATCATTCAGAAGGGATATGGCATAGGGGTAATTTTGAGTTTTGATTTCTTTCAAGGAAACTTCAATCAATTCATCGAGCGCTGTGGGTCTGATTATTTCGCTATCCAATAGTTTTTTATAATCCTTAAAAAAACGCTCATGTTCATTATTTGTGCCCGATTTGAAGAGTCTTCCATCTGATTTTTGATAAGCAATTTGAAATTTTGATTTAGCATCATCCATCAATCCTTGCGCAAAGAAGAATCTACCTTCCATAAAATCGCGCTCGCCGGAATCAATTCTATTCAAATTTGCTTGATTATGATTTTCGATCCATTTTTTGGAAGCTTCAAAATCTCTCAGTTGCAAAAGCGCTTCACACATCATCCACGCAGCCAAATAACTCATGTCATATTGAAGTTTTGGTTCTGGAATAATTGCCCAAGCTTCTTCCATTTTATCCCTTAATCCTGCCCAATCTCGATGACTCCAACATGCGGAACCTTCTCGTTTGATGCTGAAAAACTGATCTTGTAATTCTTGATTTAATCTTAGTGTTTGCATTGTTTTAATGTTGTTGATAGCGTCCTACGTAATGTGACGGCAGACTGATAGGAAAGTTGTTCATCATAGTTGTTGATATCGATAATCTTTTTAATTAGTCTGTATCTGTTGCTGCTAATATTCCAAATTCCAAATTTTCATAATTTATTCCAATAATGCCTAAATCAAGCCATTCGTTTATAAACCAATAATCTGTATTAAATTCATACCACCTGTATTCTTTGACTAATTTCTCTATAAGTACTGTCGATTTAAAATCCGCATCGTTCACTAAAAAATTTAAAGTCTTCCATGTTCTTAATCTTCCATGTGCTCCGTAATATCCCGTCGTATATGCGGAACCGTTTGATGAAGCATTAAAGATTAATGAATATACTTTGCTTGGTTCTAATTCTCTTGTTCTTATTTTAGTTGATTCTCTCAATTCTGGGACTGATTTTATTATTTGTTCAATCGGTATTTCCTTCTTTAATAAACCTTTATAGCCAATGTAATCTCCTCCCCAATGTTCTATAGCACATGTAATGTTTTCTGACGTTATAAAGCTTACATCTTGAGAAATTGAAAATTTTATTGGCATATATTCTTCATTGTGTTGAAAGCCAAAACTAATTCCATGACTACCTCCATTTAACGAATAACCAGGGAAATCATTTTCCTTTTCTAAATCTGAAACATTTAATGACAATGATTTAAATTCTCCTTCTGAATTAATTTTTTTTATCTTTTCGTAATATTCAGCTTTACTTAAATCAACTTTTCTAGAAATTAGTTCATGAATAACTAATTGTGTGAGTTGATCAAAATTTGTTTTAGCTAATGAATTAATAAGTGATATAGAATCATGCTTGAAACATAAAATAGAAGCAATTAAATTTTTATCCTTCTGTCTGAAACAATTCTCAAATATTTTATTTGTTATTTCTAGTTCTTCAAGACTTAACTCAAAACTTGACAATTTTATTATTCTTTCATAAACAGATCTTATTTGCCAATTTTTTATTAAATAATCATGGTCTTTAGGAATTAGATTATGAATTTCAAGAAGTCTGTGTGGCTCTTTCTTGATAATATCATCCAATATTTCATAATGTCGAGAAGTATTCTCTACATTTTTTATTGATGTTATAAATTCTTGGTTAGTCATTTTGATTATCGATAACGGTTTCTAAAATAGGCCAAGGCGCCTTCTCAAATATAAACTTTTTTGTGCTTTGACTTATTTGGTGTAAGATGTTGATTTTAAATCGTCCTGTCGAATTAAAAAATAGTTGTTTTTCTCTAGTTTAATTTTGTTTTTTTTGTCAAGTGGAAAAATGTCACCAGTGGCTCCACTTAGAGAATCACTATGTCGCAAATCTCTCCAGTCTATTTTGCTGCCAGTGCACTTCCACTTCCAATAACTGCTGTCCATCTTGTCGTATCTTCTAATAATAAATCTATTTGTTGGTATTCCTTCATGTATTTTTAGTTCATGCAAAATCAGTGTGTCGTAAGAGATAGTGTAAAATCCAGTATAGCAACCTGGATCCATAAAATCACCGTCACAAAATTCATATTTATTGTCTTTGAATAAGCCAAAATATATTCCGCCATCCCATCCGTCATTTGCGCCAGCAGGACCAGCGTGAAAAATTTTATCTTTCTTGTCTACAGTAATCTCTGTCTTGCAGCTTGTCAATATTATTGTAATCAAAATCGTGCTTATAATTGTGTGGTGTGTCATATTCTAATTACTTCTAATGGTTAGCAGATTTGCGATGGGCGGGATTCTCATCACAAATGCTCATTCGAAGATACACACATTTTCCGAACCCAAAACTATTTTTGAATCACTACAGCGAGCAACACGCAAGTATACCCTGTCGATTGCACTGTGCTGTTACCCACATTTATACTTGCCGTTCGTAAATTAATTGCATCATCACTGCTTCATAAGTAATATAAATCCCTTTAACCTTTCGTTCCTGAACCAGATATGAGTTTATTATTAGTCGTCCGTCTTTGTCAATACCAACAAATGAGATTGCTGCAGAAGCTCTTGAAGCCCCGTAAAGCATTAAAAAACGTTTACTTTGTATTTCGTAATTTTTACTGGTTATACGCTTGAAACTTGCACCAGTTTTGTCAGCTCCATATAAATTAAATTTTTTGTCGGTAATGGAAAGAAATACGTCTGCATCTTTTTCGTTATGAATAAGTTTTGAGTTACGGTAAATTTTCTCTTCAGCGTAAACAACAGAGTCTGTGTAAGAAACACGTCTGTTACAAACACTTCTCCAATTACCAATAACTGCTTTACTGTCAGCAATCATGGTCTCCGTATCGAGCTGAACATGTGTACGTGCAGAGGGAATACACCACCAAGTATGAACGCCATTTTTTTCGGATGAAAGTCCCATTTGGGTTCGTAAAATTTCCGGACTCAAGAAGCGTTCATAGTAATTGTAATCATCGTCCCACTGTTCAAATGTTAGTGTTGGAAATAAGTTTGCATAGTCCAAAGGCAAGTCAATAGTTTCCTTTTTACCACTTTCAATCTTCTGCAAAATTTCTTTAGGCACACCGCAAGCCGTCAATAAAACTGTTGCTGCGAAATAAATTGTCAATAATTTCTTGGTCATATTATCATTGTTTTATGGTTGTTAAATAATTGCTAGGAACGTTTTCTAAATAGACAATGGCGCCTAACAAATCTAGTCCTTTTTGCGTTTTTGCATATTTGATGTTCGAAGCATTTTATCTTATTTCGCCTTTAATTGCGATTCTTCTGACAATAAAAGCAGGGTAATATTTAATCTTATTTATATTGATTGTTGAATCAAAATCATGAGTCAAAGTATCTCCAGCTTCATTATATGTCATTTTCTCAACTAACCAGTAGTGATGATGGGATATTAAGCTTTTTCTTACGGCATACCCTTCTGCAATTTTAGATCCATTATAATCATACTGAATCAACCATTTCGGCTTACATTTCCTTATTACTTTTTTGTACGTTCTAAATGCTTTTTTCATTTGATTGCAGGATACCTTGGTTCCGTCAATTATGCAATCATTTGGTCCTCCATTATGACCAAAAGAAGTTCCTTTAGTTGTGATTCGTTGAACTTCACCACAGCTCAATAAGGTAAAAATTAAAAATATTATATGAGTAATTTTCATCGTTACCACTAACTTACTTATACACGCAACTCCAATTCATCTCAAATTCCAATATCCAATATCCCAGATCATTTAATCCATTAAAAAACAACAAAATAACCGAAAATAAACAACAATAAGTACCTGAAATAAAATTTAGTCACTTGCGCTCAACCAAATATACGCATTTATTTTTCAATCGGTTTTTACCACAAAAAAAAGCGTCAAACGAAGCATAAAACCTCGCTTGACGCAGATCGTTGAATGATGTCAGTAAGCAATAACCCTATCACCTAATCAAACGTTGTTGGTGCTTTGTCTAAGGTGCCTTTTAAATAGAAATACGCTTCTTCTTCGTTTTTCATGAAGGGAGTTTCCTTGCCGTTTTTCACGTTTAAAAGTAAAACGGTTTCGGTGAGTTTGCCTTTTTCGTAGTCGTACAATTGGGTAATTTTCAGCTTGTTGTAAGGCATAAATCGACTGGCATCTTTGAGCATAATGTCGATTTCGGCATTTCTAAAGTCCTTGTCGGCTTTTATGGTTCCATCGCCCAAGGAAGAGTGAATTGTTCCGTTCACGGTGCCGTTTTCGATGGAATGGTAGTTCAATCCGAAGTACATGGTTTGGTCGCGTTGTCCCGCTTTGCCATTGTAGTCTGGATGAATGCGGTGTAGTGATTTTACCGACTTCCATTCTTTGTTGTAACGCTTTTGAATGACGTCAAAATAATAGTCAAAGGTTTCGGCGCGTTGCCAATTTCCGTCTTTGTAAACGAAAGCTTTGCTGTAGCCATTCCAAATAATGGTGTACGTGTCTTCGAATGGTCCGTTGCGATCAAAAGGAATGGTCATTTTTTTGCTTGAAGCACAGCCGGCTAAAAACAATGCACCTAGCACAGAAATAAGTGCGAATGCTGTCAAAGAAATTTGAATTTTGCTCATGATTTTTAATTTTTAAATTGAAACTAATTACACAGCAAAATTCAGCGATTGTGATCTGAATAAAATTGACCTATGTTACAATCGTCATTTTCCAGCTATTTTTTTTCGAAGTCTGCTCAAACTTTCGCGCTCAATGCCCAGGTAGGATGCTAAGTGGTAAAGCGGAACTCTTTCTAAAAAATGCGGTGTTTCTTTCATCATTTGGAGATAGCGTTGTTCGGCATCCATAAACATAAAACCTTCCACGCGCTTGGTGGTTAGCTTGTACGAATATTCGGCCATTATTCTGCCAAAGCGCTCCCAATTTTGAGATCGATTGTAGGCACTTTGCAAGGTTGGTAAGTTGAATGTAACAATTTCGGCATCATCGAGCGCTTGGATAAAATACCTGCTCGGCGTTTCTTGCAGAAAGCTATCGTAGTTGACCACAAATTTGTTCTCAAAGCTAAAATGCGTATTGATTTCTTTTCCCTCGGAGAGGTAATACATACGAAACGCTCCTTTATTTATAAAACCGAGTTCTTTACACACTTGACCTTCCCGCAAAACAATGTCCTTTTTGGTTAATTGTCGGGTCTGCAAAAAGGGTTCAAATAAATTGCAATCTTCCTCGGTCAAGAAAGAAACGTGTTTCAACCAGCTTTTAAATGGTGTCAAATTGTTCATCGTCTTTGGTTTTATGCTTTGCTAAGTGCATCCCGCAGGAGCCGAATTTAAAGATAAGATAAATTTCAATCAATCAACGAACTTGTTTGAATGGTTATTTCAGGATTTCGGCTTTTCAGAATGAGATGTTTCAGTGATTGACTTTTTTAGTTTTTTAAGCATTTTCATTTCCCGCTTCCAATTTTCTGTTGTTCTAGTGCAGATGGAAGAATAAAATGCTGCATACTGTGAACTTTTTGGATACAAAAATGATTCATATTCGGATGCACCGGAACCATAAAGCAAATAGGTTGTGTTATCCTTGAAATGGATGTCACAATTAGACTTTTTTGCGCCACTTCTTATAACAATAGTGTCATAATTTTTGGTTGATTTTATAGAATTCAGTGCGCGAAATGTATATTCATAGAAGTAAATTGTGTCATTAAAAATCTTGCTTTCAGTTATTTTCTCTAAAGAATCGACTTCTGATTTTGTTAGAATGTGAAATTTCAATTGAGTTTTAATAACTCTGCCTTTGATGATTAGACTGGAATTATTGTATTCTTCTTTTATAGTTTTCGATTTACAATCACATGCAATGGAAGTGATGGTATTTAATAAAAAAGCTATGATAATTTTATAATTCATCGTTTATCTATCAATTTTTGGACTTATTGAACCACTTTTTTTACTAAAATATTCATTTTCCAAGAGCGAGAACACCACGGAATCTTCATAAGTATCGCCAGTGAAATAATGCTGTCTCAATAATCCCTCTCTTGTGAAATGATTGTTTTCGATGATTTTCAATGAGGCAACATTCGTGCTCCCAACAAGAGCTTCTATTCTGTGCAACTTCAATGCATTAAACCCATAATCAAGTATGGCTTCAACAGCTTCAGTCATAAATCCTTTTCGTTTAAAATTTTCGTCGGAAATATCGTAACCTATTTCAGCCCGACGATGGTCTTCGTTCCAATTATGAATTCCACACCGCCCGATGATGTGATTGCTCGTTTTTTCGGTCAATAAAAAAAGCAAAAAACGTCTGTTGTAGGTGGCATACCCATTTTTATACTTGTATTCTTCTTTGAGATAATCTTCTTCCGAGCGATGTCCTAAGATTTTCTTGATTTCTGCTTTACTGAAATTTTCAAAAATGAATGTCATGTCAGCAACGGAATATCCAGTTAGAATAAGTCTTTGGGTTTGGAGGGTGATTGGATTTAAGTGCATTTTGTGATTATTTGCTATTATAAGCATTATTTAATTTCTATAAATTCATTTTCAAAGTCATTCAAATATTTTTGAAGAGTTTCATTTAATTCATTTTCAACATCATAAAATTTGGTGTCACATTCGCCAAAGTGATCTTCTAATGCTTCTCCTATATAATCTTCTACATCTTCAATTCCTTCAAGATTAATTGAGTTATATTTTTTAATCGCACTTTCTAATAATCTTGCGTGTTCGTCTTTTTTTACTCGCTTTAGCGCATCTAAAGTTTTACGAGCATGATCAATCCCTAGATTTAGAAAATATTGCATATGTCCTCCATTTTCAACTTCATTATTGTACCAGAAAATAGAAGAGGCAGTTTTTTGAATATCGCTTAACTCTTCAAATTCCTCCATACACAATAAATCAACAAAAGAGTTCCATTTTTGCCAAGGTTCTTTTTCTATAATTTCTTTTGAAAGTATTCTTTTAATCATAGTTTTTATGTTTTGGGTTATTGCTTATAACGTTTCTCAACGTGGAGACGCGTGCTTCTCGGATTTGGTTGTTCACCCATGGCACTTAGTTGACGTTATGTACCCCATTAATTTGAGTGAACTGACATCCCTTAATGCCAGCGTTGTATATATCTTCTTTTAATTTTTCAGAAACACATACTACTGTTGTATAATCATCTAAGATTAGCTGAACATCATAATCGAAGCCTTTATTCTCTTGTTTAAACAGAATAAAACTGAATTCATAATAAGTTTTTCTTTTCTTAATTAGAGGTAATTCATATATGAAATGTTCTGGTAATTTATACTTCATTAAAAGGTTTAATAGCTTTTTACTGACAACAAGTCCCTGTTTTTCATTAATAAAATTTCCATGGATACAATCTAAAGGTTCATTCTTTCCTTTAAGAACAGCTTCACCAATATAGGTTCCGCTTTCAGGAGCTTCACTATTTTTAAACAAGTTCTGGAGCTGGTTAACTAGTGGAATGAAATCCTTTTCCATGATAACAGAAAAAGTTCCATCGGAATTTTTAATGATTTCGCCCTTCGGCTTGTTCGGCCAATAGGTAAATTTCCAATCATAAATACATGCAACTCTGTCGTCGTTTAAATCTGGTTCTATTTTGAAATATTTACTCATCTTGAAATTTGATTTACTTTAGACTATCGTACATTGCGTTTCTCAACTAGGAGACGCAAGCTTCTTGGCTGTGGTTGTTTTGCCTGAGTCTTTTAGTTGGTGTTATGGGCATTTTATAATTTCATATTTGATTTCCCATCTATTTTCGGGAATAAAAGGCATTTCAACATAACCCCATTCTCTAATAAGAAAGGAATTTTTGTCATATTCATAATAATTGATGCCTAGCGGTAAATGCTGAAGATCGAAGGAAGCTTCCTTAATTATGTTACCAATAGAATCGTATTCAATCAAATAATAATAGCTGTAATCATTGTTTTCGTTGTGATAAGATAGTTTTATTATTTGACTACTATCGTTGTATTCAAAGACTTTGTAATTGTTAATTTGATCGCCGTACCATTCTTTTACTTTCCGATTTAATTGGTCTCTTTCGTAGTGAATTAATTCACGGTTTGTTGTGTACAATCGATCTCCGAATACATTTTCATCATAAAATACAGTATCTGGTTTTTCATTAGGACGCGTTATGCTGTATAATGCGTTCCCTTCTAAATCGAAAGTAGTAGTAAAAAACATTAAAGTGTCTTTATTATTAATGCTGTATTGATACAATTGTCGACCTTTAGTTGTGTTTAACACCTCTGTCCTTCCAATAGTATCTCCAGATAAGTTCACAGTAATCCGTGACAACAAATTTTCACCTTCAAATTTTGCGTAATCTATTTGATGCACTGAAATCCGATCTACTCTTACGCAATAGATAGTATCAACTTGTGCTGATGCAACCTGGCAAACGAAGATCAAGATGAATATGTTTACAAATTTCACTTTATTAGTTATTAATGGTTTGGTGCTAGGCGCGCGGCCCAACTCTTTAAATAAATCATTCTTTCGAAGATAGAACTTTTTCTTTCAAATTTAGCGTTGCTTCGAATTGAACTTTGTGCTGACGCTTAGACGCTGTCATGTGTCTTTATTTTTTAATTTTTATTTCATTAAACTCATTGTCATAAATCATGACCAAATGTCGATCCCAATTTAGGAATTCGTCACAGGTAAATTCAAGGATATCATCCTTCCATTCCTTAAACTCAATCATATCCATTTCAATTGGACTTTTGATTAACTCCTTGTTTTTAATTACTGAAGTTATTCTTTCAACATTGTAATAATCAGCGATAATAAAGCTTCCATCCGGGGCGGTTGTCAAATTGTGATATTGTGGTTGGTCTTCCAAATTTATAAGATCTCCAGTTTTCAAATCAATCTCATACAAATAGTCCGAAGTGAGAACAAGTCCTTTTTCATACTTACTTGAAATTGCCACTTTTCGAGGTGTTCCTCTAAATTGACCACACCACTCATTTGCATTATCTTCTTTAAATTTAATCCATGTCCAATTTTGAGAGTTCCACGCACTTTCAATATCATAAATACGTTCATCGAATTCTCCAGAATACGGTTGATTTATTATTTCAGCTTCAATTATCACTTTGATATATGTCTTTTCTTTTGATGACAAAAATGGAATAATCCATGAATCTTTCAGCTATTCCAATAATTATTTCAAAATTAGCTAAATCCCATTTTTTATATGGTCGATTTTGAAAGTCACCTGTTTCTGTTGCCTCTCACAATTCCTTTTTAAGAATTTTTGAGTATTTCTCATAAATAATCCAAGGCGAATTTTCATTTTCAATTTCCTCTATGTCTGGACATTCAATTCGAATATATGTCAATTTGTTGTTCTCGTTTTCTGTATTAAAGTTAGCTGTTAAATTGACTTTATCGCCATTAAAAATATCTTTATTCGTCCATCTAAAAAAGGATTCATCTTTACTTACAAATGGATTTCCAATAGAAAACAATTGTTCCTTTGGAGTATTCCATTTCAATATCAATTCCTCTCCAATAAATTCTATTCCTTCTTTAAAGTTCATTTTGGGTTAGCTCTTCTATGACACATAACGTTTCGGTGACAGACTTAGTCGCGGCTTAGCAACCCAGAATTTTCCATTTATTTACTTATTAAGTCGACCGTAATAAATTAGATCAACAATTTCTCCGGATGTTGTTTTGTAGTCCATTCGAATAATCCCTTCCATTTCAAACCCACATTTTTCGGCTAAAAGTTGAGCCGCTTTATTTGAATGATGTGTTCTAAGAAATATTTTCTTAAAATTAAAATGATCAAAACAATAAGCTAAAAATAACTGCATGGCTTTTGTGGTCAAACCTTGACCAGCATATTTATCATCTGTATAACATCCGATCTCGGCTTTTGGAATTGACCAATCTATGTTTTTAAGATCAAAAAATGCAATAAACTCATTCGTCAAATTATCTATCAATATAAATGGATAATAGTGTTTGTTGTTTCGTTTTTCAATTATTTCGTGTAAAAATATGTTTGTTTCTGCTAAGTTTTTGGTTCGAGAAACAGTTCCTGTAAAAAAATCCTCAAGCCTTTTTCTGTTTTTTTCTACTAAGGAAAAATAGTTATCAAGGTCATCGATTTCCAAAGGTCTAAGTGTATAATTTTCGAAGTTTATCATTTGTATTTGTATCGGTTTTTTTAATATAGTTGTTAATGGTTCTCAAATAGGGGACGCGGGCTTCTCGAATCTTGTTTGTTCAGCTTATGGCTTTTAGTTGATGTCACATGTTTCATTCATACGTTTTAAATTGGCACTTAACAATCCTAAACCCTACATAAGGTGAAGGCAATTGATAAATTTCTTCAGCTATTTCACGAAGATAGAATACCGGTGAATGCCAAGATCCACCTCTTGTTTTACAATACCAAATTCCATCAATTTTAAAATAAATATTTGTTATTTCGGCAACGTTTCCAGACATGTTATATGCTCCCCACCAATTAGGGTTGAATGACCAGCACGCCATTGGACCATTTACAAAGCATGAATATCCAAGAGAATCAGAGCCATGCCAACTAACAATATCGGTTAGGTGATTGTATCGAATCTGATTTTGATCGAACTCAGCAAAATTACCAAGTGGCTCTCGAAAGGAATTCATCCAGTAAAATGAATCCCAGGCAAAACTGCTGTCGATATCTTCATCTTTATTGAAAAAAGAAAGCCATTCATTAGGTGTGAAAAGTTGATAGATGATGGTCGAGTCAGGTTCAATTTTATTCAACCAATTGGCGTATGCAAGCGCATCTTCCGGTGTTAAGTTTACGACTGGATAATGACCAAAGAATTCTAAGTTATCATAGTGTTTAGACATGGAATCTGCTATCGTGAAATCATCAGAATAGTTCAACCAGTTAGCTGTTTTGGGCTTATGCTTTTCGAATAATTCTATAGAATCATTTTCTTTCAAGTAGTCGAGAAATTCCCAATAATCCTTATTCGATATTTCAGTTTGTCCACCGAAGTAAAAAACACTCATGGAATCAACACCATCTTCGGGGAAGTAACCGGACCATGATGAAAAAGTCTGCGTAGTTTTTTTAAAATACATGAAAGCTAAGTTGTTACCATTTTCACTTCGTTCCTTGAGATATTTACGTTCAGTGCTACAGGACGAAAGAAATATAATTAATGAAATCGCTAACAGAAATAAAACGCTGGTTATTCTCATATTTCTTAAAATGGTTTTTTAATCAAATGGTAACAGTTTGCCTCATTATCCATAACGTTTTGGTGCTTGGAGAAGAAGCCGATTTTTAAAATTAACATTAATAACGATCAATCATCTAGGAGGTGCTGTTATAGGGCGTTTTTCTCTCTTATGTCATTGAGGTTTATAAATTACTTTAATGTCATCACCACTGAAATAAGCCCTTTCTTTCTTCATTGTAAATTCAATGTCTTTGTCGTGTGTTACTTCTAATGTTTTACTATCGAGCCATTTAGCAGAAATATTCTTTCCTCGTCCTGTAAAATATAAAACTGAACCACCACCTTGTTCCCACATCATAAGTCCGCTTGTATGAACATAGTTTTTATTCGTGTATTCTTCGTTAACGTCAAACTTTTTTAAATTATCTGGTGCAATAGCGTTTACAAGATTTGTCATTTCAAACTCGAACTTCGGTCTAACTCTACGTTTCGGTTTTTCTCTTTCTGTTGAAATTTGAGTTAAGAACTTCTCAAGTTCTTTTTTGCGTTTTTCAATTGTCTTGTCGTCCGCACCAAGTCCTTTCCAAACTTCAAGGTCGTTGCCCGTTTCAATGATTTCTTTTACTTTTTTATAAACTGTTTGGTCAAGAGATTTTGTTTCCCATTGTGCCAATGCAAGTCCAAATAAACTGTTGTTTCGGTCGTCATAGTCGTTAAACATTTCGGCAAAGTCGTCCTGAATTTGTTTAGAAATGTCAATGGGATTTTGTCCTTGATTATATAGGTCAACGAAGTTTTGATATATGTCATGAAAGGTGTCGTTTCCGTCTATTTTATTGTTCCAAGTCCCCATTTGTCTGTTTGTTTGCGGTCTATCTTAAAATGCTCTATAACGTTTTTGGGCTTTGCGAAGGTGGGGAATTGGAAGTACAAATGTTCATTAGAATTCCTAATGTTCAAATTTAGCACAAAAGCCCCACTTTTGCAAAACCCTTGTTACCTGCTGGGCTTTTTTTGAGTTTAACTTATTCTATTTCCTTGTCGCCAATAGAAAAAGTGTTCCAATTATTATTACGTCTTGTATAAAATGAATTGTCCAAGCCCAAAAGAAACCGTTTGTTTCGTAGAGTGATTTGGCTAAAACAAGCCCTAAAACCCCTGCCATTGTCGCACCTATTAAGCCACTTGGCATTCCTGCCAAGTGTGGAATTCCAAATAAAATAGCCGAAATAATAAAAATTGTCATTGGTTGTAAAAGTCCTTTTAGTGGTGAAACTATACCCATTCTAAAAATCATTTCTTCTGCAAAAGAATTGGTTAACGAAAAAAGTATTATCCAAAAAATGCCACTCTGTAACAAAGTCCAATTTACTTGTACTTGTTTTAGTTGAAAATACATAAAAGTTGCGGTTGCTAAACTTATAAATATTGTCAATGAAACACCTGTTTTGAGCCAACTGTCATTAGCTTTAATACCGAACAAATTTAATTCTTTGGCAGGTGTTGAAATATCGCCTAATGTAAAAAAGTTTAGGAAGTTTTCCTTGTTTAAATAATAAGTTACTGCCAATGAAAGTACTGTAATTAGCATCAATAAAAACTGATAATTAAACTGAAAGTTCACATATTCATTTTGAGAAACTGAAAACAATTTTGAGGTTTTCAGTTGTTGGGAAGACAAAAGCATTAATGTGGTAAATGCAACTACAAGTATTATTGGTATAGCTACTTTAAATTTTTCCATTTTTTATTTTATTTAATTTCGTTGCAAATTTGAAAACAAAATTTTTGAAAAAACATATCATATGGTAAGAAATGAAAATCAAGAAATCTTTTTTCTTATTCGGCTAAAACTTTGTGGCGTAATTCCCAAATATGAAGCTATATACTTGTTTGGTGTTCGCTGAATAATGTTTGGTTGTTTTTCAAACATATCAAGATAACGTTGTTCGGCAGTTTTTGATAATAGGTCTAACTGTTGTGTTTGTTTGTGAATGTACAAACTTTCAGAAGCAATTTGGCAAATCCGTTGTCCATATTCAGTTTTCGACAATTGTTCAAAATTTTGCTTGTCTATTCTAAAAAGCGTTGAAGGTTCAAAACAAATCACTTCAAGTTCTGTTGCTTGATTGGAGATAAATGAAAAATAATCGCCAAAAAAATCACCTTCATAACACAAGTCAATGCACAGATAATTATTATTTTGGAACAACATAATTCCGCCCGAACCTTTTAGAATAAAATAAAAGTATTTTTCTCGCTCACTATACTTTTTAATCACTTCGTTTTTAGTAGTTTCAATTATTTGTCCATTTTCGGCAAATGTCTCCCAAATTTGTATTGGTGCATTGAAAAAAGGGTCAAATGTATTCTTGAAAATTTCTGCTAAGTTTTGCATTTTAATTTGCTGTTGTTATTCGTAAGGTGTCTCGTAGCCTTGCAGTAAACTTACTTATATCCGCAACTCCCATTCCCCTCTAATTCCAATTTACTACATCCTTTTTCGTTTAATCCATTGATTACCAACAATAAATCCGACATCAAACAGTTACAAGTACTTGAAATCATGTTTAACGAGTTGCGCATATTCAAATATAGGAATTTATTTTTCAAAAAGCGGAGACGTAGTACAGGAGCACAACTTCTTAAATTTCTTCCCAGCCATCCTGTTGAAAGTCGTATTTTGCGTAGGCACCTGTGTCGGTAAATTCAGAGGCGGTCATGCCTATTTCAAAAATGGAGTCTTCATCCCAACTTGCTGTAAAATAGAGTGCCGCACTTGAAAGTAAAGCGGTTCCAAACACTTCATCTTCGTGCTGGAAATGGATGCCAAATGCATCTTCGCGCACAATTTCATAATCGTATTTCAACAAACGATCTTGAAGTTCCTGACGTTGTTCTGACGTGAAAGGAACTAAGTTGCTTTCATCTTCGAAGAAGTTTTCATCTGCAGAAAGGATTTCTTTTTCTTTGGTTTCTGTGCGGTATAAAGCGATGTCGTAACTCATGATTTTATTGATTTTCTTGTTCTTTCTTCAAATATTCAACTGTAAAATGCTGTTTTTGCTTCGGCTGTGCAAATTTATCTGTGTTGTATGCAATCGAGTTTCCTTTTGGGATGGAAAGAGATTGCCAGTTTTCGTTGCACATCAATTTTCCGATGAAGACAATTTGACCTACGTGATAGGCGTAATGCGCTAATTGTCGGTTGATAGCCTCAGTAACGGAGTGACCTTGATTTCGAATAAAAACTTCTTTTGTTAGATCTTTTTCGGTGAGTGGCGTGATGGCGTTGAAAAGACACGCCCAACCTTCGTTCCATTTGGCTAAAAGTTCGATTCGGTCGGCAATGTCATTGTCGAATTCAGCGTCTCTTTGTCGCCATTCCTTTTCGCCGTCCGATGTCAAAAAATCGGTCCAGCGCGAAAGCATGTTGCCCCACAAATGCTTTACAATCGTGGCAATGCTGTTGCTTTCTTCGTTGTATTGAAATAAAAGTTGTTCGTCGGAAAGCTGCGAAAATGTCTTTTCTCCGAGCATTTTGTAATATTCGAATTGTTTGATGGAGCTGTCGAGGAAATTGTTTTGCATGATGTATCCAATTTATTACTAAAAAATTAGCACTAAAAACACGAATGAATGCATGAAATCACACATTCACTCGCATTCCAATGTTTAAATTTAGTACATTTTCTCGCTTCTCCAAAATTCGGATTAGCCGAATACAAATTTGGAAAGATCCTTAACTTAAAACTGCTTGATTAAGCTCAAGTATTCCACGCTTTTTTTGAGTTGGAATAAGGGCAATGTTTCCATTAATTCTTTCGCTCGTGCTTCGTCAGTGCCTTTAATTCATTATCAAACACGAATACAAGGCAAAAAGACCAAACGAAATGATGATCAAACCTGAAATTCGGTTGATCCAAATTAGTCTCTCAGCCGTGATTTTTGATTGAAAATAACTCACTGCAGTGCTCAACAGAAACCACCAGATTGCAGATCCAAGAAACACACCGAGCACGAGAATCATGGAAGATGAATAGTCTGACTTTTCAGTTCCTAAGCCGAGTCCAGCGAAAATAGCAAGGAAAGACAAGATCGTTGCTGGATTTGTAACGGTTAAGAAAAAGGTGGAAATGAAATGATAGAACAGACCTTTGCTATCTAGCGTTGCCGCTTTCGAAGCAGGTTTTGCCACAAATGATTTGATTCCTAAAAAAAGCAAAAACAAGCCACCAATTAATTTCATCCAAAATTCGTGTGTCATCATGAATGAGGAAATGGCTGTCAACCCGAAACCTGCAATCACACCATAAATGGTATCGGCCAAAGCGGCTCCCATTCCCGTCACAAAACCAGCTATTCGTCCTTCGGTTAATGTGCGTTTTATGGTGAGCACACCAATCGGACCAACGGGCGCAGCGACAGAGAATCCAATAATTAAGCCTTTAAATAGATAATCGATTGTCATGGTGCTATGGTGAAAATTGTTTTCGAATTTGTGAAGTTGTTGATTTAAATGTGTGTATTTTAATGACAAGATGAAGGTAATTAAAATTGATTTACAATTCGTATTGGTCCATCCAAAATAGTAGATTCAAAAAAAATGCTTGCAAATGCGCATTCCTCTGTGATATCACAAACAGCATTTAAACCATTTTGGCTCAGGATATAAAAACTCTTTTCCGTACGCATATTCATAGTTCGATTTAAAAATAAATTCGCCTTTCGATGATTTTATGCGTGTGAATGTTCTTGAAGGAATCGAATCATTATCGCTTGGAATGAATGTGATCAACAATGTGCTGTCCTTCAACGTATACCTAAACGGTTTTTCATCCATGAGCAACATGCTGTCTCCTGATATGTTCTGTTTTTCCAAATCAATGGGACACGTTCGCGCGAGTTGATGCTCATAACAAACACCTTGATTATTGGAGTTAAATGCATAGACATTTCGATAAAAGTAAAATTCTGAGGTCCAGTAACTTTCTTTTATTTCGGGAAAGGAATTGGGTTCGTTTTTTTTGTTTACACTTTCGTTGCAAGCAAATAGGAGGGAGAGGGCGAGGATTTTGGAAATTGGGTGGTTCATTGTTTGAATGATTGACGGTTGTTAGGTGTTACCTTTTTTGACCACAAAATGCTTAACCAAAAAACAGTTGTTGTAAGAAAAAAAATTATAGAAAAAGCGACAAGTAAATAATATCCAATCGCCGCCTTGCTGTCATAATCATGATCAATAAATCCTTGAAAATGGATTGCCGTTCTTGTTAAATAAACTAATCCAAGATTAACAAAACTTAAGAAAAATGACCAATTCAGGCTTGTAAAAGCTGCAATCAAGATAGTAATCATGATGAATGGGATACTAGAAAATTCATATCCGGGTACCGACATTGGTAATTCTAAATCACCACAATACACATTTAACTTTTCTAAATACGGAAAGAAAATACTTGTTAGTGAACCCAAAAAACAAATAATAATAACGATTAAGTATGGCACTTCACAATTTTTAAGTTGCTTGATGGATTATTATTGCTTCATTGATATCTAACTTTTCCAAATCTTGTTTTGTTATTCCAATATACATGTTTGAATCTCCGATACTTTCGAAATCAAATTCGAATGTAAAACTCAATAAATTTTCGAATTCCATGGCTTTAGACACATACTCGGTACTTAAATACTTTAGATTGGGCCATTTAGATGATGTCCAGTCCAAATCCGGTCCAGCCTGTACTGGCATTGGATAGCCTCCGATCTGACTTTCAAAAATGTTCATATAACTTTCAGCATAATCATAAAGTTTATTTTTGTCGGATTCATTTAAAGTTGAGTTTATTACGGCGCTGTGTTCTGGAGAACCAGGAATTTGATAAGATTGTATGAATGCAATTGCCCTTTCTTCGAATTCATAATCTTTAACATAATTCTCGGGGTAAGAAATTCTTAGTAATTCATTTTTAGTTTCAGTAAAAACGATCTTATATTCCTGTTTTGAGGGGGAGCAGTCATACGCTGCTCCATATTCGTTCTGTGGAGCGGCAAAGTAATGAAAGACAGAAATTAATCCTTCTTTTTTGAAATTGAAACCGCAATCAACTTTGCTTAGTTCCTTTGTTGAAATTTGACATAAAAAAACCATTGGTTTATTGTCAAAAAGAGGCCATTGATTAGAATTGGTTAGGTCAGGACAACCCCCGAACTTTGATGACCCTATTTGTGGTGTTCCACTTTTGATATCTAAAAGGGCTGTTGGCTTAATAAGTTTAACAATTGTCTCAAAATCGTCAAAATTCAATTGTTTAATCTCAGAAAGTATCTCTTTTTTTGGGTCAATTAATTTCTTAAAAATTTTAAACATTAGTTTCATTTTTTGTTGTGCTTATTGGTTTTGAACCCAGCACAAATCTGTTATTAAAATATTGAACCGAAGTTAAAGTTTTTTCTTTCAAATGATTGTTGTATCTGAGAAAGATTGGAGAATAGGTGCTTGATAGCTCTAAGTTATCGTTTATTAATATGTTTCAATAAAATTCAACTTGGGGTTCACTTTATAAATTTCTGTCACGATTTTCTTTCGGTCCGAAGCTAAGTTAATTTTGTTTTTTGTTAGACCATAGAGTGGCAAGGGAATCGTCATGTTAAATGGAGTATAGGTGAAAAAGTAATTTTTACTTGCTTCATTTGTGAACAAAATTATTGTTCCAGCATTTCCCTTTTTATTATTGATTCTTACCGAAACAATTTTTGCGATTGGAATGTTAAAAATTATTTGTTCATCTCTTTGTCTTATAATCGAACCGTTTTCGAAATAATAAATGTCTTTTAATCTTCTCTTAAATGAAAGAAAAATCAACAATAAAGGAAGTCCTATTCCGATTATAACTGAAATTACGATCACAATTTTCCAACTAATAGATGTTGGAAGCGAATTGAGTCTAATAATGGTTGAAATATATAAACCGATGAGAAAAAGGAGTATTCCGAAAAGAAAATAAACAATATCCTCTAATCTTAACGTGAATTTCTTTTGTGTTTCTATCTCGGTTTTCATGTTTTCGTTCGCGGCATTGGGATTGGCGCAACGAGCATCTGAATCTAGTACATTTTTCATTTTTCAAGCTGCATAATAAATTTATCCTTTTCCGACTCGGACATTATCGCGTCTAAAAATCTTACTGAATAGTTTCTGTCAACAAGGAGTTCGATTAGATATGCCAGTCTATATGAACTATAGAACGAATTTTTGTCAGCATTTTTAATTATGCTAATCAATGCGTTTTGTTTGAGCTGAGAAAGTTCTTTTGATTCTAAAACTGTACTTGGATTGAAAGATAAAATTTGCAAAAACATAATTGGGTGATAGGATTCAAACATTTCCTGAATGAGTTTGTCGTTTTTATCCATTTCTTTCCAAGTGTGAATTGCTTCTAAATTTTCAAATAGGGGCTTGAATTTTTGAAAGGCTTTGTAAAGGCTGTCGTTGTATTCCATTAAATTGACATCAAGATTCAAATGGCTGATTCTTTTATTAACATATTCACCATTTTTCTGACTTACGGTCAATGAGTATAAGGCTTCTATAAAGTACTTTTTTGTTTTTGGGCTAAAACTCTCTGTTCCGATAAATGTAAAAAGGTTTTCCTTATTTTTTTGGCCAATTTCGACAAACCGTCCTCCTGCATAGAGCACCCGACTCAAAGGATGATTCATTCGTAATAAAATATATTCGAATTTGTCTTGGTTATTAAATAACGACTTATCATAATCACTTGTATCAAGAAGGGCAAAGAGTTGTTGACCAGCACTATCATGCAGGTGATAAAGGTCTCCACTTTGGAGAATTGAAGTACACAAAATAATAAGGTTCTCGTTTTTTAGGGAAGTGGTTGAGTCATTAAATATTTTGTTGAGCTCAAATTCACCTTTAGTTATGTTTGAGACAATGCAGCCTTTCTGAATTCGCATTTCTTCTTTATTCATGATTTTTGAAAGCTGTTCAGTTTTTAGAAACTTTATGTTGGAAAGCGTGCAGTGCTTCACATCAAGTGAATCTTGAGCATAGCAAAGTATGCTAGGAAAAGAAATCAAGAATGATATGATAAAGTTCTTCATGGAGAGTCTTTTTTATTTTGTGAGTAACTTTTTGTTGCTATGCGATCGGCTCGAATTTTTAAATAAATTATTGTTCCGAAGATAGAACTTTTCCATTCAATTTTCTTTTGTTGAGACGCGAGATTTTGGGCTGACGCTTAAGCAGCTGTTAGCGTTTCGTTGTTTTAACTTTTGACTTTCGTGTCAGTTAGTGATTATTAATTTGTTTGAAAAAATTATCTTATCGTCTTGTGTCAGTTGAATGAAGTATAGTCCATTTGTTAAATTGTCACGGTGTAAAGTGATGGTCTGCCCACTCATATTTTTAATTTGTTTAACTGTCTCACCAAAAGAATTAAATACCGTCAAGGTGGCGTCCGTAAAGTTTTCATTTGTATGCAAAACAGTCTGAGTAGAAAAAGGATTTGGATAAAACCCCACTTTACTTCCATTATTGACATCATCTAAACCCACCAGACCTGCATAATCATATCTCGCTACAGCAAAACTAATATTAGCCGAACCTGCCATTACAATCTTTCCATCGCTTTGCAAAGCCATTCCTCTACCAAAATCTTCAGTTGCTCCGATAGGTGTTTGGACAATTCCATTGGTACCAAAAGTGCTATCCAGCATACCGTTTGTATGGTATAGTGCTAAACTAAAATCAAAATCAATTCCATTGTGACTGAATCCTGCCACCACAATTTTACCATCGCCTTGAATAGCCGATGACGAAGCATAATCATCACCTGTCCCAATATCTGTCGTCACAATGCCATTGGTACCGAAAGAGTTGTCTATGCTGCCGCTGGAGGTATAACGCAATAATGCAAAATCTGAATTATTACCATTTTGGCTAAAACCGGCCACTACAATTTTACCATCACTTTGAAGGGATAACGAATTCGCCTGAGAATCTGAGATTCCTACAGCAGTAGTCAAAATTCCATTGATACCGAAGCCACTGTCCAAACTGCCGTTAGAAAGGTAACGCGTTAAAGCAAAATCATCATTGATGCCGTTATAACTAAATCCTGCAACCACAATTTTACCATCGCTTTGTATAGCCATTGCGTTTACGATATCATATGAGACTCCAATAGGAGTAGTCACAATTCCATTCGTACCAAAGGTATTATCCAAGCTACCGTTTGTGTTATAACGTGTTAAAGCAAAGTCCTTATTTGTGCCATTGTGACTCTGTCCTGCCACCACAATTTTACCATCACCTTGTATGTCTATAGCATATGCTTCATCATTTAAGTCACCAACCCCAGTAGTCACAATACCATTGGCTCCGAAGGTGTTGTCCAAACTGCCGTTGCTGTTGTAACGTGTTAAAGCAAAATCCCAATCAGTGCCATTGTGGTAACTATTTCCGGCTACTACAATTTTCCCGTCGCTTTGTATGGCTACGTCCGTGGCGTAGTCAGCATTGCCAATCGGTGTTGTCACAACCCCATTAGTGCCAAAGGTGTTGTCCAAACTACCGTTTGTATTATAACGCGCTAAAGCAAAATCATCCTGGAAAGAGATCCTACTATAGCCAGCAACAACAATTTTCCCATCGCTTTGTATGGCTAGAGCATAGGCTTGGGAGTGATTGCTTCCAACAGTATTAATCGCTATTCCATTAATGCCAAAAGTGAGGTCTAGCGAACCATTTTGGGCCAAAGAAACGAATGGAAATGCAAGAAAGGCTAAAGGTAAAAAAGCCATTTTGGAACATGTAATTTTGCTTTTCATTTTTTCATTTTAAAATATTTCCCTTACTCTGTTTTAGGCTTTTCTGGTTTCACCTGTCACATCTATTATTGTTATTCTGTAGTGTTATTGCAATGATTTCTAACGGTTTCTCAACTAGCAGACGCGGGCTTCTTTGATGTGTTTGTTCAGCCCGTGGCTTTTAGTTGATGTTATAGCCATTTCAATTAAGTTCTTGAATTATCTCATCGAGTAGAACTTTGATTCGTTCAGCAACCTTTAGATCTTCAATATTACTCGAAAACCAACTTCCATCAATTGAAACCTCATAATAGTATTTGAAACCATATGCGCGTGCAGCTTCTCTGTCCACTTTTATTTTTTCAATTACTACATTGGTTTTATCAAGGTCAAATCTTGCATCATGAGATTCACCCTCATAAACAAAGGTTGTTTTAATCAATGTTTTATTTTCAACTTTATTCTTAAATCCACTGACTCCAGAATTCATATCCGGAATATGAGTACTCATATAATTGTCAAGTGTATTTATCAAAGAGTCTAATTTATCGTTTCGTTGAGCCATGCAGATGGTTGTCAAGGTCATGAATAATGCGAGATTAAAAAAATGTTTCAGCTTCATTTTATTATCTATTGGTTTGAGTGTTTGTTTTATTGGCTATAACTTACTTATACACACAACTCCCAATAACTTCTAATTCCAATTTCTCTGTATTTAACAACGTATAATCCATCAAAACCAACAAAAAATCCGAAAAACAGTTATAGGTACTTGGAATTAAGTTTAGCAGTTACGCATACCCAAATATAACAAATTATTTTTCAATCAACATGCAGTAGGAAGGCTTTTGCTTTCAGTCATCAAAGGTTTTGACAAATTTTTAGTTTAATCCAAAGAACTTATCGCTGTAATCACAAAGCAGTCTGCTCGACAATTACCCAATACCACTCACTTCTTTTGTGCAAACGGTAATCTAAATTTTGTCATGGGAGGCATGGTGTCGCCAAGTAAAAAGCCCCACGGTTTTAGTGATTCGATGTGGTCGAAGATGACTTTGGTGATGGCCGTGAGTGGAATGGATAAGAACATCCCGGGAATTCCCCATAAAGCGCCACCGGCTATCACAACGATGATGGAAACCAAGGCATTGATTTTGACGCGTGATCCAACCAACTTTGGCATGATGTAATTGTTGTCGATTACTTGAACAATGGAGTAGGCGAGTAGTACCAATAAAGCGGAAGTTACCGAATGGTTTGCGAGCGCAATCAGCATGGGCAAGGAAATTGAAATAATGCCGCCAATGTATGGAATCAGATTTAAGAGCGCACCAATCACGCCGAATAAGATGGCATATTCGATCCCGATGAGCATCAAACTAAGTGAATTGAGCACTGCAACAAGCACGATTTCAATCACTAAGCCAACCAAAAATTGTTTTACAATTGACTTGGTCGAGCTCAACACTTCATCTACCTCTGACGCGTTCAGTTTTCCGATAAGTCGATGTATGAACTCAAGAAGCAAGGGCTTGTAATATAAAATCAAGAAAATATAAACTGGAAGAAGAAAAACCGTCACCAACAAGTGACTAATTCCACTGATGGTTTTACCGAAATACGATTTGCTGCCTTGGATAATTTCGCTTTTTGTTTGATCCATGTAGGTTTCCACCTTGCTCATTTCCAAGATAAAACTGGAAGAAATCCATTTTGTAAAGCTGCTTATCGCTTCCTGACTTTTGTCCAAGAGTGCAGGAAATGACTCAGAAAACTTGCTCATTTGAACGGAAAGAAAAAACACCAAACCAAAAAGTAAGGCGACTAACAAAACAATGGAAATAGCGATCGCAATGACACGGGGAATTTTGAGTCGTTCTAAAAGGGCAACAAGTGGGCTTAGGACAATGGCGATGATTAGTGCGAAAATAAGTGGTAAAAGGATTAGCTGCGACAGGTAAAGGATCTCAATGAAAAAATAGAGACCAATAATGATCACTGTTGCTTTGAGATAAAATGGAATCTTTTGTGAAATCATCGGGGATTTAAAATGCCGATTGTTTTAGACTCAGATTGATTGAGACTTAAAAAAATCAGAAGAATTACTCGGAGGTTTCCGTTTTTGCCGAAAACAACTTCTCGACTCCAACAATTATACTTGCAGCATTTGTTTGAATAAAAGAAGCGGAAACCTTTTCTAAAAGCACGGAACTCAAAAAACCTTTGACGCTGCCATTTTTGTTGAACACTTTTTCGATGAGGTAGTTGACTCCTAAATTCATTCCTCCTTTTATCAAATCGAATTGCATGCCTTTATCAGTCACGAGTTCATGAATGGAGGATTTCACTACTTCGACTGGACTTAATGATTGAGCCAAATCTTCAAAGGATTCGCGTAATCTAATCTCTTGAATTTCTTTGGATTTTTTGACTTCACTAATGAGCGACAATAAATCATCATGCACTGAAAATGCTGTTTTTTCCATGGTGAATCGTTTTTGGTGTTCTATGTAATGCTATTTTGAAATGCTATTTCTTTAACATGCGACGAATTATTTTGTCACGCATTGGTTTTTCAATGCACTTTCTGCGACAAATGATAAGAATCAAGGTCAATAGGAAATAAAAACCCGTGACGATTAGAAAACCTAAAGCGTAATCATTGAAATAACGAGAAATACAAAATCCTACCGTAATGCTAAAAAATAATACCAACAAGAAAAGCGAAAAACCTACAATGAGTAGGCTCATGATGCTTGATCCAAAAACAGAAATGCGTTCTGTTGCACTCAATTTAAAGAGTTCAATGTTCGTTTGCACGTACACTTTTAAACTTTTGGTCAATTCTTCTATTTTTCCTGTATCTGGCATGTACTTAAGATTTAATTACTTAATCCAAAACAATGGTCAGCTGCTGAATCTAACACTGAAGCGAGAAACCTAGCATTTGACCACTGTTAAGAATTAGTTGAACTTAGACGCTCGATCCGAATGAATGCATGAAATGCAGACTTTCAAATCTAAGCTTGATGGTCTAATTCAAATTTTTCTTTTTGTATTTTGTCTTTAAGATCTTTCGCAACATCTTTTGCACCACTCATCAATTTTTGACGTGTTTTGCTTCCTTTGTCTGGAGCGAATAAAATGCCTAATGCTGCTCCGACTGCTGCTCCTAGAACTAATGCTCCTACTACTTTCCCTGAATTTTCCATGATACTTTATTTATTTGTTTTAATTTATACTCTGTTTCCGCTGATAAGTCGAAACAAAACAGCGATTACGGCAATTGCCAGTAAGATGTGAATGAGTGACCCAAAGTCGTAGGCATAATAACCGATAGCCCAAAGAACAATTAAAATCACTGCGATTACATATAATAGATTACTCATTTTTCTAAGGTGTTTGTGTGCGTTAAACTCATTCATTGTAATCAATCTTCTTTGAAAAAATCAATTCCAATTGACATTACAAAGGTGGCGTCTTTCAATGGAGTAAGTCTTACAGATTAAAATTTGAAAATTACATGATTCCTTTTTCATAATTGAGTTAGCGGTTTCATTTTAAGAAATGCAACTCCAAGCCACACAACCGAAACAGTCATCGTTATTGCACCAATTAAAACTAAAACAGGTGGTAAGCCAAAATAGACTTCGGATAATATTCCAAGTGGCATCAATAAACCTATCAATGCTAACCAAGAAATAGCTTTGACATTTTTAAGTTTGTCACTAAAACGAAGTAACAAATATCCTATTAGAATATTTAGAAATGCAAAAAGGTTTCCATGAACATGAGCTAATCGAGTTTCAAAGTGTTTTCCGATACTGTAAGAATTAGCCCATTCCTCTTTTCCTGGTGCAAAGTCACGAAGGTAAATTAACAAAAAACCATAAGCCATAAAAAAGCCCATTATCAAAAATCCTATTGCGATGTTGTTTTTGCCGTTCATATTGTTTCAAATTTTATGGATGAATAAAATTCAAAGTTAGCTTTGCAATCACTATGAACTATTATACAATTATGGAATTAAGTTGTATAATTTCTATGTTTTTTTCGTCAATAGTTTTTCTGATTGTTGGATTCGGTAAGCTTGCCGCTAACGGTTTCGCAGTTGGCGAAGTAGTTCTTTTTCTCGAATATGTAAGTGCGTCATTTTGCTTACTGTTGTTAAGTGGCGTTCATTTTTTCACCCGCGAAGCGAGCAACTACGTTAATTTATTCTTCAAATCCATTCGCTCGTGCAGGATTCTCGTTATTTCAATCGTTTGATCTTCCAATACACGATAGAAAATGATATGCTTTGAGGTAAGTTTTCCCTTCAGATCTGGATAAATTTCTGGATATTCTTTACCAATTTGTGGTTTCTTAGCGATTGTTGAACAAGCACTAATTATTAGCTTATAATATTTGTCCGCTTGGCTTTCAGACCATGTCTCAACAGTGTAATTCCAGATATCAGATAGATCCTTTACGGCATTGTTTGTTAACTTAAACTTTGCCATTTATTTTCTACTTGCTTTCAACTTTTTTAAATGCTCGTCGGCGTCGAAATCTTCAGCTAAACCACTATTAATCCCTTCGTCAATCGCATGACGCAAAGCAATAATTTTCTGTTCCTCTTCTTCAAGCAGTCTCAATCCAGCACGAACAACTTCACTTGCATTTTTGTACCGTCCTTCTCTTAAAATACGTTGAATAAATTGATCAAAATAACTACCCAAAGTAATGGATGTGTTTTTACTCATAACAATTAATTTTAGCAAACATACCAAATATTGGTATTAATTCAAAGTGTATTTGGGTGTTTTTTGGGGATGTAGTTAATCCTACATAGCGGTTTCCAAATAGACAAAGGCGTTTTACGAATCTATTACTTTTTGCGCATTTGCTTGTTTGGTGTTATGGGTATCAACTTTTTGCCATTCTTTCAAGCATTATCATGATGTTGTGCATATCGAAAACGTCTTCACCTTTGGGGCCATAAAGAGTCATCATAATACCATCTTTCTTTCTTACAAGAATTTTGTCTTGCTTGAACTTTTTCAATCGAAATAGAAATAGGCTTAGTTTTGTAGGTTCCTTTGAAGAAAAAACACCCAGAGGATCGTCACCAATAGTGTGCTCATCTATATTCGAGTATCTAACGGTATCAAATGATTGATCCGATCCACTTGCAATCATATTTGTTCCAAATATCGTCCATCGATTATTCTTCCCTTTGAATAAAATTACAGGTTTGCCAATTGTTTTTGATCCTAGAACAATTGTAAATCTCTTTTTTTCGACGGAACATAGGTCGTCGAAAAAGATGGAGTTCTTCTTTGGAAGTCCATTTTTCTTACCTCTCCATTTTAGCCTATTTTCTATGTACTCTTCAGAATGTTTCATGTTCAACTAAACACAATTCTTCATTACCCATAACTTACTTATCCCCACAACTCCCATTAACCTCTAATTCCAATTTCTCATTTTTCTTATCATTTAATCCACTGAAAACCAATCGAAAATACAACAAACAGGTGTAAGAACTTGAAATCATATTTGGCGAGTTGCGCATATTCAAATATAGGAATTTATTTTCCAAAAAGGGGAGGAGAGCTAATAGTTAAGCATTTGAATGTTTTGTTAGTATGTGTTCGATTTAAATGAATTCAAATAATTCATTGCGTTTAGGTAATTCCCATGCCTCAGTATCATAGTTGTATTCCAATCCTTTCCATTTTATGCGAAATGAGTTGATTTTCACTTGATTTACTCTTTTCAAAAGCGCATCCATTTCATCATCATTCAACCTTTTGCAACCGATTGAAAATCTAATCCAATCTTTTTGGTTGTAGTTAATTTCTGAAATGAAAAGGGTAATCGTATTTTCGGAATCTGAGCCGGAAAAGTATGTGTGTTCAGGACTGTCTGACGCAATTGAAATTGCAGTAAAATCTACTTCATGAAAAACAAATTTAGCGTTCTTCAAAACTGTTTCAAGTTCTTCGTTCTTTTCAGAAATAAAATTGAAGTTGGCTTGGGTGAATTCTGACTTGTTATAGCTAATCAGTTTGATTATGGATGCATAACTTCCTAAAACTTCATTGACACAATTCATTAAATCCGTGAAGGTTGGAGCATCTCCAAAATCGAGAAGTGCTGCGGAAATAAAATCAGCACCTTGGGCAGAACCAAATCCTATTCCTAATTCCATTAACCCAGCGCTAAGTTGTGAATCAATTGAATCTAAATCATTAACAGTAACTGTTTCAACAAAATCAATTCTCAACGTGACATCAAAGGCCAGATCAGCATCTATAATGTTATTTTGGATTTTTTCGTTCATTTATTTCTTTTCATGTACTTCTCTTTGTAGAAGCTGCTTGAGTGGTAAAGTGTAGGTGATGCTAAACGTAGTTTATTTGAATATGTTCTTTAATCTGTCCCAAAATGTGTTTTTAATCTGCGTGTTTGCAGGCATTGTTTTAGCAGTATCTTGCTGATTTTCACTTCTTTTATTCTGCTTATGAAGTTCTGCAAGAAATTGTGGTGTGTCAGCAAGTAACATTTCTCGTGAACACTTCATTTGGTCGTCCATATAGTAAATCAAGGCCTGGCTTAAATCTGTCAAAGCAATTGAAATGAGTCCGATACAGGCACCTGCTGCAAAGTCAGCACCCCAAACAAATGAAATTGCAGTGTCTTGGTTTGTTATGTCTGGTTTAATCCAATCAGCTTCATTGTCGGTTATTGCAATATCAGCAGAGTCAACGTAAGTTTCAAAGTATGTTTGAAATCCGTTAATCGTGCATTCAAGTCCGTCTTCGTCAATTTGTTTTTCAAGTTCACCTAATATGTTGAAGTCATATCCAAGTTTTTGGATGGTGTCTTGAAGTTGTCCGTTTGTCGGCATGTCTGCTTTTCTTAAAAAAGCAATTTGTGTCAATGACATAGTGCGTTTGTTTTTAAATTAAGTCTAACCTTTTCAAGGCCGACGTAGAAAGCATTTCTTATCTCCAATCTTACTTCTAGTTTCAAAACTTAAATATACGTAAAAACTGTATTAACATGCACTTAGCTGTTTTTGCTTCAGCGCTGTGTTACCAGCTTTGCATGCTTCACACTTTCTTCACGGTTTTTTTAGAACATCAATTGGGTCAGGTGTTGCAGTATAATAGCCTAAAACTTCTTTTGCCTCTTTTACTGTTAAAATAGTCAGATTAGAATTAGCAATTGCTTCTTCGTCAGCCATCATTGAACGCGATAGAATAAGTTTAAAAACTTCTTTTTTAGTACTCAAGTCTAAATTTTCTTGCTTAGAACTTAGGTACTTTTTAAATGCTGCTGCCATCTGTAACCAAATATCAATTTCGCTATCAGGATTTTGGTCTCTTTTGAAATTTGTTATTGTCTCCTCTAAGCTTACCTGATACACTTCTTCAAATGTCGAATGTATCGTTGTTATCTTATCAATTTGCTCTGTTGTAAGGGAGTCATGAACTACTTCATTAAGTTGGATGTCATTAGGATTCATTGTTTGAATGTTTTTTTCATCGTTTTTGTCGGAGTTACAAGACCAAAATATCAAAGTTGTCGTAAGGATTAGAAATATATTTTTCATGTTGTTATCTTGTCATTCGAAAAGTCAGCACTTATTGCTGGTAATGGTGTTTCTCGTCTAGGCGCTCGTCGCTACTCGATGCAGTTTATTCAAAACTACTATTTCTCCACTTAAGCACCAAAAACTTTCCTATGAAAAAAGTAGAGGTGGAACTTAAGGCGATGTTATGTGCAGAAGCTTATTCCACGTGATATACCATCTCTTTTGTTCCATCGGAAAAGACATATATCAAAATTGTATTTGGTCTTATGTCAATTTCTCTCCCCAAAAGGTCAACAACCTTAATGACTTTTCTATCAATTGGTTCAAGTTCATCCATTCCAACAAACCATGCATAATAGTCTCCACATTCTCCCCATTGTGCAGTATTTGAATAAATCAATTCATGCCAGATTGTAAAGCTTGGATTAGGATTAGAGGGATCCCAAAACCAATAATATTTTCCACCTAGTCCTTCCATTAAATCAGCGCTCCACATGGGAGGGTCAATAGAACAAGTGTCAAAGTATGTTTCTCTGTGCCATACGGTTTGTCCGCAATCTCCGATATAAATACTGTCAATGACTGGTGCACAGCTATATGCGGGTGGTGAATAAATAGCGGTTTGAGTTACATCAATATCTAAGTACACAACTGACTGACCAGAGGAAGGACTTGGGCCATCGGCTAAATAGTTTCGATGAATAACATAGTGAATAGAGTCACCGTTTATTGTTTTAGATACAATTGTATCTATCTGATATAGTGGAAACATTGAACCATGCGTTTTGGTTTCAAGCACATCTCCTACTGAAAAATTGAAGATCTGCCCTTGTGTGGGCTGACAAAACACCATCCATGTGAGTAGGGTGCTACAAATAATAAGTAAGATTTTTTTCATAATAATCGGTTTTGTAAGTATAACGCAATTATGTTAGACTGCGTTGGTAATTATTATATATAACTTTTTGCAAATAGGCTCGCGCGATAGTGGCACTTAGTTGTTATTATCAGGATTTATTCTTGCTTTTAGTTCCGTTAAATCATCTAATATATCGACATTATTAGCGTATTTGTCTTCTAGAATATTGTAATATTTGAAAGTTTCATTTTCTTCTATTAATTGTTTTTCATGAAGAAGTTGGAGAGCAGAAATAGAAGCATCATCAAAATCGGCTTTTAAAACTGTATCAATTAATTCTGATTTAAGTTGATACACCAATTGTCTATCCCAATGATTCAAAACCCAAATTATATTTTTGTGCCAAATAGTATCGTTAGGCTCTGTTTCAAAGACTTTTTTTATTTCTGGTATTAATTTTTCTCCTATATCCACTAACAACATTACGGTCCATCCCCAAGCTGGCCAATTTTGGTCTTGAATATTAGCTAATAGTCTTGGTAAAATGTGTCCCATTCTTGTTGCTCCAATATAATACAATGCCATTCCTGCTTCTTCATCTTTGATTGCGGTTGCTAAAGCATTTATATGTGCGTTGCTTAGAGATTTGAAAGGTAAAAGGTATTCCAATTGATCTTGAATCGCTATTTGAGCGTCCAATTTATCCAGAAGAATATTCAAGTCCTTAAATAGCTCATCATTAGTACTCCAAAACACTCTTTTTTGTTTTTTTAATATTTTCATGGAAAACCCACATAAGTAACCATCCTCAATCATAAACTCTGACAATTTCATGGTTTTTTTTTCAATTTGGGGCTTCCATCCGTCTCTTTTCTCGTTGACGAATACAATTCCTCTCAATACCATAGTCAGTCTATCACCTTCTTTAATAAGTTCTGATCTAACGTGACCAGTTGAATCCCAATAATCTATTGGTGTACTTACTTTCATGTTTTCTAGGAAATCTACATTTTAATTACTGATAACTTACTTCTACCCTCAACTCCCACTCACTCAAATTCCAATTTTTTATTTTTCTTATCATTTAATCCAATGAAAACCAACAAAAAATCCTACAACAAACAGTTAAAAGTACTTGAAATCATATTTAGCGAGTTGCGCATATCCAAATATAGGAATTTATTTTTCAAAAAAGGGGAGGAGGGCTAATGGTTGAGCATTTGAATTTTTTGTTTGGATGCTTTCGTTTTTAAATGAATTCAAATAATTCATTACGTTTAGGTAATTCCCAAGCCTCAGTTTCATAGTTATATTCCAATCCTTTCCATTTTATGCTAACTGAGTTGGATTGCACTTGATTTACTCTTTTCAAAAGCGCATCCATTTCATCATCATTCAACCTTTTGCAACTGATTGAAAATCTAATCCAATCTTTTTGGTTGTAGTTAATTTCTGAAATGAAAATGGTAATCGAATTTTCGGAATCTGAGCCTGAAAAATAGGTGTGTTCAGGACTATCCGACGCAATTGAAATTTCAGTAAAATCAACTTCATGAAAAACAAATTTAGCGTTCTTCAAAACTGTTTCAAGTTCTTCGTTCTTTTCAGAAATAAAATCGAAGTTGGCTTGGGTGAATTCTGACTTGTTATAGCTAATCAGTTTGATCATAGATGCATAAGTGCTTAAAACTTCATTGACACAATTCCTTAAATCTGTGAAGGTTGGGGCATCTCCAAAATCGAGAAGTGCTGCCGAAATAAAATCAACACCTTGAGCGGAACCAAATCCTATTCCTAATTCCATTAGCCCAGCGCTTAGCAGTGAATCAATTGAATCTAAATCATTAACAGTAACTGTTTCAACAAAATCAATTCTCAACGTGACATCATAGGCCAGATCAGAATTTGTAATGTTATTTTGGATTTTTTCGTTCATTTGTTGTAGCATAACACTCTCGCGCTAAGCGAAGATGGTTGTTATTCTGTTACTACTTTACCATAATTTATTCTTTCTTTCTTGTCAACAAAACAATCATAACTGTCTACTTTCCATTGTCCGTTTCTGTAAATAAATGACAAAAAACTGTAAATAGATTGTTCCTCAATATAAATTTCCAAATTATCGCCTTCGTTGGGTTGGTACTCGAAATCAAAACACCTTTCATTGTTAAGTTGCGTGAGCACTAGTTCATTTGTCAAATATTCGCCCAATTTGTTGCTTGGTGGATAAAGCAATCCTTCCATGGCCCAATCTTGAAGCCCAACATACTTGTAAAGCGTCCACATATACATGTTGTCCGAATTTAACAGTTGGTCCTTTTTGTGTCGTCTTGAATTTTTGTTATGAATTATTGCGTTCGCAGTTCCACCAACAAGACAGGTGCAGAGTTTAATATGTTTACCTGATTCACACATTAGTCATTGGGTCTAATATGGTCACCAAGTTTTTTGGGCGCTACTTCACAGTAAGCCGTTGTCAAAGCGTCAACAAATAATTCCTTTTTCACTTTGGTCATTTCAATAAGTGTCCAACCTTGTTTTCCCCATTTGTTGTCCACCGGGAAAATAATTGTCTTGTCGGTAGCTGTAAAAACACTTTGGTCAATTGCTGATAACTTGATACAAGCTCTTTTCTTGACGTCGTCATAAGTAGCAAAGATTTTCTTTTTCACTCTGAACGAAGTTTTTTCAAAGTGCGATTCTTCCGTTGCTTCTGGAAATGAAAGTGCTAATTTTCTGAACGTGTCAATTGAAACCATTTGTTAATTATTTTTTACGGGTATCAGGCGCTGCTGATCTTTTATAACTATATTTTATTCAAATCTTCAATTCTTATCCAACCCTTTACAATTGACTTACCATAAAACGTACAATACGCCCATTCTCCATCTATTCTGTCAACACATACCAAGTCATCTTTGATAGCATATGAATTTAGCTTTTTATTAATTGTCTTATCTGAGTAAAAATGTGCTTTGTCTGAAACTATAAATCTAATTTGAATCCAGGAAATATGTTTCTCTAAAGTAAACGTTACTTTTTCATCTGCAAAATGATGCACATTCCAACATCCACCATGTTCTTCAGGTAATTTAATTTTAAACGTTGTGTCATTTTTAATTTCAATAATCCCAGTAATTTTATTATCGTTACTGTTAGGGTAATACGTATCCACATTTACTTTTGATCCCTTAATTGTCCCAATAATATAAAATACACATGAAAATCTAGGATTTCTAGTTTCCTCATCCATTCCCGTGTAATTTTCAAAATAGCCTGTGATTTTATTTGTCATACTGTCATACGCTATTTTCATTCCTGAATCATATTCACCTGAAGTTAAGTTTTGACAAAATGAATAAAGAGTTAGGAAAGTAAAAATAAATATGGATAATAATTTGCTCATTTATCGGATTGTATGTTTGTTGCACCTAACGCTTTGCAAATAGGCAAAAGCGACTTCTCACCGCGAAGCAGCACCGAAGGTAAATATAACCTTTTTGGCGCTTTTGCTTATTTGGTGTTATCTGCCGTTTTACATTTTCCACCAAGCATTTTCGTTTCAATTTTTCTCATAATTACTTTGTGTCTGAAGTCCGTTGTCCAAGTTTGTAAGTGAAACCAAAAAGAAAATTTGTTGAATTTGTCTTAATAGTTCCATTGTTTACAACTGGGACGGCACTTACATTATAAAGTCCAAGGTTGTTTCTTACTTCAAATGAAAATGCAAACTTTGATTTTATTGGAACAGAAAGTCCAAGCCCAGTTGATATACCTGTGTCAAACCTCTTGTCAAGCGATGTGTTGTCACTTGCTGTAGTTGGAATATTGTCCCCTTTACTTACAAATGTTTGTTTTATTAAATAGCCAAAGTAAGGTCCAGCATTCACAAAGAATTGAACCTTCTTACCAAATGTCGCACGAACCAGAATTGGAAAAGTCAAGTAGTCGAAATTTGTATTTGTAGTAATTTCCCCAAGTGGATTTCCATTGATGTCGATTGTTTGAGCAGTCAATACTGAACCTTTTCTTTCAAATGCAATGTTTGTTCGTAGCGAAATAATTTTTTTGAAATTATACTGAAAGAAAAGTCCACCCGTAAAACCAATAGTCGGTTCATGGTTGTTGTCAATAAAGTCATTTCCCCTTAGAAAAGTTAGAGTTGGACATCCTTCGACACCGACATCAAACTTATTTGTTTGTCCGAAAGTTGTTTCCCCAACGGTCAAAAAGAGAAGTCCTAAAAAAAGTGGTTTTAAGTAAGTCATTATTTTATATTTTATGTTCGTTTGTTTTTGCACTGTCGCCCAAAAATGGCAGGTAGCGTTTTTGGGCTTGGCGAAGGTGGCGATTGACCTACCAAACTCCCAACACGGCTTAACTCCCAAAATTAGCTTATAATCTTTATTAGAATGAAAAGCCAACTACTTTTGCTAAGGTGCTGATATCCATTCGGCTCGATTCCTATCCGTTTTCTAGTCTGTGTGATTCAAAAATTCACTCCATTTGTCTTTTAAGGACACGCCAAATTTATTAATCGTTTCTTTTTGAGTTGTAGAGCAGTTTTTACAATTTGATTTTAATTTCATTATGTAGTCGTCAGCTATTGGTTTGTCATAATTGCCTTCTTCTCGTATACTAAATTCCATAATAACAATGTTTGCCCAGGTAACCAAATCATTGGCTGTATGGCATTGCTTGTTGTCAAAATATGAAGCAAACTCTTGAGTATTGTGCAAAACATAATTGTAACCGGCATATCCAAGTCCTTCCGAGAAATAACCGTCCGACCTCTTTTCTGTTTTCGTTACGACTTTAAAGTAAAATGCTCTTGAAGTTTTGTCTTTTGCTGTTAAACTGTCAAGCAATGCCAAAGCTTCATTGTCATTACTTAAATTCCAATCGCTATCAAAAAAGATATCTTTTGCAAGTTTAGGTGTCTTAGGTGAATATAAAAATTTATCAAAGTCGCAGCTATAATATTCCATGTATGATGTACTTCCTTCCGTTTCGTTCTGGTCAATGTAAATACTGTCAACTTGAGCCGAACTGTCCAATTCAGTTTTATTGTCGACCGAGTTTTTGTCTCTAAAGTTGTTACAAGAAAGAAGTCCAATGGTCAATATGGTTATTACTGTCAATTTCATTTTTGGCGGTGTTTTTTAATTTGTTCGTTAATGTTTTGCTAAGATGCGCTCGCGATAATGGAGGTTATTTGTTATTATCAATATTTTCCTTCGATCCCGTTTTTCTTCCTCGCTTTCTTAATTTCTTTTTTATTTTCCGCTAGGTAAGCAAGCAGGTTGTCATAATCGGCTAACCGATTCTCCTTTGCTTTTTGAAAGTCTTCTTGACCTACAAAAGCAATATCTTGGTATTGAACAAAGACTGTTAAACTATCAACAGTTGTTTTTATTTCTTTTAAAGTGGCGATCCATTTATCAACATCTCCACCTGCATAACCATTAATATATTCTCCTGCCAATTGACTAAAGGCTATAAATGCTTGTTTCAATTCGAATGGTTTTGAACCAATTCCTCCAATCTTTTCAAGATCTAAAGATTTTGAGAAAATTCCTGCTCTTAATTTTGCAGTATGAAACCAAAAAACGGACTCATCTTTTTTACCTAAATCATACAATCTTATGGCATATATGAATAGGCTTTCGATGGAAACAGAATCCAATCTACTTTTAAAAACCAATCCTATTGAATCACAATTTGCCGAATTTAACGACAGTAACTCTTTTTGATAATCTGGCGTGTTAATGCTCAGTGGGGCATAATTATAAATTGGGGTCACATACAGTGGAATTTGAGCTATGGTTGCATGTTCAAATACACTTAAGCAAAACATAAAGAAAATTAGAATTATTGATTTCATTTTGTACTTAATTATTATTGATAGCGGTTTCACGCATTGCGTTTTAGCCGATTATTAAAATTAATATTATTTGCGGATAAAAGATAGTAAGTTTTGATAATTAGACGTTTTTAGTTATCAAGATTAGCTTTGCTGCTACTGGCGTGGCCCGGCTCTTTTGCTAAATTTGCGTTACCAGCATTATTTTTTTGAGAAGCCCATTAATCCTAATATACCACCGGTATAAGGTAATAACCAAATTAGTACAATTTTATTTTTATTTTCTTGTATTTTTCCTTTTTTGTATACCCAAAATGTAATTGTAGCAGATATCAATAAATGAATTATGAATAATGGCAAAAGATATTTCTTGTACTTATTAACTTCTGGTTTGGCTTTATAAGCTATTTTTTTATCAATTAAGAATTGGATGGCCTCTTCATCGTTTTGATATGCTGCTTTTTTAATTAGACTAATTCCCTCGGATTTTTTAGAGAGCAATGGGTCAGAATGATAAATTTTTCCTAAATAAAATTGTGCGGGCGCTAATCCTTTTGCAGCACTTTTTTTGAGTCTCTTAATAGCATTTATACGATCCTGCTCATAATTGGAATTGTATTTTTCACTTTCATATAATACGACTCCCAACGCATAATCCGCATCAATAGAATATGTTTTGACAATTCCAATTTGTTCTTTTTTATTAATGTTATGTACAAGCGCAATCGGTGCGATAATTAATAGAATAATAAAAAAAAATATTGCCGATTTCATCGCATGTTTGTCAATTGCATTTAACCTTTTCAAGGCAGGCGCAGAAAGCACTTCTTATCTCCAATCTTACCTCTAGTTTCAAAACTTAAATATACGTAAAAACTGCATTGACATGCACTTTGCTGATTTTGACGCCAGTCCCTAGTTTAATTCGGGCGTACTTTTTTCAAGATCATTCGTCTTATTGAAGTTTTAACTGTCAAATACTTACCCTTATTTGCAAGTGTCCGAAAAGTATGATCGTCTATTATTAAATAGCCTTCTTTTGTCATGCCTATGATTGTCGCTCCACAAAAGCCGCTGAGCGATCTTAGCGTCAAGAATTTGCCGTCCAATATTTTATAACGTCCTGATCTATTTGGAATTGCTTTGTTCTTAATCAACGAAGTCTTAACTCGTTTTTCGGTGAAAGTAACATAACCATTATTGTCTTTTCGTTCGTCCAAGATATTGGTACTTCTATAATATATTGGAGAGTTAGTTAATAAACTATCTGTTACTTCAAATTGTCCAAAATTTATTACGTCCCATTTTCCGATCAGTTTCTCTGTTGAAAAATTATGAAGTAATGTGTCTAACTGCACTTGTCCCAAAGATGTGTTAAAGCAAAACCTCCCTCTGGTCGTGTCAGTTTGTTGAAAAACGCAGGTCTGGCAACGATTGGCAACGTCAGAATAGTTTCCGCTTATTGCTTTCATGTCGAGTTCCCAATAAGTACTGTCAAGTCGTGGATAAAGCAAGTAGTCCATTAACTGAATATCCTGTCCGAAAACAATGGTTGTATAGAAAATACATAGTGTGAGTCCGTATTTTTTTTTCATGTTTGATGTTTTTTAGTGTGACGCATTAATGGTTTCTGGCCAGGCGGCATGCCGAACTTTTTAAAGTAAACCCAAGTTCGAAGTTAAATTATTTTGTTTCATAAAGACTATTTTTCGAAGAAAGAGCTGAGGCTTATAGTTAGACTCGTGTTAGCGGTATTTCATTTGAGAAAACATATATACTAGATTCTCTGAACTTTCCGCACTTCCAAGACATCCGTTTAGTGTTTTAACTAGGGGTACTTCTTTATAACATTGATCATACCATTCTAAATCTTTTGATGTGCAATTTGTTTCAATATAATTCTTCCGAATAATCTCCTCAATTGCCATAAATCGCGTAATTGGATTTTTAGAGTAAGTCATATATTTCAATTCATCGAAACTAAGAGATTCTGCGTTTTCTAAGAATAATTTGCGGTTTAAAGGAATACCACCGGAGTAACCACCAGCCCAATAATAGTATAAACTTGATGTTGGTTTCATTAAAGTTATCAGTTGATTTTTTAATGGAATTGATTTTAAATTCTCATCAATATTTTTTAGTGGGCTATAAACAGACTCTATCTTAAAAAAATAGGGGGTTAGTTCGTTATGCTCGTTTATTTCGAAGTAATGGTTATACCATTTAGTGTATCTGTCTCTGAGAGTTGTTTCGTCAGGTAATTCCGCATTAATCTGAAATGCAACTAAACTGTCGTTGAAATAATAGAAATCGGAACTTATTGAAATATTACCTCCGGCTCTGGATGGCGACCAAACGGTCCAACCAAACCCTAAATTTGTCTTGTTTTTTGTACGTTCAGCTGTTCCGAAATATTCTTCAATTAAACAAGTTGAATCTTTATTGATCCCGACGAGTCGTTTAATTATCCTTTTATCAAGTTGAGTCCAATAAGGGTTATGTGCGCTCGAAGAATGCACAAAAAGGAAAAATATGATTAATACAATGTACTTCATTTTCTATTGTCGATGTTACAGCTAACGACCTAAGCTACGCAACGTGCGACTCTTTACTAAGATTGTTTTCTCGAAGGTAAGAATAGATTTGTTAATTCAAAATGATTTCTCTAAGCGAAATTCCGCATGGTTTGTAGGTTGTGTTAAGTACATAATTCAACGTATTTTTCGTACTCTTCATGAATGTTTTCGTGTAATCCGAGTGATAATGATGTTAGCTGATTTGGGTCGAAATCCTTTATAATTCTTATTTCTGCATCATCAACTTCAAATAGTTCAAATGCCACATTCTTGTAAAGAATAACCAGATATTCCCCAATTTTCCAACGGTCATGAGGTGCACCTGGATTTAAATGTAAAATGTAATGTTGAAAGTTATATAAACTTATCTCGTCACCTGGCTCGTAGTGGTCCAATGATTCAATTTCATCCAACATACCTTGACCATCGAGATGAGAGAAGTCTAGTTTATATTCTTCGAAGGATAGTAATTCTGTATTCTTGATTTTTTCAACTAAAAAGTCAAGTATTCTATAAACTATGCTTTCGTCAAAATCTCCAAAGTGATCATTTCTACTCTCGAAGTATTGGAATTGACCGTAAAAGTTGAATAAGATAAAACTAAAATCTTTTTCATCTAATCTTGTTAAATCAATATTTTCAATTATTTCTTTCAGTAGTTCAAAACTAGGGTTGATATTAAATTTAGCTTTCGAATCTTTCGTTTCCTTAAATAGTTTCTCATAACGATCAAGTGAAAAATAATCCTCAATTAATTTTGGGTATTTTATAAGTCTATTTATTAAGTCATCACCTTCAATAAGAATCATTTTGTATGTTTTCGATGAAGCAATCTTTTCTAACCAAACTCTTGCTCCTGTAGTAATGTATGAACTAATAAAGAATACTAAATAGTCTGGATTTTCAGCGTCTGCCCATGCAATTTTTGAATTTAAATCTACTGGCGGGACCCCTTTAGAATAATGTTTACATTCAAAAAACCATTTTGTTTCAATATTTGAAATTGAATTGTTAAATGTGAGATAACCTTCAATATCTCGACCGCTATCTGCGCCACCTTTCCTCCAAATAAGTTTTTCAAAATTGTAACTAACGAGTAAGTCATAGCACAGGTTTTCAAAACTCTTAGGCGATATATTTTCAAGTTTTATATCTTCTCTCGTATAATTCATAGTTGTGATATTCTTAACAATAAAATACTTTTAATAGTTGGTTGTCCACATGTATAATTGAACTTAACGTTTTGCAGCTACACGCAGGTGGGGTTTTTCAGCACTGAACTTCATTAAAAGTGCAGAACTTGGATTTAGCACTTCACTTTCATAGAAGCACTGAACCCCCACTTGCGTGTAGGTGCTGTTATGCGCTCGGCTTTTATTCATCGTCCATTTTAAATATTCTTGAATAGTCGCCAAATTCGGTGTCTTTCAGTTTTTCTTCAATTACTTTTTTGGCAATGTCAAAGTCAACCACTATACACCCAACTTCCATTGTTCCACTTCCGATACTTCCACCGTCAGTATGTCCAAGTCCTGTCCAACCTAAAACTTCGTCCATTTTTTCTTCAAGTCGGTGTCGCTTGTCAAGGTCTTGTTCAGTTCCAAAGCCGTCAATCTTATATTCTATTTCTAAAAATGAGTAATTGTCTTCGTCAAATTCTGCATAACCTTCTTTTAGTTTCTCGTCAATTTCTTTTTGTACAGTTTTACGAAAATCTGAAAAAAGTCCGCTTTTTACTTCTTTATCTTGTCCAGTTTGTCCAACAATTCCCCAATGAACTATTGCGGTTTTTTCGTCTTTGTCCCAAGTTTCCCAATAGTAAAGTTGGTTGTCAATTTGTTTATTAAGTTTAAGCATACTATTTGAATTTTCTGTTGTCTGTTTTTTGTCTGTCGAACAAGCGAAAAACATCAAGGTTAAAATTGTCAATATGTAAATTTTCATTTTCACGATGTTGTCTTTTAAGCTGCCGCATAACTTAATTATACACGTACCCTCACTCACCTCTAATTCCAATTTTTCATTTACCTTATCTTTCAATCCATTGAAAACCAACAAAAAACCCAACAAACAGTTGTAAGTACTTGAAATCTTGTTTAGTGCATTGCGCATATTCAAATATAGAATTTATTTTTCAAAAAGGGGAGTAGTGAATGTAACAGACAACAAGTTGAAAACCAATTTTTATTTTCTTTCATCATTATTTCGTGTCCCGAGTTTCAAACTAGGACTTTTTCCGGTCAAAAAATCCGTTTTCCGATGCTCATGAATTGATTCATTCTTCCAAAATGCGCGCGAGGATTTTACTCACTTCATTGGCTCGGGTTAAGGTCATCATGTGCGATCCATTGTCCAGGATGTAAGTGGGATTTTTGATTTTTTTTAATGGAATGGTGTGGTCATTTGTTCCGTGAATGGTATAAATCGTTTTGTTACAATTAGAGGGGGATAAGCGTGATTCAATAAAATTTCTAGTTCTCAAGCGACGTTATTTGTCCATCCACGCTTTAAATTTTGTGGCGCTTTCCCTGCTCACAAAAACCGCATTTTCAAATTCTGGAATCAGCCGCAGTTTTAGTTTCCCTTTGAACCACAACGTAATTTTAGAGATGGCACTAATGCTCACAATCATTTGACGATTTACTCTGTAGAATTGAACGGGGTCTAACAAATGAATGAGTTCATCTAAAGTGAATTTTACTGGATAGCGATCGCCATTTTTTAGTACAATGTAAGTGTCGATATCCTTAAAGAAATAAGAAATATTTGCGCTTGGAATGATTAATAATTCATCTGCTTTGTTGACCAAAAATCGTTCTTTATAGGATTGATTGTTCGAAGCAGATTTTAATTCTTGAATTAAGTTTTTATAAAATGGTGAAGGACGACTTATACTCGATTGATATTTCGCTATTGACTTTTCGATACTGTTTCTTGAGATGGGCTTTAGAACGTAATCGATACTGTTTACTTCGAATGCTTTGATCGCGTATTCATCGAATGCAGTTGTAAATACAATCGGCGATGTTACTTCTACCGATTCAAAGATTTTAAAGCTCTCATCATCGCTCAATTGAATGTCTAAAAAGATGAGGTCAGGAAAAGCATTTGATTTAAACCAAAGGATGGATTGTTCAACACTTTGCACCCATGCAACAATGTTAATCGCTGGATCAATTTCCAATAAAATGCGTTTCAAGTTTTCAAAAGCGCTTTCTTCGTCTTCTATGATTAATACATTCATCCTATTATTTTCAGCAAAGGTAGTTTAACGGAAAACATGTTGTTGTTTTCGTTGATTTCGATGGTTTTGTTTGTTAGAAACGTGTATTGTTCAGTCAATATCTGGAGGCCTTTTTTTGTTGAATCCACGCTGTTCTTCAGGTTGATTGTATTCTCAACAAACAAGAATCCTTCCTTTTGTTTAATCGTAAAATGCATGGGACATTCATCATCAATTCTGTTGTGTTTGACAATATTCTCTAACAATAAATGCAGGGAAATTGGTGGAAGAACATAATTAAAATCGTTTACTTCGATGGAGTAATTGAAGTTTTTACCGAAGCGTTTTTTGAGCAAACGGGTATAGCTTTCGGCAAATTGTATCTCTTCCTTCAACGGAACAACCTCTGTTTCAGTTGTTTTTAAAATGTAGCGATACATGTCTGACATTTCTTTTAAAAATTCATTGGCAATCGACTGATCCTGTCGGATTAATCCGGATAATGTATTGAGATTGTTGAACAGAAAATGTGGATTTAGCTGACTTTTTAATGCCCTGTTTTGCAGTTCAAGTTCGTTTCGTTTTAATCGTTCATTTTCTTCGTTTTCAAGCCTCCATCGTCTGAAAAAATTGAGACTGAACAAAAGGCTAATAACGATAATTCCTTTTAACAGACCTTCCAATGATGTAAGTACAAACAGCAACCAATTGAACAGCGGCAATTCTGGATAATTGATTTTAACGTAAATAGTTCTTAAAATAAAAAAGATACAATCATTTAATACCACAATTGCGATCACACCAAAAATGAACAATTGAATATTCATGCTCCATCCACTTTTTAATAACTTATTCAGAGCAAATTGAGTAAGCGACCAAATGAGACCAAATTGAATTGAAATGATAAGTGCCGCGGTCCAATTGAAACCCAAACTCGCATCACTTGTCATGCTCATCATGAAAAATGTAGTATAGTAGATCAACCCAAGTAATGGGATGAATATCCAAGGGTAAATGCGAAAGCTGTTATTTTTGGTTGTTTTTGTCATCTATTTAGCGAAAAGTAAAGATAGATTTTGTTTTATTAGTGTCCGATAAAAAAATATTTCAGTTTTAAATGCTTATGTTGCCTGCATAATTTAAAATATTGAATCTCGGAGCCTTTAATTTCAAAAAATCCAAATTCGTTTCAAAATATTAAGGTTCCGTCCATAATCCGTTCAAATTTTGAGAAGTGAGGATGAAGAAAATGATTGAACGGCTGACCGATTACAAAAGGCCCTTCCTTTCTTTTCGAATGGAAGGGTCTGTATTGCGCTAGCAATGCACTACTTTTGTTAAATCGGTCCGTTCAAGACTTTTCGCCGAACGGCTAAAATTTGGACTAGAGCTTTTTGGTTCTTTTTGGGGCAATGCCAAAAAGAACAAGAAATTAATCGGACAATAATGATTTTGTTTCATTTCTATGTGCACATTTTTTTGAAAAGACCTTTTTTACTAGCATATCTCACGAGTAAGAATACAACGATACCAATGAGCGGACGTGTAAACTGAAAAATCCATGTTGGGATATCATAAATCTCAATGCGCACCAATCCTCCTAATTTCCAATTTTCTACTCCTCCGCCAAAGGAAAAACCGAACCAATTGATGCCAGTATGAACTCCAATAGCCAACCAAATGGAACGCGAATAATAGTAGAGCCCTGAAAAGACATAGGAGATTATGAATAAACTTATTGCTGAAGCGATGTTGAAATCGCGCACAACAAAATGACCGAGCGAAAAAAGAACACCCATGATGGTGAAAATGATGTGTGGGTTTAGATGTTCCCGAAGTGTTTCAATCGGATAAGCTCGAGTTCCCAATTCCTCAATGAGTGAGTTCCAGATTAACATCCCGAAAAAGAAATAGACATAATAACCAATATACGAAACTATAGAAATGTTGTTGGGAATTATAGAAACGAATTTGACCTCACCTGCATTCATTCCAAGCACGAGGTATTCCAATCCATGCATAAACACACCTACCATAAAACCAATGAAGAAAAGCTTTAAAAGGTTGGATCTAAATCCGAGATCAGCGAGTGTTTTTTGGTGAATATATTTCTGTGCAAGCCAAATAATTGTCATGGAACAAGCTCCAAAAAGAAAGAAGAAAAAGACGTTGCCAAAATCAACCTTCATCCGAACATTGTTGTCTTTCATAATATCTACTCCAAATAACAGCGCGAACTGAATGATGGGAATCATGATGGCAATGGAAGCAAAAACAACCAGGAATACGGTTATCAATTTAAGGTATAATTTCGTTTCGTAAAGTGTTCTAAATTTGACTAGCATCTTTTTGAATTTGATCCAACAATGCTAATACAATCTTTTAGGTTGATATAGCTAAAAACAGCTAAAGCAGCCATAATTTAGGTTGAAGCAGTAATAAATGATGTTGAAAGATTGGAGTTTATGAAGAATTGGGAGCGGTTAAAGCTATCAAATATGTTTTTGGAAGTTAAGTATCTACTTGTTCCTCGAAAGTTGATTTCTCGAAGACGAAATCAGCATTAGGCGGTTGTGTTATGATGGTTCTTTCCATGTTTTGTTAAATTCTTTAATGTTTTCAAGTATTTCATCTGTGCTGCTGCCTAGCTCTATGGCAATCATTTCGTAAATATGATATTCTGATTTATGACGATAGTAGAAATAAGTATATGTCCCAGAGTTCCCAATTAGGTTTAAGGCTCTAAATTTTGAAAAGCTCCGATCTTCAAGAGATATCAATGTTGTCAATATACCATCCCTTGAGATTTGATAAACAGCCTTTTCGCTTTTAAATAAAAATCGATCATTTTTTTTGTCTTCAATAATCAGATAGTTCGCGTTTTTATATATAGACGTATCATAGGGCGCTATCTCATCTAATATTTGACCTGTGTTTAAATCTAAAATAAAGAAATAAAATAGGGTATGCTTATCTGGATAAGCTGATTTATTTTCGCTATCGGTAAATGCACTTACTAATATTCGATTATTCGATAATTCAAGAACCTGTAGTAGTTGTATATTATATGGTTGAGAGCGAAATCCAAGATTGAGATCCCAATTCTCTTTAATCTTCTCTTCACGTTTCTTTACAAAATCTAGCAAAAAATCATGCGTGCCATGGTTGTTTAGGTTCATGTTTTTTGGGAATAATCCTTTACTCTCATTTCCTTTTATTAATTCATTATAAGTCCAACAGTCTTGCAGATATGATGTTTCGAAGGGAAATTTAGAAAGAAATGAAGGTGATTTCTCCTTGCTTATCCCAAGAATATACCGATCTCTATATTTTTTTCCTTTAGTAATACAGATAATTCTCCCGTCTTTGATCTTGAAAAAGGAACTGAAAAATTGCAATTCATTGTTTTCTTCAGAACTAAGTATATTTAGAACTTTTCCGTTCGTGTCAATGACATAGCATCTGTTGTAATTGGTGGAAACAACTAAGTTTTTACCATCCAAATAAAGAAATCTTGGAAATTCGTTTGGTAAGTTATCATTGTGTATTTCTCTCAGGTTTTGATCTACTTCTGAAAGTGATATTTTACCAGTAACTGCTAATGATTGATTATAAATGATGATATTCCTGTCCTCTCTAAAGTCTTCCAATTTCATCGCCATCATCGCTTCAGGACTGACTTCTTCTTTTTCAATATTATAGAAATTCCCATTTTCATCAAATGTAAATGGCATGATTCCATGATGAACAGGAAGTATGTATATTTTATTCTTTATCATATTACTTATTTAGTTCAATGCATCGTTTTCTTGCTCGGCGACGTGCCGACTTTATAAAGTAAACTTAAGCTCGAAGTTAGATTATTTTCTTTCATAAAAATCGTTTTTCGAAGCAAGATCGAAGGCATGTAACCAAACAAGTGTAATAGGTATTTAATATTTCTTTTCATTCTTATTCCAATATGATTCTATAAATACCCATTTATCAGATAGGACATTTATATGCTCTTCAAAATCTAGAGTTTGGATCAATTCAAGTTTAGAATTTTTAAGGTTTAATTTTGAAATTTCAATTTTCCTATTTTCTTTTATCGAGTCACAACCGTATCCATTGATTTCTCCTAATACAACAAATGCATTGTTTCTAATAAAACCTAATTCACTTGTCCAATCCGAATCAGCACAACCTCTTGAAAAATAAGAGAAATATCGGTTTGAATTTGGAAGTTTTTTAATGTCCAGCATCGTGTTTTCGAGTTTGTTGAATTTTTGATTTTCCGAAGAATACAAATAATTATCACATTGGTTTGGCATATTGCTAAAGGCAAAAACTCTTAAATCTTCGAAACCATCTTCATTAATATCCAGTATTTCCATTGCAAAATAAAAATCTTCAGCTTTTACTATTGTGTCAGTTTTATGAATAAGCATATAAAAATGGTCATTCTTAATAACGTATTCGTACCGCTCATTATTGATTAATATTGGAGAATAAGACATTTCACTTGAGGTGGTTGAGCCAGTTTTTAATTTCAATTTTTTTGTCTTTTCTGTTTTTGAATTACAGGAAAATAAGATTAAAATTATGGATATTGTGAGCCTCATCTTACCTATAACTTACATATACACACAACTCCCATTCACCTCTAATTCCAATTCTTTAAATCCCCAATTGCATAATCTATTGAAAACCAACAAAAAATCCGAAAAACAGTTATAAGTATTTGAAATCATAGTTGTTGAGTTGCGCATATTCAAAGATAGAATTTATTTTTCAAAAAAGGAGGAGTGTAAGTTAACTATAAGCGATTGAAAACCAGTTCATCATAAATCCTACGTTTTTTCAAGTCTATGTGCGTTTCAATCCGTTTTGTATTTCTCGTCCCAAACGATCAAAATTTTCTTCGTTCTTAGGAGCAACAAATTTTCTCATTTTTTCGCGTTCTTCCGCCGTTTCAAAAAGCATCCGAAAGGTGATTTGCGTGTTGTTTTCTGTTACTTGTTCAAATGTGATTTCATTTCTAAGTTACAATAACTTTGATGAACTATTGTAATCTATTCCCACTAACTACGTGTGTTGCTATTGAAACATGGTCTTGGTGATGATATCTTAAAGTGTGAGTAAAGTTAAGCTCGTTTTTACCTTTAAAGTAGCCTTCCAAAGTTTGTCCTGTACTGTATTCATTTGGGCTTTTTTCTCCTCCAAAAGTCAAAACACCATCGTCGTCAACTTTTGCGAGATAAGATGCATTTGCAAAAGCTATTATTACAATATTGTCTTCGACCCAATCGATTGTTCCTTCTGCCACAACCGTGTCTTGTAGAGTAATTTGAGGATCGTTTTGATTGCCCGAAATGTAATAATAGCCCTCATTGATTGAAATAAATTCAAAATTTCCTGTATAATTTTTTTTAATTCGACGTTTCTCACAACCTGTGAAGAGTACAATAAATAATAGAATGAAAACTTGTGTTAGAAGTACTGGTTTCCTCTTGTTTTTCATGTGATGCTTTTAATCGTGTTTGTTCATGATCCCAAGCTTTACGTATGTTATGGATTAAAGAAACCAAAACTTTCGGTTAAGCGCTGATTATAAAGATACAAAATAAAATTTAAATTATGTCGAGAACCTGCGATAGGGTTAAGCTGCTTCAAATGACAAACCAACTGAAGCTCGACATCTCATCCACGCACTCCACGAAGGTATTTTTGATTTGAATTTCTGATTCTGGCTTAAAAAGGTATTTCAGTTCAAGTTCTTAAATTCATCATGAATTGTCCATCTCTAGTCAATCTGTCGCACTCTGCTCGAAAGGCATTGTAGTTTTTCGTCAAATTTTCTGAGGCCACGACCAGTTCAATGACGTGTTTGCAGGTGATTGCGTAACCATCCTCGTTTACAAAAAACAAGGTTGCAGCGCCAGGAATGATTTGTTTGACAGCATAGGTGCGCATGATGGTGTGTATGGGTCTGGTGAAATTTGCCGCTTTTTCTATGGAGTCATCGAACTTGGGGGGGGGATGTATTACGGTTGGCGTTTGGGGAAGAAGCCGATTTTTAAAATTAATACATTTTGCGATCAATGATCTTAAGTTTTTATGTTAAACGTTGATCGCCACCAAAATTTCGGCTTTTTTACTAAGTGTGTGTTAGACGAATTTAATTTATTCTATTTAATTCATTTTCTAGTTCGACGATATCCATTTCTTTGAAATTGTTCAAGGTGAATGGCGATTTTGTTATCTTGGTTTTTGACTTTGCGAGAGTCGGATTCCCATTCATCAAGCCAATTCCAAGAACTGTAGTTTGCTGCCCAATTGGAACATTTTTAAATATTGTTTTTCCGCTTTTTGTTTCTCCATTCATAATAGTTCTTTCTCCACCATTATTTTCAAATATTAGTCTGACTTTTTGTTCTGATTTTTCAGCACTATTGACAATGAAATCTGTTTTTTGATCAGCTGGAATGTCCAAAAACCTATCACAGTTTATCCATCCCAATTTGGTAACTGCAAAAACATAGTTGTTCAATTCAAATTGATTGATTTTGATGGAAGCGACATTTCGGGATTTCTGAATTTTACTTCTAAATTTCTCTTTGAATTTTTGCCAATCTATATTTCTGAAACCCATAATCCCCAACGCATAGTATCTATCTTTTTGATATCCATTAAGAAGTGTGTTAAAATCAATCGGAGGTATTGAGCTGAAGTACTTTTGAGTTTGTTTGACGGCTTCCGGTATGTCATTTGTCACTTCATCATCTAGAGTTTGGTCGTATTCATCAAGTTTATAGCCATACATTTTACCTTTTTCGTTTAATTTGAATTCGAGATGAACCCTCCAATTATTTAAATAAAATTGTTTAGCGAAACTATCACTTACTGTACTTTGATCGATTATATATTCATACACAGTGCCTTTGTAACCAACAATTTTGGCATCCATAATATCTCCAGAACCTAGAGCAAAGGTAAGGTCGTATCTATACTCATTATCTGTTAGTTCTATTGGGTATTCAACTGATGGGGCAGAGTCCAAATTAGACCCTTCGCTTTGTGGCGCTTGATCCAATTCAAACATTTTATAATCAGGAATCCAAGTCGTTGCTCCATTTCGAGCCTTAACCGAATAGAACAAATCCATCTCAGTATCTGAATTAGCCTTAGGAAATCCAATTTGCAAAGCACCACCATCTCTAATCTCGAGATTTTTACCATCCGCCTTTGCGGCAATATATATCATACCAGCCGATGCTAAAATACTACCTTGTGAATTTGTGTGAAGTCCTTGTCCAATTATCGATGCGTTCGTATAACATTCCTTTAATTCAATTTCTATTTCCCCTTTAGGTTTTGTTCCATCTTCAAACACAAAGCTATTTGCAGGAATGTAAATTACAGTTCCTTCTTCACCATTAATAATGGATTCTTCATTTGCCGAAATCTCAAACTTAGTATTAAGAGGTTTCAAATTCGTCATTACATCCTTTACTTCATTCATTGCGATGTAAATCCTTTCTTGAGAATTTTCTTGATTACTACTACAGCTAATCAAGATAGCTGAAAGAACTATGAAAGTGAATGTTTTTATAATCATATTGTTAGTGTATTCTGGGTTATTGCGTATAACTTACTTATACACGCAACTCCCATTCACTTCTAATTCCAATTCTTTTAATCCCTGATCGCACAATCCATTGAAAACCAATAAAAAATCCGAAAAACAGTTGTAAGTACTTGAAATCATAGTTGCTGAGTTGCGCATATTCAAAGATAGAATTTATTTTTCAAAAAGGCGAGGAGTGAAAGCGGATAGACTTCAGTAAGCAACGAATTTATTATACACCTCCAGATTTCTCACATCCAACCATTTTGTATTTCTCGTTCCAAACGATCAAAATTTTCTTCGTTCTTAGGTGCAACAAATTTTCTCATTTTTTCGCATTCTTCTGCCGTTTCAAAAAGCATCCGAAAGGTGATTTGGGTGTTGTTTTCTGTTACTGGTTCAAATGTTATTTCCATGTCGAACAAAGGCTGTGTGAGTCGCTTCCAACTTACGCGTTTATTGGGTTCAACCGCTTCGAAAACGGAGGCATTTTCATAGTTTCCTTTTTCTGGACCATGCATCGTAAGGATCCAATTTCCGCCAGGGCGGAGATCAAATTCATGAATGGTGTTTGTAAAACCTTCTGGTCCCCACCAATTTTTTAGGTAGTTTGGATTTTCGAAAGCATGATAAACCATTTCAACTGGCGCATTGATGATTCGGGAGCTTATAATTTCACGATTGTTCATGGTTAGTGATTTTACATTTGTTATTTTAGGATTCTATGAATATGACAATCAGCAATTAATAAGCGTTTTGAGTTAAATCAGGAGCGATTTTCACATGGTAAAGTCCAGGCAATTCTTTGTTCTCAATTTGAGAAAGACCAATATCTAAACATTTCCAGGCTTCATCCTTTATTTTTTCTTTAAGCTTTTGGCAAGATGATTTATCTTTTGTAAACAACTCTGGCAATAAGGGATTAAAGTCATTCCAAGCCCTTGAGTTCATTTCTTCCAATTTTTGGTAATACATTGCCACGCTAACTGATTTGTCTAGATCATTTAGATCAAGCTTTTTGATGAGGTTATTTTTAAGTTGGACAATTTTGATGACAGGTGTCGATGTACCTCCATCATTTGTAAGATCTGTATACGCCGCGTAAATACCTTTTTGTTTATTAATAATTAGGGCAGGATTTGCACAGCCGAATTGAAAATGTTCATTCAAATGAATCCATTCTTGTACAATCGCATTCTTCGGGTATTTTTCATTTAACAATTCTAAATTTTTGTTTAAGATATTCGAATAATAGAGTTTCCAGAGGCCACGTACTTTGTAATACGATAAAAATTTGGATTTATCGATTGAAATGCCGCCTGGCATTGCTGCTATTGTTGAATCGTCAAATGTTAAAGCCATGCTGTTCTAATTTGTACTGAACTCGAGCATGAAAGCGCTAGCATTCGTTCAATGTTTGTTTTGAAATTACTATTTTGCTTTCAATTTCTTGTTCCCTCGTTGATTTTTAATTTCCTTTTATTTCAAATAATTGATTCGCTTTTAATTCTCCCATGAAGGTGATTCCGCTGTTCGATTGAATATCGAAAATTCTATGCACTGATTCAACAATGTTGCACAGAAATCATGCGAAAAATTTTTCAAAAATTTTGAGTCGACCAATGCGCGTTTAACAGTTAATGAGCCATTGAGATTTTCGAATTCCAATTTGTAAAGTCCAATTCCTGTCCAACTTCTGTAAATCAAAAGTTCGTCATTGCTAAACACAAAATCCCATTTATCATCCATATATTTTGCTAAAAACCCCTGTTTAATTTGCGCCGATTCTTCAATTGAATAGGTTTTTTTCCAACTCAATGCTTCAAGCTCATTTTCAAATCTATAGTTCGTCATATTTTGATTTTTTAGTGTTTTAATGGCTTTAATTTATTGTTTTTCAAAAGCGATTGTATTATTTGAAGCAAATCGAAAAATATGACAACTAATGAACAATTAATAGGTGAATTGAGTTTATAGAATTCATTGGAATACGTAGTTATTAGATTATGCTCATTATCCTCTTTACTTTTTTGTAAACCCTTGTTTTAAAATTGAACCTTGTTGATTATTTCAGTAAATGTTTTCGATTTGCGTTCATACTTGAGCTCCACGATCGAAGCTTCGTCAGGTTTAAAGTTTTATAATTTTTCTATAATCAACTTTCTCATTTGACATCAATTTTATTAGATACTGCCCTGATGCTCCAGAAATTAATACATCGAAAGATTTTGCTAAGTCGAATTTATATTTATCAATCAAATTTCCTTTTAAATCGATAATCTCAACCTCTATATTGCTTTGAAAATTGCCGAGATCAACAGTAAATATTCCGTATGACGGGTTTGGAAAAATAGATATACTTGTTGTTGATATACTTTGAATCAAGCCAAGATTATTTATTATGACACAAGCCGATGTATCAACACAACCATTTTGAGATAATTCAACGGCGTAACTTCCATTTTGCGTTGGGTAGAATGTTTGTGCTGTTTCTCCGGGTATAGCCATAAAATTTGCGTCACAATTCAACCATTGATAAAATGCACTTGAATTATGCGAAATGATATTAACATCGTTTATAATAGAAGTATTTGTGTCAATTTCAATAATTGAAAGATCTAATGTTATTATTGAATCACATCCCGCTGAATTCGTTAATGTCCAGGTTGCAGAAGTATTAGAAGTGGTATACGTGTTACCATCTATCCAAGTAAAGTAATCGCATGCCAAATGGGAATCAATACTCTGAGAATTATTTCCAACAATGACTAAATTTAAAGTAACAATACTATCACAACCATTCGAGTTCGATAGCAGCCATGTTGCTGTATTGTTTGAACTAAAATAGGTGATGCCGTCAATCCATGTAAATGAATTGCAAGATGTTTGATAATCCGTACCATAAGTTGTGTTATAAATAGTTAGGTTTAATGTTACAAGACTATCGCATCCAGCAGCATTCGTAAGCAACCATGTTGCTGAATTATTTGAGCTAAAATAGGTATTACCATCAATCCAAGTATAAAAATTACAACCGGTCTGATTATCAACAGAACTTGGAGAATTCAGAATGCTCAAATTTAGCGTTATTAGGCTGTCACAACCAACACTATTTGTAAGGAGCCAAGTAGCAGAATTGTTAGAGGTGGTATATGTGTTACCGTCAATCCAAGAATAAGAATCACAAGCAGTTTGAACATCCGTAAAAGAGGATGAATTATTAATGATTAAATTCAACGAAATGGTACTATCACAGCCGACAGAATTGGTAAGGGTCCATGTGGCAGAATTATTAGAGCTAGTGTAAGTATTTCCATCTATCCATGTAAAAGAATCACAAGCAGTGTGAGAATCAACATAACTAGACGAATTAATAATGGTCAAATCTAGCAATATTGTACTATCACAACCATTAGAATTTTGAATAATCCAGGTTGCGGAGTTGTTACTGTTTGTGTATGTATTCCCATCCATCCACGTAAAAGAATCGCAAGCAATGTGTGTATCAACTCCAACTCCAAAACTTGAAGAATTGATCGTTAAATTTAAGGTAACTAAACTGTCACAGCCCGCAGAATTTGTTAATATCCAAGTTGCCGTGTTATTATTGCTAGTATAAGTGTTTCCATCAATCCAAACTAACGAATCACATGAAGTTTGTAGGTCAATTCCATTGTTGTTGCAGCTAACTACAAAGCTTTGTTCAGGAGAAAATTCAGACCCATCAAAGGAGTTGTCAATGGACTGTACACTCCAAAAGTAAGTTCCTGGGGCTAATCCCTTAAGATTCCAAGCTAGATTGGTGTTAGCATTCCCAAGACTGGCAATTTTCCTCTTGCCAGAAATTAGATCAGCCATTGGCGTCAAAATATTCGATGTAAGAGAGCTTGATCCTACATAAAGATTGTACGTTAAACCTGAAGTTGCCGTTTCGTCATCACTTCCTGATTCCCAACTAAAATTAACTTCGTTGTTATTTTGAATGGTATTTAGGTTGATCGGAGGATTTGGTTTGGTATTTTGAATATAACTGTTGTTTCTAAAGTACTTTGTGACATAATAGTCCTCAATTTTTCCAGTCATAATAACGTCAAGGTCATTATCATTATCGCAATCTCCAATATCAATTGAGCAGTACAACATGCCCTGTAAAGTTAGCTCTTTGACATATTGAGTGCCATTGTACAAATATACAAAGCCAGCATTTGCACCAACTAATATTATATCAAGATCACCATCGTTATCAAAATCACCCCAATGACAGTCACCATTAGTAATACCATCAAAAAAAGAAAATTGTAAAGTGAAAACGCCTAAATTGTTGCTATAAACTGCCCATTTAGAGTAGCCGGGGTTCGTGGTACTTCCGCACATTAAGACGTCTAAATCGCCATCTTGATCATAATCGCCAAATCGAATTCTTGCACTGTTGGTTTGTGGTTGTAAACCATGACCTAAAACTTCCACGAACATATCATTTCCATCATTTCTATAAATCCTTGTAGTCAATCCTATTCCAGGTATAGTTCCAGTTACAAACAAATCCATATCCAAATCCATATCATAATCGCCCCAAGCTAGATCACCATTTACTGCATTTGGGAAGGATATTGAAATTAAACTGAAATTTCCATTCGAATTTCGGTAAATCCCCTTTCCTAACATTGCAAAATCTAAATCACCGTCGTTATCAAAATCTGACCACGAGACAGTTCTTTTGTCAATGCTTGTAAAAATATTTACATTGTTTTGAATAAAATCCCCATTGGAATTGTTGTATAAAACACACTGACCATTTAAAGTGGCATGCGCAAATAAATCTAAATCGTTATCACTGTCATAGTCACTCCAATTGCAACCACCTCCTGTATTTAATTGTACTAAATTGGCGCCGTAATCTGTAAAGTCATTTCCTTCATTTTCGTATATTTTTCGAACATTCAAAGAGTTTGAGGTTCCGGCTCCTATAAGGGCCAAATCGAGATCATTATCATTGTCGAAATCTCCAAATTTAATTTCGCCCCTCACTCCAGGAAGATCATGTAATTCATAAGTTAAGAGATCGAATGTCTTAAACGTTTTAACGTAGGACCAATTAGAATAACCCGAAGCTGTATTTGCCCTAACGCGCCAAAAATAACTTGTTCCTAATTCTAAAAAAGTACTGAACAAAGTATCTACTAAGTTAGCAGTGTCAAGAAAAATTGAATTGAAATTCAACGAGGTGTCAACTTGTAATTGATAACTTATTGCATTTGGGTAACTGTACCATCTAAATGTTGTGTCACCAGCCACATCTACTGAGTTATGATAAGGGTATTGCAATGTAGGTGCGGCACTATCTTTAATAATAAATTGTTCTTCAACACTAAACACTGATCCAGCGAACGCTCCATCGATTGATTGAACACTCCAAAAATAATCTCCTGGTATTAGATTTCTGAGCCACCAAGAAGAATTTTGATTTGCATTGCCAATCTCTGCCTTTCTTCTGAAACCCGTATTCAAGTTTGACATTGGTGACGCAATTTCAATACCGCCCGGAGAATTTCCTACTCGAATATTGTAGCTCAAACCATTTTGAGGAGTTTCAATGTCAATCGACTGACTCCAATCTAAAAAGACTTCAAGATTAGATACCGAACTTGATAGTCCTGACGGAGCACTAGGTAGATTGTTGGCGTTTGCAGGTGGGAGTTGGTTAACATAAATTTCTGGCGCTGGTGATGAAATAGACGAATATCCCGTTAGTAAAAAATCTAAATCCCCATCATTATCATAATCGGCCCATTTAACATTAGAGAGTTCTGTATCGACTATGGAATGGGAAATAGGTGTAAAAATATTTGCACCATCGTTTCTGTATATATTTGTGAGAACCAACCAATTACCAAATGCTGTGTTTGAAGTATCACCTACAGCTATTAAATCTAGGTCTCCATCATTATCATAATCCCCCCATTCTACTGTGCTTTCTCTAATTGGGGCTATGTTCGTAACAACTGGGCTGAATACACCTTCAGAGTTATTGTAGAGCATTGAAAATGGTTGAAGAAAACCTGAGTCCCCTGTAACCACTAAATCTAAATCACCATCGTTATCGTAATCTCCAAAGTCAGAATCGCAAGCGACTACTGGAACAATGGCATTTCCTGAATTCGTAAACACACCATTATTATTTGTCAGGATGCCTGAATTCGAACCTGAACTTATATATAAATCAAGATCTTGGTCATTGTCTACATCTGCCCAAAGCACTTGATCAGATGATGAGCTAGGAAGATTTGTATGTAATTGGAGATTTCCGCCAACATTTTCATATATAATTGTGTAGTTAGTTGGGCCGCTTTTTCCTGCTAAAACTAAATCTAAATCACCGTCATTATCAAAATCGCCCCAATCAATGCTACCATCAGTCACACCTTGTAATCCTAAAGGGGGCAGCACAAAATTTCTTATTGAATAATTATCCAAACAAATATCTTCGTTACGAACCAAGGGTGAGTAGTTGCAGGCGTTTATGTTTCCCGTCATTACATAGTCTAAATCGCCGTCATTATCTACATCCGCCCAACTTGCTGTACTATTAATAAATCCACCAGGTACTGCTGGATCTATAATATCAGTAAACTGAGTACCTAAATTGTTAGTATATATTTTGGAATAATATGTGTTGCCGACACCTCCTATCATAATCAAGTCAAGGTCGTTGTCATTGTCATAGTCACCCCAATCCAAAGCTGATTGGTTCATACCTAAAATAACATTCGCATTTGTTGCTGGCGTGAACGGTTGACAATAAGCAAAATAAGGAATTAGAAATTCAACTAGGATAGCCGATAAAATTTTAAGATTGGGCATACAATGGAATGTTTTTCTTTGAGTAACAAATTTATTAATTTAAAAGAAATAATGGCTTGTGTTTTTTCAAAAAAGTAGGAGCGAAGCGCAAGTAAATCAATGAGTTCCATGTTAAATACGAATTGCTAGACAAACTACTCGCTACTTTGACTGGAATTGTCTGCTATTTTAATAATTGTATGAAATTCATCGTTGAATGTTCTTGTTGATATTCCAATGCTGTTCAACAAATGATTGGCATCAGATCGCAATTGCTTCCAAATTTCTTCATTGTCCAAAAACTCCCATTCCCATAGTTCAAGAGGAACTTTGTCAACTTTGCTTTTGAAGGCCAAGAGTTCTTTTTTAAATGATTGGTCCAGAAATTTATTCCTGAAAACGGATTCTATAAAACAAAAAAGTAACATTATAATATTGCAGTATTTTATGTTCATAGTTCTTATAATATTCAAGAGAATAAAAGTTATACATTTTAATACGGGTTTTCATTCACATATCGTGTCTTTCATTGTCTGCATTTTTCCATCAATAATTTCTGTTTGTTGTTGACGAAATTTATACCTTGTTTCGGAAATATCTGATAATCGGCTGTAACATTCTTGATGTGCTTCGTCGAACAAATCTTCGTCGTAGTGAGAAGTTGTTTTAACCAAGAGGTCTTTGAATGCATTGGAATAAATGAGTCGTTCTTCTTGACTATGACCGCCGTCGCCACCTTCTGAGGCAATCATCACGACATGCGTTATTTTATCCGTTTTTTTGTCATAAGTGTAATGGTAAAAGTTGTTATAACCAATTTCATCGTTGTGCATGATTGTGAATAAAACAAACTCCTCAAATTCCACAAAATCAAAAAAGTAGTAGCGAGAAGAACGGTCAAATTCAATGCTGAAATTCTTGATGTTTTTAATTGGGTAATTTGCCAAATACTTTTCAAAAAAGCCAGGTTTAATAAGCTTTACTGGATAGTCGAAATCAAATTTAAGTTCATAGTTTGACCTTCTTTTGGGCGCATTTTCAATAATCACACCAATTGGAAAGGAAGTTGATTTCGTTGCGACAGTTTGCGCATCTGTTTGCGTTTCGCGTTGAACCGAATGATCCTTGTCGCTTGAAGTTTCTTTCTTGTTTTCTTGACATCCTAAAAGAATCCAAAGTATACAAATGATGAGCGGGGATTTCATAGGCATATAACACGGATTGGTTATTGGGTTACTTCGTTTATTTTTACTTCGATTTCTTTTAGACAAAGTGCTAAAATATTCATTTTAAGCCAGAATAGTCATTGATTTACTCATGAATTTGACGAATGTTCTTTCTCCCAACATTTCACCAGCATCTCTCTTTGCTGCTCATTTTTTAAAATGTTTTGCAGAAAAGTTTGATGGTTTTGTTTGATTTAATTTCATCGAAGCCTTACCAATTTAGTCCTTAAAATTTTTGAAGTCCACAATTGCGTAATTAAAAACAAATCCTTCAATGGAAAATAGGCTTATTTAATTTAAATAACACGGTGTTTCAAAATCTAACTTAGTGCAGCTTCACATGTAGGTTTCCTTCACCAACCTATCACGTTTATATTTTTTGATAGAGGTGATTTTGCCGGATTTATCATATTCGATCCATTCCCCATGTTTTTGACCATATTTCCATCTGCCAAGGACCTTGAGTCTGAAATTGCCGACAATACAAATGTTTTTCAATTCTGGTATCGAATAAAAATAAAATTCGTCACCATGTTTTACTGTATGTTTATGGGAACATTTATAAATTAAATTGTTACCAAAGTAAAATGGACTTTTCATTGCATCCTGATTTATAAAGACAAGGGTGTCAAGTTGCAAGGTATCCTTGTTTTGCTCAATAAATTGTTCAATTTTCTCGAAATCAGCGGTTTCAATTGAGTCAGGTATCGAGCCATCCTTATGCATGGCACCTATTGGTGTCGGTACCTTCGTTGTAAACAATCTAACAATTCTAGCTGAGGTGCCACCGCCATAGTTTTTTCCATCTTTATCGAACCAGTAAATCCGATCGGAAGTATAGAAATCGAAGACCAAACTATCGTAATGAAGTGGCTTTAAATCTCCACTTTCGGTACGATATTGCATGCTGACATTACTTATGCAGCATGTGAGCATTTTTGTACTATCTGTTGAACAATCATCTCTTTGCCCCCTTGAAAACAGGCATTGAAAAATTAAAATACAGGTCACAAATAACTCTCGCATTTTTGTTTTTTTTCGTGTTCAATAATCTTGCATATAACGTTTAACATAAAAAGAATTTTTAATGCTTTTTACATATTCTTAACCAGAGATTATTCTATTTGTCCAGCATTAATTGGGCAGTTTACAGATTGATTTAATCCGTGTGATATGACTGTAACGTCATATCCATTTTTATCAATGTATATCCAGCCAAAATAATCTCCTTCATCTGTCATTATTTTCAGGCCCAAATAGGCAGTATCGTTGAAATTTGTAGCAAATGGTGCTGATGCTGAAGATAACATTATCGACACAGTATTTGACCATTGTTGTGAATTATCAATGACTTCATTTAAAACATAACGTTTAACAACATTATAATTCCCAATTATACCTATACTATTCTTGCTAGATGTTCCTGAAAGCAGAATTCTTGTGTTGTAGTTAGCACAGGGTTGGCTTGCACTAACAAAATCAGTCCAAGTTGAGCATGAAAGGGAAAAGTCATTTGCACCGTCATTATTGATGTCAAACGAAACACTTGCTGTAGAGTCTGATGGGGATGGAATTTGTCCACATCCCGAAATATGATAAATCAGCGAATCGACAGAGGTTATTTGAACAGTAGGATTTAGTTCAGAATATGTAATACTATCTGCGGGGTTTTCACATTCCGAATCATTTTTTTTTGAGCAACCAATGATCGCAGATGATATTAATAACAAAATAGAGATTTCAATTTTCATGTTATTTTTGATTTCTGGCTAACTTAAATATATCCGTAACTCCCATCCACCTCTAATTCCATTTTCCTATTTGATCTACCGTTTAATCCATTGAAAACCAATAAAAAAACCGACGACAAACAGTTGTAAATACTTGAAATCATAGTTGGCGAGTTGCGCATATCCAAATATAGAATTTATAATTTATTTTTTGTTTCCTTCATACGTCCAAGATGCGTTACCTCCTAAACCTCCTCCTGATCTAGTAATATAAACATGGTCATTTTTAAACAAGACTTTTATGTAGTTGTGAATATAACCTTCATAGTATTCTTTTTCTTTCCAAAGTGAGTCAACGTGAATGCGTGTTCCAAGCACAACAACAAACTTTCCATCTTGCTCAATGTTAATGTCTTCGGTATACATTGAATCAATTAGTGTTGGAGATATGTTCCAGTAATGATATTCAACAGTGCAAGAATATGTTCCAGCCAATTTTTTTGCATGGTGTTTATCGCAGCTGGTTAAAAGCATTATGAACGTTGAAATTATAAATGCACAGAAAATTTTCATTTTTTATTGAATTAACACGAAAGTCAGCGAATCACCTTGCTCGATTCAAAACCGATATTAATGACTTACTTCAAATTTTATAATGGAAAAAAAGTGAGCATCTGAATAGTTCAGGAAGTAAATGCCATTGCTCAAGTTCCGCGTATCAATGGTTTCGCCATCGAAGTTCTGTTCTATTAGCACTTGTCCATTACTATTCAAAATTTGAATGTGCTGGTCGGTACTCTCTGTTGGGCATCTTAAATGTAAAGCATCAGAAGTCGGATTTGGGTAAATAGAAATAAGGGCGTTGTTTTGAATTTCACCGATTCCTTCAAACACGTCAGCTATGTTGATGTCATCTATCATCCATCCATCTCGTGGAATAGAACTACTATCCGAAATGTAAGTAAAGCGAAACAAGACACTATCACCATTCATAGGTACTGGGTAAGGAAAAAATCCAGAGGCCCAATTAGACATATCAAAATAGCAATTTTGCCAACCGTTTGTTGAACCAATTAAGGTTGGTTTAGGATTGTTCCAATAGATGTCATAAATCGTATCTTCCGTGAGTAAATTTATCCAGTTCAGGCCATTATCAGGCGAAATCTCGATCATGCCAAAGTCAGAAGTGTCTCCATCCATGTTGTACCAAAAATTAATCGAAAACCAGTGAAAAGGCATGTCCGATCGATAATGCTTCAAATGAAAAGAGGAAGTGTCGCTTGCAGGAACAGGGTTTAAGGTATCGGTTACAATTACATTTGGCAACGAATTTGCCGAAGTAAAAATTGATTTGGTTGGTGCTCCTACCTGCCAAATACAATTTGGGTTCGAAACCGTATCCGGGTACACTTGATCGGAAAATGCGGGGGAATCAAAATCAATGCTCCACATGAATTGGCTGTAAGCAGTTGTTGTAGCAATTATAAGCGAAAGTGTCAGTAAAAGTCTTTTCATAGAAATTTGTTTTCAAGTTTGTGATAAGTTAAACGTTTACAAAGTGTAATTGGTTGAGAAGAAATGAATTCTTTGTAGCTCATTTTGGTTTATTTATTTCATTTTTCCAAATGTTAAAACAACTCGTCCTGAAAAGTAATGGCTGATAATCAATTTCTTGATCATAATATGAAAAAAGCACTTCTTCCTTCGTATTCATTTTATACGTTGCATTCAGCTCTCGAATTATGTAGCCTTGGGGATCAAAGTAAAGGCGCTTTTCAATTGTTAAAACCTGAGTTCGATAATAAATTTCATTCAGATCGCCTAGAAACACTTGAGTTTAAGGAAAAGCGACGAAGTAATAGCGGGCTATTTCGAGACGTTTTGACGAAAAAATCAAGTTTTTATTGGTGAAGTTCAATTTGCTTTTCAATTAATTCTTTGAAATTAACTTCGTTGCTGCTTGCGCGGTGTTCGTTGTTTTTAATCGCGATAGCTTGCTATCCCTCATAAAACCGCCTTCTCTTTCAAATTTTAATTGAAATCTGAATTGAAATTTAGAATCGAACTCAGGTTTAAAGGTTCTTCCGCTAAAAATGTATTCATTCGCCAGAATATAAAATAGATTACTCCGTCTTTGTTGTAGTATTGGTCAAATGTTTTAAACCAATCTCCTGAAAGTGAATAAGATTCTGTTGTTACGAAAAAACCTTCATTTTTCTGTTCAAGAATAGTTACCGTTTCGGCTAGGTGGAGGGAATCATTTAAATGCTCGCTTGTCAACCAACCAGAAAACATGAAATCCTCACCCCACATTATGTGATAAAGCTTTTGGGCTTGATTCAATTCTTTTTCAATGATAGGTTGCCATTTTTGGAAATCCAATCTGATTTTAGCAATCAAAGTATCCTCTTGGGCAAATCCTTTTGCGCAAATTAGAATGAAGAAAAACAAAATCCATTTCAATTTATTCGTCATCAGCTATTTTATTGAATCAATGATTTCATGCTCTTCCTGTTTTAATTCAAGCATTCTCAAGCTACCAACTATTTTCTTGACAAAATCTTCACCAAGAAATATCCCAAACTCAGTGCAAGAAAAACAATATTCACAACTCCTGCAAATGGTGGTGCGCCTTCAGGATAAACTTGTCCCATCAACACGACAAAGTTGAGGATTATCAGGATAATTAAAAGTGCTTTGTTGTTTGTAATCATGGCATTGAATTTTTAAAAAAGTGGTTTAAGTTTTATTTAAAATGATAGAAAAATTGGTTATGGTTTATTACTTACGATTTCAGAAAAACGAATTTAACAATAATCACTTTCAGTTTTTTCGAAATTCGGGTTTTTGCCAGCAAATTGTTGAAACTTCATAGAACATTTAGCGCAAAAGTATTGACTTATGGAAATTCGTTTTTGTCTTTAGTAAATGTTTGAATCAACATGAAATGCTGACTTCTAGATTCTTGTTTGCTTTGCAACGTTTTATAAATGACGGAATATAGATGATTTTTTTACCTTTGGAATCCTATGGCTATTGAATGATTTTTCCCAACATGATAACAGCAATTGTACCGATCAAAAAAGAGTCGGAGAGATTAAAAGATAAGAATTTTTTGAATTTTTGCGGGCAGCCGCTTTACCATGTTGTACTTGATACTCTGCAACATTGCGATGTCATAGACCAAATCATCATAAATACCGATTCATCCATTATTATGAAAGAATGCGCGATGAGGTATCCTAAAGCGGTCGTGCTTGAAAGACCCGATTATCTTCTTGGAAATGATGTTACCATGAATAGCATTCTTGTGCATGATTTATCGAAAGTGGAAGGCGAACATTTTCTTCAAACACATGTGACAAATCCTTTACTGACAAAGAAAACCATTGAGCGGGCCATTGATGTCTATTTTCAAAATCTGCCATTTTACGATTCGTTGTTTGCCGTGGAAGCTGTAAAAAAAAGAGCTTACGACTCGTTGGGAAAACCGATTAATCACACCAATGAGTTATTGCTTCAGACGCAACATTTACCTGAAGTAAATATTGAAAATTCTAATTTGTTTTTGTTCAGTAGAAGATCATTTCTCGAAGCTAAAAATAGTAGAGTAGGGCTTAAGCCTCAAATGTTTCAAATGTCTGCGCTAGAAGGAATCGACATTGATTTTAACGAAGATTTTTTACTCGCAGAACTCATTATGAAACATAAAACCCTTTTTCCAACTTTTGATTAATCTTTGATTTTGTTGAGCATTGAGTCCACAATTTTTGTGCTCGATGTTGCATTCTTCTTCACAAATTGTTTGATTTTATCGCTTATCGCTAGATGTTCTGTGCTGCGTAGCTGACTTATTATCAATGCTTTCAACTCATCGGCGGTTTGAAAGATGAAAGCACCTCCTAATTCCATCAATTGAATTGCTTCATCGTAATTTCGGTGGTTTGGACCAAATCCTACAGGCACACCATAAACGGCAGGTTCAATAACATTGTGGATGCCAATTTGGTCGAATCCTCCTCCGATAAGCGCAAAATTTGCGTAAGCATACAAATGCTTGAGAATACCTACTTGATCTACTATTAGAATGTCGCAATTGGTTGGCATTTCATTTATTCTTGAAAAGAATGTCCAATCCGAAATTGGTAACTTTCGGGCAATCAAAGATTTGTCTATTTCGTGAGGGACAAGGATCCATTTTATATTGAATGCTTTGAGTTCCATGCGGATTTGTAGAAATAATCGTTCGTCTTTTGGCAAACAGCTACCCAAAATAATGGTATACTGTCCAGCGATGAATTTCTCGATGCTCGGAAAACGTTCGTTTTTTAGGGATTGATTGTAGACACGCTCGAAACGTGTATTCCCAGTTATCAGTGTATTCGAAAGGGAATAGGAGTCATTTAGAAGTTTTTTAGTTTCCTTATTTTGACAGTAAATTAAATCAAAAGCAGCAAAGCATTTCCGGTAAAAAATTCGCAAAGGCCATTTAAGAAAATTACTTCTTTTGGTCAGTTTTAGTGAAATAAGATACGCAGGAATTTGCTTTGCCTTTGTTTCCATTAAAAAGTAATACCACAATTCTGAGCGGCTAAACAGCGCTATTTCTGGTGAAACTATATCCATAAAAGTCCGAGCATTCCTTTTCGAATCTTTGGGTAAATAAGTCACAAAGTCAAATAATCCAAGAGGTGAAAGCGATTCAAAAGCACTAGGTGAAAAAACGGTAAGAATGGTCTTTTTCTCTGGAAATTGTTGTTGGATTTTAAAGAATATTTCGCAACTATCTTCAAATTCACCAAGCGAAGAGCAATGAAACCACATCCATTTTTCATCGTTTTTAATTCTCTTTTGAAGTTCAAATTCCCAGTCTTTTCTTCCTTTTATCCACCGTTTCGCTTTGGAGTTAAATGGACTCACAAGTAGGATTACAAAAAAATAGAAATTAATGGCGATAGAATATCCTGCGTTCATCATGATTTTATAACTTCATAACTCATAATTCATACCTCAAAGCTCATACCTCCTCAACGTTGGCTCCACATGCTTTTCAAAACCATTCTTTAAATAAACTTTTTCTCCCGCTTCTGTAGCATGTAATTCAAAAGCATAAATCCCCAAAGCTTGACCTTCTTCCATTAATTTCTGTAAAATGGTGGAGCAAATCCCTTGTCCACGGAAGGATGGGTGCGTGTACATGTTCATGATGTAGCCCCATTTTCCTGACGGATTTTTGAAATTTCCTGGTTGTTCGCGCAGTTGCAAGGTTCCAACACCAACCACTTGATCTGCTTGCTTCGCAAGGAAAGAAATACAGCTGTTAGTTGCCATGCTCCGCGATAAATAGTCGTTTAGATGAGTGCGCAAGTTCTCAGTCTCCGCAGCCGACTTTTGACCTCCAAGTTCAATGGCAAACAGAATTCTGTTTTCTATCAAGGTCGGAATGTCCGAGTGACTTGCTTTGTGGAAAGTGGTTTTATTTGTCATTTAAAATTCTATTTTTAAGCTCAAATCCTGCGCTCTGGATTGCACAGAATAAAGAAAAATTAATAGTGTTAGCGTTAAAAATTTCATTTGGTTTGAAGCTTTTTATTCATTTAATAATTCAATTTCCAAACGCAAATTTAGTTTAGCTTGATTTTCATATTGGAGGTGGAAAATGTCGGTTTTAAAGATTCTCTCCATGTGCAAAAAGTGATTTAATACTTTTTTTCTACCAGGGTTGTAAACAAGGTCAGGATAACTAGAATACTCCTGCCTAATGTTTTTGCAATAAACTAAATAGGTTGCCCAAGGTTGCCCTAAAATGGATAGATCAGCATCTATAAAAAAATTGATATCACGGTTGGAGGAGGCTAGATGTGATTTAGTTGCTAAAATTTGATTAACGCAAAGTTCTATGGAGTTTTTGTCCACTGAAATCTGATTCATTCGCTTTTCTGCAAGTTGTGCACTTTTTTCTTCATTGTCTGATTTTAATGAATCGTATATAATATCGTGATAGTACAGAGTAAATAATATGGTGTCCCAATTTTTAATTTCCGCTTTAACTTTTGTTAATTGAATCAGTAAATTTTCAAGATGTTCTAGAGTATGGTAATGTCTGTTTTCCCTTGAATAGTTCGCCTCAATTTCGCTCCAAAGTTCCTTTTTCAGACTGTCATTGTCCGTGTAATTGGTTAAAAGCGCGGTGAATGTTTTTTCTAACAATGTTATATTTATTATTCATTATTTGAAAGTATCTCTGTTAAGACTTTACCGTCTATTTTGTCATAAATGGTTAAGTTAGCTACATAACCAGATTTAATCTTTTCTTCTAAGCACTTGTCAAAAAGGACTGGAGAATAATTATTGAAGGAAATAAATTTTAGATCATCATAATTACATAGGTTTCGTGGGATTTCTTTAAATGAGCAGTAATACATAAATTGCGCTAAATTGGGAGAGTTTTCGATTGGGAAATATTCTAACAATGGAGCGTCTAAATTTACTAATCCAAGCGTTGGAAAAAACTCAGCAGTATTCCAGTTCATTAATTTGGGTGCATTTATGTCCAAAATATCTAGATTATTGAAATTTCCATTAACCATATTCAAACTAACAAGTTCAGATGATTGTATTGTTAAATGTTCAATATTTGGAAATGAGGGTAATTCAAGTGAAACGTTTGAATATCTTTCAAAAAATAGATGTGTTAATTTAGGTAAAGTCGATTCCGAAATAAATTCTAATAATTCTTGATTTGATGCAAATAGTTTTATCTCTTTTAGATGTGGATTGTTGATAATTGAACGACGAGCATTTTCGAATAAGGGATTGTTAAAAACGATTATAAGCGCTTCTAATGAATCCATCTTTTCGATTAGATCGTTTTCATTTATGACCTTGAAATTTAATTCATCATTGTAAGGACTTAAATCATGTTCAGTTAATTCCTGACTAAATAGAATTTTTGAGAAAAATAAACAAAATAGTATAGTTGAAATTCTCATGCTTAATCCCTTTTTATTGTTACAAACTTGTTGAAAATGATTCCTTGTTTTTCAAATATTCTCAACCAAAAATAACCTTTATTTCTTACAATACTGTTTCGATTCTTCCACCGGATATTTTTTGTCCAAATCAACATCGTTTAAGCTTTTCTGCATGCCCCAACCAAATAGTTTTTCGAAAAAGGGAAGCATTTTCTTGTTTTTGATTTTTGTTAGAAAATAGACTTCATGTTCTTTTTCTTTGATGCCCATTTCATAGAGAATTTCGTTATGTTCCACGATGTCTAATTCATGAAAATAGTAAGACCGTTCCAAAATTGTCAAATCGAGGCTTTTGAAAATTTCACGAATGAGTTAACCAATTGTTAATGATTGAGTTAAATTTTCAAGTTAACGATGAGTTGGCGGTTTTGCAACGGTCTTATAGTGCATCATTTTGAACTATTCACAAACGTTTCCACTCTCCAGTTTTCCAGCGAAGAAATAAGGCATAAACCAACCGATGATGTGACATGAAAATGAGATGATTTTTCCTAATAAGTAAAATTTGATTTCGTTGTATTTCGAAACAGGAATCTCATACGTTTGCATGATTTTAAGCACTTCGCGACGGTGTTCCCACTCATCTTGCTCAATTTGTCGAATGATTCTTTTTTCCTCAGGATCTTTGACCGATTGTGCATGACCTTGGTACGCAAAACTAGCTGCCTTTTCAGCCGAATATGCTTTTTGGAGCAGCTTTACGAGTTTTTTGTGAGGAAGCTTCAACGTTTTTTGAGGGTAAATTTAGGAAGACTTATTTGATTTGAAGTGGTCATCCAAAGGCAATCACATTTGAAGCCAACCAAAATGTTAGTGAAAAGAGCGAATAGTTTTACCTCCATCAAACCATTCCAAAGTACTTTGCATTTGAAATAATAGAAGTAACTGCGAAACAGCAGCGGAGTGAATAACAAAACCTTTGAACCACCAAAACAACCTTACAACGCTTTACATTAACAGGCTCATAATTATCCGTGCATCCGTGGCAAATTAATACTTCTTTAGTGTTTATCGTTGAGTTTTCAAAACTAGGTCGGCAGTCAAATACATTTCAAAAGTTAAGCCACGGATGCACGGATTTGATGTGTGAAAAAGCAAAATGAAGACCATAAAAGCAATAATGTAACTTATTTCACGGAAGCTGAATGCATGCATTCAGCTGTAATTGACAATTTTCGACGAGTCGAAAATATCGGTGACATCTATTTTGAATATAAATTATATTAACAATCAGAAATACCATAAATACCATAAACATGTTAATGCACTATTCAATTGCGTTTGGCCTTTGGTCATCCAACTTTTGTGATCTGCGATTGTCCCTAATTACTAAGATGTAAAATTAAAAATCAATGACACCGTATGAAATTTCACGGACTTAACCAGCGGACTTCCATTCACATTTAGTAATCCCATTGAGTACCTCAATTCAGGAGCAAATCGAAAACCATTGAATGGCTTATTTAGGCCAATTCCAAAATCGATGGCAAAATCAGTATTCGTTCTAAATTGACTCGGATCATTCGTACGCTTTTCTAGCGGAATTTTGACGTTTGGTCCAAAGTAAAAATAAGGATTGACTTTTTTCTTATAATCGCTGAAGACAAAATGATTCATAAACTCGAGACTTATCGGCATTACTTGATAAGTATATGAATTAGCTTCAGAGGGCGCAAAACGTATTTTATTGTCGTGAAATGCCAATTCAGCTTTTGGTGAAATAGACAAAATTTTGTTGAATCTGTAGTCAGCTAGAACTCCCACACGACCACCAATTTTATTCGAAATCTCTGCGTAATCAGGTTTGGCAGTAACAAGCAAATTCGAGTAGTTTACGCCAAGATTAAAACCAACATGAAAACGTTTGAGGGGGGTAATTTCGACCTGTTGAACTGTTTGAGAGAAGGAAAGACAGGATAATTGCAATCCAAAGATTGCCAATGATAACTTTTTCATAATGTACAATTTAAGACCTCGTAGTAGAGACAGCATGTCCCGACTTTTCTGGAAGTCAGTTAAGTAGAATTATAACTTCATATAAATCAATTATTCATTTTTAAAAAAGCATGCATTTTCTTAAAACCAACTCAAAGAACGAACTTTTGAATTTATTATTGCTGAATATTGAATCGTCGCTAGTTTACCACCAATTGTGCCTAAATCAGTTTGATGCGAAATTACTTGTGAACTTATAAAAGTAACAAATACAATTAGAATTATTTTTTCACTACTAAGTGCTTGAAAAATAGGAGGTTAATTTCAAAATATGAATATGTTACACGCATAATGTACTTGAATTTTTTAACATTGAGCATTTAAGAACATGAAGGGTCGCGCGGCAGCGACAAATAGTCACGATTCCGATGGCTAACTGAACTGGAAAGTCAATTTAACGTATATAACCCAAAATAATTTTTCACCAAAGGTTTTAAATTTTTAGTTAGGTTGTCTGTGTAAAAATTAAGGATAAAACCTTGCGGTTTTTTAAGAAGTTTCCAGCGAATTACGAACTGTACTTCGCCTAACGAAAATACTTTCCTTAGCGCCGCAGGCGATCTTAACTATCCAAACCATTTCAAACACAAACCCTTATTTCTCTTGGTTCCTTAATGTTTTAAATGATCACAGAAAAGTTGTGTCCCTTCTTTTTTGTCATTTCAGTTAGTTTACTATTTACAGTTAGCTATAAAAACTTCTCTTAACGCCGCAGGCGACCTAAATTATCCAAACCATTTTAAACACAAACCCTTATTTCCCTTCATTACTTAATGTTTTAAATAATCAGTTGATTATCATGTGTGCATTTTTTCAAACTTGAATCTTGTGGTAAGTTTTAGACGTGTCAAATTGCTGAATATTCAGCTAGCTTACTTCAACGCTTTTTGATTTTTGTTTTACAAATCAATTCCTTATTTTTGAATGTAAAATCAATCAAATGCAATTTGTTCTCAAACTACTTATATTGTTCGCCCTACTTTCTTTCGCTTTCACTTCGTGCACGGAACATCATGAATATGTGGTCAAAGGTCGTCTGGTGAAAGATTGCCAAAGCAACGAACCTGTGGCAAATCAAACTTTTCTTTTTATGTCGGACCGTTACAAAAACGGTGGATTGATCAAAAATCCAGGATTAAATCGCTGGGTGACCACAGATGCAAACGGTTATTTTGAGTTTGTGTATAGTACTAAAAAACTAAATTCAAACCCAATTTATATTGATGAAGTATTTTATTCAGAACCTGATTCGATAAATAATCCAATCATGCCAGGTGAAAATGTGGATTTGGGTGTTTTTCCAATAGGCTTATCGTTTGATTATACCATTAACCTGAGCGTGAATAACCCGTACTCGTCAAACGACACGTTGTACGTTTTGGGCACAGGAAACTCGGTGCTCCAAATAATTCCAGGTCCATTTTCTAGTGGTCAAATCGGTACGTTTAATTATGCCTACGCACCAGGAAATCTTGAATACGATGAAAATGGGTTTTATAAAGAGGTATCCGTTCGGATAAAATCAAACATTTTGGTAAATCCAAGTTCTTCTTCGACTACAAAAAAATGGTTTGAATCGGTTTACAAAATTAGAATGTGCGATCATTCCACGCAGCTTTTTGATGTGGGGATAAATTAATTGATTCATTTCCAACAGTGAATGCTGGACCAGATACTTTGATTTGTGAAAACCATTTACCATATCAAATCGAAGCGACAAATTCGGCTTCATCAACCGTTCTTTGGAATTCAGGTGAAACTACACCAATTATTGAAGTTGAAGACGCTGGAACCTTTGTAATTACAGCTACTTCATTGGATGGGTGCACCGCTGTTGACTCCATCACGATTTTTGTTGATCCATGTTTAGGACTTTCTGAGCAAGAACTTGTTTTTGAATTGTTTCCAAATCCTGCAAAAGATGTGTTTTATATTAAAACAAATGCGTTGGATGCATCTAAAATCGAAATCATCAATACTTCAGGTCAATTGGTTTATCAAGCCGATTTGATGGAAGAGAACACAGAAATTGTGACGAATCAATTTTCAGATGGAGTATATATTGTTAGGTTGCTATCTGAAAAACAACAAAACTACTATCGTTTAGTAATTTCAAAATAAACTAATCCTTCGTGCAATTAGAAGAGCTGTTTCATGAATTTGGAACAGCTTTTTTGGTTTTGGTGAAATGTAATTTCTGATAATAGGTGAGTTTACTAGCAATAAGATTATTAGTTATTATATTTGAAATAGATTGATAATAAAAAAATAAGGTCTGTAAGATCTCGGTTTTACTGACTGCACTGGCGAAGATAAAGAAGGTAAAATCAAAAACATGAAATTTAAAATTTGGATCACAGTAGCTATCGTTTGCATTTTGTCATCTTATTTTGTTTTTGCGTATTTAAAAAATAGGGAGCTCGAAAAAGAAAACAAGATCATCGCAGCATGTGAAAAAATCAATTCGTTTTTTAAAAACAAAGGTCCAAATGATCAAATTAATATCGATGATTTTGGTATGAACAATTACCGCCCTATAGAACAGTATCCTTATAATGATTTGACGTCTGAAGAACTAGAAATTATTGAAAAATTATTTAATAACCATCATATTCGTGGAATTTCGGGTAGTAAAGAATATGGATTTGTATACCTTGTAAGCGAAAATAGGAAAAAAATGAGTTTAGTAACCGTTCAAACTACATGCTATGTTTACTATGAGGGTCCATTTAAAAAGTGTGGTTTTCAGGATTGGTTAGAATTTAAAAACTATGAAGCTTTCTTGACATCAAAAAAGAATTGGTATAAGGTAATTTATGAGGAAAATATTTTTCATAGTAACAATCAAATAAAAACACACTTAGAAAGTTATAAGTCTAAATAGCCTTATTTTGGTGAACACACTTATTCTGGATGGTATATTTTTTATGGTTATTTTGGTCGAACATCAGGAATTAAGTAAAAGATGAAGAAGTTAATATTATTTAGCACATTAATTCATTTGGTATCCTGTAATTTTGTAGGAGATCAGCCACCAAAAAATCTAAATTATAAAATTCTTAGTGAAGAAAATTTTCGATTAAGTTGGTTTTTTTATTCAACCATAACGACAGAATCACCCGATTTTGTGACATTAACAAGTTTAAAGAATGACAAGGCCATTGACACAGTTTATTGTGGTAATAATTTGTATAATGTCTCTATTCAAAATGACACTGTTAAATTTTATTTTTGGAGAAGTCCCCATGGGTTCAGTGATTTTGAATTATTAAAATCGAAATATAGGTTAACAGTGATTGTAGATACAAATGAAAACAACTATAAAATTAAAAAACCAAGGTATTTTTCAAATAAAATTTAGTTTCAGTTTGGTTTAATAATGGAATTATATCGAATCAATATGGATAAACCAAATTGAAGTTAATTCCCTGATTAAATGTGTTTTAACTTAATAGAGTAGTCTCAACGAATTTAATCCTGCAGAACACAATTTTAAAGGACTATTAAACCGACTAATATTAGACTATTTTTACTAGTAATTCTCAGTTGGAAGTATTTATTTGGGTTTTACAATATGGCGAGAAAAAAGAATATAATGAAGGTAAAACTAAAGGTAATTATAGCGATAATGTTGCTAAATTCATGTGTCCAAAAAGAAAAAAGTGATATACCTGAGAATATATCCGCTAAGATGAGAAATAATAAGGAAATTAGACTTTACAATTATCAAAAAATTATAGAATTAACAGGTGTTTTTTGTGATTTTTTTGAAAATTTTGAAGATAATAAGAAGTCGTATTTAGAACTCATGGATAAGCTCGATAATAAAAATTGGAAATTTGAATTTATTTTTTTAGAATATGAAAGTTGCTGGAATAATTCCATGCAAGTTGAATTTGTGAAGTTAAACAAAGAAGTTTTTGGGAACAAATTAAAATCTGTAATTCTTGAAGAGGAATTGGTCGTTATAAAATTGGGGGAATGATTATAAATACTAACATAATTTGTATTTTGCTTATATGTTTGTTAGTAGCTGTCCCTGCTTCGCTGGATTTGTAACTTAGCAAAGCAATCTATATGGAATTTTTTAAATAAGAGTCTTTATCGAGAACGACACGGATAAAAGCATATAATTTAGACAAAAAAAGAGGCCACCCTTTCGCGTAGCCTCTCTAGAATCATTTTTTATGTTATTTCGAAACAACCAATCTACGCATCGTAGTTTTGTCATTCGTTGTAACTTGTACTAAGTACACACCAGCATTCCAGTTAGAACCATCCAATTCAACAGCATTTGTGTTAGAGATGTCTCCTGAAAGAACTTCTCTACCCATTGCGTCTACTACTTGGAAAGTACCAGATTTGATCGTGTTGTTGAATGTCATGGTAGTGGATGCATTCGTTGGGTTTGGAACCAATTCGAATGTTACATCTGTTCCAGCGTGAATCATGTTTGGCTCAGCAGTTTTAACGGCATAAATCTCGTTATCCTTGTTGATACCAACATAGTAGTCACCTAAATCAGAGAATTCCAATCCGAAGTTATTCCAGTCTTCTGTCAATGCTATGTCGTAGAACTCAGCACCAGTTGTAGGATTTACAAAAGTATGCGTTGCTCCGATAGCGCTCTTAGAACCAGCACATGTCGCGATGTTTGATTGAAGTGCAACTGTAGATGAACAACGTGTTTTAATCCAGAACTCATATCCTGCAGGATTAGTTAATCCAGCAAAAGTATAAGAACAAACACCACCTGCACAAGTTACAGTAGGATTAGACAATAATGAATATCCAGAGGAACCAATTACTCTGTAGTAAATTTGGTAACCAGAAAGTAATCCACCATTTGTATACAATCCACTAACTTCTGGCCAGCTGATTGTATATCCACCTAATCCATCTGGAGTGCAATTTAATGCATTTACTGGAGTACAAGCAGCAATTGAAGGAACAGCCACAGTAACAACTGGAGTGCGGTAGAACTGACTAGCAGCTGAAGTACAACGGTACATTACTTGCGTTTGGTAACTAACACCATTTGTCAAAGTTCTCGTATCAGTCAAAGCAGCTGAGTTCATCAAAGAATAACCTGGTGAACCAACTTGTTTGTAGTAATATGAGTACAATGATGCACCTTTATCATCAGTAGTTAAAGTAACAGAAGTTGGAGTATTAGAAACAGCTGTATGTGGAGTTGTCAACGCTCTACCAGAAATCTCAAGTAAACCTGATGCGCCAAAGAAACCATCAACCAAAACAAAGTAATTTGTATTTGGTAAAAGGTCTGCTCGGATAATCGTAGATGTGTTAGGTGTATTGCCTCCACAAGTCGAAATAGTGCTGGCTAAATCATCATTACAAGCTACAGAAGTCAATGTACCATTACACGTGCCATCATTAGAATGAAGCAATGTGATTTTGGTGTTATAACTTGTTAGCGGATTATCTGTTGTTATTTCAATATCAAAAGGAACAACTCCACCAAGAACACACGCAGGTGTAGTGAATTTGTACCAAACAGATGAACCGTTCGATCCTCCGCACAATGACTCAACAGTACCTGATGCTGTCGCAATAGATGTATTGGCCTCTTGATTTAAACAACTCATATTTCCGAATGGAGCGTATGTGTTCAACGCACTTCCAGAAGTTGGTTTGATTAATTGTGCACTGCAAATATTATCGTTTGATGGAATCTGTGGATTTATATATAAACACAAGTTGAAGTTAGCACTTTGACCAGTGAATGAATATGTTCTCAGGTAATATGTTCCTGGTACTATTGTAAATGATCCACTTTCCAAATCTGAACAACTTATTGAAAATCCACTGCATCCTGTAAACAATTCAAAAACTTGATCTGTTGATCCAGAGATACTAGTTGTTGCATAGTAAACCTCGGCAGAAGGACCAGCTGAAGTTGGCACTGTAAAAGAGTACCAAACATCATTTCCACCTGTACCAATACATGGACTTAGAGAGGAAGTTGCCCCGTTGAGATTAACAGTAAGACAATTCACTGAGGAGTTTAACGCACCAAAACTAATAGCATTTGCACATTCATCATTGGCTGGTGCTGGAATAAAAATCGGAGTCAGAACTAAATTGTCAATAGCTAGTCCGTGATCATTGTTTGGAATGTTCTCGTCTTGCCATTTGATCCACATGGTAGCGTTATTGGCTAGAGTCGTTCCTGAAATTTGGAAATTGAGCGACTCTTGGTTTTGACTTAAGTTTCCATCAAGTGCACCAGCTGGTGAGCCAAGTGTTGAAGGCGATGTAAAATGTAAATCAGAAATTTCAACCCAAGTTCCATTGTTTAAACCGGTTGCATCTAAACTATAATAAAACTTTAATGCATCTTCCGCTCCTTCGGCAACGCGCCATTGCTCACCTGTGTATGCAACATTTAACGCATTCATTGTTTGACCAGTCGCATTTAATAACTTCGCTCCAAATGTATTTGGTTGCAATGCTGAAGTGGTTAAAGAACCTAAAGATCTTTCTGTACTAAAATTTGCACCATAACTGTAAGTGTCTCCTGTGTTTGATGTACCAATATCTGCTCGGTAAACTGAATTTGCATTGCTTCCTTGCTCAAGCAAATAAAAACCTGACGTTAAATCAAACAAGTTGGTTCCGAAATTCTGAAGTTCATTGAAATCAATGGTTGGGTTTGGAACATTTAACGCCGATAGACTAATTTCACTATCGTTGTCTGCTATCGTGATCGCTAAAGAACTTGTTGCACCTAAAGAAAGCGCGGATGAAACTCCAGTAATTGCAATTGTCGCTGTTTCTGTGACTTCGTTTAAATTGTCATCTGAAATGGTGAATGTTACTGAACCAGTCGTTGTTCCTGCTAAAAGTGTAATCGTTGGAGATGACAAAATGTAATCGTTTGAATTCACATTAGTTCCAGAAACGGCTAAGTTAATGGTCTCATCAACAAGAACAGGAGCACTTGCGATTGCATTGATAGTAAAAGAAGTTTGTGCCGTTTCAGATCCTGAGTTAGTCAATACACTTAAATTCACTTCTGTGCCAGCAGGAGCAACCGTGAAATCATCTAAGCGATAGTTTCCAGATGTGCTTGACCTTGTTGTACGAAGTCTTAATCTTAAATTACTCACATTTCCTGCGGGTGATGGCAGATTCACTGAAACAAGTGCCCAAATAGAATTGTTTGGTACTTCAGCGAACGGAACATTGATCCAGTTGAGACCATCTATGCTGTAATCCAAAAGCACACTTCCAGAATATGCAGAAGTTCTTCTTGCTAACCAGGATACATTTACTAATGGAACACCAACAGTGCTAATCGCTCTATTAATTGTCATTACTGCTTCTTGTCCTATTACTGTTCCTTCGTCAGCAAGATTTGCAAAAGCGCTTCCAGCAGATGGCGAAGAAAGACTTACTGACCAATTAGTTGCTCCAGATGGAACCCATCCTAGTGGAAATGTTCCTGCAACTGTTCCAAAAGGTTCTGTATAAGTCAGTGTTTCAGAAATAACACTACCTGTAAGTGGAATTGAAACGGGTGAACTTGGATCGTCTGAAGTTACTGTTAAGTTGCCATTGTAATTACCATTGGACAATCCAGAAATTAATCGTACAAAAACAGAAGTCGTGCTGATTGCTCCAAGTGTTGGAGAAAGATTTAATGATGTTGTTTGATAAGGTCCAGCGGCATTCAAAGAAATTTCATAATTTGATGGCGGTGAAATGATCATATCATTCGTCAAATTAGTTCCTGAAACCGTAAGTGATTGAGAAGTAGAAGGACCATCATTTAATGGATAAAAGAAGTTGTTGAAGGTGCTTGAAATCGATGTAGATGGAGTACTGGTTGTTGTGAATGTACCAACGATTCCAGCTCCAGTTGCATAATCAGGTCCGCCTTTGAAACGTACATTCCCAGCACCAGTTGTGCTTGTTCGCCAAGAATACCATCTAAAAGTTATTGCACCACTCGCTGGAATTGAAACTGGACTTGAAAAAGTAAAAACATTGCGACCATTTGGAACATTGATGACGAAATTACTGCCAACTTGAGCGTAAGCCGATCCATTGATGCTGTAATAAAGTGCACCATTGTCTGCGCCTGTATTCGATCGTTCGTGACGCAGAGAAACTTCAGAAAGTGTAAATTCAACACTAGAACTCGCCGTGAAAGACCAAGTTACATAGCGATTCTCAGCAATTGCATTCGTCAGTGAAGTAGAAGTGTAGTTTGCTGATCGGTAATGCGTTCCAGCACTATTGCAGGCTACAACATTTCGCGTAAGCCCAGAGTATGTGATTCCAGCTGGCAAATCAGTATAAACACCTGCATTGAAATTCACATCTGATCCTGGGCAGGTGGTTGTCAAAATTTCAGGTGAATAGGCGGTAAATGCCGTTTGCGAGTGAACCCAATTCGACAGTTGTAAAATTGCCAGAAGTAGCAAGGTTGAACTTAATGTAATCGACTTTTTCATAAAAATTTATTTTTTTACAAAAATAGAATCAACCTGGCAATTAGTTGTTATCTTTAAGTTAACACCATATTACCTTTTGAAGGTGATTCTTATATTTTTGATTTTTTCTAAGGAATAATAATTTCATACACATACAACCAATACCGTTTTCCCAAGCGTTTTGGAATTTCTTTCAGTATTTTAAATCCCAAACTTTGATAAATGTGACGAGCAGCGAGCATCATTTCAGAAGTGTGGAGCGCAATGTATTTCTCTCCAGTTTCTTTGGCTAAATCCATGCATTTTTGAGTGATTTCTTTACCGATACCTTTTCCCGTAAAATCAGGGTGTACAGTGACAAAACGAATATAAGACCAATGCGCTTCGTAGATTTCTGTTGGGTTGCCGCTTGGCACCAAAAATGCCATGGCAATTATTTGATGATCGTTAATCTCGCAAACAAAGCATGTTGAATTATCTAATAAATCCAAATAAGTTTGATCATCTTGAATCGTTTTTGTTAGATTTTCTCGATTTTCAGGTGTCAATTGATCGTCATACTGTGACCAAGTTTCAATCGACAATTTTTTGAGTTGATTGAGATCCTTGTGTGAACCGATTCGATATTGGAGCGTCATGCTAAAGCATTAAATAAATTATTGAGGCAAAGATCCATGGTATTTGATACAAGGGTTTGCATCTACAAAACAATATTTCTCGATTTTTGCTTCCAACAAAGTTAGTTTTTTGTTCGACTTTACTTCAAATGTCAAAAGAGGAGTTTTTTGCCATTTTTCAAAGCAATCAGTCCCTAGAAAAGTATACAATTTACTATCGTACTTGCGTGATTGTTCTTCAAAAAATAGTTGTTTCGAAACATCTTTGAATCCTTCGAATAGTTGATATTTGGCGGGCTTTAAATTCAAGTCTAAAATTCCATTGATGGAAGACATCGAAATTTTCTCAAGTGTTTTTTGATTGATAAGGACAAATTTATCACTAACAGGAACATACCTATTTCTTCGTTCAAACGATGTTTCGACTCCGCCGCAATATGGATCTTTTTCTTTTACAGTGATTCGAACTTTACAAAGAAAATCGGTTGATTTTATGTTTTGATTACCTTCAGGTAGCGATTTTACAGGATTAGAGGCAGTTTCGTTTTTTTGCTTCACCGCTTTTTCATTAATCGGGAAATGATTATTTGTTGAAATGTCTTTGTTTTTTTTATCGATGTTTTCTTGAGATTCGCCAGCGCTCGATTTTGTTTCATTTTGACATGAACCTAACAAAAGAATCCAAATGAAAAATAGCTGTTTCATAGTACTTGATTTTCTTAATAAATATCGATAGCTGATGAAAAGACTGTGTTAGAAATTGAGGGTTCATGTTATTTAAGGAGGAAATGGACCTGTATACATCACACAAGGATTGATACCTGTATAGCAACCGACTTGAATGGTGGCTTCCAAGAACAAAATCGTTTGTTCATTTGTTACCTCAAATTCGATTAATGGTGCTTTCCACCAATTTTCATAGCATTCGGCTCCCAGCGATTGATAGTTATTTCCCGAAGGTTGCTTCGCAAATTTTTCTAGAAATTCATGAAATGGAACCTGTTTGAATGCTTCAAAAACCTGGTATTTTCCTTTTTCCAATTGAAGTTTCAAATAACCATCAACGGTCCTCACTTTGGTTTTCGATTGGTCGTTTAAGTTGATAATAAAAAAATCATCTGTCACAGGAGAATGCCGATTTAGCAATTCATCTGGTGGTGCGGCTCCGCCACAATACGGTTCTTGTTTTTGAATGTAAATCGAAACATTGAATGAAGTATCTTTTTGGTTTTCATTGACTTCACTTATTGTTTCGTTTCCTTCTTCTTTCATTGGAATATCAACGTTTACATCCTTGTTTGAAGCGCAAGAATACAGCATTAAAAGAAATATACTATAATATAAGAATTTCATGTTTTTTAAATAATACATTTCTAAGAATCTTTCGTTCAATAATTTATCATTCACTAAACGCCACTTTTCAACTTATTCTTGCGTCCAAACAGCCAATTCATTACCACTTGGATCCAAAAAATGAAATCTTCTTCCACCGGGAAACGAAAAGATATCCACTGAAATTTCTGAGCCTAGTTCAATCACTTTCGCACGGATTTCTTCCAGGTTGTCGTGATGTAAAACAACCAAAGCGCCGTTCACAATTTTTTGATCGGTATAGTCGAAGCCACCTTGAACACCTGCATTTGTGAAAGCTATATAGTTTGGTCCGTAATCCGTGAATTCCCATCCAAATGCGTCAGCATAAAACGATTTCGTTGCTTGAATGTTGTTCGTGTATAATTCAATGTAATTAATGTGTGTTACCATATTTCCAATTATTTTCGGCATTAACAAAGTTATTTAAATTTTGTTGAAAATTATACAATCAAAGTTTTAAGTGTAAATACATAAAAATGATAACTTTACCGTATTAATATTAACCATAATCAAAAGTATCATGAAATTAAAAATGACATTCTTAACACTTGGATTTTTGTTATTAGCGAACATTGCTAGCGCATACACAATTAAGTATTACAACAAGGATTCAAAAAGCTACACAATGGAAGTTCGTTCTAACGGATCAACTCAAAAAGTGGAATTCAATAGTTCAACTTCAGGTTCTACATCGATTCAAACGAGCGCGTCTGAAGTAGAAATCAAAACAGAATGTGGTTGGGTAAAAGTAAAAGATGGTGCGAAAATCACAATCTCAAACGGATGCATCAAAATTGACTAAATAAATCACACAATTTTTCAGAAAAGCTCCCCTTCCATTTTGGATGGGGGGCTTTTTTTTTATGCTTCGAAATGGTTGAATATTAAAGTAGATTATGCCCCAGAATCGCTGGTTTTTTTTGACTAGCCAACTGAATTTAGAATAGATTAAAACAATTGTCCTGACGCAAGGATAAAAATTGTACTTTTGTTGCCCGATTTTTAAAAGAAGAACTTTAGTATGATTTCACTTCCGGCTAGGAATTTAGGTATTTTCAGATTGTTGTTTGGTCTTTTAATGATTCCTCAAATTTATGGATTAACACCACACGTGCATGATCTCGCTAATTCTTGCATTGTGTTTCATTATCCTGGATTAAGTTTGATTGAAGCATATAGCCATGAATTGATTGACTTTTTGGCTGGAATGGCGTATGTCGGAGCTTGCTTACTGGCAGTTGGAATTCTTCCTAGAATTGGAGCAGGAATGTTTCTAGCGGGGTTTGGTTACCTGTTCTTAATTGACATTTCATTTTACAACAATCACTACTACCTCTGGTGTTTAATCGCTTTTTTATTTTTATTTGTAAATCATCGGAATTTAGTTTCCCCTTGGAAGTTGTTTTCAGTGGAATCAAAATCCATGGAGATAGAAGCTCGTAGTTACATCCATTTTGGACTATTGATTTCCATTGTATATTTCTATGGCGGCGTTGCGAAACTAAATACAGACTGGCTTCAAGGTTATCCAATGCGCTTGATGACCGAATCAAAAAATTATCCTGCTCCAGAATTTCTGGGTTTCTTTTTTAGTTACTTTGGTTTGATTTTCGACTTAGCGATAGGTTTTTTATTGTGGATTATTCCCAAAAATAAACTTTTAATAGTTGCCTATTTTGGATTTCACATTTCAAACTATTTTTTATTCAATATTGGAGAATTTCCGCTCGTCATGATGGCGGCTTGGCTACTTTTCCCAGTTATTTCAACGTTGCCAAAATCACAAATTTGGGTTGAAATTAAATCGGTGTTCAAAGTCAAATCAATGACTCGTGGAATAGTAGCTTCGTTTTTTATTATTCAACTTGTTTATCCTTTGAGACCAATTCTGAATCCAATGCAAACAACGTGGACGCATCAAGGGTATAATTTTACTTGGAGAATGATGCTAAACAACTATCAACCACATTATTTCCAATTTTTGGTCACGTTTCCTGAGTCATCCATGAATTATCATGTCGATTTTGAGAAATTATTGACCTATCGACAATTTTATCATGCCTACCACGATCCTTTTATGATATGGACTTTGGCTCAAAAATTAAAAAAAGATGCGACTAATAAATACAAGATAAACAATGTTAACGTTTTTTGTCGTTCCTTTGTCCAACTCAACCAGCACGCACCCCAAGAATTAATTAATCCTGAATTTGATTTATGTACCGTTAAGTTTAATCACTTCGGTAATAACGAGTTTATATTAAAATTTAAACAGTAACAATTTATGCGTCTGATTTTTTTGATCGTTTTGTTTTTTTCGATACACCAATCCCTTTGCTCACAGATTACCAATTCACAGGTAAATTATGAATTACGCATTGATCAGTGGAGTCAGGCGTGTGATAATGACGCTTTTTCAGCTGATGATAACGAAGTGAAAGTTGGTCTTACAACTGATACGAATACAGGAGGTACAGCAACTTGGACATCCGGCGGAAATGGTGCAACATGTGGTGGAAATAATTATGTAAGACGTTGGCAAGCTGATGCACCTTCAACAGTAACCAACTCAAATACACTAATGTACTATTGTACAAATAGAACGAATAATGCGAACAATTTTACGATCAATTACAATTCATGGGAAGAAGATGGAGCACCTGATTGCAGTTCGGCAGGTGATGCATGTGCTGCTTCAGGCTCGTTCCTTTACACATTCAAAAGCGCAACCTTGACACCAAGTATTTTTTGGGGATATTCAGGTGCCTTTGGTGGTTCTTATGTTACGGGTACGTCTGGCGATTTTTTTGCTAAATCCGTTTGGAGGTACACGAATGGTGGTGATTGTGCTACTCCTTTGACTTTTGGAACATTGGTTTCAGGTGTTTCGAAAACACATGTAAATTCGAATCGAACAACTCCTGCAGGAGCATCATCGAATATGGGGTATACCAATGTTTTAGGAAATACAGCCTCAGATGTCTATTATTCTTTTACAATTTCAGTTCCGAGTAATGTAACTATTAGTACGAATAATGCAGGCACTAATTATGATACATTTTTGAGATTGTATAATTCAACGACCTGTGGAACTCAAATTGCTTTTAACGATGATTTTGGAGGATCAACAACCTCCTTCATTAATATTGATTTGTGCGCTGGTACTTATGTGATATTGGTCGAAGGCTATAGTTCTAATGCGGGTGATTTTAATTTGTCAGTTTTAGCTACAGCTGATCCGGTCGTTGCTGAATCAATTAGCGGAATTTCGAACGGGACAACCATTTGTAGTGGAAATGATCCAGGTGATTTTAATACGTCAACAGCTTCGACAGGTGGAGTAGGTGCGTACACGTATCAATGGGAGTCTTCAACAACTAGCGCCGCAGCTGGTTTCTCAGCAATTCCAAGTACGAATAGTGCAACGTATAATCCAGGTGCATTAAGTCAAACTACATGGTTTCGAAGAAGAACTACAGACGAATGTTCACAAACTGTGACATCGAATGTAATTAATGTGATCGTAAATTCTCTTTCAACTGCCTTGACCGCTTTTGATCCATATCCTGCTAGTGTTTGTCCAGATACAGATATGACGCTCACCGTAAGTGGAGGAACTGCAGGAACAAGCTCGTCAATCAATTGGTACACAGGTCCGAACGGAACGGGTTCTTTTCTTGGTTCGGGATCATCTCTTGTTATTGCACCTTCTCAAACAACCACGTATTATGTACGTCGTGAAGGAGCTTGTAATACAACCACCGATCTGAGTACAACTGTTACTGTGCATTCGTTTGTTTATGCAGCTAACGGTACATCTTCTTCCACTTATTGTACAGACAATTCAGGATGGCATCATTTTTACACAGGAGGCAACATCATTCTTTCTGTTCAAGGTGATTTTAGCGGTGTTTCGTCCGCTGTGGCCACAATTAATTTAAATGGAAGTTCTTATCAAAATCCAAGCGCTATAACCAATTGCGCGAGTAACGTTCCTCCAGGAGATGAGTTGTTTGAAATGGCTCGAAGTTGGAATCTTGATGTTACAGGAACAACTTCAGGAAGTTATAATGTTCGTTTTTACCATCCAACATCTGAAAAATCAACCGTTGAGACGGCAGCAATTAGTTGGGCCGCTGCAAATCCCGCTTGTGGATATACAAACACATACCCAACACCCAATGGCTTTTATTATTTTAAAAATACAGGTTCAAGTTATTCAGCTCCAGACTTTGACGGAACGCATTTGACAAGTAATAATGGTTCCACAATTAATGGTTTAAGTTACGCTGCTTTATCTGGGATTACCTCATTTTCTGGTGGATCTGGTGCAGTTTCATTGTCACCAATCGCGACATTAGCTGCGACATTGAATTCGTTTACAGCACATTGCGAGGCGAATCAAAACTCGGCTGTCATTCGCTGGACAACGGCTAGTGAATTGAATTCTTCTCAATTTATCTTGGAAAAAAGTTTTGATGGGGTAGATTGGAACAATCTAGCGACGCTAAATGCCGCTGGAAACTCAGAAGAATTTCTAAAGTATGAAGTAGTGGACAAGGAATTGCGTGGTTTTAATCAACTATATTATCGCTTGAAGGAAGTTGATCTAAATGGAGATGTGAAGCAAGTTGGCCTTGTTACGCTTGAATGCACGAAAGTAAATAGTGGTTTTGAACTTTTTCCAAATCCAACGAGATCAAATGTAAATGTTGTAATGTTTGGTTTAAAAGAAGAACAAAAAGTGGATATTCGGGTGTTGGATCTCAAAGGACAAGTGATTCTTTTTGCTAAAAATGCAAATGCAACTGGAAATCTTTTGAATTTAGATCTCGCTGAAATAGCTCCAGGTTGCTACCTTGTTCAAATGGTTGATGGAAGTGAAATCTTTGAATCGTTGAGACTTATTAAAGAGTAAAATTTTAAAGAAGTTTAAACATCTTTTTTTAAATGAAAATCACTCATTAATCGCATAAATCGTCATTCCACTCCGCAATTTCGGTTCCACCCACGTTGATTTTGGAGGCATAATCATCTGATTATCAGCAACGCGTTTGACTTGTTCCATGGAAACTGGAAACAAGAAAAATGCTACTTCGTAAGTGCCTTTTTGGATGGATTCAACAACGTTTTCGATCGGCACGGCCCCACTCACAAATTCGATGTTGGTGTCGGTTTTCAAATCTTCAATTCCCAAAATGGGTTGAAGCACAAAGTCTGTTAGCAATTGCGCATCGAGGGATTTTACAGGATGATTTGCATCAATGATTTCGGGCTTACATTTAAGTAAATACCAATTTCCTTTGACGCACATGGTCAGTTCATGTTCACAAGAAGGTGTGGTTTTTTCTGGACATTTACTAACGTCAAACGACAGAGTTAGCTTCTCGATTAATTCGCTTTCAGTCAATGATTTAAGCGATTTTACCACACGGTTAAATTCAAGTATTTGCAGACGATTTTCATCGATTAAGAATGCTAAAAAAGCTTTTTCATTTTTAAACTCACTTCTATTTTCTGCAATCCGTCTATTTTCTAGTCCAACCGAAGAAGCCGATCGGTGATGTCCATCAGCAATGTACAAGGCTGGAACGTCTAAAAATAACTGTTGTAATTCAGCAGTTTGCTTTTCGTCCAATACCCAAAGTTCGTGCTTAACCCGATCGGTGGTTGTAAATTCATATTCTGGTCGCGCTTTGGTATAATTGTCCAATGTTGTCGCAATTTTTTCATTGTGCGGATAGGAGAGAAGCACTGGTTCAGCGTTATAACCAACAATATCCAAATAATCAATGAACATTTCTTCACGCTTAGTCAACGTTGCCTCATGCTTTTTGATCTTGTCGTCGCGGTATTCTTGATTGTCAGCTCCTGCAATGACGCCAATAAATTCCTTTCCATCTTTGGTTTGACGGTAGATGTAAATGCTTGGCACTTCATCCTGAATCAAGACTTTGTCCTCAATAAAATCAACATACGCATCTGACACAAGTTTAAATCGTTCTGGTGTATTTGGTTGTGTCGTACGCTCACCGCCGAATTCAGGATTTATGATGTGCAAAAATGTAAATGGATTGTCCTCCAATTTGGAATGCAAAACATGTTGTTTGTACGAATAAATCGGACGCGTCGCAACTAAATGCACTTTGTCGCGCACTGGCCGTATTCCACGAAATGGGGTTATTTTGGACATTTGATAAAAATAATTGAACAGTTGTTGTCACCCTCCTTTGTCCTCCCTCAAGGGAGGATTTGATTGCTGTCTCCCTCCTTGAGGAGGGATTAAGGGAGGTGACTTTCTGTTGTCAATGAAACTTTAAAATTTCCCTATTCCACAACCGTAATACTCTCAATTGTATCGCCTTGATTAATATCATCCACGATATCAACGCCTTCGATTACTTTTCCGAAACAAGTATGTACACCGTCTAAGTGAGCTGTATTTCTGCGTGAATGACAAACGAAAAATTGTGATCCTCCAGTGTTTCTTCCCGCATGTGCCATAGACAAAACGCCACGATCGTGATGCTGATTTCCGCCACTTGTCTCACAATCAATTTGGTAACCTGGTCCACCAGTTCCTGGCATTCCTTTCGCTCCATCGCGTGAATTTGGACAACCTCCTTGAATCACGAAATCAGGAATAACTCTGTGGAATTTCAATCCATCGTAATATCCTTCTTTTGCTAATTTAACGAAGTTTGCTACTGTGTTCGGTGCATCTTCGGTGTAAAGTGAAACGTGCATTTCACCTTTGCTTGTTTTTATTATTGCTTGCATTGTTTATCTTGTTTTATGCAAAAATAGAAATATTTAAGAAGTTCCATTCATTCATCAAGTATAACTAAATTTGTCTATGCAAACATTTCAAATTCATCGGCAGAGCATCAAAGGAATTACGGCTCAAGAACTCGCATTGGTTTACGATCAAACAGAATTTTTACCTTACATCAATCGGGTTTTTTCGAAGCAAGCATTTCAAGATGTGATTGAAGCAAAAGCGAAAAGTTATTCTTCAGAAACGCGGAAAACACTCGTGAATTCGCTCAAAGCAGCTTATGCGAATAGTGAAAATAATTCCGAAAGTGTAAAGAATATTGATCTGTTAGCGCTCGAAAACACATTTACAATTACGACAGGACATCAGTTGTCGGTTTTTACGGGTCCTCTTTATTTTGTCTATAAAATTTTGCATGTTATCAAGCAATGCAAGGAATTAAAAGAAAGTTATCCAGATTACAACTTTGTACCAGTTTACTGGATGGCGAGTGAAGATCACGATTACGAAGAAATTAAATCACTTAATCTTTTTGGAAAATCCTTGACTTGGGAAACAAACCAAACAGGTGCAGTTGGTCGCTTTAATTTAGAAGGTTTTGATGAATTAAAAGAAGCGTTAAAATCGTTTTATGCAAATCATCCGGCTTCGGAAGTGATGCAACTTATCGATCAATTGAATGGCGAAAATTATGGTAAATTGTTTTTTAACCTGGTTCACCTTCTTTTCGGGAAATATGGCTTGCTTATTTTAGATGGCGACAATCAAGATTTAAAGCGAATTTTTGCACCTATTGTTAAGGAAGAATTAAAAAGTCAATTTTCATTTCAAGCCCTTGAAAAAACAAATCGCAATTTGGTAAAAGATGGCTTTAAATTGCAAGTAAATCCGCGTGAAATCAACTTGTTTTACTTGGAAAATGGACTCCGAAACCGCATTATTCCAGAAAATGACCAATTTTCCATTGAAGGAAAAGGAAAATTCACGCTGTCTGAATTGAATCAATTGGTGGATGAGTCACCAGAGTGTTTTTCTCCGAATGTGATTTTGCGTCCGGTGTATCAAGAATGCATTTTACCAAACGTTTGTTATGTCGGCGGATTAGGCGAAATGAGTTATTGGTTGCAATTAAAAGGTGTTTTTGATCATGTTGAAATTCCATATCCCTTAATTCAAGTGCGGAATTCCTTGCTAATTATCGATGCTGCAACATCAGAAAAAATGGAAAAAATGGAAATGACGATTGTTCGGGTATTCAACGAAAGCCATGTGCTTAAGAAAATGTACTTGCAAGAACATAGTTCTGAGGAGTTGAATTTTGATGCATTAGATCAGCAAGTAGAAGGATTAAAATCATCACTTTTGGAAAAAACCATTTCAGTTGAGCCAAACCTTGAGAGCTATGCCAATTCTGAAGTCGTAAAACTAGAAAAACAAATGGCTGGCTTCAAAGAAAAATTATATCGCCAAGCGAAATCCAAACACGATGGAGCTTTAAAAAATATCGACCAAATCAAAGAACGCCTTTTCCCAAATGATGGCATGCAAGAACGAGTTGTAAACTTTTTTCAGTTTTGTCCAGATGGAAATTATTCTGATAAAATTGAACTTTTAATGCACGCAATGACACCTTTTGAAGGCGATTTGATTGTTCTTAAATGATTTTTGGCACAAACAAAAAGATGCCATGAATTTCATGACATCTTATGTTTTTCAGTTTGTAAAATGATTAATCGAGAAGCTTTGACGTTTTAAGTCTTACTTACTTTTTGATCATTTTACTGGTATAGTGGTTTCCTTCTTCATCAAAGGCTTTAAGGTAATATGTTCCAGCAGCTAAATGTGCGACAGAATAACTGAACATTTTAGTCGCTGATAAATCAATATCTTCAACAACATTTCCAAGAGAATTCATGATTTGAAAGTGAACTAAGTTGGATAAATTATCGAAGGCAAAAGCGTCTTGCTGAATTTCTATGGTAATTACTTCTGAAGCCGGATTTGGGAAAATAAAGAGTTTTGAATCAATCTCTTCATCACTACGTTTTAGTGTATTCAGAACAGTATTCGTGATCACTGGCGCTTCAAAATCGAAGGTGATTTCGGCTTGACCTATAATTTGTTCTCCACCGATACAGTCTTCCTTCGTTTTAATTCGATACTTGAAAAATCCTTGTGATCCAATCGAATCCATTTCTACAGGTGGTAATTGAATTTGATTAAAGGAAACATACAAATTGTTTTGACTATCGAATCGGTAGTTTGCTTCATGACTTGAACTAATAAACTCAAACTGATTTACATCCAAATCTGCATCTATTTTACTTTGTAGATTAACAAAAGTTGCATACCAAGAACCAACATTTTCGAATCGGATGGTGTACGTTAACCATGTCCCTTTTTCGACATAACCCGCCGAGCCATCACCTTTTGGAGAAACCAAAATATCGTTAGGATCAATTGCTCCAACAATGGTAATTTCTTCAGAATAATTGTTGTTCACTAAGTTTATTTCAGTTTGTGTTTCAGAAATTTGAGCTGCTAAAAGACAAGTTTCGCCGACGGTTGCATTCAATCCAACTTTATCAATAATTATCAATGAAATAGATTCTCCAGCTTTTAATGTATCGATCGTGAATTGATAGGAGTTTGCTGCAGAACTTTCATAGTCCATCGAAGCTGAAATTAAACTCACTTTGGTAGGATAATTCATATTTACATTGACGCCAAGTGCATCTCGCGAGCCTTCGTTTTTGCATGTAACAACCGTGTTGTTTTCAAATCCTCGTCGCCAAGCTGTGGTGCCAAATGAAACACTTAAATCAGAAGAATAAATGATGGCTTGCAATGCAATATTAACATAAAGCGTATCTTGATTTGGTTCAAATGAAAAGCTATTTGTTGTCAATAGATTCCAAGTTGCATTATTTTGAAGACTAAAGTTCACTTGAGCATCTGTCACATTCAATTCGAAATTACCATCTTGATTTGAAGTGAAATGTACGCCATTAGGCATCATTTTGAAAGCGATATTTGACAAATTGGTTTCTGTACCATCTTTCATTCCATTGCCATTTAAGTCATTAAAAACTTGACCAATCACTTTTTTGGAATCGTCTTCCATGACAAGATTAAAGGAATTGATATTCTTGTTTTCAATGTTTTGTCGAATTCCAGAAGGCCAAAGGACGATTGCGCTGTCAATTTGCGTGTTTGATCCAAGACCAAAATGGACTTTCATGCTGTTTTGACTTCCGAATCCAGATACGGGTAAAACTTGAGCCATTTGCCATTTGTTGCCACTTAAAACTTTCACTTGAGCTCCAAAAGCCATGGAGTTACTCACATTTCCTTTAAGTTCAAACGTTATCCAATTATTGGCATTGCCATTATTACAGAAGAAATGATTTTTTTCTTGTCCATGGGTAAAGGCTACAAAATCTAGTTGACCATCTCTGTTGTAATCTGACCAGGCCGCTCCATTGGCAGCACCATAATCAGCAGCTACAACTTCAAGTATTTTGTCAATGAAATTTCCATTCCCATCATTTAGGTACAAATGTTTAAATCCAACATCATTTGTAACATATAAATCCAAATGACTATCGTTATTCACATCCATCCATGATGCACTGTGGCTATGTCCGCCATCCATTGTTGGAGTTATGCCAGAGATACTTGTAAACGTTTCATTGCCATTATTTTTGTAGAGTACATTGTTTTGATTCGAAGAATTAACAACAAAAAGATCCATGAAGCCATCGTTGTTATAATCGCCCCAAGCGCCACCAACACTGATTCCAAGATCTGTAACGATTGCACCTGTCGTAACTTGTTCAAATTGAAAACCACCAATGTTTTTGAACAAAGAATTAGGTTCATTATTTCCATTCGGAATAAAAACATCTACTAATCCATCGTTGTTGTAATCTCCCAAAACAGGAGATGTAGCTCTTGCTGAAACACTTGAAACGGGCGTGTTTGTAATTAATTCAAAGGTGTTGTTTCCAGAATTTCTATACAATTGGTGGAACTTTGTTTCGAAAAAATTAGTAATTAAAAAGTCGAGAAATCCATCATTATCAAAATCTGCAAACGCTGCTCCATGAAAATAATTGGGCTCAATGTCAAGACCAGAATTTGGAAGAAAGGTAAATTGTCCGTTACCATTATTAAGGTACAACTCGGATTTTTTGAGCGTTTCATTCACTAACAAAACATCTGGTTTCCGGTCGTTATTAATATCACCCCAAATCGCAGCAGATGTTTGACCTGTGGTTTGACAAATTGCGGAATTTGAAATTTTTGTAAATCCTGTTCCTGCATTATTCTTGTATAATTCATTTCCATCAGATGCTTTTCTTCCTGCTACAAATAAATCTTCCCAGCCATCTTGATCATAATCAACCCAAGCACCATTCCAGCTGTCATAAGCGGTATTTCCAATCGAATTGGTATGGCATTCTGAGAATAGCAAGTTACTTGTATTCGCTGCATTGTTTTGCACTCCTTTTGAAAGAATGGATTCTTGAAGCTCTCCATCAACAACTCCTGAAAAATGTGTTTCGACAGTTAAGACCGTACCATTGTTTATTTGAGTTGCGTTATTATATGAAGTACTGAGATGCATTTCCGTTTCAACAACATAGTTATCGGTAACATCGATCGTGTTTTCAATGGTGTATGAAATGGTCGATTTATCTTCGGTTTGCTGAATATCGCCGAAAATGACACTTCCATTTTCAGTATTGGTTAATTTACTTGAAATTGGGATTAATCCTGAACCAATTTTTAATTCTAAATCTGGTGTTTCAATAATGGTTCCATTAGGCATTTCCAAGGTTGATGTCATAAGAATGGTATCTCCTGGGATCGCATTGTTTGGAGTTAATGCTCCTGTTTGAGTGAAACTTTGTGGCAAGGAAGAACCAAAATAAGTCATCCAATTATCATTAAAATTGGTCGATAAAACGCTAATATTTGCTGTCGCTTCAATTTTTAGATAAGGTCTGTCAGGCCCACTAGTTGTTCCAGTTCCGTTGTAAATGCTTTTCCATTCATTCAATGTGAAAAATGCATCCGCGTAGTTTCCTGCGGTTATTTGGAACGTTTTAGTAAGTGTAGCACCGTTCGTTTTTGCATCTTTAATTGTGACCGTTGTGTTATCAGAACCAGCAAATAAATATAAATGACTAATACTTCCTGCATAAAAGGCTCCTGTATTTGGGTTTATGACATTGTTTTGAGAACTTGGTGGCAAAAGATAAGCGATAAAATTTTTACCCGAAGATGTTCCATTGCTTGATGAAACCATGGTTGCCATATCCGAAGTGGCGTTTGATCCAGTTTCCATCCAGTTTGCTTCAAACACCGATATTTTTTTTCCTGGTGTACACGTTACTCTAAAAACCGTAGCATAGGAAACATTTCCATTTTGTTTTCCAACCCAATCTCCTGTTTGAAACGTATTTAATGTCCAACTAGACATATTAATCCAAGTTCCATTTGAATACCGAGAGAGTTGAATATTATTAGAAGGATCCCACGATACCACTCTGATTTCTTGCTCACCAACACTTTGATAAGGTACGGCGAAATAAAATAAATCGCCGCCAGCACTGCCTAAATTTGAAGGAACGGATCCACCACCATCTCTTGAGTTTTCCCATAGTGCGCCGTATTGAACACTTACATCTTTGTTGGTTTCAATAAGATAGGTCCCGCCATTATCCATGCAATTACGACCATTGGTGTAAAAGTGAATGATGTCTTCACCAGGGTTCAAATTTCTGTCAATGATGATCATTTTGTTTTCTAAATCAATGTTGGTATAACCAGTGTTTGTTGTTGGTGAAGTAGAAATTTTTGAAATTGTTATTTTGGTGCCTGCTTCGTAAGCAAATACATTTAAATCCCGCAACGAACTAGACGATTTTGGAGAATAAACAAAAAACTTTTGTCCGATGTTCTTTTTATTCACAGATGGAACAAAATCATGCTGCCAATCGCTGTCTGTTGACATAGAAGCAAATACTACTTTACTACTGTTAATTTTAAAGTAGTCTCCATCACGCTTCAATACGCCGCCAGATGCATAAAGTCCATCATCATTTATTCCATTGTCTTTGATGTAAAGCACATAAGATTGACCCGCCATGAGTTCACCAGTTACACTATCATCGCTATCGCCATCCTGTGCGTCATCTTCGATTGTGAAAATGGTGTTGTCATTGATTGCTGTGACTATTAAAGCCACATTCCGTTGAATGGATAAATTATTGGGCGGTACAAAAATGTTAAAATAGGTGGATGCTTCACCTTGACTTAAAACAAAATTGCTCAGAAACAAACAAGCAATTGCCATTGAAATTTTCATATATTATTTTTAAATCGCAACACGCCAATAACATGCCGATAAAATTAAATAATTGAAAAACAGACCTTTAAAAATTAAAAGACGTAATTTTTTTTCCAAATGGTGGAAATTTTTCCATTTATCGGAAAGAGATGCGTAATCCAAAGTTGCTCGTAAAGGTCTCGAAACTATGACAGATAATTTATGTATTTTTGATAATTAAAATAAAATTCAGTCATGATAAACAAAATCCTAATATTACTTTCCTTCGCAATCTCACTATCTTCCATCGGACAACCAGAAAAATACGTTGAAGTTTCCGTTTCTGAAAGTGTTTCATTAAAAGCTCAAAGTGCTGTTTTGAAAATTACTAAATCAGAAAATGATTCTGAATTTGAATACATGGATGATTATTATTCAGAGGAGTCTTACTATGAGGATGACGAATATTATCGTTTGTTGGAAGAATCGCCAAAAAAGGTGACCAAACAAATGCAAAAAGAGCAAGAAGATCGTCAAAAACAGCGTGAAATTTTAGAAAAAGCGCGAGAAGCACAACGGCTGGAAGATGAGAAATTGCGAAAAAATGTGTTGCGTACTTTTGCTGAAAAATTGACTTCAAATGGAATTGCATATACCTTGAAATTAGAGCAGAATGCGATAAATTATTACGATGAAGAACAAGATTCTCAAGTAGAAGAAGTAATTTATGTGACGGTCACAAACGAAGCAGAATATGCTAAATTATTAGAACTCTCGGCTGGTTTAGTTTTGAACATCGAGAATTTTGATGTGATTTATGAGAAAATGGATGATAAACGTGCAATGCTTATTGAATCCATTTCGCAAAAAGCGAAAATTGAAGGCGAAATTCTAGCCAAATCATTGAACAAGAAATTGGGAAGTGTATTGAGTGTTTCTAATCTATTGCCTGCCAATAGTATGACTTTTTCAAATCTGGAACATTATGGTGACCTTGCTGGATATTTAGATATTTATGGTACAAAATCAAAATTATCTCCATTTTCAAACACAAGAAAATCTTTGTTAGTATATGTTTTTCGTTTTGCACTTTTAGACTAGATTTCCCCCGCTATCGCTCTCTTTAACTTTCCCGAAACTCGGGACAAGCAGTTGCAGATTCGCAGTCTCTCTCTTCTATTTCTATTTTTTTCGCTCCGGATTGTTCCGTATAAACCCTTCCCAGCCAGACACTTTGCTCTTGTTGTGCTCTCCAATTCCTTTCGAGAAATGATGACAAACTGCAGCGGCCAATCCGTCGGTGGCGTCCATTAATTTCGGCATTTCTTTGATTGAAAACATGCTTTGTAACATGGCCGCAACTTGCTCTTTGGATGCGTTTCCATTGCCTGTAATGGCCTGTTTTATTCTTCTCGGCGAGTATTCTTCGAAAGGAATGTTGTTTGCCAAGGCAGCTGCAATACAAACTCCTTGCGCGCGACCAAGCTTCAGCATCGATTGTACATTTTTCCCGAAAAACGGGGCTTCAATGGCTAATTCGTCTGGTTTGAATTCACGAATTATCCCATCTACTCGGTCCCAAATGCGTTTGAGTTTATCGGGGTGCGTGGCAATTTTTGATAGATTAATCACGCCAAACGTAATCATCGACAGTTTTTTGCCCTGCACATGAATCAATCCATACCCCAAAATGCTTGTTCCGGGGTCAATTCCAAGAATTATCTTATCTTCAACCATTCAAAAAATTGGTAATTGGCTAAAGCTACAAAAAATAGACAGATGCTGTTTCTTGCAATCAAAATTGTTCTCACCGTTGCGGTTGCTGTTTTGTGCTATTTTCAATTCAAATCAATTGATTTTAGTTTATTAAATCATGATTTTGATTTTCATTTCTTGCCTGCACTTGGGTTGATTTTATTCATGCCTTTGAATTATTTTTTTGAATGGAAAAAATGGAATTCAATTATTGATACGTTGAACATTGATCTTGGAACAAAGACGAATTTTCAAGCATTCATGGCTGGGATTATCACTGGAATGCTCACACCGAACATGCAAGGAAATTTTCTCGGAAGAATGTATTATTTCCCACGAAGAAATCGAATTTCAATTGTCTTGTTAACTATTTGGTCCAATTTGGGACAGTTGATTATTACCTTGAGTTTTGGGTTGTTTTCACTTTTTGTTTTCAAAGCTTCTTACTTGCCTCAATCTCAAATGGCAGTTTGGATTTTACTTTTGTTCATTGTTGGTTTTTTAGTCATTTTTTTTTCATTCGAAAAATGGATTTTTGGGTCTAAAAACAATTGGTTTCAAAGGATAAAATGGCTGAAACGCATGCGATTCTTATTGAAGGAAAATCCAAAATTTCGCTTTGAACAGCTGGGTTGGGGAACACTCCGATATCTTGTCTTTTCCTTTCAATTTGTATTGGCTTTTAAGGCTTTTGGGGCTTCGTTTTCTTGGGAATTGGTTGTGTTGGTTTTTCAAATTTATTTGTGGACAACCCTAGCTCCTTCAATCATCCTTGGGAAATTAGTCGTTCGTGAATCGATTGCCATTTGGGTCATGACTTCCATTGGTTTGGATGCGTGGACAATCATTGCGGCTTCGCTAAGCATTTGGGTAATTAATTTGTTGGTTCCAACGCTTTTTGGAATTGTGATTTGTAAACAAAAAACGATCGAGGCATGATGACAATGCTTGCATACTTTCTCTGTTACGTCTTCTTTTTCGGAGGATTCGTTTTCCTTGGATTCAGTCGCTTGGATGCCAAAAGAAGAAATAAAAACCCGAAAAGTCCGCGCATTTCGTTGGATGAAATAACAGTGATTGTTCCTTTTCGAGATGAAACTTCAAGTATTGGAACATTGATTCAATCCATAAATCAATCTCATTGCTTGCCTGCACGCTTTATTTTTGTCGACGATCATTCCAACGACGACACTGCTGATGTTATTTATCATTCCATGGAAAAAGCAAAATTTGACATCATCACCAATAAAGGTGTTGGGAAAAAGTCCGCCATTCGAAGTGCGATTTCATTGGTTGAAACGAAATACGTGTTGACCATGGATGCAGATGTTTGGTTTGAAACAAGTTATTTTACATCGCTGACCGAACTAGAAGCCAAAGATTTGTTGGTTTTACCTGCTATTATGCACGGAAAAGGAGCAAATTCCTTTTTTGAATTGGATGTATTGCTTGCGAATGCATTGAATGCTGGGATTTCAGGAGTTGCTAGACCGTTCATGGCGAGTGGTGCCAATTTGTTGTTTCAAAAAGATGTTTTTCAGCAAATTGACAGCTATGAAAACCACAAACACATTCCAAGTGGGGATGATGCCTTTTTGCTTAGCGATTTTGTACTGCATAAAAAGTTCATCGAATTGTCGAATGATCCGCGTCATCAAGTAAACACTGAAGTTCCAGATACTTGGAAAGCATTGTTAAGTCAACGAATTCGCTGGGTTGGCAAGACAACAAAAGTGAAAGACCAATTAGCCACAATGGTCGGATTGATCCAATTTATCTTTTCGATGTTGTTTTATATCATCTTGATTTCTTTAATCTTTTATTGGCAAGCCTACCAATTGGCTATTTTCTTTTTCGCCATAAAAACCTTACTCGATTTGGTTTTCTTTTCCCCTTATTTTAGTCGTTTTAACAAAGCCAATCGTTTATTGCTTTTTCCGATTTATGAATTGTTGTTTCCGATGTACTCATTGGTTATTTTGGGCGGAATGATGTTTGGCAATTGGAGTTGGAAGGGGAGGAGGATATAATCTGCCTCGAAAATAGTTGATCCGAGAATAATAAAGGCAACACAGAAACAAATGAGCACTATGCAACAACTATGAATAGGGATTAATCTTAAAGTATTTTTCGATACATTTTTCCGTTAGAAATTGCATAAACATAACCTTTAAAAAAAGCGACATCGGTAATATCGCTCAAATTGTTGCCAATTTGTTTCCATAATCCATTTTGATATTTAAAGAGGCCATTTTCGACAGGATTGTTATTTGGTCGACGAATCGTACCATAAACATAAAGTTCATTATTGTAGCTTATAAATTTCACAAAAGTCTGCTGAGGGCCATAAGTCACTAAATCTTGGCAATAACTTGTCTCACCATTTTTATTTTTTTGAATAGACTTACTTGTAGAAGTCATCTTACCACACGTAAAAAAGGTATCGTTGTAAAATACCATATCTGTCACAATCGCTTCAGGATCACTTTGGAAAAAAGAAGTTTGATTCCATGCAGTTCCGTCCCATGCGAGTATGTCGTCGCCAGCTGCGTTTAGGTTTTGCCCACCAATTAGAATTTCATTGTTGATAAAATCAATGGTATTTCCAGAAGATTCAATTCCTGCCATTCCAGCAGGTGGTGCTCCATTAACAACATCTAATTTTTCAACATAATCGAAGAGAGCGTCTGAATTAAGTTCTGTAAATGTGCCACAGAAATACAATCCATCAGGCCGTGCAATTAAGTCAAGAATTGCACCGGAATTGTTCATATTGAATACATGATTACCTATTAAATTTGAAGATTCTTGATAGGAGCTTAATGCATAACTCGTTGAGTTAGCGCCGATAATCATAATGTCTTGATTTAACCATGGTTCCAGTAAGGTCACTTTATAGTATAATGATTTTTTGAAGGTACTTGTGGGGTATGAATATGTGTACAACTTAGTGGTACCTTGTACAGGATCACGTGCTATAAAATAAAGAGTACTGTTGTTTAAGTTGGTTGCTAGTTCAAGGATATCCTCTTCTATGGTGTTGATTGGCTGCCAGTTTAATGCTGTTTGATCCTCTTGGGATGGCGTTTCAGCAAAAGGAGTAAGCTCTTTTCGACAAGAACTAAGTATAATGCTCATTGATCCTATTAAATAGAAAAGCTTATTTGGAAAAGAGTTGAATATTGACATAAAATTCAAATAAATTAGATTGAAAAAGATTTTTCGAGTTTGCGTAACGCAAGTTCTTTTTGTCAGAAAGTTTGAATGGTTCCTCACTTTTGTACGATTTTGTGAAATAAACGGACATTTTTGCACCGTAGTCTAAAATGAATCGTTTATTTATTGGATAAGAATATCCAAAACCAAAAGGGAATTCTACTATTGTGGTCATAATACTTGCATTTTGAATTTCATTGGTTTCAAAATAACCGCTCCCATCTAAGTTCAAATTTTTTGTTGTAGTTTTTCTTTCAACTTTATTAAAGACAAAGTTTGCTCCTACACTAATGTGAAAATAGAAACCAACAGGTGCAATGTTGCGATATTTTTTTACTCCAAAATTCAATTTGAAATTATCACTTCTGGCTTGAGTTGAGTCTATCGTAGTTGAACTCGAAAAACCTTTGGGGTTTCCAAATGCATAGCTATTTTGCAGGGCCATGTAATGAGCTTGTATATTTATAATATTTCTTTTTCTGTTTCTTAGATAACCAAGAGAAATTTTGGGAAGCAATAGATCATTTCCAAAATCTAGATTGCTCGGTACGTTAACTGTCATTAATCGAAAGTTTGTAGCCAGACCGAAAGAAAATGAATTTTTCTTTCCAAGGTATTTTCCTTGGGAGAATGCAGTGTTACTCAAGCTAGTGATCATTATAAAACTGCCAATCAATATCGTTTTGAATTTAAGCATTCGCAATAACATTTGGAATAATTGTTAATGCTGCCCAAAATAACCCCCCAACTACCCAAATGGCTCCACCAGAACCATTTTTCTTAACCTTTTTTTTGGGCATTTTTTTTAGAAGATATGCGTCCAATTGGTCTTGAGAAATTTCATGAGTATTTAATTTCATGTAAAGATTAGCTTGAGAGATAAGTATCATAAGTACTTCTACGGACTCAACTTTTTCGTAATTCTTATTAAGTAAACGATCATGAATATAGTACTGTCTGCTGCTTTTGTAATATTGACTGCTTGTTGCGATAGAAATACTTGATTTTATAACGAATCGCACAACTTCTTTTTTGCTCTCTTCGATATCCCGAATGTGAAGCGGCTTTAAGAATTTATACTTGGTAGTTGCTATTAACTTATCAATTTCCTGATTTGTTTTCCGATAGAAGTATGCGTTATAATAGTTCCAGTTTTCTATTATTTCCATTCTATACTTTTCGTTTATCCGTCCTGTTGCCGAATCTCGTGCATATTGGTTTATCGTTGTGTTTAACTCCAACAAGGACAATTCTTCATATTTTTGAATGTAAATATCTGTTGATTTAATTGCAACAGGTACGTAAGAATTTTGATCCTCATCCTGGGCAAACGTTACTGCGCTCAAGATCAAAATAAGTGCTACTAAAAACTTAGTCTTCTTGGTTTCCATAATATCCTGTATTAATGTAATGTCTTAACTGTGCCAAACTCATTCTATTTTTCGAGCCTATTTTACTAATATAGGTGATTCCAGAAGTATTTAAATCAATATAAATCGAATAATAGGTGCAATAAGCTTTTTTCTTTTTTCTACTTCCACAAATATTTAAAAGATATGCAACGTAATCAACATTTTTGGTTTTCTTTAATTCTAAAATTTCTTCGTCAATTGAGGTGTATATTAAATTCGATAACTGCCAGCATTGATCGACATAATTGTAGAGCACATAATGTTCATAATTGTCTTTTACAGAGACTTTTACAGGTCTACTCGATGAAATTGTTGAGAATTCATCGAACAGTTCCTTCTCATGAACTATCTCGTCTATTTTTTGATGGAGATCCACTGTTCTGTAAAGGTTAATCTTACCCTCGCCAATTAAATCTAAGAAAAAATTATCGGAACCAACCAAAACAATCCTGCTACTGTCATCTATTGGACTATTGAACATAAAATCACTTTTTCTATATTTTCGATATCCTATTTTGGGATTGGTCTTGATTTCAAATTGTTCGACGGTCAACGTATTTTCAAAAGTATTTCTTTGGTTTTTGTAAAAAGCTACATGTTTATTTAACGAGCTATAATCTTGATATTGATGAGTGTATGCCTTGACTAGTGTTGAGTCCAGCCAAAAATAATCCACAAAATTAAATCCGATTGTATTGAATTCAGTATATAGTTCAACTTGTTCTTTACTCATAAACTTTGTGATATAAATTGTATCTGAGCTATTTGAAATTTCAGTATTAAACTCGATTTGATCGTTTTTTTCCTTAAAAAGGATTGAATTGTTTTTATAAAGAAACAAATTTGCGAAAAGTTCCATCCGACTTAAATAGTTGTCGTTAGCCAGCACTCCAATTTCATTTACCTCCTTTAGTGTTTGTAATGTCAGTATATTCATTTCTAGCGATGGAATTCTTAACATGACATCTCTAAACCTTAAAAGTTCAATTTGACTGCAATCGTCACCTTCAGGATTAATTAGCAAGGAAGCTAAGTCAAAATTATACTTTTGTTGAGTTAGAAGAAGCATCAATTTAAGCTGCGATTTCACCAAATACGGGTCCAATGGGGCTTCCTTACGCATCGCACCTACAACAAAAAGTCCCGTTACATAGTCTCCTTCATCCAACAAGGATTTCAAAAAAACGAACGATGCTAATCTTTTGATGGTTAAAAATTTAGTATTATCTATAGCCGATTCCTTTTGAAAATTTACCGAATCAATCAGGGCTTTATAGGCAGTAAGTCGTTCGTCAAGGTTGGGATGAGTTTGTAGCCTCTCGTCCTTAAGTTTCGCAAGGGTATCACTGTTTAATTTGTACGAAATAGTCTTTGCATTCCTCGATTCTACAATAGCTTGTACATAAGCTATTGCTTGCTTATTATTAAAAAAGAAGTTATTGTAATCTAAATCGTGAGCGAATTCAATATTCTCAGAATGTTTTAATTTGTTTAAGGTTGATTCGAAAAACTCATGCGGCAAACCAATATTTTGTAATAAAATTATAGCTAATGAATCTGCTTCAAGTTCCGATGATCGCGAAAAACTATGATAAGAAAAAACATCAACTTCGGTTAATTTTTTATTCTTTTTGTCTTTTTCGAATCGATTATCTAAATTTTCAATTTTGAAGGAATGTTCTAAAAGAACATGTGAAATTTCGTGCGCTAAAATCACCATCAATTCTCCTTCAGAATCCAATTTAGCTAAGGTTCCAATATTAACATAGATGTTTCCAAAATCATTGGTGAAAGCATTTAATTCGCTCGAATTGGTTACATAGACTTTGATCTTATTCTTTTGTTGAGATTCTCCTAATATTCGATCTTTAAGCAGGTTAAGGCATTCGGTAATTTCATTTTCGAAAAATACTTTGCCACTTTTGTTTAATCTATCTAGTGAAAAATTATATCGATAAACAAATTCTTTGTATGTTCCATCGTCGTCAGTTACATTTTTATTGGATAGGTATTCCAGATAAACTCTTTCCAAATTGTTTTTAGTGTCCAGATTAAGCTCGTCTGGTTGCTTCGAAGAATTGTAAAATTGCTCCAAATTTTGTGAATGAGCAGAACCTGAGTCAAATAGTAAGGTAAAAAAGAAAGAGAAAGTAATCAAGTTTACGAAAAATTCTCTTATTGTCTTCTGGATCAAGTATGCCTTCAATTTGAGTTAAATGGGATGGATAATAAAATAAATGTGAAAAATACTAATTTTTTTAAATTTTGGAGATGAAATCAATTTCAAAAAAAAAACGGAAGATTTCTCCTCCGTTTCCTTTTTCAATATTTTATGTTTTTAGAAAACCTCGTTCGCTGCGAAATGAAATTTTCCTTCGATTTCTGCATTCTCGTCAGAATCTGAACCATGAACGGCATTTCTACCTTTGTTTTCAGCATAGTATTTTCTGATTGTTCCTTCAGCCGCTTCAGCAGGATCCGTAGCTCCAATCAACGCTCTGAAATCAGCTACTGCATTTTCTTTTTCCAAAATTGCAGCAACGATAGGTCCAGATGTCATGTATTCAACCAATTCGCCGTAAAAAGGACGCTCTGAGTGAACAGCATAAAATTCTTTTGCTTGCGCTTCAGTTAAACGCGTGTATTTCATCGCTTTGATTTCAAATCCAGCTCCGATAATCATATCGATAATTTTACCCATGTACCCGTTCTCAATCGCATCGGGCTTAAGCATTGTAAATGTTCTGTTGGTTGCCATTTTTTTCTTTTTTCTAATTCGGGTGCAAAGATAGTGATTTTTTGTTGTTGATTGTTCGATTGTCTTTTATGTAATAAATTTTTAATATCACATGCGATTTGAGTTTGCCGAATTGCAAATGGACAATTTATGTTTATTACAGCTGAATGACGAGATCTCAATTCAAAACGTATATTTGTTATCAAAACCAAATAAATGAATACAATCGTACAATTTTTTAAGGACATTGATCCGGTAATGGCTGCACTGATTGCTACAACTTTTACATGGTTATTGACCGCAGCTGGAGCAAGTTTGGTGTTCTTTTTCAAAACATTACATCGTGGTGTACTAGACGCTATGCTTGGATTTACAGGTGGAGTAATGGTTGCAGCAAGTTTTTGGTCGCTTTTGGCGCCTTCGATTGAAATGTCGGAAACCATGTATCCGACTATGAAATGGATGCCAGCCGCCGTTGGTTTTCTCATGGGTGCTCTGTTCTTATTCGTTTTAGACAAAAAATTGCCTCACCTCCACATTAATTTCAAAGAGGAAGAAAAAGAAGGGATGAAGACCCAAATGCATAAAACAACGCTCTTGGTTTTGGCAATCACCTTACATAATATTCCCGAAGGATTGGCCGTAGGTGTTATGTTCGGAGCTGCCGGAACAGGAATGGAAGAAGCGCTGGTGCCTGCAATTGCCTTAGCCATTGGAATTGGAATACAGAATTTTCCAGAAGGATTTGCTGTTGCGATGCCACTTCGAAGAGCTGGATTTTCACGCAGAAAAAGTTTTTTCTATGGACAATTATCTGCGATTGTAGAACCCATTGCAGGAGTTTTAGGCGCTGTCGCTGTGATTTACATGGAACCAATTTTGCCTTATGCCTTGGCATTTGCAGCAGGAGCAATGATTTATGTGGTTGTTGAAGAAGTGATTCCAGAAACCCAACGCGATAAATACACCGACATAGCTGTACTCGGTTTTATTGGCGGATTTTTAGTGATGATGGTGTTAGATGTTGGTTTGAGTTAGGTTCAACCCAGAATCAACGAGAATTTTGTTCCACTTCTAAAATTTTCATCCCAAACAATTTCACAGTCAATCGATTTTGCCATGTCGCGCACAATGTGCAATCCCAATCCCTTGTTGATTCCAGCTGTTTCTGAATCGTCGAAAAGCACCTTCATTTGCTCAGGTTTCATGCCAGGACCATTGTCGGTAATAGATAAGATAATGCGTCCATTTATTCGTTGAGCCGACCATTTGATGGCAGGTGATTCCAAATGGCCAACTGCTTTTATGGCATTGGCTGTCAAATTCCGAAGAATGGTTTTTAAGTAATGCTCATCCGAATGCAAAATCAAATTGTCTGGATTTTCAAAAACAAGTTTGACATTCACTCCTTGAAAGAACTGTTTTGTTGTATCAAACAACGATTGAATTTCAAATTTTTCTTTCGTAGGTTGAAAATTATCCAGTTGACCTTTGCTCCATAACAATAAATCTTCCATGGAAACCAATAAATTCTGTGTTGATGACAACGTTTGACTAAAAAGCCGTTGCTTGGTTTCTTCGTCCATCAACCCAGGATGCAATTGTTGGAGATTTAGAAAATTGACCAAACTCGCTACGGGACTTCTTAAATCATGGTTAATAATTCCAAACAATTTTGCTTTTGCTGCATTGGCGTGCGCTAAATCTGTGTTCGATTTTTGAAGTAAAGCATTTGTTTTTTTACGAGCTTGACTTTGTCTAAAAAGTAAAGCCCCAATAATGGCTAACAATAATAATCCTCCAACTAAAAACCAACGTTGCTTGGACGCATTCGTTAATTTCAACTCTTTGATTTCGAGTTGGTTTTGTTTTTCGCGCAGCGCTCCTTCGCTTTCCAATTGAGCAATGGCATTTTTATTGTCTTGCGAAAAAATCGAATCAGAAATGGTTTTGTTTTGGAGTAAATAAGTGTAAGCTTCTTTGAAATCGCCTCTGTCTGCAAGCATTTGCGAAAGCGATCCGCTAAAAAATAATTCGGTATTAGCATTCTTTTTTCGCTGGGCAATTTCGATGCAACGTTTGTAGTATTTTTCGGCTTCAAGCAGCAATTCGCTTTTTGATTTTCTGAATGCTGGGTTGCTAATGATGGGAATGGAGTCTTTATTTTCAGCCAAAATATAATAGGACCAACCTAAATTTCCCAAATTAGTCATGGACATCAAATTGTCAGGATAGAGTTCATCCCAAATTTTTTGCGCGGTCAGTTCCATTTCGATCGACTTCACAATTTCTTTCGTGTCAAAAATGAGCGACCAATTTGTTAGGCAATACGCTTGACCAAAAGGATCTTTATTGTCAAGGTATTTACGATAAGATTTTGCAAAATAGACATCAGCGAGTTCAATATTTCCCATTTCGCGATAAACTTCTGCTAGAACGGCAAAACTTTGAGCATTTCGGGATTCATTGTTGTTTTTATCAATTAAATCGACAGCCTTTTTCGCATAGAAAAGCGCTTTTTTATGATTGTCTTGGTCCAAATACATAAAAGCAATTCCACTATAATTCCGTTGCAACAAATTGAAATTATCTTGTTTTTTCGCTAAATCCAACGATTTAAAAAAGTACTTTGTGGCGACAACATAATCCGATTTTCGCTGACCAATCATGGCCAAATAGGCATAATTGTAGGCGATTTCATCTTCTTGTTTTAAAGTTTGATTGATTTTTAAGGCTTTTTTCAACCATGTTTCAGCAACATCTAAGTTCGTTTGTTGCAATTGTACGAATCCATATCCACAATAAGCGACAGCCTTTTGTTTTTCGGATCCCGATTTTTTTGCTTGAGTAAGAAGTTTGTTTGCAACCAAAAGAGCAGAATCTGGGTAATGATTTACCAATCGTTCTAGTTCGTTTCGTTGTTTCTTAAGATTTGTGAGTAATTGATTATCAGTTTTTTGACTGAAATAATTAAAAGTGTTGATACAAAAGAATGTGAGTAAGATCAGAATTCGTATCATAGCAAACTGGCTAAATTTTCCTTGTATTTTCGTCCAACGGGCAATTGCAATTGATCGGTCACAACAATGAAATCATTCTTTAGTTTCTGAACGAAAATGCGTTGGATGGCAAAACTTTTATGAATGCGTACGAAATTCTCAAAATGTTCTTTTTCAAGTAATTGCCCAATCGTTCCACGAACGGTGTGTTTTTTGGATTCAGTCACCAAGCGCGTATAATCTTTCAATGCTTCCAAGTACATGATTTCATTGAGATTGACTTTTGTCTGAGACAAACCATCTTTTATAATGATCATAGCATCTCCATAGGTATGGTCGAATAATTTTGATTTATGTTTAATTTCTAAGTAATCTTCTAAGCGCTTAATACTTGTATCGAAACGTTCTCGTTGAATGGGTTTCACTAAAAAATCGAGCGCATCCAGTTCAAAACCTTCAATGGCGTATTCCGGATGAGAGGTAATGAAAATGCAGACAGAATTTTGTTCTATTTCTCGAAATAAATCCAAACCTGATAATTCAGGCATATCAATATCTAAGAAAAGAACATCAATTTTGTTTGATTTCAGAAACTCAAGAGCTTTGAGCGGATTTTCAAAAGTACCCTTACATTCTAAAAATGAACAATTTGTAAGAAATGCACTCGTAGTTAGTCTGTCAATTTCCGAGTCATCAACGATGATATAAGTGTATTTGTTCATTGTCGTTTATCTAACTCAAAGTTAATAAAAACGAGCAATTATTGTACTTTAAGTGTTGTTTGTCTGAAAAAAATGTTGTTGGTTGCATTTTTCAGAAATTTAAAAGATTTGGGAGTAGCTTCGCCCGAAATAATTAAAACATCTATGAAAAAATTAATTTCTTCTCTTACTACAGTTCTAATGTGTTTTTCGCTTTCTGCGGTTGACATTTCTGGAACAATTCCTTCAAATGCGCTAACCAGAAGTTTTGTGCTTCACGCGAATGGAGCTACGATTTCTAACAATTTACCAGTTGTCATTGCACTTCACGGAGATGGTGGTTCTGGTGCTAGCTTCAAAAATGGAACTGATTTCGACGCAACTGCAGATGCGAATGGATTTTTAGCAGTTTACCCTTCAGCAACGAATTTGTTAGGAACTGGAATATGGAACAAACAGATTGATAATGATTATGTTGGCGAACCAGATGATGTTTTATTTATTTCAGACTTAATAGACTATTTGTGCGAAACCTATCACATCAATTCAAGCAAAGTTTATGTGACAGGTCATTCTGGTGGAGCTTTTATGGCCTATCACTTAGCGGTTCAATTGAATGATAAAATTGCCGCTTTTGCACCCGTTGCAGGAAGTATGTACGATGCAGGAAAAGGAGTTTTTTTGAACGATTACTTATCGGGAGGTAATTTTGTGAAAGTTCCTATTTGTCACATTCACGGCGATAACGATCCAGTGGTTGATTATCCAGATGGCGACTTTACTCCGATTGATTATCAAGAATGGCCTTTAACTGGATTTACACCTGTTACTTGTGGAAGTTTAACTTATTCAAATGCAGCAGTAACGACAATTGTTGCGGGTGCTCAGAAAATTCCTTTTTGCGACAATAGCGCTACATCCAAAGAAATATTTTTAGTTCGATTAATTGGTAAAGGTCATGAATGGCCAAATGTTGCTGGATTTGATGTGGAACAATACATTTGGAATTTCTTTAGTGCGCATCAATTAAATGCTGTTCCAAGTTGCGCTTTATCAGGCATAACTGAGAATTCGTTGACTGAACTAAAAATATCACCAAATCCAACAATTGGGCAACTTAGCTTTGAAACATTATCAACGGAAATTGAATTTGAGATTGTAAGTTCAAATGGTTCTGTTTTGCGCAAAGAAGCAATTTCTTCTAATCTGGTTGATATTTCTATTTCGGAATTGGATCGAGGCGTGTATTTTCTGAGAGTCAAAAATCAAAACGGTCAATATCGAATTTCCAAAGTCATTAAAATTTGATCCAAAAAATTGCGAAGAAATGTTCAATTTCAGTCGTTAGTCCTTTTAATAGGTCCGTTCGTCTCATTCATGAAATTTGGCGATTGTAATGACGTAAATCTGATTTCAAATCCAAGGTTTGATCTAACAGACTACGAAGCTGTAAAAGAGGCTTTTGACTTGAAATAATATATAAACCATTACTACAGAAAAATACGAATTCGAAAGGGTTCGTATTTTTTTGTTGTATAATATTGAAAAAAAATTAATTGAATAGTCGCAAATTTACCACTAAATCAATCCCTAGCTGATTAATTTGAATTTTAAACATTAAGGCGTTTAGGACATAAAGAGATTTAAACTAATAACCCAATGTAATTATTCAACTATGGATTTGAATTTCTAGTTACGTAGTTGTTGTAAAATTAAGGATTAAACCTTGCGGTTTTTTAAGAAGATCCCAGCGAATTACGAACTGTACTGCTCGTTCCGGAAATAATTCTCTTAACGCCGCAGGCGACCTAAATTATCCAAACCATGTCAATCACAAACCCTTATTTCCCTTCATCCTTAATGTTTTAATTAAGCAATTGAATATCATGTGTGTGCATTTATTCAAACTTGAAACTTGTGGTAAGTTTTAGACGAGTCAATAAATTTAACATTTATTTTTATTTTTTTCATTGTCACTCTAAATAGCTTGCTTAACTTTGTCTCGTCTAAGAGATACAGTTTCATAGTTGTAATTTTAGGTTTTATAGTTTTAGCAAGTTTACAGAATGAGGAATAAGTTTTAATAAATTTATTCCTCATTTTGTTTTTACTCAATTCAATCCAACCACTTTTCTTAATTTTGATGAAATCTAAAATTCATAACCATGAAATTTAAACTCTTTGTTGCATTTATTCTTTTTTCAACATCATCTCTTTATTCTCAAACACAAGGAATCGCTTACACCGCTGTTGGAAAGGGAGCAGCAACCACTTTTCTTTCTGATTATCATTGCATTGGAATCAATGCTTCTGCTTTAGGTTGGGACAGAGTGCACGAGAAAAAACGTTTCACAGTTGGAACTTCTGAATTTGGATTTGGTATTTATTCAGATGCACTAAATGCTGATAACTTAAAAGGACTGTATCGAACTATTAGAAATCAGGTAGTTGGTACCGAAACAGATCAAGCTACGAGAGATCAACAAAAGCAATTTGCCAAAGATTTTGCTGGTTCTAACATTCTAATTAATGCCAATTACAATTGGTTTGGAGCATCATTTCAAAGTCAAAAATTTGGAGGCGTTGCTTTTAGTATTTCCGAAAATTATCAATGGGAATCAAAGCTTGGTTCTCGCATGTCTGACATTCTTTTTAACGGAAAATATGCTTCTGTTTTTGATTCGTTGACAGTCGTTTTTGGTTCAGATACCACAACAATTCCGAACAATGGAACGATTTCAGCTGACACCATGCAAAATGTGATTTCTGGAAATTTTGCAGTTCCAATTTCCTTGGGATACATAACGGAAGGAACAAGAATTAAGGCTCAATGGACACGATCATACAATTTGTCTTATGGTAGAAAAATCCTTGGTCGGGATTCAGTTTTTGTGTTGTATGGTGGAATAGGAGGTCGATATATTCAAGCGGTTGCTTTGTTTGATGTGGAATCAAGTGGAGCTGGAATTACCATGAATTCAGCCATTTCTCCTACCTTTAATATTGATTACAGCTCCATTGCGTCTGGATCTCCTTCATTTTCAGGCACAAATCAACGTAGTTTTCCTCCCAAAGGTGTTGGAACGGGTTATGGATTGGATTTTTCTGTAAGTGCCATTTTGTTGAATAAAATTACAGTTGCTGCTGCTGTGAACAATGTTGGACAAATTACCTACAAGCGCAATGTTTACAGCGTGCGTGACACTTTGATTGGAAGTTATTCACTCGCTGGACTAGAATCTGATAACGTAACTCAATCTGTTAATTCCTTGCTACAAAATGGTGGATTATTGAATTTAGAAGGAGAAGAAAAATATACATTGACAAATCCTGCTACGTTTCGTTTTGGAGCGAGCATTAAGCTAGCGAAAATAATCAATGTTGGATTTGATTTTGTATCCCCTTTTGATCGCAACAATCCTGGAAGTCTTTCAAATCCTGTTTTTGCATTTGGTGGAGAAATTCGACCATTGAAATGGGTTGCTTTGAGTGCTGGGTATTTTGGCGGCGGAATTTACAAAAACAACATTCCTGTAGGAATCAATTTCATTCTCGGAAAAGGAACGTATGAATTTGGTGTTTCTTCCAGAGATATTTTATCCTTTTTCATGAAAGATTCTAATAGTGTTTCACTTGCGTTAGGCTTTATGAGATTTAGATTTTAAAACTAAATAAGACCGTTGCTAAACCGCCAACTATCTTCGATGCTGCCTTTGGCGGTCATCGTTGTTTCGAAAATTTAACTCAATCATTAACAATTGGTTAACTCATTCGTGAAATTTTCTCGAGCCTCGATTTGACAATTAGCTTCGCTGCTACCTTCGGTGGTTTGAAACGGTCTTTAATTTTTTGTATCCTAAATAGAAGAAAAGAGAGCTCGAGACCAACAAAATGTTGTAAAACAAATCTTCCGAAGGAATGGTGAAAATGCGCCATTCACTGATTGTTTTTGCATTGTACCAAACCACTTCATTTTCGGTAAATGAACCTGTTAGTGCTCCGTTTACTAACAAAAATGGAATTATAATAAACCCAAATGCAAGAACCGCCTTTGCCAAGTGTTTTCTAAAAAGAAATGACGCTGCATTTATAACAAGGAGGGCCGCAATTGCAACACTGAAAGAATAAAATCGATCCCAAAATAGTATCGCATAAAAAATGGTTAGTCCATTAAAAATAAGTAAATGGACAATGGATAATTTTTTATCCAAAGCAGCAATCCATTTTGGGAAATAATAAATAACACATTCATAAACGAACAGACATGCAAAAGGAACCGTTACGAAAAACAACACCTCTTCAATCGGAAGTCCAAAAAGCCATTTCCCTGTTAAATATTGCTCGTTGAATCCCCAATACAAAGATTTTGTGAAAAATACATCTACAGGAATAAAGAGTAGACACGTGAATAAAATGGACACAAAAACCGCTGGCCAATTTTTATAATACGCTACACGTTTATCGAAGCTTAAAATTAAAGGCCCAGCTAAACAAAATATGTCAATAAAGAGATAATAATTTTGCACTTTTAGGTATTAAAGTATTTTTTTGGAAAAATCAGCAAACTAAAGCATGTTCCGCCTTCTTTATTTCTGTTTTTGTGATGAACCTTATGAGCCATTCGAATTGCCTTGATATAAGGCGAGTTTAGTTTATCGAACCAATTAAATCTTCGATGTATCAACACTTCATGTACTAAAAAGTAAATTAATCCATAGGCTGCAATACCAAATCCAAAAGCAACAGAATACCAATTTTGGGCAATCCATCCAAGCATAATACAGAGCCAACTTGGAATGGCGAAAACAAGAAAGAAAACATCATTTTTTTCAAAAAAACCAGGTTCTTTTTGATGATGATCTCGATGAAAATACCAGCCAATTCCATGCATGACAAACTTATGCGTGAACCATGCAGCAAATTCCATAAACGCAAAAGCGATAAAACCAACTAAAATGTAAATCAACCACATAAGCCCAATATTAAGAAAAAAACAAATTGCAAGATTAACACAACGGGCGCCATTTTGTTCGAATTCGTCGCATTGATTTGCTTACTCAAAATTAGTGAAAAAACGATTGCCGTCAGCCCCCAAGTGATATAATTCTGAATGGGCACATCAGATGTTTTCCAAGTCCACATGTTCCAATTTATCGCAACAGGTTCAATGAAAACATCTAAAACAACAAGGACAATTCCCGAAACAACAGCTTTTAACCATATTTTCGAAATGAATCGGTGAATCGTAAAAACCCCTGCATAGACCAACATTAGCCAGTTTACTCCAATCATGTATGGTGTTCCAGCAACTTGAATTCCAAGAATGTCGGAATAGGAATATTCTCCAAATGGAATCCCTGTGTTGACTCCAATTATTTCAATCGCCAAACCGAGTAAAAAGATACTGACCAATGCAATAACAATTCGTTTGTTCCATGAATTGTGATTCAAAAACAAAAGTGCGCTGGTTAAAAGAAGCGTGTAAGGTGTTAAATCAATAATACTTTTGTCTCCTTTTGAGCTACAAATCAAAACTATGCCAACGGTGTAAATGATTACAAGTAATCCAACCGACAAATGATAGCGATATTTTCGAATGAAATCAAGCATGTTCAGTAGCTATTTTGGCTGATAATAAACATAGTGGAATTCCGCCTCCTGGATGGGCACTGCCTCCTACAAAATACAAATTGTTGTATGTTTTGGAAAAATTCGAGTGACGCAAAAATGCGGAAAAGATTGAATTACTGCTGGTTCCGTGCAATGCTCCTTTGTATGAATTTGTTTTTTGCTCAATCAACTGAGGAGTTAATATTTCTTCCACAGATATAAGAGGCGCTAAATCAACGTTCAATAACTTGTCGAGTTTTGAAATGACGCGTGTACGAAGCACTTTCAATTTCTCATCATCCAACAATTTTGGTTCACTTGGAACCATAATCATGACAAACCAATTTTCTTTTCCTGTTGGAGCATCAGATTTTACAACTTCACACGATTTGTGAATATAAATCGAAGGATCTGAATACATTGTTTTGGAATCAAATATCGCTTTAAATTCATCTTGATAATTGTCCGAAAAAAACATGTTGTGCAAATCCAATTGCTTAAAAGTTTGATCTACACCCCAATAAAAAACAACTACCGAACTCGATCGTTCTTGCTCAATAGCTTTTGGCGGATTTTTTGAGTTTAATAAATTTTTATGGGTGAAATAAACATCTGAATTGCTTACGACAAGATCGGCCGAAATAAACTCATTGGCTATTTCAATTCCAGTCACATGATGGTGATTGTTGACAATTTTTGTAACTTCTTTATTCAAATGAATTTCAATTCCCAAATCGCGACATAATTTCGTGAGACTCTGAGAAATGGCATGCATTCCTTCTTTTGGAAAAAAGGTTCCTACCGTTACCTCTAAATGCGGCATCAAACTCATTACTCCAGAAGTTTTATAAGGACTAGAACCATTGTAGCACGCAAATTTATCAAAAATCTGAACCAGTTTTGGATGATTTATTTTGCGTTTATTCGCTGCGTTTAAAGATTTTAAAATATCCAACCCAATCAAGTGAGGATACGATTTAAGGTAAATCTTCGACACATAATTCCGTTTTCGATGGAGACTTTTCTCTAAAAAAACAGGTCTAGTGATATTGAATTTGCGTTCGCTTTGAGCAAAATAGTTCTTTAAATTCGTTGCAGGTTCGTTAAAATGTTTGGCAGCTGATTCAATGAAACTTTCTTTATTGCCTGGTGCTGAAAACGTTGTGCCATCATTCCAAAAGTAATTGCATGAAACAGAATGACGCACATATTCAAAATAATCTTTTGGATTTTTCCCAGCCAATTCAAAGAGTTCAAGCACTAATTGAGGTAACGTGAAAACAGAAGGACCAGCATCAAAACGAAAACCATCTTTTTCAATCAAAGAAATTTTACCTCCGGTGTATTCATTCTTTTCGTAAATAGCAACGTCATATCCTTTCACTTTCAGACGAATCGCGGCTGCAATACCTGCAATTCCAGAACCTATGACTATGGCTTTTTTTGACATTTAAAGTCGATTAAACTTATGCCGCATATACGCACCTAAAAACAACATGTATTTTCTTCCATCTGGAATTCGAACACGCTCTTTTAAAAGCGTTGCTGCAGGTTTTTTGCTAATTTCTTTTAACAGTTTTGAGTAATAAATATAAGCAATATAAACTCCAAAGCGTGATTGTTTTGGTAATTTTTTGATACCTAGAAATCCTTCGTGAAAATCGGCTGCAATTTCTATTTCAAGTTGTTTTTTCACCTTTTCATCGAACACTTGCATTTCAACATCTGGAAAATACATGCGACCCAAATTTTGGTAATCATCCTTTAGATCACGCAAGAAATTAATCTTCTGAAAAGCCGATCCTAGCTTCATTGCACTTGGTTTTAGTTCATTGTACAAGGCATCATTTTTATCGACAAAAACGCGCAAGCACATCAAACCAACAACTTCCGCTGAACCGAGAATGTATTTTTCATATTTCTCTTGATCGTATTCAATTTTCGATAAATCCATTTCCATGGAATCTAAGAAAGTATCAATCAAGTATTTTTCAATGTTGTATTCATTCACAACCTTTTGAAAGGAATGAAGCACTGGATTTGTGCTTATTTTTCGCTCAATCGCTAAATCCGTATCCTTGCGAAATTCTTCCAACATTTCAGCTTGGGGAGATCCATGAAAGGTATCTACAATTTCATCGGCAACGCGAACAAAACCATAAATATTATAGATCGGTTCACGAAATTTCTTGCCTAAAAAGCGAATTCCTAGCGAGAACGAAGTACTGTATTTTTTCGTAATCGCCTTGCTTGTTGCAATGGATATTTTCTCGTAAATCGACAGCATTAGTTTTTCTTTATCGAATTTAAGAGGTGATCAGCAACAACTTTTCCAGAAATAATTGTTGGAGGAATTCCAGGTCCTGGGGTTGTTAGTTGCCCCGTATAATAAATATTTTTAACCTTCTTGTTTTGCAATTTCGGTTTTAAAAATGCCGTTTGTCTCAATGTATTCGCCAAACCATAAGCATTTCCTTTGAAGGCATTGTAATCATCTTTAAAATCTTGAATGGCATACGATTTCTTGAAAATGATATGATCGATTATTTTTTGTCCAGTTAATTTTTCCATGCGTTTCATCACTTTATCAAAAAGCAATTCACGTTGTTCTTCGGTATCTTTCAAATCAGGAGCAACAGGAATTAATAAGAATAAATTTTCACATCCTTCAGGTGCAACGGTTGCATCTGTTTGACTCGGTGCACAAATGTAGAACAAAGGATCATTTGGCCATTTTTTTGTCGTGTAGATTTCTTCTGAATGTGTGTTGAAATCGGTATCGAAGTATAGATTGTGGTGCAATACATTGCCCAAACGTTTGTTCACGCCCATGTAATAAATCAGCGCAGAAGGAGCCAATTTTCGGGTATCCCAATATTTTGGAGAATAATTTCTGTACGGTTCGGCAATTAATGTTTGGTCGACATGTTCATAATCTGCACCAGCTACAACATAATCCACCGAAATTGTTTTTCCATTCACGCGAATTTTGTCACACGCTTTGGTTTGTGGATTGATGATCAATTCTTCAACAGTTGCATTCAATTCAATTTTTGCACCCTGTTCCTTGCACACTTTTTCCATGGCAAGAATTACTTCATACATTCCTTTTTTCGGATACCAAGTGCCACCTCGGAGCTCCGTGAAATTCATCAAGCTGTATAACGCGGGAATTTCTTTAGCCGTTGCACCTAAAAAGAGAACAGGAAATTCGAGTACTTGCAGGATTTGTGGATGTTTGAAATACTTGCGAACGTGTTTTGAGAATGGCTTGAACAAATCAAGTTTTACCAAACCCTTTAAAATTTCGAAGTTGGCAAATTCAAAAATAGACAAAGATGGTTTATGCACAAATCGATTCATTCCAGCGTCGTATTTTACTTCCGCGTCTGCCATGAATTTATCTAATTGCAATCCAGCTCCTGGTTCTAAAGATTCGAAAAGTGCTTTCAATTCTTCAAAATCTGCAGGAATAACTAATTTTTCTTGCTCCGAAAATTGAATAGAATAGGAGGGAGAAATGCGAATTAATTCGTAGAAATCGGAACTTTTGTGACCGAAATAATTGAAAAATTGCTCAAAAACTTCTGCCATCCAATACCACGATGGTCCCATGTCGTAGGTAAATCCTTCGTGAGAAAATCGGCGACAACGACCACCAACCGAATCATTTTTCTCATAAATCGTTACATCGTGTCCCGCTTTTGCAAGGTAACTTGCACTAGATAGACTAGAAAAACCGGAACCAATAACTGCAATTTTTGCCATAAATGCTTTACTTTCTTATTATTACATAAATACGTTAGGTAGAAAAGGCAGAACCACTTGAGAATCGAAATCGACCCCGCGTGATTTAAGCAATGCTACGCAAAATGATGGTAAAAATAAGCTCGACAAATTTAATGGTTTAAAACCAATAAAGAAATCTTTTGTACATAATTGTCAACCACAAATTAGGATAAAACCACATTTGTTTCTTTGTCGAATCGGCGGTAACTAATAAATACAGCGAATACAGCGAGTGCAGTCATCACGATGAAACTTAACGCCAAATAACCAATGCTCAACGTTCCTGCAATGAGCTCTTTTGTAGCTAGTACGACATTCACAACAGGAATGGATGCTGTGATCGCATTTAATTCGATGCCTGGGAAAAATCCAATCATGGCTGGAAGAACCATCACAATATTCAATGGCGTAATGATGCTTTGTGCTTCTTTGAATGTTTTAGCATAAATAGCGATTGGAATCATAATGCCAGCAAAAAAGATGGTCATTGGAATCAATAATGAAAACAAGATGAGCACAAATTTGAGACTCAAAATGGAATGCATGATGTCTAAAATGGTTTGATCTTCAACGAGTTGAAATACTTCAATGGATAAATACAAACCGATCAATGAAAATGTGGAAGCCAGTAATCCGCTTAAAACAACTACGCCCATTTTGCCAAAGAGGATTTTCCATCGCGGCACGGGTGTTGTCAACAATGTTTCGATGGTTCCTCTTTCTTTTTCGCCGGTGAACAAATCAATGGCAGGATACATGCATCCGATAAATCCAAAAACGATGAAAATGTATGGTAACACGCCTCCCGCTAATTTCCCAACCATTTCAGTGTCTGAAGCAACATTTGAGTAATTGAATGTCAGCGGAGTGATAGCGTTTTCATTGATGTTCAGTTTTTTGTACCTTTTTTGTTTTAAAATTTCATCGATCGCTGTTAAATACCCTTTGGCTCTGTCTAAACTTCCAAGATCGGTACCGTCATAAAAAACAGAGATTTCTGTATTCACAATTTCGCCAGCTTTATTGTCATTCATCGGAACAAAAAATCCAAAATCAATCTCACCCTCTTTGATGGCTTTCTTAATTTTGAGCGAATCTGTAAAAGGAACGATTTCCTTTTTCCCAAGGGAAGCAGGTAACTTTTTAAATGACTTACAATTTCATCTCCTTTCGCGCTAATCAAACCGATTTGCACTTTTTTATTCGCCGCTTCTTCCGCAAAACTCCTTGAAACACTTGCAAAAATGTTCATAATGATTGGGAAAATGAGAATCGGAATCACGAGCATCATGATCAATGTGCGTCTATCGCGCAAAGTATCTTTGAGTTCTTTTTTAAATATAGCGCCAATCATACGAGTAAGGTTTTAGATTCTTTAATAATGCGAATGAATTCTGCTGTGAGGTTATCAGCCTGCATGTGTTGTTTAAAATTTGCCATCGTGTCGTTGAAAAGCAATTCTCCTTTGTGAATAATAGCCAAATCATCGCACAACAAATCCACTTCGCTCATGATATGACTTGAAAAGATGACCGTTTTTCCTTCATTTTTACAATCGCGAATCAGCGTGATGATGTTTTCTGAGGTAATGACATCCAAACCACTTGTTGGTTCATCGAAGACGATGACTTCTGGATCGTGAATCATGGTTCTGCAAATGGACACTTTTTGCTTCATTCCTGTACTCAACTTTCCAATGCGTTTATTGGCAAAGTCATTCATTTCGAGCAAGGTAAAAAGCTTTTCTTTTCTGTTTTTCAAGTCGTTTTTATCCACGCCATACAAGGTGCCGAAATAATCAACCAATTCGTTTGGAGTTAGCCGCGCATACAAACCCGTTGAACCCGTCAAAAAACCGATTTTTTTTCGCGCTTCTTGCGGATGATTCACAGCATCGATGCCTGCAATGGTGATCGTTCCCGACGTTGGTTTGAAAATCGTGGAAATCATGCGCAGCGTGGTTGTTTTTCCAGCTCCGTTCGGACCAAGTAAGGAAAAAACCCTTCCCGGCTGACAATTCAACGAAATGGAATTGACCGCAACGGCTTTATCCTTGGTGGTGTTGAACTCTTTTTTTTGCTGCTTGCTGAGCTCAAATTCTTTGTAGAGGTCTTTAATTTCTATCATACGACCAAAGTACATTTTTTCACGTGGTTGTGAAAGAAATTTTTTTGGGTTTTGAAATTTTACGGTTGAAAGGTAAAATAGCTTGATGTTGGAGGGCAAAGGGGATAGATAAGAAGTGAGGGGATTTCGGTATCTTGATTAAAAAATATTGATTTTAGCTGTTTGTTACGCATTATGACAGTTATCAAATTGGGCTGTTGACTTATTGGATTTGGTTGTTCTGCCCTTACCTTTTATTTGATGACATAAAATATATTTCATGGATCAATTATTACAGGAAACCAAATTCTTTCTCGAATTGTTCCATTTCTATCACATGCAGGTGTCCAGTTTGGCATCGATTTAAAAGGAGCTGCATTTTTACTCAGAATACTTTCTTTTTTCCTGTTTGTAAAGTCAACACTCGTTAGACTTCCATCTTTCTCTACCCAAAAAGTAATGAAAAGTGTCCCAAAATCAAATTTAGTCGAATCAATATCTTGATAATCAAAATTATGCTGAATGAATTTTGATAGTTCTAAAGATCCTCCAGGAAATTCCGCAGGACAATTAACAAATTCGATTATTGAATCTTGCGCACTCTGTTCAGTTTGACAATAAACAACTCCTGAATTTATGATTGTTATAATGAATAACAATTTTATCATAGTCTGCAATGCTCAATTATTGTTCCAATTCGTTAATTATCAAGGTTGATAAATTGGCGAATACCTAGTCAAATTTTTATTACGTTTTTGCGGATTCAGCATTACGCATCGCTTCCTTCCCTTGATGTTATTAAATTCTTACTCTTTTAATCATAGTGATATCTGCACTTAGCAATTAAAATCTCATCATCTTTGACTTGATAAATTAATCGATGTTCATCATCAATTCTTCGAGACCAAAATCCTGAATATTTGTATTTGAGCGGTTCAGGTTTTCCTATACCATGAAAAGGAGTTCTCGAAATGTCTTTTAGCAATTCGTTTATGCGTTTCAATTTCTTTTTGTCCGTCTTCTGCCAGTACAAATAATCCTCCCAGGATTCATCGACAAAGATGAACTTCATTCTTCCAGAAGATTTTTGCTGCTTGAATTTCCGGATTTTAATTTATCAATGGCAGCATCTAGTCTTTTTTCATTTTGCATTGAAGAAAGTTCATGCTGAGTTGCACACAACGAATTATATTCTGCCAAAGACATAATTACAACGCCGTTGTCTTTACCTCGATTGATTATTAAAGTTTCAAAGTTCTGTGTGACTTTGTCAAAGTATCTTTTGATGTCTTTTCTAAAATCTGAAATGGAGGTTGTGAGCATGATGTTGAATTTGATTTGTACTTAATTACGTACAAATATATGTACATAAAATGACGTGTCCAAAATTATTTTGAGTAGGGGTTATAAGTGGGTATTTGAATTAGTTAAATATGCTCCTTCAATAATGGTATGGATGCTCGGATATTCTTCTTTCATGTGTGTTAAGAAGATGCTATCAATAACTTCGCTTAAGGATAGGTTTATTTTGACAAAACCTGCTTCCTCCATTCCTCCATACCACACTTCATTATTAGTATCATAAAAGATATAACTACCACAATAATCTTCATACATTATCCTTAGTTCATCGTTTGGAAAGTTGTTGTCCAAATCATTCAAGTGTTGCATTTCCAATTTAAATGAACCATTTTTCTTAGCCAAATTTTCGTTTCCTAATTTCCACATTTGAGCCCCGTCCAGATAATAACTAAATTTTATTGTGCCAAATTTCATTAGGTTTAGCAACTCCGTAGGATAGTGATCTGGATTGTACATTTTTTGTTCCAAATCAATCACCCAATTAGAGCTTTCTTTCTCTGGGTCAATAAAACGAATATATGCACCACCTTTCTCTGTTCCTTCATAATCTCTATTGTTCTTACCTCTTTCCACTACAACAAGTTTAAATTCGAGTTCAGAAAGTCTATTGATAAATTTTTTTAAGATTTCCGAATTAACCGCTTTTGTGAATTTTGTATAATAATCCTTACTTTGATGGAAGAATGTTAAAGTCTTAGGGTCAATTAAGTCTAGTATAGATTGATCCAATTCATTAAGCTCATAACCACTAGGAATGTTATATACTTTAGTATCTTCAAATTGAGGGTCAAGGCTTTCATGATTTTCTATTTTAATTTCCATGATGCTATTCTGAGTGGAGTTAAAAAAATGATAATTGTCAAGCGTTTAAAATTCAATGTTTTTCTGCTAAAATGAATTTCCTGTTAGCATTGAAAGTCAGTTTTTCTTGAATATTGGGCACATTAATTCTAAAAATTCTCTAAACACATTGCGCGCAGTGACTTTACTTGTCCAAGTATTTATTCCGCAATCACTTAACCTCAACTTTTAGTCACTTTCGCAAATTCACTAATAATCAATTCCGCCAATTCCGAACCAATGCGATCTTGTGCTTCCACGGTTGCTGCGCCTATGTGTGGCGTACACGCAATTTTTTCGTGATTGAGCAATGCTTGCATAGGGTTTGGTTCGTTTTCGTACACGTCTAATGCGCACGCTGCCACTTTTCCAGCATTGAGTGCTTCCAACAAATCGAATTCATTGATCACACCACCGCGCGCTGCATTCACGATGCGCACACCATCTTTCATTTTTGCAAATTCCTTAGAAGTAAACACCGCCGATCCATTGGCTTGTTTTGGAACGTGAATCGAAATGTAATCACATGTTGGAAGAATTTCATCCAAATTGGTAACAGGTGTAATTGTTACATTACATTCATTATCGTTTCCAATGAGTACCTTAATTTGAATAGGGGAGTTGGAGTGGTCAACCGCCAACACATTCATTCCGCAACCCAAGGCATAGGATGCAACGCTTTGACCAATGCGCCCGAAACCAATAATTCCCAGGGTTTTTCCTCTTAGTTCAACACCTTTCGCGTATTTTTTCTTCAAGGATTCAAAGTTGGAGTCGTTTAGATTTTTAAAGGAATCATTTAAATACCTCGAAATGCTAAAAAGTTTACCCATCACAAGCTCTGCAACGGATTGAGAGGATGCTGCAGGAGTATTAATAACCGTTAGGCCTTTTTCACGAGCATAAGCCACATCGATGTTATCCATTCCAACACCTCCACGACCAATCAATTTCAAGCCTGGGCAAGCATCAATCACTTCTTTTCGCACGGTGGTAGCACTTCTCACCAACACGATTTCAATGTTTTGTTCGTTTATGGCTTGAATTAAATCTTCTTGATTTACTTTTTCTGTGATTACAGTGAATCCAGCTTCTTCAAGCAATTGTTTGCCTAAGGAAGAAATACCGTCGTTTGCTAAAATTTTCATATTCTTTTACCCTTTTTTGTTCGCAAAATCTTTCATAACATCCACAAGCACTTGCACACTTTCAAGAGGCAAAGCATTGTACAACGAAGCTCTGTAACCGCCTGTTGATCGATGTCCTTTGAGTCCAACGATTCCCGCTTCATTCCATAAAGCATTGAATTCGTCGGAAAGTGATTCGTCATTCAATGTAAACGTCACGTTCATTTTTGAGCGACTAGTTGCTTCAACCGAGCCATTGAATAGTGGATTTGCATCTATTTCTGCATAAAGCAAGGCCGCTTTCGCATCGTTTCTGAGTTCAGCTGCTTTCACACCACCGTTCGCAATAAGATGTCTAAGGTTGAGCATCGAAACATATACGGAGAATACAGGCGGAGTATTGAGCATGGATTCTTTCTCGTGCTGTTTTGCTAAATCAAAATAGCTTGGCATAAACTTGGAAGTTGATTTACCAAGTACACTTTCTTTCACAATGTAAATGGTAGCTCCTGCTGGACCTAGATTTTTTTGTGCTCCTGCGTATATGAGGTCAAAATCGGCAACGTTAATTACTTTCGAAAAAATATCTGATGACATGTCGCAAACGAGTGGAAGATTCGTTTTGGGCGTTTCATGAAATTGTGTTCCGTAAATGGTATTATTGGAAGTATAATGTAAGTAATCTAAATCACTCGGAATTTCGAAATTCGTTGGGATGTAAGAGAATTTTTTATCTTCTGAAGAAGCAATTACTTGCACATCACAACCAATAAGTTTCGCTTCTTTAATTGCTCCACTTGCCCATGTTCCTGTGTTGATGTAGGCTGCTTTGCCACTTCTCATCATGTTTATGGCAGCAATTGTGAATCCAAGAGTCGCTCCACCTTGTAAGAAAAGCACCGTATATCCTTCTGGAACGTTTAATGCTTTTTTTACGAGATCACACGCTTCTTCCATGACAGCTACAAAATCTTTGTGTCTGTGAGAAACTTCAAGAATTGATAGTCCATTAAAATCGAGGACACCTTTAGCCGCTTCTTGGAATACCGACTGAGGAAGGATGCATGGTCCAGCTCCAAAATTATGTTTCATGATTTCAAAAATTAGTTTTGTTAATGCAAAGTTGAATAAATTTTAAGGATAAAAAAGATTTTTGAATTAAAATTAGGTCAAAAAAAATCCCCCAAGTTTTGGAGGATTTGAAATTACTTTTCTTCTTTTTTTGTTGTCGTCTTTTTAGCAGTTGCCGTTTTTGTCGCTGGTTTTTTCTCAGCGGCTTCTTTCTTTGTAGCAGCCACTTTTTTCTCGCTAGCTACTTTTGCAACAGATGGAGCTTTTTCAGCTACTTTTTTTTCTTTTTTTACTGAAGTAATTGCTGGTTTGTTTTCGTTTCTCTTACGAGTTACTCCATAACTACCTCTTGCTCTTTTTCCTTTCGCAGTTTTTTGATCGCCTCTTCCCATTTTTATCCTATATTATAGTTCGTAATTGGTTCAGATACAAATATATTAATCTTTTTGAAATAATCGCCTTTCAATTTCAGGAACAACCAAATGACCTCTAGGGATAATTTTTTCGCACCATTTTATCTTTAGTTTAATGATTTCTTCTTCAGATAGTTTCCATTGAGCGTCTGATTTTTCTAGTCGTGCTCTTAACGAATGAAGAATAATTGCTGTTGAAACCGAAACATTTAAACTTTCGGTAAATCCACACATTGGAATCGTTAAAAATCCATCGGCTTGGTTTTGGATAAATTTTGAAACACCTTCTTTTTCTGTTCCGAAAACAATCGCCATCGGTTGATCGATTGGCAGCGTATCTGGAGAGAATTGATTTTCGTGAGGCGAAGTAACGATAATACGATAACCTTGTTCCTTTAGTCCTGCTATGCACGGCAAGCTCGGATTTGTTTGATCATTGTAATTATGCATGTCAACCCATCTGCCTGCGCCTCTTGCAATGTCTCGTTGAATTTTATACTTGTTATTCTTTTCGATCAAATGAAGATTTTGTATTCCGAAACTTTCGCATGAACGAAGAATAGCCGATGCGTTATGCTCTTGGTATATATTCTCTAAAACAATAGTAACATGGTTCGTGCGCAATGGCGCAATTTGATTGAATAGGTCTACTTTGCTTGGTGTAATAATTTTATAAAGTTCGTCGAGTAACAATTGTGACATCACGCCAAAGAATAATGTGAACAAAAAAGGGAAACCAATAAATGATTTCCCTCAATTAGTTGTGACAATGTTAATTAGTTAACTTTGTCAGAAAGCTCTGAACCTGCTTTGAAACGTACAACGTTTTTCGCTGCAATTTTAATTTCTTTACCAGTTTGTGGGTTACGTCCTGTTCTTGCAGCTCTGTTTGAAACTGAAAAAGATCCGAATCCAACTAAAGAAATTCTATCTCCTTTTTTCAAGGCTCCAGCTGTTGCTCCAACGAATGCGTCTAATGCTCTTTTTGCGTCTGCTTTTGTTAACCCAGACTCTGATGCCATTGCATCAATTAATTCTGCTTTGTTCATAGTTTTTTGGTTTTTATTTGAACGTTATTAATATTTACTTGAGCAAATATATCTTAATATCAATGCAGGACAAGGTTTCGGAGTACAAAAAATAATATTTTGTTGATAAAACTAGTGTTTTGTTGATAAAGTGCCCGTTTTTACTGGGTATTCATAGCTTTTAAGTATCAAATTGGTCTTTTTGCTCGCTAGGATTTATCAATTTATTAATTGAATCGTCGCAAATTTACCACCAAATCATTCCCTAGCTGATTAATTTGAATTTTAAACATTAAGGCGTTTAGAACATAAAGAGATTTAAACTAATAACCCAATGTAATTATTCAACTATGGATTTGAATTTCTAGTTACGTAGTCGTTGTAAAATTAAGGACCAACCTTGCGGTTTTTTAAGATCTGCATGAAAAATACTTGTAGCATTTCGCGCATCGAATATCTTTCTCACAACGCCGCTGGCGTTCTTAATGATCTCGCATGAAGCATCGAGACAAGTCAATCAAATACCCTTATTTTCCTTCACTTCTTAATGTTTTAATTAATCAGTTGATTATCAATTGTTTTGACCGTAACTACTTGATACATGTGGTAAGTAAGCGACGAGTCAAATTTATTATTTTGACTTGGACCAACCATAATAAAAGAAGGGGAAGCTATCATCTAAATCTGGACACAACTTTTTTTCTTCTTTGGTAAGATAGATATAAAACGTTTGTGTGTACCAAGGTGGATTATGATGATATACTTCAAATGGAATTTTGAAAATGTTCTTTTTAAAAAGGGAATTATCAATGCGTTGATCTTTGATGTTTTTTGTCAATTGATTTTTTCCAATTAATCGTCGATGGGGAATGTTCAATAGAATACTATAATCTTCTAAGATATAATTTCGTTTTCCAAATGAGGCATATCCTGGAGTCCACAATATGGTAAATGGATCCAAATTAAATTCATAGCGATCGATTTTAGATTTTATGCCGTTATCAATAGACGAAACAAATTTCTTGTTGCCTATCGAATTGGGTGCGGCAAAAACCGGTATTTGTTCCACGGAATAACCTATTTTGGAAAGCTGAATCCCACTTAAAATAGCCATTGATCCTCCCAAACTGTGACCTGTCACCCAAATAGGTTTCGATTTGGCTTTGATCTGATCTAAGTATGATTCTAAAATCGGCTGAATTAATTCGATACTTGCATTGAATCCTTTGTGAATTCGACCTTTGTCAAATAGCTCGCATTTGGATGTTTTTAGCGCATTAAAATCTGTGCCAATCCATTCTCCAAGAGCGTTTTGTTCCATCATGTCAGTTCCTCGATATACAATAATGACATATTTCGATGTAGAGATGACAACTAATTCAGGATCGAGCCCAATTTTTTTTTCCTTTTTGGCTACATTTTTTAAATAACGCGAAGCAAACAAATATTTAAATGTAACTGAATCTTCTTTTGGGAACATGTGCTGAAAACGTTTTGAAAATGCTTTTTCAAAATCTGATTCTTGTAAAATTGGATTCTTTTTTAGCCAAGCGGTTGAAGGAATGCTATCAATTGGTTTGCGTTCATTATGAAAAAAGCGAAACATATAATCCAAGCGCTCGGGATACATTGTTTCACTCAATTTAGCCAAGATGTATAGATTAAATATATTGTTCTTGCCTAATTCTGGTTGGAAATTTTTCATGCATCCAATCTCTCGTTGGGTTGGAGTGAATTGAATGAATTGATTTACATCAACTTGTGAGAAGATGTTAGTCGAAATAAGAATACATAAAAGGAGTAACCTTTTCATTACATGCCTGGCATGCCTCCACGCATCCCTTTCATTTGCTTCATCATTTCCATCATGTTCTTCGGATTGCTCATCATTTTCATCATTTTTTTGGTGTCGCCAAATTGTTTCATAAGTTTGTTCACTTCTTGAATATTTGTGCCACTTCCTTTCGCAATTCGGAGTTTACGCTGTCCATTAATAATATCTGGATTCGCTCTTTCTTTTGGTGTCATCGACTGAATGATCGCTTCCAAATATTTAAAAGCATCATCTTGAATATCAACATCCTTTACAGCTTTGCCCATTCCTGGAATCATTCCTACCAAATCTTTTACATTCCCCATTTTTTTTACTTGCTGAAGCTGCGCTAAAAAATCATTGAAATCGAACTGATCTTTTTGAATTCTTTTTTGGAGTTTTCGGGCTTCTTCCTCGTTAAATTGTTCTTGAGCGCGCTCAACTAATGAAACAACGTCACCCATTCCTAAAATTCGATCCGCCATTCTCGAAGGATAGAACACGTCAAGCGCATCCATCTTTTCGCCAGTACCAACAAATTTAATTGGTTTGTCAACGATTGCTTTGATTGAAAGTGCAGCACCACCTCGTGTATCACCATCGAGTTTCGTAAGTACAACTCCGTCAAAATTGATTTTTTCGTTGAAGGCCTTTGCTGTATTAACAGCATCCTGACCAGTCATGGAATCCACAACAAACAATGTTTCTGATGGTTGAATCGCATTTTTTACATCCGAAATTTCATTCATCATTTGCTCGTCAATCGCCAAACGACCAGCTGTATCGACAATAACAACGTTAAATCCTTTTGATTTTGCGTACTCAACAGCAGCTTTAGAAATGTTGACCGGATTTTTTTCTTCTTTGTTTGAAAAAACTTCAATTCCCAATTGTTCTCCAAGTACATGCAATTGATCAATCGCTGCAGGACGATAGACGTCACACGCAACAAGTAATACTTTTTTTCCTTTTTTGGATTTTAAGTAATTTCCTAATTTCCCGGTAAACGTAGTTTTACCAGAACCTTGAAGTCCTGACATTAAAATGATAGCGGGATTTCCTTTCAGATTTATCTCCTCTTCGTTTCCTCCCATCAATGCCACTAGTTCTTCGTGACAAATTTTAACCATTAATTGGCCTGGAGAAACAGATTTCAATACATCGCGCCCTAGAGCTTTTTCCTTCACCGTCGTTGTGAAATCTTTTGCCGTTTTAAAATTAACATCCGCATCTAGTAATGCTCTTCGCACTTCTTTAAGCGTTTCAGCTACGTTAATTTCAGAAATTTGTCCTTGACCTTTGAGTACTTTAAAGGCTCTTTCAAATTTTTCGGTAAGATTCTCAAACATTTTTTTACTTTTTTAAGGGGAACAAAGCTACTGAAATTATGTCAAAAACAAATTGATTTTAGCTGAATAAATGGAATTTTTGTGCGCAAAATGACAAAAAAGGTACACCTTCATTATTTTAAATAAGCTTGCCCTAAAACACTCGAAAGTTTAAATAATTTGTTGGGTTAAAAAGTGAACGATTTATTTATCAGAATAGTGACCCATGGCAGAAAGAACTTCAACAGTTACTATTGTTTCATGTATTTCATAAATCATTCGATCTTTTTGATTAATTCTTCTAGACCATTTGCCGATTAGCTCATATTTTAGTTGTTCTGGTTGACCTGTGCACTTTCTGGATGATTTTCGAGTTCCTTTAAAATAACTTCAATCTTCTTTATAGTCGCCTTGTTGCCAGCTTTGAAATGTTTTTTCAAATCTTTTTGGGCTTCAACTTTTATTTCAACCCTAAACTTCCCCATACATCGTTTGTATCAATAATTTTACCTTTCTGTTTTTCAGCACGTCTAATTTTTTCAACAAACTTTTGATTGTATGGACTTTTCTCTTGAACGATTTCTACTCCAGGTTCTTTCGAAAAAATAGCGATCAACTCTTTCAACGTTTTTCCAGCTTTGCTTTTTTCGTTTATTTTTATGGTAATTGTTGACATGTAACTATTTTTAAGCAAATCTAAGAAGAAAATGACGTTTAAAAACGAATATTACTTTAAATTCCAATTCGATTAAAACCATCTAAAATTTCATTCTTTTCTCTATCTTTACGCCCTAAAAAAGCGATTAAATGAGATTTGATATTGCAGTAATAGGTGGCGGAATTGTCGGTGCAGCTACTTTCTATAAATTACAACAAAAATACCCTAAACTTAAAATTGCTCTTTTCGAAAAAGAAGATATTTTGTCCGATCACCAAACTGGACATAATTCAGGCGTAATTCACTCTGGATTGTACTACAAACCAGGATCGTTGAAAGCAAAAAATTGCATTGAAGGCAGACATGAATTAGTTGCATTCGCCGAGGAACATGGGATTCCGTATGACGTTTGTGGTAAAGTGGTTGTAGCAACAGATCCAAAGGAATTGCCTCAAATGGAAAAAATTTACAACATCGGTCTCGAAAATAAAATCGAAGGAATTCGAAAAATAACAGCCGAGGAAGTGAAGCAATATGAACCGTTCGTTGAATCTATTGGTGGGATTTTAGTTCCTTGCACAGGAATTATTGATTTTAGAGCTGCCACGGCCAAAATGGTGGAATTGGGACTGAAAATCAATGAAGAAAGTAAACTTTTCCTCAAACATGAAGTTCAGTCGATTGTGAAAAAGGAAAAATCATCTGTGCTAAAAACAAATAAAGGAGATTTTGAAGCGAATTATTTGGTTTTTTGTGCTGGTCTTCAGGCTGATCGCTTGGCGAAAAAAGACGGCGTTAAACTCAAGGAAAAAGTTGTTGGTTTTAGAGGCGATTATTATGAACTGACGGATGCCGCAAAACATAAAGTGAAAAACTTAATTTACCCAGTACCAAATCCTGATTTTCCTTTCTTAGGCGTTCATTTTACTCGGATGACAAACGGCGAAACAGAATGTGGACCAAATGCTGTATTCTCCTTTAAACGGGAAGGGTATTCTAAAACTTCATTCTCTTGGAGAGATACGTGGGATGCTTTGACATACAGAGGTACATGGAAACTGTTTTTTGGAAATATCAAATTCGGAATCGATGAATACCGAAGAGCTTTTTCTAAGAAACTGTTCCTGAAAACCTTGCAGCGGATGATTCCATCTTTAACCATGGACGATATCAAACCAGGTAGGGCAGGAGTGAGAGCTCTTTTGCTTAGACAAGATGGCGACACACGTGATGATTTCCGCATCGAATATCATGGAAATTCAATTCATGTACTAAATGCTCCATCGCCTGCGGCTACTGCTTCGTTGGCAATTGGTGGACATGTAGCGCAAGAAGCTGAAAAACACTTTAAATTATAAATTCATTTGATTTCGTTGGTTATAAAAACTACTTAATCAATCAAAACAAAAAATAAATAAATGGCATTAAAATGTGGAATTGTTGGTTTGCCAAACGTAGGAAAATCAACATTATTTAATTGTGTATCAAACGCTAAAGCGCAATCAGCGAATTTTCCGTTTTGCACCATCGAACCAAATGTTGGTACAATATCAGTTCCTGATCCACGCTTGGAAAAGTTGGAATCGATCGTGAAACCACAAAATGTGTTGCCAACAACCATGGAAATTGTAGATATTGCTGGTTTGGTAAAAGGCGCATCGAAAGGAGAAGGACTAGGAAATCAGTTCTTGGCAAATATTCGTGAAACGGATGCTATTATTCATGTTTTACGTTGCTTTGAAGATGGAAATATTATCCATGTTGACGGTTCAGTAGATCCAGTTCGTGACAAAGGAATTATTGATATTGAGCTCCAATTAAAAGATTTAGAAACAATTGAAAAGAAAATTGCTTCGCTTGCCAGAGTAATCAAATCAGGCGATAAAGATGCTGTCAAAGAAAATCAATTGGCAGAAAAAATTAAAATTGGATTGGAACAAGGAATATCTGTGCGTGCGCTTGACTTTGAAGAATCTGAATTTGACATCATCAAGAAGTTTCAGTTGATCACCTCAAAACCGGTGCTTTATTTGTGCAACGTCGATGAAGCTTCCGTGAAAACGGGAAATGCATTGGTGGACAAGGTTAAAGAAGCAGTGAAAGATGAAAATGCAGAAGTGCTTATCATTGGTGCTAAAATCGAATCAGATATTACTGAATTGGAAACATACGAAGAACGTCAAATGTTCTTGGATGAATTGGGATTGGATGAGCCAGGAGTGAACCGCTTGATTCGTTCGGCCTACTCACTCTTGAAACTTCAAACTTATTTTACGGCCGGAGTAAAAGAAGTAAGAGCGTGGACAATTACCAAAGGAATGTCTGCGCCTCAAGCCGCTGGTGTGATTCACACGGATTTTGAAAAAGGATTTATTCGCGCTGAAGTAATGAAATACGAAGATTTTACTAACTTAGGATCCGAAGCAGCCGTGAAGGAAGCCGGGAAATTTAAAGTAGAAGGTAAAGAATACATTGTGCAAGATGGAGACATTATGCATTTTAGATTTAACGTTTAGAAAGACTAGAGACTAGAGACAAAAGACAAATTTAAGCCCTTTGTCTTCCGTCTTCCGTCTTGCGTCTTTTGTCCTTTATCCTCGAGTCATTTGTCAATCTTAAAAATATTAAACATGATAGCAGCAAACAATCCAACGCTAAAATCGTGGGTCGAAGTACCCGCAAATTCTGATTTTCCAATCCAAAATTTGCCCTTTGGTATTTTTAAATCGAGTAATTTGAGCCCCAGAGTTGGCTCGCGTATTGGCGATTTTGTCATTGACTTAAAATCCATGTTTGTATTGGGATATTTGGAAAATTTACCCTTCGAATTGAGCGACTTTGACAACACGTTTTTGAACGCCATGATGAAAAAAGGCAAAATTCCAACCCGAAATTTGCGCAATCGCATTTCGAAGTTGTTTGATGCTTCGTTTAAAGACTTGCACAATAACCAACACCATGTGGATCAAATACTTATTCCAATTGAACAAGTTGAAATGTGCATGCCAGTTCAAATTGGCGATTACACAGATTTTTATTCGAGCGAACAACACGCATTTAACGTGGGTTGCATGTTTCGTGATCCTGCGAATGCCTTGATGCCGAATTGGAAACATTTGCCAGTGGCGTATCATGGTCGCTCATCGTCGATTGTAATTTCTGGAACGCCTTTTCACCGACCAAAAGGACAACAAAAACCAAACGATGCCGAACCACCTGTTTTTGGTCCCTGCAAATTGTTGGATTTCGAGCTCGAAATGGGTTTCATCACCTTCGATGGAAAACCGCTAGGAGATTCAATTTCAACGGATGAAGCAGATGACTACATTTTTGGAATGGTGTTGTTCAATGATTGGTCTGCACGCGATATTCAAAAATGGGAATACGTGCCGCTTGGACCTTTCTTGGCAAAGAATTTTGCTTCGCATGTTTCCCCGTGGATTGTGACCTTGGATGCCTTAGAAAATTTTCGGGTGGCTGGACCAAAACAAGATCCTGAAGTGTTGCCGTATTTGCATTACCAAGGCGATAAACACATTGCGATTCACTTGCAAGTGGCCATCCAACCCGAAAACGCAACAGAAAAGGTGGTGAGCAATTCCAACTACCAATACATGTACTGGAACATGAACCAGCAATTGGCGCATCACACCGTGAATGGCTGCAACATCAACGCCGGCGATTTGATGGCTTCTGGTACCATTTCCGGACCCGAAAAAGGACAATATGGCTCCATGCTCGAAATTTCATGGCAAGGAAAAAATCCAGTAGCGATGAACGATGGAAGCGAACGCAAATTCATCAACGACCACGATACCGTGATTATGCGCGGACATTGTGAAAAAGATGGATTGCGTATTGGTTTTGGAGAAGTGAACGCGAAGGTTTTAGCGGCGAAGTAAGGAGTATCAGATGACGAAAACGGAGAATCAATTTCCAAATATTGATTTAGAAAAAGAACGCAAAGAAATTCTAAGTGCCTTTCGTGGTTTGTTGCGCACCTTAAAAAACCGTTCCAAGGAAGACACGCAAATGATCCGCAAGGCCTTTGACGTGGCGGTGGATGCGCACAAAGACATGCGCCGAAAATCAGGCGAGCCATACATTTACCATCCGATTGCCGTGGCGCGGATTTGTACCGAAGAAATGGGATTGGGTGCCACTGCCATTGTGTGTGCTTTGTTGCATGATACCGTGGAGGACACGCACATCACTTTGCAGGATGTGGAAGATTTGTTTGGGTCTAAAGTGCGCTTGATCATTGATGGATTGACCAAAATTCCCGAAGTTTTTGATGAAAACGCTTCCATTCAGGCAGAGAATTTCCGGAAAATGATTTTGACCATTTCGGATGATTTGCGCGTGGTGCTCATCAAATTGGCAGATCGTTTGCACAACATGCGTACGCTTGGAAGCATGCGCGTGGACAAACAACTGAAAATTGCTTCCGAAACTAAGTTTTTATACGCTCCCTTAGCACATCGTTTAGGGCTGTATTCCATCAAATCTGAATTGGAGGATTTGGCACTGAAATACACGGAACCTGAAGTTTATGGTGGCATTGAAACAGCGCTGAAATCAACCCAAGATGTGCGAAATCGCTTCATTCGTCGCTTTGTTGCTCCTATCAAAGAGTCTTTGGAAAATGAAGGCTATAAATTTGAAATCAAGGCTCGTACAAAATCCATTTCGTCAATCTGGCGAAAAATGAATACCAAAGGAATTCCCTTTGAAGAAGTTTATGACGTTTTTGCCATTCGTATCATTACTGATTCGCCGCTAGAATTGGAAAAGTCAGACAGTTGGCGGATTTATTCCATTGTAACAGATTTTTACCAACCAAGTCCTGATCGTTTGCGGGATTGGATTTCAACACCCAGAGCAAATGGGTATGAATCCTTGCATACAACTGTGATGTCGCCCCAAGGAAAATGGGTGGAGGTGCAAATTCGCTCAAAACGGATGGACGAAATTGCCGAAAAAGGACTCGCTGCGCATTACCGCTACAAAGAATCCAAAAACGAAGATTCGAAATTTGACCGTTGGATTACTGAAATCAGGGATTTGCTTGAAAATCCAGAGCTCAGCGCCATGGAGTTTGTCAATGAATTTAAACTCAATTTATTCACCGACGAAATATATGTGTTTACGCCAAAAGGAGAATTGCGCGTATTGCCTACCGGCTCTACAATTTTGGATTTCGCCTACGATATTCACACAGCAATCGGGGATAAATGCATCGGAGCGAAGGTAAATAACAAATTGGTGCCGCTTTCGTTTCAATTGAACAGTGGAGATCAACTGGAAATCATCACTTCCTCCAAACAAAAGCCGAATGAAGAATGGCTGAGAATGGTCGTTACGGCGCGTGCCAAACAAAAAATAAAGTCTTCTCTCAACGAAGAACGCAAACAAATTGCTGCAGACGGAAAGGAGATTTTGATGCGCAAGTTCAAGCAACATGGCATTCAGTTTAAGTCCATCAATATCACGTTTTTAGAGAAATATTATCAACTTCCAAGTGCCACAGAACTCTATTACCGTATTGCGAAAGGCAAAATTGATTTGTCAAAATTGCGGGATTTGGAGAATGATAATGGTTTTCTTCAATTGGAGAAAAAGGAAATTGAAGCCAAAAAAGTTCGAAAAAGCGAGAATATCCAAGACAAAGTTGATAAAAAACTCGATACGATCATTATTGGCGAGGATTTTAAGAACATCAAGTATGCATTAGCGAAATGCTGTAATCCTATTCCTGGCGATCAAGTTTTTGGATTTATTACGATCAGTGACGGAATTAAAATTCATCGAAACAACTGTCCAAACGCGGTGCATTTGATGTCGAAAATGGCCTATCGCATTATTCAAGCGCGTTGGCAAAACAAAGAATTGGTGGAGCGTTTGGCAGCCATTAAGATTTTTGGATTTGATAAAGTAGGTATTGTAAACCGCTTGACTGAAATTATTTCGAATCAACACAATGTAAACATGCGTTCAATTTCTTTCGAAACCGAAGATGGCATTTTTGAAGGGAAATTGCGGGTAATGGTTTATGATACGGAACACCTTGACCAATTGATGCGCAAGTTTGAACAAGTAGAAGGCGTGCAGCGTGTTGAACGTTGGGACGAACAAACCAATGAAAAACACGAAGATTAATAGGTTATCAACTATCGAGGCTAGCAATGGTCGCTAAGAACAGTACATATGAGAAATTCTGATTCGATAGTTATCGGGTTATTCATTTTTACAAATTTTTTGAAAATGGAATTGAAAACAAACACTTAATCGAGTGGATGTTTATCAATCTAAATATTTCAATTACAAATAGTTATGTCTTTTGGGTAATTTGGCAAAATTACCAACGCGTTGGTAATATTACCCCAACTTTTGATGCTAGTCAAACCTCATCGAAAACCCAATTTTGATGATGATGAACCTCAAAAGACATTATGTTTTTAAAAAAAATATAGAATAAACACTTTGTTGAATGAGCTTTTTAAAAATCTTTATAATTGATTTACAGGTGTTTATGTTTTTTGGGTAATTTGGCAAAATTACCAACGCGTTGGTAATATTACCCCCAACTTTTGCTGCTAGTCAAACCTAATCGAAAACCCAATTTTGTTGAAGATGAACATCAAAAGACATTATACTTTTTTTAGAAATTTTTGAAAACAGACACGTTATTGAATGAGCTTTTTAAAAATCTTTACAATTGATTTACAAGGGTTTATGGTAATTGGGTAAATTGGCAAAATTACCAACGCGTTGGTAATATTACCCCCAACTTTTGATGGTAGTTAAACCGCATACGACATTATACCTTTTGTAACTTAGAATTTATATGATAATTTCTTCTTACAGACCTAATGCGAGTGAGTAAAATTTCAAAATCAGTCAAGAACAAGAAAATCAAATAGTTGATTTTTGGTTTAGTTTAACAAATTGAATAAAAACACGAATATTATTCAATCTGTTGTATAGTCCAACAAATCTTCTTTCGATTTCGGGCGAAGGGCAAATTTCAATGCAAAATTTGCGACAAGTTTTTCGTTTTCTTTGATTTTATCCATGGGGTAAAAAACACCGTCGGGTTGCAAAAAATAAGTAATTCCTGTTACTTCGCCTGAATCCAAATACACTTTAAGTTCGCTGGCGTATAGTCGGTTCATTCCTTTGCGCACAACAACGTTTGCTGTGTCAGATTTTTGTTCTTCCGTGGGGTAAAAAACAGTTTGCGCATTTCCAATCGTTGTAGCATAATTGATTTCGTTGTCTTTGAAGAAAGCATTGATTTCCGTGCCACCGATCTGGTTGTAATACATGCCTGAATCAACTTCCATGATGACTGTCGCTCTGTTCTTGACATACACACGGTTCACGATGCTATCATTCATAAAAACTTTCAAGGAATCTCCTTTTAATTCGCCATTTTTTGACCAAACGATGGGATTTTTGAACAATTCAAGCACTTCATCGGCTCGCGAAAAAGTCATACTGTCAGCTATCGCTTGCATCGTGTTGCTGAAAATTTTCACATTGTGATAACCATAAGTCATCAGTCGATTTCCAAGCGAATCATTTTGATTCATCAAAGTATCTGCATGCATGTAAAGTGTATCATCTGAGTGGTATTTGATGATCAGGGCATTTTTTCGAATCAATGAAAAATTCAAGGAATCATTGATTAAGGCATATTCTCCCGAAAAAGCAACTTTGTCGGTGGTATCCATGAAATGAACATTTCCAAAACCTTCGGATATTTTTGTGTTTGGATTGTACAACAATGTATCACCCGAAATGGTTTTTGAACCTTCTTGAATGGTTGCATTTTTAATTAAACTTCCGGATTCATTTTGCACGTTGTACCAGCCTTTTTCGCAATACATCACTGCATCTTCGGTAATGATGTCACTCGGTCCAAAAAAGTAACATGTTCGGGTAGAATATTTGTATTGCAAGGTATCTGTTGTCATTTTTACATCTTTTGACTTGAAATCAACATTTCCTCGGAAGAAAAAGTTCTTTGCATTGGGGTAAAAATAACCCACGCGACTGGTCAAGACTTCGCCTGAAATCAGATTTTCTATTTTCCCACCAACCTTGTATACTCCTTGTTCGGTGCGGGTGTTGTAGTCCATGGCTCTCGTCGTCAGTTTATATTCTGAATCCATGGCGCGGACATTTCCGTACATATTCGCGATGCCATTGTTTCCATTGTAGTATAGCGTATCGCAGAATAAATTTACGTTGTCGGTTTTTTGAATGTGCACATTTCCAAAGGCTTTCAATAATTTGGTTTCACCATAATAATAAGCGTTTTCGCAATACATCGTGTTTCCTTGATAAATGAAATTGGCACCTCCGAGTAATTTATGAGCTCCTGTAGCTTCATCATAGACCAATTCTTTTGATCCAGGAAGCAATTCCAACATATTTTGCCCAAAACTTAGTGCACATAAAAAAAATGCGCTTAAAAAAAGCGCAAAATTTCTGAATATGTTGAAAATTTGATTCAAGCTTTATTATTCAATGTTTGCGTTCTATCTGGTCCAACTGAAACTACAGTGATAGGTACTTCCAATTTTCGTTCCAAATAAGAAACGTAATTTTTTAAAGCTTGAGGAGCTTCTTCAAAACTATTCAACTGCGTTAAATCACAATTCCATCCTTCAATTTCTTCATAGATCGGAGTGATTTTCACATCGTTGACATCAAACGGAAAATAATCTATTTTTTCGCCATTTATTTCATAATGTGTGCATGCTTTTATTGATTCAAAAGTACCCAACACATCGGCTTTCATCATGGAAAGTTCAGTAACTCCATTAATCATAATGGCATATTTTAACTGTGGAATATCAATCCAACCGCATCTGCGCGGTCTACCTGTTGTTGCGCCAAATTCACGGCCTTCTTGACGAATGTGCTCGCCGACTTCATCATCTAACTCAGTAGGGAAGGGACCACTTCCAACACGGGTACAATATGCTTTGAAAATTCCGATCACATTTCCAATTTTAGTTGGTGCAATCCCAAGTCCTGTGCATGTTCCAGCTGTAACAGTATTTGAAGAAGTTACAAATGGATAGGTGCCAAAATCTATGTCAAGCATGGTTCCTTGTGCGCCTTCAGCAAGTACTTTTTTGCCTTCTTTCAACGCTTTGTCGAGGTACAATTCACTATCAATCGCTTCTAAACTTTTCAATACTTCAATGCCTTCAAACCATGGAGTTTCAAGTTCCGCCAGATTGTATTCAAAACCATCGTAATGGCTTAAAATACCCACATGTTTTTCAACAAGAATCCGGTATTTCTCTTTGAAATTCGCAGAAAAAATATCTCCAACGCGAAGACCATTTCTACCTGTTTTATCCATGTATGTTGGACCAATTCCTTTCAAAGTCGATCCAATTTTGTCTTTTCCTTTCGCCGCTTCAGAAGCTTGATCTAACAATCTGTGCGTTGGTAAAATCAAATGTGCTTTTTTTGAAATCAATAAACGTGCTTTGAAATCAATGTTGAATGGCGCTAATTTTTCAAGTTCTTTTTGAAAAATCACAGGATCAATTACTACTCCGTTACCAATAATATTTTTCACTCCTTCGCGAAATATTCCTGATGGAATGGTATGAAGCACGTGTTTGATTCCGTTAAATTCTAATGTGTGACCTGCGTTTGGTCCGCCTTGAAAACGCGCGATGATGTCGTACTTTGGTGTCAGTACATCCACAATTTTCCCTTTTCCTTCGTCACCCCATTGCAGTCCTAAAAGAACATCTACTTTCATGCTTTTGTTTTAAAAATGTTTATTGCTTCGTCTTGTGTTTCAGTGATTGTAAACACTTCATCCATTTTAGAAATTTTCACAACCGTTTGCACACTTCCGGTAATTCCGTAAAAAATCAAATCACCTCCTTGGGTGCGCGCTTTGGTGAGCACTTTGATGAAGAAATTTATTCCCGTTGAATTGATGTAATCAAGTTTAGATAAATTCAAAATCACTTGACCCTTCACGTCTTTGATTTGAGCGTCTATTTTTTGAAGAATTTCAGCTAAAAGTGATTCCTCAAGTACTTTTCCTTCTAAAGAAACCAATAGGATTCCATCGATTTTGGATATATCAAAATGTAAACTCATTCTTTGTTTTTTGTGCTTGTTTTTTTCGTTCCATAGAAATACAACGAATGATGCTGAATATCAACATTGAAAAGTTCTTCAACGGTTGCTTTAATATGCTGGATTCTAGGATCGCAAAACTCAATCATTTCGCCTGTATCGGTGCAAATCATGTGATCGTGTTGTTTCGAACCATGTGATTTTTCAAATTGCGCAATGGTTTTTCCGAATTGATGTTTTCGAACCAAATTACACGCTAAAAGCAAATCAATGGTATTGTACAACGTTGCTCGAGAAACACGGTAATTCTGATTTTTCATTTCAACATACAATGTTTCAATGTCAAAATGACCAGGATAATTATAGATTTCCGCTAGAATTGCAAATCTTTCGGGTGTCTTGCGATGACCATTCTGTTCCAAATAAGCAGAAAAGATATTCTTAACTAAATGCTGTAATTCCTGAATTTCCATGCAATTTTAAAAGGTCAAATTTAGTTATTTATCTCGCTATGAGAATCATGAATTTGGTTTAATTGTGCTTATTTGTCCACAATGAACGTTGAAAACGTGGATAACTTCAAAAAATATTCGTTTCAAAAAATTGGCACAAAAAAAATGACCACCTGTTGAGGAGGTCATTTCGTTAAAGCTTTTCATAAATTAAAGCAATGCTTCTAGAATTTCTGAAGAATCCATTCCGTTTAACCACATACTAATGATTGAATCAAACAAAGGATCTACTTCATGTTCTTCAATACCTAATTCTACACCGTATTTTATTGCCAATCGACGTTCTTCATCAGAAACTTTTCCATTGACCATTACCATTTGAACCAAACGAATAAATCGCTCAATGCGCTCTTCTTTCGAAATAGGCGGAATCATTGGATATTGGTCTACATGCTCAGAAATTTCTTTGACCTGATCGTCAGTTAAACCCAATCGACGAGCCATTCTAAACAATAAAACGTTTTCTTCCGGATCTATTTTGCCATCAACTCTGGCAATCATTACTAAATTTCTAAAATGTCCTTGAAGTGCTTTTTGCCCTCCTGATTCGTAAACGTTATTTATGTTGCCCATTGTTTGTTTTTTTTGCAAATATATTAATTTGTTGGCTAATTCATAGCAAGAATTTAATGACGAACGAGTGTCGTGCTTTTTACCTCGATGGAATGAACTATGATCTCTGTATCTGTGTCATTCCCAATATAAACATGTAATTCATCGTTCTGATGACGAATAGGATTGAGGTTAAAGTAAAAGTCCTGAGCAAGTTTTTTGTTTTTCGGTTTTCCAGATGCCAATTCTAAGAAATTCCAAGCATAAATATTGTACTTGCTTTCCATTTCCATTCTCAATGTTGCACTTTTTGTAGTATCGTTGATTTGAGTAACAATATGCACATGAATAAGGGTTTCATCGTTTGGAATGATGTCCAACATTCGGATGCGTTTAACTGTTACACCGCTTTTCGGTTTAACCCGAAGTTTGCCAGTCGTCAGCATTTTTTTGTTAACTAACTTTAAACGTTTATTTCCGCTATCTTTTATTTGCTGAGACCAATTTAAATCTGCCCGATTAATTTTTAGAAGTTCACCGTTATAATTATCAATTGTAGTTTTCCCGAAAATATACCAGTAATGCTGTGAAGTCATACGTTCATGATCTAAATAGCCGATGTGATATTGATAAGTCTGGAGTAAATTGAGAGGTAAACATAGAAAAACGAAAAGAACAGCAAACCATTTTGTGATTTTCCATTGCCAAAGTTTCATCAATCCAAAACCGATGAGTAGCGCCATCACAGCATAACCGTCAACCATTACCCTAGCACCAAAAGATGCTGCATACCACCAACATTCCCAAGAACTTAAAACCCAAATCGTAAGAGTTGTAAAGAGAAATAGTGCCCAAAAGAGATTTCTTTTATTCTTGAAAAGGTAAATAAATGCTGGAATTATTAACAAGAAAATAGGGGAGTACACGAACCATCCTTTTTGAAAGCTAAATAAAAAATTAACTATGTTCGGATCTCCTAAAATTAAATCTTCGGTGTGTAAATTGAGCATGAGAAATTCACCTCCTAGGATTTTCCAATAGAGCACATGTGGAACATTGAACAAGATGGCAAAAAAAGGGTAAAGTGCTAGTTGCTTCCAAAATGTTTTTGTCCATCCAAATTCTTTCACAAAAAGAACCAACGGAATAATTCCCCAAAGTGCTTGTGTTGGTCGAATGAAACATGTTAGACCAAAAATGAGTGCGGAAAAAAGTAAGTGCTTTTTTCGAAAATCACGGAGATATCGGAACAAATAATACAGCATCATCGTGTTTAGCGCAAACAAATAAAGATGCTGCAATTGATACATAAATAAATAAGTAGCAAAAATATTTGAAGCTAAAAAGATAGAAATAAGCACTAAGCTGCTGATGTTGTCATTAAAAAACAGTAATAAAAGCTGTCGAAGAAAATGAATTCCAACTAAAATAAAAAGGAGCGCATTTATATAGAAAGCAACTCGAAATGGTGTGCTAAAACCATCTGTTTTCTGACCTGTCCAAGATGCAAACACATGAGCAATTGCGTAGCTTGGCAATTCAACCAACGCTAATCCCATATGATAAATATTAATCACATTTCCATTTTCAGAAAGGACTAATTGATAAACTGGGATGGACTTGTCACAATACTCATATTGTCGTTTTTCCGCCCATTCTTTGCTGATATTAAGGTGTCCTTTTTCAAACAAATGTGGCAAATACATGTAATAACCATAGCTGTCAAAGGCAACTAAGCATTCTTTTTCAGAAAGCGTTCTGGTAATTTTTTGAATAAAAAAGTAGCTAAATGTAATAGCGATTAGAAGCGCTGTGACCCTAGAAAATGATATTTTTTGAAGCATTCTTAAAGGTTAGATTCAATGAAATCAATTAAGCTATGAATGACTTTTATGTGAATTTCTTGTGCACGGTCGGCGTACATTGAATGCGGTGCCCGGATTTCAACATCGCATAGATCAGCCATTTTGCCTCCATCTTTTCCAGTCAATCCTACCACTATCATTTTTTTGTTTTTAGCTACTTCAATAGCATTTAGTACATTTTTTGAATTACCTGAAGTTGAAATGGCTAACAATACATCGCCTTCATTTCCAAGTGCTTCCAGATAGCGAGAGAAAACAAATTCATAACCATAGTCATTTCCAACACACGAAATGTGGCTCGGATCTGCTATAGAAATAGCGGGAATTGCAGCACGATCATTGCGATACCTACCAGTCAGTTCCTCAGCAAAATGCATAGCATCACACATCGATCCACCATTTCCACAACTGATGATTTTCCCCCCAGCTTTGATGGCATTTACCATGGACATTCCTGCGTTTTCAATGAGCGTGAAATTTTCGGACGTGTTAAATTTTTGCAAAATGTCTGCTGCTTCTAAAAAGTGGTCTGCTATTTGTTTATTCGCCATGGATTTGAATTTGTTCAAAAATAAATAAATTAAATGGCAACTCGAAATTCAAACAAACTTGTTATATTTGAAACCTGGATGATGAATCCAAAAAAGTTAAAAACTATGAAAAAATCATTACTGTTCGCGCTTAGTTTCTTTATGCTTTTCGGGGCAAAAGCTCAAAGTGAAGACTGTTTTAAAAAACTCGAAGAAGCTTTCCAAAAAAGAGGAGCTTATACAGTGGCAGATGACATGCACAAAAATGTGATTTTATCTTTTTTTGAAGGCGAAACAAGTTATTGCCTTGCAGGGAAAGTAAGGGTTGAAAATGGTGTAATCACTTCTATTTTTATTCAGTTCAAAGAAGGAGATTACGAGTTGCTTGAGAAAAAATTCTATAATGCTCAAAAAACGCAACCAAAAATCACCAACGGAATTTCTGAAATGATTTTTACTGCTGATGGCGAAAAAATGAGGGTTGTTTTTATCGACAAATTAAAACCAAAACAAAGAGAATATCAAAAGGCAAAATTGCCAGACGATTTATAATAAAACTTGATTCTAACAAATCCTCTCTTCTTGCATGGAAGAGGGGATTTTGTATTTTTGGGAGCTAATTTTTAATACATTGAGCGAAATCACAAAAGGTAAAATTGTCTGGGTTACGGGTGCATCTTCTGGCATCGGGAAGGAAATTGCTATTCAAGCAGCACATGCAGGTGCAACGGTCGTTTTGTCTGCCCGTTCTGTCGAGAAATTGGCACATATTCGTGCGAAATTACCTGGCGAAAACCACTTGATTTTACCACTCGACTTAGAAAATTCTTCCAATTTCAGCGAACTTGCCCAAGAAGTGGTCTCGATTTTCGGCAGTATTGATTTTTTATTCAATAATGGTGGCATCAGCCAACGATCTGATGCCTTTGACACAAGTGAAGCGGTAGACCGAAAAATTATGGAAATCAATTATTTCGGAAACATTGCGCTTACAAAAGCTGTCCTGCCTTACATGCGGAAACAACAAAGTGGCCACATCATCCCAATTTCGAGCATTGCGGGAAAATTTGGGTTTTACCTGCGTTCATCGTACAGCGCTTCCAAACATGCACTCTTTGGTTTCTACGAAAGTTTAGCACTCGAAGAAGAGAAAAATGGCATTAAAATAACAATTGCAGTTCCTGGAAAAATAAACACTCCGATTTCTTTGAATGCAGTTGATGGAGCAGGAAACGCACATGGCGTCATGGATCACAACCAAAAAACGGGCATGTCAGCAAAGGAATGTGTCAACATTTTGTTTAAAGCCATCCAAAAAGACAAGCGCGAAATTTTGATAGGAAATAAGGAAATAAAAGCTGTAACCTTAAAACGATTTTTCCCAGGTTGGTTTTGGAAAGTGATTAAGAAGCAGAAGGCGGTGTAGAGGACAATCTCTGATCAAAACTGCGACTTTTGTTAATATGATTAAAAGTGCTTACCATTCATTTTGAAATTTACACAGCTTAATCAGTAGAATTATACTTACACGAAATTTCTCATCAAGGCAATTTTAATTTACTATTTTTGATAATCGCGAAGAGTCAATCCAATAGATAATAGATTCTTTGTGATATACTATTAACCAAATTTAATTTTATGAAAACACTTTTACTATTTTTTTTATGCATTGGATCTGCCATTTCAGGACTAGCGCAAAGACAATTGCTTGGACAAACACAAAGAAACTATTATCCTGGTGGTGATGTTTTTCAAGATTCATTAAAATATGTTTATGCCGGTCAAGAAGGATCTTTTAATAGTCTAGTCCCAAAAAATATCATTAGCGGTGTAGGTCTTACTTTTGATATTGGTTATCAAAATAATTTAATTGTCCATTGCTTATCTCAAATTAAAAGGTCTGGTTTTACGTATTCAACACCGTTCCAAACCGTTGATAATAACATTTTAGACAATGGTTTGGTTATCCAAACAAATAACAATGCAACCTCTCGTTATCTTTATGAATATGACGCCAATGGAAATCGACTTTCAAGTACGCATGAAACTTATTCTTCAGCAAATGGATGGGCAATATTATCAAAGATTGAATATTCTTATGAAGCCAATGGTAGCTTGCATTCTCGCACAAGTTTTAATTATACGCCTCAAATATATGTTCACTCAAGTGATACAATATGGTATATGATAGGCACGGACAAAATGATTTCGTCAATAAGACATACGAATGATTTACCGTCATATACACCCATACCTGTTTATAAGTCAGAAGCCAGCTTTAATGCCGATAACATCGAATTTATTGACAATTTCAGCATGACGAGTCAAGGAACTTGGGATTGGACTCATCGAAATGTTTATTTATACAATGCTGAAAATCTGTGCGTCGATTTAAAAAAATACGCTGTCGTTGATTCGGTTTTGGACCTTGCCCATTTTAGCCAAGAAGCTTTCCTTTATACACCTACAAACAACATATCCGAAAGGATAAGATACGACGCACTGGGTGAAATAGTTGAAAAGGAATTCTTTAATTACGATGCCTTTGAATTTATTAAAAATAGACAGATATATGAATTTGATTCTTCAGGAGATTCAACATTAGTAGAGAACCAAAACTTCTATTTTGACGGCTTTTTGGACGTGAAAGAAAACGAACTCGAATCTATTAGTATTTATCCAAATCCAACAACAGGTTCTGTGAAATTGCAACTTGATTTTGAATTAATCAATGTAACATTGTATAATGAATTGGGACAGTTGTTACTTGAGCAAAAGAACAGTGAGATCGATTTAAGTCATTTAAATAGCGGAGTTTACATTATTAAAGGGGAAACCAAAAATGGTAGCTTTCAGAAGAAGGTCATAAAAAAATAATCGCATGAATTTTAGAAAAGCTTTCGAATCTTGATTTGAAAGCTTTTTTAATTTTTCACAAGGCGAACGGTTCTCAACTAGGAGACGTCCCGGATGTTTTCGGGATGGCTTTTGGTTGATGTTATATACCTTACTTTTCATTGTGATTTCCTTTCAGAAAAGAACATTTTTCATATGGAGTGGAAATGACTGACTTAATTAAATTCTCGTTCGTCCTGAGTGTATCTGATTCAATCCAACGATCAACGCATTTTATATACATTCCCAATCGCTCAATCTCCAAGTTTTCCTTGGCCCTTACATTAGTACTGAATTCCTTGTGTTCGTTGGGGGAGATTTCATATATAACAGGCCAAGAGACATTACAATTAACGAACTGCCAATCGTAGAATTTATCTTTTGGTCCTATTTCTAATTTTCCAGGTAGATCACTACACGAATATCCAACTAGAAATACTGAGGAATTACTATTGTTTTTAATTATGCAAGTTAACCTACTTGATTGATCATCGAGCTTTCCCCATTTCCCCATTATTGTGTCTTCATAATTCTTGTCCAAAGAATACTCCAGAGTTATATTATTAGGTTTAACCAATATTAGTTCATTGATGTCAGTAATTGAGTCTTTTTTCGATATGTCATTCGAACCGGGAGTATGATTATCAACTTTCTCGCCGTTACAGGAAAAAAGTAGAATACTTAAAAGTAAAAAAACAAAAGCTTTCATAGAATATTTCGGTTGTGCTTCATGGTATATAACGGTTTGCTGCCTGGCGCTCGGCCCGACTCTTTAAATAAATCGTTTCTCCGAAGTTAAGATTATTTTGTTTCAAATTTATCGTTATTTCGAAGCAAGATTTAAGGGCTGGGCCATGACAGCTGTTAGGGGATGGATTTTCTTTTTTGTGATCTCTTAATATTTAAATAAAAACTATAAATGATAAAAATTAACGAACCAACCACACTTAAATCGAAACCAATCAATGTATAATCACCTGTTGGCATACCCCAACCAGCAGTAATTATCGTTTTCATATAAATAACATAACAGATGTAAATAAATAGTAAACATGAAAGTACTATAATACTAGAGGTGCGATTTAAAATTATTGTTTGGATATGAATGAACAATGTGAAAATCAAAATCTTTAAAAATACTTTGCTTTCGTAACCTTTTAAAATTGAACTATAATAAGTTGTATCACTTATTTGATAACTTGTAATATTAATTTTATTACTGGTTGTAACATCTATAAATGGCAAAAAAAGCGCAATTAACAATAAAGTGTATACGGAAACAATTATTAATTTTTCAAATTTTGAACTTCCTAAAATATTCGAGAGAGAGTTTATTATCATATAATTTCTAACATTCAATTTTATAATATTTGTTAGTTTTAGGTAAGCTATTCTTTTCCCTAACGGTTTTCAACTAGGAGACGCGGGCTTCTCGGATATGGTTGTTCAGCCCGTGGCTTTTAGTTGATGTTAGTGGTATTCTTTATATGTATTCAGTAATTTCTTCAAGCTCACCTTTATTAATCTTGTCCAGGATTTCTTCCTGATTACTTATATCTCCTCTAATACTTCCGTGCCAATATTCAATAATTTGACCTCCTTCAATTTTGAATAGAACCAAATGCTGCATTACACCAATTCCACCTGACATATACAGGAGAGCTGCCATTTTTTTATTCTGACCGAAATAAACTAATTTTCGTATTGGAGTATCAATTTCAACGTATCCAGTGGTTGACACCAGTTGACCTGTTTTTTCGTCTCGATAAGTTTTTACTTTGGTACTGTCAAAAATCATTGGAGGAGAGCATCCAGCTTGCCACGGTTGGCCTTCACTTGCCATTCTGAAATTGCTATCAATTGATTTTAAATACCGCGTAAACTTTTCTGGAATCGAATCTTTAATATTGATTTCATATAAATCAGTTGTTTCTAGAACTCTTTGGTACCAGTCCATTCCTGTCAGAGAATTCAAGTTTGGGACATTATGATTTGAGCTTGAAGAATTATTGCTTCCGCACGCTAAGAGAAGAGCTAAAGCTATTATGAATAATATTTTATTAAGTTCTGTCATTCAGTTACCACTAACTTATTCATACCTACCACAAATCAATCCATGTCCAACACCAATCTGCTCTATATGTCTCATTTCAAAGGAATTTAAATTTCTCTTAACATCGCTCCAACACATATGCTATCAACTCATTCATTTCTTTGTCATAACCTTTTGAAAATTCCATGTTTGGTCGGTTGGCTATTCCCAAACAAATGGTTGCGCAATGATGACCAAGGCCTTTTCCAAGGGCGAATAAAGCAGAACTTTCCATTTCGAAATTGGTAATTTTCAGTTCGGCAGCATCAAAAGAAGTCAATTTTTCGTTGAACGCTTGCGTTTTTGTTTTCAGATTCAATTGTCTGCCTTGAGGACCATAAAATCCGCTGCTTGTAATGGTAATTCCTTTATGTACAGCAGGAGAATTTAATTTTTTAATCAATTCACTTGATGCTTTTACAGCATAAGGTACTATCTCTTTCGGCAACGAAATGTGATCTGAAATTTTTTGACACAATTCTTTTTCTTCCGCAGTGAAATCGAGGGCATAAAAATGAGCTACGTTGTCCAAACCAAACGCAAATTCACTCAAAATATAGGAATGAACTGGAATGGAAGGTTGCAAAATTCCACACGTTCCAATGCGGATAAGATTCAAGGATTTTTTTTGTGCTTTTTCGGCTCGGTTTTCAAGGTCAATGTTTACCAAGGCATCCAATTCGTTGATCACAATGTCAATGTTGTCCGTCCCAATTCCTGTTGAGATTACGGTAATTTCTTTGCCTTCAAAAGAACCTGTATGTGTCACAAATTCTCGGTGTTGATGTGTGAATCGGATATCATCAAAGAAATCGCTGATCAACTCCACGCGGTATTGATCGCCTACCAAAATGATGGTATCAGCAATGTCATTCGGTCCAATGCCTAAATGATATACGTTGTTGTTTTTATCGAGTACAAGCTCAGAAGCTGGAAATTGCATAGTATGATAATTTTAGATGAAAATAGGAATTTTAATCGACAAAAAAAATCCTAAGCTAAAAACTTAGGATTTCAAGACGTTATTGTTGAATTATTTATTGTCCAATGAACCAAAAACTTTTTGCAAAAGATCTGAAACTCGCGCTCCTGGATTTGCACGAATTTTATCTTCCTCTTTTGCAACCATAATGAATAAACCGCTAATGGCTTTTTCAGTAACGTATTTATTCAAGTCCGGGTTCAATTTTTGTCCACCAGTCAATGTCATCGCTGAATTGTATTTATTAATAATCGGCGACCAATATTCTGTTAATTTCACTTTCGAAATTGCTTGCTCTACTTTCGGCGAAAAAGCTTGAACCAATGCAGCATTTGTATTGTCTGATAAAAATTTTGTTGCAGCACCTTTTCCACCGTTCAGTATGCTAAATCCATCTTGAACACTCATTCCAAGAATTGCATTTTTGAAAATGGGTAAAGCTTCTTTGGCAGCTTCTTCTGCTGCGCGATTCAAAGTTGTTTCAAATTTCTCCACTTGACCAGATAATCCCCATTCCATCGCTTTTTCTCTCACTTTGATTGCGTCCTGAGGAAATGGCAAACGAATTTCAGTGTTCGCTAAGAAACCATCTGTAATCGAAGTTAAGTTCACAGAATTTGTGATTCCAACAGTTAATGCTTCCTTCAAACCTGAAATAACTTCAGAATTAGTTAATGATGGTGCCGTTGTGCCTGTTCCTGATGGTAATGTTGTTCCAGCGACTTCGTTAATTACATCACAAGATGGCAAAGTCATTGTTGTGAAAAGAATAGAGGCTGAGATGAATAATTTGTTCATGAATTTTTTCGTTAAATGAATACTAGGCAAAGGTAATCAAAAGTAATACCAAAAAGAAACGCAAGGCGATTGAACCTTGCGTTTCGAATTTTATAGATGAATTAAATTATCTTAACAGGTTAATATTACCAGTATACACAGATTTGTCTTCTGCTTTGACTCCTGTTAATGTTGCTTTCCAAGTATAAGTTCCTGAAGGGGCAACCAAATTATTGTATGTTCCATCCCAACCAATGTTTGGATCATTTGATTCCCAAACCATGTCTCCCCAACGGTTGAAAATTTGAACATTAAAGTCTCCAAAATCAAGCGATTTTATTTTGATTTTCCACGTTTGATTAAATTCATCGCCGTCAGGTGTGAACGTATTTGGAGCAAAAAGTAAAAGTTCATCAACAATGCCTAAAATTTGTTCCAATGTATCCGTGCAACCATAGTTTGAGGTTACGATAAGCTGAACTGGAAATTCTCCTTCAACATTTTCTGGATAAACAAAAGTTGGATTTTGGAAAGAACTTTGTGCAGGCATGGCACCAGGAGCGTTCCATTCCCACGAAACAACGTCAGCAGTACTTTTGTCAAATGCTTGCACAGTTGTTTCGAACACAGAAGCAGGATTATCAGAAAAAAAGAATTGAGCAGTTGGATTCGGAACTACATTCACGATATCTGGCAGTGAAGCTTCGTAAACACAGCCGTAAATTGAAGTAGTAACCAAGTTCATTGAATAAGTCCCAACCAATTCGTATTCATGATAAACAGAATCTGATCCTTGTTCAATCGATGATGAGAAATCTCCAAATTCTATGTACGTTGTTGCAATTTCACTCGCGTTTTGCGACGTGTTCCAAAACTCAAATTCTCCTACAACACAATCTTCTATTTTATTCGGTGTCATGTGTGGAACGATTGGCGTTGGAAATGTAATGGTCATACATTTATTATCAACAGGTGAACCGCATTGCTCAGATAATTCAACACAATAATTAGTTCCTGAGTCTACTGGATCTACTGTAATTGTTGCACCTGATCCAATGAGCGTCCCATTTTCATACCAATTATAAATGTAAGGAGATGAACCTCCTGATCCGATAACTTCTAATAATAAATCATCTTCTGAACAAATTTGAGTGTCAGGTGTCAAGAAGGTAATTTTCAAACTATCAGGTTCACCAAGTATTTCAGTATTCGTAATAACACAACCGAGACCATCAGTAATCGTTACCGTGTGCGTTCCTGCAAATAAATCATCTGCAATATTAATTGTGGAAGAAGAGTTGTCCCAAGCATACGTATATGGAGTCGTTCCTTGAGAAACACTTACTGTTAAATTACCATCATTTCCCGAATTACAGGTTACATCACTAATGGTTGTAAAATTCGCAATCATTCCAGGGATTTCAGAAACGGTAACGGTTTGAGTGCCAGTACATCCAACACTTGAGTTGATTTGACAGGTATAAGTTCCAGCGGCCAAGTTCGTTGCTTGTTGAGTGGTTTGACCACTTGGATCATTCCACGTATAACTTAAATTACCAACGGCAGGAGTCATAGTCGCTATTGCAGTCCCATCATTTCCTCCCGGACAAGAAACCAAGGTAGAAGAGCTTGAATAATTTACTTGATTTGCTCCAACAATTGCAATGGCGATGCCGCTACAGCCGTTAGACAAAGAAATGTTACATACGTAATTACTTTGTGTTAAACCTGTTGCAGTTTGGGTTGTCTGTGCGTTTAAATCAGACCATTGGTATGTGGCTGTAACACCTGGAGCTCCACCAGCATTAAAATTGGCAGTGGCTGTTCCGTCATTTCCTCCAGGACAAGAAGCAGGAGTGGTTGTTGCACTAAAAGTTGCATTTTGGTTTCCAACTGTAACTGTCGCAGTTGTTGGGTTTACCGTTGCACCGTTTGGTCCTGGTGATGATGTAACTGTAACCGTGTAAGTTCCTGGAGCAACATTATTAACTGTTGGTGTGGTTGGATTTCCTGGAATATTCCATGAATATGTGTAAGGCGCATAACCACCAACAGGTGTTGCAGTTACACTTCCTGTAGGTTGATTACAAGTGGCAACAGTAGACGATGTTGTTGCGCTGAAATTGGTTGCGCAATTCGTTGTTCCTGTCGAAGATTGTTGCGTAAAATTTATGTTTCCTGGTTGACCACTGTAATTTGTAACCAATAAAATATAAACTTGACCAGCGATTGCATTGGCAATGTTCACTTGCTCTGTAGCCGATGCAGAAAAAGAGCAATCTACCGTCGGCGTGCTCGGACCAATTACTGGACAACCAGCTGAAATACTTGTATATGGACCATACAACGCGAAATCAACGTCAATTAAATTTCCTCCATTGCTTACTTGTTGAATTTGAAAATTGACAGAACCACTCGTCGCTATTCCGAAAGCCATCCAACTTGGATTGGGAGTAGAACCTAAACAAGAGTATGAGCCCATGCTTGGAGCCGAAAGATTTGTATACGAACCGTTTGGCGCAGGATTACAAGGTGCTGATGAACAATTGGCTCCAGCCGAAAATTGTGACCAAACATTTAGCTGAACAAATAAAGAAACAACTAGAATGAATACCTGTGAGAATTTTTTCATCGTTTTTTAATTACTTGCTAAAGAATAATTTACAGAACTTCCAGTTACAATTCCTGACGTCGTTGCCAATTTTGTATTGAAATCGTTCATGGTGAATGAAGCATTCGCTACAATAGTAATACTTGAATTATCTATGGTTAAATCAACAGATTGGATTTTTGGATCTGTACTAAGTAATTCTAAAAACGCATCTCTTTCTGTTGCCAATAAACCAGATAAACCTATTTGAAATGAACTATTTATTCCTGTAAGAATATCAATACCATTCATTTTGTTTGAATTCATCTGGTTTTGAATGTCAGATGTTGCAACTTCATAAATGGCCTCGTACGTTTGTCCAAAACTGGAAAATGAGACTTGAAAAAGAACAACAAAACTTATGGTTTTAACAAAATGCATATTTTTCTATTTTGATTTTAATAGTTACTTCATATTAATTCAGCGTGAAGTTAATGAAATTTTATCAAAATTAAACCAAATAGCATTTAACAAAAGCTGATTTTTTCTGAAAATTGTTTAGCGCAATAGATTAATTTTTCCGGTATAAGTTCCTTTTCCAAAATCTGAATTGCTTTCAATAATCGCTTTCCATGTGTATGTTCCTGCAGGAGCAGTCTTACCATCATAGGTTCCGTCCCAACCAACTGTGTGGTCGTTTGATTCCCAAATGATTTCTCCCCAACGGTTAAAAATTTGCAAATTGAAAGCAGTTAAATTATTGCTTTTGATTGCTAATCTCCATAGTTGGTTAAATTCATCTCCGTCTGGTGTAAACGTATTAGGAGCAAAAAATAACAACTCATCTTGAACAGTTAATAATTGTGTCAAAGTATCCGTGCATCCATAATTTGATGTTACAATTAAAGTAACTGGATATTCGCCAGGTACATTTTCCGGATACACAAATGTTGGATTTTGAAAGGAACTTGTTGACGTTGTTGAACCTTCAGCAATCCACTCCCATGATACTACATCTGGTGTGCTTTTGTCATACGCTTTAACGGTAGTTTCAAAAACAGAAACAGGATTGTCAGAGAAGAAAAAATGAGCAGATGGATTCGGAACAACAGTTACAACATCAGTAAGTGTGTTTTCGTACACACAACCATAAATAGAAGTAACTAATAAATTCATGGTATAAGATCCTACTAAATCGTATTCGTGATAAACAGAATCAGCATTATTCTCAATGGTAGAAGTGAAATCTCCAAAATCAATAAATGTTGTAGCAATTTCAGCAGCATTTTCAGAATTATCCCAGAATTCAAATTTACCAACCACACAATCTTGTGGGGATGTTGGTGTTAACATTGGAACGATTGGAGTTGGGAAAGTGATTGTAACACATTTGGAATCAACAGGTGAACCACAAGCTTCTGATAAGACTACACAATATTCGGTGTTTGTTGTGATCGGATCAACCGTTATTGAATTACCTGTTCCAAGGACATTCGCGCCTTCAAACCAAGTATACGTTTTTGTGGTAGAACCTCCAATTCCTGTGACTTCAAGCAGAATATCGTCTTCAGAACAAATTTGCGTATCTGGTGTTATGTAAGTGATTTTTAAACTGTCTGGTTCAATCAATGTTTCAGTCAGTGAAATAACACATCCCATAGCATCTGTAATTGTTACTGTGTGCGTTCTTGCATATAAATCGTTTGCTGTATTTGTTGTTGAACTTGAATTATCCCATACATAAGTATATGGTCCAGTACCATTAATAACATCAACGACAAGAACTCCATCATTGTCTGAGTTACAACTCACGTAGGTAACTGTAGAAAAATTGGCAACCATTCCTGGGATTTCTGTTACTACAACCGTCACAGTATTTGAACAACCGATGTCTGAAGAAATTAAACAATTATACGTTCCTGCGGTCAGACCAACTGCTGTTTGAGTTGTTTGCATTGCTGGGTCATCCCACTGATACGTAATGTTACCTAAATTCGGAATCATTGTCGCCGTTGCTGTTCCATCGTTTCCTCCTGGACAAGAAACAGGAGTTGATTCTGTTGCGTAATTAGCAGGTGTGTCACCAACAAAAACAACAGTAGACGAAGGGCAACCCATGCCATCATTCATAGTCACTAAATAATTTCCTCCATACACGCCAGTAACCGTTTGATCTGTTGATCCTAAAGCTGGCCAATTGAATGAGAACGGCGGGATTCCAGCCAATGGAGTTGCCGTAACCGATCCTGCTCCCGATGAACAAATATCAGGTGTTGAAGTCGCCGCAACTGCTGAACTCACACCAGTCACCCAGGATGTATCTGAAGTTGCAACACCTGCACCACCAGCACAAGCACCGACAGTTGCAGAAGTAAGGAAATAACCCACTGGTCCACTCGCAGCACTCGGAATATTTAAAACACCATTATTATAAGGGAAGTTTTGACCAAGTGTATTTGTCCATTGAGGATTTCCCGTATAAACGAATTGGTAAACCGATGAAGAAATGGTGTAAGCCATGGTATTACTCGGACTCGTTGGCGTAAAAATGCGATTATCTTGATTTGCCGCCCATTGCGTGTTGTTGCGTCCTGGAGTAATGTGAGCAACGGAGCCAACATTATTTTCTGCGCCTTGAATAGCTAATCCTCCATTCCAAGCTACAACTACTTTATTTCCAATATTGTACTCAATAACATTGCTTGTTTCATTTAAGATTACAGACATATAATTACATCCGCCTTGTCCAAATGCCTCAACATTTTGATATAAAACCACAAATTTTCTATTTGGAGCAACACCAACTGTTTGGTAATAAATATTTCCTCCAGCTGCTGGGTTCATATCCATGTAACATAACATACTAGAATTAAAAGCAGAAGGAAATCCAGCCGTTGGTAGTTGACCAACACCACCCAATGCCCACGGACAATATCCGCCAGCATTTGCCATATTAAAAGACAAAACACCATTAGATCCAATTACGGTTTGTGTATACGTGTTGCCGTAAATACTAAAACTAAATCCAAGAGGAACTGCTGTTGACCATTCATCGTCTGAGAGAAATACTTGAGTTGGATTGTTTAAGTACAAAGCATTAATTAATCCTACTCCTTGACCTCCGCCACAATCGTTAATTGTAACAGGTGAACCAACACAGACAGTTATATCGTCGCCAAGGCAAATACTTGCTTGACCATGCGTGTTTTTAGAAAGAAAAAAAAGAGTAGTAGTAAGAACGAAAATGGTGTATAATGCTTTCATATGTTTGTTTTTTTGACTTGAAAATTAATCGTGTCGCTATATAAAAGACGCCATTCTAAAAAGATAGGTTGCCAAAAGGTTTCATTTTTTATTACATTTTTTCGTGCAAAACGTGTTAAATGACTAAAGAGTGCTTTTGAGTGAATATTACCAATCTTTCATCGAATATTTATGGAAGACTTTTTACATTTTATGAACAATAGGTTATTTTTATTTTATGCGTTTAAAAATTATTTACTTTTGCCTCGTTGATTTAAAAACATAAACTCATGTCAAATAAGTATCAAGCACAAATTGATGCATTTATGGCTCGCGTGAAAGCCACAAATGGTCATGAAGCTGAATTTTTACAAGCGGTTGAAGAAGTTGCTGAAGCAGTAATTCCTTTAATTGAAGAAACGCCAAAATACAAGAATGCGAAGATTTTGGATCGAATGGTAGAGCCTGAAAGAACGATTTTATTTCGCGTTCCTTGGTTAGACGATAAAGGTGAAGTACAAGTAAATCGTGGTTACCGTGTTGAATTTAACTCAGCAATCGGACCTTACAAAGGTGGTTTGCGTTTTCACCCGTCTGTGAATTTATCAATTCTTAAATTCTTAGGATTTGAGCAAGTGTTCAAAAATTCACTAACAACTTTGCCAATGGGTGGAGGAAAAGGTGGATCTGATTTTGATCCAAAAGGAAAATCAGATAACGAAGTAATGAAATTCTGTCAATCATTTATGCTTGAACTTTCAAGACATATTGGTGCTGATACAGATGTACCTGCTGGTGACATCGGTGTTGGTGGTCGTGAGATCGGATACATGTTTGGACAATACAAAAGAATTCGTAACGAATTTACAGGTGTTTTAACTGGTAAAGGTCGCAACTGGGGTGGTTCTTTGATTCGTCCAGAAGCTACAGGTTACGGTACAGTATATTTCGCAAAAGAAATGTTGGCTACAAAAGGTGATTCTTTCAATGGTAAAGTAGTTGCTGTTTCTGGTTCAGGAAACGTTGCTCAATACGCTTGTGAAAAAGCAACTCAATTAGGCGCTAAAGTTGTTACACTTTCAGATTCTGAAGGATATATCTATGATGAAGCAGGTATTGACGCTGGTAAATTGGCTTACGTGATGGAATTGAAAAATGAGTTGCGTGGTCGAATTTCTGAGTATGTAACAAAATATCCGTCAGCTAAATTTGTTGCTGGAAAACGTCCTTGGGAAGTGAAAGTAGATATCGCTTTGCCTTGTGCAACTCAAAATGAATTGAATGGGGAAGAAGCGAAGGCTTTGATTGCAAATGGAGTGAAATGTGTTGCGGAAGGAGCAAACATGCCAAGTACACCAGAAGCAATTCACGCATTCCAAGCAGCTGGAATTTTGTTTTCTCCAGGAAAAGCATCTAATGCTGGTGGGGTTGCAACTTCTGGTTTGGAAATGTCTCAAAACTCTTTACGTTTGTCATGGACAGCAGAAGAAGTGGATGAGCGTTTACACAACATCATGATTTCAATTCATGAAGCATGTGTGAAATACGGAAAAGACGCGAATGGAAATGTTGACTACGTGAAAGGTGCAAACATTGCAGGTTTCGTTAAAGTGGCAGATTCAATGATCGATCAAGGATTGGTGTAATCACTAGTCTGATACTAAATTTAGTATCCCGTTCAGAAATGAGCGGGATTTTTTCGTTTTGAATACTCTGTATCCCAATAAAATCAGACTTTCTTCTAAAAGTTTATTAGATTAAAAGATTAAACTAATAATCGAATAATATTTTACGAATTTCGGGGGGCCACAAACCCTTTTCGATTATTAAAATTGGCCTTAATATTTTGCATAGAATTGGTTTCAAATTATTTTCTTGGGAACATTGGAATAGTTCAACACTAAATATGAATTTTGAATCAGTACGCTCTATATCCCAATAAAATCAGACTTTCTTCTAAAAGTTTATTAGATTAAAAGATTAAACTAATAATCGAATAATATTTTACGAATTTCGGGGGGCCACAAACCCTTTTCGATTATTAAAATTGGCCTTAATATTTTGCATAGAATTGGTTTCAAATTATTTTCTTGGGAACATTGGAATAGTTCAACACTAAATATGAATTTTGAATCAGTACGCTCTATATCCCAATAAAATCAGACTTTCTTCTAAAAGTTTATTAGATTAAAAGATTAAACTATTGTTCGAGTAATATTTTATGAATTTCGAGGGATCACAAACCCTTTTCGATCATTAAAATTGGCCTTAATATTTTGCATAGAATTGGTTTCAAATTATTTTCTTGGGAACACTGGAAGAGTTCAACACAAAATAAGAATTTTTAATCAGCACGCTCTATATCCCAATAAAATCAGACTTTCTTCTAAAAGTTTATTTTTTTAAAAGTTTAAACTATTAATTGGTTAAAATTTTAAGATTTTTCAACGCTTCATACTCCCTTTTTCACCAATAAAACCTAGCTTTGCATTCTCATAAAATTCACCAGAAAATGGAAACCTTGGAAAAAAGATATATTGAATTTAATCGTGCTGATTTTGACGATAAAGAACTCCTTGAAATCTACAAAGTGCTTTTAAAACCGCGTTTGATCGAAGAAAAAATGCTCATTCTTTTGCGTCAAGGAAAAATTACAAAATGGTTTTCTGGTTGGGGACAAGAAGGGATTTCAGTTGGTTGCACCTATGCAATGAATCGGGATGAATACATTCTGCCGATGCACAGAAACTTGGGCGTTTTCACAACTCGCGGAATTCCCTTGAATCGACTTTTTTCTCAATTTCAAGGGAAATTAAATGGGTTCACCAAAGGAAGAGATCGCTCTTTTCACTTCGGAACACAAGAATACAATTTGGTGGGAATGATTTCGCATCTTGGTCCACAATTAGGAATTGCTGATGGAATTGCATTAGCTTCTAAAGTTAAGGACAAAAAGCACTCAACGCTTGTGTTTACAGGTGATGGTGGAGCATCCGAAGGAGATTTTCATGAATCTCTAAATGTTGCTGCTGTTTGGGATTTACCTGTGATTTTTGCGATTGAAAACAACTGCTGGGGACTTTCAACTCCTTCCGTCGAACAATTTAAATGCAAACAATTCATCGACAAAGGAATAGGTTATGGCATGGAAGCCGTAAAAGTTGATGGAAATAATATCTTAGAAGTTATTCGCACCGTTCGAAAAATCAACGAAGACATTCGCCAAAATCCTAGACCATTTATTTTAGAATTGATGACTTTCCGTATGCGCGGGCACGAAGAAGCATCTGGAACGAAATACTATCCAGACGGCTTGCAAGATGAATGGCAAAAACAAGATCCAGTTGAAAATTACAATCTATACCTCAAAGAAATTGGGGTGTTAACGGATGCAATGGATGATGCGATCAAGACTGAAATCAAACAAGAAATTCAGGACAATTTTGACCAAGCGCATGCCGAACCTGCTGTACTTCCTTCGATTGAAACTGAATTGGCGGATGTTTATGCTCCATTTCAACAAGTTGTTATCGAAGGAAAAGGCGAAAAATCAGAAAAAAGATTCATTGATGCCATTCAAGATGCCTTGAGTGAATCGATGGAAAAATACCCTGATTTGATTATCATGGGACAAGATATTGCTGAATACGGAGGTGCTTTCAAAGTAACTGAAGGATTTGTAGATAAATTTGGAAAAGATCGTGTTCGCAACACACCAATTTGTGAATCGGCAATAGTGGGTGCTGGATTAGGACTTTCCATTGCCGGGATGAAAGCCATTGTCGAAATGCAATTTGCTGATTTTGTGACGTGTGGATTCAATCAAATAGTAAATAACCTTGCTAAAATTCATTGGCGTTGGGGACAAAATGCAGATGTTGTGGTTCGCATGCCAACAGGAGCAAATACTGCTGCTGGACCTTTTCATTCTCAATCGAATGAAGCTTGGTTTACACATACTCCAGGATTAAAAGTAGTTTATCCGTCAACACCGTATGATGCGAAAGGATTATTAAACGCTGCAATTGAAGATCCAAATCCGGTTATGGTTTTTGAACACAAATATTTGTATCGCAGTCTAAAAGAAGAAATTCCAAACGAATATTATACCGTTGAAATCGGGAAAGCAAGAACAGTTACCGAAGGAAATGATGTCACAATTATCACATACGGGTTGGCAGTTCATTGGGCGCAAGAAGTGCTTGGAAATCATCCAGAAATTGGCGCAGAAATTGTGGATTTGAGAACTTTGCTTCCGTTGGATACAGAACATATTTACAAAGCTGTTCGCAAAACAGGAAAAGTAATAGTGTTTCACGAAGATTGTATGACAGGCGGATTGGGTGGAGAACTCGTTGCATTAATTACTGAAAATTGTTTCAAAGAATTGGATGCGCCGGTAAAACGTGTTGCATCTTTGGATACTCCGGTTCCTTTTGCCGTTTCTTTGGAACAACAATTCTTACCAAAAAATCGCTTTGAAGAAGCACTTTTGGATATTGTGAATTTTTAAAATTAACTGAAGCATGAAAACAATTGCCATTATTGGAAGTGGACCAGCGGGTTCATCCCTTGCAACTTTATTGCACCGTAAAGGATTTAAGGTTGGATTATTCAGTGATTCTGAAGCTCGCGAGCTTTTTGTGGGTGAATCCATGATTCCAGCAATCATTCCTGTGTTGCGTGAGCTTGGGTTAGAAGAGGAAGTGAAGTCTTTTAGCGTGTATAAACCTGGAGCTACTGTTTGGGTGAAGCCAAATTTACATGCAGAAGCTTCTTTTTCAGCAGGTTTGGGTCAACTTCCACTTTATGCTTATAATACAACGCGAAGAGAATTTGATACCTTACTTTTTGAAAAAGCGAAAAGTGAAGGCATACAAGTATTTAAAATGCGCGCTGGAATTGAGGTGAATGGGGATGAAGTGAAATTTGACGCTGAAACATTGGAAGCTACCAAAGATTTTTTTGGTGGACAACCGGATTATTTTGTGGATGCGTCAGGAAGAAAAAGACTTTTGGCGAATGCCATGAAATTACCATATACGGTTGGAAATCGCATGGATACAGCGCTTTTTGCTCATGTTGAAGGTCATGAGTTTCCAAATAATTATGGAGATATTCACATGAACTTGGCGACGAAAGGTTGGATTTGGAGAATTCCAGTCCCAGGAAAAACATCGATTGGTGTTGTCATTAACAAAGAGCATTTAAGTACTTACGGTGAAACTGCCGAAGAACAATTTGATAATTATTTGCAAAACGATCCAAAAGTAAAGGGTGTTTTTGATGGAATCAAACGCGTTTCTAATGTTCAGAAATACTCCAATTATCAATTGCGATCAGAAAAAATTTATGGAAAAAACTGGGTGTGTGTTGGTGATGCAGCTGGCTTTTTGGATCCAGTATTTTCTTCCGGACTTTATTTTTCTTTGCATTTCGCTTCGGAGTTAGCAAAAGTTTTTGATCCAAAGGAAGATATGACCATTGAGAAATACCAAAAAGATTGGAAACGTGAATTAAATGCTTGGAAGGAAATGATCGATTTGTTCTACAACGGTCGCTTATTCACCAATTTCTTGTATGGAAATGATCGATTGGACACAAAATTCGGTCGTTGGGTTGGGAAACATGCGGTAAAACATTATACATCCATTTTTACTGGAGAGGCGATCAACAACCGCAAAAGCAAAACCCTGCTCAAATTCATGACTGGGCCTTTACTTGATTTTATGTATTTCTTCCGAATGCATCGTTACAACTACAAAGATTTGCAGCTGTAACGATAGATTCTTTTAATTTCTATTTGGTCCGATTACGATGCTTGAAGATGTTTTGCTACTATTTCTAAGCTCGATCACTTCACTTTCAGAACGCTCCAAGTTCATGTTTTGTTTTCCTGAATCCCCTGGATAATCGAATTTGTCGTAATAACCATTTGCATACTCAATGGCTAATACTTCCATTTTAGAAATGCTTTTCGATTCGCCTGTAGCACAATCCACATAGTAGATCATCGCTTTTGAGATTCGTGTAACTGTAACATTTCTCAAGTAGGCCATGCCGTCTTGGTCCAAATTCATTTTATCCTTGCATAATGCCGTTGCTACTACTGGAGCGGGTTTAGGTTCTGTTTTTCTTGCATCACCGCTCAAATCAAATTTTCTGCGCAATTTCCATTCACCTTTTCGCTCAACGATTTCAAACACGAGGTAAACATCTTGTTCAGCTGGATAAATTTTATCAGTAATTGTTATTCCGTTGCTCAATGAAATCGTTAAAATGTTCGTACCATATTCTGTGTCATACTCAACATTAGAACACATTTGATCGTTCAATTTTTTCCCATTCGCAGCTGCTTTAAAACAAACACCTGTTGCATTGAAAAGAACTACTTTCACAGGTAAATTTTCAATTCTACTGTAGCTTTCACACAGATTCACTTCTTTGGCCTCTACTTTCGTAGGCTCTACATAACCAACGCGTTTTACTTTAATTTGTGGCACATCCAATTCAAGTAGCTCATATGCTGAAAATGAAGCTCCCATTTGAAGAGCAGTGCACTTTTGACCAACATCAGCCATGCTGAATTTTGATTTAAATTTATCGTTTGAAACTAAAGCTACTTTTGCTAATTTATCTCTTTTGAATTCAATCGGCAATGTTCCATTATCGGCTGTTAATCCTGAAATTTTACTTAAATCCATTAGGATCATTCCGTCAAAAGTTCCTGTTTTTACAACCATTTCACCACTCCAACTGTCTTTTTTCCATGCAAATCCTTCCAAGGATGCAGTTGCGTATGGATCAATGTTAATCGATTGATCAGGCGTTGTTGCAAAATTTGTTGAATTGGTAAATTCCTTTTGCTTTCCATTCACTTGCATACGCGGAAACTCAATGTTAATCATATCTGTTTGATAATTTCCTTTACCAACAACACGAACGGTTCTACGCTCTTTCGAATTTGGATTAACTACGACAATTTCTTCGTTCTTAGGGTAATAAACATCTGATTCAGAGAATTGAATGGCAATTTTTGAAAGTTCAAAAACCAAATACTTATCGTTGCTTTTGTTTTCAATGGTAAATGCGAACTTAAATTCTTCTTTGTCAGCAACCATGTCTTTGACTTCAACACTAAAAATGTTTTGTCTGATTAACGGTGGAGTCACATACTCCGTTTGAGAAAATGCACCAAGTACAAGTGTTAAATTGAGTAGTAATAAACCTAATTTTTTCATGTTTTTATTTTTAAGATTTTAAAATTAGCCATTTTACAGAAATCATGCCACATAGTTTATCAATTTTATTCATTGCTGTAATCTAGGATTTTATTCATGTATATTTTTAACGTGGTTTCAATTATGCTTTTTGGAGATTAATTTTTAGGCAAAGAAATCCATTTTAATTGCTAATCCCTCTAAAATGAAGGACTAAGTTACAAACAGCATTAAAAATGTTACGAATAGCAGACTTACATTTTGTCTTTTATTACAATTCGAAGATTTTTTTGAAAATTGATATATGTTATTCTCTATAAAATATTGGAAGCTGCAAAACTATTTTAGTGTAGAGCAATTGGTTTATATTTTCAAATTTAATCGTTACAGAGTCCTTAAAAATCTCAAAATTTATAAGGTAATTTATTGTTTCGTCAAAATAAACTCCTTCGGTTTTGGTTTTCATTTTTATTATTCCAGAAAAAAAACGTTTAGAAAAATCGGAAAAATAGCTAGTATAAAAATTGAATATGAATGTCTCATCATTAATCGCTAACAATTCTAGGTTTTCATTGATTTGAATTTCCATAGAAGGATCGTCCACGGTGTACACATCATAGGCATTGGAATATTTTAGAATTTCACTTTTTTCCGGCAATTTTTGGACATTCATGACAAAATTCAACGCTAAATCGCCTTCAAAGTTAGATAGAGAATCATCGTCGTTTCGCAAGCTCCAATTACCAATCAATTTACCATTGCTTACTTGAAAAGAGATGGATAGGTCATCTTTATATTTTAGCTCATATGTGGAAGTGTTCTTTTCAAAAGTTCCAATAAGTTCTTTTCTACCTTCATAATAACCGTTTGAGATCCAAAAACCACGTGGATTTGAATTTTCAGAATTTTCTAAAATTAGAATGATTGGTTGAATCTCATTATTCACGCTGATAGAACCTTCAAATAATTGATAATTAAGAGATTCGTTTGTTGGCTCTAACACTGCAATTTTCGCAAAGGCGAATGAACTACCAATGAAATTGAGGAAAACAAATAGTATGCTGGAAATTAGGGGATGTTTCATAATTCGATATTGAAAAGTAAATATCCGAATTTCATAGCTAAGAATACCATTTCTTGTTTATTTTTGTGACTATGGAAAAAATTGAACCGTATATACCCCAAAACAAGGTTAGAATTGTTACTGCTGCGTCGTTGTTCGATGGCCATGATGCTGCAATTAATATCATGCGTCGAATCATTCAAGCAACTGGTTGTGAGGTGATTCACCTTGGTCATGACAGATCGGTGGAAGAAGTGGTGGATTGCGCCATTCAAGAAGATGCGCAAGCAATTGCTATGACTTCGTATCAAGGTGGACATACTGAATACTTCAAGTATATGCACGATTTATTGCACGAAAAAGGCGCTCCTCACATCAAAATTTTTGGTGGAGGAGGGGGTACAATTTTGCCATCGGAAATTGCCGAACTTGAGGCCTACGGAATCGAAAAGTTATATCATCCAGACGATGGTCGTGCGATGGGATTGCAAGGAATGATCAATGATTTGGTGAAACGAAGTGATTTTCCTGTGGGCGATAAATTGAATGGAGAATTAGATCAACTCAAAGATAAATTTGCTCCTGTCATTGCACGAGTAATTTCTGCAGCTGAAAATTTCCCTGAGGCAGCAAAAGACGTTTTTGCAGAAATAAACAAAATTGCTGAAACATCTAAAGTTCCCGTTTTAGGAATTACAGGAACAGGTGGAGCTGGAAAATCATCCTTGGTGGATGAATTAGTGCGTCGCTTTTTAATTGATTTTGAAGATAAAACAATTGCGGTTGTTTCGGTAGATCCATCAAAACGAAAAACAGGTGGAGCATTGCTAGGCGATCGAATCCGCATGAATTCAATTAAAAATTCCCGTGTATACATGCGTTCGTTAGCTACGCGTCAATCGAATTTGGCGCTTTCGAAACACGTGGCGGAAGCAATCAATGTCTTAAAAGCTGCTAACTACGATTTGATCATTCTTGAAACTTCTGGAATTGGTCAATCGGATACTGAGATTTTGGATCATTCAGACATGTCTTTGTATGTGATGACTCCTGAATATGGTGCTGCAACTCAGTTAGAAAAAATTGACATGCTCGACTTTGCAGATGTCATTGCCTTAAATAAATTTGATAAACGTGGTGCTTTAGATGCATTGCGCGATGTCAGAAAACAATACCAACGCAATCACAATTTGTGGGATTCGAATGTGGATGATATGCCTGTTTTTGGCACGATTGCTTCTCAATTCAACGATCCAGGAATGAATTCACTTTATAAGGTGATCATGGACAAATTGGTGGAGAAAACTGGTTGCGATTTGAAATCAACGTTCGCGATTACACGTGAAATGTCTGAGAAAATTTTCGTTATTCCGCCAGAAAGAACGCGTTACTTGTCAGAAATCTCTGAGAATAACAGAGCTTACGATAAATGGGTGGAACAACAAGTTTCAGTTGCGGACAATTTATATGGTTTCCAAAAATCGATAGATGCGTTGAAAAATTCGAACATCGATGACAAAGACCGATTGATTAAAGGATTGCAGGAAGCTTTTGAAAAAGAAAAACTCAATTTCGATCCAAAAAATTGGGAAATGCTCCAAAATTGGTCTGCGAAACGTGCAACGTACAAAGCTCCCGAGTTTAAATTCATGGTGCGCGACAAACAACTATCTATTCAAACACATACAGAATCGCTATCACATTCTCAAATTCCAAAAGTAGTGACTCCGAAGTATTTAGGTTGGGGAGATATTTTGCGTTGGAATTTGCAAGAAAATGTACCAGGAGAATTTCCGTATACCGCAGGTTTATTCCCGTTCAAACGTGAAGGCGAAGATCCAACAAGAATGTTTGCTGGTGAAGGTGGACCAGAACGAACTAACAAACGTTTTCATTACGTTAGTTTGGGAATGCCAGCCAAAAGACTTTCAACGGCTTTTGATTCGGTGACGCTTTATGGAAATGATCCAGATTTACGACCAGACATTTATGGGAAAATTGGTAATTCGGGAGTATCCATTTGTTGTTTAGACGATGCGAAAAAATTGTACTCTGGATTTGATTTATCCGATCCAAAAACATCGGTTTCGATGACAATTAACGGTCCAGCTCCAATGTTGCTTGGATTTTTCATGAATGCTGCCATTGATCAGAATTGTGAGAAGTACATCAAAGAGCAAGGACTTGAAAAAGAAATTGAAGCGAAAATAGCTGCTATTTATCAGAAAAAAGGAGTTGCTCGACCAAAATACCAAGGCGATTTACCAGAAGGAAATGATGGTCTAGGCTTGATGCTTTTGGGTGTCACTGGCGACCAAGTTTTATCAGCGGAAGTTTATTCCAAAATAAAAGCGGAGACACTGAAGCAAGTTCGTGGAACTGTTCAAGCTGATATTTTGAAAGAAGATCAAGCTCAAAACACTTGTATTTTCTCGACTGAATTTGCATTGCGTTTGATGGGGGATGTGCAGGAATATTTTATCAAGAACGGCGTTCGAAATTTCTATTCCGTTTCGATTTCAGGTTATCACATTGCAGAAGCTGGAGCAAATCCGATTACGCAGTTGGCTTTCACCTTGGCGAATGGTTTCACGTATGTGGAATATTACTTGAGTCGTGGCATGAGCATTGATGATTTTGGTCCAAATTTATCGTTCTTCTTCTCGAACGGAATTGACCCAGAATATGCAGTAATTGGCCGTGTGGCGCGAAGAGTTTGGGCGAAAGCTTTGGCGAAAAAATATGGTGCAAATGCACGTGCTCAAATGTTGAAATACCATATTCAAACTTCTGGTCGCTCGCTGCATGCGCAAGAAATTGATTTCAACGACATCCGAACAACATTGCAAGCGCTTTACGCGATTTATGACAATTGTAACTCGTTGCATACCAATGCTTACGATGAAGCAATTACAACTCCAACAGAAGAATCTGTTCGACGTGCGATGGCCATTCAATTGATTATCAACCGTGAGTTAGGACTTGCTAAGAATGAAAATCCGCTTCAAGGATCGTTCATCATCGAAGAATTGACGGATTTAGTGGAAGATGCTGTCTTGCAGGAATTTGATCGGATCACAGAACGTGGAGGTGTGCTTGGAGCCATGGAAACAATGTACCAACGTTCCAAAATTCAGGAAGAGTCGTTGTATTACGAAACATTGAAACATACAGGAGAATTCCCAATCATTGGAGTAAACACCTTCTTGAGTTCCAAAGGTTCTCCAACTGTTCAACCAAAAGAAGTCATTCGCGCGACAGAAGAAGAAAAACAATATCAAATCGAGATGTTGAAAGCATTGCAGGATGGAAATGTTTCTGCGTCAGAATCTGGAATAAAATTAGTTCAAGATGCTGCAGTAAACAATCGCAATATGTTCGAGCAATTGATGGAAACGTGCAAATATGCTTCTTTGGGTCAAATTACGAATGCGTTGTTTGAAGTAGGGGGGCAGTATAGAAGGAATATGTAATTTAATTCTACAAAAAAAGCGCAAACTCTCATTTGCGCTTTTTTTATGTACAATTTTTTTACTGTTCCACAACCTCATCGATTGCGTCAGTCACACCTTTTGTTGATTCTTCTTTCTCTTTAACGGCTCTGTTTTCGCAACGGTCGCACAAATCAGTAATGTTTTTCAATTCTCTTGATTCAGCTACAGTACCACTAAATATTTCAGTTGTATTCACTGAATTAATGTGGCTGCAATCTTCGTATAGATGGTAACTTTTTCCGTATTCTGTCCAGTACACTTTGTTGTCGCCTTTTGATGAATCGGTAGAATCGCCTTTATCAGTTAATTCTTCTACTTTTTTCGTTTGTTCCGTGTATTCTTCCACAGATGGCGGATTGAAATCATAACCAGCAATTCCAGCAATCACCAGCGCAACTCCAGCAATACTTCCTAAAATTCCTTTTTGTTTCGCATCTAAGTTTTTGCTTGTTAAGATGAAAACTACTAAAGGTAAAAATCCTACCACGGCAGCCACAAGTCCCAATTGACTTTGCATGAAGAACATGAGTTTATTTTTCTCCGAGGCTGGATCCAAGCGGTTCGATTGTTTCCAGAGCATGGCTCCAGCAATTACAAGCGCCAAATCAATCACGATGAGAATGATGATCCACATCATGCTCACCGGCGGTCTAAACAATAAGATAATAGCGATGACTTGAGCAATGATTGCTCCAAGCCAAAGTAGTCCAGCAAACATGCGTAATTGCGTTGCTTTTCCTTTTTTCTCGGGAGTAGGCGCCCATGTGTCGCCAGTGGAGGTGTTTTGATTTTCTGCCATCTCTTTTCGTTTTTATTAGTTAATGATTGGGCTCAATTGAGCAAAACAAATTTAAATGAAGATTTCAATCAAAGATTCTGTCAATCAGAATGTTATAAACTGTATTTTTTTGATAACGTGTATCGATTTTGTTACAAAGTATTAGAAATAAAGTGATTGAATTGCTTTTTAAACCGCGAGGAAGAACAGAAAGATTAATATTTTACCTTGACCGTCACGCTTTTATTAGCGTTTAAACTGAATTTAAATTCTGAAAACGTCGGTCTGCTCCAGCTCGTATGATAGAAATCCGAGAATCCATATCCTTCTGCAGGGAGTAACATTTTGTAATCCATTTCACCATTTTCATTTTCGTCATCGAGAATCGCAATGCCATAGGTTCCTGAAGGAATTCCTGAAAACGTGTAATTCAATGTTTTGTTCTTTAGCTCCTTTTTCGAAACATGGACTTGTTTCCAATAATTCTCACTCGCAAAAGCCTCTTGACTTCTATAAATCTGCATTTGGATGCGGCCTTTGCTGTTTCGGATGTTAGTGAATTTCACTTCGATGGAAAAAGTACTATTTGACTCAAGGTTTACGCTTAATGAGAGGAACGAAGCAGTCAATAAAAGTAAAAAGAGTTTCATTTTGAAAGGAATGAAGTTAATACATGAGCGTTTCAAATATAAAGGATTTTGGAGATGTTGATAGAGAATTTTGGATTTTTTTGGCAGTGGAGTGGCTTCGGGGCAATAAAACCTGGGGTTCTTCTAAAAGTTTATTAGATTAAAAGATTAAAATTTTAATAGTTTATCCTTTTTGTGCACCTCAGAAACTAAGGAATTGACCCTTCATTTCCTCTGGTTTTCTAGAGGTGTATTTGCTCTAGAGGTCAATAAAATCAGACTTTCTTCTAAAAGTTTATTAGATTAAAATTTTAATAATTTATCCTTTTTGTGCACCTCAGAAACTAAGGATTTGACCCTTCATTTTCCCTGGTTTCTAGCGGTGTTTTTGCTCTAGAGGTCAATAAAAATAGACTTTCTTCTAAAAGTTTATTAGATTAAAATTTTAATAGTTTATCCTTTTTGTGCACTTCAAAAGCTAAGGATTTGACCCTTCATTTTCTCTGGTTTCTAGAGGGTGTATTTGCTCTACAGGCCAATAAAATCAGACTTTCTTCTAAAAGTTTATTAAATTAAAAGATTAAAATTTTAATGGTTTATCCTTTTTGTGCACCTCAGAAGCTAAGGATTTGCCCGTTCATTTCCCCTGGTTTATAGAAGTGTTTTTGCTCTAGAGGTCAATAAAACCTGACTTTCTTCTAAAAGTTTATTAGATTAAAAGATTAAAATTTTAATGGTTTATCCTTTTTGTGCACCTCAGAAACTAAGGATTTGACCCTTCATTTTCCATGGTTTATAGAGGTGTTTTTGCTCTATAGGTCAATAAAAACAGACTTTCTTCTAAGAGTTTATTAGATTAAAATTTTAATAGTTTATCCATTTTGTGCACCTCAGAAGCTAAGGATTTGCCCCCTCATTTCCCATGGTTTCTAGCGGTGTTTTTGCTCTAGAGGTCAATAAAATCAGACTTTCTTCTAAAAGTTTATTAGATTAAAAGTTTAAAATTTTAATCGTTTATTATTTTTTAAGGAACTTCAAAAAAGTGGATTAAAAGAAGTCATCTAGTTTTCGATGAATTCAATCAAAATTTCACTTTGGTAGTCCATTAAACGAAACCTTTTACCTGTTGTTTATTTTGAGTAAAGCAATAAAATTTTTTGAAAATATTTTTTGGAACCATTCTTTTTAACTAACTTAAGGTTAAATTTAAAAAACTAACAAATGCCTTTTAGTAAAACAGACCTCTTTAATGAGGCAGAAATGAAACTTGCCAACATCGGAAGAGCACTTTCTCATCCAGCAAGAATTCGAATTTTTAAACTGCTCAACGAGAATGGCTGGGCGAAAAATGTAGAATTGTCATCCAAATTGGAACTGACACCTACGAGTGTTTCTAATCATGTGCGAAAATTGAAAGAAGCAGGATTGGTTCAAATCAATTACAAGCCAAATTATTATGAAATTTCGCTTGTAAAAGAGGGATTGAATGATATTTCAGCATTTGCAGAGGAATTCTCGTAATCCAAATTGTTTGAATTAAACCCGCTGAAAGCTAATAAAATTTGGCTTTCTTCTAAAAGTTTGTTTTTTCAAAAGTTTATAATTTTAAGAGAATAAACTTTTAGAATTTTGATTTTTTTTAAAATGATTTCAAAAAACTGTAATTTCAAAAAAAAATAAATGAAACGAATCGCAATCACAGGTGCAAGTGGTCATCTAGGAACCGCAATTGTTAATGAACTTCTAAATCAAGAAGACATTGAAATTCGTGCACAATTCCATTCGCAACATCCACCAATTACAGGAAATAATCTGACGTGGATAAAAGGTGATTTATCCCTAAAATCATTAAATGAATTGATCGCTGGATGTGATTATGTCATTCACAGCGCAGCGCTGATTTCCATCACTGGACCTCAAAAAGGTAAGGTGTTTGAAACAAATGTCAATGGAACAAAGCGAGTTGTTGAAGTTTGTCAAACCAATAAAGTCAAACGATTAGTGCACGTCAGTTCATCTCACGCACTTATGGAAACGCCCGCATCTGGTGTGTATGACGAAACCAGACCTTACAAGAAGGAAAGTGATTTTGCTTATGATTTTAGCAAAGCGACGGCTGAACAATTTGTGCTTGAAACCGTGAAAAAAACGGATTTGGATGCATTTATTGTAAGACCTTCTTCTATGATGGGACCTTTCGACTACAAACCTTCGTTATTAGGTGCGGCGATTTTCGATATTTCTAGACGCAAAGTTCCAGCCATGATTAAAGGTGGTTACAATTTTGTGGATGTACGCGACGTAGCAAAAGCAATCGTGAGCAGTTTGGACCAAGCGCAAAAAGGTGAAACGTATAATTTAACAGGTACTTACTTCGAAATGAAAGAGTTATCGAAGATTGTTGCAACTATTGCAGGAGTAAAACCGCCTCGTTGGATGGTACCAGATTTTGTAATTAAAATTGCGTTGCCGTTCATAGCTTTACAAACGAAAATCAGTAAAAAGCAACCCAAATTCACCAAAGAAAGTCTTCATGCGCTAAAACATGGACATAGAAACATGTCTAATGCGAAAGCGAAAGAGATCTTGGGTTTGCAAACAAGACCCATTGAAGAGTCGATCAGTGATTTATTGAAGTGGTTTTCTGAACAGAAGTAATTTCGGTTTTAAATGAAATTTAATTCCAATTAATTGCCAATTATCGGAAAGAAAGAAAAGAAACTTTTATTCTAATTTACTAGACTAACCCCTTACTCGCCAACAATTCTTCCAACGCCTGCGGATCACTGTACAACACATCTCGCGCCTTACTGCCCTGAAATGGACCTATGATTCCCATTCCTTCTAATTGGTCAACCAAACGACCTGCTCGGTTGTATCCTAATTTCAATTTGCGTTGCAATAAACTTGCTGAACCTTGTTGATGCAATACAACCAAACGAGCTGCGTCTGGGAAGAAAGCATCCAATTCGTTGGAATCGAAATCGGCACTCGATTCACTGCCTTCTGCAATGTATTCAGGTAACAAAAATGCTTCAGGATAAGCACGTTGTTCACCAATAAAATCACATATTTTTTCCACTTCAGGTGTGTCGACAAATCCACATTGCAAACGCACTAAGTCAGAACCTGTCGAAACAAGCATGTCTCCGCGACCAATCAATTGATCAGCGCCGGAAGCATCTAAAATGGTTCGAGAATCGATTTTTGATAATACTCTAAATGCAATTCGCGCAGGGAAATTGGCTTTAATCATCCCGGTAATTACATTCACGGATGGACGTTGTGTTGCCACAATTAAGTGAATTCCGACAGCACGAGCCAACTGAGCGATACGTGCAATGGGGTGCTCCACCTCTTTTCCAGCGGTCATAATCAAATCGGCGAACTCATCAATCAACACAACGATGTAAGGCATGTATTTGTGGCCTTTCTCAGGATTCAATCGACGGCTGATGAATTTAGCGTTATATTCTTTAATTGTTCGGCAATGTGCTTGCTTCAACAATTCGTAACGGTCATCCATTTCGATGCACAAGGAATTTAGGGTATTGACAACTTTTGATGTATCCGTGATAATTGCATCACCTTCGCCAGGAAGTTTTGCCAAGAAATGTCTTTCAATGCGGTTGAACAAGGTCAATTCCACTTTTTTAGGATCCACCAAGACAAACTTCACTTGAGCTGGATGCTTTTTGTATAAAAGCGAAACAAGAATTGCATTCAAACCAACCGATTTTCCTTGACCTGTAGCTCCTGCGACTAATAAGTGAGGAAGTTTTGCCAAGTCGAACGTAAAGGTTTCGTTGGTAATCGTTTTACCCATCACGATTGGTAATTCGAAATCTGAATTTTGGAATTTTTCTGATGCAATCAAAGATCGCATGCTCACCATTTCTGGTTTACTGTTTGGAACTTCAATACCAATCGTACCTTTTCCAGGAATCGGAGCAATGATACGAATTCCGAGTGCTGCCAAACTTAAGGCAATGTCGTCTTCCAAATTTTTGATTTTTGAAATCCGCACGCCAGGAGCAGGGACAATTTCGTAGAGCGTAACGGTTGGACCAACTGTCGCTTTGATTTTGGAAATTTCAATTTTGTAATGACCAAGAGTTTCAACAATTTTATTCTTATTTTCTTCAAGCTCTGCTTTGTCAATGTTAATTCCTTTGTTTCCAAAGTCAGTCAATAAATCAATAGGAGGGAGGACATAGCTCGCCAAATCTAATTTTGGATCATATTCACCAAACTCTTTGCGCAGCGCATTCATTTCATCGTCGTCCACAATGTCTTCTTCTTCAGGAACATCGATCGAAAATTCTTCGTCATCGTCCAATCCTATTAAATCACTCTCATTTTCGACTTCCATGGTATGTAGGTCGGAAGCTTTCGTTGTTGAAGTAATCAAATCCAATTCGTTGTCGTCAAAGTCATCATCGTCAAAATGAACCACTTCTGGATCGAGTTCCTTTTCAATGTCCTCTTTTTTCAAGGTATTTACCACCGATAAATCCGCATAATTATCTTCAATTTCAGATTCTTCTTCGAATTCTTCGTCGTTGTCTTTACTTTTGAAAAAGTTCAGAATATTCGCAATTTTCGGATCGAAGAGAAGCATGATTGCAATGTAAAACATTACTACAATGAGCACAAACGTACCAAAATTACCTAGAGTTAGACTCAACCATTGATTGAGCTGATACCCAAATGCTCCTCCAAAATAGTTGATTGATTTAGCGAAAAAACCAAGTAAAATAGATGTGCAAATAACAAGAATAATGGTTGCTCCTAGTGTTTTTCGGAGCGGTAAAATGGTGTAGTTGAATAACATCCGCGTGCCAAACACCAAAAACAAAAGACAAAAACCAAAAGATGAAATTCCAAACCATTCATACATGAATAAATGCGACATCCAAGCGCCGAATTTACCCAGCCAGTTCGCAACAGGTTCTTGATTTTTTTCGAATAAAAAATCGAGCAACCCTTTGTTCATCACCCGGTTTTGGTCCAAATCCCATGTCAACATATAAGAAACGAATCCCAAAAACAGGTAAAAAGAAAGTAAAATCAGAATTGCACCAATGGTTGATTTCGCTTTTTTGCGGTTAAATCGATCACCAATCGTACCAATCACATTTGGTTTGGGCTTTGCCATAGCAGGCTTAGAAGCAGGTTTGTCTTGCTTCGATTCGCTTGGTTTCTTGGCTCTATACTCGTTTTCTACGGCCATTTCATTTTCTGATATCCTACGAAGTTAATCACTAAAACCCCAAGGAAATGAGAGATTTTAAAGATATATGCACAGATGATTGTTAGTTAGTATGAATCAAATCGTTGATTTTTTCATACATTAGTCTTTAGAATGAAGTTTAAATATCGAAAGTTAATTATTGTCCTTGTTTTCATGCTCCTAGCAGGTTTGATTGTATCGGGTGGTAAAAGGGTCGAACACAAATTTTACTACGATGATAATGTGACTTTGATTAAAGATTCAATCCAAATTCATTTTTTAGAAGATGAATTAGCAGGTATTTTAGATTCTAGTCTTTTAAAACAAAGTTTATATATAAAAACAAGCTTGGAAAAAAAATATTCATTCTTGCCATTGAGGATGAAAAGGGTTTTCAATGCTGAACGACAAAGGAATAAGCGTGAAAAATTGGAGAACGATAATTCGGCTGCCACACCGATTGTAGAACCTGATGATGCGTTTCGACTTAATTTACTAATTTTTAAGAACGCAACAGGAAAAATTATCGTTAATAATCACAGTTTTGAAAATTTGAATTACCGTGAGTTAAGCATAGCTCATTCAAAATTGTTTCGGTATTTACAAATGTTATATGATGGAGTAAGCCTAAAGGATACCTTCCGAATAATAGATAAAAGCAGAATTGGAGATTGGTATAGTGATGGATTAGTGCTTACTTTAGCTGAGGATTTAGGACGTAACTATCAATCATTCACACGAAGTCCATATTCAGATGCGAACGCAAAAAAATGGTGTTCGTTTGCGCGAAAACTCAATTTGAGCGAGGAAGTTATTCGTTTTCCAGACTCTTATTCTAAAGATAATCAAAAAAAGACATATTTCTTCCTGTCAACAATGGATTACTTGAAAACCTTGGCTATGATTGAATTTGGAAAGGGAGTTGTCGAACCAAGTTCTATTCTTGATGTAAAAAATAAGTCAGGAAATTTAGTTTTTGAACGAAATTTGACTCCAAAAAAAGTTTTTAATAATGCTACAATGAAAAGTTTTAAATCGCTTTTAAGTCAAGCCAACATGATTAATAACAATCCGATTAGAATGAAAGAATACAAATTGATTGAGGATTGTTTTCTGAGATCGCTTGGTATTGGTTACAATTTAAATGAAATCTACTATGTTAATAATAAATATACTATTTTCCTCTCTGCAAGAATGTCTGGTAAATATGATTACTATGAATATAGACTTGACTTAAATCCTTTTAAAACTAAAAGATTAGTTTATCACATTTTGAAAGAACTAGGTCATAAACAAGTTCCTTCGAAAATAGAAGATTTTACAGGACATTGGACAGGATCTGGTTCTAAAATAAATAAACGACCAATACTCTGAAGGCGCTTTATTGTTTAGCATTTGTCATTTCTGTTCGCCTTCCTGCTGTTTCGTCATCAAATCAACAAACTCATCCATCGTTATTTTTTTGAAATCGGAAGGGATTCCATAAAGATCTGGGTTTGTTGGATCCCATTCGATGGATTTTAAAGTGTATTTGTAAACAACATCTTCCGTTGGAATGTAAAACTCAACCGGCAAACCTGGAAGGTTTTCAAATCCAACAAAGAACTTTGGGGAAATTTTTTTGTAATAATAACAAGCCATCGGATCTTTGAAGAGTTCATGATTTACAAGTAACTTTTTCGACTTCAATCCAGCAATTTTTTTGGTGCCAAATTTCTTTTTATAGGTGTATCTTGGTGGAACGTTATTTGTTGAATCCAACGATGTTTTGATCGCGTAATTTCCAACAGCAGTGGACAAAAGTAAGTATGATTTGCTCAGCGGAATGTTTCGAATGTTAATCTGAAGACCAAATTGCGACGAATTGTTTTCCACGCGCACCAAAGTGTCGTTGGTGTAAATTTCCATGACTTTGGGTGGATACATTGCTTGCAAAGCGGTGTCGTTCGCTTCGATGGAATAAACGAGTTTACCCGTAAAAACCGACGATTTCTGACCAAACGATAGGTGTGCAACGAAGAGAAAGCAAATAAAAAGACGCATAGATTTATTTTTGGATGAATGTAGTCATGATTTTTGGTTAAATAACTGTTATGGATTAAAATGTTACATCTAACTTATCCGCCTTTGCGAACAACACGATATCCTTCTTTTTCAAGCAACTGCATGATTTTATCCCGAAAATTACCTTGAATCAAAATCTCGTTATCTTTTACTGTACCTCCAACGCCACATTTCGATTTTAGCATTTTACCTAATTCTTTTAAATCTTCTTCCAAGCCAACAAATCCTTCGATTAGCGTAACTTCTTTGCCAGCACGCGATTTTTTGTCGATTGAAACATACAATTTTTGCTGATTATTAGGCAATGTTTCAGCTTCGTCAAACGAATCTTCTTCGAATTGAAAATTTGGATTCGTGGAGTAAACAATATTTATGCGTTCTTTTTTGTTTTTGCTCATTTTCTCAATATTTTTCAATAATTGCGGATCGCAAGTCATCGGTTATAATACCATTTGGACCTTTTTTCAGCGATTCGCGTATTTTTTTTGGCGATCTAACTTCAAAAATAAGTACTTTTTTGTTGTCGGCTTGAATTTTTGAAACGCCTTTTTTTTCAATGTTGTCGTTTTTAAATACAAATCCTTGACAGGATAAGGTGGAATTTGAAAGGGAAGTAAAATTATCTACACTCGTAGTTTCAAAGTAAACTTCCAATCCATGACTGAAAAAAAGCGGAATCCAATCTTCATAATTCGTGAGTACAATAAAATGAATGGACGGATTGGCTTGAACAATTTGAGCAACTTTTGTAGCGAAAAGTTCCTGATCAATCAATGCAGAATTGCATCCGTTGTAATGTCGGACATCCAACAAAAAGGTCATTGATCCATAGGAAGAGAAGGGGAGTTGTTTGAGTTGAACCAGTTTCTCTTTGTTGGCCGTTTTGTAATGAATTTCACTGAGTTCTAGGCTTGTTTTTTCTGAAATACAACCTGTGGCTGATGTTTCATTGTCGAGCAAATCTTCATGAAGGAGCCACAATTCACCATCGGAAGACATACGCACATCAATTTCAACACCATTTGTTCCTTCCAACCCTAAGGCTAGCTCAATGGCTTCTTGCGAGTTATCGTGGTAAACAGAATTTGTGATCTCCAATCCGTTGCCCGCATGACCAAATAAGTCAATGGAAGCAAATTTTTCCTTCTTGCATGATAAAATGAATCCATGACAAGCAATCAATGATAGTATGAAAAACCTTCTAAAGTTCATGGATCAATGTTAAAGTAATACAATAACCCCAGTTTCCAACTTTTGACCGTTGTTGCTTGAGTTTATTGAAATAAGATTCTGAAAAATAGCCCGCAGAAATGGACTGACCAATTTTCCACGTTTTACCGTATTGCCATTGGATTCCTCCAAAAAATTCGTTCCACTTTGAAAAATGATTGGTATTTGCATTGATTTTGAGCCAACTAAAGGAATAGTTGATGATTGGGCCTAAAACAAATTTTGGTTTCTCAAGAATCGAATAGCTTCCTTGAATGCTGACTTTTGGAAAAAAACGTTGTTGAAATACCGATCGATTAATTCCGTATCCAAAACCGCCTGAGCATTGAAAACGTTTCATTTTTACCCGATAAGCAAATGAATGAAAAATGTCGAATCGTGTTATGCTCACATTGGTCTCAATGCCATGAACCATTTTTTTTGGGTGAATCGAATCTTGGGAATAAACCAAAAAACAAAAATGAAGAATGAATAAAAAAGAAAGCGATCTCTTGAGAGATAGAATAGATTGGAATTTAGCAACTAGATTTTTGGACATTTTTTACAATGAACGCCTTTTTTCTTGTATTTCTTGCAACAATCTTTCTTTTTTGAACACGAGCAATTGGCACATGTCATTTTTTCTAAAGATTCTTCTGCTTGAAATAATTCTCTTTGATGCATCTTATTTAGAATAATTCCAAACAAAGATAATTCAAGTTTTTTACGCCACCATAAAATTAGGCAAAAAAATCTTAGAAAATGATTGATTTTTTAGAACAGGGGAGTGTTAAAATGTCTTGTATCCAAGTGAAATCAATGCTAGCGGTCCAATTCTACTTCTACAACAAAAAATGTTTTTCCAGTAGTTAAATTGTATAATCTGTATTTTAAATCGTTGGATGATTTTAGTCGCATGGAAATGACACCCAATCCAGAACTACCTTTCTTTAGAAAATAACCTTCTTTAAGTACTTTTAAATAAAGTGCTTTTAGTTCATTTGCATCGTGGTTATTGATATTACCGAGATACATTTTCAATGCAGATCGATCTTCTTTGTCAACGATGTTACCTAAAAGAATTTTGTAATTCTTTTCAGATTTTGCTACAATTAAACAAGCCGTTTTTTCACCATTTTCATCTTCTCCGCCATGAATTCGCGCATTTTGCATGCCTTCTATGAGAATGCTAAACATGCGTTTGTTAATGTGGATTTGGTCTCCAAAACTAATCATTGCATTTTCTACACCAGCAGCCAAGGAATGAATCAAATCTTGTGAAAAATCGCCAAAATGACTAACAACGATAGAATAATTTAATTCTTGCGTATATTCTGACAAGTAAGAATCAAAAATTTTTTGAGTCTCCAGTTGAGCGATCAATTTTTCAGATACAATCATACGGGTGTTTTAGCATCTGAAAAATAATGAATTAAATTCAATTTATTTCACTAAATGAATAAAACCATGTAATTGATTACCATTTGGCAGTTTCAGGATATAAGTGTAAACGCCTTCCGATAATTCTAAGCCAGTTTTATCGTTTCCTTTCCACTCATTTGCATACGATTTTGAATAAAAAACTTCATTTCCCCATCGATTTAAAATGAGCAATTCTGAATTTGGATTTAAGTATTTGATTTCAAAAAAGTCGTTTTGTCCGTCGTTATTCATGGTTATTACATTTGGAACAATGACATCATTTCCAATAATTAAATTGATGGAATAATTGTCTGTACATCCGTTTTGATCTGTTACCGTCAAAGAAACAAGGTATTCACCAAGCGACTCAAATGTGTAGTTTGCATCTTGTGTTACCTGATTTTGCCCATCCATTTGCCAATTCCATGCAACAACATTCCCAGATGAAAGATCGTTGAAATTCACCAAATCTCCTGGTTCAGGATTGCTAGGAATAGCTTCAAAAAGTGCTTCTGGCCCTTCAATGAAATTGAGAACTTGGGGAGAACTCGTTATTGTACAACCTGTTGCATCATCAGTAATTGTTAATGTATAAGTTCCGGCATTCAAGCCATTCAAATTCAATGTAGTTTGATTTGTATTCGTCCATTCATACGTTAAGTTTCCTGTTCCACTTGCAACAATTCCGTTGATCGATCCCATGGTGCCATTGCAACTTGGATTCGTTTGCACAACATTCGATTGATTGATGGTTGGTCCATCAATATATTCTACCAACAAAGAAAACGTTTGAGCCGAACAACCTGTTCCAGTGTCTGTTACTGTTAAACCATAACCTCCAGGTGCTAAATCATTTCCATCAGGAATATTTCCAGTAGCGTTCGTCCATTGATAAACCAAGTTATTCCCAGATGCTGTAATGCCTGTTATTGATCCCAAAGATCCTGAACATGTTGCATCCGTGATAACCATATTCGAGGTATCGATGGTAGGAGGTGGCGTGTCGGTTATCACATAAGTTCCGCCGTTTACAACACAACCTGCTTGGTCTGTTACAACCAACGTATAAGATCCATTATTCAAATTTGCCATATCCAAATCACTTGAAGGGACGTTATTCCATAAATAAATATAAGTTGGTGTTCCTCCTGTAACTTCTATTCCAGAAATTGAGGCATTTTGGTCACTACACAATTCGTTAGCGACGATCAAATTCGTTAAATCTATGGTTGGAGGGGGAATAGAATCAACTGTATACGTTTGGCTTGTAATGATACAACCATTGTCATCTGTTACTGTTAATACTAAATCGCCTGCTGGACCTGAATAATCGCTTGATGGAGAGCTGTTTCCATTCCAAGAATAAGTGTATGGTAAAAGTCCTCCTGTAACTCCAATTCCTGTAATTGCTCCTGTGGTTGAACAAGTAACATCTGTGATTGCTGCGGTTCCAGTAAATGAAGGTCCTGTTTCAATTCCAACGAAAATATTGGATGAACTCACCACACATCCATTGGCGTCTGTTACTTCAAGCATATAATTACCTGTTGAGGCATTTGGCAAATCTGCGCTTGGATAAGCAGTTCCTGACCATTCATAGGTGTAAGGAGCCAATCCACCACTAACAGTTAATCCTGTTATCGATCCCAAAACACTACAAGTTTCATTCGTGACAACAGCAACACCATTGATTGTTGGTCCTGCGGTCAACGCAATCGTATATGGTTGACTTTGAGCAGAACAACCAGCTTGATCCGTTACCGTTAATGTGTATGATCCTGCCGTAGCAGTTGATAAATCTCCTGTCGGAGTAGAAGTTCCATTCCACGAATAACTTAGTGTCCCTGTTCCTCCAGTTCCAGTTAATCCTAAGATTGAACCACTTACTGTACATGTTTGATTCGTAATTGTGGCCGTTCCAATGATTGATGGAAGAGCTGTTCCAGAAATGGTGTAAGGTCCGCCTGTTGAGCTACAACCATTGGCATCTGAAACTGTTAGCATATAGCTTCCAGTTGCTGCACTCGGTAAATTAGCATTTGGATACGAAGTTCCATTCCAAGAATAGGAAAGAGGCGCAATACCGCCTGAAGCTGTCAGTCCAGTAATGGATCCAGGAGTGGTGCACGTTGCATCTGTGATAGTTGCGATTCCTGAAATAATTGGATTTTGACCAACCACAACAGTCACTGGTATGCGAAATGTACCCGGACAAATTCCGACATAATAGGTTGTAGTTGTACTTAGTATTGGAGTTGTATAGCTATTTCCTGTTGCCAATACTGATCCTCCAAAAGGAACACTGAACCATTGAAGATTTCCCCCAGAAGACGTTCCTTGGATGGAAGCAGTTAATGTCGTACTTTGACTTCCACAAATTGTATCATTTGAGGCAATAATTGTAAAAACAGGTGTGATAATACTTGAAATACCACTTCCTCCATTTGTAGCTCCGTTGGGAGGGAAATTATTGACCAAGGTGTTCGACCCTAAATTTTCTAATGTAATGCCAGAAGTACCTCCAATAACTGATTGAATAGGAGTTCCAGAAGAGAATGAAATTCCTCCGCCTCCACCACCTGCACCTGGTCCACCAGCTTCATCGGTTGCAAATCCACCTAAGCGCAAATCTTGGTCTCCACCTTCACCTCCCACAGCTTGCAACGAAATCGTAGCAGGAATAGGATTCATGTTTTTAATGTAAACATGACCTCCGCCGCCGCCACCGCCAGCTCCATCATTTCCTTTCTTTTGAGCAGAAAAGGTTCCTGGAGTTGGTTCATTTAATGGATTCGAATTTTGACCATTTTGACCATTTGCTTGAACCGAGCCATTTCCAGAAATTGTCCCATAAACTGTCAAGTGCACAATTCCACCACCACGTCCACCAGATCCACCTTGCTGAGAATCTTGACCTCCAGCGCCACCGCCACCACCAAGAAACAATCTGTTTGGGGCAGTTTGTAGTGGATGTCCACCGTAACCACCATTTTCTTTACGACAATTTCCACCCCAAGCCGCTTGGTTTGGTCCTATAGTAAGTTCATTCATGTTTTGAGTGGCATAAGTGTATCCACCTCTACCACCTCCAGGACTATTTGTTGATGCAAAACCTGCTAATTCTAAATTCCACGCAGCAATGTATCCTGGCGTTGGAAGTCCCTTACCTGTAAAAGTACCTGTTCCAATGTTTGAACCACCTCCACCTCCAGCGTTTTGATAACCGCCACCGCCGCCTCCGTTTGCAATTGCGCCACGACCATACAAAGAAGATATAAAAACATTTGAATATTCTGGAGTAAATCCAACGATACTTTCGCCTTTTGCACCTCCTTCAATTGGATTCATTTGTCCCAATGGAGAATCTCCATTTCCTGCACCATTCGTATGTGGTGTACTATTACCCGTTATACTTGTTCCAAACGCTAGACCAGGACGAAATCCTGCGCCATTCGCTTCAATTTTTCCTGTTCCATTGATTTGCAAATTCCCGTTAACCTCAATGGCAACAACGCCCCCTGTATCGCCATCCCAAAGTGCAGGAACGATAGAAGTATTTGTTGGAACTGTTAGATTATTATATCTTGGTATACGAATCACTTGAGTTGTGTTGTCTGCAAAATAGGTGCTTTCAAGGGCGCATGTAAGATTTATATTCGTTGATCCCGATACCGATAAAACTTCACGTACTTCAAATTGTCCAGCATTGTTGTATGCATCTATGCTTCCGAATTGTGCTCCATTTGCGTACCAAAGCGAAGGGTCAATGCCAAGAATACCCGTGCTTCCTCCAAAAGTACCAGGAAACCAATCGATGTTTGTGGTTGCTCCATACATTTGAATGATCATAATAAGATCGCCTGGCTCCAAATTGCTCGTGAAACCAGCGCCAGTCATGGTGTTATTTGTAACAGAAATATTTGTATATCCTTGATTTCCATTAATTGTTAGTGAGGTATATGTATTGACGACTGTGTTTAGCGCTGGGACAGAATAGTCATTGTTTTTTCCTCTTTGTGCATAAGATAAGGTGTTTATAATCAATGCGAAAAAAAGAAAATTATATCGTTGAAAGCTCATTTATTTGTAGTTAAAGTAATATTTAGACGTTTCTGTGTGTTTAAAAGTTGGTTAGCTTTTCGAATTCTTTAAGATTTCCTGGGTAATGCTTGCAACTGCTGGACAAATGAGCGCATTTTTCTCCGTAATTCCAAGAATTTGAACCATGTTTTTGCGATCTGTATGTGGATACTCGCGACATGCAAGTGGACGAACATCGTAAATTTGGCATGTATTGTCTTCATTCAAAAAATTACAAGGAGAAGATTTTAGTACGTAATCATTTTCTTCATCAAGTCTCAAATAAGAAGAAATAAGCTCGGATTCTTTGATTCTTAGTGACTTAGAAATGCGTTTAATGTCCACATCCCGAAAAATTGGACTGGTTGTTTTACAGCAATTCGCACATTCCAAGCATTTTAGCTTGCGAAATACTTTTTCGTGTTCGTTATGAAATAAAGAATCGAGGTTCTTCGGCTTCTTTTTTTGCCACACCTTGATTTGTTTCTGGAGCGCCAAATGATTTGCTTCAGATTCATCCAATATATTTCTATAATCGCTTTTCAATTCCAAGAATTTGCATCAAAATTAAGAATAATTTTCAGTGCTTATTTCCGATTCAAAAAGCTTGAATTGTGATATTTCAGTTCCTCGATAAAAAATAGAACATTTTGCTACCTTTGCTCGCAATTCAAAAATAGAAATGGATAAGTTTGATTTAATTGTAATAGGTGGAGGACCAGCAGGATATGCTGCTGCCATGCGTGGAATAGATTTCGGTAAACGTGTTTGTTTGATTGAACGAGATCGTGTAGGTGGAGCAGGCGTATACAATGGAGCTTTGTCCTCAAAAACGTTGTGGGAAATTTCCACACGCGTTGCAACTATCAATGATTCTTTGGCTTCCGACGGACGAAAACCTTACGAGATTTCATGGGAAGACGTGCGCAAAACACTCAGCGAAGCCATTTTTGAACGAAAATTTCAATATTCGTGTCATATTAAATTGTTGCAAACGGAATCCATGCATCAATTGCTGCATTACGAGCGCGGAAGCGGATCTTTTGTTTCTCCGCATGAAGTAAAAATTGTACATGAAGGAAATGAAAAAGTGATTTGGGGAGAAAACATCGTCATTGCGACAGGAAGTAGACCTCGAACCATACCAAGTTATAACGTCAATGAAAAAACGATTCTAACAAGCGATGGCATTGACCAAATTGAGGATTACCCAAAAAGCTTGGTGATCATCGGAGCTGGTGTGATTGGTTGTGAATACGCGACAATTTTCTCGAATTTTGGTAAAACAAAAGTGTATATCATCGACCGACAAGACCGCATTTTGCCTTTTGAAGATGAGGACATTTCGAGTTTGGTTTCAAAAAACATGGAAGACAAAGGGGTGATTGTGCATCACAATGCCAACTTGGTCCGATTGGAAGAAATCAATGGAATGGTGGAGTATGAGCTTGATTATCCAAATGGTACCAAAGAAATTATCCAAGTTGAAAAAGCACTTTTATCCATTGGTCGGGTTCCAAACGTTGAAAACTTGGGATTAGAAAGTGCTGGCGTTGAAATGTCGAAACGAGGTGTGCATATCGGTGATGAAGACACACGAACAAACGTTCCACATATTTACGCAGTAGGAGACGTTTCTGGCCGCATCGCTTTGGTAAACATGGGAGAAATTGAAGCCAGACATGCGGTTGAGAAAATGTTTGGAAACAAAAAAAACTTATTGAGCTATGACAACGTGTGCACCATCATGTTTTTAGAACCAGAAGTGGCTGCAGTTGGATTGAACGAACAAGAATGCATCGAGAAAAATATTCCGGTGAAAGTGGTAAAACTCGATTATTCAGTCATTGCCCGCGCTATAGCTATGCGCAAAACTCAAGGTTTTTTCAAAATTATTGTCACAAACGATGATGAAATGCGGATTTTAGGAATGCGTGTTGTTGGTGAGCATGCTTCATCTGCCATTCAAGCCGTTGGACTTTTGATTAAACTCAACATGCCAATTGAAGTATTGTCAGAGCTTATTCATCCGCACCCATCGATAGTGGAAGGAATTCAGGAATGCGTCAGAATGTTGTTGAATACATCAATTTTTAAATCTTCTGTTTTTAAAGATAAATTGTCTTGTTATAAATTGGTTGATGGGGTGAAAACGCCGTTGGATAGGTTGTAGTGGGGAATTGAATATGAAAAAATTATAGGGAATTGTTAAATCTAAATACAGATTAAAACAATAAACGAAAATGAAATTATGAGTAACCAAGGCTATAAACTTGCTGTTTTGTCAGGAAAAAGTCGACCAGCTTATGCAACACAGGAGGAGGCCGAAAAATTTTACATTTCATTCCGTGAAAATGCTCTAAAGGATATTGAAAAACTTAAATTAAGATATCCTCAATATAAATTGGATTTTTCCACTGATAGTCTTAAAGATATTGAAAAATTATACTTCTTCCTACTTGACAAAAACTTGTATTCGAAATATTCAATTTTTGGATTGACCTTAAAGAGAATGGAAGAGTTGCTATCTGTTTATTATTGTAATGTTTACTGTTTAAACACTAAATCTAATTGGACGATTGAAAAAGATGTTTTCGTTCCTAATCGGTACTTCTTAGCAGTTAAATTTGACAATAATTTCATGACAATTGAGTGTTCCCGCATGACATTTCATTACAAAATGAAAGACAATAAGAAACAACAATCTTTATATAGAGAGTTTAAAAAGCATGAGAACTTTATTTAATAGAAAATAGATTAACCCCTATAACAGCAAATAAACAAAAGCGCCAAAAGATTATATTTGATAAGGCGCCTTTGCTTATTTGCAAATATGATCATTGGAAAATGATTTTATTTCAACCTGAAAGATTGAAAAATAGAACCTAAAATTCTAACTTTGATTAACTGAAAGTTAAAATTTATGTTGACATTTAATGACTCAGGTTATTTAGTCCCAAATCTTGCCATACACTCGAATTTGGAAGAACTTAAGCAAGAATTTGTGGTAAACCTATCCTCTGTCAAGCAAAGCACTTTATTAACTAATTTTAAAGTTTATGACAACAGATAAATTATATAGACTAATGGATTTGCTTGATGAATTGAAACAGGTAGACGCTATTTTATCTGTTCATACCAATTCAAATAATGGGACATCCGACATTATGCTTGCCCAGTACAAAGCAAAAAAAGAAAAGTTATTAGTTTATTTTATTAATGAAATAAACGCATCGGTTGACATTGAATATACTCCACAGCGCCTAGAAATCATTAAAAAAATTATGGAGCGTTTTTATAAGTATCCAAGCCAATCAGAAAAGTATTCCATAAAGCATGACGAAAAGCTAGATCGTTTGGTAGAAGCACTTTCTGCTTGAGGGAAATCAAAAAAACATATTCAGTTGACAACGGCTCAACTGAATTAAAAATTTTTTATGATCAAATTGGCAATTCTAACTAATTTAGATTTTTTAGTTCGATATAAATGAAGAAATTTATATTATTTACTTTTTTCAGTAGCTACTTGGTTGCATTGAGTTTTGCTCAAGGCGAAAAAGAGAATTTTTTTGGTACTAATTGGAAAGAGGCGGCTTTACTCGATTTTTTACATTTAGGAAAGGGAAATCTTATGCGTTCAATTGATAGCTTGAATGCATCAGCAGGTAAACAAAAAAATCGAGTTGACACAATATTCTATACCCGTTCAAATTCAAAAATCACTATTTATTACAAGAATCGAAATGTAAGAAAATTCGTTTTGATTTATGAAAATGATACTATATTGAGCGTTGCTTTGAAAAGACACAATTTGTATGTGATGCAAAATAGCGTTCGCCCAATTAATTATGTTTTTAAAGGGTATTATAGATTAAAAAGAATAAAGCACACAGAAAACGAAATGGTATATTTCATAAATCTAAGTCAACAAAAGGTTAGAGGGGCTATGAAAGATTCCTTGTCTAGCGACGTTTTAAGTGATAAGCAAAAAACTTACTATGAAAAACTTTTCGATTCATATAAACTTTGGTAGTCAAATGACCTAATATGATTTATCTGTAATTTATGATTTGGAAAAGAAAAAATAAGCAGGAAAAGAATACTGAAATCGATTTGCGATATGTGAAAGAAATGTACGATTACTTCAATGAAGTAGTCCCAGAAATGAAAAACATATTTGTTAATTCAGAGCTACATTCAGCAACAACAATTGACGACGTCATAAAATCAGTTGAAATACATTTAGCGAACCTAGACGTTCCAGTAAAATTTGTAGGATTTGATCATATTGAAGCTTTTGCCTACAATTTGCCAGCCATTTATTCATGGGAGGAATTAGAAAACGGACACGTCGAGGTTTATCTTTCGGATTTTGCAAAATCGCGACTCGAAATAACAATTTGCGAACTTGTGCTGTTTTTGATGAATTGTTACGTTGAGTACATAGGTAAAATAGGGTTTTCCGAAGAGCAATATGAAAATGAAGAGGAGATACTTCGTCCTATAATGGTGTTTGCAGCAATCTATTTTGGATTTGGCAACTTGCTTCTGAAATTTTATTTTGTGCCTGCCAGAATCGATTCTGATTATCAGTATTTTGTTCCTTTAAAATTGGATTTCATGGTTATGATGTTTTTGTTCGTGAATGAAAACAATGCGATAGATTTCAGCGAATTACCTGAACTAGTAAGGTCAAAATTGGTAGAATTTGAAAACAAAGTGCACAGTCTTTTTGAATAATTATGACACTGCTTTATTTTTTAAAAAAATCCAAGAAAAATTAAGATTATGAAAATAATTATTCTCCTTTTTGCCCTGCTTTGGATGATGTTTTGTAAATGTCAAGATACTATTTGTGTTATCAGTCCGTCAAGACACAGTAAAGCTTTAGTACACTATTACATAGACGCACTAAAAAGTTCGAATGATACAATTTATTTGACGAAGAGAAACAGGAAAACCTTAAGCGCAGATGAATCTCTAATTAGACAACAATGGGAGGCAATATTTGATCAAATTATTGAAAAATCAACCATTTATAAAGTTCTTCATAAAGGTGAACTCGTAGAAATTTGTGCGGGTAATGTCGAATACTACACAGGAGGTTACACTTTGTTTGACAAGGATAACTCTGTACTAATAAGAGGACAATTCGATTTGGATGGAAAAAAGGTAGGAACGTGGCAATTCTTTAATAAAAAAGGCAAGTTAAAATCAAGCATTACTTATTAATTGAAAATTAAGTCAAGAGGTGAAGCCATTGTTTTCTGAGAACAACTTCTTTTCTAATTTGTTTTATTCTTGCGTCAATAGTTTTAAGCTAGAATAGAGAATTAGTACTTTGTGTTATTTGCCGCCGGCAAGAAGCAAATCATCGATCTCACAAACTTGCGGCCGCATCTTGCTTCTTCAAATCACATGCAACTATTCAAACAATTTCCTTACTTTTGCACATCTTTTTTAATTTATTCATAGCATGCAACTGTGTAACACATTAAATAAAGAGGAGTTAGAAAAAAAATGGCGAGAGAAAGGATACGATTGGGTAACCGTCTCGTTTTATCAATATGCCAAAATTCCTAATCCTCAAGTTTTTAGAGATTTCCTATACAATATGTGGGAAAAAATGGACGTACTCGGAAGGGTTTACGTCGCTAAAGAAGGAATCAACGCTCAAATTTCGGTACCAGCACATCACGTCGATCGATTTCGATCTGAATTGTACGAGAATGTCGATTTTTTGAATGGAATTCGTCTGAATTTTGCTGTTGAACCAGGAGATGCAGAGTTTCCTTTCTTGAAGTTGAAAGTCAAAGTAAGAGACAAAATTCTTGCAGATGGATTGAATGACGAAACCTTTGATGTAACAAACAAAGGAAAGCACTTAACAGCTGAAGAATTCAACCAATTGACGGATGATCCAAACACGATTTTAATCGATTTTAGAAATCATTACGAATCAGAAGTAGGACATTTCAAAGGAGCGATCACGCCTGATGTGGATACATTCCGTGAATCATTGCCTTACATTGAAGAGAAATACTTGAAAGGAAATGAAGACAAAAACCTTGTCATGTATTGTACGGGAGGTATTCGTTGCGAAAAAGCTTCTGCCTATTTCAAGCACCGAGGTTTTGATAAGGTACATCAATTGGAAGGTGGAATCATCAAATACGCGAATGATTGCAAAGAGAAAGGTATTCCAAACAAATATATAGGTAAAAATTTCGTTTTCGATGAGCGCAGGGGAGAGCGGATATCGGAAGACATTATTTCCAGCTGTCACCAGTGTGGCGCGCCTGCGGATGTGCATACAAATTGCGCGAATGAAGCCTGTCATTTACTTTTCATTCAATGCGATGTTTGCAAACAAAAAATGGAGAATACTTGCTCCGACGAATGTTTACATGTTTACAGATTGCCAGAAGAAGAGCAAAAATTATTACGTCGCGGAAAGGAGATTAGCAACAAAATATTCAAGAAAGGTCGATCAGAAAAATTGGTATTTAAACCAAACAACGAGAAGCCAAGCGAGTTGATTAGCGAATAAATTGGCCTTAAATATTGGGAAAAAGTTGAAAAATGTTTGGTTTCAAATCGAATTAGAATCGCTGATTTTCGTCGCTCAAAAAACGTATATTTGAAAAAAAAATGAAAACATGCTAGCAATCCATTGGGATGTAAGTCCAGAAATTATTGAAGGTTGGAAGACTCCGAATTATTACGGTTTATTGTTTGTAACCGGTTTGATGATTGGTTATTTCGTGATTCGTAAAATGTTCAAAAAAGAACAAATCGGAGAGGATTTACTGGATAAATTAGTGCTTTATGTGGTGCTAGCGACGATCATCGGTGCGCGTTTGGGACATGTTCTTTTTTACGGACCACACTGGGGGCCAGATGGATATTTCACAAATCCTTTGTCCATTTTCAAAGTTTGGGAAGGAGGATTAGCGAGTCACGGAGGTGCGATTGCTGTTTTCATTGCCTTGGTGATTTATTCTAAACGCGTAAGCAAAAAACCGCTTTTGTGGATTTTAGATCGCATTGCCGCACCAATCGCTATTGCCGCAGCTTTCATCCGTTTCGGTAATTTGATGAATAGCGAAATTGTAGGCGATCCCACCAATGTGCCTTGGGCGTTTGAGTTTGTGAATTACATCAATGACTTTGGATTCCCAGAAATACCAGTTATTCCAAGACATCCAGCGCAACTGTACGAAGCCTTGTGTTACTTAATTTTGTTCGCTATCTTGTTGTTTTTATTCTGGAAACGCAATGCTTGGAAGCGACCAGGTCTTATTTTCGGTGTCTTTTTGATCTTTCTATTCACAGCGCGCTTTTTCATCGAATTTGTGAAAGAAGGACAATCGCGTTTCGATGATAGCTTGACAATCAATACAGGTCAATGGCTTTCGGTTCCATTTATTCTCGCTGGAATATTTGTGGTGTGGAGAGCATTGAAAAATAAGCCTAGCGAGGAAGTAATTTGAAGCCAATAGCAATTGGCATTTGAAGATTTGAAATTCAAAGCTCTTGTAAGTTCTTCTGTTTTACTTGATTTTGAACCTAAATTTGCTATGTTTTTCATTAAGCAATGAGTCGAGTTGTATGAATTCTTTATCATTGCGGATTACATATCTGTTCGAAAGCCCTTTGGATCCTACTTGGCTGTCCAAATAAACAATAGAATCTAGTTTTCGGTAAGTTCCATAGTACATGTAAGAAGCTAAGCCATCATCAACCGTTTCATAAAGCACAAAGTTCCTGCTTTTTTTTAATTCGAGTCGATAAGTGTAATTCGTGGTCTCGTATTCTACCAAGTTGGATTTGACAACAATCCAATCAGGTTCATGCAGTTTTTCATTTAAGCTTTGCCTAATTTGATTCGTTTGATAAATGAAGATTATACCGATTGCGGTTGGTAAAAAAAGATAAATCTTTCTGAATTTATAAACTGAAAAGATGTCGGTTAGGATGATTAAAAAGAATATAAACATAATGAAAAAGAATATTTTTTCCATTACTATACCACTATATAGACTTTGGAAACGAGCACTTTCTTGCGCTTCAAAGTGCAGCGGAGCCAACAGACCAATAGTCAATACTACTCGGACAATCAAAAAAATGTTGTATTTCTTACTTAATTTCAAATCTTCAAATCTTCAAATCTTCACCGACGAAGTCAGCAGTAGCTTGTCCCGAGTTTCGGGAAAGCTAAATCATCAAATCATTTAACTACCGAATCTCCATCCGAATCCGCCATTCCTTAGGATATAAATTATTGAAACGATTTCCAACATGTTTGATCCAACCAAGCGAAGTGTTTTTGTAATAAATCAATTTAAAACCATGTGTTGACGGAAGAGGAAAGGTGTCGCCGTGCAGAAATTGAAGCGCTATTTGTTTATCCAACTCAATGCTTTCTGAGTAAATCAATAATTCGGGATTTAAAGCCAAATCTTCGCTCGGAATAATTCCTTTTCGTGCAATTTCACCCAAAGATGTTCCCCATTTCACAATGTGCAAATGCGCTTGAATGGTCAAGAATTCGGATTCAAAAGCTGACGGAATGGACAAAAGTTGGGTGTTCCATTCATAAACACTCGAGTTGGAAAGATTTGCAAATTTCTCAACATCGAGCAATTCTTTCGCTTTGCGCAAGGTCGAACTTTTTTTTGTGCCCGATGATGAACGTTCAGAATCCTTTTTTTGTAAAACAGCGATAAAAAATCCTTCCGTTTCTGAAATGCCAGGAATACCATAAATCCCAACATTTTCCCGACCTGCTGTAAATGATTTAGGCACTTGAATTTGAACCAACTCAGCGTCGAAATTGTCTAAAATCCAAGCAATATTTTCTTCATTTTCATGCGCATTAAATGTACACGTCGAGTAAATCAAATAACCATTCTTAGCCAAGCTTGGCCAAACATCCGCAACAATTCGTTTTTGACGCGAAGCACACAAATTTACAGCATCATTCGACCATTCTTGGCGCGCGTTTGGATCTTTTCGAAACATTCCTTCGCCTGAACACGGAGCATCGACTACAATGCAATCGAAAAAATGGGGTAATCGTCCAAAATCAGAAGGATCATTATTTGTCACAACGCAATTTGAATAACCCCATTTGGTGATGTTTTCTCGGAGAATTTTAGCGCGTTGGTTCACAACTTCATTGCTGACCAATATTCCTTTTCCATTTAAATGACTTGCTATCAATGTACTTTTGCCACCAGGCGCAGCGCAAAGATCGAGCACTTTTGCATTTTCATTGAGCGAAATGGATTTTAGAACATGCTCTAACAACATCGAACCTGCCTCTTGTGGATAATAGGTTCCAGCATGGAAAAAAGGATCCAAGGTAAAAACTGGTCTTTCGGATAAAACAAATCCGTTTTCGCACCAAGGAATTTGAATTTCACCATCAAAATGCACGTTTTCTTTCAAAGGATTTTTCCGTATCGTAGTTGGACTGATTGAATTGAGCGCTTCAAAGAGCTGATTATCCAAGAAAGAATCTTGATGAACGTTTTTTATAAAATCAGCGTGAAATGGAACAGACATGGAATCAAAATTACATTTTTCAGAAGAATTGAATTCGTCCTCGCGAAAATAGTTGAAATATTAACATTTCTTTAAGTGCGTTTGTGCATAGATTACCGTAATTTTAGAGTTCTATTTAAATCAATTGTAAATATGAAATCTTTATTAATCATTTGTTTGTCTGCATTTTTAATGTCCAGCATCGACGATTCAAAGTCAGTTCACCAATTTAAGGTAGAAGATATTAATGGCGAAAGTTTTGATTTTTCGACCTTAAAAGGAAAAAAGGTGATGATTGTCAATACAGCGTCGAAATGTGGTTTGACGCCGCAATACGAACAATTAGAAGCGATTTATAAAAAGTACCAAGACAAAAACTTTGTGATCATAGGATTTCCTGCAAATGATTTCATGAAACAAGAACCAGGATCAAACGAAGAAATTGAATCGTTCTGCAAGAAAAATTATGGGGTAACCTTCCCAATGATGTCTAAAATTTCCGTTAAAGGAGATGACATGGCACCCATTTATAAATTCTTGACTTCTAAAGAGTTTAATGGTTTGGAAGACAGTAAAGTAAAATGGAATTTCCAGAAATATTTAATCAGCAAAGAAGGGAAATTGGTGAAAGTGATTGATCCAAGCACAAAACCTGATGACGCTGAAATTATTAAATGGATTGAAAGTAACGATTAAGAACGTTTAGTTTCTCTCCACGCTTTCTGTTCTGCACTGTCTAAAAAAGACCAAGCAATAATACGAGTCGTTTTATTACCCGTTCCCATCGGAATGTTTTTTACTTGAACAGCTTTGGCTTGATGCAATAATTTTAGAATTTTTTCTACGTTGGATTGTTTAGAAACCAGCGTGGTAAACCAAAAGCAGTTTCCTGCAAACTTTTGACTTTCACGAATCATGTTTTGGATGAATTTCAATTCGCCACCGTCACAAATGAGTTCGTTACTGATGCCAGAAAAATTGAGTTCTGTAGCTGCATCACTTTTTCCAGTTAAATTTTTGATTTTTCGCAAACTACCTTTCAGTGCATCTTCTTTTGAAGCATGAAATGGGGGATTGCACATCGTGAAATCAATTTTTTCTTCTTTTCCAATGATTCCGAAAAAAACATCTCTCGGATTTTTCTGAAAGCGACACGTTATCTTGCCAGAAAGTGATTCATTGGACTGAATAATTTGTTCCGATGAATCGATGGATTTTTGATCAATATCTGAAGCGATAAAGTGCCAGCCGTATTCAGTTGTTCCTAGAATGGGGTAGATGCAACTTGCTCCTGTGCCAACATCTAGTCCAACAATATTTTCGCCCGTTGGAACGGTTCCAAAATGAGTTGATGCCAACAAATCGGCGATGTAATGAAGATAATCTGCGCGACCAGGAATCGGAGGGCATAAATTTTCATCTGGAAAATCCCAATTTTTTATGCCGTAATAGTGACTTAATAGCGCTTGATTGAGCAATTTGACAGCTTTCGGACTTGAAAAATCAACCGAATCTTGACCAGATTTGTTAGGAATGATAAACGTTTTTAATTCAGGTTTAGCGAGAATCAAGGCATTCAAATCATAACGTTCCCGATTTTTGTTTCGAGGATGTAATCTTGTTTTTTCGAGTTGATTTTTTGGGTTGGACATAATTTGATTTAGTTGAAATTCACATTCCTTCCACGAATTCCAAAAACACCTTTTTGTGCATTTCCAAATCCATTTTAGGCGATAGCGCCACGCGTGCGATGTAATCTTTGTCGCCTTCTTTGGTGGTACCTTGAGTCGAAGTTGCAGGAATTGTCCAGTAACAACCTTTCAACTGACCGTAGCTCACGCAATATTTACTTTCCTCTGGAATTTTTGTAATCATTAAATCTATTAATTTATGATTCATCGCTCGCTTGTAGTTTTCTTTTTCTTCAGCTGTATTTCCTTTGGTTGGAAGATCCAACGAGAAAACAGAAGGCGTAAATCCTAGTTGAGCCAATGCATCTGAAACGAAGTTGATTTTTGCGTCGGGTAGAGTCTCTTCGATAAATGTTACGAAATCGCGTGTATTTTTATATGCATCTTGAATTCGTGCATTCATCGTTGGCAATTGTTTCGCCAAGATTTCATATTGAAGCGCTGTAGCTTCATTATCGCAAAGCAAAAGATGCTTTTCAATCTTGTCCATCATCAAGGCTGTTTTTTGATTGCCAACGCAATATCCAGCTGTACAAAGTCCACCGCTCGGAAATTTCGATCCACTCGCATAGGAAATGGTTTGAACCGTTGAAAGCATGGCGCCTTCACCTAAAAAATGAACATTTGGACAAAACGTTTGATCCAAAATAAACACAGGTTCAATGGCAACAGAACCTGAAGCCGTTTTTCGTTCTTGACTTAATATTGATATTAAACGATCTAAGTCTGGAACTTCAACCCTTGGATTTGTCGGGATTTCTGCAATTATTAACGGAATTGCATCTTCTTGCGCTACTTTGGTCAGCACAGTGTCAATGCTTTGATTCATGTCGTTTCCACCATCTACAGGTAAATCTACCACTTCAACGTATGAAAGGCATGCTGCCACGCGACGCGCTTGGTCATTCGTTCCACCATAACAATTTGGTGGTACAATAAATTTGATTGCTTTTCCGGGATAATGTTCTTGCGCATAATCGATTAATCCCATCATGATGGCGTATTGAACAGAAAGACCACTCGAACCTACAATTGCTTGTGTTGGAGAACTTGTTATTTCTTTGATAGAAGCTAAAACGCTGGATTTATTTGCTGTAACTTCGTCGAAATCTTTTGAAATTGGGGTGCCTGCAAGAAGATTGTTCAATGCAATCAAGCAATTAGCTGGCGTCATCGCAATGGTTTCTCTTCTTCGAACATGTTGAATTTCAGAAATGTATGATTCATTTTGAGTTCCATTCACCAAAATAACACTTCCTAAGATTGGATGAATCTGAACATAAAAGTCGACATTCGGATTTTGTTCAATGGCACCAAAATGGGCTATCTGTGTGAGAAAAATCGTACTCCCGTCAAAAGAAGTAATTTGCGAATGATCATTTACTTGAACAAGGTCGAATTGATAACCATATATATTTTTAAGTGATTCATTATCAATAAATTTAATGGAATCACCTGAATAATAAATGCATGTTTTTTTTCCTTCGAGTAAATTCTTTCTAAGTATCGCCAAAACTGGAGCAATTTTCGAATCAAAACTGATCACGTTTGCTGATTTTACTTGAGATATTTGAGCCATTGTCCACTCCAAAACGCAAGAAAGCGGATGACCTAAACGGATGTAATCATAGGCTGTAGGAAGTTGATTTAATTCTGAAGAAGTTGCGCTATCCGCCAAGAATAATTGTTCAAACTGATCGAGAAATTGGGTTTTTGCCAATTTTTCATCGTAGATATCCAACCGATGTGTTGTGATTTCCAACCATCCAGTAGGCATGTTTTCTAGTAATTTTTTCAGATAATTGGTCAAAATGTTGGTGTTCATCTCTTTAATTCATTTTAAAAGGGCAAAGATACATTAATAGAGTTTTTCAGACTCTTTGTTCAAACGACTTTGTTACTTAACTTATTAACCAATTTCCACCGAGTTTAGTTCCATCTACCTAAAATCATTGTAATTTAAAATTTTGTGGTAACCTTCTCCCTTGGTTTTGATCAATTTACCATTCTTCGAGCCTTCCTTCATAAATTTTTCGTACCTTGAAAAAAATTCTATTATGAAAAACAAAGCACTCATTTTAACTTCCGTTTTATTCATTGGAGCGATAGTGAATTATTTAAGGATTTACTCGCATGGAAGTCTTCGGGCTGTTGAATTTATGTCTATTCTTGCAATTGGTTTACTTGGTGGGGTTTTAATCACTCAAATTTTCAATGCGCTTAAACGAAAATGAATTTTAAAATAGCTGTTTCAATCCTGGTTCTCACGCTCCAATTGAGTGACTTTAAGGCTCAAGAACAGCCAAATTCTGCCTTGTTTAAAGCGATTATGGCGCAAGATAGCTTACTTTTTCAAGTTGGATTTAATACCTGCGACATCACTCAATTTGAAACCATTTTGCATCCAAAATTCGAATTTTACCATGACAAAAGTGGTCGCTCTCAACGAAAGAAATTTTTAAAAGACTTAAAAAATGGACTTTGCAATTCGCCTGAAACGTATCAATCTCGACGAGAACTAGACCTAGAATCGGTTGAAATTTTCCCGCTCTATGATAAAGGAATCTTGTATGGAGCTGTTCAAAATGGGATTCATTCCTTTTACGAAACGATGGCTGGTGGAGAAGAACGGTTTGCAAGCACGGCTAAATTTACCCACATTTGGATTTTAGAAAATGGAATGTGGAAATTAAAATCAGGTATAAGCTTTGATCACCAAACAGAGGTGCACTAATCTTTATTTTTTCGATATTTGGACGTTGCTAAATAGAAAAGTATTATAAGTAAGTTATCTTCAATGAAAAACATAATAATATCTTTACTGCTTTTATTTCCCGTGTTTGCTTATAACCAAACTCATGATGGATTATATTATAAATATCGCAGTGCTGTTGAAAAAGGAAATTTCAAAAAAGCTGAAAAAGAGTTGGAAAAAATTGCTCTTACCGAAAATGATAATTTTATTAAGCTTTTAACTTTTGGTCATTTCTACAGCGAAAAGGGAGAATTAGATTCTGCAAAGAGGTGTTTGGAAGGCGCAATAAATTACTTCAAGTATAGTCCAATATCATTTTCGGATGGAAATTTCGGGTCTCGAAGGGACAGCTTATATAATGTTGCTATTGGTATTTATGACTTTATAATAAAAGAAGAACCAAATGGAGTAAATTATTGTAATCGGGCCATATACAAGAAGGATGTGGGGAGATATTATGATGCGCTTCTTGACTTCAATAAAGCCATAGAGCTAGACCCCAGAGACTATTTAAATCATTACAATCTTGCACTTAATTATAGTAAGTTAAATTTGCCAGATTCTGCCCTTATGCACTATGATCTTGCTATTAAATACAATCCGGATTATGGTTCATCCTATCTAAACAAAGGGTTTATTTATTTGAAAATTGACTCTGCATCACTTGCAATTGCGGAATTTGAGAAAGCCTTGACTGTATTAAAAGGAACCAAAGAAATCAGCTATGCCAAAAATAACCTCGGCTACAGTTATTATATGCTTGGTGAGTTCAAAAAGGCTCAAAGGTGGATCGAAGAATCTTTAAATATGAACCCTTTAAACTCATACGCACAAAAGAATTTGGCTCTTATTCAAATTGCAAATGAAGATTATAAAGCAGCATGTAAGTCAATTAATAAAGCGATAGAATTAGGATTTGTAGATGAATATGGCAAAGAGATTTTGGAAATGAAAAAGCAATATTGTGAAGACTAAAACAGATAACATCAACAAAAGTTACTAGCTGAACAATAATATCAGAGAAGCTCGAGTTTCCTAGTTGAAAGCCAAACAAAAACGAAAAAAGATGAAACCCCAAAACAAATCCAATCACCGAAGATTTTTCGCACCTTATCATTTTGTCATTCTCCCACTTGGGCTAGCTTGCTTAGTCATGTCAATCTATGGTCTGAGCAGTGAAAATTCAAGTTCAAATGCATTTTTTGGCTACGTAATTTTGACTTTGCTTTCTTTTACATTGCTTTTGACTGCTGTTTTTGGACGTGCTTCAGCATTGAAAGCACAAGACAGAGCCATTCGTGCGGAAGAAAGTTTACGTCATTTTATTCTTTCAGGCGAGCGAATCAACCCAGAATTACGATTGGGACAAATTATTGCTTTGCGTTTTGCCTCGGACGAAGAGTTGCTTGCATTAACCGAGAAAGCGTTCAACGAAAAATTGAAAAATTCAGAAATTAAGGCATTGATTGTCAATTGGCGGGCAGACAGACATCGCGTTTAAGCAAAAGATGGCTAAGCAAATGGTGCCTTTTCCCTTCACATCTCCTTTAAATCGGATACAAAACAATTATTGTAAAGGTAAATCGCGCATCAACTACGAAGTTAATTGCTGAAAATCATTAAGAGAGAAAAATCGCATAAGAACTTTCATTGCACGGAAACCTTGCACTTCTGATCGGTTGAATCAATTCTATGTCATTTAAAGGAAAAACACACAACATCCGTTTTCTAGTATAATTGCTTAACTTTAGAAAAAAATTAAAAATGAAAAAAGTCTTCTTTTTGCTTGTACCAGTTTTGGTTTTGATGAGTTCATGTATGAATGTGACGGAAAAAATCAACATCAAAAGTGATGGTTCTGGTTCTTATGCCTTTGAAATGGATGTTTCTCAAACGCTAACTATGATGGAATCGATGGACCAAGCTCAAGCAGATAGTTTGAGAGACGTTTATTCTGAACTCGCAAATGAAGAAAATGAGTTCACAAATATCCCTGGGGTTAGCAATGCAAAAAACAGTTTCGATAGAACCACGGGTGTTTATGCTACTGCTTTTGATTTTTCGAATACAACTACCTTGCACGATGCCTGGAAAAATGGAAATTCTGCAGTCAATAGTTTGGGAGAAACGAAACCCACTAAAGGATTTAAAACATTGACTGTTTCAAAAAAGACATACACATTAAAATTGGATTTGAAAGAATTTCGGTCAGGTTTTGAAGAAACGAGTCAAGAAGAAATTGATATGGCAAAAACTATGATGGAAAATTCAAATTATTCGATTGAATTGCATTTTGATAGACCTGTCTCATCCTTCAAAGGACTGAATTTAACTAAAGGTGCCGATAACAAATCTGTTATTTTCACCTTGCCAATTGCTGATTTGCTTTACGATGAAAATCTTAGTACGGTTAATCTTTCGGTTAAATTGAAGTAAAAGTAGCGCTCGAAAAAGATTAAAATTCTTAGTACAATCGAAATTTATTCATTTTTATTATCGAGCTTATTTTAATCTAAAGGTTCAAACTCATGCTGTAAATTCGACTTTTATAATTGGGGAATTAATTACTGTTTGTTATCGGTTTAAATTAAGTTGATTAGAAAATTTGAATGTTCTTAGATTAGTAATAATTCTATATTTCCAACTTCTAAGGACTTATAAAACCTAACTTTACCAACCAATTAATCAAACACCCATTTTTATGTCCTTCAAAGCTCTAGGTTTAGCTCCATATCTTTTAGAATCAGCTGCAAATCAAGATTATTCAAAGCCAACGCCAATACAGGAGCAAGCAATTCCTGTGATTTTGGAAGGGAAGGATGTGTTAGGAATTGCACCCACGGGTTCTGGGAAAACAGCGGCTTATGCGCTTCCGATTATTCAAAATTTGGAGGGAAAAACAATTACCAAAAATAGACATATCAATGTATTAGTTTTAGTTCCAACGCGTGAATTGGCCGTGCAAGTTGAAAAAGTATTTCATTCGTTTTCGCGAGAATTGCCATTCAAATTTAAATCAATGGCGGTTTTTGGTGGAGTTTCGATCAATCCTCAAATGATTGGTATGCAGCACATCAATGTCTTAGTGGCAACTCCAGGACGATTATTGGAACTCGTTGAATCCAACGCCATGCATTTCAACGATTTGAGTACCTTGGTTTTGGATGAAGCAGATAAGATGCTCAATCTTGGATTTAAGAACGAAATGGATCGCATTTTTGCACTTTTACCGAAAAAGCGTCAGAATCTGTTGTTTTCAGCTACGTTAAGTCCAGATATTCAAGCGATTGAAAGTGTATTGCTGAAAAATCCAACTGTTATCAAGGTTGAAGTGGAGGAGCAGTCTGTTGAATTGATTAATCAACTTGGGTATTTCGTTTCGCCCGAGAAAAAAGGTCCGCTACTTCGCCATTTGATTCAAAGCAATGATTGGAAGCAAGTGTTGATTTTTACTTCGTCCGTGTATCAAGCTGATTTAGTTGCTGATAAATTGAAAAAAAATGGCATTGATGCTCGGGCAATTCACAGCAAGAAAAGTCAAGGCGGTAGGAGTGATGCATTGACCAAATTTAAAACAGGTAGTTTGCGCGTTTTAGTTGCCACAGACTTGCTTTCAAGAGGAATTGACATTGCATTTTTACCGCACGTTATCAATTATGAATTACCTCGGTCGCCAAAAGATTTTGTACATCGCATAGGAAGAACGGGTCGAGCGGAAAACCCCGGCGATGCCATTACTTTTGTGACGGAAGAGGATAAACATCATTTTAAAGTTATCCAAAAAAAGATGAACTATTGGATACCGATGGTGGATGCTGAGAGTTTGGTGTTTTAGAGAAGGTGGTTTTATTGTTCACTCGACAGCAAATACTTTTCGTTATATTCTACCTCGTATTCTTTTAAAAATAAGGTTAGTTCATCTTTGATGTCTCGTTTTTTATGATGTTCTTCTTGTTTCTCGATATATTTGATTGTTTTGTCGAGCACTGAAGGACTAACCGAAAATGCGCCATAACCTCCTTGCCAGGCGAAAGTCTTATAATAAGGGCTCTTGGTTTTAATCCATCGACTGCTGTGCCTTTTGATTTCCTCAACCAATTTTGCCATTGCAATGTTTTTCGACATGATGCATAATATATGAACATGGTCGCCAACTCCGTTGATAATGATCGGTATAGACTCGTTATCTTTAATAATTGCTGACATATAGGCGTATAATTCCTTTTTCTCTTCATCTCGAATTTTCAATAAATTATTTTTGACATGAAATACGATGTGTACGTAAAGTTTTGAAAGTGACTGAGGCATAGCTAGTTTGTTAAAGTTTTATTCTAATTTAAGAATTATTTTGTTTTGAGAGATCGATTTTATTAAAAAAAGTTGCCCTTTCAGGGCGCAGATGTATTACATAACTGTGCGCCAAGGCGCTGCCTTGGCTTGTGAAATAAGTTGTCCTTTCAGGACGTATGAGCTTGAATAAGTGCGAATCAAGCTGTTGTTTTGGGTTTTGAGAGATAGACTTTATAGAAAGAGTTGCCCTTTCAGGGCGCTGATGTATTACGTTATGGTCCGCCAAGGCGCTGCCTTGGCTTATAGAATAAGTTGTCCTTTCAGGACGTATGAGTTTGAAGAAGTGCGAATTAAGCTGTTTTTTTGAGTTTTGAGAGAAAGACTTTATAGACAGAGTTGCCCTTTCAGGGCGCAGATGTATTATGTTATGGTACGCCAAGGCGTTGCCTTGGCTTATGGAATAAGTTGTCCTTTCAGGACGCATGAGCCTAATTCACTATCTTACTCGGACTGAAAGTCCAGCTTATAGCAACCCAATGGCAACGCCATTGGTGGTTATACAATAAGGTCTAATAGCGCCCTGAAAGGGCAGCTTATCTTCAAAACTCCAAACTTGAATTCTCCAAACCTAAAGCCATGCATGTTCTTGCATAACTCGCTTAATCCCCGCAGTATAATCAAAAACTCATATTCACAGCGATTCGATTCTTGCTCAATTTTTTCGCTTCCACCAAAGCCCATAAAACAAATTCTTTGAAAAAAGTCAAATCCTCTGCTTTAATGTTAGGTTGATATTGCTCGATTAAAACAGTCAATGGTTTAATTTTATTGAGTTCGCGTTCAAAATCTTTGTCGTCTTGTAAGTCGTTTAGATCTAAGGTGTCGTTTGTGGCAAACCATTGAATGAGATCTGTGTAAACGCCTTTTTCATCGGGTTTTTCAAGTTTTGGAATCTTCGGCATGCAACTTTCAAACAAGGTGCGGATTGCGGCATCGATAATTTGCTCGGCAACATAACGCGAACCTTCTTGCTCACCTTCATAAACCAATTCCATTTTTCCAGTCATGGCAGGAATCAACGCAGCGAAATCACTTAGTCGGACGTTCGTTTTTTCGTAATCGCCTTTCAAACAACGCAATTCTGCTGCAGAAATAAGTGCTTCGAGGGCAGAAATACTCAAGCGAGCACTGACTCCACTTTTGGTGTCTATAAACTCACTTTCGCGTGCTTCAAACGAGATTTGTTCAATGATGTCTCGCGCCAAATTTGGTACAATAACCATTTCTTTTTGCTCATCAGATATTTTAGCTTCTTGTTCAGTAATGCGTCGCGCTAATTCAATCGTTTCTGGATAATGTGTCAAAATCTGAGATCCAATTCGATCTTTCAGAGGCGTAATGATGCTGCCACGATTGGTGTAATCCTCTGGATTTGCTGTGAAAACGAATTGCATATCGAGTGGAAAACGAAATTTAAATCCACGGATTTGAACATCGCCTTCTTGCAAAATATTAAATAAGGAAACTTGAATTCTAGCCTGTAAATCAGGTAATTCGTTGATGACGAAGATGCAACGATTTGCTCTAGGAATCATTCCAAAGTGAATCACGCGTTCATCGGCATAACTCAATTTCAAGTTCGATGCTTTGATTGGGTCAACATCGCCAATTAAATCTGCAATGGAAACATCAGGCGTTGCCAATTTTTCCGAGAAACGTTCTGAACGATGCACCCATTGAATCGGCAAAGAATCACCAAGTTCTGCCAATTGTGACTTACCATAAAATGAAATCGGCGCCAAAGGATCATCGTTTACTTCCGAACCAGCGATAATTGGAATGTATTCATCCAATAAATCAACCATGAGTCGAGCAATTCGAGTTTTCGCTTGACCACGCAATCCCAATAAGTTGATATTGTGTTTCGCTAAAATGGCACGTTGCAATTCAGGAATCACGGTGTGATCATAACCATGAATGTTTGGAAATGGATTTTCGCTTTCCTTCAATTTCAAAATTAAGTTGTCACGTAATTCTTGCTTCACCGATTTCGATGCGTAACCATTTTGTATTAATTCACCTAAAGTTTTTGCTTTTGTCATTTTATTTAATTTCTAATTCATAATTTCTTTTTCCGATTTCTCGCGTAATCCTCGAAAATCATATCGCCCAAACCATTTAATCCTGTGTAAAGCGCTTTTCCTCCATTTGCTTCGGTGAATTGCTCAACAAATTGCTTCAAATAAGGATCTTGAGCAATCATAAATGTTGTGATTGGAATGTTTAATTTTCTGGCTCGTTGCGCCATTGTGTAGCATTTGTCAACGATGTATTTATCTAAGCCGTTGGAATTGAAATAATACGTGCCATCTGGTTGAATAACGCAACTCGGTTTTCCATCGGTAATCATGAAAATTTGCTTGTTGGCGTTTTTCTTTTTTCGCAATAAATCCATCGCCAATTCCAATCCTGCGACTGTGTTTGTGTGATACGGACCGACTTGTAAATAAGGCAATTCTTTAGCGTTAATTGTCCAGGCATCGTTTCCGAAAACCAAGATGTCAAGCGTATCTTTTGGATAGCGCGTTGAAATCAATTCCGCCAAAGCCATGGCAACTTTTTTGGCAGGAGTAATGCGATCTTCACCATATAAAATCATACTGTGACTAATATCAATCATCAAAACGGTGCTCATTTGTGCTTGATGCAAACTTTCATGAACAACTAAATCTGTTTCTTGGAGCTGAAAATCTTCCGTTCCGTGATTGATTTGCGCATTTTTAAAGGATTCGGTCATCGAAATTCGATCAAGCGAATCACCGAACTGATAATTCCGAAATTCGCCACTCGTTTCGTCACCTTGTCCGCTGTATTTTGTCGTGTGATTTCCCTGTCCAGCGCGTTTTAACTTTCCAAAAATCTGCTCCATCGCATGTTGGCGCAATGTTCTCTCCAATTTTGGAGTCATTTCTCTTTTTCCGTCGCCTTCGGTTCCATTTCCTTCGCGAATGAATCGTTTTTTAATCAATTCGTTAATGAAATCGTCAATGGTATATTCGGGAGTTGTTAATTTGTATTCCTTATCGAGCACACGCAACCAATCGATAGCTTCGTCGAAATCTCCAGAAGTATGTGTAATTAATTCCTTAAAAATCTCGAATAATCGCTCAAAATCAGATTGTTCTGGTGGTGTATAGGTGGAAAACGAAAAACCGTGAATTGTATAATTTGAGGACATACAAACGAGCATTTAAAAGGAGAACATTTACGTGCAACAAATCGATGTGGACGCGGTCATCAAAGATAAGCAAGATTTGGTGTAACGCAATGCTAAAACTTGTTAAGAATTCGATCCACAACAAAGCGAAAAATTATCTATTCCTCCGATTTTCAACAATTTTAAGTCATTTAATAAGTTCTTGCATATATGAGCTGTATTTACTCCCATAAACAATGAAAACAATGATGTAAATAATCCGGGAAATTTCAAAACTGATCCTATAGTATATAGTTAAATTTGATTTCAACTAAATCCCAACGAAAAAAAGGTATTCGAATAATAGTTTTATTTTTTGCATTTTTTTCTAATGTCGATTGTGACTCTTTTTATTTCCTTCCGTTTTAAAATTATCGAGGATCTTAATTTTATATCATAAAGAAATAGGTATTCATTAGATGTTCCTAAGAAATGTAAATTGTTATTGGTAATGATAGTTTCTTCTGCTAAAACAATGGTATATTTCAATTTATCTTGATTTTGAATTATTGTGAATGCTGAGCCTAAACTTGTAAACATAATATGAAGAAAAATTGTTGCTCCCAAGAATAGTTCATATCTAACTGTTTTAATGTAAATTATAAAAATGATAATAATAATTACATTCGTAACAATCGACGCAATCAAGAATGTGGTTGTAGAAAAAGGTAAAGATGCTTTATCAAAATATGAATAATGCAAAATAAGTAAAGAAAAAAGAGTCACTAATACTACTCCTATTATTAACTTTGTGCCTAAAATAGATTTATCATTCTCATCCTTATCTTTCTCAATTGTTAAGTTAAATTTACTGAATTTAATCAATATTGATAGACCGAAAATAATGACTAACAAAAATAAATCCTCGATGAATAATGTAATGTATTCTTGGACGTTTAAGTAATCAACTATGTCGATATTAAAAACTTTATAAAAGATTATAAGTTTTAAAGAACTCAATAAAATGACAATAAAACTGCCAAGAGGAATTAGCTTTGTGAGGTTATGGATACTTTTCATTAGATTATAGTTTAGAACCTAAAATTACTAAAAAAAAACATTCCAAAATGTATTCTTATTATATCAACCAACCACAACTCCCTCAACACTATTCCCGGCCAAAAACGCTTTAAAATCCATGCTCCGCTTTCCTTCAGGCTGCAATTCTGTCACATTCAAATAAAAATCCACACACGGAAACAAAATACCTTCTTTGGTAGCAATCAACGATTTGTTTCCATTTGTCTTTTGTTCGGTTTTCGTTGCTTTATGAATCTTAAAACTCTTGGTTTCAGAAGTGTTTTGGTCGCGCAATATGCACCATGCGCTTGGGTAAGGTGAGAGTCCACGCACGAAGTTGTGTACCTCTTGAACTGTCTTCGAAAAATCAATTTCGCAATCATTTTTGAAGATTTTTGGTGCAGGTTTCAATCCATTTTCTTGAAATTCAAGTTGCGGGATGCCAACTGCTGTTCCATTTGCAATTTTCGCAACGGTAGAAAGAGTAGTGGAAGCACCAAGTTCCATCAATCGAGCATACAATTCGCCAACGGTTTCATTTTCCCCGATTGGTAATGTATTGCGCTCAATGATTTTTCCAGTATCTATTTCTTTTTCAATGAAAAAAGTAGTAACTCCTGTTTCTTTTTCGCCATTGATTATCGCCCAATTGATAGGTGCTGCTCCTCGATAATTCGGTAGGATGGAAGCGTGTAAGTTAATCGTTCCCATCGGTGGCATCATCCAGACAATTTCTGGCAACATGCGAAAGGCAACTACAACAAACAAATCAGCCTCTAATGATTTTAGCCCTGAAATAAATCCTTCGTCCTTCAAATTTGTGGGTTGAAGCACATTTAGTTGGTTGGCTACGGCATATTTTTTCACATCGCTTTCATGGATTTTTTGTCCGCGACCTGCTGGTTTATCTGGAGCTGTAATCACCCCAACAATGTTGTAATGATTTGTTACTAAACGATCTAAAATGGTTACCGCAAATTCGGGTGTACCCATGAAAACGATTCTAATTGATTCCATCAAACTACTTTTTTCTTCCAATCAAACATACGTAAATAGAGAATAGACAAGGATCCCATAGTTATGAAATAAACATATTCAACCGTCCAAACCCAATAAATATCCCACTCAAAAACCTTGATAAATAAATACGCCGACACAATGTACATCAACACGCTAATCGCTTCAATTCCAAAGGTAATCATCGTGTTTCCACTTCCATTGATGGTTTGAAAATAAACACTAACGAATCCAAAAATGAACATGGAAGGACAAATGTATTGTAAAATTTCGGCACTTTTTGCTAAGTATTCCACATCAGGATTTATCAATCGAATCATTGCTTCTGGGTAAAAAATGGCACCGTGAAATACCACCACCATAAACAAAATGGTCATAAGCTGAATACGCTTTTTGATGGTTCGAAGTTCTTCAAATTTTCCGGCTCCAATGTACTGTGAAATATAAGTTTTGGTTGTTCCAGCAAATCCCCAAAGTGGCACGAACGCTAGGAAATAGAGTGAACGAATGTTTTGAGATACAGTTAATTCGAATTTACCCATTTGCTCGATCCATGTAAAGAATACGGTCCAGGTCGCCAAAGCTAAAACTCCTTGAAAAACAATGGGATTGCTGATTTTGAAGAGTTCTTTCATCGATGTCCAATCAAACGAAAAGTGTTTGAGAAGACCATATTTTTTGCGCTCTTTGGAATAAATCAAATAAACGACCAAAAACAACATCCCAAGTCCATCGGCAATTGTTGAAGCCCATGCTGCACCAGCGAGTCCCATTTCAGGAAAACCATTGTAGCCAAAGATCATGTTGTAATCCAAAATGATATTTGAAACGGCAATGATAACGGCTGAAACCAATACAACCCACGTTTTTCCATGCGCTAAGAAAAAAGCGTTGATCGGAAAAGCAATCATTCCGAAAAAGAGTGCATAGCTTCGAATGGAAATGAACTGACCCTGAGAAACGGCTAAATCTGCGTGTTTTGAATAGCTAAGCAATAAATTGGGCATCGCAAATTGGACAAAGGCAAATAAAGCAAGTGCCACCAGAAACAAAGTAAGCAACGAAGTGCCAAAAATGCGCCCAAGAGCTTCACTTTTTTGCTGACCAATTCTCCGTGCAAACAGAATTTGAGCTCCATCGCTAAATCCAATAATTGCCATGAAAACCGTGATATAAATCAATCCCGCATTTCCAGCTGCATCAAAGTCGTGCATGTTGTAGCGACTTAAAAACGCCGAATCAGTCAAGAGCACAATTGATTGAATAAACGACGACCCCATCAACGGAAGGGCTACGCTTAAAATTGTTCTGTAACTGATGCTTAGCATGCTTATTGAAATTTGAAGATTTTTAATTTGAAAATTTGAAGAAATGGCCTCCTATCAAATCTTATAATTCATAACTAATCAACTTGAATAACTAACCCCTTCAAATACTCGCCTTCCGGATGAAACGCATTTATCGGATGATCAGCTGGTTGATGCAATTGTTCCAAAATTCGAACATTTCTTCCAGCTTCAATCGCTGCAGCAATGATTGTATTCGTAAACATGTTTTTGTCAACCACTTGAGAACAAGAAAACGTGAAAATGATGCCACCTGGTTTAATCTGTCGAATTGCATGGGCGTTCAATCGTTTGTAGCCTTGAATAGCCTTGTGACGTTTGTCTCTGTGTTTCGCAAATGCTGGCGGATCAAGTACAATGATGTCATAATCTTCGGGCAATTCTTTCATGTATTCCATCGCATCAGCAACAATTGAGGCGTGATTCTCAAAACCATTAAATGAAACATTATCATCAGTCAAAACGATGGCTTTTTTCGAACTATCCAATGAATGAACAAGCGTTGCATCGTTCTTTAAGGCGAGTAAACTGAATCCACCAGAATAACAAAACGTATTCAAAATTCGTTTTCCTTTTGCATATCGTCCCAATAGAAATCGGTTTTCACGTTGATCAATGAAAAATCCAGTTTTTTGACCATTTACCCAATCGATATTTAGTAAAACACCATTTTCCATTGCCTGATGAGGCGTTTTGCATTTGCCGAATAAATAACCATCTTTTCCTTCTGCACGCTCAGGCAAGGTATCGGAAGATTTACTGTAAACGGCTTTCAATTGTTTTCCAAGGGCATTTTTCAAGCCTTCGGTTATAAATTTTAGCGAATTGTACATGCCAATGCTGTGACATTGAATCACTGCAACACCATTGTAAAAATCAACAATGAGTCCAGGCAGTGAATCACCTTCGCCATGAACCAAGCGACAAATGGAATTCATTTCAGACAATAAACCAAGATTCTGTCTAACTTGAAAAGCATTTGCAATACGTTGATTATAAAATGATTGATCTAGTTCTGCGTCAGTAAAAGTTAAAATACGAACGGCGATCGTTGCATGCTGAAAATGACCTCGAGCCAAGAATTTTCCATTTGCATCATTTACAGTAACAACATCTCCATCCGCCAAATCTTCTGAAGCCATGTCAATTGCTCCTGAGAAAACCCATGGATGTTTTCGCAATACGGAATCTGTTTTTTTACGGTATAATTGAACGATTTTGGACATGAATTGTTTTTGGCAAAAGTAGGTTTTTTTGAGGGAATCTGAGTTGAAGTAGACTTGGAATAGCAGAATTAGCTGTTTCGTGATAACAGAGACATAATAGTCGGAAATTTTTGATGATAATCAAGTTACTATTGCCCCAAAAAATTTAAAAATTTAAAAGAATAATTTTTTAGTGAACAGTCTGATTTTATTGACTTGTAGCTGTTTTTTAGAAATGTGTATCGTAAACGAGGGTGGATTCATTGCCCTGAAATACACACCAATTTACAGTCAAAAAATTTAAATATTTAAAAAAATAATTTTTTAGTGAACAGTCTGATTTTATTGACTTGTAGCTGTTTTTTAGAAATGTGTATCGTAGACGAGGGAGGGTTTATTGCCCTGAAATACACACCAATTTACTGTCAAAAAAATTAAATATTTAAAAAAATAATTTTTTAGTGAACAGTCTGATTTTATTGACTTATATGCATGTTCGAAAAATTAATAGTCTATCTCTGTATTCAATCCAAATTACCAAACATCCTAAATCATATTCAATTTCAACGGTTAATAACTCATTGAAATTTGATCTAGACATCATTATTCAAATCTATACCTTTGTCAAAAGCCAATTCATGAAGTGCATAATTAACGTTTATTACCTCAACGAACATTTTTCGCAAGAACATGCTGATGCGCATTACGAAGGAAAGCCATCGGTGAACAATCGAAAATACGAATGGGAAGACGAAATGAAAATCACTACAGACGTTCAAGAAGTCATTGAGCATCGCAAGGCAAGTTTTCCTTTAGCTGGAGAATTGCCAAACGGCGAAGCTTTCTCACATGATGTTTCAAATATGATGCTGTTTGAAATAATTTCAGAGGGAAATCCTTCTACCTTTGTTGGATGTTCGGAAAGCATGTTGCACAGCTCAAGAAATTATACAGAAAACGACACCATTCGTTTAGAGATTGTCATAAAGGAAAATGAACCAATGGCAAATCCAATTCCTGGAATTTATATTGCATCGCTTGAATTTCCCAAAGCTTTGGTCTTCTAATGCTTCAAGTTGAAAATATTTCATTAAGTTTTCAAAAAGTCATTTTGCATGACATATCTTTTCGAATCAACGAAGGGGAAGTTATTGGCATTGCAGGAAAAAGTGGAGCGGGAAAAACTTCCTTGCTGAAAATAATTGCTGGCTTGGTGGATGCAACGGCTGGAAAAGTCACTTTTGAAGGAAAAAAAGTCCTTGGACCAAGCATTAAATTAGTCCCCGGACATGATGATATTCAATTGGTAAACCAAGATTTTGGGTTAGATATTTATCATACTACAGAACAAAATATACGGGAGAAGATCTTGTATTTACCTGAAAAGCAGCGAAATAAATTTGTGGAGGAATTATTGGATTTGGTTGAATTAAGCGAAATGCGCACGCAGAAAGCTCATTCGTTGTCCGGTGGCGAACAACAACGTCTGTCAATTGCGCGAGCACTTGCCTGTGAACCAAAATTGTTATTGCTCGACGAACCATTTGTGCATTTGGATACACGACTTAAAACCAAGCTGTTGAATTACCTGTTGATGCTCAAAGAGATTCGGAAAACAAGTATCGTATTGGTTTCTCACGATGGTTCTGAATTATTGAGTTTGTGTTCGAAACTCATTTATTTAAAAGGTGGTAAAATAAAACGCGTTTCAACGCCAGAGTCCGCTTTTTACAATTATAAAACATTGGAAGAAGGGGAGTTGTATGGATGGGTAAATAGTGTAACTTTAAATGATCAACGCTTCTATTTTCGACCGAATGAATATGAAATTGCACCAAAAAATAAAGGACAATTGAAAATTCAATTTATGAGTGCATTGTTTCAAGGCGGTACTTTTTTAAATACTTTTCAAACGGAAGATGGAAAAAACATTGTATTATTGAGTTCCGAATCTATTGAAAACACGACAGAAATAAATGTTAAGAAAAAAAATCAGAGTACTTAATTGGAAGGAAACGTTTGGGCTTTTCAAGGAAACTTTTATGGAATACATGAAAGAATCCACCTTGATGCACAGTGCTTCGTTGGCGTATTATGCGTTATTCGCGATGCTTCCCTTGATTTATCTTGGGATTTATTTTCTTGGAAGAGTTGTGGGAAATGAAGTAGTGCGCAGTTCGATTGGGCATTTATTGCAAGAGCAAGTTGGAATTTCTGACATTTCTGGAATCATGGACTTTTTGAAAACACTCGATGTGGAAAAACGCAATGTCATGATGGAAATTATTGGTGTCGTTGTATTGATGTTTTCTTCCTCAGCATTTCTCGTTTCCTTAAAATCAAGCATCAACGACTTTTACGATTTGACAATTCCTGTGCTCAATCGCAAGAAAAAAATAATTAATTCTTTGACTTTTAGATTTTTATCCATTTTAATGATCACATTTTTTGGGGTTTTAGTCATTGTATTTTATTTAGGACAAACCGTACTATTATCATTGGGATCGGATGTAATCACCAACGAAACATTTCATACATTTTATAGCTATTTTTTGCAGCACGCCACTTCCATTATTTCAAATTTCATCATTTTTAGTTTCATTTTTAAATATGTACACGATGGTGTTGTGAAATGGAAATTGGCTATGGCCGGAGCGCTTGTAACATCTATCTTCTTGTACCTCGGTCAATTAATCATTAAGTATTACCTAACCAATTATTTTTTCGCTGCAAATGGCGGAATCACAGGCACATTTTTCGTTTTACTTGCTTGGGTTTATTATTCTGCTCAAATCATTTTTTTTGGAGCTAAGTTCACGCATGTGTACGCCAAAAAAGTTGGGCAGCCGATACAGTTGAAGTTGTAAATCTGTTTGTTTAGTAACATTAATCAATCACTAAAAATACATATGAAGTATATTTATTTATTTTTCGGATTAATTTTAATTAGTTGTAACAAAGAAATCGAAAAAGAAAATCCCGAAGAATTATTAGGATATGGTTCTCAAGGTAATCTACTAGTTTTTGAGGTAGCCGATACATTCATTAAGGCATACGAATTTAATTTGGAGCCTATTCAAGCTTGGGATTCAATGCCTGTGTATTTTGGTGAGAACTATCAATATAATGAGGAATATTTTACATTTGTAACTGATATCAAGTGTGAAGGAGTTGGTTCCATTGCCCGCTGTAATCCGCATTGGGCTCTAGCTTGGAACGGCTTGTTTCCGGTATTTATTATCGAACATTTGCTTATTCCTCAGGAAGAACTTATTGAAAATCAGACTGAAATTCAAATTCAAAATGATAAATTTAAATTTATTTTGAGCTCAGAACCATTTGACTATCAAGAAGCATGGGATAAAATAAATAATTATCGAGTAATTGCACAATATAGAGGTGAAAATCCAGAATCTGAAGTTGCGCATTTACAATGATCAATGATTTGAGTGAAAGAAGAACTTATTTCTTTTTGGCATCTTATTAGCTTTATTTAGATTAAATTATAATCATTTTTTGATTGTATTTTAAGAATTGTTTGTATTTTTGTGAAATAGCATTAATTCAACAATCATGAATATTGGAAATAATCTAAAAATCGTTCGTAAACGAAAAAAAATGTCGCAGGAAGAAGTCGCAGCTGCACTTGGGTTTACGCGATCTTCTTACAGTGGCTACGAAAATGGGGTAGCTCAACCAAGTATTGAAAACCTCATTTCATTGTCAAATTTTTATACCATTCCTATTGATGATTTGGTAAAAAAGGATTTAACTGAATTCTCTGAAAATGATTGGGATCGGATCGATAATGGATTGTATACAGACGTAAAAGGTCAAAAGCTCCGCGTTCTTACCGCTATGGTTGATTCCGATAATGAGGAATTAATTGAAATGGTGTCGATGAAAGCTTCTGCTGGATATACATCTGGGTATGCCGATCCTGATTATTTAAAAGTACTTCCAACTTTTAACTTGCCTTTTCTTTCCAAAGACAGAAAATACAGATCGTTTCCAATAAAAGGCGATTCGATGCCGCCAGTAGTTGAGGGTTCATTTGTTGTGGGTGAATTTGTTCAAAATTGGATGTCCATTCGAAATGGAACTCCGTGCATTGTTGTGACTAAAGAGGATGGAATCGTTTTTAAAATTTTACATAACCTGATTGAATCAGAACAATCTTTTCAATTATGTTCCACCAATACGCTTTACAAACCATACATGGTGAACGTAAACAGCATTATTGAAATTTGGAAATTTGTCAACTACATCTCACCAGAATTGCCTGAAATGCAAATTGATGACAAAGAAATTTCACGTTCGTTAAAGGAGTTACAGCAAGAGGTGCATGAATTAAAAAATTCGTTGACTAAAAAGTAAATGCATCTTTAATTTTAGTGGTTCGATTAGCGTTTCAATTAAACAAAGCGAATCAACTTTTAAGAAATTTAAGTCACAAAAAAAGGCGAATTCAATGAATTCGCCTTTTCTATTTCCTAAATTATTACTTAATCACAACCGATTGAGTTTTACTGAAAGTATCGTTTCCTACATGTAACATGTACGTTCCATGTGCAAGATTCGTGAATGAATAAGAATTTTTCGTTCCTGTTCCTTTATCAGAAAACACTTCGCGACCCATCAAATCCATGACCGAAATTTCGAAATCACCAATTGATTCTGAAATGAAAATCGTTACATCTCCATTTGAAGGATTTGGATATACCGAAAACTCAAAACCTGATTTTTCTCCGATTCCAACACCACCAACACAAAATGGATTTGACTCACTGTTTCCAAAATTCGCAACAATGATTGATGCTAAGGTGTTCGAAAATTGATCTGTAATGTTATACGTACCATCCGATGGACAACTTGTAGATGTCATTCCATCTCCGTAACTATCATTGATTACAAATGTATAGCAACCTGCAGATAGACACCATTCTGTTTCAATAAGTGTTTCATCCGGAAGAGTATTAACAGCAGCAGATGCGATAACCGTGCTACTAGCATTTAATAGTTGCCACGATGTCTCATCACCATAACAATCTGTTGTCAATGCAAAAGTGATCGGTTGACCATTCGTATTCACTGTAAATGTAGAACTAGCTGAATCATTTGTGATTCCCGTATCTGTTGTTCCATTTGGTAAACTTGTAGTTGCATTGAACGTATGCGTACCATTGGTTGCTGTCATGGAAGGCAAGGTAACCGTTGTGTTTGATCCTGGAGCCAAATTTCCTGTCCAATTGTAGATTTGGTCGGTTCCACCATCAATATTATACGTAATTGTTACTGAAGTCAAAGGATTATTTCCATAATTTCTCAACACAAGTGTTGGTGTAAATTGCGCAGAAGCTCCACAAAATGAACCACTTGGACTAGTTAAACCATTAATTCCTGCATTGTCTGGCGCTGGTGGATTTGAAGGATCATATCCATCTAAAACTGTAGCTCCAGAGCTACTCGGATCTAGCCAAAATTTAAGTTGATTTGTTGAATTACTTCCCGCTGGTTCCCAAGAATAAGAAACTTTTCCATATTCATCAGATAATTGCGAAGAAGTACAAGATGATGCTCCTCCATGCAATTGTCCGATAATTCTGTGATTTTGATCAAACAAAGGTGAACCCGAAGAACCTCCTTCTGTAACTCCACTATCCCAGCTAGTTACACCCCAATGGCTATTCGCAGGAGAACCACCAAAAGTTGTTGAAATAAGCGGTGTGTTTTCTACAGATATTTTTTTGATATCTCCAGATGGGTGATGAATTCCAGTTGCTGTAGTTGCTGCTACATCAACGTTGCTCCAACCCGGAAAATATGGTTCATAACTCGCCGGAACAGTCCCACCTTCTAATCCACCTGTAATTTCAACCAAGCAAAAGTCTGAAGGAGTAGCTCTAGCTCTCAATACTGCACCTGACAAAGAAACAAATGCAGGTGAACTTGCAGGATTTGTGCAAGTTGCGGACTCCCATTTAAATCTAAAAATCCAAGAAGCAGGATTTGAATAACAGTGATTTGCTGTTAAAACATAAGGTTTACCATCATTTAACGTGTTGTTAATCAACGATCCCGAACAAAAACCGCTTCCGCCTGAAACAAGCATAACAGCAGCTCTGATTTCTGGTTCCCAATCAGTACCCGAAGGACAAGCAACATTCACATTACAACTACCAGAACTACCGAAAGCTTTTGCTGCAAATTCGTTTGCTGTTCTGTAGCCATGCGTTACTTTCACGATTTTCATCGAAGCATCGCTCACTGAATTGTTAGGAGCAACATAGTATTCAACGATTACAGTATTTCCGGGAACTAATTCAGTTCCCAAATTCCCCAAATACAAATGATTCTCTTCAAACTTCCCAAGAATAAATGATTTATCTTCGTTGTAAACATAAAGTTCATTCCCAGCAGGAATTTTAACATCTTCCAAGGTAAGATTTACTGTCAAAGCATTTTCACAAACTAATTTTGTTCTCCATACTTTTCCGCCATTTGGAAGGTTGTCCCAAACACCTGAATTGGAAAGTGTAATGTTTGTTTCATTATTATAACCAAAGCGCCATGGTCCAGATTTTTCTGCATCCACAATCGCATCTTCTTGTCGCAATGCTTCAAGATCAGGTTCTGCAAAAGCAACAGTGTGCGCTTGTGTAAGTGATTTTAATTTTTTACTGATTGGTTCTCCACCATTTCCTTGAATTTGCGCCATCGTAAAAGATGCCGAAAACAGGAGTGAAGCGACAACAACTAATTTTAGTTTCATAATCAATGTTTTTAAGTTTTGCGCGTGGGCGCTGTTTCATTTCTAGCGGTCTAAAAGTAAGGAAAATTTAAGTTTCTCCAAAATAACAAAGGATATTTTATGAGCATTCTTGCAATTCTAAATTTTCATTCAAATCAATAACGTTTGAAAGTGCTAATTCGTTGAATAAACGAAGTCAACACGCATATTCACCAGTTCATCTTGATGAGATTTTTCAGGGAAAATAATAGGCATGCTATTCCGCATACCTTGAATTGTAAGCCTTTTTGGATCAACACCAAAGTTAATTAAGTATTTACGAACGGTTCGCGCCCTAGCTTTGGCCAATTTATTGCGATTCACACAGCAAACATGACCGCGTATCAAAACATGTATTGCTGGATTTTGGTTTAATGTATCAGCCAGTCGGTACAATAAAGGATAATCTGTCGGTTTAATGTCTGACGATGCATTTTCAAATTGAATGACTAATGAATCGATGTGAAAACGATCTACATATTGAGATAGTCCATTAAATGAAATGGACATTAGAACGATAACTATAAGTCGACTAAGATTCATAGCCAAAGAAAATCAAAATAAACGAATGTCATCGGTATTTATCATTTAATCCGATGCCTTCTAAAATCATTGGCCCTATTTTAGAAAGTCGAGCAATTTTTGTTTCAAGGCGTTTTGCGGATTCAATGTATTCACAGAATTCACGCTTTTTAGTGAGATTTAGCCCTTCAAATTGCGAAGCATGTTCTTTATTATTTTCTAAGAAAGACTTTAATTCAACTGGAATTTCAAGTGGTTTATTTCTATCGGCTGTAATTTTTTTTCCTTTTTTGAAATTTTCAATCGACTCATAAATAAATTGCAAAATTTGAGGCTCGTCGATATCCAGCTTTCCAGTCATGCGCCATTGACGAAGTGCTTTCGTTTTTTCAGGCGATGCATTTATTAGTTTATTTTGATGATCTGTAAGCAATGCACCTTGGTAAAACCAAATGCCAAAGTGATTCTTGAATTCGCAAGTCGCCACTACATTTTCTCCATTGAATTGATAAACTGGAGCTCCCCATTTTATGGTTTCAACCAAACCTGATTTTAAGAAAATAGAACGAAGTGTTTTTAATTCATCCGCGTATTTCACGGTTGATTCATAATATTGATCGGCAGAAGTGACCTTTTTCATTTTGTATTAACTAAAAAACGAGAATCCTAAAATTGAATTCTCGTTTACGTTATTTTATCGAAAATGGTTCTATTTAAATAACTCTTTATTTGTCGATCGAGCCAGTTACCCGCTTCATGAAAGCATTTAACGCTTCTCGTTCTGGAATTCCTCGCTTGATTTCTGCATCGACTTCCAGTGAACCGTATAAATTAGAGAGCATTTCTCCAATGACATCCAATTCTTCTTCTTTAATACCAGGTGCATCAATGAAATATTCCAAAGTTTCAATGGTTTCTTGCACAAAATCAGCATCATTTTTGGAAATAAATCCAACGAGGTGTTTAATTACTGGTAATCGCATGAAGCACGTTTTGAATGGTTTCTAATTTATTTCCTTGTTCTTGAGCAACTACTTGTCCATTTTCAAAAGATGCAAATGTTGGCAAATTACTAACGTCAGCATGCGCTCTTGAATTTGGGAATTTCTCAGCGTCCACATAATAAAACTCAATCGATGGATTTTCTTCCGACAATCGCTTGAACTTTGGCTTGGTGATCTTACAATTCCCACACCAAGATGCACCAAATTGAACCATTACTTTTGAAGATGATTTAAGCAAATCGCCTAAATTATCCTCCATTATTTCTGTATACATAATTTCCTAATTAATAAATTCAATTCATCATTTATCATTCAAAATTCAGCATGGAGCATTAGTGTTTGCTCAAATAATTCGCTACACCTTTGCTCGTTGCATTCATTGCTTCTTTACCTGTTTCCCAATTCGCTGGACAAACTTCACCGTGCTTTTGAACGTGCGCATAAGCATCGATTATTCTCAAATATTCATGTACATTGCGTCCAACAGGCATGTCATTGGTTGATTCGTGAAATACTTTTCCGTCTTCATCAATTAAGAAAGTTGCGCGATAGGAAACGTTATCGCCCGTGGAGTTTTCATCGTACATATCATAATCAAGTATTTCTAACTCTTGAGCCAATTTGCGTGTTGAGTCGGCTAACAATGGAAATTTCACTCCTTCAATTCCACCGTTGTCTTTTGCTGTGTTTAACCATGCAAAGTGAACTTCAGCCGTATCGCATGAAGCTCCAATAATTAAGGTGTTTCGCTTTGCAAATTCTTCCGAAACTTCTTGAAAAGCATGAATCTCCGTTGGACAAACAAAAGTGAAATCTTTTGGATACCAGAACAAAAGAATTTTTTTCTTCTCATTTTTTGCCTTTTGAAAAAGATCTAGTTGAAACGTGTCGCCCATTTCATCCATCGCGTTGATTGACATCGATGGGAATTTTTTACCTACATAACTCATAATTTATTGTTTTTATTGATTAATATTCACAGAACAAAGTTACTTGCTAATAGTCATTCAATTTATCAATTAATTTTATAAGGCAATAGATATTGTCTATTATTATACTAGATTTTGAATGGCTCAATAAAATGTATGATTTTTTGTCTCTCAACCCCTTGATTTACTGATAAATCTGAATCATTGATTAAAAGGTTGAAAAAAAGGTGTGAATGAATGCGTATGAAAATTAAAAAATTGTAGTTTTGTTGGGTAAAATTGATTTAAACAAAAAATATGAATAGTAACCTTTCAGTATTGCTTAAAAAATTTGCCGTTCCAGGGATTTTCATCCTTATAGGTTTAATGGTATTAATGTATGGTTTTAAAACAAACCAAGATGGCATGTTCAAAATGTCAGCTTTGTTTTTATTCGTGGCTGCGATTTTGAGCTTGATGTACAGTTCTGGTAAAGTGAAATCATCCATTGTTAACGTTCTTGGAATTGTGTCTGGAATCATCGCTGCATTCACTATTTATTTGTCGTTTAAATCAGTTAATGACTCACAAAAATACAACGATGATTACAAGTTGATGCGTTTGGAAGCAGAACAAAATCTTTCTGATATTCGATTCATCCAAAAATTGTACGCAACTCAAAATGGAAGATATGCAAAAACGTGGGATGAATTCTTAGCGTTTGCAAAATCAGCAACTATGGATTATGTCAAAGCTGAAGGAACAGTTCCAGGTCGCCCAATGACATTGCAAGAAAGTCAGTATGTTTATAAGGACAACCGTCCTGTGGATAAAGCGATGACGGAACTGGAGGCTTTGGTTCTTTCAAAATGGTCTAATTGCCCAAGTGAATTGAAAGGATTTTCACGTGATACCTTGCAGGTAAGTTTAATCAAAACGAAATTTGGAAGTTCATCTTACGTTGAAAGCCGCCAAATTGCGGGAATTGGTAAATTTGATCTTGAAAAACTTCCTTACATTCCGATGACTAAGAAAAAATGGAAATTGGAAACAAAAGTAGGTGCGGATAAAGTTCCTCTAATTAAAGTAAGTGGTACTTTGCCATTGGCTGAAATAGAAGGGTCAAAAGTAAAAGAAGAAATTTGGTTCGGAACTTTATCTGGAAACGATACGGGAGGATCTTGGGAATAAGATGCCAAAAAGACATTTAGCGATTGAAATAAATACTGGAGCCGTCCGATTTGTAAAATTGGATGGCTCTTTTGTTGTGTCTAAACATGAATTTTCGTTTTTGGATAAACAAGATTACAGATACAAATCACAACTTTCAGATTTTTTAGAGGAAGCTAAATTGCGCGAAATTGATTTTGACGAATGCAGCATCGCTTGGTCGGCAAAACAATCCACGCTTATTCCTACAAATGTTTACAACGAATCAGAAGCCAACAGCGTTTTCAAACTTTGTTTCGGCGAACAGTTTGATAAAAATGAAATTGATTACAATCGAGTAACAGATCCACAACTTGTAAATGTCTATTGGATTCCATTTTGGTTAAAAACGTTCTTTGTAATCAAATTTCCACGTGTTGTAATTCAACATGAAGCAACGCATTTGTTGCGTGGTATTTTTAAAGGTTCTACGTTCAAACCTAAAGCCATCGCTGTTTTTCATGAAGATTTCTTTACCCTACTTTTGGTTAAAGAAAATAACTTACATTTCTATTCGAATTTCGATTATACAAGCGTGGAGGACGTTGTGTATTACATCAGCTTTACTTTGCAACAAAAAGAATGGTTCAATAATCCAGTTGAAATTGCTTTGAATAATGGAGTAGGAGCGAAACTCGATCTCGTGGAACTCGAAAAAAATCTTTTAAAAGTCTTAGCGAAAAATTCAACGGTTTCAGTTGATGAAAATTTGCTGCCCAAATACCAAGAACTGTGCGTATAATCAGAGGAATTCTCAAAACAAAAAAAATTACTGTCCCCAAAAGCTTTCCTTCCAGACCAACAACAGATTTTGCAAAAGAAGGACTTTTTAATATGCTCGAAAATAGCTTGGATTTGTACAACTTAAACATCCTCGATTTGTGTGCCGGAACCGGAAATATTTCTTTCGAACTTTTATCGCGAGAAGCAGGGCATGTCACAGCGGTTGATGTTAATTACAATTGTGTTCGACACATCTCAAAATTGGCAAAGGACTTTGAAATTGACGATAAAATTGATGTGTTGAAATCAGAAGCAGTCAAATTTTTGGATAAAACGGAAGATCGCTACGATTTAATTTTCACTGATCCACCGTATGAAGCGAGTTTTTACCGTGAATTGGTGGATAAAACTTTTGAGCGAAATCTCTTGAATGATGGTGGTGTGTTAATAATTGAGCACGGTAAACGAACAAAATTGGAAGATTTTCCGTATTATAAGAGTTCAAGAAGCTATGGAAACGTGGTTTTTAGTTTTTTTAGACATTAAAATATGAAGAGAGCAGTTTTTCCAGGTTCTTTTGATCCTTTCACAAAAGGCCATGAGCTAATTGTTAAAAAGGCCATGCAATTGTTTGACGAGATAATTATTGGAGTTGGACAAAACAGTTCCAAAATTCCTTTGTTTGAATTAAATAAACGATTGACGCACATTCAATCGCTTTTCGGTTTAGATGAAAAGGTAAAAGTGATGATTTTTAATGGTTTAACAGTTGAGTTCTGCAAAGAACAAGATGCGCAGTACATTGTTCGAGGTCTGCGAAATTCAAACGATTTTGAATATGAAGCGGCTATTGCACAAATGAATTTGGATTTGGCCGGAGTTGAAACTGTTTTTTTATTGACCGATCCAAAATTCGCTGCTGTTTCGTCAACCATTGTGCGTGAAATTTATAAAAATGGTGGAGCGATTGAAAAATTTGTAACGAACCAGCATCTTCTCGTTTAATAATTGGTACAATATCTGTTATTGAATCATTCAAGTGTCACTAATAAAATGAGAAATTGAATTCTCCGTTAAAATAATCTCCATGAAGTTTTCGCTTATATTCTTATTTCTAGCATCTTTTTCAACTATAGTTTTTGCGCAAAATAAAGCGACTGTTAAAATCTCTGGTTTTGCTCCAGCGTATATTGGAAAAACCATCGAATTCATGGAAATTGTTGATTATTTCAGCATGAACGAAAGTCGCTTAGGGTCTGCTACAGTTCAAGAAGACAGTACTTTTTCGGTTCAATTTTACATTGAAGAAACGCAAAAAATTCGGGTGAGGTCGAACAATAATCAATCGTTTATGTACATCGAACCAAATGCGACTTATTCTATTTACATACCAGAAATGGATCGTTTTACGGCATACAGACCTGCGGGAAACGAGGTTGAAATCACGTTTTTTGATATTGATTCAACAGACATTAACTATAAAATTCTTCAGTTCAATCGATGGGTTGATGATTTTGTAGCCAACAATTTCAATTACAGAAGACCACAACCAGTTGAATTTGCTAAGATTTTGGACACATTTAAGGTTGGGGTTCATAATTATTACGTCGCTGATACAGGGAAATACATTTACGATTATGTGCGTTATACCATGTCATCTTTGGATAACATTCAGCATGCAGCAGAAAGAAATCGGTATGAAAAACACGACTTTTATTTGAAATACAGTCCCGTTTTGTATCGTAATGATGCATACATGGATTATTTCATCAATTTTTACCGTGGGATGATGCCAAAATTGGCGATGGAAACAAATAATCGGGTTTATACCGCAGTACTCAAAAGTAGTCCAACGGAAGTTATGCGTGCGTTAGGTAAAGAATACACGCTAATAAATATGAGAATCAGAGAATTGGTCATGATTCAATCGCTATCTGAAGTATATTTCCAAAATGACTTTCCTCAGACTAATATCATCACGATTTTAGATAGTGTTGCAAATCATGCACTTTTTCAAAGCAATAAAATAATTGCAAAAAACATGATTATGCGATTAACCGAGGTGGTTCCTGGCGGTCGAGCGCCTGAATTTGTGATTACAAGTACAGATGGCACAATCAAAACAATGGCAGATTTCAAGAAAAAACATCTTTACATCCATTTTTTTGATCCTAGTTCCGACAAGAATAAAATCGAAATTCCTTTATTGATTGATTTATATGCGAAGTATTTGAATGATGTCACATTCATTACGATTTGTAAAAAATCAGATTCTTTCGAAGCTTCAAAAGAGGTTTTGGATCAATTACCATGGGAAAGTTTTGTTTTGGACGAATCAAATCCTATCTTCAAAAATTACAGAATTGCTTCCTTCCCAAGTTATGTTTTCTTGGATGGATATGGCTATGTGATTGGAGCTCCTGCGCTAGGACCACAACCAAATGGTGCGTATGAAACCATCGATAAGACATTTTTTCAGCTCCAAAAAGTAAACAAAGAAATGCGGGGCGAACATTGATTTTGTGTTAATTGTTTTAAAGCGAAAGACATAATTGAGTGTTTAGTCATTATTCATAGGAAGAATTATTGATTCTAAATTCCGTCCACCTAACTTTGTTTGTGTTATGGCGTTCGGGATATCCCGACCGCTAAGCAGCGACGAAGTCAAATCCCGACTATGCTAGTTACAACAGCCCGTTCCGACTTTTCAGGAAAGTTAAATCCCGAAAAAAGTATTCAAATAATTTCAAGGATTTTTGAATTAGCTCAATGAACTTGTATAGATTAGTTATCATGAAAAATTGCATTTCGGGATATCCCGAAATCTAGAAAGTTCAGGTAGAAGATTAAATGTCTTTGAGATTTTAGATAAAATGTGTAAACTTTTTTAGGACGATAAAGTATTCAAATAATCTCACGAGATCTTTAATTATCGTGAGATCATGGATTGATTTACTATACTGAAATAATTACATTTCGGGATATCCAAAAAGCGATGACAGCAACGAAATTAAATCCAGACAGTTCAGATATAAAAGTAAATATAGATTAGCTCTTAGATAAAAAAAGTGTAAACTTTTTCAGGATGATTGATAGTCCAAAATTTTAATTGACTCATCTAAAACTTACCATAAGATTCAAGTTTGAATAAATGCACACACATGATATTCAATTGCTTAATTAAAACATTAAGGATGAAGGGAAATAAGGGTTTGTGTTTGACGTGGTTTGGATAATTTAGGTCGCCTGCGGCGTTAAGAGAAGTATTTCAGGAACGAGCAGTACAGTTCGTAATTCGCTGGGATCTTCTTAAAAAACCGCTAGGTTTAACTTCGTTGCAGCTTCGCAGTTAGCCTTAATTTTAACACGGACAACATAATTAGCAGTTTAAAATCTTTGGTAAATAATTACTTTAGGTTTTATGTTAAATTGACTTTCCGTTCCGATAGCCATCGGCATCGTGACAATTTGTCGCTGCTGCACCACCCTTCATGTTCTTAAGTCCTTAATGTTAAAAAATTCAAATACGTTGTACCTGTAACATATTTATATAGTGAAGTTAACCTCCGATTTTTTCAAACACTAAATAGTACGAAAATTAGTTCTTATTTTATCCGTTGCTTTTATAAGTTCATTGATAATTTCGAATCAAACTGATTTAGGCACAATTGGTGGTAAACTAGCGACGATTCAAAAATTTTATTTCGTTTTTTAGCTTTACTGCTAGAATCATTAAGTTTTTGAAATCATTTGGACTAGAAATGAGCACAAAAAAAAGGGCTCCAAACTGAAGCCCTTTCGTATTTTAAGAAAATGGAAGTTTAATTTCCTTTCTCCATTTTTTCTTTCAATTCAGCCAAAGCATCTAAATCTCCTAAAGTCGATTTTTCATTGCTTTGATTGTTTGCTGCTACCGCATTGTCAGAAGCCGATCCAGTTCCAGCGGCTTTTTTGCCACGTCCTCCAGCTGCTGCACTTGGTTTCTCATCAACACCTTCCTCGAAAGTACGTGTGTGAGATACAACAATTTTACGTGATTCTTTGTTGAATTCGATTACTTTGAAATCCAATGTCTCGTCCACTTTCGCGTTTGATCCATCTTCTTTTTTCAAGTGTTTCGCTGGACAAATTCCTTCAACACCGTAAGGCAATGCTACGATTCCAGATTTGTCTTTGTTTTCAACGATTGTTCCTTGGTGTACTGATCCTTCTCCGAAGATTGTTTCAAATACTTCCCATGGATTTTCTTCCAATTGTTTGTGTCCTAAAGAAATTCTTCTGTTCTCACGATCGATTTCCAATACAATCACTTCCATTTCGTCTCCTACTTTGCAGAATTCTGATGGGTGTTTGATTTTCTTTTGCCATGACAAGTCAGAAATGTGGATCAATCCATCAACTCCTTCTTCCAATTCAACGAATACACCAAAGTTTGTAAAGTTTCTAACTTTTGCATTGTGTTTAGAACTTACTGTGTATTTGTTTTCAATATCATTCCATGGATCTGGCATTAATTGTTTAATACCTAATGACATTTTACGCTCTTCACGGTCAATTGACAATACAACTGCTTCCACATCGTCACCAATTTTCATGAATTCTTGTGCACTACGTAAGTGTTGCGACCAAGACATTTCAGAAACGTGAATCAATGCTTCAACACCTGGTTGAATTTCAACAAATGCACCATAGTCAGCCATAACAACAACTTTTCCAGTTACTTTGTCTCCAACAGCTAAGTCACCAGACAATGCATCCCATGGATGTGGTTGTAATTGTTTTAAACCTAAAGCAATTCGTTTTTTATCGTCGTCGAAATCTAAGATTACAACGTTTAATTTTTGATCTAATTCAACAATCTCTTCTGGGTGATTAACACGTCCCCAAGATAAATCAGTAATGTGAATTAAACCGTCAACACCACCTAAATCGATGAATACACCATAAGATGTAACGTTTTTAACGGTTCCTTCCAATACTTGACCTTTCTCAAGACCAGAAATAATTTGTTTTTTCTGTTCTTCCAACTCAGCCTCGATAAGCGCTTTGTGAGATACAACAACGTTACGGAACTCTTGGTTAATTTTAACCACTTTGAATTCCATGTTTTTACCAACGTAAACATCGTAATCACGAATTGGTTTCACATCGATTTGAGAACCTGGTAAGAATGCTTCTAATCCAAATACATCAACGATCAAACCACCTTTCGTACGACATTTAACGTATCCTGTGATTACTTCACCAGTACGTAGAACGTCATTCACGCGAAGCCAAGCTTTGTGCATACGCGCAGTTTTGTGAGACACGATCAATTGTCCGTATTTGTCTTCTTGACATTCTACGAAAATATCTACTTTGTCTCCTAATTTTAAATCTGGATTGTAGCGAAATTCTGACGCTTGAACAACTCCTTCTGATTTAAAACCAATGTTGATAATTACTTCTTTTTTAGTAATTGCAACAACTGTTCCTTCCAAAACTTCTTTCTCATTGATTGAGTTTAAAGTAGCTTCGTATTTGTCCGAAAGTTCTGAACGAGAGATTTTAGAATAACCATCTAAATCCAACGCTTCCCAATCGAAATCTGCAGTTCCCTGCGTTTGTGTGTTATTTGCCATGTGGCTTTTTAAAATTTGTATTTCGAGACCCTCCCACTCGAAAGAAATAAATAGTAGTCGCAGAAGGGATGCGACTTAGATTTTCAAGGGTGCAAAGGTAGTGAGAAAAAATTAATTAACAAGGACTTAGCTGGATAATTTTAGATTCAAATTACCTTTAGTTTTTATTGAGAAATTCTTTTCAAAAAAAAATCCCTCAACCGTGCGGAAGAGGGATTAATTCATTTAATATGATTGATTTATTTTTTCGCTGCTTCGTAACGTTTTTTGAAATCAGCTGATTTTTCAGAATTACCTAAGTTATAATGCAATTGATATAAAATCAACAATACGTTAGCATCGTTTGGTTCTTTAGCAATGTATTTTTCTAAAGGAATTAAAGCTCTTTTGAAAATTTCATCACTTTGTTGAGAAACGGCTTTGTAATTTGGATCATCAATATCCATATTATTTGCTTTTTGTTTCAAATCGCTTCCCCAAGTTACTAAGTGAGCACCTAAGTTGTACTGAGCTTCTAAGTAATCTGGATCCAATTCCAATGCTCTGTTCAAAGCTACCTCAGCTTTTTCATTTTCTTTCAAATCTGTATAGATTGTCCCGATAATGTAGTGCAATTGTTTGTTGTCCGGATCTTTTGCAATCGCCTCATTAAGTGCGCCTTCTGCTCCTTTTGCATCGCCCATGGCAATGTTCAAACGAACAGATTCCATCAACAAATCTTTGTCGTTACCATATTTCGCGCGACCAGCCTCTAACATTTTGCGTGCTTTTTCGTAATCTTTGATTTTTGAATACGCACTTCCTGCCAAAGCATAGCTTGTAGCTCCTTTGTATCCAATTTTCGTCAATTCTTCGTAAGCCTCAGCTGCTTCTTTCAACATTTCTGCTTTATCTAAGCAAAATCCTGCGTTATACAAGCTAATGCTATCATTTACACCTTTAGCAGAAGCCAATTGATATTGTGTGTAAAATACTTGACCAGCTTCAGCGTATTTCCCAGCTTCGTATGCTGCGTTACCTAGTGGTGCAATTACGTTGATTTTTTCATTTACAGACTCCGTAATATCTGGACGAAATTTTGAACTTGCCGCATAGCTTTTTTTGTACGCTGCAATTGCTTGGTCAAATGAATCATCACCAAAATTTGCAAGAAATGCTTGATCTCCTGATTGCAAAGCTACTGCAGTTGCTGCTGAGTAAATTTCACCTTTGTAAAAAAGTGTTTTCGCGCTCTCCATTGTTTCTGGGTGCACTGCTGCTAAATCAATGAATTTTTTGGCAGAAAGAAGGCCTTTTTTCGCTCCTTCCATATCGCCTTTCATCATGGCAGTTTGGTATTTGTTTTTATACTCAACGGCTGCACTTGTTTCATTTGTTTTTTGTCCAAAAGTAACAGTGGCAATTGCTAGCATACCAGTGATAAGTGTTAGTTTTTGACCGCCAAAGGCAGCAACAAAGTTCATTTTCATTTTTGCTATTTTAAAGTTCTACTTAATTAAAGATGCATATGTTTGGATTATTCCACATCTCCTTCTTCAACATCCGTGCCATTATTTTCTGAATCTTCATTCAAATCATTCTCCCCAGCTTCAGTTGAATTTGTTGTTTCGTCCATGTCAACATCTTCCTCGTCTTCATCTTCGCTTCGAGGAACACGAGCTACAGCTGCAATTTCAGCATTTCCTTTTAAATTAATCAGTCTTACTCCTTGAGCTGCACGACCCATTGTGCGAATGGTATCCACATGCATCCGAATGGTAACTCCAGATTTAGTGATAATCATCAAATCTTGTTCATCCGTTACGTTTTTAATGGTCAACAATGCACCAGTTTTGTCCGTAATGTTCATCGTTTTCACCCCTTTACCACCTCTGTTTGTGATTCGGTAAATAGGCTCATGATCTTCTGGATCGTTCAAATAAGTACGTTTTCCATAACCTTTTTCAGAAACTACCAACACAGTTGAATAAACGTCATCAACGCAAACCATCCCAACAACTTGTTCTTTCTCGCTTGTCAAATTCACACCTCTTACACCAGAAGCGTTACGACCCATTGGACGAACTTTTGTTTCATTGAATCGAATAGCTCTACCGTTGGTTGTTGCCATCACGATTTCACTTGTTCCAGTAGTTAATTTTGCTTCTAACAATTCATCGCCTTCGCGCACTGTAATTGCGTTAATACCATTTGTTCTAGGACGAGAATATGCTTCCAAAGATGTTTTCTTGATGATTCCACCTTTTGTACACATAATGATAAAGTTGTTTTCGACGTATTCTTTATCTGTTAAATCTTGTACTTTAACATACGCTTTAATCTTATCGTCTTGTTCTATATTAATAAGGTTCTGAACTGCTCTTCCTTTTGCTGTTTTATTTCCTTCTGGAATTTCAAACACACGCATCCAGAAACATTTTCCTTTTTCGGTGAAAATCAATAAGTAATTGTGGTTCGTTGCAACAAATAATTCCTCTAAGAAATCTTTGTCACGTGTAGTTGAACCTTTCGAGCCCATTCCACCACGATTTTGAACCTTGAATTCAGCCAAGCTTGTACGTTTAATATATCCAGCGTGAGAAATAGTAATAACCACTTCTTCATCTGGGATTAAATCTTCGATGCGCATTTCGCTCGCAGAATATTCAATTCTAGATCGCCGCTCATCTCCGTATTTTTCTTTTACATAAGCCAATTCATCTTTGATGATTTGCATTCTGCGTGATTCGTTTGCTAAAATATCTTTCAAATCAGCAATCAATGCCATCAATTCTTGGTATTCAGCACGTAATTTATCTTGCTCTAATCCTGTTAATTGTCTCAAACGCATTTCAACAATCGCACGAGATTGAATGTCAGATAAGCTAAAGCGCGACATCAAGCTTTCTCTCGCTTCGTCTGGGCTCTTAGATGCACGAATGATTTTAATTACTTCATCAATATTATCGGAAGCAATGATTAAACCTTCTAATATATGTGCACGATCTTCTGCTTTCTTTAATTCGAATTTTGTTCTTCGAATAACAACTTCATGTCTAAATTCCACGAAGTAGTGGAGCATTTGTTTTAAATTCAATTGACGCGGACGTCCATCAACCAAACAAATATTGTTTACAGAAAAAGATGTTTGAAGTGCCGTGAATTTAAATAGCTTATTCAAAACGACATTTGGAATCGCCTCACGTTTTAATTCATAAACGATGCGCATTCCATTTCTGTCAGATTCGTCACGAATATCAGAAATACCTTCGATTTTCTTGTCGTTTACCAAATCAGCCGTTTTCTTAATCATTTCGGCTTTATTTACTTGGTATGGAATTTCAGTCACAATGATTTGCTCACGTCCTCCAGCATCTTCAATTTCTGCTTTTGCACGCATGACAATTCTACCTCTTCCTGTCAATAATGCTTCACGAACACCATCGTAACCGTAAATGATTCCTCCTGTTGGGAAATCTGGTGCTTTGATGTACGTTAATAATTCTTCGTCTTCGATGTCGTTATTATCTATATACGCAATAAGTCCGTCGACTACTTCTGATAAATTGTGAGGTGCCATGTTTGTGGCCATACCAACCGCAATTCCAGAAGCTCCATTTACCAATAGATTTGGGATTTTTGTAGGTAGAACGGTAGGTTCTGTTAAACTCTCATCAAAATTTGGAGCAAAGTCAACTGTGTCTTTGTCCAAATCATTAAGCATCTCCTCAGCGATTTTACGTAATCTAGCTTCAGTATAACGCATTGCCGCAGGACTGTCACCATCTACCGAACCAAAGTTACCTTGTCCGTCCACCAATGGATATCGCAATGACCAAGGTTGCGCCATACGCACCATTGTGTCATAAACTGATGAATCACCATGTGGGTGATACTTTCCTAAAACTTCACCAACAATTCTTGCCGATTTCTTATGAGGTTTGTTTGACGCAACACCTAAATCTTGCATTCCGTACAATACTCTTCGATGCACTGGTTTCATACCGTCTCGCACGTCAGGCAATGCTCTCGAAACGATTACCGACATCGAATAATCGATGTAAGCGGATTTCATTTCATCCTCAATATTAATCTGAATTATTCTTTCTCCTTCTGCCATGTTGTCACTTATGTTTTGTTTAGCACACTATTTGTGTGTTGTTATTGCAAGCGTCGAAATTAGTCATTTTCCAGTTAAGAGGCGGGGTTAAAAAAATCCGATTTACTAACAAAAATCTGTGGAAAATGCGTTATTCGGGGCACTTATTAACAATTTAATTATTGTATTTTTGTAACTAAGGATAATTATGCATTTTTATCCACTATATTATAGTAAAGAAAGATGGAAGCAAAATTTTCACCGCGCGTAAAAGATGTTTTAAGTTTTAGCCGAGAAGAGGCTTTGAGACTTGGTAACGATTTTATTGGCGTAGAACATTTGTTGTTGGGGATAATTAGAGAAGGGGATGGGACGGCGATCAAAATTTTGAATGAGTTTCACTTGGATTTAAGTTTGATTCGGAAAGAAATTGAAGCAACATTAACAAGACCAACAAGCGTTATACGTCAAGATGTTGGAAATATCCCTCTTGTCAAACAGGCTGAAAAAATGCTTAAGATGACGTATCTTGAAGCGAAATTGTACAAAAGTGAAATGATCGGGACGGAACATTTGCTTTTGTCCATATTAAAGGATGAAAATAGCGTTGCATGCCGTATCTTAAATAAATACGGTGTGATTTATGAAAATGTAAAAGACGAATTAGAAGATATGATAGAAGAAAACAGCACGCCACGAGCAGAGTTTCCAGGGAGCGGTGAAGAAGAATCGGGCGATTCGTTCGCGAGCCAAAGAAAACCAACCGATCCAAAGTCAAAAACTCCTGTATTGGATAATTTTGGGAGAGATTTAACCAAAATGGCTGAAGTTGGGAAATTGGATCCGATTGTTGGACGTGAAAAAGAAATTGAACGCGTAAGTCAAATTTTATCGCGTAGAAAGAAAAACAATCCAATTCTCATTGGTGAACCAGGTGTGGGTAAATCTGCGATTGCTGAAGGATTGGCCTTGAGAATTGTTCAGCGAAAAGTTTCTCGTGTATTATTTAATAAACGTGTCATTTCGTTAGACTTGGCTTCATTAGTTGCGGGTACAAAATACCGTGGGCAATTTGAAGAGCGTATGAAAGCGGTGATGCAGGAAATTGAAAAGAACGAAGACATTATTCTTTTTATTGACGAAATTCATACTATTATTGGTGCTGGAGGAGCTTCTGGTTCTTTGGATGCATCAAACATGTTTAAACCTGCGTTGGCAAGAGGTGAAATGCAAGCGATTGGTGCCACAACCCTCGACGAATACCGTCAATACATCGAAAAAGATGGTGCTTTGGCAAGACGTTTCCAAAAAGTGATTGTTGAACCTACAACAATTCCTGAAACGGTTCAAATATTAAATAACATCAAAGAGCGTTATGAAGAGCATCATTCAGTGACTTACACCATGGAAGCTTTGGAAGCGTGTGTTAAATTAACCGAAAGATACATTACGGACCGACATTTGCCAGACAAAGCAATAGATGCTATGGATGAAGTTGGATCACGTGTGCATTTGACGAATATTAATGTGCCTCAGTCTATTCTCGACATCGAAAAGAAATTGGAAGATTTAAAAGATGAAAAGAATGAGGTGATTAAGACGCAACAATATGAGAAAGCAGCTGAATTGCGCGATAATGAACGTAAACTACAAGATCAGTTGGATGCCGAGAAAAAGAAATGGGAAGAAGAGTCAAAACAAAATAGAGTTACTGTAACGGAAGAACATGTTGCTGAAGTAGTTTCCATGATGTGTGGCATTCCGGTTACACGGGTTTCTCAATCCGAAACTGGTAAATTGGTTCACATGGCTGATGCTATGAAAGGAATGGTGATTGGTCAAGATGAAGCGGTTTCTAAAGTTGTGAAAGCAATTCAGCGAAATCGAGCTGGATTGAAGGATCCAAATAAGCCAATCGGTTCGTTTTTCTTCTTAGGACCAACAGGTGTTGGAAAAACGCAGTTAGCAAAAGTTCTAGCGAAATATTTGTTCGATACAGAAGATGCTTTGATTCGCGTGGACATGTCTGAATACATGGAGAAATTCTCAATTTCTAGATTGGTTGGAGCGCCTCCAGGATACGTTGGATACGAAGAAGGTGGTCAATTAACGGAAAAAGTGCGTCGTAAACCGTATGCGATTATTTTGCTAGATGAAATTGAAAAAGCACATCCGGATGTCTTTAATTTATTGCTTCAAGCATTAGATGATGGTCACATGACAGATGGTTTGGGTCGAAAAATTGACTTCAAAAACACGATTTTGATCATGACTTCAAATCTTGGGGCACGTCAATTGCAAGATTTTGGTTCAGGTGTTGGATTTGGAACAAAAGCAAAAGAAGAATCGCGTGATGAAAATGCTAAAAATGTGATTCAAAATGCATTGCGTAAGGCGTTTTCTCCTGAGTTCTTGAACCGAATTGACGACATGATTATGTTTAATTCTCTGTCGCGAGCAGACATTCATAAAATCATTGATTTGGAATTGAAGAAATTGTACGGAAGAATAAATGAGCTTGGTTATAACATTGAAATGACCGACAAAGCGAAAGATTTTATCGTTGACAAAGGATATGATGAGAAATTCGGAGCGCGACCATTGAAAAGAGCCATTCAGAAATACATTGAAGATCCGCTCGCGGAAGAAATCATCAAAGCAAGTTTATCTGAAGGTGATACGATCAAAGTTGACTTAGCTGAAGCAGCAACAGAGTTGACAATCATTATTGAGAAAGGAAAAGCCACTAAGGCGAAAACGAAATAATAATCAAAAAGGGGAGAAGAGATTTTCCCCTTTTATTTTTTTAGCAATATGGAAAATCAAGGAAAAACAATTGCTATTATTGCTCACATCACCCTGGTTGGTTGGATTGTTGCAATCATTATGAATTCGAATGAGAAAAGTGATTTTGCTAGTTTCTATATTAGGCAATTGCTTGGCTTATTTATCATTGGAATTATCGGTTCTTTTATTCCAATTCTGGGGTTGATTGTTGGAATTGCGGTTTTGGTCCTAGTTATTTATAGTCTTGTAGGAGCAATAAACAATGAAAAGTCAATTACTCCTTTCATTGGTCATTTATTCCAGCAATGGTTTAGTGGGCTCTAACCGCGAAGAAAGTAAAAGTGCCCAAATCATAATATAATCGCTAATTTAGCGGTCAGTATGAAATTTACAGAATTAGCACTCCAGCCAGAATTATTAGAAGCAATTGATCACATGGGGTTTGTCGAAGCTACTCCGATTCAAACCTTAGCAATTCCAGCTATATTAGCTCAAAAAGACTTAATTGCATGTGCTCAAACGGGTACTGGAAAAACAGCCGCTTTTATTTTGCCAATTTTAAATAAGTTGGTTGGTAAAATGGATAATTCAATCGATACACTTATTATTGTACCAACACGCGAATTGGCAATTCAAATAGAACAAGAAATTCAAGGGTTGTCTTATTTTGTCTCGGTTGGGTCAATCGCTATTTACGGCGGAGGAAGCGGGAAGGATTGGGACGAACAAAAAAATGCATTGCAAGGTGGAACTGATATTATTGTTGCAACTCCAGGTAAGTTAATTTCACATATTTCGCAAGGATATGTCGACTTTTCCAAACTGAAACATTTGGTACTTGACGAAGCCGATAAAATGCTGGATATGGGGTTTTTGGATGATTTGATGCAAATCTTTTCCAAACTTCCAAAGCAAAGACAAAATCTAATGTTCAGCGCCACAATGCCTCCAAAGATTAGACAATTAGCAAAAACGTTATTAGTCAATCCAGAAGAAGTGACATTGTCCATCTCAAAACCTGCGGAAGGTGTGAAGCAAGGGATTTATCTATCTTTTGATGAACAAAAAGGACCTTTATTAAATCACATCATTTCCGAGCGCCCAGATTATTCGAGCATTATCATATTCACTTCGTCCAAAAAACGAGTGAGTGAAATTGTTCAATTACTCCGAAAAAGTGGTTTCAAATCGCAGGGAGTTTCTTCGAATTTAACGCAAGAAGAACGAGAAGAGGCGCTTCGCGGTTTTAGATCGAAGCGCATTCGAATCATTGTTGCAACAGATGTCATGAGTCGGGGAATTGATGTGAAAGAAATCAATCTTGTCATTAATTTCGATACTCCGTATGATGCCGAAGATTATGTGCATCGTGTTGGACGAACAGCTCGTGCAAATACTAAAGGCGAGGCGATTACCTTGGTCAATGAAAAAGACATGCGTAAAATGGCTCAAATCGAGCGATTGATTGAAGCGGAAGTCCAACGTTTGGAAATGCCTGAAACCATTGGAGTTGGTCCAGAATGGAAAATATCATCTGGTCCAAAAAAGAATTTCAAAAAGAAACCATTTAAAAAGAAGTTTAAGAAGGCGGAGTAATTGTTGTGTCAGGCTTCGATAATTCAGTAAACTCATCGACCAAAGCCTTAGCCTTCTCGATTAAAATTTAGCTTTTTAATCTTCAAGCTACTTTATACAACACTTCAATCTTCGTAATTGAAATTCGAGATATCCCGAAAGACATTTTTCAAGCATCAAAATCCAATTCATTTTGTAACATCCTCTATCGTAATATTGATCTAGTCACATTTGGTATTTAACTCCCAATGCTATCGTTCGGGTTTGCTTCGCTTCTGTCGTTGGCTGTCTTATTACTGCTTTCGTGTTCTTGATATCCCGACCGTGATAGCAGAAACAGCCCGTCCCGACTTTTCGGGAAAGTTAAATTCTGAGTTATGACATTTTAAACGTTCAGTTCAAATCTTAATTTTTCAGTTTTAAGTTCAATGATGTTTCATTCTGTGGGGTTTCAACATTCAAACTGCATTTGATTATCGACTAAATTGCAAGGTTCATCCAATTCATTTGATCTATTAAATTCTCATTGGTTTTCATTTATACCATATAATTATCCATTTTTTTATTTCTAATGAATGTTGTTTTCTAAACAGCCATATATGGATTTACTAAATAATTTCTGCATGCAAAATTAAAGTACAAAAAAAAGCGCCCTTCCTTTCGGAAGAGCGCTTTTCAAAGCTTAGCTTTTTATGTTATTTCGAAACAACCAATCTACGCATAGTAGTTTTGTCGTTTGTAGTAACTTGTACTAAGTACACACCAGCATTCCATTTAGAACCATCCAATTCAACAGCATTTGTGTTAGAGATGTCTCCTGAAAGAACTTCTCTACCCATTGCGTCTACTACTTGGAAAGTACCAGATTTGATAGTGTTGTTGAATGTCATCGTAGTTGATGCATTCGTTGGGTTTGGAACCAATTCGAAAGTTACGTCTGTTCCAGCGTGAATCATGTTTGGCTCAGCAGTTTTAACGGCATAAATCTCGTTATCCTTGTTGATACCAACATAGTACTCACCTAAATCAGAGAATTCCAATCCGAAGTTATTCCAGTCTTCTGTCAATGCGATATCGTAGAACTCAGCACCAGTTGTAGGATTTACAAAAGTATGCGTTGCTCCGATAGCACTTTTAGAACCAGCACATGTAGCGATGTTTGATTGAAGAAGAACGGTTGAAGAACAACGCGTTTTAATCCAGAACTCATATCCTGCAGGATTAGTTAATCCAGCAAAAGTATAAGAACAAACACCACCAGTACAAGTAACTGTAGGATTTGATAAGAATGTATAACCAGCAGAACCAATTACTCTATAGAAAATTTGGTAACCAGAAAGTAATCCACCATTTGTGTACAATCCACTAACTTCTGGCCAGCTGATTGTGTATCCACCTAATCCATCAGGAGCGCAATCTAAAGCACTTACTGGAGTACAAGCAGCAATTGAAGGTACAGCTACAGTAACAACTGGTGTACGGTAGAATTGACTTCCAGCAGAAGTACAACGGTACAATACTTGTGTTTGGTAACTAACACCATTAGTCAATATTCTTGTATCAGTCAAAGAAGCTGAGTTCATCAAAGAATAACCTGGTGAACCAACTTGTTTGTAGTAATATGAGTACAATGCTGCACCTTTATCATCGGTAGTTAAAGTAACAGAAGTTGGAGTATTAGAAACTGCTGTATGAGCGTCTGTTAATGCTCTACCTGAAACTTCAACAATACCAGATCCACCAAAGTAACCATCTATTAACAAGTAATAAGTAGTGCTTGGTGTTAAATCTGTGCGGATAATTGTTGACACATTCGGAGTATTACCACCACATGTAGTGATTGCACTCGCTAAATCGTCATTACAAATTACAGAAGATAATGTACCTGTACAAGTTCCATCTGATGACGCGAACAAATCAATACGAGTATCAAAAGTTGTTAATGCGTTATCTGTTGTTATTTCGATATCAAAAGGTACTACACCACCAACAACACATGCAGGAGTTGTGAATTTGTACCAAACTGATTTCGCACCGGCACCTCCAAATGCACAAGTGATTTCTTGACCACCTGTAGCAGTTGCTAATGATGTATTTGTTGTGCGATTGTCACACGTCATCGAACCAAATGTTGAGTATGTATTCATTGATGTCCCACCTGTTGACTTGATTGTTTGAGCCGAACAAATGTTATCATTAGTTGGCACTGGTGGAGTCAAATACAAGCATAAGTTGAAGTTTGATGTACCTACGAAGTAAGTGTGAGTTCTCAAAATATATGTTCCCGGAGAAACAGTAAATGAACCACTTTCCAAATCAGAACAAGCTATGGAAAGTCCTCCACATGCCGTTAATACTTCGAAAATACGATCTGTTGATCCTGTGTTGTTCGTAGTTGAGTAGAACACTTGAACAGACGCGCCAGCAGAAGCAGGAACCGTAAACGAGTAATAAACGTCATTTACTCCAAAACCATTACATTGTGCATCTGACAAAGTTGCAGCACCCAATTCTACCACTTGGCAACTTGGATTAGCTGAAATAGTTCCAAAGCTAATTGCACCAGCACACTCATCATTTGTTGGAGGAGCTAAAGCTGTTGTGAATGGAATTGAAACCCAAGTACTTACTCCATTTCCACCACCACAATTTGCTCTTACATGAGCATAATGTAATGTGTTAGAAGCTAAACCTGAAGCGGCAAACGTAGTTGAAGTTACACCAACATTCGCAGGTGAACCTGGAGGAGTTGCTGAAGTAGAAACATGAACATCCCATGCAGTTTCAGTACATCCTGTAACCCAAGTAATATCAGCACCAGATGATGTAATATTGCTCGCTGCCAATCCTGAAATTTGAGGACAAGCTGGTGGAGCTAAAATTGTGATATCGTAATCTTCAGTCTCACCATATCCATAAGATGCACAAGGATCGATTGTATTACCAGACGTGTTCCATACCATTCTAACTCTCATTCTATGCACTCCAACAGGTGGGTTACAAGCCAAAGAGATATTGAATGAAGCTGTTTGGAAAGCACCAGTGAAGTTGGTTGTTGTAAAACCAATTCGTTCAGAAATATCAAATACTTCATCGTCGTTGTAGTCAATCCAAGCAGCAACTTGTTGACCTCCAAAAGCGTAAGAACCATTTGTAACTTGAACTGTATAGCTAGTTCCAGCTTGCAAACTTGCTGTTTGCGAACCACCACCATTGAAGTAAGTGTATGCTGGGTTTGTAGATGCGGTTCCAGTGTTATTTGCTAAAGTAGTTGTTGGAATTACAACATTGGAAATTAAATCTCCATCTGTTTTACCAAAAGTGTAAATTGGCAAACAAACACATCCATCCGTTCCAGTCAAATACGATTGCTCAACGCATCCTGTTGCAGGACCAGCAATGTTTGATGGGATTACTGTCCAATAATATGTTGTATTAAGAGACGGATCTAGGAATGTAAGTGATAGATTCGCTCCAACGTTAAAGTTATTTGCAATTTCAGTACCACCTGGAGTTATTCCTACGTTAACTGCGTAAGAAGTTGCAGTTGGTGAAGCATCCCATGAGAAAACCAAGTTTTGGTTATCACAAGATGCATCTGGAGTTGCAATTGGATTCGTTACACATGCAGGAGGCAATGGCAATGTAGTGAATGATATTGTTGACCAAACACTTTCTCCATTTCCACCACCACAATTTGCTCTAACGTGTACAAAGTACAACGTGTTTGGAGTCAAACTTGAAGCATTGAATGTAGTTGAAGTAACACCAGGGTTCGATGGAGTTCCTGAAGGAGTTGCAGAAGTTGATACATCAACATCCCACAACGTTTCAACACATCCTACTGACCAAGTTGCAGTAGCAGTTGTTGCAGTAATTGCACTGCTCGCTAAATTCAAAATAGCAGGACATGGAGGCGGAGCCAACACGTTTACATCGTAATCTTCTGTTTCACCCCATCCGTAGTTCGCACATGGATCAATTGTGTTTCCAGCAGTGGAATAAACATCACGAATTCTCATTCTGTGAACACCAATGGAAGGATTACAAGGCAATGAAATCGTAAAAGTTGCTGTAGTGTTTGCAGCCATTGCACTAGTTGTAAAACCAATTTTTTCAGATCCTTCAAAAACAAGATTATCATTAAAGTCAATCCAAGCAGCCATGTTTTGGCTACCAAAATTACCGTTCGATACACTCACAGTGTAAGATGTACCAGCAGATAAATCACACGTCAAGTTTGATGCACCTGTGTAATACGTGTAAGAAGGAAGCCCAGCTACTGTTCCTGAATTATTATCTAATGTAGTTCCAACGATGGTTACGTTTGAAATTAAATCACCATCAGGCGTTCCAAATGAATACGTTGGTAAACAGTAACCAGTGAAGAAACTTGGTGAAGTAACCCATGTACTAAAATCTCCAAGTCCACAATCAGAACGCACATGTAAATAATACGTTGTGTTTGCTGTTAAACTAGGAGAAGATGCAGTTAAACCTGTAGTTGCCGTCCCTGAAGCAGGCGGAGTAGCACTTGTAGTAACTGCCCACTCATAACCAACACCTGGAGCAGGAGAAGCCGCACTCCATGAATGAGTGGCACTTGTTGATGAAGTTAATGTGTTGATTAAAGCACTAGGAGGGAAACAAGTTGGTGCAGGTACAAGTAACCATTCTAAAGTAAAAGTTCCTGAACCTGCTTGGTATGAATCTTGTGTCCAATAAACTGTCTGTGTAGAACCAGTAGTATTGTTAAAATAATAATGAGTTAAATCATCATCATCAAAACAACCTAGTGCAGTTCCAGTTGTTGTTTGTGTTGGTAAATTTCCAACATAACCAGTATTAATTTCAGTTGAACCAGGGCAAGAACCTCCATAAGCTACTCGAGCTTTAGAATCATAGGCATTCGTAGATTGACCAATATATAATGATGCGCCAGCTGGTACATCAATTTTAAAGATTCTATCACCTCCAGTTCCGTCTAAGCAAGAATTTGTGAAATTATTTGTAAAACCAACAGTAGTTCCACTATATGGACTAGTTAGCAATGCCAAATCTTGCACTAAACCACATGTATTACCCTCTAAAGTTGCAAACATTGAAGTCGCCCAAGCACTAAATGTACCACCGCCACAATCAGAACGAACATGTAAATAATACGTAGTGTTGGCTGTTAGCGATGGTGAACTTGCAGTTAAACCAGCCGTTGCTGTTCCACTCGCAGGAGGAGTAGCACTTGTAGTTACAGCCCATTCATAGCCAGAAGGTACAGTACCTGAACTTGGTGCCGACCACGAATGATCAGCAGAAGTTAAAGATAATACAGTGTTTGTAAGTGCAGTTGGTGCAAAACAAGTCGCAGGGGTCCAAGTGAAAGTTAAACCACTTGCAGGCATAATTGTGTTTGAAGAAGTAACCGTCGCAGCATTAGATCCACCTAAAGTTGTAGTTGACCAATCAGTTGCTGAGGAGCGAGCGTTGTAGTCTGTGTTAGCAGACCCTCTTAAACCTACTTGACATGTACGAGCAGTTGTGTTCGAAGCCGAACATGTCCCATAAACAATTTGAACCTGATTAGAAGTTTCATACAATCTAATCTGAAAATTCAACACATCACCTGTTACAGCACCTAAGTCGTATCTTCTAGCATTATTCCATTGAACAATGAAAACACGGTTTGGAGCGGTACCTTCAGTTGCACGAGTAATAGTCGATGAATTACTGATTAGGTCACGCCCAAATGCTGAAATTGCACCTGCGTAACCCGCTGCTGATGCAATTGGAGTGTAGTTACTACCAGTTGTGGCAGTCGTTCCGAAAGAAATATGTCCATTGGTAGCAATCCTACAACTTGTGTAAGTTACACCATTAAAGACAAAATTAAATCCAATCGGACCATTTGCCGCGGTTGCAACCGCATCATCCCATCCACTAGCATGTACCGATGTTGGAGCGACTATCGGAGTATAAGTTGTCGATGATTGGACAAACGAATACCCTGATACTTGCGCATGCACTTGGCTCGTCAGAAAGACGGCGAAGAGCAGCAGTTTCATAAAAAGAAAACTTTTTCTCATATTTTAGTTATTTTAGAATTATTAACAGCAATGTTACAATATTTTTATTTCAATTATTATAGCATTTAAATCCTTTGTTAATAACTTTTTACGATGTTAATAACTCTAAATTACCAATTAGTTAACAATTTATTTACAGATGAAACTTTTCTTTTGAGTAAAAACAAGTCTCCAACGAGTATTTATGTGGTTTTGATTATTATTTCTTAAATCTGTTGAGTGAACGGTGCTTTTGATTGAGTAGGTGGATGTGATTTTTTTTGTTAAAAAGTAGTTGTTTTATTTTTTTCGGAAAATGATTTTAAATGCAGTACTTTGAATAATCTGACCTTTTCCGAGATTAAAAAGGGATCCTACTATGTCGCTTTCAATCAGTGGTTTAAAATATTGGAATGTTGTAATTAAATTGTGTTTGAAAAAGTGTCATTGACTTTGCGTTTTTGTAAAGTAAAATCAAGAAGAAGGTTAATTAGTTTAAACTTTGAACTCCTTCAGAGTCCATAGGTGTTTTGGTGGTATATGCGGTTATGAACATGTGACTCTTTCAGGTTCAGCATAATGCAATAATTTCAAAAGGTTGATATCTATTTTGAATAACTGTTAACTGCCTGCCGCACAGAACCATGCTTTTGAATCAATTTTTCAGCTTCATCTCTAGAAATGTTCAATTCATCTTGTACCATGTTTATGGCGCGATCAACCAATTTGTCATTGCTTAACTGCATATCAACCATTTTATTGCCTTTGACATGACCAAGTTTAATCATCAACGAAGTAGAAATCATGTTTAACACAAGTTTTTGCGCTGTGCCAGATTTCATGCGGGTGCTTCCAGTAACAAATTCAGGACCGACTTCAATGGTAATAGGAAATTCAGCTAATTGAGCCAAAGGACTATTTGGATTGCACGAAATTCCTGCTGTTAGTACTTTGTTTTCTTGTGCTTTTTGCAAGGCACCTAAAACATAAGGTGTTGTTCCAGAGGCTGCAATTCCAACTACGGTATCTTTGTCGTTTATCGCATGATTTTCCAGGTCAATCCAGCCTTGTTTAGTGTTATCTTCTGCAAATTCAACTGCTTTTCGAATGGCTGTATCACCACCAGCAATTATGCCAACAACCACTCCGTGATCAACACCAAAAGTAGGAGGACATTCGCTTGCGTCAACGATTCCGAGTCTTCCACTTGTGCCTGCTCCAATATAAAACAATCGACCTCCCAATTTCATCCGTTCGTAACATGCATCCACAAATTTTAGAATGGCATCGATTTCTTTTTCAACGGCAATGGCTACTTTTTGATCTTCTCGGTTGATATTGGTCAACAACTCTTTGGTTGTCATGGACTCAAGTTGGTCGTAATTCGAGCTTGATTCTGTGATTCGTTTCATGCTTAATGCAATTGTGCGCTGTAATTTCCTTTTTCGAATGAGATGGAAATGTGTTCTTTTAATGTCGTGCTGAGGCATAGTCCTACAAAATCAGCTTTTATTGGATAACGATGATGCATGCGGTCAACCAACGCAACGGTTTTTACCATTTTAACAGGTTGTTCAATGATTTTACTCAACGCATATTGCATTGTTTTGCCAGAATTAAGCACGTCGTCTACCAAAATCACACATTTGTCATTGAGAATAGTTGGATCAAGAGACATTCGAATTTCTTCATCTAAAGGTTGTTGTTTGTTCATCTCAATTTTGAACGAAATGATATCTTGGGCAGAATTTGATTTTAAGATGTTTGCAAGTAAATCTGCTAGAATCGATCCATTTCCATCAATTCCACCAATAAAAATGGAGTTTTCTTCGAATGTATTCTCTAGTATTTGATGTGCCAATCGATTGATTTTTTGCTCAATTTGAAGATTGGAAAGAATTTCTTGCTTCATGGTTTTTCTTTTGACAAAGTTTACAAAATAAAAGGAGAAGTAAAAATAAAATTGAGTGATATCGATATTAAGATAAGTGGTAAAATCTTTGCTAGATCAGAATTACTGGTCAAAAAAGTGGTTTGGCATGGTTTTAACCAAAAACACACGCCAAACCACGAATTAATTTTTAGAGTCACAGCGAGCTATCGCACGCTGTTAGAAACATTCAACTCCTTTGGAGTTGCAGTAAAGAAAAAACGAAGATTTAAGATTTCCATTTATGCAGAGGACATAAACGTTAGAATCCGAAGCGCTTTTTATCAGATGTAATTAGGGTGATAACAAGATTTGGGTAAGTGAAAAAATGTTGGTTGGTGCAGAATTACTGGTCAAAAAAGTGGTTTGGCATGGTTTTAACCAAAAACACACGCCAAACCACGAATTAATTTTTGGAGTCACAGCGAGCTATCGCACGCTGTTAGAAACATTCAACTCCTTTGGAGTTGCTGAAAAAAAAACGAAGTTTTAAGATGTCTATTTAAGCAGGGGACATAAGCGTTTGAAACCGAAGCGCTTTTTAATCGCATGTAATTAGGGTGATAACAAGATTTGGGTAAGTGAAAAAATGTTGGTTGGTGCAGAATTACTGGTCAAAAAAGTGGTTTGGCATGGTTTTAACCAAAAACACACGCCAAACCACGAATTAATTTTTAGAGTCACAGCGAGCTATCGCACGCTGTTAAAAACATTCAACTCCTTTGGAGTTGCAATTAGGGAAAATCCAAGATTTTTAATCTAAAAATTTTAAAGTTGAGAAATAAATTCTGCGTGGAATAAATTTAAAAAATTAGAGGCTCTTAATGTTGGATTGTAATGTGTTAGCAAGCAATTAATCCCGTCCAAAAGAATGAACATCATTATGGTTCTCTTCAATTTGATCTTTGACTTTTTTTATTGTTTGGGTTAATAAAAATAGATCGGGAGTGACATTATTGCCAAGCCAGGTCCAACTTGCTTCCTCGCTTTCAATTGCCATGGCCATGTGATATAATGTGTCAAACTGATGAACCAAGAGCCAATTTTGAGCCGATTCGTTTCCTTCGGCAGCATTGATAAAAGCCATCAAATGCGCATACCCATTTTTTGGGAGCCAAACACGCGCTTCTTCTTTCAAGTAAATGGCATAACTCGCCATGACTAATTCTTCATAGCCGTTGTCTCTAAGCCAGAGCAAAAGATCATTGTTTCTATCGATTGCTTTTGCCCATGCAAGAATAACTTTTGGATGGTAATTGATTGGTTTCAATTCGGTTACTTGCAAAGATTCAGGTTGAATTTTGCGCGTTTTATCTTTTTTGAACCAACTAAGCATGACTAAAAAAGATATAGGCGATAATAATCGATGCAATCATTCCTGCAAGATCGGCTAACAATCCTGCTCCAGCAGCATAGCGCGTATTTTTAATGTTTACAGATCCAAAGTAAACAGTTAAAATGTAAAAGGTTGTTTCGGTGCTTCCTTGAAAAGTTGCAGCCAATTTACCTGCGAAAGAATCCACACCATGCGTGTCAAAGATTTCGAGCATCAATGCACGGGCACCTGAACCACTAAATGGTTTCATGAATGCAACTGGCAAGGCATCAATAAATTCGAGAGCTGTGACTCCCATCGCAATGAGTGCCATTTTTAGTCCATGCAAAATTGCGTCAAAAGCACCAGAAGTTCTAAACACAGCAATAGCCGCCAAAATTCCTACTAAATAAGGTACAATATTGATGGCTACTTGAAATCCACCTTTTGCACCTTCAATGAATGAATCATAGACATTTACTTTTTTGCGAATGGCTAAACCGAAAAATAGCAGAATGATTAACATCAGAATGACATTTCCACCAACACTTGAAATTATTTTTGTGTGTTCTGGATGTTGCGAAACATAAATAAGCAATCCGAAAATCAGCGCAGCAACAGAACCTATGTATGCAATAACAACTTTGTTTAACAAATTAATTTTTTGACGAATGCTGACATAAATTAGACCTATCAAGGTTGAACAGAAAGTAGCAAATAAAATAGGAAGAAATACTTCTGTAGGCGAAGCCGATCCTGAAGTTGCACGCATGGCTAAAATGCTCACCGGAATAATTGTCAGTCCTGAAGTATTGAGAACCAAGAACATGATTTGCGCATTCGACGCAGTTTCTTTGTTTGGATTTAACTCTTGTAAATGAGTCATGGCCTTCAATCCAAGTGGCGTTGCAGCATTGTCAAGACCAAGCATGTTGGCACTGAAATTCATCATGATCGAACCAACGGCTGGGTGGTCTGAAGGTACTTCCGGAAAAAGTTTTCTAAAAAGTGGTGCTACGGCTTTTGATAAAATGCGCACAGCTCCACCTTTCTCGCCGACTTCCATAAAGCCCATCCAAAGACAAAGTGCACCTGTGAGGAATAAGGCAATCTCGAAGCCATTTTTCGCAGCGTCAAAAAGTCCGTTAACCATTTTCTCGAAAATATAAACATCTCCCCAGAAAACGAGTTTAGAAAATGCTACCACAAACGCGATAACAAACATTCCAATAAAAATTCGGTTCAATAACATAATACGAATATCTACATTATTCTAATTCAACGAGCAAATTAAGTAACAAAGTTTAAACAATGGAGTGGGCATAAAACGTGTTGGAGATTTCAAGGCTTCACGAAATTCACACGATTAATTTTTTTAATGACAGGAAATTTCGCAACTTTTGTTAGTAAACTCAAGGATTGATTTTTAAGAAATTCTCAATCAATATTCTACCCATATTTCCAGAAACTTCTGGATGAAATTGCACTCCGAAAATAGGTTTGGAATGATGCTGCATGCATTCATTGATACATGCGTCTGACGAAGCAATGAGTTTAAATCCTGGTGCAACAGAAATAGTTTCGCGGTGATCTTCCATCATTTCAACTTCGTCGGGAAGTTTGTCAAACAAAAGACACGATTCATATCGCTCAATCAGTTGCCAATCCCGATCTTCTTTCATTTTGGAGGCTTGACTTCCGTGCAATAATCCAATGATTTGGTGTCCAAAGCAAATTCCAAGAACCGGTTTTGTTGTTGTTAAAATCCATTCGAATTTAGATAGGTAAGGAGTTGTATCAATTTCAGTTACTAAAATTGGAGCCCCTGAAATGATAACAGATCTGGCTTCAGTAATTTGTGCTTCAGTCAAATCATGCACTCCGACCATCATATAATCTTCAAATTCATCGACGATTTGTGCGATGTAAGGAGATTTTTGGCTTCCGCAGTCAACGATTAAAATCATATCTCCAAAATTCCAATTCCTTGACGCACAATTTCTACGCCATTGGTGCAGTCAACAACAGTTGAAGCATCTAAATTTCCATAACCACCATTAATGATTAAATCTACTCTGTCAGTATAGCGCTCGTAAATCATATTCGGATCAGCGAAGTAATCTTGGATGGTATCTTCTTCATTGTGCAATGAAGTTGTAGCAATTGGATTTCCCAATTCTTCGACAATTTTTAAGAGTATTTTGTTGTTCGGAATCCGGATTCCAATTTCTCTTTTTTTACTTTCGAAAAGCCGAGGAACTTCATTTGTTGCGTTCAAAATGAACGTAAATGGGCCAGGCAAAACTTGTTTCAAAAGCTTAAACGTTGGTCGGTCAATTTGTTTTACGTATTCTGAAATATTACTTAAATCGTGGCAAATGATTGAGAAATTGGCTTTGTTTAGCTTAATGTCTTTAAGTCGAGCTAACTCATGAAGTGCTTTTTTATTATACAAATCGCAACCCATGGAGTAAACCGTATCTGTTGGAAAAATGATAATTCCGCCTTTTTTCAATACGCTAACCACTTGGTTTATTAAGCGTGAGTCAATATTATCAGGATTTACTTCGATCATCTTTTTTCGTGTAATGTTGTTCTTTGTCGATGTCTAAGTTAACTAAAACTAATTTGGAATCGGTTATTTCTTTAATTTCGAAGGTTTCAACAAGTTCGGCATCTTCATATTTCAAGAGCAACTCATTTTCTTCAATGGAATAATCGCCCGCTCCGTGGGTTAAATTATTTTCTAAATTTTCTCCCAAACCAAAACGCGCAATGTTGCTATACATAATGAAATTCCCTTTTTCTCCGAAGGTTAACACATGTTTCACAGGATTTTCGGAATAGTCTAAAACATCGCCTTCGTAAATTTCACTATTCAAAACCCAATTTCCTTTTAAGTCAATCGGTTTGTTAAGAATGGGTTGAATTTTATTAGTGCACCCAAGGAATGAAAGGCATAAAAAAATCAAAAATGTACGCATGAATAGCTTTAATTTCGGTTCAAAGTTACATATTTTATACCATTTGGATTGGGCAAATTTTAACATGAGTAGGTGAATGTAGTTAAACCTACATTTTTTATAAGATCCGATTCGTTATTTTTGCTTGGTCAATAGTAGGGTACTGCTGAACAAATCAATCTAAAAATGAAATTTGCTTTATGAAAATTGAAAAAATAGGACTTTTACTTTTGCTTAGTTCATTTATGTCATGCAAAGCAGATTTGGAGAAAAATGAAAAATCCGAAGAAAAGGTTGACGGAATAAAACAAGAATCTGAAGTCAATAAAATCGATCTTGTTGATGGCAAGAAAACGGTTCATCAAACAAAAAAAGAGTCTTTGGATACTTCATTCGTTATGAAAAATAGAGATTCACTAAAATTGGTGAAGGGACTTGTGGATATCAAAGAAATCGATCCTTCCATTCGAGTTGACTTAAAGTATGCGACATCAGACAATTTCATGCACAAGGTGCTTTATTCCCATTTGAAGCGAGCACTTTTGCAAAAGGATGTTGCCTTGCGACTTTCCAAAGTTCAAGAAAAATTAAAGAGCGTGCATCCTAGTTATAGTTTATTAATCTATGATGCGGCTCGACCTGTCTCAGTGCAACAAAAAATGTGGAATGCCTTGGATACGATTCCCGTGAAAGAACGTGGCAAATTTGTTTCAAATCCTGCTAACCGTAGCTTGCACAATTTTGGTGCAGCCATTGATTTGACGATTGTGGATGGAAACGGAAAGCCTTTAGATATGGGTGCTGGCTATGATGATATTCGAAAAATAGCATATCCATCATTGGAAGCTAAATTTTTGGCTTCAGGAGAATTGACTCAAAAACAAATTGATAATCGAAAATTACTGCGTTCGGTGATGTCGTCCGAAGGATTTCGAAATATTCCATCCGAATGGTGGCATTTTAATGCTTGTTCACGGGACGAAGCAAAAAGAATTTATAAAGTGTTGATGGAGGAGCCGAATTATTAAACCTAAAAAAATAAAAACCTGATTCCGCTCTCACTAAAATTCTAAAACCCAATGTAAAAAAAGCGATTCACGGAATCAGGAATCTAAACCAATAAAAAATCAACCCAAGGATAAATATGAAAAACGTTTAACCTTTGACTCAAAGTTCGTGCATTTTCTCATTCGATTTTTACTAAAGATTTAAACTGAATGAATTGTTGATTTAATGGTGTAGAAGTTCATTTTATCTATTTTTACAAAAAAAAAGCAATGCAAAAATTTTCGATAGCAATTCACGGTGGAGCTGGCACATTGGTCAAAGGAATGATGACACCAGAAAAGGAAGCAAATTACAAACAAGCTTTGAAAGATGCGCTCGAAGCTGGCTATTCCATACTTGCAAGTAATGGATCGGCGCTTGATGCGGTTGAAGCTTCTGTCAAAAGTTTGGAGAATTGTCATTTATTCAACGCAGGAAAAGGAAGTGTTTTTACATCTGCAGGCACACATGAAATGGATGCAAGCATCATGGATGGTAACTCGAAAAAAGCAGGAGCTGTATCTTTAATTACAGGAATCAAAAATCCGGTTAGTCTAGCGAGAGGCGTAATGGAAAAAAGCGAACACGTTTTTATGGCTGGAGAAGGAGCCATGGAATTTGCCCGCATCAACGGATATGCGCTCGAACCTGCATCTTATTTTTACGATGAATTTCGATACAATCAATGGCAAGAGATCAAAGATTCTGATGGATTTCAATTGGATCATGCAGCAAAAAAAGATTCTAAGTTTGGAACTGTTGGTGCAGTTGCTTGTGATGCAAACGGCAATATTGCGGCGGCAACCTCCACAGGTGGAATGACAAATAAAAAATTTGGTCGAGTAGGAGATAGCCCGATGATTGGTGCAGGAACCTATGCCAACAATGAAACGTGTGCGGTAAGTTGCACTGGAAGTGGGGAGTTTTTCATTCGAAATGTGGTAGCTTATGATGTTGCTTGCCTCATTGAACATAAAAATTTCGGTTTGAAACAAGCAACCGAAGAAGTCATTAATAATCGATTGCTTAAAATTGGTGGGGATGGTGGTTTGATTGCTATTAATTCCAAAGGCGAAATTGCATTGAGTTTCAATACCGAAGGAATGTATCGCGCTGCAAAAAGTTCGGATGGATTAGAAGAAGTATCGATTTACAAGTGATTTTGGATGTTGAACATATAGCTCCAAGAATTTTAATACTGCTCGTTTTAACCGGCTGACAATTGGCTCCATCTCGATTTTTCATCGCGATGGAGCTAAGCGTTTGTTATGCATTCGGTATTCATTTTAATAAGCCAGTTTCTTGTTATTCATTTCGACGTTAAAATTCACTTTAGCCCCCAAAGCTTCAAAAACTTTCATAATAGTTTCAAATCTTGCATTTTTAACACTGTTTTCTATTTTCGAAATTTGTGCTTTTTGAACTCCTACAAGTTCTCCAAGTTGCTCTTGCGTCAAATTAAGCTCTTGTCGAGCCTGTTTAATTGCTTGTCCCAAAAGATCTATTCTTAATTCATTTTCGAATGCCTCTCTTTTTTCTGTACCACTCTTTCCAATGTGTTTGTCAATCATTTTGTTCAGCGGTACGGTTTTGAATTTATTGTTTTCCACGGTTATTTTTTTTAGTTTTATGTTCAAAATATTGTCGTCTTACCTCTTCTGCTTTTTTAATTTCCTTTGCTGGTGTTTTTTGTGTCTTTTTGATTATTCCATGAGTTGACACCACTACTGTTCTCTCCTTTCCTGTGTTGTCCCAAAAAGAAAATAGTCGATAAGATTTTCCATTATACAAAGTCCTAAATTCCCAAATTAAATCATTAAGCTTTTTGAAAAGTTCTTTGTCACTAACAAGTTGTGATTTCCTAACATTGTAATAAATTTTTTCTCTTGCTTTGTCGTCAAGATTATTTAAAAACTCGATAACTTCGGGTAACAATTCAACTTCAAAGTTCGATTTCATTTACACTTTTTTGTAAATTTACAAATTTCCCTTTTAGGAAACAATTTTTAACGATAATTTTTTAAGCCGTGTACTTCCTTGCTGAAGCATAACTACAAAATTAGGTGACAAGCAACTTTTTATTGTATGTGCTGACTTCCTTAATTTAATTTTTAAATCAAAGGAACTTGAATCCAAGAGAACTAAACAAATGCTGCATCCATTGGAAGCACTTTGATCTTTCTTGTCGCAATTTCAAAACGGTCGCCATTTGAAAGAACGTGTGTAATCATATTGGTCAAAGTCATCGGAACTCCATCTTCCAAAATGGCTTCATTATTATGTTTGAGTTTACGACCATCAAAAATAATAACCATTCCAGAGCCAATTACTTCGAATACTTTGTTGTTTTTGATGATTAGTCCTGTGTCTTCAGCAAGCCCAATTCCTACCAAATGAGGGAACTTAGCAACGGCTTCAGTCAAGCGACCAAATCGACCACGTTGGATAAAATGTGAATCGATAATTAAATTAGGAGTGAATCCCATCCCTGTTCCCATGCCAACAACTCCTTTGCGAAACGATTCGGTTGAATTTCCACCTGTAATCATTTCAGTAGACATACACATCGCACCAGCGCTTGTTCCAGCAATAACAAAATGTTGTTTCAAGTATTTTTCTTTTAACACTTGATGAAGCATTGTTCCACCAATTTTGCTCGTAATTTTTGATTGATCTCCTCCAGAGAAAAGCACCGCATTAGCCTTTTTCATCATCGAAATGTTTTCTGGAAGCTCAGATTGAGCTCTTTTACGAATGTCCATCACGTGAACATTGGTACAACCCAATTTCCCAAAAGCATCGACGTAATTTTCTATCACTTCATCCGGAATGCTAGAAGCTGTTGGGATCACAACGATAAATGCATCTTTGCCACCAGCCTCTCTTACAATGTGTTGCAAAATACCATTCGCTATGAATTCTAATGTGTATTTTTCATTCTTTCCATCGCCCTTATCTTCATTCCCCCCAATTGGAATTAAAATTCCCTTTGCATTAGAATTAGTCATTGAATGCTATTTTTTTTGATAATGAGCAAATTTAAATTATTAATTGAAAAAAGTTAATATATTTAGTGGTTAGATTTGAACATCACTTTGGGAAAAACTCTTAACAATTAAAAAGAAACTTATGAAAATCCGCGAAATAAACGCAATGAAAGGACCAAACTATTGGTCAATACGTCGGCACAAGTTAATCGTGATGGTTCTTGATTTGGAAGAAATGGAAGAACGTCCATCAAATGAAATTGAAGGATTTAGATCACGTTTGGAAAAAATGTTTCCCGGCATGCAAGAGCATAGATGTTCTGTTGGTGAACCTGGTGGATTTTTTCAACGGGTGGATGAAGGAACGTGGATGGGACATATCATTGAACACATTGCGCTTGAAATTCAATCTTTGGCTGGAATGGAAGTTGGCTTCGGACGAACAAGAGGTTACGGTGAAACAGGTGTTTACAATGTTGTTTTTGCTTATCAAGAAGAAGCCGTTGGGCGATTTGCGGCTAAGGCAGCAGTTGCCATTTGTCAAGCGATCATTGATGGAAATGACTATGATTTAGCAAGCGATATCCAAGAAATGCGTGAAATCCGTGAGGATGTTCGCCTTGGACCAAGCACAGGTTCAATCATTGAAGAAGCAGAAGCAAGAGGGATTCCTTGGATCCGTCTCAATAAATATTCACTTTGTCAACTTGGTTATGGGGCAAATCAGAAAAGAATTCAAGCGACTGTAACGAGCGAAACCAGCAGTATTGGTGTTGAAATTGCTTGCAATAAAGAAGATACAAAATTCTTGTTGGAACAAGCGGAAGTTCCAGTTCCACGTGGAGAAATTATACGACGAGAAAGTAGTTTGGAAGAAGCATGTCGCTATGTTGGTTATCCACTTGTGGTTAAACCTGTTGATGGAAATCATGGGCGTGGAATTACGGTAAATATTAATAACTACGAAGATGCATTGATTGCTTTTCATGCTGCGAAGAATGTTTCGAATGCGGTTATTATTGAAAAATACATTACAGGATCTGATTATCGACTGTTGGTAATCAATAATGTTTTGGTTGCAGCTGCGTTAAGAACTCCAGCAAATGTGGTTGGAAATGGAAAATCAACGATTCAAGAGTTAATTGACGAAGTAAATAGTGATCCACGAAGAGGTTATGGCCATGAAAATGTTTTGACTAAAATCACAACAAATGACTTGACTTTAGGGTTAATTAAAGCAAAAGGATACGAACTTGATTCGGTTTTACCTAACGGAGAAAGATTGATTTTGAAAGATACGGCCAATCTTTCTACAGGAGGAACAGCAGAAGATGTTACTGACTTTGTGCATCCAGCGAATATTTCAATGGTTGAGCGAATTTCACGAATCATTGATTTGGACATTTGCGGTGTAGACATCATGACAACAGATATTTCTAAACCTTTGAGCGAAACGGGTGGAGCAGTTTTGGAGGTAAATGCCGGACCAGGATTTAGAATGCACCTCGCGCCAACGAAAGGTCTTCCGAGAAATGTGGCTGCAAATGTGATTGATAAGTTGTTCCCTCAAGGATCTAATTTTAAAATTCCGATTGTTGCAGTTTCTGGTACTAACGGTAAGACAACAACGACTCGCTTGGTTTCGCACATCATGAAAATGAAAGGATATCGTGTTGGTTACACAACTACAGATGGTGTCTACATTCAAAATAGATTACTCATGACCGGTGATTGCACAGGTCCAGCGAGTGCTGAATTTGTGTTAAAAGATCCAACAGTCAATTTCGCTGTACTTGAATGTGCGCGAGGCGGTTTGCTCCGTGCAGGATTAGGTTTTAAAAATTGTGACATAAGTATTGTTACAAATGTTGCTGCTGACCACCTTGGATTGAAAGGAATTCACACCATTGAACAATTAGCAAAAGTAAAAGCTGTTGTTCCTGAGACTGTGTTGCCAAATGGCTATGCAATTTTAAATGCAGATGATGATTTGGTGTATGAAATGCGTCGAAATCTAACATGCAACGTTGCTCTGTTTTCGTTGGATGAAGAAAATCCAAGAATCAAAGCACTTCAGCGAAAGGGAGGAATTACCGCTGTTTATGAAAATGGTTATGTCACTATTTGCCGTGGCGAATGGAAAATGCGTGTGATGAAAGCAGAAGATATTCCATTAACTTATGGCGGAAAGGCTGAGTTTATGATTCAAAATGTTTTGCCTGCTGTGTTGGCAGCAAACATTCAAGGAGTGAGCATGGAGGATATTCGTGCTGGATTGGAGTCATTTATTCCATCTCCATCCCAAACTCCAGGACGTTTGAATTTATTTGAGTTCAAAGATTTTACCGTTCTTCTTGATTATGCGCACAATCCAGCTGGAATGTTGGCATTGAAAAAATTCACAGATACATTTGAGGCAACGGTGAAAGTTGGAATTATCGCCGGAATTGGTGACCGTCGCGTAGAAGATAACAATGAAATGGGAAGTATTGCTGCCGATATGTTTGATGAAATCATCATTCGCCAAGATAAAAGATTGCGTGGCAAGACTGAAGCTGAGTTGATTAAAATGCTTGAAGATGGTATCAAAATGCGTGATCCAAATAAGAAAGTTACTGTTATTCCGTCGGAAAAAGAAGCGATTACATTTGCAGTTAAAAATGCGGTGAAAGGTTCTTTAATTATTCTAAGTAGTGATGTAATTCCTGAAGCACTTGATTTGGTGAAGCATTTCAAAGAACTTGAAATGAAAGGAGAATTAGTTTTTTAATTCAAACTCAATAATCTTACATAGAGCGCAAATCGATATATTTGCGCTCTTTTTGTTTTCAAAACGTTGCATGAAAATATCTTGCTTTCATAAATTTCAAACGAACATTGATGGAATAGAACTTCCTGAAAAATTCACCTTTCCGTTTTATTATGAAGCACATTCGTTGAGCAAAATTGCGTCAAAAGAATTACAAGATTATTTATTTATACAAACGGATTTTAATCACAATTTCGGATTAGACGAAAACTCAGAAGGGCAAATTATTGGGAAAATGTTTGGCGTTTTGGTGGTTCAAAATGAATCTCAAGAATTAGGTTATTTGGCAGCCTTTTCAGGAAAACTGGCAGGATCAAATGAGCATCATTTTTTCGTACCACCTTTGTTTGATATGCTTCAAGAAAATAGTTTCTATAAGAAAGGAGAAGAAATAAACTATGCGGTCAATGTGCAAGTCGAGGAGCTTCTGGCAAATCCAAAATTCACACAAGCAAAGATTGCATTAGATCAAGACCATGCATTTTCGAAAGAATTTATAGCCAAAGAAAAAATTCGGCTCAGAGAAAATAAACGTCAGCGAAAAATGCAACGTGAAAATGCATCATCTGAAATGACTTCCCAAGAATATGAATCATTTTTAGAAGATTTAAAAAACCAGAGTTTAAATGATCATTTCTATTTGACCCATTTGACTAAATATTGGAAGTTTCGATTATTCAATGCAAAATTGAAATATGAACGATTTGTACATGAACTGAATCGACTTAAAAAAGAAAGAAAAGAGCGCTCTATTGAACTTCAAAATCAGCTTTTTGATCATTATAATTTTTTGAATGCACATTTAAAAAGCCAAAGTCTGAGATCAATTTTTGAAAAAACAACTCAGAAAATTCCGCCATCCGGAGCAGGGGAGTGTGCAGCGCCGAAATTGTTGCAATTTGCGTTTCAAAATCATTTAAAACCGATTGCTCTTGCTGAATTTTGGTGGGGAGCTTCTCCAAAGTCTGAAGTTAGAAAACATGGACAATTCTATCCTGCGTGTAAGGCGAAATGCGAGCCAATCCTAGGACACATGCTTCAAGGACTTGAAGTGGATGAAAATCCAATGCTTAAAAATCCGGCACTAGGTAAAAATATTACGATCGTTTTTGAAGACGAATCGATTGTTGTTGTTAACAAACCTGCTGAATTTTTGTCAGTTCCTGGGAAAACGATCGATGATTCAGTATTATCACGACTAAAAGAAATGTACCCAGATGCAACTGGTCCTTTGCTCGTTCATCGACTTGATATGTCAACATCGGGTATTTTAATCGCGGCCAAAACGATTAAAGCGCATCATTTATTGCAAAGTCAATTCATTAAGCGAACAATTAAAAAAAGATATGTCGCATTGCTGGATGGAATAGTACAAGGTGAAAGTGGAATCATTGATTTACCTTTGCGATTGGATATTGATAATCGACCAAATCAATTGGTTTGCTATGAATTTGGGAAACAAGCACAAACACATTGGCAAGTAATTGATCGGTTGGAGAATAAAACGAAAGTTTATTTTTATCCAATTACTGGTCGAACGCATCAGCTCAGAGTGCATGCAGCGCATCAACTCGGGCTTAATTGCCCAATAGTTGGTGATGATTTATACGGTCAAAAATCGAATCGATTGCATTTGCATGCGGAATATCTGTCTTTCATTCACCCTGATTCGAAAGAGCAAATGGAAATTACTGTTCATGCTGATTTCTAGACTTATCGAATCAAATTGACATGTCCTTTCAATTCTCTTCGTTTATCAGAGTATTTTTCTTTGAATTGAATAGTCCAAGTGTAAATGCCTTGTTGTGCTGGTGTTTCTCCATATTTTCCATTCCAACCAACTTCAGCATTGTGAGATTCAAAAATGATCTCACCCCATCTATTGAAAACTAAGAATGTATATTCATAAGGGTTAAATCCAGAAGTGAAAATTGGTTTGAATGTTTCATTGTGCTTGTCACCATCAGGGGTAAAAGCATTTGGAACATAATAAAGAAGGGATTCTTGAATCACAACACTTTCAAACGTAGTGTCAGAACAACCAACGCTATTTTGTGCTATCAAATAAATCAAATAACCTTCCTCCAAATCAGTATAATTATGCGTCGGGTTTTCTTCATTTGAGGAAGTTTCATCTCCAAAATCCCAAGTGTATTGCGTCGCATTTTCAGATTGATTACTCATCACAAATGTTGGGTTTTCATCTGTTGCTGTCGGATTTTCAACTTCAAATGAAGCAATTGGAGTAGGGGAAACACAAACCAAATCTTGGTAAGTAATAACAACTGGACAACCACCGAAACTAGCATTGTAGGTTAAATCGAAACATCCAGTGTCTACATAAGTCATATTTTGATTTCCTAAGGCATTTGATACGCTTCCATTTCCAAAATCCCATAAAACACTTGTAGGCACAGGGAAAGTGTTATCGGTAAAGCTAACAACCAATGGTGCACAACCAGCGTTAATATTTACCTCTATGTCAATAGCTGAAGCGTCAACGACTATCAAATTCAATGTTGCCAGGGAATCACATCCAAATGAACTTGTTAAAGTCGCTGTTTGTGAACCTGAAGCCAGAAATGTTAGGCCATTCCATAAATAAGGAACTTGGTTTGGACAGATAGTTGTGTTTGTTATGGATGTAAGAATTGGGTTAACAATTATTATTCCCGATGTATTTGCCGGAGGACAACCGCCTGTTGTAACAACCGAATAGTTAAAAGTTCCTGTTTCAGAAGGTGTTCCACTTATTGTAGCAAAATCTCCTCCCCATGAACCTACGAGACCGTTTGGAAGTCCAGAGAATGTAGCTCCTGTAGCGAAAGTTGTTGTTAATGCAATATCATCTATACTGGAATTAAGACATATCGTTTGATTTGTCCCTTCTGTAATTGTGTTTTGATCATTCACAATAATAGACCCAGTTGAAAAAGCGGATTGACATCCCCCCGTTGTTGTGACTGTATAGTTAAATGTCCCAGAAACAGTCGGAGTTCCTGATATTGTTGCCACATTTCCAAGCCATGAACCAGTCACACCGGCAGGAAGCCCAGTAAATGTTGTTCCGGTTGCAATTGTAGTTGCAAGTGTAATGTTTGCAATTGGTGTATTGATACAAACTGTTTGATTTGTTCCCGCTGCAATGGTGTTTTCTGGGTTCACAATTATAGTTCCTGTCGTTGTAGCTGGAGGACATCCACCTGTTGTTGTCACCGTGTAATTAAACGTTCCTGAAACAGTTGGTGTACCTGAAATTGTAACCACATCTCCAGCCCAAGAACCAGACACGCCAGTAGGAAGGCCAGAAAATGTTGCACCTGTTGCAGTTGTTGTTGAAAGTGTAATGTTTGTAATAGGTGTATTGATACAAACTGTTTGATTAGTTCCAGCTGAAATGGTGTTCTGTGGTGTTACTGTTATTGCCCCAGATGTTGTCGCTGGAGGACACCCACCCGTTGTAGTTACTGTATAATTAAATGTTCCAGAAACGTTTGGAGCTCCAGATATTGTTGCGACGTTTCCAGCCCAAGATCCAGTCACACCAGCTGGAAGTCCTGAGAATGTTGCACCAGTTGCTGTTGTTGTTGCAAGCGTAATGTTTGTAATTGGTGAATTGATGCAAACTGTTTGATTTGTACCAACTGCAATGGTATTTTGAGGAGTAACCGTTATTGTTCCTGTCGATATAGCGGGAGGACATCCACCAGTCGTTGTTATTATATAATTGAATGTTCCTGAAACAGTTGGTGTTCCAGAAATTGTAGCAATATTTCCAGCCCAAGAACCTGTCACACCAGCAGGAAGCCCTGTAAATGTTGCACCTGTGGCTGTTGTTGTTACAAGGGCAATGTTTGAAATTGCTGTATTGATACAGACTGTTTGATTTGTTCCAGGTTCGATGGTGTTTTGCGGAGTCACCGTGATTGTTCCAGTCGCTGTCGCAGGAGGACATCCACCTGTAGTTGTAACTGTGTAATTGAAAGTCCCAGAAACAGTTGGAGTTCCAAAAATCGTTGCTGTATTTCCTAACCAAGAACCAGCTACGCCAGCAGGTAGCCCTGAAAAAGTTGCACCAGTTGCTGTTGTTGTTGCAAGAGAAATGCTTGTTATAGGTGAATTGATACAAATGGTCTGATTTGTTCCTGCTTCAATTGTATTTTGTGGTGTAACTGTAATTGTTCCAGTTGTTGTTTCTAGGGGACATCCTCCTGTTGTTGTGACAGTATAATTGTACGTTCCAGAAACAGTAGGTGTTCCAGAAATTGTCACCATATTTCCAGCCCAAGAACCTGTCACGCCAGCAGGAAGTCCTGAGAATGTTGCTCCTGTTGCAATAGTTGTTGCTATAGAGATATTCGTTATTGGCGTATTGATGCACACCGTTTGATTGGAGCCAATTCCAATAGTATTTTGTGGATTAACTGTTATTGTAGCTGTTGTTGTTGCTGGAGGACATCCGCCAGTACTAGTCACTATATAGTTAAACGTTCCAGAAACGGTTGGTGTTCCAGAAATGGTAGCAATATTTCCAACCCATGAACCTGTCACGCCAGCAGGAAGTCCCGAAAAAGTAACGCCAGTTGCAGTTGTTGTGGTAAGTGTAATTTCTACAATTGGTGTATTGATACACACAGTTTGATTGGTGCCAGGCGTAATGGTGTTTTGCGGAGTTACAATGATTGTTCCAGTTGTCATTGCTGGAGGACAACCACCTGTTGTTGTCACTGTGTAATTAAATGTTCCTGAAACCGTTGGCGTTCCGGAAATTGTTACCGTATTACCTGCCCAAGAACCAGTCACTCCTGCAGGAAGCCCCGAAAAAGAAGCGCCAGTTGATGTTGTTGTAGTAAGTAGAATATTTGAAATTGGTGTATTGATACAAACCGTTTGATTCGAGCCAGCTGTAATTGTATTTTGAGGCGTAACATTTAATATTCCAGACGTTGCCGCAGGAGGACATCCACCTGTTGAAGTTACTGTGTAATTGAATGTTCCAGCAACAGTTGGAATGCCAGAAATCGTTGCGACATTTCCAACCCAAGAACCATTCACACCAGCAGGAAGTCCCGAAAATGTTGCTCCAGTTGCACCATTTGTAGATAAGCCAATATCGATCATCGCATTATTGATACACACTGTTTGATTTGTTCCAGCTGAAATCGTATTTTGAAAAACGACAGTAATAATGCCTGTTGTAGATGAAGGAGGACATCCACCAGTTGTCGCTACTGTGTAATTGAATGTTCCAGAAACAGTTGGTGTTCCAGAAATCGTTGCCACATTTCCAAGCCAAGAACCTGTCACACCAGATGGAAGTCCTGAGAATGTTGCTCCAGTTGCTCCTGTGGAATTCAATGTAATAACAGGTAATAAAGTATTGATGCAAGTTGATTCGTTTATTCCAGTAGATATTGTATTTTGTGGAGTTACAGTTATTGTTCCTGTAGTTGTTGTTGGAGGACATCCACCGGTTGTTGTCACTGTGTAATTGAATGTACCAGAAACAGTTGGAGTGCCTGAAATGGTTACCACATTTCCAGCCCAAGAACCAGTCACACCTGCAGGAAGTCCTGAGAATGTTGCGCCAGTTGCAATTGCTGTTGAAAGTGAAATATTTGCAATTGGTGTATTGATGCAAACTGTTTGATTCGTTCCTGCCGCAATGGTGTTTTGTGGAGTTACGGTTATTGTTCCTGTACTTATCGCTGGAGGGCATCCACCAGTAGTTGTCACCGTGTAATTAAATGTTCCAGAAACAGTTGGTGTTCCAGAAATTGTTGCCACATCTCCAATCCATGAACCAGTTACACCAGCAGGAAGTCCTGAGAATGTTGCACCAGTTGCTGTTGTTGTTGAAAGTGTAATATTTGTAATTGTAGTGTTGATACAAACAGTTTGATTTGTGCCAGCCGCGATCGTGTTTTGTGGAGTTACAGTTATTGTTCCTGTAGTTGTAGCTGGAGGACATCCACCAGTTGTTATCACGGTGTAATTAAATGTTCCAGAAACAGTTGGTGTTCCAGAAATTGTTGCCACATTTCCAACCCAAGAACCAGTTACCCCTGCAGGAAGCCCTGAGAATGTTGCACCCGTTGCAATTGTTGTTGCAAGAGCAATGTTTGTTATTGGTGTATTAATACAAACGGTTTGATTCGTGCCAGCGGCGATGGTATTTTGCGGAGTTACCGTTATGGTTCCAGTTGTTGACGCTGGAGGACATCCACCAGTTGTCGCTACTGTGTAATTGAATGTTCCTGAAACAGTTGGTGTTCCAGAAATCGTTGCCATATTTCCAAGCCAAGAACCAGTTACACCTGCAGGAAGTCCTGAGAATGTTGCACCCGTTGCAATTGTTGTTGCAAGAGCAATGTTTGTTATTGGTGTATTAATACAAACGGTTTGATTCGTTCCTGCCGCAATGGTGTTTTGTGGAGTTACAGTTATTGTTCCTGTAGTTGTCGCTGGAGGACATCCACCAGTTGTGGTCACGGTGTAATTAAATGTTCCAGAAACTGTTGGTGTTCCAGAAATTGTTGCCACATCTCCAAGCCATGAACCAGTTACACCTGCAGGAAGTCCTGAGAATGTTGCGCCTGTTGCAATTGTTGTAGCGAGTGCGATATTCGTTAAAGGTGTATTGATACAAACGGTTTGATTTGTGCCAGCAGCAATTGTGTTTTGTGGAGTTACAGTTATTGTTCCTGTTGTTATCGCTGGAGGACATCCACCAGTTGTTGTCACTGTGTAATTAAATGTTCCATAAACTGTTGGTGTTCCAGAAATTGTTGCCACATTTCCAAGCCATGAACCAGTTACACCTGCAGGAAGTCCTGAAAAGGTAGCACTAGTTGCAATTGTTGTAGCGAGCGCGATATTCGTTAAAGGTGTATTGATACAAACGGTTTGATTCGTTCCTGCCGCAATGGTGTTTTGTGGAGTTACAGTTATTGTTCCTGTAGTTGTCGCTGGAGGACATCCACCAGTTGTGGTCACGGTGTAATTAAATGTTCCAGAAACTGTTGGTGTTCCAGAAATTGTTGCCACATCTCCAAGCCATGAACCAGTTACACCTGCAGGAAGTCCTGAGAATGTTGCACCAGTTGCTGTTGTTGTTGAAAGTGTAATATTTGTAATTGTAGTGTTGATACAAACAGTTTGATTTGTGCCAGGCGCAATGGTGTTTTGTTGAGTTACAGTTATTGTTCCTGTAGTTATCGCTGGAGGACATCCACCAGTTGTTGTCACCGTGTAATTAAATGTTCCAGAAACTGTTGGTGTTCCAGAAATTGTTGCCACATCTCCAATCCAAGAACCTGTCACACCTGTAGGAAGTCCTGAGAATGTTGCAGCCGTTGCGGTTGTTGTGGCAAGAGTGATGTTGGTTATTGGAGTATTGATACAAACGGTTTGATTCGTTCCAGCCGCAATAGTATTTTGTGGAGTAACGGTAATTGTTCCAGTCGTCAACGCTGGAGGACATCCACCTGTTGTTGTAACTGTGTAATTAAATGTTCCAGAAACAGTTGGTGTTCCAGAAATTGTTGCCACATCTCCAACCCAAGTACCAGTCACACCTGCAGGAAGTCCTGAGAATGTTGCACCAGTTGCTGTTGTTGTTGAAAGTGCAATATTTGTAATTGGTGTATTAATGCAAACGGTTTGATTCGTTCCAGCCGCAATGGTGTTTTGTTGAGTTACAGTTATTGTTCCAGTAGTTGTTGCAGGCGGACATCCACCTGTTGTTGTCACCGTGTAATTAAACGTTCCAGAAACTGTTGGTGTTCCAGATATGGTTGCCACATTTCCAAGCCAAGATCCAGTTACACCTGCAGGAAGCCCCGAAAATGTTGCACCCGTTGCAATTGTTGTTGCAAGAGCAATGTTAGTTATTGGTGTATTAATACATACAGTTTGATTCGTGCCAGCAGCAATAGTGTTTTGTGGAGTTACTGTTATTGTTCCAGTAGTTGTTGCAGGCGGACATCCACCTGTCGTTGTCACCGTGTAATTAAACGTTCCAGAAGCAGTTGGTGTTCCAGAAATTGTTACCACATTTCCAACCCATGAACCAGTTACCCCAGCGGGAAGTCCCGAGAATGTTGCACCCGTGGCAGTTGTTGTTGCAAGAGCAATGTTTGTCAAAGGCGTATTAATACAAACGGTTTGATTCGTTCCTGCCGCAATGGTGTTTTGTGGAGTTACAGTTATTGTTCCTGTTGTTATCGCTGGAGGACATCCACCAGTTGTTGTCACCGTGTAATTGAATATTCCAGAAACTGTTGGCGTGCCCGAAATTGTTACCAAATTTCCAGCCCACGAACCAGTCACACCGGCTGGAAGCCCAGTAAATGTTGTACCTGTTGCAATTGTTGTAGCGAGTGCGATATTCGTTAAAGGTGTATTGATACAAAAGGTTTGATTTGTGCCAGCCGCAATGGTGTTTTGTGGAGTAACGGTAATTGTTCCAGTCGTCAACGCTGGAGGACATCCACCAGTTGTTGTAACTGTGTAATTAAATGTTCCAGAAACTGTTGGTGTTCCAGAAATTGTTACAACATCTCCAGCCCATGAACCTGTCACCCCAGCAGGAAGCCCTGAAAATGTTGCACCCGTTGCAATTGTTGTTGCAAGAGCAATGTTAGTTATTGGTGTATTAATACATACAGTTTGATTCGTGCCAGCAGCAATAGTGTTTTGTGGAGTTACTGTTATTGTTCCAGTAGTTGTTGCAGGCGGACATCCACCTGTCGTTGTCACCGTGTAATTAAACGTTCCAGAAGCAGTTGGTGTTCCAGAAATTGTTACCACATTTCCAAGCCATGAACCAGTTACACCAGCAGGAAGTCCTGAGAATGTTGCACCAGTTGCTGTTGTTGTTGAAAGTGTAATATTTGTAATTGTAGTGTTGATACAAACAGTTTGATTTGTGCCAGCCGCGATCGTGTTTTGTTGAGTTACAGTTATTGTTCCTGTAGTTGTAGCTGGAGGACATCCACCAGTTGTTATCACGGTGTAATTAAATGTTCCTGAAACTGTTGGTGTTCCAGAAATTGTTGCCACATCTCCAAGCCAAGAGCCGGTCACACCTGCAGGAAGTCCTGAGAATGTTGCACCCGTTGCAATTGTTGTTGCAAGATTGATATTCGTCAAAGGCGTATTAATACAAACGGTTTGATTCGTTCCTGCCGCAATGGTGTTTTGTGGAGTTACAGTTATTGTTCCTGTAGTTGTTGCTGGAGGACATCCACCAGTTGTGGTCACGGTGTAATTAAATGTTCCAGAAACAGTTGGAGTGCCCGAAATTGTTGCCACATCTCCAAGCCATGAACCAGTTACACCTGCAGGAAGTCCTGAGAATGTTGCGCCTGTTGCAATTGTTGTAGCGAGTGCGATATTCGTTAAAGGTGTATTGATACAAACGGTTTGATTCGTTCCTGCCGCAATGGTGTTTTGTGGAGTTACAGTTATAGTTCCAGTCGCAATCGCTGGAGGACATCCACCTGTTGTTGTAACTGTGTAATTAAATGTTCCAGAAATAGTTGGTGTTCCAGAAATTGTTGCCACATCTCCAATCCATGAACCAGTTACACCTGCAGGAAGCCCAGAAAATGTTGCACCAGTTGCAGTTGTTGTTGAAAGTGCAATATTAGTAATTGATGTATTGATACAAATCGTTTGATTCGTTCCAGCAGATATCGTATTTTGCGGAGTTACCGTTATGGTTCCAGTTGTTGATGCTGGTGGACATCCACCAGTGGTTGTCACTGTGTAATTAAATGTTCCAGAAACTGTTGGTATTCCAGATATTGTTGCCACATTTCCAAGCCATGAACCAGTTACACCTGCAGGAAGTCCTGAGAATGTTGCACCTGTTGCAATTGTTGTTGCAAGAGCAATGTTTGTTATTGGTGTATTAATACAAACGGTTTGATTTGTGCCAGCAGCGATCGTATTTTGCGGAGTTACTGTTATGGTTCCAGTTGTTGATGCTGGTGGACATCCACCAGTGGTTGTCACTGTGTAATTAAATGTTCCAGAAACTGTTGGTATTCCAGATATTGTTGCCACATTTCCAAGCCATGAACCAGTTACACCTGCAGGAAGTCCTGAGAATGTTGCACCTGTTGCAATTGTTGTACCGAGTGGGATATTCGTCAACGGCGTATTGATACAAACGGTTTGATTTGTTCCAGCTGCGATGGTATTTTGTGGAGTTACTGTTATTGTTCCAGTCGTTGTCGCTGGAGGACATCCACCAGTGGTTGTCACTGTGTAATTAAATGTTCCAGAAACTGTTGGTATTCCAGATATTGTTGCCACATTTCCAAGCCATGAACCAGTTACACCTGCAGGAAGTCCTGAGAATGTTGCACCTGTTGCAATTGTTGTACCGAGTGGGATATTCGTCAACGGCGTATTGATACAAACGGTTTGATTTGTTCCAGCTGCGATGGTATTTTGTGGAGTTACTGTTATTGTTCCAGTCGTTGTCGCTGGAGGACATCCACCTGTCGTTGTAACTGTGTAATTAAATGTTCCAGAAACCGTTGGAGTTCCCGAAATCGTTGCCACATTTCCAATCCAAGAACCTGTCACACCCGCAGGAAGTCCAGAGAAAGTTGCACCAGTTGCAATTGTCGTTGCAAGATTGATATTCGTTAAAGGTGTATTGATACAAACGGTTTGATTTGTTCCAGCTGCGATGGTGTTTTGTGGAGTTACTGTTATTGTTCCAGTCGTTATCGCTGGAGGACATCCACCTGTTGTTGTCACCGTGTAATTAAATGTTCCAGAAACTGTTGGTGTTCCAGAAATTGTTGCCACATCTCCAACCCAAGTACCAGTCACACCTGCAGGAAGTCCTGAGAATGTCGCACCAGTTCCCGTTGTTGTGGCAAGGACAATGTCTGTAATTGGTGTATTGATACAAATGGTTTGATTCGTTCCTGCCGATATGGTGTTTTGTGGAGTTACGGTTATTGTTCCTGTAGTTGTTGCTGGAGGACATCCACCAGTTGTTGTCACCGTGTAATTGAATATTCCAGAAACTGTTGGCGTGCCCGAAATTGTTACCAAATTTCCAGCCCACGAACCAGTCACACCGGCTGGAAGCCCAGTAAATGTTGCACCTGTTGCAATTGTTGTAGCGAGTGCGATATTCGTTAAAGGTGTATTGATACAAACGGTTTGATTTGTGCCAGCCGCAATGGTGTTTTGTGGAGTAACGGTAATTGTTCCAGTCGTCAACGCTGGAGGACATCCACCTGTTGTTGTCACCGTGTAATTAAATGTTCCAGAAACTGTTGGTGTTCCAGAAATTGTTACCACATCTCCAGCCCATGAACCTGTCACCCCAGCAGGAAGCCCTGAAAATGTTGCACCAGTTGCCGTTGTTGTGGCAAGCACAATATCTGTAATTGGTGTATTGATACAAATTGTTTGATTCGTTCCAGCAGATATCGTATTTTGCGGAGTTACCGTTATGGTTCCAGTTGTTGATGCTGGTGGACATCCACCAGTGGTTGTCACTGTGTAATTAAATGTTCCAGAAACTGTTGGTATTCCAGATATTGTTGCCACATTTCCAAGCCATGAACCAGTTACACCTGCAGGAAGTCCTGAGAATGTTGCACCTGTTGCAATTGTTGTACCGAGTGCGATATTCGTCAACAGCGTATTGATACAAACGGTTTGATTTGTTCCAGCAGCAACCGTGTTTTGCGGAATTACTGTTATCGTTAGATTTGCAGTTGTTGCGCACAGACCAATTGTTGGTGTAAAGGTGTAAGTGGTTGTCGCTGTATTGTTCAACGTAGGAGACCATGATCCAGTGAAACCATTTAATGAAGTAGTTGGCAGCGCGGTTAATGGAGTTCCAATACAAATAGGGGTAACAGGATCGAAAGTTGGAACTAAATTGGGGTTAACTGTTAACGAATAAGTGCTAATCAGCGTATAAGTGTCGCCAACATTAATCGTCCCGCTATTATTCGCATCGCAATATGCATAAGCACTTACACTTTGTGTAATTGGCGCTAAGGTTAGGTTAATTCCATTAGGAAGCAAATTGTTTGGCAAAACAGAGCCTGCAACTGGTGTGACAGATGAATAAACAATGCAATTGCTATTTGCAGCAGATATACTATTTTGCCAAGTATTGAAGGATGGAAAAGGGCTTCCAGAGCATATTGTTTGAGTAACATCAGTAACTAGAGTCGGTGGACAACATGGGTGAAATACAGGTACAGTATTAAAGGTGCATACCGCTGCACTAGCTGTTTGACCTTGAAATGTTGCATTAAATGTAGATGTGATGGATGAAGCTGTCCAATTTCCATCTGTCGAAATTGGACATGTTAAGCTCGGATTATAGGTAGTATTTACCCCACCTGCTGAAAATGTATTTGGATAAATGTAAATCGTAATTGTACTGTTTTGATTATATCCAGGAATATTTGCCAAGGTTAAATTCAAATTAAAATTTGACGGCCCGGGATTAGCAGACTGCTGATCATAAACGATTGATCCATTATGATAAATTGTTACCCAATAAGATGTGGATACTGGGAAATTTAAATCTGGCTGATCAAAACAAAAGCCAGCCATGTTAACATTTAAAGCCAATGATGTTGCATTGCCTCCTGTTCCATTTGGTGGAATAGTAATTACTGCTGCACTATTAACACCTCCAAAAGTACTTGATCCAACAACAGCAGTTCCTGAATTTGTGGAGGTGATGTTAACCAATGGTCCTGCTGTGGAACAACAATTAGAAGCACCTACACCGTTATAAGCAACAGAAAAAACTTGATTACCAGAAGAACATTGCGTGTTTAAAGTCGTGGGATCGGGTGAAATGGTGAAAACAGAACCAATATTCGCTGCAACGCAGTCATTTTGAGGTGTAACGGTCCAGTTACAACCAGCTGGATTGTAGTTAACTTGAACCAAGTTAGAAGCAGATGTGGGCGTGGACGGATTTATAGTTACTGGATAGTTACCACTCGCTAATATAGCAGAGGTCGTGTTGCAAGTAATCGTCCAAGGTAAATTTACTAGAGTTGGATTACAGAAATTTGGGTTTTGAAGTGTCAATGGGATATTTACATCTCCACAATTAGTTATAACAGATGTTACAACTCCCGAAGGTGTAGTAATCGAAACGGTTGCAGGACTAATTGTAATATTTGTACCAAAGGTAAAACTTGCTGTTGATCCAAAATTACCAATAATCGGACCACCAATGGTTGTTGCACCTTGTGTAACGTAAATTTGACCGTTAACTCCGTTAAACCCATCTCCATAAGAATCGTTAATTGTTAATGTGAAAATGTTACCGTGAATTGCTGGATTTAAGTTGTTTACAAAGTAATTGAAAATATTTCCGTTAATACCAGGACCTCCCGATACAATTGTAGCTCCAGAAAGAACACTCGTAACAGACCAAGTTATTTCACTAGCGAATTGGCTTCCATAATTTCCTCTTACAACAAATGAAATAAGGCCGTTGCAACCTGTGTTGTCAACTTGAAATAGATATGGTTGTCCTGCGCAAGCCGTGTTTGGACTTGTTACAACAGTCGAATAAGCTGGGCAATTCTGTCCCAAAGTATTCGAAAACATAAATACGAAAAAAACTATTTGAAGAAGTGTTTTCATTAAGTTGCTTCGGATAAAGATAAAAATAATTTGTAATTATTTCTTTATTCTAATTCAATGAAAACTAGACGCTAAAATTCTATATTGGTTGCTCGTTAGAACACTTGAAATTCTGAGTAAAATTGAATTTTCAGCAAATATTATTTTGATCGAATTACTTTGCCACTTCCTGTCATCGGTAAAGATTCTACAATCGCTAATTTCTGAGGAATTTTGTATGTTGAAAGTCGTTTTCTACAGTACGTTAAAACTGCCTCGATATCAATTGTTGTGTGCGGGTGTAAAACAACTTCGGCTTGCACAATTTGCCCCATTAAAGGATGCGGAACACCTAAAATTCTTGCTTGTTTAATTTCTGGAATTGATTCAAGGACACCTTCAACTTCTTCAGGAAATACCTTGTTACCAGAAACATTTATCATGGAAAGTTGTCTGCCTTCCACTTTTATTAATCCTTCAAAAGTTTTAGATGCATAATCTGCCGTTAAGAAAAAACCGTTTTTTGTGACTTCATTTCGCGACAGCGGAGGATTTAAATATGCATCGAACATACCAGGACCTTTGATGGCTAAATTTCCAATTTCGTTTGGAGCTAATACGTTTCCTAAATCATCAATAATTTCAACCTCATAATCTGGAAGTGCAAAACCAACAGCATCTGGATGCTCATTTGATTTATCGTAATTAATAATTGGTAATCCGATTTCGATAATTCCATAAGCTTGACTCACAGGAATCTTGTATTTTTCTTTAAATCGTACACATACATCTGAAGAAATTCCTGCAGATGTTGATATTACATGTTTTAAACTAGGCATTTTCACTTCCTCCTCAATTCTCGAAAGCAATCGAATTTGCATGGGTGAACCGTAAAGTAATGTTCCCTTGAATTTATTTGTTATTTCAACAATATTTTGAGGTAAAAAGTCTTTCGCAATAGCAATTGCTGAACCAAATCGTACATAAAGTAAAATGGAAACAACAAAATGATAAGCCATAGGTAAAACCCAAATTACAACGTCTGAAGTTCCAAGATTTAGCACTTTATTTGCAGCTTCAATGCGTTCAATGGCCGATTTGTGAGAAATCAAAACTCCCTTTGCTTTTCCTGTGGTGCCAGATGTAAATCGCATAAATGCAGGGTTTTCGACATGGCTAGCGAACTTCTTGTGAATTCCCGTTGCATTAAATCTAAAAGATCCAAAAGACAACTTGATTTGGGTGTTTTCTCGGTCTAAAGGATTCAAACCACTTAAATCATCTAGAATAAAATTTAGTTCGGCCTCTTCTAAGATTTGATCTACTTCTGCTTTTTTGAGCTGATGCGACATAGGCATCACGGCTGACCCTGTCCCAATCACTGCGAAAATACCGATTATAAAATTTCTTGAATTTCTGGACATTACACCTGTGCCAGCATTTTTACCTATCCCTAATTTGATTAACTCTCTCTTTAAAGTTTCAACTTCATCATATAACTGAGAAAAAGTCATAACACCAAATTCATCATAAATGGCGGGTGAATTTGGCCAATTTTCTTTGGCATCAACGAGCGCTCTGTATGCAAGGAGATTAGTCATTAAAATTGAGATGGATTATTATTGTTCAATGATTTCTGAATATTTCAAGCTATGCACTTTACAATAATTCGAAGCCAAGTTACCAGCAGCGGTTCCTGTTTGTAAACAAATACCCATAACCCGAGCACTACCTATAGCACGATCAGACGCCGAAATATTTTTACCTCCAAAAAACAAATTTTTAATATGAGCTGAAATTAAACACTCCTCAGGAATTTGATAATATTCGTCTACCGGTAAAAAATCCATTTTTACTTTATGTGAGTTTCCCCATTCTTCAATAGGCCATGAACAATTCGCAACTGAATTTTTAAATTTCCGACAAGAGAGCACATCTTCTTCTGTCAAAATATATTTTCCTTCCGAACGATAATCTGTACGTATTCCTACGTCATCAGCAATATGGTCAATTTCGGCTTCTTCAAAAAGATCTATATCATTCACTAAAAATCGAACTAAAGAATCAATCATTTGAAGTCCTTTTTTGCGCAAGGACGATAAGTTGTTTTTTGTTAAAGTCACTTCCAAAGGAATCGCAACTTTAAAACTTACTTTACCATGCTTCAAAGAACCTGGAACCAAAAACAAATTTTCTAAACTAGGCTCAATTTCACCTCTCATAATAGCTTGCTTCAAATGTTTAATGAGAATGAGAGGAAGCATTCCTTCATTTTCACAATAAACATTTTTAATCGTAAACACCATTGCAGCGGATTGAAATTGATTACTTTGAATCATTGGGGTATTTGAAAGTCGGCTTAAAATGCTTCTACCCGAACAATCTATAACCGCTTTGAATGAAATTGAATAAACTCTTTCGCCATGGTTAATAATGCAAGATTTTGCTTTTTTATCTGCCACTTCAATATCTACGACTTTTGTATCTAAAAATAATTGGACACCATGATTTTTTAAATATTCTTCGGCAACTTCTTTATAACTATTTATGGAATAAGGCAAGTAATGGAGCCCATCACGATTTACAACAGGCTTGGTTTTGGATGAAAATTGAATTTTTTCAGAAAATTCTTTCGCAAAACCTGAAATAATGTACTTCGATTCTTGAGAATGATTTCGATGATAAATCCCACAAATTGTTCCCACTTCAGCAGCCGTAGCACTACCGCCTAAATAAGCATGAGAATCAATTAAAGTAACAGAACAGCCATTATGCGAAGCTGCAATAGCCGCTGCAATTCCAGCAGATCCACCTCCAACGATTAATATGTCTGTTTTAATTTGATTCAATGTATTTTTCCTGAAATGAGTAAATCAATAAGGTTCTTTTCAAACAAAGTTAATTCTTTCTTGTCAATTTTGTTGCGACTTGCCGCAATGTTCATTTTTAATTTTCCATCATTTCTCAAAAATGTGACACTTATTCCAGGTGGATAGGAAAAAGGAGGGATTAAAAGTGTATCTGTTAATTCATCGCTAAACCGGCTTGTGTCCCAAAAAGATTCACCAGACGAAGAATATAAAAAGCTTGCTATTTCACCTTTTCCAGCGCGTGTCGTCATCCAATAATAAAAACCCTTTGGAATGAATTTCATAAATTGCAAAAGCTCATTGTATTTTCTAGGCATATCTATTTTTAATTGCTCATTCATTTGAGTGTTAATGGAATCAATTGTTTCTTTAACTTTAGTTAATTCGTTGATTTTTAAACGATAAAATAGAAATGAAATGTTGTTTGAAATCACTGGACCAGCACTACCTCTTTTTCTTCCATCATAAGGAATTGGTACCCATATGTCATGTTTAAAATCTATTTCTTTTGCAATGGCAGTAGCTGTACATGCAATTTGGTAGAGATTCGTTCCAAAACGGGCACCATTTTTATGGGCATTTGAATCTATTGTTTTTGTTTCGTCGACAGAAAAATGATGCGTCCTTAAATTAAATTCTTTTGATTTTGAATCCAAAAGCGGTAAGTGTCCAATCGGCTTTTTCATCGTTTGCTCAACATATTTCTTCACTTGAAACATGTTGATGGTGTGATGAATAAAATTTAGTTTTTTTATTTTTTTTGGAAAAAATAGTTGAAAATTTTCTTCATCAAAAGGTAAATTTTGAGTCAAATGACGAATAACCAAGCCAGAACCTCGACCGTCGAATAAAACATGGTGAAACGACATAACCAATTTCAATTCGTCTGAAGTTGTCCGAAACAAATCAAAACGCAACAATTGGTCTTTTTTTAGATCAAAATTGTGGTAAATAATTTCTTCGGGAATTTCATCATGCGCAGAATCTTTGAATTCGTGGACAATTATTTTGGCTCCCAAATTTTCATATTTCCAATATGGGTTTAACATCCAAGGAGTCACAAGTTTTATGTTTGCAATCCAATGAATGAATTTTGACGTGTGAATTATATTTTCAATGCGAGACCAAGATGATTCATCCTTTATTGTTACTACCATTCGGATGATGTTGTTCCCCGTTTTATACTTGATTAAATTACGTTCAAGCATCAGGTGAAAACAATCAGCTCCGTTAAGCAGTACTTTTTTTGGTAACTGAATCAAAATTTACATTAATTGTTTTTTAAAAAATCATGAACGATCACCGAAATGGCGTCCACGCTAACGAAATTCTCGGGTTTCAAGGAACTATCTGGCACCACGAATCCATATTGGCGTTCAATAAAAAGTACAATTTCAACTATGGAATAGGAATCTATACCAATATCTCTCAAGATTGTATCTGAACTTATCGAAACATCTTCAGCAAGAATATTGTTATGTAAGAAGTTAATAATCGCTATTTTAATTGAATTCAATTCCATTTTATCAACTATTAGATGGTTCTTCGTTTATTATGAAGCCAGAGTGAAATTAATAATGTGATTCCAAAGAAAAGAAAAAGTTTCAAAACGGCGGGTAAAATCCCCATAAAACCTGATCCTCGGAAGAATAAAAGATAAAAACCATCCAGCGACCAATTCATTGGCGAGAAAGCGCTAATTTGTCTCATGGTGTCTGGCATTACGTATGCTGGAACCCAAATTCCTCCTAAGGCCGATAACAACAAAACAGACAAAGAACCGAGGATGGCGCCTTGTTGCTCGCTTTGCGCAAGTGTTCCAACAAAAATCCCAAATCCAGTCGCTGCAAATCCTGTGGCTGTGCCGAGAACAAGCACACTGCCGAGACTATCTCCTAAATCCAGCGAATCAAGTCCAACAAATGGAAGAATGTAAATTCCTACAAGCATCATTGCTATGAATTGTAATACACAAATCACGACGTAAACCATCACTTTGCTTGACATTTGTAAGAAATAGGAGGTAGGCATGGTGTAAAGTCGAAATGCACTTCCTTCTTTTTTCTCCTTCATGATGTTGCTCACAACAGAGATTACAATAAAAAACATTCCGAAAATAGTCCAAGCTGGAACGTTATGTTGCACAGCATTTGGCACAACTTCATCCACTAAATTCGACGCATAAATTTGTTTGTATTTGATGATTTGCGTTTTTTCATACGCATTAGTTGGTTTGCTTTGTTCGTCTGGAATGATTTCGGCAATTTGTTCTGAAAATGCTTCAAACATGATTTTGGTTTTGACTCCAGAAATAAATTCATGTAGGCTACTCATCACAGTGGTCACGATAGAATTTTTCGCAACAGGATCAACGAACATGATTATTTCAACCGAATCTAGCTTTGATTTCGCAGTCTCATCCGATAAACCCATAGTTTGTCCAACCAAATCAGAAACACTTTCTTTGACTTTTCTTGTAGCTCCTTTTGGAATCACAATACCAATCAAATATTTCCCTTCGCTTACAGCTTTTCTGGCTGATTCTTTCGTTGCTGGTTTACCGTCAATTTGGTCTGATAATTGACACAAAGTAGACGTTTTAAGTCCATCATGAATGGCATTTCCCAAGTCATTTTGATCTTCATTGACAAACACTAAAGGAACACCTTTCTCACTAATCGTATGAAATGCAGAATCTTGAATCAGCGTCATGACTACAATCAATACAATAGGCATGATAAACAAAATCGATAATCCAATTTTATCTCGGAGTAAAATGATGGTCTCCTTTTTTGCAGCCGCGATGAATTTTTTCATTAATCCCTTAATTTTCGTTTGGTTAAATGAAGAAAAACATCTTCTAAATCTGTTGCCCCTTCTGTTTGTTGAATGAGTTCTTTTGGTGCTCCTTGTGCAATGATTTTACCATAATCGATGATTCCAATCATGTCGCAAAAACTTTCTGCTTCGTCCAAGTGATGACTTGTATAAATAATGGTCATTCCATTGCGATTCAATTCTTCCAATTGCTCAATGATCACGGTTCTCGATTGAACATCAATTCCAACTGTTGGCTCATCTAAAAACAAAATTGATGGGTTGTGCAACACACTCGCAATCAAATTCACACGTCGTTTCATTCCGCCCGAAAATTTGTCAATTCTTCGGTTTGCCGCGTGAGAAAGTTCCAAACGATTGAGCCAATCTGTAATTTTAGCATCGAGTTCTTCTCCGTGAATCCCAAACATAGCTCCATAAAACTGTAAATTTTCTCGTGCCGTTAACATGGGATAAAGTGCTATGTCTTGGGGAACAACACCTATTTTTTGTTTGACATCTTTCAGATTTGTAAAAACGTCAATGCCTTCTATTTTAACAGAACCACTGCTCGGGCCAACAACTCCACAAATGATAGAAATGAGTGTTGTTTTTCCAGCACCGTTTGGTCCTAACAAACCATAAATACTGCCACGATCTATAGAAATCGAAACATCTTTTAATGTTGCTTCGTCGGCTCCATGATATCGTTTCGCTAAATGCTCAATTTGAATAATTGGAGTTTTCTCCGTCATCAGGCAAAGTTGTTTGTTTGATTTACAACATGCAATTAAAGATGCATAAAATCTTTTTTAGCGAGCAATTCGTCCTCAGATTCGCGGTATTCAGGATCGTCTACACAACAATCAACTGGACAAACAGCAGCACATTGAGGTTCGTCATGAAATCCTACACATTCTGTACATTTGTCCGTTGCGATGAAATATACATCCATATCTTTTGGTTCAAATGCTTGATCTGCAAGTATTTCATCACCATTAAGAGTTGTTATAATTCCTTTCAAAGATGTCCCGTCAGAATATTTCCATTCTGCTCCACCTTCGTAAATTGCATTATTTGGACATTCTGGCTCGCATGCACCACAATTAATGCATTCATCTGTTATCATTATTGCCATTACGCTACGCTTTAAATTTTAAAAGTGCAAATATAACAAGCAATGGCGTGAATTCCTTTGGAAATAACAAAAAAATATCACTTATCTAACTTAAATTAACAGAAGGAAACTACTTTTGCGCTGTGGAAAGAAATCAATTAATTAAAGCCTTTGGACAATTAGGTGAAGTAATGATCTCGCTTGGTTTGAACGAATCATGGCGTGGATTACAATTGGGTGTTACAGAATCCGAATTTCAACATTTAAATGATGTTATCCTTCGTCAAAAAGTGTTAAATGGTTGGTTTACAGAATTGAACGTGCGAAAGTCCATTTTGGCTCTAGGACAGAATTTAACGGAAGAAAAATTAGGTTCATGGACAAACGATTATTCATTCACACATTCGCCGAAAAGCATTGCAATCATTATGGCTGGAAATATCCCATTGGTAGGTTTCCATGATTTTCTGTGTGTTCTCCTGAGTGGAAACAAAGCCGTTTGCAAAATGAGTTCAGATGACAAGACCCTTTTGCCAGCGTTGGTTAAAGTGCTTTTGACTTTTGCTCCTGAGTTATCAGATCGAATCGTTTTGTCAGAAAATAGAATTAGTGATTTTGAGGCAGTAATAGCTACTGGAAGTAATAATTCGCTGAATTATTTTGAACAATATTTCGGAAAATACCCACATATATTTCGGAAAAATAGAACTTCCATTGCTGTCATTGATGGAACAGAATCAAAAGAAGATTTTGAAAAATTAGGCAGTGATTTGTTCGATTATTTTGGACTTGGTTGTCGAAATGTATCGCATTTATTGGTGCCAAAAGATTATGATTTTCAACTCTTTTTTGAGGGAATCGTTGGTCATGGAGAAGTAATCAACCATTTCAAATATGGAAATAATTACGATTACAACAAAACTGTTTACTTAATGAATCAGCACGCGATGCTCGACAACAATTTTGTGTTGTTGTATGAATCAGACGAATTGTTTTCTCCTTTAGCAATGATTTATTTTCATACTTACAACGATGTCAGCGAAATCGATGATTATTTGAAAAATCACTCGGACGAAATTCAAGCTGTTGTCGGAAAGAATTACATTCCTTTTGGTGCAGCTCAGTGTCCGGCATTGAATGATTACGCGGACGGAGTTGATGTCATGAAATGGCTGAATGAACTTTCCTTAGATTAAATCTTTGAATTTAAAATCGCGATTAAAAACATTCATTTTCAACATAAAGCGAATTCGTTCCCCATATTTTTTGGTCACAAAGGAATTTTCCAAATGATCATTCATGTAAATAGGGAAATAAACCCCGAATACATCGCTTAATTTTAATGCCAAACCAGTGTTGAACAAGTTGTAATTTTTCGCGCCAACTTTCACTGTTCCAACATCCACAAAAATTCCAAACATATTTGGTTTTACAGGAATTTGAATGTAGATATTTGCCGTTGCCATCCATTGATTTGTAGTTCCAAATGTTGTGGTGCTTGAAAATCCACCCATGTTATCCAATCGTTGGTTGGACCAAATTCCGGAGGTAATGTTACGACCAAAGAAATAATCTTCTACAAACAAATCTTGTGTTCCATTCATTCCTGAAATGGACATTAAGTAGTTTGGATTTGACAAGCTGTTGAATTGATTATTCCAAAATCCACCAATGTAACCACGAAGTGAAATCCATCTTTTTTGGTTGTTTTTTAAGTAGCGATAACTGTATTTCGCCTCAAGCGATGAGCGACCAAATTGATCGCTATTTTTTAGGTTTGAAGCAAAGTCTGTTCTGATTTTGGTGTTCATTTTGTGATCTGGTTTTACAAAATCTAGGTTGTATTCTACAAAAGCACCACAATATTCTGTTGTTTTGGAACCAAAAACATCCGCTCTGTACATGGATTGCAATCGAATGGTGCTTTCAAAAGGGCTGTTCATTTTTGAGCGTTTTCCAAATTTCGCAAACCAATAAGGTGAAGCAATAAAATAAAAACTTTCATTTCTGTCTAAAATGGAATCATCCTTGAATGATTTTACTGAAACACCGATTTTCGACAAACGAATATTGTCTTTTGGCAAGGTTACGTAGCAAAACTCAGAAATTCCTGAAATATAATTTCGTCCAAACGAATACATAGGAGCAATGAGGTATTTGAACTTATTGGTCGGAAGCCCATAATTGTGAAATGCAGCACCAATCATGAATTTGTCATGGAAATTTCCAGCGACAATTGGTGTCCAAAACATGTTTGATTTTCGCGATTCATTGTCGCCAATCAAAAATTCTAATGTTGGTTTTTCAAAACGTTTAAATAAGCCTTTCGATTTCCAATTGTTATTTTGTCTTTTCAATTCTGGAATCGCTTTGTCTGCCGAAATCGAGATTCCATCCAAAGGTGAATTGCTTTTTAAAGTAATTTCATTCACTTTACTCCCTGGTTCAATCCAAACGGTTGAAACAATTGAATCACCTTGAAGTCCGTGAACGGAGATAGGAGCGTCCACTTGTCCAACATTTTTAACCGTTACTTTGTACGAAGTTTCGTCGATTCGCTTTACTTGTTTTAATTTGAAATCAACATGATTGCATGTTTGAATAAGATCTACAAAAAGCCAATCTAGGTTTTTGCCGGAGCAAGATTCTAAACTTTGTTTGATGTCTGCTGGCTGAGGGTGTTTAAATTTCCATGTTTCAAAATAGTTGTGCATGCATTCGTCAAATTTTTCGGAACCGAGGTATTGGCGTAAGTAGTTAAACACCAAACCTGTTTTTTGATACATGACCACTCCATAATTCGTTGGCAAAAAATCTTCTGATTTTGTCTCAATGGCTTGATCAATTCCAAAACCAGCAACAGTGCGGAAAAACATATCTCCTGAGTCAAAATGATCTAAGTCGTTAAAATGAAATGAACCGCCCAAAACCATTTCTGATAAATTGTTATTGTTCGGATATTTAGTTTGAATGTAGCGCACCTCGTTCAAGGTATTGATTCCTTCATCCATCCAGCCGTGATCTCGTTCATTGGATCCTAAAATTCCATAAAACCAATTGTGGCCAACTTCATGCACAATAACTGTTTCAAGTTCCATGTCATTGCCAGCGTTCCCAATCACCGTAATTGTAGGGTATTCCATTCCTCCGCCAGCACTGATTGTTCCATCAACAGCAGTAACTGAATTGTATGGGTAATCGCCATTCCACAGAGAATAGTAATAGGTTCCATCATTGATGTATTCAATTGCTTTTTGCCATAAATTGGTATTGTCTGGAGTGAAAAAGGCCCAAGATTTCACTTTGCGCTTTGAGTGTGGTAACTCGATTTCACCACTCAATACTTCGTATCTTTTATCAGCAAACCAAGCAAAATCATGCACTTTGTCTTGGGTGAATCGAACGGTTTTTAATTCTTTGGACGATTCTGGAATTTTCCCACCACCTCGTCTTGATTTTGGGTTATAATTGTCTTTTGCAATTTTGTCTCGCGTAGCTTTTTCTAATTCTTTTCGAAAATCAAATTCACTTTGCGTTTGTAAATCACCTGTTGCTGCAATCACGTAGTTTTTTGGCAAGGTTATCGAAACGTCAAATGACCCAAATTCTGAATAAAATTCTCCTTGATTCAAATAAGGCATGTCATGCCAACCATCTTTGTCATATACAGCTGGTTTTGGGAACCATTGTGTGATCTGATACGACTGTTCGATGTGTCCAAGTCTAGAAATTTTTCCAGATGGAATTTTCACAATAAATGGAGTAGAAATCGAGATTCTTTCACCAGGATTTAGAGGTTTTTGTAAAGAGATGATGCAAATATCTTGATGTGTTTCATTGTATTTCCAATTTGCTTTGATTCCATCCACTTTAAAATCAAGGGAATCAATCCATCCTCTATCTTTTTCTGAAGAAAAGGTTAATTGCTCGTTTCCATCTCTGTATTGTTGCTTCGCCAAAGCAGTTTTTCCATTTTTATAGGCATTTGGCCAAAGATGTATTCTGATTTCTTGCAAAGAATTTGGACTGTTATTCACATATTCAAAGCTTTCCTGACCGATTAGTTTGTGGTTCACATCATCTAGACGAACAGTAATGGTATAATTAACTTCTTGTTGCCAATAATTTTGTGCAAGACTTAAATCAACAAAACCACAAGAAAGAATGGCTAAAACGAACAATTTTTTAACGGACATAAAACAATTGATTTGTTTGTGAGGTGTGAAAGTAACAATTATTCAAAAAAAAAGCCGCTACAAATAGATGTAACGGCTTCAAAAAAGTGAGTTGATTTTAATTTTTCACAATGGTCATTCGTTGAATTCCTGCTTCAGATTGAATGTTCAAGAAATATGAACCTGATTCTAAACCAGACATATCAACCGTATTTGAAACATTTTTATAAGAAGCTGAATGAACAACTTTTCCAGTAATATCAACGATTTCAATCGCTAACACATTTTCAGTGTTTTGAGAAATGGTAATGATTCCTTTTGTTGGATTAGGAAAAACAGTAACCAATTCGTTTGTTAATTCTTCAATAGAAACACAACCGTCTACGAATATAGAAGATGTTGCTTCAGCTGTACATCCGTTTTCTGTAAAAGAATAAGTGATTTCATGTGCACCTAAACCTGCAGTCGCCGGATTGAAAGAAGTTCCTGTAACACCATCACCTGAATATGTTCCTCCAGTTGGATTTCCACCTGCTAGTGTAATAACTGGATAATTTATACATGTAGACGTTGTAGTTAACTCCAAACCAACAATCGGTGTTTCATTTATTGTCACCTCAATCATTGCTGCGTCAGATTCACATGTTCCAACAGTTGCAACTACATAATAATCTTCTGAACCAGCTGTTTGACCAGTTGCAAATGTTTCTCCAGTGCCAACTTCAATTGTTAACGCAGCATCTTCATACCATGTATAAGTTGCTGTTGATGAAGGAGCAGAGAATGTGGAAATTGGGAAAGGATTTGGAGAAGATGCATTGGTAGTTTGTCCGTCAAACACATCAATACCACTAAATGTCCATTCGCTGATATCGAAAACACCATTATTAGGTTGAGAACCATTACTTCTATAAACCCAACCGTCCAAATAGTCCCAAGGTTGACCTGATCCGTCAACATTGATATCTCCCATAACATCAATGACAATACTATTAAAGAAAAGCTCAATAGCGTCATCTCCATTCACATTGGCTGCACTTGCCTCAATTGCATCTGCAACTCCACCAAAAAAGCCGGCGTAAGCTGCTGAATCAGTAGCAACAATAAATTCTTCTCCTGCTGAAAGCGCAACTGCCGGGAATGTAAATTCTTGACCATTTGAACCACCTCCATTATTTGCAGATCCAAATCCATATAAACTTAAGTCGGCAATGTCATTAATTGCATAAAAAGTAACCACTTTTGGTAAACCGCCTGGAAGCGGGCAATCTGCAATTCCTGAAATAATTAACGATGGGCCTGAAGCTCCAGCTTGAACAGATAAATCTTCAGGTGTATCAGGAGAACACAATGTTTGATCTCCACTTGTTGTTGGAGTTTCAGGTGATTCCGTAATGGTCAAAACTAATTGTTGAATACTGTCACAGCCAGTAGCATTTGTAAACATAATGTCGTAAGTTCCAGAAGTTGAATATTCAGTACCTAAAAACGTGTACGAATCACACGCTGAAGCTGTTGTTGTAATCAAATTAGAAGTTCCGACAGTTAAGTTAATCGTTATAACTGAATCACAACCATTAGCTGCGGGAATTGTATCAGTGTATGTTCCACTTGCTTCCCACGTGTAATCACCAGAAGGCGAGGTATAAGAATCACAAGCGTTTTCAGTAATTGTACTTGTTGAAACTGGATTAACGGTTAAGGTTACTGTAACCACAGAATCACATCCCGAAACAGAAGTAAACGTTTCTGAGAAAACACCACTTGTTGTTAACGTTTGTGCTCCTAAAATATAAGATTCACCAGCACAAATTGTAGCTGAAGAACTAGAAGTAAAAGAAGAAACTACTGTCAATGTTAGATTTACCGTACTATCGCAACCAGCTGCAGTTTCAAAAATCTCTGTGTATGCACCAGCTGTAGTTAATGTTTGTGTTCCAAACACATAACTTTGACCAGAACAAATCGTTTGTGTTGCATTAACTCCTGCATAAGACGGATTGATCGTTAAATTGATTGTCAAAACTGAATCACAAAGTGCAGCATTTGGAATAGTGTCTAAATAAGTTCCTGATGCCGTCCAAGTATAATTACCAGAAGGTGAAACTAAACTGTCACAAGCCGATTCTGTAAGTGTTATAAATGTGTTGCAACCACCTCCGCATGTCGACGCATGTGATCCTAAATTCGTTGTTTGAGCGATGTTATTGTATGGATCAACAAAAATGGTCCATTCTGAGTCTGTTGTATTGGTTCCTCGCGAAAGAGTCCAATTGGTATTTGGCGAGCAAACAGCTGGTTTTCTAACGAGTATTTTATCTTGAGTTCCGTTTGCTATTCCTGCAACTTCCCAACCAGTTCCTGGATCAATAAGTTCTTCACCAACTTGATCAATTATGACATAACTTACACCATTAAATTTCGCTAACGCAATGGCATCATCACCGTTATGGTTTAGAAAAGTATTGTATAAATCAGCACCGCTAACATCAATATTGTTGTTTGCAATGACATACGTTTGTCCATTCAATAAATTCCCACTTAATGCAAGAGTCGTAGCACTCCACGCTGACCCGTTTGAGTTTTTCCAAAGTTGAAACGTAGCAAGATCAACTGTTGCACCTGTTCCATTATAAATTTCGATGTATTTCTTGTTACCTCCAGATCCTTCTCCGTATTCAGAAATTAATAAATCGGTTGTTTGTCCAAATCCCCAAATGGGAAGTAGCATAAGTAAAAGTGAAAGTTTTTTCATGCGATTTTAATTTATTGTTTGCACAAAATTACGGCATTTTTGAAGGATAATCCTTATTTGAGTGTGAACTAATTATTAACAAAAAAGTCCCGCAATTGCAGGACTTTCGTTTATTTCATTGATTCTTCTTCTTCTGGGTCAGGAGGGAAGAGCTTTGGTAAATCGGTTTTACCCTGCAATCTGTCCATCATATCCTCCAATTGGGAAATGGAGATTTGCTTGGCAATCAACTCTTTGTTTTTGTTCAAAACAAATACACGTGGTGTCGCGAAAATATCATACGATTTTTGATAATTCAATGATTCAATCGTTGTGTAACGTGGAATAAATTGTCTCGCATCTTTTTGAGCTGCGGTGTACAAAGATTCTGTTAATGCAACATTGATGAAAGTTAGATTGTTGTCATGAATGTATTTCTTCCATTTTTCAAAATCTTCACCTATCGCTTTTCCAACTGCATAGACTTCGATGTTTCTGTCTTTGAGTTTTTTCTCATATAAAGATTGAAGTTTCGGTGTGATTTTCTTGCAATGTCCACAAGTTGACTCCCAGAAATAGATAATGGTGTATTCAGCATCAATATCTTCGAACATATTTACCCAATTCTCGTCGGTGGTATCGCGCAAAATTAAATTAGGAGGAACGACACCCATGACAAGATTCTTTTGAATGTCAATTTTTTCACACAAATCTTTTAACTTATCGTCTGTCATCCAAAAAGCAGGAGATTTTCCTTCAGCATTTTTTGAACAATAATATTTATTCGCCATCATGGTATAAACCTTGTCCATTCCCATTTGTTTGCTTTTGCCATAAGTGCTTGTAATCCAAGAAACACAATACTCGTACATCTTAGATTTTGGATTTAATTGGTCACATAATTTATATGCATAATGCAACACAGTGTCCCAATGAGGAACCATCATTTTATTGCTGAAATAATATTCCAACTTGTTGTGGAAAATAACTGAATTCACCAATGCGTCCTCTTTAAAATCAATGTTGTCAAAGTAGTGTGCTCTGAAATAATTGAATCTGAAATTGGAATCAATCATTTCGCCTTTTTCATTTTTTGGAGGTTCAGGCACAGCAATATCCATGGACATTTTGACAATTTTGGACACTAATTTTGATGGATTATTTTTTATTAAATCTTTTTGGTAGGCTTCAACTTCTGCAGAAAGTGCATTTAATTCGTCGTTGTATTTTTGATATTCCGCAGATTTTTTGTCCAATTTATCTCGTTTTGCTGTAATTTCATTGGCATTTTTCTTTTTACCAGTCATGAAATTTACATACTCCATAAAGACTTTGTTTTCTTCCGATTTTTTGATTTTCATCGTTTCCATGAAATTTGGATACGTTGTTTCCATGTGAACATCTTCATTATTGTAAATGAACTCGAACATTTTTTGGTCTGGAAGCAAAATACCTAACATACCTGGAGATTGTTTTTTCCCATCAAAAGTTACTACTCCAGCTTTAATTTGAGCTGTGTCAGCATAAAAAAGTTTTGATCCGTAGTAGCGAACTAAATGAACTGTTGTGTCTTTTTGTCCAACAATTTTAAATTTTAACTGTTGACCAAAGCTTAGGGTTGCAGTGAAAAGCACTAAAATGGATAAAATCGATTTCATAGTTTATATTTTATAATTTGAAATTAATGTTTAGACGTGGTACAAGAATCAAAAGTTATGCCGTTAACAATTCTTTAACCGTTTTAATTATGAAAATAACTTCTACTAAGCTCGAAAGATTATTTAGACACTTTGATATTCAGTGATTTAAGAAGTTTTACTTGATTGTTGTCCACATATTGAATTAAAAGTTTTACATTTTTTCCATTACACAAAGGAGTAAAGTAATAGCTTTTTTCATCGAGCAACTTAAGAGTAACTTCGCCATTTACAGCGGCCAAACGAATCATTTCATCCGCAAAAGAGTCACATGAAATTTGAAGGATATTTGCTGTGCATTTAATGTCCTTTCCGGAAATAACAGCAATTTCAATTTTGCCATCAACTTCTTCATGGTATGCAGAATACAGTATTTTGGATGTTTCTGAATCCTCAGAGCTGGTCACTTTTTTTGAATTGGAACAAGCGCTTAGAAACAGAAATATGCTTATTGCTATAATTGTCTTCATCTTTTTTTATTGTAAAAATAAGTATTATTAACTTTTCTATACGATGATTTTTGAGCTTTGTAAACAAAACAAAGATTCATATAGAAAAATTGCTTTTTGTTTTCAAAATGGCATAAATTTAAGATGAATTGAACAAATGTTGATTATGACTTCTTTTAGAAGATAATGACATCGCAATTAAATTTGCATCTTTGCTTAAATTAAATGGCGGCAATTATTCTTTTTACATTTAATTTTAATTCAATTTTCTTTTATGTGGATTTTTAGAGTCAGACAGAATATTCGAAATGTGTTCCGATTTATTTCCATCTTGTTCATTATTCTTGGGCATTATTTTAGAAATTGGTTTACTACAGGGCCGCTTAGAGGAATTTTTGATCCAAAAGGAACTAAACGCATGTCGCGTTCCGAAAGGCTGCGCCATATCATTGAAGATTTGGGACCTACTTTTGTGAAATTTGGACAAATCATTGCCGATCGACCTGATTTAGCTTCCGAAAATTTGCGCATTGAATTAAAGAAACTTCAATCCTCAGCTAAGCCTTTTGATGACGATCAAGCCAAAAAACTGATTGAACAAGAATTAGGCGATAACGTTGAAAATGTTTTTGAGGAATTTACAAACGAACACATTGCTTCGGCATCGATTGGTCAAGTTTATTTTGCAAAATTAAAAACGGGTGAAAAGGTTGTACTCAAGATTCAACGTCCTCAAATCCGACCAATAATTAAGTTGGATATTATTTTGATGCAGTTTTTTGCTCAGAAAATACAGAAATCATATCCTGAATTACAGTCCTTTAACATTGTGAATTTCATCAAAGATTTTGGTGAGATTATTTTAAAAGAATTGGATTTTTCGAATGAAGTAGCTAACATGTTGCGATTTACAAACATGTTTAAAGAAAACGATAATGTGTACATTCCAAAAGTGTTTACGCAGTATTGCACTCCACGGCTACTTATGATGGAATACATTGAAGGAACAAAACCAGATTCAATTGATGACATCGTAAGTGCAGGTTTTAATCCGCAGCAAATTGCCGAAAATGGCATGAACGCAATTCTAACCATGATTTTAAAACACGGATTTTTTCATGCTGACCCGCATGCTGGAAACATTTTTATACGTGGGAATAATCAACTGGTTCTTATCGATTTTGGAATGTGCGCATCCCTGAAACCCAAACAAATTCATGGTTTGATTCACTTCTTAATCGGGTTTTCAGAGAAAAATCAACACACGATTGCTAAATCACTTTTGGAATTGACAGAAGCTGGTTATTTCTCTGAGATAGAAGAATTAGAGTTTGAGATTAATGAATTAATTGAAAAATACGCATATCTGGACTACGGATCTGTTGATATATCTGGTTTGTTTACGGATACCTTTAAATTACTCATGAAATATGAAATTAAAATTCCGAGCAATTTATACATGTTACTCAAAACGCTTATAACTATTCAGAATTTGGCTGATAGTCTAAAAGCAGAATTATCGATGGTGGATATGATTAGGCCTTATGCAAAAGAAAAAATCATGGAGAAATTTAGCATGTCATCGGTAAAACAAAAAATCATGACTGGAGCAGAAGATTACCTCTATTTATTGGAGAATTTCCCGAAGGATCTACGTCAAATAATGACAAATTTTAAAAATCATGGACTTCAGCACGAAATAAATTTCAAAAGCAATGACAACGCGAATGGACAAATTCGAGGTCATATCTATCGGATTGGCAGTATTTTAATGATTGGATTTTTGCTCGTATGTGTTACATTATTGAAAGTGTATAATGTTCAATCGGTTACAAATTCCTCTGGACACACTTATTTCAAAGAGATTTATGGTAACTATCCAGATATTCTTTTTATAATCACATTTATCATTGCCATTTTTGTTGTTCTGCGACTGATTGTTCGTTCAAAACGTTGATTTTGAAATAAATTCACTTCAGTAAACCAAAGTCTTTTGCAATAAAATAGGTAGAGAAAAATCCCATCGCAGTTGCGTAAGTGCCTGATTTTCCGCCTTGCTCTTTTCCTGATCCGGGATCTACTGGCAACGAGTGACCCAAATTGGGTATTTGATATTCCACAATGTACTCTTCGTTGTTTTCATTTAAATAAGCCGTTCGTGGAATTTTAGCGTCTCCAACAATGGATTTTGTTTCTGAAAATTTTTGTTTTGGAGCCAAACCCATCCATTGCAAAATGAGCTTTTTAGAATTAGTTGGACTTACCATTTCATCCGCTGTTCCAAACAAAACCACCAATTTAGGATAATTCATTGGCTGATCGTGTAATTCAGAAACGAGCGAAGCCAATTCAGTTGAAGTTGTGTATTTGGTGTCATTTCCTTGCATCATTTTATATGCTTGTGAAAAGTTTGTTGCTGTGCCATAAGGTCCACCTGCAAGAACAGCTCCACCTTGGAATAGAGAAGGGTAGAGCGCAAGCAACGTACTAGACATGGCTCCGCCGGCAGAAAGTCCATAGCTGAACACTGATTTTTCATCAACAGAATAGGTTTTAATCGCAAAATCAATCATGTTTTTGAGTGATGCAGATTCGCCATTGAAGCGAATATCTGATTTCATGAACCAATTAAAACAACGCGTCATGTTGTTTGCTACTTTTTGTTCAGGATAAAGCACAATAAATCCGTTTTGCTCGGCCAATTTATTCCATCCTGTTTCAAGGGCGATTTCTTCAGCTGTTTGTGAACAACCATGAAGTGCCACAACTAACGGAACTTTAAGCAAAGAATCGATGTTTTTGGGAATGTAAATGAAGCATTTTAAGTTGCCTGGATTATCTCCAAAGGATTTTAATTCCTGCATTTGTGCAAAGGAATAAATCCAACTAAAACTTAAAATAAAAAGGGTTAAAAATCTCATAATCAATAATTAAATTGCTCCTTCGTCTCCGTAAATGATAACATCCATATCCATGTAAATGCTTTGTTTTAATGGAATCATTTCATTTCGTTCGGCCACTTTGATGGAATCACTATTATCTGGATGAATCATGGATACAAATTTCTCAGAAATACCTAATTCCATGCCAATTTTCTTCATTTGTCTAGCAGCCTCTGTTGCATAGCCATTGCCCCAATGTTCTCTCATAAACGAGTAACCAATTTCAAAAACGGTTTTTTCTTCAAATACACGATTGATGATGCCACAAAGTCCAATGAGTTCGTTGTTTTCCTTGAGAACAACCCCTAACATTCCTAATCCCGATTCTTCGTAGCGTTGAAGCTGACGATCAATCCACTCGGTCGATAATTCTCTATGCGATTTTATTCCTTCAGGAAATGCCAAAAAATGCAAACGATCATTGTCAACAAAGAAATTTTCCCAACTTGGAATATCATCAGTTGTGAGTTTTCGGTATAATAGTCGCTCGGAAGTATGGTTGAAATATGTGTTCATGCTTTTTAAAGCAAAGGTAATGAAAGTACATTTTATTGACTTATAATTTTTTTGGTGACTTTGGTCACTTTTTTAACAGAAAGGGAATACTACTTTTGAGACTAGAATTAAAAATTTTATCATGAAATACTTTAGCATATTTTTATTGATTTTGGGAAGTACAAGCTCTTCTGTTTTTGCACAAACAACTTTCCAAAAGGCTTTTGGTGGTTCAGCCATGGATGAAGGGAATTTTGTGCGTCAAACGAATGATGGAGGATATATCATTGCAGGAACAACAACAAGTTATGGCTCTGGAGGGCGAGATGTGCTTGTCATTAAAACCAATGAATTTGGAGATACAACTTGGACAAAAACGTTTGGCGGAGAAATAGACAATGAGTATGGTTATGGTGTGCAACAGACCAATGATGGTGGATACATAGTTTCAGCGATAGCTTCTTCTTTTAATGATGTGGCAGGAGATATTTACTTAATAAAACTAAATACGACCGGCGATACTTTATGGACAAATACATACGGAGGTGTTGGTTTTGAGCGAGGAGCTTTTGTGCAACAAACTTCCAATAATGGTTATATTGTCTGTGGACAAACACCAGCATTTGGAGCGGGCGATTTTGATGCGTATTTATTGAAAATTAATTCAAATGGAATATTGGCTTGGACTAAAACGTATGGCGGAATTGGTCTTGAAATTGCAAATTCAGTGAAGCAGACTAGCGATGGAGGATATATTATTACAGGTCAAATTGACACTTTTGGTGCTGGAGGCGGTGATATTTTACTGGTTAGAACCGATGTATCGGGAAATTTAACTTGGTCAAAAACATACGGTCGAGAAGGTACAGAAGCTGGAGTTTCGATTATTCAAACAACAGATGGTGGATTTTTAATCGGAAGCACAACGGAGAACACTTTGGGACCTCTCGGACCAGATATGTGTTTAATAAAAACAAATTCCATCGGAGATACACTTTGGTGTAAGCTATACGGAGGATCTATGATTGATGAATTGTCGCAAGCCATACAGACAATTGATGGTGGTTATGTTATGGTTGGTAAATCATTTAGCTTTAGCACTTTAGGAGATTACGATGTCTATGTCGCGAAAGTAAACAATCTGGGAAATGTTGAATGGTCCAAATCGTATGGAAATAGTACTAGTAGCTCAAGCAACGAAATTGGCTATTCAATCGATCAAACAACCGACAATGGGTTTATCATTTCGGGTGAATCTATGTTTGGATTTGGTTCAGGAATCAAAAATCTTTATTTGATTAAAACGGATGCACTTGGGAACAGTGGTTGTAATCAAACCAACTCCAACACAATTTCTTCGCCAATTGACTTGGAAATTTCAAGTCCTAGCTTATCAGTATCAGCGGGAGGAACAAGAACATCGCCTTCAACCATTCAGATGGCAGGAACCATCCAAACTAATTTATGCAATTCAGCAACAAATAATATCGTTGAAATTATTGAAAATGAATTTGTTCATGTGTATCCAAATCCAAGTCAAGGCATTTTTCACCTTGAACCAAAAACGACTTTGGACAATGTGCGTGTCTCTGTGTGTAATGTTTCAGGTCTAGTTGTTTATTCAAATGACTCATTCCCGGTGTCGAATTCAACTATTTTGGATCTAAGTTCCATGGAAAATGGTGTGTATTTTTTGAAAATTGAAATCGATTCAAAAGTAATAATACAACAGATTATTCTTCAAGGAAACTAGTATTCAACGCATGACACACTAAAACCTCAAATGCCTCACTGTCTCGCCTTTGTTTATCAATTGTTTCAGTGAGGCAATCCCGATTTTCAAATGATCGTCCACAAAATGCGCCGTTACTTTTGAATCGCTTTCGCTGGTTTTTACACCTTCTGGTTCCATGGGTTGGTCCGAAACGAGTAATAAAGCTCCAGTTGGAATTTCATTCGCAAAGCCAACCATGAATACAGTTGCAGTTTCCATATCGATTGCCATGGCACGAATTTGACGCAAATATTCTTTGAATTTATCATCGTGCTCCCAAACCCGTCGATTGGTGGTGTAGCAAGTTCCTGTCCAATAATCTTTTCCGAAATCTCGGATGGATGTTGAAATCGCTTTTTGAAGTGCAAAAGAGGGGAGAGCGGGCACTTCCGCTGGGAAATAATCGTTGCTTGTTCCTTCTCCACGAATGGCTGCAATTGGCAAAATGAAATCACCTACTTCGCTTTTGTGCTTTAATCCTCCGCATTTTCCGAGAAACAAAACTGCTTTTGGTTCAATGGCTGACAAAAGATCCATGCAAGTGGCAGCAGAAGCACTTCCCATTCCAAAATTAATGATGGTTATTCCTTTGGCTGTCGCACACTGCATAGGTTTGCCCATTCCAACAACAGGAACGTCGTACGTGGAGGCAAATGTGTCCACATAGTTCTGGAAATTACAAATTAGAATGTATTTCCCGAAATTTTCGAGTGACTCTCCAGTGTATCTCGGTAGCCAATTAGCTACAATGTCTTCTTTCGTTTTCAAATTAATGTTGTTAAATATGTTTTATTCTATTACGCCGTATGTTTTACCATAATACAGCATTTGCTCTACGAAATTCATCTTGTTTTCAATCTTAATGTCGGTGATTTCACCTTTTGCATTCTTCACTGGAACGAACACTGGATTCACAAAACCGCTGTATGGTGCAATGTCAAGCGGAGCGACTCTTTCAAGTACTTCTTCGTGTGTTTTTTTGTCTACTTTTACACCATATTTCTCAACCAATTCTTTACCAGCTTTGTAATCTCCTTCTGATTTGATACGTTGGATTTCACGCAAAAGTTGACCGAATAATTCTCGCAATTTCACATAATCTTTGATGTTGTAATACGTTTTCCCATCACGTGAAATTTTCTCAATCACGTTGTCTTTTTTGCCTTTTTCAAGTACCCAAGAAGCTACAAGTTGTCGGTTTTGCATGTGTTCTTCTTCAACACTTTTACCAATTTCCAAACGTTGCAATTGCGTCAGCATTCCGTTTCGGATGTAGCCATCATATTCCGCTTTTCCAACTTCTAGCGACGGAATCAATCCGAGTTCAACTAACTTTTTATCCATGATGTAATACAACCCAACCAAATCCGCTCGCGCTTCTTCGAGTGTGCTCGCGTAGTTTTTGAGCGTTTCGCTTGGTTGGCCAACACCTTTGTTGATTTGACCAGAAGCATGACCAATCACTTCATGCAAGGCTGTGTGCATACGACCTGCTAAATCGCCATATTTAATCGCCCGATCAATTTCCTCTTTGTCATGCGCAAATTCCTTTAGGATTCCTGGACCACCAGCTTTGTCATAAGCAGCGATGATATTTCCTAAACTCACTGATTTAGATCCAATTTGTTCACGAATCCATTCGTTATTGGGTAAGTTTACTCCGATTGGCGTTGATGGAGAAGCATCTCCAGATTCACTTGCAACTTGAACCACTTTGTAACTAACCCCAACCACATTTTTCTTTTTGTGTTCAGGCAATAAAGGCGAATTATCTTCAAACCATTGTGCATTTTCAGCCACTGTCTTCATTTGTTTGGAAGCTTCAAAATCGTTGATTTGAACAATGCTTTCGTAAGTTCCTCGTTTGCCCATTGCATCACCGTAAACTTCAATAAATCCATTGATCCAATCGATATCTCCAGCAGTTGATCGCGCCCAAAGAACGTTGTAATCATCCCATGTTTTTAAGTCTCCTGTTTGATAATATTCAATCAATTTCGTTAAGGCAGCTTTTTGTTCTTCATTTTCTGCCACTGGAATGGCTTTTTTCAACCAATAAATAATTTTATCAATTGCAGCACCATATTTTCCGCCTGATTTCCAAACATCTTCGTACAATTGACCATTTTTCATAATCAAGGTTGAATTTAAACCATGCTCAAGTGGCTTTGACGTATTTGGGTCAACCAATTTTAAATAAAAATTTTCGACCATTTTTTGTGTGACTCCTTTTCCATAAAAGCCATTCGCCGATGCAACGATCATGTCAACATTGGCATCTTTTACCTTGCGTTTCATGTGTTTGTCATCGTCAAACATAATGTCAATAATTTCTGAATCAAGGTCTGTATTTGTTTCAGCCATCAACTCTTTGAAATACGATTTTTTGAATTGAGGCATTATTTTATCCATGCCGTAATGATGGTGAATTCCATTTGCGAACCAAACTTGTTTTGCATAAGTCATGAACGCATACCAATTGTCGCTTTCTTTGTCGCCTTTGTATTTTTCAACGATTTTTTCAAGCGCTTTTCGAATTTTGAGGTTGTTTGGATTGTTTTGGTCAAAAATGATATCACGACCAGCCAAACCAGCTTGCGACATGTAGTAAACAAATTTTTTTTGATCCAAGCTAAGTTTTTCAAATCCTTTGATTTCATAACGAAGCACTTGAATGTCCGCAAATCGATCTACTTGATGTTCGTTTGGTGTTTTTCGTACAATTGCTTCAGCGTCTTCCGATGATCCATTTTCGTTGGAATCGCTACTACAACTAGTCCCGACCAATAGTAAGAGGGACATCGCAAGGAATGATTTTGTAAATTTCATATTATTTGAAAATTTGAGTGTTTTATTTCATTTTACCTTTCCACAAGGCATATTTTTTATCGGTAATTTCTTGAATGACATTATAAATCGTTTTTGCCCAATAATTTTTAAGTCCAAATCCGCCCGACTTTCCGGTGAGTTCTTCTTGAAACAGGACTTCTCCATCCGACATGCGTAAAACAACAAAATGAAATTTCCCATAGTCTTTAAATTTATTTAGACTTTCGGCAATGAATAAAATTCCAAGTCCTTCTTTTGTTTTGAAAGAATAATTTTTTGTAAACTTCAAAATGTCATCTGAGGAATAATCCGGATCCGTTTTCGCTTCCATATCTTCAATGGAGGATTCATCATTGATTCGATAGATTTCATCGGTTTGAAATTTAACATTCTCTTTGCGAATCATTTGGGCAATGTTGTATCTTTCTGGTTCAGCATAAACAAAATCATTCCAACTTGGAAAATATTTCTCTTTAATATCAATTGATCCATTGTCTCCCCATTCTCCAAATTGATTGAAATCCCCAATTAACTTTACATGCGAAAAATCGATACCAAGCCAAGTAACTTGCGTTTCAGATTTTGAGAAAAGATCTTTCAATTCTTGAGAAAAGACAGATGGAATTAAAATCAATGCAAAAAAAAGTGAAATGAAAACCTTCATGATGATCGAAAAATTAGTAAGCTAAAGGTAGCATTTTTTTTCAATTTGTAATCGATTTTGCTGCCAGAGATTGTTACGAAATCATTAAATATTCAACATCCAGAGTCACTTAAAAACTATCTTCTCCGGCTTGCGAATATTCTTTTTATACACTTGACTGCGCAAATAATCTGTCTCTAGAAAAACAAAGTGTGGAACAACCCGAAGTTTAGCTTGACATTCAGCGATAATAACATTCATCGTTGCTGATTTTTCGATGTGTTTTTCAAGTAGGATTGTTATGGCATCGTTTTGCAAATAATCTTTCGAAATTTCAACTTTATAACAGGAAACTTCTGGTAAGCCATCAAATATCTCATAAATGGAATTCGGGAAAATCGTTGTTCCTTTGAATTTAATCATTTGATTTTTACGACCAATGATTGGTCCCAAGCGGGGAGATGTACGCCCACAAGCACATGGAGCATAATACACACGAGCAAGATCGCCTGTTTTGTATCTAACTAAAGGTGTACCCTGAACTCCAAGATTGGTAATGACTATTTCTCCAACTTCTCCGTCTTTTACATCTTCATTGTCATCATTGATGACTTCAAGGTATAACAATTCGTCGTTTAGATGACATCCGTTTTGCGCTTCACACTCTGTAAATGCAGCTGCCATTTCGGTAGACGCATAAGTTGAATAAAGCTTTACATTCCAATCTTTTACAATTCGATTTCCAAGTACATTATGTTGCAAATTGTCCTCGCTTATTGGTTCTCCAATGCAAATAATCGAACGAACGCTTGAATTTTGAAAATCAATTTGGTTGTTCTTTGCAAAGTCTAATAAATTGACAATGAAACTTGGAACTGCAATCAAAACGCTTGGCTTATTCAATAAAATTGATTTCCATTGAAGTGCTGGAACTCCTGGACCAATCCGAATCATTCCACCACCAATTTCTTGTACACCAAGGTAATATGCCAATCCAGCCATGAATTGTTTATCGATGGTGGTCATTAATTGAAAAATGTCGCCAGATGTTGCGCCAGTTGTCATCAACGATGTTTTTTCGTTATCCGCCAATCGGATTAAATCTTTTTTTGTTAAGTAAATTGTCACAGGTTCGCCGGAAGTTCCAGACGTGGTTACATATTCCGCAATATCCGAAATTGGAACGCATAAAAAATCCCGATTATGCTCCGATAAATGGTCTTTTGTGGTGAATGGAAAAGCCTTCAAATCAGCTTTATTGAAATCACTTGTCAGCTCAACTCCATCAAAATGACGCTTATAAAAAGGTGATCTTGATTTGACATAGTTTATTGCTGCTACGAGCGATTCAATCGATTTATTCACGCTTATTTCTTCTGACATTGATTTGCTAAATCTAGTAATTCCTTTTCAATATTTTTGGATGCAACATTTTTTGTCAGCGCTTTATTGAAATAAGTCGCAGCCTTCTTTTTGTTGTTTTTCTTTAAAAAGTAGCGCCCCAATTGTTCATAGGTGACATAAGATTCACTGTTTGAGGAGATGAATGATCGTATTTCTGCATCACTCAAAGTCAATGACTTGTCGAACATTAAATACGCTGAAATTGCTTGCTTTGTTTTCTTAAATTTCTTGAATTGTTGGTATTTAGTAGAGTTCACAAATGAAGAAGCAGCAATTGTATCTCGAATCATTAATTTCTTTTCAGCAAACGATTTCTTCAAATCATAACCAATAAACGCTCCCAATTGATGGTCTTTTGTTGAAATAAAGAATTCCTTTTGTTGCGGAACAATGACAACTGAATGTAAAGCTAAAATTTGATTTATCGCACGCGGATTCCCCATTCCTAAGGTATCGCCATTTTCTCCAAGTTGATCCCGTAACACATCAACAACTGATTGAACATCAAAAGGTTTTGTTGTTTTTAGCAATTCATCCACTCGGTTGAAACGGTATTTGCTATCGCTGCTTGCAATGTTTTGAATGTTGACCTTATCAGATTTAAACGTTTTTGATTGATAGTGATTCGAACAAATCAAGGCATCGCTTGAAGCGTCATACACTCCAAGTTTCGATGGCGATTTCTCAATCAAAACAGCTTTATTATCAATAGACGAACCGATCATCAACGTTTCCGAAACAAAAGTGTGACGCTTTTTGGCAATTGCAACGGCTTCATCAATGGTAGAAGCATATTGCAGAATTTCCCGAGCCAACAACGAAATAGGCATTTTTGATCCTGTTGGCAAATCAGATTTCGAAGCATTGATGGTGACCGAAAGTCCTTTTTCGTTCAATCCAGAAGCAACTCCAGTAAAACCAGCCCAAGAATAAGAAGCAAAAGCGTGACCTTTGGTCGGTTTCACAAAAATGATTAATTGATCTTCTGCAAATGCATCGCCGACATAGAAATCAAAATTGCGTCCCAAAAGCAGTTCATGATTTGCCGTTTTTGTTCCTTTTAGAGCAAATGAAGTGCAACCAACAATGCTATAATCATTGAGCGCATGTCCGATGTCATGTGCTGCATGGTAATTGAGAATACGAGAATATTTTGGCGCTATGTAATCGTATTTACTCGAAAATGATTGCGAGATTCCATAGATTTCTTGTTGATTTTCTAACGGAATATTTTTCGGTAAATCGCTGTTAAAGTAGCCCAGCATCAATTTCAAGAATTGTTGAAAAAATCCTTTTGGAACAAATTGATTGATTTGATCCACAAAAATATCTTCTTGTCGTTGAATCAACTCTTTTGCAAGTTCCCCATAAATGAGTCCACGTTCGTATGGATCTCCTTCCAGGTACATTTCCCAAACGCCAAAATCATTCTTTTTTAAATAGTTATTTCCGAGTACATAATGATCCTTTCCAACCTTTTTTCGAACTCCGATTTCAATGTTTGGCACTTCAGGCGCAGGAATATTCGAAGCGAAAAGCACGTAAATAAAGAGAATGAAAATTCCGGCGAATATTAGCTCAAGCGGAATAAAAATGAGACGACCGAGATATTTTAGGATTTTCTTGTACAATGCTTTAAACTAAAGGAGCTCAAAGATACAACAAATAAACCTTATTTTTGAAGCTTATCCATTGAATAGATTTTAGATTTTAATCGTTGAAAGAAGAAATTATACATGCTGAAATTCTTGAAACCACCACTGAAAAAGGAACGGTTTATTGTTGGCGCATCGCTAATTATTCTCATTTAATTGCCAGTGGCTTATCTAAAAGAACGATTGAAAAAGCATCTATTCGAACTAAATTAAAATCACTAGGCTTTGAAAATGAATTGACGTACAAAGAAAATGGTCAACCGTTTTTAATTGCACAATCGAATTTATTTCTTTCTATTTCGCATGCAAAAGAAGTCATGGCCTTGTATCTTGGAACAAAAGCAGTTGGAATTGACGTAGAATTTGAACGCTCAAAACTCTTTGAAGGTCGAAGTTATTTTGTGAATGAAACGGAAGAAAAAGGCGATTTAAGTTCATTTACCTTACAGCTAATTTGGGGTGCAAAAGAAGCCATTTATAAACAACTTGAAGGTAAGATTGAAGACTTGAAAAATGACGTAACTCTTTCAGAAATAGATGAAAAGCACGGAAAAGTATCACTTATTTACAATAGCCAACATTACGAATTTAGATACAATCAATTTGAGAATTATTACTTAGTTTTTAGTAGTTAGACATTTTGGCATTCTTTTTGAAAACTCCTGAAATAAAATAAGTTAGAAGCTTATAAATTTTAGTGAATTGAAACAAAAAAGTCTATTTATAGTATAAGGTTCATGTACCGTTTTAATACCAATTTAAAAAACTGATTATGAACTCAAAAAAAACAAGTAACATTTACGCTGCTTTTTTGTTGATTTCTTGCTGCAATCCCTTGTTTGCTCAAGAACAGGTAATTTATGCAAATACAATAAACAAATCTGATTCAAAGGAGCTTTCTTCCGAAGACATGGTAAATACATACAACAGTCGGGGTGTTCAGAAAATTGCTTTCAAGGATTACCAAGGTGCCATTGCCGATTTTGATTTAGCGATCAAATTAAATCCTGAATTTCAAGAAGGATACTATAATCGTGGATTGGCAAAGTATTATGCTGGAGAATATGAAAAGGCAATGAGTGATTTTAATACGTCAAATTCGTTGAAATCAACTTCTCAAGCGTATTATTTTAAAGCAAAATCAAATCAACAATTAGGTAAATTAGATGCTGCTATTGGCGATTTCTCAAAAGCGATTGGATTAGATCAAACTAATTTGGATGCGCTTTATGGAAGAGGTTGTGCTTATTTCGAAATGAAAAATTACACCAATGCAATTAGCGACTTCAACGAAGTGATCGCAACAGATCCAACGTATGTAAATGCTTATAACGATCGTGGAAGTGCTAAACGTCTATCAAATGATGTGCGAGGAGCCATGGAAGATTACACAAAAGCCATTGAACTGAATCCTAATTTTGCGGCTTCGTATAACAATTTAGGAAGTGTTAAACGAAAACTAGGTGATTTGGATGGAGCCATTGCAGAATACACTAAAGCCATTGATTTGGATGCCAATTATTCAATCGCATTCAACAATAGAGGAAGTGTCCAATTTGAAAAAGGAAACTATGAAGCTGCAAAAGACGACTTTACGAAAGCAATTAACATAAATTCTGCTTATTTTTACGCTTATAATAACAGAGCAACAGCGAAATTTAAATTGAAAGATTTTGCAGGAGCAGAAGAAGATTGTTCAAAAGCGATTGCCATAAATTCCGAATATGCTTTGGCATATTTGAATCGAGGAAATGCTAGAGAACAATTGAAAAAAGTAATTTTGGCGTGTGAAGATTGGCAAAAAGCAGCTCAATTAGGAGCGAAGGTGCCAGAAACTCACATGTTGAATTGTGAATAAACCAAAAAACTGAAAAAAATGAAAAAAAGAAACCATTTTTTATTGCTTGCATTTATTGCATTGTTTCAACCCATATTTGCACAAGACGTGCAGTTTACCAAGGAGAACTTTTCGGATAAAGCTGGTTTAAAAGAGGCACAAAACAATATTATAGCAGGTACTGAATTGTACGACAAAGGGCAGTTTTATTTTAAAGCTGCTCTTCCGTATTTTCTAAAAGCCAATAAATTCAATCCAAATAATTCAGATTTAAATTTGAAAATTGGTGAATGTTACTTGGAAACAGAAGACAAATTGCAATCCATTCCTTACCTTGAAAAAGGAATTTCATTGAATCCGGACCACGATCCAATGGCCAATTACTTTTTAGGGAAAGCATATCACTTAGATATGAATTGGGATAAAGCAATTGCCGAGTACAATAATTATTACCGCTATACTTTGAAATCTGGCGACAAAGATTTGATGCTCAATGTGCGTCGTATGATAACAAATTGTGAGACAGGTAAAGAAATGGTTAAAAATCCTGTTAAAGTGAAAATCGAAAATTTGGGAACAAAAGTGAATTCTCAGTACAATGAGTATTGTTCGGTAATCACAGCAGATGAATCTCAAATTCTATTTACATCTCGTAGACCAGATTCTCAAGGAGGTAAAATTGACCCAGTTCTTAACGAAAATTATGAAGACATCTATATTTCTGAGAAAAATGCGGATGGATCTTGGTCAGAAGCTATGAACTTACCAAAACCTGTTAACACAGATAATCACGATGCGATTGGTGGTCTTTCTTCGGATGGTCAAAAATTGATCATCTATTTGGGACGAAAAAACAGTGGAGATTTATTTGAATCGCTGTTAGATGGAACTACTTGGGGAGAACCAGTTTCTTTTGGTCCATCCATTAACACAAAAGATTACCAAGAATCATCTGCTTGCTATACACCAGATGGAAATGGTTTGTATTTTGTTTCGGACAGACCTGAAGGAAGTGGAGAACGTGACATCTATTACACACGCAAAGATGCTACTGGAAATTGGGGATTGCCAAAAAACTTGGGTTCTGTAATTAACACTCCATTTAACGAAGAAAGTGTATTCATGCACCCAGATGGGAAAACGTTGTATTTCAGTTCAGAAGGGCACAATTCTATTGGAGGTTATGATGTATTTAAATCCGTGTATGATGAATCAACAGACGCTTGGACAAATCCAGAAAATCTTGGTTATCCAGTTAATACACCAGATAATGATGTGTTTTTTGTTATGTCTGCAAGTGGACGACATGGCTATTACACTTCAATAAATTCAAAAGGTCAAAAAGGTCGTGATTTGTACATGATTACATTCTTGGAAGCAGAAAAAGAGATGTTGTTAAGCACAGAAGATGAATTGGTTGGAGACATGAAGGGAGATGATGGAGCAAATGCTGCCATGACAGGAAAAAATGGTAAATTAACATTGCTAAAAGGTGTAATTCGTGATGCTGAAACTAAAAAACCATTAGAAGCGGAAATTGAAATTGTTGACAATGAATTGAATCAAGTGATCGCAAATTTCAAATCGAACAGTGCGTCAGGTAAATATTTGGTTTCATTGCCAGCTGGTAAAAATTACGGAATTGCGGTGAAGAGGGATGATTATTTGTTCCATTCAGAAAACTTCGACATTCCAGAAAAAGCTGCCTTTCAAGAAGTGGATAAAAACATTGATTTAAAATTCGTTGCAGTTGGAAAGAAAATTATTTTGAAAAATATTTTCTTTGATACAGATAAAGCAACTTTACGTCCAGCTTCAACGGCTGAATTAAATCGCCTAATTTTATTGATGAACGAAAATCCGACTTTAAAAATTGAGTTAGGAGGTCATACCGATTCACAAGGTTCTGATGAACACAACAAAGGTTTGTCAGAACGAAGAGCAAAAGCTGTGGTAGATTATTTGGTTAACGCTGGGATTTCTGCGACTCGATTAAAATCAGCAGGTTATGGCGAATCGAAACCGATTGCAACCAACGATGATGAGGCAGGAAGACAGTTGAATCGTCGCACTGAATTTACAATTTTGGAAATGTAATTGTGGTTAAATACATTTGAAAGGTTGTTCGAAAGAGCAGCCTTTTTTTATTTAATAAAAATCAATTTCTCGCGCTCAACTTTCATACGCATGAAGCCAAACGTAACTGTCATTTGATCGCCAGAAATTTCATCTACTGTTCCAGTTTGCTTAGTTGCGATCATTTTGACCGTTGAACCTTTCACAATTTTATGACGCTGGTATTCATCTTTTTCAGGAGCAAGCGGTTTTGGTTTCTTGCCAGATTTTGCATGCGCTAAGGCTTTTGCTTTTTCGGCGGATTGGGCTTTTTTACGCGAGCTTTCAATTTTACCTTTTTCAACAGCTAAGTATTTTCGCAAATCTTCAAATAAAAAATCATTCACCCCTTTTTTGCGACTCATTGCATTATATTTATCAATGTACGCCTTCATTTTCTTGCCCAAAATCAAAAATGAGTTGTTCTGTTCCAAGGTGTTTTGCTGGGTTCTTAAGCGTAAATCATAACGATTTTTCTTTTCCAAAAATTCTTGTCGGGCTTCTTCAGCTGCTTGTTGTGCATTTTGATGCTCTAAGTTCAATCGTTCAAAATAGGTTTTTTCCTTTTGTAATTCACTGAGCAATCGATCCAGTTTTACTTTTCGTTCATCCAAGCGCAATTTTGCTTCTTCAATGATTTCTTTTGGTGTTCCATTGATTTGGGCCACTTCAAAAGTGAATGAACTTCCTGGTTGCCCCATGGAAAAACGATAAAGCGGCGCCAACGTTTCTGTATCAAAAAGCATACATCCATTGACTGCATTTTGCAATTGATCTGCTTTCAATTTGATGTTGGCATAATGCGTTGTAATCACAGCAAAGCACTTGGTTTTGTACAATTCTTCGAAAAACACTTCAGCCAAAGCACCACCTAGATCTGGATCGGAACCTGTTCCAAATTCGTCTAAAAGCAACAAGGTTCTTCGGTTCGTTACTTTCAAAAAATGATTCATTCGCTTCAAACGATATGAATAAGTACTCAATTCATTTTCAATGGATTGATTGTCGCCAATATCCGAAAGTACTTGTTGAAAAAAGCAACATTTACTGTTTGGATTAACAGGAATCAACAAGCCAGCTTGGAGCATCAATTGCAACAATCCAACGGTTTTTAGTGTGATGCTTTTTCCGCCGGCATTTGGTCCTGAAATTACAAGCATTCGGTTTTGAGTGTCCAGCAAAATGCGCTGGGGAAGCGTTTTCTTTCCTGCCAATTTATTTGATTTCCACAAAATAGGGTGGAAGGCATCGATCAATTCGATGGACATGGAAGAAACAAGTCCTGGTAAATGGCATTCCAGTTCCAATGCTAACTTGGCTTTCGCATGCACAAAATCCAATTCAGTGATTAACTTTTGGTAGCCAGAAATTAAGGCATAAAATTCAGCCAAATCAGCTGTAAGCGCTTTGAGAATACGATAGATTTCTTTTCGTTCTTCTTCAATTTTTAGCTCCAGTTCATTATTTAACTCGATATTTGCTTGAGGTTCGATGAACACTAAACTCCCCGTTTTACTTGAACCGACTACATTTCCACTTACTTGTCGCTTGTGGGAAGCTAAAATTGTCAGTACGCGTCGATCATTGTGAAACGTTTCTTTGGTATCTCCTAAAATGTTGTCTTTGGCCAACTTACGAACTTCTTTATCAAAATTTCGATTGATTTGATTGCGAAGCACTTTCATTTCATTTCGAATCTCATTCAGCAATTTAGAAGCATCATCTTTAATGTTCCACTGACGATCAAATACTTTTTCAATAGCAACAATTAATTCAGTCGTAAAATAAACTTCTTTGAGCAAGCCATTTAATAAAGGAAATTCTTGTTCACGCTTGTCAAAAAAGGTAATGATTGCATTCACCAATTCAGAAAGAATAGCAATTTTACTAAATCCATCTTGACTTAAAACAGCATTTTTAACAGGTAAAAAACGAAGTTCTTCATGCAATTCTTCAAATTCTAGGATGGGAAATTGTTCTCCATCACGACGAATTTGTACAAGTTCATTCAGCTTAAATAATTCGTTTTCAATGAGTTTGAAATCACTTGTTGGAGTTAATTCTTGAATGCGATTTAGTGCGCTTGGCCCAACGGCATATTTTTCAAGCCATCCAAGAATGGTTTGAAATTCCAAATCAACCAATGTTTGCGCATCAAATTTTGCCATGATGCAAATATAATATCAATTCTATCTTAAACGGTTCGTATCAACTAATCAGCAGGTAAAAGTCTTTAAACTGATTTCACCACCTAAGCAGATAGAGCCTGTCCCGACTTTTCGCTGAAATTAATGGTTTCATCTCCTACGAATTATTACTAACCTTTGCATTAAAAGGAGGCGCATTCAAACCTTTGAATGATAAAAACAAACTTATAAAGCTTTCAGATTTTTTGATTCACACATTATTATCCGTGCATCCGTGGCAAAATAAATCTTTTTTTACTTTTTAGCGTTGATTGTTAAATGCTTGAGCGCAGGAAAGTTCAGTTCATGCTCTTGTAAAAGGCATTCAAAAAGTAAGCCACGGATGCACAGATGTGAATTATATTAATACAAACTGAAAACCACTACAGGCACACGACCTTCTTCGAGGAATGCGCAACGTAGCTAATTTCACGGATGCGGAATGCTTGCATTCTGTTTGAGTGACAATTTTCGACTTGTCGAAAATATCGGTGACATCCAATTTGAAACTTTGTTATGTCATCGAACAGCAAATGTGTCAAAATCATTAACTTGTTTTAATAATTGATGGTTATTCAAATGCGTATACTGAACTTGTCTAAATTTTGGAACTTAAGATCTTAAAATCTTTTCCATTTTCTTTCCTTTGGCTAATTCATCGATTATCTTGTCGAGATAGCGTACTTTTTTGGTTAAAGGATTCTGTAATTCTTCAATGCGATAACCGCATATCACGCCAGTTATTAATCCAGCATTTGGATGCAAAGTCGCGCGCTCAAAAAATGTTTCAAAAGTCACTTTTTCGTCGATTAACTGTTGCTGTGTTTCTTTGTTGAAACCAGTTAACCATTCAATAACTTGATGTAGTTCATCTTCGGTGCGGCCTTTTGAAACTACTTTTTTGACATAATAAGGGTAAACAGCAGCAAAAGTAGTTTTTGCCATGCGTTCGTTGTGTATTGCAGTTGTTTTCATACGATAACTAGTTTTTCTAATTGTCCTTTTCGTTTGACTATATTTTTATAATCCCATTGAATCGTTTTGGATTTTTCTAACCATCGTTCCAGATCGCTTAGTTCAATTTCTGAAACATCATTGTAAAAAATAGAAGCATCTTTAAATTTCGCTCCGCTGACATTTAAGTTCATTTCTTCAAAATCGGCTCCACTCCAAAACATTAGTCTAATTCCAGGTTTTTGCTTGCTATAGCCAACAATCGGATTTCCATCTAAAAACCAAACTGGATGACCATGCCATATTTTGCTTTCACTGCTACTAAGCACACTATCAATGGTTTGCACTAAAAGGTCACAAATTGATTTATTAGCAGATGATTGATTGGTGTTATACGCTTGAATCGATTCGCCCATGCTCCTTTTTTTAAAAAACTAAATTAATTAAAGTCAATAAAGATAGTTCATTTGAAGTTTAATAAATTAAGTTCACATCAGTCTTTTCATAATTTGACTTTCTTCTGCCAACTTTCGTTTTGAAATTGTGCTACCTTTGAAATCTAAACTATTTCATTATGAAAAAATTAAAACTCAGCTTAACGCTGATAAGCTCATTCGGATTTTTGACTTTATGGTCACAAGTCACAACATTTAGTTATACAGGAAGTATAGCTTCATACAACGTTCCACCCGGAGTTACTAGTATTTCCATTCAAGCTTTTGGAGCACAAGGTGGAACTTCAGTTGGCGGCTTAGGCGCTGGTATTTATGGTGAATTTACTGTAGTTCCTGGAGCTGTTCTGAACATTGCTGTTGGACAACAAGGAACGGTTAATAATTGCGGTGGTGTTAACGCATCTGGTGGCGGTGGCGGTGGTTCTTTTGTTTGGGACCCAGGAAATTCGGCTTTGCCTTTAATTGCTGCTGGTGGTGGTGGTGGCGGAAACCTCAATTGGTCTGGAAGCTGCACTATCGGAGGTTCAGGACTAGCTACTGCTGACGGAGGATCAGCAAATGGTGGTTCCGCAATAGGAGGCGTTGCCGGAAATGGTGGTTTGGGTAATGGAGCATCTGGAACTGGTTCAGGCGGCGGTGGTTGGTTGTCTGTTGGTCAAAACTCTACTTACGGAACGGGATGCACAGGCGGAACAACTTTACCTTCATTTCTTGGAGGAAGCGGTTCTACAACATTTGGACCTGGCGGTGATGGTGGCTTTGGTGGAGGCGGAGGTGCTGTTTGTGGTTGTGGCGGCGGTGGCGGCTTTTCAGGCGGCGGCGGAGGTGAAGGTTCTTCCTGTCGTGCAGGCGGCGGAGGCGGTGGATCCTACAATGCTGGAACTGCTCAAAGTAATTTATCTGGTGTAAGAACAGGGAACGGTGAAATTATCATTACCGTTTTATGTACGCAATTAACTGTAAGTGTTTCAGATACACAGATTTGTCTTGGTGAATCAGTTACTCTAAATGCAACTGGTGAAGGGACAATTTCTTGGGACAATGGAGTATTAAATGGTGTTGCGTTTACACCAAATACTACCGGCACAATTACGTATGAAACAACAAGTACCGATTCAGATGATTGTGCTTATTCAGTGGAAATTGAAGTATTGGAATTACCGCAAGTTGGCGCTGGAGTAGATGATGGAGAAATTTGTCTTGGAGAATCCATCGTTTTAAGTGGTTCTGGCGCTTTGTCTTATACATGGAATCCAGCGACTGTTATTGATGGTGCACCATTCACTCCGATTACAACGGGCACATTGGATTTCGAAGTTGTTGGTCCTGGAGCAAATGGTTGTGAGAATTCGTCGACAATAACTGTTGTAGTTTATAATGATTTAGCTATCAATTCGGTTGTAACGGATGAAATGTTAGGAACAGATGGAGGAATCAATGTTACTATCACAGGAGGAAATGCGCCTTATACCTTTGATTGGGATGTTGATGGACTTGGCGATTTTGATGACTTAGAAGATTTATCTGGTTTGAATGAAGGCACTTACATTCTTAATGTTGAAGATGCAGCTGGTTGTACGGAGCAAATAACAGTGGAAGTTGGAAGCCAAGTCGGTATTGAAGAAGTGACGACATCATCTATTAAATTGTACCCAAATCCAACGTCAGATAAAATTTATCTCGAAGCAGAAGGTGCATTTACGTATGAAGTTGTAACTATTAAAGGAGAATCTTTGCTTAAAGGAAAGTCAACGGATTCTGCTACAATCTCGTTAAGTCGCTTGGTGAATGGCGTTTACTTTGTAAAAGTCACTGCGAATAATGTAACCAACGAATTTAAAGTTGTAAAACAATAAAGCATTTCCTTTTCAAAAAGGAATTTAACTAATAATTACCTTCGAGATATCTTTTATCTCGAAGGTTTTTTTTTGCACTAGAAATTTCTGATCTGATTAGTTTAATCGTTGTTTGATTAATGAAAATATGACATTACTAGTGTCCGATAAAAAAAGTGTTTTAGGCCTAAGGTCTTAATTTGTCTGCAAAATTTAAAATGTTTAATAACGAGGGCGACCATTTCAAAAATCCAAAGGTGTTTCTAAATATTAAAATTCTGTCCACAAACCGTCCGAATTTTGAGAAGTGAGGAAAAAGAAAATGATTGAACGGCTAACCGATTACGAAAGGCCCTTCCTTTCTTTTCGAATGGAAGGGTCTGTATTGCGCTAGCAATGCACTACTTTTGTTAAATCGGTCCGTTCAATACTTTTCGCCGAACGGCTAAAATTTGGACTAGCATTTTTTGGTTCTTTTTGGGGCGATGCCAAAAAGAACAAGAAATTAATCGGACATTATGATATGAAATTAATGAATTTTATACTTCCTCTTTTTGTAAAATGCTAAACTCGCCAAAACAATAAGCGAAACCAACGCGTAATAAACCCAATTCGGAATCGGCACTGGATCGCCAGCAGCGTAGGAGTGAAGTCCTGATAAATAATAATTCACACCATAATAAGTCATAATCACAGAAGCCAATCCAAAAATGGTCAACAAATTGTATAAAACAAGTCCGTTACATTTTGGAATTAGACGCATGTGTAAAATAATGGCGTACACCAAAATAGAAACCAACGCCCATGTTTCTTTGGCATCCCAACCCCAATAGCGACCCCAAGATTCATTTGCCCAAATTCCACCTAAAAATGTACCAATGCTGAGCATGAAAAGTCCTCCTGTAATGGTAAGTTCACTCACATAAGTCAATTCTTGAATTGTTCTCACAGAATTTTCCAAACGGGTTTTGTTTACTGAAGCAACAATAAGCAAATTCAGAATTCCAATCACAGCACCCAACATCAAGAAACCATAGCTTCCTGCTTCAAGAGAAACATGGATGGTTAGCCAATACGATTTGAGCACTGGAACCAACGGTGTAATTTCAGGATTCATGTAGCTTAACAAAGCAATTAAAAGCACAACGCCAGCCAAAATGGTTGTTGCAGCAAGTCCTCCAATGGTTTTTCTCGTGAAGATAATACCCGCTAAAGCAGAGGTCCAAGCGATGTAAATCATTGATTCGTAACCATTACTCCATGGTGCATGGCCAGAAACATACCATCGCGCCAACAAACCAAGGGTGTGCAAAACGACAAAAAGGTATAAAATAAATCGTGTCGCTCTGAAAATGCGCTTGATGTTAAAATTCGGTTTGAATAATTGAACAAACATTAATACTAAAAAGACCAAACCTAATAAAACATAAATCAAAGCTAATCGATTGAAAATCTTACTCTTATTTAAAGTAATTTCAACTGAAACTTGATTGTCAGTTAACATGATTTGACCACTGACTTTTTTCTGATATTCCCCTAAATCGGTAATCAATTTATTGGTGATGGCATAATTTCCTTCCACCATGTCGTGGCGAATTTCGTGCGTGTATTCCGCAAAAAAGTCTTCAGCTAACTTGCTTTCAACTCCTTCCGAATGACTGTGATTGGATGCCCAGGTATTGTTTTTATCTCCTTCAATTGGAACGATTTTGAAAATAATCCCTGACAAAACCATGTTCATGATATTGACGCGTTCATCAACCGTTAAAATCAATTTATCGTAAACATTTCGGTCTTTTTCAGCTTTCATGTTCACATTTCGAACGCTTTCAGTTAGTTTGTAATTTCCTTTTTCATTGAAAAAGTCACTGAACGCAGCCAATTCGGTCGAAATTCCCAAGGTTTTTTGCAAGCGTTCATCTTTGCCGATTTTTATGAATGTCAAATTAACCCAATCCCGATTATTCGCAAACATGCTCAGCACCACTTGATCCGCAGAATAACCATCGTACGACTCAGATCCATGCACTTTCCGCATAATTTCTCGCGTAAGCGTATGCATAGGCTTCATGCGACCACGAATGTCTTGTACTTGTATGCGACTAAATAAATCGGCGTGAACTTCCGAAATAACCGTCAGTTTTGGTTTAATAATTTCTTGCGCTTGCAAACTATTTCCTGAGAACGAAGCGAAAATGATGAGTAACAAAGTAGTGTTTCCAACCGATTTGAACTTAGTGCGAATTTCTGAAAAGCGCGTATTCTTGCTAAACAGCGTTAAAAACATTCCGAGCGCCAACAGAAAATAACCTAGATATGAAATCCAAGTTCCCCAAAAATCGTGATTGACGCTCAAATACGTTCCTTGTTCGTCTTGGTCATAGGAAGATTGAAAAAAGCGATAACCTCGATGATCTAAAATATGATTCATGTAAATATCTTCCTTCGAATTGATTCCTTTTTCTTGGTCAATTAACTGCACATTGCTCAAAAATGATTCAGGACTATCGGTTCCTGGATAGCGGGACATTTTGAAGTAATTCAATTTTAAGCTGAAAGGCAAAATCACTTTTTTCGAACCATAAGCAATTCGTATTTCGGTGTTTTTTAATGAAAACGCAACAGGCATTCCTTCATTACCTTTTTGTCCTTGAATGATTTTGGTTTCTTTCTGGCCATTAACAGAAACTTCCATTTTTAAAGCTACTTCTGAACCACTTTCAATTTTACGTTTTTTAGAAACAAGTTTTCGGTCGCCAGCCATGAAAAACGATGAAACAACAAATTGATGATTTTCACTTTGGTACAAAGAGCGTGTCAGCAAAGGATATTTCGTATTGATCTCCAAAGGCACATCTTCTTGAGTTGCCATAACCATTTGCGTCATTGGAACTTCGTTTGAAATAAAAAACGAATCTCGTTCATGGAAAATATTCACGTGTCCTTGCAAGGAGGTATTTGTAAAATTAAAGAACTGACCTTCAATAATTTTCTGGTCACCTTTCACCAAAACGTGTTCTTTTCTGCCTTCTGGCGTGCCGATAACCACATTTATTGCAGGTGTTCCTTGATCGTTCCATTTTACTTCCTCCGTCGGGTTTGGAATGAGTTCTTTTAGATTCAAATCAATCGTGGAACTGCCTATGGTGTAGGTTTTTTGAAATGAATTTTTTCCCAATGAACTAAAAAGCACAGGTTCTTCAACTTGGTATTCCTGTCCATCTTTAAAAATGTTAATCGACAAATACGCATTGGAGGACAAAAACACATTGCTCGTTTGACCTTGGCGAATAGGCATAACTCCTTCAAAACCAAAATAACGCGTAATTCCAGCACCAATTAAAATTATGAGTATTGCTAAGTGAAACGTGAGTAAAGTCCATTTTTTACGCTCAATAAATCGATATGTGCGAATGTTGAAAATGAGCGATAATCCGAACAAAACAAGTAAAAGTTCAAACCATTTGGCGGAATAAATGTGTTTTTGAGCTGCGTCAGTGCCAAAATCGTTTTCGATAAATGTCGCTAAACCAATGGCAAAGGCAAACAAAAACATGTAAATTGCCGCTGCACGTGTGTTCAATAAATAAAATAAAATGCGATTGAATTTTTGTTTCATCTTTATTTGATTGTTGTCGCGTTTTCTAGGATGAAATCAAACTTGTAACCCGAACCAAAATCTACATTTTGATTAAATTGTCCTTTGAAAGTAACAATATGACCAATTGGCACAACGGTATTTGTGGTTAGCACAAAATCATACGAATCATAACTCGCATCTTTGATGTGAACCCAATGTCTGTCCATGATGTTTGCATTTACTTTGATCACTTTTCCTGTCACTTGAACATTTTTGCCTACGTATTTTTTACTATTGGAAATTAATTCTTTGATTGTCACTGATCCAGCGCGCTTTGTTTCGCTTGCAGAAACAGTCAAGTCTTGTGGTTGAACTGTTGTGTGATTGTGTTCGTGACCACTATGATCGCCCATCGGTTGCAAGTCTGAAACCAAGTAGAAATCTTCAAAATTGCGGTTGAATTCGGTACTGTAAAAATTCGTTTTATGAATCGCTTCAGTATAGAAATACGTTTCTCCAACTTCATAGGATTGCTTGAGTGTTGAAATCCAATATTCGTTTCCGTCTTTTTCAACTTTTAAATAAGAATAGCGCGTTCCATCAAGAATTTCTTTGACGAAAACAATAGTTTCAGCGCCTTGGTCATGTCCACTTCCTGAATCTTTGTCGAAAAAAGAAGACCCATTATCTGATTTTTCAACAGGCTCCAATTCTTGACTGCAAGATGCAACGAGAAATCCAAAAAAGAAGAGTGTAAATATGTTTTTCATTAGTTAAATGTTTTTGATAATCGAATGTTTAAACGGTATGTATCGTGAAATTTTTGATTGTAAAACTCTGCATTCAAAGCGATGTTCATTCCCCATTTCATGTATTTTGTAAATTCAACACCCGCAAAATGTTGAAAAGGATTGTCAGATTTTGAAATGCGGTAGTTGTATTTGATAAATCGATAGTAAACAGCAAAAGATCCATCAATTTTCGCCAGATTTTGTCTGAATCGAAGCGCATGAATGTGACTCATCAAATAATCCAGTTGATTCAAATTGTAATTGTAGGACAAACTTCCGCCTTTTGTCGGGAAACGATTCACTTGAATAGAACCTTGAATATTGTCGAACGATTTTTCATTTTTTGTCAAACGTGCATGATAACCAGCTCCAAGAATGATGGACTTGGTTAAATTAAACGAAAACCGAATGCGAGCTCCTTGACGAACGACTTGTTGATTCAGCAAAAAATCCAAATTGTCTAAATTCGTTTGGTAGAATATGATGTTTTGTCGGTTGTCATACGAAAGGAATACGGCGAATTTCCGACTTAAACGATAATTGAGTGAAGCAAAAATTGAGGTTAATTTTAAATCGTTTCGTTCCACGCTATCTGCAGATTTTTGAAACATATCCAATTCAGCTGAGGCAAATAGATTGAGTTTGGAATTGAACGAAATAGAATGCTGAGTAGCCAAAAATCGGCGATCGGTTAACCAATCGTTGCGTTGATCAATAATACCAACTGTTGAAACGAGCTGAAACTTTGTTTTGTTCAGATTAATTCCTGTATAAACTCCTGTTTGATACAATCCAAAATCAACCAAAAAATTTCGGTAATTTGGTCTAAAACCACTAATCAGCCCAACAAACACCGATTTAAATTGCTTTTCAATGTTCACGCCATCGACAGCACCTAAGGAAGGAATTTTTTGATTTATTGTTCGACCCAACGAAACTTTGAACTGTTTCGGTGTAGCATAGCTAAATGCGAGTTGATAAATGCCGATGAAATTGTTGGGAGCATTCTTCGCGTTTTCAGAGCGCAAAAAATGTTGATACGACAAATAGGTTTCAAACGAAAATCGACTATTAGCAATGTTTAGGACATTCAAACTCAATCGTCCACCAAGTCTTGACAGAAAGGAGTTTTTGTCTGAATAAATATTATCTGAGGAAAGTGTCACACGACCAAATATGCGTTCTTTGTTTTCTGGCTTCTCAGTGGCGCTTGTGTCTGTAGCATTTTGATTTACCGCAGGCTCAATCTTCGTTGAATCAACGATAGGATTTGTAATTTCGGGTTCTTTGTCTGTTTTTCTAGATTTTGTTTTAACGGTGTAAACAACCAAATTTAATTCAGCTGATTTCCCGCTAATAATCGCACACAAAGCTGTTGTAGATGATTTCGAATTGACAACAAACAGGGGTTCAAAGGATTCTTCGGAAAATTCGGATGCATTGCTATCTTTCTTTTTAACATAAATGGTATCGCCAACTGAAATAGTTTGCGTGCTTGGAAACCGCAAGTAATAATTATCATTACTTATATAAGTTAAACTACCTGTCTGATCCAAAACTTTTTCTTGAGAAAAGGCTCCAAATGAGAAAACGCAAAAAAGAAAAATGATAAATCCTTTCATTTCATCAATTTATTCGGAACCGTCTGGATGACATGTATAACATGCGTTACTATTGTATTGATAACCAGACACATCGTCATGTTCACCTGCCAAGTCTCCTGAATCATTATGACATCCTAAACAATTGAAAATCGAGAAATTCGAAGAATTGGTATGACATTCTGTACATGAGCTCCAAGTGCCCTGGTGTTTTCCAGAGTAAATAGGGAAATATTGTCCATCATGGTCATTAAATGTGGCTGGCGACCAACCAATATCCGTGGTATGGCACAATTTACAATCGGTCGGGAATCCTAAAACTTGATGGTTCGGACTTGTTGTTTGATTGAAATCATTTTGATGGCAAGAAACACATTCCGAAGAAACGTTAGTGAAGTTGTTATCCACGTGACACATCAAACATTCCAAGTTTCCATGGCCTTTTTCCAACGGGAAAAAATCATGTCCAAAATCGCCTGTCCAACTGGTTGAAAAAGGTTCATGGCATTGTCGACAATCAACGCTAAAACCAGAATTCACGTGGTTTGGATTTTGAGCTGAATAATAATCAGGCATGTGGCAATCCAAACATTCGCTTCCCATGCGGTTAAACATGAGCATGTTAGAGCTTTTGTGACATTCAACGCATGAAACGGTGTTGTGTCTTCCTTCCAACGGGAAACCATTTTGTTCGTGCATTTGGCTTACATCGTTGATCAACCAATTGTCAGCTGTGTGGCAACGCGCGCAATCATTTCCAACGGTCATTTGATGCACATCTGAATGGCAAGAAACACATGAACTGTTTGGAATTTTAAACGTTAAATCGATGTGGCATTTTCGGCAATCCGTTTTTTTGTGACGACCTTCCAGCTCAAAATTGGATGAATTGTGGTCATAGGTAATTTCGGAAACATTTACTTTCCAACCACTTTTTGGATTGTGGCATTGATTGCAATCGATTTTGAACTGCGGTCCATGTGGATTTTTTGCTCCAAGAACAACATGGACATTCAACACTAAAAATATTAATAATGACAGTCTATACATTTGTAACTTTTTAGTTTATAAATAATTACTGTTTTTCCTTTGGCGTCTTTCTCGCGCTTATGACATTCTGAACAAGCCACTTTTTCGTGTCCGCCTGTGAGTGGAAAATTCGTTTTGGAATGATCAAAGGTAGTGCTTTTCCAGTCAATTTGTGAACCATGACATTTCTTACAATCTGTAACACCATTGACACTAAATTGTTCACCATGATTGTGTTCGTGACACGAAGCACAGTCATTCGGAAGCCCCGTAAATTTCTGGTTCACCGAGCCATTTTCTGTTTTAAAATGACAAGCCCGACAACTTACCGTTTTGTGTTTACCAACTAGTTCATGGCTCGTTTTTGTATGATCAAAGGTAATTTCTGACCAACTAGAAACAGAGTGACACGATTGACAATTTTGTGCGGGGTAATATTTTGTTGGAATTTTGTCCTGATGAATGTCTTTATGACAATCCACACAGTTTTGCGATTTAAATTTAAACGTCCAACGCGCATCAGCAGTAGGCTTGTGACAATTGATGCAAGGCGTTGCAACGTGCGCACCTTTGAGTGGGAACTTTCCTTTGTCGTGATCCTCCAAACTGTAAGAACTGTAACTAAATTTCTTCTCAACTGAGTGACAGCGCTTGCAATCCGTTTGTTGCTCATTGGGCAATTTCAACTCACCTTCGTGATAATCTTTGTGACAATCGGTGCAATTGGTAAATTGAAGTTGCTTTTTGAAATCGCCACCGGTGTGACATTTATCGCAAGAAACAGTTGAATGCTGACCAAGCAAAGGGAAATCCGTTTTGGAATGATCAAAATCTCCGCTAATCGATAAAGACTTCCAACTTAGATTGTTGTGACAACGTTTACAGTCTGTAACCGATTCCTCAGGCAATTTCATCTTTCCTTCGTGATGATCTTTGTGACAATCCACACAATTGGCAAATTTCAGTTTTTGGGTGAAATCACCGTTTTTATGACATTTGTTGCATGAAACAGAAGCGTGTTTTCCCATCAATGGAAAGTTTGTTTTGCTGTGATCAAATCCGCCACTAGTTTTGATAGATTTCCAACTCGTATTTGTATGGCATTTTGTACAATCTGTTCCAAATTTACCTTGATGATGATCTTTGTGACAATCCAGACATTTGGCGTGTTTGATTCCTTTGAAATTTTGGAAAGGTTGATTGTTTTTGGTTGTTTTTGCATGGCAACTGACACATGAAACAGTTGTATGAGCGCCTGTCAATTGAAATTTGGCGTTTTTGTGATCGAATTTTGGTGCTTTTTTGAAATCATCCATCGTGTGACAACTCAAGCAATTTTCGCCCAACGTAGTTTGATGATAATCTTTGTGACAAGACAAACATTTTTTGGAAAGTCCCAAGTATGTGTTTGAGCGCTTCTTAATTTTTGCGTCGCTGATATTGGCCGACTTGTGGCATTCTCGACATTCTACCGAAGCATGTTTGCCTTCCAATTTGTAACCGGCTTTTGAGTGATCGAATTTTTTTGGGTCAAAACGAATGGCGTCAAATGTCACTCCGTGATGATCATTGTGACACGAAACGCAGGTTTTTGATTTGACTGAATTGTCTGAATGATAACCCCTGCTTTGACTAATCAGTGTTTTGATTTCTTTGTGACATTCCAAGCATTTTTTGTTTGTCACCTTGTTTCCTGGATCATGGCATTTGGTGCAATTCGATGTTCCTTCCAAATGGCTGTGCGCTTTCATCAATTTTCCAGGGGAAAACTGCGACCTTCCGTGATTCACGAAAAGCAAGCAACCGAGGAATAAAAGAATGAAATGCTTTACCATTAATTGTGTTTTCTTACGGTTTTACCAAAACTTTTCTCTACTGAAATACCCGCATTTTTCAAAAATTCGGTTGGAAGTTCTCCTCCAGCGAAAATAAAAACGCGATCGTTTCCAAGGGTATGATTTCCAGTTTCGGATTGGTTTAAAGATACTTCTTTTTCTGTGATTTCCGTTAAGTTTGAATTGAGCCAAACCGTGACTTTGTTTTGCTGAACGGCATTTTCTAAATTGATGCTATTTTGAGGTTTCAATCGTGCAAAATTTGCTTGACGGTAGGAGAGATGTACCTCATTTTCATCTGCCAACAACAGCGCCGATTCGATGGCAGAATCTCCACCACCAACCACCATGATTTTTTGATTTTGAATCAATTCTGGCTCTAACAAACGATATGCAACCTTTGGCAATCCTTCACCAATAACTCCCAGTTTTCGTGGTGTTCCCCGTCGACCGATGGCAACGAGTACTTGATCTGAATTCAATATTTCACCATTCGCCAAACTGAGTTCAAAACCACGCTCGAGCGGAGTTATCTTATCGACCTTGCTGTTTTCTTGGATTTGAATTTCGTTTTTGGTCAAAGCAGCATTCCAAATATCTAGCAATTCCTGTTTACTCGTATTCACAAGTTTGATTTTTCCAACCAAAGGCAATTCCATGGGTTTTGTCATCACAACCTTCATTCTTGGAAATGTAAAAACCGTTCCTCCTAGCGAATCTTGCTCCAATGTTTTGAACGAAAGTCCAAGTTTTTTTGCTGTCAATGAAGCAGCAATTCCAGCCGGACCAGCACCTATGATGATTAAATCCAATCCTGTAGATTGATCGGTTTTTCGCTTTTTTGCCAAATTTTCAATGGCTTGAATCCCTTGTTCCGTACTGTTTTTGATCAAACCCATGCCGCCAAGTTCTCCGGCGATGTACAATCCATCGACATTCGTTTCGTAGGAAGGTTTGACGTGTGGCAATTCAACTCCTCGTTTTTCAGTCCCAATCCGCAAACTGATGGCATCTACGGGACAAGCGATAAAACAAGCGCCATGACCAACGCAATTCGAAGCATTGATTACAGTCGCTTTGCCATCAATAATTCCAAGAATGTCTTTTTCCGGACATGCACGCACACACGCACCGCTTCCGATGCAAATGTTTGGATCAACATAAGGATGTAATGACACAGGTTCAAATTTACCTTCTTCGATGGCAATTTCCACCTTTTTTTGAACCACTTTGGATTTACGCTTGCCAATCACAATATAAACCACAACCACAATTGCGATGAAAACACCTGTAATTCCGTATGTGATTAATTCTTCTGTTGACATTTCTAGTTCTTAAAAAATCCAGCGATAACCGAGTGCAATTGAAATTCCGACGTGGATAATTACAATTACCAACATAATAATCGAAAACGGACGATGAATAATGTGCCAATATTTAAACAGTTTCCGCATCAAATCTAAACGTTGAATGCGAAGTTTCATGGAAATTTCCTTTTTAGCCAATCGTTTCAAAACAGATTTTTCTGAGCTCGCCAATTCCAGCACTTGAATGTTTGAAAAAATAGCCTTTTTCTGCTTTTGGTGATGGAAGTATGATTTTATTCCCCAGTTATATGGGTTTTCGTAGTGTGACACAATTTCAGCAATGGTTGCAAATGCCAATGGATCGTTCGTTATTTTTGTAATGGATGCTTTTTGCTCTTCATGAATTTCTTGCAAGGAAAGTTCACGTCCGCCAATGGATCTTGGGATTTGCAAATAAATGTATCGACCAATGATTCCACTGAAAACAACCATGGCCATGCTCCAAAAACCAATGGATACAATTCCACCGAATTTCATAGAAGTGTGAAACAATACTAGAATTGGACCTAATGTGCAGAGAAAAATGTGAAATTCAAGTAAATATTTCAAGCGAATAAACCGTTCGAAAATGCCATATTTTTTTCCAACGATGTACATCACAACACCGAAAAGAATCATCAACGTTCCAATAACTCCCAGACCTTGACCGAAAATGCCAGATGGTTTTAACCATTGATGATTGGGATGATAGAATCGTTCTTCCAGCGGACAATTGTAATATGAAAAACCGATGTATGTCAGATAGATGGTAACTGCAATTACTATCGCAGACATTATTCCAATATAAAATCGATGCGCCAATTTACTCATTGCGAACAAAAATAATAGATACATTGCAAGATACATAATTTTTGGAATTTCTTAAGTGAATCTTAAGATTGTCTTAAGAATTATTTCACCGATAAATGAGAAGTCAATTGCATGATTTAAAGGCAGTCTATAATTAAAGAATTTAGAACATTGTTAATCATTGTTAAGATTCCGACTCTTTGGTCATTTCTTCGCATAATTTTAATCGACGAACTTTAATTTATTTATCTTTGATAGAATTAAAATTAAAAAATATGTCAGGAGGATTAATCGCCATTATTGTAGTTGCCGTTTTGGTAATTTGGGTTATTGTTATTTACAACGGTTTGGTTCGTTTACGTAATAATCGTGAAAATGCATTTGCGGATATCGACGTGCAGTTAAAACAACGTCATGACTTGGTTCCACAACTCATTGGAGCGGTGAAAGGCTATATGGAACATGAGCGTGGTACATTGGAAGCAATCACTGCGGCACGTAACAATGCAATGGGAGCACAAACAATAGATGATAAAATCACTGCGGAAAATCAACTTAGCAATGCTTTGAATGGGTTTAAAATTCAAGTGGAAGCTTATCCAGATTTGAAAGCAAGCAGTAACTTCATGCAATTGCAAAATGAATTGTCGGATATCGAAAATAAATTGGCTGCAGTGCGTCGTTTCTTTAACTCAGCAACAAAAGAATTAAATATTGCAGTGCAAAAATTCCCAAATAATTTCTTCGCAGGGATGTTTGGATTCAAGGCAGAACAAATGTTTGATATTGGAGACACTGCACGTAAGCAAATGGATGTTGCACCTGAAGTTAAATTCTAATAAAAAGCCATATTCACACCACGAAGTTTTTATTCTTCAGAGAATGAAATTGAAATTGTGTTAAGCCATGAAATACGTAGGTTTACAAGAACAAATTTCTAGAAATAATGCAAAGTCGGTCATGCTTTTGATCGGCTTTCCTCTTATTTTGTTGACTGCTTTGTATATTATCATTTATTCTTTGAATGTAAACGAAGCCGGGAATTTTGATTTTGACTTAACGAATCAATTGTTTATCAAATATTTACCATTTGTTTTAATTGGAGTTGGGATTTGGTTTGCGGTTGCTTACTTCGGTCATGCATCTATGATCAATTTCGCTTCTAATTCTCATACGTTGGAGCGAAAGGACAACATGCGGGTATATAACTTGGTTGAAAATCTGTGTATTAGCGTTGGGATGAAAATGCCTAAAGTTCAAATCATTGAAAGTAATGCTCTGAACGCATTTGCAAGCGGATTGAATGAAAAGAACTATTCCGTGACCTTGACGCGCGGAATTATCGAAACGCTGGATGATGAAGAATTGGAAGGAGTTATTGCACATGAATTAATGCACATTCGAAACAAAGATGTTCGTTTATTGGTAATAAGTCTCATATTTGTTGGTATTTTTTCTTTGATTGTACAAGTGCTTTTTCGAGGAATGATGTATGGTGCGCTAGGAGGGAATAGACGTCGGAACGACAAAGACAGTGGAGGAGGAGCGGCCATTTTGGTAATTATGGTAGTTTCTGTTGTTGCTTATTTTTTATCCTTGATGTTCAAATTAGCACTGAGTAGAAAACGCGAATACATGGCTGATTCAGGAGCTGCTCAAATGACCAAAAACCCAATGGCTTTGGCTTCTGCATTGCGGAAAATCTCAGGAAATGCGAACATCAAAGAAGTGAAAAGCGATGATTTAAAAGAAATGTTCATCGAAAATCCACCAGGTGATGCAGCCGGATTTATGGGCGGTTTAGGCGGGTTGTTTTCCACTCATCCACCGATCGAAAAACGAATTGCAGTGTTGGAGCAGTTTTAAGGATAAACTGGTTTATTTAAAACTTTCGACCAATTGTCAAAGCAATAACGTTCCATTGAACGGGATAAGAATTATTTTGTGTGTCAAAAGCGAATTGATAATCAATCCCATAAGCAATTCCTTTTTTACGGTATTTAACTTCAAGATTTCCGCCAAGACAAGCTGCTAATCTTTCCTCCATGACATCTATGGAGAAGGTTGGACCGAACAATCCATTCACTTCCAATCCACGGTTTTCATCAAACTTAAAGATGTTTGTCATACCTATATTGAGCGGTGAAATTGTGCGAGGACCAAATAGTATATTTTCAGCTCCTTTTCCGCCCATGTGAATTCCAATGCGCATCCAATTCACTTGAATCCCTGGACGCCATTTTTCTTTTTTAGTCAAATACCATTTGGTTCCAATGCGCACACCAATCATAAAATTACTTCTTCCTTTATAGATGTAATAGGGCTGATAAGCCAATGGATCAAAAGGTTCATTATTGTATTGACGTGTTTTATAATTCGAATAACCAACGGTGGCATCAATGAAAAATCCGCGCGACAAAAATGGATCTTTCACAGGTTTTGGAGGACGAGGAGGACGGACAGTTGCGGTGCGCACTCCAGCGGGTGGAGCGACATCAAATTTGTCATATTGTCCATCTTCGTAAACGATTTCAGAAATTTCGTAGGTTTCTAAAGAGCGTAAAGGACCATCAGGTTGCGTAAACAACTTATATTTAACAGTCTGTGAACTAATCTCTACAATTTTCGCTTCGATTTTGCTACCATTTTTTAAAACAATCACATCTTGGGAGAGAGAAACTTGAGCAAACAACAAGCATAAAAGCGCTAGGATAATTTTTTTCATAAGTCTAAATTACTAAATAATTGAATGAATTTAAATTAAATTTTTATTGACTATTACTATTAAAATGTATCATTCGAAATCATTTGTTAGAACGAAAAATGTCAATTTTCACAAGAGTTGATTTTCAATACTTGATGATTTTGAATTTTATTAACGTTCTTTTTATTTCAAAATGAAAGGATGATTTCCAAAGTAGTGAATTATCGAAGTTAAAAGTCTTCGTTTATTAGTTGAAACAAAGTGTTGTTTTTTCGCATTTGCTCAAAACTTACGACCGATGACAATTGAATAACTTTGACTATTGAATAGTTTATCTAATTTACTAAACATAATGTCCGTATATTGATAATCAATTCCTAGCGTAAATCCTTTAAATCGATATTTGGCCTGAACCGCAATAGCTAAACCACCCTCGCTCATATTTGGTCGACTATGAAAAATTGGCCATGCGCTGAAGTTAAGCTCAATACCACTATTTTGCTTTAATTTAAAAATGTTACAATAAGTGACATTTAAAGGCTGAAATGAGAATAATGGATTTCCTAGAATTGACTCCAGGTCAGAATCTCTTAAAATCATACCGAACCGAAATATCGCAATTTGAAGTCCAGGTCGCCAAATTTTCCGTTGCGTAAAGTTAAAACGAAACCCAAAATGCAATCCAATCGCTCCATAATCAATTTTCTTTCTGATTGTGTCATACTGCGGATCAGCGTTGAAACCTAAATATTTTGCAACCATTTGTTCATCTCGAACCATGGTAAAATGCCCTTCTATAAAAAAGCCGTTCGAAAAAAGCAAATCCTTATATGGTTTCGGTTTTCGAACTTCTTCAACTTTCGGTGGTGGTTCCACATCAAACGTTTCAATAAAACCATTTTCATATTTTATTGTTGTTATTTGAAAAGTCTTAATATTCCGAATCGGCCCGTCAGGACGTTTAAAATCTTTGTATTTGATTAATTCTGAGGAAACTTCAATTACTTTAACTATGATCTCACGTTTGCTCTTTAGAACAATAGTGTCCTGCGCAAATGCACTTATTTGAAAGATAGCTAATAAAGTGAAAATAAAAAGATTCCTCATGGGCTGTAGACGTAATAAAGTTGATGAGTCAGAATCATAAGAATTATATTTCTCTAAAATTTTCTCCCAACCGTTAGCGCTAACGAGTGCAAAGAAAGAGTGCGATAAGTGCCGTATAATTGAGTATTCCCACTATTTAAATCCGAGTATTGGTAATCAAGTCCAACAGAAAATCTGTTTAGACGCAATTTACTTTCAATTGAAAATGAATAACCTTGAGAAAGACCACCATTTACAACGTCAATGTTTAATGTCGGTCCGACAGCAAAATTTGCTTCTAATCCAAGTTTTTCATTGAATTTAAAAATGTTACACATCCCAATGTTTGCAATGGAAATTGTTCTAGGTCCAGCGAAAACATCTTCTGTATCTCCATCACCGACGTGAATTCCAAAGCGCAACCAGGTCGCTTGAAAACCAGGTTTCCACTTTTCATTTTTTCCGAAGTACCATTTGTTTCCTAATCTCAATCCAATGGTCATGTAATTGTTTCTATTTGTATAGTTTATTAACATTGGAGATTGAGAAGACAAATAATCGTATGCGTAATAAGATGCTCTGTCAGTATATTCTGTAACACCAATAAATCCTTCTATGAAGAATCCTCTTCCTAAGACTGGATCTTTTATTGGTTTCGGAGGTCTTGCTACAGGTTCGCTTCGTCCTTGAGTTGGACGAGTAGTTGGCGCTTGAACATCAAATTTTTCACTTTCACCATTTTGGTAAATGATTTCTGAAACTTCGTACTTTTCTGCGATTCGAATAGGACCTTCCAACTGACTGAATTTGTAATATTTTATAGACGTGGAGGTGATTTCTACAATTTTCGCTTCGATTTTAGAACCATCTTTTAATACAAGGACATCTTGCGAGAAACAAAAGTAAGTTAATAAGGTTAACAGAATCGTTAAAAATAGATTTTTCATATAACTATTAGAATAATAAAATTGTCAAAACGAAAATAGCTGATTGGCTAAAATTCTTCCCTATAACGTCTAAAATTGAAATTTAGTTTGTAGTAAAAAAAAATCCCCAATATTTCAATTGAGGATTTTGAGTTTTAACTTGATTTTAGCAGCCTTCTCCGTAAGTTACTTCTTTGATTTTGAAGTCCTCACCATAGTCAACCCATTTCAATTTATATTTTTCTCCGTAATCAACACGTTTCCAAAGACCTTTCTTGTCTTCACCGTATTCAACCCATTTGATTTTTACATCTTGACCGTAGTCTACACGTTTTACTTTGTAATCTTCACCGTAATCAACAAATTTTACTTTACCGTAAACTTCACATGCTGTTGATCCACCCATACGGTTTGCTTTTGGCGAAGCACTCGAAAAAACGATTAAAGCACCTAAAATAGCTAATGTTCCTGTAATTTTTCGTATCATATTTTATCTTTTGAATGGTTTAAAATTAGTTTTCACGGATAAATATAATGAGAAATATATTAAGTGATAGGATATTTTTCATTTTACGAATAAAATTAGATTGTTTTAAGAACAAACTGTTGAAAAAACGATTAAAACCCACTTCAACCTTTTGAGCATCTCAATAATTAATCCTTAAATTTGTGGCACAATCAAAGATATGGAAAGTACAACACAACAAGTCGCAACGTTAGAGCAAGCAGTAGAATTGGGTTTGCGCCCAGATGAATTTGAAATGATCAAAGAAATTTTGGGAAGAACACCAAATTTCACTGAAACGGCTGTCTATTCAGTCATGTGGTCTGAACATTGTTCGTATAAAAATTCTATTTATTGGTTGAAACAATTGCCAAAAGATGGTCCACACATGCTTGTAAAAGCTGGAGAAGAAAACGCAGGACTTGTTGATATTGGTAACGGTTTGGGTTGTGTATTTAAAATAGAATCGCACAATCATCCTTCTGCGTTGGAGCCTTATCAAGGTGCTGCAACAGGAGTTGGAGGAATCAATCGGGATATTTTCACGATGGGAGCACGACCAATTGCTCAATTAAATTCATTGCGTTTTGGTGATATTGACAAAGATAGAACGAAATGGTTGGTGAAAGGTGTTGTCAAAGGAATTGGCGACTACGGAAATGCTTTTGGAATTCCAATTGTTGGTGGTGAAGTGTTTTTCGATGAATCTTACAATACAAATCCGCTTGTAAATGCATTTTCAGCGGGAATTATTGATACAAAAAAAGTGATTTCAGCTAAATCAAAAGGTCCAGGAAATCCAGTGTTTATTGTGGGGTCTGCCACCGGAAAAGATGGAATTGCTGGAGCTGCCTTCGCTTCGAAAGACATTACGGAAGATTCTGCGTCTGATTTGCCTTCTGTTCAAGTAGGTGACCCTTTCATGGAAAAATTATTATTGGAAGCAACCATGGAATTGGCTGAAACAGATGCTATTGTTGGAATGCAAGACATGGGTGCCGCTGGAATTACTTGTTCTTCCTGCGAAATGAGTGCAGCAGGTGGAGTAGGAATGGATGTGCATTTGGACAGAGTTCCAACACGTCAAGAGAATATGTTGCCGTATGAAATTCTTTTGTCTGAATCGCAAGAACGTATGTTGGTTGTAGTTCAAAAAGGAAAAGAAAGTGTTGTAAAAGCTATTTTTGATAAGTGGGATTTACATGCTGAAGAAATCGGTGTTGTGACAGATTCTGAACGTGTACGCTATTTCATGCATGGTGAATTGGTTGGCGATGTACCTGCTGAATCGCTTGTGCTTGGTGGTGGAGCACCGCAATACCAACGTGAGTATTCTGAACCAGCTTATTACCAAGAATACAAAAAATTTGACATCAATTCAATCAAAGAACCATCTGATTTAAAGGCAGTTGGTGACTTTTTATTGCAACATCCAAATATCGCTTCAAAACGTTGGGTGTATGAGCAATACGATTCAATGGTTGGAACTAAAACGATGACCACAAATCGTCCTTCGGATGCTGCTATTGTTAGTATCAAAGGAACGAATAGAGCTTTAGCCATGACAGTAGATTGCAATTCGCGTTACGTGAATGCTGATCCTGAGGTCGGGACAATGATTGCCGTTTCAGAAGCTGCGCGAAACATTGTGTGTGCGGGCGGAATTCCAAGTGCAATTACAAATTGTTTGAATTTTGGAAATCCATACAATCCAGAATCTTATTGGCAATTTGTTGGTGCAATCAAAGGAATGTCTGCAGCTTGTTTGAAATTTGAAACGCCAGTTACAGGTGGAAATGTTTCGTTTTACAATCAAACTTCGATCAATGGAGTGGAAGTTCCTGTATTTCCGACGCCAACGATTGGTATGATTGGTTTGATGGACGATACAGATAATATGATGACCTTGGATTTTAAATACAAAGGGGATTTGATCTTTGTGCTTGGAGAATGCAAGGAAGATATTTCTTCGTCTGAATATTTGAGTTCTTACCACAAAGTGAAAGCATCTCCTGCGCCGAATTTTGATTTAGAGAAAGAATTTGCGCTTCACGAAACGATCAAAGAATTAATTCAATCGAAAATTGTTAATGCAGTTCACGATATTTCGGACGGTGGATTGTACGTAACCTTGGTTGAAATGGGAATGCCCCGAGGACTTGGGTTCGACATTGAAGCAGATGGCGAAATTCGATTGGATGCCTATTTATTCGGCGAAGGACAAGGAAGAGCTGTTGTGACCGTGAACGAAGATGAAGAAGATAAATTTATTGAATTCATGCTTGATGCCAAAACACCAGCAACTTTGTTGGGTCATGTTACCAAAGGAAAAATGGTGATTGATGGAGAATCTTACGGTTTTATTGACGAAGCGAAGAAATTGTATGACGAAGCGCTAGGGAAGAGATTGAAGTGAGTTTTATAAACGCAATTAAAAACGTTGTTTAGATTAATCTGAGTTTAATGCCCCGTTTAAAAGTGTTCTAGTTCTATTTTTAAATATGAAAAAATATTTTGTTTTATTTAGTATTTGTCTAATGCTTACTTCATGTAACAAAAATTATTGTGAGGGAGGTGTAAAGGCCGTATTTCAAGATGAAACAGGATTAGATGGTTGCGGTATGCTTATAAAATTGAAAAATGGTAAATTTCTTGAACCAAAGAACTTAGCTGATTTTGATGTAAATCCACCCAACGGTCAAAAAATATGGGTAAGTTATCATTTAGCTGAAAGTGGAGTAAGTACTTGTATGGTTGGTGATTTGGTAGTCGTTGATTGCTTGACGAATAGATAAATTCAGGTGCTTATTTTTTATTCTAAATAATTTCAAAATCACTCTTTAATCCCAATTTATCCAATAATTTTCACTAATTTTCCGCTTTAATTTTTATCCAAACTATGGAGTATAATACAACTCGAGGACCTTTGATGCTTCCTGAATACGGCAGAAATGTTCAAAACATGATTCGTCATGCAATGGAACTCGGAGATAGAGAAGAAAGAAACCGTGCTGCTCAAGCGATTATAGAAGTGATGGGGCAATTGAATCCGCATTTAAGAGATGTGGACGATTACCGTCATAAATTGTGGACACATTTATTTGTGATGTCTGATTTTAAATTAGATGTTGATTCACCATACGAAATTCCAAAACCTGAGTCGTTGACAGAAAAGCCAGATATCATGGAATATCCATCGAGCAAAATTCGATTTGGACATTACGGGAAATACACACAAAAAATTCTCGAAAATGCCCATGACATGAAAGATGCCGATGAGAGAGAATACTTGAAACGAAACATGGCCAATTTTATGAAGTACCAATTTCTTGCTCATAACAATGCTGCTGTTGAAAATAGTGTGATCGCAAATCAGTTGAAAGAACTTTCAAATGGAAGTTTGGAAATTGAAAATCCAGAAGAATTAGTGAGTACAAATTCGCTGTTGAAACAAATTGGAATCGCGCAAGCTCAAAACCAGCGTCAGAATAATAACGGCAAGAAGAAATACGGTTCTAACAATCAGAACAACCAAAACAATCCGAAACGCAAATTCAAAAAATAATTGTAAATGGCTTCTTTTGAAATCAACGGAGGAAAACAACTAAAAGGTGAATTGACACCTCAAGGTGCTAAAAACGAAGCGCTTCAGGTGTTGTGTGCCCCATTATTGACCGCTGAAAAAGTAACAATCTCAAATATTCCAGATATTATCGATGTCAACAAACTCATGAATCTCTTGCAGATGATGGGCGTGAACATCGAAAAAGTAGAAAAAGGAACATTTATTTTTCAAGCGAAAGATATTGATTTGGAATATCTTAAATCAGAAGATTTCAAGAAAAGAGCTGGTTCTTTGCGTGGATCCATCATGATTGTTGGTCCACTTTTAGCACGATTTGGACAAGGATTTATTCCAAAACCGGGAGGAGACAAAATTGGACGAAGAAGGTTGGACACTCATTTCGAAGGATTTCAATCGCTTGGCGCAAAGTTTAATTACGATGCTGGCGAACATTTTTATTCGGTTGAAGCAAAAAAATTAAAAGGAGCTTTTATTCACTTGGATGAAGCTTCCGTAACTGGAACTGCTAATATTTTGATGGCCGCTGTCATGGCGGAAGGAGAAACAACGATTTACAATGCAGCTTGCGAACCTTATTTGCAACAGTTGTGTAAAATGTTAAACTCCATGGGGGCGAAAATTTCGGGTATAAGCTCGAATATGCTTAAAATTGAAGGAGTAAAAACGTTGAATGGATGTTACCATCGCATTCTTCCTGACATGATTGAAATTGGCAGTTTTATTGGTTTGGCGGCGATGACAAAATCTGAAATTACCATCAAAGATGTAAGTTGGGAAAATCTAGGAGTCATTCCAAGCGTTTTTCGAAAATTGGGAATAAAATTAGAGCAAAAAGGGGACGATATTTTTGTTCCAGCGCAAGATAGTTATGAAATTGAAACATTCATCGATGGCTCGATTTTAACCATTGCGGATGCGCCATGGCCAGGATTTACTCCAGATTTATTGTCCATCGTGTTGGTTGTTGCTACTCAAGCCAAAGGATCAGTTTTGATTCATCAAAAAATGTTTGAATCACGTTTGTTTTTCGTAGATAAATTGATTGACATGGGCGCTCAAATTATTTTGTGTGATCCACACAGAGCTACTGTGATTGGTTTGGATCGGAAATATCCGCTTCGTGGCATTCAAATGACTTCGCCAGATATTCGTGCTGGTGTTTCCTTGCTGATTGCAGCGCTTTCGGCGAATGGAAAAAGTGTGATTCATAACATTGAGCAAATTGATCGCGGTTATCAAGATATTGAATTCAGATTGAACAACATAGGTGCAGACATTAAAAGAATAGGTTGATGAAAATAGCAGTGTTTTTTGTAGGATTAGTTTTTGTTTTTAGCAGTTTTCTTGCTCCTGGGAAACCAAAAGTAGGTGAAATTGCTCCAGATATCGAGTTGGTTGGTACGAATGGAAAAGTCGTTAAACTTTCTTCGCTGAAAGGTAAAATGGTGTTGATTGATTTTTGGGCTTCATGGTGTGGACCTTGTCGAAAAGAAAATCCAAATGTGGTAGAGGCATACAAAAAATACAAATCTTCCAAGTTCAAAACTGGTAAAGGATTTGAGGTGTATTCCATTTCATTAGATCGCGAAGAAACACCTTGGATTGAGGCAATACAAAAAGATGGATTGGTTTGGAAATCTCACGGATGGGACAAAGAGGGAACTGCTTCAAAAGCATATTCGGTAAGTTCAATTCCTTCTGGTTTCTTAATCGATGGCAAACAAAAAATTGTGGCATTAGGCAATGATTTGCGTGGATTGGGATTGCACATTGCACTTGATGCGCAGTTGAAATAAGTTACTTTCATGCCGAAGAAATTCTATAAAAGACCGATTTTTTGGTTTCTACTTTTCTTCGTGCTCTTTGGATTTTACAAAAATGCATCCATAACCGGATTTCAGAACAAAACGATTTATTCCGATGGTCGCGGGTATTATGCTTATCTTCCTGCTTACTTTATCTACAACGATCCAACGTTCGCAGCATCAATGAAAGCTGAAAACAAGCAGCTAGGAAGTGAACTAAATTCTCAATATTACATCTTTAAAAATCAAAAAGGGCGTTATTTCAACAAATATTTCCCAGGTGTAGCCGTAATGCAATTGCCTTTCTTTGCTGGTGCTAGTGCACTCACGTGGATAGCTGGAAAACCAGTTACTGGCTATTCAAATACCTTTTCAAATTTCTTTTACTTGGGACATTTGTTTTATTCTGTATTTGGTATTCTCCTGTTTTTATCTTGCCTGAAGCAATTCTTTCCTAATGCGAAAAACTTGGAATGGATTGTCATTTTGAGCATTATCGCAACTCCGCTCTTTTATTACATGCTTGAAATACCTTTGTCTCATAGCTATACATTTTTCTTGTTTGGTCTGTTCACTTGGTTGATTTTAAAGCTGAAAGTTAAATTTAGTCTGCGGTTCTTTTTCTTTTTAGGTTTGGTTTTGGGTTTAATTGCGATTACGCGACCTACAAACGTAATGGTTGTTTTAGCAATTCCCTTGATTTTGGGAAGTTCGACAAGTACGATTTTGTTTTTCAAAAATGTTTTCAGTAAAAAATTAATGTACCTGTCAGTTGGATTTATAGGGTTTGCCTGTATGCTTTTTGTGTTGCTCGTTCTTTTGAAATGGCAATCTGGTGAATGGCTTTTTTGGCCCTATAATGGAGAAGGTTTTAATTGGACAAATCCAATGATTTGGCAATCATTATTAAGCTTCCGAGCAGGAATTGTGATGCAAAGTCCTATTATTTTAGTGTCATTTATTGGAGTATTGGTCTACTTTAAACAAAATCGATTTCAAGCTTTTTGGTGGTGTGTGTTTTTCGCCATAAATCTCTACATTATTTCAGCGTGGTGGTGCTGGGATTATGCATCCTTGTTCGGAAGTAGACCATTCACAGAACTCTTTTTCTTCTTGCTAATTCCAATCTTCTGGTTGGCTGAAAAATACTGGAAACCAACCATGTATGCATTAGGCTTTTTTGCCCTTTTGGGAACCGTTCGCTACTTACAAGTAACTGAAGGATATATGCCAGATCAGCGCTTTACAAAATCCAATTATTTCAGCAGCCTTGCCTTTTGGAAATCAGAAAACTATGATCGCTGGGTTTTTACCGAAGCCTGTGAACCATTTGGAACAAAAGTAAAAAGTGAAGTGTTAATGACTGAAAACAAAGTGGTTAATGTCGATGCGAATGACGTTTTTGCGCTCACCTCGGAAAAGGAAATTAATCCAAATCACTTAGATGCGCGTTTGTTTGTGACTGTATCGCTTGAAAAATGGATGGAATATGTTCCGATGAAAGATGTTTTGATTGTCATTGATGCGTATAACACGGAAACGAACGCACGTTGTTACTTAACTCAACCCTTGTTCAATGATCGTTACGAAGCACATAAGTCTTGGGAAAAGTTAGTGTTTTCAGAATTCGTTCAAGATAATTTTTCAGAATGTAATAGAATCAAAGTGTACATCTGGAACCAAGGTCAAAATACCTTCAAAATACGCAATTTCAGAGCAGTTTTGGATGAATACCGTGTTGTCGATTAATTGCCACCATTGAAAATCACTTTTGAATGTGATGTATTTACCTTATTAAAACGTAATTAACCGAAATTTTTCTTGTAATACCATCGCTGTTCAGCACTTTAACACTCAAATTGATAGCATTCGTTTTCCCTCCCTTTTTTTACTAAATCTATTGCTTTTTCAGAGAATGTTTGGGTCATTCCAGTTTCGCATAAGCCGTCAACACATATTTCCCAATCAACAATTTGAAAATTGGATTTCAACAGCAAACAATTGTTGTAGTGAATACTCAATGGGCTTTTTAATTCATCCAAGGTAATTTCCGAACCTGCTTCTTTCTGACCAACAAAAACCATCGGAGCTGGTAAGTTTTGTACTTTAAATGTTTGTTTGAATTCTTTGGAAGGATCTAACTTGGAAGATGCGACTAATGTAGCTGTTTTTGAGTTTCCAGTTTTGATAATAAGATTTCCATCTTTACGATCAATAATCTCACATTCTACACATTTAAATGTGAGTTCATCAATAGGAGTTGTCCCCAGCGAAATAGCGATTGAGTTTTCAAATCCACGGTATAATACTTGCTCTTGACTGTTGTGTTGCACTACTAAATATTGACCAAAACAACTCATAGTTGAACTTGCTAAAAGAACAAAAAGCGAAAGTTTTACTAAATTTTTCATGATTACTAAATTTATGATTTAATTGTAGAATGCATATCAATTTAAAAGTAACAAAGTTGTTTAAAATATATTCTTTTAATCGCAGCTAAATGGTATTGAAAAAGGTGTTAATGTTGAAGAAGAAATTCGTTTATTTTGGGCTACAAGTCAATAAAATCAGACTGTTCACTAAAAAATTAAATTTTTAAACGAATAATTTTTTTGGTCAATTTCATGAAATGCTGGAATCAGAGAGGTTATTTGGTTCATTGTAGAAAGGTTATTGTGCCCTGAAAGACACTGAAATCAGACTGTTCACTAAAAAATTAAATTTTTAAACGATTAAAATTTTAGATCAATATCGTGGAATGCTGGAATCGAGGAAGTTTTTAGGCTTGTAACCGAGATGTTAGTCACGCTAAAAGCCAATGAAATCAGACTGTTCACTAAAAAATTAAATTTTTAAACGAATAATTTTTTTGGTCAATTTCATGAAATGCTGGAATCGGGGAGGTTTTTTGGTTCATTGTAGAAAGGTTATTGTGCCCTGAAAGACACTGAAATCAGACTGTTCACTAAAAAATTAAATTTTTAAACGATTAAAATTTTAGATCAATATCGTGGAATGCTGGAATCGAGGAAGTTTTTAGGCTTGTAACCGAGATGTTAGTCACGCTAAAAGCCAATGAAATCAGACTGTTCACTAAAAAATTATTTTTTTAAATTTTTAAATGTTTAAATTTTTTGGTCAATTTCGTGAAATGCTGGAATCAAGGAGGTTATTTGGTTCATTGTAGCGAGGTTATTCGCTCTGAAAGGCACTGAAATCAGACTGTTCACTAAAAAATTAAATTTTTAAACGAATAAAATTTTAGATCAATATCGTGGAATGCGGGAATCGGGGAGGTTTTTGTGCTTGTAACCGAGATGTTAGTCACGCTACAAGCCAATGAAATCAGACTGTTCACTAAAAACATAGTTTTTTAAACTTTTATTTTTTTAGGGCGTTCAAAAAAACACGCTGAAAATCGTTGAACAACACTAAAATTACAAACCGCAAAAGAATTAATTTCGGAATGGGTTTAACGTTCAATTTACCCTAAACTGTCAATAAATCATAGAATGTCAGTACAATTAAAGAAATTTCTGACAACATGTCCGAGAATTTGAATTGGCAAAATCTTTGACATTCATCGGTGACCAAAAAATGTAACAAAATGTCTGACGAAAAAGAAGTTAAAAATACAGATAACGAACAACTCGCGGAGGAAACTCCTTCGATGGAAAATGAGCAATCTGAATCAGCGGAAGAAACACAAGATACAACAGAGTCAAAAGAACTTTCTGCCGAAGAAAAATATGCCGATTTGAATGATCGTTTCATGCGTTTGTATGCAGAATTTGATAATTTCCGTCGAAGAACAAACAAAGAAAAATTGGACATTATTTCGAATGCCAATGCTGGTGTTTTGAAGGATATTATTCCTATTTTGGATGATTTTGAACGTGCAATTCTGAACAACGAAAATGTAACTGATATTGATGCGGTTAAAGAAGGTTTTAATTTGATTTTCAACAAGACAAAAGGCTTACTTGAAAGCAAAGGTTTAAAACAAATGAACGCAAAAGGCGAAGTGTTTGACAGTGAGTTACACGAGGCAATTGCCAATGTTCCAGCTCCATCTGACGATTTGAAAGGAAAAGTAATTGATGATGTTGAGAAAGGTTATTTTTTAAATGATAAAGTGATTCGATTCGCAAAAGTGGTTGTGGGTCAATAAATTTGACGAAGGCGTAGATGGCTAAGGCACTCAAAGCCAAAATTCTGAGTCAAGTCTAAATAAATTATATGAGTCAAAAAAGAGATTATTACGAAGTTCTAGGTGTTTCCAAAAATGCAGATGAAGCTGAAATCAAAAAGGCTTACCGTAAATTGGCATTGAAATATCACCCAGATAAAAATCCGGATGATGCTTCAGCAGAAGAAAAATTTAAGGAAGCAGCTGAGGCTTACGAGGTATTAAGCAATTCTGATAAACGTGCAAAATACGATCGTTTTGGTCATGCTGGACTTGGAAATGGTGGAGGTTTCGGAGGTGGCGGAATGAACATGGAAGATATTTTCTCCAATTTTGGCGATATTTTTGGCAATGCTTTTGGCGGAAGTTTTGGTGGAAGCAGATCGGGTGGAGGTCAACGACGAACGCGTGGTACAAATCTTCGTGTAAAAATGAAATTAACCTTGGAAGAAATTGCCAATGGTGTTAAAAAGAAAATAAAAGTCAATAAGCTCGTTAATGCGGATGGTGTAACGTACAAAGATTGTTCAACATGTCACGGAACGGGTCGTATTACACGTGTAGCTCAAACTTTCTTGGGCGCCATGCAGACACAATCAACGTGTAATGTATGCCAAGGAGCTGGAAAAATGATCGACAAACGTCCTTCAGATTCTGATGCGCAAGGATTGAAACGTCAAGAAGAGGTAATCGAAATAGATATTCCAGCTGGAGTAGCGGAAGGAATGCAACTGAGCGTTTCTGGAAAAGGAAATGCTGGACCATTTGACGGAATTGCAGGAGATTTAATCGTGGTCATCGAAGAAATCCAACACGATGAATTGCGACGTGATGGAGAACATTTGCACTACGATGCGTACATCAATTTTGTGGATGCCGTTTTGGGTGAATCCATTGAAGTTCCAACAATCAATGGAAAAGCAAAAATCAAAGTGGATGCAGGAACACAATCTGGTAAAACATTGCGATTGAAAGGTAAAGGGCTTCCAAGCATTCAAGGTTACGGAACAGGAGATATGTTCGTTCACATCAATGTTTGGACACCGAAAAAAGTTTCCAAAGAAGAACGTGAAATCCTAGAAAAACTCAAAGAAAGCGACAACTTCAAACCGAATCCTGACGCTAATGAAAAAGGATTTTTTCAACGTGTGAAGGATATGTTTCAGTAGGGAATCATTCTAAGAAAGTTAAGCTTTTTATATTTTAGAATTCAATGATAGAAACTTAAAAAGTTTTTGTCAATGGTTCTTCGGTTTATGAAGTAATCATTCAATTATTTTGATTAAATCAAAAAACTATATCCTACCAACAACGATCCATAATGTCGTTTTGAAGCATGATTTGCAACGTAGGAAATGTCGAATTGGTGTTTTTTGAATGGCGAAAATGTTATTCCACAATCATAACTAAACTCTCTATCTTTTTGAATAATAGGAATATATGAGAATTGTTCTACGAAAAAAGCAAGTTTATCATTTGCGGCATAAGTAAAACAAATGGAGTAAGTTGCCATTCCTTTTTTAATTAAGTTGGAAGCTATAAATCCCACATTGTAGTTCAATGCGAATTTTTCTCCAAAATTGTTTTGCATTAATAATCCCAACTCGACATGATAGATGCCTGAGCTGCGGAAATTTTTTATTTGCTGCAACGGATAAAAGGTATTTAAGTAAAGCGCTGCTTCAGGTAATAATCTTCGTTCATATAGTAAATTCAACTTCGTTCCAATCGCGAAATTTGTTTGGGACAAAGAGTCAAAGCTTGCCATAAGAAAACTATTCTGAGGCACATAATTGTAAGCTATTCGAATTTCCTGCCTTTTCCAAATGGCTTTTCGAAGCATGACAGAAGGGTTTAACATTGCAGAAGGTGGATCACCCTCTGCAATGGAAAATCCACTTTCGAATTGCCAATGTTTTTTTCCAACGATGTATGGACCATCAGCAATTCCGGGTCTATCGAAAACAATAGACGAATCTGATTGTGACATTCCACAAAATGGCATCAGACATAACAAATAAATGAATCGATTAATCAAAACAAAAACGTTAAATCAATTCCCATTAAAATATTCCTATTGCTTTTGATTCCGCTGACAGGATTTGTATATATCGGCGCGAAACCATATTCAAAAACACCTTGTAACCTGAATAGAATGTTTCCTGGTGCATCAACGTCAATACCAATTGAAGTTCTCAACGGAAAATCCACTTTTTTGTAATCTTTTGTAAGTGTTTGAGGAACATGAAATCCATCATCCAAACTTTTCCAAATTCGCTGAGCGCGATACATGACTGAAGTGGTTACTCCCAAACCGACATGAAATCTAACATTATTGAAAATTTCTTTTTTCGGTCGAAATGCAATTTCTAATGGAAAATCGATGGTTGAACATTTATAGCGTAATCGACCTGTAGAATCCTGATTCCCGATTGAATTATTCAAATCTGGTGTGTAAATACCCATACCTCGTTGTTGGAGTCCACCTCCCAAAGAAATGTGTAAATTCTCCAATAAATTGTATTCCACTCTTGCATGAATTCCAAGACTAGGGCGGAAAAAAGATGAATCTCGAGTATCTTGATAATTAGCCCATGAATTATTGACAGCAAAACCCCAAAGAAATTTCTTTGTGTAAATACTAGATGTTTTAAATTCTGTTCGTTTTGTTATTTGTGCAAAAGATGTGAGTTGCATCAAATTGCAAATCGCTAATGCTAAAAGTATCTTTTTCATAATTGTACATTTTTTCCAACAACAAAATTCAACTGATTAAGCTGCTGCTGATAATTGTTTACTACCTCGATCCAATTTTGTTGATTTTCAATAAATGCTCGTTGAAAATCAATGTATTCAATCAATGAAATATTTCTTCTTTCGTAATTTAATCCTGCATTCTCTGAAAGTTCATTCATTTGAACGAAAAGTTCTTGATTAAAAGATGTATAAATATCCAACGAGTTTAATACTTGATTATACGAGGAAACCACTTCATTTTCAACCTCTTTAAGCTTGTATTCTTGTAAGTACTTATTCTGATCAATTTTAATTTTGGCAGCATTGATATTGCCTTGGTTGCGGTTGAATATTGGGATTGCCATTTCGAAGACCATTCCACTATAAGGTCGCAAGTAGTTAGAACCATTATCCAAGGGTTGATAACCTAAATTAATTCTCGGAATCGCTTCAGATTTTTCAGCTTTCAAGTTTATAGCATATAAATCAATGTTCTTCTGTGAAATTAAAAAATCAGGTCGTGTAAGCTTGGCATCTTGAAGCAATTGATCAAGTGACAAAATTTTTGTATCGATTTGACTAATGCTTTGCGGGTAAATATCGATTGTTGGGCTAATATTCAATAACTTATGAATGGTTGCTTGCGTACTCGTGATTTCGTTTCGATTTGTCGAAATTTCGGAAAGTAAGGCTAAGTTTTCAGCTTTCAATCGGGTTAAATCACTTTCTGAGATAATGCCCAACTCAAGTTTTTTCTCATTTAATTCAATGATTCTGATATAATTAGCATAAACTTTCTCCAAGATTACGTTTTTCTCTCTCAAAGCTTGTAGATGATAAAAGCTTTGGCTGTACTCAAAAATCAATGCACGAACAACATCAGATAACGCCAATTTTGCCATATCTTTTTGAATATTTGCTGCTTTAATCGCATTGATTCTTCTTCCTGAAACGGAAAAGCTATACTCTAATTGAATTAACTTCTGATTCGCAAAATTAAAATAGCGGTTTTGAGCAAAACTGTACATTTCTGCATTCCAAACAAATAAAGGATTCTCCCATAAACTGGCTTGTTGAATGTTTGCTTCGGCAATATCCAAGTTGTAATATTCTGCTAATAAGACAAGATTTTCTTGTAGCAGCTTGTCCTTTCCTTCTTCAAAGTTAAGTTTTAGCTGCTGGTTCTGACCCAAAACATGCGCTGAGAATAACAGAACAATGATAATGTGATATACTTTCATATTTCTAAAGATTTAATTTTGAATACTTTGATTGTCATTTAGAGTCCATTTCAACATTTTCTTTTCATGTTTTTTAATATTCGCCCAATAATAAATGTTAGGGAAAATGAGAAGGGTCAAAATGGTTGCAGTAATTAAGCCACCAATAATTACAATTGCCAATGGTTTTTGACTTTCGGAGCCAATTCCAGTTGATAAAGCTGCTGGCAATAAACCGATTGCAGCCATCAAAGCAGTCATAACTACCGGTCTAATTCGACTTTTTACTCCTTCAATGATTGCTGTTTTAAACGGCTGACGGTCGGACAAATTGGATTTAAAAACGGAAATTAGAATTACACCATTTTGCACGCAAATTCCAAATAGCGCAATGAAACCAACTCCTGCGGAAATACCAAAGTTGATACCTGTTAAGTGTAAAGCCAAAATTCCTCCAATTAATGCGAACGGAACATTTAGAAGTACTAACCCCGCATCTTTTGCATTGCCAAATAGAACAAATAATAAAATGAAAATGGCAAAAAGCGAAATAGGGACTACTTTGGCTAAAGTTTGTGAGGCTCGTACTTGATTTTCAAATTCTCCTGTCCAAACGATGGAGTATCCTTTTGGCAATTCAACACTCGCTTCTACATTTTTTTGAGCCTCAGCAATTGTACTCCCAAGATCTCGTTCGCGCACAGAAAATTTAACACCAATAAAACGTTGATTGTTGTCTCTATAAACAAATGCAGGTCCAGTCACTTTCTCAATTTTTGCCATTTCTCCCAGCGGAATCATGCTTCCATTCGAAGTTGGAACCATTAGTTTGAGAATTTTCTCTTCACTATTTCGATATTCTTGCGGATACCTAAGTCGTACGTCAAATCGCGCTTCACCTTCATATTTTTCTGTGATAGATTTACCGCCAATTGCCATTTCAATGATGTTTTGCGCATCTAAAATCGAAACACCGTAGAGCGACATCCGCTGATTATCCAAATGAATTTGAATTTCTGGCTGACCAATATTTCGCAAAATTCCAGCGTCTTTGACACCTTGAACATTTTTTATTTTGTTCATTGTTAGGGTTGCTAGACTATCCAATACTTTTAAATCAGGTCCAAAGATTTTAATCGCATTGTTAGCGTTCATTCCGGCTACAGCTTCTGCTACGTTGTCAATGATTGGTTGCGAATAATTAAAGTTAATTCCCGGATGTTTTTTCATTTTTACATCCATTTCGGTAATCAACTCATCCACACTTAGTCCACTTCGCCATTCCGATTTTGGTTTCAAATTTACCTGCATCTGTACATAGTAAAATCCACTCGGATCTGTTCCATCATTGGATCGACCAGTTTGGGAAAGGACTCCATTAACTTCTGGAAATTTATTTAATTCATTTCTCAGCAGGTGCACTTTTTTGGTTGTTTCATCCAACGACATACTCATTGGCATTTTGGCTTCAACCCATAAGGCGCCTTCGTTCAGTGTGGGCAGGAATTCGGTACCCATCCATTTTGTTGAAAACAAGGTTAAAAATAGGATTGCCAATGAGACGAGAAACGTCATCTTTTTTCGCTGATACGTCCATTCGATTCCTTTTCCGAATACTTTGTTGAAGAAATTCACGACAACGTTGTGCTTTTCTCTGACATTCTTTTTTAAGAGCATGGCGGACAGCAATGGAACCAACGTTAAGGTTAACAATAAAGCCCCAACTAATGCGAACCCTAAGGTATAAGCCAAAGGTGAGAACATTTTTCCTTCCACCTTTTGAAAAGCAAAAATGGGTAGGAGAGCAGTGATGATGATCAATTTTGAAAAGAAAACCGCTTTCCCCATTTCAATCCCCGTTTTCTTAATCAAACCAAGTTTCGAAACTTTATTGAATTTTTCCATACCTATTTTCTTGGCATGATGGTCGAGGACTACAAAGATTCCTTCGACCATGACGACGGCTCCATCAATGATAATCCCGAAATCCACAGCACCTAAAGAGAGCAAATTGGCACTCATGCCTTTTAAGTACAAAAGAATAAATGCAAAAAGCAAAGCAAGTGGAATAACTATCGTTACGATGACTGTTGTCCTCCAATCGGCCATGAATAAAAACACAATTGCAGTCACGAAAATGATCCCTTCAATCAGGTTTTTTGAAACTGTTTTGGTGCAATAGGCCATGAGGTTATCTCTGTCATAAAATGTTTCCATTTTGACATCCGAAGGAAGAACGTTTTCATTTAAATCCGTTATTTTTTCTTTGACTCTCTCTAAAACTTGACTCGGATTTTCACCTTTTCGCATCACGATAATTCCTTCAACAACGTCATCGTTTTTGTCGAGTCCAACTTTACCAACTCGTTGTGAACCTGTTACTTCAACAGTAGCGCAATGACGAACTAAAATTGGGATTCCGTTAAAATTTTTAACGATCACATTTTCGATTTCTTCGACCGTTTTTAAAAGTCCAATGCTTCTTACCACAAATGCCTGATTGTTTTTAACAATGACATCGCCACCAACATTCAGATTACATTTCTTAACGGCGTCAAAAACATCCTGCGAAGTAATGCCGTACTTCACTAAATGTGCAGGATTTGGTTGAATTTCGTAAATCTTTTCTTGCCCACCGAAGGCGATGACATCGGCCACACCTGGCACAGAGCGAAGTTGTTTGTCAATCGTCCAATTCTGAATCGTTAGTAAATCTATTGACGTGCGGTTTTCACCTTTTAGAACATAGCGAAAAATTTCACCTGTTGGTCCGTAAGGAGGTTGCACTACTGGGTCAACTCCTTCCGGAAGTTTAACCATTCTTAATTGGTTATTGACTTGCTGCCTGGCGAAAAAGTCGTCGACGTCGTCTTCAAAAATAATTTTGATAATCGATAAACCAAACATGGTAATGGATCGGACATTCGTTTTTCGTTGAACCGAATTCATGGCTACTTCAATCGGAATTGAAACAAAGCGTTCTATTTCTTCGGCGCTTTTTCCTTTCCAATTGGTTACCACAATAATTTGTGTGTTTGTTACATCTGGAAAAGCTTCTAAAGGCGTTTTGCTAAAGCTATAAATACCAGATATTATAAGAATAGCTACCATAAAGAATACAAAGAATTTATTCTTTAATGAAAAGCTAATAAAGCCTTTGATTAATTTATTCATACATAAAAATTTTAGAAATTAACTTTCAATTGTACTTCAATTAAGCACAAGAATCGAACTGAATTTTTTTAAAAAAAAACTAGTCGTTTAAAGCATCGTAGATGTAGAGATGGTTTTTTGAAATTATTTTCTCACCCTTACGTACACCTGAGTTTATGTACACAAAATCCTCTGTTTCTCGAAAAATATCGATCTCACGAGTTTCTATGTTTTTTGCTGAATGATAAACCAATACAAAGTACTTACTCTTATCAAAAATGACCGATTTTTTAGGTACAGCCAACATTTTCCGTCCTTCATTGTAGCTAATTGAGCCCATGCAGTTCATTTCTGGTTTGAATAAAAAATTAGGATTACTTATTTTTATTCGAGCCTCAACAGTACGCGTTATTGGATCGATCATGTTTTCTATGCGATCAATTCTACCGTATACAACTGAATCTGGATAACTAAATGAAGTGATTCTGACAGGTTGCCCCAATTTTACCCGAGGAATGTCATTTTCATAAACATTAAGCGCAATAAAAACTTCTTCCAAACGAGCCACAGAAAGAATATAATCGTTCATGTCAGAGCGCAATTGCATACCTGGTCCAATTTTTTTCTCAATGACAAAGCCTGCAACTGGTGATTTGATGACATAGTTACCGCCACTTGTTAACGAATACACTTTGTAAACCTCTTCCATGCGGGACATTTCAGCTTTGGAAAGTTGAAAGTCTTTTTTAGAATATGCGAGTTCTCGTTCTGAACTGAATTTTGTTTTATTCAATTCTAACTGAATTTCGTAATTTTTTTTCGCAAGTTCGTATTCATCTTTCGAAGCGATGTATTCTTTTTCGAATTCTCTAGCTTCTCCTGAATTTATGACAACTAGAGGTTTAGATGTGGAAACAAGTTCACCAATTTCCACGTCAACCATTGTGACTTTACCTCCAATCATCGGGTAAATGTTTACAAGGTTGTTTTCATCTGGAATTACTTTTCCGGTAAGTTGCAATTCACCTGCTAGTTCAATATTATTAACATAGCTAAAAGCTAAGTCTTTCTTCATTTCGTTGGTTAAAACGAAATTGGTTGTTGTTTTTTCTACAGCTTCTCCACAGGAAACTACAATCATAATAACCCCAATAAAAAACAGGGTTGATTTTGTTTTTTTCATAAAATATAAAAAGTTAATTAATAAAAATGTGTTGGTACACAGCGTATTAATTGCTTTCTATATTAAAAAAGTTTCAAAGAGTTTAAACCTGCAAATAACAGGAATGTATTCGAAGTAAAAGTGATAATGAAATTGAGTTGATTCGACTGAAAATTCTCCATGACTGAAAATTCTAAAAAAATTCAGCTGCGTTGGCTTGTCAGATCTTAAGTTTTGAATTGTTGATTCGCTTAGCCTAAAACCACTCGCGGAAATTGGCTGTTTGCCTATTGTATTTTGGTCTAAGAGAACATCCCTTAAATCAACGTTGCTTCTTTTCTCGTATTCGTTTTCATTAGAACTACTGAGCGGTTCACTGCCAAAGCAAGCCCCTGACACTAATAAAATTAAAAATAAAAAGTTAATTTTTTGAAACACTCTTTTGAGAAATTTTGTGCGAATTTAGTTTATTTTTATTAGTTGATGCTAATATGAAATAATTTAATGCTAATTTAATATAATGCCTTTGGCAAAGCTAAAACTTGAGCGCAAAGAAAAGCCCTGTATAAAAGTCATTTGCTACAACTTTGGAACCTTTTATAAAAAAATCATCCCGACTATTAAAAAACCTTGTTTCAAATCTGCAAACTACATTTGGAATAGGGGTGTAGTCCAAATTCCAAGAGGTTCCAAAAGTTTGAAATCCATTCGGTGTATTGGTTGGAATAATAACACCATGCGAATCATTGTAGTATTCAACTCTAATGGATGTTTTAAAATTCTGATTTAAGGTTAATCTTCCGATGATAACAGGACAATACCACAGAAAGGAACTAGAACTATTTTTCACTTTTTGCTGCATGCCAATATCAAAACCTGTAATCAATCCGAATCTTTTGCTAAGTTGGTAAATTCCATAAAAATTGTTGTAAACTCTTATTCTTCTTGTGCTGTCAGGATCATTCGTGCCAACAAATGAACTCCAGTTTAGTGTCAAATTTGCTGATTTGGTATATTTGATTTGAGTCCCAAAAGAAAGCATAGAATTCCCTTCAACTCGCTTAATTCTTTGCCATCCATTGAGCGCCCAAGCTCCCAATTCCCATTTGTCATTGGGTTTGAAACTCAAGCGCAAGCCCGAAGAATAATAAGGTAAGTTTTCAGTTACCATTGAAAAAGTGGGAGTCCAATTTTCGGTTGAATACAAACTTTCAAAACCAATATGAGAGGTGAAAATTCCACCATCTACCCAAACTCGATTTTTTTTGCTAATCGAAAATCCAACATTTGCTTCAAAAACATTTCTCAAAGCTATTGGTTCCAAGGCATAATTATCTTGCACGAATGTCCCAGCTTGCAATGCAAAATTTGCCCGATATTTAGGGTTCGCAATGGCCAATTTCACAAATCCTAAATTGAGATTAAATTCATTATGCCGATTGTGGTTGTACAAAAATGGTTGACGATAATCTGTTTTAGGTTTGTTGAAATCATAGATGTAAAACACATCTACTAAGCCAGAAACAGTCATTGATGGTTTTTTTAGCCATACGTTTGTGGTATCGGTTTCATTCTGCGAATTCCCCAGCAATGGAATGAATAAACAACTAAATTTTAGGATTTTTTTTAACATCTTGTCGCTTACTTTTTACCAAACAAATTCGATATTTCCAAGATTCTACTTTTCTTCGAAAGCACAACTACAATGTCCTTTAAGAAAATGCGCGTTTCTCCATCAGGCACAATGATTTGATTGTTTCGTTTCACGAGAATAATACGCGTATCGTTTGGTAAAATTCGATCTTTTTTTCAATTCCTTAATCAATTTGTTCGCGATGTTCGATTCGGATTCAATAACGAGCTCCAAGACTTCGAATCCATCGCCCAAATCTAAGAATTCTTTTACATTTGAACCTTGAACTTTTGCATATTAATTCCAAACAACAAAACAATAAGGCATATTCAACCTACTTTCAATTGTCAATAATTCAAAATATGGAATGCAGTAATGTCAAATCAAATGAACTTAGTAAATAAATAACGAGCAATTATCAAGGTTTTAATCTAACAAAAGAGTTTTATTTTTCGGCTGCTTGAACTGATTATTTCTAGATTAAAGCCTAAAAATCATAGCCAAAATGATTCTATTTTCAGACTTAACTAAATCTGGTCGCCAATTCGGATCTAATTGGCTCGTTGAATAACCTGTTTGAGATGTCACTCCACCTCTTCCTGCAAAGTACGGGACATTCGAACTTCGATGAACATATTCAATTCTAAAAGTAATGCTTTGATTGGGCATATAATCTAAATTTGTAGAACAGTCCCAACCAAAAAACTCATCTCCTGGGTTTGCGCTATATGGAAATGCACCTTCTGTTTGAGTTGGGTTGTTTGGATTTGGTAAAGGACTTGCCTGTCCAGTGGGGTAAAGCAATAAGTAACGACCAGGGTTTGTCATAACCCCACCACCAACGGTCCAAGCAAACTTACTTTTCGCAAACCAAATTCTGTTATAAATCATGGCACTCAAGAAATATTGAGCAGGTCCCTGAATGCTGTCACCATCTCTTAATCCATTAACACCACCACCTTTTTCGAAGCCAAAATCCCCAGTTAAGGAAAAAGCCATTTTTGTTATCCCTTTAGATTCTTCCTTGTTAAAATATCTTAGTAGGATACTGTTATCTGAATGGAACCTCTTTCTATTAGGAATTCCTGCGGCATCTTTCCCGAAATAGTTATTTGTTATAAGTTTTAAATTACTGTTTGGAGCCCACGTTATATTACCCCCAACACCTGGCATACTGTTGAACCTGCCATAACTTTGCCATCCATTAATTAACCAAGCTTCAATTTTCAAGCGTTTAGTGGGATGCAATTGAAACCGAAGACCGTTAAAAAACCATGGTGTGTTATCAGATGTGAAGGATGCTTGATACTCCCAGTTCTCGGCTTGATAAAATGAATTTAATCCAATGTATGACATGAATAGACCTGCATCAATATTTATCCCATACAATTTGTTTATATGATAGCCAGCATATGCTTCACTTAAATAACGATAAACATTTGCCAATTGATATTGACCTCGATATGGACTAAAATCATTGCGAGGTATAACTTGTGAACGAGTGCCAAATTGTGTCATTATCCTTGCGCGGGCTCCTTTGTAGCTAAAGTCTCCACCAAAATGGAGGGCCAAAAGTTGAATCTCGTTGTTTCTAGCCAATGCAGTGGAACCTACAACTGTATTATCGATTGGATTATTAAACGAAAAGGTATAATTCACATCGACGAGTATGCTCGGCGTAAAATATTTAAGATCATTCCAAATGTTTTCAGTTCTTCGGTCGCTTCCATTTGCCCATGTCATATCAATACCTTCAAAAGGTTCGCCTTTTTGTTGGTTTGTTTTAACTGAATCATCGTTTATGTTAATTGTCGAACTATGCTTTTCTTTTTGCAAGCTGTCAATGATTTCCTTTCGGAGAATATCAATAATTTCTCTTTTTTCTTGGGGACTCAATGTTTGAGAGGAGACATTAAATTGAGTGAAAAATATAGTTACAAATAGAATTTTTTTCATGATGTGATATTTGATAAACGATTGTTTTTTAGGATGCCAATTTATAAATCGTCAAAATCATAAACTTTAACTATAAATTGAAATGTCTTAATTGGAAAAACGATTCAAAAGAATAAACTTAAAAGTATCGTATGTTTTTAAATTGACTTTCTATTTCCGACCGAAAAGATTCGATATTTCCAAGATTCTACTTTTCTTCGAAAGCACAACGACAATGTCCTTTAAGAAAATGCGCGTTTCACCATCAGGCACGATGATCTGATTGTTTCGTTTCACGAGAATAATACGCGTATCGTTTGGCAAAATTCGATCTTTATTCAATTCTTTAATCAATTTATTCGCTATGTTCGATTCGGATTCAACAACAAGCTCCAAGACTTCGAATCCATCGCCCAAATCTAAGAATTCTTTTACATTTGGACCTTGAACAGCTCTGTATAAATATCTTCCGTTGAGTCGATATGGACTTTCAACCGTATCAATTCCCAATTGTTCAAAGATTGGCATGTGGTCTTCATTGTTCACCGAACTGACTAATCGCTTAACTCCTAATTGTTTTGCCAAAAGAATAACCAATGAATTTACAGCATCATCATTAGTCGTAACAATAATGGCATCTGCTTTTTCAGCATTGGCTTCTTTCAATGCTTCTAAACTTGTTGCGTCGGAGTGAATCACGATGCAATCAAAATGTGTTGCAACCCATTCCGCAGCGGTTTGATCTTTTTCAATCACGTAAACATCATGTCCATCCGCTACAGCAGCGTCGATTACATGTTTTCCTGTTCTTCCTGAACCAATAATAATAATGTGCATTTTTTTATTTTTTTTTAATTAAACAATTTGTGGACGAGTGCGATTAAAAATAATTCTAAGCATAACTAGTACTGGGATAATTTCAATTCTTCCAGCCCACATTTGAATGACCAATACGGTTTCAATGACAGGCGACATGCTCGGATCGCTAATTCCAGAGGAAAGTCCAACGGTTCCCTGCGCTGAAGCAGATTCGAACAAAGCATCCGCCATGGTGAAATTACTCGGCATGAAATAGATCGTGATCATCGTCCCGACCAACACAAAAAGCAAATAGATAATCGTAAAAAGACCAGCTTTGGCTATTTCTGCATTCATTTCGCTTGGAAGCATGAGTTTTCCGTTGAATTTGACGGTTTTAATTGTATTTTTCGATAAAAACACCTTTCCAACATGCCAGCGCAATCCTTTTTGAAGTAATAATCCACGGATAATTTTAATACCACCCACCGTTCCGCCAGCGCAACCACCAACGATCATCGCTCCGAAAACTATGAACAAGACGGATAAATCATCCCATGCGCCAATGTTTGAAGTTTGCCAACCCGTTGTTGTTAAAGCTGTTGCGAATTGGAAAAAGCCCTCTCGAATCGGAGCAGGAACAATTGCTGCTTTGTATAAAAATAAAGACAACACAATTCCACCAATCAAGGAAGCCAACAAAAGCGCTCGCGTTTGAATATCCCTCCACAGTAACTTCACTTCGCCGAGCATTACCAAACGATAGAGAAATGGTAAAGACATTCCGCCAATAAGCATCGGAAAAATGTATAACCACTCCATGGCGGGAGATTTATAGGTAGCAATGTTGTCATCCAAATTACTGAATCCACCGGTTGACTGTCCAGCCATGGCGTGATTTATGGTGTCGAACAATGCTTCTGAAATGGGGTAATCAGGCAAAATAATGATGGTGCCGATAAACAATATTAGGAACACAATAAACGTGATTAAAATGTAGACTTTCCAGATTGCTCGGGCGGTTTGAATGACATTCGTTCTCACTTTAGTACCACTCGCTTCTGAACCGTATAGTTTTATCGCTCCTTGACCAGGAATGTGCTTGAAAATCGCTAAAGCCATGACAATGAAACCTGCGCCTCCGATGAATTGTGAAAAGTGACGGTAAAAATTAACCGTTCTTCCCACCGAAGGTTCGTGGTATGCCATCGTTAGTCCCGTTGTCGTGAAGGCACTTGTACTTTCAAAGATGCAATGCAACGGATTTTTGAAATTCAACAAACTGGATGTGTAATCCATGCCAACAGGCACAAATTTCTGCATCACTTCAAAGGGAGTGATCCAAGCGGTAACAAAATAGGGGAGAGCCCCAAAAATAATGACCATCAACCATCCAAATGCAGCAATCGCTAAGGAATGCTTGTCTTTTGGTTCTTCCGTGTTTTTGAAGATGCGGTAAGTTGAGTAACCTATCAAAAGCGTCAAAACTCCAGAAATTAAAAATCCCAATAATGGATACCATTCTTGATAAATGATGGCCACAATGATCGGAATCAACATGACATAACCTACAATAATTTGCAAACTAGCGACTTGCTTGATAAATGTTTTATACATAACTCTTAAGAATGTTCGATGGTGATTTTAGATTTTAGTTGACTTAAGTTGTCAAGGATTTGATCGAGTAGTGTTTTTATTTCATCAGTTGCCTTGGACAATTCCACCTGAATCAAGGAGTTCTTGTGTGTCTCCGCTTTGACAATGAGCTCGTTTAAATGTGATTTAAATTGTATTGGACATGTTTGATGTAAAGCCATGTTCATGGATTGATTCAATTCGGAAGCACTTCCGAGAATTTCTTTCAACTGAGAAAATGGCTCTTTGTTCAAGGCATTTTCCAACGATTTCAATTGTTGAAACGTAAAAACGATCTTTTGCGCAGCTTCAGAATCTAATGTTAATTTCTCCATTTTCCTTGGTTGACTGAAAGGAAGTTGTTCATTCAATCAACATAACAAAGTTCAGGACAATGAACTATTGAAAAAATCAAGGTTTAGTAAATTCGTATAAAGATTTTATAAAGACAAATTGTTTTGGGCACGCATGTTCAAATAGAGTTTTTGTTCAAAACACTTGAATTAGTCACTATTAATTAAGTTTTAAATTTCGAGTTTTTTAATTTCTAAAGTCTGTTTAGTTTGAAATATATTTAGGTTCTGTCCATAAACCGTCCAAATTTTGAGAAGTGAGAAGAAGAAGCGACAGCTTTTGAAGACCAAACGTTAGAGCAGGGACGAAAATAATTGAATGGCTAACCGATTTCAAAAGGCGTTTACGTCTGTATTTCGCAAGAAATGCACTACTTTTGTTTAATCGGTCCATTCAAGAATTTTCGCCGAACGGCTTTAAATTTGGACTAGAGCTTTTTATTCAGACTGTTATTGTTTTTATTTGTCTTCATGAAATCGCTTCGCTAAGTTGGTTCTTTTTGGGGCGATGCCAAAAAGAACAAGAATTAAATTGAATCATAATATTTTTGGGGTTATACAAATCTATACCCCACACCACTTTCAGTAATGATGTACTTCGGATAATTCGGGTTTTCTTCGATTTTTTTGCGCAAGGTCCCAACAAAAACTCGCAAATAGTGCGTTTCCAATTGTCTGCCAACTCCCCAAATTTGTTTTAAAATAAATTGGTGGGTCAAAACTCTGCCCTCATTTTTCATGAAAAGCATGAGCAATGCATATTCAGTAGTTGTCAATTTAATGATTTCTCCATTTTTCTTTGCCAATCGGGCTACGAAATCAATTTCCAATTCGCCACAAATTAAGGAAGTTTCATTCACTTCGCTTTGACTTCTGCGGATGGCAGATCGTATTCGCGCGAGCAATTCTCCGGTGCGAAAAGGTTTGGTTAAATAGTCAGTTGCGCCGTGATCTAGGGCAGAAACAATGTCGTTTTCATCATCCAACACAGAAAGAATAATAATTGGTTGATTATACCATTCGCGCATTTCTTTCAAAATGTCGTGACCACTAGCATCAGGTAAACCAATATCAAGTAAAATTAAGTCTGGCGGATGATTGGCGGCGAATAACATGCCTTCTCGACCAGTAGTCGCTTCAACAACTTTATAATCGTTGCTTTCAAGGTTGATTTTTAACAACTTGCGAATTTGTGGTTCGTCGTCGATGATTAATATTTCCGCTTTATTCATGTTCAATATCACTAATCAATGTTGTTTCAACGGGCAGTTCGATGGTGAATTTAGCACCGCCATTTCGTTTATTTTCCAACTTTATTTTTCCATTCAAAGATTCTGTAAATCCTTTGACAATCGACAATCCTAAGCCAATGCCTCCTGTTTTGGAATGCGACAAGCGATAGAATTTATCAAAAACCAAGTCCATTTCAGCTTCTGGAAAACCTAAACCATTATCAGCTATTGTTAAAGTAAGAATTCCTTTCTGGTGATCTATTTCAATGGTTACTAGTGAATTTGGAGGTGTGTGGTTGATTGCATTGTACAACAAATTGCTAACCATTTGTTCCAAAAATCCGCGATCTGTTTTGCACAATGGGAAATTATCTTTTGATTTAAATTCAATGCGATGATTTATGGCATCTTGCTCAATGTTTTTTATGATTGAAAAAATCAACTCATTCATGTCGCACCAATCCAATTTTGGCTTTAAAATTCCAGCTTCCAAGCGACTCATACTCAAAAGATTCTCGACTTGTCGGTTCAAGCGCAGTGATGCCGTAGAAATGCTTTCGATGAGTTCACTTATTTCTGGTGGAGAAAGCTTCGACCTATTCATTTCTAATGTGTCCGTTGCTCCAATAATTGCCGAAATGGGAGTGCGCAATTCGTGAGATAGCGAATTCAATAAGGTGTTGTATAATTTGATGGATTTTTCCTTTTCTTCTTTGTCGCGCGCCTTTTTTTCGATTTGGCGAATTTTGTAGGTCAGAACAGCATTTATAAGTGCAACAACGAAATACATCAGGAATAAAAACGTGTCTTCTGGAGAGCTAATGTGAAATGTGAAAGTAGGAGGGATGAAGAAAAAATTCCAACTAAAAGCACTTAAAATTGCGGTGAGTAACACTGGGAAGATGTCAAACAACATCGCGGAAATGGACACCACGAGCAATAAAATCAATGCAACGATCCGATAATGAAGAAAGGCTGATGAGAAATACAAAATTCCAACAGTGAAAAGCACAATCAATACACAGATTAGGTATTGAATCCCTTTGTTTTGATTATGTAGATTGCTAATATTCAACTGAATAGTATTAAAATCGCTAGTTTTGCTATTCTACGCAAAGCATAAACAAAAATAGTGATTCAAGCATAAAGTTTTTATAAAGATTTCAATAGCGCGCAACTCCAACATCTCAGGCATTCGACTAAGGTTTTAAGTGTTTTCTTCGGAATGCTTTTATGTCAAAACCAAACACCAAGTCCAACAATAAATTCATAGCGAACATTTGAGGGATGGTTCCTGTATTGGAAAATGTGTTCGTTCTTCGCGGTACTCAAAGCACGTCCTTCCACCCGAAAATAACTGTTAGGGATTGGTTTAAATTCTCCTCCCAATGTCGCTCCAGCTATGTCTAAACCAACAAGTTGATGGTTTTCATTCAAAACTGGACCTGTCAATATTTCGTTTGGATCAGAGAAAAATTCGCCTCGACCGTAAATTGCCCATTTTGGTGTAATGCGATACTTTACAGCTAGGAGGGAACTGAAGATATGCGCCGTTTTGGATGAATCAGTCAGCACTGTTTTTGTTTGAAATCCATAATTCCCTTCCATGCCAATGGTCCATCGAGTTGTTTTATAAACCATGATCAAATTGGTGTAACTCCTATATTGAATTGGTTTTTCATCTGGAGATTCACTTGAAAAAATAGTACTCGCCGTGATGTTGAATTTATTAGTTGGAGTATGCGAAACCGATGCTCCGATGGCTTTGCTTCTATTGTTTTCAATGAAATTATTGAATCCATTAAATCCATTCACCTGAAACATCCATTTGCTGGATTGTTCCCATGTTAATTTTGCACCACTCAAATAGTATGGTTCAAAATAGGTCGTCGTAGCAATACTCATGGTCATGTTTTCCCGAGGCTGAATCGATTCTAATCCAAAATGAGTTCTAAAAAATCCTGCGTCAATCCATAATTTACCAGCAATTCGGAAACCTAAATGGGCTTCTTGAATTAAATTAAACTCTTGAGACCAAGCTGATTTAGGTGTGTCGCCCCAAAAAAGTGTTGCCATGCCTCTAAATCTCCGTGATTGATATTTTGCGCCAAATTGGACAATATTTATCCCAAATTGATTTTTCCGAGGTGAGATAGTTGGGAATTTCTGAAATCCTCCGGCTCCGCTCGTGTCAGTAAATCCCGCATAATAGGTGTCCAAATAGGCTGAAAATTCGACTTTTCCTGTAGTATCATATTCAATGGAATAAGGACTGATTCGAGTTCCTTTAAATGTGAGATCTGAAGTGTCTTTGTTTATTGTGATTTGAGCGCGACTCAAAAAAGCGGTTGACAAAAAAATACATACAATCCATGTTGATTTCATAATCGTGTTAGCCCTGTTTTACTTACTTGGCAATAATAACACTAATTCTCATTTCTTCCGCAATTTTAGTGCAAAAATCTAGCTCTCGTTCTGTTTACGCTAAATCTTCACAATCCCATGCTTGATCGCATACATCACCAATCCAACCCTGGTTTTGATGCCAATTCGATCGAAAACTGTTCCTCGATGACCTTCAATGGTTTTCGGGCTGATGTGTAAATGTTCTGCTATTTCCTTGTAGGTTAACTCAGTACAGCAAAGTCTGATGAAATCCAATTCTCGTGGCGAAAATGCAATGGCAGGACTATGTTCTATAATTTCGTTTTGCAAGGCGTGGACCATTCGTGTAGTCAAATTTTCTTGGTTGTGGAAATCGCCTTTAGAAACTGTTTTGATGGCTGTTCGCAATTCTTCAGGATCTACATCCTTGCTCAAAAAACCTTTGACACCAAACCGCAGCATACGCACCAATGACTGTTCATCGTCGGACATCGTTATTACCAAAATATTGATTTTTGGGAAATTGGCTTTGAGGTATTCAGCTGTTTCAAAGCCATTCATAACAGGCATGTCGATATCAACAATGGCCAAGTCGGGATTGAGAAGATTAGAAAGTAAATCGATGAATTCCTGTCCATTTGAAGCTTGACCAACGACTTCAAACCTCGAATCAAGGGATTGAATAAGGTTTATTAACCCTTTGCGATACAATCCATGATCGTCTACGACAGCAATTTTTAGTGTATCATTCATTGTTTCCATCCATTGCAATGTTAATACTAATTTTGGTTCCTTCACCTACTTTACTTGAAATAGCAAAATCGGCATCAATGATGCGACATCGTTCGCGAATATTTCTTAACCCATTTCCTGGAATTATCAATTTTTCGTCAAAACCAATTCCGGTATCAGAAAACTCGATGAACACCCTGTTTTGCTTTGTTTTCATGGAAAGTGTTGCATCTTTGGCTTTGGCATATTTCAAGGAATTGTTGATTATTTCTTGGATCACGCGATACAAAATCACTTCTTTTTCATGAGGCAAAGAAAGGACGGGATCGTGCTCAAACGAAATTTGCATGGCGCCAATGGTATTGATTCTTCGCACATCTTCGCTGAGAATTTTAAGCCAGCCGTTTTTCAAAATCAAATCTCCATTCAAACTTGACGACAATGATTTGATATCGCCAATAAGTTGTTTCAAAAGTTCTAAGGATTCATTCACTTTCTGAGTATCTGAAGCGCTTAATTCTTTGGAAATCATGCTCAAGTTGATTTTGATCAAGGATGCAATTTGACCGAAATTATCGTGCAATTCACGCGAAACATTGGTCAAGGTTTGTTCTTTTACTTCATTTTCCACACGCAACAATTCTTGTTTGATGCGTTCTCGTTCCAATCCAAGGTGCCTTGGGTTTTACGGTAAACTTGGATAAAGTAAATCACAAAAACGGTCAACAGACCGAAAAGCACGATTCCAGAAATGACTGGAACCAAATATTCGATGGTTGTAATGTTAAGTAGTATGTTCATTGTGTTGTTTTGAATCTAAATAAAGGCTAAGACCGAAGCACGTGTATAAAAAGAGGTTAGCAATGATGATCAAATCATAAGGCCAATTTAGTTCGATATTCACCATTGAGTTGATAAAGGCAAATACAAAAAAAGTAGATGAAAAGAACACCAAATGCCCGAGATTAAACCAAAAATCGGGCAATGAGGTGAGCTTTACTTTACTAGGCACTTTCATTAATCGAGTAAAGTCAAATAGGACAGTGGTTACTAGGGCTAAACTTAGAAGAATTAGCGAGTAGCTCGGGAATTCAATAATGGACTGAATCCAAATGCTATTGATAAAACTTAAAAGCATAAATGTAGTAAATAGGATTAAAAATAATTTTAGTCTCTTTTGCGAAATTCCAAATATGAATCCGTAATAGAGAAATTGAATAGGGATTAAAGTGTGGTAAACAAAAGTCTGATTTATCATCCAAAATGACAGTACACTTGAAATCACTTCAATCAATAAAATGAAATAAAGTAAAAGTGTCGCAAATTTAAATTTCAAGGACATTTTTGAAAATTTCCAGATTCCAATAATCAAAGAAATTATTAAGAGTGATACATAAATCAGATAACCTTGCAACATGGCGCAAGATAAAAATAAATTTTGTTCACTAGCTCAATTCTGTGATGCCTTTTGGACAAATAAACGGACATGGTTTGGCATATTCTAAGATTGGCTGATGGTCCAATTTATGTAAAAAATTGCTTCCTACAACATTTCCGTCAACGTCTTTTACGAATTCAATACCACCTGCAACAATTGTGTGAGATCCATCGTCGCGCTTAGCTAAGCCCAAAAAGACCTTATGGTCATCGTTGTTTAGGTGTTTAACCAACTTGGAGATATCTTCTACATCAAAAGAGACACCATGCAGTGGTTTTGAATCTGATCCATCCATGAAGGAAAGTTTTGGATCTTTTTGGTACTCGTTCATCCAGTCGAGTACTTGCGATGCTGGTTCTACCGGCAAAGAAAATTGTTTTGACATAATTTATTAAAATTTATAAGTTTTCTCAAACCTACATGTTCCCTCATGAAATTACAAGCTCAAAACACAAATAGGGGAAATTTCCCCTCGCTCCCCGGGGAAATTTCCCCTCCCTGACCCCGGGAAATTTCCCCCCGGGGAATTTCCCCTAAAAAAACAGGCTATTTCCCCTTTCACAGGAATTATAATTATCTGACATTTGTAACACGAAGGAAGCAACCAAAAGATGGAGATATTTTGGAAAAGTTATTCTAGAGTTATACTTTTTATAAGAAGAATTGATTACCTCCACTTTTACAGCTTAGGAAAACGTAGTACAGGCAGTCGAAAGACTGCCTGTGGTGCGTTGAGTAGGAAAGGGGAGAGAGTTGTTTTTGTCATTACTGCAGGTCACGAAAATGCTACTTATTTCAAATAGTTTTACTATGTTTAAAGAAAATTTAAATTCTTAACCATGAAAAAAATAGGACTTATTGTTTTGATTTTCACGTCGCTGGGATTTGTTGCCTGCAAAAAAGAAGGATGCATTAGCCCAACAGCAAGTAATTATGACAGTAAAGCGAAAACCGACGATGGAAGTTGTCAGTACACAGGTTCCATTGCTACTGCTATTAGTACAAATACCAAAGATGGATTACTTTCCAGCGGAATCGATACCATTGAAGTTTTTATTGACGGTGAAAATATTGGCTTTATTGACATTACCGTTTACGATCCAGAAGCCATAAATACCTGCGGCGCACTCAATGTTGGTTCCAAAGAACTTAGCTGGACAGGTCACAGCGCAAAACGTCACGAAGTTATTTTCAAAGACGAAGACACAGAATTGCCAGTGAGCTCAACGTTCGTGAATGTATTTGCCGATATGTGCAATTACGCAGTAGTCGTTTTTTAATCACCTTGAAAACTAGAAATGAAAAAAATAGGATTGTTTGTATTGCTTTTAGCAAGTGTGGGATTTCAAGGGTGTAAGAAGGAGGGATGCAGAGTTACAAGCGCTTCGAATTTTGACGATAAAGCAAAGAAAGAAGATGGTAGTTGCCAATTTACTGGTTCAACCTACACGTACATGTCCAACACAACAAAAAATGACCTTTTAGGTGACGGAATAGATTTAGTGAATGTGTATATTGATGGTGCCTTAACTGGATTCATAGAAATCTCTGGATATTCCTCTAACTCAAGTAGTCCATGTAATTCATCAAATGTTGGCGCGAAAACACTCAACTGGACAGGTAACTCACCTTACAAATCGTTTAACGTGGAATACCGTGACGCTTCAACGGATGTATTGTTGGATAATACTTCGGTGAATGTTAATGCGAAGAGTTGTAATTCATCGACCTTGAGTTACTAAGATTCAAATAACTGATTATTAATGTATTAATTCAGTACAAAATAAAACATAGATGAAAAAAATAGGATTTATTGTGTTGCTTTTGGCCAGTGTTGGATTTCAGGGGTGTAAGAAGGAGGGATGCACGATCAACACTGCCCTTAATTTTGATGAAAAAGCGAAAGAAAACGATGGTAGTTGCCAATTTACTGGAGATGTTTACACGTACATGAGCAGTATGACTAGAAATAATTTATTAGACGATGGAATCGATTTTATCAGCGTTTACATTGATGGCTCTTTCGTTGATGTTATAAATGTTAACGCATATTCTTTGACTGGACAAATTCCTTGCAATGCATCAAACGCAGCTGTAAAGTCCATGAGTTGGGTTGGGGATGTTTCCAAAACATTTCAGGTGGATTTTCGTGACCAATCTACTGGATTATTGGTAAAAACGATTAATTCAACAGTGAACACGAATCAGTGTAATGCGATGGGGTTGAGTTATTGATGGGGGGATTATTGTTAAAATAACAATTGGTTGTCTTTTGCGTTTTTATGGGTGTAAGATGGAAATTCCAGTAATATTGATTCAAACGATTTATTGTTTATAATTCGTTTGAATGAGGCGTTTTAAACTTTTAAATTCATTTATCTTTGAAAAAATATCACTCGATTCTTTTTTTAAGTATATTACTATAAATTTTAAATGAACGTAATCACAAAAGATATAACCCTTGAAACTGATGTATTGTTAGATTATAAATCAAAAGTACCGCACATTATTAAATACATGGGGTCCAAAAGTTCTCTTTTAAAATACCTTGTTGACGCAATAAATGAGATTTACGAAGGAGAAAATATTTGCGATTTGTTTGCTGGAACTAGCGTTCTAAGTGGGGCATTGGGTCATGGAGTGAATATGCATGCTAATGATATTCAACAATACTCAGCGGTATTAGCAAAAACCTATCTTGGTAATTACAATTGGAATGAGTATGAGAATATCATTGATGAAATAATAACCGCAGCTCAAAGACATGTTGACAATGTTCGTGAGCTGTATCCAGATTTGAATTTTCATTATGATGCAAACTTAGATTTAAATGAATTTAACGCTATTGAACAACAACAACAGGACTTAATTTATTTTGACTTTGCAGACGTAGAACATCACCTATTTATCAAAAATTATTCTGGAACATATTGGTCTTTTGAACAATGTTTATGGATTGATGCGTTAAGAGTTGTGGCAGAAGAGTATTCAACAGAACCTGTTTATAATCCAATACTAGCAAGTTTAATGTTCGCCATGGCATATAATGCCCAAAGCACAGGACATTACGCTCAATATCGAGACGCGAATAATTTGGCGTCCATGAACGACATTATTATATACAGAAATAAAGAGATTGTTCCATATTTTAGAAAAAAACTAAAGGAGCTTATTGATTCACTCGGTAAAAATGATTTCAATCATACAATAACATCTTTGGATTATCGTGAATGTTTAGATATAATACCTGAGGGGACATTAGTTTATGCCGATCCTCCTTATGCTTTTGTGCATTATTCAAGATTCTATCACGCCATAGAAACTCTAATCAGGTATGATTACCCAGAGGTTCTCCATAAAGGAAGATACAGAACAGATCGTCATCAATCTCCCTTTTGTAAAAGAACCGAAGTAGTTAGCGCTTTTGAAGTGATGTTTCAAAAAATTAAGCAAAAAAAATCAAAACTTGTTTTGAGTTATAGTAACACTGGAATGATTAGTTTAGAAAAAATTATAGATATCGCCCAAACTCAATTTGGAATTGGATATGAAATATATTCAAAGGCTCTAGATTATAAACATAGCACAATGGGAAGATCAGAGGATAAATCAAGAGAAGTAAAAGAATATTTAGTATTAGTAAGACCTTTTAAATAATGGCAAAAGAAGTCAATCTTATAAAATTGAAGACTTCTTGGACTAAATATGATATAGTCCAGGTCATGGAAGTTGTTTACAATAAGGAAACGCTGCTCAAATACAAAAATAAAGAAGCAATAATTGACGAGCCAATTCTTCGATCATTTCTTGGAGTAAAATCCTTGCAAGACCCTATACCAGAATACTGGCTAGAAATTCAAAATCACCCAAAGGAAAAAAGTCTTTTTGCGTTATTTAGTGTGATATTTACTCACGTTGAGATGATTGAGAAGTTTGCCAACCAATATTCCAAAGGAAACATGAAGGGTGTTTTCACGATTGAAAGTGGAAAGCAATTTACAAATCTTAGGAGTGCTCTAATTGAATCGGGTGCTGCTGCTCCTTTCCTTAGGAGATCCGACGAGGTGCCTTATGATTTCACACCAATTTTTCAAAATTTAAGCGTCGGAAAATTATTTAAACAAGTTCTAATCGAACGAATAGAAAGAGTAGGAGGTGAAGTTGAATCTGATTCGGAGTTTTTCAAGATTTGCTATTCGAACAATTTTCATAAAGCACTTGGTCTTTCTAAGGAGCAATTCAAATCGTGGATAGAAGGCACGAAACTGTCAGAAAAAAGTTTTATTGATGAAGTCCATATGTCAAATTTCTTTTCTATAGAGGATGTCCATTTAGAAGAAATAAAAGGGGCAAAAGAAGTTTATTTTCTTGGTGAAAATGGCGATGGTAAATCACTTATTTTAATGGGGATCTATCTTACCTTCAATCGCCATTTTATAATTGATCAAACAGATAAAGAGGAAACGGGAAAAGCTGTTGATATTTTGAGGAATAGCAAAAATTTTGAACTTTTAGGAATAGATGATACTGAACGGAAATTTGGCGACACAAATCATGGATTTCTTAGTAATCTATTTGCTTATGGAACTCACAGAGGACGTTATTCGTCAGATAGTGCGGAAGAATATGGATTTATGTCACTTTTTGATAGCCATCAAACATTGACTAACCCAATTTCATGGTTAAAACAGCAATATCTTTTAGAACTTGAAAAAAACTATGACCAAAAAAATTCAACTGCCGAGAATAAAACTCTACCTAGTTCATTTTCTGTAGAATTACTTCAGCAAATGTTCTTTGAACTTTTAGAACGCAATGTGAAGATTAAAGTTGAAGGTAATGGAATAGGTTTTACTGAGAAGGGTATGACCTTAGATTTTGATCAATTATCAGAAGGATACAAAAGTATTGTCATTTTCATGTCTGACCTACTTTACAGGTTACAAAAGGATCAGCCAGAAACCAAAGAATTAAAAGATTTGTTCGGAATTGTTCTAGTGGACGAAATAGATTTGCATTTACACCCGAAATGGCAAAGAGTGATAATTAAAAAAATTAGATCGTTGCTGCCAAATGTACAGTTTATGTTCACTACCCATAGTCCAACTATTATTCAAGGAGCTTCGGATGATGCAATAATTTATCGAGTTTTTCGGAACACGAATGATGGAAAAACAAGGGTAAGTGAACCTTATTATAGAAAGGATTTGAATCATTTAATGATTAATACACTTTTGACTTCTCCATTGTTTGGATTAGATAATTCGAGATTAGATTCGGAAAATAATTTAGCGGATACTAGTGACACGTATTTAATTTATAGAATCAACGAAAAACTAGAAAGAGAGTTGGATAAACAAAAGCAGGAAGGAAAGGAGTTTATTTCAGATGCGATTATTGATTCCTTAATTCAAAAAATTATAGACGAAGAATTAGACAAGGATGATCAAAATTGAAAAAGATATTTTATTGGTACCTAAGTCATTGCAGGTACCTCTTAAGGAGTTTTTTACAGGTAACATTCCTCGTCAAGCTAAGACTACTCATACAAGAAGATTAGAACTTATTAAAGCTGGGAAGTTTATTGATCAAGCAATTTATAGCGCACGTTTTAAGCAGAATGATACTCAAACTGCATTAAAAGATATTTACAAAAATAAATGTGCATTTTGTGAACAAAAGATAGAACAGAGTCATGTAGAACATTATAGACCAAAACATATATACTATTGGCTGACTTATTCTTGGGATAATCTTTTGTTATCATGTTCTACATGTAATATTAATAAAGGGATCCATTTTGAATTAATTAGTTCAGATAAATTAACGATTACCTTCGAAGATACGGCTGAAAATAGGAAAAAAATAAATAGCATTTCAAGCGAATATGACAAATTGGAAAAACCGAAGATGGTAAATCCAGAGGTAACAGACCCTTATGGAAAAATAAAGTTTGAACGCAACGGAATAATTGAATCTGATGATGTTAGGTTTAAATACACTATAGAGAAATGCAAAATAGATAGAAAAACATTAAATGATGATCGAAGGAAAATTCTTGAGATTTTTGAGCGAGATATTCGATCTGCTGTAGTAGAGAAAACTACTGTTGAAGAACAAGAAATAGTTATTGAGTCGATTATTCGAAAATTCATTCGCGATACAAAAGACCCAGAGTCTCAATTTCTCGGATTTAGACGTTATGCAATTTCAAATCAATGGCTTAATCAAATAACTAAAGAAGTTAAAGTTAATTAAATTTGCTTGATTGCTTTAAACTAAATTTGTCTCATAATTAATATTATGTTAAATAGAATATCGCCACAATTCCTCAACATTCTTTCATCCACCCAACCACTTCCTTCTTCCAACCAACAAAATCACATTCTCAATTCAACCAACCATTTCAACCTCCCAACTTCTCCCTAGAATTCTCCAGAAACTTTTCCATCCATTCAAATTTATGTTGATCAAATCTCAACCAGTAAATCAATCGCTATTCATTTAACTTAATCAATTATTTTTCAAACTGTTAGCTCAATAAATTATCCAAGCAATTCTCCTTGTTTTCAGAATGCTCCAGAATCTGCTATTCTTCCCTTTGTTGCGCTTGAAAATTTTTACTGGCTGAATTTGGGTTTTATTATGTTAAATAGAATTTAATCATTAAACACGAATATTTTTAGAAAACAACAGAATTCCTTCTTTTGTGAATCGAAAATTCTAATTACTTTTCAAGCATGAAAAAGAAAAGAAACATTAAACGTTTCCTATGGTTGGCCGCTGCTTTGTTTGCGCTAGCCATTGTTTCCCACTTTTTTGTAGTACTAGATTTGTTAAAATCCAACAATCTTACTGCCGTTATAATCAGCGATCTATTCTTTCTATTCGGTCTGGTCGCAATTATGTGCATTTATTTTTTCACTGAAGCATATATTGGTCGAATTATAAATCTGATTGTTGCTACCTTTTTCGTGCTTTTCGCCTGGCCTTTTGTATTTGTTTCTGGAATTGGTGGAATTTTTGTTTTCACGTCAGCAATTTTAACGATGATTGTAGTTTCCATTCAATTAAGCCTACCTACTGAAATAGAACACTATAGCAATCCAAATCTGCTTGATGACATTAATTAATTCAATCCAAAACTCAAAACTTATAGTTCATAGCTCAGCACAATAATTCATTATTTAACAAACTCCATCCGCAGATTATTGGCTTTCCCAATTGAAAATTTGAGATCTACTAATTTCTTTGCTAAAATCACAACTTACTCTTCGCCGCTTCTACAATTTCCGTTTGTTTGTATTTTGTCGCAAGATCAATAAGTCTCTTTTTGACATATTCCTTTAAAGGCTCACTTTTATCAGTTCGGTCGTCGTGAAAATACATTTCTTGCACGAATTGTTCAATAAGCATTTCTGCTTCAAAGTTGCCATTACTGAAATCACCCCCGATGTAATAACATTCAATGAGCGAAAAAACAAAGGATTCGGATCTTCCATAATTGCTGATGAAACTTTTGATGTAGTAAGAAACGGAATCTTGGTTCTTCACTTGCGCAAATTCGTTGATCACTTTAAGTCTGGCTTCAATGTCTTTTTCTCGTTCCTCTTTCATAATTTGGGCGCTAACAAGTCTATATTGCTCTGCGAGGTACTTAACATCGGGGCAATTTTTCGCCAAAGCAGCATCTATCTCTTCTTCAGGAATTCGTTTGCCTTCTTCAGGAGTGAGTTTGGCTTGACGTTTCGCACAGCGTTTTGTTTCTCGAAAAATGAATTCAATCGTTTCAAAATCGCCTCGAATTGCTTCTTGATTGTTGGATTTGAGAATTGCTACGTGTTTTGCATAGTCATGTTCTTGCGCACATATGCAAAGTTGAGTCGCAATTTTCTCGGCGCCTGTTTGGGCTTTTAGTTGTGCCGCTAGACAAAATACAACCGTAATAAAAAATAAACTTCTCATAGTTAGTGATCTTTAAAAAAATGAAAAATGCCACACAGCAAATTGAGTGGCATTTTTACTATCTAAGGATGATTTTATCTTGTTAATGTCACGAATCCTTGACCTTTGGTAACGTTTTCATCTTCGCCGGTTGCTTCAAACTTATAGAAGTAAACGCCTTCCAAAACGTCTTGGCCACTTTTTGTTTGACCGTTCCAAACATTTGTCAACTCATTGAATTCATAAACTATTTCCCCCCAACGGTTGAACAATTGTAAATTCATCGATGCCACGTGTTCCAATTTTAAGAAGAATAAATCATTGATACCATCACCATTTGGTGTGAAAACGTTTGGCACTTCAACCACTGCTGGATATGCGAACAAGACTTCAATTGTTGTAGAAGTATTGTCACTGCATGCTCCGTTCGAAGCTGTTAGTGTTACAGTAAACGTTCCAATTTCATCGTAAACTGTTGTTTGATTGCTAGCTAACCCTGTTGTTGTTCCATCACCGTTGCCAAAATTCCACACATAATTGGTGGCGTTCGAACTATTGTTTTGAAATACAACTTGCAATGGCGCAACTCCAGATACCGTGCTTGGTGATAAACTTGCTATTGGTAGCGCAAGCGAATTCACCACTACTTGATCGGAATCAGCACAACCATTTGCATCGGTTCCAATAACTGTATATGTAGCAGATCCTTGAGCTGGAGTAAATGCTTGGTTGTTTACCACTCCATTGTCCCAAGCGTAAGAAACACCTCCAGAACCTTGAAGAGTAACTGAATTTCCAACACACACACTTTGATCAACCCCCGCATTTATGGTCGGAGTTGGATTTACTTGGATATTCGCTGTTGCTGAATTTGTACATCCATTTACATCACTTAATGTATATGTAATTTGTTGACTTCCAACACTTGGGTCGAAGCTACTTCCAGTAACACCTGAACCTGTAAATGTACCACCAACTGGATTTCCAACCAGATTCACATTCGCTGCTTCTTCGCAAACTGCTGGATAAACTCCTGCGTTTACTACTGGCAATGCATTCACCGTAATGGTCATGTTTGCAATATTTGCACAGGCATTCGCAGCTGGTGTAAATGTATATGTAGTCGTTGCAGAGTTGTTTATCGCTGGCGACCAACTACCATTAATTCCATTGTTTGAAGTTGTTGGTAATGCATTTAAAACTTCACCCACACAGATCGGTGCCACTTGCGTGAATTGCGGATTGGCAGGTTGAATGATCGTTATCGTCATACTTCCATTTACCGCACATTGTCCTGGATTCGGAACAAAGGTGTATGTGGTTGTAGCCGAGTTGTTAATTGCCGGCGACCAAGTTCCTAAAATACCATTTGTAGATGTTGTTGGCAAAGGATTGATTACTGAACCTGAACAAACTGGTGCAACTTGAGTAAATGTTGGAACCGTATTCGAGTTTACATTAATCGTCATTGTTGCAGTTGTCGCACACTGACCAGCAGTTGGAGTAAATGTATATGTCGTTGTTGCATTGTTATTTAACGCTGGCGACCATGTTCCATTGATTCCATTGGTTGATGATGTTGGTAATGCGCTTAAACTTCCTCCAGTACAAATTGCTGCAACCTGCACAAACGTTGGAGTTGTTGGCTGATTTACTGTAATCGTCATGCTCGCTGTTGATGCACATTGACCTGCAGTTGGCGTAAATGTATAGGTCGTTGTAGCATTGTTGTTCAACGCTGGTGACCAAGTACCAGTGATTCCATTCGAAGATGTTGTTGGCAAAGCACTTAAACTAGCTCCAGCACAAATTGGTGCAACTTGCGTAAATGTTGGAGCTGTTGGTTGATTCACCGTAATTGTCATCGTCGCTGGATTTGCGCATAAACCTGCTGTTGGTGTGAATGTGTATGTCGTTGTAGCAGTATTATTCATTGCCGGCGACCAAGTTCCCGTGATGCCATTTGTTGATGTTGTTGGCAATGGATTCAAAACACTTCCCGAGCAAATAGCAGCAACTTGCGTAAAGTTTGGCGCAGTCGGTTGATTTACTGTAATCGTCATTGTCGCATTTACCGCACATTGACCTGCTGTAGGTGTAAATGTGTATAATGTTGTTGCAGTGTTGTTCAAAGCTGGTGACCACGATCCATTAATTCCATTGTTAGAAGTTGTCGGTAAAGCTGATAATGTAGCTCCCAAACAAATTGGTGCAACTTGGGTAAATGTTGGTGTTACATTTGAATTTACCGTGATGGTCATCGTTGCATTTGTTGCACATTGCCCAGCAGTTGGTGTAAATGTATACAAAGTCGTTGCTGTATTGTTTAACGCTGGCGACCATGTACCATTTATTCCATTCGTCGACGTAGTTGGCAATGCACTCAATGTTGCTCCAGAGCATATTGGCGCTACTTGCGTAAATGTTGGCGTCGTTGGCTGGTTGACCGTAATTGTCATAGTTGTCGTTGAAGCACATTGTCCAGCTGTCGGTGTAAATGTATATGTCGTTGTCGCATTATTATTCAATGCTGGCGACCAAGTACCTGTAATGCTATTTGTTGATGTCGTTGGCAACGCCGAAAGTGTTGCGCCCGCACAAATTGGTGCTACTTGGTTAAATGTTGGAGTTGTTGAAGGTGTAACTGTTATAACTCCATTCGTCGTGGCAACTGAACATCCACCAGTTGTAGTTACTGTGTAATTGAATGTTCCCGAAGCAGTTGGTGTGCCAGAAATAGTTACAGTATTTCCCGCCCAAGAGCCAGATATACCTGCTGGTAATCCTGTGAATGTTGCGCCTGTTGCACCTGTTGTTGCCAATGAGATTGTTGTCATTGGTGTATTAATACAAACAGTTCTATTTAATCCTGTCGCAATTGTATTTTGAGAAATGACGTTAATTGTTCCAGTAGCCGTTGCTGGTGGACAACCTCCCGTTGTTGTAACTGTATAAGTATAATTGCCCGCTGCGGTTGGTGTCCCCGAAATAGTCACTACGTTAGCTGCCCATGAACCAGTCACTCCAGCTGGCAATCCAGAAAATGTAGCTCCAGTGGCACCCGTTGTTACCAATGTAATTGGCGTCATTGGATTATTCACACAAACAGAAGTCGACGTTCCTGATGCAATTGTATTTTGTGGATTCACTGTAACCGTCATCGTGGCTGTGTTCGCACAAACACCCACATTTGGTGTAAATGTATACGTTGTGGTTGTTGTATTGTTCACGGCCGGCGACCAAGTACCACTAATACTATTTGTAGAAGTTGTTGGCAATGTGAATGTTCCTCCAGAACAAATAGGAGCTATTTGATTGAAGTTCGGATTCGTTGGTTGATTTACAGTGATTGTCATGGTTGCATTTGCCCCACATTGACCTGGATTCGGTGTAAATGTATAGGTTGTTGTCGCTAAATTATTCATCGCTGGCGACCAAACACCAACCAAGCCATTGTTTGAAGTCGTTGGTAATGGATTTAATATTCCACCGTTGCAAATTGCAGCCACTTGCGTGAATGTTGGTACAATTAATCCAGCTGGCGTAATGTTCACATACCCGTTTCCTGAGTTAAAACCAGTCGTACACGTTGCACCACCCGGAACCAAACTTGAGCCGCCACCGCCGCCGCCGCCGCCCCAGCTTCCAACGCTGTTGCAATTGCTTCCGCCGCCGCCGCCGCCAAAGTAGCCACCGCCACCTCCACCACCGGGAGCATTTAAGTTACATGCAGCTGATCCACCAGTACCACCTTGACCAGAAGAGCCAGGTGAACCTACTCCACCTCCAGCGATTCCTAAACCACCAGTACCTCCAGCAACAAGTGAAGCACCTCCCCCACCTTGACCAGATGGTGCAGTACCTACAATTCCAGAGCTACAGCCACCAGCGCCACCCGCAGAAGAGCTATTACCTCCTCCTGTTCCACCACCACCTCCGGCGATTGCTAAAAGTGTAGCGCTATTGGCAAAAGTGATTGTACTTGCACCACCACCACCAAAAGATGAAAAGGTTGGATTTGAAGCTGTGACTCCATTTCCTCCTCCATTATATCCTCCAGTTGTTCCAACACCTGAACCACCAGCATTTACAGTAAATACTTGTCCAGGTAACACTGCAATTGTTGTTGTAATTCGTGTACCATTTCCACCATTGATACCACCACCTTTTGCACCGGCCAACACAACAGTGATCGAAGTCACGCATGGAGGAACAGTGTACGTTTGAGGCGCCCCGGTGAATAAAAATTGAGTAGTCTGAGCAAAAATGCTATTTAATGGTAAAGAAACTATTACCATTATAAAACCTAACAAAAATCTAAATTTCATATATATTATTAAAGATCAACTAAAACTTTTCCTTTAGACGTAAAAAATTATCCAAAAGTGGCGTAAAACTACTTTATTTTGTTTGAAAAACAAAGCGAAGAAAAGATTTCATTTTTATTTGAGTTGAATTGTCTTAAATTGTTGAAATACATCTATCTAATTCGGCGTTCAAAGAGTTGTAATTAACCATGAATTTGATCCATTTTTAGAAACCTTAACAAATGGTATTAAGCTGAAAAAAAAAGAACGAGAAATTTTCGCTACCTTTGTGCTAGTTCTTTGGGGTCGTATTGGATTTGACAGCGAAAGCGTGATCCAGTGTCAGCATGCAGAGGGTTGTAGTGAACCTCTTTAATATCTTGCTTCAAACAATAATTGACAACACGTCATACGCACTTGCTGCTTAATTTGTTAGACAAATTATGCTTAATCTAGGTGAAGTATAGTAGCCAGACAAGTATTCTCTCCATCGCTTCCGTCTGATAAGTGAGGATCAAGAGGATTTAATCATTTCAGAATAGTGTTAGCGATACTTCTAAGCTAGCATGAAACTCTAGAAGATAAGTTTTGCCATTGGGTGTCTTTGTCCGAAGCAAAATCGAAAACCAATCAAGGAATAAGCATGTAGAAAGCTCGATTATCCTTCGTTTGGACGAGGGTTCAACCCCCTCCGACTCCACAAAATTGAAAGGGCGATATTACTTCGCCCTTTTTTCTTACCTTTGATTGATCTCAAAAATACCCCATGAATTGTTCCAGCTTTCGCCATATCAATGTGCTTTTATCCGTTTTTTTCATTGCTTCCAATGTAATTGCAGCGCCAACCACTATTTCTGATTTTATCAAAATAGATCATTTTGGTTACCGAACCAATGCAGAAAAAATTGCAGTAATCAGCGATCCTCAAATTGGATTCAACTCGGCATTGGCTTTTTCACCTGGAAATACTTATCAAATCAGAGATTGGAATACAGATGCAATTGTTTTTTCTGGTTCAACAACCGTTTGGAATGGTGGCGCTACGCATACTAAAAGTGGGGACAAAGTCTGGTATTTTGATTTTTCAACGCTGTCAGATGAAGGATCTTACTATGTTTTTGATGTTACGAATAATGTGGGTTCCGTGCAATTTGAAATCAATGATTGCGTATATCAAAACGTTCTAAAAACTGCTTGTCGCACATTTTACTATCAGCGATGCGGAACTTCGAAAGCACTTCCTTTTGCTGAAGCAGATTGGACCGATGTTGCCTGTCATGTTGGAGCAAATCAAGACACGGATTGTCGTTTGTGGAGTGCTCCAAACGATCCAACAACCTCGAAAGACTTGTCAGGCGGTTGGCACAATTCGAATGACTATGGCAAATACGTCAATTTGGCTTGGGAACCAGTATTGCATTTGCTTCTAGCTTATGAAGAATCTCCAAGTTCTTGGACAGATGATTTTAACACACCAGAATCAGGTAATGGGATTCCAGATATTTTGGATGAAGTAAAAATTGAATTGGATTGGCTTTTGAAAATGCAACAAAGCGATGGATCAGTCCTATCTGTTGTTGGAACGAACGATTATGAATCTTCTTCCCCTCCTTCTGAAGATGCAGTGAACGATTTTCGACGTTATTACGGTCCTGCAACGACACATGCTTCGTTTTCAGCAGCAGGGATGTTTGCGTTAGCAGCCATTCAATTTGAATCCGTTGGAGATTTGGTCTACGCTTCCAATTTGGAAAATGCAGCAGTAAATGCTTGGAATTGGGCGCTTGCAAATCCAGATGTCGTTTTCCACAATAACAATCAAGATATTTCAATCGGACCATTAAATGATTTGGGAGGACCAAATCAAGAAGGTTGGGAAGGTTTGGTCGATCAAAAGCAACTCGTAGCTGCGATTTATCTCTTTGCTTTAACGGAAAACACGGACTATAAAAGTTTAATTGATGCCAATGCAAATATTTCCAACTTGAATTTTCATGGGTCAGATGCGCGCTACATTCCTATCAACGATGCTTTGCTTTATTACACGAACACAGCTGGCGGGACAACATCCATTCAAAATCAAATTCGCAACTATTATAGTTTATCCATACAAGCTGGAATGAACAATTTGCCGACATTTTCGAATCAAACAGATGCCTATCGTGCATACATTTCAAATTTCAATTGGGACAGTTTGCTCTTTTTGAATGAATATCCATGGGGTAGCAATAATTTAAAAAGTTTGCAAGGAATTTCGTATCAAAACATGCAGGTGTACAATCTAAACGCTGCAAATGCAACGAATTACAAAAACGCATCATCAGGATATTTACATTATTTTCATGGAGTGAATCCTTTGTCAAAACTATATTTAAGTAACATGAGTTCGCATGGTGGCGAAAATTCAATTCAAGGATTTTATCACAATTGGTTTTCGTACGGAACTGAATGGGCTGAAGTAAATGGCGCAGATCCTGGACCAGCTCCTGGATTTACCGTTTTGGGACCAAATGAAAACTACGAATTGTATACCTGTTGTGCAACGAATTGCGAACCAGAATGTGCCAATGTGGCTAATTTATTGAACGATCCAGCTCAAAAGTGCTATCAAGATTTTAACCTTTGGTATCCTTATGCTCCGTGGTCGATGACGGCAAATGAAAATAATTTGCAAGCTTCCTATGTTCGTTTACTATCGAAATTCTACGATTCGAATTGTGCCAACTCCTCGAGTATTTCGGAAAAAGAAAAAGCGGAATTTAGCTTCTATCCTAATCCATCAAAGGATTTTGTTCAATTTCAATTAAACGATAATGCAAGTCATAACTTGGAAATTCTAGATATGCTTGGTTCTGTTTTACTTGTGACTGAGGTGAAAAATGAGTCCAAAGTGGATGTTTCGTCGCTTCGAAATGGCGTTTATTTCATGAGAATTAAGGATAAAGGAACGATGAAGTTGGTTAAAATTTAGTCTAATAATTTAAAAATCAACACTTTGAGTAAATTGACAAATTAGCAATATTACGTCGGAGGAAGTAATATTACGTCGAAGGAAGTAATTTTACTAATTTGCAAAATTGCTCCATTTTTACTTCAATTTCGTAAAATCACCTCAACAATACCCCTTCATTTATCCCCCACTAAAAACATTCCTTTGTTAAGAACTAGTTTATAATCAATTGTCTTTTAGCGCGATTCTTGTTTACTTTCAAAGTAATTTTGTTTAAAATCAATTGAATGCGAAGTACAATCCGAATCCATTTTAATAAAGTTATTGGCTTATTATTTTTAATTCCCCAATTCTCTTTTTCGCAAGTTAATTGCAACGAAATTCCAGAAGGCTATACTGGACTTTGCTTTCACTACTATGAATCAGGAGCGATTGAAGGAAAGGTTGAAGTTGTAAATGGTGTCCCTACTCGCAGAGGAACTACCTATTACGAAGATGGAAGTCTTGCTTCAGAATTGAACATGGTAGAATCTTTCACGCAAGATTATAAAGCGAGTTATATTGTTTACAATCCTTACGGCGATGTGCAGTTCAAGATTGAATTGTTGAATGGAAATGGATCTTGTTTTATGTCTAATGTGGAAAATAGCACAACGATTTCAGGATATTACACAGATAACATTGCAAGCGACACGTGGAGTATGCTTGACATGAATGGAAATGTGATTAACTCTATCAACGCAATTGATTTAGAACCAAAAGAATTCACCACTTTCGAAGAATTGATGACCGAAACTGCCAACATGCTGATGCAAGTGATGGATTTAGCGTCCACTCCAGTTCATGAGGAAGCTGGAGATGATCCATTCGCTATGGAAAACGATTTGCGCGCAAAAGTAAAAGAGGCTTATGCTTCCCCCACTTTATCGAAAGATGAAACAAATGCGTTGGGCGTGATTGAATTTCCAGAAAAAGAAGCTGAATTTCCGGCAGGTGAACGTGGATTGCAACAATTCATCAATCAAAATGTCAAATATCCCGAGTATGCGCTTGAAAATGAAATTTCTGGACGAGTTTATGTGGGATTTATTGTAGAAGCTGATGGAACAGTATCTCACATTCGAGTTTTGAAAAGAGCACATGAAAGTTTAGACATCGAGGCCTTGAGAGTATGTTTTTTAATGCCTAAGTGGATTCCTGCTGTTTCAGATGGCAAGAATGTTGCGAGTTTGTGTTCGCTTCCTGTTGTTTTTAACATCACGGATTGACACAAAAAAAGAGGGAATGATAAATCCCCTCTCATTTCTTTAATATGTGTTTTTTTATTCTTTCACTTCAGCATCTGGAGCATTTTTCATTACCGATTCAATGCCGTTGTCTCTTCCTGCTTCAGATTTGTACATTTCACTTGTGCCAATAATTTGACCATTTCCAGCAACCATTGTAAAGTAAAAATCACCACTTTTAGCTTCTTTTCGTTCAAAACCAGCATCACTTCCAGCATTTTTGCGAACGCTTTCAATACCGTTTTCAGCACCTGATTTAGAAGAATACCCTTGACTAGAAAGAATAGTTTCGTGGTTACCAGCATTCAAACTGAAGTAGTATTCATCGTTTTTTTCCGATTTATATAATTTAAAATATCCCATAATTCACTTTTTTAAAATTTTTACTGCAACGAAAATACAAAATTTACTACATATAAAAATCGAGTCATAGGACAATTTATAAACAAACAAAAAGTGCTCAAATCGAAACCGAAATGAGCGCTTTTGTCGATATATTGTTTTGTTATTTAATGATCGTCACAAAGTCATGACCGCTGACAATGGAACCATCCAACGCTTTGAATTCATAGTTAAAGAAGTAAACTCCTTCAGTTGCCTCTGCCCCATTTGATAATTTACCATCCCAAGCGTCTAAGAGTGAATTCATTTGATAAACTACCTCACCCCATCGGTTGAAGAAAACCACATTGATGGATTCAATGTTCTGAAGTTCAAAGAAGAATTTATCATTTACTCCGTCACCGTTTGGCGAGAAGACATTTGGTACTTTAACAATTGGTGGTGCAGGCTGAATTGCGATGATCGTCAAATTATCTACATTGCTACAAATTCCATTCGATGCTGTTAATGTAACATTGTAAGTTCCTGCAATCGTGTAAGTTGTGTTCGTTCCATTTAAATTCGAAGTTGTTTGACCTTGACCATTTCCAAAGTCCCAAACATAATTTGTAGCATTGATACTTGAGTTCGTGAAATTCACAACCAATGGCGTTTCTCCAGAAGTAACATCCGAAGAAAGTACAGCAGTTGGAACAGGCAATACATTGACAACAACTTGATCTTGATTCACACAACCATTTACATCAGTACCTGTTAGTGTGTAAGTTACGGATCCAACTCCAGGCGAAAAAGGAGAACCATTTGTCACCCCATTCGTCCAAACATAAGCAATTCCTCCTGATCCATTCAACGTAACTGGTGTTCCAACGCAAACAGATTGATCAACTCCTGCTTGAATAGTTGGCAGAGGATTAACCGTGATTGTCGCATTAGCCGTATTTGAACATCCCTGAGGACTTGTGTATGAATACGTGATTGTTGATGTTCCAGCACTTGGATCAAAATTAGAACCTGTCACTCCATTTCCAGAAAAGGTACCTCCTGCAGGAGTTCCAGCTAAAGCAACATCAGCTGCATCAACACAAATAGCTGGATAAGAACCAGCACTCACATTTGGAATTGGATTCACTGTGATTGTCATGGTACCATTTAATGCACATTGACCAGCTGTTGGTGCAAACGTATAAGTAGTCGTTGCATTGTTGTTTAACGCTGGTGACCAAGATCCTGTAATTCCATTGTTTGATGTTGTTGGTAGCGCACTGAGGGCAGTTCCTGCGCAAATTGGCGCAACTTGAGTGAACGTTGGAGTCACATTTGGATTTACGACTATAGTCATTGTTGCATTAGTTGCACATTGACCAGCACTTGGAATAAAAGTATAAAGCGTTGTTGCAGTATTGTTTAATGCTGGCGACCAAGTTCCTGTGATTCCATTTGTGGAAGTTGTTGGTAACGCACTTAAATTACCACCAGAGCATATTGGTGCAACCTGTGTAAATGTTGGTGTAACATTTGGATTCACCGTAATTGTCATTGTTGCATTCGTAGCGCATAAACCAGCTGTCGGCGTAAATGTGTAAAGCGTTGTTGCTGTATTATTAATTGCTGGTGACCACGTTCCAGTAATTCCATTAGTTGATGTACTTGGTAACGCTGCTAATGGTGCTCCTGAACAAATCGGAGCAACTTGCGTGAACGTTGGTGTTACATTTGGATTCACAACAATAGTCATGGTAGCTGACACTGCACAAGGCGAACTTGTTGGTGTAAATGTATAAAGCGTAGTCGCAGTATTATTTAACGCAGGCGACCAAGTTCCTACTACTCCATTATTAGATGTCGTTGGTAAAGCCGATAATGTAGCTCCTGAACAGATTGGTGGTACTTGAGTAAATGTTGGTGTAATCGTTGAATTTACGACAATTGTTAAAGAGGCAGAATCTGCGCACTGACCAGCTGTTGGAGTAAATTCATACGTTGTTGTATTCAAATTATCAAGCGCTGTTGACCAAGTCCCGTTGATTCCATTGAGCGAAGTTGTAGGCAAAGCACTTAACGTTTCGCCTGAACAAATTGGATTAACAGCTGAGAATGTTGGTTCAGCTAATTGATTTACATCAATAGTCATCGAAACAGCACTTGCACATTGTCCAGCAGTTGGAGCGAAATTATATGTCGTTGTTATTGAATTATCCAAAGCAGGTGACCATGCTCCATTCACTCCGTTTAAAGAAGTTGTTGGAAGTGCAGATAAAGTTTCCCCCTCACATATTGGTGCTACTTGAGTAAAAGTTGGAGTAACACTTGAATTCACCACGATAGTCATTTCCGCTGTAGTAAAACACCCAGCAGCGCTCACAGTAAACGTATATAACGTAGTTGCATTATTATTTACAGCTGGTGACCAAGTTCCAACAAGAGCATTGTTGGATACTGTTGGTAATGGGTTCAGCACTCCTCCTTGACAAATTGGTGCAACTTGAGTGAAAGTTGGTGTGACACTCGGGTTAACCGTAATTGTCATCGTTGCAGTTGAGGCACATTGACCAGCACTTGGCGTAAATGTGTAGAGTGTAGTTGTTGAATTATTTAATGCTGGTGACCATATCCCCGTGATTCCATTGTCTGATGTAGTTGGCAATGCCGCTAATGCCTGTCCTGCGCAAATTGCTGCAACTTGGGTAAACGTTGGAGTCACTGTCGGATTTACAACAACTGTCATTGTAGCCGATGTTCCACATTGTGTTCCTCCTGGTGTGAATGTATATGTTGTAGTTGTTGTGTTATTAATTGCTGGCGACCAAGTCCCTGTGAATCCATTTGTTGATGTTGTTGGAAGTGTAAAACTACCACCAGAACAAATAGGCGGAATTTGATTAAATGTGGATGGTACCGAAGGACTAACTGTTATGCTTGTTGTTGCCGGATAAGTGCAACTAGTTCCTCCAAAAGAAACGGTAGCAGTTAGATTAAAATCTGTCGTTCCGATGGGCAAACCAGTCAAACTTGAAGTCAAACTTGATGTTGGATTTGGAATGGTAAATGCTGGTGAGGCTGTCCATAAATAAGTAACAGTTGGTGTTAATGTAAATGGAGTGCTTAAATTAGTCGGCGCTGGAACTTGAAAAATAGAGGCCGTTGCTGCAGTGCACGAATTATCGTTGATTGCGGAGTTAATAGAACCAGAACTATAAGAAATCGATGTCGGTGATCCACAAACTGAAGTTAAATTTGAAAATGAAATGGTTGCGTTCGTCAAAGCACCCACATCTAAACCAATACAATCATAAATTTGAACTCGCCACCCTCCTTGAGCCGCATTACATCCGATGATCGGAGACCAGTTAATTGGAGTAGATGATGGTCCGTAGCTGCTGTAAGTGCCTGATAAAGTCGCAGGAGCTGGAGAACAAACGTTTAAATTTCCTGAAGGTGTTGTTGTAAAACATAAGTTTGTTACATTGTCACCACTATTGCAAACTGTTCCTTGGCCAATTGCTCCCGGATTTGGAGACAAAAGCACTGTTGGACTTCCACATGAAGCAGGTCCAACTAAGTAAAAAGCCAAATCCGAAACCCACGTATGTGTCGCATTGAAACAAACAGTAATTTGTGTAGAAGCATTAATTAATGACTCCGCCGGCGGTGGGTTGTAATATGCAAAATTGTTTGCCGCAACTGTTCCAACCAAATTTGTTGCGTTACACGCAGTTGGTGTATTCGTAGCAGTAACATTTCCATTCATGTTCCAAACCCAAGCGATGTCACACGAAATAAGCGCTCCTGTATTATCATAAATTTCTACCCGATACCCATCGCTTGCCAAATTTGTCAAGGTTGATGTTGCCCCTGTTTGTGTAGAATAAGAAGTCCATGAGGAAGTTGCTTGATTGTGGTAGTACCATTCAAATGTGAAAGGGGCAACACCGCTAGCAGGCGTTGCTGTTAAACTTCCCGCAGCTGTTGCTAATCCAGGTGAACACCAAATAAAGATAGGATCGTTAGCGGCCCCACTCGTGTAAGCTGTTGTAGACGCACCAGTATTACCATTGGCTGTGATTTGACCAAATAATGATCCGTTCAAAATCAATAGCACTATTAAAAGAACTGTATTTTTCATATGTAGTAGTTATTATTAGTTTGATCCTGTAAGCACTTTTCTGCGTTCTAACAATTCACTTTTTTTGTCTTTCATTAATTGAATTAATTCAAACTCATTACTTCCCTCCAAAAATTGAAGTTTTTCATTCAAGCCATACAAGATGTTATCTATATCTTCAACTGTATATTCATTGATTGTTTTTGCAATTGGTTGAACAGGTTGTGGTGTTTGAATGACCTGTTCATTTTTATTTTCGTTTCCATTTGTTGTGTAAATTTTTACACCGTTAGATTCTGTTTTAACATGAACTGGTTGCTCAACGGTTTGAGCAAATGAAATTGCATTCATAATTAAAAATGCACCTAAAATATACGTTTGTTTCATTTTGACGTGAATTAGTTTTCTTATTTAATAGACTCATTTTTTGAGTCATGAGTTGCACGAAGATATTAAAATTTCAATGTCAGATGCAATGGCTTTTCATTTGAATGTCGAATAGTTATTAACAAATTTAGGGCTCAAATGAACAAGAAAAGTAAATTAGCTAGTTTTGACGGTCTAATTATTAAAAAGTGAAAATCGCGTTATCATTCTTTGCCGTGCTTTCTTTTGCACAAATAAGTCTTTCTCAACTCGTAAATGTTGAAAGTCAGCGCATTCAATCAGATTCTTTGAGAAGAGCTGGAAATGCCAATTTGACTTTTTCATACCAAGAGAATAATAATAAATCACTGATTCAATTCAAGACAAGCGTTGTGTATCAATTGAAAACAAAATCGCTCAAAGATTTATTTCTAATTCTTGGGAATTATAACTTTTCTCAAACAAAAGGACAAAAATTGAGTAATTCTGCTTTCGCACATGTTCGCTACAACCGCAAATTCAGTGAATTTGTGCGCTATGAAGCATACAGTCAAATTCAATACAATGAACTGCTTAATCTTAGATCTAGAACAATTTTGGGAACAGGATTACGATTTAAATTTTCTGCCAAAAAAGTCTTTAAATCTTACATCGGTATAGCTGGATTTTACGAATACGAAGAAAATGTGGAAACGAGTCGACAATTTGTAAACGATTTCCGCATGTCGAACTACTTGGTTTTATCCGCTGTATTCCCGAAATCCAAAGGAGAATTTACTTCTACAACTTACTATCAACCAAAATTTAATCAATTCAATGATTTTCGGATTTCTAACCAAACCATTTTTGTCTTCAATTTAACCGATCGAGTAGCATTTACATCCTCTTTTTCGTATTTCTTCGATCGCTTCCCTCCCACCGGAATTGCGCAAGAAACTATAAGCTTTGATAATGGAATTCGCGTAAAATTTTGAACCTTTGGGAATTCGCTTTAATGGTTAAAAAATACTGAAAACTTGATTGAACTATTATCAAATCAAAGTGTACTTTTAACTAAAGAATTTTAACATGAAAAAATCATCCATCGTTTATCTGCTAAGCATTGCTTTTAGCTTTTTGTTAATGTCTCACGCATGCGACAAAAAATCAAAGAAAGAAGATAACAACACCGTTACCACAGAAAACACAACAGACATGAACGAAAAAATAAAATTTTCATTTTCAGGAGATTACAAAGATATGTGGCTGAAAGTTGACTCACTTGAGCGCGAAGGACTTTACAAATCTGCTTTAGAACTTGTGTCTGTCATTTTTGAAACTTCAAAGAAAGAAGAAAATGTACCTCAAGAATTAAAATGCATCATTCATAAGGTAAAATACAAGAATTACATCGAGGAAGATGATTACATCAAGGCTATTGAAGAATTGAGTTTGCTTTCTGCAAGCGAAAAATTCCCCTTAAAACAGCTCATTCACTCCGTAACAGCTGAAATATATTGGATGTACTACGAGCAAAATCGTTGGGAATTCAATGATCGTTCTCAAACGGTTGATTTTGAAAACAAAGATATCCGAACTTGGGATTTAAAACGTTTGACAGATGCTGTAAACAAAGAATATTTATTGTCATTGACCGAGGCAGACAAATCGCGCCGAACGGATATCATGGATTTTAAGGAAATTCTTTTAGATACAGAAGATGCTGAGAAAATTCAACCAACTTTATATGATTTCTTGGCTTCACGTGCGATTGGCTATTTTCAAAATTCAGAAAGCGGTTTGACCCGTCCAGCAGACAAGTTTGTCATCGAAGGAAAAAAATACTTTGATCAACCAACAGCATTTGCAGCTATGGATTTCAATTCGACAGATTCAATGTCCAATGATTTGTATGCCATTCAAATTTACCGAGAAGTAACAAAAGCTCATTTGGACGATGCTGATCCTGCTCCACTAGTGGATGTAAACTTGAAACGTTTGTTTTATGTAAAATCAAAATGCAAAGACGAACAAAAAAATGAATGGTATTTGGAAGCTTTGAATCAACTCATTGAAAAATATTCAGGCAATGAAGTGTTTAGTGAGTTAATCTACCACAAAGCTTTATACTATAATGGTTTAGGCGATTTATATTCAAAAGAAAATCCCGATGATCGTTGGCAAATCAAAAAAGCATTTGAGCTTTGTTCTGAAGGGATCTCGAAATACCCAAATTCGTATGGGGCAAATCTGTGCACATCGTTGCAACAATCTATTCAAGAAAAATCCATTTCGTTTTTGACTGAATCGGCCTATATACCTGAGCGAAAAGGTAAATTTTTGGTGAATTATAAGAATGTGGATTCGCTCTATTTTAAAGTCATTGAAGTCAATAACGATTTTTTTGAGAATAACAGGTATTACGACGAAAACATGGTGAGTGAATTATTGAAAAAGCCAGTTGCGAAAGAATGGTCTTCAAAACTTCAAAATCCTGGTGATTATCAATTGCATAATACAGAAATTGTCTTGCCAGCTTTAAAATTTGGAATGTATGTGATTCTCGCTTCTCCTAAGAATAATTTTAGTATTGATCGAAACGCAGTGGCTTATGCAAACTTCGCTGTTACCAATTTGGCTTATACGCAGCGTCCGAATGACAATGGTACAACAAACGTCATGGTGACACATCGTGAAACAGGAAAACCGCTCAAAGGAGTTAAAGCGACTGTGATTGTGAAAGAATACAATTATACGAGTGGCAAATACGAAACCAAACGCATGGAATCTTATGTCACAAGCGAAAAGGGCATGTTTGTAGTGGCGAATAAAAAGAGTAATCGCTCATTTTTTCTTGAATTAAAAGACGGAAATGACACTTACAATTCAGGAAATCAATTGTATCAATACCGCAACGATTACAAACCTGAAGCAGCAACATATACTCATTTCTATACAGATCGAGCCATTTATAGACCAGGTCAAACGGTTTATTTCAAGGGAATTAAAATTCGAAGTCATGAAAATGCCCATACCATTGTAAAAGGACAAAATTCGAAAGTGACTTTCCACGATGCGAACTATCAAAAAATTGCAGAATTGGATGTAACAACCAACGAATACGGTACTTTTTCGGGTTCATTTACGGCTCCAACATCTGGATTGAATGGTTCTATGACGATCCAAGATCAATACGGATCGAAACAAATTTTAGTAGAGGAATACAAACGTCCGAAATTTGAGGTGAGTTTTGAGCCTGTAAAAGGTTCATACAAATTAAATCAAACGATAAAAGTAACGGGACTTGCGAAAGCGTATGCTGGATCAAATATTGATGGAGCAAAAGTGCAATATAGAATTACACGATCAAGTTCCTTTCCTCGATGGATTTATTACCGTTGGGGCTACTACCCTCCTGCTCAAAGCAATGTTGAAATCACGAATGGCGAAACGATTACGGACGAAAAAGGAAATTTCACTGTTCAATTTGATGCCAAATCAGATCCTTCGGTTAATGCGAAGTACTTTCCAAATTTTACATACACAATCATAGCAGATGTAACAGATATCAACGGAGAAACGAGATCTTCGCAACAAACGGTAGTTGTAGGAGCGGCTTCGCTAGATTTATCTCTAGAAATGAAAGAGAAAATCGAGAAAAGTGAAGACCACAAGTTTTCCATTCGTACAAATAATTTAAATGGCCAAAAAATAGCAACAAAAGGTTCTATTTCAGTTACTAAATTGATTGAACCGACCCATGTTTATCGAACTTCGCTTTGGCAAAATCCTGACATGAAAGATTTGTCTGAGTCCGAATACCGCTCCTTGTTTCCAAACGACGAATATGACAACGAAGGAGATGTGACAAAACTTCAAAAAGGTCAAAAAGTCTTTTCAAAAAACTTTGATACCAAAGAAACGAATGAAATTATTCTTTCAGAATTTAAAACTATTTCTACAGGTAGGTATTTGGTCGAAATCGAAGCAAAAGACTCATTTGGAGTGGATGTGAAAGATCAAAAATACATTACAGTATTTGATAAAACATCCCTAAAACCTGCGTCACAAGAAATTTGGAGCGTAACTACATTAAATACAGTTTGCGAGCCAGGAACAAATGCTTCTTTCTTAATTTCATCGGCTGCCCAAGATATGAATGTGCTTTTTGAAATTGAAAAACAGGGCAAAATTGTGAAATCAGAAATCATTCAATTAAATGAAGCTCAAAAGCTGATTTCCATTCCTATAACGGAGGAAGACCGAGGAAATGTGCACGTACACTTTAGTGCCGTGAAATTTGGTCGCAATTATTCTGAGTCTCATTTGATTACGGTTCCTTATTCTAACAAAGAATTGGCCTTGACTTTTGAAACGTTTAGAGACAAACTACTTCCGGGAGCAAAAGAAGAATGGAAATTGCGTATTCGAGGTCCAAAAGGAGAAAAATTGGCAGCTGAACTTTTGGTTTCCATGTATGATGCTTCGCTGGACGCGTTTGCTTCAAACGATTTCTATTTGAGTCCTTACACTTATTTTTATTCACGCGGTGGCAGAAATAGTTATTGTTTTTCAGCAAATAGTTCACAATTAATTGGTGTTGAATGGAATCAATATTCTAGTTTCGAGTACCGAAATTACCTGTCACTCAATTGGTTTGGGTTTAATAATAGCTATCCCGGAGGACGCTATTATACTATGATGGAAGATTCATCTGTTGATGGGTTTGCGCGAACCGAAAGCTCTAGTAATCTTGAAGAAGTCACAACTGTTTCTCGCGGTAAAGCCAAAGAGAGTAAAAATGATCGCGCTGGAGCTCCACCTTCGCCTATTCAAGCGCAAACTGGAAGTAATTTGGATGAATACAATGGTGCATCAGACAAACTTGAAGCCGGAGGTTCAAAAGACGGGGACGGTAAAGCTGAAAATCGTCCAGATTTAACGAATGTTCAAGCGCGATCAAATCTGAATGAAACAGCGTTTTTCTATCCGCAATTAGAAACTGATCCAAATGGAGATGTATTGATAAAATTCACGATGCCTGAAGCGTTAACAAAATGGAAATTAATTGGTTTGGCCCATACTAAAGACTTGAAAATCGGTAACATCCAAAAAGAAGTAGTGACGCAAAAAGAGTTAATGGTTCAACCAAATGCACCTCGTTTTATGCGTGAAGGAGACCAAATGGTGTTTTCGTCAAAAGTGTCCAATTTGTCCACAGAGGATTTAACTGGTACGGCTCAACTTTTCTTATTTGACGCTGCAACAATGCAACCGATTGATCATTTGTTCAAAAACACAAACAGTTCCGTTTCTTTTCAAGTTAAAAAAGATCAAAGTGCACCACTTATGTGGAACATTGAGATTCCAGAAGGAATTGGAGCTGTGAAATACCGAGTAGTTGCACAAGCTAAAAACCATACAGATGGCGAAGAAATGGTGGTTCCAATTCTTTCAAATCGCATGTTGGTAACGGAATCGCTGCCATTGCCTAGCAAAGGAATTGGAACGAAGAATTTTGATTTCACGAAATTGTTGGCAAGTGGTTCATCTTCAAGTATTCGTCATCATCAAGTGACGCTGGAATACACGTCAAATCCTGCTTGGTACGCTATTCAGGCTATGCCATACATGATGGAATATCCGCATGAATGTGCTGAACAATTGTTTACACGTTATTATTCCAACGCGATTGCTTCGAACATTGTCAATTCTAGTCCGAAAATCAAACAAGTATTCGAAAGCTGGAAACAAAGCAGCCCAGATGCATTTTTGTCTAATTTGCAGAAAAACCAAGAGTTGAAATCAGTTATGTTGGAAGAAACTCCTTGGGTTTTAGAGGCTAAAGATGAAAGCCAACGCAAACGCAATGTGGCTTTGTTATTTGATTTAAATAAAATGGACAACGATTTAGACAAAGCGATTACAAAATTGGAAAAACTACAAGTCAGCAATGGCGGTTGGACGTGGTTCCCAGGAATGCCAGAAAGTCGTTACATCACACAACACATCATTACTGGAATGGGACATTTGGATCATTTGAATGTCAAAAATGTACGCGAAGAAAGACGGGTTTGGAAAATGACTGAAGATGGAGTGAAATACCTCGATAAGAAATTGGTGGAAGATTTGGATTGGCTAAAAGCGCACGCCGCTAACTATAAAACAGATCAACATATTTCTGAAATCCATATTCAATATCTTTATGCGCGAAGCTATTTCAAAGACATTCCTATGAATGATAAAGTGAAAGAAGCCTTTGATTATTATCAAGCCCAAGCAGCGAAATATTGGACTAGTTTTGGAATTTACAATCAAGGTATGATTGCCTTGCAAGCTCATCGATACGACAATCTCAAACTTGGTACTGGAATTATGAAATCTATCAAAGAGCGCGCTTTGTTGAACGAGGAATTGGGAATGTATTGGAAGGATAATATTGCTGGTTATTACTGGTACCAAGCTCCAATTGAAACACAAGCTTTATTGATTGAAGCATTTGATGAAGTAGCGAATGATCAACAAGCGGTTGAGGAAATGAAAGTTTGGTTATTAAAACAAAAGCAAACTACAGATTGGAAAACAACGAAAGCAACAACTGAAGCATGTTACGCACTCTTGTTGAGAGGTGTTGATATTTTGGAGAATACGGAACAAGTCGAAATTAAAATCAATGGTAAACTATTGGATCCAAAAGCGTTAGGAGCATCTGTTGAAGCAGGAACCGGTTATTTTAAAACTTCTTGGAATGGCAAGGACGTAACGCCAGATCTTGGGAAAATTTCTGTCACACGAAAAACAAACGGTGTTTCTTGGGGAGCGATGTATTGGCAGTATTTTGAAGATTTGGATAAAATCACGACGCACGATACTCAATTAAATTTAGACAAACAGCTGTTTATTGTGAAAAATACAGCGAGCGGACCTGTAATTTCCCCTATTTCGGCAAATACTAAATTAAAAGTAGGCGATAAAGTGAGAGTTCGCATCGAATTGCGTACAGATCGAAACATGGAATATGTGCACATGAAAGACATGCGCGCAGCTGGATTTGAACCAATCAATGTGTTGTCAAGCTACAAGTGGCAAGGCGGTTTAGGATATTACGAAAGTACACGGGATGCAGCAACGCATTTCTTCTTTGATTATTTACCAAAAGGTACACATGTCTTTGAATACGATATACGTGTGAGCCATGTAGGTCAATTTTCAAATGGAGTGGCAACGATTCAATGCATGTATGCACCAGAGTTTACTTCGCATTCTGAGGGAATTAAGGTCATTGTTGAGTAGTTGGAAGTTTTCAGAAAAGTGTAGTCAGATAGTGTTAAAAAAAAGCGCCTCAGTTTTCTGAGGCGCTTAATTCGTAGTTTATAGGAATAAGAATCTATCTTTCAACAGCAATTCTTCTCTGAACGGTACTTCCATCCGTGTATTGAATGCTCACAATATAAATTCCTACTGGCTGATTAGACATGTCAATATGTGACAGATTTTGGTTTTCATTTATAACTCCAGCAGAAATTTCTTTCATGTTTATGTCAAAAATCTTAACATTTGTAATTTTTTTATCGCTTGAAGAGTACAACTCGAATTGTTGGCTTGATGGATTAGGATAAATCGTAATTTCCAATTCGCTTTCTAATTGTTTATCCAAGGATTCCTTTGAAAGTAAGGATTTTTGGTTGTCCAGTTGAGATGAACTTACAAGCTTTGCTGATTTCAACCATGGTTTGCCTCCACCTTTTTTACCTATACAAAATGTATAGCAAGATTTACACTGTTCTCCCTGGCTATTCTCAACTGCTAAACAAATCCGGTAATTCTTTCCATTAATACCTATATATGCTACAGGCAATCCACTATAAACAAGTAAACCATCCTCTTCGATTGTCATATTCAAAATAGTACCGCTGGGATCATTCAATTGCGCAGAAATACTACTTGTCCCATCTCCCATGTCGTTTAGGCAAACACCGAAACTTGCATCACAAGACTTTACTCGGCAAATAACTATTTGAGTAATTGCAATTGTTACTTGAGGTAGCGAAGGACTTGAAGGATAGAACCATAAATTATCGAAATTATCAGCTGCTACAAAATTATAGGTATACACCCCAGTTCCAGGGTTTGGATAACTTGACCAGTTCTCGCTAACTATAACCTGAGAACCAATGGGTGTAGCAGGAATTAAGTAAGATCCTGGGTCGCTACTAAATCCCCCGACTGCACCATTAGTTGCCAATAGATTAAATATTGCGTTTGGATCTGCGGGTGAACCATCATGGGTTGAAGTGTTTGCCTCAAAACAAATTGTGTACTCTTCGCCGGCTATAAAATCATAGCCCGAATAATTAATTCCTTCACCCATATTGTTATAAGACCAAAGCGCAAAGCCAGTTCCTATTGATGGTGAACCATGTGAATATGTCCAATCAGGTACATTGGAAATATCTGGACCATTTCCACTTACTGGGAAATTTAAATCCACAGATACGCAGTTGTTATCGACTGGACATTGAGCTTTTGCCCCTGACCCGATAAAACTTACAATTAATGCTGCTAATAAAAAGTGATTTTTCATGACATTAAAAATTTAAGAGTTAATAACTAAAAATTTGAGATTCGTAAATTAAAATAGTTGTACGTACTTCTATTTAATTCAAAGTTATGGATAGAAAGAACCTTTAATGTTGGAATGTGAATTAGTAGAGATTTATTTAGAATATGCATATATTTTGACGGAATACGTAACTCCCGTCTTTAGTAAATGCTTCGCTATTATGAAAAATTGGTGAAAAATTAAGATTGATGAAGATAGTTGTCGCTTACAATAAGACAAATCAACCATTGAATATGTGCACATGTTAGATATGCGCGCAGTAGGTTTTGAACCGATTAATGCTCAAGCTACAAATATCAAGGCGGTTTGGTGGTATTACAAAAGTGCACGCGAAACAGCAACGCATTTCTTCTTTGATTATTTACCAAAAGGTACGCATGTTTTTGAATACGATATCCATGTGAGCCATGTTGGTCAATTTTCAAATGGAGTTGCAAGCATTCGACACCTGTATGCCCCAAAGTTTACATCCCGTTCAGCAGAACCAAAAGCGGTTGAGGGGTAAGCTCCAATTAATAATTTCTTGTAAAATTCAACTTGAATGGGTAGTTTGTACCATTCAAGTTGATTTGTCCTGAACAAACTTCTACTTTAAATTGAGTTTCGCTTAAACGATTAACATAAACTTGAGCTCCAGAGGCAACAACACCGGTTGTGAAACCTAGGTTTGTATAGATATTAACTTGACCAGCGGTAGGGTTACCTGTGGTAGTTGTATAAATCCCTGTTAACGGTGCAGATCTAAAAGATACATTCATAACCACTAAAGCCGGTCCAGAGCAAGGATACGTAATTTGATCAATTGATTCAAAAGGAGTTGAGAATGTGTTGATTGATCCTAAACTTGATGTCTGATATGAGTTAGCTACGATTGTGCAAGGTGCAATTACAGGCTGACTTTCAATATTGCTCAATTCAATCACTGTTGATTCAGCTCGACCAAAACTGTTGGCTGCAAATGCTTTGAAATAATACGTTTTAGTTGGGTCAAAATTAGAAAAATAAAATGCTTCAAAACTTGAACCTTCAGGGACAATCAATTGATTTGAATTAATTGAAAAATCTGGAGATTCTGAATAGCAGAAACCACGAACATCAACTTCGCTCGCGCCTTCTTCTAGTAAATCACCTACAACGAGCACTGAACCGTCATTTTGCAAAGTTGCTGTTAGGGATACTTTTGGGAAATAATCTTCTACATTTTTAAGGGCTTTTTTGCAACCAAACAATCCAACTAATAAAATGAGTGTAACACTAATTAATTTCATGATTTTAATATTCAAAATTATACACTATACCTAAACCAATGGATGTATAGGCAAAACTAGGTGCTTCAGCTACTAAATTGTAGTTTCTTGTAATATCCGCAAAAATGCTTATGCTTCCAATATTTGCTTCAGCTCCGAAGCGACCAACAACCCCACCAAAAAGAGTAGTTATATTCTCTTCAAAATTACTTACACCAGAATCTGTTTCAGTTTCTCTATGATGAGCTCCAGCATTAAGATCTAAACCGATATAAGGGCGAACAGGCCAATCTTCCATGAATTCAGGAGAGTAATCTAAGCCAACACCCAAAATCCCATTCCAAATCTTCGTGTACACAACGTAGCCAGGTAAAACAGCATTTCCAGATCCTGATGTTTCGTATGAAACCGTTCTTACAGTGTCTAATCTTGGTTTATATTGGGAATAGTTCAAATAAATTCTGCTGCGAATTGGTTTGTCAAAAGTTGATTTCCATATTATTTCTGGACCGAAGGTTTTTTTCATTGCGAAACCAAAATCACCTGTTGGACTATACAAAACCCCTTTTACCCCTATTTGGGCAATCGTATTTGTTGATAAGAAAATGACGAGAAAAATTAAGATGTACCTATTAGCAAGTCTGCTCATAATTAAGAATAATAAATTTGACCAAATATAGAAAACTTAAATTAAAAAAAAAGCGCTCATTTCCATGAGCGCTTCTTAATAGTAGGGTAATTTCTATTTCTTAATTACTTTTTGTGTTCCGATTACTGAACCATTTGATTCAATCGATACAAAATACATTCCACTTGTATAATTAGTCAAATCTATCGATGTTGTATCGTTTGTATTAGCTGTAAAAAGTACTTTTCCAGAAATGTCGCGCACTTTTAAAACTCCATGATCCAATGATTCTTTCATCGTTATGTTTAATACATTTTCTGTAGGATTTGGGTACAATTCAAAGAAATTGGTAGTTAAATTATGTACTCCATTTGTATTCAAACTGGCATCATAAAATACCTCAAAAATAAATTCTTGAGATGTCATACCTACAGGAATTCCATTATCCACTGCTGTGAAAATAACTGAGTAAATTCCAACAGGAACACCTGTTGCATCAAAAGAAGCATCAACGTTATACACCTCCGCTCCTAATGCTTGAGCTTGGTAAGAAAACGCACCTGCTGGAGCATCTGTTGTAAACGAAGTTTGAATCACTTGGTCCATTTCTGGAGTCATTAGCGTAAATGAAAAATCAACAGCATTCATTGATTTTAAAGTGTCACCCGTGTAAACATCAATTGTATCGCAAATAGAACTATTTAAAATTAGAGGTGGTGTGTTTGTTGAAGCAGCTCCCGCAATGTTAAAATAAACTTCTTGACCGTCTAAAAAGTCTACACCATCATTGTTATTTACTGGACCATCAAAAGCAATACCTGGTTGATCAAATTGTCCAACTTGGAAATAATCAACACCATTTCCGTAATTTACCCCAACAGTTGCTGGAGCTCCACCAAAACCTCCACTTCCACTTGAAGCATCTCCTGTAGTCCACGCCATATCACCATAGCAATAAGCAACATTGCCTCCAGCTCCAATAATTGGGTCCGTTCCATCAGAAATAATTAATTGAAAAGTTGAAAGTAAGTCTGTATGCGTTGCAAAATAACCAACTTGTTCCCATTTAACGATCATGTAGTTTGGCGTGATTTTATACCATACTTCACCACCAGAAACAGGGTTTCCTAATGTGTCTGAACCTAATCTAGTGTCAACATCTGCCCAAAAAGGAGCAATCATGTTGTAAGAAGCGTCTGGAAATGGATTTGGTGTAAATGTAATATAAGGAGCTAAAAACGAGATGTTTCCATTATTATTGATATATAAAGAATTGTACATGTTACCGTAATAATCAAAATTGAATGGAAGATTTATTAAAGCAGAAGATCCATCATCATTCGGTTGCATTGCTAATGTAAACGTAGAATCCAATGGAACCATGCAATCACAAAGTCCAGCTTTTACTTGTGCACCAACGTATTGCACATTTTCTGGAGTTATTAAATCTGTAAAGTGGTAATTCGTATTCTGATTAACTTGACCAGCTTGTTTTAACTGATTGTATTCAGAAGTAGTAATGTTAACAGCATTTTGACCAAAAGCAAAACTTCCTGTTAATCCCAAAAGTAAGAGTGTTTTTTTCATAATGTTTGAGCGTTAAAATGATTAATAAATCGTTGTAAAATAGACGTACCAATTTCAAAATAAGTTGCTTATGCAAAATTGAGACTTATGAACAATTGCCTTGTTATAATACAAGTTCGATTTAGAACAAAAAAAACGCCCATCTCCCGACAAAATCGAGACGATGGGCGTTTTAGTTTAAAACCAACTATTTTTTATTTTTTAATAATTCTTTGGGTAGAAATCTCACCACCTGAATTTACTTCCACCAAATAAACCCCTTGACTTAATTTTGACAAATCAATGGATTGATTAACAGCATTTACTGCTTCAAAATAAACTTCATGACCTGTAACATCAAGTACCTTGATGCTTTCCATCAATTTAGAAGAAAGGACATTTACTGTTCCATTGAATGGGTTTGGATAGATGTTCACTTGATTCCCTGATAATTCATCAATTCCTGATACCGGATAAGCATTGATGTTGTAAGTTGTATTCGTAATAATCGCTTCATTCCAATCGAAGTAAATATATCCAGTATTCTCGATAACAGAATTCAACGGATTGAATGCATTTTCTTTGATCGAGAATACTACTCGTCCATGTGATGCCGGCTCATTTGAGGTGCTATCTGGTAACCAAATTCCAGGGAAGTTGAATTTCACCACACCATTTCCTAAATCAACTAATTGCATGTAATGTGAAGCATTTATTACTTTCAAAGATGACCAGTCTAGGAATGAACTTAAGGTATCTAAGATGTAAACATCTTGTGCTGGTGCCGTTCCTGTATTTTGGAAACGTATAACATACGTTAATTCCTCGTCTTCGTCAGGGCTAATCATTGGAGGATGACTCACCGATTTATCATTTGGATCGTAGCTGTTTCCTAATATCATGGTTAACATTCCATCATTGTTTGTTGTATCACAATCGGCAACCGCTCCTCTTGCATCAATGGTAGAAGTGTACGTGTGAGCTGTTCCACTTGGGAAAATTGGCGGAACATAAAACGAAATAATGTCAGTGTTATATGAACTGTAATTACCAGCTGGATAAGTCCACGAAATGGTATTTCCAGAAATGGAGTAATTTGGATTTGAAATACTACTTAAAACTGGAGTTACATCTGTTGGGAAAGTCAATGTCAAAGTAAATCCAGAAGTCATATTCGGCCCGTAATTACCCCAACTCAATCGAATTTGATTGTTTTGATTTTGGAAATAACCGATCCAAGGAGTAACTGTTGTCCAAAGATTCGAACAAAGTACTGGAGAGCAATTGATTCCAATGTTTAATGGCACGGGACTAGAACAATCAGTCGAAACTTCAAAATTGTTATTCAAAAGCTCATAACCGTTTGTTGCTAACCAGGATGAAGAAATAGAAACTCCCATCATCCCGCTAGGATTTTGACCACCTGAATAACTAAATACTCCAAGTGAATCCGTGTAAACCGTCACTCCATTTTCTAAAACAACAGGTGCAAATGGAATCACTACTTCACCGCTATCTAACGAATCATTCAAATTTGCATCGCAATAAACTAAACCAATTATGCAACTTGATTGAATATCAGATGAATCGCAATTCACCGCAAAATTTAAAGTAGGACTGTTTGCATTACAAACCAAATTTGTTGTAGTTATGGAATTGGTTGTGTATTGAATACCATTTTGAGCAAGCCAAGCTGGATCCACAGTTACAGTTGCTGAAGTAGCATTACTATCTAATGGAATTCCGAAGAAAAAATATCCATTAACATCCGCATTTGTAATTTGAGTTTGTCCATTGTAATTTAAAATGAATGGTGCATATCCAAGAGCAACGTCTGAACTATCAAGTATTCCATCATCATTGTTGTCGCAAAAAACAGATCCGTTGATGCATGCAAACGAATTGTCGTCTGTCACTAAGATCGCATAATCTTCTGTTTCCCCCCAAGTATATGTGCCACATGGTGTTATACTCGCAACATTAGAAGTCTCTCTACAAACTACTCTCATTCTCGTCAACCCCAAATTGGCATTTAATGGCACATTTACAGTGCCAACAATTGTATTAGGTCCATTCACAGCGTTTATCGAAGTAAAAACTTGCTCGGTTGTCACGTCAAAAACACCATCTTGATTCCAATCTATCCATGCTTTGGCACTATTCATAAAATTTGCTGCACCACACATAGTTACAGAAACGGACATTTGATTACTGCTTCCCAAAGTTAATGGAGTAGCCTGTAAATTCGTGAAATCAGAATACATACCAGCAACACTTCCAGCACCACCAGTAATACCACAGCCGCTTACATTATTAAGTGAAGCTAGGGAAACCGATAGGATTTCTGTATCTTGAGACATGTTCGCTTGACTTGTACAATAGCAATTAAGCGTAGAATTCATGGCGATTTGAACAGAAGATGAATTACTTGAAGTTCCATTTGAACATGTAACAACACATTGATACCAAGTAGTTGTTGATTGCATCACATTAGCGGTTGCAAACACTTCACCTGGAATATTTGAGAAACTAATTCCGTCTGAAGAAGATTGCCACTGGTAAGAAATTCCAACGCCAGCGGATGCATTCACTAAATTCAACATAAATGGCACATTTAAGCAAGCATTAGCCGTCAAAGACTGAGCAAGTCCTCCAGTAACAGAATTGCAAGAAGCTGCATTACTAGCTTCTAATGTGATGGAACTTACTAGACACCCTGATTGAACTAAACAATTTGGTCCATTCCATTGAAACCAATAATTACCGCTATTGGCAGGCGAAAAGCTGAAAGGTATTGGGCCTGATGTAACAGGAACTGATGAGTTCACTTCATAAACTGTTACAAAATAATTTCCTACGGCACCGTTGTTTGAAGCCATATTAATTAGATATGTAGAAGCTGAATCTAGATTAGTCACTGTAGAATATTCACCTAAAAAACTACAAGACGATATAGCTTGAGTTTGTCCAACCACGGTTGGTGCAACTGCTTGTCCATAAGAATTTCCTAGAGGGCAAGATTGACCGAGTGAGGTTGCACCTAAAATGATAGAAAAACCGAAGAATACCGCAGTTTTAAAATTGAGTAGTGTTGTTTTCATATGTTTTTGAATAAAATAAATGATGTTCAAATTTAATAAATATTTAATATTAAGCAAGTTATCATGAAAGAAAATAGTCAATCAAGCTAAGCACTAGGATAAATCTATTCCAAAAAAAAACGCCCATCTCCCGACAAAATCGAGACGATGGGCGTTTTAGTTTAAAACAAACTATTTTTTATTTTTTAATAATTCTTTGGGTAGAAATCTCACCACCTGAATTTACTTCCACCAAATAAACCCCTTGACTTAATTTTGACAAATCAATGGATTGATTAACAGCATTTACTGCTTCAAAATAAACTTCATGACCTGTAACATCAAGTACCTTGATGCTTTCCATCAATTTAGAAGAAAGGACATTTACTGTTCCATTGAATGGGTTTGGATAGATGTTCACTTGATTCCCTGATAATTCATCAATTCCTGATACCGGATAAGCATTGATGTTGTAAGTTGTATTCGTAATAATCGCTTCATTCCAATCGAAGTAAATGTATCCAGTATTCTCAATAACAGAATTTAATGGATTGAATGCATTTTCTTTGATCGAGAATACTACTCGTCCATGTGATGCTGGCTCATTCGAGGTACTATCTGGTAACCAAATTCCAGGGAAGTTGAATTTCACCACACCATTTCCTAAATCAACTAATTGCATGTAATGTGAAGCGTTTATTACTTTCAACGATGACCAATCTAAGAATGAGCTTAAGGTATCTAAGATGTAAACATCTTGCGCTGGAGCTGTACCTGTATTTTGGAAACGTATAACGTAGGTCAATTCCTCGTCTTCATCTGGATTAATCATTGGAGGATGACTCACCGATTTATCATTTGGATCGTAGCTGTTTCCTAATATCATGGTTAACATTCCATCATTATTTGTTGTATCACAATCGGCAACCGCTCCTCTTGCATCAATGGTAGAAGTGTAAGTGTGAGCTGTTCCACTTGGGAAAATTGGCGGAACATAAAACGAAATAATGTCAGTGTTATATGAACTGTAATTACCAGCTGGATAGGTCCACGAAATGGTATTTCCAGAAATGGAGTAATTTGGATTTGATATACTACTTAAAACTGGAGTAACATCTGTTGGAAAAGTCAAAGTTAAAGTAAATCCAGAAGTCATATTCGGTCCATAATTACCCCAACTCAATCGAATTTGATTGTTTTGATTTTGGAAATAACCGATCCAAGGAGTAACTGTTGTCCAAAGATTCGAACAAAGTACTGGAGAGCAATTGATTCCAATGTTTAATGGCACGGGACTAGAACAATCAGTCGAAACTTCAAAATTGTTATTCAAAAGCTCATAACCGTTTGTTGCTAACCAAGATGAAGAAATAGAAACTCCCATCATCCCGCTAGGATTTTGACCACCTGAATAACTAAATACTCCAAGTGAATCCGTGTAAACCGTCACTCCATTTTCTAAAACAACAGGTGCAAATGGAATCACTACTTCACCGCTATCTAACGAATCATTCAAATTTGCATCGCAATAAACTAAACCAATTATGCAACTTGATTGAATATCAGATGAATCGCAATTCACCGCAAAATTTAAAGTAGGACTGTTTGCATTACAAACCAAATTTGTTGTAGTTATGGAATTGGTTGTGTATTGAATACCATTTTGAGCAAGCCAAGCTGGATCCACAGTTACAGTTGCTGAAGTAGCATTACTATCTAATGGAATTCCGAAGAAAAAATATCCATTAACATCCGCATTTGTAATTTGAGTTTGTCCATTGTAATTTAAAATGAATGGTGCATATCCAAGAGCAACGTCTGAACTATCAAGTATTCCATCATCATTGTTGTCGCAAAAAACAGATCCATTGATGCACGCAAATTCGTCATCTACTCCAATTAATACAGAATAATCTTCTGTTTCACCCCATGTGAATTGACCACAAGAAGTGATTTGCTCAGGTCCTCCACCAAAAACTGAACGAATTCTCATTTTTTTGATTCCTGAAGACATGGCATTATTTATATCAAATGCTAATGATATTGTGTTATTTCCCGTTACCGTTCCATATCCTATTCTTTCAGAAGGAGTTTCAAAAATACCATCGTCATTGAAATCTATCCAAGCAGCAATTCCTTGTGAAAACAATCCAACAGATACATCTAAATTATACGTTTGTCCGTAGAACAACGCTGTAGTTAATGCAGGATCATTTGTGTAATCAACATAACCTAGGTTACCACTTGTACAATTGGTACCCGAATTATTAAGCAATGTATTTAAGCTGACTTGTGTAATAATGTCTTGATCTGTACATCCGTATTGGTAAACAGGCGTGCAATAACAAGCAGCAGGAGAATTTTGATCTACAAACAAAACGGAGGAATAACCAGGAGTTGTTTCATTTGCGCAAGTTACAACACATCGATAATAAGTTGGCGCTGATTGACTCTGAATTGCTTGAGATGTAGTTATTGAACTCAAAGTTGTAACGTTGCTTGTGAAAGCCGCATCACTAGATGATTGCCACATGTAAGTAATTCCCGATACATCAAATATATTTTGAATTGATATAACAAAAGGTTCACCAGAACAAGCATTTGAAGGTCCATCAGTTATTCCTGGATTTGGAATTCCAGCGCAAGGAAGAATATTGTTTGATGTTAACGCAATCGATGAAACATGACAAACTGTTTCTGTAAAGCAATTTGGTCCATTCCACTGAAGATAATAATTTCCAGTATTACCTGGTATAAAAGCAAAAGGGATATTTCCTGAAGTCACAAATGAACTATTTGTTGCATCATAAACCGACACCACGAAGTTGCCTAAAGCACCATTGCTTGCAGTCAAATTGATGGTATATTCAGAACCAGCTACTAAGCCACTCACGGTTGAATATTCACCTAGAAAGCTGCATGTATTAATTTGCTGAGTAACCCCAGGAACTGTTGGAGCAACAGCAGAACCAAAAGAATTGCCTAACGGACATTGGCTAAAGCACGTCGATGACATAAAAAGAGTGGCCACTAGGAAACCCTTAATTTTTCGAGTAATTGTTTTCATAATTTTCTACAGTTTATATTGGACTTACTTAAGGTCCGATAAGTAATTAAACTAATTGAATGCTAAAATAATTCTTTCATTCATAGTAAAAAAGCTCTTTTTAGAATTCGATGGTTTTAAATTAGAATTCGATGTCAAAGGAATGAATTTCAGAACTCTATGCCAATAGTTCGTTTTGAAAAACAAGATAATTTCAAATTAATCAAAAGTTAGGCTTAATAGATTTTAAATCTGACGCCTAATTTCTCAAGGTTAGGATGAAAGTGATTTTGACTTTTAAAGTTGCTCCAATTTTATTCGTCTCAACCAAAAAAAATTATTCAAAAAACTTAGGGGAATTGGTGCACAAGGAGTAACTCCGTTTCATAGTTCATACCATTTATTTTGATTTGTTAAACAGTATAATAAAGACAGTAAAACAAAATAAAAGGTTGCTTGCGAAGTAAATGTAAATCATTCTGATTGCCAAGAAACTTAAAAAAAAGCCAAGAAACTAGCGGGTACAAACAACTGATTTCCTAAAAACTTTCTTTTTTAGAAATCAGTGAATTATAAATAAATCTTAGATTTTTTTTAAACGAGCGTTACCTTGATCGCATTCATTCCTTTCAATCCTCTTTCGAGTTCAAAAGACACATTATCGTTTTCTTTAATTTGATCTAAAAGTCCATTAGCATGTACAAAATATTTCTCAGCCGTTCCAGTTTCTGCAATAAATCCATACCCTTTATCTGTATTAAAGAAGGCTACTTTACCTCTACGAACAGCAGGATTCTCTCTCTTCTCCCCTTTTGGAATTCCAATTTCGATGTCTTCTGCTTCAATCTCAATTTTTCGTGTTTGATCTGGTGGAGCATCCACAATGTTTCCGTTCTCATCCACATAGGCCATCATATTTTCCAAACCTCCACCTTTAGAGTTTGCTTTGCGCTCGTCTTTTAGTTTTTGTTTGTCTTGTTTTTTCTTCAAACGAAGTTTTTCTTTTTCTTTCTTACTGTAAGTTTCTTGAGATTTTGCCATTAATATGTATTCGTTAAATGATTGAAGACTTGCGTCTTTGTTTTATGGCAATAGATAAAAGAAAAGTAATTTAAGAATTGCTCAGCAATATTTGCCTATAACCGATGACAAATATACGCATTTCTAGGAATGTAACAATCTCGTCATTCAAAAGAACAATAGAAATCAACAATTTATCAAAGCTGATCAAGCAAATCTGCACCCAGAACTCGATTTTTAGCTTCTTCTTCTCGGGAAACTCGAAAACTATAAATTAAAGACGAAATGATTATAACCTTCCAAATAATTCCCTGCACAATTGTGACAGGATCAACAAGTGCCATTAAAATGACAATCGCGCTGTAAAATATTAAACCGATAAGCATCGATAAGGAAGCTTTGTACAAGGACAAAACACCTAATCCAATGAAAACAAGCCCAATTATGGAGTCAATAATTCCCGCATAAAATATGAAGGGATCTTCTTTATTCGTTAATTCATAAATTCCATATAACAAATTAAATCCACCAAGTATAAACAGAACATAGCGACCACGATTGATTCCTTTCTTGGTCTCTGCTTTTATGTTTTCTTTTTGAACTTCAACGTTTTGAACTTCTCTTGCATCTTCATCGTAATCTGGACAAGAGCCGTTAAAAGAAGCTTGTTCTTGTGTTAAGCTACATACAATACCCAAATTCGTATTAAAACTTCGGTTTTTACAAACCTTACAATAAACCAGTCGTTCTTCTCTCGTCATTTCTTGCTTATTAAATTACTTCTTTTCAAGAAAATGCATTTATTTCTTATGAAAAATATACAAAATCTCCTTTTCCATGAGGCGATATCGGTCTATTTTCTCTGCGCCGATTTTCGATTCTTTATCAAATATTTCAGTCTCAAAACCTGCTCTTTCTAAATAGTTTGGATAATCTTTCCCAAAAAGTCGAACATGATCTTTTTGCCAATAGTGTTTTTCACGTTCTTCTGGCGATGTAATGCTTTTATCCTCATAAGTTTCTTCGCGAGACAGATCTTGAGGTACTTGCATGATTGCCCAACCTCCTGGCTTCATTACACGGTAAAGTTCTTTCATGCATTGAATTGGATCATCTACATGTTCCATTACATGATTGCAAAAAACCACATCGAATCGGTTGTCTTCCAAGGGAATACTGTGTAAATCAAAGTGCATATCAGCAATGGGCGACACTAAATCGCCGGTCAAGTAATTTAAGTTCGATTGGGCTTTGAATTTTTTATGAAAACACTGCTCTGGCGCAATATGCAACACATCCAGTTTTTTTGCTGTGAAGAAATCAGAAAAATCTCTTAAATAAAGCCACATCAATCGATGACGCTCCAAGGTCAAATCATACGGACAAAGAACTCCTTCTCGGTGAGCAACATCTGAACCGTAGGATAAAAATTTCGAAAATGAACGCTCGCAGACAGGACATTCAACATTATTCCCTTTGTAAAGCAGAGGAGCAATCATTTTAAATGGATAACTCAAACGGATTAATAGCGGTCGTGGAAGCTTGTTGAGCAAGAATTTGTAAATGCGTTTCATTTCAAAAATTAAGTTCCAAAGTTAATGAAACTTCTAAAATTGTGAATTACAATTGATAAATTCCCGATGAATGCAACGCTTATATTGCTAAATTTGATTTCAAAATGAAAGAATGAAACGTTTTTTACTAGTAATCTTAATTGCCCCATTCACATTGAAAGCACAACAATCAGGCGAACCAATTGCCAAGAAAATTCCAAAAGAACTTACCATCCACAACCATAAACGAATCGACAATTATTTTTGGATGAATGAGCGCGACGCAAAGCCAGTGCTAGACTATATATCCGAGGAAAATAAAATAAGCGAAGCCTTTTTTGGTCAACAAAAACCAATGATTGATAAGTTATTGGCTGAATTTGAAAGCCGAATTGATCCAAATGAACAAAGTGCTCCTTTCGAAGTAAATGGAAAAATATATCAAGTTCAGTATTCAGAAGCCTTGGATTACCCTAAAATCATTCATTTAAACGGAGCAAAAACGACTGTTCTAATTGATGAAAATGAACGTGCTGCAAAGAAAACATTTTACGAATTGGCAGATTGGTCTCCTTCTCCAGACAACAAGTTATTGGCTTTAAGCGAAGACTTTGTTGGGAGAAGAAATTATACCATTTCTGTTCGCAATTATGGAAGCACTAAATTTTTAACGGATAAAATTGAAGGCACAGATGGTTCTCTTTGCTGGGCAAACGACAACAAAACACTTTTTTATGTAAAAATTGATCCTCAAACGCTGCGTTCATTTCAAGTCTATAGACACGTTTTAGGTACAAAACAATCTTCTGATGTCTTGGTTTTTGAAGATAAAGATGAGAAATTCAATGTAAGTATCGGTAAATCAATGAATAGCCAATACATTATCATCAATTCAGAAAGCACCACAACCACTGAGGAATTGTTGATAGATGCCAACAATCCAGCTTCAAATCCTAAAGTGTTTTTAGCACGAAAACCGGGACATTTGTATAGAACCGATGTTCACAATAATGGATTTTACATTCTTTCGAACGATAATGCGCCAAATAAAAAATTACTTTTTTGCTCCAAAATCCCAACAAATTTAGGTGATTGCAACGAAATTATTGCGCATTCGAAAGAAACGCTGTTGGAGCAACACATGGTTCTCGATAAATACATCGTTATCCAAGAAAGAAACAATGGTTTGCTCAAGCTTCGTTCAATTGATTTAGCGACCAAGCAAGAAAAATACATCTCCATCGATGAAGAAACGTATTATTTAGGTTTGGCTTCAAATGACAACTATAACGCAACGCAGTTTTATTATTTCTACAATTCGATGACCACTCCGTCATCTGTTATTAAATACGATTTGATTTCTGGAAATAAAACGTTGTTTTTTCAAAATAAGTTGATCGATCCAACATTTTCGTTAGAAAACTATGAATCACAACGCATCTGGGCAACGGCAAATGATGGTTCAAAAATTCCAGTTTCATTAGTTTACAAAAAGGGAACAGATTTAAAATCAGCTCCTTGCCTGCTTTATGCTTACGGTTCTTATGGTTATACTTTTCCAGATGTTTTTAGTGCAACACGATTAAGTTTGCTCGACAGAGGTTTTGTTTATGCGCTGGCACATGTCCGTGGTGGAAAATACCTTGGAGAACAATGGTATGAAAACGGGAAGCTGAATAAGAAAATCAACACATTTACAGATTTTATCAATGTGGCTGAATACCTCGGAATGAAAGGATATTGCGACAATGAGAAAATTTACGCGATGGGCGGCAGCGCTGGCGGACTTTTAATGGGAGCTGTTACAAACATGTCTCCATACCTATTCAAAGGTGTTGTTGCACAAGTTCCATTTGTTGATGTTGTAACAACGATGCTCGACGAATCCATTCCTTTAACGGTAGGTGAATACGAAGAATGGGGAAATCCAAACGAAGAAGAATTTTATTATTACATGTTGAATTATTCGCCTTATGACAATGTGAATCGCATGGATTACCCGAATTTATTGATCACAACAGGTTATCATGATTCTCAAGTTCAATATTGGGAACCATTAAAATGGATCGCTAAGCTGCGCGAATACCGCACCAATGCTAATTTGTTGATGCTGGATTGTAACATGGATGCAGGTCATGGAGGTGGTTCTGGTAGATCAACCGAACGACTCGAAAAGGCCAAAGAATTTGCTTTTATTTTATCACTTGAAGGAATTCGTTAAGGTATTTATTGTTTCACTTTTTATAGGAAACAGCTTCTGTCAAGAAATTGACAGCACAAGTTATACATTGTATAAAGATCATCCAACCGTTTTTGGAGATGTTGGATATAATTCTGCGCCATTCTCCATGAAATACGATTTTGGGAATGGAATCGACAAAGTAAAATACCGGCATAATTTCAAAACGATGTTGGGGTTTGGTTTTGCGTATAAATGGTTTTCCTTGCGTTTGTCGGGAGCTGTTATTGGTAATTCAAGACCTGTCAGCCGTTTTGGCGAAGCAAATTACATTGATTTAGGTTTAAATTTTTCGTTCAAAAAAACGCATTACGAAGTAAACCTGCGCACTTACTCAGGGTATGTTGTAGTAAATGCAAAAGACTGGGACGCAACATTGAATGACTTAAAACCGAACGATATTACTCAGACGATTGGAAGTTACAATGTCTCGCTTGCGATGTGGTATTTCCACAACAAAAACTTTAAAATAAGCCCATTTAATGGAGTTAGAGGAAAATACAACAAACCTGTAACTACTTGGTATTTAGCTGGTAAGTTTGATATTTATGGCTTGCAAAATGAAAAAGGAAGCATTATTCCAAAACAACTCATTGATACAACAAATTCAAAAACAGCATCTTCGTCGTTGGCCGCCGTTGATCTGGGAGTAATTCCAGGAGTTGGACATGTTGGAACTATCAAAAAAAACTGGCAATATGGCGCCATGTTCGCATTTGGACCAAGATTACAGTTGAAATCATACACCTTAAATGGCACACCGACAAGTTTGTTGGGTATTGTTGCACGATATGACATCCAAATGATGTTTGGTTACAACGTTCCGAAGTTTTTTGCCATTTTCAGTTTAGATTTTGACAACAAAAGCATAGGATTTTTACAAATGAAATACCATCAATCGTTTTACAGCATGCGTTTGTCTTTGGGGTATCGGTTTAAGGAACGTAAAAAAGTCAAAAAAGAAAAGGTTTAGTTTGGATTGATTCTATGTTTACCCAAAAAATGGATGTTTTTTTAGACAATAACTAAACATCATGGGAACTTTCTTCGAACATTTTTTTTAAACAACAAAAATTATAGGTTCTGCACTAGTATTTCCTTAATTCTATGCTAATGATCATAGTTTAGTGTTGGGTTCATTTCTGTTTTTGGAATTATAAGCAAATCATACGATTTGGCAATTTCTATAATGTGTTCATTGAAATTTAATATTCGTGGGTAATAGAAATATCCTTTTATAATCGGACGTAGATCAATAATTACCCATTCATCTTTTAAACCATACTTGTCCAAATCCTTGTAGCGCTGAACATAGGACTCGTCTGAATCCAAAACATCCTTTATTTCTCCATTCTCCAAATAAAATCTTGAAGAGAATGTGATGTGAAGTGGTTTTTTGTCATGAAAATCAGCGAATCCATTGATCATGTTTCCGACTTCATAAAAATTCAAAGGCGAAAACCCTTTTGATAAATGATAAGCTCCCATTTTAAACAAGATCTTTTCTTTCGATAAATCTATTTTGTTGTTTTTTAATTGTTGTTTAAGCATCGACTTCATGTAAGAAACCCGCAATTGATTGCTCTCGAACCAACGCTTTGTGGCATTCAGATAATATATTTCAATGCTATTGTTTAAGTCTTCGATTAATACAGCATTTCTTCTGTTTACATTGGTCTTTCTTGTAAATTCATTAAATACAATGGAAGTTTTTAGGCTAACTGATATGTCTTTTGCACCTGCTAAATCCAAGTCATAATATTGAACAAGCGAATCTTTTAGGTTTTTGTAAAGTTCTGAAGTTGCGCGTCTTTGACGGTTATTTAAATTTTGATATATCTTGTCAATGAGCATTGGGAATCCATAGAGGAACTCTTGGTCAATTCCAACTATTTGCCAGTTGTGATTTTTAAGGGTTTGCAAGAATTGAGCATCTTCTACATGTTCAAAAAATGGAATCGGAAGCTCAATTTCGCTACTATCATAGTTAAAGAGATACTTGTTATTTATTTCCTTCAAGTTGGAAGTAACATTACCTTGTATGGAATTTAAGAGTTGTCCAGTAGATTGCCCCACTTCTGCCATCAAGGTTTTGTAGCCATAATTGTTTAACACAGGTACAAGTGCATTTGTGAATTCTGATATTCTTGCTGAACCGTGGTACTCTCCAAGTAAGACTAAGTCAGCTTTTTTTAATTCGTCAATTAAAAAAGTCGATCCTGTACCTGAAAAACTTCCGTCAGTAATGTTAAACCGATATACATGTTCTAATAAATGGTCTTTTCTGAGTGTGTCTTGGGCTTTGGCTCTAAAGTTAATTACCAAAAAAACTGTAAGCAGAATTGCAGAAATGGATGTTTTCATTTTTTCGAATTTTATTAGTTTTTTCATTCTGTTCTCAAATCATTATCAAGCTAAAACAACATGGTAAATCTGAAAAGCGACTAAATCAGCTGCTAGTTCTTCCATTATTTCTAAAGATTATTTACACTTTTGTTGCTGTTCGATTACTTTAGATATTCGAAGGTATTTACCATTTTATATTTGGGGCTTCGGCTAATAAAATCTCTGAAAAAGGCCGTATGACTGGCGCCCATCAGTATAAATACTCTATCCGTTGGTTTAATCTTCAAACGATTCATTTCGGAATACATTCTTAAATTCCGTTGATAGTACTTTGTGGCTTCATCAGCGCCTTCAAAATTGCCATCAGTCCCGGCATGGGTTAACATGTCTGCATTCACGGCTATGAGAAAATCTAAATAGACATTTTCGTTCATTATTTTCAACTTTTCAAAAAGTGATGTTCCTTCAAGATTTAAATTTAAATCAGGATAAAACTTCTCCGTAGTTTCAAAATATGAATCATACCAAACTTTATCTATCGTGTTGTTGATTTTGTTACCAATGTCATAGTCATAGCCCATTTGATGATCAATCCCATAGATTTCTTTTGTCCCAGCCAATCTGCCAACTTCAAAAGCTAAGAGTTCCACTTCGCTTGGATTTTCAAATTTCATTGTAGGATTTTTAGTGTACTCAGCATATTCAGACGCTAAGATTTCGTTGTGTTTTGGTTCATACTCTATTAATATGATTGTCGGTTTAAACTCAGCTATTTTCTTCGCAATTTCATGGGCTTGTTTTTTGTTTTCATCATCATGCTCATCAAATTCAACAGTTTCTGCATCTGACGTATATCCAAAATGAAAGGTTCCAAGATTCAAAATCGGTATTTTCTCATTAGCGTTTAGTCTGGGAAGTTTATCAATTTCTAACTCTTGATTTGACCTAACCGCGCAAGAAATATAGGTTACTAAAATTAAGGAAACGTAAATTACATTTTTCATGTGATTGATTTTAATTTCATGATGTAAATTTCAAGAAATCACTGAAGACTAGAAACTTTTATCTACAAACCCTTTGATTTAATCGACGTACCCGATTTATAGAAAAATGAATAGATTTACCTTTACAACAAATACAATGATGGGGAATAGAAAGAACAAGGTGCTATTAATTCACGGCTTGTTTTGGCTGTATTTTTTATACGACCAATACGTTAATTTTGATGGGAATTGGTCTTTCTCTTTCGGTCTATTTAATATTACTTTCTTAATCGTTAGCCTTACCGCTTTTTATCTAAATTATTGTATTGTTTTACCTTTTGTTTTTAAATCATTCGGATGGATCAAATTGGTTATCAGTCAATTGATTGTTTTTGTGCTGTTTGGAATTTTGAGGTATTTATTTGATCAAGTACTAACACTATGGTTGTTTAATGAGCAGAATTATTTTGAAGGGACAGATTTTTTATTCATCATTTACGATAATTTTCATTTTGGTTTCAAAACAATTTTTACTTCCATGAGTATCTTTTTGATTGTACACACTTTCGAAACAATTCGACTTAAAGAAGCACTAGAGAAGGAAAAAAGAGAGGCTGAAATAACCGCACTAAAAGCGCAGATCAATCCTCATTTTTTGTTCAATACATTGAATAACATTTATGCTTTAATACAGTTTAACCCAAACGATGCGCTGAAAGCGGTTAATGAATTGAGTCTGATGATGCGATTTACCACCTATGAATCTCAAAAGGACACCATTTCAATCATGCAAGAAATTGATTTTATGAAAAGTTTAATAGAAATCACAAAGTTGAGTTATCCTAACATAGACTTCATGAAAGCAAATTTCGATGAATCTGTGTTATCGTATAAAATCGAACCCTATTTGCTCTCTCCTTTTTTAGAAAATGCCATAAAACACGGTGAAATTTCATCAAATGATCCGATCATGCTGAAATTATCGAATGAAGGCACACAAATTAAATTTTATGTGAAAAACAAAATCTCCGAAAAGAACAAAGATCAAAGTCCGGGTATTGGATTAGAGAACATTAAAAAACGACTAACGTATTTATACCCTAACAAACATCAACTAAATATCAATATATATGAAGATTATTTTAGTGTGGATTTAATCATTGATTTGGATGAAAAAGCTTAATTGTTTAATTATAGATGATGAGCCTCTGGCTGTAAGGCTCTTGGAGAGTTATGCGATGAAATCTCAAATGATAAATACTATTTTTGCTTGCACAGATGTTGAAAAAGGGATAGAATTGATAAAAAACGAAAGTGTTGATTTGATTTTTCTCGACATTCAAATGCCCCATCTAACAGGCTTTGACGTGATGGCGATGTTTAAAAACTTCCATTTTGTTCTGACTACTGCCTATCCAGATTTTGCGCTTGATGCATTTAGATTTAATGTAATCGATTATTTGTTGAAACCAATTACGTTTGAAGCATTTATAAATAGCCTTAATAAATTCAATCAGATAAACAAATCACATTCGCTTCAAAATGAAGTAATTACATTTAAAGCTGATCGAAAGATATATGTAATAGAAGCATCAGACATTGTATTTATTGAAGGTCTAAAAGACTATGTGAAAGTGCATACAACAACAGAAAAAATAATGTTTTTAGATACGATGAAGGATCTACTTTTACGTTTGCCTCCGGGAAAATTTATTAGAATTCATCGGTCTTACATAGTATCAATTAGTCACATAAAAATTGTGGATGGCAATCAAATAATCCTAAAAAATGGACAAGCTTTTAGCATTGGTGAGACTTACAGACAAACCGTAAAATCTTTATTTTCTGCAGATAAATTCTAAGACTTGAGAAATTAGAGGCAATCCTAGAAAAGTTTAAGAATGAACTTATTGATTATTTGCCTTACGCAAACCTACTTTCAGAAATTTTTATTTTCCATGACCTCCTCAATTCTCCTAAGTTTGTAATCATTGGATCGAATATAAAAGATTCTGAATGAGAAGCCAACTCACTGAAATGAACAATTTCCTTGATTCCATTCGTTTCAATCAATACATGCATACGATTAAAAAACTCAAGCTGAAAAGATTCACCCAAAGATCTTATGAAATGAACGGAAGTATCTATGGAACAACCAGAAGCTTTTACTTTAGCTTCATCAACAGCGAGTACAACGAAATAATTTTCCAAAATGGTCGCTTCTCCGAAAAGTTCCGTGCCATGAGCTGCCCAACCACCAATAAAAAGATTCAATTTTTGTTGAATTTCAGCATGTAAATCCAAGGGAATCTCAGTCTGTGATTGATACAACCACACTTTACTGGAATCTGGAAGCGATGGGAATAGCATTACAATTCGGCTGCGTTAGCAATCAATTCGGCTACATCCAGTACTTGAATTTCACCTTCTTTATTGAAATTTTTGACGCCATCTGTCATCATTGTGTTACAGAAAGGACAGCCTGTGGCAATGATAGAAGCATTTGTTTCAAGTGCATCTTCTGTACGTTCCACATTGATTTCTTTATTTCCTTTTTCAGCTTCTTTGAACATTTGGGCTCCTCCTGCTCCGCAACAAAGTCCGTTGGTTTTGCATCGCTTCATTTCGACCAATTCAGCATCCAATTTCTCAATAAGTGAGCGTGGCGCTTCATATACATCATTCGCTCGACCTAAATAACATGGATCGTGGAATGTGATTTTTTTCCCTTTGAAAACTCCACCTTCAATACTCAGTTTTCCCGTATTTATTAAATCTTGGATCAATTGGGTATGATGAATAACGTCGTACTTCCCTCCTAGCTCTGGATACTCATTTTTCAATGTGTTAAAGCAATGCGGACAACCTGTAACAATGCGTTTTACTTCGTAACCATCCAACACCTGAATGTTCATCATGGCTTGCATTTGAAAGGTAAATTCGTTTCCTGCTCTTTTTGCAGGATCTCCAGTACAACTTTCTTCTGCGCCTAAAACAGCAAATTTTACTTGACAATGATTCAAAATGCGCACAATTGCTTTTGTGATTTTCTTCGCTCGATCATCAAAACTACCTGAACAACCAACCCAAAAAAGGATGTCAGGCGTTTCTCCGCTGGCCATCATTTCAGCCATTGTTGGTACTTTTAAGTTCATAATTTATATTTTAATAAGATGTATTTGCGCAAAAAACAGTCTAATTTGTGTTCAAATTACCTCTTCTAAATCGACCCTTTTTTCATTTATATTTTTCTTAAAATCATTTATCTTATTCAACGAATAGCTAATTTACTTTCTAAAAGCCAGAATTAAAAATCAACTAAGACCAAGTCAAGTTCTTTAATTTTTGTATAACCCTTATCTGCTGTTACTAAGGGTAAATCGTAAACAATTGATGTAGCTGCGATTATTGCATCTGGGAGTTTTAAAGTATACTTTCTTCTTAAAGCTATCGTTTGGTGTTTAATTTTTGAATTCCAGTCGATTAAAAAGCAATCATCAATCAGCTGAATTAAATTTGTCTCAGCATCTTTTGTAAGCCCTTTAAATCCAAGTAATTCAACTTCAGTGACAAATGAAATTCCAAAGTTGTAATTCAAAAAAGGAACTACGATTGGATTTCCTTCATGAATGTAAATTAAAAAATTTGTATCAGTTATAAAATCAATTTTCATTTTCTCTTATTTCCAACTGATATGTAAGTCCATCAATATTTCGCTTTAATTTCCCAAAGTGCTGAGCTAAGTTTCCTTTTTTGCTCTGCTTTTTAAACGCTTTTGAAATTAAAAGAGCAATATTATTCGAGTTATTTTTGTCTATTACCAATGTCATTTTACCCAATTATCTTTTACAAATTTAGTGCATTAAATTATAATTTTGAATGGATTACAGTATTCTTAGTTGATTTTTAACTAAAATGAATTTTAACTTATAAATCCCATTTTTTATTACTTATTTTTTAGTATTAAATTGAAATTTTCAAACTCCAAACTGGATGAAGTATTCAAAATTGTCAACGAATTTAGCATCTTGAGGCGTTTAATCTTCACTCGCCCAATTCAAACGATCTGTTGGCGAAAATTGCCATGGCGCACCGTTGTTCTCAATATTGGTTAACATTCCAGCCAATTCTGATGGCATCTTAGATTCTTCCATCACCAAATACCTTCTCAAATCAATGATAATCGAGAGCGGATCAATATTTACAGGACATTCTTGCACACAAGCGTTACATGATGTACATGCCCAAATTTCTTCCTCCGAAATATGATCGAACAAAAGTGATTTTCCGTCGTCGTAATCTTTACCGTTTTTGCGGATATTATCTCCAACAATCTCAAGTCGATCGCGCGTGTCCATCATGATTTTTCGCGGAGAAAGTAATTTACCTGTTTGGTTTGCAGGACAAGCAGATGTACAACGACCACATTCAGTACAACTGTATGCATCCATCAGATTCTTCCATGTTAAATCCGTAACATCTTTCGCTCCAAAACGTTGCGGAATGGCATCGGGATTCGCTGGTGCGGCAAATGGATCAGTCGCTGGATCCATCATGAGTTTCACTTCGTTGGTCACTGATTCCAAATTCGTAAACTGTCCTTTTGGATTTAAATTCGAATACCATGTGTTCGGAAATGCAAGCACAATGTGAAGGTGTTTTGAGAATGGCAAATAATTTAAAAATACAAATACCATCAAAATGTGTCCCCACCAACCAATGCGTTCAATGGTATGCAAGGCACCATCACTCAATGAACCAAAAAATCCTGGACCAACAAATTGAGAAATCGAAAATCCAAAACTTCCATCTCCAAGATTCGTCGCATGCGATAAACCTCGGTTGTACAAAACTTCATCTGCTCCATTCATCATGAAAATAAAGCTGATAAGCATGATTTCAAAAACCAAAATCAGGTTAGCATCCAGTTTTGGCCAACCTGTCAATTCATTCATGACCAAACGAGGTAATTTCAATAAATTTCTTCGCGCTAAAAAGAAAATCGTAGCAATGAATGCGAGTACAGACAATATTTCGATGAAGCTGACAATAAACGTATAGAAACCTCCTAGAGAAGGCCTGAAAATACGGTGGGTTCCAGCTACTCCATCAATAAAAATCTCGATAAGTTCAATTTGCGTAATTACAAATGCCGCATAAATGGCAAAGTGCAAGAGCGCTGGAATTGGACGTTGGAACATTTTCTTTTGACCAAAGGCCACCAAAAGCATTGTTCTCCAACGTTCTCCTCGATTGTCGGTGCGAGAAATATCTCTACCTAACAAAATATTTGAACGGATTTTTGATGCGTTCCAAGCGAAAAAGCCAAGACCAAAAATCAATAATATTCCAAAGATGATGCTTGAAATCATTTTAGTTTTTCGTTGAGTCCAACATTTGTTTTAATTGCCTTTCTTCAGATGGAGTTAATGGAACACCTTTGGTCTTAGCACCAAACACTGAGAAATGAATGTATCTTTCCGGATGAACTTCAATGTCTTCAACCAATTTTTGCAAACGCTGATTGGTTGTGTTTAATTCATTGTATAATTGTTCATCCGACATGAGTTTTCCTAATGTACCTTCGCCACTGTTGATCGCATCTAATGTTTTATTGAACTTCTCAAGCGTGGATTTTGCTTGCGCAACGGTTCCAGAGAAATCAGCGGTAACAAGATCGTCAGTCACTTTTTTAGCGTTTCCTAAAATGGAAGAAATTTGATCATTACTTTTTTGAAGATTAGAAGTAATTCCTTCAACATTTGAGAATATTTTGCCCAATTTGACCTTCTCTGAAGCAACTAATCCTTCGACTTCTTCTGCTACATTTCCTAGTTTACGAATGGCTACTTGCAATTCTTTCATCGTGCCTTTTAGCTCGGAAGTTGCCGTTGTATCCCAAAAAGCTGAAACTTGATTAATGAATTTGTCCAAGGAACCTAAAGCCGCTTGAACCTTGTTTACAATCGGATCAACAGCTGTTTTTACTTGAGCCATCAAATCTTCATTCACAACACCTTGGATTTTATCGCCAGGTTTGTAATATCCTTTGCTTATATCTAATGTGGGTGTAATTACAAGACCTTTTGTCAATAAATCAACACCTCCAGCCTCTATGATAGAGCCTTTCGCTATTTTGAAATCGTCATCTTGAATATTGAATTCCATAATAACTTGTTTCTTTGGATCTTTTTTTCCCGTCAAGTTTACATTGAGTACTTTTCCAACAACAACGCCATTCACGTAAACGGATGTTGCAGGAGTGACTCCGCCGGTATTTGCAAAATAGACGTAGTAGTTGTCGTCTCCACCAAAAAAGCTATTTCCTTTGAGAAAGTTTACCCCAGCAACCAATAATCCGATGGCTGCAATAGCAATAACTCCAGTCTTAATTTCCTTTGATATCTTCAAAACGATTATTTTTCTGCTAATTTAATAGCTTTTTCTAAACTTATTCGTTCTGATCCAAGAAAGGCGATAACAAAAGCATGTTGAAAACCTGAATTTCGGAGCTCGTTTTTGTAATTATTCGCTGCAGTAAAATCACTTTCGAATACTCCAACAGCGTATTTATACAAGCCGTCTTGCTGATATTCAAAGACTTGCATTCCTTTAAACTCTGGTGCGCTGGTACTGACTTTCTTATCCGAAGTCTTGATTTGCACCCTGTAGATAACTTTTGAAGGATTTACTTCCGTTTCCGGTTTTGTGTCTTTTTTTTCTGTTTCTTTTGGTTTGTCCTTAGGCTCCTCTTTTTGAATGGGTGGTTTTTCATCGCTCGCGCTGTTTCCTTCCAACTCATTTTTATATTTTGTAAAAGCAGCAAACATTGCGCTTGCCATTTTTTCTTGCGATTCTTTGGTTGCTAAAAACTTTTCCTCATCTGGATTTGTTAAAAATCCTGTTTCAATCAAAACACTTGGCATAGTTGTTTTATACAAAACAAGGAATCCTGCTTGTTTCACTCCTCGATCGTAGCGACCAAGCTGTTTAAATTCTTTTTGCACCTTGCTCGCAAAACTGATACTTTGATCCAAAAACACCGCCAATTGAAGTTGCCGTGCAATGATTGCATCTGGAGACATGTCAAAATCTTTGTATTTTTCTCCTTTATCGTCCTCTAAATGAATGGCAGCGTTTTCACGATCTGCAGTTTGTTTTTGGGCGTCTGTTCGGTGTAAACCTAGTACATATGTTTCAACACCATACGCCGCAGGCCCCGCAGCATTCGCATGAATACAAATAAACAAATCGGCATTGTTTTGATTGGCAAATTTTGCTCGTTGATCTAATTCAACAAAAACATCTTTATCGCGCGTGTAAATGACTTTGATTCCAGGATATTGTTCTTTTATTTTCTTCCCAAGCAAAAGTGCCATGGATAAGCAAACTTCTTTTTCATTCGACATAGCACCATGACATCCCGGATCTTTTCCGCCATGACCAGCATCAATACAAACCGTTTTGATGGCTCCATTTGCTAATTCATCTTTTTGAGCACTTGTTAAAAATGTACAAAAAGTCGCAAACACAAATAAAATGGCATGAATACTGTAATTTGACCTATTTTTTCCCATATCCACAAGGTAATTTTTTAGTTTTGTACACTTCAATTTTAAAAAGTTAAACAAAGATATTTTAAACACGTGTTCAAAAAGCGTTCCATATTGTTAATTATCTTCTATTCATTGTTAATAATGTTTGGAAGTGGTGTTGGTTACGCTCAAGACACTATTTATGTTAATGATGACAGCATGGGCGATATTAGTCGCTATGGTGCACGCGATTCCTTGTTTGCTGACATTAAGAAGAAACAGTTACATCTTTACGGTAAAGCGTTTGTGGAAACGGAAGGGATTAATCTTACCGCAGGCTATATTTTAGTTGATTTAGATAAAAATGAACTGCTTGCAACATACGCCTACGATAAAGATAGTAACATCGTTGAAAAACCTTTGTTTAAAGATGGTACAGACGAAATTGAAGCAAATACTATAAAGTACAACCTCGACACGAAAAAAGCTTATATTGAGGCTGTTAAGATTGTTCAGGAAGAGATGTTTTTGTACATGGGCACAGCCAAAAGACAATCGAATGAAGACATTCACTTTAAAAATGGTCGATTTACAACCTGTGATTTGGAAGAGCCACATTACCATTTTCAACTTTCAAAAGCAGTTTTAGTTCCTGATAAACGTATTGTCACTGGTCCCATGAATTTGTGGATTGCGAATGTTCCGACGCCACTCGGACTTCCATTTAGCTACATTCCGCAACAAGAAGATCGAACACATGGAATTTTGTTTCCTCAAATTGTTCCGATTTCAGCATTTGGTTCAGGATTGAACGATCTCGGATATTATTTTCCAATCAATGATTATGTGCATACGTCCGCTTATTTGAAAGCATATACACGTGGAAGCTGGGGTGTACGAGATGTCACAGAATACACCAAACGTTACAAATATCGGGGGAATTTTGATGTTGGTTTTGAACAATTTCGAAGAGGATTCCCAGATTCATCTCGTGTGAATAAATTTACCATTATTTGGAATCATCAAAAGGATGCAAAATCAAATCCATATTGGAATTTCAGCACAAAAGTTAATTTTGCTTCGAACAACGATAACAAACAAAATTTAGATCCAAACAATCAGAATTACTTTAGCAATACCTTAGTTTCAGACATTAACATTAATCGCAGTTTTCCGGGAAAACCTTATCGCATGGGTGCAAAAATTGGACTAAGTCAAAATTCACTTTCAAAAAACATAGCGCTCACGGCTCCAAATGTAAACTTCAATACTTCTCAATTCTTTCCTGTTAAACGATTTTTCACTGGGAGCCAACCATGGAAGCAGTTATTCCAGCGATTAGGAGTAATTTATAGTCTTGAAGGAGAAAATCGAGTAACATTTGGAGATACATTAGTAAAACAAAAAAGATACGATATTATTGGTAAGCAATTTATAAATGGAATTCAACAAAGAGTAACGATTCAAACCACAGGCGGATTATTTAAAAATGTTTTAAAAATTACTCCTAGTGTGAATTATAGTACAAAAATTAACTTTCAACAAACACGAAAATCTTACGATGCTGTTCTAAATCAAACGATTACAGATACCATCCAAAAAGCAGGAATGGCACATGATCTATCATTTAATCTCAGTGGAACTACCGTTTTGTATAGTTATTACCGCTTTGTAGGTAAAAACAAACCAATAATGCGGCACGTGATGACACCAAACATTGGATTTAGCTACATTCCAGCAATTAATAGTGTTATTAGAGATTCAGTTGGTTTCAATAAATCTGAAGTAGTTTATTCTCCCTTCGAACGAAGTTTATATACATCTGGAGCGAACACCAAAAACCGTGGACTCATTACCTTTGGACTCAATAATAATTTTGAATTTAAACGAAAATCAGACAAAGACACAATCACTGGATTCAAAAAAACACGGATCATTGATGCTCTTTCATTGAATGGGAATTACGATATTTTCAAAGATTCCATGAATTTATCAGACATCTCTCTCAATCTAAGAATAAGTCCCTTCCCCTACTTGAATTTTGTAGCGGTATCTAATTTTAGTCCGTATGGCTGGACTGACTCAACAGGAGCGGCGATTTCAAAATATGCGGTTAAAAACGGACAAGGATTAGGAAGAGCGTTAAGCAATTCATTAACAACAACTTTAACCTTTACTTCGAAAGAAAGTCGAAATAAAATTCAAGAAAACAAGCAAGTTGTTTCTCAAAACTGGAATGCAGATTATGATTATTTCTATTTACACCCAGAGTTTATTGTCGATTTCGACATTCCTTGGAAAGTATCTTTGTCTCATGTTTATACTGTGAGTACCAACACAAATAAAACACCAAACAATAACAGTGATCGTTTTGAAGTTCAAACATTGATGGTGAATGGAGATTTGAGCTTCACGAAAAGATGGAAATTATCAGGGACAATCAACACCGATTTGAAAGCAATTCGCGTAACAAACGCCAATTTTATGTTAACCCGTGACATGCATTGTTGGTCACTTTCATTTAATTGGACACCTCTTGGTACAAATAAAAGTTTCTTGCTGACCATCAGAAATTCATCTTCTATTTTTAAAGATGCAAAATTGGATTTCCGAAGACCGCCAGCATTTTTGTAACTTTGAATTATTCTTAAAATCACTCGCATTGATTGACATCACATTTCGAACCAAAAAGCAACCAGAAAAAGGTGATTTGCTCGTCTCAGATCCTTTTGCCAGCGATCTTTATTTCTCTCGTTCGGTCGTTCTTTTATGTGATCACGATGAAACAGGAAGTTTCGGATTTGTCTTGAACAATATGCTCGATGTGAAACTACATGCGTTAGTTCCTAAATTTCCCAACAAAGAAACGCGCATCGCATTGGGTGGACCTGTGGACAAAGACAGTATTTTTTACATTCACGCATTTCCAAATATCGAAGGAAGTCAAGAGGTAGGTGAAAGTCTATATTTCGGAGGTAATTTTCAGCAAATCATTGATTTATTGGTTATCAATCCAGATGAAATTTCAAATATTCGGTTTTTTCTTGGTTACTCTGGCTGGTCCGCTAATCAACTAAATGAAGAAATGAAAAATAATGCTTGGGTTGTTTCTAACACAAAGAATAACAATGATGTTTTTTTAAGCAATAATAAGTCATTTTGGAATAAAATCATGAAACAACTAGGAAGGAAATTTGAAGTGATGTCGAATTTCCCAATCGATCCGAATAATAATTGATTCAAAGTTCGAAATTTCACTAAATTTATCAAATTTCAAAGAATAAAATGTCAGCTCCGCTCGCCGAACGTATGCGTCCAAAACAACTCAATGAATACATTGGTCAAGACCATCTTCTAAAAGAAGGTGCTTCGTTGCGTCGAGCTATTGATGCAGGCATGATTCCTTCAATGATTTTCTGGGGACCACCAGGAGTTGGAAAAACGACCTTAGCATTTCTTATCGCCAATCATTTAAAACGACCATTCCATACTTTATCAGCCATTTCTTCTGGTGTGAAAGATGTGCGTGATGTGATTCAATCCGTTGAACGTGGCGGCATGTTTCAACAAGGAGGAACCATTTTATTTATTGATGAAATTCATCGATTTTCGAAAGCGCAACAAGATTCTTTGCTTGGTGCCGTTGAAAAAGGTGTCATTACTTTAATCGGTGCAACGACTGAAAACCCTTCGTTTGAAGTTATTTCGGCTCTATTGTCGCGCTGTCAGGTTTATACCTTGGAAAATCATTCAAAATCGGACTTACTAAATGTTCTAAATCGTGCAATTTCTGAAGATTTTTTACTTAAAAGTAAGAAAATAAAACTAACAGAAACAGATTCATTACTCGCTATTTCAGGCGGAGACGCACGAAAACTGTTGAATGTTTTTGAAATCATTATCGGAACATTTCAGCAACAAAAAGACATTGAAATCACCAATGATTTGGTGGAGTCTGTAGCTCAACAGTCATTGGCTCGCTACGATAAAGATGGCGAACAGCATTATGATATTATTTCAGCTTTTATAAAATCTATTCGAGGAAGCGACCCAAACGCAGCCGTTTATTGGCTTGCGCGCATGGTTGAAGGTGGAGAAGATCCAAAATTCATCGCCCGACGATTGATTATTTCCGCATCCGAAGACATAGGTTTGGCAAATCCAAATGCGTTGTTGATTGCCACAAGCTGTTTTCAAGCGGTGCAAATGCTAGGTTGGCCAGAGTCGCGCATTATACTTTCACAATGCACCATTTACTTGGCAACTTCTCCAAAAGGAAATGCTGCATACAAAGCCATAAATCTAGCCCAAGAAGAAGTCAAAAAATCGGGAAATTTAAGTGTACCTCTCCCCTTGAGAAACGCGCCAACAAAGTTGATGAAGGAACTTGGATATGGCGAAGAATACAAATATTCACACGATTATCCTGGGAATTTTGTGCAACAGAATTTTATGCCTGAAGAACTTTCGAATGTTTCCTTTTATCACACTGGAAGCAGTTCCAAAGAAAAAGAAATTGCCCAAATTATTCAATCGCTTTGGGGAGATAAGTATTAAATGTTGGCCCGAATAGCATATTACGGATTTGTGCTTCCGATTTCTTACCTGCCACTTTGGTTGATTTATCTATTTACAGATTTTTTCTATTTGCTTTTAATTACAGTTATTCCTTATCGAAAAAAAGTCATTATCAACAACTTAAAACGCTCTTTTCCAGGTAAAACTGAACAAGAAATCAATCAGTTAAAACGAAAATTTTACAGACATTTCACTGATTTGCTCGGAGAAGGAATAAAGAATTTAAGCATTTCAAAGTCACAATTAGAAAAACGATTTACATGCACCAATCCATCAGTGATGCATGAACTTTTTACTCAGAATAAAAGTGTAATATTAGTTTCTGGTCACTACAATAATTGGGAATGGCTTATTTCTGCTCAAAATTTTATGTTTCCGCATCAAGCAATGGGAATCGGTATGCCAATGACTTCCAAATTTTGGGATAAAAAAGTAAATGAACGACGTCAGCGCTTTGGGATGAAAGTAATTCATGCTAAGAATTTCAAGGAAGAAATCGCAAAACAAAATGAACCCGTCGCTATTTTGACCTTGGCCGACCAATCACCTGGCGATGCTCGAAAATCCTATTGGATGATTTTCTTGAATCAAGACACACCCGTGATTTTCGGCGCAGAATACATGGCGAATGAATATGATTTTGCGGTGGTGTTTTTTCATACCCGAAAAGTAAAACGAGGTCATTACGAAATGGATTTGAGTTTGATAACTCATCATCCAAAAGATATGAATTGGGGCGAAATTACGGAAAAACATACCTATTTATTGGAACAAGCAATTCTTGAAAAACCTGAATATTGGGTTTGGTCGCATAAGCGCTGGAAACGGGAAAAACCTGCTGATTTGGAACAACTTAAAAAAGAACAACATGCAAAATTTGATGCGAAATTTAGGGATTAGTTTACTTTGTTTCATCTCACTTGGCGTGTTTGCTCAATCTGAAAAACACAAAGAACGACCTTTTAAAATTCATCGGTTTGGCGAAGAGAAAGAGTCGGCACGAGGAATTTGTGTGGATGAAAACACAGCTTATTTAGCTACATCAACAGGTGAATTACTTGCTGTTTCGTTAGATTCAATTGACGTTTTAAATCTTCTAAAAGGCAAAAAGTCAGAAGAATTGAGAGATGTAGCCAAATTTGAAAGTCATGTACTTGCAATGCAAAGTGGAAAGAATGGTGTTATTTATTGCCGGAAAAATGCTGGAAAAGTAGAAGAAATTCAACCTACGACTGGAAATTGGCAAGGTGTATTTTTGGACGGCATGGATTTTTATGATTCAACGGGATTCTTGATGGGGGATCCAATCGAAGGATATTTCTCACTTTATTTTTCAATCGACCAAGGTTTGTCTTGGCAAAAATGCGTTTCAGAGCTAAAAGCAAATGATGGAGAAGCAGGATTTGCAGCAAGTGGCACAAATGTTCAAGTGCTCAATGATTCAACATTCATTTTTGTTTCTGGAGGGAGTAGATCTCGTTTTTTTAAATCATCAAATCAAGGAGCAACCTGGAAATTTGTTGATTTACCCTTTGATTCTTTAAGTTCAAGTGGACCTTTCTCTGTTCACTTTACAACACCAAAAAAAGGAATTATTGTTGGTGGTGATTATACCAAGCCAAACGATACTTCAACCACTTCATTCTACACAGAAGATGGCGGCAAAACATGGAAAAAATCAAAAAAACAATGCAACGGTTACCGCTCTTGTGTAACTTCGAACGGGAAAATAGCCTTTGCGTGTGGTTCCAATGGAATTGACTTTTCAAAAAATAACGGGAAAACTTGGCAGCCTTTTGCTTTAACAAACTGCTTAGCATTAACCATCGTTGGCAATAAATTGTTTGCAACCACTGGCCATGGTTGTGTTTTAGAATATGATATACCTTAAGAATGAAAGAAATCATCTCAAAAGTTCAGGATTACATCAAAGAAAATTTCCCAATTGACACAACAGGTCATGATTGGCATCACATTTTTCGTGTTCGTGACATGGCGCTTAAACTTCAAATACACGAAGGTGGTGATGTAGAACTCATCGAACTTGGTGCGTTATTACATGATGTTTCTGATCATAAATTCAATGGTGGAAAATTAGACGAAGGAGGAAATGTTGCATTTCAATTGCTGTTGGATTTTGGTTGTTCTGAAGAAATAGCTCTGAAAGTCAAAGATATTGTCAATTCCACTTCATTCAAAGGTGCAAAAGTTGCGGATAAAACAAATTCTTTGGAAGCGAAAATTGTCCAAGACGCTGATAGACTCGATGCGATTGGAGCGATCGGAATTGCACGTACGTTTGCGTATGGATCGCATGCAGGGAATCCAATATTCGATCCCGAAATACAACCTGAAATGCACGATTCCTTTGAAAAATATGTGAATGCTAAAACACATACCATCAATCACTTTCATGAAAAATTGTTACTTTTAACAGATATGTTGCATACAGAAACTGCGAAAGAAATTGGATCCAAAAGACATCAAATCATGGAAGATTTTTTAACTGAATTTCACAAAGAATGGAACATTAATATTGACTAAATGGTAGGACTCGAAAAATATAGTTTAGGCATTGATATTGGCGGAACAGGCATTGAATATGGCCTTGTAACTTCAAAAGGTAAAGTCATTTATGAAAATGATTTTTTGACCAAAGAATATCCCGATCCAGCCATGCTTGTTGATGCGATTTTTAACGATGGGACCATTCAAGCCAATCTTTCGAACATGGTTGGAATTGGTATTGGAGCTCCCAATGGAAATTTTTTCACAGGCACGATCGAATTTGCGCCAAACTTAAGTTGGAAAGGCATCATTCCGTTAGCTCAAATGTTCGAAGACAAATTTCAAATCAGAACTAAACTTACAAATGATGCTAACGCTGCCGCGGTTGGAGAAATGATTTTTGGAAATGCCAAAGACATCAAGGATTTTGTAACGATTACGCTCGGTACTGGTGTTGGAAGTGGAGTTATTGTGGATGGAAAGTTGGTTTATGGTCACGATGGCTTTGCTGGAGAATACGGACACATCCGCGTGATACCAAATGGCAGAAAATGTGGATGCGGGCGCTTTGGATGCCTTGAAACCTATACTTCTTCTACAGGAGTTGTCCGTAGCATTACAGAACTAGACTCGGAAAACAAACCTTTTTCCGCGATCAAGCAATTGGAAAACCCATCGGCAAAAGATGTATTCGATTTGGCTGAACAAGGCGATTTATTTGCTAATGAAATTGTGGATTATACGGCACAAATCTTGGGCTCTGCCCTCGCCGATTTCGCTTGCTTTTCGAGTCCAAAAGCGTATGTGCTTTTCGGAGGTTTGGCACAAAGCGGTCCTGAATTTGCCAAAAAAGTAAAGCACTACTTAGAAGAAAATATCCTCATCATTTACAAAAACAAAATTGAAATTCGAATTTCGCATTTACATGATTTAAATGCTGCTGTTTTAGGTGCTGGTTCACTGGCTTTCAACGTTTAACGCTCTAAAAATCCCATTCATGATAAAAGTTTTTGTTCTCACGATTGCATTGGTTAGTTCTTTTTCTTTGATCGCGCAAGAAATTCAATCTGTGAAATCACTAAAATCGGCAGATGATAAAGCAATTGATCAGCTCCGACCGAATTCAAACGGGAAGAATTTCCAAACCGGTACGTACATTAATTATGTGAATCCATTCATAGGAACTGGTGGACATGGACACACCTATCCAGGTGCAAGTGCCCCATTCGGAATGATGCAATTAAGTCCTGATACACGGTACGAAGGTTGGGATGGTTGCTCAGGGTATCATTATTCCGACTCAATTATTTATGGATTTAGTCACACGCATTTGAATGGTACGGGCGTTCCAGATTATTGCGATTTGTTGATTGTTCCACAAATGGGAGAAGCCAAAAAAACACCAGGCTATTTAGATCCAAATGGATATGGAGCTGCATTTAAACATATCAATGAAAAAGCAGGTCCAGGTTACTATGCAGTTAAGTTACTGAACGGAATTGGAGTTCGACTAACGGTTTCTGAACGAGCGGGAATGCATCATTATGTTTTTCCTGATAATCAAGAGAAAAAACATATTTTGGTTGATCTCGATCACAGAGATAAGTTAATTCTTGCTGATTTTGACATCAAGGATAATCATTCTATGGATGGGTTTCGAGTTTCAAATGCATGGGCGAGCGAGCAACATTTCTATTTCTCGATGGAATTCAATGCAGATTTTGAAAGCTACGAGATTATTCAAGAAAATGGAACTAATAAAGTTCTATTCACCTTTCCGAGTAATTTACTACAAGTAATGCTCAAGGTTGGAATGTCTGCCACCGATATTCAAGGTGCAAAAAACAATTTAAACGCTGAAATTCCAACTTGGGATTTTAACGAAATACAACAGCAAACTGCTCAAAAATGGGAAAATGAATTAAGCAAAATAAAGGTTGAATCGTCAGATAAAAACAAACTAATCAATTTTTATTCAGCACTTTATCATACATTCCTCAGTCCAAATATTTTTAGTGATGTTGACGGTAGGTATCGCGGCAGAGACAATCAAATTCATCAATTAAATCCGGGAGAAACGCAGTATACCGTTTTTTCACTTTGGGACACTTACAGAGGTGCACATCCGCTTTTTACAATTGTTCAGCAAGAAAGAACCGCTGATTTTATCAAAACATTTCAACGTCAGTTTGAGCAAGGTGGCGATTTGCCTGTTTGGGAATTGGCTGGAAATGAAACAGAATGTATGATTGGTTATCACTCTGTGTCTGTCATTGCGGATGCTTATCTTAAAAATGTGCCCGGAATCGATATAAAACCACTTATAAATCAGATAATTGCAACATCCAATTTTGACGAATTTGGAAAGAAATCGTTCAATGAACGAGGGTTTATCGGATTAGACAAAGAACCAGAATCAGTCTCGAAATCATTAGAATATGCTTACGACAGTTATTGCATTTATCAAATTTTGAAGAAAGCAAAAAGTGAAGGTCATTCCATCGAAGATCAATTAATTGATGAATATTTATTAAGATCATTCAACTTTGTAAACACCTTCGATCCTCAAACAGGATTTATGCGAGCGAGAAAGGATGGTATGTGGTTTAGTCCTTTTAAACCTGAAGAGGTAAACTTTAATTACACCGAAGCAAACAGTTGGCAATATTCACTTTATGCGCCACATGCAATTTCTACTTTGTCGGAATTATTGAAAAATCACGGAGGTTTGGAAGGATATTTAAATCGATTATTTTCAACAAAATCAGAGCTTTCTGGACGTCATCAAGTGGATATCACTGGTTTGATCGGACAATACGCCCATGGAAATGAACCTTCGCACCACATGGCTTATTTGTATAATTACACCAATTCTTCGTACAAAACAGCAGAAATTGTCGACTCGATTCTCAATCATTTATATTTCAATGCTCCTGATGGTTTATCAGGAAACGAAGATTGTGGACAAATGTCAGCTTGGTATGTGCTCAGCGCTTTAGGCTTCTATCCAGTTTCTCCTGGGAAAACAGATTATGATCTTGGACGACCGCTTTTTGATAAAGCAACACTTAGATTAGAGAATGGCAAAATGCTTACCATTAACTATTTAAACAACTCCAAAAACAATAAATACATTCAGAGTTTAGTCATGAATTCGGGCCCTTTGACAACAACAAGTTTAATTTCACACAATCAATTGATGGAAGGAGGAATTTGGACCATTCAAATGGGAAATAAGCCTAGTACAGATCCGAATAGAAAAAATAAAACAGATGATAAACTTCCAAACAACTTCACACCTGTTCCCTATTTTACGCAAGAAAACCGAGTTTTTGATAAGTCAATGAGCCTAGCTTTAAACTGTCCCTTGAATTCTTTTAAGTTCGAGATTTTTTATACTACTGACGGTTCTATTCCTAGTTTAACAAATGGTAAAAAGTACACTAAACCTTTTGAAATTAAAGAAACTACGATTGTGAGAGCAGCTGTTTATAATAAGGCTAATCAACAATTTAGCGATGTGATTACCAATGAATTTGTTAAAAAAGAGGAAGGAATTTCAATAACAATCGAAACGCTGTACGCCAATCAATATGCTGCAGGAGGCGAAACAACACTCATCGATGGCATTCGAGGAAACGAAGAATTCAGAACAGGCGATTGGCAAGGCTATTGGGCTACAGATATAAAAGCAAAAGTTAATTTCAAAAAACCAAAAAGTTTTAAATCCATTGGAATCAATTGTTTGGAAGATACAAAGTCATGGATCTTTGCGCCTATCGAAGTTGAATTCTTCATTGAATACGAGGATGGTCAAACGGAAAAAGTAAGTGACTTAAGAAGTAAACAGGAAGCGATTCGAAAAGATCAAAAAGGAATTCACACCTACAAAGTAAAACCGCAATCGAAAGGAATAAAATCAATTAAAGTTGTTGCGAAAAACTACGGTAAATGTCCAGAATGGCATCTTGGCGCTGGAAATGATACTTGGTTATTTGCGGATGAGTTGTTTTTTGAATGAAATAGCCTTGAAAAATACTTGAAAGGTGAAAATCAAACGTGAACGGTGCTGAAATTTAGGATTTTGTCGCTATGTTTGTAAACCTTTAAGAAAATAAAAAATGATGATGAATTTAAAAAGTAGAATGTTACTTATTGCCTTGGTAATGAGTTCTTTTATGTCGCGTGCCGATGAAGGTATGTGGCTTCCTTTCATGCTTGGAAGAAATTACGAAGAGATGAAAGCGAATGGTTTACAGCTCACGGCTGAACAAATTTATTCCTTGAATCAAGGCTCTTTGAAAGATGCTGTTATTTCTTTTGGTGGATTTTGTACTGGAGAAATTGTTTCCAAAAACGGAATGATTTTTACAAACCACCACTGTGGATACGATGCGATTGCTGGAGTTTCAACCAAAGAAAAAAACTATTTGGATAATGGTTTTTGGGCAAAAAATCATGGTGAAGAAATTGCAATCCCAGGCTTGACTGCAACTTTTATGATCCGTATGGAAGATGTTACAGCACAAATTTCGAAAGAATTAACAAGCACAATGACAACTGCTGAACGTGCAGCAAAAATCAAAGAAATTTCTGCGATTTTGATTAAAGATGCAACTGCTGGAACACATTACGAAGCTTTTGTACGTGATTTTTACAATGGAAATGAATTTTATTTGTTCGTCAAAGAAACGTTTAAAGACGTTCGTTTTGTAGGAACTCCTCCCCAATCTGTTGGGAAATATGGTGGAGATACTGACAACTGGATGTGGCCACGTCATACAGCGGATTTCTCTGTATTCCGTGTTTATGCAGGTTCAGATAACAAACCTGCTGACTACGATGCTGCGAATCGTCCATTTGAGGCACGCCACCACTTACCTATTTCATTGAAAGGTGTGCAAGAAAATGATTACGCGATGGTATTTGGTTTTCCTGGAAGAACAAACCGTTACATGACCTCTTACGGTATTGATCAAACAGTTAATTTATTGCAACCAAAACAAATCGATATCCGTGGGAAAAAATTGGAAACAATGAAATCATTCATGGATAAAGATGTTGATATTCGATTGATGTATTCTTCGACTTATGCAAATGTGGCTAATTACTGGAAAAACTTTATCGGTCAACAAGCACAGGTAAAAAATAACAATGTAATTGGTAAAAAACAGGAATTGGAACAACAATTTGCTGCATTCACGAAATCAAAATCGGAATATGCAAATGTGCTTGAAAATCTTGAAAGCGCTTACAAAACGAAGGCGTCAACTGTTATCATGCGTGCTTACCAAAACGAATTTGTTTTTTCAGTAGACGCAATGGTGAATGCTTATCGTTATAAATTCTACTTGGAAGCATTAGCGGCAAAAGACGAAGCAAAAACTAAAATGACTGCGGATCGCTTAAAAGAAATGACGTTAGAGTCGTTTGATTTAACAAATGCAAAAGTGGAAAACGCAATTATTGCTGAAGTTTTAAAAATGTATTTAAAAGACATGCCAAGTGAGCAAGTTATTGGCGAAAATTTGAAGAAATTAAAATCCAAAGGTGAAAAAGGTTTTGATGCCTATATGAAATCGATTTCTGGTAAGTCAATTTTTACAGACAAGGCGCGCTACGAGAAATTTGTAGCAAATCCAACTGAAAAAGCATTGAAAGCAGATCCATTATTCAAATTGGTGATGGAAATGGACGAAGCTTTTGTGAAATTTACAGCTACCGACGAAATGAAAGCAGCAGATGAAAAAATTGCTAAATCAAATCGTTTGTTTGTGAAAGGAATTCGTGAAATGCAACCAGATAAAAAATTCTATCCAGATGCAAATTCAACCATGCGTTTGACGTATGGAAAAGTATTGCCTTATGATCCAAAAGATGGTGTGACTTTCCATTACACAACGTCGATTGATGGTGTAATTCAAAAAGAAGATAAAACCAATCCTGAATTTGAATTAGATCCAAGAATCAAAGAAGTTTGGAAATCAAAAGATTATGGTCAATATGCAGATACTAAAACAGGTAATTTGGTCGTGAATTTCTTGACTACAAATGACATTACAGGAGGAAACTCTGGTTCTCCCACCTTGAATGGTAAAGGAGAATTGATCGGTTTAGCTTTTGATGGTAACTGGGAAGCGATGTCAGGAGATTATTTCTTCGAACCAAATGTACAACGTACAATCGTTTGTGATGTTCGTTACGTGCTTTGGTTGATGGACAAATGTTATGGAGCTCAAAACTTGATTAATGAAATGACGCTCATTAAGTAATTTCATTTTTAGTAAAACGTTGAAATCCTGTCAGAAATGGCAGGATTTTTTTTGTTATATTAATGGACATTTTGTTGCAAGTTTCTATTGCTTCTTACCAATCATAATTATTTAACAATTTCTTCATTTTTTTCATTAAATTCGTTTCAAATTAATTCATGAGAATCTTTTTTTGTTTCGTTCTAATTTCAATGACTTACAGTGCAAAAGCACATGAATATCATTTTGCGTTTGCCGAAGCAGAATACAATACGGAAACCAAAACTGTGCAAGCTACAATTTCTGTTTCAACCAGAGATTTCGAGCATGCATTGAGTCATGAGGGAATTACGGTCCAAGCACTTGAAAAATACGCGGATGATGAAATGATGCAATTTTCTTTAGCGCAAAGAATACTTGAACACTTTAAAATGTCCATTGGAAATACGAATTGTTCCTTTAATTACATCGGATATGAAGTGCTTACCAATGGAAATACTAACTTCTATTTTGAATCACAAGAAATAGAAGTAGCTAATGAAATTGGCGTTGTATTTGATTTAATGATGGAACACAATCCAAAACAGCAAAACAAGCTGAATTTCATTTATCTAACAGAAAAAAGAGCCATTGAATTTCTCCCAAATGATCCCATAAGAACCTTTAAATTAGAATCCATTTAGCATGAAAATAATTCTTATTTCTTTCTTAATCAGTCCATTAATTTTGTTTTCGCAAGGTAAATTTGCACAACTCGGCGAAATGTTGCCCACACCAAACGAATACAGAAATGCGGCTGGTGCTCCCGGACACAATTATTACCAACAGAAGGCAGATTATAAAATCGATGTGACGTTGGACGATGATAAACAACAAATTCGTGGATCGGAAATTATAACTTACACGAATAATTCTCCAGATAAGTTGGCTTACTTGTGGCTACAATTGGATCAGAATATTTACGACAAAGAATCTGCCACTCCATTAATTGCTGTTGAGAAAATGGAAGATTTCAAAAGTTTGGGCGACATCAGCAAACGATTCTTTGACTACGATGGCGGATTTAAAATTGAAGAAATTACGAATTTGAGTGGTCAAAAAATGACCTATTTCATCAACAAAACGATGATGCGTATTGATTTAGACAAACCGCTGGCTCCAAACACGAGTGTTAGCTTTAAAATCAAATGGTATTATAATGTCAACGACCGCATGAAAGTAGGCGGCAGAAGCGGTTACGAGTATTTTGATACCGATAAAAATTACTTGTATACAATTGCTCAATTCTTCCCGCGTATGTGTGTGTACAATGACGTGCAAGGCTGGCAAAACAAGCAATTTCTTGGAGCTGGAGAATTCACACTTCCTTTTGGAGATTACGAAGTAAACATTACAGTTCCAGGGGATCACATCATTGCTGCAACTGGAGAATTGCAAAATGAAAGTGCCGTTTTAACAGCTGAACAACGATCGCGATTGAAAAAAGCTCGGACTTCAGATTCCCCTGTAATTATTGCGACACAAGAAGAAGCTGAAAAAGCTGAAAAAGGCAAAGTAAAAGGACTAAAAACATGGAAATTTAAAGCAACAAATGTGCGTGATTTCGCATTCGCAAGTTCTCGTAAATTTATTTGGGATGCTCAAAATCAAAAGGTGGGCGATAAAAACATTCTTTGCATGTCTTTTTATCCAAAAGAAGGAAATCCACTTTGGGAAAGATATTCCACCAAATTGGTTGCTCATACGGTAAAAACGTATTCCAAATATACGGTTGATTACACCTACCCTGTTGCAATTTCAGTGCATTCGAAATGGATAGGCATGGAATACCCCATGATTTGTTTCAATGGCGGACGACCTGAAGCTGATGGAACGTATTCTGAACAAACCAAATATGGTATGTGGGGCGTGATTATCCACGAAGTAGGACACAATTTTTTTCCGATGATTATCAATTCCGATGAACGTCAATGGACTTGGATGGATGAAGGATTAAACACTTTTGTTCAATATTTGACCGAACAAGAATGGGAACGCAATTACCCATCTCACCGCGGGCCTGCGCATCTCATCGTGGATTATATGCGAGGCGATAAAACGAGGATTGCTCCAATTATGACAAATTCAGAATCGCTGTGGCAATTTGGAAATAACGCTTATGGAAAACCGGCTACAGCACTTAACATCTTACGAGAAACGATTATGGGTCGAGAATTATTTGACTTTGCATTTAAAACTTATTGCGAACGTTGGGCCTTCAAACACCCCACACCTGCTGACTTTTTTAGAACGATGGAAGACGCTTCTGCCGTTGATTTGGATTGGTTTTGGAGAGGTTGGTTCTTTACAACCGAGCATTGCGATATTGCGCTTGAAGAAGTCAATCATTTTCAACTAAACACAAACAATCCTGAGGTTGAAAAGAACAATGCACAGAAAGCAGATCAAAGCAAAGATCAACCAATTAGTGCCATACGCAACAAGGAATCCATCAAGGAAACTGTAAACGAACGCGACGCAACAATCGACGATTTTTATGCGAAATACAACAAATATGCTGTCGATGCGCTAGACAAAAAAGAGTACGAAGCTTTTCAAGCCAAACTTTCTGATGAAGAAAAGAAATTGTTGAACGCGAATTTGCATTTCTACGAGTTGAAATTCAATAATATTGGCGGCTTACTTATGCCTTTGATTATTAGAGCTTCATTCGAAGATGGCACGGAGCAAATCATCCGAATTCCAGCCGAAATTTGGCGAAAAGAAGAAGTAAATGTTTCAAAAGTTTTTCATTTCGAAAAAGAAGTAAAATCTTTTCGATTGGATCCTTATTTAGAAACTGCAGACACCGATTTAGATAACAACAGTTGGCCTTCAACCTCTTCCCCAACACGTTTTGAATTATTTAAACAACAAAACGCAAAAGAAAACCCAATGCAGCGGCAGAAAAGGGTTGATGAGTTGAATAAGAAATAAGAGTAGTTTTAAGCAAAAATTATGTGGGGACGATTAATTTTATTTTTGATTATCAATTTCGGAGCTTTAACCATTGGAGCTCTTGCAACCACCCCTGGAGTAACTTCTGAATGGTATGCTGAATTAAACAAAGCTCCTTGGACACCACCAGGCTGGGTCTTTGGATTCGCATGGACAACTATTATGTTGTGTTACTCGTTCTTCTTGGCTTATATTTGGGGAAGTATTAAATCAAAAGTATCTTTTGTCACTATGTATATCGTACAATTGGTTCTCAATATCTTATGGAATCCAATCTTTTTCTTATACCATGAAACAAGCATAGGATTATTGGTGATTTTTACCTTAACAATCTTGATCTCTTATTGGTTTTTCAAGTATCTGAAACACAAAGAAACTTGGCTTCTTCTACCCTATGTGATCTGGCTTTTTATTGCCACTTCGCTCAATGCTTATGTTGTTTTAATGAACTGATTCCTTTTATTAAACCTAGTTTATGTTTGAATGATTGAGGGTGATTTATTAATCTCCTAGCCATTTAATAATATATTTAAACACATCAACAACAAACGATTTCCGCATCATTTTCGATGAGAGCACGGTGAGCACCGGGTAGACTTTGCTTTTAGCGTGATTAACTTCGAAAAACTTCCAATTCTTAAATCAACCAAAAGAGTTCGTAATCAAATTATTGAAAATCAAAATTTTAACACCTAAAAACCTCTTTAATCTCCTTTAAAAATCTATCATTTCTCTAATAACTATTTCTAGTTCGTTCATAGTTTAGATTTTCAATTTTCCAACCAAATCGAAAACCAGTTCGTTACATCTTCAAATCAATAACTATGAAAACCAATTTCTTTCTACTCGTACTTTTTTGTATTTCCACTTCGACTTTCTATGCACAGAAATGGGCACGCAACACTGAAAGCGAATTTGTGAACGAAGCCATGGATATCGAAATCGACAATTTAGGAAATAGCTACATAACTGGTTATTACACAGGAGAAATGGCATTTCAAGTTGGTGAGGTTTTCCCTAACGCGCCGGGAAATGGTGATATTTATGTTGCCAAATACTCTCCAGCCGGAGCATTGATTTGGAAGAAAAGATTTGGAGGTAATTTTTCAGATCGCGCCTACGATCTTGTGTTGGATAATCAAAACAACATCATCATCACAGGTCAATTTTTTGGAACAGTAAATTTTGATGGTGTTACGATTTCATCCGCAGGGAATTCGAAAGATATCTTCTTGGCAAAACTCGATAACTCTGGTGTCACTTTGTGGGCACGGGCCGAAGGTGGACCTCAAGCTGAAAATGCGTTTGGTGTAGCCGTAGATGATAACGATAATGTCATTTTGACTGGGCAGTATTTAGGAAACTCAACACTTGGTGATCAGAGTTTTACGAGTCAAATAAATCCTGTTACAGGGCTTTTTTCTTATGATTTATTTGTCTCTAAATATTCTTCAAACGGTGTTCCTGCATGGGTTACAGTCGGCAATGCGAAATACGAAGATCGAGGTTTGGCTGTTGACACCGACGACGATGGAAATGTATATTTAACAGGACAATTTTCAGATACTTTAGTTTTTGCAAACACAACGTTCAACAACAATGCTTATAATTTAGGATTTGTAGCGAAACTTAATCCAAATGGAACTTTGAATTGGTTCAATCGAATTCAGGGCGGACTCGTTTTGGCTTATGATTTGGAGGTTTCAGAGCAAACTATTCACGTCGTTGGAGACTGCAAAAACAATTTGATTTACCAAAATGGGAATTCTCCTCAAACCACGGCATCACAGTATGATAACTCAATTTTTAATCTAAAAATAAACCTCAATGGTACTTTTGATTGGTGTTTGCTTTTGAATTCGCTCAATCAATTATCAGCTAGATCTGTATCATTAGATGCAGACAAAAATGTGTACATTACAGGTTCGTTTAGTTGTTCATGGACTCAATTTCACACTCCCGCTTCTCCCCTTTTTAACAGCGTAGGTTTTCGTGACGTTTACCTTTGGAAGACATTGAATTCTGGAACTTTGGAGTACGTGAAAACCTTTGGTGGTACTGATGAAGATATGGGGCATGGGGTAGCGATAAAACCCAACGGTGAAGCTGTTATTTGTGGTTCGTATATGCAGAACATGCATTATCCGAATGTTAATGGAGATATCAGCTTCGGAAACTACACGATGAATTACACCCAGGATCCAACAAATAATATAAATTACTTCAGCGATGGTGATTCAAGCTCAAACTCTTTTATTACAAATGCCATTGATGATGCTTCCGTAGATTACAACTATTTTGTGAACATGTCTTCAGATAGTCTATTTGGAAATATTGTACCAGATTTAGACACAGTTAATTTTTGCTTATATGACTATCTAACAGTTAATCCGCACACCTATGAGCTAGGCGGGCCAGCTTACAACTTCACTTGGAGCAATGGTTCAACAGAACAAAGCACTTACGTTAACACATCAGGGACATACTCCGTTTTTTGGGAGCGCAACGACGAGTGCGCTTCAGGTGCAGATACAATAGTCGTAATCATCCATCAATTGCCTGATTTACCGACAATGACGGATAATCTTGGGCTAGCGATTCAGGAACCAGGTCCCTATTATTATGAATACAATTATTGTTTTCCTGATTCAGTAACTTTATGGTTTAATGACCTACCGGATTCAACAACAATTTCAATCTATTCAGGGGTTCAACAATTCAATGATACGCTCCCGCATACTTATTTTGATGATGTTGAGGTTTTAGTAAGTAACCAATACTGTACCATAGAAGGTTGGGTCGATGTAAATTTTGAGTACGCAACTCCTTACAGTTACAGTCCTTACTTAGTTTTGGAAGATACACTCGATTTTAATGATTCAATCACTGTTTGTGCAAATCAGAGCGTTTTGATCCAAAACCTTGACTTCAATAACAATCCAAATGGTGTTTTTTATCTCTTTCCAAGCCAGCAGCCTTATGACATAGACTGGACAATCACTACCAATGGATTAAATGTTTCAAACGGTATTGTGGGGTCAAATGAATACCATCGCGCTTTCATTCCATCTTCAACAGGTTGGTATGTCGTAAATGTTCAATCCATTACTGGATATAACAATTTATGTGGGCTGGACACCACTCATTATTTGTTTTTGGACTCATTTTATGTAGAGGTCTTACCATTACCTATTCCGCCTGCATTTTCTATCCAAGGAGATAATTTACTTTGTCCAAATGGCTCTGTTTATCTAGTCGTAAACCCAACAATTCCGAGTTACACTTGGTACGGCCCAGGGGTAGAATGGGTTTCTGTCAATGGCGACTCTGCGCAGGTTTCAGCGGCTGGTCCGTATTCTTATGCAGGTGTTCTGGTGAACCCAGTAACAGGCTGTGCTGCCGACTCGACATGGGCTTCTTATTTGCTTCAAGAAAAAGAACCTCCTGGTGTGACAACTAATCCAAATGACGCCGTAATTTGTCCTTTCGATACTGTGACTTTTACCGTCAATGATATTTTCGTGAGCTATGAATGGTTTGGTCCAGAAGGAATAATGCCTTCCACTACGAATGCAGAGCAAGGGACAGAGCAAGGATTTTATTATGTAACGGTGGTTGATGATGAAGGCTGTGCCCTCACTTCTTTGCCCGCCGAATTGACTGAGTACGCAACACCTTACCTTATGGTACTCCCAAGCAATGTGCTCTGCGAAGGAGAAACAGCAACAATTGAAGTAATTTCATTTGGTGATGTACAGATCAATTGGATAAATCCAAGTGGTTTAACAGCAAGCGAAATTGTGGTCGATCAAGCTGGATGGTATTCATGCCAACTCACTCAATGTGGCATTACAGTGCTAGACAGCATCGAAATTATTGATGGAACATTTTCTCTTTCCCTTACCTATTCCGACTCGATTTTGTGTTTTGACCAAGATGTTGTCTTGAGTACCACGCCTGGCTTATCTGATTATCAATGGAATAATCCCGAAGTTTATGGATCATCGGTAATTATTGAAGAAGAGGGTGCTTACTTCGTCACTGCTGTTAATGGTTATGGATGCGAAGCAACATCAGATTCTGCTTTCTTTACAGAAATCGTAAATTCTGAACCGCCTGCGATAGAAGACACATTCACATGCATTCAAGGAAATGTGCTTATATTGAATGATTTGTCAGCAAGTTGGTTTACAATGGATTCAGTGTTGATTTCGACTGGAACATCATTTGAACCTAACATTGAAAGTGACACTGTTTTTCTAGTTTCTTACGCACCTGCTGCATGTCCAGTCGTATATCATGAATTTCAAGTGGATTTCATTCAGGACATACCAAACTTCGATATCTCTGGTGATTCGATCATCTGTATTGGAAGTCCCTTGGATTTGAGCGTGAATACCACTTTTGAAATAGTCAATTGGTTCCTAAATGGAATTTCCGTTGGAGAAGAATCGGAGATCAATCTTGCATCAAGCCAAATAGATGGCGCTGATTCGATTTATGTTTTAATTACAAGTCCGTGTTATTCTGATACTATTACTTACTTTTTTCAGGAATTCGAAGTGCAACCTTTGACTCTAAATCAAGATTCAATATATCTGTGCGAACCAGCGGAAATAAATCTAACTTCGTTGGAGGGATACTCAGAAATAATTTGGGAAGGAACTTTTGGAATGGAAAACACTTCGGTTTTGGTCCTACCTATTGGCTTTCCTGCTGGAAATGTTTACGCACAAGGCATTGATGTAAATGGCTGTCAAACCTTGGAAGATAGCATAGAAATTAGCTATGCTTCAAATATAATACCGCCAACTTTTGATACTATTAATATCTGCGTATCAGGGGAAGTGGAACTAACGAATGTTGATCTTATCAACTGGTATTCTATTGATTCTGTTTTCATCGAAAATGCTCAATCCTTGGCCGTGAATGTGGTGAGCGACACGTCATTTTTAGCAAGTTATGCTCCATCTGGGTGTCCGATTCAGTTTAGTGAAGTTGTGGTTCAAATTATACAAAATGTTCCTCAATATGGAGTGTTCGGCGATACACTTTTATGCGCTGGTCAAGATTTAGAATTGACCACGGACGCATTGACGGAAACCTTGAACTGGATCCATGATGGTTTTTCGGTTGGAAGTGCCGCTACTTTAACTCTTGACAATTCTTTAGTATCGAATAATGACCTGATAACCTTAATCATTTCGAATCCTTGTTATTCCGATACCCTTTATCAATCGGTTAATGTGCTCGCTCCACAGTCAATCAACTTGGATTTTGATACTGTTGTTCTTTGTCCAAGGGAAACGGAAGTAGTTTCTCTTCAGGAAAATTACCCAACAATAACTTGGTCTGATGCAGTCAACGAGTATGAAACGAGTGAATTGGAGCTAAACACAATCAATTTCATAAGCGGATATTTCAGCGTTTCTGCAGTGGACAGTAATGGTTGTATCACAGATTCCGATAACTTTTTATTAATCATTCCGAGTTTGGAAGTAATTATCGATGTTAATTACGGGCTGAATTGCGTTGGTGATTCTCTTCAATTTATTGCCAATAGTTCATCGGATTCCATATTATGGATTACTCCTTTTGGAAATTCGGTTGAAGATACTATCAACCTTTTAATTTCTGGATTGACGGAGGGCAGCTACGTGTTGCAAAGTTGGGATGTGAATGAATGTTTATTTTCCACGGAAACTTACTTTACCGCAGCAACTCTTCCTTCATTGATGTTGCCTGAGGATACTGTGTTATGCTCAAGCATTGATTTGCCTGTAACGCTTTCGAACAGCGATTTCAGTTTTGAGTGGTTAAGTAATGATGCGTCGGCTTCAATTATTAATGGAAATTCTGGTCTATATTATTACAATTTAATCGGTACAAACGGCTGTAGCACTCAAGATTCGATTTTTCTAACGCTAGCTAATTGTGAAGATGAATTGCCGAATGTTTTTACACCAAATGGTGACGGTGTGAATGACTATTTCATCATTGATGAAGCGCTTATGTATCCTAGTAATCAATTAATAATATCGAATCGTTGGGGACAAGTTGTGTTGAAAACTAGCGGATATCGTAATGACTTTGGTGGGGAGAATCTGACTGAAGGAGTTTATTTCTATACCTTTCATCAAGATTTTGTTAATGAGCCAAATCGCTTTTTTGAAGGATTTTTTCATATTGTGAAGTGATCATTTCGGTTGAATCTGTTTCATTTCACAAACTAGTTCAGCAAATCAGCAACAAGCGATTTTCTCCATCATTCTCGATAGGCGCACGGTGAACGCATGGTAGAACTTTGCTTTTTGGGTGATCAACCGCCAATCGCCATAAGTTTCCAACTCCTAAATCAACTGGAAGTGCATTTGGTTTTGCTTGATAATGCAAATCGAAGAAATATTCTTTCAAAAAAGCATCGAATTCCTCCTCTGGTCCAACGTGCAATTTTTTGAGTTCGTTGCGAATTGCAGGAATATGAATTTTTTGAAGGGCTTGTTCATTTGGCAAAATCTCACTTGATGCTCCGTGATATGTGCATAAAAAAGTGCTTGTCGGTACTGGTGAACGATCTACATGAAACGAATAAACATCTGTTGGGAAAAAGGGAAACGAGTCGTCTTTATGATAACATTTAATGACATTGAGGATAGGAGACGCACCATGATTTCTTAAGAATTGCAAATCGTTCAAGAGCACATCTCTCGCCATTTGACCTTGCGCACTCAACTCAAGTTCGAGTAAATCCTCTTCATCGATTTCAGTGATATTTTCGGTGAGTTTCACTTTCTTCACAATTTCAGAAAAATCGCCAATCAGTTTTCGTGAAAAACAAATGGCATTCACTTCATTCTCAAAAGATGAGGATACTAAGTCTTCAAAATTGGAGACACATTGAATTTTACTTTTGAGCGAAGATGATTTTGTCATAATTTGAAGAATTTGTAAAGTTCAATTTCGAAAACAAAATAACACTAATTATTGTTCATGCAATACCAATTTCCATTTTTCCGTTTCTGCAAATTCCTTAATGACTTGGTTTCTTGTAACAAGTAAATTAGTCATGTATTTTTTCAGAACTAGTTTGCAAAAAATTCTACCAAAAATTCCGAAAGGCGCTGTAAAATCAAAGACATCAGTCATAACTACTTTCTCTCCAATTTGCTCGAATTTATGTTCATGTTTGAATGACTTAAATGCTCCCTTCACTTGTTGATCTTCGAAGAAATTCGGTCTATCAAAAGCTGTAATTTTTGACGTTAGTTTTTGTTTGATGCCAAAATGCCTTGCCTGCCAAGTCACAGTTTCATTCAGTTCAATGAGTCCAGTTGTTCGTCCAGCGATGGCTTCTTCGTTTGTGTGTGCTGTAGAAATTTTGTGCAAATCGATGCTTCTTGAAAGGTCGAAACAGATTTCAATCGGGGCATTTATTTCTGTTGTTAGTCTTATAATCGGCATATTGATCTTAGTAAAGATTAAAGGCTCATTTAATTTATCCTTGAATTTTCTTAAGATGGAAAGTCACATTTGTTTTCTATTATTCCACTCATCTATATCTGGAATCTTTGGTCAATTATTCGTCCAGGTTATGAACATATTCAACCCAAAAGTACGTATTATTATTTTTTTCTTCTTGGGTATGGACTTAAAGTCACTAATAGCATCTCGAAAACGTCTTAAACTAATTGCTACGTTTCTTATATTTATATTTGATTGTTTTGAGCGATTCAATAAACTTTCTTATTTTTACCTATCGCATTTTTAGCTTTGATTCGTTTCTCCGCTAAGTGCGCGGGTTCTCCAAACAAAATAAATACGCTTATTTCTATGAAAACATCTGTTTTATTACTCTTTGTTATTTTTTGCACAAGCTATTCGGTGTTAACTGCTCAAATTACAATTAACGAAGGCTCAAATAAAAATTATACCTCCGCTCAAGATGAAGATGGCGAGTTTCCAGACTGGATTGAACTTTACAATTCTGGATCTGATACCATTTTCTTATTAGATTACGCTTTAACAGATGATATTTCTGACCCAACAAAATGGCAGTTTCCGAACATTGCTTTACTTCCAGGAGAATTTAAAACAGTCTTTTGTAGTGGCAAAAATCGAACACCTGTCTCGGGTTTTACCAATGTTTTGAATGATACTGGATTTCTTCCAACAGTTGGATGGAATCAACATGTTTTTAACACACCTTTCTACTGGGATGGCATTTCTTCGATTTTGATTAATACCTGTTCTTACACTAGCACAGGGTACACCTTAAACGCTGTGTTTAATCAATCCGCTACATCGTATCCATCAACTACGCTCGCTTTCCAAGATGGTAGCCCGTACATTTGCGAAGCACAATTTGGAGGAACAGCAAACCAACGTCCAAATCTGATGCTAAACAATGTAGTTATTGGTACTGGAACAATTCAAAATGGTGCCACTGATTATCCTGCACCTTATGGAAATTGGTATTGGGCAGCAAAACATCAATTGATCATTCCAGGAGCTGAGTTAATTGCCGCTGGACTCACAGAAGGGTTCATTAATTCATTGAGTTTTGATGTTGTGTCAGCTCCGTCTACGACCTATGATTTTGTGGATATTTCAATGAAGTTAGTTTCTGGAAATGAAGTGACTTCCAATTTCGAAGCGATTAATACTTCACCTATTCAACATACTAATTTCAAAATTTCTTCCGATGGTGAAACAGTGTATCTTTTTTCTCCAGCAGAACAATTGATATCCTCACTTCTAGTGAATTGCTCGGAAATTGATCAAAGTGTGGGAAGTGCTCCAGATGCTTCAGCGAATATTGCGATTTTCAATCAACCAACTCCATCAGCTACCAACAACACATCAACGCCTTATTATAGTTATTTGTTGGAACCAACATTTTCACTCCCATCAGGCTTGTATGATACACAATTGGCCATTGAAATCACGAATCCAAATGGGGCAAACACTGAAATTCGATATACTTTGGATGGCAACAATCCAACAGAAACATCTCCACTTTATTCAGGTCCAATAAACATCTACTATTCAAACGTTTTGAAGGCTCGTGTTTTTTCCGCAAGTGAATTACCAAGTCCAATGGCTGTTTCGTCCTATTTGATTGGAATTGATCATGTTACTCCTATATTGTCGGTGACCACAAATGATGAAAATTTGTATGGTCCAACAGGAATTTTTGACAACTGGCAATTTGATTGGGAAAGATCAGCATATGTTGAGTATTTTGATACTTCAGAGCAATTGATTTTCTCACAATTAGCTGGAATGCAAGTAGATGGAGGAGCTGGTGGAAGTCGCTCGAATCCGCAACATTCATTCCGAGTAGAACTTGCAGATCCGGTTTTGGGAGAAGGTTCAATTGATCACATGGTCATCCCTAATCGACCTTATCGAACCAAATTCAGTAAATTTTATTTGAGAAATGGAAGTAACTATTTCCTCAGTCTGCCTCACAAAGACGCGACACTTGTTGAAGCTATGTGCGCTGAAACAAATACAAAATATTCGGCATGGCGACCTGTGACGGTGTATATTAACGGCGAATATTTTGGCTTGTATGAATTGCGAGAAAAAATAGATACTGAATATTTCGAAGAGCTTGAAAATGCAGATGCGGACTCCATTGATTTGTTATCACTGAGTTTTTGGAATGGAAGTGTTTTAAGAGCAGTTGAAGGTTCTGTGGATTCGTTTTACACGGATTATCAAGCGTTTAATGCGTTGAATACAGCAAATTCAAATTATTGGGATTTGGCTGATGCTTATTTCGACATGACCGCTTACAATGATTACATCATATCTGAAACGTGGGCTGGAAATGTGGATTGGCCTCAAAATAATATCAAAATCTACCGCAGCAACACGACAAATTTTAGATGGAGGTATTGTACAATTGACTTGGAAGGCTCGATGAATCCATTCGGTTTTTCAAACGCTTCTGACGATCATGTTGGCTACATTCTCAACAATGACCCAAATAATCCACACATTAATATCTTCATGAAAAGCATCCAAAACCAGCGATTTAGAAGGTATTTCATCAATCGCTTTGCTGACTTAATGAATACTTCATACAAACTGGATCGCGTTACAGCTGTTGCCAACGATATGCTCAATAATACAGTTGTCGAAATGCCGAATGAATACCAACGCTGGGGAAATCCGTGGGATATTTCGGGGCAAATGGATGGTTTCCTTGAGAATCATCAGACTTTGCTCGATGAAATGGCTATTCGAACTGACGTTGTTCGTGATGATATTCTGAATAATTTCAATCTAACTTCATTGGTCGACGTTGAATTAGATGTATTGCCAGTTGGTGCCGGAAAAATTAAAATAAGTACTATTATTCCTGCTGAATTACCATGGACAGGTGTTTATTTCAATGGAAATCCTGTGCGATTAACTGCTATCGCGAATCCAGGTTATGTATTCAGTCATTGGGCACCGAACACAGAATTACCATTTAATAATCCAAATATTTCAATTGAACTCAATATTGACAATAGTACAACATTCACGGCTGTTTTTGAAACTACGAGCAGTTTTGGTCAATTGGCTATTTCGGAAGTTAATTTTCATTCCGACAACTCAAGAGACGCTGGCGATTGGATCGAATTGCATAATTATGGGAATGCTTCTATCGATCTATCAGGTTACCGTTTCACAGATAGTACGATTTTTAATAACTATATTTTCACTTCTGGAACGACACTACCAGCTGGTGGTTATTTGGTTTTGGTGGAAGATTTAGACAAATTTGAAAGTGAATTTCCTAGTGTTAATGCGTTGCCTATCAATTTTGGATTTAGCAATTCAAATGAACCATTAACTATTTTCGACGCAACAAATACACCTATTTTAACCATGCATTATCAAGATTCCTTGCCTTGGCAAATTGCAGCCGATGGATTTGGAAGAACTTTGGAACTTGTAAGCGATGCTTCAGACCCCGCTTTACCAAGTAGTTGGTTCGCTGGTTGTTTGGGTGGTTCTCCAGGTGGACCTTACGTTCCTTGTAATGATGCCATTGTTTATGATGAAATTAATTACAAATCGCTGACAACAGCAAATACAGGCGATTGGGTGGAACTTTACAACACAACTTCCCAACCAATTAATTTAACTGGTTGGTACATGCAAGACAGCGATGATTCGAACTTCTTTGCCTTCCCTGCCGGGACGATTTTACCTGCACTTGGACGTTTAGTTGTTTTCAATGATCAAGTAGCTTTCAATCAATATTTCCCTAATGTTGCCAATAAAGTTGGTCCTTTTGATTTTTCTTTGAATGGACAAGGTGAAGCCATTCGTTTATTTAATTTGAATGATCGATTAATACAAAGTGTTGTTTATGATGAAGATGCTCCATGGCCTCAAGGAGCTGATGGTGATGGATATACTTTGCAATTGATTGATTCATCTGGAATTTTATGTGATGGAGCCAATTGGCAAGATGGCTGTTATCTAGGTTCACCAGGCACTCCTTTTGTATTGCCATGTCTGGATAATTCCGTTGATGAATTGATTTTAAACGAAGATTTAATTGTTCTTTATCCCAATCCATCTGATGGTAATTTCGCCATTGAACTCGATGCTCAACTAGCAAACAATGAGGTCGTTGTGGAGGTTTATAATTATTTGGGTGCTCAAATTCATTACGAGAATTTCGAAAATACATCGGATAAAATGGAAATCAAGCTTCCGAATGTTTCGTCTGGAATGTATTTGATGAAAGTAGCCGTTGATGGACAGTTGTTTCACCGGAATATTTTAGTTAAGTAGACAAAGGACCGCTTCTCTAGAGAAAGGACAAAAGACCGCTTCGCTAAAAGACGAAGGACAAAAGACTTGTCCCTTGTTAAAACGACTAAAGTTCTTACAGAATCAAGTCTTTTAGTCCCGACGTTTTCGTTGGGACGATCTTTTATCCTTCAGCGAAGCGGTCTTCTGTCTATTAGCGAAGCAGTCTTTTGTCTCCCTCAACTTCTCCGATTCGCCAACAAAGGCGGTGGTTCTCCATTAAATGGATTCCAGCGACTAATACTTTTAGCAACCATTCCTGAGGCGCGCATCACAGAACGATCTCCGTAGCGTTCTCTGATTTTATCCATGGCTTGGTAAAGATGCAACATGTTTGTGTCTTCAAACAAACTAATTTGTTGTCCACCCTCCACCAAGTGACTGTAGCGCACACCAACCAAACGTACCAAAACCCGACGGTTGTATAATTTTCGAAACAATTCAAGCACGACGGGAATCAGCACATGATCCGAAGCTGTGTATGGAATTTGTTTTTGCAAGGTGTAGGTCTGGAAATCTGTGTAACGCAATTTCAATGTGACACATGCTGTTAATTTATTTCCTCTCCGGAGTTGATATACCAAATTTTCAGCCATGGCAATGAGAAATCCTTCCAATTTCTTGGTGTCGATTGTGTCTTTTTCAAAGGTTCGTTCCGTGGAAATGGATTTTCGTTCTTGGTACTGAATGACTGGTGTATCGTCCATACCATTTGCCTTTTTCCACATGACAATGCCATTTTTCCCGAATACTTTCTCCATCAATTCAACAGGCATTTCTTGAATGGATTGAATACGTTTTACGCCTAAATCGCACAACATGCGGTAGGTTTTATTGCCAATCATCGGGATTTTTTTCACGGACAAAGGCGCTAGAAACGGCTTTTCTGTTCCCCGCAAAATATTCATTTGGTTATTTGGTTTCGCTTCGCCCGTCGCAATTTTGGAAACCGTTTTGTTTGCCGACAATCCAAAAGAAATAGGCAATCCCGTTTCTCGCATGATCTTCTGGCGCAATTCCGACGCAATTTTGTAGCACCCAAAAAACTTGTCCATCCCTGTCAAATCAACATAAAACTCATCCACAGAAGCTTTTTCGTACACAGGCACTTCTTCCTTGATGATGTCTGTCACCATCGTTGAATATTTGCTGTAAACCCCAGAATTTCCACGCACGACGATTGCTTCAGGACACAATTGCTTCGCCATACGCATAGGCATGGCCGAGTGCACACCAAACTTGCGTGCTTCGTAGCTACACGAGGCAACCACTCCCCTGTCGGATGTTCCACCAATCAACACAGGACGATTGTTCAAACGACTATCCAACAAGCGTTCGCAAGACACAAAAAATGTATCCAAATCGAGGTGCGCAATTGACTTATCCATGGTGCAAAGTTCCATATTCACTACGTAGTTTTTTTACGTTTGATGAGAAAAGATTATTAATTAATCAAAATAGGATTAAATAATAATCAAAAGTAGTGTGGACCGAAGAATTACAAGGGAAATTTGAGCGATAGTTATGAACAGAATTGAAGAAAATTTTGTTGGGGAAATGTTGAATACATATTAATCCTTAACGAATTTGACACTTTTAACACTATTCATAGTCTGAAATTCGACAAAATATGAACCAGATGTTAATCCAGCTAAATCCAGCTCGGCACTCTTAGAGTTTACATCTAAGCTCAATATTTTTTGACCTAAATTATTGAAAATCGTCAAAAGTTGAATAGTTTCATCCGCTTTGATTCTAAGAAGATCCTTTACAGGATTTGGAAACATAACTAAATTAAAACTCCCCTCAACAGTATTGATGGAGGAAAAGCAAGAATTCCAATTCTCATATTTACCTACTGAAAAGAAGCTGTTTTCTCCAATCGTCAATGAACTTCCAACGAACACATTTCCCAAATCATCCGTTGTAATTGAATAAGGTATACCATTTAATTCCTTGAAGTGACAACCAATTTCGCCCTCTGAAGAAACCTCTATGATGTCGTACGAAGAAATTACATTTGAATTTTCATCTATCGCCAATCCCCAACCTAAAATGTAGAAACTACCATTACTTGCCTTAACAAGTCCTTTGGTAAAACTAGCACCCGCAGCCTCAGGATCTGTACTGTAATTTTCATTTAAATCCTCGTGGTAACTTGCTGTCCAGATTACGCTACCGTTAAGTTTTGAAAATTTAACTAGTTTATATTTGTCGTCATTTTGATTAATTCCTCTTTGAGTAAACGCTAGATAAACATTCGTTTCATCTAAAACTAGATCACTCATTATTTCAAAATCAACACCTACTGAGTTTGATTCTGAACCATGATACGAAACACTCCAAATGTTAGCTCCATCATTCGTGCTAATCTTATGAATTTCCGCATTAAATGCAGGCGCCGTCCAATCCTCAATGTACAATGCTTGATTTAAAGTGTCGATAGCAAGTCCTACATTTTCAAAAACCCCAGAAAATAATTTTACCCATTCTTGAACTCCAGCAACATCATATTTAACAACAAACATTTCACTCAATGAAGTAGAACTTGTTCTTCCGACAACAAATACATTTTGATCATTATCCACGACAACACTTTGGTTTGTGCTTCCAGCATCTTCTCGATTTGGAGTATCGTATACATTTGACCATAATAAAGTACCACTTGAATTATACTTTACAGTGACGCAATTGGAATTTTGAAAAGAATTTGAAGAATTCCAATCGTAATTGCCTGTTGCATTGCAATAAACATTTCCAAACTGGTCCAAGGTAATGAAATAACCCTCTTCCAAGAAATCACCAGAACCATTGAACGTTGATGCCCAGAGAAGAGATCCAGAGTTACTAAATTTACATGTGAGTAAGTCAACTGAATTGGTTTGATCATCTTCAGCATGACTACCGCAAGCATAAACATTACCTTGATCATCAATTTTTAAATCATAAAAATAATTCAAACTATTTGTTGGTGATTGATATTCTGCGACCCAAAGCAAACTTCCATCAGGACCATATTTCACAACACTCGGAACTGAAAAATATGTAACAGGATCAATGTAAAATGTCCCGCAACTATAGGTATTTCCATTTGCATCACTTAAAGTCTTTGTTGGAAAACCTCCTTCATTATTTATTGAATAAGAATTCAACCAAGATTGGTTAGCTTGAGCATTGATGTTCAAAGATGAAATTAAGAAAATGACAGCTAAGTAAGAATTAAGTTTCATAACGTTATGGTTTTAACAATTTTAAACGAAGTAATAAACTCTAGTGTCAGAATGCAAATAAAATGAACAAGAAACTAGGGTATAAATGTAGTCCAAATATCAACTAAACAATTGTAATTCAATAATTTGACATCGGTAAAAATGGGATAGAAAAGCTAGTGAACCGAATTTTGAATCCAACGCTTTATATCCATAAAAGGATATAGTTTGTAAAATGGTTGCTTTTGCAATTCATCACATCTAGAAAGAATTTGGACTTGGTCTTGTGATTTATTTTGCCCATTAATTATCAAGAGACAATAATCCTTAATAATCTCCTTAAATTCAATAAGGTATACATGTTGAACGACTTGCTCCTTCATCATTTTTTCAATAAAATTCTCTACGACATCAAAATTTTTCAATTTGAGATGGGAAACTATAAGAAGAAAATAATTGTACATAATTTGAAAAGAATAAAACTCAATATTTATTCGATTCTTCAATACATTATAGCAACTTAACATATTGACAACAACCTCTTTGTAATTCCCAATTTGAAAAAGACAACAATTAAAATAAGTAAATGCATAGAAGTCCAACGTGTTTTTTGATGTCAAATCCATTACTTCGAAATGTTTGATTGAATCACTCAAAATTCGGTCAACATTCTTAGAACACCAAGCAGCATAAAAACAGTTTATGATGATCTTTAATTTATGAAAGAAATCGTTTTTCAAGTGACAATTTTTATCAAAAAGATTAAACTCAACCATTGCCATTTCTGCTTCTTCCATTTTATTTAGAAGAATGCAAGAAACAATATAATGATAAAAAATGGCGAGAGACACCTCAATATTTTGAATTGAAATTTTATGTTCTGTTCCTTTTAAATCATTCAAAAATAATTGATAGCTCTTTTCATGGAATTCGAAAGCTTTCTCAAAATTATTCAATTTCAATTCGAACAAAAGAGCCATAAAATAATTGAATCCATTCTTGTCTCTTGGTGATTTGAATTTCTTTTCATCTGCTTGAAAATCAACCAAATTCGCCTCGATAAATTGAATATCATCGTATTTGGGGTCGGTAACAATTTTAAAGCTTCGGTACTTTTCAACAATTGCGATATAATTCAATAAATCTTGTTGTTGTTTGTCGCTGTAATTTAAGAGCTCCAAATCTTGTTTCATAAATCCAATTCTAGTTAAAAGCACTGTTGCCAATACCTGAACTCCGGCTTGAATTGAATTTGTTTGTTCCAAAACAATTTCTTTCAAAATTTTTTCTGATAAATCAAAAATATTCTTTTTGTATAAAACGTAGGCCAATTGCGTATTGTAAATGTTTTCCAATTCTTTATCCTTTTTGGAAGTTTCGTTTATAAGAACATCCACAATACGATTAAAAAGGTATTTTTTTGCGTCGTAAAAAGAAGTATCCGAATGAAAAAGTGCTCTTAGTTTCGAATAATCAATTGATTTAGAACGATCAATATATTCAAATAACTGATAAAAATTAGACGCTCTGTTTTGATGTGAAATCGAGTCTTTGAATTTAGCCTTTTCCGTTTTTGTTAAATTTTTAATCAACGAAACTAATTCATGTGATTTGATTTTTATCATGTATTTTTTTAATCAAATATACTGAAGCCAAACTAATTTCACCTGAGAACATTATTATTTTAACTAAACATTCAAAATGCTTGCAAAGTTCAAATAAAAAGAAAGAGCCTTGTCCCAGATAGTAATTTCTTATCTTGAACAAGGCTCCTAAAAACAAAACGTGACTTTCTACTCGAAACTTCTAGTCAACAAATTAATCGTTTTAACCGTTCCTTTTCTTTTGTAAGTTAAGGTTGCATATTCATCGCATGATCCATTGCCGTAATCCAAAATAGCTCCTGCTTTTTTCGTTCCAAAATCTACAACTCCAGATACTGGGTAACGGCAAGAAGCTTTGATGTAGACAGCTGTTGTGATGGAATAATTTTTCGAACCTGAATTTCGCACAACTGTACCAGAACCTGTAATTTTAAATTCGTCGTCAGATGTGTCGCATGTGGCGTGTCCAATCCATTCGCGGTTGTGCGTGAAATTTCTGCCACGTGAACCATTCGCTCCAGTCAAGGTTAAATCTCCAACAACAGTAATGTCCAAATTACCAGCATCGTTCAATCCACTGTTTGTCAAGGTTTTTGTCCCTGAGATTGCAACATCATTCACAGAGAAATTCTCAAAAGAAATGGTTCGAGTTGCGCCAACTTCAGTTAAAGGATTCGACATTGCTACAATGATTTTTCCTTTTCGTGTGAGACCGTAAGGGCCTGTACACCCAGAACCAAAGTCGATGGTCACTGTTTTTGGAAATTCTGCCGATGATTCCGTCACTACTGCGCATGTTCCCGAAATTTGAGAAAAATCGTAATTACAAGATGAACCTAATAAAAATAGTTCTTTTGTTATTGCCTCTTCGTCGTCTTGATTGCTCGCATCAGCAATTCCTGTTTGATCTAAATCTTCTTGTTCCTCTTTTCGGCAAGATACAGTAAGACCAATTACTAACATCGATAATACTGTAAAAGAAATGATTGATTTTTTCATAATATAAAAATTTACGTTCAATGAGATGATGAAATCCTTCAACTAAAAGTTGGGTAAGGGTGAAAAAAAAATTAAAAACGAAGACCCAAAATCACTTGGAAATAGGAGAAATTCGTTTTTAAATAATTGCTTTTCAAGTCATTGGAAATGTTTAGCGAATAATTCAATTCTGTAAACAATTCAACTTTATTCTCAAAAGGAAATGCTACTCCTGCGTTCACATGCCAATTCGTTAAAATGGAATTCCCACGTTTTAAGCGCTCCAAAGATACGTCACGATCATTTCCGACAGAACGAACAATTACGGCATTTCGTTCACGAATTCGGGTTGCAAAATCTAGACCTGTTGCCCCATAGAAATACACTTTCTTCGGTTTCATAGTTGTATTAAAGTAAAGTGATACTGGAACAAATAAATGTGTCGAACGATGAACCACGCGCATCACAAACGTACTTGTATCCGCATTGTTGGAAGGCAACGCATTTGATTCCAAACCAACCAAGCGAAGCACACCATCAGCTGTTGCGATTTCAACATTTTGATTCAGTTGATCATTCGGGATGGAAACAGGAAAAAAACGTGATCGGTAACGATTTATGCCAATACCAACTCCTGAACGAACACCAAAATGAGGGGTAATTTGATAACGTACATTGAAGCCCATCAGCCTATTCTTAAGTTGTACTTTTGAGTCTGTAAGGATTAAAATATTCTCATCGGCAAGGACTGTGTTTTGTCTCGGACTTCTACCAATTCCAGCATAAATATCGAATCGAAGACGCTTGAAGGAACTTTCGGTAACCAGCGGAGGCGTTAAAACGGAAGGTACAACTTTCAAAGAATCAGGTAAATTCGCAGCTTGATTTGTCTGCAAATTTGAGTCTACTGGCTCACCCTCGGTGTTTGGAGGAACTTCTTTGTCAACCGTTATATTATCTGCAATCTCTTCTTGTTCCTCATCAATCGCATTGTCACGAGTCGTTTCAACAGATTCGGTTTTTTGGTCGTCAGGCTTCACCGAGCGCGTATCGCCCTTAAGGTCAATAGCAGAAATGGTTCGTTCGTTTGTAATATCTTCATCTTCGAACATTAAACCCCCATTGCCTTTACCTTTAAGCGGTGCTTTGCCTAAATTACTTACTAAATCTCCAGCACTCGAAGAATTGCCTCTTGAGTTTATTCCTTCTGCATTTCGACCATCGCCAGTTTCAGTTGACTTTCTTTTCTGATGCGATTTCTTTTTTTGATCATGAGCAACATACTTGGTGGATGATTTCGAGTTATTTAAATTTTCACCTTGATTCAAATTGGTTTGCAACGAAGATAAATCCGCTTCATTGGAATCGTTTTCTTTTGCGATTTCGGTTGTTTTATTTTTGTCTTTTTCCTTTAATGTTTGGTTATTTTGAAAAGTTGCATTTTCCGTTGTTGAAGAAATTAAAGTTGATTCATAACGTGTTTTAGAAAATTGTGAATTAATCAAAAATCCTGTACCGACAAGCACAACAAGGCCAATCGGAAGCCACCAAAAAATAAATGGTCTTTTTTTGCGCTCCTTAGTTGGGAGGGCATTTGCAATCGCTGACCAAGCATCCGCAGGAGGCGCCAGATATTCATTAGCAAATTTGCTTTTGAATACATCTTTCAATTGGTCGTCTGAATGATTTTCTTTCATGATTTCCTAGATTCAATCAACATACTATTCTTTTCTATCGCCAGTTTCAATTCCTTTTTCGCATCAAAAAGCTGTGATTTTGATGTTCCCTCTGAAATTTGGAGCATTTCAGCAATTTCTTTGTGCGAATAACCTTCGATGAAATACAAATTAAAAACTTGTTGTCGACCAGGACTCAATTGCTTAATAAGCGAATTAATCTCTTCAACATCAAGGTCTTCAATAAGGGATACATCCAACACTTCTACCTTTTCGATTTCACGAACAGGATTTTGATACACTGCCGCATTTTTCTTGCGATGAACTGCAAGAGCTGTATTGACCGTAATTTTCTTTATCCAACCCTGAAAGCTCTTTGCTTGATCATATTGATCAAGATGATTGAAAATAGCGATAAAACTATCTTGAAGAACATCCTTTGCATCGTCGGAATCGCTGGTATAGCGCATAGCGACAGCATAGAGCCAACCACTGTATTTTTCGTACAGCAATTTAAATGCACTTTCCTCCCGCGAGAGGCATCTTTCAATAAGTTCTATGTCCGTCAAACTTGTCGCACTGGCGTTTAATATTTGATAGATGTAAGATAGTTGAAAAAGGTTGGGTCGCTATTAAAATTTGAAGATTTGAATCCGATAGCTATCAGATTTGAAGATTTGAAATTTAGTTTCTGTGACGCCTTCGGCCATAAAGATTACTTGTTCAAAGCGACGATTCTCTTGGTTCTATATTGAAGGCTTAGAGGCTCAAAGGATGAAACTAATTCTTTTCCACGTACGCTTTAAAATTATTCAAAATCATTTGCCAACCTTGTTGTTGAAGATCGATTGGATTTTCATTTTCAGCTTCAAAAATTACCGTAACTTCCGTTGCTCCATTCGCTTCGTGCAAGGATACATTCACTTTTCGCCCATCTGTCATCGTATACGTTAATGTTTGAGGTGCTACGATTTCGTCATAAATAGCTTCAAAATCGAAACCAAAACTTCCGTCTTTTGCTTCCATGCGTGCGATGTACTTCCCTCCGACTTTCAAATCATTTGAAGCTGAAGGACAACACCAATCGTCACTGGCAAAATTCCAATGAATGATGTGTTCTGGGTTGGTGTAATATTTCCAAACTTTAGCAATTTCCGCCTTTACGGTTGCTTGAATTGTGATGTTTGTTGGATTCATCTCGTTTTTTTTTATTGTGTTATTTGATTGATATTGCTGTACATAATTTCCCACTGATGTCCGTCTAAATCTGCGAAACTGTCGTAATACATCCAGCCATGGTCCGCACTTTCGCGGTAACGTGTTGCTCCATTGGATAGTGCCAATTGAATAATTTCATCCACCATTTCACGGCTTTCAACTTCCAAAGCGGTTATGACTTGCGTTGTAGAAGCGTCCGCAATGGATCGATTTGTGAATGTGCTGAACATTTCATGAGAAATGAGCATGGAATACATCGAACCTTCATTCAAGACCAAACACAAGGCTTTGTCGTCTGAAAATTGCTCATTGAACGAAAAACCGAGTTTTGTCCAAAATTCTCTCGTTTTAGCGATGTCTTTGACGGGTAAATTGACGAAAATTGATTTTGTTTTCATGGTTTTATTTTGGATAAATTTAATTTATTAATGGAATCATCCTATTGATTCATCTATTATTCAAAACTATATGAAAATCAATTACCTTGTAACTGGCAACACTTCTTTAGCAGTTAAAATTAATAAATCAAAAAAGTCATTCTGATCAAATCTAACAGATTGGCCAACTTCTTTTTTAGATACATCAAAAAGATCAGGACTTTCTGATTCATATATTGCACCACTTTTGGCGACAATGTATCCATACGCTTCATCTTCAACTGCTTCAAAAGAATAAACAACTTCATTGAAATCGTATTCAATCGGTGCTTTTTTCTTCAATCTTGCTAATCCAACAATCATATCAGATGCAAATTCGTCATATCTGGTATCACTGCGTAAAGGTCTTGTTTTTAAATGCTTAAATTTGTTCATTACATCGTTAAGCAGAATTTCATTTAAAAAACTCAAAGCATAAAACATAACGTGCTGTCTGAGCTCATAATAATTGTGACTATTCGCTTTAGCGTTGTTTTTGTCTTCTATAAATTTGTCGTAGGAAAGACTATTTGTTTTTACCAAATCTCTTAAAGTCAGTAAATCATTTTCTATGAAAAGCTCAAAGAGAAACACTAAGGATGAATAATATTTATTCGAATGAAAGTGATTGTATGTGTGTGGTCTATTAAGTAGTTTGTTGACGAAATCAGTCATTGCTTTTTTATTATCATACTCAAACGGCTTTGTGCTAAAGAATTTATTAAAATACCCTTCAAAATGAACACTAGAGCCATAACGGTGTTCAAAAATCGAACGAATATTTTTAACATCACAAACAACAATTATTTTATCAAATCCAAACTTATTATGAGTTTCTTCATCTTCGGAATGCATATACGTGTCATAGTGTGCCGAAATAACATTTAGAATTCTAAAGATGTGATCCGGATCCATTCTATCTAGGTCCTCAATGATTAAAACCGTTTTCTTTGGGTTCGTTTCTTTCAATCGTGAAAGTAACTGTCGAATCATTTGAGTAATTAAATTATCCTCCAAAAGTGAACCTTCTTCTAAATAAAGTTGTGATATGAAATCCTCACTACTTTTCTTGTCATTTACTTCTTTAGATTTCTGATAATCCAAGACTGGTTTAATTAACTTATTAACCGCCGTTATCGTCTTTCCAATTAACTCAGTTTGCTTACTTAGCTTTGAAATTTGTTCAACAAATGAAATTACACTTTTGAAAGGATTTAAATAAATGTACTCTGAAACAGCTTCCCTTAATTTAATTCCTTCCGTATCAAAATCAATATCTTTTCCAAAAAGTTGAAAGAGAATATCAGCTTTAATGTACTTAAAAACATCTTCGTTGGATGCTACTGAATAATTCACAGGAAAAACCTTAAAAACTTCGTATTTTTCTTTTCTTTTTTCAAAAAAATAATCTAAAAAGGTAGTTTTTCCATCACCAAAAGGTGCCGAAAATACTATTTTTGAATTGTCATAATTTTCTAGATGGGCTTCAAAATCAACTTCTGGTTTAATAACATTTAGTGTTTCGATCGCTTTTAACTGATAATGAAGTGTTATTGTTTCTGTCAAATTTCTTGGAGCTCCAAAATGCCTAAACTTAAACGATTTGCCATTTTCTGTTGATAGCGATTGATCGACTGTATAAGTTAGTATTCCATCTTTGTTTTCACAAATTGATTCTTTCAGTTCAATTTCCGAACGATTACTATTTTCTTCAATCCACCAAAGTAATTTTCCTAATGAAGACCGTGATGAATGGTGAATTTTGGGAACTGTAACTTTTATTATTCTTAACTCTTTTATCCCCGGTGGAATTGGAATAGTTGTTTCTTCTCCTTCGCGACTCAGTATTTTTTTTTTGCTCGTTTTCATTCAGTTAGTTGTTTTTATCAGTTCAAATTTATCAATAAATTTTCACTTAGTTTTTGCTATTTTTCTGAAATTTCACTTCAATTGGTTTACACCCCCAACCCCAGCGAATACCTCGGATCTTCCAACATTCCCAACTTCTCTAAGTATTCAGCCTCTATAATAATGCAATCGTATTCCAAATTCACTTTTCCGAAAACAAGGTAAACTCCGCGACCGCGAAACTGAAATCGTCGGGCAATGTCTGGAAAGTGAACGCTGTCCAACCAATCACCTTCTTCGTCAATAAAAGTTCCGAAAAACATTTGTTCTCCTCGGTTTGTCATGGTTTTCTTCACGTGAATTAGGTAACCTTTAATCCACACTTTTTGACCCGCAAAACGATGCAAATCTTTGGCTTTGATGACTGTTCTTGCATCTTGATTTGCCAATAAAAATGGATCATACAGGCTGAAATCGAACAACTCGAGTTGGTCAAAAGCGTCTTCTTGCCAAATTTCGTGGAGCTCAGGAATCTCAAACGAAACGGGTTTTAGGCGAAACAACTCCGGAACCCATTCTTTTTTAGGTTGAATCTTTAGTTGAGCTTCCCACAACAAACTCCGCTTTCCTTTACCTGTAAAGCGAAAAGCGTTGGCACGAATGAGAATGTTCATTTGCTCGATGGAAATTGGAACACGCTCCAAAAAGTCATCTATATCCAAAAAATCACCATCTAAATTTCGTTCTTTGACAATGCGCTTGGCCACTTTTCGCTCAAACGAAGCCAATAAATGAAACCCAAGAAAAATGGTCGTTCCGTAAATACAGGTTGAAACAAAGCTTCGATTGATGCAACACGATTCAATCTGCCCACCAAGTCGTTTCGCTTCCAAGACATACAACTCGGTCGAGTAAAATCCACCATAATTGTTAATCGTCGCCACCATAAATTCCAACGGAAAATAGGCTTTGAGAAACAAACATTGGTAACTTTCAACAGCATAAGAAGCTGAGTGACCTTTCGCAAAAGCATAGCCAGCAAAACTTTCGGTTTGTCGCCAAACTTCTGCTGTAAGTTCGGGATCATTTCCTTTCACCAAAATACTTGTCTCAAAAAACTTCTCACGAACGGCATTAAATTCTTCGCGCGAACGAAATTTCCCCGACATTCCTCGGCGCATTTTATCCGCTTCATCGAGTGAAAGTCCGGCGAAATAATGCGCCACTTTGATCACATCTTCCTGATACACCATCACACCAAAAGTATCGGGCATCAAATCCAGAAGTGCTTCGTTGGCATCTTTGCGACGCTCTGGATTTCGGTAGCGCTTGATGTATTCCTGCATCATACCCGACTGCGCCACACCTGGACGAATCACGGAACTCGCGGCTACCAATCCCAAATAATTATCGACCTGCAATTTTCGCAACAACATCCGCATAGCGGGCGATTCAACGTAAAAACAACCAATGGCATCGGCTTTGCGCAACATGTCTTTGATGCGTTCGTCTTCTTTGAATTTAGGAATGTCGTTAATGTCAATCGCTTCAATTTCAGGCTGATTCATCGCAATGATTTCCAGACTATCCTTGATTTTACTCAATCCGCGCTGACTGAGAATATCAAATTTATACCAACCCATATCTTCCGATGCATGCATGTCGAATTGTATGGTTGGATACCCTTTTGGCGGCATAAACGTCGCTGTGAAATAATTGATTGGTCGTTGCGAAATAACGATTCCACAGGCGTGAATGCTCAAATGACTTGGAAAACCTCGAATGTAATCGCCGTATTTCAAGACTAACGATGCCAATTGATTTTCATCTGCTTTTGCACCTGTCGGGCGAACAAGCTTATCAATTTCTTCCTTCGGTAAGCCAAATACCTTTCCTAATTCACGAATTACAGAGCGTTTTTTAAAGGTGTTGTAAGTCGCTACGAGCGCTACATGTTCAAAACGCTCAAAAATGTAACGCGTCACATCATCGCGATCTGTCCACGAAAAATCGATGTCGAAATCTGGTGGACTGCTCCGAAAAGCATTGATGAATCGCTCAAAGTAAAGATCCAGTTCAATCGGGTCAACATTTGTGATTTTCAGCAAGTAAGCAATTACGCTATTTGCACCACTCCCTCGACCGACATAAAAATATCCTTTGGATTGGGCATAGCTCACAATATCCCAATTGATTAAGAAATAGGAAACGAAATTCATTTTTTTGATGGCTTTCAATTCCTTTTTTATGCGCTCTTTGATTGTTTCGTTCATAGTTGGATAACGGTAATCCAAACCCTCTGAGCACAATTTTTTCAGAAGTTTATAATCTTTTTCGGCCGATCCTGTGTAGGTCTGCAGGTTTTCAGCACGCGTAGGCGAAAAATCAAAGAAGATGGAAGATTGATTTAAAATCAGTTCCGTGTTTTTAATTACCTCTGGAAACTCAGAAAATTGTGCAATTAGCTCTGAAATCGGAATCATTTTTTGACCTTCATCTCCTTGCTCGTCTGCAGGAAGTTTACTCAGTAAGCAATTCAGACTAATTGCACGCAACAAGCGATGCGCATTAAAATCCTTTTTGGTTCGAAACGTGACCGTTTGGAGAATGACACATTTTTCTGTCGGAAAATTCGCGTAACTAACAAAAGGTAAATCACTTAATTTCAAGCCAATGTATTCATTCTCCTGAAGTGAATATTCAGTGTTTTTACTGAAGGGATAAATCACGAATGCATCTTGAAATGCTGGCGCGCGATCGGGTACATCCTGATGTTCGTGTAAAAGCGAAGATAGAAATTGATTTATTTCAAGAAATCCTTGGTTGTTTTTAGCGATCGCAACAAACTGCTGGCGGGCTCCATTCCGAAAGTCAACCCCGACAATTGGTTTGATTGCTGATTTTTCTGCGAGCCGAACAAAATCAATGCATGAAGTTACCGAATTAATATCTGTCAAAACAAAGGAATCACAGCCATTTTGCTTCGCCAACTCAAGCAAAGACGAGATGTCCATCGTTCCATAACCGATACTGTAATATGTGTGGCAATTAAGATACATTCATAGAATTTCTGCTATAAAAGTATTAAAATATAATCAAAAATTGATTAAATAATAATCTAAATTGATCTTTAATTTAATTGAAAAGAACTAAATAAGCTGAATTTCAATGGGTTAAATAATACCAAAAGCTAATCTTGGGGGTAATATTACCAACGCGTTGGTAATTTTACCAATTTACCCAACTGAAAAAAAGCGATTTTAACATTAACAAAAACAACTACAACATACTGATTAAGAGAATAAAAAGAAATTTGAAAGCACCAAAAAGGTCTAAAACTCATAAATTTCCAACAACACAATCATTCATAAAAGCAGATCTTGGGGTAATATTACCAACGCGTTGGTAATTGACTTTGTCGCATCCTTCGGAAGTTTGCCAATTTACCCAGATGTCAAATTAAGCGATTTTGAATCAGATAAAAATGATCTCAACTTACTGATTAACAAAAGAAAAGGAAGATTTTACTATAACCAGCTATCCGAAAAACTCAAAAAAAAACCAATCTAAACTAAAACAAAAATATTCAAAAATAAACTCCCACTGTGAAACAGCAACAGCTTATCCAGAATCCGATGACTACCGATGACTAGCAGAACAGGAAATCTAAATCACTTCAATTTCAAATCCTTATAATCCGTTTGAATAATCTTTTTGAATTCAGCTTTGTTAAACGCTTTTGCATCAATTCCATCATACTCCTTAATCACGTTTCCATTCCAAAGATAAAATACAACAGGGGTATTTCTATTTCCAACTGTCTTCCAAAACGTAGCAATATCAAGCAATTTATTCGTGTATTTTCTTCCTGCATGCGTAAAGAAATCTGGAATTAACTCCGCTTCTTCATCCATAAATGCGATGTTGATCTCCGGGAAATCTTTCACTTGATTCCGCATTTTAGTCAATTCTTTCGCTGTTTCCTTACAGTGATCACACCCTGGAGCAAAAAAACAAAGTACTTTTCGCCCTTTATCAATACCAGGGAAAATACTTGCATAACCTGAAGAAGCTTGTTTCGGCTCTTCTTTTTTAACCACTTTAACGGTATCTACCTGACTTTTTACGACTGGAATAGAATCTTTTTTCGGAAGTTCAAGAATCAAATTACTAGAATCTTCGACAATCTCAACGGTTTCAACGGCTTCTGAATTCATTGTAGCTGGCGGCTTCATTCCAACCATAAAAACCAACATAATCAAACCAAAGGCTACAGATGCTAGCACCCAAAAATTAGACTTATCATTTTTAACGGAAGCCATTCTGTATAAAACAACCAAAATTCCCATCGCAATAAAATTCTTAATTACCGCCTGTAATGGTGTCATTGGCAACAAAGCACCGAAACAACCACAATTTCCTTGATTTCCGTTGGTCATGATATCATAAATCAAATGACCATTGAAGATAAGTAGAATAAAAAATGTCGCTGGCAACACCAATTTCTTGTAAAAATGTGGCTGAAGCATTAAAATCCCCAACGAAAACTCTATCCCAATTAAGGTTCTTGAAAACCATGTTGCTAGTTCTTCGCTAAAACCTAGCGGCAACAACTGTTTTATTTCAAAAGTTGTTAAGGCAAAATAAGGCGATGGATAAAGCTTTGCAAGTGCAGAAACCAGAAACAAAAGCGCAATTAAAATTCGTAAAAACCACTCAATACTGCGATAGCGATTCGTATTATTAGCTACATCAACTGTCATACTTTTTTTTGTTTCAAATTTAAACAATATTGTAGCTAAACAAAAAATCTTAACGATTTAGCAACAAATTAAAGTTATGACCTTTGAGAAAAATGATATTAATCAATTACAATTCAACGTCTTGTAAGTACAAAATGCTCATATTTCCCTTTGATAAAATCAATTAATTCCATCTCGGTTGCAGTACGCAAGAAATCAGGATTGATGTTAAGGAAATAAATAAATTCATCGAAATCTTCTTCTGTGAGCTCAACAACATCATAAGCAGCGTAAACACGAAGCAATTCCTTAACAACGGCCCGCTGATCGTCTTGATACTCCATCTCCGCGACTAAACGTTTGCTTTTTTCTTTCTTGGAAAACGCTTGATACAAAGCAGTTATTGGACTCTGCATTACTTCAATCCCAGTCACTTGTCTCGTTTCGCGCAAAGCTAACGATTCACGCTCTTCACGAATTTGCTCTAAGGTTTTGATTGGTCGCACAACTACTTCAGCGACTAACTGCGGATTTCCTTCAATGTAAAACGAACGCAAACATTGGCAATTAGCATCTGCTTGAATCACAAATTCAATAATCGGATAATTTTTTACGGAAATAGCCATAGAGTCGCCCGATTTTACATAAAGTGAAAAACTCCCATTTGGCTGACCAAAAACACCTTTTCCAGTTGATCGATTAATGACCATCATGTTGTAAAAACCCTGAGGTCGAATGGTGTCAGCAACTTTACCTTTAAGTAGTACCTGATCACATGTTTGTCCAAAACTCCCAAAAGAAGCAAGGAGCAGCAAAAAAAATCCGATTAATTTCATTGGAATAAAAGTAACAAAAAAGATACCAAACGAAATTCGATGAATTGTTATATTCTGTTAAATTGATCAGAAGTAAAAATAAATTACATTTGTAAACAGTTAAAAGTTTAATTAAATTTGGTTCTCTAAATTAATTCAAAGATGCAAGTTACATTTGTAACTGACATTGTCTTGCATAAACACAACGAGTAAATTACCAATCACTTAACATGCTAAATTGAAATTAACCGTAAATTTGCACCATGAAACGAGTAGTTGTTGGCTTGTCTGGTGGCGTTGATTCCAGTGTTGCCGCGCATTTATTAATTGAACAAGGTTACGAAGTAATCGGAATGTTTATGCGTAATTGGCACGATGAATCTGTTACTATTTCAGACGATTGCCCATGGATAGATGATTCTAACGATGCTTTATTAATCGCACAACAACTTGGTATTCCCTTTCAAGTCATCGATTTAAGTAAGGAATACAAGGAGCGCATTGTTGATTATATGTTTGCTGAATATGAATCTGGAAGAACGCCAAATCCAGATGTGCTTTGCAATCGAGAAATAAAATTTGATGTTTTTTTAAAAGCCGCATTAGAACTTGGAGCTGATTACGTGGCAACAGGACATTATTGTCGAAAAATAGAGCATCCTGATGGAACTTTTGGTTTATTAACAGGCAAAGATCCAAACAAAGATCAATCCTATTTCTTATGTCAATTGCATCAAGACCAATTAGCGAAGGCACTTTTTCCAATTGGAGAACTCGAAAAACCGGAAGTACGTGACATTGCTGCTAAAATGGGACTTATCACTGCTGAAAAGAAAGATTCACAAGGACTTTGTTTTGTAGGTAAAATCAGTCTACCAACATTTCTACAGCAAAAATTAAAACCAAAAGAAGGGAACATCATCGAATTAGCAAGTAGTTTACAAATGTATACAGACTACAATTCAATTCCAGCAACAACAGAAAATGTAGTCAAACTCGCTGAACCATTTGTTTATTCCGAAGATCTTGGAACGAAAGTTGCCGCACATCAAGGCGCGCACTATTACACGGTAGGTCAGCGCAGGGGATTACATATTGGTGGGCGACCACTCCCATCCTTTGTTTTAGCTGTTGATACAAACACTAACACAGTTTATTCCGGTCAGGATGATAATCACCCAGGACTTAATAGATTTGCTTTATTTATTGAGAATCAAGAGATTCATTGGATTAACTTAAAGTACAAAATGAGTGTCGGTGACATTCTAAAGTGCGAAGTAAAAATTCGTTACCGACAACCAGTTCAGCAAGCAAGCTTAATACTCAAGGAAAATGGGATGTATGTTTTATTTGAGAAAAGACAACGTGGAATTACACCTGGACAGTTTGCTGCATTTTATATCGATGAAGAATTAATCGGTTCTGGAGTTATAGCGCACTAATTCCGAGGGATATGTGTTTTAAAAGTACCGTCTGAATAGAAGGTAACAATCTTTTCAACTTCGTTTTCGTTATCGGTTTTATGTTTTGATTCTGTTCTAAACAAGTCACCTTGCATTTCGGATTTAATATTCACTTTATCTTCTTTCGTAGAATCCTCAATAGCTGCGGTATTTGCTGGCATTACACCAGTAATCAACCAATGCGCATTAACACGAGAAAAATTTAACAAGATCTTCTCTAACATATCTATGCTTGGCTTGTTTCTGCCGCTAAGAATGTGACTTATATTGGATCGTTGAACACCTATCTTGTCTGCAAAAGCTGCAGAAGACAAGTTATGCATCTTCATTACCAACTGAACTCTTTCTTGAATTAACATTTGTAAACAAAATAATGAATTCAAATGTACAAATTATTAGTTACAAATGTAAATTGTCATACAAAAAGAAAGGGACTTAAAAATAAGCCCCTTTAATTCAGGTAAATAGTGATTCTAATTTTCAGTGAGAATCGTGATCAGTAATCTTTTTTAATTATTTGTGTACGAAAAAAACATCGAAGGACTTTGTTGATAGCGACTATCATTCATCATTTCTCCTTTTTTCAAAGTATCCATCAATTGAGCAACTTCAAAAACAGATAAATTTGTTTTTTTACCCAGTATTTTGTGCTGTGATAATTTAATTTCAGCTCTTTTAATCACGTTATTAATCATCTGTTATTTTTTTTTGATTGAGTAATTCAAGTTATACAGCCATTTACGGAGGTAACTTTCAAAATGTTTCAACAAAATCAAATTAACGAACAATTTTACGTTCGATCGATATTCAAATGATTAACATTATTTCACTAAGACTTTAACTTTTAGTTACTTAATGAAATTTAAGAGCCTGAAATATTTAACGACGAATTAAAGGACGAATTAAGTTTTCCAACCCATTTACCTTAATTTCATAGATGGTAGCCAATTGTTCACCCAATTTTCCAGCAGGAAATCCTTTGTTTTTGTACCAAACGATGTAATATTCGGGCAAATCAACCAAGTAATAGCCTTGGTATTTACCGAAGGGCATTTTCATATTGGCTAAATCAATCAGCTGCTTGTTTGAGTCTGACAGCACTCCTACCCTTTTATTGGAGTCAACTTGAGAGTCTCCAAGAAAAACGACCAGAATTTTTGAACCGACGATATTTGAACCTTTTCATCTGGAGAATGCGCCGCACGGATATTTGGTCCAAATGAAATCATATCAACTCCAGGTAAGTGTTTTCCTAAAATACCACATTCCAATCCAGCATGACATGCTTTTACTTTTGGTTGTTCCTTGTAAATTCCAACATAAAGCTCTTGCATCAAAGACAATATTTCAGAATTTGGATTTGGTTTCCAACCAGGATAATCGCCGTTTTGAACAACTTCACATCCTATCAAATCAAAACTTGCTTTCACCGCATTTGCAATATCTGTTTTGGTTGATTCAACGCTACTTCGCTGCAATGATTGCGTCACGAATTCACCATCTTTCAAAATAACACGCGCCAAGCTAGAGGAAGTTTCAACCAATCCATCAATATCTGGACTCATGCGAAAAACACCATTTGGAACTGCATACAAAACATTCAACAGATCAATCAGGTCAGAATGCTTAATCGCTTTTTTATCAGTGTTTTGGATTTTAAATTCTATCGAAAGATTTTTTTCAATTGTTTCAAATTCTGTTTTAATTGTTTCAGCAATTTCATTCAAAACCTTTAGTGAATTCTCCTGATTTGTAACAGCAATTAATGCTGTTGACTCTCTCGGAATGGCATTACGCAAGCTTCCGCCATCCAAAGAAATCAATTGAAATTTGGATGTAGAGTTCAAATGAACCAACATTCGATTCATGATTTTATTCGCATTCCCACGCCCCTTGTCGATATCCATTCCAGAATGACCACCAAGCAATCCACGAATGGAAATTTCTATACCTACACTTCCATTGTCTAAAGCTTCTAACTCAAAAATCTTTCGCGTGTTCGTATCAATACCACCGGCACAACCAATCGATAATTCATCGTCGTCTTCCGTGTCTAAATTTAAAAGGATTTCTCCTTGAAAATTGCTTCCGTCCAATTGCATGGCGCCTGTCATTCCTGTTTCTTCATCAATGGTAAACATTGCTTCAATAGCAGGATGCGGAATATCATTTGATGCCAAAACGGACATAATTGCTGCAACACCAATTCCATTGTCAGCTCCTAAGGTTGTACCATTTGCGCGAACCCAATCATTTTCAACGATCATTTCAATTCCTTGTGAATCAAAATCAAAAACGGTATCCGAATTTTTTTGATGAACCATGTCTAAATGAGACTGAAGAATCACTGTTTTGCGATTTTCCATGCCCGGAGAAGCTGGTTTTTTAATAATCACGTTTTGAATGCGATCCGTTTTCGTTTCCAATCCTAGCGAATTTCCGAAATCCAACATAAACTGAATCACGCGTTCTTCCTTTTTCGACGGACGAGGTACAGCATTTAAATCTGCAAAGTGATTCCACAATGCTTTTGGTTCTAAGTTTCTTACTTCCATTTTCTTCTTAAATTAAAAATTAAGTCCTAAACCCTCTGGCTTCGAGTGCCTCAGCCTTCGGGTTTTATTCATTAATTCTTTCATTTTTAATTACCTTATTCTAATTCTCTTTGTTTATGATTCTTTCGATATACAATTTCTCAACCTTCTCTCTTGCCCATGGCGTTTTGCGGAGAAATTTCAAGCTGCTTTTTAACGTTGGATTATTGTTAAAACAATTGATTGGAATCAAATAACCCAGATGTTCCCACCCGTATTTATTCTCCAATTCTTTAACAATTCGCTCTAAAGTAATTCCATGCAACGGATCCATTTTACACTAATTTTCTATATTTCACACGTTTTGGACCAGAGTCGCCGAGTCGTTTCTTGCGATTTTCTTCGTAATCAGAATAAGTTCCTTCGAACCAATACACTTGAGAATCTCCTTCAAACGCAAGGATGTGAGTACAAATCCTGTCCAAGAACCATCTATCGTGGGAAATGACCACAGCACAACCAGCAAAATTCTCAATTCCTTCTTCCAAAGCACGTAAAGTGTTGATATCGATATCATTCGTTGGCTCATCGAGCAAAAGCACGTTCGCTTCCGTCTTCAATGTCATTGCCAAATGCAAACGATTTCGTTCTCCACCAGACAAAACACCGACTTTTTTATTTTGATCCGATCCATTAAAATTGAATTTGGACAAATACGCACGTGCATTTACTTTGTCATTGCCAATTTCTACATATTCCAATCCATTCGAAACCACTTCAAAAACAGTTTTATCTGGATGAATGTCTTTGTGAGACTGATCCACATACCCCAATTTAACCGTTTCTCCAACTTTAAATTCACCTTGATCTGGTTGAAGTTCTTCCATAATCATTTTGAAAATGGTTGTTTTTCCTGCTCCATTTGGTCCAACAATCCCAACAATTCCGGCAGGTGGCAAGCTAAAATTCAAATCATCGTACAATAATTTGTCTCCAAACGATTTACCAACTTTCAATGCATCAATGACATTATTTCCAAGACGAGGTCCATTTGGAATTGGAATTTCCAGTTTAGCATCTTTGTCTTTCACGTCTTCGGAAAGCATTTTGTCGTAATTCTGAATACGTGCTTTGTTTTTGGCGTGACGTCCTTTTGGATTCATGCGTACCCATTCGAGCTCGCGCGCAAGCACTTTTTGTCGCTTAGACTCGGTTTTTTCTTCTTCTTGTAGTTTCTTTCCTTTTTGTTCTAACCAAGAAGTGTAATTCCCTTTCCAAGGAATTCCTTCTCCTCTATCCAATTCAAGAATCCAACCGGCTACATTATCCAAGAAATAACGGTCGTGCGTTACAGCGATTACCGTTCCTTTGTATTGTTGTAGATGTTGCTCCAACCATTCAATGGATTCAGCATCCAGGTGATTCGTAGGCTCATCGAGCAATAAAATATCTGGATTTTTAAGTAATAAACGGCAAAGCGCAACACGTCTTCGTTCACCACCAGAAAGGGTTTCAATCAATTGATCATCTGGCGGACAGCGCAATGCATCCATCGCTCTTTCGAGTTTAGAGTCCAATTCCCAAGCGTCTAGAGCATCAATTTTATCTTGAACTTCGCCTTGACGAGCGATTAATTTATCCATTTTATCCGGATCGTTCAAGATTTCTTCATCCATAAACGCATTATTGATGTCTTCAAATTCCTTGAGAATATCAACCGTTTCTTGAGCTCCTTCGAGCACAATTTCTTTCACTGTTTTTTTTGGATCTAATTCTGGTTCCTGCGAAAGATAACCAACTGAATATCCGGGAGAAAAAACCACTTCACCTTGAAATGATGGATCTAAACCCGCAATAATTTTCATTACAGTTGACTTACCAGAACCATTTAGACCAATGATTCCAATTTTGGCACCGTAATAAAAGGACAAATAAATGTTTTTGATGACTTGTTTTCCTTGAGGCGTAGATTTTGACACCCCAACCATCGAGAATATAATTTTCTTATCGTCTGACATGAATTTTGATTTTTACCAAAGGTAATAATTGTAGGCAAAAAGAAACTTGATATCCTTGATTTAGTGGAAAATTTCTCCTGAATAAATACGAAAAGAATAACTAACAACCATACACAGAGTGGCAAATAAAAAAGAAGATACGATGATTTTAGGACCTTTTTTGAATTTGAAAATCAAATGAAGCAAGACATATACAAAAACAAAAAGCAAAGGAATCAATGGTGGATACATTTTAAAACTACCAATAAAATCTCCTTGAAATAAAAGTGCAAAACTGCGCTGAAAACCACACATTAAGCAGTCAAAGCCAAAAGTATGTTTCCACGCACATGGTATCATTTATTGAACACTAGAAATAAACGTAAATAGCATGATAAAATAAATCACATAAAAAAGTATCACTATAACCGACAAAATCAAACCAATAATTGCACAAACGTATCCTGCTCTAGAATTTTTAAACGAAACCTCATATTTTGCTGGGTTCGTCAGGTAAATTGCTTTGTCTTTTTTATGCAAAACAATCGCAATTATTCCCGTAATGAATCCAATAAGACACATGACAATACTGACAATTCCCAAAACTAATACAGCAGTACTGTTTGGAAGCGTCGCTGGTTGGTAATTGTTTTCCAGTCCTGAATTTGGTTCTAATAGTTCTTCCATGATTTATCTCATTCCTGCTGCTCCAAAAGCAAACACAATAACGATTAAAAAAAACAAGAAGTAAATCGCGGACAATGATGTTCCAATTACCGCACAAATAAATCCAGCTTTTGCATTTTTAAAAGACATTTCGTAGGATTTTGGGGAAGATTGGTACATTTTTTTGTCTTTTTGATGGAGAACCAAGGCAATTATTCCACAGATAAGTCCAGGAATTCCATATATAGCACAACCAACAATAGAACAAATTCCTAAAACCAATGTAGCTGTTGCATTTGGTAAAGGTCTTTGATTTCCATAGTTTGAATTTACCGTAGTTGTAGGGTCAAGCAAGTCGTTATTATCACTCATAGTTTAAAATTTCGGGCTAAGATACTAATTATTTTAAGTGTTTGTAGTTTACGCCATACATGATTATGAAAGCGATCGGGAAAATCAAAGCAATTAATCCCATAGAAGTGAAAAATCCTCCCAATCCCGGAACCTTAATAGCTAAACTCGAATACACCGTATATGACATCATCAAAATTTGTCCGAATAGATAGATGAAAAAGCCAATCTTTTTTAGTTTGAACATAAAAAATGCCCCAAGTGCACATAAAACAGATGAAACCAAGGTAGCGATGGCAGACCAAAAGGTAAGTGCATAATAATTATCTCCAAATGTTTGGGCGCCAATTTGAGCGGTCATTTTTGTTAATGCACTATAGCTCCACAATTGAAAAAGCCCACTGACTAATCCCAATCCACATGCTGCCCAGGTTAAAATGCAAAGCACCAATATGAATACTGGTCGCTGATTCTCTCTTCTGTCAATTAATTCGTTTGTTTCGTCTAGTAAATCCATACTTGTAAAAATAAAAAAACCTCCCAATGAACTAACACGGGAGGTTTCATCAATTAAATTTCGGCTTATTGGTTAAGCTCTTTTTGCCAATCGATATCTTTCAATGCATCTTGCATTTGATCTTCATAACCGCTAGACATTGCTGCTGCTGCAGAAATACCTAAAACCAATACGATACACCAAACCGTAGAAACGATTCCGATAACCAAACCAGCAACAGCTAATCCTTTTTTACCGCCTGATTTTCCTAATTTAGACATTGCCATTGCAGAAAGAACAACACTTACGATAGCTAATACTAACCATAAATACATTAACCAAGGACTTCCACCAGCAATTACTGATACAGTAGCCATTGCTGCAATCCAGCTAGACAATACTAAAGTTACTAAAGCAAGAACGAATCCTGCAATTCCCATTTGTTTTCCTTGAACCGCAGTTCCATTTTGTGTTTCTGACATAATAAAAATATTTTAAGTTATACTTTGCGAATATAGATAAACATTTTTTGTTTCAAAGCAATTTTATAATTTTCAACGCTTTAATTTATTAACAAAAATTATGTTAATAACGAATTTCATTTTCCGAAATGTCGTACCTTTATGGGTTTATATCGATTATCGAATGAGACAATTTTTATACTTTTTAATAATTACAATTGTACTTTTTAGCTGTAAAAAGGAGACTGGTGAGTTTGAAATTAATGGTCTTTTAGTAGATTCTTCCACTGGAGCAGGCTTAAAATATACTGAAATTGACGTTTACGAAACCTTGGCTGGCTCAACAGATCCTGAGTTCCTTAAAACGATTGTAACTGATGCAGAAGGTCACTACTCATTGAATCTAAGTCGTGATCGTTTTGATTTTATAACATTAAAGGTGAATAACGATGATTATTTCGAAGTTGAAAAAATCATATACTTTGGTGATCTTACCTTAAAAGAAGCGAATGTATTTCTGATGGCAACGACTGCTAAATCTTGGGCGAAAATACACCTTATTAGCACAAACCCCGGGAACTCAATTAGCATGATAAAAGGAAAAGGCAAAACAGATTGTGCAGAATGCTGTCCAAACGAATATCAATATTTCAATGGTGCTTTCGATACAACTTTTTACTGTATCAATGATGGTAATCGAGAATTCAAATACACTTATTTCTTAAATGGCGGTGTTGAAACAGGAGTACTAGAAGGGATTACGCCAGCACTTGACACCTTGCTACTCGAATTAGAGTTCTAATAATTTTAAGACCGTTGCAAAACTCCTAACTCGTCGTTGCTTCAAAACCGCGACAGCAGCAACGAAGTTAATTTAATCTCCTCATTTACAGATGTAAACTCCGGGATTAAATTTATTTTGCGCCTCGATTTATAAGTTTTGAAACAGTCTTAGTTTGAATTATACCTTTGGACAAAAATTTCATTTACAAAAAAATTAGAAAGGTATAATTCCTATATGGATTTTATGAAACATTGTATGGTATGCGACAATTAGCCTTTACTCGGCAACAGGAAATTATAATCGGTATTATTCGTCTTCCAGTACTTGCCGCAATTTCTGTCTCAATTGACGGTTGTATGTTTCCATCAAATACTTAAAGTAATTATTCGTACTCTTGGAAATACACTTGGTATAATGTTTCAAGCGATGTTCAATGTGTTCTTGAATCGCTTCCACTAAATCCAATCCATGATAATAGTTCTCTGATGCATCACGAATGACTTCAAAGTGGTTTTCCAACGATAAATCAACAGCAATTTTTCCTTTAATTCCTTGATCTAAAGCTTCATAATAAGCATCTTTAATACTAAAACTATCCATCTTTTTGGTATCAAGGACATCTGACATTCCTCGAGGAAATTCATATTCCACTTCGAATTCCATGTCTTCCATTTCTGAAAGTCGAGATTCCAAAAAGCGATCTGGAAAGCGAAAAGCATCTTGCCAGTTAATATAATCTTGCCAAATTCCAAAGCGACGAACGTTATTTCCTAAATCTATTACTTTAAATCGGTCTTTGTTAGGCAACTTTCGCGAACCACGACCAATCATTTGATGATACAAGGTTAATGAACGTGTTGCTCTATTGAGAATTATCGTTTGAACTGTTGGTTCGTCGAATCCAGTTGTCAAAATGCCGACAGAAGATAAAATCGCATCTGGCGTTTCTTTGAACCAGCTTAAAACATCTTTTCTGTCTTTGTCCGAGAATGTTGAATCTAAATGTCGGATCTTATATCCTCGCTTTTTAAATGTCTCTTCTACTCGAATAGAAGTTTCAATTCCTGAATTAAAAATCAAGGTTTTATCTCCTACTGCGACTTCTTCGTATGCAAAAAGCAACTTTTCTTGCATGAAAAAATTTCCGTACACCGAATCAGAACTACTTACTGTAAAATCGCCGTTAGAACCAATTTTTAATCCATGGAGATTCACATCATACGTGTATGAGTCAGCATCCGCTAAATAACTTTGCTCGATTAACGAAGAAATGCTCTCACCTACCAACAATTTATTGTAATTGTCATTGAGAGGAAGAACTTTATTACTACTCAAAGGTGTAGCAGTTACCCCAAGAATATTTCCACCTTCGTAAAATTGAAATATTTTTCGAAATGAATTGTAATGCGCTTCATCCACGATTACCAGACCAATGTTCTCAATGAAATTTTCATTGTCCTGCAAACGGTTGTTGAGTGTTTCAACCATTGCGATAAAACAACTGTATTCAAACTGATCTGGAATTTCTTTTACTTCACTATTGATGATTTTATTGTTTACACCAATGGCATGCAATTGTTTGGATGTTTGAACAGAAAGCTCAATGCGGTGAGTGAGAATCAACACTTTTTCACCCCATTCGGCGATATATCGCTTAGCGATTTCAGAAAAAATAACCGTTTTACCACCACCTGTTGGTAGTTGGTACAACAAGTTAAATTTCTTGCCATTCTTTTTCAGTTCATCAAGTATGCTAACTACTGTGTTTTCCTGAAACGGATATAGTTTTTTAGCTTGATACAGTTCGGTATCTATCATTATTTTCTCTCAAAAAAGGGGTGCAAAAATACCGACTTTTATTCGATATATCAAGAAATTATGAATAATTAAGTTTTTATGCGTTTGTTCACTTCAAATTATACGATGGATTCACCGTTCGAATTCGTAGTTAACACTTCGCTCATATAATTAAAAAATGGTCGGAGGTTTAGGAATGTCTCGTTTACCTTCGTCAAAAAATTCGGCTGAAGGACTTCTTCATTGGTAAATTCTTTTTCAAAATAAAATTGCTTTAGTTGAATGAGTTTTATTCCTGGATTGTCCATGCTAAAACCTTTTGGTGCTGTTTTGAGTCGTTCACCTTTTAAATCGCCGAAAGTCATTGTTTTCTCATCAGAAAGGACTTTTTGCCAATCTTCAAAATTCATGTCGATGTCTTGTCGGATGCGCAACAAATCTTCATTGTTTGGCGCCCAAAATCCACCAGCAACGCGAGATGTCTCTGGTCCTATTTGAAAATAATAACCACCTCGAAGATGTGCTGTAGCTCTTCGAAATCCGCCACCAAAATGATTTTTGTAAGGTGCTTTGTCTTTTGAGAATCGCGTATCTCGGTAAATCCGCATCAATGCTTTCTTACCCGAAGCCGTTTCAATGTGATCGTGTTTGCGCAATTCTGCTAATAATTCGTCCGTGAAAGACACTAGATTTTGGTGCGCTTTTTCATAGATTGATTTATTTTCTGTAAACCATTCGCGATTGTTGTTTTTATTGAGATCTGTTAAAAACTGGAAGGTTGATTTTTCGATTTTGGGATGCATCAAAGTTTAATTTTTTTTAAATATAAAGAATTTCATCTTTCGATTGAACAGCTCAAGGATTTTAGAGAAAAACTCGGAGTAATCGTCATTTTGAAATGTAACATTGGCTTTACTCAACTTGGTTAGCTAGAAATAGACTTAGACTAAGAATTTTAGTTTGAAATGAAACGTGTCGTCTTCGCTTTCATTTCGACCATGATGATTCTTTTCTTTTTTGCTTGATCAAAAAAGAAACACCACGATAGTAGCACCGAAGGTAAAAAAATCAAAAACTTTTAAAGGCAATTGCACTCCTCACGTCATGCACCGCGAGCTAAGTATCGCTTCACGCTTGTCACTTTTCGTCTTCGCTTGCGCTATGACTGTGAATTTTCTTTTCTTTTTTTTCTTGATAAAAAAAAGAAACAAAAAAAATCAAGAACTTTTAAAGGCAATTGCACTCCTCACGTCGTGCACCGCGAACTAAGTATCGCTTCACGCTTGTCACTTTTCGTCTTCGCTTGCGCTATGACGGTGACGCGATTCCGCATACTTCGTCGCTATTGCTGTTAAAAGTTCGTTATGTGACAAACGAATTATTTTGAAATACCAAAAATCAAGATCGCATTGATTTTCTTGATTTATAAACTTGCAATCGTTCGAAATGTCAAATTAATTCTGGGAGTTTTGACTTTCGTGGTTGGTGGTAAGCGATGCAGCCAATAACTTTGTGTTGTTCCTGTCATAATCAATAAACTTCCTTTTTCTAGAACAATCGAAACCGTTTGTTTGCTTGTTTTGTGTTTAAAGGAGAATTTTCGTTCTGCACCAAAACTCAAGGAAGCGATTGCTCCATTCTTTTTCAAATCTTTTTCGCCGTCGCTGTGCCAAGCCATGCCCTCTTCTCCACTGTGATAAAGATTTAGCAAACATGAATTGAACGTTTCACCAGATTTATGTTCGACAAGTTCCTTGAGTTCAAGAAGTTCCTTTGACCATGGCAATGCAGATTTTGTTGTGTTAGAATAAGTGTATTCGAATGGTTTATCGCCGTACCAAGCTACTTTTCGCTTTGTATGAATTAATTTCCCAAAAATAACGGCCTTGTCGTTTTCCCATTGAATGTCATTCAATAATTTTTCGAAATAAAACTGTGCCTTTTCTAATGAAAGAATTGGTCCAAAATATGTGACTTCTCCATCAAAGGGCAATAAATTGTTTGATGTATTGAATAAATCCATGTTTTAATGCTAAGATTTAAATATCAATGATCGCTCCCACATCAAAATCTCTTTTTTCCGATCCAATCCCCACATGTAACCGCCAAGCGCACCTGATGTTTGAACAACGCGATGACATGGAATTAAATAAGCAATGGGATTTTTGCCGATTGCTGTTCCAACGGCTCTAGAACCGTTTGGCATTTGAAGCGCTGTTGCTAACTCTCCATAACTTACCGTAGCTCCAAGAGGAATTTTCAAAAGCATTTCCCATACATTTAGTTGGAAATCTGTTCCAAGTAAATGAACTTGAATTGGTTTTTGTTTACTCCAATCATTCTCAAAAAAAAGAAGTGCATTTTGTTGAAATTCATCAACTTGCTCAGTAAAGTTACCGCTTGGAAATCTATTTTTTAATTCTGACAGTGCATCTTTTTCATGATCGAAAAAACCGAGGTAGCAAATACCTAAGGAGGTTGAAGCTAAAAGTGTATTACCGAATCTTGTAGTTTGAAAACGATAGTTAATCTCCAAGTTCTTGATATCATCTTGATTCATGCGAATAATTTCAACGAACGCAGCATGACTCATTGATTCATGACCCTTGACCTGAGAATCAGCTCCATCAAATAAGGATGTTTGAGAATGATTGAATTGTTTATTGAACATGCATGCAAGATAATCAAATCAATTGTTTTTCGAATAAAGATTAAAGTTAAGGAATGGCATAATTGCTTGACTATTCCACTTTAATTACCTTTTCCGTTGACCCATCGTCGTATAAATAAATCAACAGTGTATTTGACTTAATTGCTGCTTCATTGCCAAGCATATCAATCACTTTTATAAGGGTTCGATTGGGATTTATTTCAAATTCTTCCAATCCAACAGGTGGAGTTATTTCAATAAAGATATTATCATACATTAATCCATCTCTATTGTTCTGTATGCCGTCACTGATGAATGTAAACCTCCATTTAAAAACAGTACCAGGTTGGATGTCAAGAAAATCACCTAGGTCACCCATGTATATACCATCTTCTTTCCACCCGCCGCTAGTGCCACTAAGAACAGGTGGCGACCCCCAGTTTAAATATCCTGAATAGGTAGGATCATTTAGTAAGTCAATCCATGATGTTCCATTATCTGGTGAAAATTCAATCATACCAAAATCAGTCAATGTATCTGAATCAACAAAATAACGGAATTGTAATCCAAAATGAAACCAACCAATTGATGAAGATGGCGCCATAGCAGTGCTTTCAATAGTGAACGAAGAAGTGTCATTGACAGGGTAAGAGTTTATTGTGTCAGTAATAATGACTTTTGGAACACTCCAAGCGCTATTCAAATTGGGCTTCTGAGGTGTGCCAATTTGCCATATATTATTAGGATTAGCATTAAAATCAATGGTTAATATTGGTGTAGCAATGCCGTATTGGTTGCTATTATAACAATTATTTAATTGATCGAAACAAAAATCATATTGAAATTGACCATTTACATAATTATGGAATAGAATTAAAAGAAGTAGCGCTTTTTTCATTTTGAGTTATTATTAAATTTGCATTTACAGTTGATTTTTGGTGTTTTTAGACGTTTAACGTTGCAGGAATGAAATTATTAAAGTACTAAGATAATCAAATCAATTGTTTTTCGAAGCATCGACTCGTTTCCACCCCAATATATTGTCCGTAATTGGGAATCAAACTATATCCAGACTTTTCATAAAGCTTGATTGCTTCAGGCATTTTTATTCCAGTTTCCAAATAGCATTTTTCATAGCCAAGTTCTTTTGCCCAAGTTTCCAATTCGTGCAATATCATTGATGCAATTCCTTTTCCACGCTTTGTTTCTAGGGTATACATGCGTTTAATTTCAACGGAAGGTTTATCAAATTCTTTGAATGCGCCACAAGCAACTGGGATTTCATCTTCAAATGCAACAATTGTATTGTTTAAACTGGAAATTCCGTTAAATTGATGGTAAAAATCATGGTCTGCCCCATCGCGAATTGCTAGATCAGCATCAAGAAGTTTGACGAGGGAAATGAAGTCTGGATGTTCGGAATTGGTTTTTAAGAGTTTGATCATTTTTTAGTTTTGAGCAAAGTAATATGGCTTTTGATATTTATTATAGAATGCACTAAAATAACTATAAATTAATTTCATTCTTGATTGTTGCCAACTCAAGCTTCGTTTAGTGAGAAAACGAATCCAACATTTAACCAATATTGGCACTTTAAACTCACAAGAATTTAGCTCAGCTTTCAAACAAATCTGTTATTTTTGTGCTCCGAATCTCGATCACTTTCGAGTAACATTTTTAAGTACAAACAACTCTTTAATTAATAGAATGAGCAACATAGAAAAAGTAAATTGCTTGATAATTGGTTCTGGTCCAGCGGGATATACAGCTGCCATTTACGCGGCACGTGCAGATATGAAACCGGTCATGTACCAAGGAATGCAACCTGGTGGACAATTGACAACAACGAATGAAGTTGAGAACTTCCCAGGATATCCTGATGGAGTGACTGGTCCAGAAATGATGGTTCAACTCGAAGCGCAAGCAAAACGCTTTGAAACAGATGTACGTTTTGGGTTCATCACGAAAGTTGATTTCTCAGGAGAAGTGCATAAATGCTGGGCTGATGATGGAACTGAAATTCACGCAAGTACGGTTATTATTTCAACAGGAGCTTCGGCTAAATACTTAGGTTTGCCAAGTGAACAAAAATATTTGCAATTGGGCGGTGGTGTTTCTGCATGCGCTGTTTGCGATGGATTCTTTTACCGTGGACAAGAAACTGTCATTGTTGGAGCGGGAGATTCTGCGTGTGAAGAAGCTCACTATTTGTCAAAATTATGCACGAAAGTGACAATGATTGTGCGCAAAGATGAATTTAGAGCATCTAAAATCATGGCAGATCGTGTAAAAAATACGCCAAATATTGAAATCCTATTTAACACGGAAACGGACGAAGTTTTAGGCGATGGTCAAGGTGTGACAGGAGTTCGTGTGGTAAATAATGTAACGAATGAGAAACACGAAATTCCATGTACAGGATTTTTTGTTGCTATTGGTCACAAACCAAACACAGATATTTTTGCAGATTATATCAACCTTGATGAAGTTGGATACGTTAAGTATGAGAAACCAGGAACTTCATTAACGAATGTTCCGGGAGTTTTTGTAGCTGGAGATGCTGCTGATAAAACCTATCGTCAAGCGATCACCGCTGCGGGTACTGGTTGTATGGCGGCGTTGGATGCTGAAAGATATTTGGCAGCAAAAGGTCATTAGAAAATTTAAAAACTGTAGGCTGAGGCTCTCGAAGGCTACATTTTTTTGAATGTTTGAATTAATTAGTTTGTTAACTTTAAAAAATTAAATAAAAAACAAAAAATATGTTTGACGGAAATGAATTTCAAAAATACGCAACCAAGCATTTAGGCTTGAATAGCATGCATGTTTCATCGTATATCGAATCTTCGATGACTCCTTACATCATTGAAGAACGCCAATTAAATATGTCTCAAATGGACGTTTTTTCGCGTTTGATGATGGACAGAATTATCTTTTTAGGTACGGGAATTAACGATCACGTTGCAAATATCATCAATGCACAATTGTTATTCTTAGAATCTGCTGATCCAAACAAAGACATTCAAATTTATTTGAATTCGCCAGGTGGTGGTGTTTATGCTGGATTGGGAATTTACGATACCATGCAATACATCAAACCAGATGTAGCAACAATTTGTACAGGAATGGCTGCTTCAATGGGTGCAGTGCTTTTGTGCGCTGGGGCTGACGGAAAACGTTCAGCATTGAAACACTCTCGCGTGATGATTCACCAGCCATTAGGTGGAGCGCAAGGTCAAGCTTCTGACATTGAAATTACAGCACGTGAGATTCAAAAATTGAAAAAAGAGCTTTATGATATCATCGCACATCACTCAAAACAAACGTATGACAAAGTTTGGGGAGATTCTGATCGTGACTATTGGATGACATCTGAAGAAGCTAAAGCTTATGGAATGGTAGACGAAGTATTGATTCGCAATCCAAAATAAGCTACATTTGTAAAATAATAAGTTAAAAAGTCCATTTGTCGCTTGCGATGAATGGCTTTTTTTTCAAAAATCGCTATGGCAAAAAAAGATAGTGGTTGTTCGTTTTGCGGACGATCGAGAGCAGAGGTTGGGGTTTTAATTGCAGGTGTTTCAGGTCACATTTGTGACAGTTGTGTTTCACAAGCACATGCAATTATCAAGGAAGAAGATATTTCGAGTCCAAAAGGTGGTTCAAAAACAAACGACTTGGTTGTTTACAAACCGATTGAAATTAAAACGAAATTGGATGAATACGTAATCGGTCAAGAAGATGCGAAACGTGTGCTTTCAGTAGCGGTTTACAATCACTACAAGCGTTTGAACCAAAAGCCAAGTGCTGACGACATTGAAATCGAAAAATCGAATGTGATTTTGGTTGGGAGAACAGGAACAGGAAAAACCTTACTTGCGAAAACCATTGCCAAAATGTTAAATGTTCCTTTTTGCATTGCGGACGCAACTGTCTTGACAGAAGCAGGATATGTTGGTGAAGATGTTGAATCTATCCTCTCTCGCCTGCTCCAAGCAGCTGATTACAACGTGGAATCTGCACAGCGAGGAATCGTATTCATAGACGAAATTGATAAAATCGCTCGAAAAAGTGATAATCCTTCCATTACACGTGATGTTTCGGGAGAAGGCGTTCAACAAGCTTTGCTAAAATTATTGGAAGGAGCTTCTGTGAATGTACCACCACAAGGAGGAAGAAAACATCCGGAACAAAAAATGATTCAAATCGATACGAAAAACATCTTGTTTATTTGTGGAGGAGCGTTTGACGGCATTGAAAAGATTATTGCTTCGCGCGTGAATCGCAAAACCATTGGTTTTTCAAGCAATGATACAGAACACATTAGCGGAGACAATTTCTTGCGTTACATTAATCCTACTGATATTAAATCATTTGGTTTAATCCCTGAGTTGATTGGTCGTTTCCCTGTTTTGACTTATTTAGAGCCATTAGATGCATCCGCTTTGAAACGTATTTTAACAGAACCAAAAAATGCATTGGTAAAACAATACGTTAAATTGTTTGAATTGGACAACATCAAATTGCAATTCGAGGGTGCTGTGCTTGATTACATCGTTGAAAAAGCGATGGAATTTAAGCTTGGAGCTCGTGGGTTGCGTTCAATTTGTGAAGCGATTTTGAATGATGCAATGTACGAAATGCCTTCCAAAGGAACAGAAGAGTTTAAAGTGACATTGGATTATGCCAAAACACATTTCACAAAATCGAAGTTGGCGAAATTGAAGGTGGCTTAAGCAAAATATCATATTTGAAGAAAAAGTACTCTTTTTTAGAGCTTCGAAAGACTCCGCCACATCACCGAAATTAGAAGTATTATCCCTCCAATGTGGAAAATAGGATAAACCATATTTATGTATTCCCAGTATTTTACATCGTAATGCTTTGTATAATCGTATATTGGAACTTTAGATTCAATATACCATACCAAAAGCTGATTAGTTATTAGTATTAAAATTAAAAGAATGCCGTTCCAGATTATGAGTCGGTTAATTTTTCCATAATTCTCCATTGCTTTTGAAAATACTTTAGGCAAGTAGAAATTCATTCCTAAAAGAATTAGGATCAAAAGTAATATTTGCCTAACCAAATAATTGTAAAATGGATTTATATCCAGCTTGATACTAAAGGAATCTAGAACATACCCGAAGTTATATTTAAGAGAAATAAAGCATTGAAAAACAACAGCGCCTAAAACCATCAACTTAAAATTCGATTTTCCATTGGCATTGTGAGTCTTTATTAAATCTTCACTTATCGCACTGTCTTCATCTAACAAATCAATTTTATCCATAAAATCAATGATTTAAATGATTTTAATTAAAACAACTTCACCTGTCCATCTTCATCCAAATCAGGTTCATCCTTGTCGTCTGAATCTGTGTTTAAATCCCATTCTACTGTATTATCAGCTTCCGACGTTTCAGAAGCATCGCTAGACTCGTTTGATTCCATCGTTTTTTGAACATCCTCTGGCCAGTTTTCGTCTTCTTCAGAAACAGGCGACAAAATCACTTCTTTGACTTTCAATTTAGTCAATTGATTTCCTTGGGCTTTCATGCCTTTGATGTCGATGAAATCCGCTAAATCGATGTCGGTGTCTGGCAAATTCTTGGTGGCCTTCAACAATTTATTGTAAATGATCTTCGCTTTTGGACGATAAGCCGTGGAAGCTACACACATGAATGAACCTTCTGATTCACTGATGAAGGATACTTTTTTATCGGTATGCACTTCACATAAGAAACGCTTCACGAAATACAAATCCTTCTCAGCATCAAAATAAACGGTGGAAATGGCATGGTTTGGATTCCATTTTTCTATGTGAATCATGTCTTCATCAAAATGCGTCGCTAAATCAAATCCTGAAAGTCGATATTCACCTGATTTATAAAGCGTTAAAATCTTTTCATTGCCTTTGAATTGCCCTAAAAATTTCCCTCTGCCTTCGTCGTTTAGTCGACCAACAATTTCATCGTACCAGATTTTGCGTGCGGCCAACGTCGATCCTCCAACTTCTTTTTGGATGATTTTCTGAACGATTTCTTTGGTCACTCGATTTCCTCCGGCGCCTCTACCTTTGATCAATAGTTCTCCAAAATCCACGTCGAATTTAATGCGTTTTATGTGTGGTCTTGGACGCAAAATAACGGTAACTATCTCACGTTCACCGTTTGGATGAACTGAAAAGTATAGCATTTTTGAACCTTTGGTTCCTCGGGTTAAATCATATTCTGTATCTCGCGTAATGGAATCAACAGTAAAACGTTTCATCATCGAAACGCCACCTAAACCATCTTGGTAAATCATGTGGTAAATGGTGCGCTTATCCCCTTTTTTCCAAACATTGGCGTAAACGATTCCTTTTCCAACAAATTTCTTGTCGGAAACTTTTGAAACCATCATTTTTCCAGAAGCGAAAAAGACAATCACATCGTCAATTTCAGAACAATCGGCAATGTATTCTGCTTTTTTCAATCCGTGGCCTACAAATCCTTCGTCGTAATCAACGTACAGTTTTTTGTTCGCAATAATTACTTTGGAAGCATTGATGGAATCGAAGATCTTGATTTCCGTTTTACGTTCTTTTCCTTCACCAAAACGTTTTTTCAAGTCTTTGTAATATTCGATTGCGTATTCAATCAAATTAGCCAATTTCTCTTTGACTTCAAGCATTTCCGCTTCGATTTTTGCAATGACATCGTCTGCCTTGTTCGCATCAAAACGTGTGATTCGAATCATCGGAATTTGCGTTAGTTTTTGCAAATCCTCGTCTTCAATTTCTCGAATGAGTTGTTTTTTGAATGGTGCAAATGCTTTGTACAAATATTGATAGAGCGTTTCTCGGTCAGAATAATGCTTGAAATCTATGTACATTTCTTCGTTGATGAAGATCTTCTCCAAGGTTGAAAAATGCCATTGACGTTGCAATTCATCCAAGCGGATTTCCAGCTCTAACTTCAGTAATTTGACTGTGTTGTCTGTATTTATTCTAAGTATTTCAGAAACACCAATAAAACGTGGTTTATCTCCATCAATGATTGAAGCATTTGGAGAAATGGACACTTCACAATCTGTAAACGCATAGAGCGCATCAATTGTTTTGTCTGGCGAAACTCCGGGCGCCAAATGAATCACAATTTCGGCAACGGCAGAAGTATTGTCTTCAATCTTCTTTAATTTGATTTTTCCTTTGTCGTTTGCTTTTAAAATTGATTCGATCAATGAAGAAGTATTTCCGTAAGGAATCTCATTGATAATTAATGTTTTAGGATCTTCTTTTTTAATCTTTGCTCGAACCCGAACTTTTCCGCCTCGAAGTCCATCGTTGTAGTTTGAAAAGTCGGCCAAACCACCATTTAAAAAATCCGGAAAGATCTCTACTCGCTTGCCTCTTAAATGATTTATTGATTGATCTATGAGTTCAATAAAGTTATGTGGCAAAATTTTACAAGCCATCCCAACGGCAATTCCTTCGGCTCCTTGGGCTAGCAAAAGCGGGAATTTTACTGGTAATTGCTCAGGTTCATTGTTTCTACCATCATAGCTTTTTAGCCAACTGGTTGTTTTAGCATTAAAAACAACGTGATTCGCAAATTTCGAAAGTCGCGCTTCGATGTAACGTGGAGCTGCTGCACCATCACCAGTAAGCGTATTTCCCCAGTTTCCTTGGCAATCAATCAATAAATCTTTTTGTCCGAGTGCAACAAGCGCATCACCTATCGATGCATCTCCATGCGGATGGTATTTCATGGTATTTCCGATGATATTTGCCACTTTGTTGTAGCGACCATCGTCCATTTCCTTCATGGAATGCAAGATTCTTCGCTGCACAGGCTTAAATCCATCATGCACAGAAGGTACAGCGCGCTCAAGAATTACGTACGACGCGTAATCGAGGAACCAATTTTCATAAAGTCCACTGACTGGAATGATGTTTCCGTCTACTTGGTCGTGATCACCCGACAAATTGATGCCCGATTCACTGTTCTCGTTATCAGAAGCGTTTTCGTCCGCCAAATCATCCATTTCATCGTTATTGATATCGTCTTCTGCCATTTTCAGGTATTAATTTTAAATCAACTCGCTTGATCCAGCTCGTCTTCGTCTAATTTAACTGCATCAACCACTGCATCCGAACGCAAATTATCGATGATAAAATCTTGTCGTTCTTGGGTGTTTTTGCCCATGAAATAAGATAAAATTGAGTCGATGGAATTTTCCTTCGAGAGCAAAACTGGTTCTAAACGAATGTCTTCTCCAATAAAGTACTTAAACTCATCTGGTGAAATCTCACCTAAACCTTTGAATCGTGTGATTTCAGGATTTCTACCCAATTTTGCAATGGCATCTTTTCGCTCTTGTTCGGAGTAACAGTAAATCGTTTCCTTCTTATTTCGCACACGGAAAAGTGGCGTAGAAAGAACATACACGTGATTTCGTTTCACCAAATCTGGGAAAAACTGAAGGAAAAATGTGAGTAACAACATGCGAATGTGCATTCCGTCGACATCGGCATCGGTTGCGATTACAATCTTGTTATAGCGCAAATTATCCATGTCGTCTTCAATATCGAGCGCTGCTTGAACCAGGTTGAATTCTTCATTTTCGTAGACAATTTTCTTTGTCAAACCGTAACAATTCAAAGGCTTACCACGCAACGAAAAAACGGCTTGTGTTCCTACATCACGCGATTTTGTAATGGATCCACTCGCGGAATCTCCCTCAGTGATAAACAACGTTGTTTGTTCGTGACGTTCGTCTTTGATATCTGTGAAATGGATTCTGCAATCGCGCAATTTCTTGTTGTGCAAACTGGATTTTTTTGCTCGATCGCGCGCTATTTTTCGAATTCCAGAAAGTTCTTTGCGTTCTTTTTCCGATTGTCGAATTTTCTTTTCCAGCATTTCTGCTACTTGCGGATTTCTGTGCAAGTAATTATCTAGACTTTCCTTCAGAAAATCGTTGATAAACGCTCGCATTGATTTTCCATCTGGTTCAATTTCTTGTGATCCTAATTTTGTTTTCGTTTGCGATTCAAAAACGGGCTCCACCACTTTTACTGCAATGGCAGCAACAATGGACTGTCGGATATCTGAGGCTTCGTAATTTTTACCGTAAAAATCGCGAATAACCTTTGCTACCGACTCACGAAAAGCACTTTGATGAGTACCTCCTTGCGTTGTATGTTGCCCATTGACAAACGAATAATAATCTTCGCCATACGTGCGTCCGTGTGTGAAAGCAACTTCAATGTCATCACCTTCTAAGTGAATGATTGGGTATAGCGGATCGCCATCCATGTTGTCTTCCAGCAAATCTTTTAGTCCAAATTTTGATTGAAAACGCTCGCCATTGAAACGAATAACCAATTCACGATTCAAATAGCAATAATTCCACATCATTTTGTGGAGATACGTTGTTTTGAAACTGTATTTTTTGAAGATTTGATCGTCTGGAACAAATTCAACATATGTTCCATTTTGTTCGTCTGTTTTGACTATTGGATGCTCTTTAACCAATTCCCCTCGTGAAAAATCTGCTTGTTTTTTCTCACCGTCACGCACGGAATAAACACTAAAATGGGAAGACAAGGCATTCACGGCTTTTGTTCCGACACCATTCAAACCAACGGATTTTTTAAATGCTTTCGAATCGTACTTTCCACCTGTGTTCATTTTTGAAACAACGTCTACTACTTTTCCAAGCGGAATTCCACGACCATAGTCACGCACTGTTACCAATCCATCTTTAACGTTGATTTCAATGCGTTTACCATTGCCCATCACAAACTCATCGATGCAGTTATCAACCGTTTCTTTTGCTAGAATGTAGATTCCGTCATCTGCCGAAGCGCCATCGCCTAATTTACCGATGTACATCCCAGGTCGCAAACGAATGTGTTCTTTCCAATCGAGGGAGCGAATATTATCTTCGGTATATTGATTTTCAGCCATTTTAAATAATTTATTTGGACAACTAACAAATATAATGAAGTAGAGCGCTTAAAATTTGGCTCGCAGGGTTGAATTATACACGAAATGCAGTTAATAACTGTGATTTAAAGCTTTTATCAACGAAAAGGTTTTACTTCGAGCTAAAACAGAAATGTTTAACGTAAGGAAATGAAGGTCTTTTACTCTAAATGATAAATTTTCATGATGTTAGCCAAGATTTCTCTAAAATTCAGTTTTAAATCAACTAAATTGCCGCTACGGACATCAAACACCCAACCTTGAACTGTTAGCCCTCGCTCCTTGTATGCTTTTTGGACAGCAGCTGTTTTTATCACGTTGATACATTGCTCCATCACATTTAATTCCACCAAGCGATCAAATCGTGTTTTCTCGTCATCGATAGCGTCAAGTTCTGCTTGATGAGTGCGGTAAACATCTCTAATATTTCTTAACCAAGGATTCAAAATACCCAAATCTGCCGATTGCAACGATGCTCTCACACCTCCACATTCGTAATGACCACAAACAACAATGTGCTTAACTTTGAGGTGATTAACCGCATAATTGATCACACTCATGACATTCAAATCAACAGAAATGACCATATTGGCGATATTTCGGTGAACAAAAAGTTCTCCTGGTTGAAGTCCCATTAAGTCTTCAGCAGTAACTCGGCTATCGGAACAACCTATATACAAAATTTCAGGTGCTTGACCTTTTGACAATTCTTGAAAGTACGTCGGATCAATGGCTAGTTTTTCTGCTATCCAGTTTTGGTTGTTTTCAAATATTTTCTCAAATTCCATGATTAAAACTTTATGATTTTACATTAAAAAGCCATTCTCAGCTGTGATTGGTTTGGGAAGATCCGTCTCTCCTAACATTTCCCTTAAATCAATTTCGATGCCTCTGGAGATTGCGGTAATTGGAACATCGTTATACGTGCCTTCAAAGGGATTTTCAGAATAATCTCCAATCATTTCCATCAAAAAGAAAACCCAAATAATCAAGGCCGAAAAAGGAACTGCGAACACAAGCGCGTAACCTTCGTGAAAAATATTGATGAGTCCAAACGGAATTAAACAACCAAAAATAACGGTCATCCAATAAGCTACAGAAGCGTATTGTCGCGGGTAAGGGAAATTCTTAATGCGTTCGCTTCTTCCTTGGTCAGCAAAAAACTCAACAATCAACTTATGAAACTCCATGTGTCTAAAATCTTCAAAATAATTTTGATCTTTCAATTCTTGAAATCGAGCTGCTTGTTTGTTGAGAATATGAACAGCCATGTTTGATTTTCCTTTATAGCTATTGAATTCTTCTTCACACAAAATCTCCTTAATTTCCTTTTCTAAATTTTCGAAATAGGATTCACAAATGTTCGGAGTATATCTTCCTTTTATTCGCTCTTCGGTATGCTCCCATTCTCTTGAAAGGCGCAATTGAAAACGCAAAGCTGTTAGCCAAGCAATGTGTCTGTAAATCAATTCTTGTTTTAATTTGTCTGCATTTTCACCTTGAATAAAACTGTTGACAGCTGCACCGAATGATCGTGAATTGTTTACAATTCCTCCCCAAATTTTTCTTGCTTCCCAGGTACGGTCGTAGCTTGCGTTATTCTTAAAACCCAAATAAAATGCAACAGCAATTCCTAAAGCACCAATGGGTTGCCAATCGATTGATATGTCTAATTTTAGATATGTTTTCAGTAGATAATATGCTCCTACTACAACACTTGAGAAAATGAATCCAAAAATAAACCACTTTCGGCTCCAATTAAAAGTCATCCAAAAGCCATATTTTCTTTTTACGTACATTGATTATTGTTGTTGATTGTAGACAAAGATGGCTAAAAATAGTTTTGGAAATTGGATGTTTTGGAATGAAATTTCTTTCGAACTAGACCTAAATTAACTTATACTTTTTTAAATCTTTGAGATTTAAGGATTTAAGATTTACTCCGATTGTTTATTAATCCACTGCATTAGTTCTTTTTTGTCAACTGCATCCCACGTTGAGTCTGGATTCTTTTTTTCGGATTTATTATCTTTTGTTTCAAAGACAATCAACTCGGTATTCAAATTTCCAGCCAACTCCAATTCAGCCAATAAACCTACCATATCGGGAGAATTATTGTCATACATGGTTTTTAAATGTCTTTTGAGCCAATATTTAATCGCGGGTTCAATATACGCTCTGACTGCGTAACTTTTGTAGAAATGGATGTTTTCATTTTTTTCGTTGAAATAGCTATAAGTGGAGAATTCATAATAGCTTTGAGTATTGGTTTTTGGCGTACCATTTAAGTTTGTTTCCAACATATAGTTGACAAAGTTAGGTTCCCACAAGTTATTTCTATTATTTCGTTTTTCTCGATCAAATTTGTACCACTCACTTGCCCAATCTAATACCGAATTGCAGACAACAACACCTCTGATATTCAACTGAAAAGAATAGTGATCTTCTTTCATGAATTCAATGTGTTTCATTGCTCGATGTCCGGACAAACCGATGCCGATAAAGAAGATGTTTTTATTTGGTAAGTCATACTTTTCAAATACTTGCTTGATTAGTTCATGAGATTCAATGGCTGAATTTTTTGAAAAATAAAAATCAAATGGAATTTCGGTAGAAACAGACAACACCGCAAAACCTGATTTTGATGCACTTGTGTACAGTTGCTTCGAGCCTTTATTCTTTTTATCGTAGCCAGAATCTTCTAAAAATATCAACACTCCTTGAATCTCCTTCTTTTTTGGAATCATGAGTGTATAGCCTTTCTGAATAAATGGTAGAAAATCTGTTTCTCCAATTCCAATGCGGAGACTGTCTATTTTCTTTTCATCATATGATTCAAAGATGTTTTGAGCTTTTAGCTTTGGGACTATCCCAAAAAATAAAAAAAGAATGAGAAGTTGAACGGTTTTATTCACTTGCTAACAATTAAAGACTTTTGGTCATTCTTGTAAAAGTAAGATTTTCGATCATTTGACTTTTCTTTTTAACACTTTTTCCCAATTTCATCTAAAAAATCATTTTCTATTACCTATTTCTAGAACAATAGCTTAATTTTAGTGACATTTTGCTTTCCATGGAATCAACCGTTTTGAACTCAATTTCATTATTTCAGCTTGAAGAAAAACACCTTCCTGATGTGCGATGGTTGATTAAAACGGTATTCAATAAAAGCTTTTCGATAAGATATTTAAAAAAGAAATACAGAGATCTTTATGGCATTGGACCAATTGCTTCTGTTGCGTACGATAAAAATCAAATCGTTGGGTTTTATGGCGCAATCGCTCAAGAATTTAAAAGCGACAACAGCATCATTCGTGTAGCACACGCTTGCGATTCATACACGTTAAAAGCGTTCCAAGGGAAAGGCATTCATTTCCAATTAGCAAACTTCTCTTATGAACTAATGAAAAGCAAAGGTTTTAAATTTGTTTATGCTTTTCACAGTGATAACACCTTTCATAGTACGAAGAAATTAGGTTGGCTGGAACGTGAAGAAATGGTACGATTTCATCATTTAACAGGTTCGTTTCCTTTTGCAAAAGTGTGGCGTAAGCTTAAATTACAATCACTTTATCAGCAAAGAGTTAAATCAATTCTTGATCCATATTTATGTCCAGATTTTGAATACTTTTCAGAGAAATCGCACCAAGTGATGGATCATAACTTTTATGTTTATAAAAATGAATTATTCCCTCATTATTGTATCGAGCTACAAGAATGCGTTTTTTATGTCAAAGTGGATGCAATTATGCATGTTGGATTTTTTTCATTTCATAATCAAACCCAACTTAAAAAGGCACTTGAGGAATTGTTTGAAATAGCCAAAAAAATAGGTGTTAATGAAGTGCTTTTTCAATGTTCAGTAAATTCAAAAATGTACGAAGGTTTGGTTAATGAATTAATACCACTTCCATCTTGGAAAATTGGTTATTTACCTTTTGAACCCATTGATTTGACTGCTTTTGAATTTACATACGCAAACCTAGATACGTTTTGAATAAAAGGTCGAAGCTACTAACCTCAGTTCAATTCTAAATTACAATTTACTTCGTATCTGCTAACGCGGTCAGATTTCAATTAAAATTTGAAAGAGCAGGCGGTTTTATGAGGGATTAACTGCGTTGCTGCTATCGCGGTGCGAGCTATCGCGATTAAAAACAACGAACACCGCGCAAGCAGCAACGAAGTTAATTTCAAAGAATTAATTGAAAAGCATTATTAATTGCACATACAAAAACTTGATTTTTTCGTCAAAACGCCTCGAAATAGCCCGCTATTACTTCGTCGTCTTTTCTCAAACTCGAGTTTTTCTATGCGATCTGAATGAAATTTATAATCGAACTGAGGTTACAATTTTAGTATATTTGTTTCCACCTCAGTAAAATATATGGAAGACAAATCATCTAGTTTAGTTTTTATTTATCGTAATCGTAAATTTTTAGCTATCTCTTTTCTATTAGGTGCATGCATTGCGATTGGTGTAACTTTCTTTATCCCCAAAAAGTATCTTTCTACTGCAATTGTCTATCCTGTAAACAGTCATACTCGAAATGAAATTGTTGGTAACCCTCAGTTTGGTTACGAAACTGAAACTGAACAATTGTTGCAACTTATGCAATCAAAAAACATGCGTCAACGAACCATAGATAAATTCAATTTGGTTTCCTATTATGAAATGGATACCACAAAAATTGATTGGAGAGCAAAATTAGATCTAAAATACATCAAAGATGTAGATTTTTCACGGAGCAAATTTCTTTCTATCATCATTAATGTGACAACTAAAGATCCAAAGTTATCTGCCAAAATCGCAAATTTCCAAGTTGCTGAAGTAAATAAATACCGTGACGCGGTCTTTGAAAAAAATCGCTTGCAAGAATTCAATTCTGTAAAGAATGACCTTGCTATATGCCAAGCCAAATGCAAATCATTGAGTGATTCTATTTACGCCATTAAAGGTGGTAAGAATCAGTTGTTATTCAATTTTATTGAGAATTTAAACAATGAAGATTATGATGCATCTGAATTTGTGAACGATCCGAGATTAGAAGGTCTTATTGAACAATACGTCTTTGAATCGAAAACTCTGGCAGAGTTGAGAAACACTTTCAACAAAATAGAAGTTGAAATGAATAAACCAACTCCGAGCATATACACCATTGATAATGCGGTGCCTTCGTATAAAAAAGTATCTCCTTCATTTTTGATTAATTCGCTTATTGGAGGATTTACCTTATTATTGGTTTCAATTGTCATGCTAATTGCGCGAAAAGAATTGACAAAATTAAAAGAGAACGAAGAAAGAACGAACCGTGCTGACTAAAATCCATTTTCAAGTTTGGGTCGTTGTTTTCTTACTTGTAGGTTTCACTGCATATTATTTTGCGGATTTTGAGAAAACAGCACTTGCTCTGATTATAATTTCTGGTTTTTGTTTCACGTTGATTTTACTATTGACCAAAGCGAATTGGTATTATTTTTTGCTCATTGGTTTAATTCCTCTTTCAATTGACACTGAAATTTTAGGTTCGACCAAAGTTAATTTACCAACCGAAGCGATGCTTGTGGCTTTGCTGGGCATTCTTTTTATTTTTCACAAAGCTTATTGGAGTGCTTTTCAGAGAATTATTTTTCATCCGATCTCATTGCTTTTGCTAGCTGATTTAGTCATTCAGCTTATTACATCTTTTTCCAGCACTCAGATTGATGTTTCATTGAAAAGATTTGCAATTAAAGCGTTATTCATTTTCTTCTTTTTTGTGGTCGTCAACATGATCGAAAAGCCTAAAGCGTTATATCAAGTTTTCCTGATTTATGCTATTGGTCTAATTCCTGTCATGTATTTTACCCTAAAGAATCACGTGCGCTACGATTTTGATCCACGGGTAGTTTTTGAAATTTGTGCACCATATTTTAATGACCACACCATTTATGGCGCTTGTTTGGCCTTTATTATTCCCATTTTGGTTATTGTATTCGTTTCTTGGAGGCAATTTCATCAATCGTCAAATGGACGACTAGTATTTGGTTTTTTGATTCTTCTAATTTTATCTTCCTTGTTTTTCGCGTTGTCACGAGCTGCTATTTTGAGCGTAGCTTTTGCAGGCGCTTTAGCCATTCTTCTTCACTTTAAAGTTTCATTCAGGTCACTTATGATTTTTAGTGGAGCGCTTGCCATTGGGGTGATTATGAATTGGAATTCTATCTATCAAACGGTTGAGCGTAACGAATCTGTAAGCAATGATGGTGAAATTGCCAATCACTTTTCATCCATTTCAAATGTTCGCTCGGACGCTTCCAATCTGGAACGGATTAATCGTTGGATTTGCGCTGTTCGGATGTTTGAAGCGCGACCATTCACTGGATTTGGTCCAGGAACATATCAATTTGAATACAACCAATTTCAGACCTTTGATAATAAAACCTACATTTCAACAAATGCTGGCGATCGTGGGAATGCTCATTCCGAATATTTAACGTATTTGAGTGAAAATGGCATTTTGGGCTTTCTTTTATTCATCACTTTTGTTTTTGTTGTCGTCTATTTTGGCATTCAAAACCACTATCAATTAGATGATGGAATTCTGAAAAAGATTAATTTAGGAGTCTTACTTGGCCTTTCAACCTTCTTTTTTCACGGCATTTTTAATATGTTTATCGACCAAATAAAAATGGCATCCTTGGTTTACACCTCTGTTGGCATCATTGTTTGGATTAATCTAAGTCTCAGATCGAAAACACCAACCAATGATAAGACTTAAAAAAATTGGAAAATTTTTCCTTCGTGTCTTTGTTATTTCTTTGATTACATTATGCTTACTTGAAGTCAGCTATCGATATCAATGGGTTGATTTTTATGCTACTGAGTGGGAGTCGCTTAACAAATTCAAACGATCTACAAGTGATAAAAGGATTCTTGTTTTTGGCGATTCATTTACTGCAGATCGACATTCTTGGATAACTCAATTGCGAGATTTGGATTCATCTGTAAGCTATTTCAACGCAGCAATGCCTGGAGTGGGTGTCGAAACATTTCGATTCATTGCAAAATCGCGTATTTCTGAGGTGAATCCAGATTTAGTTATCATCCAATTATACGTAGGTAATGACTTATACGATATAGCACCACCAATTAATTGGTCAGAAAATTCAATTGCTCGAAATTTGTTTTGGTCAATCAGTAAACGCTTCCGAGTTTTAAACTATCTGAATTATAAAGCGGGACAATTTTCAATCGAATCGAATTCTTTATCGGGAAAAATAACCGATAATTTCGCAATCGAAAAGTATGCTTCAAGGACAAAATTGTACATCAAAGCGGATAAAAAATATCCAGCATCAACCATTCATTTGGATGGAAACAACAAGCAACTCTATGATAAAATAATCGAAGGAATTTATGAAATAAAAAACCATTTATCGCCAAATAGCAAGCTAAAAATACTTGTCGTTCCGCATTGTACACAAGTACACAGCAGTTATAGAAAGAACTTCAAGAAATTGGCCGCTTTCTTGGATAATTTGGACCAAAATAAATCGCCTTGGGTAGATGTTTTGAAGCAAAAGGGCTTTGATGTTATAGATCCACTTTTTGAGTTACAAAAGCAAGAAAACGAAGGAAAATCTATGTATTTTCAAAATGATCCACATCTGAATGAAGAAGGACAAAAGGTATTAGCCAAGTACGTTCTAAAAGACATCTTATGATTGCAAAAATTGTTCGAAAAATACGTTGGTTACTTGTTGATGCATCTGTGAAAATTGGCTGGCAACCTAAACTCAATCAATCGCCAGGAACTGTTCGAATTCTCGTATTTCATGGTATTTGTTTCGATGATGAGTCTTTTATTAATGGTCGCTTTTTGCGTGAATCTCAATTAGATAAATTACTTAGAGCAATTTCCGAGCATTTTCATGCAATTAGCATAGAAGACTTAAAATTGGGTAATATTAATCCCACGAAATTGAACATCGTGTGCACCTTCGATGACGGCTACAAAAACAATTTAACTTTAGCATATCCCCTTTTTGAAAAGTATAATATACCATTCACCGTTTTTTGTAATGATGTACATTATCATTTGATGGATCTCATCGATATCACTCAGGTTTATCACAAAGAACTACTAAACAAGCTAAGAATTCATTTTCAACTAGAAATCCCGATAGGTAAGCTCAAAAACTATTGCAAGCACCTCGACGCTCTTGAATCGCGCTTGATTGCTAAATTTTTATCTGAACACCTTCCCGATTCGATCAAACAACAAACAAGAAACTTTTGGGAATTATTATCTGACGAAGATATAAGTCAATTAAACAATTCAGGCTTGTTAAACTTTGGAAATCACGGTGCAAATCATATCAATTATCAAAATTTATCTGAAATGCAACTTTTAGCTGATTTGAATAGCGTTAATGAACGATTTAAAAATTTAGAAATAAATCTAAATTCGTTTGCTTATCCTTTCGGAACTTGCTCGTCGACAAGTATTTCGATTATTAAAAAAACCGGATTCGACTTGCAGTTTTCGGATGATTTGAATACGGATAATCCAAAAATCTTGGGGAGATTTACAATCAATCCATTTATTTCCTTAGAAAATCAGCTCATTGCAATTGATAAAGGATTTTATTAATAATTCCCTTGGCTGAATTTAGGGCTTTTCCAAAGAAAGTGTGAGATCTATGACTCATTAAACTGCAGAACAGCAACGCGTACAAGCGGGTAACAATCCTTTTTCTTTGTTCAATAATTTGCGCAATTCAACCAATTTTTCTGCGTTCCAAATTTCTTTCAAATTTGATTCGTATAAGTTACCAACGGAAACATTAAAACATCTACCGTGTGATGGAATGACAGATCCATCCGATTTTATCATTAAATTATTGAACACATCATAACACGTTTTCCCCACTCGGATCGTTGGATGCAAATAATAGGTCTCAAGCTGTTCCAATTCACTCAAATCAGGCGCAAATGTCACTTTGAACGGGTACTTTGTGCTTTTTATTTGTCCAATTTCAGCTGCCAAATTTGGAAGGTCATACGCCGAAAAATTCGTTTCTTCCACATTCGAATGTGTGGCCATGAAATTATTTCTATATTTCTCATTATGCAATTTAGCGATATCTTCCGTAATAAAATTTGCATGCATAAATCCAACTTGTTTTAAAGGTAAATGCTTTAATCCCTCCAAAAATTCCAGTAAATATCCCGTATTCCATTCAACGATCACACAAAAAATCGAAACTGGTATGGACGACTTTGAACTAATTAACTCAATGCCTTCAAGAGCTCGTTGATAAGATGATTTATGTCCTCGGATTTCATTGTGAATCAGCTCTGGTCCGTCCAAAGAAACAAAGAGTTCTTTCAATCCTCCAGCAATTAATTCATCCGCTTTTTGTCTTAAATTTAAGGCATTCGTAGTAATGGAAGTGAAGACATTTGCCTTGTTCGCATAATCTAAGGAATCAAATAAATGCGAATAAACAAGGGGTTCTGTAAATGCATAGCCCAATTTTGTTTTCGGGAAATGTGTTTTCGTTTGGTCAACAATTGTTTGAAATAATTCCAAAGGCATGTTCAATGGTTTGGTACCAATTAAATTTTGCGCAAAATTCGTTTCAAGGTTTTTAGTTCCAACATCGCACATTTTACAATGTAAATTACACACATTGTTTACTCCCAAAACCAACCATTGTGGCGAATAGAATAAGTGCTTTGGCCAAAAAAGCCGATTTACCGACCTAACTTTTTGCATGCGTAAAGATGTTAAATATAAAGTTCATTTCGCCTTTTTTCTTTGTCCGAAAAACTTCGTGCATGGCTAAATTTTGATTATTTGCGAGTTGAGTTATGATTTCAATCTCACAATCTTGCGATAGAATCATGAACACGTTTGTTTCTTGTTTCATAAAGGCCAATGCGCTAAATAACTTCTTAAAATAATCAAAATCTTCCCCACAATAAAAGGCCACGTAACGCATAGAATCTGGATTCTTAGGGTAATATGGTGGATTAATCAAAACAAAATCAAAAACACTCAGATCAATCTTTTCAAATAAGTTTGATTGAACTATATCAAGTTTTACTTTAAGTGACTCGCTGTTTAATTTCAATCCTTCAATTGCTTTGGGGTTAATGTCTGAAGCTGTCACTAGCGCACCTTTGTTTTTTGCCAAATAAAACGAAATAAAACCACTACCTGCACCAAGTTCAAGTACTTTTTTTCCTTCAATATCTTTGGTCAAGATAAAATCCAAAAGAATATCTGTCGATAAAAAATACTTCGGGTGAAAGACTTCAGGAAGAACTAATATATCGAGTCCTCGGTGATTATAGTTTTGTGGTTTGTCATTTTTCCGCTCATACCATTTTGATAGTACTGGAAAAACCAATCGTTTTATGACATTTCTTACTGCACTCATTCTGAATAAAACCCTTGTTCTTCTGGTTGTCTGTATTTCCAGATCTTTAGCAACAACTTTATTTCATAAGGAAAAGCATAAAAACCTGAATGATAACGCCAAAAAGCGAAAGTTCTTAATAAAAAACGTTTTGTTTTCCCAACTCTAAAGTCAGAAACCGTTGGATAATAAGCATTTAATACTGTTTCGAAATTTTTAATTTTCTGAACATGCTTTGCTGTTAACCAAGGAGTTAGCGGATTTTTTCGCAAATCAAATTTTTCCCAAGCTGGGGAAAGCCAATCTTCCAATTTTGTAGGAAATTTAAATCCCTGTTTTTGGATGGATTCATACAATTCGCTGCCTTCAGTTGGCACCGGGCTATACAAATAAATGATAATTTCTGTTGCGGGATTAATCTTCTTAATTTCCTTAATAAAAGTAATATCTTGGTTGATTTGTGAAGTTACTTTTTGATTCTTATCTGCTGGTAAACCAAGGACAAAACTATATTCAGGAACAATTCCGATACGCCCCATCCGCGCCGCAAATGTGCGAATTTGTTCTCCTGTTTGAGTACCGCCTTTATCCATGGCTTTCAATACTTCATCGTTTCCAGTTTCTGCACCTAAAAAAATCATTTTTAAGCCTGATTTTTTCATAGCTACTAGTTCTTCATCGGAATATAAATTAATGGTATCTATCCGTCCTTCACCCCACCATGTAAGATTCAATGGTTCGACCTTTTCCGCGAACTCCACTACCCTTTTTCGCGCTGTAAAAAAATTATTATCGTGAAATTCAACCGCATCGATGTTAAATTCTGATTTCATTTTGCTCAATTCTGCTATGATTCTGTCGGGAGACAAGCCTTTCCATTTCGCATTGTAAATCGGTACAACAGCGCAGAACGAACAAGTAAACGGACAACCAAAACTGGAATGATACCCTAAGGTGCGCTTTCCTAAAAACGTTTTTGGCAAATAATTCTCCAAAGGATATGTTTCATGCAGTTGATCATAAGGAAAAAGAGGAATATTTTCCATTTCAGGAATAGTTTGCTTTTTTGTTTTTACAATCTGCTCATCCTGCAGGTAAATCAAGTTTGGTATTTCGCTAAAATTTGTTGATTCGGAATCAATGGCTGATATTAAATCGGCAAACATATCGTCGCAAGGTCCATCGACAATGAAATCCACCCAACCGGATTCTAACACAATTTTATGCTGGTTCGAAGCGAAATATCCACCCCAAATGATGGGTAGCAATGGAAATTTTTCTTTGATGTGTTTGGTAATTGGAATGGCTTGTTTTAGCTGCGGACCAGGCATTACGGTTAATCCAAAGGCTATTGGAGCGTCTTTTTCAATCAAGGAAACAATCTTTTCTAACGGATTTTTTTCAAGATTCCCATCGACAAAAATGGGCTGATAACGACCTCGCAAAGCTCCTCCTACTTGTAAAATAGAATTTGGAATACGATGTTTGGCATCTGCGCTGCGCGGATTAAAAAGTAGTACGTTCATTTATTCAGCAACAAAAATACGCTCTACATATCCATTTTCCCAAACTTTAAAATACATTGCATTTGGTGATAATATCAACACTTTTTGCCCCATCAGATCATACCAATCAAAGCTACCACTTCCATTGTTTAGGATTAACTCATGTGTGCTTAAACTACATGGATTTGAATTAGGATTGACACTAATTGCTTCCGAAGAAATGAAACCAATTCCCTGTGGAACAAACACTTGCAGCGTATCTTGCTCGGTAATAACTATATTTTGCGTTGTTTCACCATTTGACCACCAATAAGATGCATGTCCTGCTGGAGCGGATAATTCCCATGAAGTTCCATTGAAATTGCAACTTATCTCGGGTCGATTCAAATTTGAAATGCTTGGGCTATAATTCACGCGATAAGAGACAATTGAATCTTGAAAATAAAGTTCTGCAAGCAAGTTGTTTTGCGCATCAAAATGTGCCATTCGAGGTGCCGGCAAATAACTTAAACCATAACCAATAATAGCTTCGTCAAATTCTGTGATGTGGGCACTTCCCATTGCTGGAGTATAATTGTTTTGAGGATGAATGATTTCTCTATTCATGGTTGCCGACCAAGAAATGGTATCGACAGTAAATTCTAGTCCTCTCGTAATTTGAGGATTTGACATATTTCCGTTATCAAAAAGGGAATAATTGTTCACTCCTAAAACTCGAATATTGTGTTGCCCACTGAATCCATCATCGTTTATCCAAGTAAAATCAGAAGATTCACCACCTAAAACCCACATGACATTGCCCGTCTGTCTGTTGATTTTATAAATGGCGTTTAAATGCCTCATTGAGATTAATAAATTTCCATCAGTGTCTTCAGCAATCGCGTTTGCATGGCAATAATCAAAAGAATTTGGGTTGTAGCCATACGTGGAAGTGTAACTATCCATTGGGTTAATGAAATTATTTGGATTCCATTCAAAAACGACCGTTCCAGTGCTCGTGATTTCCTGAATTCCAATTCCCTTCAGAATTGTTTCGCTATTCCCCGGTTGACCGTTAATAATTTCAGAAGAAAGATCCACTGTATCAAGTATTTCAATAAGATACAACCAATTTCCGTTACTTGCAAGACTCAACTCGTGTGCATCTTCTTTGTAGTTGATTGCGTCAAAATCTTCAATTAAATTTAATTGGTCGTCTAACGAAACAAATTTAATTTGCATTCCACCACTTTGAATGACTTTCGCAAAACTGTAGCCATCCGTTTGTTCGTTATAATCAAATTCATTCAAATTAAGCGCAGAAGGCTTTGCATACCAAACTAGATAACCATTATGGTCGATAATACTCGGGTACGGAGAAATATAATTTGGACTTTGTGGTGTTGAGAACATTTTTACAGTTGTCAAAAAGTAATACCCTGAATTCTGAAGTCCATAATTAATGAATTGATAAGGGAAAGTGCCTTCAGGATTGTTAGGTGCAACAACCACCTGAGCTTTTGTAATCCCAGCAATTGCGAAAAAAAGAAAAATGAATGTTAATTTTACCATCATTGCGAATAAAGGATAAAGTTCGCAAAATTATTCAAAGAACAAAAAATGAATCACATTAAACAAATATGCAATTTTTGAAAAAATCAACTTTCTTCAAAGAATTTAGTGTGATTTTAATGGTTGCAATTTCTTTGTTTTTCATTTTTCATTTTGTCTTTCAATTCAACGGATTGTATGGTCAAGACAGTCATGCTTATTATCAATACAGCATCCTCTTAAGTGATTGGCTAAACGGAGAACAGCCCGATTTCGGTTTCTTTTTCTGGCCAAAATTGTTTCCCTTTCTAGGAGCGTTAATTAGTTTATCTGGAATTAGCTCGCTTTCTGCTCTTCAGCTGATTTCATTTCTTTCTTTCGCTGGGACACTTGCTTTTACTCTGAAAATCATCACTTTCTTTTATAAAAAAAGCGGACTCGTTTTAATTATTTTGGGAGCAATGACCCAAATTTATTTCATGAGAGGTGGATTTTTGGTGATGTCAGACATGTTGACCACATTTTTCTGCACAGCTGCTATTTACTTTTACTTGCAATTCTTGAAAAATGAAAATTGGATCACATTCTTTTTGTTTTTAGGATTCATTGTTGCAGCATTTTTTACGCGCTATACGAGTATAGTACTCTTGTCCATTCCTGCTATTCACGTGTGTACTCAATTGCTAATAAGAGTGAATCGACTAAAGCAGATTATTGTTTTAGCTTTGACACTAGGCGGAATTGTATTTCTTTTCATGATGAATGGACAATTCATGCAAAGTTTGCGGTTTGTAGTCGACATGTGGACGCCTTTAAACATTTTTGCGCGCACATTTCAAACTCCAGATGGAATCGTAACGAATACAGTTCCGAATGGACTTTATGTTTTTGGTAATTTCTTTCATTTCGGATATCTTTCCTTTGGCGTTTTGTTGCTTCCATTTTTCAAGCAATTGCGAAACTCCAACAGGGTATTGGTATTAACAGTCTTTGTGTATTTGCTTTTCTTAGCAGGACATCCCATGCAAAATTATCGCTTTTTGATGATTGTTCATCCGATCGTGCTAATCATTCTTTTTCCAGCATTTCATTCACTTGTATTATGGCTAAAATCCAAACAATACTATGTTGTTTTTGTCATTGGTGTTATCGTTTTTAACATGAGTTTTGCATGGTATTCGTTTCAAAAAACGTTGAAAGTACATCATGTTGAATTGGAAGTGGTAAAGTCCATTCAGAAGCAAAATCACTCTGGGACCATTTATAGTTTTTATGTGGATCAATCGTTCAAATCGTATGGGATTGAGAATCAGGTGAACAATTTTTTTTACAAAGAATACCCGACGTTCGAAAAAGGATCGCTGGTGGTTTTTAACGAACAGAAATTCGAAAAACAGTGGAAAGGTCACAAAGTCATGCGAAATTGGCTACGCTTAAAATCAAATTATCATTTAGATACCTTAAGTTTGCTTTCGGATAATTGGGTAATTTATCAAATCAAGTAAACACATAGCAATCATAACTCCTGGGTTTCCTGCAAATGAGCAAGATTCCACATGTATTCCGGCCTTGCAATTGTATGTTGAAGCCCTTCGAAAGTCTGGTTTTCAAATAACTGTATTTACATTGCACTACCCGTTCACAGATCAAGCTTATGTTTGGAAAGATTGTCAGGTTGTTCCATTGAATGGTGCAAATAGCAGAATCAAAAGACATTTCTTTCTATATCAGAAATTAAAGCGTTCATTTCATCAAATCAATGCTGAGCAATCTGTTGATCTAATCCACTCCTTTTGGCTGAATGAAGCAACATTTTTTGGTCAAAAACTCAGTTTTCTTTTCAAAAAACCAATTTTAACAACGGCCATGGGACAAGATGTCCTAGCCACTAACCGATACAAAAAACGTGTATTGAATAAGGCGACACCAATCGTTGTGTTGAGCAAATATCAACAAGATTTTATTCCAGAAATTCCATCTACAATTATTCCTTGGGGAGTTCATGAACAGGCCTTTAAAGATACCCAAAAAGTCAATGACCTTATTTTCATTGGCAATTTAACTTCCTTAAAAAATCCCCGCTATTTTTTGGAGATTGTAAAGGAATTAAACGATTCTTCGTTGAAAGTAAAAGTCATTGGTTCTGGTCCCGAAATGCAGGATTGTCTCAATTTCATTTCTCAAAACAAGCTAACAAACGTTGAGCTTTTAGGCGAATGTAGTTATGAATTGACCCAAGCACATTTAGCTTCCTCAAAACTACTGATTCATTGCTCCTCCTATGAAAGTTTCGGGATGATTTTCATTGAAGCACTGGCATGTGGTACACAAATTTTATCAAGTAAAGTAGGTTTTGCGGCAGAAAATGATTGCATTCATGCATTGACATTTGATGCGAAAAAAGATGCACAAAAAGTAAAAGAATTATTGATTTCAAAGCCGATTACCCCTACCCTTTTTTCTGTGAACGACACTGTTGAAAGATACAAAGAAATTTATGGGAATTTGCTTTGAGTTCAGATGAAATTGGTTGTTTCAAGAATTGCTTTTTGACAAGCCTATTCCAAAATGTATGGCTTCAAAAAGAACATCTATTTTGATCTCTTTCAACGCTTTGAATTTAATGCAATAACTTGTCACCTTTGCTTTACCGATTTTATCGGCAAATGTATTTTGTAAGTAATTTTTATCATCGATTCCCATGATGTAGATCGAAATTCCTGTTGTATTGCCACTAATTCCAATGCGGTAAAATTCTCGACTCGAACCATCTTTGTAGTTAAGCAAGCATTTTCCATAACCGAAGGAAGGATTTGAAACAACTTTTCCTGTTGCATCTATCCCATCAAAATACCACAATTTGATGCTAGGAAACATTTGAAGTATATGTTCATGCAACAAGCTGAAATCAGCTATTTTTGATTCATCTTGACTTTCTATGTAATGTTTAATTTGAGTGGAAATGTTCATCGATTTATATTTCATAACCAAAAATCAAGAATGAAATAATTACATTCATTCAACCCTTTTGGCTTCATCTAATACTATTTTATCAATTATATCTTGTAAATCTTTAAAAAACACTGACTGTGGCACTGAAATTTCCCTAGTCGATTCGGCATTGAAATCTGGACAATCAAGACAAAAATCAACTGGGTAAATTGGATTCACGACCCACCCCTCTTTCTCAGAATACCCATAATTTAATGTAAATAGATCATGTTGTTTTGTTACTTTCAAACAACCGATGTACTGATCTGAAAAGTCAATTGGCAAATAAGCAGTTTCACAATCAACCAGTGTTGTCAATCGCCGTTGCCAAAATTGAATTAATTGGAGTAACACTGAGTTAAGATTTAAGACATCTTGTGAATTTTCAATCGCTAAACTAAAATAATATACGTCAAACTCTTTTTCCTCAATCAATTGAGGAATAGAAAACGACAAATAGGTTTGACCATCCAAGGTTCTTTCCTTTAGACAAATTGAAATCATTTCAATGAAGTTTCATAAATCAATAACTTTGCTTTACCATTTCCAAATTTAATCAAGAATCTGAAGCACATTTCTTTTTAATTCTTCTACAAAATAAATCGATAAAATCGTTTAACACCATGAATGCTAAGGTAAATTCCTCTGGTTTTTATTTTTAAAATATTGTAGACCCTCATTTTTTCATTCGTAATTAAATCTTTGTTTAGGCACATTTCAATTTGAACTTTACAACTTTGTTTTGGATCAAAATTAAAAACAGCAGGTTCATAATCTGAACTATGAACTGAAATTTCTTTAATTGTATCTGTACTAGACAAAGAAATGGAAGCAAAACCGTCAAAATCTGTTGTTATTTTTTTTATTTCATACTTCAAGTGAACTTTAACCAACGAAAAAGGCAAAGGTTGTTTTGTAATCAAATCAAGAACAATAAAAGTAAAATCCAACGAGTCTTTTTTTTTCTCTAAAATAGGTGTTATTCTAATGTTCATAGAATCTGACTGATAGCTTAATGTATCGAAATTAAAAATCAATTTTTTATTTGATATTTCATATTTTCCAAATCCATATTTAGAATATTTATCAGCCGATTCAAAAAGTTCGAAAGTAGAATCGCTATGTAAACTAATTACTTCTTCAAAGCCAAAATTTGTGTGTGCAAAATTGCTACTTCTTAAATTCTGGCTCCATGAAACGTCACAATTAAAAAAGATGCAGAGCACTGCAAATTTTATTAAGTCAATTTTTAGAATTGTTATCTGTCTTAGAATTGATTTTAGCATTTACAAAAATATCGGTTGCGCTAAATTAGCATTTAACATAAAAACTCCTTAAAACACCATATTGAAAACTAGAAAAAAAGTCGAATGTTTGTCATGAACGTCACTATCAAATGAAATAACCTGAGGAGTTGGATTATAAATTTCATTCAGATGGCTTAGACTACTAAGCAGCAACGAAGTTAATCCCTCATAAAAACCGCCTGCTCTTTCAAATTTTAATTGAAATCTGACCATGCTAGAAGATACGATGTAAATTGTAAATTCGACTGTGGACCTGCGACGAAGTCAATCGAACTGAGGTTAATAGTTTTTCTTTTGAATAATATTAAACTCATTTCTATTTTTCGCTTATTTCAATACAGTCACATGTCCGTTCAACTCTTGATTTAGATGCTTATTTCCTTTGATCAATAATTTCCAACTATACACTCCATCTTGAACTAATTTACATCGCTTATACGTTCCATCCCATGATTCATTCGGATTTTTACTTTGAAAAACAATTTCGCCCCATCGATCAAAAATGATAAATTCATATTCGAAGGCACCATTATACGAAATAATTGGCTTAAATTCATCATTAAATTCGCTTCCGTCTGGGGTGAAGCTATTTGGAACAAATATGATGAAATCTTCATCTATTGTCAATGAAATACTCACAGTATCAATGCAAATCCCATTGATTGCAACTAATTGAATTTCAAAATCATCACTTGTTGTGAAAATATGTATTGGATTTTCTAAATTACTGGATGTTCCATCGCCAAAATTCCAAATCCATTGAACATCATTTGTGCTTAAATTCACAAACTGAACTTCTGAATTTACTTCAGGTAATGTTGGATTAAAAAGAAAAGACGCAGTTGGCTCGAGTAAAACTTCTATGTGATGAGTTTCTGCGATTCCAAGTGAACAACCATTTGAATCAATTACATCTAATTGTATGAGATAATCCCCACTGTTTTGGTAAGAATGAACGGGATTAATTTCATACGAAAATTCTCCATCGCCAAAATCCCAATGCCAACTTGTAATTGGACTACTTGAATTCACATTAGCCGTAAAATTTGTGAACAAGGGATTGCAGCCAATGGTGTCATCAACATTCAAAGTCAATGCAATTGAATTCTCACTAATTTGCATAGAATCTTGTGAAGTACATTGACCAATGGTGGCAACAACACTATATATTCCGGAATTTTTTACTACAATAGAATTGAGAATATCACCTGTAGACCAAGTAATTGTTTCCCATGAATTCCCTATATCTAGCAGAATGCTATCTCCTGAACAAATATATTGATCAGCTCCTAAATTTAATTCAATTTCATCCAATGATAGAATTATGGTGTCGGAAGCTGTACACCCATTAGAATCTGTTATTGTTACCCAATAGGTTCCAAAATTCGAGACTTGTAGTTGTTGATTTGAAGTTCCATCATTCCACAAATAAGTTCCTGAATTGTTTCCTGCATCTAACAGGAGATTTGGATCGCACATCGCAGTATCGGCGCCTAAATCAAGGCTTGGACTAGCGAGCACAACATTAATTGAATCTACCACTTGACAATTTGCTATACTTGCAGTCACAACGTAAACCCCTGTGCTTGTTACCATGTATGAAGAAAATGTTGAATTGTCTTGCCAAGCATACGCTGTAAAACCTGAATTTGCAGATAAAATTAACTGATCTCCACAAACTGTGGTATCTGGGCCTAAATCCAAAACTGGTGTGTTGAGAACTGTGATTGAGCAATACGCAGTGTCAATTTCTCCGCTTGCATTCGTTGCTATGACTGAATAATTTGTTGTTGCAATTGGACAAACAGAAATGGTGTCATTTGAAACTAAAATTCCATTGTCCCAAACGAAAGTCACGGAATCAAGATTGGCATTAGATTGAACGATTAAATCGAAACATGTGCCATTGCAGATAGAATCGGAATTCAAACTAATTGAGAATCCACAATCAACGGTAACCGTTTGAATCAAGGTGTCAATGTGATTTGAACAATTTTCAACAATCAATGTAACTTGATAATTGCCATTTGCTGCATAAGTATGAGATGGCGAATTTAATGAAGAAGTATTTCCGTCACCAAAATCCCATAAAATAGATTTAATGCTGTTGCATCCTGTTGTTGAACTGTTTGCAAAATCAACTGTTAAACAAGACGTTAAATACGAAAAATCAGCAACAACTGTATCAGGCGAAAAGAGCCACATGGCATCACTATCAGTTAGCGCTCCCTGTCCTCCATATAAATAAAATCCTTTTTCATTTGCCCAAGATTGTGCACCTGCAGAGACCGGTGGAATATTAGCACTTGAAAAAACATTTTGTACTCCAGGAACTTCGTTTGTTGTTGATCCTTTTAAATAAGTAAAACAATTGGTGTTTGGATTGTATCGCCAAATATCATTGTAAACTGGTGACATTGTGCAAAAATTTCCCCCACCAAAAAAATACATATTGTCGCAATTATCCACCCAATCAGCGCGCATTTCTGATCTTGTTATAGGATGAATTGTTGGATCATTTTCGATGCAACTTGGAGGATAAACTTGTTCTTGTCCAAAATCACTTTGATCAATTCTTCTGCATCTCCATTGATTCATGGTTGGGTTAAATTCCCACATTTCTGTTTGAAGGGAGCCTAAATCCCTATTCACGAGCATCCATAAATGATCATCGGATGTGATCCACATAGTATACAATACACCAACTGCTGGACAAGCAGAAAATCCTCCTGGAGTATTGTTTATTCCGAAAACATTCAGTGTTCCATACGTTGGATTGATTGTGGCACTTCCATTACCTTTCATCCAAGTCCAATTATTTGAAGAAGGATTAAATTTCCATAAGTTTCCGTCAAATTCAGTATATAACCACAAAAAACCATTTGAATCTGTCCAATGACAATCCGTTTCATTGCATGTTCCAGGATTTACAAGTGTCGATTCTACGCCCTGTGTTCCGTAAACTGGTGGTCCGGTGGTTGAATTCCCTTTCATCCAGGTCCACATATTTGTAGAAATAGAATATTTCCACATGTTATTCAAACCATTTGGTCCAAAAAGCCATAAATTCCCGTTAAAATCAGACCACATTGGATGTCCGAAAGTTGCTTGTCCGGGATGATTTGTGGCAGCAGCTGCGCCTTGTGCTCCATAATCTGGTGCTAATCCGTTTGCTACAAAAGAACCATTTACTAACATCCATTGATTAATTGCAGGATCAAATTTCCAAAGGTCACTTTGAGATTCTCCTGCAAAGAGCCAAAAAAAACCATTTTCATCTTTCACACCAGAAGATGAATATCTACCGAGTGGTGAGTTTCCTAAAGCGAACGAACCACTCGTTGGATTGGGTGAAATTACATCACCATGCACTCTTTTCCAATAACCTTGAGCACTGATATTTAAGGTGATAAATAAGAAAATAATTAAATTTATGCTTTTCATGAAAATTTTTATTCATATTACTTGGCATAAATACTAATAGTTGTATTTGTTCTTATATTTTCTAAGTACAACGTCTTTTATAAATTCAAAAAAAAAATACTTAATGCATAATTTGAATTTAAAAACAACCCCTTAAAATCGACCGTTTTATCAAGAAAGCGTTAATTTTCTTCGTTATTTTCCTCTACGTGCAAAATATGCAATAAGCGATGAATGATAGGTGCAAAAAACACAGCTGTTATACTTAAAAATGCAACTCCGCTGTACAAGGCGTACAAGGAAGAAAATATTTTGGCAGACGAAGTTTTCATTTCTACGACCGGCCCCATCCCAGTCAAAATCATACATGCCATGTGGAAGCTATCTAGCCAAGATATTTTTCCAAAATAGTGATAACCAAGTGTGCCAATCAATACGGAAAACACGACAAGAGCTAAGGCAAACAATCCATAACGCCCAACTCTATAGAAAAAATGGGGCAGCGTAGACACTTTTTGTGTGCGGTTCTCTAATTTCATTTGTTAAATTGATTTTTATCATCGATTTCAACATCAAGCAAAAGATGAACGTTTCCAAGAAATTGATTTAAGCAACTTACTGCCAAATCATGTTAACTCACATATTCCTTTCTTCGCCTAAATTTGACCTTTATATTTGGGATCAAAATCTACCATCCATTCGATACCATATTTGTCTCTAAACATGCCAAAGTATGAACCCCAAGGACTGTCCGAAATTGGCATTTCAACTTGTCCTCCGGCAGAAAGTCCGTAAAATAACTTATCCGCTTCATCTTTACTTTCTGCACTGATCGAAATTTTGCTTCTCGTTTCGTTTAGGCTATGCGTACCAAGAGCTGCTGGTGTGTCACTGCCCATTAAAATGTCGTGCTCGCCAATAGGCAAAGCAATATGCATGATCTTATTCGATTCGTTCTCATTTGCGATGCTTCCTGGAATTTCAAGATCTTTGAACCGCATCAACATGGCGAATTCGCCACCAAAAACTGACTTGTAAAATGTAAATGCCTCTTCAGCATTTCCATTGAAATGGATGTATGGATTTATTTGTGCCATAGTATTAATGTTTAAGCGTTATGCAATTTTTGAATATCAAATTTAATCATTTGAATGAATGCTTCGATTACATTCTGAGACTTTTCAGGATTACTCATGAGTTCTCCTAATATTGTGTTATCAAAACGCTTGACTTTTGGAAAAAGCTAGACAATACAACGTTCATAATCCGTTGAATACTTCACTTTTGTTGCGCCATTTTCAACATTTAAAGTCAACCTTTCGAGTAAAAAATCTATATCATTTAAGAATTTACTTTTTAAATATTGCTCTGCAATATCAAATCCGTAGTCAATTTTTTTATAAAACATGGGATTATCATTTAATTTCCATTTTAGATTTGTCAGTATTTCTATTAATGTGTGAATATTAAATTCATCTTGATTGCCCCAGAAATCTAAAATAGAAAGGTTTATTTCCAATTCTTTTTCGATTCTTTTTAATAAGGATTCCTCGTCATTCATTACCTCCCAACAATCGACTCCAGTCATGATTAGATTTAGTCCATTTGGCATATCGAAATCGCAATAATTCGTTAGCAGTTGAATTTTTTCAATTGGCTCTTCCTTATCAAATAGGAAATAAATTTCTAATCCTAGTCCCATGGTGATGTTTTTGATGGTGATGTTCGCACTTTATCAAACTTATTTTTTCAACGTTTTATGGTTTGTTCATTTGTTAAATAAATTGAAATATTAGGTTACAGGTTCATTGCAACCAAAAAAGCATTCCTTTGTTTCAACTCTTCTATCGAAGTTTCAAAACTTAAATGTACGAAATTGCTTAATTGAAAAGCACTTCCCCGCTTTTTGCGCCTCGGTTGCGTTTCATCTGATTTTCTGTACATTCATCTAAGTTTAATTCCTTGTTGTTCAAGTTTGTCAGCACCTGATAAAATTCCATAGCTTCCCATTTTTCTTGTCGCCAGTTTATTGTGAATTTGATATTTCAATTTTCTTGATGTCGATTGAATTTCTTTCCAGTCCCAAGAACTATCAAGTCCATTTACACTATTATTGTCTTCCCACTTCAATGCTCCTTTTTCATTAAAATGTCCGATGTGAGAAGGTTTAAGTTCGTTATTTTTCAATCCTCCAAAATATAATTGAATAAGTCCCCAACCTTCAGTCGCATATCGAAAAGTGTGTCCATTGCATCGTTTTGGATCTAGGTCAACTCTCCTAAAAATAGGTTTTCCTTTATGTCTTGGTGTCCAGAGTTGAAATGTTGTTCCGAATTCGTCTATTTCAAGGTCAAACTTTGAGGCTATTTCATCACCAGATTTGTATTGGCAAATCTCTTGTCCATGCAATGATCCTAAGTCGTAAACTTGCAAGTCAGTGTTCTTGAAAATGAAATCAAGTATTTCCAATTTGTCAGCTTTGTTTGCGAAAAAGTCGTAATTCATTTTTTATGTTGTCTGTCGTTTAGCCTTGCTGGTAACGGTTTCGGGCTTTGCGTTGGTGGGCTTTTGAAACCGAAACCTGACTACCAGCACCAATGTTTATTAATTGCTCAACTGTTTCTATTCGTATTGTCTGCCCACTAACGCAAAACCAGTGTTACCTGCTGGTGTTATTCGTTTATTGTTCTTTAGCATGTCAATTTTTATATTCAGTCAAAAGAGTTAAAAAATTATCCAATGTTTCTTTTCTCAAATTTATGTCTGATTCGCTTGCACTTAATTCCTTCCACAACAAAATATCTTGCCCACTTAATATGATTTTTTTAACCTTTTCGATAATCTCATTTTGCAATGTCTTAGTGTCTAGTTGGGCTGATGCAATTGCAAGCCAAAAATTGAACTGCTCTTCATGTGAATTTATTTTCGATTGATAATGAACAGTCAACTTTTCCATGACTTTTTCAATAGAATTTGTTTTTAGAAGTAAAACAAAGTCAGCATAAACATCAGATGCTGTGTCATTGTCGGTTATTCCTATCCCCCAAGTTCCCATGAAACAATTAATTGACTGCTTTAAATTTAAAGTAAACTGTATCAGCATCTAACGGCTTTACAAATTCAATGAATTCTTTGATTTTTGATAAATCCATTAGTAAGTTGCTTCGATAAGGCTTACTTTCTTTTAAAAAATAATCATAGTCATCATAAAAGCCTGGATTGTATTTTTTTAGTAAGTACTTTAAATCCTCCACTTTTAATACTTCCCTTTCCAGCGAAAGAATTGTTTCATAAACAACTTCAATATTCCCAATTAAATTCAAATTATTTTCTTGAATTAGTTCTAACTGTTTGGCTTTATCTGCTTCATTGGTATGTCTCGCAAGATGTTCTAACTCTTGCTCTTTATCCCAATAGTTACTCATTTTATAGAAGGATTCAATATCAACTTTTACAAGAGAAGCTATTTGGTCTAACTCGCCTTGTTCATTATTCATTGCAAGATCTCTACTAAGTAACAAATCACTAAACATATCGCTCAGCTCCCAGTCTACAAACAGGTTCAAACCATCGTCAATTAATTCTTGGTTGGTTAATTCTGTTGAGTTAAATGCACATATAGATACTGCCATGTTGTATTTTATTGTTTCTGTTTTGGTTTGTCGTTTTACACTTGTAGGTAACGGTTTGCGTGCATGGTTCGTGGCGGAATTGCCGGCCGAGTTTTCTCCACTAGCACAGAACGAAAATAGGGAAAATAAACGTTCAGTTACCACGAAAACAGCCATGAATTTTGCACGCGGTTAGCGGCTGGCATTAAAATTCTTTCATGTATTCTTTCCATCCATTCACTATTTCGAACTCTGTTGTACTTAACGCATTCAGTAATTCTTCGATATTATTAAAACGTAATAAACTTATTATTTTTTCTCTACCAAATGTTTTATCGAGATACATTACAATAGTTCCTGAAAGTCCATATTTTAATTTTCCAGTCCAGAATTTGTCTAAAGTTTCAGGAATTTTATTTTCTGATATTGCATTTTTAACTTCTGATATTCTGATTGAATCACATTGTCCAGAGGCATAAACAGCAAGCCCTTCAACAAACCAATCAATACCAGTAACATCACTAAAATCAGGACTTTTATTTTGTTGTCCATGATAAACATGAACTAATTCGTGTGTTATTAGACGCAGTGTTTTGATTGAATCGGTGTAGGAATGTTCACAAGCAAAGTTGTCCCACTTTTTTGGTGAAATAATATCAAGTTTATTAGAAACTCCACTTGCAACCATCCAACATTGTGACTTAAAATCAGGCATATTCCAATCTTTTTGCCAAGCACTATCTAATGATGCACGAGATGGATGGATATAAATACCAAAATCATTCTTGAATGAATTTTGGAAGAACTCTTCTACAGTCTTTTTCCCAGCTTCAAAATATGCTTTGTATTCAACTATATTTTGTTTGTCTATAGTTTTATAATACAAAGAGTATCCGTTTTGTTTTTCAACAATCCAGTTATTTTCAACAATTGTCCAACCTAAAAGTATTGAGCTTAATAATACAGTTAATACTAAAAGTAAAGTCTGTTTTTTCATTGCTTTGTCCGATTTATTATTTTCTTATATGACGCTTAAATATCTTAAAATGTTACACGTTTTCATTGCTTGCCGCTAACGTTTTGCAAGCAGGCGCAGTTTTTTGCTATGTCCAAGTTATGCATTTGAGCGTTAACCCGCAAAAAATTGAGCTTGCTTGCTGTTAGCAGCAGTATTACTTTCAACTAATGTCATTGGCTATTTTTTCAAATAATTCAATTGCTTCTTTGTCGTACGCCCATTGTCCTTTCGAATAATGCTCATGAATAAAAGGACGATATTCAGCTATTAAGTCAACCGTGTCAGGATTGTCTGCAAGTTTATTTGCGACAAGTCCTTTGCAAACTCTGTCAATTACTTTTATGGTTTTGTAAGGATGATTAATTACAAGTTTGTGTTCTTTTATAAGTAGTTCTGAAATTTTTGCAAGGCTCTTATCTAGAAAGAAATTTGTCCCTTCCGTTTCATAGAACGAAATCACTTTTTCAAGAATTGGTTCAACTTTTGAATTATCTCCCTTTGGCGACCATGTATTAATCCAGTTTTCATTGTCAAGTTCAATCTTGTCAGAACCATACTCAACAGTTATTTTTCTTTTGTCTTCTAAATATTCAATACCCTTAGAGTATTGAGAATAAAGTTTTTCGATTTGTTTATTGCTAATTGCAAAATACGGGAAGATAGTATGTCCACAACCGCCGCGGAATTGTAATGTAAGCCCAACAATTTCTTTTTGTTCTTTTTGATTCCGTGTGAAATAATTATTTGACTTGTTGTATTTGAAAGCTTGCTTTTCAAAGTAATGATTATACTTTTCAAAAAACGCTTCATGTATGGCTCTGTGATTATCGTTAATACCTAGTTTGTCAAGGTCAAATGTCTTCTTATACTTTAATTTTTCTTGGGATGAGAGTTTGTTCCACTCTGTAAATCTTTTATCCAAGACTTTTGAAAATTTATCGTAATTCTCCCATGTGTCTTTAACGTGATAGTCAGATGGTAAACTTTTTTTTAAAAAACTTCCTTTTATAAATGTATCTCTGTAGTCATTAAAAAAGGTGTTTGGCTCATAATAATAGTTGCAGAATAGGCGACCTTCTTCAGTTACATCGTCTGCAGAAAACACCCCACCAGAAAATTCATAGAGCTTTGGCCCTGAAATTTGTCTTTGTCTGAATTGCGGTAGAAAGTCGCTATTTACTTCTTCAAAATCTTCACTTATAAGATTGTTGTCAATAAGCCAGCCAATGAAGAAGCCTGTGTGAACATATATCTGCTCTTCTTTCAGGTCTTTTGGAAAGTCGTCTGTTAGATGCCAGTCTGCTTTATCGTATGCCATGGTGTTTCAAAAATATTGCTGCCAACGTTTGAGGCTAAAAAGCGTTGCCGTCCCGAAGGGCGGCTATGATTTTTTAGCCTGTGTTAGCATTCGTTTATAATTACGTCTTCGTTTAACAAAAAAGATCGATCCAGCTACTAAAATTACAGTCGAGACCAATATTAGAATCCAGCTGTCGTCTATAAAAGAATTAAAGCCTTTAGCCTGTACCTCCACTGGTTTCGAATCAATTAGTTTTCTATAATCGTCACAACCATACTCAGCGTCATCAGGATGCTTTAGGCAATGCCCGTGAAACCAAATCCTAATGATAGGAGGAGTGTATCCTTCGTGATTCACCTTCATGATAAGGGGGAATTTCTGAAGCGATAGTTTTGCAGCGTTCAGTATAAGATTGGATAATACTGGGCTATCATCGCCGTAATTTTCTGAGATACTATTTATTCTTCCATTTTTGTCAAAGACAATGATAAGTTCAAAATTATCATCTTCATTAAAAGTTCTGAATTTTGCCGTATCCAGGTTATTATAGATAATTCTTTTTATTGTATCTGTTAAATAATCGATAGAAGGATGCACACGTTCTTTTTCGTATTCTACATAGCTAGTGTCAGTTATTGAAGATACCACACCACGTTTAAGGTTGAGTATTTTTTCTTTTTCAAATATTGAAACATATCCGGCATGGATATACGATAGCATGCTACCGAGTTGACTTCTGATTTCACCAGTAAACCAACTAGCATATACACGTTTAGTCCCGAATTCTGAGGCAAGATCAAAATTTTCTACAATTTCACTCAAGCCGAACATGGAAGATTCTCCTTTTAGCGAAACATCTTGAAGATTAATCAAGAATAGACTGTCATTTTCAATTTTCCAAGTGGCAATGTATCCTCTATAACAAGCGGTACTCGTCCATGACAATTCCTTTCCATTTAGGGTTCTGTTTTCACCACTTTTCCAATACTGTTCAAGTGGATTTGAAAAAATCACCAATGTATCGTTATCGTAAACTAATCTGTCTCCAAACTGTCCTGTTCCAAAGGCTAAATTTGAAATAAATACAAATAGAGGGAAAATAATATGCAATATGACTTTGTAATCTTTCATTTATAGAGTGTAACCTACTCGGCTTTATGAATGCTAACGTTTCCACGCTTGGCGAAGGAGACGATTTTTAAAATTAATTTTAGTTGCGATCCATCATCGTGTTGTTTTCATTTATTCGTTTTCCGTTACCGAAATTTGGGCTCTTTTGCCAAACGTGTGTTAGCGGTTCGTTTTTATTTCTGTTTGTTTAATTCTTCTTTTAGTTTTTGAACACTAACACCTCCAACCGCAATGTCTTCGTCAGGTTTTTCATTAATTGTTATAAAAAACAAATGTTTTGGTATTCCTGTAATTTCTACTGAAATGTCTGTCAGTTGTGTTATTAGTTTTTCTTTTACTTCTCTTGTTAGTTTCCCTGCTGTAAATTCAATTATTGGCATATGTCAAATTTATTTAATATTCGCTTAAATTCACTTATGAAATTTATTAAATCTTGTTTTGTTTTTGTATCTGTAATTTGTCCCTGTTCATTACATTTTCCTTTTATTCCTTGAATTAATAAACAGGTTTCGTCTGTAAATTTTGCCATTGCAGTTTTCATTATAAGTTGCAATTCTTCGTGTCCTTTTTGTCCACTCGCAGAAGCCGTTATCAGTCCAATTGGTTTGTCCGAAAAAATTGTTGTCGCAATACACCATTCAATTGCATTTTTTAGTCCACTTGGAATGCTAAAAATATATTCTGGTGTACAAATAATTATTCCGTCCGCCTGTTCAATTCTTTTTCTAAACTCAATGATTTGTCTTGGTGGATTATCTGCCGAAAGTTCAGGGTCAAAATGGGGCAAAGTTTTTAAGTCGTTAAATATTGTCAAGTTAAAATCTTCGCTTGTCAAACTCGAAATATTTTCAACAAGTTTATGGTTTGCAGAATTTGAACTCGCACTTCCAATAATCGCTAATATATTTTTCTTGTTTGTCATTAATTTATGTCAATTACTTGTCTGTTGTGGGTTTCTGTACAATGACCGCTAACGTTTGGCGGCTACTGGCCTTTGGGCTTTCGAAGCATCAACTGTCTATAACCTCAAATGTTTATTTAAAGATAAATGTTTATCAGTGAGGTGCAAAATAAAAATGCGCTTCAGCGCACCTTAATGTCGCACCGAACGATGACCGATTCCGCCCAATGGCCAGTAGGTGCTGTTACCTCCTGGCGTTTGGTCTATATTTGGTTTAGCAAGTCTTGGTCTGTTGTTTTTAAATACTTATGCTGAACTTCAGTCTTCCTTAATTTACTAACACAATTCAATATTAATTCTGTTTCGTTAATTGCCTTCCCCTTAAAACTTAAAATATCCTTTTCTGCCCAGGTGTTGGAAGGGTCACGAATTTCATTTTCAACTTTAAAAGAGATAGCACCTGTTCCAAAATCTTGGCATGCCCCACAAAAAGTATATTCAGGTTCTCCATTAACAACATGTCCTGTCATAGAGAATCTCTTTAGTTCTTTTGCAAAGTACTCTTTATCACCCGTAATTTTTATGAATATTACATACCCGTTTTCGTAAAAGCGCAACAAGCTAAGAGTTGTTGAAGCGCTGTCTGCCTTAATTTCATTGTGATAAAATAATCCGTTCATAACTTTGTGTTTTTAATTTATTTAGTTTTTCTATAATTATACGGTCTTGTTGGTTGAATAGTTGGTTTTAATGAACTATTACCATTTTGATCATTCGGTGAACTACCAGATTGATAATATTCTGCATTATCGGGATTGTTATTATGATAAAATTCTTTTCTCCTATAAGATGTATAATCAATGGTTTCATTATTAGGTAAATGAGAACGGTAGTACTTATATACACTTTCGTAGTTGTTGTCTTTAAACTGAGTTCTAAATGTCTTACAATCTAAGTAAAAATTACAGGAACTATCGGAACTAATGTTGTAATTTACAAAAACAATACTGTCCGTTAGTCCTTTGTTATAGTGAACTTCATAACTTGAAGGAACAGTGTTGTTGCAACTTAACAAAAAAGCTGTTAATAAGGCTATCGTGAAATATATTTTTGTCATTGTTTTTATGTTCTATCGTTTTGCGCTTGCAGGTAACTTACTTATACCCGAGACTTATCGTCATTTTGTTTCGCAAGTATAACAAACTTACAATCAACATGCGAATATCAAGTTTCGTATTATTTTTACTACAAATCGTCGAATGGACTGCGGACTTGCTGGATAGATTTTGTACTAACATGTGTGTAAACCTCTGTCGTTCTACTACTATTATGACCCAAAAGCTCCTGAATAAATCACAAATCGGTGCCGCTCTCTAGCAAATGCGTGGCATAACTATGACGCAACCAATGCAAGGTAACAGGTTTTTGAATCTTAGCAAGTTTAATACTTTTTTTTAATATAAGCTCTAAACTTCTCTCTGAATATTTCTCGCCAATTACCTGTCCTTCAAACAACCCTGTTTCGTGATGTAATTTCGGTTCTAATGTAATTCGTAATAGGTGTGAAATGCGACTTTAAGCTATTCAAAAAAAACATCTTAACAAAAAAAGACTCTGAAAATTGAATTCCAGAGTCTTTAAAAAAGCAAAATTAAATTTTTATGTTTTTTCTAAAATCACATTTTCACAAACTTCTCCTTAAACGTTCCTGATTTCGTATCCAAGATCAAGATATAATTTCCAACAGGTAATTTAGTGCAATCAGCTGAAACAATGCCATCAGCACTCACTGCTGTGATTGATTTAGAGAATAAGGTTCTTCCTGACAAGTCAACGATACGAATTTCTGCGTTTTCATCTTTCTCTAGACCAGAAATATTCAATGTTCCCTGCGATGGATTTGGATATACATTCAGTTTTCCAACGCTTAATTCTGAGATACCTATCGATGATAAATCACCTAAAATAACTTTTCCAAGAATGTCCAAATCCAAACTATCAATGTTTCGAGCTTCGATTTCAGCTTCGGTAGGCAATCCTCCGTAGTAATTGTGCAACAACCATGCTTGAACATCCTGTGTGAAAGGCTGCATGATCGTTTCTGGAGTTGCATTTGGAACTGTCCATAATGGAACGGCATCACTACTTCCAGATAACGAATCCAAAACTATGAAACGGCCTAAATCAGCTGAAAAGAAATTGCGTTCTGTACCTGGGCCACCTACCACCGTTTCCGCAAATGCAGGCGTATTTGCGCCATAATGATCACCAAACATCAATGCAGTCCCACTATTTAGCTCACCAGCATTAAACGTGTTTCCTTTAATTGTGATTTCATCCGAATAAGTGTTGTTTTGAATCCCTGCTGTCATTAATTTTGTATTAGCCAAGATGGAAACAAAATCGGCAGCCAAACCAGATGGAGTAAATGTATTATTCAACACTTCCACATTGCGGGAAGCCATGCTAAGCAAACCGATGTTTGAATAATTCAGAAATTCATTATTTGATACTGTTATGCTACCATTTTCAAAAGCACGAATATCAACCAGTGTATATAAATAGTTTGAAACATTCTCATCAACTGCACTAAACGTATTGTTGTTTAATAAAACAGTCGCCCCAGTAACGGGTGCATTAAACATAGCGATGCCACTAAAACTGTTGTTTTCAAAATTCATGACTCCTTTGCAAAAAATGGCTTGCACAGGGTAATATGCATAGATTTCATTATTAGAAAAATCGCCATGTGGTGATGCGCTAGAGCCACTATTCAGTCCCAATCCAATTCCTCTACCAAAATTTGCATAGTCAGCTGTTAAAGGTCCAATGAAATTATCCTGAACGGTCGCCAAACACGGAGTACTTGGAGAAGCATTTAACAAAATAGCATAAGAACCAAAGACAACTCCATTCGGCGACCATATTCCACTTGGAGTTGTTGAAATGAATTCATTATTTTTCAATGTGATGTTATCGAAATTTCCAGTGGCAACAATTCCACGTTTTCCATCAAGGAGTAAACCCATTTTGAAAATCATGTTCGAAATTGTAACATTTGGAGCAGTTACGCTAATCATGTCTGGATCGCCAGCTGTAATTTCTGGTTTATTCGCTGGATCCATTGCTGTTAAAACGATTCCTGATAAATTGATATTTACAACATTTGGAAAGGTATATGAACCAGCACCAACCAAAATAGAATCGTTTGCACTTGCAACAGATACCGCGTGTTCGACAGTCGCACATGGGCTCCCGGGTAAATCACAATTGTTTGATGCATTACTTCCTGTTGTTGCAACATAGCGTGTTTGTGATTGCGCACCAAATGCAGAAGATAATAGAATTACAGCAGTAATTACAAAGTTATTTTTATTCATAGTAATGAGGTATAACGATTGATTTAATTAAAATTTATCCAATTTTTTTACAAAAATAGATATAATTTCTTAAGAAACGAAAATAGTTTGTTCATTTTGAGAATGATACAACATAAGAATTACATTTTAGGATAAAAACAGGTTTTACAATCATTTTCACCTCTGCGCTCATTGCGTTCTCTGCGGTAAAAAAAACCGCAAAGTGCGCCAAGTACGCAAAGGCTTTGATTTAAATCTAAAAAAACTAAAGAATTAAATTTTAGAACTAAAACTGATATTACAACCACTTTAACCTCTGCGCTCATTGCGCTCTCTGCGGTCAAAAACAAACCGCAAGGTTCGCTAGGTACGTGAAGGTTTTTTAATGCAAAATGAATTGAAATATTACTTAATCAAGAATACATCGCCATCATTCACATAAAATGAATTTTCAAAAATTCCTTGGGCTTCCGCTTCGTGAGCTTTCCCATCGTCATATCGAGCACTCAAGTGTCCCATGTACAATGATCCCGCGCCTGCCCGCTTTGCAACTTCCGCAGCTTGCCGAGCGGTTGTATGCATAGTCTTTTTGGCATTGGCGATGTGATCATCCAAAAATGTCGCTTCGTGATAGAGAACCGTCGAATCTTTTACCGCTTCAATCACTGTCTCCGAAAATGATGTATCTGAACAATATGCGTAGGACAATGATTTTTTAGCTTTTTTCGTGAATTTAGAACTTTCGAGTAAATAACCTGATTCAGTCACAACATCCTCTCCCCGCTTGAGTTTATGCGCATATTCCAATTTCATTTCTGGATGTAGCAAGGCCTCTGCTTTCAACGATCGTTCTTTTTCTTTTTCCTGAATGCGATAGCCATTCGTAGGGATTTTATGTTTCAATGGAAATGTATGAATCTCAATCGCATTATCTTCGTATACTTTAACAGATTCTTTTCCTGTTAATTCGATAAATTCTATCTCAAAATCAAGCACTACATACCCAATTTCTAGCTGACTTAAAATGATATTTTTGAGTCCTTTGGGACCAATGATTGTTAGATTTTTATCACGACCTAACAAACGCATAGTGCTGATTAAACCAACAAGTCCGAAAAAATGATCTCCGTGCAAATGCGAAATAAGAATGATTGTAAGTCGCTGGAATTTAACTCCAAATTTGCGCATTTGAAGTTGGGTTCCTTCTGCACAATCTAATAATATGTAACGATTTTGACAAGTTACAAATTGAGAAGTACAATTTCTATGAAGCGTTGGAATAGCCGCGCTGCTTCCAAGAATTGTAACTTCGAATTTCACCCTATTTAATTAATTCTTGGGCTTCTGCTTCATTTTTAGCAATCGTGAATACGCGATCCAGCTGTGCGATTTTGATTAGTCCAGCAACATTCTCGCTTAAACCACAAAGCACAAACTTGCCACTTGAATCTTTACACAAGCGATTCGCAGTTAAAACAGCGCTCAATCCCGATGAGTCACAATATTTCGTCACTTCCATGTCCAAAATAATCGTGTTCACGCCATTCTTATTCAGAATCAACAATTCACTTTTCAATTCTGGTGCATTTGATGCATCGAGCTTATCAACCAATGTTCTAACGGTTGCAACTGTATTTTTTTGATTCGTTTCGAAATTCATTGTCTCTGTGTTTCGTCCAAATGTAATAAAAATTTATTGACGTTCTATTTTTGATGCTAATAAATAAATAACAGCCATCCGAATAGCCACACCATTTTCCACTTGCTGAAGAATGATGGATTGCTTAGAATCAGCAACATCGCTCGTGATTTCAACGCCACGATTAATTGGTCCAGGATGCATCACAATTATTTCTTTGCTCAATGAATCTAAAATCTCCTTCGTCAATCCAAATTGCATGGAATATTCTCGCAAGGATGGAAAAAACTTAATGTCTTGTCGTTCCAATTGAATACGTAGCATATTTGCCACATCGCACCACTCTAAAGCTTTGCGCAAATTGTGTTCGACCTTTACTCCAAGCTGTTCAATGTATTTTGGAATCAACGTAGTTGGCCCGCAAACCATCACTTCTGCCCCCAGTTTTTGCAAACAATAAATATTCGACAAAGCAACTCGGGAGTGCAAAATATCACCTACAATGACTACTTTTTTACCTTCCACACTTCCCAAACGCTCTCGGATTGAAAAAGCATCAAGTAAAGCCTGAGTTGGGTGTTCGTGTGTGCCATCACCAGCATTCACCACCTTTGCTTGGATGCGCTCTGATAAAAATTTTGCCGCTCCAGGATTTGGGTGACGCATCACAACCAAATCTACCTTCATCGCCAAAATATTATTGACCGTATCAATAAGTGTCTCCCCTTTCTTCACAGAACTGCTCGAAGCGCTAAAATTAATGATGTCGGCGGAAAGTCTTTTTTCGGCTAACTCAAAGGATAAACGTGTTCGTGTTGAATTTTCAAAGAATAAATTGGCAATCGTGATGTCTCTAAGCGAAGGAACTTTTTTGATCGGTCGGTTGATGACTTGTTTGAAATTATCAGCTGTTTGAAATATTAACTCAATGTCCTCTTTGGTGAGGTCATGAATTCCAGTGAGGTGTTCAACACTTAAATTATTCATGCGATTCAGGGGTATACAAAACAACTTTATCTTCTCCTTCCAATTCGTTCCATTCTACAGAAACGCGCTCCGTGCTTAAGGTATCAACCGATTTACCTACATAATCTGCTTGAATGGGTAAATCTCTTTTAAAGCGACGATCAACAAAAGCAAACAATTCAACTTTCGCTGGTCTTCCATAAGCCAACATGGCATCCAATCCAGCGCGAATGGTGCGTCCAGTAAACAAAACGTCATCAACCAAAATGATGTTTTTATTTTCTATCGAAAAATCTATGTTCGTAACGCTTGGAATAAGTGGTTTTTCTCTTCTTCGAAAATCATCTCTGTAGAATGTAATATCTAAACTTCCACACATAATTTCTTTTTGAAGAATGGTTTCCAATTGCGATTTCAAACGAGCTACCACATGAACTCCACGCGGTTGAAGTCCGATGAGAATGGCATTTGAAAAATCGTTATGAGATTCGATGAGTTGATAGCAAAGCCGATTGAGGGTGAGTTCAAAATGTCGCTTATTTAAAATGACTTGCTTTTCCATCGAAACAAAAGTAATTAAATTATGAATGATGCATTATGATTGATTACTTTTTTAATAGTTATTGACGATTAACAATGAAAAATTATTTTTTTGTTTAATGAATTTAATTTTTCAAACTAGTTTAATCTACGATTTTCGATCATTCATACAACTCACGTAAAATTTCGTCTACGAAAAGCATAAATAGTGATTTTGAAGCATGTGGTTTATTTTAATTTTCAACAGAATTTATTTAAAACTAAATCGATTTAACACTTGTATTTGTCATTTTTAATTTTTTAATTTGTCTACATCGATACAGGGAAATTCCGAACACCCTAAACCCAAAGTAGGACAGTTGAGAATCCTGAAGATTCTTAAGAATAAAAACTATTATTTATGAAAACCTTCAATTTCTTGAAGGCAAAGTCTGTGTTATACTCAGTTTTGCTTTCCACGTTAGCCTTTACTACATTTAGCGTTAAAGCCAAGGTTTTAAATTCAGATGGTCTTTTTGCATCCACAAAGGATTTGTCAGTATCTTCTTACCACCTAACGTCAGATGATCCTGGTAAATTGAAGTCATTGGATGTCAAGAAGATTGCAACGAATAATCCGCTACCAGCAATAGTTCCAGTCTTCAAGTTGGTCGATCCTATTTGCATTAACGATCCACTAGCTCCGTTGGCTACAACATCGCTAAACGGAATCACTGGTACTTGGTCACCAGCAATGAATAATCAAGTGACTACAACATATACATTTACTCCAAATCCTGGTCAAGATGCAGTTGAAGTTACTTTAACGATTGGAGTTGATCCTTGCTGCTATCAACCAGATTTCTGTTTTGAAATGGATAATCGAAAATTATCAATTACGTCTGTTTCGCCAACAACAAATCCTTCACCTTGTGTTTATCGCTACAAATGGTATTGGGGAGATGGAACAAGTTCTGGAACATTTAACAATGCGACAGCAGCTGCAAACGCTAAGAAAACGTATGCGACGATGGGAGCATATAATGTTTGTTTAGAAATTAAAAAAATCTGCCCAGGAAGTACGGATACGTGTTGTAAAACGATTTGTAAAACGATCAATACAATCGAAAAGTGTGAGCCTACTAAAATCAATGCAGAACTTGGCTTAGCTCTCAGATCGTCTGCTGCTGGAACTTTGGTTAGTCCATTAACAGGTGGAAGTGGTTTTAGGTCTATGGCAGGCTCAACAATTACAATTGATTATGGAACACCTTCAATTCCTAATTATGTTGGTACAACTGGCATGAATACATTTAACCAATCGGATGCTGCAGTGACATACACTACACCAGGTACTTATGAATATTGTGTTACGGTGAAATATGTCAATGGAATCGGTGATTCTTGCATGGACAAACGTTGTAAGTCTATAATTATTGAGCCCTTTTGTTCATCTGAAGCATATTTTAAAATAAGCTCTTGTGCAAATTCATTTACATATGTCTTTACCCCTATTAATAATGATTCGAGTGCAGTTGTTAACTGGACACTGAGTAATTTTATTACTGAGACAACGGTTGGAAATGCATCGATCATGCATTCTTCAGGAAATACAGTGTATCAAGCGTGTATGAGTGTTGAAAATGGCAAATGTTCAAGCAGTTCTTGTTACACCGTTTTTGCAAATGGAAGTACAACAACTCTTTGTGGATCTTATGCGGCCCAAGCCATGAACCAAGCTGAAAACCCAATAAATCTTGATAATATTGATCTTAAAAATGTGATTCTTCCAATTGAAGAAGGCAAAGAAAATTTATCAAGTTTTGTTTACCCGAATCCTACAGGTAATGAGGTGAACCTTGTGATGAATGCACCAAAATCGACAATGGCAAAAATCATCTTACGAGCAAGTGATGGTCGTATAATCAGCACAAAAACAGTTCCTATAAATGAGGCTAATTCAAAAGAAATCGTTGACTTCTCCAACTTGGATAATGGCATGTATGTCATAAGTATTGAAGTGGATGGACAAATTAACTCACATAAAATTTCGGTGGCAAAATAAGTTGCAACTGAATGAATAACTTAAAAATGGGCTGCGATAACATCAAAGCTCATTTTTTTATCCATTTGTTAAATGATTCTTTTTCTTTGAAACTTATCTCGTTCATTCAATTGTCCATAAAATCAACAAATTCCAATTAATTCCAACGATTGAAGTATACCAAACGTTAACTAAAAACAATGTAAGGATCAATGAAATTACTAATTGCTCAATTCCTTTTTCTTTCTTCAATTTGCATTGGTCAAACGGATTCAAGTAAATTGTCCCTTGGGATTTATATTGGTGAAAATTATATTGATCAACAACTTGATTTTTCTCAGACTGCTCAAATATCGCTTCAATTTAAAAGGCATTTTATATCCCTTGGTCCCGAGTTTAAGTTCAATTTTCGAAAAGAAGATATTACAAATAATGGTTTGACTCTCAACTATCGTTTTTATCCTCAAAAAGTGAGGTCTGTTTTTAATCCTTATTTTGCTTTTTCAACGCAATATTTTAATCGAAAAGATACACGAACAGTATATTCAAACTCATTTTCAGAAGAAACTGGATATATTTATTCGAAAAAATACATAAACAACAATCGAAGAAAATCACTTCAATTTGCAATCGGTTTGGGAATAGATATAAATATCACTCCTTCTTTTTATTTTTCAATTTTAGCAAAATATGGCTTGCAATGGGATGAAGAAATCTTGGAAACAACCTATATCAATTTAAACAACGAATCAAGTAAAGTCTATGGCAAAGCGCCCAATCGTTGGGGAAGTTTTATTGCCGGAGTGACTTTTGGTTATCGAATTAATTTTAAGAATAGATGAAATTAGCTTCGAAAATTTTATTATCAGTTCTGTTGGTTCAGCTTTGGGGATGTAACAAAGAAGAAGTTAATCTTAAGAACTATCCTGAATTGAAAGGTGATTACAACTGGGAAATGAGTTATTTTCAAGATTTTACAACGGTTCACAAAGAAGAAATTGATGCTCGGTTTGGATTGCGTATTAAAAGCAGAAAAAAAGTGGAAATTTACCGAAATGGTACATTAGAAATTTCAGGAGAAATTATATCTGCATCAGAAAATACGGATGGAAGCATTGCCTTTAATGCAAATTTCGGCGCACATAATCACGATTTTCAATTTGCTAATAATCAGCTAAAATCTAACACCTATCCCTTTGATGCTATTTATAATTTATATTCAAAAGAATGAAAAAGTTTATCTTCATAATAATTATCACTGGATTAATATCTTGCAAGAAATTTTCTCATGATACAGAACCTCTTGTGGCGCAATCTTGCGAATTATGCGCTTACGCGGATGCGTTAACAGGTGAATATGAAGGAATGATTGATGGAATACTTAATCCTTTTTTTGGTTCTAATAATGGCTTAATGCATGTTGAGCTTGAACATATTTTTCTAGACCAAGGAGCGTATATTGATTCTACCATCATGTTTATGAAAATGACATCCATCTTAGTCCCAGATCAAGATACCAATGTTACCATTCTAACTTTTGAAAGTCCAGATGGACGAGTTTCCAATTCGCATATACCGCAATTTCTGTTAAATCCAGACTCAATTTATATCTATCAAACATTTTTCAGCCATAATACGGGTGAAACTGTTCTAATAGATTATACTGGAATACGACAGTAAAATTTGACTTTGAAATTTTGGATAAAATGATGGTGTTTATTGATTTCATTAGACAAAACAAAGCAAGATTAAACCAGTTTTAAGCAAACTCAGACAACTCCAACCATCGATCCGATTTTTGTTCCAACTGTTGAACAACTTCTCCGAGTTTATAACCAGCATCCATGATTTCTTGATTGGTCGAATGCGCATTCGATAAAATTTCGGTAAGCCTTATTTTTTCAGTTTCTAAGGTTTCAATTTCGCTTTCCAGCGTTTCATACTCAAGCTTCTCCTTAAAACTCAATTTTCGCTTGTCCGAAATTTGAATATTCGGCTTAACTGATTCTACTTTTGTTTCTTCAACTATAACTTGCTTCGCTTGATCTATTTTCGCCTGTGATTTGTCATCCTTTTCTTGTTGCTGCTGATTCTTTCGGAAGACTGAATAATTACCTAGAATGTCTTTGATGGCTCCTTCTCCCTCGAAAACAAAAAGATGGTCCACCATTTTATCCATGAAATAACGGTCGTGCGACACAACAATCAAACATCCTTGAAAATGGCGCAAATAATCCTCTAAAACAGACATCACGAAAATATCCAAGTCATTTGTTGGCTCATCAAGAATCAAAAAGTTTGGATTTTGCATCAAAACAGTCATCAATTTCAAACGCCGTTTCTCACCACCACTTAGCTTATAAACATAGTTATAATGCATGTCGCGCGGAAATAAAAACTGCTCCAAAAATTGAGCGGCTGACATTTGTCTTCCTTTTTCCAGCGGAATGTACTCAGCAATGTCTCGGATTACATCGATCACTTTTTTATCGTCTTCAACCACCAACAATTCTTGGTTATAGTAGCCAAATACAACCGTATCACCAACCACAATTTTCCCTTTGTCCAAAGGCAATTTTTCAAGAATGACATTTAAAAAAGTAGATTTCCCGGAACCGTTATTCCCAACAATTCCAAGTCGCTCTTGACGTTTAAATGTGTATGAAAAATCATTGATAATCACCTTATCTCCAAACGATTTACCAATTTTGTGTAATTCCAATATTTTTGAACCCAATCGTTCCATTTTGACTGGAATTTCAATTTCATCGTCACTAAATCGCTGACTAGCAACTTTTTTCGTTTCGTGAAATGCTTCAATACGCGCTTTTTGCTTTGTGCCTCGAGCTTTCGGTTGACGACGCATCCAATCCAATTCCTTTCGAAATTGATTTTTTGCCTTTTCAATGGTCGATTGACGGGCATCTTCTCGCTCTGCTTTCTTTTCCAGAAAGTAGGAGAAATTTCCTTTGTATTTGTAAATGGTTTTGTCTTCCATTTCCAGAATGGTGTCGCACACGACTTCTAGAAAATAGCGATCGTGGGTAACCATTAAAATGGTTGATTTTGATTTGGAAAGGTATTCTTCCAACCATTCAATCATATCCAAATCCAAGTGATTCGTAGGCTCATCAAGGATTAAAAAATCTGGTTCAGCAATAAGTACTTTCGCCAAAGCAACACGTTTCTTTTGTCCCCCAGATAAATTATCAATTTGTTGGCTTGTGTTATCAAGCTTCAAAACCGTTAAAATCTGTTGCACACGCACCTCGATGTCCCAAGCATTCAACTCCGATAACTTTTCAAAAGCTTGATGCAAAGCTTCTTCATTGCCAGAAGCCAGTGCTAGATTGTATTCTTTAACTGCATTCAACTCTGGTAAATCATGGCGAAAAATCTCTTCCAAAATGGATTGATTTCCACGCATGTTTTCGCTCTGCTCCATAAAAGCGATGCGAATGTCATTTCGAAAAACGATTCGTCCAGAGTCGAGCGATTCCAATCCTGTTAAACAGCGTAAAAGAGTTGTTTTACCAGTACCATTTTTGGCCACAATTGCCACTTTCTGACCTTGATCGATCCCAAATACAAGATCTTCAAAAATCATTCGATCTCCGAAGGACTTTGTAATGTTTTCGACTGAAAGGAAATTCATAAGCTAAAAATGTCAGAAAAAAGGAAAATAAAAATCGAGAAAGAAATCAATCCATTAACGCAAACGATCAAGCGAATCGATCAAATTCTTGTCGCGTTTGATTCCAGTGTTGGCTAAAAATGAAAAAGGAAAACCAATGATTGTAAGCAAAAATCCAAGTCCCATTTCACGAGAAGTTGTTGCTTCTGGAAGTAGCTTAGAACCATAAATACTAAGGATAAACAAGGTTACCACTAACACAAAATACAATCCAAAGACCATTCGTCCTAGTTTGTATTGGCGTTTTAAGTTCTTGTAGGACATCAACGTGAGAAAAGTCAAGAGTATGAGTGCAATTAACCCAACAAACAAGGGGAAAGTCTGTGTTCCCACAAATGCATTCGTTGACACTTCACGTTCTATAATTCCAAAGGAAGTAAACTCATACCGTCCTGTTTTATTGACAAAACTGAAAAAAGTTGTACCAATTGTAACAATGGACAACAGAATAATGACAATTGCTAAGTAAACAGTTTGAATGCGTTGAATCATGATTTTTGTTTTTGCAAAGATAGCATTTCGGCGAAGTAGAAGAAAGTGGGTGCAATAAAATATTCTGGAGACATTCGGTTTAAGCTTTTATATGTCACATTCCATTAAAATGCCCTAATATTTTATTCAATTAAAAATTTAAACTTTTAAAAAACTATGTTTTTAGTGAACAGTCTGATTTTATTGACTTACAGACGATTATCAAATAAAACATCTTACTTATACTTGATAAATTTCACATCCTTAAAGGCAGGTGAACAACCTCCTAGACTTATTGTAATCTCAACTCGACTTATGTTCTTCCCTTGCAAAACATGATTTATGTCTACTTCAAATTTTTCAAATTCAAATGGCTTTTCAATGTTTGATCCAATAGTGAATATGGATTCCTCCACAAGATTTTGCGTATTCAAATAGCGAACTGAAACAAAGGGGTTGCATTTTGGATCATCTAGCTTGATTTGCCCAGAAATTCTACCTTTTATTCGAGAAGCTAATGAGTCATTGTGATAAATCAAAATAGGTAAATTTTCATAAATTACAGGTTCCAAACGTCTCGTTCCTGTATCTTTTTTAACTTTCCAAGCACCTGAATTAAATTCAGCAATAACATCTATGTCTTTTTTCTTATTATCGTCGAGTTTTTCGCGCATTTGTTCATAAGCGACCATCCATCGGTGACGTTCATCGGTTTTTAAAAAAACATTCCAATAATCATGTTTGGTCATTACACAACAATCTATGATTTCGGAATTAAATTGAGTTTGAAAACGTTGATAAAAAAAAGATCCTACAATCATGAAAACTACTGAAAGCAGCGGAATCAACTTGTTTCCTGCTTTAAAAACAAACATGATTGGAATTAGTAATAGTGGCAACATTTCAATCATTGCGCGCATTCCAAGACTTCCTCCATAATCCCAGCACCACCATGATGAAATAGCGTACAACCAAACGAAAACGGTCAAAAACCAACCTATGACGAAATAACGACGCTCTTTTCTTATAAAATAAATTAGACCAATGAAAATTAAAAACATGGCTGGTGCGTAGACAAAAAAGCCTTTTTTATAGCTGAAAAGAACATTCCAAAATTGAGGATTTGTTGCATTTGTAAATCCTTCATTTGAATAAGTATACAAAGAATAAGCACCAGTTTGGTCGAATTGAACCTTCAACTGAACCAACACAGGCAAAGCACATAAAACCAAACCTAAAAGCGTAAATGCAAGTTTCTTGGAGAACAACAATTTAAATCTACTCCAAAACGAACTCCAAGATTCAAATAAGAACGGAACTATTAATATAACAAGTACGTTTACGGGGCGAATGACCGCAATCAACCCAAGAACGAATAACATAAGTAAGAAATGCTTTTTTTTGTCGTTTTCAGCCCACAGAGATGCAAGAAAAACAAACAATGCCACCATCGAAAATGAATAAACATGAGACATTGTTACCCAAAAAGACGTGAAAAAGTTAAGATTCGTACCAAACGTTATTAAAGCAATGCCACAAAGAATGGCAAATCGTCCAAATCCTTTTCTTTCAAAAAATTTAAACAGAGAAAGTACACCAATTAACCAATAAAAAATAGCTGCAATTTGAATCGAAAGTCGATATCCGCGCTCATACCCATCTGCCCTCCAACCATTCCATTCATGCAACTTGTGTGTTACAAAGTAAAAAGGAGATTGCAAAAGAGCTGTACCGACGTAAAACTTGGAGTATACTCGTTTTGTAGAATCATTATAGCTTACCATCGCAAACAAATTTGCATCTGGATAAGATTCATATATTTTCTTAGAGAAGGAGTAGTTAATGCTATCTGGATAAACAATGTATTGAGGTAAATAAACATAATAACCTGATCCATCAGAAACAATATTGTTTTTTCCTAGCTTTTCTTTTCCTGTATAGCCATAAAAGTGATCCGCGTGTGTAAAAAGTATGACAGACATCAATGCAAATGCAAAGACGGCAAATCCTTTCGAATTGAAAAAACGAATAAGTTTAGAAACCATTTCGTGCGTTTTGAAGCAGTAAAGCATCTAAAATGACCATAGCTGCCATACTTTCTACGATTGGAACAGCTCTTGGAACTACACACGGATCGTGCCTTCCCTTGCCTTCCAATTCAATTTTATTCCCTTGATCATCAACACTTTCTTGTGTTTGTATGATTGTTGCAACAGGCTTAAATGCCACTCGAAACTCTATCGGCATACCATTCGAAATTCCACCTTGAATTCCTCCGCTATGGTTCGTTTTAGTGGTAAAATCTGATTCAAAAAGATCATTATGTTCACTTCCTTTCATCGAAATTGCATCAAATCCAGAGCCAAATTCAACTCCTTTCACAGCATTAATCGAAAGCATTGCTTTTCCCAATTCAGCATGCAATTTATCAAAAACAGGTTCACCCAAACCCGCCGGAACACCTGAAATGACACACGAAATTGCACCTCCAACTGTATCTCCTTGCGCACGAATTTCTTTGATTAATTCAATCATTTCCTGAGCAACCACTAAATCAGGGCATCGAACGTCATTTGAATCAACCTCGTTTCGCTTGTAGTAGTTCCTTTTTATAGCCTTAATTGAACCAACTTGATCTACATAAGCAACAATTGAAATTCCTTTTGATGCCAAAAATTGTTGAGCTATTGCTCCAGCGACTACTCGGCATGCAGTTTCTCGTGCGCTTGATCGACCTCCACCATTGTGATCGCGAATTCCGTATTTTTTTTCGTACGTAAAATCAGCATGCGATGGGCGAAACACCCCTTTCAAATGCTCGTAATCTTTCGATTTTTGGTTTTCATTCGGAATAATAAAGCCGATGGGAGCTCCAGTGGTTTTATTCTTAAAAATACCCGATAAAAACTGAACAGTATCTGATTCTTTGCGTTGCGTTGTTATTGAAGATTGACCTGGTTTTCTGCGGTCTAATTGATGTTGAATGTCTTCCAAATCCAATTCAAAACCAGCAGGAAGTCCATCAATCACTCCCCCAATGGCAACGCCGTGTGACTCTCCAAAAGTGGAAAGTCGAACAATTTTACCAAAGCTAGATCCAGACATATTTTTTTAATAATCCATTTTATTCAAAACAGTTAATCTAAAGATTGTTGCAAGGTGCGTAAATCGAGGCAGTTTTACAATTTGATTCCAGAGTCCCGTTAAATCGGGATGAGGAAACTAAATTTTAGAACTAACGATGAGTAACGTGCATTGCAGCAATCTTTTTAACCTCTTCTTCTTTCGAGAAGTACAAGCATCATAAGAGCCAACATCATTCGTTCACCATCCTCATCAGGCAAATTGATTAGCGAATCTAGTTTGAATTTACGCCCAAAAAACGAAGGTTGTTTAGATAAACGAGCCACTATATCGCCACTCATACTTTTCACAACGTATCTTGGATTAAACAAATATCCCGAAAGCATGGCAACTATTGGAACTTCAATCAACAACGCATCACCTACTTTTGCCCACGGATTTTCTTCAGAAATGTTGTACTCTTCTTGTTTTTCAGGATTGAAAATTAAGTACTTGGCTTTCCACAGCGATTTCATTCCTTTTCGACCGACTCCACCCATGTATTCTCCACTGTTATGACTGAATGAATAATTAGCGTTGAAATCAATCCATCGATCCGCTTGAATGCGATAAAGTTCGGTTTGGCGCGATTCATCCGAAAATAGAACAACATCTTCCTTAAATTTAAACATTTTTTGACGCACATAAGCTATCATATTTCCATGCGCATCACGCGCACTAAAATCATTTGACAGTGTTCCAATCTTAAATTCAAAACTGAGCGGAAAATCCAATTTCTTGAAATTTTTCGTTTCCGATTTAAAGTTATCTAGTAAGTCGTTGTTAGTTTCCATATTTTTTTTAATTACAAATTGTTTGTTCTGTCACTTTCAAAATTTTACGCACTTCATCCATCGTTGGCGCTTCAGCATACGTTCTTAACACGGGCTCAGTACCTGAAGGTCGAATCATTACCCAACGTTCATCGTCGAAGAAATACTTAAAGCCATCAAGGGTTTGGAGTTCTTTTACTTTGTAATCACCAAAGGAAGTATAAGCATTTGACTCACAGTTTTTGATGATTTTTTGTTTCAATTCTTCCGTTATATGCAAATCACTTCGCTCGAATTTGAAGCTTCCAACGATTTCATACACTTCTTGAATCAAATCATCCAAGGTTTTGCCTGATTTCGCCATGAATTCCCAGATAATTAATCCCATCCAAATTCCATCACGTTCAGGAATGTGTCCTTTGGTTGCAATTCCACCCGATTCTTCACCTCCAACCAGCACATCTTCAGCAACCATAATGCTTGCAATGTATTTAAAGCCAATTTTCACGACTTCGTATGGTAAATGATAATGTTCTGCCATTTTCCCAACTCTTGGAGTAGTACTGAAAGCTGTTGCCACTTTTCCTGTCATTCCTTTGTACTTCGCCAAATAGTGAATGAGCAACAAAATGATGTGGTGCGAATCAATAAATTCTGCTTTTCCGTTGTACAAGCCAATGCGATCTGCATCGCCATCGGTTACCAAAGCGCAATCAATGTTTCCTTTTTCAATTAAAAACGCTTCCAATTCTTTGCAATTCTTCGCAATTGGCTCTGGCGCTTGACCGTAGAATGAAGGATTGTGTTCACAATGTAAGAAATGAATGTTTGGCAAAATGCGTTTCATGGCATTCTGACCAGCTCCATACATGGCATCGTACGCCAAATTTAAACCTGATTTTTCAATGGCTTCTAAATCGAAATTTGCTTTCACGTGATCCACATACATCGTTTCCAAATCAACGATTTCAACCAATGCATTTTCCAAAGAAATACTTGCTAAATCAAGTACATTTTCGTCAGGAATGATGTCTTCAATTTCTTGCACTAATTTTGGATCTAGCGGTCCTCCGTGATGCGATTTAAGCTTGTATCCGTTGTATGAAGGTGGATTGTGACTTGCCGTAATAACAACACCAACAGAACATCCCAAATGCACTGCGCCAAGGGAAACCATCGGTGTTGAGACAAATCCTTTTGCCATTTTCACTTTAATTCCCTCAGAGATAAACACTTTTACAGCAGTGCTCACGAACAATTCTCCCGCAAAGCGACAATCGTGACCGATCACAACACTTGGATTGTCAAAATTTGTTTTCAACCATTTTGCTGTTGCCATCGAAACTCGTGCAACATTCTCAACAGTGTATTCTTCAGCAATATTTGCTCTCCAACCGTCTGTTCCAAATTTAATTTTAGTAGTCAATTTATTTCGTATTAAATGTTATTAAAAGTTTCTAAAAGCTTATTCTGCTTTGTGATTATAAGATTTAAGTTATTTAACCTTAAATTCTAGAACCGTTTTTTCTATAATCGCAACGCATTCCAATAATTGCTCTTCGTTCATTACCAACGGTGGCGCAAATCGGATAATATTTCCGTGAGTTGGTTTAGCTAGCAAGCCATTATTTTTTAATTGCACGCATAAGTCCCAAGCGGTGGAGCTTTCAGGCGTATCGTTAATGATAATTGCATTTAACAATCCTTTTCCACGCACTTTTGATACCAACTCCGTTTTAGCAATGATGCGATTCATTTCGCGTCGAAAGATTTCTCCCAATCGACGAGCATTTTGAGCCAAATTTTCTTCTTGTACAACCTCTAATGCTGCAATAGCAACCTTAGCAGCAACAGGATTTCCACCAAACGTTGAACCGTGCTGTCCAGGTTTGATGACATCCATAATTTCATTATTTGCCAATACAGCAGAAACTGGATAAACTCCTCCAGAAAGAGCTTTTCCAAGGATCAAAATATCTGGTTGAACATAAGTCGCTTGTTTTTCACAGGCATTTTCGCAGGAACAATTTCCACAAACAGCCAAAAGACTTCCAGTTCGGGCAATTCCAGTTTGTACTTCATCCGCAATAAAAAGCACATTGTGTTGTGCACAAAGCGCTTTTGCTTTCGCTAAAAAATCTTCACTTGGAACATAAACTCCTGCTTCTCCTTGAATTGGTTCCACGAGAAATCCTGCCACATTTTTGTGTTGAATCGCTTGTTCAAACGCAGCGATATCATCGTAGGGAATTTTAATAAATCCCGGTGTAAATGGTCCGAAATTTTTGCGTGCATCTGGATCATTTGAAAAAGAAACAATCGTCGTTGTGCGACCATGAAAATTCCCTTCGCAAACAATGATTTGAGCATCATTTTCTGAAATTCCCTTTTTCTCATAAGCCCATTTGCGGCACAATTTAATCCCTGTTTCAACGGCTTCAGCGCCTGTATTCATTGGTAATACTTTGTCGAAACCAAAATATTCCGTTACATATTTTTCATAAACTCCTAGCGCATCATTGTAAAATGCACGAGAAGTAAGTGTTAAAGTTTTTGCTTGATCAATCATTGCACCAACAATTTTCGGGTGACAATGACCTTGATTCACAGCTGAATAAGCCGAAAGGAAATCAAAATATTTTTTTCCATCCACATCCCACACGTACACGCCTTCTCCTCGAGCAAGAACAACTGGTAGTGGGTGATAATTATGAGCTCCGTGATCGTTTTCTAATTGAATGAGTTCTTCAAATCCTAGTTTTTCCATTGTTGCATTCATCTTTTTATTCTTCGAATTTAAACCCGCTCATCTCGGAGAGCAAGCATCCTTTCCTCATTCTTGGAGAGAAATCATCCTTTGTGGTTGCAAAAGTAAAGGAAATACATGAAAAAAGAAAGGAATCCAAATGGCGAAAAAATTTATTTAATCGCAGGTTTTCAACAAGATGTAAATAAACATAAAAACGCTATTCCGTTCTAATTCCTAGAATATTTACACAAGCATCCATTTAAAAAATATTTTTTTCAATTGACAAAATCAAATTATGTACTATCTTTGCGCCGGGGTAAGTCTTGTACGACCAGCTCCCTCTTAATCCCCCAGGACAGGAATGTAGCAAGGGCCGGAGGTTGAGCGGTGCGATATGAGTAGCTTACCCCTCTTTTTTTGTCCAAATTTTTGATTTATCATTCTAGCAAATTTTATGGAATTCATTGCCCAAGAATTAGATGCTTATTGCTGTAATCATAGTGAAAATGAGCCTGATTTTCTAAAAGAGCTCAATCGAAGAACGCATCTCGAAGTGCTTCAACCGCGCATGCTTTCTGGCCATTTTCAAGGACGTGTTTTAAGCATGTTGTCGCACATGATTCAACCTAAAAGAATTCTGGAAATTGGTACATATACAGGCTATTCTGCGCTATGTTTTGCCGAAGGATTGGCTGAAAACGGTAAGGTGATTACGATAGATGTCAATGAAGAATTGTCCGATTTGGTCAACGAATTCATTCAAAAAGCAAACATGACGGAAAAAGTATTCCCGATGATTGGTGATGCGATGCAAATTATTCCAACATTAGACGAAGAATTTGACATTGTATTTATTGATGCCGACAAAAAAAACTATGTAAATTACTATAACCTTGTTTTCGACAAAGTAAAACCAGGTGGGTACATCATTGCTGACAATGTGCTTTGGTCGGGAAAAGTGTTAGAAGATTACGATAAGCTGGATGCTTCGACGAAAGTAATTATGGACTATAACATCTTAATTCACAACGATCCACGAGTGCAAGAAGTGCTTTTTCCGATCCGAGATGGATTAAACATTGCCCGAAAGCGCTAGAAGCTTAATTCCATGCTCGAAATTCTTTTCCAAGATGAACACCTCGTGGCGATTAACAAACCGCATGGCTTATTGGTGCATCGCTCAAAAATCGCTTCGAATACGGATGAATATGCCCTGCAAATTCTGAGAGATCAACTAAATCAAAAGGTTTATCCATGTCATCGATTGGACAGAAAGACAGCTGGCGTGCTTTTATTTGCGCTTTCACCTGAAATTCAAAAATTAATGAATGACCAATTCATGGAAAAAACAGTTCGCAAAGAATATTTAGCCATTTTGCGCGGATTTATGTCTGAAGTTGGGTCCATTGATTATCCACTAACAAATTTAAATGGTGTTTCCAAGGATGCAATGACGCATTTTGAGCTGATTGAAAATGCTGAAATTGACCTTCCTTTTGGGAAATTCGATACTTCGCGTTATTCATTGGTTCGCGTTAAACCAGAAACAGGAAGAATGCACCAAATTCGTAAACACTTTGCACATATTTTTCACCCAATTATTGGCGATAGACCGCATGGATGCAACAAACAAAACAAATTGTTTCTGGATAAATGGAACATGAATACCATGTTATTGCATGCCCACAAATTGATTTTCATGCATCCAATCTCAAAAATGGAAATTCATTTAACAGCAAGCACATCAACCGAATTTAATCGTAGTTTGAAGCTATTGGAATTCAAAACGCAATTTTGATCTCGATTTTAAATTTAAAGACGATCTTAAAGCAATAGTTTTTATTTTTACATTCAATTTAATTCAACAAAATGATTGATTTCCGCAGTGATACTGTAACCCTTCCTACGCAAGAAATGCGCGACTTCATGCACGCTGCACCTGTCGGCGACGACGTTTTTGGAGAAGATCCAACAATCAATGAATTGCAAGCGTTTGCAGCCGATTTACTTGGTTTTGAAGCTGGGCTATTTAGCAGCTCTGGTACGCAAACGAACCAAATTGCGATCAATGTGCACACAACACCAGGTGGAGAAGTTATTTGTCATCAAGAAAGTCACATTTACAAATACGAAGGCGGTGGAATTGCCAAAAACTCTGGAGCTTCTGTGCGTTTATTGACAGGAAATCGAGGAAGAATTACGGCAGATGAAGTGAAAAATTGGATCAATCCTATGCATGATGTACATTTTCCTTTGACACAGCTTGTGAGTGTGGAAGACACGTCTAATCGCGGTGGTGGAGCTATTTACGATTTCGAGGAACTCAAAAAATTGAGAGCATTAACACATTCTTTGCAAATCCCTTTGCATCTTGATGGAGCGAGGGTTTTTAACGCTTTGGTGGAAAATGGAATTGATTTTAAAACCTATGGTCAACAATTCGACTCCATTTCCATTTGTTTATCCAAAGGATTAGGTGCGCCGGTTGGTTCCGTTCTTCTAGGAAGTAAAGAGTTTATCAAAAAAGCACATCGTGTGCGCAAAGTATTTGGTGGAGGCATGCGCCAAGCTGGTTTTATTGCTGCCGGCGGATTGTTTGCTTTAAAAAACAACATCGATCGACTCAAAGAAGACCATAAAAATGCAAAGGCATTGGAAAAAGCTTTGTGTGAACTAAGCTGGGTGGATCATGTCGTTTCGGTTGAAACAAACATTGTTGTTACAGCTCTCAAAGATGCTTCAAAACTTCCAGAACTTATCGATGCTTTGAAAACACAAAACATCCTCGCAATGCCTTTTGGACCAGGAATGATGCGCATGGTGACACATTTAAATATTTCGGAAGGCGACATTGATCAAACCATTTCCGTTTTAAAAAAGATCTCGTTATGAAAATCCTTTTTGGTCTTGCAATTGGCTTCATGGTATTCTCCTGCAAAGAAGGCAAAAGAGATGTTGTGGATATGAATGACATTGTGGCGAAATCTGAGAAATACAATGGTAAAGAATCCAAAGAAGCGGAGAAAATAGATACTTTAAAAATGAGTGATGTTTTTTTGAGTGATTTAGAGCTAAAAAAATCTGAATTAGCAATTTCCAAAGCTCGAAACACCGATACATTGCTTTTCCCAGACCGATTCAAGTTTACTAAAAAAACAACTTTTCTATATTCCTTAAATGCAGATTCGGTGTTGTATTCCAAATGGAATTTCAGAGATTCAACGAAAACGAAAAATGCTTTTTTAAACTGGACAAATTGTTTCGGCACAAAATGCAACGCCATTCGAATCGGTCAAAAAGCAAATCTGCAAAAAGACGGATTTCTATTGCTTGTAAATGATACTTGTATGATTTACGTTGGAACACACCTCAAATCGGAACAAGAGAAATGGATTTCTTATTACACAAGTGACAAAAAACAAAAATGGACGTATATGCTTTCACAAACCAAGAATGGGAAAGTGAATTGGCAATCGTTTAAGGACAAAAAAATGATTCCTATTGAGGAGAATAAGTTTGTTTTTGAGTGATTATTTAAAACAAAAATTTTTAATCTTTGGGATTGTAAACTTTGTATGAGCAACCGTGCGTTTTTTTTAAAATGCTTCATGCCTATTAATTAGTCATTTCATTTGTTTATTATTTAAGTTAGCCAAAAACAACGTTCTTTTAACGCCGCAGGCGACCTTAATGATCCAAACTACGTCAACCACAACTTCTTATTTCCCTTGGTTCCTTAATGTTTAAAATAATCACGACAGCAATCACGAGATTATTCATGCGTGCATTTATCCAAACTTGGTTCTTATGGAAAGTTTGAGCCTAAACAATAAAATTATTTTTGAGAAGTTTATCATTAAAAACCTGACAGCATTCTCAAAAGCAGAAAATTTGTCAGAAAAAAATAGATTGGAACAAAAATTGACTTCGATTCACGAAATAATGAAAAATACTTAACTTTGCTAGGTATCACGGCTTGACATGAAATTCAAATTTTTAAAAAATACGATCCGAAATAAGCGCTTCAATTACACTCCTGTGTTTTATGATGAGCAAAAGGAATACCTTGAATTAAAAAAGGCACAATACCGTGAACTCGAAAATCAAGAATTAGATCCGGAAACAAGAAAATCGATTCTTCGTCAAGAAATGAACGCGAGTTGGTCGCGTGCTCAACATACCGCAAGTGCCCGTAGAAGTTCAAACATGCGTGTCATCTTGCTCATTGCCATTATTCTTGTTCTTGGCTATTTAATGCTCTATGGTGTGGATGAAGTGGATACTGTGGTAGAAAAAGTATGGGATAAACCAGCAAATTGATGGATAGTTTCATTCAATTATTACCCGATCACATTGCAAATCAAATTGCCGCTGGAGAAGTAATCCAACGTCCAGCTTCGGTTGTCAAAGAATTGATGGAGAATGCATTAGATGCTGGAGCCACCAAGGTTGATGTGATTATCAAAGATGCTGGAAAGACGCTTATTCATGTCATAGACAATGGAAAAGGAATGTCGAAAGCAGACGCGGAATTGTGTTTTGCACGTCACGCCACAAGCAAGGTGAAATCGGCTGAAGATCTTTTTGCTCTCACCACCAAAGGATTTCGTGGCGAAGCGCTAGCGAGTATTGCTGCCATTGCACATGTTACGCTAAAAACAAAACAATCTAATAACGCAACGGGATATTTGGTTCACATCGAAGGAACTCAAGTAATTTCTTCGGAAGAAACGGTTTGTCCAGATGGCTCTTCGTTTGAAGTGAAAAACCTTTTTTTCAATGTGCCAGCGCGTAGGAATTTCTTGAAATCACCAGATGTTGAATTTCGCCACATCAAAGATGAATTTGAACGTGTCATTTTGGCTCATCCTGATATTCAGTTTACTTTGACCCACAATGGAACAGAAGTGTATCAATTGCCAAGCGTCGTGTTGCGAAAAAGAATTGTGGATTTGATTGGAGACCGACAAAACGAACGTCTTGTGCCAATTGAAGAAGCAACTGATATCGTTAAAATTCATGGATTTGTAGTGAAACCAGAATTTGCGCGTAAAACACGTGGCGAACAATTTTTATTTGTAAATAATCGCTTTTTCAAAGATGGATTTTTTCATCATGCAATTACTAAAGCATTCGATGGACTTATTCAGCCCAAATCGTATCCTGGTTATTTTCTTTATTTCACGATTGATCCGTCAAAAATTGATGTGAATGTGCATCCAACGAAAACGGAAATTAAATTCGAAGAAGATCGATTCATATATGCTATTTTGGTAAGCTCCATTCGTCAAGCCCTTGGAAAATACAACGTCGCTCCTACCCTTGATTTTGAGCGCGAAACAAGTTTTGATATTCCGAATGCAATGCGCAACATGCCCGTTTCTGCTCCAACGATTAAGGTGGATGAAACGTATAATCCGTTCAAAACCTTTTCAAATCCATCGACTGGTGTTAGAACATCTGGACAATCTCCAGCCATTCAAGCCCATGGATTTGGTCAAACAAAAGCCGAAAAAGCTGATTGGGAGAATTTTTATAAAATTGAAGAAATCGCTGAAGTTGAAGAAGTTGCTTCGGAAGAAATTGCTTTTTCTGATTCGACGGAACATGTAGATCAATTCATTTTTCGCAATCCATATTTGATTTTGCCTGTAAAAAATGGCCTCATGTACATCCACGCGAGACGTGCCAATGAGCGAATTTTGTACGATAACATGATGGCACAGTTTATTTCAACGCCCATTGCTTCACAAACCTTACTTTTTCCAGTTGAAAAGGAAATTTCTTCGCGCGAAAAAGCGATTTGGCAAGAACATGAAAATTTGCTAAACAGACTTGGTTTCGTTGGAGTTATTGAGAACGATGATCTGCATATATCCGCTGTGCCTAGCATTTTGCAAGAAGAAGCGATCACGGAATGCATAGACATGTTATTTCAAACTGTTTCATTTCAAGACATTGATAAAGGTGATGTGGCGCACATGTTTGTGGAAAGCATTGCGAAGAACGCCAGTAAAGCAGCTTTGAAATTTAAAACCAAGGAATCCGTTCAAAGCCTTGTAGAGCAATTATTTCAATGTCATGAACATGTGTTTACCTCCAATGGCAAACGCATTTTAAAAACAATATCTTTGGATGAAATTCATCAAAATTTTTAAGTATGTTCAATAACATTCCAGTAGTAACAAAAAACTTGTTGATCATTAATATTTTGGTGTATATCATCACGATTGTCTTTGCTCAAAAATCGGGAAATGCGGAGCTTGCCAATCAACTAAGTGCGCATTATTTCAATTCTCCTAATTTTGAGCCATATCAGATGGTAAGCCACATGTTTGTGCATAGTTTGAATGATTTCTTTCACATCATTTTCAATATGTTTCTGTTGGTCATGTTCGGATCACATTTGGAACGAATTTGGGGAGCAAAACGTTATTTCATTTTCTATTTTGCTTGCGGTTTGGGGGCTTTGGCATTATACAACACCATCGGTGTTATTGAGATTTCCAAGCTGAAAAATGAACTTATTTCTGCGGGATATCAAATTGACACACTCGATTTTTACATTGCTGAGGGTGAACCAAACAAAATTAAAATTCTGAGTGAAGTCACTTATAAAACTGTGGAAGAATATTATTTGATGAGTATCAGTTCCATGGCTGGCGCTTCAGGTGCTATTTTCGGACTTTTAGCTGGATTTGCCATTCTATTTCCAAATACCGAATTAATGTTACTTTTTCCACCTATTCCCATTAAAGCTAAGTATTTGATTGGTGGATATCTCGCTTTTGAAATTTACAACAGTTACAATCAACCAAACGATAACATTGCACATTTAGCACATGTTGGAGGAGCGGTTGTTGGAATTATCATGGTGCTTTTTTGGCGAAAATTTGACAAGAAAAACTTTTATTAGATGCAAACTGAGAATAATTTATTTGGAGAAATAAAACATTTGTTTCGAAATGGCGGAATGACCATCAAGCTGATTTTCGCCAACCTTTTTGTTTTTCTATTGATTTCGATTTCCGAGGTTATTGCTCGCTTATTGGGATTCGGATTTGGTTCGCCTATCGCCCTTTTTGTCCATTCCGTATTTACACTTCAAACGGATTTCATGGGATTCATAACTCATCCCTGGGGATTATTCACAAGTATTTTTGCCCACTACGATTTCATGCATATTCTGTGGAACATGGTTTTCCTTTATTTTTCTGGGAAAATGTTTGAACAGTTTTTTGATCAAAATCGGATGCTCTACACCTACATTTTAGGTGGACTTTTCGGTGGAATTCTTGAAATTTTGGCTTATTTTTTATTTCCAGCTGTGGCAAATAGCGGAGCCGTAATCGGAGCTTCGGGTGCCGCAATTGCAGTTATGGTTGCACTGGCTTTTCATCGCCCTAAAATGAAAGTGGCTTTGTATGGAGCAATCCATGTTCCAATTATTTTGATTGTAGGTTTATACATCCTATGGGATCTTTTAAGTCTTGGAACAAACGATGGAACAGCACATTTCGCACATTTAGGCGGTGCAATCATTGGAATGGTTTCGATTCAAAATTTATATTCGAGCTCTAACATTATCACAGTCGCAAGTCGAATGGGGGCTAAGATTACAAATTTTTTCAAGGTCTTATTCAACCCGACGAAAACACCAAAAATGAAGGTGAATAAAGGACAATCAACGGGACGAACTTTTAAATCAGACGAAGAATTTAACTTGGAGAAAAAACGCAGACAGGAAAAAATTGACGCTATTTTGGATAAAATTTCCAAATCGGGGTATGAATCGCTGACAAAAGAAGAAAAGGACTTTTTATTCCGCCAAAGCAATAATGCTTAAAAAACTCTTGAAAATATTTCGTTTTTCGAATTGGATTAAAACTGCCACAATTATCGCGCTATGCGTGCTCGTTTTGGGCTACATCGCTCCTTTCGTGCATCCAGAAAGTGCGTGGATTTTACCTTTTTTCGGATTGGCGTATCCAATCACAGTTTTCTTTTGCTTGTTTTTACTGATTTATTGGTCCATCGCCCGCTCGAAATGGGCATTGGTTGTTCTGTTTTTTTTAGCGATTGGCTACATGTATCACAGCCGACTTTTAGCTATTGGAGCGATTGATTCGGTCCCTGAGAATGCTCAAACAACGTTGAAAGTACTGAGCAACAACGTTCGAATATTTGACCTGTACAATCCAGATCCTAAGCAAAAATACGCTACAAGAGACAGTATTTTTCAATATGCAATTGATTCGAAAGCAGAAGTGGTTTGTTTTCAGGAGTTTTACCGCAAGGACGATCCAACCTCGTTTTTAACGACTCGTTTGTTTAACAAAACCTTTGGTGCAGTTGATTTTCATGAGCGTTTGACCTACAAAACAGTTGGACGACAACATTTTGGGATTACCATTTTTTCTAAATACCCAATTATTGCCAAAGGCGATGTAAATTTCGATGCAGAAGATCAAAGCATCGTGAATTTCGCCATTTTTACTGACATTGTTAAAGGAATCGACACATTTCGTGTTTATAATATTCATTTACAATCCATCAAGATGAATGGTGATGACATCGAAATTGAATCTTCCGATTGGTCATCTAAGGTAAAGCGAATCGTGGATAAATTGCGTGTAGCATATCCGAAACGAGCAAATCAAGCAGTTCGCATTGTTGAACACATCAACACTTCTCCGTATCCAGTTATTGTTTGCGGCGATTTCAATGACACTCCGATTTCTTTCGTTTACCGTCAATTTGATAAGGTTTTAACGGACGCTTTTACAAATTGCAGTTCTGGAATCGGTTCTACTTATGTTGGAAAAATTCCAGCAGGTCGTATCGATTACATTTTTCATTCTCCTGAATTGGAATCAAGCAATTTCGTCATTCAAGAAAAGCCGTTTAGCGATCATCGAGCAATTGAATGTATTATTTCGAAAAAAAAGTCCAATTAATTCATTTTCAATAAATCATGGAAGAAAATACTGGAACCAGAATTAACAAATATTTGAGTGAAGTTGGATTTTGTTCGCGCAGAGCGGCTGATAAATTAATTGAAGAAGGACGCGTTCAAATAAACGGAAAACTTCCTGAAATGGGAACAAAAGTCAGTCCAAGCGATGAAATAAAAGTTGATGGCAAAATCATTCAAGACAAGAAAGAAGCCAATGTTTATTTAATCTTCAATAAGCCACGCGGAATTGTTTGTACTACAGACACAAAACGAGAAGCAGATAACATCATTGATTACATCAATTTTCCAGAACGCATTTTTCCAATCGGTCGCCTCGATAAACCGAGTGAAGGACTTATTTTCTTAACGAACGACGGCGATATTGTCAACAAAATACTTCGCGCACGAAATAACCACGAAAAAGAATACGTCGTTACAGTCAATTTGCCCATTACCAAAGATTTCATTGAACAAATGTCGAATGGTGTCCCAATTTTAGATACTGTAACGCGCAAATGCGAAGTGAAACAACTAGATCGATACAAATTCCGCATTGTTTTGACCCAAGGTTTGAATCGACAAATTCGACGTATGTGTGAATATTTGGGTTACGAAGTAAGACAATTGAAACGCATTAGGATCATGAATATCATGTTGGATGTTCCTGTTGGACATTATAGACATTTTACAGAGGAGGAATTGGAAGAAATGAATGAACTTTTGGAAGATTCATCAAAGGAGCATTTGGGGTAGAGAAATTGTTTTACCACTGAGATTTCAATTTCACATAAGCTACAAGTCAATAGAATCTGGGATTCTTCTAAAAGTTTATCAGATTAAAAGTTTAAACTTTTATTGGTTTAAATTTTACCAAAATCTAACGCCAAATTTCGACGGTAGCCATGAAAAACCACCACCTAACACTAAAACTCTACGAAATGTTAAAAAGACCAAACATCAAATCAAAATTTAATTAATTTAGGGGTTGATTAATTCACACTATCAAAATTTGATCTATGAAAATGAATCCAATAAACCTTTCTTTATGTTTTCTAGTACTTTTTTTCACCTCTTTTAAATCTTTCGGACAATCCGAAGAAAAGGGAAATAGCATCGATGCACTTTATTTGCTGCCATCAGGTTTTTTAGGTGGTGTGAATTTAGTTTCCAATATAGTTAATGGCATGCAACTATCTAAAATGGAAGGACATAAAGGTTTTCCGATTCTTGGTTTGTTGACCGGAGCAGGACAGCTCACCATTGGTATAGTGAATTTAAACAAAAACACAACGGCTGCGCCACTAAATGGTTATGCAACGGTGAATCAAAAAAGAAAATCCTTAACGGTTTTTAATGTTGGCATGGGAGGTTTAACTGTTCTTTTAAGTTCGATTAATTTGCTTGCCAATCCAAACCAGAAAAATCAAAAGATACAACTTAATGTTCAAGAGTTTTATACTGTGGGTAATAGTCCAGGATTTGGGCTCAGCCTTAAAACGCGATTCTGATTATTCTTTATAACTCGTTTTCGCTGTAAGTAACGTTTATTAATTACTTCTAACTCCATGTCTTTCAAGCTTCTAGTTTTATCTGTCTTCACATTTTGCGCTTCTTTTTCCAAAGCGCAAGATTTAAACGTTCCTGTTAAAATTATAGTAAGTGAATTCAACAATAAATCCAAAAAACTTGCTGATGTGCACATTGGCGTGCTTCTTGAAAAAGATACAATAGCTCGATTAAGAACAAACTTAAAAGGAGTTTGCGATACTGTTTTGCGCTTAAAATACGGCAAAACATACACTTTTAAACTTAACAAAGACAATTACACTAGTTATCATTCGACACGTGTCACAATTGATACTAGCATGAGCTATGTTATAGAGACAAATTTGTATAACTATTACAGAAGCAGGCCTTGTAATCCAACCTATAATTACAACGAACTTGAAATGGCCCCAGAAACCTGTGACTCCACATTCCCTCAAGTTTTCACAGAACTTGAAACTAAAAATTACTGCCTAGAGTTCACTTACTACAAGGCAAAAAATGAATCTAAACGCATTGCACGTGCGCGAATTAAAAATTTTAGAGTCTTTTTAGAGTCGGGAGGGATTATTGATGAAAACTATTACATTCTTATTCGGCCTACGATTTGTAGAGAAAATGATTGCAGAGCGCGGATCGAAGGGAGAGTTATGGCGATGGATAGCGACTGTGAAAACATTCAACGCTAATGGTATCAAGGCTTTCAAAAAGTAACATTGCCAATCAGTTATATGAAGCAACCTCTGCCCTTTTGGAATTAGCTCGTAGCAAATGCTGGAATAAAATTTCAGATAATACGTGTTTCATACTTTCAGAAATAATTCACGATGGAAAAAATGACTTTGACCGTCGTCATGGCAGAAAATTAAATAACGTTCAAAAAACTCCTAAATCGCTCAACGAAATAACATTTGAGATCGAAAAGATCTTTGAAAATCTCTACGATGTGAATTTGTACATTTATCGGAGTCAAAAACACCAAACTATTATCGAAATTCAATACTATCCAAAATCTGCTTTAGATTCCGAGTTTCGAAAAAAAGTGGAATGCGCTGAGCCTATGTTGCATTGCAAAATTGACTTACCCGTATATGCAAAAGACAATGACCAAAAATTCGATTTAAATTGGCCGTTGGGAGGAATTAGACATCGGTGGAAAGAGTTTAGTTATCTTCGAAAATTTAAAAAATAATACAAAAATTTTAATTAAAAAATAATACAAAAATTTTAAGAAAAATAAAATGACCACATTAGATAATGAATTGTTAGACACGCTTGAAAAACAAGGCGAACCAAAGAGTGATCAAGCTATGGACGTGATTCGGTGGTGGGAAAAAAAGCGCTTGGTGTATAATATTATCGTTATTCTAGCTGAGATAATGATGACCATTTCAATGTCTCATGGAGTATACTACCATGGGATTCCTTATTTACTTTTCGGATCAGCAATATTTACTTTTTTTGCAAATGTTAGCTATACAAGTGGTTGGAGTATAGAACTCCTTGGTAAATACTATTTTCCGAACTTGGAAATTAACGAAACCCACCGAATAGTGTTTTTTACTCTTGGTTCTCTTTTTTCAGTCTTTGTTACAATAAATGTTTATTCATCCGCACTAGCTTGGTGATCTTGTTTTTAATGTAATTAGTTTTAGATGCCGACAAATAAGAATAACAAAAAATAAACACAGCGCAAAATTCAGAGGAAATGAAACACTTAATTTTTAAATTAATAGTACCTCTCACCATTATTTCATTTGGCACAATTACCAAATGGTGGTTTGCTTTGCCTGTTGACGCTCCAGATACTTTTTATGCTGGATTTCCATTTCCTTATGTTTGCGATGGATGGCATACTTCTATGTCCTTACAGGTTTTCTTTCTTGAATTTATAGCCGACTTTTTAATATATTTTTTTACTTGGCTCACAATCGTTTATTGCTATGAAAAGTATGTCGCAAAAATCCGAATCAATAAAATAATTACCTTTCTTCTTTGGGGTTTCTCTTCACTCATAATTCTTTTTACAGCTAAGATTCTACAAAGTGGCGACCACATCTATTTGCTATATAGAAACCACGAAATGGAAATTATTGATTCTGGCTTTAAATTCAGCTTTCAATACATTGAACGGCCTAAATTGCCTAGCAATAATGAAAGAGATGAAAAATGAATACTTTTGATAAAAAAATCATGAAATTAATTATCCTAGCCGTTATTGTACTTTTATCCAATATCACTTTTACTCAAAAAGATAAAGTCATTATTACTAAACGTGACGAAATGCCATTAAAAGCTGTGATGAATCTATCAGCAAGTAGAACACTTTATGTAGGACAAGAATACACACTAAATGTTTCAGTAAGCGGGAATCAACCCATTAAATTAGTTGCCAATAATGCTCAAATTGAAATCGATGAATCGAGTAAAAGAAATACAGGTGGCTTAACTTATTTTGTGACTCCAATAGATACAGGAAAAGTGTATATTTCCATTGGTATTATGGCCGAAAAGAACTCTGTATCACTTCTGGCTCAAAATTACTCAGCTGTAAATTATCCCGTACCACCAATTCACCTCGGTGGAGTAAGTTCCGGACCTATAATTTCAACTCTTAATGAGGTCACTGAGCTAAAATGTCATTATCCTATGGAACAAGGAATCTTTGAAACATACAAAATCGTTTCGTGGAAAGCTACCATTGGAGAAAGAGAATTTGAAGGCAACGGAAATCAGCTAAGCCAGGAACTAATTCAGTTTGCGAATGAACAGCAAGAAGCATTTCTTCACATTGAAGTTGAATTGGCAAAAAACAAGACAGGACATTCTAAATCGGAAGGTGTTTATTTAATCCGCAAGAACTCTTAACTACTTATTTAATTATTAATCTCCCATGACTAAAAAAGACGTATTCCGAATCATTCTCAAATTATTTGGATTGTATTCCATTATTCTAATAATTAGCGAATTACCCGCGCTGATCGGCTATTTTTATTTTGATCAACTGCACGAGGATTTCTGGATCCATTTATGTATAATACTCGTTAGCATCACATTCATGCTGATTCTATTGTTTAAGCCAGACATTTTCGTTAATCTATTCAAACTCGACAAAGGATTCGACAACGATCTTGTGAGTCCGTCATTGGTGAATGGAAATGGAATCACGAAAATTGCCATGACTATCTTTGCATTTTATTTGATTGTAAACAACATAAGTGATTTTTTAACCCAACTTGTATTTTGGTTTAAGTCAAGCGTTTCGCGAAACAGCTTAGAAAGCTTGCTAGAAAGCATGAGTCCCATGCCTGTGAATCACCAGTTATTGATTTCTTCGAGTGTTAATTTGATCATAGGCTTTTTGCTTTTGACTAATCGCTCTCGGATAGCTAAATGGGTGGATAAAATAAACGCAAAAAACGAATAATACCGTTTAACCTTTGATAGTGCTGGAATAAAAATCCAACAAAACCAAAGCAAGCATGGCACTATACGATTATTTTAAAAAACGAAAAATTAACTATACGATGGTATAACAAAACCAAAGGATAACTACCTTTATCCCTCCTTAAAAAAAATCAAAAAGATGAACAAAGTCATCGTGTTTGGGGGAACTGGATTTATCGGCTTAAGTTTGGCTGATCATTTGGCGGCTCGCGGTTTCACTCCTATTTTGATCGCTAGAAACAAGCCTAACAAAGATTTAAAACACGCATTCATTTCGTGGGATGGCTCAACGCTTGGCGAATGGGTTCATGAATTAAATCACGCCAAAGCCATTGTTAATTTAGCTGGAAAAACGGTTGATTGCATAAAAACTCCCGACAATTGTGATTTAATTCTTCGATCTCGCGTTGATGCGACAAAAATCATAGGCACGGCCATCAGATCGGTTGAAAATCCACCAAAAATTTGGATTCAAATGGCGACTGCTCATATTTACGGAGATCCGCCAGCGCAAGTATGCACAGAAGATTCTGCGACAGGTTATGGTTTGGCTCCTTTTGTCGGGAAAGCTTGGGAAGAAGCATTCTTGGAATCGCTTCCTGATGATACACGAGGTGTTAGACTTCGAACAAGTTTTGTTATTGGTAAAAATGGCGGTGCTCTCAAAAGTCTGATGCAGATTGTCAAACTTCGCCTGGGTGGAACTGTTGGAAAAGGTACGCAAGGCATGAGTTGGATTCACGAATTTGATATGAATGAATTGATTCTTCAATCCATTTTACATGAAAAATACGAAGGAGTTTACATCGCTAGTGCGCCGAATCCTGTTTCGAACAAAGAATTTATGCAACGCTTGCGCAAAACCATGAAGATTTCAATTGGCTTGTCAGCACCTATATTCGTCACAAAATTCGGTGCAAAACACCTGTTCAAGACAGATCCAGAATTGGTTTTGTATGGTAGATATGTGAAATCCGAAAATTTGAACAAAGTAGGTTTTGAATTTAAGTTTCCTAATCTTCAGGAAGCTTTGGAGGATTTGATTTAGGTGGTCATTTTCTGAATCATTAATTTCCTTCCTCCTCCCTCAAATCCAACTTCCGAAACGAAGGAGACGCGATTCCGGTGGTGATTACCGTTAAAATTGTCATGCTTCCTCCAAACACAACCGCCGTGACTGTTCCCATGAGTTTGGCTGTTAATCCACTTTCAAACGCTCCCAATTCGTTGGAAGATCCCACAAAAATGGAATTAACCGACGCAATTCTACCACGCATTTCGTCTGGTGCTTTCAATTGCAGAATTGTTTGACGAATAACCACTGAAATTCCATCCGTTACTCCGCTTAAAAACAAGGCCAACAATGAAAACCAGTAAACCGTTGAAAGTCCAAAGGCGATGATGCTTAATCCGAAACCTGCAATGGCAAAGAGCAATTTCATTCCTGCGTTTCTTTCCAATGGAATGTAAGCTGTGACCAACAAGGTAATCAACGCACCCACGGCTGGTGCTGCTCTCAAAACCCCAAATCCTTCTGGTCCAACTTTCAAAATATCTTGAGCGAAAATTGGCAACAAAGCCACCGCTCCTCCAAATAAAACGGCAACCATATCCAAGGTAATGGCTCCAAAAATGGCTTTTGAATTGTACACAAATTTCAATCCTTCCTTCAAGCTTTGCATCATTGGTTCCCCAATTTTCGTGTTCAAAATAGGTTTTTGTTCGATTTTCAATAATGAGAAATAAGCAAGTAAGCCAAAAAACAAAATGACCAACATCGAATAATTAACACCAAAAAAATGGATGGACAGACCCGCCATCGCTGGACCCAACACATTCGACATTTGCCAAACCGAACTGCTCCACGTAGCTGCATTGCCATAAACTGACTTCGGAACCAATTGAGAAACAAGCGCAAACACCGTTGGACTGATGAAAGCGCGCACAATGCCGCCAAGAAAAACAAGAAAATAAATTCCGATTAATATCCATTTTTGGGAGATGGTGGTCACCACCCAAGGCAAAGTCAAAGCAAATAATCCTGCACTTAAGGCTAAAAAAGCGATGATACACACTTTTAATAAGTTTCGCTTTTCGCGTTGATCTACAATATGTCCTGCGAAAAGGGCCATTCCAATCGCTGGAACGATTTCCATCAAACCAATCAACCCCAACGAAAGCGCATCTTTGGTCATCGAATATACTTGCCATTCGATGATGATAAATTGCATGGACCAAGCAAAAACTAAGGCGAAACGAACAATCAGAAAAATATTAAATTCCTTGAATCGAAGCGCTGCATACGGGTCGTTTTTTGCCATTTTCATGATTTGATCGCACGACAAATGTACAATATAACGATGGCTTGGCTTTCAAGAAACACACTTTTTTCACGCTGAAAAACGCACTTAATCGTATATTTGCACAAAAAAAAATATTATGCCCAAAATAGCTCAAAAGGCACTTGATATGCCTGCATCTCCAATTCGAAAATTGGTTCCTTTTTCTGAAAAAGCGAAAAAACAAGGTAAAATTGTGTACCATTTAAATATTGGACAACCAGATATTGAAACGCCTCAAGTTGCGCTAGATGCTATCAAGAATATGGATTTAAAAGTGATTGAATACAGTCACTCCGCTGGATTTGAATCGTACCGCGCAAAATTGGCTGCATATTATCAAAAAACAGGTATTAATGTAAATGCAGAGGATATCATCATCACAACGGGAGGTTCCGAAGCGCTAATCTTTGGATTCATGACAACATGCAATTTGGGCGATGAAGTCATTATTCCAGAACCTTTTTATGCAAATTACAATGGTTTTGCCGTAACTGCTGGTGTGAAGGTTGTTCCAGTAACTTCGCACATTGAATCTGGATTTGCTTTACCTCCTGTAGAAGAAATCGAAAAGAAAATCACATCAAAGACAAAAGCGATTGTTATTTGTAATCCGGGAAATCCAACAGGATATTTGTATTCCAAAGAAGAATTAGAGCAATTGGCGGAAGTGGTGAAAAAACACGATTTGTTCCTTTTTGCGGACGAAGTCTACCGCGAATTTTGTTACGACGGAGCAAAACCTTTTTCAGTAATGAATTTGAAAGGAATTGAAGAGAATGTCATCATGATCGACTCGGTTTCAAAACGCTATTCGATGTGCGGAGCGCGAATTGGTGCACTAATTTCTAAAAATAAAGAAGTGATGTCAGCTGCTTTGAAATTCGGACAAGCACGACTTTCCCCTCCTACTGTTGATCAAATTGCTTCAGAAGCAGCGCTCGATACTCCCCAATCTTATTTCGATAATGTGGTAGCTGAATACGTGGAGCGAAGAAACATCATGGTGGATGGATTAAACAAAATTCCTGGTGTCTTTTGCCCAAAACCAAGTGGTGCATTTTATTGCGTTGCGAAATTCCCAGTGGATGATGCCGAAAAGTTTTGTCAATGGTTGCTAGAAGATTTTGAATTTGAAGGTCAAACTGTTATGATGGCGCCAGCAAATGGTTTTTATGCATCAGCAGGGGCTGGAAAAAACGAAGCACGTATTGCGTATGTTTTGAATCAAGATTCGTTGCGAAAAGCAGTGAAATGTTTGGAAGAAGCGTTGAAGGTTTATCCGGGGAGAACGAATTAATTGATCAGAAAAATATAAAAGAAACGAACCCCAATCGAGGTTCGTTTTTTTTGACCAAATTTTAGTATCCTCAATCCCTCACAATCGTGACATTTCCGTGAACTTTACTCGCATTGTTATACACATCGGTATAATTCACACGCCAGAAATAAACACCATCGGTTGCGTCTTCGCCTGTTTGCGTTCTTCCATCCCAACCTAATACTGGATCAGTACCTTCATAAACAACATTTCCCCAACGATTTACAATCACCAATTGATAATCTTTTACTCCTAGTAATTCGATTGGCAAGAAAATTTCGTTTACACCATCTCCATTTGGCGTAAATACGTTTGGCATATCAATTACCACACATCCATCTTCTGGACCTAAAATAGTAACATTCACTGAAGCTGTGTTTGAACAACCGTTCGCATCCGTAACTGTAACCGTGTAAGTTCCAACTGACAATTCAGAAATAGAAGTTCCATCATCATCTGTGTTCCACAAATATGTATAACCTGGATTTCCGCCAGCAGCAACTACCGAAACCGCTCCATCGCTTTTTCCAAAACAGGTATTGATGACATTCATCGTCAAATCAATCCCATTTGGTTCATTGATCACAGCAGTTTCTATTTCAACACAACCATTCGCATCAGTAACTGTTAGAACATACGTTCCTGCCGAAACGCCAGATAAATCCTCGGTTGTTTGTCCTGAATCCCACGAATAACTGTAACCAGTTGTTCCTCCACTAACCGTTGCGCTAATTGTTCCATCACTTCCACCGTTGCAAAAAACATCTGTAGTCGTTGAACTAATATTTAACGGTGCATTTGGCTGGGTAATTTGTACTGAAATTGTATCAGGACAGTTGTCTGAATCTACTACAATCAACGTATAAGTACCGATTGGAATATTCGCTAAATCTTGATTAGATGTTCCATTATCCCAAGCGTAAGTGTATTGTGGAACACCACCTGTTACGGATACATTAATAGATCCGGTAGCGTCTCCATAACACAACACATTTTCGTGGGTTTCGGTTAATACAACTTCTGTTGGTTGAATAATTGTATCGCTCAAAGTTGCTTCACAAAGATTTGCATCAGTTACAGTGACTGTGTAAATGCCTGGCGCCAAATCGGTAAGATCTTGTGTGACTTCTGTGTTATTCCATAAATAGGAATAAGATCCAGTTCCACCTGTGACTGATAAATCAATGCTACCTAAGGCAGCACCAAAACACGTTGGGGTGTTTGTTGAAGATAATGAAATCGGCGCCGTAGGTTGTGTAATCACTGTCGAAATGGTATCTGAACAGCCGTTCGCATCCGTTACAACGACATCATAATTTCCTAAAGTTAAGGCATCCAAATCTTGAATGGTATCACCTGTATTCCACAGGTATGTGTAATCAGACGTACCACCTGTAACTGTTAAATCTATGGAACCCGAATTTCCTGCAAAACAGAGCACATTTTCTTGACTTAAAGATAATTCAAGCGGAGCCAATGGTTGCGTGATTTCAATCGAAAGTGAATCAACACAATTGTTTGAATCGGTGACTGTTACGACATAAGTTCCTAAAGGAATATTGCTTAAATCTTCTGTGATTTGGCCTGAATTCCATGCAAAAGAATATGGCTCAACACCTCCAACAACTGTTAGATCAATAGATGCAGTTGAATCTCCAAAACAAAGCACATTTGCATGTGTTTCAGTTAACACAAGGTCTGTTGGTTGGAAAATAGTATCTGTAAAAGTAACTTGACATAAATTACTGTCCAAGACAATGACTGTATAAATTCCTGCACCAAGATCTTGAATGTCTTGCGTTAGTTGACCATTGTCCCAAGCATACGTATAAGGCGCTACTCCCCCAGCTATTTCAATATTTATAGTACCAATCGAATCGTTAAAACAAAGAACATTTGTGCTTGAACTGCCACTCACATAAACCAACGTGTCAGGCTGACTTATGAAGAAAGACATAAATCCACCGCAACTGTTCACATCACTTACATTTACATAATATGAACCTGTCGGAATATTGGTTAAATCCTCTGTGATAGCTCCGTTGCTCCAGTCGAAGCTATACAACGGCGTTCCATTTGAAACAGAAATATCAATCGACCCGGTCGAGTCTGAATAGCAAAGAACATTTGTAACTGTTTCATCGATGAAGATCGCATCTGGATCTGTTAATGTAACGCTTAATGTGTCCATACAACCGTTTGTATCTGTTACGGAGACAAAATAATCACCAGCAAATAAATCACTGATATCTTGTGTAAATCCTCCATTATTCCAAACATACGTAAATGATGGAGTTCCGCCTGTCAGAGTTAAGTCAATGGATCCTTGTGTGCCATTCGCACAAACTGGATTTAGATGCGTTGCCGTTAATGAAAGTAAATCTGGCTGAGTGATCGTAATCGAGTAGAATTGAACACAATTATTTGAATCTGTCACTTGCACAGAATAGGTTCCTGCTCCAAGACTATCGATATCTTGTGTGGTTTCAACAGTCGACCAAAGATAAGTATACGGTGCAATTCCACCCGTCACAGTTAAATCAATGGCAGAGGTCACATCACCGAAACATAAAATTTCAGTCGCTGTTCCTGTGATTGTCATGGAATCTGCTGGTTGATTGATGGTAAATGTGGAAATGCTAACACATCCATTCAAATCTGTTACAGTATCTGAGTAATTGCCAGCAATTAAGGCCGATAAATCTTCTGTATTTGCTCCATTCGACCAAGAATATGAATAAGGTAAAATTCCTCCTTGAACCGTTGCATCAATCGATCCTGTCGCGTAAGAAAAACAAAGTACATCAACCGTTGTTGCAGTAATGATCAATGAATCTGGTTGGGTTAACGTCACACTGTCAACTACAAAACATCCATTTGCGTCAGTGACAGTCACAGTGTATGTTCCAATATCCAAATTTGAAATGGAATCAACTGTTTCTAAGCCTGGTAACCAAAGATATGTATAAGGTAAAACACCACCCGAAACAGTAACATCCGCGCTTCCATCCATAGCTCCAAAACAACTGATGTCTTGACCGTTGTAATTTGATGTAATGTTGGCATCACCAGTCAAAAGTGTTGGTTGTGTTAATGTAAATGTTTCTGAAATAGTACAATTGTTTGAATCTGTAACTGTTACAGTGTAAGTTCCAATTCCTAAATTCTCCGCAACATTATCTGTATCTCCATTCGACCAAACATAAGTATACGGAACAACTCCTCCAGCCACGGTCAAGGCAATATTTCCAGTTGTATCGCCAAAACAAAGAATTGGCGTTATCGAATCAGTCATGGAAAGTGGAGCTGAAGGTTGAGTGATTTGATATTCAACTATTTCAAAACAACCATTAATATCTGTAACTGTATCAACATAAATTCCCGCTGGAATTCCTGATAAATCTTGCGTCAAAATGCCGTTGGTCCAAGAATACACATAAGGTGTCGTTCCACCAACAACAGAAACATCAATTGCTCCAGTCGAATCTCCGAAACACAAAACATTTGTTATAATTGCTGAAACAATCAAAGAATCTGGTTGTGTTAACGTAACACTATCAACTACAAAACATCCATTTGCGTCTGTGACAGTCACTGTGTATGTTCCAATATCCAAATTTGAGATTGAATCAACCGATTCTAATCCAGGCGACCAAAGATATGTATAAGGTAAAACACCACCCGAAACAGTAACATCTGCGCTTCCATCCATGGCTCCAAAACAGCTGATGTCTTGACCATTGTAATTAGATGTAATGTTGGCATCACCCGTCAAAAGTGTTGGTTGGGTTAATGTAAACGTATCCGAAATGGTACAATTGTTTGAATCTGTGACTGTAACTGTGTAAGTTCCTATTCCTAAATTCTCTGCAATATTATCTGTATCTCCATTCGACCAAACATAAGTATACGGAGTAACTCCTCCAACAACAGTCAAGGCAATATTTCCAGTTGTGTCGTCGAAGCAAAGTATAGGTGTAATCGAATCGGTCATGGAAAGTGGAGCTGAAGGTTGAGTGATTTGATATTCAACTATCTCAAAACAACCATTAATATCTGTAACCGTATCAACATAAATTCCTGCTGGAATTCCAGATAAATCTTGTGTCAAAATACCGTTGTTCCAAGAATACACATAAGGTGTAGTTCCTCCGACAACAGAAACATCAATTGCTCCAGTCGAATCTCCGAAACACAAAACATTTGTGATGATTGCTGAGACCGCCAAAGAATCTGGTTGTGTTAACGTCACACTGTCAACCACAAAACAACCATTTGCATCCGTGACAGTCACAGAGTATGTTCCAATGTCCAAATTTGAAATGGAATCAACCGTTTCTAATCCCGGCGACCAAAGATATGTGTAAGGTAAAACGCCACCAGAAACAGTGACATCCGCGCTTCCATCCATAGCTCCAAAACAACTGATGTCTTGACCATTGTAATTTGACGTAATGCTAGCATCACCTATTAAAAGTGTTGGTTGTGTTAAAGTAAATGTTTCTGAAATAGTACAATTGTTTGAATCTGTGACTGTAACAGTGTATGTTCCAATTCCTAAATTCTCCGCAACATTATCTGTATCTCCATTCGACCAAACATAAGTATATGGAGTAACTCCACCAACAACGGTCAAAGCAATATTTCCAGTTGTATCACCAAAACAAAGAATAGGTGTAATCGAATCAGTCATGGAAAGTGGAGCTGAAGGTTGAGTGATTTGATACTCAACAATCTCAAAACAACCATTAATATCTGTAACTGTATCAACATAAATTCCTGCTGGAATCCCAGATAAATCTTGTGTCAAAATACCGTTGGTCCATGAATATGCGTAAGGTGTCGTTCCACCAACAACAGAAACATCAATTGCTCCAGTCGAATCTCCGAAACACAAAACATTTGTGATGATTGCTGAGACCGCCAAAGAATCTGGTTGTGTTAACGTCACACTGTCAACCACAAAACAACCATTTGCGTCTGTGACAGTCACAGTGTATGTTCCAATGTCCAAATTTGAAATGGAATCAACCGTTTCTAAGCCTGGTAACCAAAGATATGTATAAGGTAAAACGCCACCCGAAACAGTAACACCTGCGCTTCCATCCATGGCTCCAAAACAACTGATGTCTTGACCATTGTAATTAGACGTAATGCTTGCATCACCTATTAAAAGTGCTGGTTGTGTTAAAGTAAATGTTTCTGAAATAGTACAATTGTTTGAATCCGTGACAGTAACTGTGTAAGTTCCAATTCCTAAATTCTCCGCAACATTATCCAAATCTCCATTCGACCAAACATAAGTATACGGAGTAACTCCTCCAGCAACGGTCAAGGCAATATTTCCAGATGTATCACCAAAACAAAGAATTGGCGTTATAGAATCAGTCATAGAAAGTGGAGCCGGTGGTTGAATAATATTGAACGCAGCCGATGCTGAACAACCATTCACATCTGTCACAGTGTCAGAATATGTTCCTGCTGGTACTGCAGATAAATCTTGAGTTACGGCACCATTCGACCAATCGTAAGAATAAGGTGTCGTCCCTCCAGTTATTGTCGCATTGATTGCCCCGGTTGAATTACCAAAACAAAGGACATCTGTTATAATTGCTGCAATAACAATAGAATCAGGTTGGGTTAAAAACAAACTATCCAAGGACTTACAACCATTTAAATCTGTAACAGTCACCACATATTTTCCTGTATCCAGTCCTGTAATAGCTGCTGTTGTTTCTAAATTTGGTGTCCACAGAAATGTGTATGGTAATGTTCCTCCATTCGCGGTAACTTGAGCACTTCCATCCATCGCACCAAAGCAACTTATGTCTTGTCCATTATAGTCTGATGTGATTGTTGCCGAGGAATTTAATGCGGTTGGTTCTGTTAACGAGAATGTATCAGCCACATCACACCCATATTGATCTAATGCAATGACTGAATAAGTACCTTCACCAATGTCATTGGCCAGTGAATCGGTGTCTCCATTCGACCAAACATAAGTGAATGGTGAATTTCCAACCCCGCTGACATTGATAAAACCTAGATTCGAATTAAAACAGGAATCGTTCTGCAAGGTATTTAACTGCAACGTTGGATTTGAAGAAACAAAAATTGTAGCAATTGAATCGGTAATACATTGAACACCATTTAGTGTTACACTTAAAACATAATCTCCTCCATTAACTAATTCCACATCTAAAACTTCAGGATTATTAATTGTAGACGTAAAACCATCTGGACCTGTCCAAGAATAATTTAACAAAGGAGAATTTGGAAAATTAAGCCATAAATCTTCACCTACACAGAGCGAATCATTGTGCGTTATGACTGTATCCGCGCAATTACTGACGTCGACGGTCACAATTCCACTTTCAAGCGTCGGACAACCATTTATATCCAATAAATCAGAAGCTCCATTATTGCCATTGAAAATTCCTGATATTTGACCTGTTCCAAATAAAAATGCCTGATTAGCCAGAGTAGGTCCACATTGCCATACTAAACAGTCTTCGTTTAATTTTACTTGAAACTTTATTACTGTACTATCTGCACCAGTTGGTGAATTCACAACAGCGCCTCCTACGGAACCATTCGCACCTGTTCCAATTCTCGCACGCAATGTATTCGTGGCAGTTAAGAATTCAGCTTGATCGATGTCAATCGGATCCGTTTTTGACCCAGCATTTGGTCCATAGGTAATTTGGATTGTTCCAGGCTGATATTCCAAACGAGGATCTAATGTGTCTGTAAGAATTGTTCCAATCGAAACGTCAGATCCAATGTTCTTTGCAACAATTTTGTATTCTAAAAAATCGCCAGGAACAACGGTTCCTCCATTCAAATCCGTGTAGGAAACAGAAGCGCGTAAATCAGGTTCAAAAATATCTATGGCCGAAGTAATTACACTGGTCAATACGGTTTCAGAAGTTGTTGAAACTCGAATTGTTGCATTGGTGGCCGAATTTCCGATATAATTAAAAGTCGTATTGTTTGGTTTGTAAATATTGGCATCATGACCAAGTGTATTGTTGTAGCTTGGGTTTCTTAACGGAGTAAGCACTCCGCCGTTTGAAATGGTACTATTAAAAACATTGTTAACTGGATGGATAGCATCACTAATGCTGACAAAAGTACCTGCTCCGTTAAAAGCCAGTTGATCTCCCGTTTGGGCTCTATCTCCATCATGAGCGACAACACCAAGTTCAAAATTTACGGGTCCTGAAGGTGGTGTTAAAAATCCGGACAAAGGAATATTAACCGTTCCCGAAGCACCAGCACTGACATTTGTTAATCCGTCAAAAACTGTGATGTTTCGCATGGATTGATAAATATTTCCATAAACGACAACAATTGTCCAGCCACCATAAACGTTTAGTCCAGTGCTTCCTACGACATTTGCTACCCTATAAATAGAGTTGATTCCGTTAGCTTGCGCAATGGCTGTGATATTTTTAAAACCAAAATAAGAGACCTTCCCAACTGTATTGTCAAGCAATTCGTCGGCGGTCAATGTTGTATACGTACTTCCATCTACACTCAATCTCACTTGTCCTCTAGTCGCCCAATTTGGTGTCGTTGCAGGTGTATTATTCAATTGTCCTGACCAATACAATCCAGCCCAAGTAATTTCACTACAAGCTGGTAAATTCAACTGATCGCTGGAAGACATAAAAGTTGTTGGATCACTGTCAATATCAATGAAAGACATTGTATTCCCATTGTTATCACCGTTCCCACCAGGAGGCGTTTGATTATTTGCAGCACAATTACAACCAATGGAAGCATTCGCTAACATCACTAATCCGCCTTTCTGATTTGCTTGGAAACGCAGCGCAAATGGATCAATATTCTGTGAATATGTAAAGTAGGAAAATAGCAGGAAAATAAGAAATAATGTATTTTTCATAATGGTGAACTTTCACATAGCGTGATGTGATTTAAAACAAGAGAGTTAGAATTGTGATTTTCTTTTTAAGAAGACGTTTGAATATGTAAAAAGGTTGTTCGAAGAACGGTCAAAAACACCAAATAAATAAACTTTTTTCAATAAAAAATCCCAGCAGTCAAAACTACTGGGATTCAATGATTTATAATAATCTGCTAAAGCAAATTTCTCGCTTTTATAATTCTCGCTGAAAATCTCCTGTTGAGTTAAATTCAAGACGTTTGCCATTATTCAATCGCACAGTTTGCATTTTTTTCTTTGTATCTAAAATCCAATCAGTAATTACGCTAGGCGCATAGTTATTATCTACATATTTATCAATTGCAGGATCAATCACTGTTTCAGGTAATTCTGTACTTGAATGAATTTCTTGAATTTCAGGAGTTTCAGTAAATCTTAAACTAACTGAATTTGAAGTCAATTGTACATCATAAAAACGACTGAAACCTTCTTTTTCAACTTTGCATTCAGTGATTTCATTACCGTTGAAATTTGTACGAACATACGTTTTGATTGGCTCAGGAATCTGAGTATCATCCATTGCCTCATTTTTCTTACAACTTGTAACAGCAACTAAACTTAATGCTAGGAACCCAACTAATATCTTTTTCATAGTTTATCTTTGATAAGTAAATACGTTGGCTAAAATAAATCATTGAGTTCGATTGTCCAAATAAATTTGATTTTTTAACATTTTCATTTAAAGCTTTTTGAATCTTTAAACGAGTTTTAACGGTGGAAAATTCAAAGATGCGGTTGATTTTCGAATTCAAGTATTCTGCTTAATATTTTAAGCCTTTAACAGAATTTCTTATTTTTGCTGTATGAAAAGGCTGCTTCTTTTTATGGTTATCGGTTTGATGCTTTTTAAAATGAGTGTTCAAACGGGTATTCTGGTGAATTGGAAGATCAATCAAGCAAAAATTGAAAAGTTGTATTGCGAAAACAAAGACAATCCACTCATGCATTGCGAAGGGAAATGTTATTTATCCAAGCAGTTAAAACAAATTGAAAACGACTTTCAAAAATCAAAAACTCCTCCTTACGAAAAATTAGTAAAATCCTCTGAAATCATCCTTTTTTGCGAAGATTTAGCGTTTTTTCAATTAGCGAATTTGATATTAAAAGAAAACCAACCTTTTGGAGGTTATTATACACAACATATTACTGAAAATCATCACAAATCTTGCTTTCACCCTCCCGATGTCTTTTCATTTTTAGCATAAACCTGCTTACATTTTAAGCAACCTTTTATTCTTCATAATTTTAAATTTCTAAAAATGAAAAACACATTCAAATTGGGTTTATATGCCCTATCTATCATTATTTTGGCTTCATGTAAAAAAGATGAAACAGAACCAACAACTCCAACAACTCCTGCTGCAACAACAGACAATGTTCTATTAAAAATCGAGCACACATGGAATGGTGCGGATTTCGCTTTAGACACTGATTTTCAGCACCCAATTACAGGCGATGATTTGAATTTCACAACATTCAAATACTACATTTCCAATATTCGATTGAAAAAAGCCAATGGAACATGGTGGACACAACCGGATAGCTATTTCTTGTTAAACATCTCGAACGGAAGCACATCTGAAATTAATTTAACTAACGTTCCAGTTGGAGAATATACAGATATCGAGTATGTTCTTGGAGTTGACAGCACAATGAATGTTTCTGGTCCACAAACTGGAGCTTTATCTACAGCAAATGGCATGTTCTGGAGCTGGAATTCTGGTTACATCATGCTTAAAGCAGAAGGCATTTCAACAAATTCAACAAGTGGTTCATTTACTTTTCACTTAGGAGGATTCTCTGGAGCAAACAATATTGTTACAACAAAAACGCATAACTTCACAGGGAATTCTTTGTCTGCGCTTGGAAATGGCAATTGCCAAATTCATTTATCGGCAAAACCTGAAGCTTTATGGGCTACTGCAGGTTCGGTGAGTGGAACTTCGAACCTTCAAATGCCAGGAGCAATGGCAAAAACAATGGCATTGGATTTCTACGGATCTTTCGAGTTCGAACACATTCATGAATAACATGTTCTCATTTAAACTGCTGGCACTATTCGCTGTCAGCAGTTTAATGATTTCTTGTAAAAAAACTGTCATTGAAACAGAAAATTCTTGGGGCTTTTATCAACCTGAGAACTTTCCTTCAGCTTTATATACATTTGAAAATAATGCTCAAACTTACAAGCGTTTTGAGTTAGGTCGCGCATTGTTTTATGACAACATTCTTTCGTCTGACAGCTCCGTTTCATGTGCAACGTGTCATGCGCAAACACATGCATTTTCCGCGCACAACACTGCTTTGAGCGAAGGAGTTGGTGGACAATTTGGAACAAGAAATTCACCTGGTATTTTTAATATGGCATGGAGTTCTAGCTTTATGTGGGATGGTCGCATCAATCATTTGGATGTGATGCCTATTGACCCAATCACCAATCCCCTAGAAATGAATGAAACCATGAGTAATGTTGTTTCGAAATTACAAAATTCTGACAAGTACAAAGCACTTTTCAAGAATGCTTACGGTACAGAAACAGTAACTGAACAATTGGTTTTAAAAGCTTTGTCGCAATTTATGGTGATGATTATTTCTGACAATTCAAAATACGACCAAATGAAGCGTGGCGCGGTTTCTTTTACGGAAAGTGAGCAACAAGGATACCAATTGTTTCAGGCAAAATGTGTTCAATGCCATTCCGGCGATCTTTTTACGGATCAATCATTTAGAAACAACGGATTAGATGCTACATTTACGGATACTGGAAGATTCTCATTTACCAATAATCCAATGGATTTAGGAAAGTTCAAGGTTCCTAGTTTGCGAAATGTAGAACTGACTTATCCTTACATGCATGACGGTCGCTTTTTCACGTTGAGTCAAGTTCTCAATCATTATGCAGAAGGAATCACAACATCTTCTACCCTAGACGAAAATTTAGCTGGAGGCATCCCTTTAACTGCAGTAGAAAAATCTCAATTAATAAGTTTTTTAAAAACGTTGACAGATTATTCTTTGCTCGGCAATGCGCATTTGAAGGAGCCATAATGTTGTGAGAGTTTTTAATGAATTAAAATGAGGAGAGTTAGCTCTCCTTTTTTTGTGTAAAAATTTCTTGATTTCGTTTTTTGCGCTTGCGAAAACTGGGATTAGCTCCGCTGAACCCGTGGGACCGACGTGCAGTGGATGAAAGCTCTCAACTGCTTTGAAATAAAGCAGTTGGCTTTTTCCGTTTTTTGCGCTTGCGAAAACTGGGATTAGCTCCGCTGAACCCGTGGGACCGACGTGCAGTGGATGAAAGCTCTCAACTGCTTTGAAATAAAGCAGTTGGCTTTTTCCGTTTTTTGCACTTGCGAAAACTGGGATTAGCTCCGCTGAACCCGTGGGACCGACGTGCAGTGGATGAAAGCTCTCAACTGCTTTGAAATAAAGCAGTTGGCTTTTTCCGTTTTTTGCGCTTGCGAAAACTGAGATTAGCTCCGCTGAACCCATTGAACCGACGTGCAGTGGATGAAAGCTCTCAACTGCTTTGAAATAAAGCAGTTGGCTTTTTCCGTTTTTTACGCTTGCGAAAACTGGGATTAGCTCCGCTGAACCCGTGGGACCGATGTGCAGTGGATGAAAGCTCTCAACTGCTTTGAAATAAAGCAGTTGACTTTTTCCGTTTTTTGCGCTTGCGAAAACGAGTTTTCGGCGCGCTAAAAACGGAAAAAGCTCCTCCAACTTACGTTGAAGGAGCTTTCATCAGAGTGATCCCGCTGGGACCGTAAGTGATCCGGCTGGGATACCTAAATCCTAGCCGAAATGCCTGCTTTTATGAGGTTTTTACCATAGCCTTGCTTATTCTGTTGACAGTAATGTTGACAAAAAATTTAGCTCGTTTTGCGGCTATTTGAAAGAACGATTTCTAAGAGCTAAAGTAATGATTAATAAACTAAATTCAAACAAATCAAACTAAAACTAATGTGTTTTTTTCTAGCTGTTTTTAAGGTGTTTGTTCAAGTCACTAATTCTTCTTCTTACAACAATTATCCAGCTTTTCATAAGCACTTACTACTGCTGGGACTTCATCGGCATCAAAACCCAGTTTTGAAATTTCTGTTCTAATTTCTGCAATCGTTATTTTCTTGGGTTTATATTTAACGCTAATTGTCATATCGGTTTCATTGTACTCCACCAATTTAATCCCTTTTATATAGACCAAATCTGTTTCCATTAAGCCACCGCACGTTTCGCACACCTTACAGTGATTGCAATAGGTTTTGGTTTTAATTACAACTGTCTCAGTTTTTTTCTGCGCGTTTGCGATAAAAGAACCTGATACTAAAATGAGTGTGATGATTATATTTTTCATAATTGTTTCTTTATAGAATAAAATTAGTTGAATAATCTGTGATTAAAATCTAGTAACTATTTGAATTTCATTTTTTGAATTCGCCCAGAATTCAAAATTGCTAAAAGAGCAACACCGACATCTGCGAAAACTGCCTCCCACATCGTTGCTAAACCTCCTGCTCCTAAAGCAAGAACGATGGCCTTAACTGAAAAAGCTAAAACAATGTTTTGCCAAACGATTTGTTTTGTTGCTTTTCCGATGGAAATTGCCGTTGCAATTTTTGAGGGATGGTCGGTTTGAATAATCACATCAGCTGTTTCTATTGCTGCATCAGTGCCCAATCCTCCCATCGCAATTCCAACATCACTTAAGGCTAAAACCGGAGCATCATTGATACCGTCACCGACAAATGCAATGACTCTCGACTTGTCTTGTTTCAGTTCTTCCACTTTCTCAACTTTATTTTCGGGTAATAAATTTCCGAATGCTTTTTCAATACCTAATTTGGTTGCAACATCCGAAACAACTGCCTGTTTATCTCCTGAAAGCATGATCGTTTCAATTGACATTGATTTCAAATCCTGAATAGCTTTTCCGGCATCTTCTTTTATTTCATCTGAAACAGTAATAAAACCAACAAACTTATTGTTTAGAGCAACCAATACGATGCTATCCACGATTTCATCAATAGACTCAGGATAAATAACATTGAACTTTTTAAGCAATTTGGAATTACCAGCAAGAATTGTTTCGCTATTTAATGTGCCTTTTAAACCATGACCGGAGATTTCTTCGACTGAGCTGATTGAAAAACGTTCACCTTGATCCATGGATTCTGCAACTATCGCTTTTGCTATTGGATGGGTCGAATTCTTTTCAATTGCTGCTACCATGGATAAAAACTCTTCTTCTTCATATTTTTCAGATTGCACTTTCTGAACCTTGAATACACCTTTGGTAAGAGTACCTGTTTTATCCATCACCACTGTATTTACTTTCGTCAACAGATCCAAATAATTAGATCCTTTAAAAAGTATTCCGTTTCGTGAAGCTGCTCCAATTCCACCAAAGTAACCTAGTGGAATTGAAATAACCAAGGCGCAAGGACATGAGATTACAAGAAAAATGAGTGCTCTATACAACCAATCTAAAAAAACATAAGAGTCAACAAAAAAGTAGGGCAAAACGGTGAGTAATGTTGCTAAAAGAACAACAATTGGGGTATAAATCCGTGCAAATTTTCGAATGAATAACTCGGTTTGAGCCTTTCTGGCAGTTGCATTTTGAACCATTTCCAGAATTCTGCTGATCGAACTATCTGAAAACTTTTTACTGACTTTAATTTCTATAACTTGTCCAATGTTTATCATTCCTGCTAGAACATTGTGATCCTTGTAAATAGTGTCAGGAACACTTTCTCCTGTGAGCGCGGAGGTATTAAAACTTCCTTTTTCATTCAACAAAACACCGTCCAAGGGGATTTTTTCACCGGAACGAACCTGAATTGTTTCACCTATTTGCACTGTTTCGGGATGAACTATTTCAGTTTGATTATTACGGATTACCGTTGCTGATTCGGGACGGATATCCAACAAAGCTTTAATGTTTCCTTTTGCTCGTTTAACGGCTGCAGACTGAAATAATTCACCAATTGTATAAAAGAGCATCACTGCAACTCCTTCTGGATATTCTCCAATTGCAAATGCGCCAATGGTTGCTATTCCCATTAAAAAGAATTCAGAAAAGACATCTTTTCTAAGAATTGCTTTACCAGCATCAATTAACACAGGTATTCCTACGGGTAAATAGGCAACACCATACCAAACAAGACGCACATAATGGTTGAACCAGGATTGTTCAATTAGATGATCCAAGGCTAAGGCAATCATTAATAAGATGAAACTGACAATGGAAGGTAGATATTCTTTGAAATCATCCATCGTCATTTTTGATGAAAGTCCTTTCGCTTTCAATTTCTGTTCTGCCTCGAGATTGACTTTATCTTCCAACGAACAACAGGTGATATTCCCGTGATCATCGTAGGTGTGTTGATGGTTTGGATCTGTATTTATCATGGCGACTTTTTTTTATTAATGCGCATGACCTCCGCCACCTTCAGACTTCATCAAATGACTCTGTATGTAATAGGCGCCTTTCAACACAATTTGTGCGTGTGCTGGAATCGTTTGCAAAACAGTGACTTGAACAAAACCTAATTGGGTCGTTCCAGTTTTAACTTCAATTCTTTGGAAGTGAAATGATTTTCCATGTTCTTCTTCATGTGCAGGTTCTTCTTCATGATCGTGACCATCGTCATGTGAATGTCCTTCTGCGTGATCGTGTCCTTCTTCATGATTATCCTCTTCTTCTGATTCTTCTAAGACGAAAATAAATTCGCGACCATCGGCTTTTACGACTGCATCCACAGGAACCGCTTTTACAGAATGAGTACCAACATTAATCAAAGCATTGACATACATTCCAGGTATGAGGGTTTGTTGTTCATTGGTGATATCCGCATGAACCGCTACCGATTTTGTTTCATTCTCGAATGCTTTTCCGATGCTAAATACCTTTCCTTGAATCTCGGTATTGTCCTGGTTGGTTAAAACGAAATTGATGGTTTGTCCAACTTTCACTTTTTGCAGGTCTTTTTCATAAACCAATAGATCCACATGCATTTTAGAATTATCAACAATACTAAAAAGCACTTGACCTGGCTCTGCATTTGTTCCAATTTTAACATTCACATCTGTAATATATCCGCTGATTGGCGCAGTGATAGCCATTGAAGAAGTGGCGTTTTCAGAACTGCTTAAATTCATAGTATTCATCTGTTTTTTTAATGAATTAAAACGAGCCTTTTCAACCTCATATTCTGATTTGGCTTTTTGCAGTACTTTTTTAGAATTTGCATTTCCTTCATTCAAGGATTTTTGTCGCTCATACTCTAGTGTAAGCAATTCTAGATTACTTTTTGAGGTTAAATAGGCCTCTTGAATTTTTGTGAATTCAAGATTTTCAATAATGGCTAAGGTTTGACCTTCCTTTACAAATTGCCCCTCAATGATGCTGATTTTTTTAATAATACCACCAAGTAAAACCGATACATCTGCTTGATTTTGAGGAGGCAGTTTGGTGTATCCATTTGCATTGATTACTTCACTCAAATTCTTCATTGCAAAATCGCCTAACACTATCCCAGAGGCTTTGTATTGAGCTTCATTCAATTCGACTTCTTTTACTGTCGATTCAGCATGTTCTTCTTTCGGTTCTTCCGTACTTTCAGAAGAACCACAAGACACTATGCCAACGAGTAATCCGGAAACAATGATCGCGGAAATTACTTTTCTATTTTTTATTTTTAAAAACATGGTCTTTCAATTATTGATTTAATAAATATTGTAAGTTGATCACTGCCTGGTTGTGATTGTAAATCGACAGCAAGTAGTTTGAGTTGATCTCTAATACAGTTTGATATCCCTGTAGATATTCAATGTATGAAATTTCACCTTCCGCATAATTTTTGTTTGCATTATCAGAAATGATTGCTGCATTTTTCAAGGCAGTATTTTCATAGTATGAAATGGTTTCTCTTGCCAACTGCAATTCTTGAAGTTGCTGTTCAAATTGCATATGAAGTTCATTCGACAATTGAGAAGCCTGACTTTCCTGTATTTGAACAGTGGTCTGAGCCGCTCGATTTTTTGCGACATAGGAGCCTGCAAAAATAGGAATGGAGACTCCAAGCGTTAAACCTTGAAAGCGAGGTGTACCATCATAATTGATAATTTGACCGTTCACTTCCTGAACACCTGTTAAGGATTGAATAAAGTAACCAACTTTCAAATCAGGAAACATCATTGATTTCTCTGCATTTAGCCCAGCCATGGCAATTTTCACATTTTCCAAGGCCAATGCCAATGCAGGATTTTGATTTAGTGCAGAACTATCTGTTACCTGAATACTTGGAATCACCGTAAAAGGTTGTTCAGCAATTGTAAAGTCTGTTTCCAGTTTCAACAATGTTCTGATATTCAACTTTTCATTTCTGATCGCCAGAGCATTCTGTCTTTTCAACTTTTGCAATTCCTGCAATTTGGTTTCAGCCGTGATTTTTTCCAGATTATTCACATCTCCAGTTTCGAAGCGCAAGGTTGAAGCCGCAACAAAATTTTGCAAGAGACTATCTTGAACATTTAAGAGTTTTTCAAATTCAATCAAATACAGCAAATGATTCCATGATTGTCTGATTTCATAAACCAAACGAACTTTATGGGATTCCAATTGAATTTCACTTCCTTTGATACTGGCATCAATCAATTGTTTTTTTGCAGCAATTTGAAATGGATTTATGCCTTGAGAAATCGAATAATTCTGATCAAATTTCCCAGTATTGTATTGCCCAAGCATCGCCCCCAATTCGGTTTTTGGCAACTCAAATGCGGTTCCTTTCAATTGAGTTTGGTATTGAATATTCAATTCTGCTTGTTGAATCGAGTAATTGTTCTTTAAACCATACTCTATTGCACTTTCCAAATTCAACGTTGGTTCGTTTTGTGCAATTGATGAAGATGAGATTGAAACCAGGAAAAGAGTTGTTATGACTGATAATTTAGCCTTTTTACTTGGTTTAACACCTTTTTCAAAATAGATGTATAAAATGGGTAAAACTATCAATGTTAAGAGTGTAGCGGTAATTAATCCCCCAATTACTACGGTTGCCAGTGGTTTTTGCACTTCAGCACCTGCAGAATTGCTTAATGCCATTGGTAAAAATCCAAGTGAAGCAACTGCTGCCGTTAAAAGCACAGGTCTGAGTCTCACTTTTGTACCTTCAAAAACTCTGTCTTCTACTGATGTCATACCTTCAGATTTAAGTTGATTAAAATATCCAATTAGAACAATTCCATTTAAAACCGCCACTCCAAATAGTGCAATAAATCCTACACCTGCAGAAATACTAAATGGCATGTCTCTTAACCATAATGCAAAAACACCCCCAATCGCAGACAAGGGAATTGCAGTAAAAATCAACAAAGATTGTTTCATGGATTTAAACGTAAAAAATAACAAAATGAAAATCAGCAAGAGTGCAATGGGAACTGCTATCGATAATCTAGCAGTCGCTTCAACCAGATTTTCAAACTGACCTCCATACGTAATGTAATAGCCTGATGGCAATTTCAGTTTTTTATCCAATTTTGTTTGAATTTCCTCCACAACACTTTTCACATCCCTTCCTCGAACATTGAAACCAACAACAATTCTTCGTTTTCCATCTTCGCGGCTAATTTGCATTGGTCCGGGTTCGTAACTGATATCTGCCACTTGCTCCAAAGGAATTTGACTTCCTGATGGAAGCGTAATGAACAATGTCTTTAAATTTGAAATATCACTTCTGCTGTCTGAATCCAGGCGCAACACAAGATCGAACCGCTTTTCACCTTCGTACACAACTCCTGCTTTAGATCCTGCAAAGCCAATTCGAATAACGCTATTCAGATCACCAACATTTAAACCATACAGCGCAAGTTTATCGAAATTGTAACGAACAGTAATTTGAGGTAAACCTGCAACTCGTTCAGCTTTCGCATCAGCCACACCTTCTATACTATTGATAATATTCAAGGCTTCATCCCCTTTACTAACGAGCATATCCAAATCTTCCCCAAAAATTTTAACCGCTACATCGCTGCGCACACCAGTCATTAGTTCATTGAAACGCATTTGAATGGGTTGGGAAAATTCAGTTGTTGCTCCAGGAATATCACTCAATGCTTCTTCCATCTTTTCCATCAATGCTTCTTTGGTTTCAGCTGATGTCCATTCGCTTTTATCCTTCAACAAAATGATCATATCTCCTGCCTCCATTGGCATTGGATCCGTTGGAATTTCAGCACTACCAATTTTAGTGACGATCATTTTAACTTCCGGAAAGCGCTCTTTCAGTATTTTTTCAGCCTTAGTTGTCGATTCAATTTCCTGAGACAATGAACTTCCCGAAGCAATGATCAAGTGAGTAGCGATGTCTCCCTCGTCTAGGGTTGGAATGAATTCTCCTCCCATTCGATTGAAAACAAGCAATGCAAACACAAATAGAGCAAATGCTGCACCGACTACCAAACCTTTTACTTTTAACGATTTTTGAAGGAAAGGTTTGTAAATACGTTGTGCTCCATCAATTAATTTATCACTGAAATTCTTTTTATGACCTGTTTGTTTTTTAAGTACTAATGCAGACATCATTGGAACATAGGTCAAGGAAAGTAGAAATGCGCCTAAAATTGCGAACGAAACGGTTTGTGCCATTGGTCCAAACATTTTACCTTCTATTCCTACCAATGCAAGAATCGGCAAGTAAACGATAAGGATGATTATTTCTCCAAATGCGGCGCTGCTTCTGATTTTTGAAGAAGCCTGATATACCTCATCGTTCATTTGTTCAGCAGTTAGCACTTTTGTTTCTTTTGACACTTGTAAACGGTGTATAATTGCTTCCACTATGATCACTGCACCATCTACGATCAATCCAAAGTCAATTGCTCCTAAACTCATTAGGTTTCCAGATACTCCAAAAAGGTGCATCATTGAAACTGCGAAGAGCAAAGAGAGTGGAATTACAGATGCTACAACAAGTCCTGCTCGCCAATTTCCTAAAAGCAAAACAAGAATGAAAATAACGATCAATGCACCTTCAATCAAATTCGTTTGAACTGTGCCTATGGCTTTATTCACCAATTTAGTTCGATCCATAAACGCTTCGATTTCGACTCCCTCCGGAAGTGATTTTTTGATCTGTTCCATTTTTAGCTTTACGCCCTCAACAACCTCTGCAGAGTTTTCGCCTTTCAGCATCATGGCCATACCACTCACTTCTTCACCTTTACCATCTTTCGTTACAGCACCAAAACGTATGCTACTACCCATTTGAACCTTCGCAACATCACGGATTAAAACTGGAATTCCATTTTGGTTTTTAACAACGATCTTATTAATATCATTGATACTACTAACCATTCCAATTCCACGAATGAAATAAGCATATGGCTTTTTATCAATGTAGGCACCACCCGTATTTTCATTGTTCTTTTTTAGCGCCTCGAAAATTTCGGCTACTGTGGTATTCATACTCTTGAGTTTGTTTGGTTCAACAGCAATTTCATATTGCTTCAAACTTCCACCCAGGGTATTTACCTCTGCAACTCCAGGAGTGCCTAACAATTGAGGACGGATGATCCAATCCTGAATAGTTCTCAATTCAGTAGCATCGTATTTTTTCTCATAGCCCTTTTTCGGGAAAACGACATACTGGTAAATTTCCCCTAAACCCGTACTGACAGGAGCTATCTCGGGGCTTCCAATGCCCTCAGGTATTGAATTCTCAGCTTCTTTCAGACGTTCATTAATCTGAGTTCTTGCCCAGTAAATATCAACATCTTCCTCAAAAACTACAGTTACAACACTTAGTCCGAAGCGACTAATTGAGCGCAGTTCCACGATATTAGGAATTGGCTTAACCGCCAACTCGATTGGATAGGTGATGAACTGTTCTACTTCTTGTGTTGCAAGTGTTGGTGAGGAAGTAATTATTTGAACTTGATTGTTCGTAATATCGGGCAAAGCATCGATTGGTAGTTTACTCAATGAATAAGTTCCTACAGCAATTAACGCTACTGTGAATAAACCAATAATGAATTTATTCTTTATACTAAAATGAATGACTTTATCTAACATTTGAAATAAATTAATCACAATAAATAACGCATTCCGCATCAAGAATTTTTCATCAAGTGCAGATGCCAGTTGTTTCAAGTCAGAACTTGAAATCTATTTGTGATTATGCTATTTTAGGCGGTTGCCAAATAGCGGAATTGAATTCTGATGTGCAGAATTGATACCTTGGGAATGATGATAAACGTTCATCTATCACGCTTTCATTTCTTTCAATTTCAATTGGAATTATCGTTTCAGAAACAAACAAGGTCAGTGATGCAGATACATGATCATGAGTGAGTGGACAATGATCTTCTTCATGTTGAGCATCTGTTTCGTCATGAACTCCATTTATGTGTTCAACTACAAAATCTTTGAAACTTAATTGATGGTGCTCGTCGTTGTGATGGTTGTAGTGTTCAATGAATTCAGGGACAAAAGTGATCAGATGCGCTAATTCGGATGGAAACGAAATTCCAGCGATGAACAAGCAAACCAATATCTTTTTAATCCATGTCATTGAAAACAAATGTAGTAAAAAAAACTTAGAGCAAAATTCAGTTATTGATTCATCAAATCCCATCAAATTTTCACGATTTCATACTCTATATGCTCTTAACATATTCTCTATGGTAAGTTGAACATAACCCTAAATTATTGATTTAAACGGTGTGTATATCACATTTATAATCAATCTAGTACAAAGAATATGAATGGTGCTTCATGAACGCTTCCACTTTGTTCTTGGTAATCTTGTAGCGTGATAATGTTTTGGCCACAACCTTCCCAATCTTAACCATTTCACCCATTTTGAGATTGTGATAGTCAAATGCTTCAAGGATGGTTTTAACGTTTGCATTCTCCTTAATCCCGAGAAACTTGTTTTTGAGATCGTTTGGAGTACATACTATACCTCGCGCATGGCGTTCAAGGAAATCCTGAATGATGGAATTCTTTGCTCGATCGAGATAGGCATTGATCAATTGGGCATTCTCTGCAGTTTGCCTTACTCGTAAAATTTTGGGATCCCATTGAGTTACTTTCACACAATGAGTGGTGCCGATTTCAGTCTTCAATCCATCGACAAAAATGCGGATGAAAATTTGCGCTTTCCCTTCTTTCATGCGTTGTTCGTTGATACGAATTCGCACATTCAATTTTTGATTTTGTTTCATGATTCACATGTTTTTAAAAAATGAGTTGTGAATCGTTTCTTTCATAGCGGTAAAATCCTTGTCAACAAGGACTAAATTGCGTTAAAACCGACAAAACAGAAAGCTCTGAATCGTAGTCACCATATGTGATTCACGTAATTATTGTCAACAAAAATGAAGAAAAAAATCTGTTGACAGCTATGTTGACAAATTGGTTGTTTTTGATTGATTTTGTTTGTTGTCAAAGTCAAGTCGTCAAGCATTAAATTCCGTGTGTTTTGGGGCTAAATGAAAAAAGCCTCCTTAAAAAGGAGGCTTTCTTGTGATCCCGCTGGGATTCGAACCCAGGACCCATACATTAAAAGTGTATTGCTCTACCAGCTGAGCTACGGAATCTAAAAACAATCAACAAATCCTGATTGCGGGTGCAAAGATAGTGGTTAATTTCTTTTCTACAAGTGATTTTATTCTTTTTTTATTTTCTTTAATCACATCAAATTATAACTGACTGATTTTTAAGTAAATTAATTCGTCTTTTTGCTGTGAAATTGCTTTTCCAAAACGAACTAATTCTCAAATGAACATAATTCAAGTAATTTTCTTTTCTTTGTTTTATGCGTGTCATTCTAATTGGATATATGGGTTCTGGCAAATCGAGCTTGGGAAAACGAGTGGCGCGCGCTTTGGGAATTCCATTTATTGATTCAGACGCTGAAATTTCACGCAAAACTGGTAAATCAACATCTGAAATTTTTGAAAAAGAAGGCGAAAATCGCTTTCGAACTTTGGAAAAAGAACTGATTCTTTCACTGGATCCAACTGAATCATTTGTACTTGCAACTGGTGGAGGTCTTCCCTGCTTCAATAATCTAATGAATGAGTTAAATAAACTCGGAACAACCATTTACCTGAAACATAATCCTAATAATTTAGCAAAGCGTTTAACCGTTTCGAAAACGAATCGACCGTTGATTCAAAATCACATTGCTTCAGGGACGCTTCTTGAATTTATCGAAGACCATTTAAAAGGCAGAGAAAAAATTTACAATCAAGCACACGTCATTGCTCCAAGCTGGGTTGTGAAACCACACCAACTCATTGATTTTGCGAAACTCAATCAAAAAAGCTGATTTGCTCAGCATCTTCCGTGCGGTTGAATAGCAAGAAATAGATAAATGTTTGAAGCATCATCGCTAAAAATAAAATCTTATCAAAGCTCGTTGTGTCTTCCATGTAGTATGTAAAACCAATGTAGAAAACAAGCATACCGAAGTAAAAAATGGTTGGCCCGAAAAAAAACCAAACGAAATGCTTGCTTTTGCGCCATAAAAGAATCAACCCAACAAATGCCACAATCCAGCAAACCATGCTTATTCCATGAAACGTTTCCAGTCTTGCCATGAAATCCCCTGGTTTAAAGCCAAGTGTTTTACCCCGAAGTTCAATGATTTCTGATACATCAACCCCTTTTTGCTTAAAAAACAATTCATGGTAAACAATCGCAAAATAACTGACCGAGCTCCACAAACCAAAAATAAATACGGCAATTAAATCAATATAAAATGTCAATTGGGTATACCATCCTGGACTTTCTTCTCCAAAAACTAAGTTTCTCGCTTTGATTAAAAACGGTAATGGACTCTTAAACTTTGTTTCCTGGGTTGACATATTACTTAGTGACACAAAATTAGTCGATTTTACAGCGATTCGCAATTTGAAACAGGAACTTTCACTAAATTGCGCGGAATTATTTACATCCATGAACGAATATTTGCAGGAAACAAAATTTCTTGACTTCAATCATCCATCTTTTGACCAGTTCTTGAAAGACTTAGATTTGACGAACAAATCAGAGAAACAAATCGCTTTGTTGCTTTATTTTTTCGTACGCGATTATTTTATTTACGATCCTTACCACCTGAATCTCACTGAAAATGGATTAAAAGCATCCACAGTTCTGAATAAAAACAGAGCTTGGTGCGTGGAAAAATCATCCGTTTTAGCTGCATGTGCCCGCAAATATGGAATTCCTTCCCGATTGGGCTATGGCATCGTGACGAATCACATTGGCGTTGAAAAACTCACAAGTCACCTGCGACGCGAAGAAATCGTTTTTCATGGTTATGTAGAGCTCTACATTGATCAAAAATGGGTAAAATGTACACCAGCCTTTGATGAACGCATTTGTCAAATGATTGGTGTTGCCCCACTCGACTGGGATGGAGAAACAGATTCGCTCTTCCAAGAATTTGCTCAAGGCAAAAAATTCATGGAATATTTGCATTTCTACGGCGATTTCAGCGATGTTCCATACGATCTGATGCGCTCAGAAATGAAAAAGTATTATCCTCATTTGTTTGAAAGGATTTATCAGGAGCGGAGTTTTTCGTTTGTTTATTAATCAACAACCACTACCAAATAATTAGAAATGCGCCAAAACTCTCCCGGATTGGTAATTTTGATTTTGGAGTTATTTCCCTCAGGCACAATACTGTATGACGTCGATGGGTGATCTGAAATCAGTGTTAACTTTTTTCCTTCGATGAAAATTTCTTTGTTTTTTCGTTTGTCCAATTTTACGAAGTAATCGGAATTAAATGTTTCTGCAATTTTGATTTTCTTGCCAATTCCAATAAATCCATTTTTTTGTTCAATGACTTTGTTTTTCACCAATTCTTGGGCGGTTCCGTAGCTGTAATAAACTTCATTTAATTCTTCGGTCAAATAATCGACTTTGTCATTCACAGATTGGTAAGCATCAAACAATTTGGAATATTCTTGGTCCATTTTGTCCATTTCTCGTTGTAAACCAGCAATTTGTTCATCTTTTAATTGAATATCGCTGGCCAATTTAGCAATCATACCTTCCAGCTCTTTCAATTTCAATCCACTTTTTGAGATTTGATCATTCAAATATTTCACTTTGCGACCATTCTCTTCTCGTAAAAAATTAATGTGTCTAATTTGCTGTAAAACCCATTCTTTGTCGTTGTTTGGCAACTCATTGTTTTTGGTTTTCAATCGAATTTCATCCTTTTTCAATCCAATGGACTCTAAATTCGCTTCAATTTCATTGAAAAAAGCCAGTGCTTCATTGATGGCAGAATCTTTTAATTGCTGATCTAATTTCAATTGAGCAATTTCGTTTTTTAAATCAGTTGTTTCAGCCGAATCCGAAGCATTTCCTTGTTCAGCATCTGATTTACAGGATACGATTGAACCGAAGAGTAGAATTGGAAGCAAGAATTTTTTCATGTTGCTCGTTTTTGTTAAATGCACAACGAAATTAATCATTCCAACAATTCAACAAGCTGCAATCAATTTTTAATTCTAACAATTTGCCGAATTAGAATACAAATTTTAACTTTAAACAAAAAAAGTTTGATGATGTTAAAAAACGCCTTATTTCTTGTAATCATTACCCTAAGTCATTTTACCTATTCTCAGTCGATTAAGTATTCGTTATCAATGCCTCAACCTCAGAATCATTATTTTGAAGTTGAAATGGTTTTGAGCGATTTGAAAGAAAATGAAGTTGTTGTTAAAATGCCTGTTTGGGCTCCAGGATCTTACCTTGTAAGAGAATTTTCTAAAAATGTGGATCAAGTTTCTGCTGCGAACGAAAAAGGATTTGATTTGGAAATCAAAAAAATCAGTAAAAATGGGTGGAGTATCAAGCGCAATGGAGCGAAAGAAATTAAGATCAAATATGGTGTATATTCCTTTGAGTTGTCTGTGCGCACAAGTTTTCTTGACTTAACACATGGCTTTGTGAGCGGATCAGGCATTTTCATGTACACAGAATCCACCAGAGAGAAAAAAGGAATTTTGAGCATAACACCTCACACTAATTTCAAGAGAATCAGCACTGCTTTGCCTCGACGTGCAGAAGGTGTTGTTTCTGAATCAACTGATTTTGAATTCGATAACTATGATCATTTGGTCGATTGCCCAATCGAAATTGGAAATCAAGAAGTATTTGAGTTCGATGCAGCAGGAGTAAAACACACTGTAGCCATTTACGGAAAAGGAAATTACGATATTCCAACCCTACAAAAGGATATGTCCAAAATTGTACAAAGTGCAACAAATGTTTTCGGACAAAATCCAAATAAAAATTACACCTTCATTATTCACAATGTAGTGGATGGTCAAGGTGGCTTGGAGCATACGAATTCCACAACATTGAGCGTAAATCGTTGGACCTATCAAGGCGATGATTACCTTGGTTTTTTAAACTTGGTGGCGCATGAATATTTTCACTTATGGAACGTAAAACGGATTCGACCTGTTGAACTGGGACCTTTCAACTACGATGCTGAAAATTACACTTCTCTACTGTGGGTAATGGAAGGATTTACTTCTTATTACGATGAATTGCTGATGCTTCGCGCTGGATTTTACGACCAAAATGAATACATAAATAAAGTTCAAGGATCTATCAATTATGTAGAAGGAAGTCCCGGAAGTCGCGTTCAACCCGTTGCTCATGCAAGTTTCGATGCTTGGATCAAAGCGTATCGTCCAAACGAAAATAGCGGAAACACAACCATGACCTATTACAGTCGAGGAGCAAACATTGCGGCCATTCTTGATGCCATGATCATAGATGAATATAAAGGGAAAAAATGCTTGGATCATTTTATGCAATCCATTTACTCGAAATATTATGAAAAACTGGGCCGTGGATTCTCCGAAACTGAATTCGAATCTGAATTGTCATCGTTTTTGCGCAGGGACATGAAACCCTTTTTCAAAAAATACATCAACGGTACAGAAATCCCTGATTTTGATGCTGTTTTTGGAAAAATAGGATTAAATGTACAACAAACAAGCATTCCAAAACCTTCTTTCGGAGCTACGCTGTCTCAACAAGGTGGCGCACTCACAATTTCACGCATACGCGCAAGATCTTCGGCTGAACAAGCTGGTTTGAGTGTGAATGATGAAATCATTGGTTGCAATGGCTATCGCGTGAATCAAACGGATTTGGAAAAAATGATGTCAACTTTAGAAAATGGAGATCGTTTTAATCTTCTCATTTCTCGGGATGATGTGTTATTGGAAATCGTTGTAGAAATGATGGATTATGAAAAACCTCAATTTGCATTCAAGGCGAATAACAAGAATGAAGATTTATTAAATTACTGGTTACGAAACGATTAAAATGTTCTAAGACCAAACATGGAACGCTATATAAACATATTGATCATTGATGAAGATGTCAAGAATCGAATCGGATTGAAAGAAATCCTCGGCGGTTCTGGCAATGTCATTCTCATGGCTCAAACCTGTGAAGAAGCGATTCCAATCATTCAAAAAAAAGAAGTTGGAATTATTCTCGTAAACGTTGATAGCGCCAATTTTCAAGGCATAGAAGCCTTAAAGCTTTTAAAAGCTGAAAGTTGCAATCCAAATACCTACAAAATTGTAATTTCAAAAGATGTAAGTCTAGGAGCAAAATTGGTTCATGGAATGGGTCATGGCGCAGTTGATTTCATTACAGTTCCATTTAATCCAAACCTGGTTCGAGCAAAAATTGATGTGTTTAAATCGTTGTTTTACAAAGATCAACGCATTGGTCAGTTGCTCGCAAACATATTCCCAACAAACGTTCTTTCTGATTTAAGTTCTCGTGGAAAATTCTCTCCAAAAAGAATTGAAAGTGGTGTAGTTATGTTTACCGATTTTGTTGATTTTAGCTCCAAAGCGATCACACTGAAACCGTTGGCATTGCTGAACAAATTAGAAACCTATTTTACCGCTTTCGATGAAATCATTGAACGCTATAAAATTGAGAAAATAAAAACCATTGGCGATGCGTATATGGCTTTGGGTGGTGTCACAGAAGATGATCCTCACCCCGCGATTAGAGCTTGTTTAGCTGCTGTTGAGATCAAAAACTACATGTACGTTCAAAAACAAGTTGCGAGAGCGATGGGACATGATTTTTGGGACATTCGCATTGGTTTGCACATGGGACCGCTCGTTTCTGGAATTATTGGTACTAAAAAAATCAATTTTGATGTCTGGGGTGATACGGTAAACATTGCCGCTCGCGCAGAGCATGCTTCCATTGCAGGAAAAATTACTATCACAGAAAATTTAGCGAAAGAAATCTCAGAATATTTCATCATTCAAGATCGAGGAGAAATTGAACTCGAAAAGCGTGGCGGATCCATGAATATGTTTTTTCTCAAAAGCTTGAAAAAAGAGCATTCTTTGTACCAGAAAGGAATCATTGCATCCACGGAAATTCGCAAAAAAACAGGACTTTCAACCATCGATTTTGCGAACATGCGCATCGACATCATCAATCGATTAAAAGCACAATTGCCCGAAGAATTGCTGTATCATGATGTAAATCATACACTGAACGTGGAAAAATCGGCGGTACGTTTTGCTATTTTAGAAGGAATTAAAGAAGATGATATGTACTTATTGCAAACGGCAGCTTTGTATCACGATGCCGGATTTATTGTCCATTACCATCAAAACGAAGATTTTGCCATTAAGTTGGCAGAAAATAACTTGCCGATTTTTGGATACAACGATGAGCAAATTGCACAAGTGTGTGAAATGATTCATGCGACGAGAATGAATATTGTGCCCGAAACTTTGCTTCAAAAAATTCTTTGCGATGCCGATCACGACTACTTGGGCAGAGCCGATTATTACCAAATTGCAAAAAGATTGAGGCAAGAATTGGATGCAAATTATAAACAGATGGAAGAAAAAGAATGGATTCAATTTCAATTAAACTATTTAGAAAATGTTCATGTATTTTTCACAGAATCGGCTCAAAACATTCGTCTTGCAGGAAAAAATGTGCGGATTGAAGAATTGAAAAAGCAACTTGATAAATTATCCTCATAAAAATTCACTGAATAAGATTTGGCGAAATCATATCTGAAATCAATACTTTAAAGTGTAAAAAATATTCTAAAGCATAAAATTTACTAACAAATGAAAATATATACAAAAACAGGCGACCAAGGAAAAACGGGACTCATCGGTGGAACACGGATTTTAAAAAGTTCTTTGCGGATTGAAGCCTACGGAACTGTTGATGAAACCAACTCCTACATTGGCTTGATTCGCGATCAACACATAGACAAAAAATACATAGACCAACTGCTTGAAATTCAAGATCGATTATTTACCATTGGTTCATCGCTTGCTGCAGATCCAGAAAAATCAAACATGAAATTGCCCGATTTACTTCCAAGCGACATTGAATTGCTAGAAAAATGGATGGATGAAATGGACGAAACCCTTGAACCTATGAAGTTTTTTGTGCTTCCCGGCGGACATACAACTATTTCGTTTTGTCACATCGCGCGTTGTGTGTGTCGCAGAGCGGAGCGAATCGCTGTTGATTTAAGTCAATCCGAATTTGTAGCGGCAGAGGTTTTGATTTATTTAAATCGATTGAGTGACTATCTTTTTGTGCTTAGTAGAAAATTGAGCAAAGACCTTGAGATTCAAGAACAACCGTGGAAAGCGAGGGTGTAATTTTATATGTTGATTAAATTTAAGTTAATTAATTTGGTTTATAACAAATAAAAATTACTTTTGCGCCAAATAAGAACCCTATTAAAGGAATAAGAAATGTATTGGACACTAGAATTAGCATCATATTTGGAAGACGCTCCTTGGCCAGCAGCTAAAGACGAATTGATCGATTTCGCGATAAGAAACGGAGCGCCACTAGAAGTTGTAGAAAATTTACAAGATTTGGAGGACGAAGGAGAAATTTACGAAAGTATAGAGGAAATTTGGCCGGATTATCCAACAAGAGAAGATTTTCTTTTTAACGAAGACGAATATTAATTGCATCATTTCCAAGTGAATTGGAAGTTGATTTAACACGATTTTCCCTCTTCTTGATTGAAGGGGGATTTTTTTTCACATGAACTTTTTAGGACATCTTTTCTTTTCAAAAAACGATCCATCGTTGATGCATGCAAATCTTTATGGAGATTTCGTGAAAGGAAATGATTTATCGCAATTTCCGCCCGAAGTGCAGTATGGAATTCGCTTGCACCGCGAAATTGATTCATTCATTGATAATCATCCCATCGTCAAAGAAGTCCTTCACCTACTCTACCCTTCATTGCCCAAGGTTTCTGGCATTGCCGTTGATTTGTTTTTTGATCATCTGCTTGCCAAAAATTGGGACAATTATTCTTCTGAACCTTTAGCCGAATTCGTTTCACGATTTACAACGTTCGAAGCTGATGAACGGTTCTATCCAGATATTGAGTTTCAGTATACTGTTTTGCACATGAAGAAAAATCAATGGCTTTTGAGTTATGCATCACTCGATGGACTTCAAAAGGCATGTGAAGGAGTTTCCAAACGAATTTCATTCCCCAATTCACTTTTCAATGGCAGACAGGTGTTTGAAGAACACGAAGAAGTCATTTCCATTGCTTTTCAGGCATTTATGAAAGAAGCAATTCCCCATTTCGAAGATTTTCACAAGCAACAGAATCAAAAGATGCACTAATTTTTTGCCAAACCAAATGAAATTATTGTATTTTTAGTCTCACTTATTGAATAAAATTGACTAAAAAATTACTTGTTTTTTTGGCATTTAGCCTCTCTTCACTCGTTATCATCCAAAGTTGTGGGTCTGATAATCAGGAAGATGTACTCAAAAACGAAATACCTGAATCAGTTTTAGATTATCAAAACATTTTAAAAAAAGGAAAATTAGTCGTCTTAGCAGAAAACAGTTCCACTTCCTATTTCATTTACCGCGAAAAGGAAATGGGATTTGAGTATGAAATATTGCAAGAATTTGCTAAAGAAATTGGGGTTGATCTTGAAGTGAAAATTGTTTCAGATTTGGACAATTTGATTCCGCAACTTGATGGAAAAGAAGGTGATATCATTGCTTGTAATTACACAGTGACAGGCGAACGCCAAAAATTAATTGATTTCTCTACTCCATTTATAGAATCTCCGCAAGTACTCATTCAGAAAAAACCAGAAGGATGGGAAAAAATGAATCCAGAGGAACTTCAAAAAAAACTTATTTCTGACCCTTCAGATTTAGCAGGAAAAACGGTGGATGTTTGGCTCAACTCAAGTTATTATCAACGATTAAAGCATCTTCAAGAAGAAATTGGTGATAGCATTCACATTCAAGGAGTTGACGGAATGATTGGAAGCGATGAGTTGGTGGAACTTGTCTCTCAAGGAATCATTGATTATACCGTTGTAGAAGAAAATGTAGCCAAAGTGAATGCACGCTTTTACGACAATATTGATATTGCAACACAGATTTCGTTTAAACAAAAAATTGCCTTTGGACTGCGAAAATCCAGCGGTTTACTCAAAGCAAAATTGGACAAATGGTTGGATAAATTCCTGGTTTCTCAAACTTATAGTTTCATCTATAAAAAATACTTCGAATCGGGGATTATAAAAATTGATACTTCTGAGAAATTCAAAGGAGTGGGCAAAGGTCAAATTTCTCCATTTGATGCAATCTTCAAACAAGCACAAGCAAAATATGGAACAGATTGGCGACTTGTAGCTTCTGTGGCTTACCAAGAATCGAAGTTTGATCCGAATGTTGAATCGTTCGGAGGCGCTTATGGAATGATGCAATTTATGCCAAACACAGGTCCATCCTATGGCGTTTATCCTGATTCCCCAGCCGATGTTCAAATCATGGGTGGAATGAAAAAACTGACGGATGACATTAAGTTTTGGAAAGAAATTCCAGATATGGCGCAACGCGAAAAATTTGCGCTGGCTTCCTACAATGCTGGTGGTGGACACATCAAAGATGCTCAGCGACTAGCTAAAAAACATGGACTGGATCCGCTTTTGTGGGATGGAAATGTTGAAACCATGGTGTTGAATTTATCGAAACAAGAATATTACCGTGATCCAGTTGTGAAGAGCGGTGCTATGCGTGGAGTCATTACACACAAATATGTACAGCAAGTTTATAGTCGCTATTTGGAGTGGAAAACAGCATACAAGTGACCAATAACTAATTCATTGCCTTATCAAAAAGCTGATTGTTATTGCAGGCCCAACCGCAAGTGGAAAAACCGCATTGAGCGTTTCGCTCGCCAAACAATACAATACGGTTGTTTTTTCCGCCGATTCACGCCAATTCTACCAGGAAATGTCCATTGGAACGGCTAAACCAACCATGGAAGAAATGGAAGGAATCAACCATTATTTTATTGATAGTCATTCCATTCACGAGGAACTTTCATTAGCGACATACATTCGCGAAGCAGAAACGTTGATTCAAAAAGCATTTGAAACCCACAATATGCTTATTTTGACTGGAGGTTCAGGCATGTTTATCGATGGTTTGATTTATGGCATTGATGACATTCCACATTCAAAGGAGCTTCGAGATGAACTTTCTGCTTTTGTAGATGAACATGGTGCAGATTCTCTTCTAAAGGAGATTCAAACGTTCGATCCGGATTATTATGACATTTTAGATCGAAGCAATCCAGTACGGATCATTCGGGCGGTTGAAGTCATTCGTTTGACAGGAAAAAAATATTCGGAATTGCGCACCAAATCTAAAAAAAAGCAAGCTTTCGAAATTCACTATTTTGTCATCAATCATGAGCGCGCCAAATTGTATGAACGTATTAATTTGCGGGTAGATCAAATGATGAATGCTGGATTGTTAGATGAAGCAAAAGCTTTGATTCCATTCAAAAATCTACAAGCCCTCAACACCGTTGGCTATAGCGAATTGTTCGATTATTTTGAAGATAAAACAACCTTAGAAGAAGCTGTAGAATTAATCAAACAAAACTCTCGTCGCTACGCTAAACGTCAATTGACATGGTTTAGACGCAATGAAGACGCTATTTGGGTGGATTTTGGAGAGATTCAGGAAATGACCGAGGCCGTTATGAAATACATCTTATAAGCTATTGAAGGTAAAATAGATACAACATTTTGCTACCTGAAAGAAGAATTGTTTTGGATTTTTAGCTTTTGGATGATGGATATTGGAATTAATGCATGACCTTTAAATTTGGAACGATAATTGAAAAAGAACTATCAAATACGATAAAATGAACATCACATTGAACCACGTAATGCCTGAACCACTTGCTTCGATACAGCATGGCGAAAAGAGTATTTGGGGAAATTTAATTTCTTTGAAATCAGGTGAAAAAATAATGTTGAATGCGTCGAGCGGTAAGGGGAAATCTACGTTTACCCTCACAACCATCGGCATGCGAAAAGATTATAAGGGAACGATTACATACAACGATAAAGACATCAAAACATTCACTCCTGATGATTGGACAACGATTCGCCAAACAAAAGTGTCAGTGATTTTTCAAGATTTACAATTGTTTCCTAATTTATCGGTGCGCGAAAACTTGCTCTTAAAAAATTCTTTAACGGATTCTTTTTCAGAAAACGAAATCAAGGAAATGCTTGGTCGCTTGGAAATTGATGACAAATGGAATCAAAAAGGCGGATTGCTTTCTATGGGACAACAGCAACGTGTTGCGATTATTCGAGCACTTTGTCAACCTTATGAATGGTTGATTATGGACGAGCCTTTTTCGCACTTAGATGTTGTCAACACGGCTAAATGTTTAGAGTTAATTGATGATCGAACAACTCAGTTGGGCGCTGGTTTTGTCTTGACTTCCCTAGGTGATGATCACAATTTTAGTTATTCGCGCGAATTAAATCTTTAATCATGTTACGTAAATTATTATTTCAAAACCAAGATAAAAAGCAATTGGTTATTGCCATTATCGGTGCATTTTTAGGAATTACATTTTTGGTAACTTCTATCCATTATTTGATTAAAGTCAATGAATTTGGTCGTGGGACAGAAATTTTAGGTCCAAATACCTTAATCGTTCAAAAACGTGTAAATAATAGTGCCGTTTTTGGATTGGCTAAAACAGATTTCTCCGAACAAGAAATTGAGAAAATCAAAAGCAATAGTTTCATTCAGGATGTAAAACCCGTGATTAGCAACAACTTTGACGTGGATTTCGCAACGAATGACAAACTTGTTCCCTATTTTCGATCTGATGTTTTTATCCAAACCATCGATCCAGAATTTATGGATGTAAAATCCAACGAATGGAAATGGAAACCAGGTGATTCGTTTGTACCGATTGTCATGCCACGTGATTTCTTAGTCATGTTAAACACCTTTATGAGCGCACAAGGCATTCCGCAAGTTTCGGATGATGTTGCAAAAGACATCAAATTCATTTTCAACTTGAAAAAAGAAGGAAGTAAAGAAACATTTAACGCAAGAATCATTGGTTTCACGAATGAAGTTCCATCCATTTTGGTTCCTCAATCTTTCATGGAATATGGAAATAAAAATTATTCGTTGGGCGTTGACAAGAAAATTACTCAAATCATGATTTCTGGAAAGGAAAGTGAGTTCGGAAAGGTAGAAAAACTCATTGTGGAACGCGGACTCGAATCAAAAAATTCGCAAATGGTTGTTGGTCGCTTGAAGAGTATAGTTAGCACATTGATTCTTGTTGTTTTGGCAATTTCTGTCATTGCTGTCTTCACCGCAGGATTGGTATTGATCCAATATTTACAACTATTAATGACGCGCAATGAATATGAAGTAAGAACGCTTTTACGCATTGGCTACCATCCGAAATTGATTGTGAAAACCTTTTTCATTTATTTCATCAAAATCTTTGGAATCGTTGCTTCGCTTGGCTTGGGAATGTTTTTTGTGCTCAAAATCGTCTTGGATAATATTTTTGAAACTGGAGGTTTGGCGCTTGATAAAAGCTTGAGTTTTGTTGCTGTTGGCGCCTTGCTCGTCGCCTATTTAATCTTTGCATTTTCCAGTTACCGCACGGCGAAGAAAGGGATATTTCGAGAGTATTGATCCATCAAAAATTCGATTCAATTCAACATCAAGATGAAATACACATTTATTGCGTAAGTTTATACTTGAAAAAAATTGAAACTTGTGCGAATCTATTACTTCCTTTTATTAATTCTATTTTTGAGCAGCTGCGAAATGCAAAAGCGCCATTATCGGAAAGGATGGACGATAAATTGGAGAACTTCTGAAAAAACGGAAAAGGCACAAGTAAAGGAAAAGGATACTTTTCACATTGAAAATACCGAAAACATGCTTAGTTCCGTGGATGAAAATCTAACATTAGCCCTTGAAGAAAGTAAGATTCATTACGATACATTTCGGATCGAACAAAGTAAAAGCAATCCTTTGGTTGAAAAATCCAAAATAGAGAAAATATACAAAAAATTCGAAGAGGTAAATTCCAGAACAACCTTTAAGATTGAAAAAGACAAAGCTGTCAAAAACGGAAAAAAAAAGGGTATTGTATTTTTTGTGTTGGCATTCATTACGTTTATCGTAACAATTTTTGCAATTCAATTTCTAACACCTGATTTTCTTTACTCGATTGGATTTGGCAATTTTCCGTTGTCTCGAAAGTTAATAATTGTCTTATTCATTGTTTTGTTGATTTTATTCTTATTTTTTATCATCTACGGCATAATTCAAAGACGAAATTTCAAAGATGTGAACCAGCCACTTTCATTAAAAGCACAACGCTTGATTAAAAGAGAAGAAAAAAGATCTAGAGCTACCGAACTAAAAGTCGTTGGAATTGTCAATCGAACCAAACTTTGGCTTCTTTTGGCAGGGATTATCGTTGTAATCGCAATAGCTGCACTATTTCTAATTGAGGACGGCGGGATATTAGCAATAATGGCAATTTTACCATTTATTGCATTTATTTGCGTTGCCATTTTAGAGTTTTTTCGCTACAAAAAAAATGCAAAGGCTTATGAACAAGGAGAATATGACCCTGATAAATTCTTGAATCGCACTAAAAAGAAAAAAACGTAACCCAATTAAGGTCTTAAATTCCAAAATCAGACAACTTCACACTACAAGAACCAATCCTCGCTTTCGCTTTTAAGAGTGTGCGAATGAATTTATCGATTACAAATTTAGTATCCTCTCTTTTTAGAGATATTTCCCAGCTAGCAAGTTAATTTCATTTTTAAACTTGATAAGAATTTTGATTTATTATGTAACTTTATGATTCAAAAAATTGAAACTTGTGCGAATCTATTACTTCCTTTTATTAATTCTATTTTTAAGCAGCTGCGAAATGCAAAAGCGCCATTATCGGAAAGGATGGACGATAAATTGGAGAACTTCTGAAAAAACGGAAAAGGCACAAGTAAAGGAAAAAGATACTTTTCACATTGAAAATACCGCAAACATGCTTAGTTCCGTGGATGAAAATCTAACATTAGCCATTGAAGAAAGTAAGATTCATTACGATACATTTCGGATCGAACAAAGTAAAAGCAATCCTTTGGTTGAAAAATCCAAAATAGAGAAAATATACAAGAAATTCGAAGAGGTAAATTCCAGAACAACCTTTAAGATTGAAAAAGACAAAGCTGTCAAAAACGGAAAAAAAAAGGGTATTGTATTTTTTGTGTTGGCATTCATTACGTTTATCGTTACAATTTTTGCAATTCAACTTCTCTCACCTGATTTTCTCTCGATTGGATTTGGCAATCTTTCATCGTCTCAAATGTTAGTCGCTTTCTTATTCATTGTTTTGTTTATTTTATTCTTATTTTTTATCATCTACGGCATAATACAAAGACGAAATTTCAAAGATGTAAACCAGCCACTTTCTTTAAAGGCACAACGCTTGATTAAAAGAGAAGAAAAAAGATCTAAAGCTGCCGAATTAAGAGCCGTTGGAATAAAAGACAGAACAATAATTTGGCTAATTTTAATGGCCATAACAGTTGTTGCGGGGCTTTTAGTATTGTTCTTGTTTGAATATGGCGGCATTGCTATTTTAGCTTTAATTCCCATTTTCGTTTTTTCACAGATTGCCATTCTTCAAAGAATTCATTACTCTATAAAAAAGAAGGCTTACTACAACGGAGAACATGTTTATAAAGGAAAAAAAATCGAAAAGCCGATTGAACAACCAAAGTAGCTCAATAAAGTTAATGTGATGCAGAGAATTTTTTAAATCCCAAAATCACTCAGCTTCACACTTCCTGGTCCAATGCTTACTTTTGCTTTGCTTAAGGTGCGATTAAACTTATCGATCACAATCTTAGCATCTTCTCGCGACAAGTATTTGCCTGCTAAAAGATTCATTTCTTCCTTAAATTTTAGAAGAATATTCGCCGAACGATACGCACTCAACAAATCATTTTCAGATAAATTGTATTCACTTTTGAGCTTTAACAAAGATGCATTCGTTGAAGCCAAAGAAGATTTTACTGGATCCGTAAATGAATTTACTTCGACCACGATGTCACGATCCAAATGAACTAAAAGTTCCGAAAAACGCAATCTTCTTAAAGTGGAATCCATTTTACCAACAGCTGGATAAGAGCTTAATTCAACTGGTTCCTGATTTTTTACAGTTTGCACTCCATTCCATTTTCCAATACCTTGACCGCGTGCAACAATCGAAAACTCCTTTTCTTTGTCCAAGAGCGATTCAAAAAACTGCAACACTGCAATGCTATCAGAAGGTTGAATGATTTTCTTTGAAATTTCCCATGAATCAGATTTAAACTCGTCATCAAAGGCGATTTGCAGACGTGCGTTGTAATTTGGTTTTGAATCAATTAAGCTTGTATGTAACATCACTTCATCAGCCTCTGAAGACAAAGCTGAGAACGGAATGGCAATTAATTTAACCTCAAATGGCTCAACCTTGTCGGAAGCTTGAAATTGAAATTCTTGCGTGAACATGTCGAAGGTAGAAGAATCTTCATACACATACAAACCATCATTTTCTTCAAACTTCACCCAATTTCGTCCCATCAATTGTTTGTAATGATCCAGTTTCAATTGATATTTCGCACGTAAATCAATAGCATCTAATTTTTCTTGTTCTAGCTCTTTGATTTTCAACTTATACCAATCATACCTTTCGTAAAGTCCAACGATGTTATGCTCCGTTTTTTTCTTTTCTTTTTTGTTCGATTTTGTGGTTGGTGAAGTTGTGTACGTATCAGCTCCTGCCCCAGCCTTCAAGGCAATTTTCTTTTTCTTCTTAACCTTGCGACTAGCTTTGGAAGATGTTGTGATCGTTGAATATCCCATGTCTGAATATTCTTTTTCGGCCTTTTCTATCTTGAGTTCGGTTTCATCCCGTTTTTTACCAAACTCCTCAATTTGATAGTCATAACCTCGCTTTCCCTCAATTTTCTCCGTAATTGATGCGATTTTATCAAATTCCAATTCATTGATGATGGATTGAAACGTTTTTCCACTTGAAAAACTTGAATCTGGCGAAAGAAATCGATTTTCACCTGAGCCGAACAAATGGTAACTTTTTCCATTTTTCTCAATCACAACCGTTGTTTGTTTGGAAGAATTATATCCCCATAAATCAAAATGAAGATTGGTAGCACGGTTATTTCCAGCCGTGAAAAAATCGGTAATTGCGTAATTTTCGGAAACAACTTTTGGTTCTTCCTTTTTTTTCACTGGTGTAGACAATTTAACGGTGTATGGAAAAAAACCAATGGCTTTCGGTAAACCTTTGTTCCAACGGCCTTTTTCATCCTTTTCGCGTTCATCCAACAATCCTGAAGTGATGCTTCCATCTCCAGCGGCGGTTAAAACGTTTTTAAAAATCGTTGCCTCGCCTCCAAGCGCTTTGTAAATTTCAAAAGCTCTTTCTTCGACATAGCTATTCACCGCAAAATTAATGGCACGCAAAGCAACAAGTTCGTCTTCATGTGTCATGCCTCGAAAAGAACTGAGTTGAGCAATTTTATCGTCGAGAGAAAGTCCTGGATTCAACACATTGTCCATGCGGGAATTTGGTTTTTTACCCGTTTCATCCAAGCATTTACTCGGCAATTTTTGCAACAAATAGGCTTCAAATTTATCGTATTTGGGTTGATACTTTTGAAAATCAACATCCTTTACCCGCTTGGTCAACAACATTTTATTCAATTCCCAAATCGCCATTTTATTGGCTGCTTCAGTAATAATTCCTTTGGTCGATTTTGCGATTTCTTGGTAGCGAATGATCAACAATTCGGGCTGGTTGATGATGATGGATTCTAAGGAATCGTAATTCAGCGCTCCATTCGCAAATTTTACTTGAGGTCCCTGGAAGTCAAAATAACGACCAATGGTTTGGTCAAGAATGGGACTTTTTTTTACAATGTGAAACAAATACGCCCGTTCTTCAGGGTTTAGAGAAATATGATCTTGAGAAAAACCACCAAAATGAATGAAGCAAATCAAGCATGTAAAAAAACGAATCATAAAATAATCTTTGCTGTATAAGTTATCTAATGGTTAAAAGTAACACATTCGCAGCGACAAGATATCGACAAAATAAGCTCAGTGTGAACAGCGAAAAGTGAATAACCCGACCTTGCTCGATTAATCCAAATGAAAGTAATTTTTCACAAACACTTTTTGTTCTGTTGGAGTTAAATCATCGGTTGTTTCAACATGAATTTGAACTTGGTCAAAATGATGATCCTTTTTCAAAAAATTGTGCAATTCCTTTTTAGCATCCGTTGGCCCAAATAGTACCACATTTTTGTAAGTCTTGATTTCGTCACTTATTGCTTGATAGAACTTTTCTTGGGCTTGTTCTTCCTTATGATGCATGCCGCTTTCGCTGTGCTTGAGTGCTTCCATTTTGATTTGATGCGTGAAAGTGGATAAAATCGTTTGAATTTTTTCCTTCTCGGCAATTTTCAAGATATTGGCGCTAGCATGATCTAGCCATACGCCTAAATAATTGGATGTGTCCATGATTTTTGTGTTAAGCTAAGTTCGACGAATATTTATGAACTTCATTGGCCCTAGATTTTGCCAGTCCAGAAATCCGTTTTTTTAATTTTTCAAGTTGATTCAAGCGCTCCATCGACAAACGTGCCATCAAGTGACTGACAGTTGATTCAGCACCCTGATTCAAATTCACATTAAACTCTTCCAAACCATCGTAGCAACCACCAGTGCATGGATTGTACACAATTTGATTCAAGTGATTGTTACCTAAGAACCAACTATATGCGACATGGGCTTTATTCGCATAAGAATCTTTGTTAAAAACAGCGTGAAATCGCTCCAAAGCAATAATGGCATACGCAACATCGATGGGCTGCTCTCCTCCTATTTGGACTTCTTGCTTCACATTTTTTGTCAGCCATCCTTTGTTAGAAATCACTTTGATTTTTCCATCAATAAATGTTTTGGCTAAAAGGAAATCAAAGCTTTCTTTCGCACAATCCTTGTACGATTCAATATTCGTTGAAAGGTACGCACACAACATCGCTTCGGGCAATAAGCTATTTCCATACGTCAAATAACTTTCGAACCAAAGCCACTCTGCTGATTTTTCATGTTTGTACATGTTTTCCAAGCGATCAGCAAGCACACAAAGCAATTCAAGATTTTTTGTTCGATTCTGATAATGCAATCCTTTGATAATAAAAGCCATCGCACGGGTTGAATGCATTTTATGGAGGTGAGAAATGCTTCTTTCGATGAGATTATCAGCTTCGTTTGTAAGATTTAGCGGCAAGTAATTTTTTAAAGAACTAACATAGCCCAAAGCCCAAATTGCTCTACCAAAGCTATCCTCTAAATTCTCGGCGTCATTTTGTGATGTAAACTCTTTACTTTCATTCACATAATTCAGAAAAGAACCGTTTGGCTGAAGGCAAAAACGGATGAATTCCAAGTAATTATTAATGAGCCTTAGGTGGTTTTCTTTTGGAAATAAAACATAATGCTGACACATCGCGATGAGGGCGCGTGCGTTATCGTCTAAGGTGTAACCTGAATGAATATCTGGTTGAGAAATTTTGGAAAATTGGATGATTCCAATATCTGTTGTCATTTTTTTGACGTGATCCAAACTGATTTTAGGCAAAGCGAATGTCAGTTGGAATGGATGAATGGCTTGTTTTTCGAAGAGTTTGGCATGTGCAATAGCAGAATTCTCCCAAGCAGTTGCTGCCATTTTATGAAAACTATTGGATGAAATCATGTCCAGTAAAATCTTGCTATATAGTAATTTAACAACTGAAGCTGCTAATTGCTCAGAATTTTCAAAATCAAAAATAATTCCACTATTATCACTCAAAACTTCTTTCGCGTGAGGAATTGGCGTCGAAACCACCGGACAACCACAACTCATTGCATAAGCGAATGTTCCACTCACGGCTTGATGTGGATCTTTGGATGTAAACAGATAAATATCAGTTAATTGCAAATATTCTAACAATTTATGCAGTGGAAGATACTCATTAACAAACCGTACATGTTCTGTTAATTTTAGGGCAATGACTTTTTCCTTGAGCATATCTCGGTATTGCTCTCCTTCGTGTTTGGCAACTGTTGGGTGTGTTTTACCTAAAATTAAAAACAAGACATCGGGATGCTTAGCGATAATACTCGGCAAGGCATTCAAGGTAGTTTCAATGCTCTTACTTTTGCTCAATAATCCAAAAGTTGTCAAAACTCTGTGATTCTCTAAGTTATAATATTTTTTTAGGTTCTTTTTCTGCAAAGGCGGAACCAAATGGGTGCCATGCGGAATTACAGTAATCTTGTAGCTCGCAATACCATATACATTGGTCAAAATCGTAGATGCATTGTTTGTCATCACAATGATTGATGCTGCCAAATTGGCCATGCTGTTCACTTTTTCGTGCATCTTCGGCGTAGGCTCAGGAAGAACAGTGTGAAAAACAAAAATTATTGGCTTGGAAATGGCTTCAAGAAAAAGGAAAAAATCTTCTTCTCTGGAGTCAAAAAATCCGAATTCATGCTGAATGACAACCAATTCAATAGAAGGATCTCTATTGATGTTAAAAGCTGTTTTTACAAATGAATTTTTTTGATCCGTATTTAGAATGAACTTTGGTTTTTGAAAATAAGCATGCTGTTCTGTGTCCGTTTCCAAGGCGCAAAAAGTGCATGTAAATGATTCATTGAATTGCAACTTCAATGCTGTAATTAAATCTTGAGAATAAGTTGCTATTCCACATTCACGCGGAGGAAATGTTGTTACAAATAATACTTCTGGCAGTTCACAATTAACTTCTTTGATGGCGTTAAAGTTCAAGCGAACTTCTACTTTCGGAATTTCAAATAATCCAAGTGCATTCATAGGTCGATATAAAACAATGTCGGTTTTCATAATTTAAATTTTATTTAATTCTAATTCATCTAAAAGTTCTGTCATACTTAAAGATGCAACTGCGATTCGTTCATCGGCTGCGCCATAATAAATGTATAACTGGTCATTTTCCAAAATGGCACCTGTTGGAAAACAAACATTGTTCACTTCTCCTTTTAATTCCCATTCTTTCTCAGGGAAAAACAGAGGATATGGCAAGCGCGAAATTTCTTTTTCTGGATTCTCCAAGTCTAGCAAGGCGGCACAAGCAGAATACACATAGCCTTTAACCGTGTCATGCACACCATGATAAATAAGCAACCACCCTTTGGATGTCTCAATCGGTGGACAGCCGCTTCCGATGTAACTTACTTCATGCGGAAATTTAGGAGTCAAGACAACATGTTCATCAAAATGAATAAAATAATTTTGCCAAAAATCAACTGTTAAATCGGCTAAATCATCGACTGCAACCACAATCTGAATGTCTGGTTTTATGCGATGTAAAAAGCAAAATTTGTTGTTGATTTTTCGAGGAAAAAAGATGAGATTTTTGTCCCACAAAAAAACCTTTCGGTCATGCGTATCGTGATTTTTTTGATAATCATTGAAACGGATGTACTTTTCATGAATTGTTCCATCCGTTTCAGTGAAATGTCTGAATTCATCATAGGTAATTTTCGGCACGATGATGCCTAGTTTTTTCCAGTGAATCAAATCAGTAGACGTGGCCAAGGAGCCCAAGGCATTCACACCATCAAAAGCAGTGTAGGATAGGTGAAAAGTGCCTTCTATGTCAACGATACGCGGATCTTCCAATCCTTGAAATTCATATTCTGCCTGTGGGAAAAGAATGGGTTTTTCATCCCGAGATTCAACAACCATCGGTGAGGACAAGGTGCAATAGCCGATCGTAGAATAATTGTCCTTTGCAACTGCCCGATAAAATAAATGTATAACCTTCCCAACCTTAATTACCGCAGGATTTAGCACTCCTTCACATTCAAATTTATGATGTGTTTTGTGCAGAATGATTCCAAGTTTTTTGACCGCTATCATTGATACTACGAATTATATTTTTACGCGTGAAATTTCTTGTCCTTTCGGGTAATTCAGTCCTCCCTCGCTTTCAACGGTGATAAAAACTTCGTTGAAATCAAAAGGTGTCATGGTAGAAAATGTTGTCTTTTTTCCACTTGTAACATTCAATTGACCTACATTTTTTACTCCATAATCGTTTGAAACAATCCAAATGGAATAATTATGACCAGGAGGAGTTAATCGATCAGCAGTAGCCAAATTGCTTGCTGTAATTTCTAATACAAAATTTTTCTGCTTGTCTAAGGACTTTTTCGCCGTTAAATCAGCAGCTGGTGTCACTGTTGAGATCGGAAATTTGACTGTGGATCCGCATGAACCGAGTAATATTAATAAACTCAGGATAAGCGTATTTTTAAGTGTTTTCATTTTATTTGATTTTATTGTTTTCTGGAATATTCCAAATTTGGTAAGGCGAATTCTAATCATCGTAACCACTTTTAATGACCGTAGTAATCATTTTGAATTGCTCGTTTGCGTGGAAGTTATGTTTGGTATGAGCTGGAATAATGATTCCTTCTCCCAACTTTAAATGCATGCTTTTATCATTTAATGTCACTTCAGCGGTTCCATCAATGATTTGAACATAGGTATCAAACGGAGATGTTTTTTCTCCAAGATCTTCACCACTTGCCATGGAAGTAGCAGTGATGTTCCCTGTTGTTTTTTTTATGATTGTTCGACTTACCACGGCATCAGGCATATACTCGATGATTTCAATAATGATGTGCGCTATCGATTTTTCGAGGGGTTGATTGATATTCATCTTGTTCTTTTTTTTAAGAATGCATCCAAGCACCTAAATGAAGTACCTGAATGCATTTTTGGTTTAAATCTTAAATCCAACAGTCAATTGCAACCAACGGTTTTTATACCGAGGTGTGAAATTTGTTCCGTCTCCACGATTCGTTTGGAAATCCCAACCAGCACGCGCTGACAAAACGAAAAACGAGTAGATGAAATCTGTGCCCACAACAAAACCAAGGATGTTTTTTCGAACGTTATCGTTGTCAAATTCTTGTTCTTGCTCTGTGCTATTTGTTCCAAACGTATACGCATCTTTCTGATTAAGCAAATAAGAAAACTGTGGTCCTGCCAACAGCGTTACAAACTCAGCTGGTTTGATTTGCACTTGCAATGGAATATCCAAATAGCTTGTTGTTCTGCTGAAAGAATATGGAAATCCAAGCAAAGAACCAGAACCTTTGAATCCTTTTTGAGAAATTAGAATTTCTGGTTGCAACCCAAAAACTGGTCCCAAAGGAATACCAAACCAAACACCACCAGCGAAACCAGCTTTTGCGTCTGCGTTAAAATCCTGTCCGTCAGAATCCCAAACATTAGAAACATTTGCACCGGCTTTGATACCGAATTCAAAATTTTCTCTTCGTTCTTCCATTTGAGCATTTGTGTTTGCTGCAACAGAAAGAGAAATAATACTTAATAAATAGATTTTTTTCATTTTTTTGTTTTTTAAAGTGAGCTACCTCGAATGATTCGAAGCAAGACTACAATTACTGCAACAACCAACAGAACGTGAATGATGTTGCCAAAGTGAAATCCAAAGTATCCAACTGCCCATACAATTAATAGTATTAGAGCAAATGTGTAGAGAAGATTTCCCAGTGAGTTGTTTGAACGTCCTGAACTCATTTTTCATTTTTTACTGAAAAATCACGAAAGGCTGTACCTAATTTTTCCATGTCCTTGCTGAATTCGTTCTTAAACGCTTCCCATCCAGATTTGCTGTCTGTTTGAAAATCTTCCAGCTTCTTCTTCATGTCTGAATTTTTAGAGTTCAACTCAGCGATTTTCTTTTCATACTCTGCTTTTGCATCGCTTTTTTGGTTTGCAATTCGAGCATTGAAATCGGCAATACTTTTTTCGTTAGCAGCAATTTGCTCTGCTGTGCGCATTTTATAATCTTCCATATCTTTTTTATAAGCTTCTTTTTCTTCTGATAATTCTTGTTTTGCATCTTCAACATTTTCTTCGGCTGTTTCTACTTTTTCGGAGGATGTTGAACAACTTGCAAAGAGTGTCCCAACTGCTGCAACAGCAATTACTGTCATTTGTTTGATCGAATTTTTCATTGATTGTTTTTTAGTTATGAATACATTTTCATAACACAACAAAGGTCGGTCTCATTGATTTGTATTGTCTTACACAATTAATTTTCATTGTTGTATAATAAGAAGTTACACTGAAAAAGCAATAAATCTTGCTAGATTGAGCAAAATCTACTCCATAGAAAATTAGATTTGAAACATGAGAATGTTCAGCTATAATAGGAAGCTTCGGATGAAATTGTAAGGAATAGAACTATGAATTTTGGAAGTGTAGATTATAAATCTTCCAAGTTCAAACGCTTGCGCTGGAGGAGGTTTTTGAACGCAGTTGGCGTTAAACCTGTCACTTGTTTAAATTGATTGGATAAATGCGCAACACTGCTATAATGCAAAAGATAGGATATCTCAGTAAAGTTGAGTTCATCGTAAATAATCAATTCCTTCACGCGCTCAATTTTATGCAAAATAATAAAATGCTCGATTGTCACTCCTTTTGTTTTGGAGAATATTTCAGCCAATTTGTGGTAATCTGTGTGCAATTTCTCGCTCAAAAAAGTAGAAAAATTCACAAGTGGGGCCTGATCTGAATAATGCACCATTTCCACAACGATATTGATAATTTTTTCAATAATCATTGCGTTTTTGTCATCCATTAATTCTAAGCCCGAATGATGAAGTTCAGTCTTTAGCCTTTGCCTTTTTTTGAGTGAAAGAGGTCTAATCAAATTAACTTCTCCCAATTCTATCGATCGATAAGCAATACCCAATTTTTCCAGTTCTGATCTTACCATCATCTTGCAACGTAAGCTCACCATGTTTTGAATGAATATTTTCATAAAGTAGTTTTCTAAATGAACTTATTTGTTCATCTGTAGACTCAACAACCGTTTATAAAATTCCCATTGACTTTAGGATTCTGCGACTTTTACTTTAAAACTAGCCAGCCGTCTTAACGTTCAAGGAATAATTTTACAAATTGATTATCAAGTTTTTATAAAGATACCCAAAAAAAATGGTCGAAGCGTTGAAATAATGACTTTGTGGTAAAATACAAGAAAAATTGACCAATAAACATGCAATATTCCTGTTTTTTATTTTAAAAATGAACAACTAACAGTTATGGTTACATAATGAAAATTCGATCTGGGCATGAAAAAAATGGAATTCCCTAAATTTAAATTCGTCACCATCGAGCATTTGTAAATTCAAAATACTCTTTGATCTCAGAGTTCTATAACAAGTTAGCCATGCCACAAACTTAAACCAGGAAAACTTATTTTGAATTTTGATTTTAATTAAAATAATATTGATACTTTTAGTCCACTAAACAATTACTATGTCAACAAGCTCAGTAAAAGTACTTTCTGTTTCAATACTAATTTTTCTTTTGGGTGCATGCAACAAAAGAGAGCAAGAATCAAATGACACTTTAGAAATAAAGATGCTGGCGAGTAGTTATGCATCAATGCTTCGAAGTTCTTTTGGTGATTTCAAATCTAAAGCAACACAGTTGGATTTAGCTATGAATGATTGGTATTTTAATATGGATGGCCCGACATTCATCGCAATGCAAAATTCTTGGCGCACAACCATGGAGTCGTACAATAAATTGGGGCCATTTTTGCATACTAGCAATTCTACAAATCCCTTAGCCGCCTTTCATATGAAATCAGGGCTATTGGTGACAAATCCTTCTTTTATTGACGAAACTGTTGCAAACCCAACATCAGGCATTATCCCTAATGCAACTTTATACCCAACTATTAATTCTTTGATGATTAACAACCTGCATTTGGCTGCATCGCCTGATAACGTGACCTTAGGATTGCATGCGATTGAGCGAGTAATCTGGGGTGAGGATAATAATCTTTCTGGACCTGGGACACGCATTACTTTTGATTTTGAAAATTTCGGAACATCAACAAAAGCAAGAAGAAAACAATATTTGAAGGAAATAAATCAATCGTTAAATTTTAACATTGAATCTTTAAATTTAGAAGTAGTTGAGAGTGAATTATACGCATTAAGTCCAGACGAATGTTTAAGTTATATTCTTTCCAACACTTATCGATTTGTAAAAAACGATTTTGCAGAAAAAACGATAAAAAAACCATACGACACTCAAAGTCAATTATTTGAAGAAAGCCCATATTCGGACAACACCATAAATGACATTAAAAACAAAATGATTGGTTTAAAAAACTTCATGTATGGTTCAACCTTTGAAAGTTCAAATAGCTATTTTTTGATGAATTTTATTCAGAAAAAAGCTCCAGAAGTTCATGATCAACTTGAGGCCGATTTAAATGCCTTAGAAAACGAAGCGAACAACTTATTAGGTTACTTTGATAATGGACTGACGTCTACGACAGAACGCGCAAAATACCTAAAAATTTATAATTTATTGATTTCCATTAGTAATTCATTAAATGATTTTGCCACTTCCGAAGGGGTTTCAATAAACTAAAGGACGAAAACAATACCAACATTTGCAACAATAGTACCTAGTACTTCTCTTCTGACGTTGTAATAAATGTTTTCGTAATTATAAATCGAATGAATATCCTGAAGTAATGATTCATTGCTTGGTTTTAAGGCAATATTAACGTTGTAATTCACACCAAAATCAACAGCTAACCTCTTTGATATTGGGGCTTTCATACCAATACCGAACATCAGTTCAATAAATTGAAATGATTTCCAATCCTGATCTAGTTCATAATAATCTACAGGGGACATAAGAGCGTTTTCAGCTTCACCAGGAGATTTCGAAACTGAGTATGCATAAAAGCCATTTTGAATTTTCGCAAAAGAATAGCCAAAGCCAATGGTATGATACAAACCAACTGGACTAAGTCCTTTTTTATGATAAAATTCGAAAACTGGCATAAATGAGAACTTATTTATACCTACATTTTCCATTTGTAAACTAAAAGAATCAACCAAAGTTGTTGATGCTCTTAAGTAATTTAGTCCGAATTTACGCTGCGAATTCACTTGAAAGTAATTGTATGAGGCAACCAAACCTAATCCAAAATTCCGTTTTAATCCAGCAACATATTTAAATTTAAATCCATAATCGAGCCAGTCTTTGGTTTCTTTCATTTGCTCTCCTCTTTTTTCATAAGATGGATCTTTAAAACTTCCAGATAGAAGTGGTACATTTCCAAAGGCTGAAAGACTAATGGCATTTCTGGCTCCTAAGAAACCTTTTTGTCCGATTGAATAAAGCGAACAAGTAGCAATTACTGCAGATAAAATAATTAATCTCATACTAATAATTAGAAGTTTGACTTTTTCTAGCTAAAATGTTCATTTTAGTAAGATAGTCTCGATTGAATTCATGTTTTAAGGCCAACATAGACCCTGTTTCCTTTTCAAAAACAACCATGGTATTCCATGTTGATTGGGATGCAAGTGCCAAATTTGGTGCCACATATGCCAAACCAATTCCTGTTAGACCAATAAAATAAACTGGCTTAAATTTCCATCGATAATCACCCATAAAATCGTGGTAAGTCAGATTTGTTTTATTTTTCGCATAATAGGCAAAATTAACAGGTAGGACAGTGTTTTGATATGCTGAATTTTCATGCAATTGATACATCATTAGTGCATAATTTTCAAATTCGTTATAGTATGCTGTTGAAAAGTAATCAACATGCGCTCCACCGACAGACTTCGTTAATTTTTCAGATCTTTTTGAATCAAATTTTAAATTGTCAAGGCTTTTAATTAAAATTCGTTCGTTTCCACTTTCAATAACTATTTGTTCTGCGGCAACTGCTTGCTTTGCTTCTAAACTAAGTAATTCATTGGGTTCAACAAAACGATTTAATTTACCTAAGTAGAAATTTGTGTTTTTCATCTTGATTTGATCATTTGTGATTGAATCATTAGCATTTCCAGATTCCATTAATGCTTTTGGATCAAAAAATTTACTCCTATTTAAAATTTGAATAACTTCTTTTCGAATCGTTTTAAACTCATTTATTGACTGATTGTCTTCCATAAGTTTGGTGATGACATTGAGGGCTAGAAGTGTTTTAACATAGCCATTTTGTACATTCATAAAGTTATAAAAACCTGAAGAAAGATGATTACTACCATAAAATGGCAAAGATTTTCTTCTCTTGTTCCCCCCAAACTCTTGATCCACGATACCATACCAAGCCATCGCTTTTAGCAAATCGACATTCACCTTATACTCAGTTTCAAGATTGTAAATTTTATAAATAGCACTTAGGAAATCACTATTCGCTATATCAAGTCTTACCAATTCAATTTTAGCACGAAGAAAGAAGTCGCTATATTCATTTGATAATTTATCGTTTCTATTTCCAGCTAAGGGTTCACCAAGCACTTTTATTCTTGACTTATATTTGTTTTCGTAATCAATAATGTAAGATAACTTATCTTGAGACTTGGAAACAATCTCATCAAATAGATTTTCTGGTATTTCAAGTTTCGAACTCTCCAAATAATTCGGTTTCATAAGGATGCTTTGAAAAGGCATTTCAGCTTGTGAAGCATTAAATAAAGCTTGCACCATATCTGCTTTTTGGAAATTTACTGCAGCCAATTTTTCATAAGCAAGTTTGTCTAATATCATCTCTACAGAATCACTTTTAATGCTTGCGAATTTGACAAAATCATTTAGACTTGAAATGTGAAAAGTGGATTTCGAATTCCTCCCTAAATTTTGCATTTTTGCGGCTTCCACTTCTCTCATCAAGAAAAAAAGCACTTCTTCTTTTTTGGAAAGAGATGCAAGGAGTTTTGTTGTAATGAAAATACTTTTATCGTAGCGAAATGTTGTTGGAATTATTGATCTAAAGAAAAAAACTTCATACTTTTCAGTCGGATAAACACGCGCCAAAAGTTCTTTAAAATCTGCATTAATCCGGTTAATATCTTCTGTTCCAAACGAAACGAACCCTGAATTCAATATCGTTGATCGACAAAGTCTATTATTATGCTTAGAATTTAATTTGAAATACTGATCTCTGGAAAAAGTGGGTAAAGTGTAATAAGGAATCAACTCATCTTTCAATATTTTTGGGAATTCTCCTTTTGATACAATTAATTCATCATTCAATTGACAAGATCCATTGTAAGTGGAAGCAAAAACGAAAATTAGTAGAAAAGCAAGTTTCATAAGTAAGCAAACATAAATTCGAGCTAAATGTAATCAATTCTTTTAAAAAAATTAATTGATTCGAAATTAATTTAGATGGTTAAAATTAAATTCAAAAAGCTCAATTTGTCACTGCTCAATCGGTCCTTCTTGAAAAATTTTCTTTTTTGCTTTGATGTTTGGGAAGAAATATTTGAATTCAACACTTAAATAACTTCCATCTACTTTACCCTCATTTTCGGCATCGATTGTGATGTGATATCCCTGATACACGTAACTAGATCGAAGGTACATAATTGAGTTGAATGGCACAGAAGCAACGCCACCAAGATAGAAAAAACCATCTTTTTCGGTGCGAAACTCAAAGCCCACATTGGCTCCAAATTCGAAAAACAATTTCCTAGCTAAACCAGTATGTACAAATTGAGAAAATGTTCCAGTATTTGTCGTAACACGAACATTCGTTGGATTGTATGAAATATTTCCTCCAATTGCTGTAGACATATACCATTTCTCTGCCAAACGAATGTAAAACAGTCCTTTTATTGGAAGATCGTAAGAAACATACTTCATGTCGTTTTTTAGAAATAAATTCGAATCTGCAAGCGACATATCAATATCAAAAACACGTTGATTATAATTCAAACCGGTTTCTATTGCAATCGTTTTTGTGAGGCCTGCGCGAACAACTGCCCCAAAAGAATAGCCTGTTGACTGCTTAAACGTTGTTTTAAAACCATTTAGTTCTTGATTTAGCACAGAGTTTCCAATAAATCGCGTTGGTAAAATTGGTTTAACTTGTAACCCAAAATAAGATGGCACTTTCACCTTGGGCGTTTGACCAAGTGCACTATTTGCTAATAAAGACATGAAAAGAAAAAGAAGAAGTCTCATTAATAATTTCTTTGTTGAGTTAAATTAACGCAAAATATATGACTTATTGTGGCTTATTGATTGTTCGAAGTGTCTCATTGACTGATTGAAGCTTGTCTTGTCTTTTACAGTAACCAACAATGGCTAAAGTCAACAAAGATAATCCAATAATTAGAACGCTATATCGCAATCCTTTGTGTGGAATAAGTGGTTTTTTATGCTTCCCTTCTACTTGAAAATTTATCGTTTGTGCTTTGTTGTAATCTGTTTTATGGATTCCGAAAAGAGTGACTTCCACCGTTCTTTTCATTTCTTTATCGCGCTCAAACCATATTTTTTGCTCAGTTAAAAGCGCTTCAAAGTCATTCGCTCTGTGAATGTCAGAGAATCGGAAAACGACGTAATCCTTGTTTTCAGGATGCTGAACATAGTTCACAAACCCTAAATCTAGTGGATTGTCAATTGGATTATCAAAATCGCGATTCATTCCGTTCGCCATTTGGTCACATATTCAAGAGGTTTGCGGTGCGATTCTGGCCAATCAATTTCTGGGTAACCTAAATAAATCAATCCCAAACATTTATCTTTTTCATTTATGCCCAGAAAATCATTCATTTCTTTCGAATAAATTAATTTTGGCGTTGCCCAAAAAGCCCCAATTCCATAAGCCATTGCTGTGAGTTGCATGTTTTGAACAGCACAAGCAACTGCTTCAATTTCTTCTATTTCCAAAATTTTCCCAGTCTCTTGTCGCTCCATCGAAACAGCCACAACCACCGAAGATTTTAATGGTCGTGACATCATCTTTGCAAGTTTTGCATTGTCTTGCAATTCAGTTGGCGTCAATTTCAAATACGTTTCTCCTAAAAATGTACTCAATGTTTGCAAAGCACCATCCGTAAACACTTGAAAGCGCCAAGGTTGTGTATTTCCATGCGTTGGTGCCCAAAGTGCATTGTTTAATATCAACTCAATTTGTTCTTTGTGGACTTTTCTTGGGCTAAATTGCTCCGGATAGATTGTTCTTCTTTCACGAATCAAAGAAGTAATTTCCGATAAATTGTATTTCATTTTTTGAAATTTTCCTCAAAATTAAGAAGTTTAAAGAAACGGCCTGTTGAAAACTTATAAAACTTCGGTGAAATTTGATGGGCTTGTTGCTCTATTTTTAAATCAAAAATGCGCATCACTTTTAATGCTCCTTTCACGCTGACATTCACGCTCATAGCTGTTGTCGTTTTGGCCATTAGTCTAAGCTCTCAGGTAACTTTTGACGTTTTAACCTTGCATGGAAATTTTGTTGCAAACGCTTGGCAAAGTTATTTTGGTATGATTCTTTACCCCTTTAGCCATGCGAGTGTCCAACATCTAGCTGGCAATTTTGGAATTATTTTGCTTTTGGGACCAATATTAGAACGAAAGTTTGGATGGCAAAAATTGGGTGGAATGTGCGCTACAACTACCGTTTTAATTGCACTTGTTCATATCATTATTTCGGACGACGACCTCATTGGGGCGAGTGGACTTGTTTTTATGTTTATTGTACTTGCTTCCTTGATTGACAGCAAAGGAAAAGAAATTCCATTGACTTTTATTTTAGTCGCGGTCTTGTTTTTGGGACAAGAAATTATTGGGGTTTTTCGCCACGATAACATTTCGCAAATGGCGCATATTAGTGGTGGAGTGATGGGAATTGTGTTTCGGTATTTTCTTAAATAGTAAGACCGCGTCAAAACCGCCAACTATCTTCGATGCTGCCTTTGGCGGTCATCGTTAACTTGAAAATTTAACTCAATCATTAACAATTGGTTAACTCATTCGTGAGATTTTCAAAAGCCTCGATTTGACAATTAGCTTCGCTGCTACCTTCGATGGTTAGCAACGGTCTTATAGAACTTGAGATCCTGAAAATTGGTACAATTTATTAAGATTTCAAAGCTTTAGATTTGAACAATTAAACTACTTCTGTTCGTTGGATTCTACTTCTGGTATTGAAGTATCATTCGTATTAGATTCTATTTCAGTTGTTTCTGGTTTCACTTGTGGTGTTTCAACAATTCTCGATTCATTCAAATGCGAATTCGTTTTCTTCGGAACATATTTCACGGCATTGTCGAGGTCATTTGCCATCTGATCGAGTGGTCTTCGAATATCTTCGGAAGTTTCGCGAATAAGTCCATCGAGGTTTAAGTCCTTTTTCATTCCTTCGCCGGATTTTTTAATTTCATTTTGAATTTCAGATGTAGCGTCTTTTACTTGCCGAATGGTTCTTCCCATAGTTCGTGCCAATCCCGGAATGCTTTTGGAGCCAAAGAACATGAGCACAAACATTAGAATGAGTAAAATTTCGGATCCCGCAATATCGTTCAAGAATAAAATCAATGTTCTTTTTTTTACAAAGTTACGATAAATTAAAGTCCACCAATAATTTTCTCAACTGGATATTGATTGAAAGTTCCATTTGCTTTTGCAATTAAATCATTGTTTTGATTAAAAATGGAGGCTTCCATAAAAATGATAGATTTTCCAGCTTTTAATAGCGTTGATGTGCCAATTAATTGATCTCCAATTTTAGCAGGATTGAAATAAGATATTTTAAATTCTACAGTTGATACAACATTTCCAAACTCGCATGATTTGCTTAATGCTCCAACTCCCAAAACTGCATCTGCAAATGCTGCAATCACTCCACCGTGTGCGGCTAGAGGTGTTGCCAAATGCTTATCTGAAATGAGTAAATGATACTCAACGGTACCTGGAGAAATTACTTCAAAATCCATCCCGAAAACACGGCCAAATTCATTTCCGTCAATGTAACCTTGAATGATTGGGTGGATATTCATTTAAAATTTAATTAAAATCGTGATTAGAACTATTTCGTATGTGCTAATGTAATTCCAGCCTCTCCAAATTCTTTGTAAACACGTTCATTCAAAGCGAAAAAAACATTCCAATAATCATCTGTTTTTGCCCAAGCTCTGACTGTAATATTTACAGAAGTATTACTTAACTCCACCAAAGCGATGACAGGTTCAGGTTTTTTATGAATGCGTTTATCTTCAAGTAAATATTTCTCAATCAAATCTTTAGCTATTTTCAAATCATCACCATACGAAATGGAAATTTTCCAATCAACTCTTCGTTTGTCTGATCGCGTAAAATTCGTGATAACGCCATTTGCAACAGCTCCATTGGGAAGAATAACCACTTTATTATCCGAAGTTTTTAAATGTGTGTGAAATATAAGTACTTCATTCACAACTCCTTCCATGTTTTGGGTCAAGATATAATCTCCAGCTTTAAATGGTTTAAAAGCTAAAATGATTATGCCACCAGCGAAATTTGCCAATGTGCCAGAAAATGCCATACCAATAGCTAAACCAGCGGCCCCTAAAATGGCAACAAATGAAGTCATTTCAACACCTAGTTGTGTAATCGCAGTAATTATGACTAACACACGTACTAGTCCAGATATTAAACTTCGAATAAAGCTAGTTAAACTTTTATCAGAATTACTGCGCATCATGATGCGTTCAACTCCACGCGATAACATTTTCGCTAACCAAAATCCGATAACAAGAATTAAAAAAGCTAAAGCAATGTTGATACCTATTTCAAGCAGGACTTTTGAAAAGTCACCAGATTTTAATCCAAAAATTTGTTCAATTTTGTTCATTGATTATCATTTTATTTTGATCTACCTCTGTAGCGCTCTTTTTGATGAATCCACTTATGTTTTGGCTTTGAAAATTCATTTCGTTTGGATTTGCTTCCAAAGCGATAAAGCAATGAAATCGAGTGGTGCACATAATCTGCGTCTGAAGTCCAAATAGCTCCAGAAAGACCTAGTTTTCCTGAAGTTTGCAAACGAAGTCCTGCGTTTTTGTACCAGAAATTTGCTCCCAAAGCCAAATTCGTTGTGGGAACAATTTGTGTTGCATAATTATCTCTATAGGTTATTCCAAGGCCAATGCAGACATAAGGATCGAACCATTTAGATTCAGAAAGCATTTCTGAAAAACTGTATTTTCCTTGAAGATCCAAACTCACAAACGTTCCTGGTCGATTCATTTGACCATTCACGCATTTATTTGCGCCATATTTATTATAAGCTCCTACGAATTCAACGCTAAATCCACGTTTTAGGTAGCGATCAACACTCAAGGTTGTTGGATAATACAAGTAGTTCCAACTGTTTTTTACATCAAGCATGTATGAAAAGGCACGTCCATCGTCATCCACAACGTTCCACCCTATTCCAATCATCCATTTATAAGGCTTGATTGTTTTGAAACTCAAAGAATGCTGACTAAATCCCTGGAAATTAGATGTTCCAAGAACAATGTATAGCAGAAAGATTATTCTTTTCATGGTGCTGTTTTGGATTAGTGTACGTGAAACCAATTTATTAGTTCAAACACGCACGCAATCAGCATGTTAGTTTGCTTCAGCCAATTCTTTAAATGCATCAAACGAAACTTCTTTCTCGTTTAATTTCACTGTAGACTTGAAATAATGCATCAATTTTGACTCCGCTAACATATCGTAAATACGGTTCGCTTCTTCTTTGTTTTGCAACACCTCCAAGGCACTTTTTGTCAATTCCTTATCCTCAGGAGCAGGAATTCCGTATTGTGCATAATTATTTACCAAAAGCGCTTTTGTGTATTCAACCGCTTCTTGGTTATCCAATTTAATATTATTGTTCTTGAAAATAGTACCTTGAATTAATTGCCATCTTAAGCTTTTTGCATAACCATCATATTCAGACGCAATTTGATCGTCGCTAATTGGTTTTTCGTTTGAAAGTTTAATCCAACGTTTTAAGAAAGTATCTGGCAATTCAATTTTTGTTGAGCTTAATAATTCGTTGTAAATTGTTTTAGTCAATAATCTGTCAGAATCTTGCACGAACATATTTCCTAAATCCTCCGAGATTTTTGCTTTGAGTTCTTTTTCAGAAGTCACGGCACCTTCTCCAAACAATTTATCAAACAATTCTTGATTCAAATCAGCCATTTCCATTCTTTTGATTTCAGTGATATTCACTTGAAACAAATTGGAAACATCTGTTAATTGTGCTTCGCTAATGCCTAACATGGCTGCTGTATCTTTTCCACCACGAGAAACATGTGCAGGATTTACTTGAACTTTGTCGCCAACTTTTGCTCCAAGCAATGCTTTTTCCGTTGCTTTATCGGAAATAAACTCCATAGAAATGGTTGATGAATGCAAAATTCCACCTTCTTTGATGGAACCATCTTCATTCAATTCCACAAATTGACCTAAAACCATGTCTTTTTCAGAAACCGCCTCGGCAGAAGTCAATTTACCATAGCGACGACGCAAATCTTCAATTTGTTTTCCAACCAATTCATCGTCAATTTTAACTTTCACATAGTCAAATTTGCTAGAAGAAGATAAAGGAATATCAAACTTCGGCGACAAACCAATTTGGAAATCAAATTCAAAAACGTCAGGTTTTGCAAAATCTCCAACAACATCAGCACCTTCTTTCGGAATTGGATTTCCGAGTACTTCAATATTATTTTCTTGAATAAATTTATAAAGAGAATCGTTGACAAGTTTGTTCAATTCTTCAGCTAATACAGATCTTCCATATTGTTTTTCGATCATTCCAAAAGGCACATTCCCAGGTCTAAATCCAGGAATTTTAGCTGTTTTACGGTATTTTTCTAATGTTGCTTTTACTTTGTTTTGATAATCTTCTGGAGCAACTTTTACTTTCAACTCTGCATTAAGTGCATCAATGTCTTGACGAATTACATTCATTATTTTGGTTTTTAAACTTTGTTAAATAAAAAATGGCATAAGTCAACTTACACCATTTATTTTTGTGCGGATGGAGGGACTCGAACCCGCACACCTCTCGGCACTAGATCCTAAGTCTAGCATGTCTACCAATTTCATCACATCCGCAATTTTTATTTCAACTTTTTTGAACTTCGTATAGTTCAACATTTATTGGAGTGCAAAGATATTATTTTTTTTAATTCGAATGTAAAAAGGTGAAAAAAATCATATTCAAAAAATTCAATCCACGCTTTTCAGTAAAACCGTTTGTTGCAACGTAGGTTTAAAACTTTGAACTACAAAAGATTCATCTTCGTCAAATTTGGTTTCTAAATAGTTTTCTTTGGGAGCAATCATCAAATCGAATAATAAATCTTCGTTTAAAATCCGAAATGTGCTGATGTAAAATGTGCCACTCACTTCATACATGCCGTACAAACAATGATTCAAAAAAGACATTTCCATCTTGATTCCATTGAGTTCGTCAAAAATGAAATCTCTGAATCGCCCCTTTTTCTTCGCAACTAATGCATAATCTTTAACAACTTCGCCATATTTTGAATTTGTAATAACCATGCGATATCCCCACACGGAGTCTTTGATTTGTTCTTTGAAATTAAAAGTAACCTGAGCAGTGTCATGCACATTTGAAGTTGATGATATAATCATGGTGCCAGTATAATTTCCAAGAAAATCTTGGGGGAATTCTTGAGAAATTGAGCAAAGTCGAACAGAAAGCAGAGTAAATAAAATGACACTTTTCATATACAACGAATAAAATTTTAAAACTAAAGAAATCTTTTAAAACATTTGATAATGAGGTTTTTTTAATTAAAAGTTCAAATAAAAAACTATGTTTGTAATGAATTAATCCCATATGAATCAAACTACACTATTTTCTTTGAAAGCCTGTTTTAAAAGCCTAAAAATCGTTTTTAGTCTTTTACTCTTGTCTGCAGGTGTCAACGCCCAAATAAACATTGATAGTTTGGCCGTTTGTTATTCGACTTATTTGGGCGGAAATAGTGAGGATGATTATGCACAAGTAAAAGTTGCTCCTGATGGCTCAATTTATGTAATTGGCTTGACTTATTCATCAAATTTGCCTGTCACAAGCGATGCGCCACAGCTCAATTTTTCAGGCGGAGTCAGATACAATTCATTTCAAACTGGCATTTATGACCCAAGCGTTGTGCAAGTAACACCCGTGGGATACGCTGTCACTTTTATAGAACATGATTTGTTCATTTCAAAATTTACTCCTAGCGGAGATTTGATTTTTTGCACTTATTGGGGTGGAACAGGACAAGAAGGTAACTTTGATTTCCACTTTGATAATCAAGGAGCTTTGTACATTGCTTTTTCATCCTTTTCTAACGACATTAATGTTCCTAATGGTGTTTCTGAATATAGTTATGGAGCTACGGCTAACGGAGCTAACACCTATGTGACTAAATTCAATAGCGCAGGTCAAGTCGTTTTTAACACAATAATTAATGGCTTGCATTATGGTCAAAATTATGCAAACAGTACTCCTCGAATTAGACTAGATGGAAAATTAAACAATTTACACTTTGATGCTAATGGGAATATTTTTGTTGTTGGCATGGGGCATAGCAATTTTTATGTGACAAATGACGCGGCCCAACCTACAGTGCAATCTCCACCTGGTGGAGCTTTTGCGGCTGATGTAGCTTTTTGCAAACTGAATAATAGCGGTCAATTAACATACGCGACTTTTTGGGGGAACTCTACTGTTTCTTTTGGTTTTGGAGAATCTAATGTGGGTTCATGCATAGATGATCAAGGAAATTTAATTATTTCAGGAATTACAAGTCTAACAAATTTCCCTACAACCAGCAATGCTTTTCAAAGTCAGCTTTCGGGTTCAACAGATATCTTTGTTGCTAAGTTTAATAACCAAGGACAAATAGTTTTTTCAACTTTAATCGGTGGTTCCCAAGCCGATTTTATTTCTTTAAATCAAGGTGGTGTTAGTAACTATGTTGCTCATGTTGTTCTCAACAAAACCGATAATTCAGGCAATATTTATTTGGTCTCATCCACATATTCTTCCAACTTCCCGACCACGTTAAACGCAGCGTATCCCTCCCCACAAGGTATAAATGTGGGTGGGAATCTTATGGATATTGTGTTGACCAAATTTTCTCCTTCAGGAAATTTGCTTTATTCCTCTTATCTTGGAGGTTTGTCCCAAGATTATGTTAGTCAGTTGGAAATAAAAAATGGAAGTGTGTATTTGGCGGGTGCCGCATCTAAAAATTTCCCGTCCACCTTTGGAGTTGTAGAGCCTGTATTTGGTTTTATGAATACTCCCAGTTCTAGAGCCTTTGTGACGCGTTTAAATCTAGAATGTCAAATCCAATTTTCAACCTTTTGGGGCGGACCTAACGACATAAATTCACGTATTCAAGAATTAAATGTTTCAGACAACGGTAACATAACGTTTTCGGGGAGAGCTGGTAACGGAATGATTGTCACTCCTGGGGCGCCTCAACCAATGTCGATATCAAGTGATTATTGGAATTCAAACAGATTTATTGCACGATTGAATAACAACGGTCAGTTAATTTTCTCAAGCTTTTGGGGTTTAGAAAATGGCAAAGCAGATTTAGCTCTAGATAATTTCGGTGGAATTTATTTAGCGAGAACAAGTGAATTTGATCTTGATAGTGTTACTAATACCCCTGTACCAGACGTTATAATTACACCTGACGCTTTTCAATTGGAAAATGGTTTTGACTCAAGTGTTAATACCTTGAATGGGGCTGTAAGCACGAATGGTCAATTCACGTCATATAATCCTCCGTATATTTATTCAGGTTGGTCAGATGTAACTTTATCGATTTTTCGACCTTTAGCAATTTGGGAAGATACACTAAACTCCATTTCGCCTTCGCTAATTACTGGTTGCATTGGAGGTCCAGCTCAAATCATAACTGGTAACCCTATACTGGCGGCAGGCGCCTATTTACCTCAATATCAATGGCAGATTACAACAGTAGATCCAAGTGCTTCAAATTTTGATCCACTCACAGACTGGCAGAATATCCCTTTTGCGATACAACAAAATTACACACCTTCTATTCTAAGCTCTAATCGATGGTATCGAAGGCTTTTGATGAGTAATGGCCCTCAAAGTTGCAGTCAGGTTAATGCCCCACTCGCTATAATTTCGACTTCCAACATTACCTTGGTCCAAGGTAACTCGTTTATTGCGCCTCAAATATCAGTTGGTGATGACATCTTCACTTGCCCACTAACGCCGACTCCAATCGCAATAAATGCGCCCATTTCGGGTGGGACACCTCCTTTTCAATTCGATTGGGATTTCGAAAATTTTTTGAATTATGACAATGTTCTGAACCCAATTGCAACTATTCCGTCTAATACAACCTTTACGCTTGAAGTTATTGATGCAAATGGCTGCGTAAACTTTGGACAAATGGAACTTTTCGCATTTGCATTAGATGCAGGAACGAATACAACAATTTGTTTGGGTGATACCGTTCAATTAGGCACACTGCCGAACGTGGGCGAGCCTGCAACTTATTCTTGGTCGCCATCTACTGGATTAAGTTGCTCCAATTGTCCTTATCCGTTAGCAAGTCCAACTGTCACAACCACTTATACAATAACCAAAAGTATAACTTTACCAGACGGTACTATTTGCTCTTATTCCGATTCGGTCACAATTTCGCTGCCTCAACCTCCAACATCTATAGATGATGTAGTAGTATGTCATGATGAAGTTGCCAATACATTTCCAATCGGAAACCAAGCTCTGCCAGGTTATAATTATTCTTGGTTTCCCCAACAATGGTTGAATGATTACAATGTTGCGCTGCCTACCTTCAATTCCTTGAATTATTTTTTATTCAATACCTCTCCGCAATTTGCAAATCCGTTTATGTATGTGCGAACAACTACCGATGGAACATGCACGTGGACAGACACCATGAATATTTATATGATCCGCGCTAGCATAGGTGAAGATGGATGTTTACCTACCGATTTAGGTTACGATTGGCATCCTCAGATTCCTGCCACCTATTCTTGGACCTGTTTAAGTGGTGATTGCAATTTTGCAATGCCATTAGACGGTCCAACAAATCATATTGAATCGTCTACATCACAAACTGCTGTTGTTCAATTAGAGGTTTGCTATCAAGGAGTTTGTTGCACAGATGTAGTTGAAGTCAGAAATTGCAATGAAGGTTCTTGTCAAGGTCAATCAGATTTTTGCACTTTATCAATAAATTATGATAGCAATTGTCCAATACTTCCCCTAACATTAACCGCGGTTGGCGAATTTTCAGGATTACCGTCGTTCGTAGATCCTAATTTGATTGAGTACTTTTGGTCGCCAACTGCAAACTTCAGCAATCCAAATGCTTCAACAACTTCATTAATATCTAATACTGAAGACTTTTATGTGGTTTACATATCTCATCCATTTCTTCCTGGAGAATTTTGTTGGGATACTATCGCAATACCAGCCGTTGTACCTCCCGTTTTTAATCCAAGCGGCGGGGCATTGTGTAACATAGGTGATTCAGTTGCTATTGGATCTCAAGCCATTTCAAATTATCTTTACTCGTGGACTGGACCAAGCGGGCAAACTTTTGCAGAGAGCAATCCAGTTGTCAATGTTCAAGGTGTTTACGAATATGAAGTAACAGATATTATCACAGGCTGTGAAATTGATAGTTCAGTTATAGTTGCAAGTCCTATAATTGCAGATGCTGGTCCGGATCAAGTAGTTTGCCCTACATCTATTGCTCAAATCGGCACACCTGATTCAAGCGCAGGTCTTTGGCAATACGAGTGGCAACCATTATTTGCTCCTTGGCAGAATGGAACCGATGAATTTAGTCCTCAACCTGAAGTACTTGTAGCATCAAATTTAACTTTTATACTCACGGTTTCAGATTCTATCACTGGTTGTTCAAACGTTGACTCAGTTAATCTTATCATCGATGCCCAAGGACCTTCTATTGAAATTGAAGATGCAATTGTTTGCAGCGGAATGGGAGTAGCCATTGGACCTGACCCAATTTTTGGGGCTCTGTATAGTTGGTCACCATCGAGTGGTTTAAGTTGCGACGATTGCCCCAATCCGATTGCTTCTCCAAATGTGAGCACTACTTATACTGTTAGTATTGGATTACCAGGAAATTGCACACCTTTTGTTGGTGAAATTATGGTTTCTGTTATAAATACGCCTCCTTTGGAGATCTCCCCAATACTCAAGTGTGTTTATGAAACAGTTGAATTGAATCCTTCACTAATCGGTTTGTGCGCTGGTTGTAACTATAATTGGTCACCATCATCTGGCTTGAATTCAGCGAATTTAATAAATCCATCTTGTTCGACAACTTCAAATGTGAATTACACTTTGACAGTAACAGACACGAATGGTTGCCAACAAACTGGAACTGTTCCAGTAGATATCAGTCCAGCTTTATCGATTAATTTGGCAAGCGTGGCTAAGTGTGCTATGCAACCGATTGCATTAAATCCAAATGGAGTTGGTTGTGTAGGCTGTAACTACCTATGGTCTCCGAGCAATGGTTTGTTGAGTCCAACATTACAAAATCCCACAACAAGTTCGAACCAAATTAGTCAATATACTTTAACCATCAACTACCCTGATGGTTGCCAAGAAGTGGGAGTTGTAGGAGTAAACATTATACCTACATTTATCCATCCTCCTCAAACCATAGAAAAGTGCAAAATAAGTTCTGTCCCTTTAAACCCAAATCTTATAGGTTCATGTATAGGTTGTACTTACAACTGGAGTCCAAGCTTTGGTATTAGTTCAAACTCTGCAATCAATCCAAATGTTACAGTGCAGCAAAATCAAATTTACACACTTACTGTTACCAAACCTGATGGATGCCTTGAAACTATGCAAGTTACTGTAAATGTTACGCCTTCGGTTCCAATAGTAATACCTCCAATTGAGAAATGTCCGTCAAGTTCAGTTCCACTAAATTCTACGTTGGTAGGTCAGTGCGTCGGTTGCACATATCAATGGTCTCCGACAACATTGTTAAGCTCGGCAAACACACTCAATCCGAACACGTCCAGAACAACAAATGGCATCCACACATTGACCGTCACGCAACCAAATGGTTGTCAGTTAACAGGTAGTGTTTTAGTGACAGTGATTCCGACAACGATTTTAGAAATACCAACAGTGTATAAATGTTCTAATACAACTGTTCCGCTGAATCCCGATTCGGTTGGTATTTGCTCGGGTTGCACGTACACTTGGTCGCCATCTAGTTTTTTATCTTCAACAACTAACATTAATCCGAATACTTCACGTCCTTCAAACGGATCCTACACATTAAACGTAAACAATCCCAATGGTTGCAGCGCAACTGGCAATGTTCTGGTATTAATGGATCAAACTCCAATTACCATCCCACCTGTTGTTCGATGCAATGATGGCAGTTCGGTGAGCCTAAATCCATCTCTTGTTGGTGAGTGTGTCGGTTGCAGCTACTTCTGGTATCCGAGTACTGGACTTTCAGGCAATTACATCATCAACCCAAGTACAACATCATATAACACGAGCTATTCACTAACAATAAGTTTACCAAACACTTGCCAAGAAACAGGTGTCGTGAATGTAAGCTCTGCACAACCATCAGCAGTCAATTCATCCGTTAGTGTTTGTCTTGGTTCATCAGTTCCAATTAGCGTAATTAATCCTAATCTCAGTTCAACTTATAGTTGGACGCCTAATGTAAGCTTGAGTAATTCAACAGGAACCCAAACAATTTATACTGCTAACAACGCTAATAGTCAATATTTAACCTTAATCGAAAATCAAGTGCTGCCAAGTGGACAGACCTGTGTGCTTAACACACCAATTATCGTAAATGTATTAGGCACAGATTTAAGTTCAGTAAACCAAAATCTCAATCTTTGTGAAAACACTTGCGAAGAAATTGGTTTACCTGCAGAAAACGGTGTGAGTTATTTTTGGTCTCCAACAGACGATTTGAGCTGTTCAAATTGCTCCAATCCACTTGCTTGCCCAGGCGAAAACTCTCAATATACTCTAACTGCAATTCATAATAGTTCTGGCTGCATGTCCCAAACAAATGTGAATCTTACTTTATATGAAATAGCTGTTCCTCAAACTACCCTGAATGATATAACTGTCTGTGATAACCAAATTGTACCGTTGGATTTGCAAATTGACCCACCAGGACAATATGTTTATTCGTGGACTCCGGCAAACTTGGTGTCTAATCCATCTATTCAATCACCAAGCGTAAATACCTCTAATTTGGCTCTTGGAAACACTGCTTTTACAGTAAACGTTACGGACAATTTCACTGGTTGTGCTGGAATAATAGATTCCATATTGATTAACGTTATTAATAATTCTCAAAACATTAATCTTTTAGTAAATTCGTGCGGTCCTTATACGTCGTCAACTGGGTTGATTTATGAGAATTCAGGGATTTATAATTATCTTGTCCCAAATTCTTTTGGCTGTGATTCTTCAGTAACTCTGAATTTAACAATTAATCAACCAACTAGCGCAATTGTAAATATGGGTTCTTGCGAATCTTTCACTTGGCCATTAAACGGGAATACATACAACGAATCTGGAAGCTATACGACTATTCTTCAAAATGCAACAGGTTGTGATTCCATTGTAACACTGAATTTAACGATTAATCAATCAACGAATTCTTTTGTGAACGTAAGCGCTTGCGAATCCTACACTTGGCCACAAACTGGATTAACTTACAATGAATCAGGGAACTATATTGATTTCAATCAAAATGCTGCAGGTTGTGATTCTTTAGTAACTCTGAATTTAACAATTAATCAACCTACTAGCGCTATTGCTAATATAAGTTCTTGCGAATCTTACACTTGGCCACTAAACGGAATCACTTACACCCAATCTGGCAGCTTTTCTGCGATCATTCAAAATGCAGCAGGTTGCGATTCCTTAGTAACAATTAATTTGACTATTGTTCAACCAAGTTATTCATCGATAAACCAAAATGCATGTGATGAATATTATTGGTCCGCAATTAACGAAACACTCACTGAATCAGGAGCATACACTACTGTTCTTACAAATACTGCAGGATGTGACTCCATAGTTACCTTAAACTTAGTAATCTCAGATTTTAGCGTTGACGTGATTATTACGAATAATACCACACTTACTGCAAGTGCAGGTATAACTTTTCAATGGGTGAATTGTCCGCTGTTTGATGCAATACCTTCTGCTACGAATCAAATCTATTCAATGACACAAAATGGGCATTATGCCGTAATTGCAGCGGATGCTAGTGGTTGCGTAGATACTTCTTTGTGTGTTTATTCAAATGGAGTTGGAATAGAAAATCAGTATTTGACACAAACCATGATTTATCCCAATCCAACTTTTGACCACATTACGATTGAGTTTATTGGTGCACATGCTGATTTAGAGCTTTACGAAGCACAAGGAAAACTAGTAAGAAAAGCTACTATTCTGAGTGGTGATCAACTTTCTCTCGTAAATGAGCCTTGTGGAGTTTATTTTGTTCGGATTATCTCAGAAACAGGCTCATACATTCATCGAGTCGTGAAACAACGGTAATTTTGAAACAGTAAGTTTAAAGGAAATTCCTAGCGTTTAAAGGCATTGTAAGCATGTGTAAAATGTTCCTTTTCTTTAGTTGGAAAGCTAAAATCTCCCTCCATAAAATTGTCTTCTTCTTACAATGAATGGAAACCTTTTACTCCAATAAAAGGCATATCTTCTTGTTGTCATAAATGGTTTTGGAGCTACGCCCGGATATTTAGTGCTGGCAACAAAGCTAGAATCAGCAACAATTAGATCATTTAGTTGTGTCTCAAGACTAAGGTGTGTTATATTGGATGTATCTGGTCGAATTTCGGTCTTAGGAATGTTTTCGGTTTGACTGTTCAACTTTGAGAATTCTAATCCAAAAAAAGTTATCAAAGTCGCCAGCCAGTATTTATTCTTTTTTAATGGAGATAAATTGATGTTAGTTAAATTATGGTCGATTTGATCTGCCCTAAACCTGCCACATGCCGAACCCAATGATTTTTTGACGGTGTTAATTTCATTAAAATTTTTATCTGTAAAATCATAGACTTCTTGTTTACAAACATCACAAAAACGTCCATTCTGGCTAACTTTCATCTCTTCCCAATCTTGGTTACAAATGAAGTTCATCTTAACAACTTTAGCTTTTTGCATTTAAATTATTTATCAGCTTAAAATTAGTTTTTCATACAAAACTATTTGATTTCGAAATTAAAATATTGACTCGTCGCTTACTTACCACATGTATCAAGTAGTTCCAGTAAATACAATTGATAATCAACTGATTAATTTAAACACTAAGAAGTGAAGGGAAATAAGGGTATGTGATTGACTTGTCTCTATACTTCATGCGAGATCATTAAGAACGCCGGCGGCGTTGTGATAAAGATATTCGATGCGCGAAATGCCACTAGTATTTTTCATGCAGATCTTAAAAAACCGCAAGGTTGGTCCTTAATTTTACAACGACTACGTAACTAGAAATTCAAATCCATAGTTGAATAATTACATTGGGTTATTAGTTTACATCTCTTTATGTCCTAAACGCCTTAATGTTTAAAATTCAAATTAATCTGCTAGGGAATGATTTAGTGGTAAATTTGCGACGATTCAATTAAAATACTTGAATTTTCATTATCGGTATGATAATATTAAAGAAACTGAAAGTTGGATTTTATTCAAAATCAAAAAAGCACAAGATCACAAATTCAATTATCTAATAAATCAGTTTCTTCGGCTGAAATCGTATTGTAACCCTCAAAAACTGCATCACCATAACCAAGAACAGCAATGAAAATTTGATTAAGAAAAACAAGACCTACAGTAAAACCAGTATCTTTTCCGAATTTCTTAGCAATTGCATCAAACATCATTATCATAAAAACAAAGTTCGCAAATGGAATGATAAACATTGCTATCCACCACATTGGTTTTTGCGCTATTTGCAACATGACAATAATGTTATAGAATGGCACTATTGATGCCCAACCAGGTTTTCCTGCTTTTTCGAACATATACCATGCACCTGTAAGGAGCAAAATGATCACTAGCAAGTAAATTGACATAATCATTTCCGGACTAAAATAAAATAGGATGAAACTAAAAGAACCAAATCCACTTTGAATTAAAATTTTTACTAAACCAATGAGAAAGTAAGCCACAATAACAATCGCTCCTGCTAAAAAGGCCTTTCTAAATTTTATTCTTTGTTGCTCGGCTTTATGGGTTTGAACAGTTGCAATAATTATCCCGAGAATAACAAAAATCCAATAAATATAAGGATAGTAAGTTAGATAGGAAACTAAAAAATTGAGAGCCAAAGCTCCTCCAAGCCAAAGTCCATAATTCTTTTGATAATTGTTCACAAGCGTTTATTTAAATAATCGCGGAAATATAAGAAAGTATTTCTGATTTGAATTCGATCGTAAAATTGAAAGAATAAGACAACCCTCTTTCAAGCAAATAAAAGTCAAAAAAAAAAATCCTCAGCCATTCGACCAAGGATTTTTCAATCTTATTTGAAATTGGATTTATCCAACTACATTCATATCGTCCAAAACGTTCATCACATCTTTCACTGCTTTTGCAGATTCTTCCAATAATGCTTTCTCAGCATCATTCAATTGAAGCTCGATGATTTTTTCGATTCCGTTTTTTCCTAAAATTACTGGTACACCTAAGTAGATGTCTTTCATTCCATATTCTCCTTCTAACCAAGCGCAAACTGGGAAAACACGTTTTTGGTCACGTACAATTGCTTCAACCATTTGAGCAGCCGCAGCACCTGGTGCATACCAAGCTGATGTTCCCAATAATTTAACGATTTCTCCGCCACCAAATTTAGTTCGCTCGATGATTTCGTTCAATTTATCTTCTGCAATTAATTCTGTAACTGGAATTCCACCAACTGTTGTGTAACGAGGTAGCGGAACCATTGTGTCACCATGTCCACCCATTAAAACCGCTTGAATATCTTTTGGAGAAACACCTAATTCAGTAGCTAAAAACGCACGGTAACGAGCTGTATCTAAAACACCGGCCATTCCGAAAACATTTTTACGATCTACTTTTGCTGTTAAATAAGCGCAGTAAGTCATTACATCTAATGGATTCGAAACGATGATAATTTTCGCATTTGGCGAATATTTAATAACATTTTCTGTAACTGATTTCACGATTCCAGCATTTGTTGCGATCAAGTCATCACGCGACATTCCTGGTTTTCTTGGCAAACCAGAAGTGATTACAACTACATCTGAATCTGCTGTTGCAGCATAATCATTCGTTGATCCAATTGTTCTAGAATCATACAAGTTCACAGGTGAAGTCTGCCAAATATCTAGCGCCTTACCTTCTGCAAAACCTTCTTTAATGTCCAACAAAACGATTTCATTGGCAATTTCGCGATGAGCTAATACATCTGCGCACGTTGCACCAACATTCCCAGCTCCAACTACAGTTACTTTCATTTTTTTATGTGTATTTTAATTGTTATCAATTTTCGGTTGCAAAAGTAATACAAATGTGGTTTATTCTAATTTTTTAACTGGTAAAAATATATGTATTGCAAATATTTTTTTTAATATAGGCAACTTATTAACAATTGCTTCGTCTTTTGAACAGTAATAATGTGGAGAACAAGGATAAATTAAACGGAATTATTGAGGGATGTCTGCGTAACGAGCGACGATCGCAGGAAGAACTCTTTAAACTGTTTTATGGAAAGATGATGGCTGTTTGCATGCGCTACACGAGCGATAAAGACACCGCACAAGAGGTTCTCCAAGAAGGTTTTATTAAGGTCTTTGACAAGCTAGATGCATTTGATTTTAAAGGATCATTTGAAGGTTGGATACGAAGAATTGTTGCGAACACAGCGATTGATCATATTCGAAAATCGAAAAAGAATCCTTTGTTATCTGATAATGACAATGATTTTGTTCTTGGTACAGAAAATCCAATGGAAGAACAGGAGGAATTTGAATTGAGTGAACTAAAAGGCGATGTTGCCATGAGTGCCATTCAGCAGCTTTCTCCTTCCTACCGCGCTGTTTTTAATCTTTATGTTTTGGAAGATTACACACATCGTGAAATTGGTGAACTATTGGGAATCAGTGAAGGAACATCAAAATCAAATCTAGCTAAAGCCAAAATGAATCTTCAAAAGATTTTGAGTGAAAAATTCATGAATATACATTAAGACATGAAAAACAATTTAGAAAATAGCGTAAAGCAAAGTTTGGAAGGATTTGAATTTCCTTATGATGCTTCTGCATGGACTGCGTTAAGCCAAAAACTTGATGTGGTTAAACCTGTTTCTACTCCAACACCAAAAGGTGGAGCTGGGAAATGGATTGTTGCTGCTGGAATTGTGACAGTGGTTTCCGTTGGTTCATACCTTTATATGAATAACGACGCTGAGCCAAAAACCGCAACAGCAGTATCTGAAACAACTATTGAAACTCAAAATAACGAACAAAAATCACAAAGCACGTCGGATAATAATGCTTCAAAAGAGCAAAAATCGGTTGATTCTGCTGTGAAAAATGAGAAGATTTCCGAAAATAAAGAAGCAACTTCAATAAAAGAACAAAAATCGAATTCAAATCTTGACAACACTTGGTTTGACGATTCGAAATCTAAAAAAGAAGTTACATCAAATCCAACAACTTCCACTGCGACTACATCTAATGGAAAAGTGGATGCTCCAGCTAAATCGAAAACATTCAAAGTTCCTTTTGTAAAAGACATTTGTGTGGGAGATGCAATTACCATCAAAAACGAAAATGATTCTGATTTGATCCTTGCTTTACCAAATGGAAAAAGACAAATCATTCGCAAGTCAACCAATTTGAATTCAAAAGCTACGGTTTCAGGTGAATATCATTTGATTAGCGAAGATTCAGAAATTGCGAGCTTCAAAGTAAATAAACTTCCAAATTTGGATTTTACTATTGACGATCAATTAATTGCTGACGAAGGTGTGCCAACAGTTCCAGTTGCAACCTACAGTGAAGGTTCAAACTTCACATGGATTGCTGAAGGTATCAATAGAAAATTGACCGGAAAAACACAAGACCTTCATTTCTTTACAAAAGGAACCAAAACTATTACACTTCAAGCTGAAAATGAAAAAGGATGTGTAGGTGAAGTATCTAAAACAATAAGAATTGAAGAGGATTACAATCTTTTCGCACCATCTGCTGTTGATCCTTCAAGTTCTGATAGACGTAAAAATCGCTTTATTCCAAGAGCTCTCAATGTACGTGATGTTCAATTCACCATGCTTATTGTAGATCTGAAAACTGGTGTAATTGTTTACATGACTACCGATGCAAATGAAGGTTGGGATGGTGTAGACAAAAATACAGGCGAACTTGTTCCAGAAGGAAGTGTTTATGCATGGAAAGTCCACTTGAAAAACCCGCTTCCTGGCGAGCCATCAGATTACAAAGGAACTGTGGAAGTGTCTAATCACTAACAGCTTATTATCCCATCATAAAGATAAAATCGGAAAATAAGTCGAAGAGTTCGTTTAGTAGAACAACAAATCCAATGATAAGCAAAATAATCGTCAGGATTGCTGTAAATACTGGGAAATAATATAACAGTAACAAGTAAATTGCGCAGGCCGCAGCAGCTAAAAGATACCCTAGAAAGATGTAGATACTTTCTCTGAATTCATTGTTCAAGGCACTTTTGTTACTTTCTTTTACTTGTTGATTTTTGGTCATGCTTTCATCAAAAGTTTTCTGAAATGTTTTAATTTCTGCACGTTCCATCATGCCATGATTAAACTTAAATGGATCAGTGTGCTTTTTGGGCGTTAAAATCTTCTCTTTTAAGTCGATTATATTCTCTGCTTCCACAAGTGTGTCTTCTAGCTCTTTTAGAATTTCCACGTTTGATTCGGAATCTTCAGCTATAATTTCATTTTCAATGAGTGAATCAGATTTATTCTCAGCCAGTATTTCAGCTACCATTTTTTTTACTTTGGTTCGTTTTGTTGGGATAATGGTCGATGAATCTTTCTTTTCAGGTAAATGAATGTTTCTTGAGAATAAATTCCGAGCGAATTTGCGTTTGCCAAAATTGCTCTGTGCATTCGAAAATTGAGCTAGTGAAAGAAATAAAATGAGAATCGTGATTAAAAGCTTCATATCTAAGATTTTGTTAAAGAATCTCTGTCTGAAAAAGCATTCAGACAGAGACTCATGTTAAACATTAGGTCGCAGTTGTAGGTAATGTTTTCTTATTTTTTTCGTTTGGCATTGAATCCAAAGCTTGCCCCAAAACGAATGCCTTGCTTGTTTGGAATCATGTATAAGTTCACAGGAATATTCAATTTTCCAGATTTAAATGTTTTCCCAGCAGCGACAATAAATCCTGCTTGAAGTTCAAAATTTCCTCGGCTATCCATTCTCGTTTCCACTTTATATGGATTTTCACCAAGGGTTTCGTCCCATTCCGAAGCGAGTTGCCAATTGTTATCTGCATCATAATAGCCTTTCGCCTTGGTCACTAAACCCAATGTTGGACCAAATGCTATTTCCCAACCATATTTGTTATTTCTAAACCCATTCATAATGGTCAAGCTTGGAAAGAAAATGTTTTGGTTAAATCCAGAAATTGTTGGCAAGAACTCAAACAAAGCTTGGTAATTCCCTTCGTTTAGGTATTGAACTTCAAATTGATAACCAAATTGAAACATCATAGGATAAGAACCATAACCTCCAGAAGATTTATCTTCCGAAATTCTTCGACCTGCTTCTCCCGTAAAGTAAGTGAATCCACTGCGAGGTCCAGACAAATTAACCTTCGAACGATTCATATTGTTAATCGAATTTTCGTAATTATTTCGTTTCGTAATCGTTGTTAAAAGTTCATCCGGAACTGGTTTCTCAAACATTTGAGCAATAGATACTTGAACCATTGTTTGCATTTCATTCGGGAAATTGAGAAACTCGTTCACATGTGTTCGCTCAATTTGTTCGTTTTTCACATCAATCATTCGGAATGTAACAATGATTGTTTCCCCGATCAACTCAATGCTTCCGGTGAACATTTTGTCGGCGCCAATCACCTTCCCTATTTCAACCAAACATATTTTTCCGTAACAATTTTGAACGCTTAGTTTGTTTTTATCGATGACGTAAGCTACATCATAACGATCCATAATTTGAAATTGATTCAATTTTTCTAATTCGATTCTTACCAAATTCCCAGCTGCCACGGGATCAATGTTCACTCCTTTGGTATCAATGTTCAAGATGGTTACCTTAGATTTTCCAGCGATTTGAGGATTTGCATTTTCCTGTGCATTCAAAATCAAAAAATTCAAACTGAACAATAAGGTAAAAATCCACTTTTGGGTATGAAAGATTAATTCATAATTCACGAACTTTTGTTTGCAGTCATAAATGATTCGATTAAAATCAAAAAAGAGAAACAATTCATCTGGTTTAAATGAATTTTGTTGATTCTTTTTGTTTATTGATTCCATTGAACGCTTGTTTGATGTGCTATTATTCTTTTTCATAATTCAAATTTTTTAGTTTAACGAGACAAAGCTACCGCAACACCAAAGCCGAATGAAATTGATATTTCCAAGCTATTTTGAATTGTTTTCAGAATTTGCAACTTAAGCTAGTCGTTTAGAAAATAAATCGCTGTTTTTGCAATTTTTGCAAATGGAAATTGTACTTTTAGTAAATATTGCAAATATTGGTTGTTTTGAAACAGAAAAATCCTAGAAAATTATGAGTGAACTAAAAGAATCTGCACAAATCAAATTCATGGCTCAATTGAAAAGCGTGATGCCTTCCAACATTTCCATTGTTGATGAATTAGCTGATTTATTGAATGTTAGTAATGATAGCGCTTACCGCAGAATGCGAGGAGAAACCTCATTAACCATTGAAGAAATTGCATTGATTTGTAAGAAATTTAAAATTTCATTTGATTCATTTATCCAACAAGAAGATTCAGCGTATGTGAATTTTAAATACAATCCAATGGGAGTTAAAAACTCTGGATTCAAGGATTATTTCACTGGAATGTTGGCGGATCTTGAACATGTGGCCAAATTCGAAGACAAACAAATCATTTTTGCAGCAGAAGACATACCCGTTTTTCATCATTTCGCTTTTCCGGAATTAACATCTTTCAAAATGTTTTATTGGAACAAATCGATTATAGGTGCTGCCGGATTTGAAGATAAAAAATTCAGTTTGGATGCCATCAATTATGATTTAAAAGACATAGCAAAATCTATTTTAGAAGCTTATTCAAATATACCTTCCATAGAAATTTGGAGCGACGACACTGTAAACAGCACGTTTAAACAAATTGAATTTTATTGGGAATCTGGCATTTTCGAGTCAAAAGAAACCGCCTTATTAATTTGTGATCTCGTCGGGAAAATAATTAATCGAATTAAACTTCAAGCTGAAATGAGCGCGAAAATTGGCTTGAATGGAGAAAAAATCGGAAAAGAAAACAGTTATCAATTGTATCAAAGTGATGTTATGATTGGGAATAATTGTGTTCTCGCAGATATTGCTGGAAATAAATCAACTTATCTTTCGTACCATACATTCAATACCATTCTTACTTCGCATAATAACTTTTGTGACGAAACGGATTTTTGGCTAAAGAACCTCATTAAAAAATCGAATTTAATCAGCGGAGTAGCCGAAAAAAATAGGTACCGTTATTTCAAGAAGATTGAGGACACTTTAGCTAGATTATCTGAGAAAATTAAGAATGATTGAATGTGAGCAGTAAACCTAAAATCCACAATCAAAACGTTCTTTCTTATTGATTTTAAGTCAACTAATTTTATTTTGTTATTAAATTATTATTTGTTATTCTAATAATAATTACATACATTTAACATTAAATAAATTTAAGGCTTAATAAGCTTTAACTACTCACACTACAATATGAAAAATTTAAGAACTATTACATTGTTTTTCGTCAGTGCTATTCTTGCATCTGTGCATATTTCATTTGGACAAACAGTTCAAACATTTACAACCAGTGGCAATTTTACAGTGCCTTCTGGTGTAACATCAATTACGGTCGAATGCTGGGGAGCCGGTGGCGGTGGTGGTCGTTCAACCTCTGATAATACAGGAAGGGGTGGCGGTGGCGGCGGTGCCTACGCGAGTAGCGTTTTGACCGTTAGCCCTGGTGCTGTGATAGCTTATTCTGTTGGGGCTGGAGGTACTGGAGGCAATTTAACAGCTGCGCAAAATACGGGAGGTACAACTTCATTTGGCACAACCCTGGTGGTTGCTGTAGGTGGAGGTGGTGTCGCTAATAACAGCAATACAGCAGGAACAGGTGGTGCTGCCGCGAGTTGTACTGGCACAATTACTTTTAGTGGCGGAAATGGTGTTGCTGGTTCAGGTGGTACAGCTGGTGCTGGTGGTGGAGGTGCTGGAACCGCTAATGTTGGTGGAAGCGGCTCGGGAGTTACAAGCGGTGCTGGTGGTGCAAACAATGGAGGCGCTGGTGGTGCAGGTAGAACGAATGCCGGAGACGGAAATAGTGGAGCTACCTATGGCGGCGGCGGCGGCGGTGGACGTAAAGGCGGGTTCTTAACTTCAAATAGAAATGGTGGTGCTGGTGCTTCAGGTGCCGTGCGCATCACATATACACTTCCCGCTTGTTCTGGTTTACCTGATGCAGGAACAGGCGTCATTAACTCATCTGCAGCTTGTCCCAGTGTAGCTGTGAATCTCTCGGCAACAGGACTATCCGCAGGGCCAGGAATTTCATATCAATGGCAATCTGCACCGACAGCGTCTGGTCCGTGGACTGATATTTCTGGTGCTACAAATGATACATACAGCACCACAACTTCGGTTTTAACTTACTATCGAATTGTTACTTCATGTTCCAACAGTGGATTATCAAACAATTCTTCGATTGTTTCTAGAACAGTATTGGAAGCTTGTAATTGCGCAGCTTACACCATTGTATCTGCATCAAACAGTGCCGATACTGATATTTCTAGTGTTACAGTTGGCTCAATGACCAATAATTTAAGTACATGCTCTTCTGCTGCACCTGGAGCAGGTTCAATTGCAGGAAGGTATTCAAATTTCACAAGCAGTGTATCAGGTCCAACGCAAATGCAAGGAACAACTGTATCTTTCAGCGTTGTACAAAATTCTTGCAGTGGAACTCAATATGATAATCTAATTCAAATTTACGTAGATTGGAATCAAAATGGAACATTTGAAGCAGGCGAACGAATGGCACAGTCAACCATCGTTACAAATGTCAGCCCTGGGTTTTCAGGTTCGTTTACCGTTCCGTTAACAGCTACGCCAGGTTCCACACGTATGAGAATTACTTGCACAGAATCTGCAATATTAAATACAAATTATGCAGCAACGGGTTATACCTATGGAGAAACGGAAGATTATTGCTTTACAGTTCTTCCAATGCCCGCTTGTGCAGGAACACCGAATGCTGGAACCGCAGTTTCCTCTCTTTCGTCAGGATGTACGGGGACTCAAATCACTTTAAGCCAAAATACTGGAGAAATTTCATCAAACTTAAGTTATCAATGGTTTTCTTCACCAACTGGCGGAGCTCCTTGGACTTCAATTCCTTCAGCTACAAGTACATCCTTGACATTAACACCAACTACAACGTTGTATTATCAATTACAAGTAACTTGTGGCAATTCTGGCTTATCGTCTGTGACTAATTCGGTACTTTTCACATCATTAGCATGTGGCACATTAAATATACCTTATAGTGGTAACTCTACAAATCTATGCGGTGTTAGTAATTTTGTGTACGATCATGCTGGTCCAAGCACTAATTTTTCGAATGATGCAAACGGATACACTGTATTCGAAGCTACTGGAAATGCGGTTATAAACATTAGCGGGACATATTCTGTTGAATCTGGAGGGAATTATGATTATGTTAGAATCTACGCAGGAGCTGGTACTGGAGGAACACTCCTAAATTCATACACAAATGGCTCTGGCACAATCAATTACACAGGGAATCCGGGGCAAACTTTAACGATTCAATTCACCTCAGACATTTCAGGAGCTGCATCAGGGTTGGCACTTCAAGTTACCTATTCTGGTGTCTGTGCTCCTGCCGCTCCAAGTGGAGTTTCAGCGACTCAACCTTCCATTTGCCCTGGGGAAAGTTCAACACTAACAGCATCTGGTGTTCTTGGAGATCTCTATTGGTTTGAAGGTTCATGCGCAACGACTGGACAATTGCAAATTGGCAATAATTTGGTTGTTTCTCCAACTAGCACAACTATTTATTATGCTCGAAATTATCAAAATGGTTTTTTTAGCACAACATGTTCATCAATAACGATTAATGTTAATTCAGCACCTTCAAATTTAGACATTACAGGTCTTGTTCTGACATGTGCTTCAAACCCTGTAGATTTGACAGCAACAGCGATTCCTGCAACTCAAACTTTGACATCCTCTGCGACTTACACGTTAGGTAATGGAAATGCGGACTTTGGCTTTCAATCTTTGCCAGGTGCTTCTAGCTGTGCTTTACCTTTGTCGGTAAGTGTTCCTGCAGGTGCCACAATTACAGGTGTTGATGTTGTTTATAACATTGAAGCACTTAATTTTCAATCAGGTTCAATTTTTGGCATTCCATTATACGATGACGCCTGGATGAGTGAACAACGTTCTCAACTAAGATGCGTATCCTCAGGAGGAACAAGCGAAGCATCGCTGGCAACTGGTGTTGGTGCAACTTTAGGCACAATGAATTATTCCAGAACTGGTCTAAACATTGCGAATGCAGTAACATCGAGTGGAACTGTAGATTTCGAACTTCATGTTGGTAGAACTTTTGGCTTAACTGGTTGTAATAATATCGTTCAAAGAGTGCTTAACAATTCGTTCACTGTGATTGTGCATTACACAGATGTTGCTCCGTTAACTTACTCTTGGAGTGGACCAAATATTATAAGTGGGGCATTAACAGATATTGCTTCCGTTCAACCATCATCAAGTGCCACATATACTGTAACGGCAACTTCTAATGGATGTTCAATGATTGAAAACTATAATGTTGATGTTTCCTCCTTTGAAGGAACACATGTTCATACTGGATATAATTCATTCACATGGCTTGATGGAAACACTTACACTTCCAGCAACAATACAGCAACATACACTATGGTTGGAGGCGCATCAAATGGATGTGATAGTTTAATTACTTTAAATTTAACACTAACAAATGCTAATGTTCCGTCAAATGACATGCCTTGTAACGCTCAGTTGATAACTTCATCAGGAGCAACAGCTTTGAACACCTACTCTACCTTGGGTGTTATGACATGCAACAACCGAAGCGGAAATAATACATTTGCGAATACAGATTTCATTGGATCTCCATGTTCTGGAAGTCAAGGAAGATCAATGTGGTACAAGTTTACTACACCAATGTGCGCTGTTGGTGGATTGGTACCTTTTGAAATTGAACTTTCAACTAATAATTTAGGCACCAATTTCGATACTCGAATCTATGTTTATGAAAGTAGCAATAATACTTGTCTAGGCACATTTACGCAGGTGAATTGTAATGATGATAATGGTGGTGTAGGATATCCAATTATTTGCGGAGCATCTGGATCAGAAACATCAACAATACTTCAAACCAATTTGCTGCCAAATAAAAACTACTGGGTAAAGGTTGATGGATCTAATATGAGCGAATTTGGTTTATTTATACTCTCTGCTAGAGCTATTTCAAATCCTCACACAGCAGTTTCAAACACTCCAACTTCAGTTACTTTAACTACAGCTGATAAAGGTGCATCATTGTACTCATATTACTACAAACAAGTTGGTTCACCAGGTTATTCTTTGATGAACTCAGCTTCTTTGACTGATACAAGAATATTGACCAATGGTGTTAGTTATGAAACACAAGTAATGTACCGTTGTACTTCTGCAGCAAGTCAATTCTACCGGACACCAGTTGTTACTATAGCTGTACCTTCAATTGCTGCTTGTACTCCAGTTAGTGCATTAGATTGCGCTCCTGATGGATTAGGTGGATACACAATCAGCTGGCCAGAAGTTAGTGGATTGTACACAAATGGTGGATTACTTTCTGGTTACCAAATTTACTATAGAGTAATTGGTTCTGCTGGTTATTCGGTTCTATCAAATCCAACTGTAACTTGTGTTGGTAGTGTTTGCTCTTATACTTTTGCGGGATTAACTAATCCAGCAGGTTATGAGTTCTGGATTAAAACACGTTGTTCATCTACAGTTGCACTTCAATCAAACATCGCGACATGTGCTGGTTCTAAGAGCTCTATCGGAGCAACGCATACTTTTGTAAATCCTACAACTGGTGCTGAGTTCTACGACATAGCATTGACAGAAGACTGGAATAACTTCGGATTGGAATTCTCTGATTTAGGGGACTACTATGTTGGTATCAACAAGGATAACGAGATTTATGCCGTTAAAACTGCTGAACCAAACATGATTCACGCTGGAACTGATGTATCTTTCGAATTGGTTCCAAACCCAACGAATTCAGCAACCACGATGACATTCAACAACACGATCAAATCTGGTACTTTCCAAGTATTAGACGCTATGGGTAGAGAAGTTCTTTCAGCAGACATCTCTAACACAAATGCAGTTGAATTGGATGGTTCTAATTGGAATTCTGGTGTGTACTTAGTTCAAGTGACATTAAACGATAGAATTTTTACTAAAAGATTGGTGATCTCAAAGTGACCTGATTTTTCAAAGACACCCTTTTCCAAATTCATTCAGGAAAAGGGTGTTTATTCTTTTCAATTCAAAACTTTTGAATAGAATAAGTTTAATCACTTCTCCTTTTCCGCTACAATTGCAGCAACCGTCGCATCACTTGTCACGTTAACAACAGTTCGGCACATGTCTAACAATCGATCGACTGGCAAAATAAATGCAACCCATAATGGATTTAAACCAACTGAGGTCAATACGATCATCAACATGATTAATCCAGCTCCTGGCACAGCGGCCGCTCCAATGGAAGCTAAAGTCGCCGTTCCAACAATACCTAATTGCTGATAAAACGACAAATCTATGTCGTGATACTGGGCTAAAAACACAACGGCTACAGCTTGATAAAGCGAAGTTCCATCCATGTTAACAGTTGCGCCAATCGGTAAAACGAAATCAGATACTTTTTTCGGTATTTTCAAATTTTCTTCAACACATTGAATGGTTACGGGCAATGTAGCTGCACTCGAACTTGTCGAAAACGCAAGCACCTGAGCAGGACTTAATCCGCGGTAAAAAGCCAATGGTGACATTTTCACACCGAGCAATTTCATCAAAAGAGGATAAAAGACAACCAACAAAACAATTAATCCAAGCACAACAACCAAACTATAATACCCCAAATCAGCGAGCATGGTCATCAATTCAGATGGAGTTCCGGCCTTTTTGGCTAAAACACCAGACATCAAGCAAAAAACAAAAAATGGAGCGCCTTTCATAATGATATTAACCATTTTAATGAAAATCTCATTCATGCCATCAAAAAAGGAACGCACGGTTTTCGTTTTGTCATCTGGCAACAAGGACATGCTTATTCCAAAAAAAAGAGCGAAGAAAATCACTTGGAGCATCAAACTTGGGTCACTCAGCGCATTGATTAGATTACTTGGAACGATGTCCACCAATGGTTGCAAAGGACTGGTCCCAAAAGCTTGAACTGCATTCGCATTTTTATCAGCAAGTTCTTGGTATGAAGCACTCAAAGTATCTTGATTCATTTTGAATTGAACCTTGTGGATCATTTCTTCTGATGCAGTTGCCAAAATATTTTTACCATCTTTAATTGGTATGTTGTTTTGATTTGCCCAAAGTTCATATTCTATGCGGTTTTCAGTTCGCTGCTTAGCATCCTTAATAACACCGGGTTTAAAAATGTTCACCATCAAAAGTCCTAAACCAACCGCTGCAACAGTTGTAAAAAGATACAAAGTCAAAGTTCTAAAGCCCATTGGGCCCAGCTCAGACGGTGATCCTAATCCAGATACTCCAGTTACGATTGAGAACAATACCAATGGAACAGCAATAAACTTCAAACAGTTTATAAATATTGTACCAAATGGATCAATCTAATCCACTGTAAACTTATTTAAACCAAATTGACCAGCGATACGTGCCTAAATCATGCCAAGCGCCATGGCTATGATGATTTTCCATTGTAATGCTAATTTTTTCAGACGCCGAAGTTAATGGTTAATTTTAGGTAAATGTAATGGGTCAAGCAAATCAATTACACTTTTTACCGGACTGAAAGCTTCTTTCGGTGCTTCCACAAAAATGCTGTTCCAATTGGCCATGCTTCCATTCCATAAGCCTGGCAACTCAATGTACTTGATTGTTTTTCCTTGAAGTGACTTGCTCACAACAAAAAACTGTTCATCATCTTTAAATTCATTCAAATCATAAGAAGAGCCATCAAATCGGTGCAAACTTGCCGCGATCATAACAGGATTAAAATGACTGCTTTTGATCATTAAACTAAGCTGTTCGCCCGTTTGAGCGATTTGCGCTTTTTCGATAATTTGCTTTGTAATTTTCCCGTTTTTATCAATCCAAAAAGGTCCTCCTCCTGCTTGTCCTTCGTTTTTTACCATCCCACAAACCCTTGTTGGTCTATCAAGAATTTTTCGAATTTCATTTTCAGTTTGAATGCTATTTAACTCACTAGGTGACAAAAATTGAAAGGATCTATTCAAAGCAATTAAACCTTCCTTTGAAGGATTTTGATAAATTTCCGATGCGATTGTTTTAAATTTTTTGAGTGCAGTCCCTAACAATTTCCAATATTCCAAAGAAATCGATGAATTTGAATAATGTTGGACATTATCTATGTTTTTTATAAACACTAAATCAGCATCAACTGCATTCAAATTATCTAATAGTGCGCCATGCCCAGCAGGTCGAGTTAAGGGTTTATCATCCTCCATTTCAGGTTCTCCCAATTCATTAAAAGCAACAGAATTACTTTCCTTTGATTGATATGAAAACGAAACATTGTATGTTGCCCCTGTCATCCCTTCCAAATTTGCTAAACTTGACTTAATTTCATCCTCAAATTCTGGCTGAATGGTAAAATGAAAATGAGCATTTCCATTTGCAATTTTATATCCTTGAATAATATGCTCTTGAAAAGGATTATGCACAAATGGCTCATTGTAATGAAAAGGAATAAGTCCTTTTGGAAGTTTTGAAAACTTCAATCCTTCATGTTCTAGTAAAAAATGGGCGAGCTCTTCTGCTTCTATTGTATCATTCTTCACTTTGTTTTTTAACTCCCCAGGTAATCGATGATAAAACGCGAAATCCTTTAAGTTATTCATAAAGCGTTCCATTTCAGCCGAATTTAGTTCATTCGGGGTCCCAAGAAAATCAAACATAAATTGAAACATCCGTGAAGCTGATCCTGAGGCAGGTACAAAAAATGTTATTTTATCCTCGACATCATCAAAATTACGATTCTCTGTAATTGAAAGAAGTTCAGTGTGAGTTAAAATCCCTTCTCCTAGCTTACATGGAGCAAATAGCTTCACTTTAGGATCCGAATTGAACACTTTTTGACGCTGATCTTCGATATTATTTTCAGTCATTCTCTGCTAATTTAGCTGGTATTACTTATTTTGCACCATGAATATTGCGCTCGAATATATAAAATATCGCTTGAACGCCAAAGGAAGACATGGAATTCATTCGCCTTTTGTTTTTGATTTCGTAGACAAATGCATGCAAATTGAATTTTCAGCAAAGGACAAGCAAACTATAAATTCCGTTATTCAGTCGCTCAAAAATAACACAACAATCATCGAAATTGAAGATTTTGGAGCAGGCTCGAAGAAACTTGGAAATCAGCGATCCATTCAAAAAATTGCCAAAACGAGTTCGTCTCAAGGGAAATTTGGAAAGCTTTTTTATCAAATCGCTAAGCATTATCAGCCTAAAAACATGCTAGAATTTGGAACATCTCTTGGTATTGGTTCCTTGCATTTTGCTCTAGGAAATCCAACTATGCAAATTCAAACAATTGAAGCATGTAAAAACACATTTAACACTGCCAATCAAACATTTAAATCAACTCATTTAAATAATATATTTGCTAAAAACGAGACGTTTGACCACTACTTAGCTAATAACCCGAAAGAGAATTTCGATCTCATTTTTATTGATGGGCATCACGATGGAAATGCACTTTTGGATTATTGCGAACGACTAAAAGCAAATTGTCACAACGATACAATGCTCATCATTGACGATATTCGTTGGAGTGATTCCATGTTCAATGCTTGGCAAAAACTAGCTACATCCGATGACTTTCAAGTAAGCATGGATTTGTTCAGAATGGGGATACTCCTACCTCGAAAAAATCAAATGAAAGAACATTTTGTCATCAAAATTTGATCAACAATTATTTTACTAAAACAATCTTTTCGGTTCGATTGTTTAGCTGCATGAAATATATACCATTTTCGAGCGATGTCAAATTGATGGATGAATCGTTTTTAGAAAACGTTTGATTAAAAACGCGTTTTCCTGTACTATCGAAAAGTTCGATTTCTTGTGTAAAATTATTCTTTGAATCAATATAAACAACACCTGTAGTTGGATTCGGGAAAATAATCAAATCTTCCAACTCGTTTTCAGAAATAGCATTTGTAGGACAACCAATTAAACCGTTGATGTCAAATCGAGAAACAAATTTCCAAACTTCAGCACTCGCATTTATGTCATAATTTGTACTAGGCAATGGAATTAAACTTCCAGGCCAAGTGTGTCCTCCGTTAATCACTTTCAAATGAACCACTTCAGAACAATTATCGCCATTCAAATAAGCTGTTTTTTCTACTGTAGATCCGTCTACCAAATTAGTATTTGGCAAAGTTGCAACTGTTGGCGATGAAGTGCAGTTATTGTAATTTACCCAATGACTTACAACATCTGAAATTGGAGCCATACCTATTGTACCCGCATAAGGTACGGTTGGGTCAGCAGTTCCGTGAATTTCAATCACTGGTGTCGGATGCTCTGCTCCACAGTTTGTGAGCCAAGTTGGAATCATTGAACCTGTAACAGAACCAATTGCTGCAAAACGATCGCTCATGTTACAAGCCAAATAATAACTCATAAAACCACCGTTTGACATTCCTGTTGAATAAACTCTAGATTCATCAATAGAATAGGTGGAAACCAAATAATTTAATAACGTTTCTGTGAAGCCTAAATCATCGACAGAGCTCGAAGTTAAACCTACATTCCAATGAGAAATGCCGTTGTCGTCTGTTAATCCATTCGGCACTACCAAGATAAAGTTAGCTGTATCAGCAATTGGACGAAAATCTCCATAAAACAATTGTTGACCTGCATTACTGGTATATCCATGAAAATTAAATAACAAGGGAACATCTGTTGAAGCAGAATAACTTGCTGGAATGTACAAAATGTACTCTCGCGAGATTCCACCATGCATGATTGTACCATTTATTGTTTGCTGCGAATAGCTATTCAATGTGATCATTGCTAGCAAAAGACCTGATAGAATTGATTTTAATTTCATTCGAATTGTGATTTTTTTAATCCCGAAAGTTACTAAAGATTTGCTTGTCTGTGGTTTTCACATTTGAAATTGTTCATTTTTTGTTGAAAAACTCATTTCTAAACAGTACTAAATATGACTACTTTTGATAATCAATCCAAAAAGTATGAGTTCTTACAAGCACAAAGTTGAAGACAACTTTATCAGATATGCAAAAATAGACACGGAAGCTGATCCAGTTTCCGCCAGTTTTCCTTCCAGCATGAAGCAAAAAGATTTAGCTAAATTGTTGGTTAAGGAACTTCAAGATTTAAAATTGGAAGCTGTTGAGATGGATGAATGGGGTTATGTTTTCGCAACAATCCCAAGCAATTCAGCGAATCCGGATGCACCAGTTATTTGTTTCTGTTCGCACATGGATACAGCTCCAGATTGTAGCGGAACAGATGTGAAACCTATCGTTCACCGTAATTATGACGGAACCCCAATCACCTTACCTGATGATAAAAGTCAAATCATTACCGTTCAGCAACATCCCTATTTATTGGAGAAAATTGGGGATGATTTGATTACTGCTAGCGGAAATACGCTACTTGGTGCAGATGATAAGGCTGGAATTGCCATCATTATGGATTTGGCCAATTATTTGGTTGAACATCCTGAAGTGAAGCATGGTGAAATTCGCATTTTGTTTACACCAGATGAAGAAGTTGGTCGCGGCGTGGAACATCTGGACATGAACAAAGTAAACGCCGATTATGGTTATACCTTGGATGGTGGTCCGCTTGGTTCGATTGAAGATGAAACGTTTTCTGCGGATGCAGTGAAAGTAACATTTCACGGTGTGAGTGCTCATCCTGGATATGCCAAAGGTAAAATGGTAAATGCACTTAAATTGGTATCCGATTTTGTGGCAGCTCTGCCAAAAGACCGCTGGTCGCCTGAAACAACTTCTGGTCGCGAAGGTTTTGTTCATCCAACTTCCATTTCCGGAATCATGGAAAAAGCGACTGTTTCGTTTATTATTCGTGACCATATTACCGAGAAATTGGCAAAATTCGAAGATGAATTAGAAGCCTTGGCTCAAATGATTATTGAACCTCACAACGGTGCAAAATTCGATTTTGAAGTCACAGAACAATACCGAAACATGAAGGAAGTGCTGGATAGCGTGCCATTCGTTACCGAATATGCAATTCAAGCGATGAAAAAAGCAGGAATTGATCCAAAACCAACTATTATTCGCGGCGGTACAGATGGCTCTCGGCTTTCATTCATGGGATTGCCTTGTCCAAATATTTTTACTGGCGAAATGGCGATTCACTCAAAACATGAGTATGTTAGCGTTCAAGACATGGAAAAAGCCACAAAAACGTTGGTTGAACTTGTTCAAATTTGGGAAAAACACGTTTAAGCAAGTATGGATTATAAATCGATCATTAAGGAAGTTGAATCTGGTGTTTTCCGTAAAATTTATTTTTTACACGGAGAAGAAGCTTTTTACATTGACTTAATCACTGATGCCATTGTGAAACACGCCATGGATGATTCTGAGCGCGATTTCAATCAAACGATTCTTTATGGTAAAGACGCTGAAATTCTTTCTCTTTTATCAGAATTAAAGAGCTTTCCGATGATGGGAGCTCGGAGATTGGTTGTTTTGAAAGAAGCCCAAAGTTTTAAAGGAATTGATGGTTTGGCAGAATATTTCGACAATCCAATGGATTCAACGGTATTCGTTATTAACTACAAATACGCCAATTTTGACGCCCGAAAAAAATCTTTGAAAAGTGCTGAGAAAAATGGCATTGTTTTTAAATCAGACAAAATTCGTGATTATCAAATTGTTGATTGGATTTCCCGTTATGTCAAAGATTACGGCTACATGATCACACCAAAAGCGGCCATGCTACTTGCTGAATTTTTAGGAACTGATTTGAGTAAAATCACGAATGAAGTTGATAAACTGGCTATTCTGATTGAAAAAGGCACGACAATCAACGACATTCATATCGAAGAAAACATTGGGATTAGCAAAGATTACAATGCTTTTGAACTTCAAAATGCAGTCGCGGCAAGAGATACATTGAAAGCTTTTCGCATCGTTGATTATTTTGACCATAATCCAAAAGCAGTTTCTATTCAGCAAATTATTCCCAACCTCTTCACTTTTTTTACGCGTATGATGATGATTCATTTTATGCCTGTAAAATCAAGAGATGCAGTTGCACAAATGTTAAAAGTTCATCCATACATTGCAGGAGAATTAACGACAGCCTCAAAAGCATTTAACCCAAAAATGATTGCTGCGAATATTGCTGTCTTGCATGAATATGATTTGAAATCGAAAGGAATTGAAAATTCGAGGTCAACAGAAGGAGATTTGATGAAAGAAATGATTTACCGAATTTTGAATTGATGCGACTTTTTTTTGATGCGCATATCGCTCCAGGAATAAATAATTTCACTTTATCGGAAGAAGAGTCAAAACATATTTGTAAAGTTCTGCGGATGCAAGTTGGAGATCATATTGCTCTTGTAAACGGCAAAGGATTCTATTTTGAGACGGAAATAGTGGATGATAATCCAAAGAAATGTCAGGTTAAAATTCTGAACGTAAAGCAAGAAGCTGAGAAAACATACAATTTACACATTGCGATTGCGCCCACAAAGTTGAATGACCGCATGGAGTGGTTTTTGGAAAAAGCAACTGAAATTGGAGTTACCGAAATTACGTTCCTACTTACCCAAAAATCAGAGCGAAAAGAGATTAAATTAGAACGATTTGAAAAAATTCTGATTTCAGCGATGAAACAATCCAAGCGTTTATTTTTGCCTAAGTTGAATGTGCTTGTGAAAATCGAGAAATTCATTCAAGAAAATCCAAAAGGCTTGATTGCACATTGTGAGAATGGAGAGAAATCCACTATTTCGATGCATTTAAAAAGTAACTCCTGCCCTATTATGATTGGTCCAGAAGGAGATTTTACACCATCCGAAATTGAACTTGCATTTAAAAGTGGTTATGTGCCCATTCAACTCGGTGAAACACGATTGCGAACGGAAACTGCAGGAATTTATGCGGTTGTTGAATCGATGCTACTTCTGGACAATTGAACAAGACATTTCTAGTTTAACCGCAAAGAGCGCAGAAAACGCAAAGGGAAAATATCGAAAATTAAGATGTATTAAAAAAACAACTTTGCGTTCATTGCGATCTCTGCGGTTGTTTTTTCAACCGCGAAGAGCGCTGAGTGCGCAAAGGGAAAATATCGAAGCATCGAAAATTAGGATGTATTTAAAAAATCAACTTTGCGTTCATTGCGATCTCTGCGGTTGTTTTTTCAACCGCGAAGAGCGCTGAGTGCGCAAAGGGAAAATATCGAAGCATCGAAAATTAGGATGTATTTAAAAAATCAACTTTGCGTTCATTGCGTTCTCTGCGGTAGAAAGTTCCTTGTATCATGCTAAATGCTAGATTCGTTCGTTAATAAACTAAGCATTAAGATATTCAATAAATCATCATTTTTTAGCATCTTTGTATGAATCAACTTTTAAAAATGAAATTTTCGACAATTATATTTCTAATTTTTGTTGCCAGTTATACGCATGCTCAGAACACATATCAGCTTGCCGTTTTGAAATACAATGGTGGTGGAGATTATTATGCCAATCCAAGTGCTTTACCAAACCTTATTCAGTTTTGTAATTCCAATTTAAAAACGAATATTTCTAAGGATGTTCCTTACGTGGATGTGGGCAGTCAAGATTTGTTTTTGTACCCATTTGTGCACATGACAGGACACGGAAATGTTGTTTTTTCAAGTCAAGAAATTCAAAATTTGCGACGCTATTTGCTTGGAGGTGGTTTTCTACACATCGACGATAACTACGGAATGGACGAATTTATTCGTGTTGAAATAAAAAAGGTTTTTCCGAATAATGAATTAGTAGAATTGCCTTTTAATCATCCCATTTTTCATCAAAAATTTGATTTTAACGGACTCCCTAAAATCCATGAACACGATGGTAAACGTCCGCAGGCTTTTGCTATAATCGAAAATGGTCGAGTTGTTTTGCTTTACACCTATGAAACAGATTTAAGTGATGGTTGGGAAGATCAGCCTGTGCACAATGATTCGGAAGCGAAACGAAAAGAGGCGTTGCAAATGGGCGCGAATATTTTGATGTATGCGTTTACGGAGTGAAATAAAATGTAATCCTTATTTTTTATTTCAATAAAGATTCTGATGCGGCCCATTGCCAAGTAATTTGGTAAGGATAGTCCTCATACCTGTTTGAATCTTCATTGAATGTGTATCCATTCTCAAAATTCAATTTTCCAAGTTCCATGATTGTTTTGGCTCGTTCTTTTTCACCTAAATAATTCATGCAAAGCGCTTTGTAATATTGAGCATCGGAAAAATTGTTGTATTCTTTCAAGACTTTATCCAATTCACGATTTGCTAGTTGATAGTTTTTTAACTCATAATTGGAAATTGCATAATAATACCTTTCTAAATAATGTACCCAATCAGCACCATGCTTTCTTTCTTGATTTTCAACAATTTCCTTGAAAACATCGCAAGCTTTTTGGAATTGATTCAATTGTAAAAAACACAATCCCTTATAGAAATCCAATGGATGATCCTGTTCATATTGTAATCCAAACTCTGTAGAGTAATTATTCAAATCAATAAGAGCGCCTTCATAGTCTTTTGCAAAAATGCATTTTAAAAAGCCAAGGCGTGACAACCATTCTTTTCGATCATATTTCACAGCATTTTCATAGCATTCGACGGCTAATTGATACTTTTTCTGTTTCCAATACGGAAGAGCCTTTTGTTGCCACAAATAGGCAATTGTTGAATCTTGTTGTAAAGCTAAATTAATCCATTGATCCCACTCTTTTGACAAAAAATGATGATTCCAAGCACCATTTTTGAGATACGTTTCGATGATTAGTGCTTGTCTTTCATCCTGATTATTCTCAACTGTTTGTGCAGATAAATTGGACACAAAAGACGTACTGATTACTGCAGTAATAACGAGCATTAAATTAATCGTTTTTTTCATATTTCTCATGTTTATAGAAAACCAACCTTTGACCTTCTTTTACTTATTTTATGTTTTCTTTTTACTGGGTATTCTATCAGGACTCCTTCAGTATTTTTATGCATTTGAGTCCCATATAATTGTTTTTTCCTCTATCAATTAGTAATTGATCATGGCACATGGCAAAATTGTTAAGCTATGTTCGACATTCTGAAACATTATTTTTTCTGTTTATAAAATTCATGAATCGCATCTATCATATCATTCTGAGTACTAAAAACAGGTTCATATTTTCCATTGGGAAATAAATTCATCCCAATGGTTATTGATAAATTATTTTGAATATTGTAATGAACGTCGCAATTGTATCCATGTGTGTTACCACCGTGAGAAACATACATTGTGCTTTCTGTTTTGTCAAGGTTTAAATCCCAGCAAAGCCCTACTGCGTGATAGAACCATTCTTTTCCTTCTGCATTCAAGTCTCGGTAAATTACGGTCGGGCTTGTCATCTTTTTTAGTTGTATACTATCAATAAGATTCCCTTTAAACAAACAATTGACAAATTTATTTAAATCGCTTAGACTCCCTAAAACTGCACCAGCGGCGTTTGCCCAACTATGATTAATATCAGTAAAATCGTTGTACTTTTTACCTTTCAATTTATAGCCTCTCGCCATATTGGTTGGCGTTTTTTCATCAGTACAATAGATCATACTTTCTAAACCACAAGGTTCAAATATTCTCACCCTAATATTCTCTTGAAAGGATTTTTCTGTTATTTTTTCAATGATTAACCCTAGTAGTAAATATCCTGTATTGCAGTAATTATATTTACTTCCTGGTTTGAAATTTAGTTTCCTTTTTAAACTATATTCGAGACATTGATTCGCGGAGTTTTCCCATTTTAATTGATTTGAAGAAGTATAATTATATAAACCTGAAGTATGGTTTAAAAGGTGTTTTATCGTTATTCCAGCATAATTGTGTTGTTTTAGATTTATGTACTTAGATACGGAGTCATCAATTGTTAATTTCCCTTCTGATTCTAACTGAAGTATCATTATTGCTGTAAAAAGTTTAGTAATGCTACCAAAACGCCAATTTGTGGAATCATTTACTACGGTTGTTCCTCCAATTTCATGATATCCGTAATTGTATATGGTGAATGCTTCACCATCCGATACTAAAACTTGCATTCCAGGTATTCCTCTCTCTAAACCAGATTTTGCAATTGAGTCCAATTTGATTTTTAATTCATCTTGTGCAATTGCAATCGTGTAAACAGTCATTGCTAGTATTATAAGAAAGAGTTTTTTACTCATCATGTTATGTTTTTGAAAGTCATACACTATTTTGTTATCCATCTCTAAACCCACCAAAAATGATATGAAAACTTGATTTTCAACACGTGAATTTTTAATTTATTTATTTTTTATTAATTCTAGCGCAAGATTATACTCGCAATCTGTACCGTTTATAATATCAGAAATTGTTGGATTTATTACAACATCAGGAACAACACCACTTTTCGTTTCGTCTTTATAATCTTGCAGAATATATTGAAGTAATGGAATTGTAACTTGTAATTTTGTGTTTGGCAAAATAATCGTTTTATTTGGTGCTCCTACAAGTGTATATGCGCTTCCTCCTGATTCTTTTCCAATAATAATTCCTCTCTTTTTTTTCTTAAGAACCCAAGAAAATATTCCCGAGCATGAGAAACTACCTCCATCAATTAAAACAAAAAGATGGCCTGTGTAATTTTGTTCAAATGGTTCATGGTATTTGGTACCAATACCTTTCACGGATTTATTTCTGTTTTGTTCAGAATCGTATTGCTTTTTATCTACAATCGTAAAACCCTGAACAGCCTGAAATGATTCATTTAGTAAATATTTCAAAAGAAAAATTCCATTTCTTACTTCACCACCTTGATTTCCTCTTAAGTTTATAATCAATTCTGTTATTCCTTGCTGATCTAAGGTTTTAAAAGCAGACTTAATGGACTTTTTGAAATTCTGGTGATACGTTTTCTTTAATATTGAATTTTCAAATGATTTAATGGTAAGCAAAGCTGATTTGGTAACGGAATCTATTTTAATTTCAATTCCTCTTTCTTCTGTTAATTGTTTGTAATACTCAGGATAATTGATTTTCCTTGAATTACTTATTTCATTATAAGTCAATCCTTTAATTTGTTTTTTTTCTTTTAGTCCAGATTCATTGCCTATTTCAACTTCATAAATCTCAGAATTACCAAAATAAAAACCATAATAAGCCCTATTAAAATTATTCAAAATCCAATTTGGGTACGTAGTATTATTGCCATCACGCAAAGCACCACCAAGAATAATTCTTCGTATTTCTTCAATCCCTACACCGTTGATTGATAACAACTTATCGCCGATTCCAATATTTTCGTTCGTGTAATTTTTGATGATAAATGCGTCATTATTAATCCAATAAATATCTAAAGGAAACAGCTTAGCATTGCGATAGAAATTTTTCACTGTTTTCTCATCAGGTTGTATGACAAAATGCCCATCTTTTACGATTGAAGAAGTTGATGAAATCAAACGATAAGCCTCATGTTTACTAATGTTATCAGTGAGTGATTCTTTTAATTCGTTGAAACAACTATCAATTTCATGTTTCGAGGAATAAACAAAAAGATTTGGATGATATTTTAGTAAACTTAATTCTAGAAATTCTATATCACTTTTCACCTGTTCTTTGGTGAAGTTCGTTTCTTGTCCAGAGCTCGTAAGTGTAATTAAGCCAAGCAATAGTATACAAATAAATCTTTTTTTGAGTTTCAACATTAAAAAACGTATTATGAAATTCTAAATTACTTCTTTTTCTTTCTGAAGCAAATTCTAAAATTATTAAGCGAGTTAATCCACAATTTTAAACAAGCAATAAAAAATAAACCCTTTCCTCGATTTCGCTACTTGACCTTTTTTTTTGAAAGTTCAAAATTGATGAAATTTAAATGCAAAGAAACTTTATTAGCTAGACGAAATTTACGCGTGGAAAACTTTGGATTTGCAGAAATAATGGGACTTTGTTACGAAAAGTATAATAAAAGTTACGAATAACATACAAACGAAAATCACTTTAAAAATTTGAAAGCAATATAAATATGATTCTGCGCTTTTATCAAGTTCAAATTATGGACAATTCGGAAATCAAATGATGCCCTTTTTAGTAAAAAAGACGACTAGCGGAATGTTTCATAACGATATTAGGAAGATTTTAAAAGAGGATCTTTCGCTCACTTTAAGTCTAATCAATTTTAAAACAAAAATTACAACCTTTAATGAAATTAAATTGATATTTAGCAGTACCACTTCAATTCTGATAACATCAAAAATAATTATGACCTAACCAAAACCACGTTGGCATAATGCTTCGTAAATTATGGTGACAATTTAAAGCTAGAATTAGTCTCCGTTTTCACTGAATCAAATATTCGCCACATCATTCCAGTATTTGCGCCCAACTGGAATTTCTTGATTTAAGAGTATCACTTGTGTTTTACTTTTTCCTTGGATATTGTCAATCCGCACTAAAAAAGAACGATGCACGCGCATATATTCAATGGCATCTGGTAAATCACTGATAAATTGATCGAACGAAGCTCGATGCAAATAAACTCTATCGGGTGTATGAATCTCCAAATAATTGCCATCAGATTTCACAAAGTGAATTTTTGATGATTCAATTTTCATGGATTTGCCTAGATGTTTCACCTGAACCATCAACGTTTTTCTTCTTATACGCTTCAATAAATGCCTTAATATTTCTTTGATAATATGCTGATTATAACTTAAAATTCGGTATTTAAAAAATAAATAAATCAAAAATACTAGTGCAAAAAAGGCTGCAAGAATAAACCACCAGGTTTTCCAAAAAGGTAAAGCAATTTTAAAGGATATGCGTTGCTCATTCTTTTCCCAACTGCCATTTTTACCTTTCACTTGAACAATAAATGTAAAATTCCCTGAAGGTAACGCTGAGTAATTTACACTTCTTAAATTCGTGGTGCGCCAATTTTTATCAATTCCAACAAGCTTGTAACGGTACCTTAAATCCGACAAATTCACAAAAGCAATAGCTCCAAATTGAAACTCAATTTCATTCTGATCATAATATAATCGCTCTTTCTGATGCAAATCATATTGGACCCCACCAACGAAAATAGCACTGAAATTCAAATGAAAGTTGAGTTCTTTTGTTTCTGAATCAACTATTTTTTTTGGCACAAAACACAAACCAGATTTTGTCGCAATCCACAAGGTATCTTTGAAAAGAACAAGATCAGAAATTTCATTACTTGGCAAAAAGTTTTGAAGGTCAACCGATTTAACTTTGGGTTTTTTACCTAAGGTAATTTTATCAACACCAACGTTAGAACTGCACCAAAGTTCTTTTGAATTTTCTTTGTACACATTTGATACAAAGTTACTCGACAACCCACTTTTTGTTGTAAGATGGGCTTGAATTCCCTTTTCTGTTGAAAACACTACAATTCCTTGTCCGTTAGTGCAAATTGCCAAAGAATTGTCCATTTTTACAAGTTGATTGATGCGCCACTTTCCAAATGTTTTGACCATTTCAAACCGATTGTTTTTAAGCTCATATAATCCTATATGCGTGCCGAGAAACAATCGATCGTTCAAAAAACAAATCGCGGAACTACGATGCGGAATTGGGATTTTTTGTTGCTTTTTTGTTTTTAAATCTGTCAAAAAAACATAACCATATGATAATACAGCCGTTTTCTTGCCATTTCCATGCGGTGCTAAAGAGCTGAATTTTGAAACAATCTCACTTTTGGAGTCAAAACTATAGTCACTTGAAAAATAAGTAGTTGAGTTTTCACTGCAGGAATAAATTGAAACCGGTTGTTTCAGAGAATATGGGGCTATCCGAGAGCTATTCCCCGAAGAAATCAATTTAAAGATAGCACCGTAATAGCTCCCAATAAAAAGTTGTAAACCATCTGATTCAATTGAATGTATGCGCTCATTTGTCTTCTCTGCAAGATTTAATTGTTTGATATTTAAATTGTTAACGAGGAATACCCCGTGATCAGCTGTCGAAACCCAATAATTGTTTTGGTCATCAACCATGAGCTGCGTAACAGTTTCACTTTTCAAAAGATGATCTACTTTTTGTCCTTTCGTATTGTAAATGACAACACCTCCATTTTTATGACCTGTCCAAAAAAGCGAATTGCTCAATTTACCAGTAGCAATAAGTTGAGGTTGACAAATCATTTGCTTTTTTTCTTTAAGTGTCTTAATAATCATTTTACCCTCAAATAAGAAAACTGCAGTTTTTTCACTTTCAAACGTAAGTGCTTCAAAAATGGAAGCTGGAACTTGTTCATTTTTATAGTAAAAGTGACTGCTCGTTTTCTTTTCACGCACAAACTCACCATTCCTAATCGTTTTAAAGAAAAATGGCTCACTACTATCTTCAAACATAGTATACAAAAAACCTTGTTTCTGCTCTAAATCAATAGAGGGGTGCAACGCATTCATTGCTCCATTTTTATCAATAATCAATAAATTATTTGCACCCTTAAATGAAACATAAACCTTACCTGTGGGAGCAACATACAATGAATTAACTGGACCATAAGTCGGCTTTACTTGTTTTAATATCAAATGATTGTATTGGTACTTTTCAAATGTTGGATGGTATCCTGAAATTGTAAATAATTCACCTGAAAGTGTTGTACACCAAATTTTACCATTTGGTAATTTAAGAAAATCAAAAACAACGTGCTGAGGCAAGCCATCTGTTTCATCAAAATTCTCAAATTCATATCCATTATAACGCGAAACACCTTTGTCGGTTGAAAACCAAATAAACCCAAAATCATCTTGAACTATATCATAAACCTCCGAACTCGGTAAACCATTTTTAGATGTATATTGACGGTAAGCATTGATTTGTGAACATGAATTTTCAACAATAAAAAAAGAAATTAGAAGCGCAATACTTTGACTTAATTGCTTTTGAAAATGGCATAAAAACCTATTGCTTCTGCAACCATCAATCCTAAAACAGAGAACTGATAACTCACGAAAAGGCTTTAAATTTTTCTTTTTATTTCTCACAGGTTTTTGCTCTGCATTTTATATAAGTGTATCTAAATTAAGTCTTTTAAATTTAAGTGGACACGATTAGAGTTACGAAAAAATGCATAATGTTACGAATGACATTGATTTAGTTACGAACTACATTACGCGTTCTGAGCTAATTTTCAGTATTACTTTTTTGGATTTTTGAATTATTACTTTAAAAACATAACTATTAATGGTTAAATAGTTCATTTTTAAATCGCTAACTTTGATTTAGCGAGTTTTAGAAATTCTCTTTGATTTAGAATAGTTTTTCGGAGAGTTAAACGTTGAACAAAAAGGTAAACTGCTTCACAAGCTTTATTTTAATCTATGATAATGAAAGTTTCATTTTTTTTGAGTTGTCTGGTTTTATCCTTCCTGAGTTGTCAATCTCAAACAGACAATAGGTCAACCATTTTCGTTGAAGAGCCTGAACAAAACCAAGACATCCCCTTCGATTCCACTTTCAAAACGATTCATATTTTTGTAGCTCTTTGCGATAACAAATACCAGGGAATTGTTCCTGTACCAGCAAAAATTGGGAATGGCCAAGATCCAAACAACAATTTATATTGGGGCTGCGGATATGGAATTAGAACCTACTTCAAACGAAGTCAAGAATGGAAATTGGTTAGAACTCAAAAATTAGACTCTATCCGTCTAGAGCGATTAATTTTCAAACATGTAAGTAGAAAATTCTACCTTGTTGCGGATGCTTATGATGGTCAATACATTGAAAAATGCACCAAAGATTTTCTAAAATGCAGCGCTGGATTATTGAAAGATACGATTCAACACAATCAAACAACAATTGGAATTGGAGGAAACTCCAGTTTAGTTTCGTACATTGGTCACAACGGCTTGATGGACTTTCAACTCGATGAAACATACAAGAACACCGATTCTAAAAAGCGAGATGTCATTATTTTAGCATGCTATAGCAAAAGTTATTTTTCAGGTCCACTTGAAAATTCAAATGTAAATCCATTGGTTTGGTCAACGCACTTGATGAGTCCAGAAGCGTATTCAATTCATGATGCTATTTCTGGTTATGTGTTGAATGAATCAAACGAGAAAATTAGAACACGTGCTGCTTTGGCATACAATAAGTTTCAAAAATGTGGTGAAAGAGCTGCACGAAATTTATTGGTAACTGGTTGGTGAAAAAACGAACTTTCAATGGGGAATATAGAAAAAACACTACAAACAATACTTGATAAGACAGTTGACCAAAAGAAAATTTTTGGTGCTTCCTTTTCTATCCAAAAAGGTAATAAAATATGGAATTGTGCTTCAGGAGATTTAGAAATAGATCAACAATTCTTCATTGCGAGCACAACAAAACTGTTCACAACAGCAATTATTCTGCATTTAGAATCAACAGGGAAATTATCATTAAAAAACACTTTGAAGCAGTATTTTGATGAGGATTTACTAAAAGGCTTGCATGAATTTGAAGGAAAAGATTATTCTGATCTAATTACAATTGAACAACTTTTGGCCCACACATCTGGTTTACCCGATTATTTTCAAGATAAAGGAGAACATAAGGAAAGCTTAGAAACAATGTTGAAGTCAGGTGCGGATCAACGATGGACTTTTGAAGATTGCATTTCAAAGACAAAAAAAATCAAACCTCTTTTTATACCTGGCGCAAAAAACAAAGCACATTATTCTGACACCAATTTTCAACTTTTGGGAAAGATCATTGAAATTCTAACCGGTAAAACGTATTCAGAGAACTGTAAAGAAATCATATACGAGCCTTTACAACTTGAAAAAAGCTATGTATATTCTGACATAAGTGATGAAAAGCCTGCTTCATTATACTTTAAATCAATTACCTTGAAAATTCCGAATGCAATGATTTCGTTTTGGGCTGATGGTGGAATTGTTTCCACAGCTGCTGAATTACTTCATTTTATTCGAGCGTTTTTTTCAGGTGCTTTCTTTCCTAAAGAACGGATCGAACAATTGCAACAATGGAATCGTATTTTTTTCCCAATGAAATCTGGAATAGGTATTCATTTATTCAAATTACCATGGATTTTCAATCCATTCGGCGCTGTCCCCTATTTTCTTGGGCATTCAGGTCTTTCAGGTGCTTTGGCCTTTTATTGTCCAGAACACGAAATTTTTATATCCGGAACTGTAAATCAAATTGCATATCCAGACTGTTCGTTCAAAACGATGATTAAACTTACAAGAGCAATTGTTAAGTCTGAAGCATGAAACCAAGATTAAATAAACGAACTACTAGCAATTTGTGAAATTTGGGATGAAGTTAACAATCGAAAAATTACAAAAACTTGAAATTCAAGAATTCGTTATACTTTAGGACTGAAGGTTTAATAGATTGGATTAAAAAAAAGGTGCCAAAATATTAAACACGAACTATATAAAATCAAAGAACTCCAAAAATAGATTTTGCATGTTTAACAAAACTCATCAAAAATCAAATCTGAATGAATCCAAAAATTCACTATCAATTCCACACAAAAATCTGGCAACATCAAGGCACTGCTGGTGGTTCATGGCAATTTGCCTCCTTGCCCTCAGATATGTCTGTTGAAATTCGAAACTTATTCCAATGGCAGGAAGAAGGCTGGGGAAGATTAAAAGCAAAAGCTCAGATCAATCAGACGACTTGGGATACTTCCATTTGGTTCGATTCAAAATCAAAAACCTATTTATTACCACTTAAATCTGAAATTCGAAAAAAAGAGAAATTGGAAATCGGCATGGAATTAGAAATTTCCATTTGGGTCTAATTGGATTTAAATCGCCTAATTACGAGCATTTAATACAGTGCAAGACTAATTAAAAATAATACATAAATAAACTTTATTAAAAAAATAATCAATTTTATTTAACTTTTATTGAATATTATTTATATTTGCATAAATAAAATTTGTGTCTATGCAAAAATTACCCATCATTTGTCCGAGTTGTGCAAACACATTATCTGTAAGTCAGTTGGCATGCAGTAAATGCGCAACAACTATTTCTGGTGATTATTTACTGCCACAATTTTTGCGCTTGTCTATCGAAGACCAACAATTTGTGATGGATTTTATTCTGTCTGGAGGTAGTCTAAAAGAGATGGCAAGCAAATTATCAAAAAGTTATCCAACTGTCAGAAACATGTTAGATGATATCATTGAAAAATTAAATCACTAGAACCATGAAGCAATTATTATTTAACCCTTTTCAGCGATTTAGCGAAGTTCAATTAATCGTTTTTGGCATCATCATAACCGCTTTTGGAACTTGGGCTTCTACATACTTTAATTTGAGATATGATGGCGCTTTGGATATGCATTTTTCTACTAAAAATCATTGGACAATTTCTCTTATCGATAATTTCATCAATATTAGTTGTCTCTTCCTTTTTCTGATCTTAGCGGGAAAAATAATCAACAAAAAAACAAGGTTGATTGATGTTTTGGCAACAATTTTAGCTGCACGTGCTCCACTCTATCTTATTCCATTTTTCAATTTCGACAATTCGCTTTCTATTGACATGACCAATAAAACAATTGCCGAAATGCAAGCTGCTGTTTTTAGTAATATAACACTTGTCATAATTAGTTCCATTTTTGCATTATTCGCTCTTATTTGGTACGTTGCTCTATTGTTTAACGGCTACAAGACAGCCTCAAACGGCAAGGGAAGTAAATCCGTTTTCTATTTCATTGGTGCATTGCTCCTTGCTGAAATCGTTTCAAAAGTTTTAATCATTTTCTTAAACAAATAATCATGAAAACAATTCTTTCAATCATCGCACTCTGTGCTGTAAATTTTCTTTTTGCTCAAAATTTTTTGGGCGATTGGCATGGTAAATTAGAAATCAGTGGAATGCCACTTCGCATTACATTTCACGTTTCAAAAACAGATGCAGGTCTAGCATCCACTATGGATAGTCCAGATCAAAAAGCCTTTGATATCCCGATGACAAGCACAACTGTAGAAAATGGTCAATTAATCATTACGAGCAAAGAAATGGGAGCAACCTATAAAGCTGCATTAACTAACAATGAACTCCAAGGAATTTTTGCTCAAGGTGGGACTAATTTCCCATTAAACATGACTAGAAATGAGCTGGATAAAACTGAATTAAAACGACCCCAAGAACCCAAAGAACCGTTTAATTATGAGGTAACGGAAGTGTCTTTTTCAAATGATGCAGCTAAAGTCACTTTATCTGGTACGTTAACTACTCCAAAAGGGAAAGGAAAATTTCCCGTTGCTATTTTGATTTCCGGAAGTGGTCCACAAAACCGCAATGAAGAATTGCTGGGACATAAACCTTTCCTGGTTATTGCTGATTATTTAACGAAAAACGGAATAGCAGTCCTACGTTACGATGATCGTGGCACAGCTAAATCGACTGGAAATTTTGATACAGCCACAAGCGAAGATTTTGCAAAAGATGCAGAGGCTGCAATTGCTTTTTTGAAAACTCAGAAAAAGATTGACAAATCAAAAATTGGATTGATTGGTCACAGTGAAGGTGGATTAATCGCTCCAATGGTGGCTAGTAAAACTGAAAATGGAGTTGCTTTTGTTATCATGCTTGCTGGTCCAGGAATTCCAGGTTCTGAAATCTTAATTCTTCAACAAGAATTGATTGCTCGGGCAGAAGGAGAAAGTGAAAAATCCATCAAGGAAACAAAAATTTGGTCGGAAGATGCTTTCGCATTCATGAAAAATAACATGAGTTCACCAAACTTCGATGATCGCTTTTTGACGCATATTCAAGACTTAAACACACGCATTTTAGATACTCTACCTCAAGGATTTACCCTAGAAGAACTTTCTAAAACACAATACGATGCATTAAATAATCCTTGGATGAAATTTTTCTTGTTATTCGATCCAAAAGAAGCGTTACAAAAAACGACTTGTCCTATTTTAGCATTGAATGGAGAAAAAGACCTTCAAGTCCCGTTTAAAGAAAACCTTGAAGCGATTAAAAAATATACTGCAAACAACAAAAATGCTAAAGTCGTGGCATTACCAAATTTGAATCACTTGTTTCAACATACTGAAACCGGTGCACCAAATGAATATGCGAAAATTGAAGAAACTTTTTCTTCTGAAGTTTTGACACTCATGAAAGATTGGATCTTAGGATTGAAATAAAAATAAATCCTATGCTCAATTTTCAATTCTCTTTGCAGAATAATTCCAATATTGGCTTTCCAGTCACAGAACTCGGAAAAGCTACATTCATGAAATGCGCCAACGTTGGGACAATATCTGTTATTTCGACAACTCTGAAAACTTCTTTCTTCGGGATTTGAGCTCCAAACCAAAGCAAAGGCACGTGAGAATCATACGAATACGCTGAGCCGTGGCTAGTTCCTTTTCCTGTTAAAGGACTTGGAGCTAGCTTGGGTAAAAAACCAGATTCAAGCATAAACACCACATCGCCACTCACATTTTTGTTGTAACCTCGTTTGATTTTTTCTGTCCAAAAATCTCCGTATCCAGATGCAAGAAGTTCTTGTGCAGTGTAAGCGCGCTTCACTCCTTCCCATTGCATGATTTCTGCTTTAGCATACTCTGCAATCTCTTGTCTATTGGCTTTGTTTGCTTGAATTAATGAATCATTAAGGTATATATTCAAATTCGTATGCGCTTTGTAATAATTTGCTCCGAATTTCTCCGTTATTTTAGTTTGAAGCTTTTGAAGTGGTTCGCTTAATAAAACATAACCGCCGGGTAAATTATTATCAACCAAATATTGAGGAACGGGCACAACAGCGTGATCCGCAGTTAAAAAAACTATGTATTCTCCCTTTCCAATTTGAATGTCCAATGCATTCAAAAGTCGCTCAATGTCTTGATCTAAACGCAAATAAGTATCTTCAATTTCGACAGCTTGTGGACCAAATTCATGACCAATGATGTCTGGAGTAGAATAACTGATCGCTAAAAAGTCAGTCTGTTCATCTTTTCCTAAACTTTCATTTTTCAGTGCTCCAAGGGCAAAGTCTGTCAAATAACTATCCGCAAACGGTGTTGTAGTGAATAAGTCAAAATTCAAGGTGTCCTTTGACATGACACTTAAATCGTACGGAAATGTTGGCGTTGTTTTACCTGGCAACAAGTGCTCATAAGGTGAATCATCTTTTCCGCTTGCGGTGTAAGTTTTAATGTCATACAATGTTTTCCAAGTTTGCTTTAAATAGCTCTGCGGATAATCTTGTTTGTTAAAATTCGTAACCCAACTTGGTAACGTTTGTTTAAAAAATGTGCTCGTGATAAAATCGCCCGAGGTGTAATCAAACCAATAACTTCCATCACTCAGATGACCTCCAGGCAAAATTGCTCCACGATTTTTAATCGACATCGAAATCACTTTGGCATTCGGATACGTCATTTTTAATTGATCAGTGATCGTATTTACCAACAATCGATTTGGAGAACATTTCCCTTCTTCTGTTGTGGCTCCAACTGCTTTTACCGTTAAATCTTCGATGCAATTCACAGATTTTTTACTCGATCTTTCATACCAATCATTTCCAACAATTCCGTGATTTTCTGGTGTTGTACCTGTGTAAATGGATGCATGACCAGGTCCTGTGTATGTTGGAACGTAGTTGTACATTGCACTTCGGCAATTCGTTCCTTCAACCATCAAACGCTTGAAACCACCTGCAGAATAGCGACTTTGATAACGATACAGATATTCATAGCACATTTGATCTACCACAATCCCAACGATTAATTTGGGAGTAGTTTTCTCTTGGGCAAACGAATTTTGAAATAAGATAATAGATAATAATACTGCGAACCTCATGCTTTTTTTTTGAGTAAAAATAACGATTTCATTTTCAACTTCAATCAATTCAGGATGACTCAAAGTTTATTGTTTCATCGGAATTTGGTTAATTTTGTAATAAATTATTGAATATGCTTGGATTAAAGATGCCTACGGATCCACGTTGGGTTAACATCGCAGAGAGAAATATTGAAGAAGTACTTATCGACCATGCTTTTTGCGAACAAAAGGCGGCAAGCAACGCAATTTCAATTATCATTCAATATCCACATTTAACAGATTTGGTGGAAGAAATGACCGCTATCTCCATCGAAGAAATGCAACATTTTGAAATGGTTCACCAAAAGCTAATTGATCGTGGCTTAAAACTTGGTTTCGACCGAAAGGACCCATATGTCAGTGATTTGTCAAAATACTTGAAACAAGTGAATGGCGGTGGACCGCGCGAAAGTCATTTTGTGAATCAAATGCTTTTTGCAGCCATGATTGAAGCAAGAAGTTGCGAGCGATTTAAAATTCTAAGTGAAGAACTAAAAGATCCAGATTTAAGAGATTTTTACCGTGATTTAATGGAAAGCGAAGCAAGACATTACACTACTTTCCTCAAATATGCACGAAAATATGGCGGTAAAATCAACGTCGATGAACGCTGGCAACAATTCTTAGATTTTGAAGCTTCGCTCATGGAAAAGTATGGAAAAACAGAAACAATGCATGGCTAGTGAATTAAGACCGCAAAGCAGAGACGCAGTCAATTTAAAAATGAAGCAATTAAAAATTGCGGTGATTAAAACCCTCTTTATTTTTAATTCCTTAATTTATTTCTGAATCACAAACTTCAATTCTACCGCTTCGCCATTTTTAGTGGTCTTAACAAAATAAGTTCCGGCAGCTTGATTTTTAAGTTCAATTTTCATATTTTCACTGTTCGACTTAAATTCCTTCACTATTTTTCCGTCCAAATCTAAAATGATAACATCCGCATTCAAATCCAACCCAACTAGCTCAAAAGCACCTTTCGATGGATTTGGAAACAAAACAATGGATGGTTTCATTACCCCCTCAATACCAGAAGTAGCTGTGTTATATGCAACCGTAAAGTCATCAAAATAGAAGCCATCGCCTCTCGTTCCAGGGTCCGCTTTTAAAACAAAACGAACTTTAATTATCTGACCCAAATAATCACTCAAATCAATTTCTTCACGCACCCATGAAGGTTGTGCGCCATCCCAAATTGGCTCGCCATCTGGTTGAACACTTCCATCTGCAGAGGTTCCAGCATTGGTATACAACCCGCATTGACCATTCCACGTAGTTCCATTGTCTGTTGAAACTTGAAATTGACAATAATCATACTCCGCTTCAATTTCCCATTTAGCAAAAAACGAAATTTGAGCTCCTGTTGCATTTGTTAAGTCAATTGAATTATTAAATTGATATGAAGTATTCGCATTGTTGTTATAATTTCCAGAAGGACTGTCTGTAAATGAATTTGTTGCAGAATAAAAATCTGAACTTGTCAACGCCCAACTTCCAGTCCAATTTGTATTTGTAGAAGCATCATCAAATGCTTGTTGCACGTATGATCCATAAATCTTATAAATTGTATCTCGATCTATCCAAGTGCCATAATTGGTTTCTATAATATATTTCACTTCGTCACCCAGTTGAATAGATGGAGATAAAGTGTAACTAATATTTGAATCATCCATTTCTCTAATTGCTAAATTATAAGTTACTGGAGCTCCTACGGATTGAACATTCAATAAAGGAACTAATGAAACTGTAACGGCTCCATTCTCCAAACCTAATCTTTGAACATTATGATGAAAACGTACCTGAAGTTGTAGCAATCAGCGTAGGGTCATCTTCCTTAATAACCAAATACTTATGTGCCATGTGAGCTAAGACCAGATTAGGAAAAAACATTTCTTGACAAGTCGGCAAAATGTCAACCATAGGAGGCCAAAAAGATTCACCAATTTCGGGAGTAAAGGCAAACACAGTATCTTTTAAACCTACACCGATATCCACTTTGTACATATAATCATCGGAATCACCTGAAGCAGGATAAAGTGTAGACGATTTTTGAGCTGTGAATACACTATTCTTACACATGTGCTGACCTAAATCATTAAAATAATCATGGTGATCTGCAAATTCGGCAACCGTTGTTCCAATTGGAAAAAGCAATAAGTTGCTATAAGTATGTGCGTTAAATGCAGAAACAAATGTGTGATTTTCATTCAGCCATTTCATTGCTTGCGTTTCTGGCTCCGAAAAAGGACCTGTTCCTGGATAAGTGTCATTATTTACATTTGGACTGACACCTGTTGTATTCCATCCATACGAATAGTTTCGATTAATGTCTACTCCCTTGTTTGACGTTCCTACAGCAGGATTTCTGTTTTTTCGGTGCATTCCACCGCCAGCAGGTGTGTTGACTTCATTATACACATAGCCATCTGGATTCACGCACGGAACAAAATACAATTCCGTATTATTTAAAAGAAATGCAATTTCAGGATTAGAAGCATAATTTTCCAATAAATACCACATATAAAAAATGGTTTCAGACATACTCATTGGTTCACGCGCATGGTGAATTGCGGTATACAAAACTTCAGGTTCCGCTTCTTCCACGTTTGGATTATCAGAAATTTTCACATGATAAATTGGACGGCCTTCAGCTGTAAGAAATGTTGAAATAGGAGCTTTTATAGTTATTAGAGTCGGATAAGCGGCGGCCATTTGATCTAATTCCGACAACATTTCTGCATATTTGAAATAACCACCGTACGTTGATGGCACCGAAAAATTAACAGGTACAGCTGGAAGTGAACTACCTCCAGAACTCGAGTTACACAGCTCATTTTTGGCTCTTGTTGCCGGATTTTTGTTTTGGTCTTGATAAAATTTAATTACATCAGCAATCAAGATTTCATAGGTGAAGCCATTCGCTTTTAAAATTTCAATTTCGTTCTCAGATAAATCCGTAATAAAATGCGTGTCTTTTTTGTAAGTCCCATGATCTACTGCAACTCCTTGTTCTGCTAAAAACTGAAGTCCTTCCGAACCTGTATTGATTTTTACTCTTGAATAATTCTGAGAAAAAAGTGCGCTAGAAATAAAGATTGATGCGCAAACTAAAAATAATTTCATGTCCAAAAATTGATTGATAAAGGTAAAATTACAAATATAATTGGTTCATTTTGACTAAATTTTGCACATTCTTGGAAACTTCATCCGATGAATATCGCTTTTATTCATTTCACTTTAACCGTTCGTATATTTTACTCATCAAAAGGTAATTATCAGAGTATCTTTGATTTGTAATCTTAATTTCTAAATATTAAATAAAATGTCTGAAGAAAATAAACCTATAACAGTAAACTCTCAGGTTGTTAAAAAAGTGACTTTCGGTCGCGTGTTTTGGCCTAGTTTTGTCGCTGTTTTAATCGCTTCAATCGTTGGAATCTTTTTGTTTTTCATCGTATTAGGAGGATTTATCTCAAGTTTTGGCCCTGACTCGAAAAGCACTTCGCTGTCTGAGAACGCTGTACTTCACATGAAATTGGAGGGTTTAATTGCTGAAAAAGCAAAAGCTGATTTCGATCCAACTACGTTTAAAATGGAACATCAATTGGGATTGAATAACATACTTCATGGTTTGGAAGTAGCCAAAAATGACAAAAAAATCAAAGGTATATTCTTGGAAATTGGCGACATGACCTGTGGAATGTCAACAGCTCGTGAACTAAGAGATGCTATCAATGATTTTGAAAAAAGCGGAAAATTTGTCGTTGCCTATAACGGCGGCGAAGTTTGTAGGTCTTAGAAAATATTACATTTCAAGTGCTGCAAATGAAATTTATGCATTTCCTACTTCACCTATGGAATTTGTAGGACTTGGAGGCGAACTCAGCTTTTTCAAAAACACCTTGGATAAAATGGATGTTGAAATGCAAGTAATTCGCGGAAAAAACAACGATTTCAAAAGTGCGGTAGAGCCTCTGTACCTTGATAAAATGAGTGATTCAAGTCGTGTTCAAGTGGAACGATATATCACAATGATGTGGAAAGATCTACGAGATGACATTGCGAAAGATCGCAAAGTTAGCGCTGAAAGATTGAATCAAATTGCGGATGAATTGTTGATCAGACGATCTAAAGATGCTGTCAAATACAAATTAATTGATGGAGTAAAATACAGAGATGAAGTCTTGGCTTTGGTGGCAAAAAAAGCTGGCGTTTCTACAAATGATTTAAAATTGGAACCATTTGAAAAATTTGCCCGCAAAAAATATTTTCAAGATCAAACGCTTGTCCGTGCTGATAATCCAAATGTCGCAGTTATCCTAGCAGAAGGAGATGTATCAACGGATGGTGATGGCTTAACATCCAAAGAAATTTGCAAACTTTTTCAAGATGTTCGTAAAAACAAATCAATCAAAACGGTGGTCTTTAGAATTAATTCTCCTGGTGGAAGTGCCTTGGCAAGTGATGAAATTTGGAGAGAAGTAAAATTAACGAATGAGAAAAAGAAAGTCATTGTTTCCATGGGTGATGTTGCAGCATCAGGAGGTTATTACGTCGCTGCTCCAGCAAATTACATTTTTGCAGAGCCAACAACAATCACTGGTTCAATAGGTGTATTTGGTGTAATTCCTTACACCGGAAAATTGATGGAAGATCATTTGGGAGTGACATTTGATCGCGTTGGAACCAACAAACATTCTGTTCTTTCAACAAACAAGAAATTGAGCGAAGAAGAAATGTCCATGATTCAAGGCGAAGTTGATATGATTTATGATGATTTCCTAGATCGTGTTGCAACAGGTAGAGGAATGACCAAAGAACAAGTGAATGTCATCGCGCGCGGACGTGTTTGGACAGGGCGTGACGCATTGCGCATCGGGTTAGTTGATAAACTTGGAGGACTCAACGATGCCATTGCTTATGCATCAAAAAATGCAAAACTTAAATCAACCAAAGTGCTCTACTATCCTTTAGTGAAAGAAGATAAATTTGCTGATTTCATTGAGCAAATCGCTGACGAAGAAGAAAATTTGGAAGTAAAACAATCCTTAAAATTGCCTGAAAGTTTAATGAAACAATACAGTCAATTGAAATCAATTGAAAACATGACAGGAATGCAAATGCGAATGCCTTTCATGATCAATTTTAACTAGTACAATCTATAGTTAGTTTAGATCCCTCTGTTAGCAATGGCAGGGGGATTTTTTATTTTTTCTGAAAACATTCTATTTTGTACCAATTAGCTCACCGTGCTTATATTCTTCCACCAAAACAATTTTATGATCTCGGTTGTAATAAGTCCACAAGCCATGCTTTTTGCCATTTTTCCAATAGCCTTTATACTCCAGGGCATAATCAGACATTTCAGAAGCGAAAATGCGTTTTCGCAATCCCCGCACAGGTCTTTTATATCTTCTACCAAACCAATTTACCAAATAGACTTTTTCCGAATAATAATAGCTCAATTCACTGCCGTTTAATTCACCTTTGATAAATTTTTGAATCAAACATTTTTTATTCGATTTATTTCCAAGCGAATCTGAGAAATAACAGATGATTTTTTCAGGATAAGCTGCCGTTAGTTCACCGCCTATTTTTTTGATGTAATAATAGTTTGTGTCACAATAACCGCATTTCCCTGCAGTTTTTCCTTGTGCACTGGCAAATAAATTAGTCAAAAGACCGATTGAAAAAAGAAAGTACTTTAAACTCATAAAACAAATGTATCATTAAATCAGTCTTTGCTAAAATAAGAAAATCAATTTTTACCAACATTGAAATATGAACAGATAAATCAACCTAGTAAACCGCTCAATAAATCACCCATCACCTGGCACAGAAATTGAATACCTTTCTGATATAAAACTAAAAGTCATGAAACGCATAGTAAAGACAAAAAACGCATCTTTCATTCACTTTGCACCAAGCAAAATACTGAAAGGTGGATTTGATATCGCACTTATTAAATTAGGTGTAGATAATAAGTGGACAGGGAAGTAAGTTACTTTTCTGTTCACCTTCTTTTAATCATAACTTTACTTTGTTCATTGCTAGAACGAAGAACTCTGTTCCTTTCAACTATAAATTTCTTCCCCAAATTTATTGATGTGTTTTGAGTGCGAAAAAATTCGATGCCCACAAACAGTTTTTTGTGTCGCACTGAACCAAAAAAAATCAAATTACCTTAACATTCTTTAACAGCCATAGACGTTACAAATTAACTTATTATGCGTTAATATTGTAACGAAAAAATAAATTTTAAATGGTTATGAATACAAACATGAAACTTTTTGGTTTAGGATTATTAGGTGGAATGTTGCCTTTGGGCTTATTTTTAGCATTTAGTGGCACAAATACACCTCAAGTTGACACATTTTCAAGTGGTTATAACACACCTGTTCACAGAACAAGTTTTGCTGGTGGCGGAATTCCAGTTGATTTTGTCGAAGCCTCCGCATCGTCTATTAATTCAGTTGTACACGTAACAACAAAAATTGTTAGAACGAATTTCCAACGAGATGTTTTTCAAGAATTCTTTTACGGACCTGGAGCTGGCGGACGAGAATTTCAGCAACACAGTCAAAGCTCTGGATCTGGGGTGATTGTTTCAAGTGATGGATACATCGTAACCAACAATCATGTTGTGGAAGACGCAAGCGAAATTGAAATTATTTTAAATGACAATTCTAAATACACAGCAAAGGTTATTGGAGCAGATCCATCGACAGATATAGCAGTTTTAAAAATTGATGCTAAAAACTTACAACCCATTCCAATAGGGAACAGTGATGAAATCAACATTGGAGAATGGGTACTAGCAGTTGGAAATCCGTTTAATTTAACTTCGACTGTCACAGCTGGAATTGTATCTGCAAAAGCAAGAAACATCAATTTGCTTGGTGAACGATCAAAAAATTCGGTTCCAATCGAATCTTTCATTCAAACAGATGCTGCTGTGAACCCTGGAAATAGCGGTGGAGCTTTAGTAAATACACGCGGTGAACTCGTAGGGATCAACACAGCTATCGCTTCACAAACAGGAAGTTATGCTGGGTATTCGTTTGCTGTTCCTGTAAATCTTGTAACGAAAGTGATGCACGACCTTATAGATTACGGCGTTGTACAACGAGGATTTTTAGGTGTTCAAATTTCTGACATCAACCAAGAAATCAAAGAGAAAAACAATTTGAGTTCAACTAAAGGAGTCTATGTGTCAGGAGTAACTGAAAATGGAAGTGCCGACAAAGCAGGAATCAAAACAGGCGATGTCATCTTAAAAATTGGAGGAAAAGAAGTCAATTCATCTGCTAGTTTGCAAGAAGAAATTGGACGACGTCGCCCAGGTGATAAAGTAGCTGTAACTGTCAGAAATAAAAACGGTTCAGAAGAAATTATTGATGTATTGCTGCGCAACAGTGAAGGAGAAACCAAATTGGTATCCAAAGAAGAAGTGAAAAAAAATGTAGCGCTTGGTGCAACTTTTGAAGAACTTTCGAGTAAAGAAAAAAAGGAACTTAACACAGAGTATGGCGTAAAAATAACTTCAATCACAGCAGGAAAGTTAAAATCGCTTGGATTAGAAGAAGGAATGACGATAACCAAAATAAATAATGAACCAGTACAAAGTGTTGAACAATTAACGAATAAATTAAACGGAGGGAAAACTGGAGTTCTTCTTGAAATATTAACTGAGAGTGGACGTAAAGAATACGTTGGTTTCGGCTTATAAATCACTAAGGGCATGATTATTGTACGTGGAGAAATGTAAAAAAATAGTGTAAAATTAATTTGAATACATTATTATTTCATCGTAACTTTGCGGTCTATTTTCCATTACATTAACTAAAAAAACAGGAGGATTTAGAGAGCATGAGACAGCTTAAAATTACCAAATCAATCACCAATCGTGAGAGTCAGTCATTAGACAAGTACTTACAAGACATTGGTAAAGAGGAGCTGATCACAGCGGAACAAGAAGTAGAATTGGCAAGAAAAATCAAGCAAGGAGACCAAAGAGCCCTTGAGAAACTAACGAGAGCCAATCTTCGTTTCGTAGTATCAGTTGCTAAACAGTATCAGAATCAAGGACTAACATTGCCCGACCTTATAAACGAAGGGAATCTAGGACTTATCAAAGCAGCTCAAAAATTTGATGAAACACGTGGCTTTAAGTTCATTTCTTATGCCGTGTGGTGGATTCGTCAATCGATCTTACAAGCTTTAGCTGAGCAGGCACGTATTGTACGTTTGCCTTTGAACCAAGTAGGTTCTTTGAACAAGATCAACAAAGCATTCTCTCGTTTGGAACAAGAATTCGAACGTCCACCTTCAGCAGAAGAATTAGCTGAAGCGTTGGAAGTTCCTGAAGACAAAATCAAAGAGAGTTTAAATGTTTCTGGTCGTCACGTATCTATGGATGCACCTCTTTCTACAGCTGAAGATGGTGGTACATTGATGGACGTAATGGCTAACAATGATTCTCCAAAAGCAGATCATCAGTTAATGGCTGAGTCGCTTCAAAAGGAAATCGAGCGTTCATTATCCACCTTGACAGACAAAGAACGAGAAATAATTCGTTTGTTCTTCGGGATCGGAATGAATCACGGTTTAACCTTAGAAGAAATTGGAGCTAAGTTTAATTTAACGCGTGAGCGAGTTAGACAAATCAAAGAGAAAGCAATTCGCCGGTTGAGACATACCTCTCGAAATAAGCTACTCAAGTCTTATTTAGGATAAAATTAAGAAAGCTATTCGCCTAACGGTGAGTAGCTTTTTTGCTTTATATAATTCAATCATTAATTAATTCCGATCTATCGGAACAAAAACACAAAAAAATGGAAACTGCTTTGGGATACGAGCAAGAATTAAAATCGCATGTTGAGAAAGAACGTGCAGCTGTAACACTAGGAAGTAAAGTCGGAGAATTGCTTTATGACAAAGGAATTGAACTTGTACTTTTCAGAAATCATTTAACGGATATTACGATTTCCGAAATTTTGAACTTGCATGAATATGCTAAAAATGTGGTACACAAGTCTATCGACATTTTCACAAGTTCTGAATTAGCTGTTGAAATTTCAAAAATGGATCTTGCGCCTTCTAAATTAGACATTGGAAAGCTTGCTAGTGAATGGATTGAAGAAAAAGCAATGCACAATTCAAAAGCAGATTTCTTGAAAAAGAAATTAGCTGGCTATGAATTATCAGCTGGTGAAGGAATTGAACCAAGAGATGTCGTTCTTTATGGTTTTGGTCGTATCGGACGATTGGCTGCTCGTGAATTAATTAAACAAGCTGGAAAAGGACAACAGTTGCGTTTGCGAGCTATCGTAACACGTGGAGGAAAACCAGCTGACATTATAAAACGGGCTTCCTTACTTCGAAATGATTCAGTGCATGGAGCTTTCAGAGGAACTGTGCAAGAAGATGTAGAAAATAGTGCCATCATTATGAATGGACAAATTGTGCAAATGATTAGTGCAAATAACCCAGAAGACATTGATTACACACAGTACGGAATCAACAATGCCTTAGTTATTGATAATACGGGTGTTTTTGAAAACCGCGAGGCTTTGAGTCGCCATTTGCAAGCAAAAGGCGTTTCTAAAGTACTTTTAACCGCTCCAGGAAAAGAAGTTCCGAATGTTGTTTATGGCATTAATCAAGGTGATTTAGACATTGAAAACGAAAATATATTCTCAGCTGCTTCGTGTACAACAAATGCCATCTCCCCTATTCTGAAAGTAATCAATGATGAATATGGAGTTGTGAAAGGGCACATCGAAACGGTTCATGCATACACGAATGACCAAAACTTGTTGGACAACATGCACAACAAGCCACGTCGAGGTCGTTCAGCAGCAATCAACATGGTTATTACATCTACAGGTGCAGGAAGCGCTGTTACGAAAGTAATTCCAGATTTGAAAGACAAATTAACGGCAAATGCTGTTCGTGTGCCAACTCCAAATGGTTCTTTGGCAATCTTAAGCTTGGAATTGAAAAAAGAAACAAGTTTAGAAGATGTTAATGCAACCATTCGCAAAGCTTCATTGGAAGGAGATTTAGTAAATCAAATTTTCTATTCTTATGATCCTGAAATGGTTTCAAGCGATATTATCGGCAACACATGCTGTTCGGTTTTTGACTCTCACGCTTCTATTGTTTCTAAAGATGGAAAGAATGTGGTGCTTTATGCTTGGTATGACAACGAATTTGGATACACAAAACAAGTAATTCGTTTGGCGAAACATGTAACTAATGTGAGACGTAAGATTTATTATTAAATATTTGATCAAGTGTACAAAAGGCAATTCGTTTTGAGTTGCCTTTTTTTTATTTAAAATACTCTAAATCAATTAATAATAGCACATACATTTTAAATTTCCTTTTTCAAAAAAACTTATTATACCTTGCGGAATCTATCAATTATTCATCACATTTCGCAAGCTATAAGCTCCATAATGTTAAGTCAAAACAATCTCAAAATAAATTAATACTTTGGTATATTCATGCTGAATGAAGCAATTTGTGCTGATCATCTTGAAAAGGATTATAGTTTTCTTCCAACTTATAGCTAATTGGATTAATCAACAGAAATTTCGCGAAAAACATCTATAGTTGTGTTTTTATTTTTTAACAAAAACAATCATTTAAACTTAATATTCAATTATTTAGCCAAAATAATTATCATTATAGCTTGCGGAATCTATCATTTTATAAGCACATTTCGTAAGCTATACGCACTAACAAAGCTGACTCAGAATAACCTCCGAATCAATTAAATCTTTGGCGTATTCAACCTGAATACCTAAGCTTAAACTTATGATCATAAAAATGATTGATTGTAATATTCACAATCCGACAATTGACATTTTGCTTTAATTTAGATTGTTTTTGTTCGAAATATTATTAGAAACAAAAATATTTAATATTTAAAAATCAACATTTTAAGTTAAAATTTATCTTTTATAGCGTGCGGAATCTATCCAATTATTACTACATTCCGCAAGCTATAGACATTAACAAAGTTGACTCAATACAACCTCAGAATCGATTAAATCTTTGGCATATTCATTCTGAATCACCCCATTTGCACTAATCATCGTAAAATGAATGCTTATGTTATCCCCAACAATCTCTTGAAATCTAGTAAGAAATTTTTTAATGTGTAGATAGTACTTTTTATCAATGATAAAGGCTGCAGAATGAAATTTCATTTCGCAGACATTGATGACATGATCGGCACGCTCAATAAGCAAATCAATTTGAAATCCATCAATGTGAGCTGTGCCTCTGTATAAAAATGAAGAAGATGCCGTTTTTATTTTAGAAATCCCCAAAGCATGTTGAATCTCAGGAACATGCTGCAAACAAAGATTTTCAAACGCATAACCGCACCAAACTCGATAGTTCACTGTTTTAGCGAGATCAAAAAAAGATGATTTCTTACTATACTTTAGAAACTTCAAATAAAACAACGCAAATCCATCAGAGAGTCGATACAGTGTGTCTTTTTTTTCGTTTTTGAATGGCACATAAGTACTTATAAAACCAGAATGCTCTAAATCGATTAGGACTTTGGTCAATCCACCACCATCAATCTTTCTGTAGATCCTAGCGATTTCACTTCTGCTCACTCCTTTCCATTTACTGGCCAAAACCTCCATAACCATCAAATGATTGTTAGCATTCTCAAACAGAGATGGAAGCAAATTTTGGTATTCATTGAACAACTTCCCTGTTCGCTCAAAAAGCAAACTATCGATGTTTTGGTAAATACTCTTATCCTTTTCTAACAAAGACAAATAATACGGGACGCCACCGAGAATCATGTATAACTCAGCAAGTTGGTTGTCTGTTGTTTTGACGCCCAGCCCTTTGAGCATTTCTTTCGATTGCTTCAATGTGAACGGCTTTAAATAAATCGTTTGACTAATTCGGTTATGCAATCCTCCCCTCCCATTTACAACGTTTTTCATCATCCATGTGGCAGCAGAACCACACACCACAATCATCACATTATTTTCACTCGCCCAGCTATTCCAAAAATGTGCAAACTTTTCTACAAATCCGCTTTTTGCTGTGTTTATCCAAGGGAATTCATCCAAGAAAATTACTTTTTTCTTCTTTCCTTTTCGAGCAATCAAATAGTCCTTTAATTGTTCAAACGCTTCAATCCAATTCTTGGGTATACGTAATTTCACATGAGCAGGTACATAATTCTTAAGTGCAATGTAAAAATTCAGAAGCTGTTCCTTTTGCGTTCCATTTTGCGAGCCGACAAATTCAAAATCAATTTTACGTTCCAATGATCTACGCACCAAATATGTTTTTCCAATTCGTCGACGACCAATTACAGCCAATAAACTTGATGAATTACTTTTGTAATGTGAATACAGGACTTGTTTTTCGATTTCACGTCCAAATAACTTATTGCCAGACATATACTTCTCATTTTAATGTCAAATATAGTGCATTAATTTCAACTATAACTTGCGGAATCTATCATTTTCTCACAAGATTCCGCAAGCTATAAGGCAATTAATTAAAAAGCAACTCATCGTAAAGTGCATATTATCAATAATTTACAAATCATTTGCACAATGTGATAAAAAAAAATAAATTCCATTTTTCTTAACCAAATTCGAAAAGAAATTAAACTTAAATAGATGTTCATTTTATTAAAAAAGATTAATTTGGCACGGCTTTAGCAAAAAGGCATAAATTAATTATTTCCAAATTTATTCAAATGAAAAAAAATGTATTACTTCTTCTCTTAATGATGGTTAGTGTTCCTTTGGTTTACGGACAAAAAGACGACGAAGAAAATGAAAACGACATTAAAACGTCAAAAGGGGTGAAAATCACGAAAAGTGCTGCCTATCCTGTAATCGACGCTTCATACAAAGGATTCTTTAAAGTCGATGATGGAATTCTAGCGATTAAATCTGGGGGAGCTAAAAACATTACAGCCTATACTTTTCAAAAATTTGAAGGTGAAAAACTAAATGAAAAATCAAGGGTCGTTGAAGTAGCCGTAGATGAAAAAATCAACAAGCTTCATTTCACAATGGAAGGCTTTTTAAAATTTGCGAATAAAATATACTATTTCTATACGATGTATGATCCAGAAACAACAACAGAAAGGTTATTTGCAAGACAAGTCAATACAGATAAAGGTGGATTTCAAGATTCCCCAATTGAGTTAATTTCTGTTCCCAAAAAGATTTCAAGTTTTTACGGAACTGGCAAATTCTCGCTTGATTTTTCCGAAGATAGAACCAAAATGATTGTACGTTATAAATATGTGAAGGACAAAAAAAGTGCCGTTGAAAACAAATTGAAATTTGGAATGGCTGTTTTCAACTCGAATTTGGAAAAGGAATGGGAAAATGACGTACAAATGCCCTACGAAAACAACGAATGTACAACAGAAGATTTTACAGTTGATTCCAAAGGAAGAGGCTATTTCCTGCTAAAGAAAGTGAAAAAATTAGTAGGAATTCGAGAAACTCAAGACCCAAATGACATAAGTTATGAAGTGTTTGAAGTCACAGATGAAGGTAAGGGAGAAACGCGCAGCTTTCAACTTGATGGCAATTTGGTGAAAAGTATAATCATGAAAGAAAATGGCGCTGGAAACATTGTTGTGGCGGGCTATTTCACCAAGCCAAGAAGTTATGCCATTGATGGTGTGTTTGCAGTAACTTTAGGAACTAATGGGGAGTTTTCAAAACCAAGTATTACCGAATTTACAGCTGAATTCATAAAATCATTTAATAGATTATCTGAACGTCGAGAAAAAAAGCTGGATAAAGCGGAAGAAAAAGGAGAACTAGGAATGCGTAACCTTCAAATGGATCGAATTCAAAATTTGCGTGACGGTGGAATGATTCTAACGGGTGAAATCTACTATACAACTACAACTACTTCGGCAGATGGGAAATCAACCAGAACTGTTTATCATTACGACGATGTCATTTTGACTAAAATCGACAAAGATGGTACTTTTGAATGGATGAAGAAAATACCAAAACGTTCAACACATTCTTCTTACCGACAGTTTAATTCTGATTCATTTATGTATATTTCCTTCCGAGACAACGTCAAAAACCAAAACCTAACAGAAGATATGAGCCCTTTTCGTGGAATTGGTGCGGTCGTAACTTACAAAATCGACTTAACAGATGGAAATCACGATTATAAAGTATTATTTAATGCGAATAAGATTGACGATACTCCTGTCTATCAAATTGAATTAGGTAGAATTATTCCGATAACTGACTCCAAATTCGCGATCGAAACATACATTAAAAACAAGCAAGACATGATGTTTCAAATTGAGTTTGAGTAAACAAGTCAATTAATTTTAAAATATAAGTTTAAATCAATTTGTCAAGATAAGCACGCCCTCCTGAAATCTCAAGAGGGCGTTTCTATTTAACTAAGCTTTATAAAACCTTTTCTTCAACCAAAACGCCACATTGACCATAATAATTAATGCTGGCACTTCGACCAAAGGACCAATCACACCCGCAAAAGCCTGTCCTGAATTAATTCCAAAAACGCCAATCGCAACTGCAATTGCTAACTCAAAATTATTTCCAGAAGCTGTAAATGAAAGTGCAGCATTGTCCGCATAATCGGCTCCTGCCCATTTTCCGAGTAAAAACATCAACAAGAACATGATGGCAAAAAAGATGACCAAGGGCAATGCAATGCGCAAAACATCCATAGGTATGGAAACAATCATCTCGCCTTTTAGACTAAACATGACAACGATTGTAAACAACAACGAAATCAATGTAATTGGAGAAATAAACGGAATAAACTTCGTTTTGAACCAATCTTCTCCTTTGAATTTAATTAACAGAAACCTACTGATTACAGCTGCCGCAAAAGGAATTCCAAGATAAATCCCAACTGTTTTTGCAATTTCTGAAATGGTGATGTCAATTTTTAAGGCATCAATACCGAACCAGGGAAGCACAATTTCTAAATAGAAATAAGCGTACAAACTAAAGAAAAACACTTGCAACAAACTGTTGATTCCAACCAATCCAGCGACTAATTCACGATTGCCCTCGGCCAATTCATTCCAAACGATGACCATTGCGATGCAAGGAGCTAATCCTATGATTATCAAACCAGTCATGTATTCTGGATAGTCTCGCAAGAAAAGAACTGCTAAGGAAAACATCAGAAACGGTCCAACAATCCAAGTTACAAAAAATGAAATTCCTAAGAGTTTTGGTTTGGACAGAACCTTTGGAATTTTCGAAAATTGCACTTTTGTCAAGGGTGGATACATCATTAAAATCAAACCAATAGCCAATGGAATGTTGGTTGTCCCGTTAGAAAAGGAATTGATAAAATCATCGGCTGAAGGAATAAAATATCCAATGGAAATTCCAACTGCCATGGCCAAAAAGATCCATAGCGTTAAAAAACGATCTAAGAAACCTAGTTTCTTTCGCTCAGCAACGGGTGCACAATTATTCGCTGACATAGTTATTTAGATTCAATTTGAGAAAACACATAAAATAGTTCTGTACCAATTTCGAAGGAGCGATAATCGTAAAATGCAGCTTCCAGTGGTGTATCATCAAAATGTTTCGGATCGGCATAGCGAATCGGAATGCGTTTTTCGCAACCCGCAACGTACGGACAATTCTCATCGGCATGTGAACAGGTCATGATTGCAGCAAACCCATCAGAAGGATTAATTGCATCATCATACAATTTCGAAAATAAAACCAATGAATTTCCCGAATCGCTCCAGCGAAGCTCATATCTTGGATTTTCATCGCCTTCGCTTAAAACCTCGAAGCCGAATCGCTTTATGGAATCCACAGCGCGTTCGTTACAAGCTGTTACTTCTACTCCACCACTAAAACATTGCGCTTGAATCCCAAAATGATTTGCAGCAACTTGTGCCCACAATTGAGAAAATTGACTCCTTCTGGAATTATGCGTACAAATGAAATTCAATAAAACCTCCGAATTACTGGATACTTTTTCTTGAATAAAATCAATCAAATCCTGTAAAATCGCCTTTCGATTTTCGGAAATATTATCGAAATCCATTATCTCGATAACCTGTTTAATTTTTGGAAACATGATTTACGAATTAACAACAACCTCCACCTGGCGTGCAACTAGCGCTGCTTTCATTTCCTAAAGTGGAAAGCGAAACCTTTAATTTGTCAGCAGGAATTCCGCATTTATCTTTTGCTAAGCAATCAGTTGTCAATGAAGTCAATACAAATTGATTTCCTTCGAACTCGATCCCATATTTTCCAATCGTGTCGCCTTGATATTCTACTTCAATTTCTTCATCGGTCAATCCCAATTTATCTTCCGAAAGGGCAATAATTGAAACCAATTTCTCTGGATGCAAGCGGTGATCGTAATCATTTGCTTCCCATAATTGGAAATTAACGCGTTTCTCATCGCGAACCGTTCCGCCGCAATCAATAAAGTGCTTGCTTACACTTCCTACTTCTGTCACATGAAAATGTGATGGCACAAGCGTTCCATTCGGTAAACGAAATGAAATTTGTTCCATTTGCGCCAATCTGTTTTTAAAATCACTGAGTTTCATTTCTTATCTTTTTAATTAATTCATTGTAATATTGCGATTATTCTTTATAATTTTTTTTTAGCAACACGATTCTCCAGAACAACATGCATGTTGACCAAAAAAGTGCTCAAATGTTGTTTTAAACTCCAACCATTTTTTGGGGTTAATGCAATAATTCATGCTCACTCCTTCCACCGTTCCTTGGATAATTCCAATTTGCTTCAATTCTTTTAAATGCTGACTAATCGTTGCTTGCGCCAAACCAAGTTCTTGAACCAAATCTGAATTGATGCACGCATTGGCTTTCAACAAATGTTGTAAAATCGCAATTCGAGCGGGGTGCGAGAACACTTTTCCTATCTGCGCAAAGGTGTTTTGCTCGCTGGTAAATAAATCTGTTTTTGTAACTCCCATAATTATATTGCAATATTACGATGAATTATTGGTAATGAGTATCATTCTTTTGATTTTTTTTTAAAAATAGGTTACCAATCTAGTGTGCATTTACCATTAGACCTAAATTTCTTCCCTACATTTGCGCTTTATCTTGGTAAGCCAATATTAAAATTTAAGCGAATGATGTCATGTACGCTAAAAATATACTACTTGATTTACCATTCAGACACTACGCAAGTAAATTTTTTCGAGCTATCTTTAACTATTATTTAAAAAATATATAGTTCACTCTTCATGCAAAAGTCCATTTCATCCTTATTTTTCGTACTAATAGTATTTGTTGGAATTTCTCAAAAAAAAGCAACTGCTTACGAAGTAAGATATAACACGTATGAAAACGAACAAAAAACAACCAACCCGTTTAGTTTTTATTATGATGACGGCATGGTTTTTCTTTCGAAAATGGACAGCCGAATTCAAAATTACACAGATTTTAAGCGGAAAGAAAACAATAGCACGCTGACCTATGACAACAAAACATACCGAAAAGTTGCGCCTTTTGAAAGTTTACCAAAACCATCCATCGAAGATCGAAACAAACAACTTTTGGGTTACAATTGTCGTTACGCTTCCTTTACTTATTTTTCCAATAAAATAGAAGTTTGGTATACGGAAGTAGCTCCTGTTAAAGGTTCGCCTTACAACAACTATTTACCTTCGGAAAACGCCTTGGTAATGGAAATCAGCATCAATGGGAGTTTACGTATGAGTATTCAATCTATTGAAAAAGTTAAATCTTACGATGTAGCCAAGCGACATAGAGAATTGGAAATCCCAGTAAACGATGCTGAATTTGAAGAATTAAAAATCAATGCTAGATATACGCGAATTTCTGTCTTTGAAAATGAAATCGTCAATTTTGACCCAAGTATTTTACCAGCACAGGATCACAACTTATCGGCTGATTCAGTATATCATTTCTCAAAAGGAACCATTGTTTTGAAAAAAGTGAAAATCCCAAAAGAACTTCAGAAAAGTGAGTTTGTGTTTGCAAAACTTAGTTGTCGTTCGAATGGCGATGCATACGACCGAACGGGTTCACTTTTTATGATTCCAGTGCATGATACCAATCAAATCTCGATGCTGTCAGCGATGCAATTTGGAATAGAACAATTGCCCGTCATTAAAGACAATCAGGGAAATGTATATCAAGGAATTGTGCGCGATGCAAACTATAGTCCACTAATAGAATGGATGCGTTTTTTTACTTCTTTTGGTGCAAAGCATTTCAACGAAAAACGTCAAATCAACAATTACAATTGGGAAGACAATGTAACTTACAAACAAGACATTAGCCAGTTATTCCCCTCCAATGCTGATGAAATCTGGGTAGGAATCTTTGTAGGAAATTATGACAAAGGTGGACACATTGTGAACCTTGAACTTGATTTTTATCCTTCATTCGAAGCTCCAGACAGCGCTAAATCAGAAAAATTCATTGCTCCGCTATTCTCAACCTTAAACATTTTAGAAATGTCGGGACAAAATTATGGCGGTTTGTTTGGAAACGATACCTTAAAATCTACTTTTAGTATCCCCGAAAATTGTTCTAATTTAAAATTATTTTACACTTCAACTGGTCACGGAGGTTGGGAAGGTGGCGACGAATTCAACCCCAAAATGAACCGCATTTTCATTGATGGTAAAGAAATTTTCAGCATTGTGCCTTGGCGAACGGATTGCGCTACGTATCGTTTTTTCAATCCAGCATCTGGAAATTTTGAAAACGGATTATCTTCCAGCGACTTGAGCAGATCCAATTGGTGTCCGGCAACCTTGACTCCACCCTATTTAATTCCCTTAAATAATTTAAAATCTGGCGAACATGTTGTCGAAGTGATTATTGACCAAGGAAAAAATGAAGGAAACAACAGCAGTCACTGGAATGTGAGTGGAATTATAGTTGGTAAATTAGCTCGTTAGAATTGATCTTTTAACTTCGTTTTGCCAAAAAGTCCTACGACTTTTGTGAAATTATGACGAAAAACGTTAGGAGTTTTTTGAAATTAGTCCGTTGTGATCAAAATTATAACTTCAGAGTGTAAAATGAACGAATAAAAAAGAGGCCTTCGAAAAAGCCTCTTTTTTAGATTCATTAATGTTCGTGACAATGAACTGTGTAAACCGTTCCGTCAACTGCATACCCGCTTGCTTCAAGAGTCTCAAGGTCATCTCCACATTTTTCTCCCAATTCTACTTCACCTGTTGGACCATCGTAATGACAATCGTGGCATTCTTCTTTTTTACAAGAAGCAAAAAACAATGCAACTCCAATTGTTGCTACAAACAAACTACTTTTTTTCATGATAATTAATTGTTAATGAAAGTTTTACATATAAATTAAGACCTGGGCTTTCCAAGCCAATGTTTTTTAATCGTGATAAATGATTGATGTACTTTGTATTCGTCAAATTCCGTGCACCTAGTTGAAGTTCAATAGGCAAAGAACCTGTTGATTTAAAATTGACTCCTAGGTTAAAAAGGCTATAATCTGGTGATTTTATCTCATAACTGACAACATTATTCTGAGGTAAAAAATAATGATGTTGAAGCACAATTTCAGAGATTCTGAATTTCGTTCTCGTGTTGAAACGAACAATTGCCGAAGAACTAATGCGTGGCTGCGGCATCAAGGACAAATTTTGACCATCGCTTGAGATACCTCGAAGGTAAGAAAACGCACTTTCTAAGTGTAACCAATGCGCAAAATGTGGATGATAATGGAATCCAAAATCAACGCCATATAACTCCGCTCGATCGATTTGTTCATACTTAAACAAGGGATTTCCTTCAACAATACTGTCTTTCGGATTAATGGTAATGTAGTCCGTTATTTGCGAAACAAATGGATTCAAGATGAAAGAAATGTGATCTCCTGAAACTTCGTAAGTTAAATCAACCTGAATTGCCTTTTCTGGCACTAAATTCAAATCACCAATTTCGTAACGCAAAGCACCGTGATGAACGCCATTAGAAAGCAATTCCGACAAATGTGGAACTCTAAATCCAGAAGAAATGTTTAAGCGAACCAATTGCTTTTCTGCTGTGTAAACGGTTCCAAAGGCAAAATTGAATCCACTGAAATTTTTATTAAACGATGTAGGAAAATGTACCGTATCCGTTTCACTTTTCAAGGTTCTAAAATCTGCTCGCGCTCCTGCTTGAAATTTCCATTTTCTCAAATCATAATAGAAATTAGTGTAAATTCCATTGTCGTATTGAAGTGCATTCGGCAAAAGACGATCAGATGCTTTGGTATCATTGAGTTGCTGTTGATACATTCCTTGAACACCGTAAACAGCAGTCATTCTTTTCGTTAAATCACTTTTTACTTTAAAATTGTAAAGCAAATTCTGCAAGTCTAAACTCAAAAATGGAATGGTTACTTTTTCTTCAAACTCTTTTAAAGTATTTTTTGTGGCGCCTACTAAAAAATCAACGGTGTGCTTCTTAAAAATGAATTTGTTTTCAAACGAAGCAATGTGATTGGTAAAATATTGAACGGGCAATGTTTTTTCACGCAGTTGTTTGGATGAAATAAACAAATCTGGACTTAAGATTGTATCGTGAGTATGTCCTGGAATTCCAACTCGAACGTTTGCATAGCTGTATTTTAAGTTTGAAATCCATTTCCCTTTATTCCAACCCAAATTAATTTTCCCAGCCATTTCTTGGAAACGTGAATTTTTAACAAAATCAGCATTTGGCAATTGAAAATCCGCTTGGGAATTGTATCGCCCACCTACATTGATTCTCAATCCTTTGATTGCTCCTTTGTAATAAAGTGAGTTGATGGTCCCCATCGAATTATGCTCAAATTGAGATGAAACTTTTAGTTCATGCGTTTTTTGTTGTGCATAGGCTTCATCGAAAAAGTAAACCACACCACCAAGCGCATCGGCCCCATACAGCAGTGAAGCTGGACCTTTGATTACTTCAACAGCTCCAATTCCTAAATCCGTCAATCCCATGCCATGATCTCCGCCCCATTGCTGATTTTCGATGCGAATTCCGTTCAACATAGTAACAACTCGAGTTCCTTGCAAACCTCGGATGACTGGCTTTGAAATTCCATTTCCTGTTGATGAATTGTACACACCTGGAATCGCTTCAATGGCCTGACCTATATTCGTTACAGGAACAACATTTAGATCAGATATGGACTTATGTTCGATGTGTGCACTATTATCTCTCTGCAATTGATTGCGCGCGCCAGACACAACTACTTCATCCAATTCGACGTGCTGTGGATTCAAGTAAATGAGAATTAATTGATTCGCAGGAACAGAAAAGAACCGTGTTTCATAGCCGAAATTTGAAATTTTCATCGAAATTTGTTCAGGAAATGATCCTGCAAACTGAAAATTTCCAGCACTGTCACACTTCGCTCCGAGGTGGTAATCAGTCAACACTACCGAAGCAAATGGAATACCTTGTTTGGTGATTGAATCAAGGACTTGTCCTTTAATTCCTTGTGCTTGAGCTTGAACGCTTGAAATCATCAAGGCGAACACCCAAAAAAACTTGTTCATTCTAAAAATTATTTCTTGATTTAAATGCTTTTGTGGCAAGAAATGCGCACAACTATTTATCGTCAAAAGTTTGATCAGACATCAACATCACCCAAAATAACATGGATATATCATTGAACAATAACAAACTTATCAGAAAAAAGGAAGAAATTCCCTAAAAATTAAGCATTTGGCGGCCCACGCAGACATTCCGTACTTACCTCATCTTGATCGACGATTGTAACTTTGAATGCTTGAAAAGCAACATAAGTAGGTTTTTGAAAACGATAGAAAAATGATAATGGTTTTTCAGCCAAATCCATATCATAATCGCAGGCAAAACAATCGTCATCGTAATGCGGTACATTCGAATGATCGTCTTGGTGATCTGAATTGGAAAGCTCAACGGAATCGTGATGGTCGCAATCGTGCATTAAATCGCGCGGAGCAAGTAACACTCCAAATGCAATCAACAAACAATATGCAACAAACTTTTTCATCATTTGAAAACAAAGTTACGGCTTTTTTGATTCACTCAAACATTTTTTAACCTTTCGCTCGTGGGATGCGCGTTCTGCAGGTGTTTTGTTTGCATCCAAACTCAAAAATGCTTGACATTTATTGGTCACAAAATCAGATCTTTTCATGAGTTTATCAAATTTCGGTCCTTCAAAATCGGTTGTATTCATGATTGCTGTGTTTATTGAATCATTTGCGACAACACATTCACAAAAACCCCATTGTTCACCATATTTCTTTTCAATTTGCTTGAGATTTTCTTGTAGTTCCTTGGTGTTTTTTTTCTTCTCAGGACTTTTAATATCCTCCAAAATTTTGGATGAAACAGTGTCTTTGGCTAGAGCATCTGATTCACTTTCAAGCAATTTGTCTGCAGATTTGTCGTTATTACACCCAACAATTAACATGAAAAGTAAAAAAAATTGTAGAATGAATTTAAATTGCATTTTTGGCAATAAATTTGTTATGATTCGATTGAAGTAAAATTAAAAATAAAATGACAAAGTCAAAACTAATTCTTTCCGCAATTTCAATGATGGCAACATTTCTTGTTTCAGGTCAAGAATTGCCGAAGGAAAATGAGTCAGAAGACACGTTCATGATGCATCTAACGATTCCTGAGATTTATACAAGTAAAACATTTCAGGCGGAATACAATCGTGAATTAGAGAAAATCAGACGTGTTTACCCAATGGCTCTGAGAGCCAAAGCCATTTTGAATGAATATGAGGCTGAGTTGGCTAAAATTGAGAAAAAGGGTAAACAAAAAAAATACAGCAAGGAAACACACAACGATTTAAAAGATCAGTTTACCTATTCGATTCGCGATTTATATGTGAGCGAAGGGAACTTGTTGATGCAATTAGTTCATCGTGAAACAAACATGACCGTTGGCGAAATCATTAAGAAATACCAAGGCGGACTTCAATCTACTATTTATTCTGGTATCGGCAATGTTTTTGAGCAAGATTTGAATGCGAAATACGATCCAAAAGGAAAGAATAAAATTACGGAGATTGTCATTTCAGATATTTTGAATGGCTATGTATCCTTCAACCCAGAAATGGATGTTTTGACTAAAGCTGAATTCAAAAAAACGCAGGAGGAATATCGCGCAAAACGAAAAGAATCAAAGAAAAAATATAGAATCATTAAACACGATAAACGTCGTGCTGAGAGACTTGCTCGGAAAGCGGAGAGAGAAGCTGAAAAGAAGCGATAAGCTAGTAAAAAAAGAGGTATAAGTGATGAGCTTTTTGATCGTTAGTTTGAATACCGAAAATGCAAAAAGACTTGTTCTTGGATCGTTTTAACTCTGTTCCAAAAACAAGTCTTTTACTTTAATCTTGATCTTCCGTTTATTTAACAGCTATCTGATCATCAATTGTTTGAGCAATTGCAGATTTGTCTAAGCGCAATTTTGTACCTTCAGAAGCAATTAAAACGGTTGAGTCTGTTACTTCCAAAATTTTTCCGTGTACGCCACCAATAGTTACAATTTTATCCCCTTGAGCTAAGTTTTCACGAAACTTTTTTAATTCTTTTTGCTTTTTCATTTGTGGACGAATCATGAAGAAGTAAAATACTCCAATCATTAAAACGATCATTATCAATTGTTGTCCCATTTTGCTATTTATTTGTTTTTATTTGTTTATTATTTAGCAATCACATTTGCCTTGATTGTTAATCTCGTTTCAGAAGGAGTTGTATTCGCAACAACAACCACATTTTTTGTGATTGGACCTGAAGAAACTTTTTCTGTGTCGATCACAGCCGTAATTTTACCAGATTCACCTGGCATAATTGGAGCTTCTGGTTTCGACGGAACGGTGCAACTACAAGAAGGTTTTGCATCAGCGATAACCAATGGATAACTTCCTGTATTTTTAATCACAAATACCGCTTTCACTTTTTCACCTTTGATGACTTTGCCTGCATCAAAAACTGCTTCAACTTCTAAAGTTGTTTTATTTCCCACTTCCACTTCGTTCGAAGAGCAAGATACCAATGCGAATAAACTCGCAAACAATACTAGTTTTTTCATTTTCTATTAATTTGTTAAACCTCGTCCAACTTTTAAAATCTTATTTTCTTTATTCAATCGATCAATTGCTTTGTCCAAAATCCCATTGATAAATCCATTGCTTTTTGGCGTAGAATAAAATTTTGAAATTTCAATGTACTCATTCAATGTCACTTTCGTGGGGATGGTTTCAAAAATCTGAAATTCTGTGATTGCCATTTTCATGAGTATTACATCCATTTTTGCAATGCGGTCGAATTCCCAATTCTTGGTTAGATCATCAATCAAAGCTTCATTCTCTTTATCCATCGCAATTGTTTGACGGAAAAGTTCACGAATGAACATCTGTTCGTCTGCGGGATCTTTGAATAAATCCATGATTTGAATGGTTTCTCCTTCTTCCGCTAGTTTCAAGGTTTTGAGAACCATAGAACAAATCAAATCGATATCATCCAACCAATGAATACTTTTTTCCTCGAAGAAATTATACAACAACGGAAAATTAGCTATTTCAATCTTAAACAAATCCAACAAAAACAATTTGTCCGACTCAAAATCATTTTGGCCATTGTTCATGTGCTCAAAATACGTTTCGCTTTCGCTAATTGCTAAAATCATTTTGCGAAACATTTCTTGGTGCTCATCTCCTACCCAATTCACTTTTCGCTCTTCAGAAGCTCTTCGCAATTCCTGATTTCGTTCAAGCGCATCAATCAATCGGTTATTTACCAACTTCAAATTTGGATTTAAATCCGCCTCTGTTGGTCGTTTTTTCATTTTGTTGTCCTCAATGCGTTTTTCAGCACTTGCTTTTACTTCAATGATAGCCAAAACCAAGTACAGATACAAATCGTAAATTCGATCAATTGCCAGATTTAGTTCTTTTTCTGTTTTAATAGCACTTTCTTTATCCGATTGATAAAAAGCATAAAGTGCTTGTAAAACTTTAATTCTTAAATGTCTTCTGTTTAGCATTTCTGTTTTTACATTGGCAATTTCACCTTTCCAATTGCTTCGATGCGCTCTTCCGCCATTTTATTCGCAATTTGGTATGTTGGTGTGTTTTCTGCTTTTGATCTTTTTACAATGGTTGAAATCGTGTCATAAATGTCTACAGCTTTGTCCATCGCCCATTTTGCAGGCAATCCAGCAACTTCAGAATAGCAATTAATTACACCACCTGCATTCAACGCGAAGTCAGGAGCGTAAATCATGCCTTTGTCCATCACAGCGCGACCGTGAATATCCTCTTGTTTCAATTGATTGTTTGCAGCTCCAGCAATGATAGAACATTTCAAACGTTGCAACGTATCGTCATTCACCGTTGCACCTAATGCACACGGAGCATAAATGTCCATGTCAATGTCATAGATTTCATCCAATCCAACCACTTTTGCTCCGTATTGTTGTGCCACACGCTGCAATGTTGGTTCGTGAATATCTGTGATGTAAATATCTGCGTTTTCTTTCGCTAAAGCTGCTACAAGGTATTCACCTACGTGACCAACCCCTTGAACGGCAATTTTCTTTCCAGCAAGTGAATCAGATCCAAATTGTTCTTTGGCACACGCTTTCATTCCCATATAAGTTCCGTGAGCTGTTACTGGCGACGGGTCTCCAGATTTCCCTGGTAAACCAACCACATGATTTGTTTCCATGTTTACCCACGTCATATCGATAGGAGAAATTCCAACATCTTCTGCTGTGATGTATTTTCCACCAAGGCTATTCACAAACTTCCCGAAACGGCGCATTAAAGCTTCTGATTTCATGGAACGAGCATCACCAATGATAACAGCTTTTCCACCACCAAGATTTAGACCAGAAATTGAATTTTTGTAAGTCATTCCGCGTGATAAACGCAAAACATCTGTTAATGCTTCCATTTCGTTTGCGTATGCCCACATACGGGTACCTCCTAGCGCAGGACCCAAAATAGTATTATGAACTGCAATAATTGCTTTTAAACCCGTTGCATTGTCATTGCAAAAAAGCAATTGTTCGTGATTGTATTTGCTCATTTGCGCAATCACAGGATTTTCCATTAAATTGGTATCCTCTAAATTTTTTACTTCATACATACTTCTACAGCATCAATAATAAATGTTATTTCAAGTTGAATGCCTATTTTTGCAACGCAGTTTAAAAAATGAACGGCAAAAACGCACCGCAAAAATAGGAATTTTATAGCATGAAGTCACTCAGCTACCTCAACAAATATTTTTTTAAATACAAATGGCGATTATTGGCTGGTGTATTTTTTGTGATCGCATCGAATTATTTCGCGGTTAAAATGCCCATTTTTTTAGAGCAAACATTGGATAATATCATTCAACAAAAGAATGAACCATTCACGATCTTAGGAATTCCGGTTCCTTTGGATGTTTCTACTCCATTAAGCGGCGCTGTTGCTATTGGTCTTACCTATCTATCGCTAATGACTTTGTCTGGTATTTTTCTATTTTTCATGCGTCAAACCATCATCAAAGTTTCACGTTTTATTGAGTACGATTTAAAAAATGAAATTTATAACCATTATCAAAAATTAGATTATTCATTCTATAAGAAAAATAATACGGGTGATTTAATGAATCGGATTTCCGAGGATGTGTCGCACGTTCGGATGTACTTGGGGCCGGGAATTATGTATACGATCAACTTAGTGGTGCTTTCTGCTATGGTGATATTTCAAATGGTTTACATCAATAGCTTTTTGACTTTATTGGTATTACTGCCGTTGCCAATCATGTCTTTTATGATTTACAAAGTTTCTAGCAAAATGAGTAGTTTGAGCACAGAGGTTCAAAAACAGCAATCGCTTATTTCTACAACTGTACAAGAAACGTTTTCTGGAATTCGCATCGTGAAAGCATACAGCCGCGAAGAACAATTGAATGAGCAATTCAACGACACCTCAAAAGAATATTTAAAAAGAGGCATGGCGCTTGTCATGGTGAATTCCCTGTTTATGCCAACCATCACATTTTTGATTGGATTATCTACAATTATTACCATTTATGTCGGCGGTTTGATGAGTTACAAGGCTGCAATATCATTGGGTGGAATTACAGCGTTTATTTTCTTCGTGAACAAACTGACTTGGCCATTTGCGAGCATTGGTTGGGTAACAAGTTTAACTCAACGTGCAGCTGCATCCCAAGAACGCATCAATGAATTCCTAAAAACACAACCTGAAATTGTTTCTAAGAACTCAAATCCGTTTGATTTTCAAGGAAAAATAGAGTTCAAAAATGTAAGTTACGTGTATCCTAACTCAGGAATCGAAGCCATAAGAAATGTAAGTTTCACGATTGAACCTAATGAAACCTTAGCGATTGTAGGTCGCACTGGATCTGGAAAAAGTACGATTTTGAAACTCATGCTCCGGCAAATTGACCCAACTGAAGGGGATATTTTTGTTGATGGCCTCAATCTGAAAGACATCAATATTGAAAATTTCAGGGATCAAGCAGGAATTGTGCCTCAGGAAGTATTTCTATTTTCGGAAACTATTGGAAACAACATTCGATTTGGTGCGCTGAATGAAAATGTAAGCGAAGAAGAACTCATCGAAGTAACTAAAGCAGCGCATGTTTACCATAACATTGTTGACTTTCCAGCAAAATTCGAGACACTTCTTGGTGAACGTGGAGTGAATTTGAGTGGTGGACAAAAACAACGTGTGAGCATTGCTCGAGCGCTGATTCGCAAGCCAAAACTTCTTTTATTGGACGATTGTTTATCTGCTGTTGATACAGAAACGGAGGAAATCATTTTAAGTAATTTAAAGTCAGATATCCATGCAAAAACAAGTGTGATTGTTTCACACAGAATTTCTTCGCTGCGTAACGCGAATCATGTCATTGTCATCGAAAATGGTCACAAAATTGAAGAAGGATCCCACGAAGAACTCATCCAAAAAGCGGGCATTTATCAAGAAATGTATCATCAGCAATTGGCGGAGGAAACGATGGAAGGTGAGGAAGGATTTAAGGATTTGAAGATTTGAGAATTTGAAGATTTGAAGATTTGACGTATTAGATTTGATTCCAAACGGCTATTAATTTCACAACATTTCTCTTTACTAAGTTTGATTTCGATTAAAATTATCTCCCAGAATTTGATTTCAGAAAAATAAATCCCATATTTGTTAACGAAATATTACTTATCAAAACGGTGCGGTATGGAAAATGAGAAAGGAAATGAAGTGTATTCAAAGGTAATTAGAGCCGGAAAAAGAACTTATTTTTTCGATGTAAAAGCCACCAAAGGAAGTGATTTGTACTTAACTATCACAGAAAGCAAAAAAGTTTTTCAAGACGGGAGAGAAATTTTCCAAAAACACAAAATCTTCTTGTACAAAGAAGATTTCGAGAAATTCCAAGAAGGTTTATCAGCTGTTATCGCCAAAATAGATACGTTGCGCGAATCAAATGGTGAGTATCAGGCTGTTTCAGAAAACGCTTATGCTGAAGTGAATTTCGAAGATTTGTAGTCTTTATTGTATTTCTTCAGCCAATTGATAATTCACAAAGTGTTTTGAAATGGCGTTGTTTGTAAGCATCTCAATCATTTTTTGTTGCGCTGAAATAAATGACAACTCTCGTGTATTCACCATAAACAGCGAACTTTCTCCAATTAAATACCTTTTTTGTTCCGCTTCGAAAAGTGCGCGTGCAGCGTCCACATTTCTCCGTAAAACTTCCACCTGATTCGATGTTGTTTCATTCAGATTTAGCGCCATTTGAATATTGTTTCGCAATTTTTGGGTCTCCATAGAAAAATCTGCTTCCAAAGATTGAATTTTTACATTCGACAAGCGAATCATTCCACGCTCTTTTCTGGTAAAAATAGGATATGCAATTTTTGCTCCCCAATTATAGTTGTTCACCGAATAATTATCAGCAAAATCTGGCTCCGTGAACGCACTCAAAGCATTGTACTTAAGCGCCACAACAGGTTTTAACGCATCTCGATTCAAGCGATTTTCAACTCGCATAAAATCAATTTTGTATTGCGCTAGCTGCAATTTCGGATGACTCGTCATCACTGAATCAACGCGCAATTGAATGCTTGCAGGAAACGTTGAAACCGCTATTTGATCAAAAGATGCCGGAATCATATTGGTATCTAATTCAAGGGGAATAATACCATCTTGCCACAAGTAAATCTCCAATTTTTGTGTTTTATTTTTCCAGTCAAGCAACGTCTGTTCAAAATTCACTTGCTGATTTTGAAATTGCATAGCTGCCTCTACGGTGTCAATCGCTGGTTTATCGCCCAACTCCGCGAGTTGTTTCACATTCTCATTGCGAATTTCTGAAGTCGTCAAAGCTGTTCTCACGATTTGCAAATAATTATATGCCTTAAACCATTCCCAGTAAGCAACTGAAGCATCGTAAATTAGTTCATTGAGCATTAACTGCCGTTCCATTTCAGCGCTTTCTGCATAAATTCGAGCTTGTTTCAATTCAGCACGGCGTTCATCGATCAATAGTCCTCTTCCTAAATTGACTTCCAATCCTGCGTGCCAAAGACCATTTTCTGGCGTAGCTAGTTGCCCATTCAAATAATCACCTCGTCCTTGATCGAATCCGATTTGTCCTGAAATGCCGAACCACGTTGGAATTTTTAATCCGGTAGCTAAATCACTGTAATACTGTTTTCCATCAAAGTATTTTTGTTGAATTTCTCCACCAATTTTCGGATCAAAATTTCCTTTTGCTTTGAGAATGTACGCTTCCCCTTCTGCCGTTTTCAGATTCGCTTGAAAAGCAACAGGATGATATTGTTTTACACGATTTATAAACGCATCATATCCATAGATCATTGAGCTGTCCGTCTGAGCAAAACTTGCCAACTGACTCCCAAAGAAGCTACCTATCAAAACGATTAATATTAGTTTCGTTTTCATTTGCTATCATCTTTTTTTAATTCTTCCTCGGAATAATAATTCGGTGGGAAACCATTTATTTTTCGCCAGATCTCATACCAGATTGGAACGTCTTTTAATAGAAGCATGTTTGATGTTCCACTTCCGAATCTGATGTCTTCCGGCCACGCTTCACTTTTAGGATCAGGTTCAATCAACACACGGAACTTCCCTCCTTTCGAGATGAATTTATCAACAGCATAAACACGACCTCCGAAAGTTCCGTAACTACTTTTGGGCCAACCAGAAAAGACAATTGCTGGCCAACCATCAAATTGAATGCGGACGTGTTGACCTTTTTTAATCAAGGGCAAATCAATCGGTTTCACATACATTTCAATCGCTAAATCGTAATCTGCTGGCATGATACTCAAGATTGCAGTGCCTTCTTTGATGGTTTCACCTATACCATTTTTCATGGTTTTTGTGATGTAACCATCCTGTGGAGCAGTGATAACATACAAACCATTTCTGATGGAATAATTGGCATATTGATTTTGTAATTTATTGACAGTAGCTCGCGAATCATACATGTCAGACATAGCGGTGTATTTATCCGAATTTACTTTCGCAATGTCCGCATTGAACTTCGAATTAATGTTTGAAAGCTGAATTTTTGCGTTAATAAGTTCACTTTTACTTGTTAGCCATTTGTTCTTCGCTTCTAATTCATACGCACGTGTTTGCTCTTGCTTAAGGTTTTTATCTTCCAGTTCTGTCCGCGACTTTAGACCATCTGCGAATAATTCATTTGTTCGATTGTATTGTTTTACTGCTGTTTCGTAATTGATTTTTGCTGTCACGTAAGCTAAACTATCGCGTTCAACCTTCAATTTTGTTTGTTGCAAAATCAACTTTGCTTGCTCCAGGCTTATATTTCTGAGTGCGCTTAAATCAGCCGATTGACCTTCAAGCACATTCATTTTGTCTTGGTAGGAATTTGCAGTTTGCTCTTTTAATTCCATCTGGCTTTTTGTTCTTTCCAGCAACGCAGGATCAAAATAAGCATCCTTAATCTCCGTCAATTGGACAATGGTATCACCTTTTTTCACATAATCACCTTCTTGAACGAACCATTTTTGAATTTGACCTCCAATCACCGTGTGAATGGTTTGCGGCCTTTGGTCTGGTCGAAGGGTTATCACACTTCCTTGCGAATGGATGTTTTGCGTCCATGGAATAAAAGCAATGATCAAACACAAGACAAGTGTAGTAATCATTATTTTCTTGAGCACTTTAGAGGTTACTTTTGCCTCCACGTTGTTAAGCGTCTTATAATTAGACTTTTTAATCTGCTCATTGATGCTATTCTCAGATATGTTCAACATAATCGTTCTATTTAATTTTTTGAATCGCTTGGTTTGATATTTCATAGTGACCTTCAGCTAACGGTACAGATTCAGCACAATTAGACACAAAAATCAAGGTACATGGCATTTCTTTCGAAAAGAGAAATGCTGCGATGCTTTTTCTCTCCTGAGCATCTAACAGGCTCAGACGATCTTGAATAAGCGCCAATGATGGTTTTGTTACCAATGTTCGAGCAAGTAAAATCTTGTATCTTGTACTCGCCGAGAGACGCTCACCATTGTAAATATTTTCGTGGTAACCATTTGGCGTATTGTCAATTAGTTGCGTTAAATTTAATTTTTCAACAAGCCATTTCATGGTTTCGAAATCAGCATTGCTTCTTCCCATTAAAATGTTTTCGTAAATAGTACCGTTGAAAATACAATCTTCATCCGTTAGCAAACCCAAATGATGATGCAAATAATCCGTATTGTAGTTGTTGATTGGAACTCCATTGATAGAAATCGTACCGGAATTTGTTTTGTGAAGTCCTGAAATTAATGAAAGCAACGTTTTCTTTCCTGAACTGCTTTTTCCAGTAATAAGTGCTTTTTCGCCTGCTTCGAAAGATACACTCAATTCTCTAAAAATTAAATCATCTTCTTTCGAATAAGAGAAATTCACTTCATTCAATTTAACGCTTGAGGATGTTCCGAATTCATTTTGCATCGGATAGTTTCTAACTTCATCCAAAGGAACATCAGTCACATGTCCAACTTTGTCAAGTGCCGTGAGAATATCATAAATTACTTCTAAACTCAGAATCATCTTTTCAACGGAACCAATGACAAGTAAGATGATAATTTCTGCTGCCACAAATTGACCGATGTTCATTTGTTGATCCATAACAAGTAAACTTCCAATAATCAAAAGTCCCGCTGCAACTATAATTTTAAAACCAATAAGTAATTTAAATTGACGAACGAGCACTGCAAAATGACTTTCACGTGCTTTAATGTATTTCTCCGTTGATTTATCAATTGTGTCCATAGTCAAATTGTCATCATTTGACATTTTAAAAGCAATTTTCGATCGACCAATTTCTTGCAACCACAAAGCGATATCATACTTGTTTTTCGATTCTTCAAGACTTGTTCTTAGTCCTTTCTTTCCAGTTATCGCAAAAACGATATAAATTAAAAGCAAAAGAAATACGCTGAATACAATAAAGAATGGGTGATAAATAGATAGCAAAATCAAACCAAACAAAGTTTGAATTCCAGCGGTTGAAAAATCTATGACAACCTTTGACAATCCTTTTTGAATAGAAATGACATCAAAAAAGCGGTTCATTAGTTCGGGAGCCGTTTTTTGAATGAGAGCATTGAGTTTGAATCTTGGCACCCTGTACGCAAATTCAAATGCAGCTCGCGTAAATATTTTTTGTTGTAAGTTTTCTGTTATACGCAGTTGGTTTATTTGAAGGATTCCATTGATTAAAATTCCGAGAATCACAAAAAACACAAGTACAACCCATGATGTACTCATTTGTGCTCCTTGAATCAAATTGATAATCGACTGAATACCAACCGGTAACGATAAGCCTATCAATCCACTAAAAATAGCATAAATGTATACGTTACGAATTTCGTTTTGATCAGGTTTGAGAAGTAACCAAAATCGCTTCATTGGTTTTATGGATGAATCTGCCATTTTATTATTTTGATGGTGTGACTAATTTTAATATCATTTCTTCGTAAAACAAGGTAACCGCATCTTCACCCGGAATGATATCGGTTAAACGAGGCAAATGCTGGGTAAAGTAACGTTGGTGGTTAATTCCCTCAATCATAGTTGAAATCAACATGTGCGGATAGCGATATGTCGGATTAATCTCCAAGACAATTTGGCTCAAACGATTGACAATGCGCTTGTAAGGCGCGAAATAACCCGCTTGATTTTCAGCATCAACATCTTTGGTTAGATACAATTTCGTTGAATCCGTTATAACAAGTTCTTGCAAATTTTTAAGATTGAAAAGCGAGCTTTCATCTCCCACAAATTCACTTTGAGCAAAGACCTTGATTGCTTTTTTGATGCGTTCTGTTGGACACTCAACATTAGATAAATGAATCACCAATCGATATTCTTGCCAGCCCCAATACCAATGAATAAGGTAAGTTAACAACATGTGCTTACTTTCAAAATAACGGTAAATGGACGCTTCGGTGGTTTGAATTTTCGTTGCCAACTTTTTGAACGTAAATTGCTCATAGCCCAATTCAACCAGCAAATCGATGCCTTTGGAAATGATATTTCTCCCAATTTCGCTCGTTTCTGGATCCTTGAGAAACACACTTTCGGTTACGCTTATTCGAATGTTTGAACTTAAATTTTGCATGTGTTGAAATATTTACTCACAAAAGTAATAGTATTACTATTGAATTAATTAGTTAAACTAACAAAAAATGTTAAATTGTTTCAAATCTTGCTCATTCAGGATGGAATTTCGTGTTCATTCTTCCAATTTTGAATCAAAAGAATGTCAAATCGTATTGAATGAATAGCATAAGTAACATATTCAAAGAAAAATAGTTAACCGCCAAATTCATTTTTCAATCATTTTCGTTAATAACTAAACCACTTTTTTCGTCGAATGAAGTATTCTTCGTATTATCTTTATGCTTTCAAAATTTGGAGAATGGGAAAAATCATTGCAATAGCAAATCAGAAAGGTGGAGTTGGCAAAACAACAACGGCGATTAACTTGTCGGCGTGTTTTGGTGTGTTGGAGTATAAAACGTTGATTGTGGATGCTGATCCTCAAGCTAATGCTACATCGGGCGTAGGTCTCGATCCAAAAAACACCAAAAACATTTACGATTGTTTGATCAACGGTGTTCACCCCAAAGAATTGATTATCAAGACAGAAAGTCCTAATTTGGATATTCTTCCATCACATATTGACCTCGTTGGTGCAGAATTAGAAATGATTAATTTGCCAAATAGAGAATACATGCTCAAAATGGCGCTCGATAAAATCAAAGATGATTATGATTTCATCGTGATTGATTGCTCTCCTTCTCTTGGTTTAATTACCGTAAATGCACTTTCAGCTGCTGATTCTGTTATGATTCCGGTTCAATGCGAATATTTTGCCCTGGAAGGGCTTGGTAAATTATTAAATACTATCAAAATCATTCAAGGAAGATTGAATCAAAACCTTGAAATTGAAGGGATTGTACTTACAATGTATGATACACGTCTGCGACTAGCAAATCAAGTGGTTGACGAGGTAAAAACGCATTTCCAAGAATTGGTATTCGACACGGTTATTCACAGAAATACAAAATTGGGAGAAGCTCCAAGTTTTGGTGAAACAATTGTGATGCATGATGCAGCAAGCAAAGGTTCAATCAATTACCTTAATTTTGCGCGAGAAGTATTGCAAAAAAATGATTCTACACATATTTCCAACTTAGACAAAATAATTTCAATTAATGATGAGCTCTAATGCTAAAAAGCGCCCAGCAATGGGCAAAGGGTTAAGTGCACTTTTATCTAACGCCGATACGGACATAACCTCTTCAGATGGATCAGGAATTGTTGGTTCGGTTTCAATGCTCAAAGTTTCTAGCATTGAAGCAAATCCGTTTAATCCAAGAACGAATTTCGAAAAAGAAGCGTTGCAAGAATTAAGTCAATCGATTTCAATTCACGGAATTATTCAACCACTCACAGTTCGTAAATTAGGCCGCGACAATTTCCAATTGATTTCTGGAGAGCGCCGATTTCGTGCAGCTCAACTTGCTGGATTAACAGAAGTTCCTGCATACATTCGTGTTGCAAATGACCAAACCATGCTTGAAATGGCGTTGGTGGAGAACATTCAACGTGAAGATTTAAACGCAATGGAAGTCGCGCTTTCGTACCAACGATTGATTGACGAATGCGATTTAACGCAAGATCAATTAAGCCAAAAAGTAGCTAAATCTCGCTCTAGCATTACAAATTATATTCGTTTGTTAAAACTTCCAGTTGCCATTCAGGCTGGAGTTAGAGATGGTCAAATTTCTATGGGCCACGCGCGAGCGCTAGTATCTGCAGGAGATGAAGAATTGCAATTGCATATCTTTAATCGTGTAGTGAGCGAAAGCCTTTCTGTGCGTGACATTGAAACCATCATCAAAGGTGAAAAATTGCCAACGGCGAAATTAGTAGAAACTGGCAAAAGCTCGACGGTGAAAGCTACAATTTCGAACACTCAATTTGTTTTCAAAGAACATTTGAGCGATCGTTTATCAACCAAAGTGGAAATCAAAAAAGCATCAAATGGTGCTGGTCAGATTGTGTTGAAATTTGATTCAGAAAACGATTTAAATAGAATCATTGAGCTATTGAATAAGTAGCCAACTGTTCTTTTTTACATGTAATGATGAGGCAATTCTCCAACTTTTTCAGCTTTAACACATTACATGTGAATCGATTATCGAACTATTTCTTTATATTATTTTGTTTATTCGCTATAAACAATTCATTCAGTCAAGTGGAAACGATTTTACTTGATACAACAACGGTCGATACTGTAAAAATTCACTCTGTGAAAAAAGCAGCCATCTATTCAGCTGTGCTTCCTGGCTTGGGGCAAATTTACAACCACCGAGCAATGCCAAAAGGAAAGAAAAAGGCATTTTGGAAAGTACCTCTGATTTACGCTGGACTTGGAGCTACCACGTATTTTGCCTTGAAAAATAATTCGGAGCAACGAAGTTTAAAAACTGAATATTCAAATCGCGAAGACACAACAAACGCACCACATATCGATCAATTTCCAAATTTGGATAATCAAGGACTTCTTACACTTTACGACCAAAAAGTGCGCCGACGCGATTTATTTTACATTGGATTAGGATTTGTTTACCTATTACAAGTTGCTGATGCGGCGGTCGAAGCTCATTTTGTGCGTTTTGATGTAAGCGATAATTTAACGATGCAAGTCTATCCGAAGTTGATCTCAACGCATCAAATTGGAGTAGGTATTAAACTTAATTTTCGTTAAATGAGAATAACAGCAGATTGTCATTCTTGGAATAATTCTATTTTTGTATAAATGGGAAAGTTGCGCATTGCTTTAATTGGTTATGGGAAAATGGGAAAAGCTATTGAACAAATAGCTCTAGAACGTGGACACCAAATTTCCTTGAAAATTAATACTGCTTCGCCAATTGAAGAAGCTGATTTTTCGAACACCGATGTTGCCATTGAATTTTCTAGACCTGATGCTGTTTTAAACCACATCGATGTTTGTTTACAAAACGGAATTCCAGTTGTTGTGGGAACTACAGCTTGGAATGAATCATTGGAAACAGTAAAATCAAAGGTTTCTGAGCATAACGGAGCACTCTTGCACGCTTCCAATTTTTCGGTAGGTGTAAATATTTTCTTCGAACTGAATAAACTATTAGCTCGCTTGATGACTTCACAACCAAGTTACAAAGCTGACATTGAGGAAATTCATCATTTACAAAAATTGGATGCTCCAAGTGGCACTGCAATAACCATTGCCAATGGATTGATGAACGAACATCCATCTTATTACAAATGGATTTTAGGTGAAGAAGAAGTACCTGAAGTTCATTCAAACGAATTACCTATCATTTCTTACCGAAAACCTGATGTTCCTGGAACACACATTGTCACTTACCGTTCGGAAGTGGATACCATCCAAATTTCGCACGAAGCACACAATCGCACCGGATTTGCCTTGGGAGCTGTTCTATCAGCAGAATTTCTAGTTGGCAAAAAAGGAACTTTTACCATGTCTGACGTTTTAAAAATAACCATATGAGTTTCATTTATTTTTACATTTTCATATTAGTTCACCCCTATTTAGCCATGTGGTGGAGAAGTTTCCCACAAGCTGGAAGACAGTCTTGGGAAGGACTTGTTCCTGTTTACAACTATTTTGTAGCCTACAAAGTATTTTGTAAAAAACCTTGGTGGTTTTTATTGCTTATTTTCCCAGGAATTCACATCGTTATGTGGATGGTGATAAATGTGAGTTACATTCGTCGATTTGGGTATTTGACTTTGGTTGACACCTTCCAAGGAATCTTTTTTCCTTACATCATTTTCGCAAAAATTGCTTCTTCCAAAGATGCCATGATTCCAGAAACGAATTGGGCGAATAGCAAAGAAGTTGGCGATAGAGAATGGGGAGATCATTTGGCTTTATTTCTAGCCTTACCAGTGATTGGTCATGCCATTGCACTTGCTATTGCAGCTGTCACACGTCACAAACCTGGTACAAAAACAAAAGTAAAAGAATGGGGAGATTCCATCATTTTTGCCTTGGTTGCAGCAAGTATCATCCGTACGTATGTATTCGAACCTTTCCAAATTCCGACTGGATCGATGGAGCGCACACTTTTGGTTGGAGATTTCTTGTTTGTAAACAAATTGGCGTATGGACCAAAAGTTCCAGTAACTCCACTCTCCTATCCGTTGGTTCACAATACTGTTCCTTGGATCAATATCAAATCGTACACAACTTTGGAGAAAGGTAGTTATTTCCGTCTTCCAGGAATTGGCAAACCTAAAAACAACGATGTAATGGTATTTAATTATCCATCGGGCGATACAGCGGTTTATGATCCGAGAATGCCCAATGGCTTGATGGGACACGATTATTACGGAGTTGTGAATAATGAAGCTTACAGACTTTTCACTCAAGATCCTGAATACCAAACCAAAGGCGGGAAGGTTTTCGCATATTACCAAGATTCTTTGAAAAAGGCTGGAGTTGAAAATCCAAATTTAGTTAATGAGCTAGCATTTAATTATTTATCGAAAGATTATATCAAGAATCTCTCACGTTGGCAAGCGAAAGCTCGAAAAATGTTGGCCGAGGAAAAAATTGCACAAGATCCTTCAACAGGTGAAATTATTGAACATTATGGATTAGTCTATCGACCAGTCGACAAGCGCGAAAACTACATCAAGCGCTGTGTGGCAATTCCTGGAGATTACATTGAAATTAAGAATTCAATTCTGTATGTAAACAATAAACCGGCTTGGATTGCTCCAAATCAAAACTTGTTGTATGAAATTATAGGTAATAAAAGTTTCGCTTCAAGAGCAACTCTTTATGAACGATTCGGCATCGAAACCGGCGATTTAAATTTGGTTAGTCAAACAGAATTCACTGGAATTCACATGAATCTTAAAACAGTTGCGAAATTGCGGAAAAGCTTTCCTGATGTGAAATTCCAAGTTGCAAACACTCCAAATAAGCCTGTTGGAGCTGCATTAACAGCTTCGGAAATGGTTAACAATCTTAGGACTTACCCGAAAGATGCAAACATTACAAACAATGTCTACAATTTCCAAAAAATCCAAATTCCTTACAAAGGCAAAGTGGTTGATTTTACGAAAGAGAACATTGCTTGGTACCGCAGAATAATCTCAGCTTACGAAGGACATACATTGGAAGAGCGTAAAGATGGTAATTACATCGATGGGAAAAAGACAACTAAATATAAAATTCATATGAATTACTATTGGTTGATGGGAGACAATCGAAACAACTCGGCTGATTCACGTGTTTGGGGATTTGTACCTGAAGATCACGTAGTTGGTAAAGCTTCAATGGTTTGGTTCTCTAAAAGTGCTGATTACGGCATCCGTGGTGAACGAATTTTCAAGATCATAAAGTAATGACTGTTTTGCCCACAGCCTATTTTGGTTCTGTTGGATATTACCAAAAATGGGTTGAAGCAAAAAATCCGATTGTTGAGAAACACGAATATTTCGTGAAGCAAACACTTCGCTCACGATGTGAAATTCTCGGTCCAAATGGCGTTCAAACATTGAGTATTCCGGTCAATAAGACTGCTGGTTCAAAATCAACCATGCAAGAAATTGAACTTGATTCCTCTGGGTGGAGAAAGATTCATTTGAAATCCATTGAGACGGCTTATGCTTCTGCACCATTTTACGATTATTACGAAATGGAAATTGCTGAATTAATTCATTTCGAAGTGGTTAAGCTGCTCGATTTCAATAATAACATTCACAAAAGAATCTTACAGTGGCTTGATTTACCTGTTTCGATTCAAACCACATCGACTTATTTGGATAGTGAAAATTACGAACAGGATTATCGACTAATTGATTTTGACGTAAATCAAGAACGTTTTCAAAAATACACACAAGTTTTTCGTTCCAAAGAAAACTGCATTCCCAATTTATCGATCCTTGATTTGGTTTTAAACCAAGGACCGTTGGCGCGCAATTGGCTTGTTCCAAAAGCAAATTAGAGATGAAATCCTATTTCCAGCTCCATATAAAAATGATGAGTCGCCGGCTTTGGGAAGCGGGATATAAACCTGTTTTCGGATTCTTGCTTCTTGCCATTGCGTTCGGTGTTTTGAGTTGGATTTTTTATGCTAAAATCAAATTTGCACCTTTCTTAATGGTAGCTTCTGCCCTATTCCTAGGTTCCAAACTTTCGAGTAAAAGCAGAAATGACTTGCTAAAGTTGAGTTTTGGAGATTCCGATTTCCGCAAAATAAGGCTTATAGAAAACACCTTGATTTCCATCCCTTTCGTGATTGTTTTGCTTATTTCTCAAGATTTCGTCTTAGCTATTATTACTCTTGTTATCAACGGAATTCAATCCATAAAAACACAAACCTCAGTGATTCAATTTACACTTCCAACGCCCTTCGGAAAGCAACCTTTTGAATTTCCTGCTGGTTTTCGTCGGTCAGTTGTTTCATTTTTACTGATTATTTTTCTGACCATTTATGGATATGTCATAGGCAATTTCAATCTCATTGTCTTTTCAATGTTATTGGTTTTTATGCTCGTAATAAGTTTTCACTTGCGCACCGAAGATCCATTTTTTGTTTGGATTCACAAGTTTTCTCCTTCCTTCTTTTTACTCCGAAAAATAGCAACGGCTTGGTTCTTTACAAGTATTTTGGTTGTACCTTTTGTTCTAGCGTTACTATTTATTTATCCAAAAGAACTAGATATAATCCTATTATTTACTGGAATTGGTTTCGTTTATTTGGCTACAGCGATTCTGGCAAAATATGCGTCTTATCCCAATGAATTTAGTTTTGAAAACACCATCATGATTGGAGCTTCCATTTTCTTTCCACCTTTGCTTTTGGTTCTTATCCCGATATTTTTTGTCACAGCGAAAAATCGATTAACTCCATTTTTGACATGATACAACTTACACAGATATCGAAAAAATACGGCAAAAAGCACGTGCTTTCAGAAATTTCAATGACTTTCGAAGCGGGAAAAGTCTATGGAATAGTTGGAGAGAATGGCGCTGGAAAAACAACCCTTTTTCGATGCATCGCAGGATTTGAGACGCATGAAGGTACAATTCATTCAGACTTGAATCCGTTGAAAAACCACCTAGGATTTCTCTTCACAGAACCACATTTTTTTGATCGCATCACTGGTCGAGAATATGTTCAATTGCTCTGCAACGCACGAAAAATCAAACTAGAACAATTGGCTACCAAAAACGTTTTTGAATTGCCTTTGAATCAATATGTTTCAACTTATTCTACTGGAATGAAGAAGAAACTGGCCATTTTCGCCTTATTGCTGCAGGAAAACAGCTATTTCATTTTAGACGAACCATTCAACGGACTCGATTTTCAAAGTACAGTCCTCGTAGAAGAAATAATTCTAAAACTAAAAGAATTGAAAAAAACGGTGATTCTATCTTCGCACGTATTCTCAACGCTCAAAAAAACATGCGATGAAATCCTAATTTTAGAGCAAGGAAAAGTGAATCGAACGATTGCGAAAAATGATTTTGATGCGCTAGAGTCAGAATTGGTTGGTAAAATTCTTGAAGATAAAATTCATAAGCTCCAGCTCAAATAACTTGCTTAATATGAACATCATGCTCTATCAAATTCATTATCTTTAGCACTTAAACTCTTTTAATGCGTTCACCATTTGTCACCGAAGCAATAAAGATAATCATTGGGGCAGGGCTCATTGCAGGAGCCTACTTTTTTGTTGATTACAGCCAATTTTATTCCCTATTCATTCCGAATATTTTTTTGTTTCTAGGTTTAGCGATGCTTACTGAAGGAATTTTTTCTCTTTTTATCTCGATAAGTAAAAAACTTCTTAAGCGTAAAAAAGATATTATAGGCATAACTCGTGCAACATTCATTATTTTATTTCTTGTTGACATCGTTATTAGATTAACAGGAGTAATGCGAACCTATTCAGAAAAAACCGACGGGAATTATTTTTCTCGAGCTGAACAAGAAAAACTAAACTCATGGTATTGGTTGCACACGCCAAATACATCGATTAACAATAAGAAAAAGGAGTTTCGATTTCAGCGAGAAGTCAATTCAATGGGCTTGTCTGAAAAGGAAATTGAAAAGAAAAGTAAGTCAAAGATTAGAATTCTTGCCATTGGTGATTCTTTTACCGAAGGAGTTGGTGTAAATTACGAAGACACTTGGGTGAAAAACATGGAGACGCGCTGGAAAGTCAAAGATGTGCAAACGATCAACGCGGGCATTGGAGGAAGTGATCCCGTTTACCAATTCGCTTTATACAGAGACAAGCTTGTAGATTACAATCCGAATATTGTGATATTAACCCTTAATGCAACTGACATCTCCGATATAGCAGGTAGAGGAGGTTTTGATCGATTCCATGCAGATGGAACTGCTGGAAAAAATGCACCAACTTGGGAATGGATTTATGCGTGCAATCATTTTTTTAGATTAATCATGCACGGAGCTTTTAACTACAATTCAGGCTTGATCAAAAATGCAGATTCTGAAGAAATTAGAAAGAAATCCGTGGCAATCATTAAAGAAACTATTTTAAAATTCAACCATTTGACAAAATCAAAGAAAAGTAAACTTTTGGTAGTAATACAACCTTCATTGCAAGATTTTAAAGATGGATACCATACGCCATTCTTTGGTCAAAATCAGATCATTCAATTTTTAAAAGATAAAAAGATCTCTTACGTTGATTCTTCATTAGCATTTAAGAAAAAAGGAAACTCAATCGTCGAATATTACTACCCGATAGACGCTCATTTCAACCAGAAAGGATACAATTTGTTTGGAAAAACGATTTATGAAAAAATCGAACGATTGGGAATGTTAAATTAATTGAATAACTGCTTCGGATAATTTCAAGACTAAAAGAATTGAATAAAATATTAATCCTATCTTCGCACGAGTGATTTCCTGACTAATAGAAAGAAGAAATTCATAAACTTGGACTTATATAACAGATGAAAAAAATAATTGGTATTTTATTTATTGGCTTGATTTTCAATGTCAATGCTCAGAATCGTACAATCGGATTTTACAATTTAGAAAATTTATTTGACACGATTGATGGTTCACACAATGACGATGAATTTCTTCCTGTTGCAAAAACTGCTTGGAATTCAGCAAAATATCAATTAAAACTAAAACGACTCAACGAAGTTATTGATATCATGGGATCGCCCATTCTTCTTGGTTTTTGTGAAATTGAGAACAAACAAGTCGTGGATGAGTTAATGGCTTATTCTCCCGCTCGAAAACATTACGGTGTTGTTCATCACGAAAGTCCGGACGAACGAGGAATTGATGTTGCTTTGGCGTATGATCCATCCGTTTTAACATTTGTGACTTCCGGGATTCTTCGATTTTCTCTGGATAATCCAGAAAATCCAAAAACACGAGATATCTTGTGGGCAAAATTTGTTGCTGGAAAAGATACCATTGTTGCTATGGTGAATCACTGGCCTAGCCGTCGAAGTGGTCAAGATGAGAGCGAACCAAATCGATTAAAAGCAGCTGGAGAAGCCAAAAAATTCATTGACGAAATAATGGTAAATTCACCTAAAACAAAAATTGTATTCATGGGTGACTTAAACGATCATCCGACCGACAAAGCACCGCAACTTATTGCCACTGTTTTGAATCCAATGATTACAAAGGTATCGGGGAAATTTGGTGGTTCATACAATTACCAAGGCACATGGGATGTATTGGATCACATCATGGTTTCTAAAAACTTCTTCAAAGGGAAAAAAGTGAAAGTAAAAAAGAAATCAGGAAAGATTTATACAAATGATTTTCTAATCACCGAATACAAAGGAATTTTGGTACCGAAGCGCAATTATGGAGGAGCAAATCACTTAGATGGGTATTCAGATCATTTGCCGGTTAGTATTTCGGTGAAGGTGAAGTAGGTTTTTCATCATTTTAATTCATACCCTTTGATATTTCCGTTGGAAATCTATAAGGCAATTGTTCTTTGTATAAGTACTTTTTCTGAATGGATTCATACGGTCGGTAGATGTAATACACGAAATTATTGTGCACATAAATTTTGTCTACATATTTGAATTCCAACTGAATACGTTCAACTATTTCTCCTGTTTTTGTATCTATTAATCCTATGTAACAATTTCCATCTTTCTCGAAACGCGCATAAAGTTGCCCAGTTACTTGATCTTGAATGATTTCGCGCTTCCATCCTGTTGATTTTGGCTGATAATGATGATACATGGAAACAGAATCCAACGGATTTCCCAAATAATCGTAGGTAATTAATTTATCGCTGTAATAATCAAATAAAAACAGGGAATCGTTGCGATGAAACATGGGAGCATACAGCTCTTTGTAATAAATGGATTGCGTAAAAATAGTGGATCCAACCCAAACTTCTTTTGGAATTCCTGTTTCCAATTGTTGCTGATGTGCCCATAATTTGGTACGTTGATCCACGAATTTAAATTCGGACAAATACATTTCCATCATTAAATTGTCGATGACTTTCTTTACTTTGGTATAGCTTGAATCCAATTGATCGTAGGAAAAATAGTCGAACGCTGGGTAATTTTCGGTGAAATTTGAAAAGTACATTTTCGTACGATTGGTATCAATGATTGGAGCAACATATTTACTAAAATAGTCATTATCGAGCCGAGCAACTTGGAAATTATTGCCATTTAGCATGACAGTTAGCACATGTTCTTTACAGACAATATGTGTTATTCCGCGGTAATCTCGCACCAATTCAATGGCTTCTCCAACAACTTCAAAAGAATTCAAAACACCAACTCCATGTTCATAAAGCAACAATTCGCTTCCTTTTTTCAAACGCTTAGGATATGTGAGTAATAAGTATTTACCTTCTTTTGTAATCTCAAAATCAGCCACGCTCAACCTTTCGGATTCATAAATAGTGTATGGCGTTCCAACAGGTTTAATAATTACTTCGTTCACGTATTGCATGCGCGATGAAACCAATGCAATTTCTCTGAAAATCGTGTCTTCATCCGCCCGTAAATTGGCATTGAAATTCAATTTTCCAGTTTCATAAATCGGATGTACAAAACTTGCTTGAATGGATGATTTATTTGGAACTTTTAGTGAAAAAATGGCACTCTGATATCCGTTTCGAAAAAAAGCATTTTCTGTTCCAACTTTAATGGTGGCGTTTACATTTGGAATACGATCGCCCGTTTTTTTGTCGACAACACGAATGACAACAACAACTGAATCCTGTCCGAAAGACAAAGAGCCAAGCATGAAAACTAAAAGGAATATAAAGAATTTCATAACGCTACTTTTCCTTCAGATGCGAAATTCATGCCCTTTCCATAAAATGAATGAAAAAAGTGATTTTATACTTTCAAAAGCCAACCTAATTCGTCAGCCACCTTTCCAGCTTTCAAATCGTCGAGGTAATTTTTCACTTTATTCGAAAATAAACGCGTTTCGATTGCTGGTAATTCAAACTCCTCATCGCGATAACCTAATTTTGCCACATGTGCAATGGTCGCAGCTGTTCCAGCGCCGAAAGCATCTTGAAGTTTTCCATTTCTTGCTGCAGAAATGACTTCTTCAACTGTAATTCGGCGTTCTTCGACAGGAAATCCCCAAAGATTTGCTAAATCAACAACTGAACGTTTCACAACACCTCTCAAAATGGTATCTTGATCTTCGCTTGGCGTAATGAGCACATCGTTAATTAAAAAGCAAACATTCATTGTTCCGGATTCTTCCACGTATTTATGTTCTTTTGCGTCCGTCCATAATAATTGGTGAAAACCATCCGCTTGACCTAATTTTGCAGGATACAATGAAGCTGCGTAATTTCCAGCTGTTTTCGCGCGACCAACTCCACCTGCTGCGGCACGTGTATAATGTTCTTCCACTTTGATATTCACTGGTTGCGAATAATACGCTCCAACTGGACACGTGAAAATCACAAATTTGTAAGTTTCAGAAGGTCTTATTCCTATGAATTCGTCTGTTGCAAACATAAAAGGACGGATATACAAAGAAAAACCTTCTTCTTTTGGAACCCAATCTCCCTCTATTTCAACCATTTTGCGCACCAATTCAACGAACAAATCTTCTGGAATCACAGGCATGCACATGCGCTCACATGATTCAGCAAATCGTTTTGCATTCATATCTGGTCGAAAAACAATTAATTCGCCATTATCCATGCGATTCGCTTTCATACCTTCAAAAATCGATTGACCGTAGTGAATTGCTGAAGTTGCTGGATGTAAATTTAAATTTCCAAAAGGCAAAATTTCTGGTTGATGCCATTTTTCATCTGCATATTCCATCACCAACATATGGTCAGAAAATACTTTTCCGAATGGAAGATTATCCCAATCTACCTGATTCAGTTTTGAATTTTCGATTTTGGAGATTTTAAATGTTGGTGTATCCTGTATCATGATAAAATTTTCAAGTCACAAATATAACTTTTTTGATTCGGGATTACAAGCAAATTTATTGCACAAAAAAAGTCCTCGATTGCTCAAGGACTTCCCTTTTTTGTAGTTTCAATGCTGCAAGATTTAATCTTTTCAGCGTTTTTTTTAAGTCAACCAAGTAAAATTAGAACGTTCAACAGATCAACTTAGGTTCTTAGACGTAAACTATTATTAAAAGTTTCAATTTTGCTCATTTTTGTTTAGTAAGGTATCTTTTAAACTACCAAAAGGACAAGATTCATGAATCATAAATTGTACTTTTGACTATGGATTTTAAAGGCCCAATATTGTTTTTTGATGGTGATTGTGGATTTTGCAATAAGTCTGTACAATTCGTACTTCAACATGAGAAAAAACAACTTCTGAAATTCGTATCATTGCAATCTTCTTATGCCCACGACTTTTTTAAAAGTCGAAAACTCCCAAGTCCTGATTTAAGTACTTTTTATTTTTTCGATGGAACTCATTTATTCGAGCGGTCGACAGCTGCCTTAAAAATAATTCCCTATTTGAAATGGTATTGTAAACCAATGCTGGTTGGATGGATTATTCCGAAAATAATGCGCGATTCCTTGTATAACTTTATAGCCAGACGAAGAACAAAATTGGCGAAGGGGTTTTGCCTATTACCAACTCAAGAACAAAAAAATCGCTTTTATTTGAATTAATGTGCCAAAACTTGACCAATGACATCATCAATTGTTTTAGTTGCATTTTTCAATTCCAAAATACGCTGCATTACTTTATCAATCACGGCATCTGGACAAGACGCACCTGATGTAATAGCAACAGTAATTTTATCTTTTATCAAGAAATCTGACTTTATTTCCAATTCTTTCGAGTGAATATTAAAGGAATGAATTTCATTCAACGATTTGATTTCTTCTTCCGATTTAATAAAATAGCATGTAAACTTTTGCTCCAGAAGTTCAACAAGGTGCGTAGTATTCGAACTATTGTAGCCACCAACCACAATGGCAATATCTGCTTCTGTTTCCATCAATCCATAGGTAGCCGATTGATTTTCATTGGTTGCATAGCACAAAGTATCTCTGGTGTCTGCAATATGATCTTTGATAGTCTCAACACCGTATTTTTGAATCATTGCATCACGCAACAGGTCAGTAATTTCTTGCGTCTCTGTTGCCAGCATCGTTGTTTGATTCACTACACCAATTTTTTCTAAATCCTTTTCTGGGTCAAATCCATTCGAGTATTTTCCTTCAAAAAAAGCGAGAAGCATTTCTTTGTCGATTGAACCTAATATGTAACTCACAAGTACTTTTGTTTCTTCCATATTCTTAACGACCAGCGAAGAACCGTTTTGATTGGAATGTGAAAATGTTGCACGAGTCTCTTCGTGGTTATGCTTTCCGTGAATAATGATCGTATGCTTGTCAATTCCCAATTTTTCTGATCGATTCCAAACCTTTTCTACGAACGGGCAAGTAGTATTATATTGCTGAATGTTGACACCTTTTTTCTGAAGTAAATCCATGATTTCCACCGTAGCCCCAAACGCTGGAATGATCACAATATCTTCACTTGTAATTCGATCCCAAGAAACGAGTTGCTTTCCATTTGTATCTTGAACAAATTGAATTCCGCGTGCTTGCAAATCATCGTTCACTCCAGGATTATGAATCATTTGACTCAGGAGATAAATGTTTTTTCCTTCATTCTCATTCAATGCTCGGTAGGCTATTTCGATTGCATTCTCAACACCATAACAGAAACCAAAATGACGTGCTACGTGAAATTTTACCACATCGAAATCCAATATTGTTGGTGAAAAGTCTTTTTTGCGCGGATCATCCAATTTTCTTTTTGCTTTCACACGACTTATGATTGGTGATCGGTAAAACTCAGGAATTTCAAATTTTTTCATACCTGCAAAGGTATTAAGATTATGTCATTTAAGATTTGAAAACTTGGAGATTTCATGATTTAGATGTAAGTAGTTTTCATTAAATAAAAAAATCCCCAAGTGATTTAAACGAAACCAAATGGGGATTTTGAGCAATCCAATTTATTTTGCTTTATAAATAAACCTGTTTGTCTTTGTCGTATTTCATAGAGTAAACCAGTTTAATTTGTTTGTTTTCTTTGGATTTCAACTTGACATCCCATTCCAAAAGACCTGTAATTTCATTGTATTTAGCTTTGTCATTGTTAATCATTTCAATGGTAATTTCAGCGTTTTGAGTGATTGGCATTTGGTCTTGAATCATTAAATCTATGGTTGTTGATTTTTGATTTTTAACTTCGATGAGATAAGCATACGTTTTTTCAATCGTGTTGCCTACTAATTTTTCCTTACACTCTTGTTTCAACAATGTTCGTTTCACAATGATATTTGGATCTTTACCAAGACTTAAATTCATTGTATCAGACAAGGATCCTGGATCTAAATAAGTTTCACCTATGTAACTTCCATCGAAAAAGATATTTGCTTTCGCAGGAACTAACTGAAGTTCATCTAATTTAGAAATTTGCGCCACCAAATAAGCAGATCTATCCATTTTTGGAACAGTGTAATATTTGTAATTGGCTTTTAAATCAATGTTTTTTATCAACACCATGTTTTGCTCTCCATCAGATGAAATTGTATACGGCAAGTCTATAACAAACTCAGCAGAAATCATGTGGTCAACAACCGTTACAAATTCGTTTGCCATAATTGCTTCTTTCTCTTCTTGTGTATTTGAATCATAACCAAGTTTTTTTGCTTGATCATAGACAATTCCTGTATTCATATTATTTGTTGTGCTCGGTGCTTGTTGATATACATTGTTTCTGTATGCGTAATAATCTACATACCACGGATGCAATGCAGGAAGTGTTTTGTTTTGGTAAGGATTGTTGGTTGAAATGGTTAAGCGAACATCATTCCAATCAGTTCCAGTTGTTTGATACACATTCGCTTTGTAGTTCAAATTCACTTGACTCGTTGCCATTTCGCTTCGCAAATCGTAAAGTGGAACCCAACCCGCATTTGCAACGAGGTACGAAAAGTCAATTTTACCAGTAGCCGCTACAGCTGCTTGAACTGTAATCGTGATTTGAGGAATTGGTCCAATATTTTTTGGCTTCAACTGATTTTTGTCTTGATAATTACTCAATTCAGACAAACGATTATTCATGCGATTCACGACTTTTGTTTTTTCCGCTTTTTTCTTGTTCAGCGCAGTCAACTTGTTGTTTATCTCATTCATTTTCAAGGTATAATATTCGATCGCATCTTTTAGTAATGCAATGGAATCATTTACCCTGCCTTGCCCCTTTATGGCTCCGTTATTTGCAAGAATGGATTTTGTGGCATTTAGCACGGCAATTTCATCTTGCAATAATTGAATTTCAAAATTGATGTTTTCAATGGAATCTTCGATACGCGCAATGTCTTGTCGCACTTTTAGTGGCAAACCTTCTACTTTCACTTCTTCTGGTTTTGGGTAGAATAAAGAATATTTTGTGTCCAAGATTACAATTCCTCCACTCGCTTTTACTTGCAAACTTTTTGCATCAATTGAGCTACAAACCCCGTCGATGACAATTTTCGTTATTCCAGGTTTGACAGAATAATTTGCTTTTCTGAAAATTGTTGCACCTTGTGAATAAACTGTCACGTTACTTATTGTTGATTTGATGATTTCTTCTTCAACTGCGAAAGAGAAAAAAGTTAAACAAACCATTCCGAGTATTCCAACTATTTTTTTCATGATTCTATTTTTTGTAATTTTCAATGCTGTACATAAGTCCTTTGAAACGGTTCAAGCTATTTTCAATAATTATCGATTTTAACAGTTTGTTAAGAATTAGCGAAGGGAAATAAACGTGAAGTTGAACATTAGGATTTCCTTTAGAATAAAGGAGATTTTAACACTTTCAAAGGTTTAATTGTAACTTTAGTAACTAATTTCGTTTTTAATTCATGAAAAATAATTACGCTCCATTACTTCTTGTTTTTTTCTTGGTTTGTTTCCAAGGAAGCTGCATTTCACAAGAAACATTAAAAACATCGGTATATTTTGAGACTGGTTCTTTCAAAGTGAGTCAGGAAGAAATCCGAAAATTGAAGAAATTCAAGAAAGAATTTGGGGTGAATTACAAAATCACAGCAGTGTTGGTTAACGGCTACACGGATGACCTTGGATCCATTGAAAGTAATAACAAACTTTCTCAAAATCGGGCTTTAGAAGTGAAGGATCAATTAGGACGTCTTGATTTTCAGATTTCTAGAAACGATAGAACCTTTGGTTTAGGTCCGATTCCATTAGCATCGAATAATATTTCAGTTGATGAGCAACGAAAACAAAATCGTCGGGTTGACATTTCTATAACCTACGAAAAGGTTGTTCCTCCTGTGATGGAACCAATAGTTCAGCTACCGCCAGCAATAGAAGAAATGGCAATCGAAGTAAAAAAACTCGATAATTCATTAAAGGTTGGTGATAAAGTCTTGATGAAAAACTTGATTTTTGTGGGTGGACGTGATGTTTTGCGCAACGAAAAAAATCCAGACATCGATTCCCTAGTAAAATTTATGCAGGACAATCCGAAACATAAAATTGCCATTTTGGGTCATGTTTGTTGTGTTGACACAGGTCAAGATGGTTTTAATACGGAAACGCAAACGCGCACACTTTCTATTGACCGCGCCAGAAAGATTTATGACCTACTTGCGGAAAGAGGTGTTTCTAAAAATCGGATGTCCTATCGAGGACTAAAAGCGCTCTACCCGACTGGTCTGGGTGAAGTTGCTGATCGCAGGGTTGAGATTCAGATTAGTAGTATTGAGGAGTGAAAGAACATCAGTTCAATGCTCAACGATGTTTAATTTTCTGATTCTGTTTGTTCAAACGAAAACTCTATTAATTTCGTGAAACAAATATCAATCATGCGTTTTCTCAAAAACATTTCGTTCAAAAAGGTATTTAAATGGTCTTTCATATTTGCTGTATTTCTAATCATTTGGGCGAATATTTGGGTGCATGTTGAGTCAAAAAAGTATGTTTTCAAAACTGCAGAAGAAATCCCTGATGTCAAAGTCGGTTTGCTCTTAGGAACATCGCGATCATTGCAAAACGGAAACACCAATCCATTTTTTGAATTTCGTGTACAAGGGACTTATGAATTGTATCGTACTGGAAAAATAAAACACAAATTAATAAGTGGCGACAATTCTAAACTTAGTTACAATGAACCTGAGGATTTGAAAAATGCACTACTCGCTCTTGGTGTGCGTGCATGTAACATTACGCTTGATTTTGCTGGTTTCGACACGTATGATTCAGTAATTCGGGCGAACAAAATTTTCGGACAAACAAAGTTCATTGTCATCAGTCAAGAATTTCATGTGCAACGAGCGGTTTACATTGGTCGACGGTTCGATCTGGAAGTTTGGGGATATTGCGCCAAAGATGTTTCAAAATCGAAAAGTTTTCTCACACATTTCCGCGAATATTTTGCGCGGGTAAAGGCATATCTTGAAGTGAAATTGAATGTTGATCCACATTTTTTAGGAGAGAAATTGGTGATTGAATAATTAATTTCTTCTGAACAGAGATTAAAATTTCTGTTCGTCACATTAATATCCACTTGCTAAGGATACGATAAATTTCATGAGCTTTGAGAAACCTTCATTTTTTCACATTAAAATTTGGAAGATAATTGTCTTTTTTCATAACTTAATGGTATAAAACAACTTACCATGTTACAAATTATAACTTTCAAACACGCCCCTTGTCCTACTTGCGGAGGAGTTGTTGTCGGCAGAACAGACAAAAGATTTTGCTGCATTAAATGCAAAAATGAACACCACCGAGTTGCTCGGGCACTATTTAAGCCTAGATTCAAAGAGATTCAGCGAAAAATTCTTAGAAATTTAGTCGTAGCAGAAGGAATACTCGGAACAAAGCACTCGGCCATGTCTATTCACAAAGACGCTTTGTTTCGTCATGGATTTGACTTGAGTGTATGCACAGGAACGACTGTCATCAATGATAAGTTAGTTCATGAGCTTCATGATTATCATTTTCATGTACGAAAAGATGGAATAGTGGTCGTAAAACGAACAAAACAATTGAAGGAATTGATGCCTGTATTTTTTAAGCGCTGGGCGATTGATTTTCCTGAAGCTTTGGATGTAGGGATTGCGCACAAAGGAATAAAAGTCAAAGACCTGCAGTTAGTCATTTCGCGTTGGAATGAATAATTTTTAGCCGATAAGAAACGATTATTATTGTTGAAAATCAGTATTTTAGCCCAGAGATCACGACCTGAATTCTACCACTCCAAGTGCATAAATCCCTGCCTAAGCTAACAAGATCATATTTCAGCAATCAGATCGACAATTTGACATCAAAATAGTTCCATTTTAACTGAAAATTCAATGACACTTCTCGCTTTAGATGAAAGCGGGCAAAAATAATATTGTCCTAATTGCGAATCAAATTTTTCATTTTTTACCTAATTAAATCAGTTGTCAAATGTTAAATTGATTTAAATGAATCCTGATTTTTTACTTTTCGCCTCTTTTAAACACCCTCTTCAAATCCTGATAATCAATCCAATAAATCACTTTTATCGATAAACTATTCAATGGATTGTTTTCAAATGTTCCCTGCAAATTTTGGAAGTAGTTTTCGCTTATACGCTTGTCATTAGTGAAAATTGAATTCTTCCAAACGACATTGATTTCACTTCCTGGCAAGAAAACCCAACGATAGACAAAATCAATCGTAAATGCATTGAAGTTTGTGTTGTATGCTGAATTTCCATCTGCATCTAGGCCAGTTAATTCATTGCGCTCCAAGCTTCCATCATCTTGCAAATAGTAAAAATAGTTGTAGCGTATGGCTGAGCGATAATGGCGCAATCGGAATGTTATTCCCATGCGATTTGTGACTGTGTATGCTAAATCAATCGTGTTTACGACATCTGTCCGATTCCTATTGCCAAATAAAATTCCGTCTGGCACTTCGACTGGACTCCCAAATTGAACGGCATAACCTTGGCTATTTTTGTTAAATGTTTGTTCCCACGCATAAACGAGAAAAATTTTGTCTGTCACACGCAATCGCGGTGAAATCGTAAATCCGTAATCCTTCCAATCTTTGTCGTCGATAAAATTCCAGTACAAGTCTGCATCAATCGCTAATCTTTTTTGGTAATTACTTGAAATCCATGGAGCAACAGAAACTTGTTTTGGTTGAATAAAATAAGATCCCCATTTTCTTGGCTCGAAATAATCGTAGCTTTTTGTAATCGATGAAAAGACCCGAATTCCAGCCGCATGAAATTTCTTGCTGTTCATAAATGCGCTCCAATTCACGTTCGTGGATGTGTAAACATCTGGAGCATATAATCTGTAGTAAAAAACATCCAAATTGGTTGAGAAACGATTGATTCTCCAAAAAGGCTTGAAAATTCGATAACCCATTTTATGGATGATGCGACGCTTGTTGTTCACAGAATTAAAACCTAAATCGTTTGGATCAAAAGTGTCAGATTCTTCAAAGTAACTTGAACTGAATACAAAGTTTCCTTTTTGTTTAGCAAATTCTGCTCCAGCGGAATGACCATAAACCGGCTTTTGAATGTGGTGAAGACCTGACAAAATTCCCCAAGCAGAAAATCCATAATTGTTGTCTTTGGTGTTAAATTTTGAATCCAAACAAGTAACCGTGGCATCATAGAATGATCCAGCCCGCCAAACATACGTATTTGTGAATGTGAGGTAACTGTTGTTTTTTAAGTTTTGGTCGAGCACTAACACATTATAATTCGTTAATGGCGAAATAAGCACATCTCGTTCTTCATTCGTAACTTGATTGACTGCCTTTGCTTTTTGTTCGGCGGTAATTGCATTAAAAACACCAATTCCCAGACCTTTTTTGGTGCGACCAGAAACTTTCGACGCATTATAAAGTTGCGAGGATGATGGAACATTCGTCAAATATTCCGTACTATCGAGTAATGTGGTCAACACTTTTGACGGTGCTTGGATTCCAATTCTTCGACTGTAAAACAACCCCGATTTGTTAAACAATTCTGTTCCTTCGGTAAAAAACTGACGATTTTCGTTGAATTGAATTTCAAAAGGGGTTAAATTCAATACTTGATTATCAAAAACTACTTGGCCAAAATCGGGAACTAAAGTCATGTCTAGCGTAAATGCTTCATTCAGTCCTAATTTTATGTCCATTCCACCATTGACTTGCCCCGTCCAATTTGGAGTATTTGGCGTTTCATCATTGAAATGATCTGCATATCCTGAAACGTAAGGCATAAAGGCTAATCTGAGCGGAGGTTGAATTCCAGAAATACCTGTAAGTTCGCCACATTGTGCAATGAAATTATCAAAATCAGGTTTTATGGGTTGCCACGTACTTTCTTCGCGCAAGCGGCTAATTTGCCGGTAAAAATTAACGCCCCAATTTTGGACTTCCTTTTTTGGAAAGCGAAAAGCGGAATAAGGAATGCGCATTTCAGTCTGCCAACCTTCTGCTGTCTGCTTCACAGCGCTTCTCCACACCATGTTGAGTTCCATGGTTTCTTGACCGATGAACATTTTTGAATCGTACTGTACCCCTACTGAACTCACACCAAAAACAAAACCATTTTGATCGTCTCCGTAAGTATCCAAAATGATTTGAAAATTATCGGTATTTGCATTGAAATCATCTCTTTGTGATAGAACCGTTGACAATTGTGCCGGATCATCAAAACACTTTGCGAATACATATAATGCATCGTCATCGTAACATATTTTCACAATCGTTTGCTGTACAGAAGGATTTCCTGGATTGGGTGAAAATTGGGTGAAAAACCCTTGATATCCGGATTGATTCCAGCTATTTTCATCAGCACTCCCATCAATGATCATTTTCTCATTGGTGCGAATTGCTTCCATAGAATTTTGTCCTATCAGTTCAAAAGGAAGAGCACAAAACAAAAAACAGATGGATATAAACCGCATGAAAACAAAAATAATAAAAAGAATTTGAGACTACTTTTAGTCAAACTCAAATTGTGATGAGCGGTTCAAGTCTGGTCCAACTGAAAAATAGCATATAATGGAACATTTGTCAACCAATCATTTTCGCGAAAATTACTCATGGAGGTGCGAATGGCGTGATTGTACTTACACTTTTTCGTACGAATAAATGTAATAGAGCACACTTTTTCGTACGAAAAAATGTAAATGAGCGCAATTTTACGTACGAATAAATGTATTCATCCACACCAAATCACAAAAAAAAGGAAGCTCGATTTGAACTTCCTTTTCCATCAAATTGATTTAATAATCAAATATCAATGTTTGCATATTTCGCGTTTTTCTCAATAAATTCACGTCTTGGTGGAACATCATCTCCCATCAACATCGAGAAAATTTGATCTGCTTCAGCCGCATTATCAATTGTAACTTGGCGCAATGTCCTAAATTCAGGATTCATTGTTGTTTCCCACAATTGTTCTGAGTTCATCTCTCCCAAACCTTTGTAGCGTTGCACATTCACAGAAGCTTCAGTTCCTGAACCTTTCATATTTTGAATTGCACGATCTCGTTGATCATCATTCCATGCATACTCAGATTTAGTTCCTTTTTTCACTTGATATAACGGTGGAGTTGCAATGTAAATGTAACCCAACTCAATCATTTCTTTCATGAAACGGAAGAAGAACGTCAAAATTAAGGTTTCGATATGCGATCCATCCACGTCGGCATCACACATGATGATGCATTTGTGATAGCGCAATTTTTCTAAGTTAAGCGCTTTAGAATCTTCCTCTGTTCCGATTCTTACACCTAAAGCCGTGTAAATATTTTTAATCTCTTCGTTTTCGAAGATTTTGTAATGCATTGCTTTTTCAACGTTCAAGATTTTACCTCTCAAAGGCATAATTGCTTGAAAATGTCTGTCGCGACCTTGTTTTGCGGTACCACCCGCCGAATCTCCCTCGACAAAGTAAATCTCGCATTCTGCAGGATCTTTTGAAGCACAATCCGACAATTTCCCTGGAAGACCAGAACCAGTCATGACGCTCTTACGTTGAACCATTTCACGTGCCTTGCGAGCCGCTTGTCTAGCTTTCGCTGCTAAGATTACTTTATAAACGATTGTTTTCGCCTCGTTTGGATGCTCCTCCAAGTAATTTGCAAGCATTTCAGAAACCGCTTGACTCACAGGAGCTGTTACTTCACGATTTCCTAATTTCGTTTTGGTTTGACCTTCGAATTGAGGTTCTTGCACTTTTACAGAAACTACGGCTGTCAATCCTTCACGGAAGTCATCCCCTTCAATTTCCACTTTTTCACGCGCCAGCATGCCCGAATCTGTTGCATATTTTTTCAATGTGTTGGTCAAACCACGACGGAAACCAGACAAATGCGTTCCACCTTCGTGCGTGTTGATGTTATTCACATACGCTTGAATGTTTTCTGTATATGTCGTGTTGTAAGTCATTGCAACTTCCACAGGAATTCCATCTTTTTCTCCTTCGAAATAAATTACATCTGGAATCAACGATTCTCTGTTGCGATCTAAGTATTGTGCAAATTCTTGCAAACCACCTTCTGAAAAGAAATTGGTAGTTGGCGATTTACCCTCATCGTCTAGTTCACGTAAATCTGTCAGAGAAATTCGAATACCTTTATTCAAAAACGCCAATTCGCGCATTCTTGCAGCCAAGGTATCGAAGTTATAAATCACTGACTCGAAGATTGTTGAGTCAGGCGTAAAAGTAACTTCAGTTCCTGTAATCTCAGCAACACCAATTTCTTTTACATCATATAACGGTTTTCCAATATTATATTCTTGTTGAAATATTTTTCCTTCACGATGAACCACTGCGCTTAAGTGAGTCGACAATGCGTTCACACACGAAACACCAACACCATGCAATCCACCAGAAACTTTGTACGTGTCTTTGTCGAATTTACCTCCGGCATGAAGCACTGTCATTACAATTTCTAACGCTGATTTGCCTTCTTTTTTGTTGATTCCAGTTGGAATTCCCCGACCATTATCTTTTACAGTGATGGAATTATCTTTATTGATCCACACATCGATGGTGTCGCAATGACCAGCCAAGGCCTCATCAATGGAATTATCTACAACTTCATATACTAAGTGATGCAAACCTTTCACGCCAACATCGCCTATATACATGGCTGGACGTTTTCTAACCGCTTCTAAACCTTCTAATACCTGAATATTATCCGCATCATAATCTTGCCTCTTGTTTTCTTCGCTCATTGATTATTTATTTGTCTTAATAGCTAATTTTAGTTAACGTGCAAAGATAATCAAACACAAAGTGAAAGCACTATGAAAAAAGGGCATTGGAGGGTAACTTATCAACAAATTTTTAACGATTTGACTTATTAAATTGACGAGTCAAATTCTTCGAAGATAAATTCGTTTCATTTATTTCATGCAAACTAATAATCACTTGATTAACTTATGGTCTTTCTTCAGCAAAAGAATTGATTTTAGAAACTATTATAAAAATTAGTAATTTGGTTCTACTTAACTTTTTCTATGATTTGGAAAGAAATTATTATTCAGAAAATCAAAAATTTTGACACTAGAATAGATACATTTAACGTTCACACTTCTAAATAATTGAATATTAAAAATGACTCAAATTTAATTCAAACTGCATCAATTGATCAAAAATTTAAATACATGAACAGACGCCATTTCCTCAAACAATCAACCTTATTTTCCATCGGTGGACTGTTGATTCCTTCTTCCTATGTTACATCATGTAGGAGAGAAACCTTGCTCGAAGACATTCAATTTGAAGGAAAAATTCTAATCATTGGCGCTGGAGCTGCTGGACTTTATGCCGGATATCTTCTAAAATCAAAAGGAATAGATTTTGAAATTCTTGAAGCGTCAAATGTTCATGGCGGGAGAATGGGGAAAAACACCACTTTTGCAGATTACACCATCGATACAGGTGCACAATGGCTTCATGGGAGAAACAATATTTTGGGAGATTTAATCGAACAATCAAATACTAAAACAACACGTGATGAAACGGAATTGACGTATTGGTTCAATGGTCAGTTAGTCAATTCCTTGCCTAAAGATCCGTTCATTTTTGAAGAAGATAATTTGCCTGATATTTCGTTTAAAGATTACGCCATTCAGCAAGGATTTGGTTCAGAATACGCTTCGATTGTTGAGGGAATTGCTGGAGATCAAGGAGCATCTGCATCGCTTTTGTCGGCTTATTGGAACAGCAAAGACGAAGAAAACTGGGTTTCTGGCGATGAAGATTTCAAATTTCAAGATTCTTATTTCGATTTCATTGACAAACAGTTCGCTCAGCCGATCATGGATAAGATAAAATTGAATACGGTCGTTTCAAGTATTGATTACTCGACGAATCAAACCATCATTACAGATTCTTTAGGCACTCAATATACTGCGGACAAAGTAATTGTGACCGTTCCAATTTCCATTCTCAAGTTGAATGAAATAGCTTTTTTGCCGCCATTGCCTGCAGAACAAACGGAAGCATTTGCCAAATTTGGAATGGGTCCAGGAATGAAAGTGTTTCTAAAATTCACGACTGCATTTTACAATGACGTTACGTATGGTGGTGAAATTTGTGCGGCGTACATCAATGACACGATTGGGAAATCAACTACAAATCATACGCTTCTCGCATTCGTGATGGGAGATCAAGCTCAATCTTTAACAGATCTTGGCAGTGATTCGGCGATTACGAATGCGCTTTTGACTGAATTAGACACGATGTATAGCGGACAAGCTAGTGCCAATTTCGTTGATTCTATTGTGATCAATTATACCAACAAACCATTCATAAAAGGTTCGTATGGATTCAGCACAATTGGCATGGGAAATGCACGAACGGTTGCTGCGAAGCCTGTCAACGAAAAAATCTATTTCGCTGGTGAAGCAATGAATCTCAATGGTCATCATCAAACCGTTCATGGTGCGGTAGAATCCAGTTACAAGGCAATTATTGACTTACTAACAGAACTTAAAAAATGATACGTAAAGTCACATTGGTTCTTTTTCTGCATTTTTGGAGCATTTCGATGGCTCAAGAATTAAATGTTGGTGCATCCTATCACTATCTTTTTGCTCCGCAATGTGACAAAATCATTCAAACGTATAACTTTAGTCGTCCATTCTTATCGGAAAAACAGCCACTTTTTAAGCACGGAATGTGTGGATCGGTGAGTTATTTTTTCAATTCAAAACGTCCATTGAAGTTAGGGATTCATGTTGAATATAACCATGTTGGAAGTCATGCCAAAAATGAAAATTTGGACACAAAATTCAATCAACATTTCCTAGACTTGGGTTGCGTTTTGCGTTTTCAAAACCAAGAAAAATGGAAATCTCCCTACTTTGATTTAAGCGTTTCAGCAATTGGAAATGCCTTATTTAAAAGGATTAATGGAGAAACCTTTGTTTATGACGATTCAAAATCAAGAGCATTTGGAATTGGAGCAAAGATTGATTTAAAGCTTGGTTATAAATTGAATTTATCCAACCAAAGTCGAATTGCACCATTTTGTTCTATCGGATGTGTTCCATACTTCTATTCGCCAAAAACAGAAACTGTGATCAATCAAACCCAAGGAATCATTGATAAAAATTGGACTATGATTTTTAATGCTCAAATTGGTTTAGTTTACCAAACCATGATTGCCAATTAATTTATTTTGAATAGCTTTAGAGCATAAACAATTGCATTCAAATGAAAAATATCGGAGAAATTTTAAAAAATTCCTTGTACACATTAGCACTCTGGGTTTGGGGCGTTATTTATTTGGTGCACAATACTTTGAAAGGTGATAAACTGAACTTTAAATTTGGGTTTATTTCGCAAGAAAAAGTCATTATTCAACTGGTTGCTTCTGCAATTGTTATGGCCGGTTTTGGAGTTGCAGCTTATTTTATTGCCAAGAAATACAAAGCAAAGAAACCATACAATGTCGTTTTAATAACACTGGCTGTTATTACCGGAACGCAAGCAATTGCCTGGCATTTAGGTTTATACAAGTGGTTTTGAACCCTAGAATAAGATTCATTAATTTTGAAATTATGGAATCTAATAGTAAAACAATAAACTCTTGAAATTCAAATTTCTTAATATCGTTTTACTCGGTCTTTGCTTGATTTCATGTATTTGGCAACCTTTATTCGCACAATCGATCTTTGAAGATAGTATTCAAAAACGATTGAAAAAATCAAGTCCAACTGAAAAAATTGAACTACTATCAAAATTACCATATGAAGCTGTCACAAGCTACAGTGTTTTTCTAGAAAACTATTTCTTAGAAGGGATTTCAACGGCAAAAGCGCTCAAAAACAAGGAAATTGAAGCTGAATTGTACCATCAATTATCTTTGTGTTATGCATATCAAGGCATTTTCGACAAACGACTGAAATACAGCTTGAAAGCCATCGCTTTGTACGACCAATTAGGCAATGAAAATAAAGTAGGGAATTTATACACTTTTTTGGGCTTTTCTATGAAAACGAGAAATACGAAAAAAGCCAAAGAATACATGATTAAGGGCATCAAAATTCTTGAAAAAGAAAATGACATGTTTGCCTTAAACGGTGCTTACGACAACTATGGTGTAGTACAAGAAATTTCCGGCGATTTGGACAGTGCCATTTATTATTACAACAAAGCACTTTCAATAAAAGTTGATCAGGCAGATAGTCTCGGAATTCCATACGCTTTAGGACATTTGGCAGGAGCCTATTCCAAAAAAAGTGAATTCTCGAAAGCAAAAAGTTACCTTGATAGAGCGATGGAAATTCGTTTAAAACGAAACGATTTGATTGGTATTGCTGAGACCAATGGGCAATATGGTGAGTTTTATTTTCTTCAAAAAAACTATCAAAAAGCAATGCCTTATCTTTTGAAATCTAATGATTTGGCGCAAAAAACACATTATTTGCATTTGCAACATCAATCAATTGCTCTGCTATCTAAATGCTATGAAGAATTAGGTGATTTTAAAAATGCGTTGAAATATCAAAAAGTTCAAGAAAACTTGAAAGATTCTATGTTGAACGAGTCGACCAATAATTCCATTGCATCGCTCGAAATTCAATTTGAAACAGAAAAAAAAGAAAAACAACTTGCTGAACAAAAAGCAACCATTGCACATCAAGAATTAGTTGAAAAAAAGCGAAATTTTTATCTGATTGGTTTAGCCTTATTGGTGCTTTTCTCCATTCTTTTTGGACGTTATTTCTATGTGCAACAAAAATTCAAACAGCGAAAACTCGTTGAAGAAAATAAACTCAAGGATGAACTCGCCAAAAGTAGGTTAGAAAATGAATTACATCAAGAGCGAACGCGTATTTCAAAAGATTTGCACGATAACATTGGTTCGCATTTAACGTTTATCATTTCTTCCGTCGACAACATGCGTTATTTACCTCAAGCAGAGGACAAAAAACTACAAGAGAAGCTTTCAAATGTTTCTACTTTTGGTCGCACAACAATCAATCACCTTCGTGACACAGTTTGGGCCTTGAACCAAGATGAAATATCACTGGAAGATCTTAAGTCGCGGATTCAAGATCATTTGCAAATGGCTGTCATCGCTCAGGATTCGGTTGATTTGGAATTCGATGTTCAAGCACAAAATTCAATATCATTCAACGCATTGCAAGGTGTTAACATTTACCGTATTGTTCAAGAAGCAATGAATAATGCACTTAAATATGCACAAGCCAAACACATTAAAATACAATTTGAACAAACAAATAGCGTGTTCAAAATTAGCATTTCAGATGACGGTAGCGGTTTTGATTTAAACAATGGAAAGCGTGGAAATGGACTAGAAAACATGAAGAATCGAGCGTTGACAATAGGTGCAGATTTTAAAATTAGTTCTGAACCTCAAAAAGGGACGGTGGTTTTGGTAATGTTGAAAAATCATCAATTAAAAAACAACTAGAATGGGAGGATTCGGTGGTATTAGTGGAATGATTAATTCTCTAAAGAGCAATAAAAATCTTCTTAGAAGCAAAAAATCTTTACGCGATATTTCGCTAGAGCAAAAAGGAAAACCTGTAAAAAAAAGTAAGCCTTTGGAATTTAAAAGTAGTTGGTCAAAAGCAGAATATGAGATTTTTTTGAATAAACTAAAAAAGAGAACGATAGTTTCAACCATTACACTAATTGTTGTGACTTTAACAATTTTAGTAATTCTTATCTTTTTCATTGTTAAGTATTTATGAAACTTCAAGACCAACAATTATATCAAGCTATTATGGGTTTCGAATTAGACAATCCAGACTCAGCCATGACCTTCACAGACAGGCTTTTACGTGAGAATGGTTGGTCCATGGAGTTTGGTGTGCGAGCTGTCTTTGAATACAAACGATTTATGTTCTTGATGTGCATTTCAAGTCATCCATTAACTCCATCCGACGAAGTAGATCAAGTATGGCACCTTCATTTACTTTACACTAGATCCTATTGGATAGATTTTTGCAAGGAAACCATCCAGCGAGAAATACATCATGGTCCTACACAGGGAGGAAAAGAAGAGAGCCAAAAATTTACTAATTGGTATGAAAAAACAAAAGAACTTTATCAATTGACATTTAACGAAATCGCACCCGTTGATTTATGGCCGTCTAGTGAAATTCGCTTTTCAGAAATCAACTTTCAACGCATTAATTTGCATCGAAACAGAGTTATTAAAAAATTATTCAATCGAAAAAAATGAAACACTTATCAAGACTTTCTCCATCTGAAGCAATCTTATTAATTAAAGAGAAAGATGCAAATTTAAAGGATCTTCTAAAGGCAACTTTTTTGGATCTCTTGATTCGTAGAGTGCTGAAAATTGAAATAGTTGAAGTTGAATCTAGGAGCGGTAGGCATTTTAGAACGAATAAATATATTTCAATAGATATCAATTTTCATTCTGCCAAATTGAATGACCAAAACATGTGTTATTTATCTCCATTTTTAAAAATCAACACCATTCAAATTCTCTTTAGGAATTTAGTAAAAATGGGGTTTCAAAATGCAAAATCAATAAAGAATTTTCAAAAAAAGCTTATCAATTCACCTAACTTAGAGGGTTTTACAAAACAAAATTTACTTCAAACCATATTTGGAGGATTTGCATTAACATCATCTGGGGAAGCATTTAAAAATGACCTTAAAAAAGAGATCATATCAGCAGAACAAAAAATAATTGATTTGCTCGATTCAAATCCCAAATTAGCCCTAGAAGAATTGAGTAAATTAGGCGGTCATGCTATTCACTTCAAAAAAATTGATTTTAATGAGATAAATCGTTTGGAATACAAAATTGTATTTGAAAAGGAGAAAACAAAGCAAAAAGAAGGTGATTCAGAAACTTCTGGATATGGAGGATGCTCAGGATGTTCAACTTGGAGTGATTTCGACCACAATTCCTCCTATTTTGACAATAGTTGTAGCAATGATACTGGATGTAGTAGCTCAAGTTCGGGATGTTCTGGTGGTGATTCGGGGTGCAGTGGCTGTGGGGGATGCGGCGGATGCGGCGGATGCGGCGGATGCGGATGATTTTTTAAATTGTAATTTCACATGAAGTAATTCGTGAGAAAATTTTAAGGATGAAATAAATTTGTTTTTTTTAAATTATTGAAAATAAATTTGTTTTATACGTGATCTTTTTATAAATTTACACGTAAATCAAATTGAAATGGATCATAAATTAACTTTAAGTTTAGATAAATCGATTATTGAGCAGGCGAAAAATTATGCTAAACTTAACAATATCAGCTTATCAAAATTAATTGAATCCTACCTAAAATCGTTAACTGAACGTCAAAATAAACCTTTAGAAATCACGCCTCTTGTAGAAAGTTTAAGTGGAATTATTCAACTTGATGAAAATGATGACATTAGAACAAATTATAGAGATTACCTCAATCGAAAACACGAATAATGGATCGCCTACTTATTGACACTAATATTGTGATTGATTTATTAGCAAAGCGCGAACCTTTCTATCATTCGGCTGCACAATTATTTTCTTTAGCGGACAAAAAAGAGCTTACGTTGTGTATTTCTTCCATATCGATTGCCAATACTTATTATATTCTTAGTAAACTTAGCTCTGAAAAAACAACTCGAGATGTTATTCGAAAATTCAAAGTACTTGTTGAAATTCTTCCGCTTGATGACAAAATTGTAGATTTAGCTCTAAGCAATGAATTGTTTCAGGACTTTGAAGATGGATTACAATTTTACACGTCCATTGAAAACAACATAGGTATTATTATTTCTAGAAATAAGAAAGATTTCAAGCATTCAAGCATTCCTGTTTTGACAGCAAAAGAATTTGTATCAATGCTTAGGTAATTAGTGTTAAGCCAATTTTGTGTTCAAAATCTCTTCCCCCAATCCATCATAATCAATCCCATCAAATGTTCCCGAAGACATCATTAAAAGAACTTTATTTGTCCAATCGAATGAACGAATAAAATTCAAAACATCGGAAGTTTCAGTCATTACTTCTACCCCACCGTTAAATCCATCAAATACCAATTCCTTCGAAATGGGTTCTAATTTTTTATGTGCTACAACATCAGGACTGAAGTAAACCAAAGCTCTGTCTGCCGCTTTCATTGCGTCTTTATAGTGCGGTAAAAATTCCTTTTTTAGCGAAGAAAATGTATGTAATTCCATACAGGCAACTACTGTACGATCTGGATATTGTTCCTTTACTGCTTGGGTTGTGGCTTTGAGTTTTGAGGGGGAATGTGCGAAATCTTTGAACATGACAAATTTTTCGTTTTCCACGACTTTTTGGAGGCGTTTTCCTGCTCCAGTGAAGGTTTGAATGGACTTTAAAAAGCTATCCGCTTCGATACCCATGGCGATACCCACATTCAATGCTCCCATGAGATTTTGCAAGTTATGTCTACCGAAGATGTGCAAATGGTATTGTTTTCCTTCGTAATCAAGCAACGTCCCCCCATCGACAACCTCATAATTTGGAGTTTGATAAGGATTTGATTTTAAAGCATTTCTGAACTGTACCCCCAAACGATTCACTTGCTCATCTTCTGCATTATAAACCAGGGTTCCATTTGGCTCAATGCATTTACAAAAAGTCTCAAATTGCTCAAAATAATTTTCAAAAGTCGGAAAAACATTGATATGATCCCAGGCAATTCCGCTAATCAAAGCAATATGCGGATTATACAAATGAAATTTCGGTCGTCGATCAATGGGTGAACTCAAATATTCATCTCCTTCCAAAATAATCATTGGTGCCGAATCCGTAATCTTGACCATACAATCATAGCCTTCCAATTGCGCACCAACCATGTAATCAACGTTTGATTTCAAATCATTGACCACATGCAGAAGCATGGATGTTATAGTCGTTTTTCCATGACTTCCTCCTATGACAATCCTCGTTTTTTCCTTGCTTTGTTCGAACAAATATTCGGGATACGAAAATATTTTCACCCCTAATTCCTTCGCTTTCAATAGTTCTGGATTATCAGCTCTTGCATGCATTCCAAGGATTACGGCATCCAAATTCTCAGAAATATTCAGTTCATTCCATCCTAGCGACGAAGGTAAAATACCTTGTTTTTCTAATCTTGTTCGTGAAGGTTCAAAAATTTCATCATCAGATCCAGTGACATTGTAACCTTTTCTGGATAATGCGATTGCTAGATTGTGCATGGCGCTTCCACCGATAGCTATAAAATGTACGTTCATGCTTTTAGTTGTTTTACGATGTAAAAACCTTCAATAAGAATCGGAATAATTAAAAACAACGATCCTATCCGTGCAGCCAACAAGAAGTTTTCAAAATTCTCTGTTGAGGCTAGAAACACAGGCAATGCAATCGATAACAACCCGATGTAGTACAACCAATCCCACCAATTTTGTTTTTTCGTAATCGTTCTTTTAATAAATTGTAAGCAGATATAACCTAATACCAAAATCATTATTTGCATCGGGACTTTTTTAACTTGATAATAGGTGTTTGAATTCCAGCAGTACATAACGACAAAGGAGCTAATAATCAGCCCTACCAGCGATAAAATCGAAAGAATGGTTCTTGAGTTTTTCATAATAAAAAAATGTAAGGAAAATTACTGTTTAAATTAGAATCAAAGTAGGAAGACCATAAAAATTACGCACATATCATTGGTTAAAAGTGCCGAATGTGTTTTTCGAATATCCGCATCCATACCCTACAGGAAGAATTAAATACTGCCAAATTTCATTATATCCATCCCTCGACAAAGATTTTCGATTGAATTTATAACAGAACTCATCTAGATAATTTTGCAAATATTCTAGCTTAACTTGATGATGAATTCCAAATATTACACGCCTTAAATTAGCTAAACATTTATAAGCAAATCGTGCACTCGACCTCGCTTTAATTTTCCTCTTAGAATCAGGTTTTTCAGGTGTTTTTCCAAATGTCCTAAGTACGGTATTCATCTTTTTCAAGGAACGATTATTTTGACTAGATTGATCTATTAAATTCATTCGAATTCCATTTGTTTGCATGGCATTTCCTTCTTCATTAAATCGTTTAAAGGAAACTGTTTCTATTTGTATCTCACAAAGATTCGTCGCTGATTTATCACTGCATGATGTTTGCTTAATTCCTTCCAAAGCATCGGCCAACAAATGTTCAAAGGCATCAAAATATTGAACATTTCCCCCCATCTGTGTGCGAATTTTATGCATCATGTACCAAATCGGTTGATATCTTTTATGTTTCGTTTGCTTTTGAATTTCTTTGGCTGAAAATCCTTTTTTCGTAGAAATCATAAATGCGACAACTTGGAACCAGATTTTAAAAGGCATTTTCGAATGTTGAAGAGATGTTCCACTTCTTAAAGTCGTTCGAAAATTGCATTCATGACATTGCCAAGATTCTTTGTTCTCATTCCAGCGTTGATTCTTGGATTGACATTTTTTGCATGTCACTCCTAAAAGTTCGCGATGTTCCTTAAACGCTTGCTTGCAATCTGTTTCAGATGTTTGGTTTTCTAATAGGTCAATCAGGTTCATTTCTATTAATTTTACTTGAATTTAAGAAAAAAATTGAGAAATAGCCCTACCATTTAAAAAAAAGTAGCAGTATTTTTATTTACTGCGGGACTGAATTTTGGGTAAGAAAGCGGATACTCTAAAAATCTGTTTTTTCAGATTTGGGCTTTATAAGTCACTGAAAATGAGCTGGAAATTTGGGCAAGGAAGCGGATATTCAAAAAAAAATGATCGACAGTTAGAATATTGTTGAAAAGATCACATCAACTGTATCTACCCAATAATCTAACTCTTTAATTTTCAATCAACCTGAAAAGACAATCTCAGTCCACATCCATCATCAGATTCTTTCAACTCGCCATTATTCCACGCAAGCCTCCCATTCACAAACGTTTTTTCGATAGCATGTGAAAATCGAGTACCTTCAAACGGCGACCAGCCACATTTATACAACAAATTTGATTTACTGACTTCCAGTTCTTTGTTAGGATCAACGACCACAATATCGGCAAAATATCCTTCACGCAAGTAACCACGATTTTCGATTCTGAACAACTCTGCGGGTGCATGAGCCATTTTCTCAACTGCCTTTTCCAACGAAATAACACCTTGCTTTGTTTTTTCTAGAATGGCAAGCATGGCGTGTTGCACAAGCGGACCACCTGAAGGCGCTTTGAAGTATGAATTTGCTTTTTCTTCCAGTGTATGAGGAGCGTGATCTGTCGCTAACACATCAATTCTATTGTCCAAAACAGCTTTCCAAATTGCTTCGCGATCAGAAGCCTTTTTCACAGCTGGATTCCATTTAATAAAATTGCCTTTGGTTTTGTAGTCTTCATCACTAAACCATAAGTGGTGTACACAAGCTTCGGCCGTGATTTTCTTTTGGGAAAGTGGAATTGAGTTGTCAAATAACGAAAGTTCCTTTTCCGTTGAAATGTGCAAAATATGAAGTCGTGTACCATGTTTTTTGGCCAATGCAACGGCTTTCGAAGAAGAAAGATAACACGCTTCTTCTGAACGTATAATCGGGTGAAGCTCCACTGGAACATCTTCACCATAAATAGCCTTGTAATGTTCTATGTTTGCTCGAATAGTTGCCTCATCTTCACAATGCGTAGCGATGAGCATGAGTACTTTTGAAAACAAACCTTCCAAAACTTCAGAATTGTCAACAAGCATATTGCCGGTAGAGGAACCCATGAAAATTTTAATTCCGCAAACATCTTTTGGATTTGTTTTCAAAACCTCTTCCAAGTTATCATTGGAAGCTCCCATAAAAAAAGAGTAATTCGCAAGAGATGTTTTTGCGGCTATAGCATACTTATCCCCTAGCAATTCTTGGGTGAGTGCGTTCGGTACGGTATTTGGCATTTCCATAAATGAAGTGATCCCTCCTGCTACGGCCGCCCTTGATTCTGAATAAATAGTGCCTTTATGTGTTAAACCTGGTTCACGAAAATGGACTTGATCGTCAATAAATCCAGGAAGAACTAATTTACCAGATAAATCAAATTCTTGGTAATTACCATATAATGAAATGCTAGAGTCAATTTTCTCAATGCGCTGACCACGAATTAAAAGATCAGCAACAAAGATTTTGCCTTCATTGACTAATGTACCATTACGAAGAATTTGAATACTCATAATTTCATGCTTCTCATTTTCCAAACACCGAAAAATGCCTCTTTAAAAATTCCCGTTGACATTTTCGATGTTCCATAAGCCCGATCAATAAATGTTATTGGAACTTCTTTTATTTTGAACTTGTGTTTTTTAGCTGCATATTTCATGCAAATCTGAAAGGCATAACCTTTAAAAGTGTTTCCGTCTAAATTTATCTTTTCCAACACTTTTCGGCGATAACACTTGAAACCTGCTGTCGTGTCTTTTATACCTATCCACAAAATCATGCGAACATAAATACTTGCAAAATAAGACATTAAGACTCTTTTCAGAGGCCAATCGCTCACCTTACCTCCTTTCACGTAGCGAGAACCAACACTCAAATCAGCACCGTCTGAGGCACAAGCATTGTAAAGTCGAATTAAATCTTCGGGATTGTGTGAAAAGTCGCAATCCATTTCAAAAACATAATCGTATTTTTTTTCGATTGCCCATTTAAATCCATGAATGTAGGCCGTACCCAACCCCAATTTACCCTTGCGTTCCTCCAAATGAACACGACCTGAAAATTCACTCATTAAACCACGAATAATATCTGCAGTTCCGTCAGGCGAACTATCATCCACAAAAAGTAAATGAAAATCCTTTTCCAATGACATAACTTTACGCGTCATTCGATCAACATTTTCCTTTTCATTATAGGTTGGTATGATTACAACAGAGTCGGACAAGTGCTTAAATTTGATCGCTAAAATAAGTAATTATTACATATTAGAGTTTCTTTCAAGGTTTAACTTTTGAAAGTTTTATCTTTGTTTAACAAATGAAATTAGAAAGTCTTTTTGTTCTTTTATTGAATACATTATTGATTCAAAGTGCTTTAATTGCGCAAGTTTCATATAATGTGACGTTGCTTGATAATTGGCATCAAGATTCAATTATTGCAAACAATACAGAGGTACGTTATAACGATTGCTGGGGATATACCCAAAATGGACAAGAATTTGCGCTTTTAGGTTCTACTGAAGGTACTCATTTTTTTCAAATCGTTGAGAACAAGCTTATTCAAAAGGACTTTTTACCCGGAAATTATGTCAGCACTGCGGTTATTCACAGAGATTTAAAAACGTATCTGAATTTTGCCTACCTGGTTTGCGATGAAGGACCTAGTAAACTGCAAATTGTTGATTTAAGTTATTTGCCCGATTCTGTTCATTTGGTTGCAGAACACGACACCAATTTTGGACGAGTTCACAACATATTCATAGATCAAGAAAATGCCTTGCTTTATGCATGTATGGTAACACCAATAGTGAATGGAAATCCAACAAACTTAATTCCAATGCGAGTCTTCTCTCTTGCCGATCCGCTAAATCCAGTGCTGGTTTATCAAGGTCCGAGTGATTTGAACGAAGTACATGATTGCCATGTAAAAGATAATATTGCTATTCTGAATTGCGGCTTTGACGGTGTTCGCGTGTATGATTTTGAAAATCCAAACGCGCCACAATTTATTCAAGAAATTAATTATTACCAAGATCAAGGGTATAGCCACCAAGGTTGGTTAACACCTGATGGAACACGCTTTGTTTGGGGCGATGAATCGCCAGGGAAACGTTTGAAAATGGCTCAGTTTTCAGCTTCAAATCAACTTTCCATAAAAAATTACTTTGGAACCAATTATGAAAATCAAAGTGTTCCACACAACATTATGACCGACAATCATTTTGCGTTTGTTGCTTATTACGATGAAGGTTTGCGCATATATGACATTAGAAAAAGCCCAAAAGAAATAGCATTTTACGACCACTTATTTGGTGGATGACCAATTCAATATGAATGGTGCGTGGGGAGTTCATTGTAATCTACCTTCAAAGCGCATTCTTGTTTCTGACCGACACAATGGATTATTTCTGCTTGATTTCAACCGAAATGCGTTTAAGCAACAAGATGATGACTTGCTAATTTATCCAACCTTAATTCAAAGTGGCGAAACAATCACGATTCAATTGGAAGTAGATCTCAGTAGTTCGTTTCGTACCGAAATTTATGCACTAAATGGAGATTTAATACTTGAAAAATCGTTTCAAAATCAGTCTTATGGCGCTTTTGAATTGGATTTGCCTTCAGGGGTTTATTTTTTGAAGGTAATTTATACTGATTACTTAGGCGATGAAATTATCGAAATCGAGAAAAGTGGTGATTAGAAATTAATTTGCAATGCGGTATTTTTTGAAAAAAGCATCCCAATTCCACATAAAAAGTTGAACTACTTCGTCCAATCTCTTTAATAACAAAGGATTTGGTGCTTCCATTTTTTTAAAATATTCATCTTGAAATTGATTCAAAGCGTATTTCGAGAAAATAGCCTTCGACATTCCCGTAAATCATATTTTTAGAAGGATGATTAATCCGCGAAATAAAGGTCTTATATTCTTTAATTAATTTTTCAAAATCGTACAAAGACATATCGTAAACCTTTGCCAATTTCTCATTGATACAAGATTCCATTCTATCTGCTTGCTCTGGATCGAATGCACTTTCAATAAATGACAAATTACCAACCAAAACGATCAATGCAAATTCATAACTATCCTTTTCATCAATTTTCGGCGAATCCACAAATGCTGTATCTTCATTGATGAACTGAGCCACTTCCCCGAAACCTTGATCAACTGCGTCAAAGAGACCATTCACAAAAATATTTGCAACTTGATTTTCGGTTAATTTCTTCTTGAGAATTGCACTCAGCATAAAAATAATTTCATTGAATATCGTAACTACAAATTTAGCTTGGAGTAAGGCGGTATCGACCTAAATTTAACATGTCTTTTCAACGAAGTTATTAACACAAAAAAAAACACCAGATTTTGCTAATCCTTGAAATTTACATTCTATCCTTTTTATATCGCTTTTAATCCCAATTTAAAACACTGTTATTTTAATAATTCTAATTTTACATTTCAATTTTTGAACTCCAATGAAGCGTAATCAGATCATCATTTTAGCCCTATTTTTTATCATTTCAGCTGTAATTTATTTTATTCTACGTAAAAACAAATCGGACGATAAACCAGCGAATGCGAAACAAAATACCGAACTTTTTGTTCCCATTCGGAAAGTGAAAAATGAAATCCACCCGATGGAAATCAATGCATACGGACAGGTTTCACCAACGGTTGAGCTCGATGTAGCCTTTGAAGTTCAAGGAAGGTTGCAAAAAGGTAGCATGACCCTCAAACCTGGTGTGCGATTTAGTCAAGGTCAAACTTTGTATAGCGTTGACGGATCGGAAGCAAGACAAACATTGAGCGCACGACGAACGCAATTTGCACAATTAATTATTGCCGTTCTCGCTGATTTGGAAATGGATTACCCGCAAGCTCACGGAAAATGGGTAGCGTTTTTAAACTCGATTCAACCAAGTTCTATGCTTCCAGAATTGCCAGCCATTCAATCGGGAAAAGAAAGAATGTTTGTTACATCAAAAAACATAGTCGCAGAATATTACAACATTAAAAGCTTAGAAGAAAGGTATAAAAAATACGTTTACAACGCCCCTTGGAGTGGAAGTGTTGTAGATATCGTTGCAGAACCTGGATCAGTCATCAATCCTGGAGTTAAAATAGCTCGCATAGCAAAAACAGGAGATTTTGAAGTGAAAGTTCCTATTTCCCTTTCGCAAATTGAAATCTTCAAGCAGAAAGGAGTCGCTAAATTCACAAACTCTAAAAGTGAATTGGTCGGAACAGGTAAAATCATTCGGATTTCTGATGTGATAAATCAAAAAACACAATCTGTTGATGTTTACTATTCCATTTCAGTGATTGGAAATGCAAAGATATACAACGGAATGTTTTTGAATGCTTCCATCAATCAAACTTCTGACGAAAAATCAATGGGAATTCCAAGAATGGCGGTCAAAGATGGTCAAGTTATGGTCTTGGTTAAAAACAAATTGTTGCCTAGAAATGTGGAAATTGTGAACAATAAACCTGACACTGTTTTTGTGACCGGCTTGAAAAATGGTGAACAAGTTGTATTGGAACAAATCCAATCCTTAGAAAAAATCACCAAGCTTAAAGGAATAACGCGCTAAACCATGAGAAAGATAATCGATTTCTTTATTCGTAGACCACTTTGGGGAAATTCAATCATTGCCATCATTGTCTTAACGGGCGTTTTTTCAATCTTGAGCACCAAAAAATCGTTTTTCCCGGAGATGGATCCTTACAGAATCATTATTTCTGTTTTCTATTCAGGAGCTTCGCCTTCGGAAATGGAAGAAGGTGTAACGATTAAAATTGAACAAGCAATCAAAGGATTGGCGGGTATTGAAGAATTAAATTCGAGTTCCTCCGAAAACTTTGCCACCATCGATGTGAAAGCCTACACCGATACAGACATGGAGCAATTGCTTAGCGATGTCGAAAATGCTGTTAACTCGATCAATTCCTTTCCGCAAGGAGCCGAACGACCAATCATTACACGCTTAAAATCGGCTGGTGTTTCATCAACCGTTGCATTTGTGGGCGTTTCATCAACACGCAATGATATTGATATTGTTGATCTAACGGACATGGCGCAAAAAGTAGAGCGCGATTTGTTAAATACCAAGAGAATTACGCAAATTTCAAAAAGTGGTTTTCCAACGAAAGAAATTTCGATCAATGTGCACGAAAACGATTTATTGCGCTATGGAATTACGATGCAAGAAGTTTCACTTGCCGTTAGTTCCAAAAATATTGACATCACAACGGGAATAATTCAAGGAGGAAATCAAGAATTAAACATTCGTTCCAACAATCGTGGCACCACCGCAGAAGAAATCAATGAAATTGTAGTTCGTACGACATCAGATGGAGAATTGATCAAGGTAAGTGATGTAGCAACAGTTAAAGTTGGATTTGCTGAGAATGCACAAGAAAGCACATTCAATGGAAAACCGGCTGTCTCGTTTCAAATTGAGAAAACGAGTGAGCAAGACATTGCTGAAATAACCAAAGAACTTCACACCTACCGCGATAAATTTAACCAAACTAACCAAGATTTTAAATTCGACATTTTCTTTGAATTTAACGCCATGCTCAATCAACGCATTGATATGCTGACTTCCAATGGAATGATGGGTTTGGTATTGGTTTTGGTTTTCCTTGGACTTTTCTTAAACATAAAACTATCTGCTTGGGTGGCATTCGGAATTCCTTTTTCGTTCTTAGGAATGTTTATTATTGGAATCACCTTCGGTTTAACCATTAACATGATTTCGCTTTTCGGAATGATCCTCGTTGTTGGTATACTTGTCGACGATGGAATTGTTATTGCGGAAAACATCTATTCCCATTACGAAAACGGAAAATCGGCCTCTGCTGCCGCGATTGATGGAACGCTGGAAGTGTTGAAATCTGTTTTTTCATCAGTTATTACAACGGTTGTTGCATTCTGCATTCTTCTTTTTGTTGAAGGATTGGAAATGATGCGCGAAATGGCACTAGTTGCTATCGCTTGCTTGATTTTCTCTTTGTTTGAAGCTTTTTTCATTCTTCCTTCTCATTTGGCGCATAAAACTGTGCTTTCAGAACAAAAATCACCAAAACATAGCACTGTCAAAGGTTTACTAATGATCATTGGCGGAATTTTATCCATCATTCTAGGATTCATTCTTATTCCTGCGAACGTTTCATCGATGCTTGTTATGTTGTTCCCAATGTTTTTTGTCATTGGTGGAGCAATCGTTGCATTCCAAGGATTTTACAATTCTCGTATTGAAACTGCTGTGCGCGGAAAAGCTGACAAAGCCATCAAACATTTTAGAGACTCGCTTTACCGAACTTCTGTCGAAATGTTTGTTGGAACTAAAAGAAAATGGTACCGCATAACCGTCTTTTTTCCACTGCTCTTTGTTTTTCTAATTGTCTTTTTCATGAAATCTGGGACAATTGGTTTCACATTTTTCCCAAAAATTCAACCCGATTTCTTCACCATCGAAGTGGCATATAAACCTGGAGATAATAAAGAACGTGTCAAAGAATTTTTGGCTGTAGCTTCACGTGTGTTGATTGAAGAAAACCAACGCATCATTGATCAAAACAAAGATTCGATGTTGAATCACTTTACTTCAAATACGGGTGCAACGATGAACCTTGGTCAAGCAGGAAATCATTGTGGAATGATGCAAGTGTATTACGACGGTGAAAATTCCAAAACTCCGCTAGATACGCTGATGAATCGCATTTTGCGACGCCTTTATCAAGAACCCGAAGGTCAATTGGCACAAGACGTTTTTATTGGCGGATTCAACAGATTTGGGAAGGAAATTGAAGTTGGTCTCACTTCCTCAAACAACCAAAGTTTGATGGGGGCTCGTGATTTGCTGAAGGAAGAAATGGGCAAAATGGATGGTGTTTTCAATATCAAAGACAATATGCCCCTTGGAAAAAATGAAATCTACATCAAACTTTTGCCGCAAGCTTCTGCATTTGGTGTCAGCGAAGGAGAAGTTTTGTCCCAAATTCGTCAAGGATTCTTTGGAAATGAAATTCAACGTGTCATTATCGGAACGGATGAAGTGAAAATCTGGGTACGCTACCCGCCTGAAGAACGCACTTCCATCAACGATTTGGAGCAGATGAAAATCAAGAATGCACAAGGCGTTGCCATTCCTTTGTCTGAAATCAGCACTTTTGAGATTGGAAGAGCTCCCGAAAGTTTGAAACGTCGCGATGGATTGAAAATCATCAAAGTAGATGCGCAAAGCGAAAATCCAGATAAAGTAACGGAAATGAACCTTTATATTCAGGATACGATTCTTCCGAAAATTCAGCAAGCGTATCCTGACATTGTTCCCGTAAAATTAGGACAATTTGAACGTAGCGAAAAAACACAAAAATCCATGGCCTTTGTTGGAATTATCGGGATTGTGTTAATGTTCATTATCCTGACCTTGCATTTCAATAGCTTATCGCAGTCTTTTCTAATCATGCTGGTTGTCCCTGCGGGTATGGCTGGAGCTATTTTAGGACATGGTTTGGTTGGAATCCCAGTTTCCTTATTATCTATTTTTGGGATTTTAGCACTCTTGGGTGTTTTGGTCAACGACGCAATCGTTTTCTTGGATCGCTACAATGATTTGCTACTGGAAGGTTACACGACGCAAGATGCTGTTATGGAATCAGCCATTTCTAGATTTCGACCAATTTTGCTGACTTCGTTAACTACCGTGGCCGGACTTTTACCAATGATTTCTGAAAAAAGCATGCAAGCCCAATTCCTGATTCCAATGGCAACTTCGATTGCGTTTGGGGTGTTATTTGGTACCGTTTTTATTCTCTTCTTCTACCCTTCTGCCATTCTGTTTTGGAACGATCGCAGAAGATTGCGACGCTGGTTGTGGACTGGAGAAAAAGTAGATCGCTTGGAGACAGAACCAGTTTTGAAAAATCATAAAAGAATTACAAGTGAAGAACATTAAGGTGCTTTTTATTATCGCTGTTTTGACACAGCAAGCATTTGGACAACAAAATCTAAGTGCGAAAGATGCTGTTTTTCAAGCATTAGCGAATAATTACCAAATTCAGATTGCGCATTTGCAAGTCGATATTGCTGAAAAGAATAACTCATGGGCTGGTGCTGGATTGTTTCCTACCGTTCAATTGGGCGTTGGATTCAATAATGCAGTGCAAGATAACCGCAATAATCCATTTACCTTCACGCCAGGAATCATTGTGAATCATGCTTTGAACCCAAATTTAAACCTGAATTGGAATATTTTCAGTGGATTTTTGGTGAAAATATCAAAAGAGCGACTCGAAATCCTGGAAGAACAATCCAAAGGGAATGCGCTATTGATCATTGAAAATACGACACAAGATGTCATAAAGGCATATTATACAGCACAATTGCAAAAAAACAGAATGCTTTTGTACAAAGACATTATGGCTATTTCTGCCAAGCGAAAAAAACTGTATGAATTGAAGGAGAAATACGCATCAAGCTCAAGTTTGGAGTTGCTGCAATTTAAAAATCAATACTTAACGGACTCGACAAATTACTTAGTTCAAGAGATTTCGTATAAAAATTCCGTGCGAAATATGTTTGTTTTGATGAATGGCAAAGATTCTGTCGTTGATTTTGAAAATCTTGTTTTAACCGACTCGTTAAATTTCGATTTCCCTTTATTGAACAAAGAAGAAGTGATTAGTAAAATGTTGGCTTCGAATCAGAATTTAAAGAATCAATACCTCTCGCTTGAATTGCAACAAAAACAATCTGAATTGCAAAAGAGTTTTTTATATCCAACATTAAGTTTGTCTGCTGGGATTTCTCCCAATTATAGCTGGTTAAGTGACCTTAAAAACCCTGAATTCAAGGCTGAAACAGAAGTGATTCAATACTTCGGAAACTTAAATCTTCGTTACACTTTGTTTGACAATTGGAAAAACCAACGAAACATTCAATTGGGTAAAATTCAAGAAGAAATCGCCGAATTAAATGTGGCTAGCTTGGAATTAACTTTGCGGGCTAGCATGACTAATTTGTTGGATATTTATCAATCGAGATCTGATTTATTAAGCATTTCGGAGGAAAATTTGGAATATGCTACAAGAGCCTGGGAAATGGCGCAAAAAAGATTCGAAAATGGAACGATTAGTTCTGTTGATTTATCCAATTTTCAGGCGAATTACCAAAATACACTGATTCAACATTATCAAAATCAATACAATAAATTGGAAACGTATTTGGAGATTTTCAAAATGTCAGGAAATTTAGGGCTCGAATTTATTAAATAATCAACTTCGACTATCCGCATGCTTACCTTTGATGTCAAAAAGTGATAAATCGTTAGGTTTGCGGACTCAAATTTGTGAATTTTTCCAGAATTTTCGTTCGAAGGGGCCAAAATTTCGTCTTTGGGTAAAGAAGCGGATAGTCAATGAATCTTTTTTAAGAAAAGAGATTGCTACCAAGAATTCTTAATAAATCTGGGCAAACGTTTTGTATTTACTTCCAGACCAATAGACAATTAAGTTAGTTTCTGAATTGCTTTTGATGAAAATCCCTGGAGCAGTTAAGGTAACTGACTTCTTTGTTGCATTGCGCACCGTTTTTTCACGATGAACAAACCAAGATTTCGCCCAAGTGAGAGACATCCCCATCTCCGTTGGGTTTCCGCATCCTAAAATATATACATTATTTTTCCCACTGTTGATGATCATCAAACCTTGCGTTTGATCGATAGTGTTTTCGACAAAAAAGGCAATATCAATCAAATCATCTCCATTAAAATCACTTTCAAAATAGAAAGGATTGAATTTTTGAATGATTTTATATTTTCGAGCAATTTCTGAATTCTCAAGCACTGCATGCACCCAAAGCGGTGTATTTGACAAAACAATACTGTCTTGCAATGATTTTCCTGTCGTTGATTCTTGTTGCGAAAAACCAATAAATGGCAGAAAAATGAGCGAATAAAGGAAAATCATTTTCATACGAATACATTTAGATTGCTTTGTCAATAATACTACAAATTTGGTGATCGACAAATCGCATTGTGTAAACAGTATGAGAAACTGATTAATCAAACGAAATTAAATGATAGAAATCAAACCTAGCCAAGAATTTTTGTAACAGATGGAATTTCTGTTTTTGTCAGTGTTTTTGAATAAATCCAGTCGGAGTTAAAATAACTTCTAAGTCGCCAATTTTCAATTTAGTACCAGGTTTTAAACTAGCTAAATTCTCAAAATCTGACTCAATCGTGTGTAAAGAACCACCTGTTGCACGAGCCAGATCGAAATAGTAAGTATTGATACTCGCATTTACTCCACACAAAATGATTCTCAAAGGAATTTTTTGAGCAATCAAATAGTTCACTAATTCTTGGTCGCAAGGTTCTTCCCAATTATCAGCAATCATGATCACTTTGCCTTGTCCATCGGGAAATTTTTTAATTGCCGAGCAGACGGCTTCCAAGTTATTTTCAATGTGATTCCCTTTCTGCATCGCTTCAACAGCCACATTCATGACTTTTTTATAATCGCCGCTACTCACACTCCAAAGTCCTGTTTGATCTTCTGTTTGGACTTGATTTGTACTTTTCTCTTCATCATCATTGAAAAAAACGATGTCCTTCATATTTCGCAATTTTTGATTTGCTTTAATCCAAAGTAAAATTTGTGCGGTATACGGCGACATACTTCCTGTTACATCGCAAACAACAAGCATGTCTTTCCATTTTCCATTGCGCTCAAAAATCTTTAAAATGTTAGAATCGCCTGGTGCAACTTCGCCGTTTACAATTTGCTCAATCAACTTATTTTCAGCATAAAACGAAGGCATTTCCCGGTAATAAATTGCAAAACCATGGAAGTAGTTCTGTATATTTCCCGTTTTTTTAACGCCTGTTTGTTTTACCACACGCCAACTTACAACAGGTCGATTAAAAGCTTGTGGCAGCGCACCAAAAAGTTCAATCAATCGTCGTTCATTCAAAGCCGTAAAATCTTCACCTTCAGGATAATCAGAATACACTAAATCGACCCCAACGATGGTTTCACTTTTCAATCGTTCAGCCATTTTTTCGTTTGTAATTCGAAATCCACCTGGATTCATTTCCAGAAATTGGTAGGCGAAAAAATCAGTTCGTGGCTCAAATTTATCGATGACTAAGGTGTCTGTGATACGCACCTTCATTCGAACATTCACTTGAGCAAAAAGCTGACAACCAGACAATAGCATCCATGCGAGTAACATTTTTCTTTTCATAACAGTTCTATTTTGGAGATTTAATATCATAATCCAAAAATTAAAAAACGTAACAATTTTTGATTCTTAAATATTGAGAATCATGGACTAATTTAGTTTTTTAACGTTTGACATTGAGATTTTTAACAATCATTCCGAATTTTTTATGCCCTATTTCAAATCAATGTAGTAAGATTGTAATTATTTTAGAAATCAATGGCAAAAAAAATAATCAAAAAAACATCCAGTTTTCTCTTTCACTTCGTTGAAGCTTTTTTCCTTTTCATTTTTTTGTACATTATTCTTACCTTCTTGATTTCGCGCATCCCAATAAATGCCGAACCACAATCATCTGCGGACGTGGAAATATACATTTTAACCAATGGAGTTCATACGGACATTGTTGTGCCTGCAAAGAACGAAATCAAGGATTGGACCAAGAAATTTAGTTACGAAAACACGCTTGGAAAAGACACCAACAATCGACTTCTTGCGCTAGGTTGGGGAGATAAAGGTTTTTATTTGGAAACGCCTCAGTGGTCGCAATTAAAGGCTTCAGTTGCGTTCAACGCTGCCACAGGATTAAGTTCTTCAGCAATTCATGCCACTTATTATTACGAATTAAAGGAAACAGAAACGTGTATAAAACTAAAAATCAGTTCAAATCAATATAAACGATTAGTGAATTTTGTTTTAAAAACAGTGAAATCCAACGAAGACGGAAGTTTACAACCAATTCCTACGCGGGCTGTTTCTGGAAAAAATGATGCCTTCTACGAAGCACATGGGAAATACAGTATGTTTAACACATGTAATTCATGGGCAAACAATGCACTCAAAAGTTGTGGTCAAAAATGTGCGGTTTGGACAGCATTTGATGGAGGAATTTTGTCGAAATACAATTAAAATTATGAACTACAAAGTACATTCAGAAGAACTAATTTTTGATCAATTTTTTCGTATAAAAAAAGCGAAAATTGAACATGATTTGTTTGATGGAGGCAGTGTAACTGTTCATCGGTTGTGCTTTGAACGTGGAGATTCAGTTGCAATCTTAATCTATGAGAAAGACACTAATTTGTTCCTGTTTACAAAGCAATTTAGATATCCTGCCATCGCTGAAAATGGATGGATAGTAGAATTAACGGCCGGTTCAATCGACGAGGGTGAAAATCCCGAACATGCTGTTCAACGCGAAGTAGAAGAAGAAATTGGTTATAAAATCAAAGACATGATATTTATTAATTCATTTTTTGTATCTCCTGGTGGAACATCTGAACGCATATTTTTGTACTATGCTGAAGTTGAGACCACCCATAAAGTGTATGTCGGTGGTGGTAAGTTATCCGAAAACGAAAACATTGAATTAGTAAAATTTTCTTTCAACGAGATCAAAAAAATGCTCGATAACAATCAAATTCGAGATGCAAAAACTATCATCGCGTTGCAATGGATAATGTTGAACCAATCTAGAATTTAATAACGAATCAAAACCATGTTATTATTATTTTTGAGTTATGATTGATTTGACGGCAAGTATCTCAGTATTTAAAGACGTGGATTAGCGCTTTCAATGAACTACTAAGACAAACTTAATTAACTTATAAACATGTTTTTTAATTCTTTGAATTTTAATAATTTATCGAAAAAGTTTTTCTTACTTTAGTATTCCTTTTGACTGTTAAAATTATGAAATCACTCTTTTTTCTTTTCCTTTCTTTTGGAGCATTTTCTCAAGACAGCACCGATTACGTGCGGGCCAAAAACATGGATTACATGAAACTTGCTTCTTCTGTGAACTGCGAAGAATCCTTGAGTTCGACACTCGAAGAACGGATTTGTGCAAACTTGGCTTTTCAACGTGTTGACACTGAATTACGCAAGAAATTGCGTGAAATGTATGATAAACTAAAATCGCTTGATGGCTATAAAGCAATGAACGATTCAACTTATCAATCACTGGTATCTTTTCAAAAAAAGTGGATTTTGGAGCGAAGACAAAAAAGTGAGAACTACATGGGTGAATATACAGGAAACGCAGGTGGAGCAAGGTATTACCAAAGTATGACGCTGATCACGGAAGAACGGTTGATGGAGTTGGAGGGTAAATAAATTACTAGGTAACCTCTGGTCAACGATGATGAAATTCGCACATCAATCAATCTAAAATTAAAAAATTCATATCTTTATCAAAAAAATTATCTTATGAAAAAACGACTACTTACGGCATTTTTCTTTATCGCTTTCATAATTCCATATACAAAAGCGCAATATGTAACTATTCCAGATCCTGGGATGGTGGCTTGGTTGACAAATACGTTCCCTGATATAATGCTAGGAAATCAAATGGATACATCAATCAGTAATTATTACTATGACCCCATAGAGATTATTAATGACGTTGATATCAGCAATACTTATGGTCTTCAGTTTTTCGATGGTGTCATGGAGGTAACGATTACGAACACACTCATTAATACTATTCCTGGATTGCCCGCGAACATAACCTATGCATATATATCCGAAAATCCAAACTTAACTTCTATACAAGAATTGCCCCTATTTCTTGATGAAATTCACTGCATTGAGAATGCACTTTTAAGTTTACCTCCTTTACCTCCAACACTCTCGAATTTGATCTGTAACAATAACCAAATTTCTATCTTGCCTGATTTACCAAATTCACTTATTTACTTAGATTGTGCATACAATAATATCTCATTTTTGCCTGAACTTCCACCATACCTTTTTGGTTTGGATTGTTCGGGCAATCCTTTAACATTTCTACCAGAACTTCCGGATGGTTTAGACAATATGGCGATTAACAACATTCCAACTCTAACTTGTTTACCACTTTTACCAGAAGTATTTTCAACCTTAGACATGAGTCCTGGTTATACCATTACTTGCCTTCCAAACTACGGCAGCAACCTGTTTGAGCTTTTAGATGGTTCGCCCTTGCCACCGCTTTGCCAGCCTAATAATGCTTTTGGGTGTCCTACAGCCAACTCAATTTCTGGTGCGTTTTTCAATAATCAAGCAAACAATTGTTTAAATCTTGGAAATCTTAGTGCTGGTCCTGCAATTCAGTTGTTTGACAATCAAAATAACTTTCTGCAATCGGAGTCAATTGGATCAAACACCGAGTACTCCTTCACAGTCCCAACTGGTCAATACCTGGTCAGTCTTGACTCTTCGTTTTACACAAATAGTGTTTCAATTTCTTGTCCAATTTCAGGAGAATATAACGTTGCAGCAGTGCTCGGAACTAATTATCCGAACAATGATTTTGGCTTTAATTGCGTAGGAGCAGATATAGGTGTGCAGGCGATTGCACAGCAGGGTATAGTTTTTCCAGGTCAACCGCACTCAGTAATGGCTCTTGCTGGAGATTTATCCAATCTATTTGAATTGAATTGTGCAAACGGAAACGGAGGAACGCTGCAGGTGACTGTAAACGGTCCGGTTAACTATACCGGACCTTCCGTAGGCGCCTTAACTCCAAGTGTAGTCGGAAATACGTACACCTACTCAATTGCTGATTTTGCGAGTACAAACATTCAACAATCATTCATCCTAAATTTTATCACACAAACCACGGCTCAATCAGGAGATACTGTTAGTGTCTCAGCGACACTTACTCCTAGCGGTGCTGATATTGATGCGACAAATAACACCTTGACATATACTTATCTTGTTCTTAACTCATACGACCCGAACATGAAAGAAGTAAATCCTGTAGATGTTTTGCCTGGCTACGAAGATTATTTCACCTACACAATTCATTTCCAAAATTTAGGAACGGCTCCTGCGTTCAATATCAACATCAAAGATACTTTAGACAGCGACCTAGATTTTTCAACGTTTAGAGTAATCAATGCAAGTCATGATTATTCCCACAATTTGTCTGGATCTTTGTTGAATTTTTACTTTCTGAACATAATGCTTGCTGACAGCGCGAGCAATCCAGAAGGCTCCAAAGGATTTGTGCAATATCAAGTAAAACCGAAAGCGAATTTGCCGCTTGGAACAAGTATAGAAAACACCGCTCACATTTTCTTTGATTTTAATGAGGCTGTTGTTACGAATACAACTGTCAATAATTTTGTGGAAGAAGTAGGAATCAATGAAATCGCATCGTCAGCATTTTCAATTTATCCAAATCCATCGAATGGGAATATTACGATTGTCAATCAAAATGGTGGAAATGAAACCTTGAACATCGAAATTTATGATTTGCTTGGTAAAAAATTGGTTGGTGAATCTTTAAGTTTTAAAAATGGTTCTTCGAACATGAGTTTGTCTTTAGCTGCCGGAACGTATTTGGTTTCGATTGAGAATAAAGGAAATGTTGGTTCATATCGTATGGTAATTAACTAATTTGCTAATTGATTTTCCTTTTAACCTCAGATAGATTTAGCTGATTCAGATGATTCTTTTAGACGCTTGTAAGATTCATTAAATTTTTAGTTTAACGAAGAGTAAGGGATTTTACGAACGTCGAAATCGATACTGAAAGGTAATATATCCATTAATCCCATCAGACGGTAAAATTCCTGGACCCGGGTAAGCTGTAGCACGACGCGTAAAGTATTTTTGATTTGTGAAGTTATTCACTCCAAATTCCAGCGAAATTGATTTTGTAGCTTGCCATCGACTTGAAAAATCGAAAACAAGATAGGCTGGAATCTCACCAATAACCGCATCACCGGAAGGAATAACAGCATTTGTTGCGTCCGAAAATTGGGCTGAATTATAGGATCCTTGAACTTGGAATTGCCATTTTTTAGTGGAAAATTTCAACCCAGATCGGGCTAAAATCGGGCTAACATATTCAACTTGCTTGTCCACATAACTTGGCTCTTTCGAATTCACATAGCGCGCATGGATGTATGAGAAATTTACAAAAAGTGAAAGACCATAGCGAGCTGAATCATTTGCCATTTTCAAGAAATCTAATTCGGAAAACAACTCGATTCCTGTATTTCGCGCATCGCCAATATTCGTGCGTTCTCGTTTAATGGTTCCAGGTTTTGGCGCAAGTCCAATTTTATCTCCATAAAACACATGAAAAGCGGCCAAGTCGTAAATAAAGAAACTGTTGATCATTCCACGGAATCCAAGTTCTATCGTATAGCCATATTCGTCGCGAATGGCACTGTCAATCACAATGTTTGGATTATTCACCCGAATGTCTGTGAAATTGATTGCACGATAGTTCTGAGTTCCATTCAAGTATATGCTGCTTCGTTTTCCTACTTTGTATTTCAATCCAGCGCCAAAAAGTGGAACAGTGCGTGTAATTGAATTTGTATCGCTTAATGTTGAAACTGCTAGCGTATCAAAATTCACAGGATGAATGGAATATTGCTTGTAATAGCCTCGTGAACCACTTTCAATATATTCCAATCGCGCACCAACATTGAATTGCCATTTTTCTTTAAAAAACAAAATATTTTCAACAAAAAGAGCCACATTTTGCGATGGAAATTCGTAGTTAGACCCTTCCAAATTTCGTGGGTCTTTGTAGTTGAAATCCGCTTGGTCGCCATCTGTTGCAACGCCTTGAAGCGAAGTACTCAAACCGCGGTAATAACGAGCTCCTGCTAAAAAAGCTCCGTTGACAACAACAAACTCTTTCGCCGCTTTTTTGACATCATAACGCTTCAAAAATCGCGCTTCTATGCCTGCATTTTTGAAATCACCCGACAACATTTCTCTATTTCCTCCAGGATCTGACTGGGTAATTTTACCTAAAAAACCAAGTGTTTTTCGATTCGAAAGCATGCCCCAAGCTCGCACATTAAAGTGACTTTTCGATGAAATTTCCCAATCATAATGCAAAGCCAATAAATTCCAGTTGACAGAAAACCAATTTCGATCTCTGAAGCTAGCTTGCGGGTCTAGTTCAAAATTCACATCGCTCAATCCACCCGCTTGCTTGGCCAAGTAATTCATATGCGTATATTCCAAGCGGATTTGCGTTTTTTCAGTCAAATAATAACCGATTTGAGCAAATGCTTGGTGTTGACCAAATTCGCTATTTTCACGATAACCATTTCCCCGCTTGTATTGATGGTATGCTTGATAACTGAATCGCTTTTTTGTTCCAGCAATGCGATTGAAAAAACCGAGGTAACCATAGGTTCCAGCTGTGGTGCGTGTTGTGAACTCAAAAGGTGTATTCGAAGGCGCTAGTCGAATCATAAAATTCAGCATTCCACCGAATTGCGTTCCGAATTGCAGCGAAGCAGATCCCCGAATAATTTCAATGGATTGTAACGCTTCAATTGGCGGCGTGTAATAACTTTCGGGATATCCCAAGGCATCAGCACTGATGTCGTAGCCATTTTGTCGGGTATTGAAATTAGCCGTACGATTAGGACTCAAGCCTCTTCCTCCTATTCCCATTTGTATGCCGGCACCGTCGCTTTCCCAAATGTTCAAGCCAGGGACTTTTGCAAAAATCTCACGCGGATTAGCAGTCGATTTCGCCGCACTTTGATTGCTTAATTCAATAACTGCATTTGTTCCTGTATAAATCTGAACACCTTTGATTGGAGGCAAAAAACCAACATCAAAATTTGCCAATCTTTTTGCTTCAACATTCATTTCAGCCATGCTCTGAATGCGTGTTTGCAGCACAATTTCGAAATTTTCACACACTTGGCAATCGACTACGTAATTTAGTGTTTGATAGCCATTCATCGTGAATTTCAATGAATCGCCTTGCTTCGCGGCAATGCTAAATTGACCGTTAGTCGTTGATAAGGCAAAACTTTTTGTTCTTGTGTTTTGAATCTTAACCGATGGAATTTCAACGTTTTGCTCATCTCGGATAACACCCGATATTTGCTGACCATGAACCAGAAAGCACAACTGAAAAACGACTATGTAAAATATAACTTTCATGGTTTAAAGGGTTCTATCCAGTTTCTGTGTGAAAGATTGTAAGGCAAAGCTGCCAAATTGTGTTTCTTCGCAACGAATAATTGTGAATTGCGTCCATTCAAACTCACGAAAATCTGAGCGTGAACACTGACTTTATTCAAGTGAAAGGTCTGATTTCCAAAAGTCAACACCTTGCCTGAAAATTCATGCTCAAGAAATTTAGCATATTGCAAAATCATATCTGGTTGCGTCGCCATTTGATCAATTTGACTTTCAGTTAAATACGTAGAATTATTTAGTTCAATTTCGCGTCCTGTTTGTTGATCTTTCACATAAAAATTTGCATTGCCTTCCTTGTGTATGAGCATCACGCGCCATGAAAATCGGAAACCTTCTTCTGTCCAGAACAAATTTCCTGGATAAAGCAAGTATCGAAAGGGAACTAGTAATTGAACAACTACAAAGACGATTAAAAAATAGCGAACAAAACCAGAATTTTGAAGTGGTTTAATCGGAGCTAATGTGTTTTCTTTTGACCTTTTTTCAAAAAAATGCAGCACTTTTTCATGCCACGTAGGTGCAAAGAAAATAAGCGTTGAGAAAATCATCACCCACGGGAAAACGCCAATTGGGAATAAGTACCAAGTTACAAGATGAAAAACCACAACGAAGAAATAAGCCAATTTTCGCGTTTTAGCTGTGAGCAAAAAGAATACGATGAACAAATCATACAAGCAACCAAACCAACTAAAAAGGTAGGCCATCCATTCCTGTTGCAACAAATCGCCGACTAATGGCAAGGAATGATGCGCTTGGAGCCAAATTTTTAATGGTTGTGCATCGAAAAGCCAATCTGAATTAAGCTTTGCAATTCCAGCAAAAATGTAGACAACTGCCAATTGAAATTTAATTAGGTCAATGTGCCAAGCGAGAGTTGTAAAGCCCGAGTTCTTTTTTCGCCAAGAATCTAAAGAAAAACGTTGATTTGCAGGAACTAAGATCAAAATGAAACACATTAAACTCACGAAGTAATAATGATTCAAGTAGTTCGTTTTATCTAGCAATTCGATGTAAGTAAAAGAAATAAATGCCAGAATAGCCGAAAACCGATAAAATAGCCCAAGAATTATTCCAGTACTTCCAAGAATGAGCAAAATAAATGGCAAGTACATCCAATTGCCTGAAAGTGGTTTCACCCATTCAAAACCTAAATACCCAAAGAAAAAAGAAGGCTCAATATACAAATCGGAAACCCAACCTTTACTGATAAATCGCAAAGTTCCAAATAGCAGCAAAGCCCCAAAAATCATTCTGAAAACGATTAGCGGAGCATTACTAGTTTCTTTGCGAAAATAAGATTGGAGCATCTTTGCTTGTTCGTGATTTAAAAATTAATCGCCATCTGTGTCTTGATAGGTAATTAAAACACCAAATGCCGAAGTCATATCTGTTTTGATGTACACCACCATTTCTGAAAGCAACAAGTGCAAATTATCCAATTCGCCTGGATTACTTGTTAGGTTTGAATCCAATGTACCAGAAAATGAATTCGTTTTTGCTAAAATTTGATCGAATTTTGAATTGATGGTGGAAACAAGTGAACTACGCTCAAGTTGATTCAGATAATCATCAAAACCAACTCCACTTCCGCCGTTAAAAATCGTTTTCAAACCAAGAATATTTTCTTCGAGTAAGTCAAAACTAATACCGCTAAATCGTCCTTCAATGTAATCTGGCAATGGAACGCCCAAACTTTGTTTCCCAATTGGGACACCAACTTTTGCTGTTTTAGCTAATTCATAATCACGATTATATTCATTGATTAATTGCGAAAACGAAGACGTTGATTCTGTCCCCGTCGAATTCACAAACGTACTTCGATAAGCGCTCCAAGCATTTGCAACTGTTTCAATTTCTGTTTTTAACTTTTGAATTACTTGCGATGCATAAGTTCTGTAATTTACATCGTTTTGAAAATATGTAATAGCATTTGCACGAAAGAACATGAAATCTAAAGCTGGTAAACCAATGGCATCCACATTTGCGGCAGCTCCAAGCACATAACCGCCATTCGCAACATTACTGGCAATTTTCACTGAATCCGTTGGATATGTATTGGCTGCGTTTTTCAGTCCATTGTCTCTAATTGGTCCAAAATCAAAGGGACTAACGTGTTGCCACGATTTATAAGCATCGATAAAAGCCGTTTTGACAGTTTCAAAATCTGAAGCATTCATCGAAGTTGAAAACGCCTCAAAATTCGAATTTAATTGATTTATCTTGCTTTTATAATCGTTCAAAGCTGGTGCAATAAGGTTATCGCTAAAATTTTCAAGCAAGGCTTTTTTGTCGAAAGCAGCGGGATCATCCTCACCTTTTTTCTTACACGAAGATGCTATGAGAATGGTTGCAACAAAAAGGACGCTAATTTTCTTTATCATTCTTAGTATTTTGAATTCAATGATGATTTAATGGCGTTCAAATCTGCCAAAGTGAGATTCCACAAATTTGTTCCAAACATTGCCATCAATGCAACGTGCTCAGATTGTGACATTCTCCGCGTTTCAACAGGTGCATAACGCAGGTTCCAGGCGAAAGCGTAAGCTTCAGAAAGTGAATGCAAAAATGCGGCATTATCAGCTCCGAAACTTGCTTTGGATGCATCGATGTATGCAATAGCTTGGTTTGCACTAATATCTTCCCATTCGCGACGTAAGGCTAAAATGGCAGCATCACGATCTGTATAATTTTTCGATACTATTGCTGCTCTTCCTTTCAAGAAGTTATTCATCATGTCGGTATTTGAATTCAAAAGTGCATGTTGGTTGTTGGAATATTTGCCCCAAAAATCAGAAGGAATATCTGTAGGAAAAGTGGTTGGAACTCCAAAATATCCGAACGCTTCGTCCCAACTGTGTTCCATTACGGTATAATATTCTCCGTTTGCCTCATTTACAGCCACACTATTATCAACATCCATTTTTCCGGGACCAAAATAAACGTTCAAAGATTGATTCATAAAACAAGCACCCATTAATCCTTTTTCAATGAGTTGTAATGGTTCGAATCCGTTTTCATCAAATAAATAGGTTTTTGATCCTGTAGTCAATGTTCCTGCTTGACCATTTGAGGCCTGACTTCCAAAACTTTGACTCGCAATTGCAGCATTTGTCATCCATGTTTCGAATTGCGTTTGATCGGCGATAAACGTTTTGTCTTTCAATTGCTTTGTGGAGGAAAAAGTAAAGTTCCCATTTCCATTTCCGCCTGTGTTTCGATACATGTCAATCAAATCCTGTGCATTGATTGTGGTTGATGTTCCCGTTTTTAATTTCACTACAATTTCGCGAAGTTGGTTTAATCGTTCTGTTTGTCCGCTGTATGAAACTGTGTTATTTCCGTTTGCATCTGTAAAATTATAGCTTGTAGGAATCGTATAACTTGGAACATTGTCATAAACACATGAACCATCATCTTTTTTCGCTTTTGAATTATAATTTGTTGCTGTTTCGTCGGTGCATCCTTCTTTTTTACAAGAATTTGCTCCTAAAACGATTGCAAATCCCAAAATTGCTATGGTAAAATTCTGTTTCATCATCTGTCTATAAATTTGATGACAAAATTAGGTTCAAGCCAAAGAAACGACAATACCTTTTTTGTGGTATTTTGAATGATTCTAAATAAAAAATCCTCTTTCACTTTAGCAAAAGAGGATTTCGAAAGGGAATTAAAGTCAATCCGTGATGACTAATTTTTTATTTACCAAGCCTTTATTTGATTGAATCGAAACATGGTAAATTCCTGGAATTGCTATTAACTCTAGATCAGTGCCATTGGATTGATCGAAATCTTGTGTTAAAACAACTTTTCCATTCATGTCAAGGATGTTGATTGTTCCATATAAGATTTCATTCCCAAAAGAAAGCGAAAACTTGCCATTCGTTGGATTTGGGAACAAGCCAACTTGTGATGCATCCAATTCATCGATGGAAGCTGTGAAGAAATTGCAATTGTAATCTGACATTGCATCAAAATCAGCTTGCGCAATTGTTGCTAAATCGATGAGCGCTTGTGCATTTTGTAAATTGTTATTGCCTGGTTCACGTGCATATAGAATCGCAAAATCAAAGCATTTGTATTCAAAAGGTAGAAAATAATCCATGGATGTCGACATAAAGCCTCTGCGATCTCCTGGTTGATTCGCTGCGCTTTGCTCACTCCAGCCTGACAAATCATTTGGATTTCCTGAAAACATAAACGAAGTTGGCACTCCAGATGTAGTGTTCGTTCCATTTCCACCAAAATAACGATATGAAAAATCGCTCCATAATCCATACATAAGGTTGTAAAATTGATAAGGAACTGCAGGATCGTTGTATGGGAATTGAGCGGAATTACTTAACACAGCCACGTTGTCAATATCATGGCTTAAACATAAAACACCAACACTTGGCGGATTTGCTAAATACCCTAAGGTGCCTCCATTAGCTTCATCCATATTATCTCCGTTATAGACATACATCAAATTTTTGGTTGAATCACACCCAATATAGTCATCGGTTGAATTACCTAAGTCAAAATCTGTGTACAAACCAAGTTTGAAATCTGTTAATGTTTGACTAGATCGATTAATGACTTTGTAATTTACAAAAGTTGTGTTGGCTCTATAATCGTTTGCATCGAATTGATAAAAAAGTGCATGAACCTCAACACCTATTGGCTCTGACATGGTTAAATCCACATAATCATTCATAATGACTAACGTTGCAAAATCTCCTCTTATTTCGGGATAATCGCCTAATGTGGGTTCGTAAATTCCATTACTGTTCAAATCACTGAACGAAGCCAAATTTTGAGACACACCAACTCCTGCGATTCCATTTCCAGGCCAGTTAGCAATTCCAGAAGGCATGACATATCCGGCTTGATTATAATTCGTAATATGGTTTTGAATTTCGGCCAACGAAACGCTCCAAACACTATTAGAATATGCACTTAAATAAGTCGGGTTGGAATTATCAGATGTAAAAGAATATGGACCAGGAGAATAATCCGCTCCACTTTGAGAGCTTAATGCAACAGCTGATTTTAATTGTCCCGTAGCATCTTTTCCGCCCATGCATAAACTCATGCTATATATTGAAGTAATACCTGAATTTTTCGGAACTTTATATTCTTCCATAAATCCATTCGCTGCGACGCTGCAACTTGCGTTGTTAAAATCTACGGTTTGCGAATTTCCAACGAAACTTGCAATTAATGCTGAGGCAAATAAAATTGTTTTCATGACTTAGAGTTTTAAAGTTATGAAACAATGTTACAATTTACAAATCAAACAAAAAGTGCGATTGATTTGAAAAGCACTTTTGTTGATTTAAAGGTGTCTTTTGTCAATTCACAAAAATATTCTCGGCAAATTTTTGGCTTACATTGGATTGAATTCCATTCACCTCGATTACCATAGAAGAATCAAATTCTTGTTTGGAAATAACCTTGATTTCATTGTTTATTCCAAGTCCAACTTTCACAACATATTGCAAGAAAGAACTCGAATTATCGCGCACAGCAACCATTTTGCAAGTCATCCCAACTGCGATTTCTGAAAGTGTGGTTTTATGTTGAATATGAATTTCGCCAGCTTTTGATGGAATTGGATCGCCGTGTGGATCAAACTTTGGAAAGTCAAGCAACTTATCAAGTTTGTCAATCAATTTCTCCGATTGAATGTGTTCCAATTGTTCGGCTACTTCGTGGACTTCATCCCAACTAAATTCCAATTTTTGGTATAAAAATGTTTCCCACAATCGATGCTTGCGGAGAATGTCGACAGCCAACTTTCTGCCAGAATCCGTTAATGAAATTTTACCATACTTTTCGTAAGAAACCAATTTCTTCTCACGCAATTTCTTCAGCATATCATTCACTGTTGCAGGTTTCAAACCCAAGGCGAACGCCAATTCATTTGTACCCACTTCATTCACTTCATTATCGATCGAAATCCGTAGGAGCGATTTGAGGTAATTTTCTTCGGTTTGAGAAAGCATGAATTTAAGTTTTTACAAATTTATTAAAATAACTTAATAAAATTTGTTAGATTAATCTAACTTTTATAATTTTGCCGTATGAACTTCATTGCAATTGTATTTAAAAATTGGTTTTGTTTCTTTTCTTTTTTAGTCATTTCCTTTTGTGCGAAAACGCAAACAGGAGCAATCAAAGGAATAGTTATTGGCGAAAATGAAGTCATTCCATTTACAAAAGTCATGCTAAAAGGCACGACAATAGGCGCTTTGACCAATATAGATGGCACTTTTGAAATCAAGAATGTACATCCTGGAGAATATACGATAGAAGTTCAAACGTTTGAATTCGAAACCTATCAAAAAGAACTTATCGTCAAAGCGAATCTCGCAACAAAAATTAGAGTACAATTAGTATTAAAGAAACTTTATGTAGAAGAAATTGTGGTTTCAGGAACCCTTCGCGAAACGTCAAGAACCCAAAGTCCTGTGAATGTGGAAGTCTACAATCCACAGTTTTTCAAGAAAAATCCAACACCAAATATTTTTGAGTCTTTGCAAAACGTCAATGGTGTTCGACCACAAGTGAATTGTAACATTTGTTCAACCGGAGATATCCACATCAACGGATTAGAAGGTCCTTACACAATGATTCTAATTGACGGAATGCCAATTGTCAGTGGACTAGCCACTGTTTACGGATTATCAGGAATTCCTAATTCACTCATCGAACGCGTTGAAATTGTCAAAGGTCCAGCCTCAACGCTTTATGGAAGTGAAGCCATTGGAGGATTGCTCAATATCATCACCAAAAAACCACAAAACGCCCCTATCCTATCCGCCGATGTGTTCTCAACAACCTGGGGCGAAATAAACGCTGATCTTGGACTAAAATTCCATGCTGGAAAAAAAGCCAGTGTATTGACAGGAATCAACTATTTCAACTATCTGCAGCGCATTGACAATAACAATGACAATTTCACCGATATTCCTCTACAACACCGCATTTCAATTTTTCAAAAATGGAATTTTGAACGAAAAGAAAATCGAGCTTTTTCGCTCGCAGCGCGTTATATGAACGAAGAGCGTTGGGGCGGAGAAATGAATTGGAACAAATCTTTTAGAGGAGGTGACAGCATTTACGGCGAAAGTATTTACACGCAGCGTTGGGAATTGTTGGGTAATTATCAGCTACCACTCAAGGAGAAAATCATGCTTTCATTTTCTGCGAATAGTCATCAACAAGATAGTCGTTATGGAACAACGAGTTATATCGCTCAACAAACCATTGGATTTGGTCAATTGACGTGGGACAAAAAACTTGGTAACAACAACTTACTTATTGGAATTGCAGGAAGATACACTTTCTATGACGATAATACACCTGCAACTGCAGATTCTGCAGGACTTCAAAATATGGCGACAAGTACTTTTTTACCCGGGATTTTTGTTCAGGATGAAATTCAATTCAATAAAAACCACTTGCTTTTATTGGGAATTCGCTATGATTATCATTCGGTTCACGGCAACATTTTCACTCCACGGCTTGCCTACAAATGGTCGACAGGAGAAAATAGTACGTTGCGTTTCAATGCAGGAACTGGATTTCGAGTTGTCAATTTGTTCACAGAAGACCATGCAGCCTTGACAGGATCCAGAAAAGTTGAAATTAAAAATGAGTTAGAACCTGAGAGCTCTTACAACCTCAATGTCAACTACTTAAAACAATTCTATTTCAATAAAGTGGGATATTTAGCATTGGATGCTTCGGTTTTTTACACTTATTTCAACAACCGCATTGTTGCTGAATACGAAACTGATCCAAACAAAATCATGTATGATAATCTCACAGGTTTTGCAGAAAGTAAAGGAATAAGCCTAAACATTGATTTAACTTTAAATCTAGGATTAAACCTAAAGGTTGGAGCTACTTTCATGGAGAATTCAATTTCTGAAAATGGTCAGAAAACACAACAAATCTTAACTGAAAAATTCACTGGAGTTTGGGGAGCAAGTTACACCTTTAAAAAATTGAAATTAATGATCGATTATACTGGAAACGTTTATAGCCCAATGAGATTGCCAACCTTGGGCGCATTAGATCCGAGACAAAAACTATCGCCTTGGTGGAGCATTCAAAATATCCAACTTACATTTAAAGGAATCATACAGTTTGAAATTTATGGTGGAGTTAAAAATCTATTGAATTGGACACCCAATAAAGGAAATCCATTCTTGATTGCCCGAAGTCACGATCCTTTCGACAAGCAAGTACAATTTGATTCGGCAGGAAATGTCATTCCCACTGCTGAGAATCCAATGGCATTGACCTTCGATCCAACGTATGTCTATGGTCCAAATCAAGGAATTCGGGGATTTATTGGTGTTCGATATGTTTTGAAATAATTACTTTTAAAGAAATTTATGTTTGATTTTAAAATATGAAATATCTTTTTCTTATTAGTTTAATATGTTTACTCCTAAATTCTTGCACTCGCGAAACGGAATGTTGCGAAGGTATTCCAACGGAAATTAAAACAGATACTGATACTGATATTCCAACGATTACAACCGCAGAAGAAGTTTCTCCATTACGTCAATTTCCAAATGGATTCGAATTAGATTCTATGCTTAGGTCAGAAACGAACAAAGTTCTTTTTACCCAAACTATTTACTTCCCAAAATCTAAAAGCTCTCAAAAATTCAACGATGCAATGAAGAATTTTGTCGATAAATTGGTTTTAAGTGAACGCCCAACTCAAAAAAATCAATTGTTAAACGAACAAACCACTTTTGATTTATGGATCACCAAAATGGAACTAAAAGACGATGTTGCAACATGTATATTTCGAGCTCAATCCTTTACAGAAGGTGCTGCACATTACAATCAAAGCGACGAAACGTTTGAGTTAGCACTTCGTTGAGAAGCATAAATTTGAGCTATTTTGAATTTGACTCGTCGCATACTTACCATATGTATCAAGTAGTTACAGTCAAAACAATTGATAATCAACTGATTAATTAAAACATTAAGAAGTGAAGGGAAATAAGGGTATTTGATTGACTTGTCTCGATGCTTCATGCGAGATCATTAAAAACGCCGGCGGCGCTGTGAGAAAGATATTCGATGCGCGAAATGCCACTAGTGTTTTTCATGCAGATCTTAAAAAACCGCAAGGTTGATCCTTAATTTTACTACGACTACGTAACAAGAAATTCAAATCCATAGTTGAATAATTACATTGGATTAATAGTTTAAATCTCTTTATGTCCTAAACGCCTTAATGTTTAAAATTCAAATTAATCAGCTAGGGAATGATTTAGTGGTAAATTTGCGACGATTCAATCTTGAATTAATCCGCAGGATTGAATTACGTGAAATATTTTATTATATTTAAACTTTAATAAAATACTATGAAAACATATTTACTTTCTGTTGCATCATTGATTGTATTCAATTCAATTGCACAAGATTACACATCTTATTTCACAGGAAATCCAACAGATATCGAAACATTTCCAACAGGAGGCGTTTGTTTGATGGGTGGGGCAACTGAACACGACGAAGCCATGAAATGGTTTTTACAAGAAGCAGCTGGCGGTGATATCTTAGTGCTAAGAGCGAGTGGTTCTGACGGATACAACGATTACATGTATACTGACTTGGGAATTTCAGTTAATTCCGTGGAAACCATTGTTTTTAACAACGCCAATGCTAGTTCAGATCCATACATTCATGACAAAATTAGCAAAGCTGAGGCGATTTGGTTTGCCGGTGGAGATCAATGGGATTATGTTTCCTATTGGAGAGGCACAGACATTGAATTTCTTGTTAATGATGCAATTAACTCAAGAGGAATAGCTATAGGAGGAACAAGTGCCGGAATGGCGATTATGGGAAGTCATTATTTTTCAGCTGAAAATGGCACTGTAACTTCGGCGGACGCATTAGCAGATCCTTATGCTCCAAATGTTACACCTGACGGAACTCCTTTTATTTCCCAAGGTTGGTTGGGAGAAACTATCACAGATTCACATTTCGATAATCCTGATCGCAAAGGTCGCTTAGCTGTTTTCCTTGCTCGCATTGCAACAGATGAAGGTGTGCTTGCTCATGGTATTGCCTGCAACGAATACACAGCAGTGACTATTGATTTTCTTGGTCATTGCAGGGTTTATGGCGATTATCCAAATTATGAAGAACACGCATATTTCGTGAAAGTAGACTGTGAATTGACTGAAGTAATTCCTGAAATGTGCATGAGTGGAATGCCATTGACCTGGAGTCAAGGAACAGCGCTCAAAGCATACAAAGTACCTGGAACAATGAACGGTGCAAATACTTTTGATTTAAATGATTGGGAAACTGGAACAGGTGGAACATGGATGAACTGGTCAGTTGTAAATGGCGTTTTTACAGAAACTGCTGGATTAGCATGTTCTGCTGGAATTGACGAAAAGGATGCTGTGCGATTAGACCTATTTCCGAATCCAGCCAACAAGGAACTGAGTGTTCGATCTGATTCAAAGATAGAATCCATTGAGATTTTTGACTTAACTGGAAAGGCAATGGATATTAACTATAATTTGAATCTTGCAACCACAACTTTAAACATTTCCAAATACCCAAGTGGTGTTTACATTATTTCGGTTGAAAACGACGCTGGGAAGACTTTTGGAAAGTTTGTGAAAGAATAATTAATTAACATTCAAATAAGTATTTCTTTTAGAAAAAAAAATAAGATGTCTTTCTAAACGATCCTAATAAATCTTAGTTTGATTGAAACTTGACGTTCTAACAACAAGATTTCATAGCTAAATTTAAATATTAATGTATTGACGTTTTTAATTGTAATTTTAAGTGTTACTATTTTATTATGCATAGGCTTTTTAGTGTCTCGCATTATTGAAATCGGAATGATAATCAGTAACAATCTTGAAACAAAATTTTATTTAAATCCTTTGTCAAACTTGAAGGCTTTCAATAAATTCCTTACAAATAAGGGGTATGAAAAATTAAAACTAGAACATGAAAATTCTTGTGTTTTTTTGAGAAAAATTGCAAGAATCTTGATTGCTTCAATTTTAATTCTTGTCATACTAATTCTATCTAATGATATTCTTTTTGAATCTTAAATTGAAGTTGATTTTATATCTTCCAATATTCAATTATTTCTTTTTTTGATTTGATTAGTTCTTTTTTTTGTAAACTCTGACGCAATGCAATTAACGGAAACGTCCAAAAAAAATCAAATTTTAGCGAAGAAATCCCTCCATCTACATGAAAAATTTGTCCAGTAATCCAACTCGATTTTGAAGAAAGTAAAAACTCAGCCATGCTGGCGATGTCCTCTACTTTTCCATTTCGTTGTAGTGGATGTCGGTTTGCATTTGCTTCTCGTTTTGCATCACTATTGAGCAAACTAGCTGCAAGCGGAGTGTCCGTCAACGAAGGAGCAATAGCATTCACAAGGATTTTAGGAGCATATTCAGCGGCTAAGGCTTTTGTGAGTCCTTCGATGGCACCTTTTGATGCTGAAACTTGGGTGTGAAATGGCAAACCCGTTTGAACAGCAAAAGTTGAAAATAGGACAATCGAGGGGTTATCAGCGTTTTTTAGTTTTGCTGCAACGGCTTGAATGACTTTAATCGATCCAATAACTTGCAGATTGTAATCATTGGCAAAGTCAATTGGCTTTATTCGTTCAAAAGGGCGCAAATTGAAATTAGGATACAACCGAGCAGGTCGTTTGGTTGACCAACTAGAAGGAATGGGAATCATAGGTCCTTTTCAGGGAAGTAAAGCTCGGGATGTGTTATACAGCGATCCGCAGGCGTTGGAGGAATTGCTGGCAAGTAAAGGGCTGGTGTAATCAAGAAATGGAATTCAAACAGATTTGGACTTCGTCTCAAATGTTAAAAAAAAACTTAGTAGCAATAAAAAATTGAAACCTCACGTTCAAGGGGAAATCAATTTTCTTAAAAAAATGAAAACTATTTTTTCTTTAATTTTTTGGTCCATCAGTTTTGGATTTATTGGACAAACAACGACTTACAATGATGTTGCTGTAGTTGTGAATGACAATAGTCAAGAATCTATTGCTATTGGAAACTACTTCAAAACGGCTAGAAATATTCCGAATCAAAACATTATTCACATCGCTGCACCTACCACGGAAGAAATTGACAGCACTCAATTTGAGCAAATTCGTTCTCAAATTGAAAGTTATTTGTTAGCTAATGATTTACAAGACTCGATAAATTACTTGGTAACAACGAAAGGTGTACCTTTAAAAAGAGCTATTGATTGTTTTAGTAATATGCCAGCTCAATCGTGCGCTTCCTTTGATTCGGAATTAGCGCTAATACTTGGAACCTATGCCAGTCAAATTGGTTTACCTAATAGTATAGCAAATCCTTTTTATAATGTGACTGATCATTTTTCGAGAAGTGTTCATGGTATTTATTTGGTTACCAGACTTGATGGATACACGACTCAAGACGTGTTTGATTTAATAGATCGAAGTGGTCCACTTACAAGCGTTGACCAAGCTTCAGTGCAGAATATTGTTGATCTTAATGCAGTTTCAGCATCAGCAGATTCTGCATATTTCATGAGCAACTTCCTCACCCCATCGTATGATTTTTTTACCTCTAACTCTTGGAATACACAACTTGATGTTGAATTCGATCTAATTTCTAACCAGGATAACGTTTTTTGCTACATCTTTGGGGGGCAACCGATAACAAATCAAACTTTAAATAACACTTGGACGGATGGATCGATAGCGTTGCTTTCTTCAGGTCAAACCGCCATAACATTTGATAGTTCAAATAATCCTGAGAATATTTTGGTAGCAGCAGACTTAATTGCTGAAGGGTGTACTGGTGTATATGGCAACGTAAATTTTATTTATTTTTCGGATGTTTTAAATACGGAAATTTTTGTTAACCGTTATTTAAATGAAACAGAAAATTACAATTTGGCAGAGAGTTTTTATATGGCTGAATCAGACTTATCTTGGCAAAACGTCATTGTAGGTGATCCAAAAGCGAGTATTGTTATTGAAAATTTAGCTTCTTTAAAACAAATAAATGCTGAAAATATTCGTGTTTATCCCAACCCTACTGCTGATAAAGTAACTATCGAGACATCTGAACCTATTTTATCTGTTTCAATTTTAGATCTGAAAGGAAGCACTTTAAAAAAATCAGATCTGCTTAATACCAGTTCAACAGTATTCGATTTGAATGGCATTGAAACTGGCACCTACATCATTCTTATTGACCTTGGAAACACTGTTTTGCGTGAGACAATTGTGATAAATAAGTAAAATGTTTGAACATGAATGGTAACGCCAAATTGACATGGGGAAATCCTTCGGTAAATGACGATCAAATTGCAGGATACTTTCCAAGATTTTTATTTAGTTAAATCCATGATGATATCCTTAATTTGACTGAAAGACACTTGTTTATAGCGAATCGTGTTGTTTTTATCTAGAATAAATATAGCTGGGAAATTCTCAACATTAAAATCCTTACGAGCTTCTTGATTACTATCGATGGTACTCACCCATTTCACTTGGTAATTTGATATATAACGTTCAATTTCTGAAGTACCCGCAGTTCCAGCGGCAACCGATATTATTTCAACATTTTTACTTTTCAATGTTTGATACATTTCATCCAATGCTGTAAATAAATCATAGTTTATTTGCGCTCCCAGATTCCAAAACACAAGTACTTTATAGTTAGCGCTGACATCGCTTATTTTTATACTTAAGGGATTTGAACTTGGCAATAATTTAAATTTCGGATCTGGAGCTATTTTTCCGCACAAGGTTGGCTTTAAATCATTTACATTCTCACAAATTTTGGTCAACTGCGCTGCATCGATCCATTCAGGCTTCCTAAAACCAACTGGATTGCAATAATAATTTTCCCCGATATGCGTGTAAACAGCATCCATGCAAACAATTTTACTGTTGGCATACATATTCAAGAATTTTATGACCAAAAATTTATAATTCTCTGTACTTTTTTTGGCTTTCGATAAAATGAGGTCGATGGCTGAAATGATTGAATCAGGTGTTTGTTGTGTCATTTTATCCAAATAATTATTTATGTTTGATTCAAAAAATGACGTTCTTACCAGTCGATCATCAGCAAAGTCAATATACTTAAAGTAGTCTTTTCTATACTCGTAAAACCGTTTTAAATTTCGTTCATTTTCATCGGCAATATCTTCATATTCAGGGACAATAACTTCCTTCATGGATTTTAAAATAAAAGTAAAGTAAGAAGTCGGATTTTCGCGTTCAAGTTTATTTTGGTAATCCAGCACTTCTTTTTTCAATTTTTCCAAATCACTGTTTTCCTTTTTTGACTCCAAGGTTTTTAGTTGAACCAGCCTATGGTAATCGTACATGTTATTGTTACATTTCGAATTTGTGAAAGTTGCACTTGGTACTATATCATTTACATCCAAACTCATACTATAATGGTGGTTTTTCTTGTCAATAATAATTTCGATAGATTCATTTTTTGGTAAGAGCACAATTTTATAGATGGCTTCATCAATCGGCTCAGTACTTGTGTACCTAAAAACACCATTTTCAAGTTTCACAGTGTCTTTGATATACGTTTTTAGACCGAAATTATAGGCTAACAAAATAGCATCTTCCTGATAATTCTTTAACGTAATTTTAATATCAACTAAATTGGAGGTGTTTCCTTCTTTATCTGCAATAATTTTTGATTCGCTTTTATTTATTCCTATAAGTTTTTTATCACTAGATGGATACATGCTTTTGAAGAAGTCGTAATGCCCTTTTGAATGCACATTAAATCCTATCAACAAGTAAAAGCAAAGTATAAGCTTAATTGCATAATTTTGGTTTTTCAATCTATCGATCTTCATATTTAATATTTATTTTACTAATAAACAGCGAGTTAAAAAACGGAAGGAATAATGATTTTAACGAAGTTACTATTTCTATTCGATGTTTGACAAAAAACATTACTTAAGGAAAAAGTGCGTCATAGGTGATTTCCAGACCAAATGAAATGCTCTAGTAATTCCTTTGTATTTATTTATGGTACAAATCAGATTTTTAGCGAAGAAATACCTCCATCTACATGAAAAATTTGTCCTGTAATCCAACTCGATTTTGAAGAAAGTAAAAACTCAGTCATGCTGGCGATGTCCTCTGCCTTTCCATTTCGTTTTAGTGGATGTCGGTTTGCATTTGATTCTCGTTTTGCATCACTATTGAGTAAACTAGCTGCAAGCGGAGTGTCCGTTAACGAAGGAGCAATAGCATTCACTCGGATTTTTGGAGCATATTCAGCTGCTAAGGCTTTCGTTAATCCTTCGATGGCGCCTTTTGATGCTGAAACCTGGGTGTGAAAAGGCAAACATGTTTGAATGGCAACGGTTGAAAATAAGACAATTGAGGCGTTATCAGCGTTTTTTAGTTTTGCTGCAACTACTTGAATGACTTTAATCGCTCCAATAACTTGCAGATTGTAATCATTAGCAAAGTCAATTGGCTTAATTCGTTCAAAAGGGCGTAAATTGATAACTAGTATGCACCTAGCAAGACGTTTGGTTGACCACCTAGAAGGAATGTGAATCATAGGTCCATTTCAGGGAAGCAAGGCACGAGATTGTGTTATACAGCGATCCGCAGGCGTTGGAAGAATTGCTGGCGAGTAAAGGGTTGGTGTAGATCAAATTTTTACGTGTTTTATTTTACTGAAATGATTTGATGTCATTTCTAAATAAGTGTCTTTATAGCGTTATCACACCTCTGAGTGCACTAAATTACTCAACGTTAACTACTTTTTCTGTTGTCCCGTCATCGTAATAATAAATCAGCATTCTATTTGATTCTATTTCGGTTTCTCTTCCGAGCATGTCAAATACTTTTAAAAGCTTCCGCTCGGAGCTTAAATCAGGCTCTTCTATGCCTACTGGGTAAGTCATCCAAATAGAAATATTATCAAACATTAAACCATCTCGGTTGCTTTCTATTCCATCACTAATGAAGGTAAAACGCCACAAAAGTACAGTTGCATTTTGGAAATCGAGAATCAAGTCAATAGAACTCATATCCAAAAATGCCCAACGCCAACCTCCGCTGCTTCCTGAAAGAACAGGTGGCACGTTTTGCCCGTTAGATAACCAGTAAATGTATGGTGTATACATCTGGATGTTGAGTAAGTTTATCCAGGAGTTTCCATTGTCTATCGAAAATTCAATCAAACCAAAATCGGTCAAGGTATCCGAATCAACAAAATAGCGAAAATTAAAATGAAAAATTGGCGGCATCCATGCGATCGAAGACGCGATTGTAAATGAAGAGGTGTCATTTACTGGGTAAGTGTTTATCGTATCGGTAACAATAACTTTTGGTGCACTCCAAGCATTATTTAAAACAGATTTTTGTGGTGGTCCGATTTGCCATACATTATTTGGATTCGAATTTGAATTTATATCTAGAGGCAATAAGCCTGGATCACCACCATTGGGATAATAATAACAATTATCTATTTCATCAAAACAAAATTCATAAAATAATTGGCCGTGAACGTAGCTCTGGCAGAAAAACAAAAGAAAAAGTATTTTTTTCATATCAATAGTACATTATTAACCAACTGGTTCGAATAAAGGTAGTAAAAAAACTAATAAAACGACTTACCCAAACCAAACATCATTAATCAATTCGCATCCCGCTTTTTCGTTCACACGCAATATTATGATTTGTTTTCCATGACTTAATTCATCGCGCATCACAGCTGAATCCATACGCACGACAAGGGTTTTATTCCGAATATAAAGTTCCGTGGTGCGATTTGCTACTGCAATTCCCATCATTTCTGGCCAGGCTGCTAAAACATCCATTTCCTTCATTTTACCGTCCAGGCGATAAGCTTTGAGCAATTTGTCAATCACCTCTTTGAGAGGAGCTTCGTTTGAATTTCGTTTGAATTCATTCATGAACTAAATCTTTTTGCACTAATAAATCTGGTAATTCCGAAATTACTCCTTCGCTTACGGAAAACATTTTTCCTGAAAAATTATTACTCGAAAACACGGTGCGTATGCGCTCTTCATCAGTATCTGTAACCAACACTTGTCCAAAGAAATTGTTCGAAACCAAGTCCATCAAACGTTGAACCCGTGATTGATCTAGTTTATCGAAAATATCGTCCAACAACAAAACTGGTTTTATGTTCAAATGACGTGTCAGCCACTCATATTGAGCTAGACGTAAAGCAATTATAAATGATTTTTGTTGTCCTTGCGAACCAAATTTCTTGACCGGATGACCTTTAATCGTGAACAACAAATCATCTTTATGTACTCCACCATTTGTGTATTGCGAAAAAGCATCTTTTCGTTCAAAAAGCACTAATATTTCTTCAAAAGTATGGTCATTCAACTGCGACCGATAGTCTAAATGAACTTCCTCCTCGATCCGACCAATTTGGTTGTAATGGTGCTGAAAAACTGGAATAAATTCATCCAAAAATTCTTTTCGTGTAGCGTGAATTCTATTTCCAACTTCAATCAATTGGTGATTCCAGACATCAATGGATTCTCGATCAAACAATCCATGTTCATGCATGTTCTTCAACAACGCATTTCGTTGATCCAAAACCTTTGCATATTTCTGAATGTCCGCCAAATACGCTCTATCAAATTGAGAAATAATTCCATCCATCCATTTTCGGCGCAACTCGCTTCCTTCGGAAATGAGGTCTTTGTCGTAAGGTGAAATCATCACAGCAGGAAATTGTCCGATGTGATCTGCTAATTTCTCGTACTCCTTTTTGTTTTGCTTAAAAACTTTCTTAGCTCCAGATTTAATGGCGCAATGCACCGAAATTTCTTTTTCTCCCTTTTGCCAATGACCAAGAATGGAAAAAAAATGTTCCTCGAAACGAATGTTTTGTCGATCAACAGGATTCATGTACGACTTGCACATGCTCAGATAATGCACTGCATCTAAGACATTTGTTTTCCCTGATCCATTTTTCCCGACGAAGCAATTAATTCCATCACAAAGCCCAAATTCTGCTTCTTCGTAATTCTTGAAATTAATGAGTTGAAGGGATTTTAAATGCATCTAACAAAGTTAGTATAAATGAATCAAAGTTCATTTTGAAAACAATAAAATCAACTTCTTTTTTTGCAAAAGTGTTTGTGGATTTTTAATCTTTTTTATAACTTTAGGTAAACCAACTTTTTATACTATGATTACAGATTTAATTTTTAAACACGAACCTTGTCCTGTCTGCACGGGCGAAGTTATTGGACGCAGCGACAAAATTTATTGTTCTGTGAAATGCAAAAATGCACATCATCGGTCAGTGCGCTTGTACTTTAATACACGCTTCACAACACTTGAGAAAAGACTCCGTAGAAATTTAGTTGTACTTGAGGGAGTTTTAGGTACCAAACGTAGTGTGATGTCAGTGCACAAAAATGTCCTTTTCAAGCATGGGTTTGAATTGGGTACGAATACGAGTTCGTACCGAAAAGGCAAAAGAACGATTTATGAGATTGAGAACTATATGTACATCATTGATCAGAAAGGCATTTTGCATATCAGGCGAATGGTTGGATTGAGTGATAATATGCCTGTTTATTTTAGGAGATGGGAAATTGAGTTTCCTGATGATCTTGAGTGCGGCAACAAGCTAGAAAACGAAGCCCAAAACCAGTCCATTCTATCCCAATTCGATGAATCTTCTTAGCCGTTAAAAAACGATTAATGTGATTGAAATACAGTAATTTATGTCGGAACACCCTATCCCACAACTAGCTCCCCCTCCAAATTTCACCCACATTTCCAGTCCACATCCAATCGTCCCCCTAAATTCCTGCCAATTTTCACAAAAACCAACCTGAAAATGGATCATTTCAACCAAACCTTTATGGCAAAAAAGCCATGAAGCAAATCGCTATTTACCCTAATCTTTATCCAAATAGTCCTTTGAAACTATTCTAAAACATTCCATTTTTTTTAATGAACGAACACATGTTACTAAATCATTTTCTTTGGAATATCCAACTTTCAAAAAAAACACTATTTTTGCACAGCTTAAAAAATGCATGGCATGTTAGAAAATATTAATTCAGAGACCCTTAAGTCTCAATTCAAAACAAATAAAAAATTCAGACTAATCACTGGTCTAATCATCGGTATTATCATCGGAGTTATTGGATTTCTTCTATACAAACAGTTTATCGTTAAACCAAAAGAAGTGAAATCACAAGATGCTTATTGGGCTGGAATGAATTTCGCTGTGAAAGATTCTACAGATGCTGCAATTGATGAGCTTTCTGCAACTGTTAAAAAATACGATGGCTACACAGGTGGTGAAAACGCTCAATATTTGCTTGGATGTCAGTACATGAAAAAAGGTGAATACAAAAAAGCTATTGAGAATTTTGAAGATGTAAATACAAAAGACACTTACATCGCAGCAATTTCTGTTGGATTGCAAGGTGATTGCTATAGTGAGCTAGGCGACTATAAAAAAGCAGTTGAAATGTACGTAGAAGCTTCTGAAGTTAATACGAATGATTGGACAACCCCAATGTATTTATTCAAAGCTGGTTTGAATGCCGAAGAATTGAAAGATTACGAAGCTGCTTCAGGGTTTTATCAAACAATCAAAGATGATTATGTTGCATACGCTCAAAAGAAGTCAATCGACAAATATTTGGCGCGCGCAACTAGTAAAAAATAGTTTAAATAAGTAAAAGTATGGCAACAGCTCTGCGCAATTTGTCAGAATACAATAAGGATTTTGTTCCAAACGGTGCCGATTTTAAAATCGGCATTGTTGTTTCTGAATGGAATGATTCAATTACCCTCAACCTGCTTAAAGGAGCAAAAGAAGCACTGCTCGAAAATGGGGTGAAGGAAGAAAATATCATCGTTCGATTTGTTCCAGGTGCTTTTGAATTACCTCTTGGAGCGCAATACTTTTTTGAATACACAAAAGTAGACGGTGTCGTTGCCATCGGTTGTGTCATACAAGGTGAAACGCGTCATTTTGATTTTGTGTGTGAAGGAGCAACGCAAGGCATTAAAAAAGTGACCTTGAATTACAATAAACCTGTAAGTTTCTGTCTTCTGACAGACAATACAGAACAGCAATCCATTGATCGCGCTGGTGGAAAACACGGTAACAAAGGCATTGAATGTGCTATTGCTTGCTTGAAAATGATTGGACTTCAACGTTCTTTCTCTGCAAAGGAAAACATTGGTTATTAACCAATTTCATCGTTAATTTTTGAACTCTCTCAAATGACTTTAATAAAATCTATTTCAGGAATTCGTGGCACCATCGGTGGAAAAGTAGATGATGGTCTCACTCCCATCGATGCAGTGAAATTTGCCGCTGCTTATGGATCTTGGCTCAAAAACAACAACGCTGGAAAACTCAAAGTCGTAATTGGTCGTGATGCACGTATTTCGGGTCAAATGATCTCAGATTTGGTGATTTCTACTTTTGTTGGATTAGGAATCGATGTTGTCAACCTTGGACTTTCAACCACCCCAACTGTTGAAGTTGCTGTACCTATGGAAAAAGCACATGGTGGAATTATTTTAACCGCCAGCCACAATCCAAAACAATGGAATGCACTAAAATTGTTGAATGAAAAAGGTGAATTTATTTCCGGAGATGACGGACAACAAGTACTTCAAATCGCTGAACAAGAGGCTTTTGATTTCGCAGAAGTAGATGACCTAGGAATTGTTACCGAAGATAATTCGTATTTACAAAAACACATTCAAGCAATCTTAGATTTGCCTTTGGTGGATAAAAAAGCCATTGAAGCTGCGAACTTTTCAATTGTTGTGGATGCTGTAAATTCCACCGGAGGGATTTTCGTGCCTGCATTGTTAGATGCGCTCGGCGTAAAGAATGTTACAAAATTATACTGTGATCCAACAGGTCATTTTCCTCACAATCCAGAACCCTTACCTGAACATTTGACGGATTTGTCCGATAAAATCAAAGAGGTTGGTGCCGATGTCGGTTTTACAGTAGATCCAGATGTAGACCGTTTGGCAATGGTTTGCGAAGACGGAACCATGTTTGGCGAAGAATATACTCTTGTAGCCGTGGCTGATTATGTATTAACGCATACACCTGGCGCAACGGTTTCGAATTTGTCGTCTACTCGAGCATTGCGAGATGTCACAGAAAGTCGCGGTTTGACCTATACAGCAAGCGCTGTGGGCGAAGTAAATGTCGTGACGGCAATGAAAGCAACGAATGCAGTTATTGGAGGCGAAGGAAATGGAGGTGTTATCTACCCAGAATTGCATTATGGCCGTGATTCCTTGGTTGGTATTGCCTTGTTTTTGAGTCATTTGGCGCACAAAAAAATGAAAGTTTCTGCGTTGCGCGATTCATATCCTAAATACACCATTTCAAAAAACAAAATTGAATTGACTCCTGCCATTGATGTTGATATGGTGCTTACAAAAATGGCCGAAAAATATGCCAACGAAGAAGTGGACACAACCGATGGAGTGAAAATTTACATCGGCAAAGAATGGGTACACTTGCGAAAAAGCAATACGGAACCAATTATTCGCATTTATTCAGAAAGCGAAAATGAAGACAAAGCGAATCAATTTGCTGAACGAATCATTGCCGATATCAAAGGACTTATCTAATTTATTTGTCCGATTTGAAAAAGCTCGGGCATTTTTCCGAGTTTAATTTTTTTTGACCAATTCATGTCGAAATTAACGACAGAAAATGCGTTTTTTGATCTATCAGATTATGGTCGACCAATCGCAACTTTTATTGCCAATAAACTCAAAGGGACTTTTGTAACTCCTGTTCATGTTACGTTTGTTTTCGGCCTTTGTGGACTTTTAGCCGTTTACTTTATTCTAAATGGCAACTACAAATTAGCTGGTGCGTTTTTGATTCTTAAATCCATTATTGACGCCGTAGATGGAACTTTAGCTCGCTTAAATCAAAAACCATCCTACATTGGTCGATATTTAGACAGTATTTTTGATTTCGTGCTTAATGCGATTACCCTAGCCGCTATCGGTTATGTGACCTTCACTCCTATTTACTTTATTCTAGCTGCATTTTTCGCTTTACAACTTCAAGGAACCTTGTACAATTATTATTACGTTATTCTTCGCACTAATTCCGTCGGAGGTGATGCAACAAGCCAAATATTTGAACGAAAAACGCCTTCTGCACTGCATGGTGAAAATCAAAAAATCGTAGATTGGCTTTTTAAAATCTATTTGATTTTTTACGGATTATTCGACAAAATCATTTACAATTTAGATTATTCTGCGCACAAAGTGAAAACCCTTCCCAAATGGTTCATGACCGCTGTATCGTGCTACGGACTGGGTTTTCAATTGCTAATTATGGCTTTTTTATTAGCGCTAAATAAACCGGATTGGATCATTCCGTTTTTTATTGGTTATTCAGCATTCATTTTCGTTTTTATCGCAATTCGGCGCTGGGTGATTTCATGATGGGAAAAATTGATTCATTTATTAATTAATGCTCAAAATGAATATAAATAATTGAACCACAACCAACATTAGTTGTACATTTAACCAACAAAAATTGTTCTATGAAAAAATTAGCTTTACTCCTATTCATTATTCCTTTCGGAATTTCAGCGCAAAAAGTAACGGAAATGATCATCAAATCGGACGTTAAAAAAATTAAACTGTTTCTAACTTCGGGTCAAATGACACATGAAACTGAAGTAAAGCTAGAAAAAGGACGCAACAAATTAATTTTCGCTGGAATTTCTGCATTCGCTGATCCACAAAGCATTCAATTCACCAATAATAAGTCATTTCGATTGGTTTCTGTTTCGACGGAAATGGATTTTTTGGCGGCCGAACAATTCAATCCCCGCATTTCAAATTTAAAAGATTCCCTGACTAAATTGCTCGATAAACTTCAAGCCAATGCTGATATCCAAAGCTCTTATCAAGCAGAATTGGGAATCATGAACACCAACCGAGACTTAAAAGGTGCAAATCAAAATTTGACAGTAGCTCAAATCAAAGAAGCAGGAGAATATTACAGAATTAGAACTTTGGAAATCAACAATCAACTATCAAAATTGAATAAAGAGCGTGCTGAATTGAACACAAAAATCGAAGGAACTAGGTACAAATTAGCGGAACTTAATTTCAACGAAAATCAACGAAGCAATCAAGTCATTATTCTCATTGAATCCGATGTGGCGGAAAAAGCGACAATTGGGTTAACATACCTTGTGAGCGACTGTGGATGGGCGGCAACCTATGATTTGTCTGCAACGGATGTCAATCAAAAAGTGAATTTGAAATACAAAGCGCAAGTGTATAACAACACAGGAAATGAATGGAAAGATGTTGATTTAACTTTGTCGACAGCCGACCCACTTCTATCGGCTAGTCAACCGATTTTAAGTCCATGGTATTTAGATTATTACACCGCTAACACATGGAATTACGACAAAAAAGTGCAGGGACAAAAAAACGATTACTTAGATAAAGCAAGAAATGATCTAAGTATTGCAAACCAACGCGTTTATGATGGCTATATTCTGAATAATCAAAATGATATACAGACTATAAATCAATCGCTTGAATTGAATCCGCAAGGAGGATTTAATCCCGTTTTTGGTCAAACCAATGTGCAAATGCGCCAGATTGAAATCTCAGAATTATCAACTGAGTTTGAAATCAAAAACACCTTTAGTTGCCCAAGCGATGCCAAGCCATACATTGTGGATGTCAAAGAATACAATCTCGACGCCACTTATTCATACGTGACAGTGCCAAAACTCGATCAAGGTACTTTCTTAATTGCAAATATTGTTGATTGGCAAGATCTTGACTTAGTACCTGGTCCAACGAACGTATATTTTGGCGGAATGTATGTGGGCGTTTCAGAAATTGACACGCGAAATACAAGTGATACCTTGGCTTTGTCTTTGGGAAGAGACAGTAAAGTCGTTGTGGCTCGTAAATTGAAGAAAGAAGTGAGTTCGAAAAAGGTGATTGGAAGTACCAAAAAAGAAACGTATTTGTATGAAATATCTTTGAGAAATAATCGCTCAACTCCAATAACCATTGATGTTTTTGACCAAATTCCAATTGCTCGAAACACGGACATTACTGTGACTGCGGATGAAATTTCAGGAGCAACCAAAGACCCATTGACTGGGGAGTTGAAATGGCAAATTACCATCCAACCGGGAGAAGCAAAATCATTGGATCTTGGATTCTCAGTGAAATATCCGAAAGATGGAAATGTGAGCGTGCAAAAATACCGTTCCATAAGTGCTCCTTCTTTTTAAGTAAGATAATGTTGATCTGTTAAGGTTAGAAATGAACTACTACCAAGAAACATTCAATACTTGGAACAAAGTTGCTTCGCTATACGAGGAGAAATTCATGAATTTGAATTTGTACGATAAAACGTACGATTGTTTTTTGGAACACTTGCCACAAACTCCTATTAAACTCCTTGAAATTGGTTGTGGTCCTGGAAACATCACGAAGTACTTTTTGTATAAAAGGCCTGATATAAAAATAGTCGGAACGGATGTAGCTCCTAACATGATTGAATTAGCACGAAAAAACAATCCTAGTGCAGAATTCCTTGTGCTCGACAGTCGTGAAATCGACACATTGAGCACCAAATTTGATGCGTTGGTTTGTGGTTTTGTATTGCCTTATTTATCGGAATCTGATATCAAAAAGTTAATTCAAGATTGTGTAAATCTGCTAAATGATCATGGTCTTATTTATATTAGCTTTGTGGAAGGTACAGCGCAACAATCTGGATTTAAAGTCGGGAGTAACGGTGATCGCGTTTATTTTCATTATCATGATCTAATGAATCTAAAAGCACTTCTTACTGAAAACACTATCGAGGTGCTAACGGTTTTTGAAGTGAATTACAAGAAATCTAAAACTTCTTCTGAAAATCATACCATTTTGATTGCAAAGAAAATTTAATACTGATAAATCTCATGAAACACTCACTTCTATTAGTGCTTTTGATTGCGATGAGTTGCAAAAACGAGCCAAAAAAGCAAGCCGCTCAAGAGAATGCGAATCCGATTTCTGAAAACGTCACCACAGAAAAGAGCGTTACCGTTGAAGTCAAAAAACCAGAAGATTTTGTACCAAAAGGATTTGTCATTTTCGATAAAATAATCGGCGATCTGAACAAAGATGGTGCAGATGATTGTGTTCTTATCATTAAAGGAACGCAAAAAGATAAATTCATAGTAGATGAAGACCGTGGCGAATTAGATCAAAACAGAAGAGGAATCATTGTGTTACTGAAAGATGGTAAATCATATCAATTGGCATCGCAAAATTTAAAATGTTTTTCCTCTGAGAATGAAGATGGTGGAGTTTATTATGCGCCTGAATTGAGCGTTGATATTGACCTTGGGAAATTATATGTCAAGTATGCTCATGGTCGATATGGTTATTGGCATTATACCTTTCGCTATCAAAACAATGATTTTGAACTCATTGGCTATGAATCTGCTTCAACTCGAGGACCAGTGATTAACACCGAAATCAGCATTAATTTTTCTACCAAACGAAAACAAGTGAAAGAAAACACCAATGAAGAAGCTGAACCAGGCGACGAAGTTTACACGGAAACTTGGACAACATTGAAAAATAAAAAAATGATCAAGCTTTCAGAAATTAAAGACTTTGATGAGCTTTATGAATTTAATTAACTTTTTCAAAATAGGTGCAGGTGCAAAAATAATACTGTACTTTCCCGCTTGGTCCTATTTGGTCGTATGGATAATTATTCACTCGTCAATATAGTATTCGCTTAATTTCTTTTATAAAGCTCTTGCTTTCCAATATGAATGCAAGTGTCCAACCCAAAGGCATCAATATTAATAGCAAAGCAACTATTAAGTTTAGTTTGTCTTGTGTTAGTCCTTTGTAGCTTAGAAAAGTTATAGCCACAAAAGCAAAAGTCAAAGCTATCCAATACAAATTACTTGGCACTACTTCCAATTTTAGGTCTCCTTTGTCTAGGTCATATTGTCCTTTAATTTTTACATAACCTATCACCATACCGTTTATCAAAGCAAGGTTTGTATAAAATCCACTTAATGAACCGTTTTTTGCTGTTCCTTCAAAAGTCTTTGATAAATGGTTATCCTTTCTAAGCGAAGTCAGAATAATTGATACTTGTTCAGGGTTATTTAATATTTCAAAAGTTCTTTTCAAAGTATGGAAACCAATAATCCGATGGTCAAAAATTGTTTCAAGTAAATCTAGAAACGAACAATAAGTTTAAGATTGATGCGTCGCTGTGTTAAGTAATTTGGCACCGCGTATTGCGTTCCGTTGGTTCCTTGGATCCATTGCTTCGAGAGTTCGTTATTGATTCCCAATAAATTATACACTTCCAGGGATAAAATCGCCTGCGTGAAATTTCGACTAATAAAGGTCTTTTTCTCTTTCTTTTTGTACAAGAAATCATACGAAGTCCCAATGTCCACGCGGAAATATTCTCTCAAGCGCAAGGTGTCTTTGTAACGATTCCGATCTGGTGGACCAAAAGGCAAACCTGTACCAAATTGAATTCCAACTTGCGCACTTAAAGCTTCCAATCCTGGCATTTGATCCTGAATCAAAACACCAATATTTAATCGTTGATCCGTCGGTCTTGGAATATATCCTGGTTTAATAAGCGCTGAATCAACTACTGTTTGATCTTCACTTATGCCAAAAATAATGGCTTCTCCCGCAGCATTGTAATACTCTGTGTATTGGTCATTCAACAAATTTTCTTTCGTGGATAATAAACCAATTTTAAAATACGACTCGATGCCACGAATGAATTCTCCGTGCATCATCATATCAATTCCGTATGCATACGCAACGGCATCGTTGTTTGCAAAGTATCGTGTGCGCACATTCTCAACTTCAAAAGCGTTTACATCCCATAAATATTTGTAATACAACTCGGTCGTGAATTTAAATGGATTAGATCTTCCCCACATGTTGAAGAACATATCGTAACCTAAAACAGCATGATAAGACTTTTGAGCCTTAACATCCAAATTTAAGGTTCCATCAAACCTTCTTAAATCGCGATAAAACGGCGGTTGATAATACAATCCTGTCGAAAATCGAACGGTCATGTCTCGGCGCACGATGTTTGAATCTTTCATCATATAGGCACGCGGATAATACATGATCGAAGCGCGCGGAGTCACATAAAATTCCTGATTAACCGTTGTATAACCAGCACGTGTTCCAATCGCCATAGCCCAACGATTTGCAGAGTTAGCAATCGTATCGGTCAATGTCCGAGTATAATGCGTTTTGTCTTTTTTGTTTTTAATTTTCTTCGACAAAGTCACGACATAATTTTTCTTCGATTTTGCCCAAATTTGATTGTATTGCACATGTCCTGTTACCCAATCCGATTGCAAATTCAATTTTCCTTTAATCGTTTCGAGTAATTCAACCTGCGTCGGGCTACCTTGCGGAATACTATAACCCGCAGAGTCAATCATTTTCCATTCACTCAAAACATCAAAGAAATCATTGTGTTGGTATTTCACGCCCCAATGAAACTCTTTTTCCCTAAATTTCATACGATCATTATCCACGTATCCTTTGAAAATAGATCTTTTACCCGTATGATAAACGCTGTAAATATTTGCTCTCAAACGATTTCGTGCGTGATTCAAAAAAGTCCCAACACCCAAAACACCAATCGAGTCACCAAAATTTTCTTGATTAGGATCTGTTTCCAATTCATTTAAAAAGTATTGGCCTTGCACATCGAAATACTCACGTTCATCGGTATTGAAAAAGGAAGCAAAGAAATTTAGTTCGGTTTTTTTGTTCGGTTCATACCGCAATTTTGTGCCTGCGGTAATCGTTCTAAATTTGGTTTGTTCTTGACCGTCAAAGTAGATGTTGAAGCGATAAGCTTCTTGCGCAACACCAAAATCAGTTTGCTGTGTTTGCGGGGCAAATAAGTAATTATTGCTTGAAACATGCCCTAAAATAGACCAATCTAACTTTTCGTTAATGGTATAATTTGTGAGCAATTGTGCATCCCAAAAAACAGGATTATACGCACCTTTTGCAGGCAAGGAATTCAAAAAATAGCCATTGGAGCGGTAACGAGCTCCAAACATGTAATTGAATCTTTTTCGTTTTCCTAATTGTTGCTCAAAACTCCCTTCTACCCCGAGCATCGATGCCATGATGGATCCTCGCAATGTATCGGCTTTTCGGTAATCGATATCCAAGACTGAACTTAATTTATCGCCGTAGCGAGCATCAAAGCCTCCACCCGAAAAACGTAATGCTTCCACCAAAGCACTATTAATAAAACTCATTCCCTCCTGCTGTCCAGCTCGGGTCAAAAACGGTCTGTAAATCTCAAAACCATTCACATAAACCAAGTTTTCCTCATAACTTCCTCCTCGAACATTGTAGTTAGATGTCAACTCATTGCTTGAAGTGGCCGCTGTTGTAAAGATGAGCGAACGTTCGATGTTCATCACGGGCAGAATGTCGTAGCGCAATTTTATTGGATCTAATTCAAAAGGTTTTTCAATTTCTCCGATTACTGTTGTTGGTCCTACAAATTGTGTTCGTACATTGAAAACAACTGTTGGAATGTTATTCAATCCGGCATCCTTCACAAAAAAGCGACTAGTCTGCGTAATTTTCTCTGGTTGATAATAGTATTCTATACTCAGACTATCGCCTACATTTGCTTTCACCGAATAAATTCCTGATTCATCAGTGAAAATAGCACTTTTGGATTCGTTGACACGCAAACGAACGCCCACCATTCCTTTCTTGTCCAAATCCACACATTGTCCCGTGAGGATAACTTCCTGTCCAAAGACTAGAGAAGAAAAACAAACAAGAAGAAGCGTTACAATTTTATGCATGGGTGCAAAAGTAGTGGCATGAACGATATATCCGTACAATTATTTTAAAATGTGGAAAAAAACATAAAGAAATGTTCATGCTTAACCCCAAACCGAGATCTCAGTAAAAATTCTCAAAATCAAGGCAATTGGAAAAATGATCGCAGAAAGAATGAAAATGATTTTACCATGCTTTCGGGTTACTTCGTAGTAACTATACACTTTTGTTCCATTCGGAAGTTTGTTCTTCGCGTGCCAAATAAAATAACCGATTAAAAGTCCTAAAAAGCCACCTAAGAATGTCATCAGATATCCTAATAATATCCAACCAAGTTGACCTCCTTGAGGCTTGGACAATTCAGTTTGTCGCACCTTTTGTTGAGCTTCAATCTGGTTAATATCAATGGGAATATTTCTTTCTTCCAAAATTTTGCGACTCAAGAGCACATCGATTTCGTTCCATTCATCTTTTTGGATCAATACATCCAACAATTCTGCATCGCTAAATCAAAAGAGGTAATATTCGTGTGGAATTTCAATTAAATACTCTTTTGCCTTTTAAAACAAAAGCGCTTCAGCTTTTTCAGAATCAGCTGGGTTTATTAGAATTTCATGCTTGTTTGAAGGAGCTTCGCCTTGAATAACAAAATCTAAATCATCTGAATCTTTTTTTGAAATTGCTTGAATGCCATTCTCAGCAAGTAACTGAATGACTTCATCAGCTTCAGATTTTGTTCCTAAAGTTCTAAAAGAGTGGTTCAGATGCAGATTCATGAGAAATAGCTATTGTTTCATCAATTATCTAACAAATCGCGGCTTGCACCAATAAAATCTTCCTCACCTTTTCCAGAAAGCATCAATTCTGCTTTGTATTTAGCCGTTTTTGACCAGTAAATAATAAACAAGACTAAACTTGCAATTCCAGCAATGCCTTTCAAAGCATCAATTGGAATAATTCCAACAACTCCAGCAATTGCCATCGCAAGACCAACGCCTCGACCAAAATCTCCATCCGCTGGCAAACCTCTGTGCGCGTATTCGGCTTTCACTGAATCACTTATTTTTGGGTAAAGTATAAATCCATATACCACACTAAAAAGCGGAATGAACATCAACCAAACATTCCCCGCTGGCACCAATCGACGTGAATCAGCTACTTGTTTTAACGTGTTTTGAAGATTTAAAAGGTAATAAACATAAAGAACGATTACACCGATTAAAAAAATCAACAAAATCAATAAAAAATCACTATCTAACATGTTAATCTTGTTTTTTGATTTAAAATTTTAGTAATAATAGTATTTTTATTTTGGTTTGGCAAAGAATCTAAAATACAAAAACTTGATTCACCTACGTTTTACTAAATATGAATTGAATAAATGAACATTTTCTGACTCTTGAGTCCATAATACAAACGGAATAGCAAAACTGACACTACCAATCGCACCATAATAGTTCCAAAGCACAGCTGATACAACCATCCCTACTCCAATCGTAACATAAATTTACGTTTTGCTAATATCGGCTCTTGCACTTTTAAAATGCTGATAAAAAAGATTTATCTATAATTAAAATCAATGAATCACAAGATCAAAAGTTTGCTCGGTTTGATCACAATATTTTACTTCTTTAAAAAATTTAAAGGCCGCGCTTAAAGTCGATCCAACTTGATCAATATTAGAGGTTAGTGAAATTTTAGTTTGATGATAATATCCATCTTCCTTTAAATAGTAATTTCCCATTTCCACTCTTGTAAAAGGTCCATATTGATTGTTTTCAAAAGGTGCGGGTATCGCTAATAATAATTCTCCTTGCTCATCGTGCATATACAGTGTGTCTCCAGCTGAAAATTGATCATAAAAAATAAAATTCAACTTAAATGAAAAAGTACTTTTGGTCGTAAAGTCTCCCAAGTCAAAATTGGTCATTGGATGAATAATTTGGTTCGGCTGATAATCTTTATCCTCAAACAATTCTTTAATGAAAATTCCAGAATAAGCCAAATTATCAGAATTATAAACAACAGAGAAATTACCGTTGGCGTCAGTTGTAAATGGTATATTCATGCCGTTAGCTTCACTATAAGGTTTCGTGCGAGACAAAAGATGAAATGTTTGATAAGCTGCAGGAATATTACCTTGACAATCTTCAACCAGTCGTCCCGTAATCACGTAATCTTCGCTTTTTTTGCAAGAAATCACAAAAATTACCATAAAAACTACTAGAACATTTAAGATTTTAGTCATTTTTTGATTTATTGATAATAAAAGTACTTTTTTTGTTGACATTTGCCTCATATTCATCTTTTTTCCAAATGAATAATTTCTTAAATCGAACATGCTTATCTTTTAAAACATTAATCTAAAAGTTTCAATTCGTTTTTAAGCAACTTCCTTCTCAATTTGATATAAAATCAATGATTCAAAAAAATCTAATTTTACGCTCTAATTTTTCTCAAAGCCATTAATTAAATTGTAAACATTTAGCATTAATTCAAACCTTGAATTATCTTGAAACAGCCTTCTTTCCTTATTTTTAACAAAAGCACATATGTTTTTAAATTCTGATTTAATTAAGTTAAATTCAACAGAATGCGCATCGAAAATATAACAAGATGAATTTATGAGAGAAACACCATTGCTGCAATGAGCCCAAATAATAAGTCTGTTCTTCTTCAACTCAAATTCTAGTTGTCCCAAAGTGCGTCCATTGCACCAACCGCCAACTAGTATTTCATTTGTGTTTTTGTTGGATAAAAATAAAGACTCCTTTTCCGTAATTACTCTGTTTATTAAATCTCTCATAACATCATGTTTTTTATAACCTAATACAAAGGTAAAAAACGTTATTCTATAAAAATCCCAACCGATTTCTTCTGATTTAATTGGCTATTGAATCCTTAACCAAACATTAACCAAAATATGATACCTATCCCATCAAAAAATTCTACTTTTGCGCTCTAATTTTTAATACAATAAATTAAATGAGCAACGTAGCACTTGGAAATCATATCCTCGTTGAGTTTATGAACTGCGACCCGCACATTATGAATGATGTGGCGGCAATTGAACGAGACATGGTAGCAGCAGCTGTAAAAGCTGGAGCAACTGTCATCAATTCAACGTTTCACCATTTTTCGCCTTACGGTGTTTCTGGTGTAGTTGTTATCCAAGAAAGTCATTTAGCCATTCATACATGGCCTGAATATGGCTACGCTGCAGTTGATTTATTTACATGTGGCGACATGAATGCTTGGATTTCATTCGATTTCTTGAAAGAAGCTTTTAAATCCAAATCATATTCTGCCATCGAAATGAGACGTGGGTCAGTTAATTTGTTGACGCGCAATGATTTTGACATGACAACCATGCGTGAAAAAGCGGCAGAATGGAGAAATCCTGATTTCTATACGCGCAATGTTTGGTTCACAGATAAAGACGAAGATCAAGCGCTTTCTTTGCGTTTCACTGGTGAAGTTTTCTTTGATGTGCAATCGCCATTCCAACGTGTACGCATCTTAGAATCAACAAAATACGGAAAAATGTTGGCCTTGGATGATATGGTTATGACAACGATCAACGATGAATTTCATTACCACGAAATGATTTCACATCCAGCAATGTTTACCCATGGAAATGCTAAAAATGTTTTAGTAATTGGTGGTGGAGACGGAGGAACTGTGCGTGAGATTTTGCGTCATGATAGCATCGAACATGTGACCATGGTTGAAATTGACGGCGAAGTAATTACAGCTTGTAAAGAACATTTACCACAAATTGCGGCAGCATTTGATAATCCGAAATTAGATTTGAAAGTTGACGACGGAATTGCGTTTGTAAAAACAGCAGCGCCAGAATCGTATGACATCATCATTGTGGATGGATCTGATCCTGTTGGTCCAGCCGAAGGATTGTTTTCTGTTGAATTCTATACGAATTGTTTCAACGCATTAAAGTCAGGAGGAATTTTAGTAGCACAAGGAGAATCACCAAAATTCAACGAAAAAGCGTTTGCTGAATTAAACCATACGCTTCAAGGAATTTTCGGGACTGAAAATGCTCCTGTTTCTTTGTTCTATGTGCCGACATATCCAACAGGAATGTGGTCGTTCCAATATGGTTTAAAAGGTGGAGCACACCCGAAATCAGTTTCTAACGATTCAACAATTGATGCATTCGTTGCAAAAAGCGGCTTAAGATATTACAATTTCGACATTCACCGTGCTAGTTTTGCTACACCGAATTTCGTAAAAGAACTTATTAAAAAATAATTTGAAAATTTTGAAGATTTGAAGATTTGATGAAACGTCCAATCTTCAAATCTTCAAATGCTCAAATCTTCAAATCTCTCACATGTCATTTGATCCAAACGGAGTTGGAATTGCAAACGGTAATTTGTTTGGATTTCCTGTCACAAAAGAAGAAGCAAACATTGTTATTATTCCAGTTCCTTGGGATGCAACTGCTTCGTATGGCAAAGGGACAAGCGAAGGTCCGCAAGCTATCTTAGAAGCTTCAACACAATTGGATTTTTTCCATCCAAAATTGGAGCGCGCTTTTGAAACCAAAGTGTTTATGACACCTATTTCTGAAGAATGGAAGGAAATCAATGACCGCTTGTGCAAAACAGGAATGGATTACATCGCTTTTTTAGAAGATGGTGGAGACATTGCCAATCACGCGTTTTATCAGTCTTTTTTGGCTGAAATGAATGAAACGCAATTGGCCTTGAAAAACAATTTGAAAGAAGGCGTCTTGGATTTGATGAATCAAGGGAAAATGGTTGGAATTTTAGGCGGTGAACATTCAACACCTCTTGGATTGATTGAAGCCATTGACCAACAAGGAAAGCCGTTTGGAATACTACAAATCGATGCACATGCGGATTTACGTGATGCGTATGAAGGTTTTGTGCAATCACATGCAAGTGTGATGTTCAACGCGCTTCAAAATTGTAAAAATTTGGTTCGTTTGACACAAGTTGGAATCAGAGACATTTCGCAAACAGAAGTTGATCTAATTTTTGAAGATGATCGCATCGAAACGTTCTTTGATTGGAGACTGAAAGAAGAACAATTCCATGGCAAAAATTGGGCAGAACAGGTTATTGACATTCTTCATTCTTTGCCGGAAAATGTTTACATATCGTTTGATATCGATGGACTTTCGCCGGAACTTTGTCCAAATACTGGAACTCCTGTCGCTGGTGGATTTAAGTTGGAAGAAATCAACTATTTGTTTTTTGAATTGGCAAAATCAGGTAAAAAAATCGTTGGTTTTGACTTGAACGAAGTTGGAACAAGTGAAGAAGGCGATTGGGATGCGAACGTTGGAGCAAGAGCACTTTGGAATTTGATTTGTGCTGTTGAAAAAAATCGTAAATTGCATGCATGAGAAAATTTTGGCTGATTTGCGCATTGTTGTTTTTGATTGCTTTTGCTATCTTGGCAAGTTTGGCTTATCTGACTGATAACAATACCATTTCGCTCACACTTTTTGCGGTCGTTTCTTTGTCAGGTTTTTCCTTGAGTTTTTCAAATTTTGTTTTGGCAAAATCTACTGAAAACAGCAAGCTTTTATTGCTCATTTCCTTGCTTGTCTTTGCTTCAACCATGTATAGTTTTCAGAACCAAAATTGGTTTGAATTGTCATGGAATTTCAATTTAGCTGGACATATTTTCATTTGCTGTTTTGCCTTATTCAAATCAATTGGATCGTTTCAAAATTCAATTACAAAAATCCTTAAAATACTATTGATTCTTATATGTATTTCATTGATTTCGGTTGTTTTATTAAAGGCTGGCAATCCATTAATATTTAATGTTTTAAGCATGTCAATCTTAATTCTTACTTTAGGAATTACTTTAATTCATGCTTTAAGTAAAAAAAAGGTGTAAATGCGTCTTTTTTCGGCTAGTCAACTAAGCGTGAATTTCAGATCCAATTAATCAAAAATTAACTTTATTTCGTCAGAAAAGTTCCATAACCAACCAAGCGCTTGGTCCAATAATCTGATTCTTTTAAATTAGTCAAAATTACCCCCTTCGAACTACTTGCGTGAATCATGATAATCGGTTCGCCTGGTTCTGAAACAATCATTCCAACATGTGAAATTCCTGAACCGTTATCAAAGAAAACCAAATCGCCTGGTTGAACAGATTTCTCCTTAATTTTCGTTGACTTTTCATATTGCTCAACCGCTCGTCGTGGAACTTCCAATTTAAATGCTTTCAACACATAACCAGTAAAACCGCTACAATCAAAACCACTTGGAGTTGTTCCTGCCCACACGTAAGGCGTGCCCAAGTATTTCTGCGCAAAACGCACCACTTCCGATCGATTTTTTGAATCAAATTCAAACTCTTTCTGATTATCGTTTGGTTTTTTAGGTTTTAAGTTGTCGTCTTGTTCAATGTTCGGAACCGAACTAAAAATCTCTTTCAAAATAACTTGCAATTCCCCAAACTCCACATTCATTTCGAGTCGTTTGTAATCCTCCAAACGCGAAGCTAAATCGCTTTTAAGTTCAGACATTTCTATGACATGCGCCTCCAACAACTTAACACCATCTGCGGATTTTCTGAGATTCACAAAATAATCACGTGCTTCTTGCAACGAGTTTGGATGTTTTGAGCGCCATTGTTTATTCTCGCTCAATTGAAACAGACAAAGCGCACGATAATAACCTGGAAGTAAAGAATAATCGTACTCAGGTTTATTCAAATAGCTGTTCGCTTTTTTATACACTTTTTTGTACAGCCTCTGCGAATAATACATTTCCAATTGATCAAACTCTCGCACTTGAGCAGTGAGTTGAAACGATGCACACACTAAGAAAATGGACAATAAAATTCGGGTAATCATGGCTACATAACTTTTGATACAACGAAATAACGAAAATATCAGGCGTATTTTTGAGCGAACGCAGAATACGTTCAACAATGGAATGTTTATACAATTATTTAGCCGTTAATCGCCAAGAATTCCCACTTGGCATTATTTGTGCTATTTTCCTCAAAATTGAATTATCTTTAGAATCAAAATTATTATAGAAAATGAAAAGTCTCGTAACACTCATTATTGCAACATTTTATTTCTCCGCTTTTTATGCTCAAAATGATCCAAATAAAATCAGTACTTCTGGAAAATTTAGTGAGATTTTAAACCACATCAATCGCATGTATGTGGACGACGTGAACGACAAGGAACTTACAGAAGCTGCCATCGTTGCGATGCTCGAAAAATTAGATCCACATTCTACCTACATTTCGAAAGAAGATGTTGACGACGCTAATCAGTCGATTAATGGAAGTTTTGTCGGCATCGGTATCCGATTTCAAATTTTGAAAGATACATTGATGGTTGTACAAACAATTCCTGGTGGACCATCCGAGAAATTAGGAATTCTTGCGGGTGATAAAATCATTAAAATCGAAAGCGAACTTGTAGCTGGGGTTGGCATAAAGAATGATGCTGTTCGCTCCAAATTGATGGGCGAAAAAGGAACGAAAGTGAAGGTGGAAATTCTCCGCAAAAACACCAAAAAATTGCTTGATTTCACCATTACAAGAGATAAAATCCCAGTACACTCGGTGGATGCAGCTTACATGGTAACTCCAGAAATTGGGTATATCAAATTAAATTCATTTTCCAAAACAACCATTGAAGAAATGGAAGCAAGCATTACTAAATTAAAAGGTTTGGGAATGAAAGACCTTGTGCTTGACCTTCAAGGAAATGGCGGTGGATTGCTTCAAGCGGCACAAAAATTAGCGGATGAATTTCTGACTGGTGACAAATTGGTTGTTTATTCTGAAGGTAGAGCGCGACCAAGAAACGATTTAAAAGCAGGTGAAACAAACCTTTTTGAAAAAGGAAGATTGGTTGTGTTGATTGACGAATCTTCTGCTTCTGCCAGTGAAATTGTTTCTGGAGCCATTCAAGATTGGGACAGAGGACTAATTGTTGGTCGCAGAACGTACGGAAAAGGATTGGTTCAACAACCCATTGATTTAGCAGATGGTTCACAAATTCGATTGACCATTGCACGTTACTACACCCCTGCAGGAAGATTTATTCAACGTCCATATACAGACGGAGTTGATGAGTACAAAAAAGACTTATTGAAACGTTATGAGAACGGCGAATATTTCCACGAAGATTCCATTCAACTTCCTGATTCTTTGAAGTTTAAAACATTAGTTACTGGAAGAACCGTTTTTGGTGGTGGTGGAATTATGCCTGATATCTTTGTACCAGTTGATACGAGTCAAATTACAGATTCATATCGAGCTCTCATTCGAAGTGGTGCTTTGAATTCATTTTCCTTGACTTACGTAGACAAAAACCGTAAAGAATTGGCGAAAAAATTCCCAACGTTTGACGCGTTTAAAAAAGATTTTTCTGTTTCTGATGCATATTTAAAAGAATTTTTGGAATACGCCAAAAAAGAAAAAGACGATTTAGAATTAAAAGATGAAGAATTGAAAACAAGCGACAAAGTACTTCGTTTGCGTATGAAAGCTGTGCTTGCTCAAAACATGTTTGGCATTGCGGAATTTTATGAGCTCAATAACCTCGATAATGATGAATTATTGCGGGCTGTCAAAGCGTTGAATTCAGATGAATACCAAAAAGAAGGTCTTGCCAATTAAAATTTCAGTTAAATCAAATCACATTTTAATTTGATTTATAATTTTGTTTGAAGTTGAATAATTTAAGTCATGAATCATAAACTATTTATCGTTGTTGGATTGATCGCTGTTGCAAGTTGTGGAGACAATCGTGTAGTTGAAGATAAACGCAATTCGAAAGAAGAATCAACCGTTGCTGCAGGCGGACAATCCGAAAAAGAATTGGAAGCTGAATTAGCAGAAATTCGCAAGGAAGAAGAAGATCGCATCAAGCGAGAAGCCGAAACCAAAACAACCATGAAATTTGATCGCAAGTATCACGATTTTGGCGATGTTGAAAAAGGTGTAGAAAATTCAACAACTTTTATTGTTACCAATACTGGAAATAAACCTTTGATCATTGAAGACGTTGCAGCAAGTTGCGGATGTACCACTCCTGAAAAACCAGAAAAACCAATTCTTCCTGGAAAATCAGACAAAATAACAGTGACTTTCAAGGCAAAGCCTGAACAAAAAAATGAGGTCATCAAAACAGTGACCGTTACGGCAAATACAAATCCGATTGTTGAGAAGTTAGAGATTCGTGCGTTTGTGAAGTAGATTGAATTAATTGACTTAAGCATCTCTTCGCTTAAATATTAGAGTGAATTCATTTTCTAAAAAATTGATATTTGGATAAACGGAAGTTATTTTCGAACTTTACAAGAAGAATTAAACACAATGGAAGCAGTTGATAAAATTAGAAATGGTTTAATCGAGAAAATACTAGCGATTAGAAATAAAGACTTTTTACAAGCGCTTGATAGCATTATATCCTCAAGCAATAGTGATTCTGATATCATTGAGCTGAGTGATGAGCAAAAGTCGCTTTTAGAAATGAGTGAATCTGACATTGAAAATGGTCAATTGATTTCGCAAGATGAAATGAACAAGCGCAATTTACAGTGGCTCAACGCACTATAATTTGGACTAAAACCGCAGACATTCAATTTGTTGGTGTTTTAGAGTATTGGGTTAAACGAAACAAATCCAATAAATTCTCTTTAAAATTGGTTAGATTGGTTACTGAAAGAACCAAGCAAATCGCAAAATCTCCTTTCATTTTTAAGTCGACAGACTTCAAAGATATTAGATGCGCTTCATTGCGAAACTATAGCATATTCTTTAAAGTTAGAGATAACAATATTATAATTACTGCATTTTGGGACAACAGGCAAGAACCTTCCAAATTACTTGAAATTTTCAAAAGGGATTTAAAGTAATAGCACTCACTCTATCTCCTCATAATCAACATCTTGTATTGAATCGTTTACTGGTTTGTTGCCAATAATTTCGGTTTTACCAACCTTGCGATGAGTATAATGAAATGCGTATTCGATTATGCCTCATTCATATTAAGAGAGCCTTCGTAATTCTGTGGTTTTTTGAATTCTCAAAAACTTTATATTTACAAGATAATTTCAAATAGTACTTTATCTTTAATATCAATCCCTATTAAACTATGGAAGGTTTTCTTACAGTGATAATTATACTTCTAATATTAAGTTACATTTTATTAAACAGTAAGCTAGATACTTTAGAATTTGAAATTAAAAAACTAAAAGAAACACTACTCAAAGCTGCTTCCGAGAATAAATTAAATACGCAACCATTGGAGAAAACAGCGGAGGCGCCAAAGCCAATTGTCGACAAGCAAGCAGTGATTGAAAAACCTCGCGTAATTGAGAACGCTCAAGAGCCAGAGAAACCAAAAGTCATCTTTGAAATCAAAAACCAGGAACAGCTTATTGAAAAAAAACCGAATCCTATTGTTGAGAAAGCTAAGCCGCAAAAAACTTGGTGGGAAGGATTTAGAGAAAAAAATCCCGATTTAGAAAAATTTGTTGGAGAAAACCTCATCAGTAAAATTGGGATTCTGATTTTGGTATTAGGAATCAGTTATTTTGTGAAATTTGCCATCGATAAAGACTGGATCAATGAAACAGCACGCGTTGGAATTGGCTTTTTAGCGGGCGGTATTCTGATTGGTTTAGCTCACAAACTGCGCATAAATTTCAAAGCGTTTAGCTCTGTTTTGGTAGCAGGAGCAATCGCTGTATTTTATTTCACACTTGCCATTGCTTTTCATCAATACCATCTTTTTAGTCAAACAACCGCATTTGCTTTAATGACCATAATTACTGCATTCAGTGTGCTCATTTCCGTTTCATACAACCGAATGGAATTAGCTATTTTATCCCTAATTGGAGGTTTTGCTGTACCATTTATGCTAAGCACGGGACAAGGAAATTATCAAGTTTTATTTACTTACATTTCCATTTTGGACGTAGGTATTTTAGCCATTGCATATTGGAAACGATGGAGTTTAGTAACACTATTAGCTTTTGTATTTACCGTTTTTCTTTTTGGAGGTTGGATAATTACAGCAGTGAATGGTCGCAAAGAAGCTCCTTATTTGGGTGCTATAATTTTTGCAACAATTTTCTATTTCATTTTCATTGTGGCTAATATCATAAACCATCTTCGAACAAGTGGAATTTTTAAGCAAATAGAACTAATTGGATTGGCGATTACTTCGTTTTTGTATTTCTGGGTTGCTATGATTGTATTTAGCACTTATCATCCAGAACTTAAAGGAGCTTTTACAATTTTGCTAGCCTTGTCCAATTTAATTTCCGCTTGGATTCTAGTTAAAAAGTATGGACTCGATAAAAATGCAGTTTATCTGTTTGTAGGTTTAACATTGACATTTGTCACCATGGCAATTCCTTTGCAATTTAGCGATGGTTTTATTACCATATTCTGGGCAGGAGAAGCTGCTTTGTTGATGTGGCTTTCTCAGAAATCAAAAATTGTACTTTTTAGATTGACATCCGTTTTCGTGCATGTTTTAATGCTTTTGAGTTTAATTTTGAATGTATATCTTTTCTATGTTTTAAAGACCGTTTTCCAAACTAGCTTATTGAATGAAGTCTTCATCGAAGGTGCTTTTGCTTCGGCTTCGTTATTTTTCACTTTCTTTCTCATTAAAAATGAAACTGAAAAAGAGAATTTTTATGGATTAACAATAAATCTGGTCAAATATCGGGAAATTGTGAGATATGTTAGTATAATCGTTTTATACTTAACTTTCTTTTCCGAAATTAAATACCAAGCGGATTTGTATCTGATTGGCGGATATTCTCCAACTTCCATCGTTATTCTTTATCACATGCTATTTACCAGCGTAATTATTTTTCTGTTTCGAAGAACGCAAAACAAAACGCATAAAAAGCTCGCTGTTGAAATTGCTTTATTTAACATTTTATTATATATCGTCTATTTCTCAAGCATTGCATTTGGGGAATTACGTGAAAATTTAATTCTTATTTCAACACACAAAATCGCCTTTATCTTGCATTATCTTTCTCTTGGATTAATCGTATTTCAAGGGATATCGGTTATGAAAGATGGAGTATCAAACAATTCATTAAATGTATATCAAAAAAACTGGTTTATATGGATTGGGGCTTTCGCTATTGTTTACGTCGCGAGCAACGAAATACTTATCCATGGTCTTTCAGTCATGACAGACAACATACAGGAAGGAGAAAAGATTTACAGTGTTTTCAGACGTTATAACGCGGATCAAACTTTTTTAATAAAAGTGGTATTCCCAATATTATGGGGATTTTTAGCCATCCTTTTTTTAACACTTGGAATTAAAAAACAAATGCGAAGTGTGAGAATTGTCTCACTTTCATTGCTAGGTCTCACCATAATTAAACTCTTTGTTTACGATATCTCAAATGCGTCAGAAACGGGCAAAATCATTGCTTTCATACTTTTAGGAATTATTATTTTAGTAATGTCATTCGCTTATCAAAAAATCAAGCAAATCGTTATGGAAGACGAAAAACCAACTGAAAATCAATCAGATGAAAATCAGTAAACTACTTTTTATACTGCTTGTTGCGCATCTAAATTTTGCACAAGTATCGAGCACAACGGCCAGACTTTCTAAGATTGAGTCTAACGGCTTGCACACTATTCATATTTCGCCTGAAATTAGATCGTTTTCTAAGTCAGATTTGAGCAATTTAAGACTTTATGATTCAAAGAAACAGGAAGTACCTTACTACATTTGGCAGGAAAATATTGAAACCTCTACCCTCAATTTTGAAGAATACCCAATACTTTCCAAAATAATCATTCCCAATAAATCAACCGTCATCATCGTTGAGAACAAAGCAAATGAAGCGCTCGAGGAAATTATTTTGAACATCGCCAATTCAAAACTCTCTAAAATTTGTGACATTTCAGGTAGCAACGACAGAAATCAGTGGTTTGGTCTTATGGACGATCATGTGCTACCTAATTTAGAAAATGTGTCTAACACGAGCGTTTTTTTATCCGTAGAATTGCCAGCATCATCCTATAAATACATAAAAATTCAGGTGGACGATACAAAAACTGCTCCGGTAGATTTTATAAAAATCGGTCAATTTAAAAGCCATTTATTGCTATCTAAATTATTACCAATTAAGCCTATTTCTGCGAAAACAACATCCAACCTTGAAACAAAAAAAACGCAAATCATAGTTAGTTTCGGAAATTCACAAGTGCTAGATCAATTGGAGTTTAAAATCAGTGCTCCAAATTTCTTCAAAAGACAGGCTCGCTTGCTGGTGAAAAATAGTGTGACAGACAATGAAACGCAAACTGAAGAGTCGTATCGTACTTTGCTCGAATTTGAATTAAATTCAGGGAAAATAAATCGCTTTCAATTAGGATCCATATTTGAAAAAGAACTAATCATTGAGATAGATAACGAAGATAATCAAGCCCTCGAAATTTCGGAGTTGATTTTCTCTCAACTGCCTATTTTCTTGGTTTCTGATCTGAAAGCAAATGAACAATATACTTTAAAAACCGGCGATCCGAATTTACTTGCGCCAAACTACGATTTGGACTACTTCCGAACTGACGCTATCGAATCGTTGCCGATGGTAACAATAATGGAACTACGAACGGTGAACGAAAACAGTGAAAAACTGACAACCAATCAATCCTTTTGGCAAAAAAAATGGTTTCTCTGGCTCTGCATTGGTATTGTTGGAGTCGCAATCTTATTTTTCACAAGGTCTTTGTTGAAAGATATGAAAAAAGAAAACTAAGATGAAACGACGAATAATGATCTGTTGGTCACTGATGTTTTTCGTCACTTTTCTTTGCTCCTGCTCTAGCGACTTAACCTTAGAAGACTATTCAAATGAAGCCGTGATTTGTGCGAAAAAAGAAATCACATTTCAAGGTGGTGATTTTACCATTCTGCTCCCTAAATCTTGGACTTGGAAAGTAGAGGATTATCAAGATCAGAAGATAATTTTGGGAATGGATGCTGGCTCAAAAGAGGATTTAGATGGTTACCTTGATATTATTTCCATCCGAAAAATTAAAAGTTGGAGCAAGAGTGAAAATTTAAAAAATGAATTTGAATTTTTGCTTAACCAATCGAGAAAAAATTTAACGGGTTCTATGAAGATTGTGGAATCAGGAAAAACGAATTTATTGACAAAACCCGCCTATTTTATTCATTACAAATCGGATACAGGTACATACGGTGAAATTGAAAACATAGAATTTATCATGGAAAGTGAAACAAATGGTGTTTTTTATCATTTAATTGCTGGAGCTTCTCAAACAAAAGATTTAGAAAAAAACATGGCGCAAATGATTCATTGTGTTAAAACATTTCAAATTACATCCGAAGAGACCGTGAAACAGAAAACAACATTAAAGCCTTGAATTAGATTGTTAAACGAAACCTAACACCTACTCTACCTCCTCAAAATCAACATCTTGCACCGAATTGTTTACTGGTTTTTTCCCAATAATTTCCGTTTTTCCAACCTTGCGTTGCTGATTTCGTTTTTCGGATTCGTATGCTTTTTTTTGTTCGTTCATTTGTCGCTCCAAATCCAAATTCCGTTTTGCAGTTGCTAATCGACCCAGAAAGCGAAGTAAAACAAATGCACCAATAATGATGAGCAATGTTTTGAATAATCCCGTAATGCTTAAAATTGGAAACATTATTTCGACAAATGCATGTTTCGTTCGTTGTAAATTTTCGTGAAAAACGGATCTTTCAAGTTTTTGATAAAACGTATCGCTTCGCCTGTTGATTTCATTTCAGGACCTAATTCTTTCTTCACATCAGGAAATTTCTCGTACGAAAACACCGGAATTTTAATGGCGTAACCTTCTTTTCTCGGATTGAAATTGAAATCTTTCACTTTATTCACTCCCAACATAATTTTGGTCGCATAATTCACATAAGGTTCGTCATACGCCTTTGCTATGAATGGAACGGTTCTAGACGCTCTTGGATTTGCCTCAATCACATACACTTTATCGTCTTTAATCGCGAATTGAATGTTGATCAATCCAACGGTTTCCAATTCAACTGCAATTTTCTTCGTGATGTCTTCAATCTGTTGAATCACAAAATCGCCCAAATTGTAAGGAGGCAAGACAGCGTAAGAATCTCCAGAGTGAATTCCCGCAGGTTCGATGTGTTGCATGATTCCAATGATGTAAACATCTTTTCCATCACAAATGGCATCGGCTTCTGCTTCGATGGCTCCACCTAAGAAATGATCCAACAAAATTTGATTGCTTCCCATTTCGCCAATAATGTCAACAACGTGATGTTCTAATTCCTCATCGTTGATTACGATTTTCATTTTTTGACCACCAAGCACGTACGAAGGTCTTACAAGCAACGGATACCCAAGTTCTTTAGCAATCTCCAGCGCACCTTCTGCACTTTCAACAACACCATAACGCGGAAAAGGAATGTTGTTTTTTTCTAATACTTGTGAAAAACGACCACGATCTTCCGCTAAATCCAAGGCATTAAAACTGGTTCCTAAGATTTTGATTCCATAGCGTTCCAATTTCTCTGCTAATTTCAAGGCTGTTTGTCCGCCCAATTGCACGATAACACCTTCAGGTTTTTCATGTTTGATAATGTCGTAGATATGTTCCCAAAAAACCGGTTCAAAATACAATTTATCAGCCGTATCGAAATCGGTTGAAACGGTTTCTGGATTGCAATTGATCATGATGGTTTCGTAACCACATTCTTTCGCTGCCAAAACTCCGTGAACACAACTGTAATCAAACTCAATTCCTTGCCCAATGCGATTGGGACCTGAACCAAGTACCACAATTTTCTTTTTATCCGTTACAACGCTCTCATTTTCAAATTCGAAGGTCGAATAATAATAAGGTGTTTGTGCTTCAAATTCAGCGGCACAGGTATCAACTAATTTATACACTCGGTTGATTCCCATTTTCTCACGAAGAGAATATACTTCCGATTCCAAACAACGCAACAAATGAGCAATTTGCCGATCTGCATATCCTTTTTGCTTTGCTTCGAACATGAGTTCTTTGGGGAAATTTTCCAAATGAAACTTTTGAATTTTTCCTTCTAGTTTAATTAAATCTTCTATTTGCTTTAAGAACCAAATATCAATTTTTGTCTTTTCAACAATTTTTTTGAACGGAATTCCAAGTTTAATCGCATCATAAATATGAAACAAACGATTCCAACTTGGATGTTCCAAACTGTGCAAAATTTCGTTCTGATTGGTCAACTCTTTGCCGTCAGCGCCAAGTCCATTTCTGTTTATTTCTAGCGACTGACATGCTTTTTGCAACGCTTCTTGGAAAGATCGACCAATGGCCATCACCTCTCCTACCGACTTCATTTGAAGTCCCAATTCGCGGTTTGTACCTGGAAATTTATTGAAATTCCAGCGCGGTATTTTCACCACAACATAATCCAAAGTCGGCTCGAACAATGCAGAAGTTGTTTTGGTAATTTGATTTTTTAATTCATCCAAATGATAGCCAATCGCCAACTTAGATGCAATTTTTGCAATTGGATAACCTGTTGCTTTTGAAGCAAGTGCTGATGAGCGAGAAACTCGAGGATTTATTTCAATGGCAATGATGTCTTCTTTTTCATCTGGCGAAACGGCGAATTGAACGTTGCATCCTCCAGCAAAATTCCCAATCGAACGCATCATTTTAATTGCCATGTCACGCATGCGTTGGAATGTTGTATCAGACAAAGTCATCGCTGGAGCAACAGTGATCGAGTCACCTGTATGAATTCCCATCGGATCAAAATTCTCAATAGAACAGATAATTACCACGTTATCATTCGCATCCCGCAACAATTCCAATTCAAACTCTTTCCAACCTAAGAGCGCTTTATCAATCATCACCTCGTGAATGGGAGATAACTGAAGACCGCGTTCCAATAAATTATCAAAGTCTTCTGGATCGTGAACAATGGAAGCTCCTGCTCCACCAAGAGTAAACGACGCACGAATACATAACGGAAAACCAAATTCTTGTGCAATTTCTTTTCCTTCCAAGAACGATTTTGCAGTACTTTGGGGCGCCATTGGAATGTCGATTTGTTCCATCAAATTGCGGAACTCTTCTCGATTCTCGGTGATTTCTATCGCTTTGATATCAACACCAATGATGTCAACACCATATTCTTCCCAAATCCCCATTTCATCGCATTGAATGCACAAATTCAACGCAGTTTGTCCCCCCATCGTTGGCAAAACAGCATCAATCTTGTGTTTTTTGAGAATTTCAATGATACTTTCAGGCTCTAAAGGAAGCAAATAAATATTGTCAGCAACAACCTTATCGGTCATAATGGTTGCGGGATTTGAATTAATCAAGGTTACTTCAATTCCTTCATCTCTCAACGATCTTGCTGCTTGAGAACCAGCATAATCAAATTCACATGCTTGACCGATGACAATAGGTCCGCTACCAATTAACAGGACTGATTTAATGGATTCGTTTCTAGGCATTTTCTGCGCTTTTTGGATTCAATTTTGAATAAGTATTCGACAAATTGAGGACAAATTTAACCATTAAAAACTACTAACTAAAACGATTTAAAACTTGTTTTTAACAAAATACGTTGATAACCTTTTTGAACTTAATTTGGTCTTTCAATTAATCTAGTTAATGAATTTCTACAAAACAAAAATTAGCACTAATTTTGCAGGATAATAAAAATGACGAATAGTTCTCCAAATAAAAGTTTTCCTTATTTCACTGCGCTTCTCACGCTGACAACGCTAGTGTTTTATTGTGTTTTGGCTGTCATGTCTGGCGATGTCAACATTAGCTACACACTTTTTGAAAAGTTTGGCGCTCCTTATGCGATTCAAATATATGAAGGACAATATTGGGGAGTTGTTGTCAACAGTTTGATTCATGCGTTTCCACTGCATATTATTGTGAATCTAGCTGGACTTTGGATTTTTGGTGCTTTTTTGGAACGAAGAATTGGTTTTCAACGCTTTTTTATATTTGGATTAGTTAGTTCCATTTTCACTTCGTTAATTCAGTTAACTTTATCGAACGATGCAGGCTTGGGCTTGACGGGAGTGAACTATGCCCTTTTTGGTTTGATATTCGTGTTGGCTTTTCGCAATGAAAAATACCAACTGAAATTTCACCTCGCAACGTCTCTATTCATGTTTGCCTTTCTTTTCTTTTCAATATACATGAATTGGACATCCGATTGGTTTATCGGAATTGAAGCGGAAATAAGTGGATTGTTTTGGGGAGTTCTTATTGGTCTTAGCAGCAAAATAAAGTATATTCCTATTCGCTGGACAACAATGTTCTTACCTTTTGCCTTAGCACTAGCAACATTGTTTTACGCACCTTGGTCGAGCATGTGGCATTGTAAAAAAGGCATTGAATTTCTTGAAAAAGGAAAAATCCACAAAGCGGTCATTCAATATCAAAAAGCGTTAAAAATAGAACCAACGAATAAAATCGCCATCGAAAATTTGAATCAAATTCAAGTGTATCGATTGGCGAAATTGGCCTATAAAAAACACAAAACGAAAGATTATTTAGCAGCTCACAGATATTACTTGAAAATTTTAGCCATTGATAAAAATAACTATTGGGCTAGAACTAATCTACGCGAATTACCTTAAAATCATTCATCCGTACCTAAAACAAAAAACCCGACCTAAAAAAGTCGGGCTTAATAATTTTAAGTAATTTCAATTAAAATCAGTCAATAGAAAGTCTTTGAACAGAAGTAACTCCGTTGGTTTCAACTTTAACTAAATAAATTCCAGCGTTTAAGTTAGAAACATTCATAGTCTCACCATTCGAAATTGTTTGAGTCATTACTTCTTGACCCATAGCATTCAAAACAGAAACTTTTGCGTTGTTCAAAGCTCCTTTGAAAGTAACTAGATTGTTCGCAGGATTTGGATAAAGGCTGAATGTTTGGCTTTTATTGTTTTCAATTCCAACATTGTTGATTCCGCTGTATTTAGAAAGAACTAAACTTGTTGTTTCTGGAGCTCCCCCAGGAATTGATAAGGTAATTGATATATGTAATAAAATAGGTAATGAGCTAGTTGACAAATCATAGTATTCATACTGAACGCGATTAATTTCAACATTACCGATCAAAGTCGTAGCAACAGCATTGTCGGTCAATTTGTACCGTATTACATTCGGAACACTAACTCCCAAAGGAAAGTTAATAGTACCCGTGCCATCGATACTTGAACTTACACTTCCAGTTGCAGGCAAATTTGTTGCACCGGGAATAGTTGTAATGACATTGCCTGCATAAGTATCAGCATTTGATGAGCCTAAACCAAAAGGGTAAGTCATCAAGATTGCAGGATTAGAAGCAAAAGAACCAATCACATCACCTAAACTTTGTTCGGTAAAAACAAATCCTTGAGATGTTCTTTCGGTTGCTGTCGAATTAAAATACGTTGCAATCAAACCTTCCAATACAAACGCTTTTGTTGAGGTTGGAAAATCAGATGCATTTGGTGCTGTAGTGGCATCCGCCATCGTTATTGTTCTCGTTTCACCATCATAAGCCGCAAGTTGAGTATAATTCCAAACAGCTCCTGCTCCTACTATTGCTTCTAAATTTGGCGCCATGGAATCGCAGAGAAACAATGTTTCAGAAGTTCCAATTGCAGCTTCATTTGCCTGAGTTAATTGAGAAAATCCTGCTTGGGCAACAAAAATTCCACTCAAAATAAGTAATGTTTTTTTCATGTTTTAATTTTTTGGTTGGGTAAAAATACTAATTCGCATTGATTTAGCTGAATAGTCGTTGTTTTGTTGTATTCTTCGAACTACTTGCTAAATTTGCTGCAATTAAAACGAACACAAATTGAATATGGTTGGAAAAACCAGAATTAAAAAATATGCTTGGCCAATTCTGATTGGATTTATCGTGTTTTCAGGATTTTTTGCCTATCAACTAAAAAACACTCGTTTCGACTACGATTTTGAAAAGTTCTTCCCGCTCCACGATGAAGATACGAAATTCTTCTTTGATCATCGCGCAAAATTTGAATCAGACAATGATTATTTGTTGGTTGCCATTCAAAATAAGGAAGGAATTTTTGACATTCCATTCTTAAAAAAAGTAGATCGATTCACGCAAAAACTCGTTGATCTGAAATATGTTACAAGCGTTACTGGAATCACCAAGCACCAAAATATTTTTCTACTTCCGAATGGATTATCGGCATCAAAACCTTACATCGATTTTAAACAAATTGACCTAAAAAGAGATTCCATCGCGATTTATAACTCGGAAGAGCTTGTTAATACTCTGGTTTCTAAAGATGCTAAATCACTGTGCATTGTCGTTAAGCATGAAGAATTCCTTGCTAAGAAAAAGAGCGACGAATTAATAGAATCACTTGATCAATTAATTGAAAAGCAGCACTTTGATCATGTTGTTAGAGCGGGACGAACAGTGGGCCAAAGTTATTACATCACAAAAATGAGCAAGGAGATGCTCTTTTATGTTGCAATGAGCGCCATTTTGATCGTAGTTTTCCTACTTATTGCATTTCGATCTATTTGGGGAGTCTTACTGCCCCAAGTTATTTTGCTTGGAACAATGGTTTGGCTAGTTGGCTTTATGAATTTGGTAAACCAACCTATTAACATCATTTTAACCACGCTCCCAACTGTGATGTTTGTTGTTGCCATGTCCGATGTAATCCACTTAACATCACGTTATTTAGACGCTCTCAGAACAAATATAAGCAGCATCGAAGCAATTAAAATTTCATTAAAAGAAGTTGGATTTTCGACTTTTCTTACATCTTTAACAACAGCAATTGGATTCTTTTCCTTGTATTTTGTCAATGTTGATCCGATAAGAATATATGGTGTAGTGCTAGGATTTGGGGTAATGTTGGCGTTTGTTTTAACAATCATTATGTTGCCAATTCTGTTCTATTTCTTTCCTGGGCCTGTAACACTTGTGAAAAAAAATAAGGATGGATTTTGGACAAAATTGCTTCGTAGTTGGTTCATTTTCATCTTAAAAAAGAGAAAGGCTGTCATAATCGTTACATCGCTTTTGTTACTTTTATCAGGCCTAGGCGTTGCTAAAATCAACGCAAATAATTTCTTGATGGACGATATGCGTGCTTCAGATCCTGTCAAGCAAGATTTTAATTTTATTGACAAAAATTTTGGAGGTATCCGACCTTTCGAATTAGCGGTTACCTTAAAAGATTCAACACGCAGTTTTTGGGATCCTGAAGTAATACAAGAATTGGACATCGTTGAAAATTACATAGAAAAGACCTACAAAGCTGAAATTAATCTTTCTTTGGCTCAAACGGTTAAAGTGATGAATCGTGCTTCTCATGCAGGTTTAAAAAGTTATTACGAAGTACCTGATTCAAAACGAACTATCAAAGGATTTAAGCGGAAACTGCGTTTTGTAAATGAAGGCAAACTGTTGAAAGTCATTATCGACTCAACAGAGATGACAACCCGCATAAGTGGTGGCATGGGAGATGTGGGGAATGATGTTATTACCCAAAGAAACGACGCCTTAGACCGTTTTCTAGCTTCTAGGCCATCCAAGTCATATTTAGATTTTAAACTCACAGGAACCTCGCATCTCATCGACAAAAACATGAGTTATTTAGCGCAAAGTCTAATTTATGGTTTACTTCTTTCAATTGTAATTATCGCCTTAATCATGGGGCTTTTGTTTCGATCATGGCGCATGATGATTCTATCTGTTATTCCAAATATTTTGCCCTTAATTTTTGTGGCAGCAATAATGGGCTTTTTTGGAATTAATATTAAAACGAGTACCGCCATCATTTTTACCATTGCATTCGGAATAGCTGTGGATGATACTATCCATTACCTAGGGAAATTCAAGCATGAACTTAAGAAAGGTCGATCTAAAATTTATGCGCTAAAACGAGCTTACCTTGTGACTGGCAAGGCGATGATTTTAACAACATTGATTCTTTGTTCAGGATTTTTATTGTTGATGTTCTCATCATTTCTAGGAACGTTTTACATGGGATTACTTCTGAGTTTAACCTTGTTTTTTGCGCTTTTATTCGACATGATTTTGCTCCCCATTTTAATTCTCTTGTTCTACCATCCGAAACAAAAATGATTTTCGATCAATTTCTTTGTTTAATCGAGGATATTTCTAATTTTGAAAGAAACAAATGAGAACATGTCAAAAACCGATTCCAGAAATTCTGTAGAAAAAAAATCAGCTAGTTTTCTTCTCGCGTTAGTTCCAATTCTAATACTCATTGGATTTTTGGGTATAAATGTCTACTTCTTTCAAGATGATGCTACCGCTGGACCAAATCAAATTGCTTTATTATTGGCAACCGCATTCACAGTCGTAATTGGTTTTCGTTTGAAACACTCTTGGCATGAAATGCAAGAAGGAATCGTGAAAAGTATCCATAATGCCATGCCTGCGGTTTTAATTTTGTTGGTAATCGGTGCGTTAACAGGGACTTGGATGATTTCAGGGGTTGTGCCCACAATGATTTATTACGGTCTCGAAATTATGAGTCCCAAATTCTTTTTAGTTGCAGCTTGTCTAGTTTGTGCTATTATTTCAATGGCAACAGGTAGTTCGTGGACAACTGCAGCAACAGTCGGAGTTGCTCTAATCGGTGTCGCAAAAACAATGGATATCCACTTAGGCTTGGCTGCTGGAGCGGTAATTTCTGGAGCATATTTCGGTGATAAAATGTCGCCATTATCTGATACTACGAACTTGGCTCCCGCAATGGCTGGTACCGATTTGTTCACGCATATTCGCTATATGGCACTCACAACAATGCCATCCTTTGTTATTTCACTACTGATATTCTTTTTCATTGGTTTGTCGAACTCCGGAACCGGTGATAGCGAGAAGATTTCAGAGATGCTAGCAATTTTAGATCAAACATTTTACATTTCGCCCGTACTATTTATCGTTCCAGCGCTTGTTATATTTCTAATAATCAAGAAAGTAGATGCTGTTCCCGCCTTGTTTATTGGAGCGTTAGCTGGAGCTTTTGCTGCAATCTTCACGCAGCCAAACATTATAAAGTCAATCAGCGGATACACAGAAGAAACTGTTAATGCTATGACTTATGTGAAACAATCTTACATGGCCATGTTTACTGCCATGGGCTCAAGCACAAGCATTCAAACTTCAAGCACCGAAATAAACGAACTCATTGAAACTGGTGGGATGAACGGAATGATGGGTACGATCTGGTTAATCGTTTGTGCTATGTGTTTTGGTGGTGCAATGGAAGTAACTGGTCTACTTTCAAGAATTACGAACAGCATTGTGCGCTTGGCAAAATCGACTGGATCACTTATCGCAACAACCGTTGGTACTTGTCTTTTCTTCAATGTCACAGCATCTGATCAATATTTAGCAATTGTTGTTCCAGGAAGAATGTATGCCGAAACGTATCGAGAACGTGGACTAAAACCTGAAAATTTGAGTCGATGCTTAGAAGACTCTGGAACAGTTACTTCAGCGTTGATTCCTTGGAACACTTGCGGAGCTTTTCAGTCGAATGTGCTTGGTGTAGCGACAGGAGAGTATTGGATGTATGCTTTCTTCAATTTAATTAGCCCATTGATGTCGGTGATTTTTGGATATTTCAACATCAAAATTCGAAAATATTCGGAACAAGAAATTGCAGATCAAAAAGCGGAATCTCTGTTTGTTAACGATTGATTTATGGGGCAAATTGAACAAAATCTTCCTCATTGCACAGCGTGCCAAAACACGTTAGAGAACGAACAAAATTATTGTTCAAATTGTGGACAAAAAATAGGCAAAAAAAAGATTTCTGTTCTGAGCATTTTTACAGATACGTTTGGCAATTACCTGTCGTTTGAGCGGTCAGGATTATCCACCATTTATCATATCTTCACAAGACCCAATTTTATTGTTGAAAATTATTGTAATGGAAACAAAGGGTATTATGCAAGCCCGGGAAAAATGATTATTTTTTCTGTTGTTTTGATAGCTCTACAAATAACTTTTGTCAGTAAACAGATACTCGGAACAGATTTTGAAATTACTGGTTTAACAAGAGAATATAGTTTTTTCCTTTTGAATTTTGTTTTATTCGTGATTGTCTCCCAATTGACATTCATTCGTCACGGTTTTAAATTAGCACGCCATGTTGTCTCTGTCACTTACACAATGACCGCAATACTCATTGCTTTTTTACTATTCGATAATTTTTGTTTGTTAGTTGGTATTTCTTCGTCAAGTTATCTTTTGTTAATTTACATGGAAGTTGTTTTACTTTTGAACAGTTTTGCGCTGTCACGAAAAAGAGTTTGGTGGATGTATGTTTTAAACTTCATCTTTGAAAATTTCATTTTAATCACAATACTATTTTTACTTGAAATTTTGATTAATAATCTTCAATCTACACCATAACACCATTAAAAATGATTCGAACATTCCAAATTACGTTATATTTTCTATTATTTCTCTGCACAAAAATCATTGGTCAAACCATTGATGTAACTTCCTACAACCTAGAAATTCATCTTTCTGACAGCTCTGACGTAATTCATGTCAAAGAATCCGTCGTATTTGATCGCATGTCTAAAATGAGTACTGTGGTTTTGGATCTTGTAGCACAAGATGCAGATCAAACTGGAATGAAAGTATCTTCCTTAAAACTAAATGGGACAGAAATTCCGTTTAAACACGACAAAGAAAAATTGCTTTTTGAAGTGGATAATTCGGTTAATGCCAATAGAACCAATGAAGTGAGTGTCGAGTTTTCGGGCATTCCTCGCGATGGATTGATTATTGGAAAAAACAAATTTGGCAATCGCACTTTTTTTGGCGATAACTGGCCCAATCGTGCGCATCATTGGTTTGCATGCAATGACCATCCGAGCGACAAAGCCATTGTAAATTTTTCTGTTTACGCTCCAAAAAATTACGAAATCATAGCCAATGGCGAACTCGTTAAAAAAGAACTAGTTGACTCAAAAATAATTCATTATTCTTACAAATCCGATTTTGTTCTGCCTACGAAAGTTATGGTTTTCGGAGCCGCTGATTTTTCAGTTAAAAATTATGATGAATTTAATCGATTTCCACTCTCTGCTTGGGTTTATCCTGAGAACGAAAAAGCTGGCTTTTCAGATATGAGCTTGGCAATTCCAGTTCTTAATTTCTTTGAAGAAAAAATTGCTCCATATCCTTATGAGCAGTTGGCCAATGTTCAATCAACCACGCGCTATGGAGGAATGGAAAACGCTGGTTGTATTTTTTATGCAGAATCTGCCATTCGCGGTGACGGAAAAATGGAAAGTTTGATCGCCCATGAAATTGCGCACCAATGGTTTGGAAATTCAGCCTCCGAAAAAGATTGGGAACATTTGTGGCTGAGCGAAGGATTTGCGACGTATTTAACCCATTTATACACTGAGAATAAATACGGAAAAGAGAAATTCAAAGAAGAACTTTGGAAAGATCGAACAACGGTTGGACAATTTTACAGAGATCAAAAATTACCTTTGGTCGATACCATTTCAACCGATTTGCTATTTATGCTCAATACGAATGCATATCAGCGAGGATCTTGGGTGCTTCACATGCTTCGTAACGAACTTGGTGACGAACTTTTTTGGAAAGGCATTCGATTTTACTATGAAAGTTACAAGTATTCAAATGCAAGTTCTTCCGATTTCATCAAATGCATGGAAAGTACTTCGGGAAAAGAGTTGGGCTTGTTTAAAAAACAATGGTTGCACACAGCTGAAATACCAGAACTTGATGCGCAATGGAAAACAAAACGCAACAAATTAACCTTGTCAGTGATCCAATCCGAGAAAACATTTATTTTTCCATTAGAATTCAAAATCACGTATAAAGACGGTAGCACTGAAATAATTAGCCTGCAAATCAAGGACAATGAAACACTTTTCACACAAAAAATGAAAAGCAAAGTACGACACATTGTGATGGATCCCGATGTAAAATTGTTATTTGTTCCTTTTGATGTCGCTAAAAACGCTAAAAACACTCGTAAAAGATGAATTGGACAAAATACACGGTTGCTGTTGCTTTAGGATTACTTATTTCTTGTGGGGAAAAGGATTCTAAAAATATGGAAACAGAATCAGCTCAAAAAGATTCGGTTACTCCAGCTGAAACAGAGATGACAAAATTTAGCGTTGAGTCTCTTTCCAAAAAACAACTTCCAAAAGGATTAACATTCGATGGTAATGTGATGTTCATCAAAAAATACGTAGACAACTCTGGCGAACACATTGTTCTTTTGACCGAAACGGGAGTAATACCAAGTAAAAAGATTGTAAATTTTGAAGGGGAAAACGATGCGAAAATTTATGCTTACGACTTTTTAATGGAAAAAGGAACAGAAAAACAAACGTGGAAAATCCATGACTTCATCACAAACTGTGAATTTGATTTATTGATGGATTTTAAAGAAAAAGCGTTTCAAATTACCGATTTAAATAAAAACGGAATTGCAGAAATTTGGACCATGTATTCCATGACTTGTACTTCTGATGTCAGCCCAAGCGAACTCAAACTAATTATGTACGAAGGCGATAAAAAGCATGCTATGCGCGGTTACACACTTGTGGATATAGGAAATAACGAGAAAATGGGCGGTGAATTTAAGTTGGATGAAAATTTTAATTCATCTGGGAAAGAAATTCAAGATTACGCGAAGAAATTATGGAAGGAAAACTGTATGTGATTCAAATCAAAATCCTGATTTAAAAAGACGTTATTTTAATTTGACCAAATTTATTTTAGTCTATCTTTGTGAAACAACTCTTAATATTATGGTAGATTCACTTAAAATATTTACTCTAGCGATTGTTTTTCTAACTTTAAATCAAATGGTCAGCGCTCAGGATGTTGATTTAAAAAAAGGTATTGTGTATGTAGATGGTGCGGAATGCTTGAAATATGATGGTGAAAATGTACCAGGAATTACCTATTCGGATTTTAATGGCAATGAACTTTTCTACATCGGTTTTGCTCGAGATGAGAACGGCACTTTTTGGAAAGTTAAATTTCTTGCTCAACAATTAAAAATGAGTTATAGAGTGAACTTTTCGACAAAAGCTGCATTCATAAAAAAACTTGTTAAAGAAAATGTTTTGACGAACTGCGCAATTGATGTTGCAAAACTTGACAATTTTATTTTAAAATTTGACGAAAATTTAGATAAAGACTAGAAAATAGTCTTTTAGATTTTTTGTGTTATTTTTTGCTTTGTTTCAATCAACTTTTTGTATACTAAATTTGAAATATTTGTTCATTAACGTGCAATTTATTTTATCATCATTTATTTTATCAATTCACTTCCGCTCCAACCATCTTCCCAAAAAACAGTCATACACTGAATAATACTTCACATCATCCATGTATTCGATGTATATCATTTCTTGACTCAAGAGCGATTTCAGTGAGCGTTGTACGGTTGAACCTGCACCCAAATTGTATTTTGTGAGAAAATCACTTGAGGTAATTCGATCTACATATTCTTCTTTTGCAATCGCTTTGAGCAAGGCCCACTGATTGCTTGTCAGCATATTTCGGTATTGAAAATAGATTACTTCATTTAATTGCAACAATTCCATGGCTTGTGCACGAGCAACTTCATACGTGACTTTTTTTCCGCCTGAAATAAACAAACGGTTGCACAATAATTGGGTATAAAAAGTATGTGTTTTTGTGAAATCAAGAATGAAATCAATGGCATCATCGTGAATTTGGCGTTTTTTAGCTTCGAAATGCGAACGAATAAATGCTTTGTAAAGTGATTTGTCTATTTTTTTGAGGTGTAATGCTTGAGTACTTTGATAAAATGGTCGTTTCGAACTGTAAAACATATCGGCAAGTATATGCGGACTGCTTCCGCTAAACACAAAATGCACATTTTTTAACGTTTGAATTTTTGAGCGTAAAACAGCTTCAATGTTCTTTTCTGGATATGTGCCAATTTGCTGAAATTCATCAATGACCACCAAGACAGGTAAGTTTTGTTGCTCTAAAAAATTGAACAATTCCATCAACGTATTCTCAAATTGTTTGGGTTTGGTGAAATCTAAGGTAACTTCTGGCTGACCAGAAAACTCATCCAAGGTAATGATTGGACGCAGGAGTTTTAAAAACTCAAAGGCTTTTTTCCAAAGTGGATCTTTTTCCGGAAAAGCGCGCAAAATTCCGTTGGCTATTTTATTTGTGAAATCGCGTAAATTTTCAGTGTCATACATGTCTGTATAGATACCAACGCCTTCTTTTTTTGATTTTAATTGATACAAAACATGGTTCAAAAGTCCTGTTTTACCCATTCTGCGTATCGCAATTAGGGTTGTATTAATACCATTTTTGGCGTTATCAATGATGGTTTTGGTTTCAGAATACCGATCACAAAAGTACTCTGGACCTGCGTAACTCTTTAATAAAAAGGGATTTTCAATTTTTGGAAACTCACTCATTTCATTTTTCTTTCCCCAAAGATACAACAAAATGCGTTACGCAAAATGCATTACGCAAAATGCGTTACGCATAATGCGTAAAAAATATGACTGTAAAACGAAAAGTTGAATGTGAAGAATTGTGAAAAATGATGTTTTAAACTCCGATATATTTCCCTGCTATAAAGCCAGTTGTCCAAGCCGCTTGAAAATTAAAACCACCTGTAATCCCATCGATATCAAGTAGTTCGCCAACAAAAGAAAGTCCTGGGATTTTCTTGCATTGCATTGTTTTGAAGTCAATTTCATTGAGCGCAACGCCTCCTGCTGTCACAAATTCTTCCTTAAAAGTTGTCTTACCTGACACTTCATACGGATCAAAAAGCATGGCATTTATCAACTTATTTATCGATTTATTACCCATTTCTTTCCACCGAGATTGAGAAGAAATACCATGTTTTTCCAATAAAAACAACCACAATTTCGAAGTAATCGGAAATGGATTTGCATTTTGAAGCATTTTATCGGCGTTCAATTGCTGGAGTTTTGTAATTTCTAATCGCAAATCAGCTTCTGATTTTCCATCCAGCCAATTGACGAAAATCTTAAATTGATAATTTTTTTCAGCCAAAATTCGAGCACCCCAAGCAGATAACTGCAAAATCGCTGGTCCACTCATTCCCCAATGGGTAACAAGCAAAGGTCCTCGACCTTCCAATTTTGTTCCTTCGATTTTTACAACGGCCTTTTCAACAACATTCCCCATCAAGGAACGAATTGGGTTATTGGGCATGTTGAATGTAAACAAGGATGGTACGGGCGATACAATTTCTAACCCCAAATCTGAAATCCATTGTAGTCCGCTTATTTTTGGTTGACCTCCAGTAGCTACAATAACACGATCAAATGATATTGTAGAATCATCAAATACCACTGAAAAGACTGATTCCTCAATGGTCATTGAGCGCACACCTGCATTTAAACGAAGTTCAACGCCCAACTTTGAAGCTTCATTCAACAAACAATCAATTATTGCTTGCGACGTATTTGCTTGCGGAAAAATACAGTTATCGGCATAGATTTTTAAAGGAACACCTCGAGATTCGAACCATTCAACTGTCGATTTTGCGTCAAACTGAGAAAAAGCTTTGCGGAGTTGGCGTTCACCGCGTGGATAATTTTTAGCCAAAAGATTTAAATCAAAAGTGGCATTCGTTACATTGCATCTGCCTCCACCTGAAATTTTGACTTTTGCCAGTACTTGACTTGATTTTTCAATCAAAACTACTTTGGCATTGGGATAATGTTGTTTGGCTGAAATTGCTGAAAAAAATCCAGCAGCTCCTCCCCCAATTACCGCAATAGAAAATGCCATTATTTTTTCTTCTTTTTGCCTCCGCGATCCATTTGATCATCTTCAGCATCACTGTTTAATGGTGCTCCAAAGGTATATGTTTCGTTTCCTTGTTCGTCGAAGATATGTTCCGAAATCAAAACGTCGTTGGCATAAGTCGCAATTCTTTTTGGGCGCTGGTCTGGATAATATTCTTGAAATTTCCCCTCCTTCAACCCATCTTTGAAATTCTCAACGGTTTGTATATGTCCCTGATAATAGAACATTTTGAATTCACCATTTCGAACTCCCATGTCCCAATTTTCTGTTTTTAACAAAACACCATCGTCGTAAAAATACTTGGTAACTCCGTTTCGTTTTCCTTCTTTATACAGTGATTCTTCCGTCAAAACACCTTCTTTGTTGTAGGTTTTAAACGCTCCATCCATCACTCCATTCGCATACATCACTTCTTTGAAAATTTTAGAATCTTTGTAAAACGATTTCTTCGGACCATGGAGCAAACCATTTTTATAGTTTTCTTCGCGCGTCGTGTCTCCATTAGCTTTCATGTACACGTGGCGACCATTTTTCTCGCCTGCATAATAATTCATTTCCCAAGCAACTTGTTGGGTTGAGTCGTAATAATAAAACCAAGTACCAGACTCTGCTCCATTAATTTGGCTTCGAATTGCTTGAATGCAGCCCGATTCGTAATAAGCCGTATCAATTCCGTTTTCCTTGCCATCCACAAAACTTACTCTTCGATTTATCAGTCCATTTTGGTAACATGACTCGCATTGACCAGTATATGGTTTACCAACTCCCGCATAATTCGAACGATCTTTGATTTTTCGGATCACCAATCCCGTTCTGTCATCCACTTCAAGTTCTTCGTCGCAATCGATAACGCCGGCCAATTTTCCACAAGCCCAAACATCGACCTTACTATTTTTTGCCTGATTTTGACGCTCGTAGCAAGGAACTTTTGTTTCGGTTGTTTTCAAGATATCATTTTGAGCAAAACTCATGACAGATGAAAAAAGAAAAATTAAAACGAACTGATACTTCATAATTTGATTTTTAGACTTTAGAATATTCAATAATCATTCCTTTTTTAGAAGTCCCAATGCTTTTTTTAATTCAATTGGAATTTCGATGGTTGCCGATTTCGATGCATCAAAGCATACTAGCACAGATTTCCCTGTAGAAGTTAGAACGTCATTGACATGAATTTCGTATGAAACTGTAAAACTTTTGGAACCAATGTGATCACAATACATCGTTATTTGTGGAATGTCTGTTAAAAAAATAGGTTTTACATAATCTACCTCATTTCTAACAAGCAACACTCCATTTTTTCGCCAATCCCAATCCTTTCCGAGCAAGGAGCCAAAATAATGAACCCGAGCACATTCGAAATAACTCAAGTAGATTGCATTATTAACATGTCCCATGACATCTAAATCTGAAAATCGAACGGAAATACTTGCTGGTTTTATCATTTCTTATCTAATAGCTCAAAAACAGAATTATTGCTTTTGAATTCTGGTACAATTTCTTTCATTTTTGCCACAATCAGCTTATTCTCTTGGGTTGAAAACAAATCAATCAACGCAGTAATATTTAGAATTTCTTGATCTTCTACAGGCTTTATTTTCGCTATCAAAATTTTAGGATGATGAGTCGGCAATGTTAATTCTTCATTTGAAAGAAGCTCTTCATACAACTTTTCACCTGGACGAAGTCCTGTGATTTTAATTTCAATATCTTTCCCCAATTCTAAACCACTCAACTTAATCATGTTTTTGGCTAAGTCGATGATTTTCACAGATTCTCCCATGTCAAAGACGAAAATTTCACCCCCATTTCCAATGGTACTTGCTTCCAACACAAGCTGGCAAGCCTCTGGAATGGTCATGAAAAAGCGCGTAATTCGCTCATCAGTGAGTGTAATTGGTCCACCATTTTCAATCTGACGTTGGAACAAAGGAATCACAGATCCATTAGACCCTAACACATTTCCAAAACGCGTTGTAATGAATTTGGTAACACCTTTCTCATTCATTTTTTGAACATAGATTTCAGCAATGCGCTTCGAAGCTCCCATCACATTTGTTGGATTTACGGCTTTGTCCGTTGAAATCATGACAAATTTATGAGCACCGTATTTTATGGCAAGATCAGCCAAATTCTTTGTACCGAAAACATTGGTCAATAAAGCTTCGGAAGGATTATCTTCCATCAAAGGAACATGTTTGTATGCGGCTGCGTGCAACACATACGATGGTTTGAAGGTCTCAAAAACATGATTCATTCGATCAACATTTCGAATGTCGCCGATCACCGTTTCTATTGGCAATGTTTTATTTCCTGCTTGTAGTTCATTCACAAAATCATAAAGACCTGATTCTGCTGTATCTAACAAAACAATTTTTTGAGGATGGAAAGATAAAATTTGTCGCACCATTCCACTTCCAATCGAGCCTGCAGCACCCGTAACAAGGACAACTTGATTCGTTAATTCTTTGGCAATTTTATCAATATCCAAGTGAATTTCAGATCTTCCCAAAAGATCTTCAATTTTAATTTTTTTGAGTTGCTTAGTTGAAAATTCACCATTCACCCAACTGATTGCACTCGGAACTTTTTGAACGGTAATTCCATTTTCAAAACAAAAATCAACAATCGCTTTTCTGTTTTTTTCATCTGGATTTTGAATCGCCAAAATAATCGTATCTATTCCTTCTTCTGAAACAAGTTTTTGCAATTTGCTCGTGTGATAAATCGTAATTCCTTCGAGAATTGTGCCACTCAATTTTTTATTATCATCCAGAAAACCAATGAGTTGAAAATTACTTCCAGGATCTTTTTCGATGGTTCTTTTCGTCATTAATCCCGAAATTCCAGCTCCATAAATGAGAACACGAGAATCTGCAATTTTGTTCTTTTTAGTTTCTAAGTAAAGTAACTTGACGGTAAATCGAGAAATCAACATCAACATACAAGCCGCCAAAAACTCAACAATTAGAACAGTTGTAGGGAATAAATAATAGCCATCGATGTAGAATTTCCGTAATAGACCAAAGGTTAAAAAGAGTCCTGTACATGTCAAATTGGCGAGTAATATACGTCTCAAATCTTCCGTAGAAGTGTGACGAACAAGACCTTTGTGAACTTTGAAGAAATAAAAAACTAGGAACTTAACACCAAAATAAAGCAAAATGGATTTTGAGAGAATTTCCCATTCTGTGCGAATTAAATAAGGATCGGTTTTAAGGTCGAACCTCATCAAATAAGCAAACATCAACGCAACAGCCGAAATAATCAAATCAATGACAATGATTACCCAGCGGGGCATGTTATTTTTTGGCAAAAGCATTAACAAATTTAGAAATTAGCTACGGAAATATCCCATACATTCAACTTAAATGGAAACATCACTTTGTTAATTACTGCTTTTCGATCCATTTTTCAGTCTGCGAGCGATTTTGAACCACCATGGAGTTTGATCAAAAGACCAATGATAATAGGATTTATCCTCGGCACCAAAAGCCAAATTAAAACGTCGAACACCTTCGACATTCGACCCTCCAAAATCCAGCACTAATCCTTCATTTTGAGCATATTCAATCGCTTTGAACATCATGGCATACATTGCACCTGATTTTTTGGCATGTTCCAAAGCTCCTCCTTTCACGTAGTGTAGCGTCTTTTGCCACTTGATAAAAATCATACCGCCTACAATCTCCTTGGAATCTCTTACACCAATTAACCAATAATTCTCTTTTGGATAATTTTCCAACAATTTCGTGAATCGAAAGAAGTCTTGATTATTCAAATCAATCACTTTTTCTCGTAATTCTTGGATGATAATTGGTAAAAACTGCTCCAAATCAACTTCAGTAAAGGCTAATTCTGATTTTTCAAATTTCTTTAAACTGCGTTTGGCTTGCTCGTTTAGTCCTGGTTTTTCGGACAACATTTGATACACACGATCTTCTTTTGACCCCGTTAAAAAATCATTCTCCAAACGAAGCGATGCGTGCTTAAATTCCTTTCTCAACAAAGCATCTAGTTGCTTCAAAAAGTGATCAGTTAAAACAGATCGATCGCCAACCCAGTCAACCGCTCGAATGAAATTGGGTGTATACAAACCCTTGATTCCGAGGCGCAAAGTAAATGGCAATGGCATTCCACACGAATAATCATCGTTCGTACAAAGCATCCAATTTTTGGATAAATTGTCCAGAAAAACAGATTGATTGTATAGTAAAGTATTCTCTTTGCTGAGAACCAATGCATCCCATTTCTCCCGATCAATATCTTTTTGTGCAATAAGCTTCATCACAGCACGAATCTACAAATAGTTTTAAGGACAATTCGTACATTTACTTTGAAATTTGAAATTTGTTGATGGAAATAGAACGTAAATACTTGGTCAAAGAAACGGAATGGGCAAGCCTTTCAAAGCCAACACCCATTGAAATTCGCCAAGGCTATCTTTCTCAAAATGTGGATTGTACTGTGCGCGTTCGAACCAAAAATGATAAAGGTTTTGTTACGGTAAAAGGCAAAAACGTTGGAATTTCTCGCAGTGAATTTGAATACGAAATTCCAATAGTCGAAGCCATCCAAATGCTAGATTTATTCGCTGAAAAACAAGTAATCAAAAAAAGGTACGAGATTAATTTCGAAGGAAAATTATGGGAAATTGATGTTTTTGAAGGGAAATTGGCACCATTAATTCTTGCCGAAATCGAACTGAATTCCGAAGATGAAACGTTTGAAATTCCACCTTTTATTGGTCAAGAAGTTTCTGATGACCCAAGCTATTACAACTCCAATCTGGTAAACAAAGCTTGATGCAAAAAAAAACCATTTACGCTCTTGGTTTTGTGACCTTGCTCGTTTTTCCAATTCCAGCATTTCTAGCACTTCATTTTATTGAAGGTCAGACGTTTTATGATTTTATGGAATTTGAAAATGTACATTTTGATATCATTACTTTAGGAATAATCGTTGGGATTTTATATGCTGCTTTCGCTGCTTTGATTATGCGCTTACCGATTTTCGACACCATTCCCCTGCGGGTAGATGAGTTAGTTTCGTCTATGAATTTGAACTATTTTGACGCTTTTTTCTTGTCTGTATGTGCTGGTGTTGGCGAAGAATTGCTCTTCAGGGTTGGAGTTCAATTTTATTTGGGACCAATCATAACTTCCGTTCTATTTGTCGCTATTCATGGCTATCTCAATCCGTTTAATTGGCGCACTTCGTTATATGGTTTGGTTGTTCTTCCCTTGTCGTTTATATTAGGGTATACCTATGAATACTATGGACTTTGGCCTAGCGTAGCGATACATTTTGCTTATGATGCCGTTTTGTTTACTTACTTCATTTACAACGACAAATCATCGGACGTAGATTCTTAATTGATTTGATTTATGCACATAAAGGCATGTTGGAACAACTGTAAATCGATCGATTTCAAGTGTATACAACGATCTTAAATCACAAAAACTATCTGGAATTCTTACCAAATTTCCTGCACCAGCTAAATAAAGTTCCTTCAGGTGGGTCAAGTTACCATAAGATTCAGGTAAGAACTCAATCATGTTTCTGTTCAACATTAAAAATTCTAGATTGCTGCAATTGCCAACCTCTGCAGGAAGGTATGTCAACATGTTAAAATTGAGTTGTAAGCTTTTTAAATTTTTAAGTTTTCCAATTTCAACAGGAATGGTATTCAATTGATTTTGGTTCAAAATCAAATCTTCCAAATTCTCAAGTTTGCCGATTGCCGCAGTTAGGTATTTTATGTCATTATATTGTGCTGAAAGTAGTTTTAGATTCTTCAACTCACCGATTTCAGGCGGAAAATAGGTCAATTTATTTTTACCGATGTACAGTTTTTCCAAGTTTTGAAGTTCTGCAATCCGCGGCGAAATAGAGTCAATTTGATTGCCATACAATTTCAATACACGCAACTGTTTCATTTCGAAAACTTCGTCAGGAATTTCGGTAAGTCCTTGCCTACTCATATTCAGCACATCCGATTCTGAATTTGGTTTATTATTCACCAATCCACATGACGCCAAAAGCAACCAAATGCAAAGAAACTGCGTCAAGTATGTGAGGTTGTTTTTCAATTTCGTAATGTTAAATGTTTCTTAAAATGAAACAAATTAATGAATAAAGCAGTAATTTAACACTTTAAAACTGATAAAAATGAAAAAAATATTCTTTTTAGGCGCATTCATCTTAGCGAGTAACTTCATGTTTGCACAAAATATGGAAGCAGCTACTAAACGTGCTGAGGCTCGCACAGAGTCAATGTCAAGTTCTTTACAATTAACTGCGGAGCAAAAAGAGCGCGTTAAGCAATTATTGACGGGAATTGAAATGAAAATGGAAGCTGTGAATGCTGAACCATCTTTCACTGCAGATCAACGTGCTGAGCAAGTTCAAGGCAATAAAAATGCTGAAATGCAAATCTTGAAAGAAATATTGACTGAAGAGCAATATGCAAGACACGAAGCTTCTTTAAAAGCTGGAACACGCAAAGTTGGTGCTAAAACAGATGCTCCAGTTATCAAACAAAAAGCAACGAATTAATTTATAGATTCATATATTTTTGAAAGGGGCTGTCTCAAATGTAGACAGCCCCTTTAATTTTTAAGAGGCTGAACTAAAAAGTGCCAAAATGAGGCTCTCGAAGATGAAAAAAGCGGGTTTACTCAAGTAAATAAGCATTTTTGAATCAAGTAAAACGAAATTTTGGCCCTTTTGAGACAGCCTCTTTTTTATTACTTCAAACGCGACCCAAATACTTTTCGAAACTTGTCTACTTTAGGTCGAACAATTGCTTGACAATAAGCGTTTTCAGGATTTAAAGCCAAATAATTATGGTGGTATTTTTCTGCTTCGTAATAATTATTGACTTCCACTATTTCTGTTACTATTGGTTTGTCCCACACTTTTTCAGCCTCTAACTTAGCTTTGTATTTTTCTGAAATTTCTTTCTGTGCTTCATCGTGATAAAATATAACGGAGCGGTACTGTGTTCCAATATCGTTTCCTTGTCTGTTCAATTGCGTTGGGTCGTGCAAAAACCAGAACATTTCCAGCAATTCATCAAAAGATATAATGGATTCATCGTATTCGATTCGGGCAACTTCTGCATGACCAGTTTTACCAGTGCAAACCTGTTCGTATGTTGGATTCTTCGTTTTGCCGCCTGCATAACCTGGTTTCACTGAAATGACACCCTTAACGTCTAAAAAACTTGCCTCAATACACCAAAAACATCCTGCTCCAAAAGTTGCTTCTTTCATCGTTTCTTTTTGTGCAAATTTACTGTTTGTATTGGTTCCAACCTCCTCTTTCTTTAAATCAGTTCGATCCATTTCCAAAAGTTCTTGCCAGTTCTTATTTTCAGAAACTACCTTAACGGAATCATTCGATTTTTGAGTCTCGTTGGCACGAACACTTAACTCATTGGTTTTCGTCGAATTGCACGACAACAACATACCTACGGATACCAAAACAATCCAACTATACTTCATCCTTCGTTTTTATTTGATTAACTCTTTCCTAAATTAACGCTAATTTTGCACAATGATTTTAGGATATGAAAAGAATTTTTGGGTCTTAGCCTTGTCCATGTTCTTTTTCATGACAAGTTTTAACTTACTTATCCCTGAACTCAACACAGTCATTTCTTCTTATGGAGGTGAAGAATTCAAAGGATATATTTTCATTCTATTCTCAATAGCGGCAGGACTTTCACGTCCGTTCTCAGGAAAACTTTCAGATACGATTGGTCGAAAAAAAGTAATGTACATCGGCGTAGTTTTAGCAGCATTAAGTTGCTTGCTTTACTCCGTGATGACCTCTGTATTTCTTTTTCTTTCACTTAGACTTTATCATGGATTCAGTGCTGGGTTTCAACCTACTGGAGCCACAGCTATGGTAACGGATATTTTACCACCCAATAAACGAGGTCAAGGAATGGGAATTTGGGGTGTTTTCATTTCACTTGGCTTTGGTGTTGGTCAAGCGGTTGGATCTAGCATTGCTTCAGCGGGCGGTATAGAGATTTTGTACATTTCAGCCATGCTAACGACATTAATTGCTGGAGTGATGCTTGTTTCAGTAAAAGAAACTTTACCAAAATCTCAAAAGGTAAAATTCCATTTAGGCTTATTAAAAATCAACTTCAAAGATATTTTTGAGCCAAGTGTTTTGCCCGCCGCAATGGTTATGGTTTTATCCGCTGGATGTTCAGGTGCCGTTTTTGTCTTAACTCCCGATCTTGCCGCTTTCCTTGGATTAGACAAAGGATCTTATTTTGTATATTATGCGTTAACCACAATCGTTGTGCGTTTGCTCGCAGGTTCGCTTTCTGATAAAATTGGGCGCAGAAAAACGCTTGTCATTGGATTCAGTATTTTAGTTGCATCGATGCTTTTGACTTCACTAGCCGTCAATGAATCCATATTTATTAGTGCAGCATTACTATTTGGAGTAGCCACTGGAATCAGCAGTCCCACAATCATGGCTTGGATGGGAGATTTAGCGGATGAAAAAAGACGCGGAGCGGGCTCTGGAACGATATTTATAGCGCTGGAAATTGGGATTATTATAGGTTCTGGAATTACACTGTTAACCTACCATAATACTTTAGAATCCATTTCGTATAGTTTCCAAATCATTTCTTTACTCGCGCTGAGTTCAGTCATTTATTTGATATGGCATTTGTTGCGAAGAAATTCGCTGACTTAAAATTATTTGTTGCCGTAATCCAATCGTTTTGCTTTGAGGTAACGTGGAACCAAATAACTACTGGATCGAAAGTTTTCTATCACAACGCCACGAGATGTGGAAGCATGAATCATTTTAATGTCTTTGCCGTTTACTTCAACGACCAAGGCAACATGTCCAACACTGGTTGAGTTAACATTTCGACCTTTAAAGAACATCAAATCACCCGGACGCAAATTAGCTAAAGACACTGTTTGACCGAGTTCTGCCAAACCATAACTTGTTCGCGTTAAGCTAAATCCAAAATCGCCCATCACATAATTGATAAAACCTGAACAATCAAATCCTGAAGGTGTTGTTCCTGAATAGCGATAAGGTGTTCCTAGGAATGTTTTGGCATAACTAATCATATCGTCGATGCGCTTGCCATTGGGCGTTATTGTAGGTGTAAAAGCTGAATCAGCAACTAAAACAAGTACAGAATCTGCTTTCATTTTGGTTGAATCTGAAAGTTTACTTCTTAATAAACTATCCTTTATTGTGCTATTATCTTGAGCCTTAACAACTAAGCTTGATAAAATAAAAAACAAAATAATTGATACTAATTTCATTATATTCAGTAACTTGCGGTGCAAAATTAACACTATTTTCGAATTATTAATTGACCACTAGTGAACAGTATTGATATCAAATCGCTTTCAAAATTGTATTACACCATCGGTGAAGTGTCAACCCTTTTTAATGTAAACGCTTCATTAATAAGGTTTTGGGAGAAAGAATTTACCGTTATTCAACCAAAGAAAAACAAAAAAGGCAATCGTTTATTTACTCCGAATGACATTGAAAATTTTAACAAGATTTATCAATTGGTCAAAATAAAAGGTTATACATTGGAAGGTGCAAAAAAAGCACTCAAAGAGAAAACTCCTATTGATATTCTTCCGAAAGACGAAGTGATTCACCGATTGGAAGAAATTAAAGCAAAATTATTGAGTCTCAAGTTTTAATTCAAATGCACATTTCGATTCATTAAGTGCAAAAAAGCATCATAAAACTCTTGTTCCTCAACTGCTTGATCAAAAATACAATTTCCGATTTCCGTTAATAAACAGCATTGGATTTTTCCGGAATGATTCTTCTTGTCATTTTTCAGCAAGGAAATTATCAACGGAATATCGGTATTTTCAAGCGAGTAAATTGGAAACCAATCCAATATCGCTTGCTCAATTTCATTGAATTGCCCTTTTTCTAATATTCCTCTTCGCATCGAAATATAAGACTCCACAATCATTCCTAAGGCCACCGCATGGCCATGATCAATCGGGTTCTTATCAAGCAAGTAGCCTTCCAAGCCATGTCCCGCGGTATGACCAAAATTCAAAATTTTCCGAACTCCTTTTTCCATCGGATCTTCATTAACCACACTGTTCTTTATCTCAAGTGATTTCAAAATAACTTCTTCTTTGAAAAGCCCTTTTAAGTCTTTTAAATCCTTTAAGTAGCGCCAGTGATTTGCATCGTGAATAAGCGCATGCTTCAGCATTTCAGCATATCCGTTGAGTAATTCTTTCGCTTCTAAAGTGCTTAAAAATATCGGATCAATATACACAGCCTTTGGATTTGAAAATGTGCCTAGTTGATTTTTGTAATTTCCCAAATCAACACCTGTTTTTCCACCAATAGAAGCATCAACCATCGCAAGTAAAGTTGTAGGAATGTTAATGAAATCAACACCGCGTTTGTAGATGGATGCTATGAATCCACCCATGTCAGTCACAACGCCACCTCCGAGATTAATAACCAAATCCTTTCGCGTGACACTGTATTCAGAAAGTGCTTCCCACACTTGAAAACATACCTCCATCACCTTGTTTTCCTCTCCCGCTGGAAGAAGCATCACTTCTGCGTCAGTCAAGAAATCAAAGGTTGTGATAAGATATTCCAAACAATATTCGTGGGTGTTTTCATCAACAATTAGAACGATTTTAGAATTTTTGTAATTATTTTCGATAAAATCGGCGAAGCTTGAAGCTGTCAATGAACCGATTTCAATTTTATATTTTTCAGCGCTAATTTCCTGCATTTTTGGCATCTATTTAAACTTAATTTTTAAGAAGATGCAACAAAGTTAAAGAAAGCCATTAAAGTTGAAACAATATTGTTCAAAAGCAGTTATTTTTGCCACATGATTTCATTTGATGACACAGAAATTGCTTTTAAAAGCAAATCGAATAAAGACTTAAATCGCGCTTATTGGCTCTTTAAAATGGTTGGAAGTCCAACTTTTGTGAAATTTGGAAAGTTTGCAACAAACGCAGCTTTTTCTATTCATCTTCCAATTGAAGGCTTAATTAAAAAAACCATTTTCAAGCAATTTTGTGGCGGAGAATCAATCAAGGATTGTGATGCGGCCATTAATTCTTTAGCAAAATATGGAATTGGAACTATTCTAGACTATTCGGTCGAAGGAAAAACTTCGGAAAGTGATTTTGATTCGACTGTTGACGAAATCATAGCGACTGTAGAACGGTCAAAATCGAATCCAAATATTCCTTTTGCGGTTTTTAAAGTTACAGGTATTGCACGATTCGACATTCTTGAGAAAGCAAACGATGGAATAGCCAAACTTTCTGATAAGGACAGAAAATCCTATGACCTTGTCGTTTCGCGGGTAGATAAAATTTGTAAAGCAGCGTTTGACGCAAACACTTCCCTTTTCATCGATGCAGAAGAAACATGGATTCAAGACACCATTGACCGTCTTGTATACGAAATGATGCTGAAATACAATCAAAAAAGTGGCATTGTTTACAATACGCTTCAAATGTATCGTCATGATCGACTGGCTTTCTTACAAACCATGATTGAATCAGCGAAAAAAGATAAAATCATCTATGGCGTAAAACTTGTGCGTGGCGCATACATGGAAAAAGAACGTGATCGAGCAAAAGAAAAAGGGTATCCCTCTCCTATCCAACCAACCAAAAATGCTACGGATAATGATTTCGATCAGGCCTTGGAATTGCTTATTGAAAATATTGATCATGTTGCAATTTGCGCTGGCACGCATAATGAAGAAAGCTCAAAAAAGCTGGTTGAACTCATCGAGAAAAACGGACTCGAAAAAACAGACAAACGCATTTACTTTGCGCAATTGCTTGGTATGAGTGATCATATATCGTACAATTTATCAAACCACAAATTCAACGTAGCGAAATATGTGCCTTATGGTCCTGTAAAGGAAGTAATGCCTTATTTGTTGCGTCGAGCGGATGAAAATACATCTGTTGCTGGTCAAACAAGTCGAGAATTGGGACTTTTGTTGAAGGAGAAAGCGCGGAGAAAGATATAAAATTCTTATTCTTTTTGGCATCGCCCCAAAAAGAATCAAAAAGCTCTAGTCCAAATTTAAGCCGATCGGAGAAAATTATTGAATGGACCGATATAACAAAAGTAGTGCATTGCTGAAGCAATACAGACGTAAACGCCTTTTGAAATCGGTTCGCCATTCAATTATTTTCCTATTCCTCACTTCTCTAAATTTGAACGGATCATTGAATGGGCTATAGATTTTTGTTAAGACCTAAGATTTAAGGCTTATTTCTCATAAAGAAAAGCGGTATTGTTTTACACTAATCTTTTCGGGCGTTCAATCAGCTCACACTTACAAATTTTTTCAATAATTTGATATCTTGAATAATAACGGAATTTTGAATCAATATTGAAGATTTCACTTTTCGATTTTAAAAGGGTCGCTATTCCGTGAAGGTCTCTATTTGCAAATATCTTTTGCTCTGAGAACAACTCAATAATTCTTTCAGACGAAATTCCAGTTTCATAAGTTAATTGCCTTATAGTTTTGAATTCGTGCCAATCACGGTAAAACAAGTTCAAGAAGGGTTTATTTCTCAGGAAGTAGTGATATAATTCATCGTGAATAATTTGGGAATCTGAAAATGAATTAGATTCACCTAAATAATATTCTGCCAAATTAATATTAAAAACAGCGCAATAATTCTGATACGTCCTCTTGTATCTATGAACATTGACTAATAAATCATTAACTTTAAACATAAATTGAACATTCTAATTTAATTACTTATTCTTTCTCTTTTTGTTTGAACCAATTGTCTGAACCAGCTCACTTCTCCGAACCAAGTTCAATATCTTAACTAAATAGTCAAACGTTTCAACTAGGTCATCAGGGCTGTATTGAACATTCTTCGTTGCCATGACACTCAATTTGGTGTCGGGGAAATAAAAACTCATGGATACGAATCCTGGAGCTAATCCCGTTTGTCCATATTGCAAAATGCTGTCCTTTGTATCAACTGTTATTCCATACCCATATTCAGTCATTCCAAAAAGTGGATGTTCTCTAACCGCCCCGGGATGTTTCGAGGTCAACAATTGCATTACCTTTCGGTTGAGCAACTTTCCTGCATAAAATTGCTGATTCCAAAGGAAAAGATCGTCGAGTGTAGAAACGAATGATCCTGCCGGCACATAATTACTCAATGCATTTGGCTCAAAAACAATTTTACCCAAGCTGTCTTCCGTATGGGCTTGAGTCAACAAAAAGAGATTTTCTTGAATCGGGTATGTTGTGTTAAACATTTTACAATAGATAAACAACTCCATTGATAATTGTTCGAACGATTTTCCTGATGTCTTTTCGATGACTTTACTCAATAATTCGTAACCAATTTGAGAATATTGATACTTACTTCCTGGCTCAAAAGCAAGTGGTTCGTCCAAATTTTGAATACCATGCATGTGCGTAAGCAAGTGATGAGTGTTCACTGAATCAGCCCAAGATTGATTCATTTCTGGAAGATAAAATTTAATTGGCTTATACAAATCCAATCGCTTTTCTTCAAATTCAATGAGTGTAAGAACTGCTGTAAATTGCTTGCTTATGGAACCAATAACAAATTGACTTTCAGATGAAAAAGGGACTTTGTAAGGAATGTCAGAAAATCCTTTCGTCCGCTTAAAAAGAACACTGTCTTTTTGACCAATCAGCACTTTTCCATTGAATGGCTTCGCAGAAGGAGCATTTAATAAAGAATCAATTTGATTAAATAACTCATTTTTTGACGTTTGACTTTTACTTTGCCATAAAATTCCTAAGACGAACAAGAAGAGCAAATTAATTTTCATACTCCTTCTACGAAACAACTATTCTAAAAGTTATAGGGCATCGAAAAAATGGTTGAAATACTTATTTTACATGCGATTCGGCACATCAACTCCAAGTACTTTCATGGCTAAAGAAATGACTTTAGCAACATTCGCACTCAATGAAATGCGCAGTTTCTTTTTATTTTCGTCCTCTTCGATCAAAATTGGAACCGATTGGTAAAATTGATTGTACAACTTAACCAATTCAAACGAGTAATTTGCAATCAACGCTGGAGAATACTGAGTTGCCCCTTCTTCAATCACTTTTGGAAAGTCGGCCAATTGTTTGATGATTTCTTTCTCAACTGGTTCCAAATTTACAGCCTCCACTTCACTAGGAATAATGCCCGATTTGGCTATCAAGGATTGAATCCGTGCATGTGCATATTGAATGAATGGTCCAGTATTTCCATTCAACTCCACCGATTCTTCTGGATTGAACAACATGCGTTTACGCGGATCGATTTTGAGCAAATAATACTTCAACCCTCCCATTCCAATGGTGTGAAACAATTTCTGTTGTTCTGCTTCAGTCATTCCTTCCAAATGTCCACGTTCATGGGTCATTTCTGTCGCTTTTTCAACCACTTCAGCCATTAAATCATCGGCATCGACAACTGTTCCTTCACGCGATTTCATTTTCCCAGATGGCAAATCGACCATTCCATACGATAAATGGTAGCAATTTTTCGCCCATTCATAACCCAATTTTTGAAGGATTAAGAACAACACTTGAAAATGATAATCTTGCTCATTTCCAACAGTATAGATGATTCCACTTAAGTCTTTAAAATCATTGAAACGATCGGCTGCCGTTCCCATATCTTGGGTCATGTAAACCGCTGTTCCATCCGAACGAAGTACTAATTTCTCGTCCATTCCTTCTGCAGTCAAATCAATCCAAACGGAACCATCTTCTTTTTTGAAGAAAACGCCTTTTTTCAATCCGTCAATTATTAAATCTTTGCCAAGCAAATAAGTATCTGATTCGTAATAAAGTTTATCGAAATCAACGCCCATCGAATTATACGTCACATCAAAACCATCGTAAACCCAAGAATTCATCGTTTCCCACAATAAATACACTTGCGGATCTTTTGCTTCCCATTTGATCAACATTTCTTTCGCATCTCGCAAAATTCCAGTTTGATTTTTTGCCAAGTCTTTGATTTTGTCATCTATTCCGGCAATTGTTTTCTCGTCTTTTTCTTTTTTAGCCTCCGTCAATTTCTTGAATTCATCTACAACAACTTGCGGATAATCATCAAATTGACCTTTTTCCCAAGCTAAAATAATTTCTTTTGCTTCTGCATTGAATTGCTTGTCGAACTCGACGTAGTATTTGCCAACTAACTTATCGCCTTTGATTCCAGTATTTTGAGGTGTTTCGCGCTCGCCTTTCTCATTGATTGGAGAAAATCGCTCCCAAGCCAACATGCTTTTACAAATGTGGATCCCTCGGTCGTTTATGATTTGCGTTTTGATGACTTTGTTTCCATTCGCTTTCAAGATTTCGGCGACTGAATAGCCCAAGAAAATATTTCGCAAGTGACCAAGATGCAAAGGTTTGTTTGTGTTTGGCGAAGCATACTCCACCATGATTGTCGGCTTGCTGTTTGGCGCTTTAAACCCAAAAGTCGGTTGACTTTGTATTTCATTGAGTTGATTGATCCAGTATTTTTCGGAAAGCATCAAGTTCAAAAATCCACCAATTACTTCGTAACGATCCAATTCTTCAATTTTTTCAACCAAAAAAGCTCCAATTTTTTCGCCAGCTTCCGCTGGTGCGCAACGGAGTAATTTGATAAATGGGAACAGGACAAGCGTGATGTCACCTTCAACATCTTTTCGCGTTTTTTGAAATTGAATAAATTGTTCTTCGATATTCATTCCGAACAAAGCTTCAGAATGAGCTAATATGTTTGATTTAATTAAATTTTCCATGATTTAAGTGAAAAAGCGAAATTCTCGCTTCATCGAATTTTGTTTTGATATAAAGTTTGAATTATTTTCTTAATGATGTTACGACGTCGTTGAACAAATCAAAGGCTACTTCAGCCATTTTGTTCGTTTTCTCGTCGAGGCATGGATTCACTTCAACGAATTCCATGCACACCAATTTTGGATGATTTGTAAATCCAATCAACAAATTCCTGGCTTCGTCAATAGTTAAACCATGATCAACCGGAGTTCCTGTTCCATGACTAGTTTCTGTTGGATCCATCGAATCCACGTCAAACGAAACATAAATCAAATCACAGGCACTTAATTTTGTCGAAATTGCATCCAAAACTGCATTCACCCCGAGTCGCCTGAGTTCTTCAACCGTGAAATTCTTGATGTTTAATCGCTCCATCAGGGCAATTTCTTCCTTTTCAACGTCACGCACTGCGATGAAAACTAAATCTTCCGAAGCTATTTTTTGTCCAGAATTGCCAGCATTTTTCAGCGCATTCCAAATTTGAATCTCATTTTCAGAAATGTTGTTGCGTTGTTCTTGTTTATTATCTTCGTTCAAAGCTGTTGCCAGAGGCATTCCGTGCATATTTCCCGAAGGGGTTGTGTACGGCGTGTGTAAATCTCCATGGGCATCTATCCAAACTACACCAAGTCGCTTGTCGGGAAATTGGGCTTTAATTCCAGCAATTGTTCCTCCAGCTGAACCATGGTCGCCAGCAATAACCAATGGAAATTGATTGTTTGCAAGCGTGCTTTGGATTTCTTGGCTCATTAATGTAAAAATTTCTACCAGTCCTTCACCTCGCTTCGCAAAAGGATTTTTGATAGGTTTATCAAGCAAAAAATTAACATCCTTGATTTGCGTTATAGGAAAATCACCAAAAAGTGAACTTCCTTTTGAGCGCGCCACAGCCATCATTGCGCCTGGTCCAAGAGATGCTCCTCGAGTTCCTGCAGTGATTTCTGATGGGTTAATAATCAATGATATATTTTGCTTCATACGAGATTTTTACTTTTGCAAAAGTAGTATTTTTGGTTGCTTTGTAACTGTTTGATGGAGATTTTGGATAATTTTATTTTGAGGTGCTGGACTTAAAAAACTTGTAATAAAAAAATGTCAAATGTTGAATCCATAGGTACATGAGCGCAAATTACAAGACAAAGCTATCCAGGGATGCATCAAAGTATACTTGGATGCATTATCGAAAAACCGTGATTTTTAATTGCATTTTTAAGCGAAATCAGGTTGCTTGAAATCCAAAATTGGAAGAATTGCTGTTTTTGACCGTTTTGGGCGTTAGGCGGTGTGTTTGAAGGTTCTTGAGCTGGTTTTCAAAGCCTCCGTTTTCGCCTAGTTCGTTGATTTTCAATCGGATTATCCGTTTCTTAACGGCTAAAGCATATCCAACTCAATCACCTCTTTTGAGCCTCAATCTGGACTAATTCTACGTCAATTATCCACTAGAATCATCCCCAACATCTCCCCCAACTACCTTCCCATTCGGAAAGTCAATTTCCCAGCGCCTAAAAAAAACGGGCATGTTTTCACTAAGCTCTCCTACTCGTTCTACATACACTTTTCCGTTGGTTAAAAAATTAAAAAAGTAGTTACCAAGCTCAAAAATCAATTTCCTTCCTTTCCTATAAGCTGAAGTGAATCCCTGAAAATCGAATCCTTTTTTGAAAAGTGCATTGCGGTGAATTTCTACTTTTTTTCCATTACGCCCCACAACTCCTTCCAAAATAACGAGGTTTCTTCGAAGTCGCTCTTTCAATTCATTTAACCTTGATTTCACCAACGCCCGTGCGACGCTGTGATGTTTATTTTTGCACGGCACAGAACAAAAAACTTTATCGGTCCTGCCTACGACCTTACCCAAACATGTGGGACAAGGTGCGTGTTTAAAGGTTGACTTTTTACACATAAAAGATAAGTTTAAGTATCTAATATAGTTAAAATCTTAAAAATGATGATCATCAAATCAAAAAAAGAACTTCAATTTGACACTCTTAACTCAAAATAATTTTAACCTTCGATTTTTGAGAAAAAAGTCAATTATTCTTGGCAAATTTGTAATTAAAAATAAGCAAATCATGACATCTTTAGAAATTGTTCAAAATTATTATCATGCCTTCAATAGTGGAAATTGGAACGAAATGCTCACGTATGTGGACGACCAAATTCTTCATGAACCTAACGAGAGTGAGCCGCGCATTGGAAAGGAACTTTTCGTTGAATTTCTCAAGAAAATGGATGCTAGTTATGAGGAACAATTGACCAATATCGTTTTTTACACTTCTTCGGATGAAAGTCGCATTGCAGTTGAATTTACTGTTAACGGGATTTACAAAAAAGGGGAAGCTGGTTTACCGGAAGCGAAGGGTCAATCGTATGTACTTCCGGCAGGTGCATTTTTGGAAGTGAAAAATGGAAAAATAACGCGTGTTACCACTTACTACAACCTTGAGTTGTGGATTTCGCTTGTCTCGTAAATGTTGGAAGAATACGAATTTATTACAGTTCAAGGAGCGGGTCTAATTCCTCACATTCAGGCATTAGGAAAACTGCGCATTCAGGTGTTTTATGAATTTCCCTATTTGTATGAAGGCACTATTGACTATGAAGAAAAATACTTAGCCAGATATGCCCAAAATCCTGATAGCTTTGTTTTCTTGGTGTATTTTAAAAGCGAATTGGTTGGAGCTACAACGGCGCAAGGATTAAATCAAGAAATTGCTGAAATCAAACAACCATTTTTGGACCAAGAATTAACCGTTGATGACTATTTTTATTTTGGTGAGAGTATTTTGTTAGCGGAACATCGTGGAAAAGGAATTGGACTTCGTTTTTTTGATGAACGCGAAACATTTGCATTGAAAAACGGTTATAAAAACACGTGTTTTTGCGCTGTAAATCGTGAGGAAAACCATCCATTAAAGCCACAAAATTATGTCTCAAATGATGCTTTTTGGACAAAACGAGGATACCTTAAACAGAACGATTTGCTTTGTCACTTGGATTGGCTTGATCGTGGGGAATCTGAACCTACCATGAAGAAATTAACTTTTTGGATGAAAGCATGGAATTAACTATCGCACTTGCTCAATATCCAATTGGCTACTTTGAATCTATCGAAGACTGGAAAAAACATGTAGAAAATTGGGTTCAACAAGGTGTTTCGCAAAACGCTGAATTACTTGTATTTCCAGAATATGGTTCCATGGAACTTTGTTCATTACTTGACTCAGAAATTCAAAAAGACTTAAATCTTCAACTGGTTGAAATTCAACATTATTTGGAAATATTTAAAACGTGGTTTCAACAATTAGCTCAACGATATAATTGTACTATCGTGGCTCCCAGTTTTCCAGTTCAAGTCAATGAAATAGTTGTAAATCGAGCATTTGTGTTTTCTCCAAACGCGATGAATTATCAAGACAAATGGTTTATGACACGTTTCGAAAACGAAGAATGGGGCATTTCTTCGGGCGAAAAAAAACTTCAATTATTTGAACTTAAAGGCATTCGATTTGGAATTCAAATTTGCTATGACATTGAATTTCCGATTGGAACTCAATTACTTGCTAAACACGGCGCTGAATTCATTTTAGCTCCGTCGTGCACAGAAACAGTGCGAGGTGCAACACGAGTTCATGTTGGCGCAAGAGCGCGCGCGCTTGAACAACAAATGTATATAGGTGTTTCACAAACCATTGGAGAGGCGCTTTGGTCGCCGGCTGTGGATTTAAATTATGGATATTCAGCGGTTTATAGCTCGCCAGATAAAGATCAGCCCGAATTAGGGATTTTAGCTCAAGGAAATGCGAACGAACCCAGCTGGCTTGTCGCAACCTTGGATTTTCAAAAAAATCGTCAGCTAAAAATTGATGGACAAGTCTTCAATTTTAAGGATTCTCAGCAGATCGAAATGCAATTAAATGATCCCATTTTAGTGGAAGTAGTAAAACTTGATTCGTTATTTCCTAAGTTTTCTAAAATCCAATAAACCATAAGATTTCAGTATTTTTGACATCACGAAATGAAAAATCGAACCAAACGTAAAATCGCATGACCCTTCATTCATCAACAGATGCTTCATTTTCGGATCAAAACTTGCAAATTTTGCATGAAGACAATCACACTATTGTAGTGAACAAGCGTCCTTCTGACATTGTTCAGGGCGACAAAACAGGCGATGAACCCTTACCCGAAAAAATCAAAACATATTTAAAAGTAAAATACAATAAACCTGGAAATGTGTTTTGTGGAGTGGTACATCGCTTGGATCGACCAACAAGTGGAGCGGTAGTTTTTGCACGAACAAGTAAGGCGTTGGAACGTTTGAATAAGCAATTTCGTGAGAAAGAAACGAATAAAATTTATTGGGCGGTTGTTGAATCGAAACCTCCAAAAAGCCAAGATCGATTGGTGAACTGGTTGCGGAAAAATGAAGGTCAAAACAAATCGTATGTTGTCAATTCTGAAAACAACGCCAAACAAGCGATTCTTACTTACTGTTTAATTGGACAATCTGACAAATACTATTTACTCGAAATAACCTTAGAAACGGGACGTCATCACCAAATTCGTTGTCAGTTAGCGCACATTGGTTGCATCATCAAAGGCGATGTGAAATATGGAGCAAAACGCTCGAATAAAGATGCTTCGATTCACTTACATGCGCGCAAACTTTTCTTTGCACATCCAACGAGTGGTGAAGAAATTAAAATTATTGCTCCAGTGCCGGATGAACCGCTATGGCAGTTTTTTGAGCAATCAAATACTCATTAATTCCTTGAATCGAATGGCTTGACGACGTGAAATCTCGACCCGTTCTCCGTCTCGAAGTTCCACTTGCAGTCCGCCATTGAACCAGTTTTCGATTTTTGAAATCCAAGCAATATTTATGATGAATTTCCGATTGGCTCGAAAGAAATAATTAGGATCCAAACGTTCTTCAAAACTATTCAGTGAACGCAAAATCATGGGTCTAAATTCGTCAAAATAGACTTTCACATAGTTACCTTCTGATTCTAGCATGCGCACTTTGGACATTTCAATGAACCAGCATTTTTCTCCATCTTTAATGAAAACGTGGTCTTTAATTGATAAAATTCTATTTCCAACGGTTTGATGCTTGGTTTCAATTTCGTCGTTGTCCGCAATTTCCTTGGCATGGACTTTCTGAATAGCTTCGGACAAGCGTTCTGGATCGACAGGTTTTAGAATGTAATCAAGTGCGTTGACCTCAAAAGCTTGAAGTGCAAATTCATCATAAGCCGTAACAAAAATAACGTGCGGAATTTCATCCAATTGTTTGAGCATTTCAAACCCTGTCATTTCAGGCATATTGACATCAAGAAAGATTAAATCTGGCTTGTGCTCTAAGATTTTTACGATACCTTCTTCTCCATTTTTGGCTTCGTCAATGATTTCGATCGATAAATGATCTTTGAGCAACGAGCGCATTTCTTCTCGCGCCAAGCGCTCATCGTCAATAAGAATTGTATTAAATGTCTTCATCGTTAAAAATTAAAGTTGCGACTACACTATTTTCTCGCTGAGCAAGCACAAATTCAGCTTTGCCGTTGTATTGAATATCTAACCTTCTTCGCGTATTTGCGATACCAATTCCTGTATCACTGTTTTTTCCTAATTGCCCTGAATTACTTACAGATATTTCCACATTTCCATTTGATCTGCTGGTGCGAATAATCACTTCTCCTCCATCCACAATGTTTGAAATTCCATGTTTAATGGCATTTTCAACCAACATTTGCAAACAAAAAGGCGGAATGAGAAATGAATTCAAGCGATCATCAATATCCCAAGTGACAGAAAGTCGTTCTTCAAACCTAATTTTTTCAAGTTCTAAGTAATTTGACACCATCAACAATTCTGATTCAATACTTACCAAATTCTCTTTTCCCATAATCAGGGATTTCCGAAGCAGATTTGAAAGCGTCGTGACTGCATTTTTAGCTTTTGCTGGTTCTGTATCCACTAGTGCTCTGATGCTATTGAGCGAATTAAATAAAAAATGAGGATTTAACTGAGACCGCAAGTTTTTGAGTTCAATTTCGTTTTTCGATGCTTCTAAACTCAAATTATTTAATTCTTGATTTTTGGATTTTTGGAAATAATGATAAGTTACGTATATCGCATTCCAAAATAAAACGAGCACAGAAATGGCAAGTACGTTGACAAAAATTCGACCTATACGAATGGGATCTGGGTCTTTCGAAAGCACGGAAACGAGAACCAAAACCAATTCAATTACCGTAGAACAAACAAATGAAATGATTAATAATCGTGGTATCAAAGCTGCAAATTTCAATTCCAACCATTTCAACTTGAGCAACAACTGCCTCATGATGTGCGTTGACAAGATACATATTACCGTTAGTGATCCTAATTGAAATAAAAACCGAGCATCAATTTCATCTGGATTGTCGTTATAGGTTGCAAAAAAAATCAGCGATGAATAAGCAAACCATCCAATGATTTGAAATCCCCAATATAATTTTGCTGAATTACCCATAGAGCAAATGTAGCATGATTTTAAATGTTGAACGAGTCATCATGATGATTGGTAAAAAAAAGATGTTTATTGGGGAAATAATTTGATTAGCTTTATTAAATCTCCATTTAGATCAAAATTAAATTTCAAATTGCAATGCTTTTAACTCATTCTTACGAATAACTCCAACATGAATCGACGGAATTTAATTAATTTGCTCCGTTCAAACGACGGAATTTAATTGAATTGCGCTGTTTGAGAAAAGGACTATTATTGGAATCCGCAGATCAAACCTTCATTCTTGGAATGTTTTTTGCCAATTTTGTCTTGTGAAAAAAATCGTTTTCATTTTCTTGATGCTTGCAAACCAGCTTTTGTCCCAATCCTATTCGGACAGTAAATTTGGAGCATCAGTTGGTTTGCTAGTGAATTTAGGTTCCCATCAAAACAGCATTGGTTTGAATGTTCGCGGCTATTACACCGATTATTTCTACCAAGTAAATGCCGGTACAACTTTTACGTTCAACGGAAGTTCTTATGGAAATCGCAAAAAATTCTTCGAAAATAGAACTTCGATCGGAGCGGTTTTGCTCGCTGGGAAAAAAGAAAGTGAGCGCGATTTTGAGTTAGATGGACTAAATCATCAATCCAAGTTTAACTATGGACTAGGATTTAATTATTTGCTTTATTTTGATAATGTCGGAACTTCCCAGCTCTCTGGCGGATGGGGAATTCATGTGAAAAATGTAAGTTTACGTTTCGAGAATGACGTATTTGGTGGACAAGCACGTGATCGATTCAGAACAGGTCATATTCAAGCGAGTTACAAAACCAAAGATTTTAAATTTTCATCGGGACTTTACATCTGGACAGGCGAAACGCGCGGATCTACTTGGCAAAAAATTCCATTGGATAAACAACCAAGTGGCTTTCGAATTCTAGAAGATTTGCCTTACGGAAAAACAAGTCATGGCGTTCTTTACGGTGGACTGCAAATCAACATGCCTTATGGAAATGTCGCTCATTTGCGCTTGGGAGTTGACAGCGAAAACATTCGTCATGGTTTTCAAAACCGATTTGCACATGACTTAATAATCTTACCGAAGAAAATGGAGCGAAATACGCCACATTATCCAAGATTGGATGAACATGGTTGCCCGACTTTTGACCCAGAAAATGTGCGAAAAAGTCGTTTTTTCATGCAATTTGGAATGAATGATTCTTGGGGGAATTGATTTTATGTTGAATCAGCAAAAGCTATTTTTAAAAATACTAAAAACAAACAATAATTCCTATATTTACTCATCGTTTCAGAAAAAAGATGAAGTTTATAACCTACGCCATTGATTTAGGCACCACAAATAGTTTGATAGCGAAACATGAAAACGGCTTGTTGGAAGTTTTTCGCAATCCTGTTGATAATAATGAAATTTTGCCTAGCGTCGTTGCTTTTAAAGATAACGAGGTTATTATTGGAAATAAGGCACTAAAGCTTAGATCGCAAGGATTAAAACATGTTTATAGTTCATTTAAACGGAAAATTGGAACTGACGTAAAATTCAACCTAGGCGTACATGAAACCGATCCTGTTCAATTATCAACCCACATTCTTCTAGAACTTAAGAAGTTTATTCGCTCTGAAAAGTTGGAAGCAGTTGTAATCACTGTGCCTGCGTCATTCAATACGGTTCAGGCAAACGCCACAAAGTTGGCTGCTGAAAAAGCGGGCATTAAAGAAGTTGTTTTGCTCCAAGAGCCTATTGCTGCTTGCTTATCCATTTTTAATGAAGATGAGAAAATCAAAAAAAATGGTAAATGCCTTGTTTTTGATTTGGGAGGCGGAACTTTCGATATTGCTTTGGTTGCCATAAACCCAGATGAATTGCGGATTCTTGATCATGAAGGCAACAATTTCCTGGGTGGATTAGACTTTGATTTGGCAATCGTAGAAAAATCACTCTTGCACCAACTTGCTAAAATTGAACATTTTGAACGAAAAAGCAATGAACTTTTTATTGATCTTTTCAACGGAAAATATTCTAAAGAATTTAATTTACTTTTAGGTGTAGCGGAAGAACTGAAAAAAGAACTTACATTCAACGAAAAAGCTTCAATATCAGTATATTTAACGAATGATCTGGAACAATCACAAGAGTTGAGTTTCGACTTAAACCGAAGCGAATTTAACGAAGCTGTTTTGCCATATATTCAACAAACTATAGATTTAACAAAATCCATTCTTCAGAAAAATAATGTTACGGAAAATGAATTAATTGGCGTTGTTTTGGTTGGTGGCGCAACTTACATTCCTGAAATTAAAAATCAAATTCAGCAACAATTGAATATTCATTGCCTGCAGGTTGTTGATCCCTCAACGGCTATTGTGCGCGGTGCTGCATATTACGCAGGGAATAAGCCAAAATTTCAGAATTCTACAAATGACAAAGAACTTTTTTCTGTTATTTATGACAAACAAACTCGTGATAAAGAAGCACTTATAATCATCAATTGTGCTGACAGCAAAGTAATTGGCTCTGAACTATCTATTTACAACAAAAATAAAACATTGGTTCATCAATTTAAAGTTGCAGAGCAACAACAAATATTTCTTGAACTCGAAGAAAATTGTTTGAATATATTCGAAATCGTGGAAATTGAAACGAAACAAGTTTTAAGCACTATTGCTATCGATCAAGGGAAGTTTGTGATTGACGGTCAACCACTACCTCATGATATTTGCATTGAAGTGGATGATATTCACTCAGGAAAAACTAAATTGGACGTTATTTTCGAGAAAAATAAAACGCTTCCAATTCAACGTGTAATTTCAAAATGGGTCAACAAAGATTTGTTGCAAGGAAGCGAAAACAGAGTGATTGTTAATTTATTGGAAGGAGACCGAATGGCGCCACCAAGCATTTGCGATATCATCGGAAGTATTGAAATCAACCCAAATGTTTTGAACAAAAACATTCCGCTGGATACAGAGATACAACTGGAAATTACAATCACTGAAAACAGGGATGTTAATGTTTCCATTCAAATTCCAAGCTTGCAATTTAAACACAAAGCATCTTTTAATAGCAATCAGAAAAGCATTTCATTGTTAAAATTGAAAGAAGATGTTAAATACCTTTTGCACGAAATAAATAAGGAATTCTCTTTTTGGATGGATTCTGAAGCTTACGAAAAATTGGAAGAAATTACACAACTTAAAAAGAAGTGTGAAAGCTGTGAATCAGATCTCGCAACACTAAAATCAAATTCAAATGACAAGGTTCATGGCACTTTTGAACATTATCGCAAAATAGCCATTCAATTTGATGATATTCAGCGCAAAAATCATTTACGATCGGCCATATTTCGCCTTCGTTTTGAAACAAATCAACTCGATGAACTTTCTGAGGAGTCTGATTTCCCAAATCACCTGAAATTCAGATATTTGAGTCTCAAAGAAACCGAAGGAACAGTTATACAGGATGGTAATTTATTTCAAATCAAGCGCTTGAGTGAGCAATATTCAAATTTGATTTGGGAATTTCGCAAAAATAACACTGAGTCAATGAAAAGCTTGTATTTGGATTATAGACAATATCCCGCTGACGCTTTTTCGGATCCGGAATTTTCGCAAAAAATGATAACTGCTGGTGATAGTTTATTGGAAATTCCTTCGGCTACTGCAAAAGACTATTTAAGAATCATTTACAATCTATATCACGTTTTAAAAGATGAATGGAAAAACAACGGCATTTCGCCTGATTTTGATATGAACGGAACTGGATTGCGTTAAGACCTATTAAATCTGTAAGGTTTATTCAATTTATAAAAACACATCGTGCTATATAAATGTAATAAAGAAACTTGATCTGGATATTTTTTTGAGTCACTATAAAACAAAAGTGTAGCTCTTTTTGGTTCTGCGGATGTCAATTGGTAAGCTTCAAAACTCAAATTGTAAGCTTCAACATTCCAGATATCTCCATAAATAACCTTATTATTTTTTATTTGAGGGTTCACGACAACAAAAACCATTTCATCCTTTGAAACATAAAACTTAGTATCATCTTGATTTGATTGAAATGGCTTTATTAATAATGCACGCGGTTTAGCCAGTGAATCTTTCACGTTATATGCAACGAATAAAATGCTCCGACAATCAGATTCTGATGTGAATTCTGCTTGACAATATCCCTTTTTTGGTATAGAAGCGTCCTCATATTCAAACCCTCCCAATGAATCAGCTAACGTTTTGTAGCAAAACATCGAAACTGTATTTTTGAAATAACTTAATATTGATTCGTTTTTTATATTCTTATTTAACTGTTTAATCGTGGCATTATAATCAAGAATTGCATCATCTTTATCATAATAGTCGCCCAAATAAAACGGTTCGATACCCTCCAATTCTTCTAAGTCAGCTTTTGATAAACCTGTAATTTCTGTGCTGTTATACGTTTCCATGAACTCATCGAATGTTTCAGCTTTTGCCGATTTGGCTGCTCGGTCTTGAACACATTTGCTAATGAGAAAAATCAAACCACTAATGAAAGCAACACCAATTATAATTTCTTTTAACGAATATGACTTTTGTGTTGATGCTGGTTTTGTTGTAGCATTATGATTATCAACAAGTGCACTTCTTGAATTTGCAGCATGAATACTAATTACTTCATAATAGGAATTTATTTTCTTTCGGATATCGCGCATATCTTCCGTATCGTGTGGCATTTTTATCAAAAGTTGATAAACGTCTTTCTTTTCCAACGTTGTGATTTGGGGAGATGCGCAAAAATCATTTACCAAGTCTAAGTATTTTGAAGCAACGGTTTGGTCAATATCATGAAGCATCGTTCCAACAGAAAAAAACATGAAGTCAAAATAATGTGCATTCTTGTCATCATTTGCAATTTCAATTTTGGATTGCAATCTTAATTTTTCCTTGTTATAAAAATTATTGAAGATTGTTAAGAGCGCGCTTTTGTATTTAAAAATGAGTTGATTGCTGCATACATGTTCGTATGAATTTAAGAAAACGATGCCTTTGAAATTCATCTCGGAAAAAAGAACTTGAATTGAGCGCACAATTTCATCCGCATACAAACGATCAACAAGCATTTGAGCCTCAATTCTTTTCTTTGTTTCCAATAAATCACTCGGAATTTCAAAAAAATCAGTTAATTGTGTAGGATTTTTGAGTGGTGAATGCCAATCCAACACCGATTTTTTTTCAATTTCTGAAACATTTATGTTCACATCTTCCTCGTCATTAACTAATTCTGGAATTTGAAATGATGATTCGTAATATTCAATAAAATTGGTTATTTCTTCTTTTGTGTAGAAATTTTCACCAAAATCTAAGCCAATCCCACCTTTTGCTTTTATCTGCAAATGAATCGATTTTTTTAACTTATCAAATGATTTCCGATCGATATATTTCGGATCAACAGATGCTTTTTCACATAATTCATTTAATGTCAGACTCATTTTTGGTTCTTGGTATTCGAGCAAACTTTTCACCAACTTTTATAGTGGATTAAGTTAGTTTAATTACTTCATTCTTAAATTCAACCACATTTTAGTGAGATAAATAAAAGAAATCGAATCAAAAATAAGAAAAACAATGAGATCCTTTATTTTTTAGTCGTTTTAAATGGAGTATAGTAAATATTGATTATCCGCTTCCTTACCTCAGGATTTAATCACGAATAACATGGGAATCCATCCTAACGTTCATCACTGTGGACAGTAAATTTCGCTTTGATTATCCGCTTCCTTGCCTCAGGATTTAATCACAAATAACATGGGAATCCATCCTAACGTTCATCACTGTGGGCAGTAAATTTCGCTTTGATTATCCGCTTCCTTGCCTCAGGATTTAATCACGAATAACATGGGAATCCATCCTAACGTTCATCACTATGGACAGTAAATTTCGCTTTGATTATCCGCTTCCTTACCTCAGGATTTAATCACGAATAACATGGGAATCCATCCTAGCGTTCATCACTATGAACAGTAAATTTCGCTTTGATTATCCGCTTCCTTACCCCCACAATAAATTCAATAAAAAACCTAGATTGCGACACACAAAGTCAAGAAATATCCATTCAAAACCAATAGCGTCTTAAAAAATTATTTTCTTTTTTCCTTGATTTAACCTAAATTCCGCATTAGCCATTCTATTCCAAAGTCAATCTACTTCAAATCAGCAAATTAATCACCAAAATCTTGCAACCATAGCCAGCTATACTTTTAGATTTAAGTGCCTGATTTTTTGTATCTTAACTTTTCATCTCGAACGCTAATACGGATTTTGGGTTTAATGTTTAGTCTTCAAAAGCATTGCTATTTCTTATGATAAAATTAACTCCCAAAAAAACTTTCGGGGCTAGTCTTGACTCTCACCAACAACAGCATTTCTTAATAAGATTTTCGGTTTTTTGAAAAATAAGTCCTTCTCACAAAATTACCAGTATTCCAGATGCTACAAAAAGTAGTTTGGCGTGAAAAATTAAATTTTAAACGGACAGAAATTCAAAAAAAAATATTCGTAATTTTCCGATTCAAATTCAAAGCATCTATGTTCAAATATTGCTCATTTTTCTTTATATCTTATTTTTTGACTAGCTGCGGTTTATTTGCTCCTTCCGTTCAAAAAACAAACACCAAAAGTTTGAAAAATGCACCTTTTGATGCCATTATCGTTCCTGGAGTCCCCTTCCATGGCGAAACATGGAGCGAAACAATGAAAATGCGTGTGCATTGGTCAAAATATTTGTATGATAAAGGTTATACCAAAAACATTATTTATTCAGGATCTGCAGTTTATTCTCCCTACGAAGAAGCTAGAGTCATGGCAATTTATGCAGAAGCTTTAGGAATTCCAAAAGAACGTATTTTTACAGTTCCAAGAGCAGAACACAGTACCGAAAATGTTTATTATTCCTATCGTGTTGCTGTTAAACATGGATTTCTAAAACTTGCATTGGCAACGGATCCTTTTCAAACAAATTCACTTCGCAAGTTCATCAAGAAATTTGAATTTCCAGTTGAACTTCTTCCAATTATTTATGATAGTCTGAACTTAGAATCATTAACAACTCCTGCAATTGATGGTACACCAGCCCTGCGCGAAAATTTTGTTTCAATTACCGAAAGAGAAACTACATTTCAGCGTTTAAAAGGTACGATGGGACAAAACATTCGTTGGCAGGAAGAAGACCTTAAAACCAAACGGTTGAAAAAGAAATATGCAAATCGCATTGAAGGAAAGGAATGACTTTTCAATTAAAATACTTGCTGTTTTCATTGGTTTGCTTGAGTTCATTCGGTTCACTTATTTCCCAGAATGAAAACCAAGTGAGGCAATCATTAAAAACCGCAGGCATGGTTGCTTATTATTTTTGGGAAGAAGACAGCAGTGGTAATATTCTTTCAACTAATATCAGTCAACCATTTTTGCAAAACTATTCCATTCTCCGATTCCCCAATTATGCTGGAAAACGCGAACCCAAACAAAAACATTTGCAATCTCTCATCGCCGAGTTTGCGCATGATGACATTCACTCACGCAAGCGCAAGAATTTTAAACTAGAACAATCAGATTCAGTTTATAAAAATCAAACTTTTGAGCTTCAAAAACGTGCTTTCAATAAAATTGAAAGTGTCAACTATGTATTTAAAAAAGGCAAATGGACTTCGCTTCGAAGACATGCTGTGAATTATTTCATAAAACAACCCGATGGTCGCATGAAGTTTTATTATAGTAGCGATTCAATTTCACTCTTCCAGCGCAAATTTGCTCAACGTGCGAATGCACATTACTCGGTTTATCTTTATCGAGATTCAAACAATCAAACCATCCAATATCAAGTATTTAACTATGCAGGAATAGATGTGACATCACAATTTTCTGATTCAATGAACACAACGCCTATGCGAACACTTGTTTTTGCAAATGGTTATCGTGGTCCAAAAAAAGAAAAAGATCAAAGTGATGGATTGATAACCCAAGACGATCGTTATCATTACTGGTACAAAATTGACAATCAATTCATTGATCAATTAAAACCAAACACGACTTTTTACATGGATGGAAGCTTTTCCATCAAAACAAGTAATCACAAAAACAAAGTTAAGTTTGCTTGGAGTTATCTTCGAACGAGTTTGTCGCGAAAAAAAGCACGAAGCAAAAGAAGTTACAAAGCGTTGAACTCCAAAAACAATGAAACTGGATTTTTTGAACGCTTTGATCAAGGTAAACGGGCAGGTGAAGTTTTCCTACTCGCAAAATGCAATGAACCGAATTGCTTGAATGTAAAAGACACTGTAGATATTGTTTGCCACAGCATGGGTTATGCATATTCACTTGGTTTTATAGAAAAAATCAAAGATTATGTGGTTTTCGGAAAAATCTACATCATAGCTCCTGAGGGCGCTGCTGTTGCCTGTGCGGAATGGTCTCTTTTCCAAGAAGTTTGGCAATATGGCAGTAATTTAGGAGAACAAAATCAAGATCCTCTGCATCAGCAAGACGGTATCACACCTCAGCAAGCTGTTAAAAACATTGATAAGGTAACAAAAGGAGGTCGCGTTTTTATTCCTTCCGATTGGCCTACAAAAAATTTTGTTGAAAGTCACATGATATATAGCTATCAATGGATTTTTGATCGCATTAAACCAAGCGAACCAGGGTTTGTTGTAAAATGATGAAATTTAGTTCTATCCTTGGCAGGGCAGACGCATTTAAAATGATGTAATCATTTGTTGAGTGCACTAACTTACTCACTCACCTGTGTACAAAACATAAGCCACGGATGCACGGATTAATATTCAAATGAGCAACTTATGATTAGAGATCGATAACACGGATAATGAATACAAGTATTCATTTCAACTCATCCGATTTTCGTTTTGACGAAAATATATAGCTTCGCTGCTTCCTGCGGAGGTGTGGAATCATATGCAAAGCAACATTTTTTAAAACTAGCAATTTATCCGTGCATCCGTGGCAAAAAGCAATTATCTTGAATTCTTCTTCAGATCATGTGTTGAGCTCCTCCTAGCTGTTTTTTTATAAAAAGAAACAGATAAATACAAAGTGGTTTTTGTTTTGCGACTTTTACTTTCGGTTCTAACTTCGTTAGACCTTTGAATTACTTACAGAAGTTAAATAGCTGTCGCACTTCTATATATATATATTGAAACGTTAACAACAAAATTATTTATTAAAATGCGTTTGCCCTACTATCTTTGGATTTTCATCAATGCATTTGATTTTTATTCCCTATTTTTAAATATTTATCAACGTTTTAACCGCCACTCATTTGAATATATTAACTTTGCGCTCCGTAGTTACAATTCAATTCGATCAATGGCAAACTCAACAAAATATGTATTTGTAACAGGCGGTGTTACTTCATCTCTTGGTAAAGGAATTATTTCAGCTTCTTTAGCCAAATTGCTTCAAGCAAGAGGGTATTCAACCACAATTCAAAAACTTGATCCTTACATTAACATTGATCCGGGAACGTTAAATCCGTATGAACATGGAGAATGTTTTGTTACAGACGACGGAGCCGAAACAGATTTGGATTTAGGTCACTACGAACGATTTTTGAACGTTCCTACATCCCAAGCAAATAATGTAACTACGGGAAGAATTTACCAATCAGTCATTGATAAAGAACGCCGTGGAGAATATTTAGGCAAAACGGTTCAAATCATTCCTCACATCACAGATGAAATCAAAGAACGCATTCAAATTCTTGGAAATAAAGGCGATTACGACATTGTAATTACAGAAATTGGTGGTACAGTTGGTGACATTGAATCTCTTCCATACATTGAGGCGGTGCGCCAATTGAATTGGGAATTGGAAAATGATTGCATCGTTGTGCATCTAACGTTAGTTCCATACTTGGCTGCTGCAGGTGAGTTGAAAACAAAACCAACACAACATTCAGTGAAACAACTGTTGGAACTTGGAGTTCAACCGGACATTTTGTGCTGTAGAGCAGAACATGAATTGGATTTGACGCTTCGTAAGAAAATCGCCAAATTTTGTAATGTGAGTATGAATGCGGTTATTGAAGCAAGAGATGCTGAATCCATTTATGACGTTCCCATTTTAATGCAAGCTGAGGAGCTTGATAAAGTGGTGCTCGAAAAATTACATTTGCCTACACGGTCCATTCCTAACTTAGACAATTGGAAAGAATTTTTGACGAAATTAAAAAATCCTTCAAATGAAGTAAACATTGGTTTGGTTGGGAAATATGTGGAGCTCAAAGATGCTTATAAATCAATTTCCGAGTCATTTATTCATGCAGGAGTTGCAAACGATTGCAAGGTAAATTTGAAATGGATTCATTCTGAACAACTTTCGGAAGAAAACATGGAAAAAGAATTGAGCGAAGTGCAAGGTATTTTAGTTGCGCCTGGCTTTGGTTCTCGCGGAATTTCTGGAAAAATTCAAGCTGTGCGTTATGCAAGAGAAAACAAAATTCCATTTTTTGGTATTTGCCTCGGAATGCAATGCGCTGTTATTGAATTTGCTCGCCACAAATTAGGATACGATGATGCGCATACTACCGAAATTGCGGAAGATTCTCCACATCCCGTGATTAGCATGATGGAAGAGCAAAAAACCATAGCTAATTTGGGTGGCACAATGCGTCTTGGAGCGTACAAATGTCAACTGAAGCCTGGTTCAAAATCAGCAATGGCTTATAATACAGATGTTATCAAAGAACGTCATCGTCATAGATACGAGTTTAACAATACTTACCTTGAAGAATTCGAGAAGGCAGGAATGATTGCTACTGGAAAAAATCCCGAATCTGGATTGGTTGAAATCATTGAAATACCAGAGCATCCTTGGTTTGTTGGAGCTCAATTTCATCCTGAATACAAAAGCACAGTCGCAAAACCACATCCTCTTTTTGTTGGATTTGTAAAAGCGGTTATGGATCAAAAGAAAGTAAAATCGTAAGTCTTTTCATTACGATTCATTAAATAGAAAAAAGCAGAAATGGATAAAAATACCATCATTGGACTTGTGTTAATTGGAACCATACTTTCGGTTTTCACAATTATGAACCAACCTTCGCAAGAAGAATTGGACAAGCGAGCGAAGCAAGAGCAAAAAATGATTAAAGATAAAAAAGAGCTCGAAGCTAAACTTAAGAATGAAACAAAAGGTAAAACGGATCTTCCAAAATCAATTGAACCAAAATTAGATTCAAATGGCGTTCAATTGAAAAAAGATGGTGGCTTGGTTTACACGAACCTAGAAACGAAAAAAGATACAATAATTCGTACACCAGAAAAAACAGAAGCTAAACCAGCTACAAATCCTGAAATCAATAAACCTGCGTTTCAAGGAGAATTGGTGACTTTAGAAAATGAAAAATTAAAGCTCTATTTCAACACAAAAGGAGGAATTGTTGCTTCTGTTGCTTTGAAAGAATATGAATCTTATCATGACTACGCAAAAAACGATGGGAAAATTACACCATTAAAGTTGTTTCGTGATGGCGATGCTGTGAATCAATTGGTTTTCAACATGAATGGCAAAACGATTAAAACAGGTAAATTGCCATTTGAAATTAAAACCAAAACCAAAAATTCAATCGTTTTAGCTGCTAATTTAGGCGATGGCCGCTCGGTAGAAAATCGATACACACTTAAAGAAAATGCCTACGATCTTGATTATACAGTTCGTATGGTTGGATTTGATGGAGATGTTGAAGCGAACACAGTTGCTTTGAACTGGGATGTAGATTACCGCAAAACAGAACGCCTTTTTAGTGAACAAAGAAGGGTTTCAACTTCATGTTATCAATATTCAGAAGAAGGATTTGACTACTTGAGCGAAATTTCATCAGATGATGAAGAAGCCGAAGACGATGTAGATTGGGTTTCGTACAAGCAAAGTTATTTTTCTTCCATTCTTAGACCTGAAAAAGCATTTATCAAAAAAGGAACAAGCTTTGAAGTGGATGCATACAAAGAAGGAAATGAGAAAAACTGGACTCATCTAAAAGGTTATAATTCAACCTTAAATCTTGGTCTTTCAAATACAGAAAATGCTTCTTTTAGCATGAATTGGTTCTTTGGTCCGAATGATTATGAACTTTTAAAAAGTTACAATAAAAATTACGATGACATCTTAAATTACGGTTGGGGAATATTCCGTTGGATCAACCTATATGCTGTACAACCATTGTATTCTTTCTTAACTTCCTTTGGATGGATGGGAGCTGGATGGGCTATTTTACTTTTGACCATCATCTTGAAATTCATTTTAATGCCAATTCAGTGGAAAATGTACACTTCTTCGGCTAAAATGCGGATTCTAAAACCTGAAATCGATGAGTTGAACGCAAAATATCCGAACAAGGAAGATGCGATGAAAAAACAAATGGAAATGATGACTTTGTATCGAGAATCTGGGGCTAGTCCGCTTGCTGGATGCGTTCCAATGCTCGTTCAAATGCCGATTCTTTTAGCTGTATTCCGGTTCTTCCCATCAACATTTGATTTACGCCAAAAATCGTTCTTATGGGCTGAAGATTTGTCTTCCTACGATTCCATTTGGAATTTTGGAACCTACATTCCTCTTTATGGAGATCACGTTTCATTGTTCACATTATTGATGGCCATTACAACATTGTTCTATACCATAATGAACAGCGGAAACATGCAAACTCCTCAACAACCAGGCATGCCAAACATGAAAGTGATTATGTACATTTTCCCTTTCATGATGATTTTCTTCTTCAATAATTACTCTTCTGGTTTGAGTTATTATTATTTCATTTCAACATTGATGTCGATAATCATCATGTTGCTCATCAAACAATTCTTTGTTGACGAAGAAAAATTGAAATTAAAAATGGCTGAGCGCAAAGCGAGTAGATCTGCTGAAGGTTCTAAAGTGAAGAAAAAATCGAAATTTCAAGAACGTATAGAGCAAATGCAAAAAGCTCAGCAAGAGCAATTGAAAAATCGTAAGAAATAATCAAATAAATTAGAAGGCGAATTGAAGATCAGTTCAGTTCGCCTACGATCATTCTGCTTTTGCCTTGTAAATCTTGTTTTACAAGGATATTAGTGTAATTCATTGATTGCATAAGTGATTCCATTTCATTAGCGAAATTCTCATGGATCTCGAAGTAGAGCTTCCCTCCTGTTTTTAAATTTGCATTTCCAAATTCCATTATTTTTCGATAGAAAATGAGCGGATCATTGTCTTCCACAAAAAGCGCAATCGGCGGTTCAAAATCCAACACATTGGCTTGCATAGCTTCTTGATCTTTTGTTGGAATATATGGTGGATTAGAAACAACAATATCTAATTTTTGATCTAATATTAAAGGTTTTTCGGAAAGTGCATCCACCCGTTGAAAGTCAATTTCTAAAACTGTTTTTAGAGCATTTTGTTTCGCTAATGAAAGTGCTTCTTCCGAAATGTCAAAAGCAAGAACAGTGCTTGATGGTAATCCAGATTTCAAAGCCAACGCGATGCAGCCCGAACCTGTGCAAAAATCAACAATCTGCTGGGCCTGAGGATTTTCTTTGATGATCCAGTCCACCAATTCTTCTGTCTCTGGTCGTGGAATTAATGCACGCTCATCGCAATCCAATTCCAAGCCATAAAATTCCGTAGAACCCAAGACGTATTGAAAAGGCTCATGGGTCAAAAGCCGCTTCACAGCTCCGCGAAACAATAACAATTCCGATTCAGACAAGCGAATGGAATCTGCAGAAATCAAATCGTTGCGTGAAATTTTCAAGTATTCAATCAAAAACTCTTGAAACATTAATTTGATCTCAGAAGCTGTATACAATTCGGAAAGTCGATCCTGAAAATAGGATTTCAGAGATTTTACAGTGTTATCTTGTACAAACATTATTCAACAGAATTCTTGTTTCCAAAATAATAAGTGAACCCAAATCCAAAAATAAAGTACTGAGTTGATTTTCCAAATTCGGAAGTTTGATATCCTGCAGTTTGGTTGGTACCCAATTGTTTTGGATTAAAGCCAAATCCTTGAATTGCATAGCCAATATGAAAACGATACGACGTTGCTTCATCCGCAGAAAGAATTAATCCAACACAAGGTTCAATGTAAGCACCACCAACATAAACTGGATTCACTCCGTTTTGGCGATTTAAATTTGTAGAGATCAAATTGGCCGTATAACCAAACTTCAATCCTATATCTGTTCCAAATCGTTCGCCATGAAATTTTTCGTGACTCACTTTGATAAATGCACCCATCGAATGCATGCCACCACGGATCGAATCTGGGACATTAAACTCATTGACATCAAAAAAACTGTAGCGAACACCAGCGCCGAAAGCAAGTGCACTCGGAAAAGCATATTGGTAATACAAACTTGTGTTCACCAATCCTTGCATCATGCTGTTAAAAGGTTTGTTTGAAGACGTATTTGGCAAACCCAATTCTACATTAAAGGTGTGTTTCGGTGTGACCAATTGCCCGAACACTTGAGCATTCAACGTCAAACAAAGGAAAACAAAACAAATTCTCATTCCTGCCATGTCGCTAAACTAAGAAAAAAAGTATTAATCGACTAATTTCATTTGCTTCAATAAGAACGAAGCATTCATATTTTGACAAACTCCTTCTCGCACCAAATAATCAAAACTCAACGAATCACCACTGATCGTAGAATCAAAATAAACGTTCCGAAAAGATAAATTATTTTCTGACAACTTAGTAAGCGACAAATCGTGCGTTGCAATAATTCCTTGGGCACTCAAACGATTCAGTTTTTCTAAGAAACGTGCTGAACCAATTTCTTTGTCTTTGCTGTTTGTACCCTTTAAAATTTCATCTAAAATCACAAACGTCTTTTTATCTGATTCAATGGCATCCATGATAAATCTTAATCGTGTTAGTTCTGCATGAAAATAAGAACTTTCAACTGTTAAATCATCAGATGTTCGCATACTGGAATAAAGTTCCAATTTTGGAATGGAGCAAGACTTGGCAAGAACAGGAAATCCAGCATTCGCCGATAAAATGGCAATTCCAACACTTCTTAAATACGTGCTCTTTCCAGCCATATTTGGGCCAGTTATAATGAGAAATTGTTCATTTTCTGCCATCGCAATGTCATTTTTCACTTGCTTTTCTTGGTCAACAAATGGATGACCCATTTCCTTTATTTCAAATTGATTTGAATCTGAAAATTCAGCAAACGTGGATTTAGGAAAATTGAAATGATAAACTGCTCCAGAAACCCATACTTCAATTTCTGCTAGCTGATCTTCCCATTTCTGTAATTGAGAACCATGTTGATCCATCCATTTTTTAAACTGATCGATTACCCTAAAATCCCAGGCAAAATAAGCATTTAATAGTGTGCCAACGAGAATGTTATCCCGAAAACTCATTCTTTTCTGGATGGTTTCTAATGACTTAAGTGCTTTTAAAACACAGTCATCTACCTCTGTTAGTTCTGCAATAAAAGGTAAGCCGTCTTTTTTCTGCTTTTGAAACGATTTTAAAAGTTCCAATTGTTTGATCATTGCACCTACTTCATTCGATAAACTCGTCGTAGGAAAAATAACTTTGTTTGAAGACTTTAAAAATTGTCCAACCAATGAAAGAACCAACACCAACCCTACGATGAGCACTCCAACTTGGATAAAATTGCACAAATACAAGGCAAGTATTCCAAAGGAAACAATTGGAATCGCCCACTTAAAAACCGAAATTATAGCTTTCGGAAAATTGATTTTAGTCAAATCCGGTAGGGATTTTTGAACATCATTCGAAACGCGTAATTGTCCTTCGATAATAAAATGTTGACACCAATCTATGTCTGTCGAAAAGCTTGAGATCGCCATTTTGCTTAATGCGAGTTGTTGCGATCCATAAGCCAAAACATTAGCTAATTTGTTGCTTCCAGCTCTTAAAGCCGTCCGATTCACTAATTGAAAAAAACTCTTTGGTCCAAAAAGATCCATATCCAAAGAAAAAGGATGCGATCCTGATTTATATTCAAATCCATCCTGAAAATTTGACCAATTGCCATTCAAAGCCAAAATTTCGTTGTGGTTTAACGCAATAAGCAAGGTAACTTTCTGACGAAGTTCCTTCGCATTCAAAAATTGATTCACCAAATATATAAATAGACCTATTTCAATCGGCAAAATGATCAACACAAATTGCCAAGAAGGTCCAAAATAAATGGTTCCAACCATCAAAACAAACAACGCTAAACGCAAAAACCCGAGCGTTCTTACTTTACTTTTGGCCTTTTTGAGAACCACATTGTATTTTTCAAGTTGGCTCTGATAAAATTGAATCGTTTTTTGATTTTGCATGAATCGAATAGTTGCTCAAAAGTAATGAAGTTTAAGTGAATGTTGCCTCAGTCTATGAACTATTCTGATGATTGACGATTATATCACTATCTTCGGGCTAAAATTGAATACCCATGCTTTCGAAAGAAGAACAAAAGCAAAAAAACAAAGATTTCTGGGAAGGATTTAAAGAATTTATGCGCAAAACTCCATCCGCAAATGGCAAACGCATGAATTGGTTAAGCTATAAAACGGAAGTGAAAGATGTTTATCTGAGACTCGAGGCCAATAATCGTGGTTGTGGATTGCATTTCGACATTCAACCAAAAGACGAAGCGATTCGCGCGGTTTTGTGGGAACAAATGGGTGAATTAAAAAAAGTCCTAAGCGATGAAATGCCAACTTCTGGAGATTGGCACGAACGCTTTTTTGACATGAATAATCATGAAATTTCGCGCATTTCCTGGACCAACGATTCTTACAATTATTTCCTCGAAAAAGATGTAAATGAAATTTATGCATACCTAAAATCGCATCTTTTGGGCTTTGATCGCTTTTATCAAGAATACAAAGAAATCCTAATTTCGTTGATGCAATAAACATTTTCCTTACTTTTGATGCAGTTGCCATATTGTGCACTAAAAACAAACACAATCTATGAAAAGTTTAAGTTTAATATTTCTTTTAATTGGTTCATTTTCTTTTGCTCAAACGACGGTTTTGTTCGATTCGTTCGAAACAGGCATTCCATTGTATTACACCATGATAAACAATGACGGATTTACTCCAAATGCAGCCGTTAGCGAATATACCGAAGCTTGGATTTCAGCAACTGACCCGGACGATGCAAGCAATAAAGTAGCAAGCTCAACTTCTTATTTTGATCCTGTTGGTCGTGCAGATCGCTGGCTAGTTTCTCCACAAATAACCTTAGGTGCGTTTGGAAATATTCTATCTTGGAATGCCAAATCACACGATGCTAGTTATCCAGAAGATTATTACATTTTGCTATCCACAACAACAAATGATTTTGCAAGCTTTACTGATACCCTAGGTTTGGTAATCGACGAAAGTCAATACTGGACGAACTATGAAATAAATTTATCCGAGAAAGGATACGACAATGAGACTGTTTACATTGCTTTTGGACTAAGAACGTATGACGGTTTTAAAATGTATTTGGATTCAGTTTATGTGCGCAAAGATGATCCTGCTGGAATCACATCGTTAAATAATGAACTTTCTTTCAATGTTTACCCAAATCCTACAAACGATTTAATTAACGTTGAATTTGATGGTTACCTAGATCGCATTCGGGTTTTGACAGTGACAGGGAAGGAAATTCATTCTGGGAAAGACAAAAACATTGATCTTTCAGCATTTGAATCTGGAATTTATTTTGTGGAACTTAGTTCAGGTAATTCAAAAGCTGTTAAGCGAATTATTAAGAATTAAAATTCTTCAGGCAAGGGAATTAATACTAATTTCTGATTTGCCCGCTTTCCTTTAAGTCCTTTTAGGACAACTTGTTGTTCGCTGTATGATGCAATCTGAAACGTGCATTTTTCCTTTCCTATTTCAAAGGTAATCTTTTGATTATCATCTGATAATACGTAGTAACCGACATTATTTGGGAAATTACCAAGTGTATTCAAGGGTTGAATGATGACTTTTGTTGATCTGTAGAAAATAAAAACTTCACGAAATCCAGAACGCTCTGTTTCAACTAATGCTCCGTTGACATATTTAGCTTTCACCAACCAGACTTTACTCGAATTATCATTTAAAAATGTGTCAATTGAAACAGGTTTTGTCGCAATTCCATAGCCACACGCGGTGAAGAAAGAAAAAAGAAATATCCACAGTGGCCCTTTCATTCAACTAAAAAATCATTTCGTTTTCTGTAATTGTTTTCAATATTTCCTTGGAAACAGAATCTTTCGCTTCGGCTTTAACCGGAGCAGACCATTGCGAAGCGGGAACGTGAATTAGTTCAACTGTTTTGAACTCATATTTTGCACCATTCCATTTTACAATGCAATTAAAAAACACTTCATCACCTTCTTCAATGTCTTTGAAGCGAACCAACAAATCATCGTAACCTGTTTTCGATTTTTTTCTTCCGATTAAATTCGCAACGAAACCATTCAACTTCACTAAGGCACCATTTTCTCTCTTAAAAATCAAAATTCTTCGCAAAGCCACTCCTCCAACGTTTGCTTTAGTGAGAAGTAAAAAACCGTCATCTAATTTACCACCTGATTTCAGCGGAAAAAGTTTGAAAAATTCAGGTGAACAATCAGGAATATTCACACCTAGTTGCTTTTGCTTGTCCGTGCTGCAAATATTTATTTCGCGCAGCAATTCTACTGATTTCGGATCCGAAAAAGATTTGTCATCAAACAAGATTTCAAGTGGCTCAAATTCAATAGAAGCATCTGCCGAAACTTTTTTAGGAACTTCAGTCACATCCGTCGTTTCTTCACTGTCGCAAGCAACAAAAGAACCGAAAATCAATAGTAGAACTATTATTTTTTTAAACATGGTCTTCATAATTAAATACTGTATTCGATACATTCATCGCTTCATGAAACGCATCTTTTTCGATTGGTAACAGAATGTTATTTTCTTCAAACCAATTCAACATGATTTCTGTTGGCATATTTCCAGTCAATGCGTCTCCTGAAAGCGGGCAACCACCAAAACCTTTTATTGCACCATCAAAACGTCTACAGCCAGCTTCATAAGCCGATTTCACGAGCGATTTTGCGTTTTCAGTACGTGTATGTAAATGTGCGCCAAATTCCACTTTCGGTAACGCAGGAATTAATTCATTAAACAAGTAAGATACAGTTTCTGGTGTAGAAACTCCAATCGTATCACTTAATGCTTGAATTTTGACACCTAATTTATTGTAAAGAGTTTCGCACCATTGAATGACGATATCGGCGTTCCAATCTTCGCCATACGGATTTCCAAACCCCATGGATAAATAAACAACTGTTTGCTTGTTATTCTTTAATGCAAGGTTTTGAATCGCTTCTACTCTGCTCAATGATTCCGCAATGCTACTATTCGTATTGCGTTGCTGGAATTCCTCAGAAACAGAAAAAGGAAATCCCAAATAATCAATTTGTTCGAAATGACAAGCATCCTGCGCACCACGCTCGTTGGCAATGATTGCAAGCAACTTTGTTCGCTCTTTCAAGACCAATTTATCCAATAATTCAGCCGTATCGCGCATTTGCGGAATTGCCTTTGGCGAAACAAAACTTCCAAAATCAACCGTATCAAATCCACATTTTAAGATTGAATTGATGTAATTTGCCTTTAATTCCGTTGGAATAAACGTTTCTATGCCTTGCATGGCATCCCTCGGACATTCAATGATTTTCAAATCGTTCATAAACTCAAAGTTACTAAAAACCCATTACTTCATTTGATTCAAAATGCCACGATTAATCTTTTTGATCAATCCTGGTCCTTCGTATATAAATCCAGTATAAACCTGAACCAAATCTGCTCCTGCATTTAACTTCTCGATGGCATCTGAAGCAGAACTTATTCCACCCACACCAATGATTGGAAATGCGTTTTGAGATTTTTCTTTCAAATAACGGATAACTTCTGTTGATCGAGCTTTAACTGGTTTACCAGAAACTCCACCTGCTCCAATCGCATCAACAGTTTGTTTTGCTGTTGTTAAGTTATCTCTCGAAATGGTTGTGTTTGATGCGATAACTCCATCAATTTTTACCATTTTTACGATGTTAATGATGTCGTCCAACTGCTCATTTGTCAAATCTGGCGCAATTTTCAGCAATATTGGTTTGGATTTTACTTTCTTCGCATTTTGTTCCATCAATTCTTTCAATAATTGTTTAAGCGGTTCCTTTTCTTGAAGTTCTCTCAAATTAGGTGTATTCGGCGAAGACACATTGACCACAAAATAATCGACATGGTCGAACAAAGCATCGAACGCTAAAAGGTAATCTTGATTGGCGTTACTATTTTCTGTTAGTTTGTTTTTGCCAATATTTCCGCCAATGATGACGTTGGTTTTGCGTGACTTTAGATTCTTTACAACTTCTTCCATTCCTGCATTGTTGAATCCCATTCGATTCACAATGGCTTGATCTTCTTTCAAACGAAATAGTCGTGGTTTCGGATTTCCATCTTGAGGTCTTGGGGTGACTGTTCCAATCTCAATAAAACCAAAACCACAATATGCTAAATCTTCAAACATCGTTGCATTTTTGTCAAAACCTGCAGCCAAACCAACAGGATTTTTAAATGTCAACCCAAATAATTTTCTTTCTAGTTGCTTATCTTCAAAGGAATACATCTTACCGAAAATCCATTTTATACCTGGAATTTTCAACAGCAAGTGCAAGGAATTTGTTGTGAAATAGTGAACTTTTTCAGGATCAAAAAGAAATAAAATGGATCGAATGATTTTGTACATAATCAAGAATTCTGAGAAGCAAAGGTATATATGCAAAACGAGGTGACTATTGCCACCTCGTATATAATTTTTAGAAAGATATAAACATTAGAATTTGTAACGTCCACCTCGCCAAGTTTCTTTCTTACGTGCTTTTGATTTGGATTTGTAAGTGATATTTTTGTAAGCTACCAAATTCAGGTAAAAGTAAGCATCATTTTGTTTATCTCCACGCTGTTGCCCTGGGAAATAGTCATTGGTCAATCCAGGGTTAGAAAAATAAGCAGCTTCAGGAGATCCTAGTTTCGCAGGATCATAATAAACTCCAGAAACATCATCCATATAATCAGTAAAAGTCTTCACATAGGTTGCTTCTACACCAATTCTCCACATCTTACTAATTCCAAAACGAATCCCAACTCCCATCGGAATTGTCAAAGTATATGGTTTGTAAGGAGCTGGTCCACCTTCCATTCCTTGACCTTCTGTTTTGAGTGGTCGAAGATTGTAGTATTTCCCATCGTATTTAGCTTGTGGATTGAAATAATTAATTCCAACTCCACCGAAACCATACATTTGGAAATTTTTATCTTTCACGAATTTTAAACCTCTAACTTTATAACGTGCACCAAATTTCTCTCTAGCCAAGAATATGAACTCAAGTCTTTGAGACAAATCTACCACAGGTGAACGAAAACTCAAATTTCTGTTTTTGCGGGCAATTTCTTCCGTTTTCGCATCATCTCCATGAAGCATTCCAAAGTGAATAGAAGTTGTTGTAGAGAAAAAGGGATGAAAACGGTATCTAAATCCTACCATTCCTCCCATCACAGTTGAAGGTAAATCTAGATCAACAAGTGAATAATCTGTTCCAACTTTATCTTTACCACCTAAATCACCCAAAAATTGAGTAGCACCTAAACCAAATAGAATTTCTTTTTTGTTCAAAGACCAATTTCGTTGTGAGTTGAAATTTGTCCCTTGTGCCTTTATGGAAATGGCAAAGAACAACATAAACACTACTGATAAATACTTCATTGTATACCTTTTCATATTATATTTCAAGCTAACGATAGCAAAAATACAAAACTCTAATAAATAAACACACTTAAAATGAGGTTTTTATCAAAAAAAAGTGTTAACAACTTAGAAACATTCTAAATTTCACATTACTCTTCAATCAAACAAGTAAAGTTCATCGGTGTGAAATTCAGTACTTTACCGTCTGAATTACGCCCGAAAATCTCTGTTAAAAAAATCATTTGGTCAATTCCCAATGCGCTAATTTCGTCACAGATATTAGAAGGGATTTTATTGCCTTGAATGCTTTGAATTTTGTCGTGTCGAACAGTTGCATATTGAATTTTGAAACTGGTTATTTGTACATCCTCATTGACTTCAATTCCATTTGCGCACAACTTATCTAAGGCCAATTCGCCCGAATAAACACCTTTAATATTTGGTAGTCTATTTACTTTAGAAGTTGGTGACTTTTTCGATTCAACTTGAACTCTTTTTTCAGTTGGAGCAATGATCGATGTACTGACAATTTCAGGCTCAAATTGAACTTCATTTACTTTTTCATTCACCGCTTGGGACGAAGCTTTTGTCTCAGTTGATTTCGCACTTGAGTTTCTCGGTTCAAACGATGTTCTTTTTGCAATAACATCGTTTGTCGGCGAGGTAATATGAGTGATTTCTGAAATTTGTGCCGATATATCGGCTTTTGCTAATGTAATTTTTGTTTCATCAATTTCCTTTTTTTGTGTGTTAATGGTTAAGAAGAGTATTCCTGCAATGCTTGCCAATCCGATTCCCCCATAGAACCAAGTACTTTTGAAAAGCGAACTTTTTGCGGGTACTTGGTTGCTAATCTGGGCGAAATTTTGTTTCGATTGTATATACTCTGAGCTTAACTTTGTTCGATCTAAATTAATTTTGATCTTGTCCATGATTAAAAGTTAATTATTAAATAGTTTTTTCAATTTCTCCAATGCTCGAAATGATTTCACTTTGGCATTGTTCTCACTGATATCCAATATTTCTCCAATTTCCTTGAATGATCTTTTTTCAAAGAATCGCATTTCAATGAGCTGGATATCATCTTCCTTGAGCTTCGCAATTGCTTTTACTAAGCGCTGTTTGTTTTCTTCGTTTTCATCATGATCGAATTCTTCAATTACATGGTAAATTTGAACCGTATCGATATTTACTGTTCGTTCTGCTTTCTTATCTCTAAAGCTTTGATAGAGTTCGCTTTTCGCAATTCTATAAAGCCATGATGAAAAAGGCACACCTCTGTATTCATACTTATGAAGGTTGTTAAGCGCTTTCATAAATACTTGAGAAGTGACATCAAATGCCAGTTCTTCATCATCCATCCGCTGATACACATACCGAAATATCTGCTCATGGTACTTCTTATACAATGGAGCAAAACGCTGAGGATCGTCTTTTGCTGCATGTATCCAAGCTAACTCTTCCTGGATCGCTGAGCTAGTTTGGTGATACAATGGGTTAACATTCATAATTCTGGTTTTTCTAGTTTGCTGGCGAATCAACTTGCAGATCAATTCAACCTTATAACCAACGTACTTTACATTGGTTACAACAATTAACGCAAAAAATTCAAATTTATTATGCTTACATAATAAGACCGATGCAAAACCGCCAACTCATCGTTAACCCTAAAATTTAACTCAATCATTAACAATTGGTTAACTCATTCGTTAAATTTTCGGAAACCTCGATTTGACAATTTTGCAACGGTCTTAAAAATTAAATTAATCTTTTTTCACCTTGTAACTAAATAATTACTATCGGTCAATGCATCTAAAAATAAAAGAAGTGCTCGTTTTTCTTCAGCCGTCGGATTGAATTGCTTCATTTTTTGATTCGAAAAAACAGCTCGATTCTTTTGATAAGCATCTAATACTTGAGAAAGGTTTTCAAAAGATCCATCGTGCATGTATGGAGCTGTGATTCCAACATTTCTTAAGGAGGGAATTTTAAACTTCCCAATGTCCATTGAATCTCCTGAAATTCGAAAACGCCCTTGATCTTCTTCAGTTATTTGGGTGATAAAATTCTTTTCTAATTTATAGGTTGTGAAATATGGCAAAGAATGACATGAAATACAATCATATTTTTCTGAAAAAAGCATCCAACCATTGTATTCGGAGGATGTCAAGGCTTCTTTATTTTTGGTTTTTAAGAAATGATCAATGCGAGATTGATTCGAAACCAATGTCTTCTGAAAAGCGGCCAAACTTCTGGTAATGACAAAAGCATCCACTTTGCGTTTAAACACTTGTAGCGATTTTGACACATATAAAGTATCTTTTGCTAATCGTTTGACCAGCAACCCCAAATTAAAACCCATTTCATTGTGATCTTGAATTGGAATTATCGCTTGCATTTCAAGGGTTGGTACTGCGCCATCAAACATGAAATGAGGTGAATCTTTAACATTTAACAAAGATGGTGCGTTACGAAGAGCCAAACGTCCAAAAACTCCTTTTGATTTTACTTCGCCATCTGTAAAAGCCAGTTCTGGCTTATGACACGTTGCACACGACACTGAATTATTTACTGAAAGTCTTTTATCGAAAAAAAGTAGTTTTCCTAGTGCCACTTTCTCCATTTCTAGGTCTTTTTGAGAAAGTTTCGTATTGACTTTTGATTCATTTTTGCATTGCAACAAGGCGAACGCTGGCAAAATGAAAATTAGCGAAACATAAAAGCGCGTTTTATGTCCTTGGTTTGTCACTTGAGTTGCTCTTCTTGCTCAAAATCCCAATAATCATTTAGGTATTGGATCATTCTTTTGGCTGTATTATTAAAGTATCTTTTTGTTCTATAACCGCTGATCCAAACAATACCATTTACTGCATTGGTTAAGAAAACTTCGTCAGCAGCTAGTAAATTTTGAGGCAAAATGGAACATTCATACACCTTAATTTTGTTGTGCAAAGCCAAATTAATTACTTGCATGCGCATGGTTCCAGCCAAACAACCGTCTTCCAAGCCTGGAGTATAAAGTACGCCATTGGAGACAACAAACAAATTCGAATTGGAACTTTCAATGATCGTGTTCTTTTCATTGGTGATTAACAAATCATCCAAATTTCGTTCGCTGGCATTAAGCGCTGCCATGACATAAACAAGTCCATTTTTTGTTTTGAAGTTTGAAAAAACAGATTTCGTCTTTTTTATTTCGGTGTAAACATCCACTTCCAATCCTTTTCCATTTAATTGAAAGTTATTGTGCTCAAAAGGCGCCACGTCAATGTAAAATTGTGCCACATTCGTTTCCGGCAAGTAGGTCCCTCCTGCCATTCGATCAAGTGAAATATGACATTTTCCACCTTTGGTAATGCCTGATTTTTGACACAACTCAATAATACGAAGTTCAAAAAATTCTGGTGTAAAATAACTTGCTGGTCTTAACTTCAAAGCACGTGCACCATCCATCAATCGCTTTACGTGATTCTCTACATTGATTGGTAAACCATTGCGAATTCGGATGGTTTCAAAAACACCATCGCCATAAAGATAAGCTCGATTGTTTGGGAGAATCGAAGGAGTATCTCCCGACATGACAATTCCGTTATTGTTTACAAAAAGCATATAACAAATTTAGTGTTTTAAAATATTCTATCGAAGAAAAGTTTTGCGCTCTCTACAAATTCGCCAGCCTTGCTCACGTTTATTATTAAAATATAAACTACACCAAAAATGGCTCCACCAATGTGTGCATCGTGAGCGATTCCTGTATTTCCTCTTCGATCGCTGTAAATTTCATACGCAATGTAAAGTGGGCCGAAAACAATTGCCGGAATGTCAATTGGAATAAACATCAATCTTAAATTCATAAATGGATCCCACATGATTGCTCCAAAAATGACCGCCGATACCGCACCTGAAGCTCCAAGTGCCATGTAACTTGAATTGTCTTGGTTTCGAAAGTAAGGGATAAGGGTTGCAAAAAGACCTCCTAAAAAATAAAGAATGACAAAATGTACTTGTCCGCCAATAACGCCATAATGAAACATCAAATGTTGAATAAGAAAATTACCCAGAAAATAAAGGGAAATCATATTAAACAATAGGTGTGAAAAATCCGCATGAATAAACAGATGGCTAAAAAGACGGTAATATTCGTTATGGTGTTTACAATTGTAAGGAACATACATCCAGCGATTTTTTAAATCTAAATTGGAAAATGCATTGTACGAAATCAAACCAGTGATAATGATAATTACAATGAGTGCATTCAATGCCATAAGCGAAATTTATAATTGAATTACGAAAGTAGTTAAAAACTATTTTCTTCATGAGATTAATTCAAAAAGGCTTATTCTCTTTTGATAACTCGTTAAAAACATTTCATTTTTTAAACCAAATTCCACTTTTGAAAAAAGTATCTTTGTAGGGAATCTAAAAGCACTCGTTTTATGTCAAAAATCATTGCCCCTTCCGTTCTTTCATGCGATTTCGCGAATATTCAAAGAGATGTTGAATTTGTTAACAACTCGGAAGCAGATTGGTTCCATGTTGATGTGATGGATGGCGTTTTTGTTCCAAATATTTCTTTTGGGTTTCCTGTCATTTCAGCAATTAAAAAACATGCTAAAAAACCCTTGGATGTGCATTTGATGATTGCAAATCCTGACGCTTATTTAGCTGATTTCCAAAAAGCGGGAGCAGATATTTTGACCGTTCATTACGAAGCTTGTCCTCATTTGCACCGAACCGTTCAAGCGATTAAATCCTTAGGCATGAAAGCTGGAGTGGCTTTGAACCCGCACACGCCAGTTGATATTCTCGAAAGTATCATCGAAGAATTAGATTTGGTATTGATCATGTCTGTGAATCCAGGATTTGGTGGTCAAAAATTCATTTCAAATGCCATTTTAAAAGTGGAACAAGCAAAAAATTTAATCCATCGAAAAGGTTCACATGCGCTTGTGGAAGTGGATGGTGGGGTAAACCTTGAAACTGGTAAACTTCTTGTGGAAGCTGGAGTTGACGCGTTAGTTGCAGGTAGTTTTGTTTTTGACTCGAAAGACCCGAGCGAGGCAATCAAAGGGTTGAAGATGCTTTGATAAAAAAATGAAGGAATTAAAAATTAAGTAATTTTGATTGCACTCATTTTTAATATCTTCATTCCTTAATTTTTAATTAATTAGATATGAATGGTATTGATTTTGCGTAACAAAGTTGTAACTTCGACGTTATTGACAATATGAAAGCATTTTTTTCTTTTCTATTATTTTGTTTGGCACTGAATCTTTCAGCTTTTGGGCAGGATTTGGTGGAACGTGAAAATGAATTGCTTCTTCGATTAAACACCTTGCGAAGTGCAAAAAACAACAAGGAAAAAGAAATCGCTAACAAAGCGTTTAAATCCTATTTGGCTGAAACAATCGCTTTGTCAGGAGTTATGGATTATCCATTCTCAAAATTAACAACGCTCGGATCAATAAAAAGTGCCGACAATTTAGTCAGACTTTTTAACTGGAACATCGAACAAGACGATGAGTCTCAAAAATACTATTGTTATGTACTTCATTTCAATGAATCAAAGAAAGAATTTCAAGTAATTGAATTGGTAGACAATAGTTTCATGCTTCCTCCACAACCAGAAGAAACATTGGAATCAAAAGATTGGTATGGTGCGCTTTATTATTCTATTTTGCCTTTTGAAAAAGGATCAAAAAAATCATACGCGTTAATCGGCTGGGACGGAAGCAGCCCCATGAGTAACACAAAAATTGTGGATGTACTCTATTTCAACGGCTCTAGCGCCAAATTAGGAAGTCCGGTTTTTAAATTAAACGGTGAAACCAAAAAGCGCTTATTTTTTGAATATTCCAAAAAATCAATCATGCATTTGAATTATGACAAAGAGCAAGATCGGATTATCATGGATCATTTATCGCCAGAAACGCCGAACATGAAAGGAATGTATTCGTTTTATGTGCCAGATCTTTCGTATGATGCATTGGAACTTAAAAACGGCAAATGGATTTTGAAAGAAGATGTCATTGGTGTGAACAAAAAAGGCCAAGATAAAGTTGAGGTCGGCGTTTATGATCCAAAAACGGGCGAAGTAAAAACCAAAGAAGTGAAGGCAAAATGGGAAGACCCATCGAATGCCAATGCTCCAGGAGGTGGTTCGGTACATATTTCAACCACACCAGATCAAGAAGACGGGATCAACAAGCCTGAATCATCTGAAAAGACTAAGACGAAAAAAGAAAAAAGAAAAGATCGAAAACGACCAGAAAGCTACAATCCAACTGGTAAAAAAGGGCGGAAATGATTTTCTAATTGACTTATTCAGAATGATTTGTTGATATTATTCATGGAATAAGTCCTCCGTTTTGCATCATTTGAGGATTCTTTTAATATATTTGAACAAACTGAAACGCTATGAGTAAAAATCTGTATGTCGTACCTCACGATTTAACTCCAGTCGGAGACCTTGCTCTGAAATATGGAATTCACATAGGTAAGCACATTGATATTGAAATTCAACTCTTACATTTGGTTCATTCCGAAGCAGAAATTGCAAAAGCCAATCAGAAACTTGATGAAATCATAGCCCGAGTAGAAATCCCTGAAAAAGTGGTCATTTCCAAGCATGTTGAAGTTGGAAGTATTTTTGAAGACATTGGGAAAATTGCTACAAACCATCATGCGCAATTGATCATCATGGGAACGCATGGCGAAAAAGGTATGCAAAAGATCTTTGGAAGTTATGCCATGAAGGTAATTACAAGTTGTGAAATTCCTTTTCTTATAGTTCAGGACAAAACACCAATGAAGGAAGTTGAGAAATTGCTTGTTCCAATCGATTTGACCAAAGAAAGTTTGCAAATCGTAAATCTTGCTGGCGATGTTGCCAATATTTTTGGAGCAACTGTGCACGTTATCGGACAAAAACAACGTGATGAGCTTTTGACACAGCAAATGAAAAACCGCATTTTAATTGTCAAAAATCAATACGAAGAAAGACATGTCAAATGTTCCGTTGAATTTGTGAAAGATGGTGGATCTTATTCTAAAAAAATAGTTGACTACGCTCAAGAAAACAACATTGATTTAATTGCTATTTCGTATCATTCTGAGAGTTTAATCCCACAATTTGATAAATTTGCACAGAATTTAATCACGAACGAAGCAAAATTGCCTTGTTTGGTAATTAATTCAAAACCAGCTTCGGCATTATATTTCTAATTCCGGATAAATTTAATATTCCTAGAAAATGAAAATTGGAGAAAAGAATACCTTGCGTATTCTTCGATTTACAAGCGTTGGTGCCTATTTGGGTGACGACCATGACAATGATGTGCTTTTACCTACGAAGTATTTGACGGATGATATGAACCTCGATGACGACATTGAAGTGTATTTATACCGAGATTCGGAAGATAGATTGATTGCTACGACTGGTCACCCGACGATTATGCTAGATGGTTTTGCTTTTCTTCGTGTAAAAGAAGTGAATTTTTATGGGGCTTTTGTTGATTGGGGAATGGAAAAAGATTTGATGATTCCTTTCAAAGAACAGCACATTCAATTGCAAGAAAATCAATATTATTTGACCTCTCTGCAATTAGATGAATCAACGGATCGACTTTACGGAACAACAAAAGTTAAAAAACTATTTTACCTTTGCGATGATCCAAGTTATGAAAACAAAGAAGTTTCCTTGTTGATTGGAGATACGACTGATCTTGGCGTTAAAGTTATTGTTGATGACAAATTTCAAGGATTGATTTACCATAACGACGTAACGCGTCCAATCAAAAGAGGCGATTACACCACTGGTTTTGTGCATGTTGTGCGCGAAGATGGGAAGTTAGATATTCGACTTGAGCGCTCCGGTTACGACAAAATTGACGATTTATCTCAACGCCTTTTGGATTTACTAAAATCAGAGAAAAAATTAAGAATTACACACAAAAGCGATCCTGAATTGATTCGTCAAGTTGTTGGAATGAGCAAAAAAGCGTTTAAACAATCCGTAGGCAAATTATATAAAGAGCGGTTGATTGTGATTCATGAGGATTTTATTGAGCTTGTTTAGGTCTGGTGCTGACTTCGAGAGCCTCAGCCAGCCATTATAGGTTCCTCTGTCACTTTCGAGATCATTGAAAGCTTCAGATTTATCTAAATATTTCTTAATTCTCTATGGAAATTTCGGGAATTTCGAAAAATCTCTTGGTCTCTTTTCTAAGAATGCATCTCGACCTTCAACAGCTTCATCTGTGGTGTAAGCCAATCGTGTCGCTTCGCCTGCAAAAATTTGTTGACCGACCAATCCATCGTCGATAAGATTGAAAGCAAATTTTAGCATTTTAATTGCAGTAGGACTTTTAGACATAATTTCTTGCGCCCAATCGAACGCCGTTTGCTCCAATTCTGCATGAGGAACTACGGCATTTACCATTCCCATTTCAAAAGCTTCTTGCGCCGTGTAATCTCTTCCCAAAAAGAATATTTCGCGCGCTCGTTTTTGTCCAACTTGTCTGGCCAAATAAGCTGAACCAAATCCACCATCAAAACTTGCAACATCAGCATCTGTTTGTTTAAAAATGGCATGCTCCTTACTTGCGATGGTCATGTCACACACCACGTGAAGGCTATGTCCACCACCAACAGCCCATCCAGGGACTACCGCGATGACAACTTTGTTCATGAAACGAATTTGTCGTTGCACATCCAAAATATTGAAGCGATTGACACCATCCAAACCTTTATAACCTGTCGTTGATCGAACCCGTTGATCGCCACCTGAACAAAATGCCCATCCGCCATCTTTTGGAGAAGGACCTTCGCCCGTGATTAAAACAACTCCAATTTCTTGACTTTCATGACAATAAATCAACGCTTGAAGCAATTCATCTGTCGTTTTTGGACGGAACGCATTGCGACACTCAGGTCGGTTAAATGCTATTCGAGCAACACCTTTGTGTTCTGTGAATGTAATGTCTTCGTATTGTTTAATGGTTTTCCAGGGAATCATGGGATCTATTTGATGATTTGAAGATTTGAAGATTTGAAGATTTAAGGTACGTAAGTATAAGTAATGGTGCCTTCTTGAATTGCTGGAGCCGTGGATGAAATATTGAAACGTGCTCGTTTTGCATAACTTTCAGCGTTTTCTGCCATGCATGAAATCATTGCTGTACTCAGCGATGGATCAATTCGAGCTTCAATGACATAGCCGTTTTGGTCTACTTTGATGCGCACCGTTACTTTTCCACTTGTGCCTTGCGGACACAAATATCCTGGTTTTGGCAAGGCCTGATTTGTTCTATTTTTGAGATTCCACGAAGCTAACACATTTGGTGGTGGCGAATTTTCTCCACCTGGTTTTCCATTTGTTTGATCTGGCTTGACTTTGGATTTGCTTTTCTCAGCCTCGAGTTCCGCTTTTTTCTTATCTATTTCTTTTTGAATTTTTTCGCGTTCCTTGCTCCCACCTGCTTCTTCGTAAAATTGCTTTTCCAATTCGTAAACACTTTTCTCAACTTGAGACATGTTTTTGTTTTCCGTCCAATTTTTCTCAGATTGCTTGCGGGTATCGTTTTCATCCCGAGAAGCATTGATGATTTCCTTTGCAATACTAAAATCAACTTTTATATTCTCTGGCTTGAGTGTAATGTCATCTTCTGGAATCTCCACATCCGCTTGATATACAACAGAATCGCCATAAGTATTATATTCAATACTTGGTAATTGGGTGTATACAAAAATGATTAAATACGCTGTTATCGCTGCAAGAATTCCAAACTTATGTTTGTCGATATAATCCAGAAATTTATTCATTCATGCCTTCCCACAAAAGAATTTTACCAGTTTGACAATTGAAATAACTGATACCCTCTGTGTTCACTAAAATTAAGTAATTCTCGTCAAATACGCGCATACTTGAATAAATCATTGGAAGAATTTGATCGCCCTTCATCGTATATAAACCAAAAAGAGCACCATTATTCACTTTTAAATAGTCTTTTTGGATTATTTCCACATTCGTATACCCCGTTTCAATGATCTTCTCCCCTTTTTTATTAATTGCGCCTGAAAGGGAAACTTCTTCCACCAAACCTATAATACCATTAAACGATTCTGCAAAGTCAAAAATAGGTTGAATCACAAATTGGTTTCCGCGATTGATATAACCCCATTTCAATTTCTTTCGTGCAGCAATTAGCTCTGCCCAATTTCCCAAATCATCGTATTTGAACGGTATGATCGGTGTGCCTTTTGTATTGATGATTCCATATTGTCCATTTTTTGAAACTACAGCTGCACCTTCTTTGAATTGACAGCGTTCCAAGTAGTTTGGAATCACATCAAACGTTGGAGGAATCACCTCTTCTCCTCGTTCATTGACGTAGCCAATTAACCCTTCAGAGACAACAATTGCCAATCCATAACTCAATTCTCCAATCGATTCGTATTTGTTTGGAACTACAATTTCACATGAACGTTTCATGAATCCATACGAATTGTTATTTCCATATATGAGCAATGAATCTGTGAACATCGAAATTTCTTCGAAAGCTGGATGAACCACATATTTCCCTTTTTTGTCAATGTAGGCTTGAAATCCTTTTTCCTCTACTTTGGCAATACCTTCTGAGAATGAAAAGGCTTCTGTAAACCGTTCGGGAATTACTTGTTTTCCCATCGTGTTGTAATAAGCAAACAAACTGTCTCTCAGACCATAAATCAAATCTTCAGAGATATTACCAAGATCTTTAAAATCTGGTTCTATGACAACTACACCAGTTCTGTCAATCATTCCAAATCGATCACTTTTTTCGATCACAGCTCTACCCTTTTCGAAGTCCAATCCGTTGTCATACATCAGCGGAACGATGATTTCACCTTTTTTGTTGACATAGCCATACCTTTCGTTTTTCGACACAAGCGCCAAACCTTCTCGAAACTGCCCAGCAGAAGTAAAGCTTGCTGGAATAACCGTTTTCCCGTAAACGTCCATAAAACCAAATTTTCCATTTTTCTCAAACGGAAACAACTGGAAATCAATGGAATTCAAGTCACTTCTTAAGTTTTCTACAAAAGGGTAATCTGGATATTTCACGGAGAAATTAGCAATGCTTTCTGCCGAATATTCAAAAACACTTAACTGATAAAGTCGCTCCCATGCTGTATTCACATGCGGATTTGTTGGATAAGTTTGAATGAAACTGTGCAACGACTCAACTGTATTCGATTTGGTCGCCAATTGATAGATTTTATTTTCAGCCTCTTCTCTGTAAGGATTTTCAGGAAAAGCGGCTAAAAATGTTTCGTATTCTTGTATGGTTCCATTTTTTGTTGTCTCGTTAAATTGCGCTTCCATGAGCAAATCAGATGCTTCTTTGAAAAATACGTTCTTAGGATAATTGGTGTTCAAAGTAGCATAAGACAGCGCAGTATTTTCCTTTTTCGCTAAATCAAAAGCCAAACTATCTCTTTTGAAAATGGCATCTGGAATTTCTTTCGCTGCAGGATGCTTGTCAATAAACAGTTGAAATCCAGCTACTGAATTCTCGTTCAATGTTTTGGCATAAAATCCCGAACTAATCTTTTGCATTAATTCGTTGATTGATTCTTCCGAGAAACCATACGTTGCTAATTTCACTAAGGACTTCACTGGAACTTTGCTGAAATTATTTTTAGCGCGATGCACATACAGATATGCAGAATCAAGCGAATAAAATGGATTATCGTTTCTAGAGTAAATTGTTGCTAATCCAAAAGATGCCGGCGATTCGTTTTTTTTGAGCGACTTTTCAAAGTTTGCTTTGGCATTGAAATAGTCCATCACTTTAAGTGCGGTAAACGCTTTATCAATTTTTCCGGCAAAAGCGCTTGTATGAGCTAGAAACCCTAAAACGAGTACGAATTTTAAATTTCTTATCATGACTACAAAGATAAGTTTCAATAGCTAAGTTTAATCAAAATAGATACCAAAAAATCAAAAAAAAACCCCGACCGAAGCCGAGGTTGTAGTATTGTGACAAACAGATTATTTTCTGTTGTGTTTTCCGTATCGTGTTTGGAATTTATCAATACGTCCTGCTGTATCGACAAACTGAACAATTCCAGTAAAGAAAGGGTGTGATTTGTGCGAAATATCCAACTTCACAAGTGGGTATTCGTTTCCATCTTCCCATCTAATTGTTTCAGTAGATGTTGCACATGAAGGACAAACGAATGCATACTCATTTGACATGTCTTTGAAAACAACTAATCTGTAATCTCCTGGATGTATATCTTTTTTCATTTTGATAAATTATAATCTGTTTCTTAAAAATCGGAGTGCAAATTTAAACAATCTTTTTTAAAATCCGAGCAAAAAAACGAAATAAATATAAAAATTGCGTTTCTTGTGTTGAATTTGGTAAAGATAAGTTAATCCAATGAACGAAATTCAAAATAAATTCTTTTTCTTTTCGTTAACTTTGTCAATCAAAAAATGATCCGTTGAAATATTTTTTTTCTTTTTATATCGTACTTATAGTTGTTGTTGCAAGCGTCAACTCATCTTGTAAAAAATCAACACTTTTATCAACTGGAAACTTGGAGTTTTCAAAAGATACTGTTGTTTTTGATACTGTTTTTACAACAATTGGTTCCACGACCCAGCAATTAAAAATCTACAATAAATCAAACAGAACTGTTTTAATTAGCGAAGTTCAGCTGATGGGTGGAAGTTCTTCTCCTTTTCGAATGAATTTGGACGGATTGATGGGGACAAACTTTGCCGATCTTGAATTGGAAGGCGGAGACAGTTTGTTTACATTCATCGAAGTGACGTTGAATCCAAATGGAGGAAATTTACCAATGGTCATCGAAGATTCCATCCGTTTCAGAACCAATGGAGTTGATCAATATGTCATTTTAGCAGCTTGGGGACAAGATATGTATTACCATTATTCCGATCTTGAAAACAATGTATTGGATTTAAATGAAGGAGTTTGGCCAAACGACAAACCGCATTTAATTTATGGTGGCGCATTTATAGATGAAAACAAAACATTGACCATTCAACAAAATACAGATATCTATTTACACAAAAATGCTGTGCTCTATAATTTTAAAGGAACTCTGAACATCAACGGTACAAAGGAAGAACCTGTTACATTTCAAGGAGACAGACTTGAAGAGGAATTTGAGGAAGATGCAGGGCAATACCGAGGATTGTATTTTAAAGAAGCGAAAACGAGTACATTGAATTACATTGTAATGAAAAATGCACTAACTGGAATTCACATCGAAGGTGATGGTGCTGGTGGTTCCAATCCAACTGTGATCCTACAAAATTCCAAAATTCATAATTCTGCTTATTACGGTGTATTCAATTTCTTGGGAGGGAAATTCAATGCAGAAAATTCAATTATTTCGCATAGTGGCTATCACAGTTTTTTCAATTTAGCTGGAGCTGGATTTAATTTTAATCATTGCAATGTGCTCGGTTATTCAACAGGTGAAAACCCTGTGCCTGCATTTGCTGTTACTGATAATTACGACGGGACAGTTGTTCCAATCACAGGAAACGTTAAAAACACCGTAATATATGGTAATTTGGACTCAGAAGTTGTTTTGGATTTGCCAAATGCTGGAAATACAGTCCTTTTTGAATATTGTTTAATCAAACGCACACCAGCTGGTACTGCTCCTATTTTTGGAAGTGGAATGTTGTGGAATCAAGACCCTGCTTTCAAGAACAGTCCATTGTTTGATTTTGAATTTTGGTCAACTTCACCGATGATCAATGCGGGAACGGTGACTTCACTTACGACAGATTTAAAAGGATCGATTAGAACTGGCGTACCAGATATAAGTGCTTATGAATTTTAATTTTTGAACGTATGAAATCAATCTTTTTACCTGAAACGACAAGCGATTGTATGAATCGCATTGAAAAATTAACTCCTGAATCTCAACCTTTGTGGGGAAAAATGGATGTTGCACAAATGTTTGCACACTTGAACTTTCCTTATGATATTGCATATAACAAACGTGTAACGAAGCCAAGTTTCTTTATGAAATTGTTAGCCAAACTTTTCATTAAGAAAATGGTTACTTCTGACAAACCGTATAAAAAGAATAGTCCCACAGCAAAGGATTTTGTGGTTGCTGATCAACGCAATTTTGAAGTTGAAAAACAGAAATTGATTGCCAACATTCAGGAAACTGAAAAGAAAGGGAAAGCTTATTTTGAAGGAAAAGAAAACCCAACCTTCGGTAAAATGACAGCACAAGAATGGAATAATTTATTTTACAAACATATAGATCATCATTTTCAGCAATTTGGAGTTTAACGACCGACCCAACCCCCAGAGGCAGCAACGGTCTTGGATAGAAAAATTTTCACAAAAAAACCTCAGCGATATTATTCACTGAGGTTTTTTCATGTTCTAAGATTTTAAGATTAAATGCCTATCGGAAACTTTACCAGCTTTTGTGACTAATAGAAATATGCTCAAACTTAATGTTGGCGATAATGGCTCATGTTTTATTTATTAAGATTTTTCAACATGCCATTTTTCGACATGTCGAAAAAACATTTGTGAAATAGTTTACAATAACACATTCTTGTATAATTCGTGAATTCGTGGTGAAAATTTGCCACGAATGCACGAATTTGTATTTTGTAATGCTGCCAATAATTTCACAAATGTTGAAAGTTTCACTTTCAATCTAATTTCTAAAAATTAATCAAACACCTTTTTTGCTATATAAGATCGATATAATGATGATTTTATCACTGGCAAAGATTCCGATAGGCATTTAAAATTAATATTTCACGAATCGTTTGATTTCGGTTGTTTTTGCATTTAGCACTTGAATCGTATAAATACCAGATGGTAATTGATCGATGTTTACTATTGTTGAGAAATTATTCATTGTTTCGGAATGAACTTGTTTACCAAGTGCATCAAATAACAATAGCTCATGCGTTGATTCCGATGTTCCTGAAATGATTTGAACATTCAAAATATCATTTGCTGGATTTGGAAAAACATTCCAACCCAAAGAGGTTGTGATTTCACCAAGGCCTGCGTAGCCGCAAACTTCTTCAATCGTTCCAGCGTTTCCGGTTGTAAATCCGTTTCCTCCAAGTGCAACCATAGTTGCTGAAATTGTACTACTTGCGCAATCAGGTACGTAAATTTTAATTCGACCGCCGCCACCGCCGCCGCCTGCATTGCCATTTTCTCCATCACCAACATCGATGGATTGTGTACCACAGAAAATCCCGCCATCATAATCGCATGTTGGACCTAAACCTTTTGTCCCTCCTGCTCCACCGTTGCCTCCTGACGCTGAAAGAATTCCGCCAATCGTAGCTGTTCCGCCAGTTTCAATGAAAATTCCACCTCCGGAACCTCCTCCAGCTCCAGCTCCCGCTCCTGCACCTGCAGAGAATGTTCTTTCATCACAACCATTGCAACCGTCTGAGCAACAATCTGCGGTCGCATCGCCTGATCCTCCATTTCCTCCTAAAGCTCCTGGTCCACCTTGAACTGATATACTTCCTGTAATTTGTACATCTAATGTTCCTTTCAGAAACACCATTCCACCGCCTTTTCCTCCTTGAGCTCCGCCAGATCCAAGACCATAAGAACGTCCACCTCCACCAGCTCCAGCACCTCCAGAACCAATTGCAATGTCACGGTCGGTTGAAGTGCCGTAAGCCGGACTACTCGCCCCTCCGTTTCCTCCAAGGCCTACTATCACGGAACTTGCATTGCTGATCGGTAAATCAACAGTTGCTGCTTGAGACGAGCCATTCCCTCCATTTCCTCCTGCTGATCCAGTACCTCCGTAAGAACCTCCAGCTCCTCCACCAGCTCCACCTGGACCTGCAACAAGGCCTGCTTCATCTTGCGAATTTCCACAATATTGTTTTGATCCAGAACCATTCGTTCCATTAGAACCAGACAATCCAGCGCCTGGGCCCGCACCACTTGTTCCAGCGAATCCGCCTTCGAGAATAATATCGCCTGTATTGTCAGACGAGTTACATTCGGTCAACGAAAGTTCATTTCCCGTAGGACTTGATACAATTGTTCCTTGAAGTCCGCCTGTTCCACCTTCGTAGCCAGCTAGGTCTCCATTAATATTTCCATAAATAAAAATACGGTTTGCATAAATTTTCAGCTGACCACATGAATTGGAGGAATAAGGTGTCACATACAATGTTGCACCAGACTCCAGCGTAAAATCGCCCGAAATCACAAAAGTTCCACTCATTTGCTGATCAGCTGAAATGGTATAATTTGCCCCGATATTTATCGAATCACATTGGGAAAAGGATTGAGAAGCTAAGCCAAACAAGGTAAGCGAAAGAAGTATTGTTTTTTTCATAGTTAAATGGTTATATACATTCAAATCAATCAACAAAATCACTTTCGTAAATTTCATTGCAGAGTAAAACTAATTATTTTTTTGAATCAAACGAAAACCGTTGACAAATTGTGTATATATTTTTGGAAGCGACCATTTATTCAGCCTATCGAATTCTTAATTTTGCATTCATGTCCACAGAATTTTTAAATCTTGACCCAAAAGAACTGACTGTTCCTCAGTTACATCAACATCTTCTTGGAGCTATCGGTCCGCGCCCAATTGCATTCGCATCCACGATCAATGCGAAAGGTGAACACAATTTAGCACCGTTTAGCTTTTTTAATGTCTTTAGTGCCAATCCGCCGATTTTGATTTTCTCGCCAGCCAGATCTGGACGAACGAATGAAACCAAGGACACCTATAAAAATGTCAAAGAAGTTGCAGAAGTTGTGATCAACATTGTGAACTATGACATGGTGCATCAAATGAGTTTGGCGAGTTCTCCTTATGCTCCAGGTGTTAGTGAATTTGAAAAAGCAGGATTTACAGGAATTCCGTCTGAAACAATCAAACCGTTGCGTGTAGCGGAATCGCCTGTACAGTTTGAATGTGTAGTGAATGAGGTGCGTGAATTAGGAACGGAAGGTGGAGCTGGAAATTTGATTATTTGCGAAGTAAAACGCATACACATCAACAAAGCTGTGCTTGCTGAAAATGGGCAAATTGACCAGAAAAAAATTGATTTGGTAGCACGCATGGGCGGAAATTGGTATTGCCGAGCTGATGAGCATTCGATGTTCGAAATCACAAAACCCATCACGACATGTGGCATCGGATTCGATCAACTTCCAAGCGATATTAAAACGAGTGCTGTGCTAACAGGAAACAATCTTGGACAATTGGCTGGTATCGAGGAATTGCCGAATGAAACAGATGTAAATGAATATAAACTTTTGGAATTAAGTGATTTATTTGTATCTTTAGAAGATGAACCTGCCAAATTAGAAGTTGAATTGCACAAACGCGCTCAACAACTTTTGTCAGAAAATAAATTAGAAGAAGCTTGGATGACCTTATTGGCTTTCAATAATTAATCCAAATCAAAAGACGAATTAAAAATAGAATCAAATAATAATCAATATGTTTAAATTAAACGGAATCGTTAAAGTGTTGAACGACACAGTTCAGGTTTCTGAGAAATTTTCGAAAAGAGAATTTGTTGTAACCGAAAATTCAAGTATGTATCCGCAAGATATTATTTTTCAAGCAACGCAAGACAAATGTGCCATGTTGGATGGAATTGCTGTGAATGACCAAGTGGAAGTTTCTTTCAATCTTAGAGGTAGAGAATGGACTAGTCCGCAAGGAGAAGTGAAGTATTTCAATTCTTTGGATGCTTGGAGAATCGAAAAAGTTGGTCAAGGTCAAGGAATGCCTCAGTCTGGTCCTTCTGCAATGGATTTAGCTCCTTCAGCTGTTGAAACTGCGAAAGCAAGCACGGATGAAGCAGATGATGATTTGCCTTTCTAAAAGATTTTAGACAAGGGACCCTGGAAAGGACTAATTTCGGAAAAGAACGCTGGCTGAGGCTCTCGAAGCCATCGTTTCTTTCTAAAATTCTATTACCAACCCATCATACGCTATAAAAACATTCGGAGGTAATTCCTTCGATGTTTCTTTATGGGTTCCCATTAAATGCGATATATGCGTCAAGTAAGCTTGTTTTGGATTAATTTCTGCAATGAAATCGAGTGCTTGTTGCAAATTGAAATGAGAAATATGCTCGGTTTTTCGCAAGGCATTTACAATTAAAATCTCAGTACCTTTTATCTTCTCTTTTTCTTCCTCCGAGATGTAATTTGCATCCGTGATGTATGTAAAATTCTTGATGCGAAATCCGAGTACTGGCATTTTGTAGTGCATTACTTCGATAGGAATAAGTTCAAGTGCGTCATCAATTTTAAACGCTTTTTCTTTAGAAATTAAGTTGATCATCACTTTCGGAATGCCCGGATAATTATTTTCGTTGAACACATACGAAAATTCGCGTTTCAAAGCACTTTCCACTTCCAAATCGCAGTAAATTGGCATGTCTTTTTGTTGCTTGAAATTAAATGCACGAACATCATCTAGTCCAGCAACATGGTCTTTGTGGTGATGCGTAAAAATAACAGCTTCCAACGATTGAACATTTTCGCGCAACATTTGCTGACGGAAATCGGGTCCTGTGTCGATGACATAGTTCTTTCCATTCTCTGAAATCATAATGGAAGCCCTCAAACGTTTGTCTTTTGGATCGTTTGAGATGCACACTTCGCAGTTGCACGCTATCACAGGTACTCCTTGCGATGTCCCAGATCCGAGAATTGTTACTTTCAACTTTCCTTTTTCTTTCAAAAATAGAACAATTAATCTAAGTACTTTTTTTCATTGCCAAAAAAAGTACCAACTTAGCGAAGCGATTTCATGAAGACAAATAAAAAATAAAAACAGCCTGAATAAAAAAGGCTAGTCCAAATTTAAAGCCGTTCGGCGAAAATTTCTGAATGGACCGATTTATCAAAAGTAGTGCATTCGTTCTGAAAAAGAACGAATACAGAGGATTCCGAAAAATAAGAATGCTCTGCATTTTTTATATTTTTCGAGAATTCTCGCCAAATTAATCAAAATTCATTTTGATATTTGACGGAACAAGCCCCTTTTGTAATCGGTTAGCCATTTAGTCATTTTCTTTCCCTGCTCTAACGTTTGGTCTTCAAAAGCTGTCGCTTTTTCTTCTCACTTCTCAAAATTTGGACGAATTCTAGATTCCGACAAAATTTGTTTGAAGATTTATGAGTTTGTTAGATTTCGGTTTATCTTCAAAACTTCTAGTCAAATAAACTAAACATTGAGGAATTAAGATTGATTTCGCCTACACTTTCCTTTTTATTTAAAAAAAAGAACAATTTGTTTAGCTTTGTTAATTCTAAAAATTAAACAATGTCGGTTCATTCAAACGTAAAACGCGTTACAACAAAAACGCTCTTGGAAATGAAAAAAACTGGAACCAAGATTTCCATGTTAACAGGTTATGATTATTCCATGGCGAAAATCATTGATACAGCTGGGATTGATGTGATTTTGGTGGGTGATTCTGCGTCGAATGTTATGGCAGGACACGAAACAACCTTGCCAATTACTTTGGATCAAATGATTTATCACGCTTCTTCGGTTGTGAGAGCTGTTGAGCGTGCTTTGGTTGTTGTCGACATGCCTTTTGGTTCTTATCAAGGAAATTCAAAAGAAGCTTTATCGAATGCGATTCGAATCATGAAAGAATCCGGTGGACATGCCGTAAAATTAGAAGGTGGCGAAGAAGTGCTCGAATCTATTCAGCGTATTTTGACAGCTGGAATTCCAGTCATGGGGCATTTAGGTTTAACGCCACAATCCATCTATAAATTTGGAACATACGTGGTTCGCGCCAAAGAAAGCGACGAAGCTCAACGATTAATAGAAGACGCAAAATTACTCGAAGAAAACGGTTGCTTTGCCATTGTTTTGGAAAAAATCCCTGCCGATTTAGCGGAAAAAGTAGCAAAATCCGTTTCCATTCCAATCATCGGTATTGGTGCTGGTGGTGGTGTAGATGGACAAGTATTAGTAGTTCATGATATGTTGGGAATCAACAACGAATTCAACCCGCGCTTTTTGCGCAAATACAATAATTTGTACGAAGAAATGCTCGGTTCATTTCATCGTTATATTGAGGATGTAAAGTCTGGCGATTTTCCGAATTCGGAGGAGCAGTATTAGAATTTTTTTTAAAAAGTTTTACGAAGTATTACAAATCCTGCGAAACTTCTTTCATCGCTCCCCTGGATATGCAACGCCAAGCAGACACGAAGCGAATCCTGAGAATAATTTTTCTTATTTCTCGTTTAACTTATTGTCGCAAACCTAGATGGAAAAACGATCTTTGTCGTCGACTGCTATATATCTCTCGTTAAAATGATTAACTTTACTTCTAAAAAAATAAAATGACAAAAGCCCTATTGCTCGTAATTCTATCATTCTCTTGGCTGAATAATTTTGCACAAGAAGATTCCAAAAAATTAGATCTTAAACTATATGTATTTGACACATACGCAGATTTCCTAAATGACAAAGGAAGGTATGTTGGGGTGTATTCATCATACAGCTGGTCGACAGTAGGGACAAATAATTTATGGGTTGATGACAATAAAAAAAAGGTGCCTATGAAAAATATGTGGGGCTTTAAAATTGGAGATTTTGTATTTAGAATGGGAGAGAAACCCAAAATTCCGTTGACTGTTATTAAGAAAGGTGAAAAGATTTTTTATATTGATGGTTATATTTACCTTAACTATTTGAAAGGAGACGATTTGAGCACGACTCGAACAACACACCCTCTCTTCTATTCCGATGATTTAAATACAGAAATCTACGAAATTGAGCAGATTATAGAAAAGGAGAAAGGGAATGCCGAGCTCAAAGAAATATGCGATTGCGTTGAAGCAAATAAGAAAACAAGGGACATTGAAGCTCGTTTCAATGCCAATGTAAAATGTGTTACTGAGTAAACTCTATGCGCTCCGCTGGATTTGTAACGTGCGGAAGTTTCGATTAACTACTTCCCCTTCAACTCCACCGCTCTCAAGGTATTGATCATCAACGAAGCAATCGTCATTGGACCAACACCACCTGGAACTGGAGTTATAAACGAGCATTTTGGAGCTACTTGGTCAAAATCAACATCGCCAACTAATCTCCAGCCACGCTCACGAGACGGATCATCTACGCGAGTTGTACCCACGTCTATGACAACAGCACCTTCGCGCACCATGTCGGCCGTGATGAATCCCGGCTGACCAATCGCTGAAACAAGAATATCTGCGCCAAGGCAAATTTCTTTAAGGTTTTTCGTTTTTGAATGCGTGAGAGTTACAGTGCAATTTCCTGGATTAGTGTCGCGTGCAAGCATTATACTCAAAGGCTTTCCAACGATGTTGCTTCGGCCTACAATGACACAGTTTTTACCTTCTGTTTCAATGCCATTGCGTGTCATGAGCTCAACGATTCCTGCAGGAGTGGCTGGCAAAAAACTAGGGATATTCAAAACCATATTCCCAATATTCGTTGGATGAAAACCATCCACATCTTTCTTAGGATCAATGGCTTGGGTCACTTTCAATTCGTCGATGTGACTTGGTAAAGGCAACTGAACAATAAATCCGTCTATACTTCTATCGGCATTCAGTGATTGTACTTTTTCCAACAAAATATCTTCTGGCACTGATGAATCGTAACGAATCAAAGTACTTTCAAATCCACATTCTTCACAGGCCTTTACTTTCGCTGCAACATAAGTCATTGATCCGCCATCATTTCCAACCAAAATGGCAGCTAAATGTGGGATTTTCTTTCCTTCTTGCTTGCGTTTTAGAACGGCATCAGAAAGCTCTTGTTTGATGATTTGTGCTGTTGTTTTACCGTTGAGGACTTGCATTTTTATTGAGATATAAGTGATAAACTATGAATTATGAGCTGATGCTTCTAGCCGTGATTCATTTTTCGGTACAAAGAAAAGAAGAATTAAGCCAACGGAAAAGAAAAATACCACCGACAAAATCGATGAGCGAATATCTCCCGTGGCGTATTCCATGAAACCAAAGAAAAAAGTTCCAAGCACGATGCCCACTTTTTCAGCTACATCATAGAATGAAAAATAAGAAGCATGGTCTTGGGTTTCTGGAAGCAATTTTGAATAGGTGGATCGAGCCAAAGCTTGTACACCGCCCATAAGTAAACCAACCCCACAAGCCAAAAGGTAAAACGAGGTTGGAGTTGCGATGAAATAAGCAGCAATACACAATGGAACCCATAATCCAACGACTAAAATCAAGGATTTAATATTTCCCAATTTTCGGGAAAGTCGCGATAAAATAAACGCTCCTAGCGCTCCTAAAATTTGAATTAGCAAAATCGCGATAATTAATCCCGATTGACCTTCTTCTTCGTATTCTCCTGTGAAAATTTCGCGCTTTGCATAGAGCACAGCCATCAACATCACGGTTTGAACTCCTGTGTTAAAAAAGAAAAAAGATGCCAAAAAACGCTTTAATTGTTTGATTTTACGAAATTCTTTGAAAACCAATCGCAACTCTTTAAATCCTTTCCAGATTACTCCTTTTTGTTTTGGTTTATTGTAAACATTGTTCGGAATTACTCGGTAAGTAATTTGGCTAAAACCTATCCACCAAAGACCAACTAAGACAAAACAATAGGGTGTGTATTTTGGCCCTAATCCAAGGACAATTCCAAGGCAAATTACGAGTAAAATCATACTTCCAAAATAACCCATGGAAAAACCACGTGCTGAAATCTTGTCATGGTCTTCTGGTTCTGCAATTTCAGGTAAAAATGCATTGTAGAATACTAAACTATTCCAAAAACCAATGCTCGCTAGGAAAATCGACAACATGCCCCATTCCATCTGATGTGCATCAAACCAATATAAAGTCATGCACGAAAGCGCTCCTAAGTAGCAGAAAAACTGCAAAAACCGTTTCTTATTCCCAGAAAAATCTGCAACTCCTGAAAGCATTGGCGATAAAACAGATACCACCAAAAATGAAGCCGATAAAACAAAAGACATCAGTACAGATGATGACACTTCCCAACCGAAAAAACTGACAGTGACATCTACATTCTCTGGAAGTTCTGTAAGTTTCAATCCATGCTCTTTGTTGTATTTTTCCAAAAAAGCACTTGATGTTGTTGATTCATAAAAAATGGGGAAAATGGCAGAAGAAATAACCAAATTGTACACTGAGTTTGCCCAATCGTAGAAAACCCAACCTCTAATTATTTTCTTGTCCCCTTTTTGAATCATATAGTCTATTTTAATGCTAGCTCTTCGCCGTTTACATAATCTTGTAAGTAGCTGAAATGCTCCGTTAATTCACCGTTTAAATTGGTTTGACTCGCGCGACCAATAATGTTGTGTGGATCTTCTTTCAATAAAGCCGGAAAAATATGTTTAATCAACTCATTTCCAAAATCTTCGGATGCGTCCAAAGGTAATTCACAAGGCAAATTATCAATGGCCATCACAGCGATTGCGTTTTCATTCATGAAATCCACTTCTTCCCCAGAAATTGGATCATAACCATAAATTGGATTTGCAATTTCTGAAGAACGAATCGTACATGCAATTGGGCCTGCAGGATCGCATGAAATATCAGCAACAACAGAAAGTGTACACGCTGGATTTTTCAAATCTTCGGCAGTCAAAATATACGGCGATTTATTGTTCCAAAAATGGCATGGAATGTACATATTCGCCACATTTGCAAATGGTCCAAAAACTGATTTATATTTTTCCGGTTCTGAATAAAACTCAGCCTTATCAAACGCTTGACCATTTTTTGGAGCGTAATAATCTTCTGCTTCAAGTTGTGTATAAACAGGCTCGTTGAATGCATTTGACAAAAATTCTGTTGGACTCACTTCCTTGATGGGCAATAAATCAATGATTTCGCGCGCGCCATGTCCTACTCTACCGAATCCAGTAAGTACAATTTTCAAGTCCTGTGGAAGGACCACTTTTTTCAATTCTTCTTCTACTTCCTTGCGATGATCACATTCACACGCAGGTTTCAAATCAAATGATTTGTGTTTTAATCCAAACGTTCGAAATGCGTTGTAACATCCAACAATTCCAGCATATCGACCAAAGCCGATAATACGTTTGTTGGATTTGTCTTTCATTACTTCGTAATCGATTAACTGGATTTTTTTGTCTAAAATGGCTTTGAGCAATTTTCGATTGTATGGTTGTTTTTTAAAGGTATGCGAGAAAAACATGAATTTCTTGTTTGGAATCAAATCTTCCACGTTCACTTCTTTAATTCCAATGATTAAATCACAATCGTGAAGATCTTTCACTACATCGATTCCTGCTTTTTCGTATTCAGTATCTGGAATTTTCCGCACATTGCTTTCTTGCACCACAATTTTCACATTTGGATAAATGGCTTGAAGATTCACACATTGCTTAGGAGTCATTGCCACTCGTTTGTCTGAGGGTACTTTCCCTTCTTTAATTAATCCAATTTTCATTCTATTTTTTAGCTTTTGCTATTTTATCGGTTCGTTTAATAAATATCCATCAATAAATTCGCGGACACATCCATTCCCTCCAACTTTTGAAAGCACAATGTGACAGCAATTTTTGACTTCTTGCACTGCATCAGAAGGACACACAGCCATCCCTATGGATTTCATGACTTCCAAATCATTGATATCATCGCCTATCATGGCAACATTTTCCAAGGTCATGCCCAATTCCTCAATCAGCTTTTTAAGCACATCCATTTTTTTCTCGCGTGTAACGAAACAGTGCTTAATTTTCAGCATTTCAGCGCGTTTCATCACCATGTTTGAGCTGAATCCCGAAGAAATTATGGCAACAGGAAAATCTGCATTGGTTAAATGCATGATCGCCATTCCATCTTTTGTGTTGTATTTTTTGAATTGATCTCCTGATTCGGTAAAATACATGCCTCCATCGGTCATAACACCATCCACATCCAAAACTAGCAACTTGATTTTTTGAAGTTTTGTTCCTAATTGATGCGTTTTAAAAAGTGGTTTGAACAACAAAGAATAAAAATCCAATCCATATTCTTCGCAAATAGCGTGCAAATCATAGATGCGCAAATCGTCGACGTGATCAGCTTCTAAATCGGCTAAAAACCCAACGAAATCAAGTCCATGTTTGGAGCAAATTCCTTTGATATTTTCTTCTAAAAACATTAGATCATTTGATAACCCACAGCTTGCGCAACAGGTTTTAAATCGTTCAATAATTGTGTGAATTCGGCATAATCCAATTGTTGTGAAGCGTCTGATTTAGCCACTTTTGGATTTGGATGAGCTTCTATCAATAATCCATCAATTCCCATTGCAACGCACGCTTTGGACAAAACTGGCACTCCGTAAGCATAACCCATGGCGTGTGAAGGATCCAAAACGATAGGCAAATTGGTATATTCTTGCAACCAAGCAACTCCGCATAAATCCAAGGTGAAACGCGTTTTGGTTTCAAAAGTACGCAGACCTCGTTCGCACAAAATCACATTTTCATTTCCCCCAGAAAGCACAAATTCAGCCGCTTGCACAAATTCTTGAAGCGTTGTTCCAAAACCTCTTTTGATTAAAACAGGTTTGTTGGTTTTTGCACAAGCTCGCAAAATCCCTTGGTCGTACATGGCTTTTGCTCCAACTTGGATCACATCTGTATATTCAATAATTTCATCGATATGCGTAGCATCACGCGCTTCTGTGATGACATTCAATCCGTAATCTTCGCGCATTTTTGCAAGCAATTTCAAGCCTTCCAAGCCCATTCCTTGAAATGAATAAGGACTCGTTCGTGGTTTGTAACAACCTCCACGAAGCGTTGTCAATCCCAATGAAACAAGCAATTCAGCCGATGAACGAATTTGTTCTTCTGACTCTACGGAGCAAGGCCCACCAATAAGTAGTGTATTTTTGGTATTTCCACCAATCTCAACATTGCCAATTTTAATGATTCTTTTGTCGGATTTGTAGGTTTTTGAAGCCAATTGAATATCGGTGTCAAAAGGCCAAAAGGCGTCAACGAATGGTTCTACATCTGTCGGCAACACTTTCAACGAAGCACCTGTAATCAAGGTTCTTTTTCCTTGAGAAACAATGCTAAACGCGTTGAGTTTATCTGCAAGCATTTGAGCATCAGCGCTCGAAACGGTATCTTTTAACTGAATAATCATAATTCGCCTTTAATCAAGTTCGCAAAGTTAACAATTCCTTTGGCTTTGCCTTCATCGTCAATAACTGGTAAATAAGAAACCGGAAACGAACATTTCTTCACTGTTTTCAATAAATCGACCACTGTTGAAGTTGGTTTGACGTGAACTGGAGTGCGATTCATCAATTCAAATGGATCAATTGCATTCAGATTTTCCAAGTGACGGATCATTCCTTTTCGCACATCAGCATTGGCTATTAATCCAACAAATTGGTTGTTTTCATTTACCACGATACAAAAGGCCAAATTACCCTGTTCAATGGTCAATAAACACGATTTCAATGTCAAATCTTTTTCCAAAACCACAGGACTTTCGCTCAATGGTGTCATGAAATCTTCCACGCAATAGTGAGATTCGATGGTTCTTTTCGTCAAATTCATCAAGGCATGACCGATACTTGGACCTTTGAATAAATACGATCCAGAAACGGAAGAAGTAACCCCCATGTTTCTAAGAATAAATGAAACTTCGCCATTTACACCGCCATCCACGTGGATTGATTTTGTAGGGAATTGCTTCCGAAACAACCGAATTTTATCGAAATTCACTTTATCGAAAACGCCTCCACTTTGCCCAGGTATCGTAGCCATGATCAAAATGAAATCAAAATTTTGATACGCTTCAAAAACAGTGACAGGGGTTGGAGTGATGACAGCTAAGCCTTTTTTTCCCTGAATATCTTCTGGAATAAGCAATGTTGATTTGAGGTTTTCAAATTGAAATGTCACATACTCGACTGGTGTTTTTCGTAACAAATCAAAATACTTTTCAGGTTTTTCGGTAATGATATGTAAATCGATTGGAACGTTTGTCCAAGTTCGAATGGCATCAATATCGTCAAAAACAGCAAGATCATCGTTACAATCTACGTGCAATAAATCCACTTGATGATCCACCAAATCCATCACCACTTCCTTCAAAGATCTGCTTTTATCGCTGTAAATTGATGCTGATATTTTCATTTATTTTTGAGTTAGTTCTTTAAAATTATCGTCGCAAATAACAATTCGAGTTTTCTTATTATCAAACACTTCGACTTGTAATTTTGTGCGCAATTCTTCCAGTAAAAATGATTCTTTGTCGGTGATTGCTATGTCCAAAAACTCTTTAGATTTAATCAATCGTACTTCATAAACCCCATTGAATTTAGTGAGCTTGATGGATTGTTTTCTGTCGCCCAGCAAATTGTTTGTCGTCCAAAAACTTCCCAGAGAATCAGCGTAGGATTCCATTTTTTTATCGTCGAAGTAGACATCCAACTTTTCGCTCGCTAACTTATTTCCGAAGCCAGAATCGCAGGCCGAAAGAAAAATGATAAAAAGCAATGCAAAAAAAAGTTTCATCGATTCAAAAACGTATAAAAATCAAAGATAGTGAAATATGGGGAATGATGAGATTTGTGGTTTGGTCCTACATATAAACAAACCACCAACCACCAACGATTCCAAGCAGACAAAGCACCAACGAAATTACTTGTAAAGGTTTCAATTTCAAATCGTAAGCTCCTTCAGTTTTGACAAATGTAGAGAAGAGCAATCTCAAGTAGACAAATGCACCTAAAGCTGCTGCTACGAGGGCAGTTGCAACCAACCAAGGGTAATGCTCAATACCATTCACGAGCGATAAATACTTTCCGAAGAAACCAGAAAATGGCGGAATTCCCGACAAGGAAAGCAAAGCGAAAAGTACAACCATTCCAATCCATGGATTTCGCATTCCAACACCTTTCCATGCTTTGAGGTCATCGTCTTCGTTGTCAATAAAGCTATTTACTAAAATCAAACCTACTGTTGCACTGGAATATCCTAGCAAAAACACCCAAAGTCCTTTTTCTCCAATGGTTGGCGAAAGCAGTGCAAACATCGCGAAACCTGTATTTGCAATTCCAGAGTATGCAATCAATCGTCGAAAAGTTGGTTGCCTCCAAGCTGACAAATAACCGACGTACAAGGACATAATTATTGCGACAATAACGATTCCGCTCCATAAATCAAAAGCAGAAATAAATACTTCTCCGAACAAACGGAAAAATGCGTACAAAGCACATATTTTAACCACAGAAGCCATGTAAAGAAGCACGCTGTTTGTACTTCCTTGATACACATCGGGACTCCAAAAATGAAATGGAACCGCTCCGACTTTAAACAAGAATGCCGCTACTATAAATAAACTACCTACCAAAAACAATGCTTGGTGTTTTACTCCCAAAGCGACAATTTCCTTCAACTCAACAAGATCGAACGAGCCTGTAGCGCCATACAAAAGTGCTATTCCAAACAAAAGAATTGCGGTTGCAAATGATCCCGTGAAGAAATACTTCAAGGAAGCTTCTGAAGAAAGACTATTTCCTTTTTGGATTCCGACCAAAACATAAACCGGTATCGACAAAATTTCGATTCCTAAGAAAAACATAAACAAATTCGTAAAACCAATGAGAATCAATCCTCCGCACAGCGAAAACATCAATAATCCATAATAATCAGCAGTGTGTTCTTTTTCTTTTTTGAAGAATGAAAATCCACCAAGGACAGAGACGAGCGTAAAACCTATTGCCAACAGGCTAAACATAATTTGTGTTTTGCCGAATGCCAATCCTTCGTATGAAGCGAAAATTGATTTATAAGTTCCTGACAATAGTTGCAAGACAAATGCACCTAGCAATCCAAATACTGCAATTGCTAAAGACACACGTGGTTTTCCTAACGTACCTACGAAAAGCCCAATAAGACCTGTAACAAAAAGGAGTATGATTGCGTCCATATTTTTACTTTACGATATTAGAATTAAGCATAACGTTATGAATTTCCACGAAATTCGGACGCACAAAATCGATAATTGCATTTGGTTTCAAACCAAAATAAACTGCAGCTGCTGTTAACAACGCAAAAGCCAACCACTCGTTCCATTTCAAATCATCAAATGCATGCGGATAAGTTGGTCCAAACATCGTTCCTTGGTAAGCTTTGAACATGTAGATTGCTCCAAAGACCATGGTGGATGTGGCAACAAATCCAATGAACCAATGCGCTGTAAATAGGGTTTTCATGAGCAATAATTCTCCTATAAATCCTGCAGTGAATGGAACTGACAGAGCTACAAACGTGATCACCGCAAACCAAAAACCGAAACGCGGAGCCACTTTTGCAATACCTCCCAAACGGATAATATTTCGAGTTCCTGTGCGCTGCTCAATGATTCCCGCAGCCAAAAACAATCCAATAGCGACAATACTATGATTTACAATCTGAACCATCGAAGCTTCTAGTGATGTGAGTGAAAACAACATGATTCCAGCTGCGATGAGTCCAAGGTGACTAATCGATGCATAAGCAAACATCGTTTTCAAATCTTTTTGACCTATGGCAAGAATGGCACCGTAAACGATTCCAATTCCACCTAATGTGATGATCGGCCATTGCCAAAATGACAATCCCTCAAATGCAATAGGAATCATCCATTTAATCATTCCGTACAAGGCCATTTTGAGCATTAACGCTGAAAGAAGCATGGTTCCTGCTGTTGGTCCGTCGGTATACGTTCTCGCTTGCCAAGAATGAAAAGGCACCAAAGGAATTTTAATCGCAAAAGCCAAAAGAAATCCACCCATAATCCATTGTGCAGCAGTAACATTTTCTGAAAAATCAATGTTGACAAGTTCTTTGTAATCGAAATTTGGAACATACGTGGAAAGCGCCATCAAGGAAAACAACATGCCTAGCGATCCCACCAATGTGATGATGAAAAATTGGGTTAGAATACGCTTTTTCTTGTAATTTCCATACCAATGAAGGATTAACAAAATCGGAATCAAGGTTATTTCCCAGAAAAGATAAAACAAGAATCCATCTTGAGCCAAGAACGAGCCAATCAAGCTAAACTGCATCAAGAATGTCATACTCACAAACTTGCGTTCCCCTGTAATGTTATGATTCCAATTCGACAGAAAAACTAAGAAAATAACTGCATTGGTTAGCATAACAAATGTCAAGGAAAGTGGATCATAACCAAGTCCAAAGGTTAAACCAAGTGGTAAATTTTCACCTGTCAGACCAAATAAATGAACCATTCCAGTTTGTAAGTGTGCGTAATGCAAACATAAATCAACAATGACAACAATCACTGACAGCAAAGCACCAGACAAACCAAAAATGCGTGTGTAATTCTGAGGGACGAAGAAGCTTAAAATCCCTAAAACAAGAGGTATATAAATTAATTCCACAAAGTTGTTTTTAGAAGATAATAACTAAGCATTCCAACGATTCCTATAATCATCCAAAAAAGATAACTGCTCAAAAATCCTGATTGCCATTTTCTGGTCACATTACCAACATCAAGAAGTCCTTGGGCTAATCCGAAAACTCCACCACTAATAACTTTATTTTCAACTTTTGCAGATAACCTTTTTGTGAACCAAAGCAATGGATTTACAATGGCAAACTTGTATAATTCATCAATGTGCAATTTTTTCAATGACCAATATTCCCATAGTGCCAAATCGCTTTCTTTTTTGAACGGAGACAACTTTTTGACATTTTTCTGGTAGCTGAAAAACATTACCACGAAAACAATACAACTTGCAACAATCATTAAAATAAGTGCGGTATTGGTAGCTAAATGTTCTGGCTTTATTTCGTTTAGTCCAAAGGTTGTGTAGCCTAAGAAATGGGACAACCAATGCGCTGAACCATGAAAAAAGAGACCTGGTAAATTCAACAAACCTCCAAAAATGGACAATACAGCTAATACGATCAACGGAAGCGTCATGTTCCAAGGACTTTCGTGAATGTGAGATTTAGTTTCATCACTTCCTCTGTAAGTTCCCAAAAAGACTAAGAAATAAAGTCTAAACATGTAAATCGCTGTTAAAGTCACTGCAAGCAATAACAATCCAAAAATCACAGGATGATGCATCAATGCGTGGGCAATGATTTCATCTTTCGAATAAAAACCTGAAAGAAAAGGAAAACCAACTATTGCCAAAGTTCCAATTAAGAAAGTATAGTGAGTGATTGGTGTCAATTTCTGCAATCCACCCATTTTTCGAATGTCTTGTTCATCCGACAATGCATGAATCACACTTCCAGATCCTAAGAACAATAATGCCTTAAAAAATGCATGGGTTGTAACATGAAATAATGCTGCTGTGTATGCACCCATTCCAAGTGCTACGAACATCAATCCTAGTTGTGAAACGGTTGAGTATGCCAACACTTTTTTAATGTCTGTTTGTCTTAGTGCAATAAATGAAGCCAACAACGCTGTCGTTATTCCGATCCAAAGCATTAAATCCTTTGTGAAAGGTGCCATTTCAAACAAGAAATTCGATCTAATGGTTAAATAAACTCCTGCAGTTACCATCGTTGCTGCGTGAATCAAAGCTGAAACTGGAGTTGGTCCTGCCATGGCATCAGGCAACCAAGTGAATAATGGAATTTGAGCACTTTTACCTGTTGCGGCAAGAAATAAAAAGAGTGTAATCAAACCAATGACAACACCATGTCCCTCTGCATGTGTTGTTTGCAATTTTTCACCTATTTCCAAAAACTCCAAAGAACCGAATGTGTTCATGAGCATAAATACCGCAAACAAAAGTCCAAGGTCACCAATTCGGTTCATGATGAATGCTTTTCGCGCAGCCAAACTATTCGCAATTCCTTTCTCAGGATCGTTGTAATGAAAACCAATGAGTAAATAAGAACAAATTCCAACACCTTCCCAGCCGAAGAACAACACCAAATAGTTGCTACCCAAAACCAACAAAAGCATGGAAAAAATAAACAAATTCAAGTAAGTGAAAAACTTGTAATATCCTTGGTCGTGACTCATGTATCCCATGGAAAACAAGTGAATCAAGGAACCAATTCCAGTGATAATTAGGGTCATCCAAACAGCCAAAGAATCAAAATGAAACCCAACATTGATGTCCATTTCGTCAAAATCGGCAACGGTAAACAGTTTAAATCCCCAGGCTTTATCAAGGTTTGAAAACAAATAAAGCGCTATTCCAAAAGAAATGACAACCATTAATGTTGCTAAACTTCCAACCAATAGTTTAGACATTTTTTTACCCAAAATGCCATTGATGGTTGCTCCAAACAAAGGCAATGCAATAAGAATTAGCAAAAGTACTTCCTTCGTCATTTCTCTTACTGTTTAAGTTGGTTGAATAAATCCACGTCGATCGATTTTCGATTGCGATAAGCCATAACTATGATGGATAAACCGACCGTGGCTTCCGCGGCTGCGACAACGACAATGAAAAACACAAAAATTTGTGCATCGCCGTTTCCGTAATACGTTGAGAATGTCACCAACAATAAATTGACTGCATTCAACATCAATTCGATACACATCAACAGCACAATCATACTTTTACGAGTCATTACTCCAATTGCTCCTATGCAAAATAAGATAATGCTGACAAGCACATAAAAATCCAAAGATGCCCCTATGTTCGTTAAATTTTCATTCATATTAATCAATCACTGGTTTTTCGCGTTTGGCAAGTAAAACCGCTCCTACCATGGCGCTAATGAATAAAATGGAAGAAACCTCAAAAGGCAAAAGGTATTTTGAGAACAATAATTCTCCCAATTCTTTTACAAGTCCAAAATCAGTTGCTTTTTCAACATAACTTTTACTAAAAACAAGCGAATCTTTTAAGGCTGCTATGATCACTATGAAAAGAGAACCGCCTGCAATGATTGCCCCAATAACCGAAGATTTTTTGACTACAAACCCTTCTTCTTGCTTATTTAAATTTAAAAGCATCAAAACGAATAGAAACAAAACCATGATTGCCCCTGCGTAAACAATCATGTTCACAATTGCTAAAAACTGAGCATTCATCATGATGTAGAGCGATGAAATAAAGAAGAAAGTCACCACCAAATAGATTACACTTCTCACTGGATGACGGCTAATGACAACCATCAGTGCAGATGCAATTGCCAAACTTCCAAGTATGATTGAAATTATTTGTAAACTCATAGCGTTCCTCTTTTACCTGTGTTTTGGCGTTTGGTAATGTCAACGCGATCATCCATCGATTCAACTAAAATGTCTTTTCCATAAATAAACTCATCGCGCTCAAATTCACTTGGCACAATTCGATCGGTTAAGAAAATAGCTTCTTTTGGACAAGCCTCTTCGCACAATCCGCAAAATATGCAGCGCAACATATTGATTTCATACATTTCGGCATATTTTTCTTCTCTGTACAAATGTTCTTCTCCTTTTTCGCGTTCCGCTGCCACCATCGTAATTGCTTCAGCAGGACATGCAACTGCGCATAATCCGCAAGCCGTGCAATTTTCACGACCTTCTTCATCGCGTTTCAAAACATGCTGACCACGATAAACAGGTGCAAAAACACGCACTTCTTCTGGGTATTTTACCGTTTTTCTGCGACGTAACATGTGTTTAAAAGTAGTCGCCATGCCACTAAAAATAGCAGGCAAGTAAAGTTTCTCCATGAAAGTCATGGGTTTATCTGAAACTACTTTTTTACGATTGGTTAAACTTTCCATTTTTTCAATTTCTTTTAAAACCAGCCTTTTTGAAGGGCAACTACCAATCCTGTGATCAACATATTAATGAGTGCAATTGGAATTAATGTTTTCCATCCAAGATGCATCAATTGATCAAAACGAAAACGCGGGATCGTCCATCGAATCCACATAATCACAAAAATGAAGATGAAAATCTTGATAGAAAAAGCCAAAATCCCAAGAAGCGCCAGAGTATTTCCAGAGAAATGATCCATTCCTGGGAAATTATATCCTCCGAAGAATAAAATAGAAATGATTGCCGCAGACACGAACATCGAAACATATTCTCCGAAAAGGTACAATCCCAATTTCATCGAACTATATTCTGTGTGATACCCACCAATTAATTCCGATTCACATTCAGATAAATCAAATGGTGATCGATTCAATTCGGCTAAGGAACACACAAAAAACACTATAAAAGCTACTGGTTGGTAAAAAATGTTCCAGTTCATTCCATGTTGTTTCTCAACTATATCAGTCAAACTCAAAGAACCTGAAAGCATGATAATGGTAATCGCAGAAATCCCCATCGCCAACTCATACGAAATCATTTGTGAAGATGCACGAATCGCTCCGTACAAGGAATACTTGTTGTTGGAAGCCCAACCTCCGATCATAATTCCATACACTCCAATGGAAATAACTCCAAACACAAATAGAATTCCGATGTTAATATCCGCTACTTGCAGGGAAATTGTTCTTCCAAAAAGATGTAAATCTGGCCCCCAAGGAATTACCGCGCTCGTAATCAAAGCAGTAAACATCGCAATACCTGGTCCTAAAATAAACAGCCATTTATCAGCTCGATCTGGTGTAAAATCTTCTTTCAAAAACATTTTGACGCCATCGGCAATTGGCTGCAACAAACCAAATGGTCCTGCTCGGTCTGGTCCTACTCGATCTTGAATCCATGCGGCCAATTTGCGCTCAAAATAAGTGGAGTATGCCGCTATTCCCAGTGATACAAGGAAAAGTACAACAACCAAAATTAATTTTTCTATGAGCAATCCTGTATCCATTTATTCCTCAATTGTTTTGGTCGCTTTATCCGCACGTTTACCATATTTCCCTTGTGATATCACAGAATGTCTGTTGATAGTACGCGGACCAATAATTTTCCATTTGTTTGGATCTTTCTTTTCAAAACGACAATCGTTGCAAATCCAAGCTGTTTTATCATCAATATTTTCAACTTCACCGTATTGGTCTTTGCGCGCTGTAACACGGTAAATTTCTTTTCCAAACATCCAAAGTGTAGCTTTACCTGAACATTTTTCGCATGCACATTCTCCTTCCATTGGTTTCAAGAACCAAACACGTGACTTAAAACGAAACGTTTTATCCGTTAAAGCGCCCACAGGACAAACATCAATCATGTTACCTGAAAAGTCATTGTCTATTGCATTCTCAATGTATGTCGAAATTTCAGCATGTTCGCCACGTCCAATGACTCCGTGTACACGCTTGTCAGTCAATTGATTGGCTACATGAACGCAACGATAACACAAAATGCAACGATTCATGTGCAACTTGATTTTATTGCCTATATCAATTGGTGCAAAAGTGCGACGTTCTTCCATGTATCTTGTTTTGGCAGAACCATGTTCATAGCCCAAATCTTGCAAATGACATTCGCCGGCTTGGTCACACACAGGACAATCCAAAGGATGATTAATCAATAAAAATTCAACAACACCACCACGATTTTCATGAACACGTTCACTAGTTTTGTTTTTTACGATCATCCCGTCCATGACAAGTGTTGAGCAAGAAGCTACCAATTTTGGCATCGGACGAGGATCAGCAGTCGATCCAGCCGCTACTTCAACCAAACAAGTACGGCATTTCCCTCCTGTTCCTGGTAATTTTGAATAATAACACATTGCTGGTGGAACAATATCACCGCCCACTTGTCGAGCAGCGTTCAGGATGGTTGTTCCTGGTTCTACCTCAATCTCAATATTGTCTATCGTTACTTTCATGCCTTTTTATTGAGCTATAACTTTCGGTTGAACGAGACCAAAATTTGCCATTTGTGCTTCTTGTGGATGCGTCACATGCCATTCAAATTCTTCTCTAAAATGACGAATAGCTGCCGCGACAGGCCAAGCTGCTGCATCTCCTAACGGACAAATGGTATTTCCTTCAATTTTTTTGTTGATTTCTTCCAAAAGCTTAATGTCTTCTAAACGACCTGTTCCAGTTTCCAATCGATATAAAACTTTTTCCATCCAGCCTGTACCTTCACGGCATGGAGAGCATTGTCCGCACGATTCATGTGCATAAAAACGAGCGAAATTCCATGTATTGCGAACGATACATTGGTCTTCATCAAAAACAATAAATCCACCTGAACCTAGCATGGAACCTGATGCAAAACCACCATCAGCAAGTGATTCGTAAGTCATGAGTCGATCGTTTCCTTCGGCTGTTTTAGTTACCAAATAATGTGGTAAAATCGGAACAGAAGATCCACCTGGAACACAAGCTTTCAATTTTTTTCCATTGGCAATGCCTCGACAATAGTCATCTCCGTAGATAAATTCTTCTACCGTGATTCCCATTTCAATTTCGTAAACACCAGGGCGAACCAAATTTCCACTCGCAGAAATCAATTTTGTACCCGTCGATTTATCCAAACCAATTTTGGCATATTCTTCTCCACCAAAGTTCACGATTGGAACAACTGCCGCAATAGATTCTACATTATTGACCACCGTTGGGCATCCCCATAAACCTTTCACAGCTGGAAATGGCGGTTTCATGCGTGGATTTCCGCGTTTTCCTTCGAGCGATTCCAACAATGCAGTTTCTTCACCACAAATGTAAGCACCTCCTCCTGGAGCAACGATGAGATCCAAGTCATAGCCTGAACCTAAAATGTTTTTTCCTAAAAACCCTTTGTTATAAGCCTCTTGAATGGCTTTTTCTAGAATGTGGAGAATATACATGAACTCTCCGCGAATGTATATGTAACCTTGTTTGGCGCCCAAAGCATAACTTGAAGTAATCATTCCTTCAATCAGCAAATGAGGCACTTTCTCCATCAAATAGCGATCTTTGAACGTTCCTGGCTCTGATTCATCAGCATTGCAAACCAAATAGCGTGGAACACCTTCTGGTTTTGCCAAAAATGACCATTTCATTCCTGTTGGAAATCCAGCTCCACCACGACCACGAAGTCCTGATTTTTTGACTTCTTCGACCACTTCTTCAGGCGACATTTTTTTCAAAGCTTTCTCAACAGAAGCATAACCGCCGTTACTTCGGTACACATCAAATGTTTCGATTCCATCGATGTGCGCATTTTCGAGAAGTACTTTTCTACCAGCCATATCTTTCGATTTACAAAGAAGCTGATCGCATTGCGTCCAGCATTTCGTCAATTTTTTCGTTTGTCAAATTCTCGTAGAACTTGTATTTGCATTGAAGCATCGGTCCGTAACCACAAGCACCTAAACATTCAACTGTCTTTAAAGTAAACATGCCATCAGACGTTGTTTCGCCCACTTTGATGTTTAATTTATTCTCTATGTATTCAATGAGTTTGTCACTTCCCACCAACATGCAAGGTCCTGTTCTACACACTTCCAATACATTTTTCCCAACCGGATTCAAATGAAACATCGTATAGAAAGTAGCTACTTCATACACTTCAATTGGTTCGATTTTCAGAATATCAGCAACACCTTTCATCGCACCAACGCTCAACCAACCCAATTCCGTTTGCACCAAATGCAAAATGCGCAAAATGGCACTTTTTTCTTTCCCTTCTGGAAACAAAGTAATCACACGCTGGATTTCCGCCATCGTTTCCGCGCTGAATTGTACGGCTTCTTGTTCCAAGGGTTGTGTATTGTGTTGCATCATTTTTTACGCGTCTAATTCTCCTGCTATCACATTTAAACTGCTCAAAGTCAACACCGCATCACTGATGGACATGCCTTTGATCATTTCGGGATAAGCTTGGTAATAAATAAAACAAGGTCTTCTAAACTGCAAGCGATAAGGGGTGCGACCACCATCAGAAATCAAATAAAATCCAACTTCGCCATTACCGCCTTCCACTGAATGATACACTTCTCCGACTGGAATTTCTGTTTCTCCCATCACGATTTTGAAATGGTAAATCAATGCTTCCATGTTGTTGTATACATCTGCCTTTGGAGGAAGATAAAAATCTGGTAAATCCGCTTTGTAATCGCCTTCTGGGAGATTTTCGTAAGCTTGTTTGATGATCCGAACGCTTTGACGAATTTCTTCTTGTCGCACCATGAAACGATCATACGTATCGCCTTTCACTCCAACAGGAATATCAAATTCAAAATCTTGGTATGATGAATATGGTTGCATCACGCGCATGTCGTAATCAATTCCTGTAGCTCTTAAATTTGGTCCAGAGAAAGAGTACGCCAAAGCTAAATCGGCAGAAATTGGACCTGCACCTTGAGTTCTGTCCATAAAAATGCGGTTCCGAGCCAACATTTTGTCGAATTCTTCAAAAGCCTTTGGAAAAGTAACCAAAAAGGATTTCAATTTTCGATGAAATTCAGGCGTGAAATCGCGCTCAAATCCACCGATACGTCCAATATTCGTTGTCAAACGTGCCCCACAAATTTCTTCGTAAAGTTCATAGATTTTTTCACGCTCAGAGAACGGATAGAAAAAAGAAGTCAACGCTCCTGCATCCACACCCACAACCGAATTACAAATCAAATGATCCGCAATTCGCGCCAATTCCATGATGATGACACGCATGTATTGAACTCGTTTTGGAATGTCGACTCCAATCAATTTTTCTACCGTCATTTCCCAACCCATATTATTGATGGGAGAAGAACAATAATTTAAACGATCTGTAATCGGGGTGATTTGGTTATATGGTCTGCGTTCTGCTAATTTTTCAAAAGCACGATGAATGTATCCAACCGTTTGCTCACTGGAAATTATTTTCTCTCCATCAACTTTCAGAATATTTTGAAAAATTCCATGTGTTGCTGGGTGAACTGGTCCAAAATTGATGGTTGCAATGTTCCCATCGATTGTTTCGAGTGACGTTTCAACTTTTTTATCGCTCATACTTCTTCGTTAAAACGTCCAAAAAATCGATCATCCTTATCTTCTCTGGTAGCATCTTCCAAGACATATTCTTTTCGCATCGGGAAATAATCCATGTCTTCCATGTTTAAAATGCGTATTAATTTTGGATGACCAACAAACTCAATTCCGTAAAAATCAAATGTTTCTCTTTCCATCCAATTGGCACCCGGAAAAAGATCTGTGATGGTAGGGATTTGAAGATTTTCTTTTGGTAAATAAGCCTTCAAACGCAAGCGAAGGTTGTTTTTCCAACTATGCAATTGATAAACCACGGCAAATTCACGTCCTTCTGAATCGGGATAATGAATTCCAGCAATATTTGTCAAATAATTAACCGATAAATTGCTGTCTTTTTTCAACCAATCAATCATGTCATGTGCAGAAGCAGGATTTACTTCCACATTGAGCACTCCATAGGCTTCATCGTGCGCTATAACAGCATTGGAAAAAGCTTCTTTCAAAGCATCCAAATAATCTGAATTATTCAGCTTTTCCATTCTCAATGTCTATTTTGTAATCTTTCAACAAATGTCTGTATTCTTCTGAATAGCGACGACGCGTGGATTCCTTTTTTACCAACTTATGGATGTTCATCACGCCATCGATGATTTGTTCGGGTCGTGGTGGACATCCAGGAACATAAACATCTACAGGAATAATACGATCGATTCCTTGCAAGACACTATATGTATCAAAAATTCCACCTGATGAAGCACATGCACCAACAGAAAGCACCCATTTTGGTTCCGACATCTGTTCGTAAACTTGTTTTAAAATAGGTCCAAGTTTTTTGGAAATGGTTCCAGCGACAATCAATAAATCTGCTTGACGTGGAGTGAATGACATACGTTCCATTCCGAAACGAGATAAATCGTATGCGCTTCCCATTGTCGCCATAAATTCAATGCCACAACAAGATGTTGCGAATGGCATGGGCCAAACTGAATTCGCGCGAGCCAATCCAATCATTTTATCCAATCGTGTCAGCTGAAAGCCTTCGCCGTTTATTGGTTCAAAATCGTCTACTTTTCCCATTCTAAAGCGCCTTTTTTACGTATGTACAAAAATCCCACTAAGAAAAATCCAACAAACATGATAACCGCCAATAAGCCTTCTAATTTTAATTCGTAGAAATTAACGGCGTATGGATAGAAGAAAATGACCTCAACATCAAACAAAACGAAGAGGATTGCTGTCATAAAATACTTGATGGAAACTGGAAAACGGGCATTCCCTTTGGATTCTATCCCACATTCAAAATTCTCATCTTTCTTCTTCGAACGAATTCTGGGAGAGAGTAAATGCGTTGCTATTAAAGTGGTTATTACAAACCCTGCTGCAACAACCATTTGAATCAACAAGGGCAAATAATTCGAACTATTCGAAACTTGATCCATACGATTTAACTTATTAAAACCAATGCAAATCAAAAATGGAAATCAAACACCATATTTTGAAACAGCGTGCAAAATTACATCCAACTTTTCGATTCATCAAGAAAAAAGACATAATCTTTTTCCAATTTTCACACTTTGGCTGCACAGGTACATAAAACTTATGTAAATCTACGTCAAAAGATTGATATTGGGTGAAATGAATTCCTATTTTTAACCCGTGAAAAAATCAAAATTAACGAACCTCGTATACATTGGAGCGCGAGGGAAAGAAAGTAATTACGATCTTGAAATTGTCAATCCTGAAACCAAAAGCTGTGTGGTTTTTATGCATGGCTACATGGGATTTAAAGACTGGGGTTGTTGGAATTTGGTGCAAGAATATTTTGTGGAGCACGAAGCTAACTTTGCCAAGTTTAATGTGAGTCACAATGGCACTTCCCTTACCAATCAAACACAATTTGTCGATTTGGAATCATTCGGACATAACTCTTATTGGAACGAATTGACGGATTTGCTTTCATTTTTAGATCATCTTGAAGAAGCGCATGGATTGAATCAAATCCATTTAATTGGTCATTCACGTGGTGGTGGAATGGTTTTGTTGGGAGCGAAACACAAAAATGTTAAATCTGTAACAACTTGGGCCGCAATTTCTTCTATTGAAAAAAGAATGCCGCAAGGAGAAAAATTAGCATCGTGGAAATCGGAGCAAGTGTATTTTGTAAAAAATGGTCGCACGGAACAAGAAATGCCTCATTACTTCTTTCAGTATAATGACTTTATCGAACACAAAAGTGAATTAAATATTACTGAAGCTTGTGAGAATTTGGATAAGCCACTTTGTATAATCCATGGCACGAATGACGATTCTGTCAATATCTCAGAATCTGAGGAAATCGAGCTAATTACACATGCCGAATTTCACAGAATCGATGGATCGAATCATACATTTGATTCAAAACATCCTTGGGAAAATATATATTTGCCCGAAAATTTGCTAAAGGTGTGTGATATTACCAGACTATTTATTGAAAACCAAAATACTTTATGAACGAAAGCGAAAAAAACGAGCGACGCAGTCTCATTGCCGAATTAATAAAAATGGCAAAAGCTGATAACGAAATTCGAGATATGGAATTTCAATTTTTATTGACTTTGTCAGCTCAAATGGGCATTGACAAAGAGGAATTTAAGACGCTTTTTGAGCAGTACATCGAGTTTAACCCACCGAAGCTAGAATTTGAACGCATTATTCAGTTTCAGCGCTTGGTTTTGATTATGAATGTTGATGCCCAAGCAAATGAAGATGAGATCAAATACATCAAAGATCTTGGCATGCGCATGGGACTTCATCCAATGGCTACTAATGAAGTTTTAAAGGTAATGAGCGATTTTCCAAATCGGATCGTTCCACCGGAAAAATTGATTGCCATTTTTAAAACGTTTCACAATTGATAATAAAATCAACCAAAAGGTGGATAACTTAATTTGAATTACTTGTTTGAAAATAGTAATCTTTTCTTTAATTTTGCCGACATTAACCAAAATAAATTATTATGAAAAAACTATTATTATTAGCACCTGTTGCTCTATTAGCATTAGCTTCTTGCAAAAAAGATTACAGCTGCAATTGCACTGACACTACAAGTTATGACGGCATCACAGAAATCGATGTTTATACATACAGTATTGAAGGAGCTTCAAAAGATCAAGCTGTTGCAGCTTGTAACGAAGCTACAATTACTTATTCTGAAGCTGGATATTCCCAAAAACAAGAATGTAAGCTTTCAAAATAAGTTTTAACTTATTAAAATGTAAGGAGCGCTTTTTGTGCTCCTTTTTTTTTTACAACAAATCAAAGACCTATTTCTTTCCAAAATTTAGTGAAGGAATTTTCGATAAAGTATGTTAGATTTTTACTTTGCTTTGAATTAATAAATTATTTACACGCAGTAACGACATCAAATTTATTTCTGCGATATTGGAATTGTTTAAATTGACTTTTTCTCGTTATACAAATTCTTAACAGTAACAATTGAAATAAATTTATTATATGATAACTTAAAACTTTGATACTATTATTTATTTTATACCTTTGATTTCCAAAAAAAATTAAATGAGAACATTTTTATTACTGAGTGCTTGTTCCCTCGTACTATTTGCTTCATGCAAAAAAGATTATTCTTGTAGTTGCACAAGAACGCTTTCCTCTTTTGGAGTATCTGATGTTGAAACATATAGTTTCAGCATAAAAGAAGCATCAAAAAAACAGGCTGATGCGGCGTGTAATGAAGCTGTTGTAACTCAAATACTTATAGAAAATGGTTTTTCTGAAACTAAATGTGAACTTTCAAAATAACTTTTTTTGTCAAAATTTTAAACCCAAAAAACCGATGAAAATATTAACATTCCTTTTAGTTGTATTCGCTTTTACGATTACTTCTTGTAAAAAAGATTATACATGTACTTGCACAGAAACAACAAATTATGGTGGATCTACAAGCGTTTATGTTTCAAATTTTAAAATTGAAAGCGCAACGAAAAGACAAGCCAGCTTTGAATGTAGTGAAGCAGAAGTCACTATTAACTATGAGGATGAGACTCGTGTTGAAAAATGTGAATTATCCAATTAAAATAGTATACCCCATTAATCATTCATCAAATTAATCGTACAAAATATTTAATTATGAAAAAATACACATTACTTGGATTGCTGTTTATTTCACTTGTTGCGTGTAAGAAAGATTATACATGTTCGTGTACAGAAACTTATACAAATAATGGCAGTACTTCCGTTGAAACATATACAAAAAACATATCAGGTGCTACAAAAAATGAAGCGATAGGATTATGTAACGAGAGCGTTATTAACTATACAGATGTTGAAGACCCAGACTATTTTTATGAAGAATCATGTAAACTCTCTAAATAATTTTTAGTGGCTTAAAAAATTTAAAGGAGTTCAGAAATGAGCTCCTTTTTTTGTAACCAATTTTTATGATAGCGTTATGATTTCCATGAAATTAGCATTCTTTATTTCCACTTTGGTTACTATCAATATGTTTGTTGGATGTGTTGGTCAATCGTCAACAACTGATTCGTCTGTTATTCAAACAGGACAGAAAACAATTAGTACACGATTTTTACCGCCAGAGGGATTTACAACGACTCTAAGCGATGCAAATACTTTCGGCGCATACTTACAATCTTTGAACTTAAAATCCGCCGATGCAGAAGTAAAGTACTTTGATGGTCGAACAAAATCCAATCGAGATGTATATTGCGCTGTAGTTGATCAAGAAATTGATCCAGTTGACCTACAACAATGTGCAGATGCTGTGATGCGCTTGCGTGGAGAATATCTTTTTGCGCAAAAAAAATTCGATCAAATCAAATTCAATTTTCTATCGGACGGAAAACCAAGATATTTCAAAGAATATGCAGCTGGAAATTATTCCTACAACAATTTTCGCAAGTACATGAAATACATTTTTAGCTACGCAAATACAGCTAGCTTAAAGAATGAATTAACTCCAGTTCAAAACATTCAAGACATTCAAGTTGGAGATGTTTTTATTCAATCTGGAAATCCCTATGGTCATGCGGTCATTGTTGTGAATCTTGCCCAAGATGAGACTGGTAACAAAAAAATGATGCTTGCACAAAGTTACATGCCAGCTCAGGAAACGCAAATATTGTTGAATCCAGCGTTGGACAACAGTCCTTGGTTTGATGTGAAAGATGGTGATTTGAACACGCCTGAATGGGATTTTGTTTCAACCGATTTGAGAAGGTTTTGAAATGAATATCACTTCACTTTATTCCCCAACATTGGAACAAAGCTGAAAACCCCGAAATGCTGAATGTCCACTTCTCCATCTGGTAATTTAGTGATTTTCAACATGTCTTGATCTTTGCCCTCACCAACAGGGATGACCATAATTCCTCCAATTTTTAGTTGTTCCACCAAAGAAGCTGGCACATCTGGAGCACCGCAGGTTATAATGATTTTGTCAAAAGGAGCAAATGCAGGCATGCCTTTGTAGCCATCGCCGTATACAATCCGTGGACTAAAATTAAAATGCTCAACGATTTTTTTCGCTTTCAAAAACAATTCGCGTTGACGTTCAATGGAAAAAACTTTAGCGCCTAATTCACATAAAATGCATGTCTGAAAGCCAGATCCAGTTCCAATTTCAAGAACTTTATCACCTTTAGAAATTTCCAGTAAATCGGTTTGCATAGCAACGGTGTATGGATGCGAAATTGTTTGTCCTGCACCAATTTGAAATGCCTGATTGGAATAGGCTTGCTGTTCAAAAACTTGATCCAAAAAGAAATGACGGGGAATTGCATTGAAAGCTTCAAGAATTCGCTCGTCTCTTATCCCCTTCTCGCGCAGCTCGTTAATCAACTGTCTGCGCATTCCCTTGTGTTTGAACGTGTCTTGCATGGCGCAAAGATAATGGATTTTTGTTCAATTTTCAGTTCTCTTTTTTTCGAAAGGACTATAGTTAATTGAACAACTTTTTTTGTCAACGACCACCAATGTTAATCCAAAAACTGAATTCTTTTTTGTTTTTCCCCCATTCCTTTATCCGTTTTTCTTGTTTGAGAAGTTCTGGATCGGCTGATTCTGAATACTGATAAAAATCAAATGATTTCAAATTCGGCAGTGTAAAAAAAGCTTCAGGAAACTCCTGAAAATAATCAATATTAGTCAAATTCAAATCTTCCAACTTTCGCAAGTTGCCTATTTCTTCACTAAGAATCGTTAGTCCACATCCATGGCAATCAAAGCGCTTTAAGTTTTGAAGTGTATAAAATGATGATGGCAATGTTTTTACAGGAATTTCTGTATAGCCCAAGCCAAATTCTTCTAATAATGTTAAATTTCCAATCGTATTTGGTACATAAGAAATTGGTGTGGCTCCACAGGCACCTCCTTCAAAATCTAATACTTTTAAATTTTTTAAGCGATCAATGTCATCAGGAATTGCGGTGAATTTATTACAAGACAAATCAAGTGTTGTTAAATTGGTCATTTCAAGCACATTTCTTGGGAATTCTGGCAATTCGCACATCCATAATCGCAAACTTTCCAACTTCGTCAATCCAGTTAAAGGCGGAATTGAAGCAAACTTTGCTCCTTCAAAATTGATGCTTCGTAAAGAACTTATTTCGGTTAATACCAGCGGAAAAGTTGACAGCGGACAATCGACACCTAAATAAAACCAAGCATAAGCAAAATGTGTCAAGTTTGTACACTCTTTCAAGCGGATTGGTAAAGAAGTATATGAACAATTATCAATCAGCAATCCAATTACTTTTTCTTTCGGAATAGTGAAAAAATCTTCCGGAAAAGTGGTCGATTTATCTTCAAAAAGGCCAATATTAACCAGATTCCCTTTATTTATCTCGGTTATTGCAGCCTGAATACTTCGGACAGTTATTGTATCCTGTGCAAATCCAACTGACCAAATAAAAATAAACAAGAATAAAGCGATTTTTTTAAGCATAACGTGAGTTTTAATAAATCCTTGAAGTTCAAAAATAAAGATTATAGTTGAGTCAAAAGTTCCCACTTTTAGTTTTTTGCAACTCTCCAAACAATTATCCATCCGAAGACAAGAAACAGTATCCTTTTCATTCCTTAGTTTTTACTAAATTTGAACCTCAATTCAAAATCAGCTATGGCGGTTTCAAAAAAAGAACTCGAAATAAACATGAATGACGATGCAATGCGACTAAAAATCAGCGCATTGGAAAGAACACTTTCTAAAATATATGAAGGAGGTGGAACGAAAAGAATCGATAAACTCCATGAGCAAGGTAAATTAACAGCCCGCGAGCGAATTGATCTTTTGCTTGACAAAGATACAGAGCGCATGGAAATTGGTGCTCTAGCTGGTTTCGAAATGTACGAAGAACACGGTGGTTGTCCTGCAGCTGGAGTTGTAGTTGTCATCGGTTATGTTTCTGGTAAACAGTGTATTGTTGTCGCGAATGATGCTACAGTAAAAGCGGGAGCTTGGTTCCCAATTACTGGAAAGAAAAATTTACGTGCGCAAGAAATCGCGATGGAAAATCGTTTGCCTATCATTTATTTGGTTGATAGCGCGGGAGTTTATTTACCGATGCAAGATGAAATATTCCCGGACAAAGAACATTTTGGACGCATTTTTAGAAATAATGCAGTCATGAGTTCCATGGGAATTGTTCAAATCGCTGCTGTGATGGGAAGTTGTGTAGCTGGAGGAGCTTATTTGCCAATTATGTCAGATGAATCACTCATTGTTAATGGAACAGGAACTATTTTCCTGGCTGGATCGTACCTCGTTAAAGCCGCTATTGGAGAATCTATCGACAACGAAACACTTGGCGGAGCTAAAACGCATACCGAAATTTCAGGGGTTTGTGACTACAAAACGGAGAATGACCAAGAATGTTTGGCAACTATTCGCCAGTTGATGGATAAAATTGGTCAACCTGAAAACGCTGGCTTTGACAGAAAAGATCCTGTTTTACCAAAAATAGATGCTAAAGAACTATATAAAATTATCCCAACAGAACGTTCCAAACCTTATGAGGTGCGTGATGTGATTAAATGTATTGTGGATGATTCAGACTTTACTGAGTACAAAGCTGATTACGGTCAATCGATTGTGTGTACCTACGCACGCGTGGATGGTTGGAGCGTTGGAATTGTAGCCAATCAGCGTGAAATCATCAAAAACGGCAAAGGCGAAATGCAATTTGGTGGTGTAATTTATTCTGATTCAGCTGACAAAGCGGCACGTTTCATTATGAATTGCAATCAGAAAAATATTCCATTGGTATTTTTACAAGATGTAACTGGATTCATGGTTGGTTCCAAAAGTGAACATGGAGGAATCATCAAAGACGGAGCAAAAATGGTGAATGCCATGGCAAATTCTGTGGTGCCTAAATTTACGATTGTGACTGGAAATTCCTACGGTGCAGGAAATTATGCGATGTGCGGAAAAGCATACGATCCAAGATTAATTGTAGGTTGGCCAACGGCTGAAATAGCGGTTATGAGTGGTGCTGCCGCAGCGAAAGTGTTGTTGCAAATCGAAGTAGCTTCTTTAAAAGCAAAGGGCGAGGAAATAACACCAGAACGCGAAAAAGAATTGTACGACACCATTAAAAATCGTTACGACAAACAAACTTCGCCTTATTACGCTGCAAGCAGAATTTGGATAGATGCCATCATCGACCCAGCTGATACACGTAAAGTTATTTCAATGGGAATCGAAATGGCGAGTCACAAAAAAGCTGAAAAACCGTATAATGTAGGTGTTATTCAAACCTGATAAATGGATATTCACTGGGAAATAAAACATTATAATGAATTAACAGTAGACGAGTTTCACGATTTAATTCAATTGCGAATTGACGTTTTTGTGGTAGAACAAAATTGTCCATACGAAGAATTAGATGGAAAAGACAAAGAATCCTTTCATGTGATTGGACGTGATGATCAAGGAAAAATTTGCGCAACTTCCCGCATTTTACCAAAAGGTCTTTCGTACCCGAATGATGTCGCCATTGGTCGGGTTGTAGTGGCATCAAAAAACAGAGGATCAAGTTTAGGTCACGAACTCACCAGAAAATGCCTTCGATTTATTGATGCACATTTTGGAAATGTTTCGATTCGAATTTCTGCGCAAGCACATTTAACTCGATTTTATGAATCACATGGGTTTGTTGAAACAGGAAAAACCTATCTAGAAGATGGTATTCCTCATGTGGAGATGTTAATTAGTGAAAATGTTAATTGATCGTTATTCGAACGTTAAATTCTGAAAGCGTCGAATTGAATGTCATAGTTTTATCAACAAAAGATGAAACTTTTCTATTTAATTTTAATTGTATTTGGCTCAAGCATAGCTATTGCGCAAAAACCTACCATTCATTTTACACATTTAGTTTTAGATAAAGGCATAATCTTCGAAGGAAGTGATGGGATTTTTAAATTTCCTTTTCAAAACGTTGGTGATGCTCCGCTAATTATTTCAGATGTAAAATCTAGCTGTGGATGCTTAGTCCCTTGGTGTAACAGAGAGCCAATCGCGCCTGGAGCTTGGGATACCATTAAGGCAAAATATGACACAAAGCGAATTGGTCCAAGCGTCAAAACAATTACTGTTTATTCGAACGACAGTCTTCATGAAACAGTTACTTTAAGGGTGAAATGCGAAGTCAGATTTCAACCGATTCCAGAAATTATAGTTCAAAAAAATGGAAAACCAATTGAGCCTTCTATTGATAATTCATTTAATTTGAGCGTGGTAAAGGACAGCGCAACGAATTACTCCTTTACCATTACTAACCTTAGTAAGAATCCACGAACCATTAGCATTTCAAAACAACCGCTAAATTGGCAATTTTCTTTTTCGAAAATTCAATTGGATGAAACAAGCAAAGAATTGATGTATAATGAATCCATTGAAATCTTCATAACCAACAAGTCTATCGAATTTTCTAAAGCACAGTACTTTTTTCAAGAAGTGATAATTGATGGCATAGCATTAAAAATCAGAAAGGAATAACTATTTAAATATCAATAGAATATTAGATTTAAAAAATTACTACTTTCACAAGCAATATTAACCAAATCAAATTATTATGAAAAAAAATTACTTATTTTTTGCAGCAAGTTTTCTTGCTATTAATTCTTTTGCACAGCCCACGTTAACTGGAACGCAGTTAAATCCAGTTATTGGGGAAGTGATGAATTTAAGAAATGCCGCTTATACGAATCATGGAACGAATGGTAGTAATCAAACTTGGGACTTTTCAAGTATGCCTACAACAGCTTCGCAGACAGTGACGGTAATTCCTTCAACGGCTCAATATCCAGGAACCAATCAAGGACATAACGCTGGTGGAGGCAATATCTTGTATGCAATTGTTGACGCTACACAACAAGCATACAAATATCAAAGTGCTGGCGGTGTGCTTATATCCTTTACTGATCCTCAAAAGTACTTAACATTGCCACTTAGCTCAAGCACAAATACGTCAGATGCATTTGAAGCTACCTTTACTAATGGTGGGGTTTTCTTTACACGTGCTGGATCAACCAATTTTGAATATGTTGGGTACGGTACAATTACCACTCCTTACGGCACTTATCCTAACAGCATCAAACTTCATGTAACACAATCTTACACAGACACTTATACTGATTTTGGAGGTGGCATTATAGATTATGAATTTGATGGATATTATTGGTATGCTGCTGGAATTCATCAACCAATATTTTCCATTTTGTCATTGTCAATGGACGGTGATTTATTCGAAAACAGTGTCTTTTTTCAATCAAGTTCGTTGGAAATTTCCGAAAACATAGCTGAATCATCTGTACTTTTTCCAAATCCAACAACCAATGATCTAAATTTTGCAATTGCCAATATTGACGAAGCAATTCAATTAACTGTTGTTGATTTAAATGGATCAGTTGTTTCCAACGAAGTTGTAAGCAAAGTGAATGATATTTACTCCATATCTGTTCAAGATTTAAATCCTGGCATCTATTTCGCCGAGATTGAGTTAGCTGATGGCTCCATCGCACGAAAAAAGTTTCAAAAAATTTAAATGATTTTTTTAAGCTCCCAAGAAATTGGGAGCTTTTTTATAACTTTTCATTAATTAACATTTAAATTTAACCAATGCAAACACCAACTCCAATGATTCAAGCAGATGAATTATTTGAAGTATATTCAAAGAGCAATTTCCTACTTTTTGATGTTTCCAACCAAAAAAATGCTCGAAATTTATTCGAAGGATCACACCTGGAAGGTGCACAATTTGTGGATTTAAACACGCAACTTGCCGAAACCCCAGTGGATTTCAAACATGGAGGAAGACACCCTTTGCCTTTTATTGAATCTTTTGCTGAAACCTTATCGATTTTAGGAGTTTCCAACGAAAGTCATATTGTTTTATACGACCGGGCAAATGGAGCAAATGCCGCAGCTCGTTTTTGGTGGATGCTGAAAGCCGCTGGAATTGAAAACGTTCAAGTATTAGATGGTGGATATCAAGCCGCTGTGAATGCTGGATTTAAAACAGAATCAGGTAAATCAAATTCGATAGAAAAATCATTTTTCAAATTTGAAAAATGGAACTTACCAACGGTTAAAATGAATGAAGTGCTCCAAGCAAGTGAACAACACGAAATCATCATCGATGTGCGTTCGCCTGAGCGATTTAACGGAATCCATGAACCGATTGACTTAATTGCTGGACATATTCCAAACGCTTTAAATGTTCCATTAACTTTAAGTTTGGATGAAAATGGCCATTTTTTGTCACCCGAAAAATTGAAATTACATTTTCAAGAACATGTCGGTAATCTTGATTCTGAAAATTGGATTGTACACTGCGGTTCTGGTGTTACGGCTTGTCATACCATTTTGGCATGCAATTATGCAGGTTTGAAAACTCCAAAACTGTATGTTGGCTCATGGGGCGAATGGAGTAGAAATTTTTGAAATAAATTTAGTTTCGTTGTAAAGTGCACAATTGAGATGACCGTTTTTGTTCGATAACTTTTCGTTAAATTAGGCGTCCAATAAATGCCATTTCTCTTAAATGTTATTTTCGAGCGGAATATTTCTTGTCTATTTTTTGCCCATTTATATTTTGGGTTACCTACTTATTCCCGAGAAATTTAAAAACGCTTACCTCCTTCTTTTGAGTATCTTTTTTTACTGGTGGGGAGCTCCAGTGTTTTCAATCATAGTGCTTGTTACAAGTTCGATTAATTTCTTCATTGCCCGAAAAATCCCTACAAGTACTCACAAACGAAAATTGCTTTTTGCTTATATCGCCCTGAACTTAGGACTTCTCGCTTATTTTAAATATTCCAATTTCTTTGTTGAAAATGTGAATGAACTTCTTTGGTCATTTGGCTTTCGATCAATTGAATGGACAAAAGTCATTCTGCCCGTCGGCATTTCATTTTTTACCTTTCAGTCAATCACTTATGGTGTTGATGTATACAGAAATGATGCGAAACCCCAAGGAAACATTTTAAATTATTATCTGTATATTTTATTTTTTCCGCAGCTAATTGCTGGACCAATTGTTACTTATTCGTCCATAGAAAAGCAATTGAGAAATAGAGAAACCAATGCAACAAAGATGCTAGATGGATTGTTCCGTTTTTCAATTGGTCTTGGAAAAAAAGTATTGATTGGAAACGTAATGGCCGAGTTTGGCAGTGAATTAACAAACTATAATGCGGATTTTGGAGCTTCCTCACTACTTTCTTGGCTCATTGCTCTTTGCTATACGTTTGAAATTTATTTTGATTTCTCAGGTTATTCCGATATGGCGATTGGTCTGGGTAAAATGGTTGGATTTGATTTTCCAGAAAATTTTGATCGACCATATTTGTCAAAATCTATTACTGAATTCTGGAGAAGATGGCACATGACCCTCGGAAATTTCATGAAAAATTACCTTTACATTCCACTTGGTGGAAACCAGCACGCAAAAAATAGAACATTTTTAAATTTAGCAATTGTATTTACCCTGAGTGGTCTATGGCATGGTGCTTCTTGGAATTTTGTTGTTTGGGGACTTTTTCATGGGTTCTGGCTCATAGTTGAACGCATTAATCCGCTTAAAGCATCCAATTTATTCCAGCCATTTTTAATATTTATCACCTTTTTCATTGTTCTGAATGGTTGGGTGTTATTTGACGCCACAAGCCTTTCAGAAGCAATAATGAATTTTAAATCCATGTATGGGTTTGAAAACTTTAATTATTGGATTCACAAAAATGCACATTACTACGAATTTCATCTTTTCTTTGCTGTTGTTATTTGTCTGTTAGGCTATTTCAAGTACTTCAATGGCATTTATCATTTTAGCTTTGGTTCAAAATCAACCTCTTTTGTTAAGGCGAGTTTGGCTCTTTTTGGCGTTTTTCTTTTATTTGGTTTATCGCTAATCCATATAATTTCAGGAAGCTACAATCCATTTATTTATTTCCAATTCTAATGGTAAAAGAAAAACAATATCGAATTATTTTAGGATTGGTAATCGTTTTGATGTTAATGCCAGCAACCATGATTCATCTCAATCTTTTGCCACCAATTTACCTAGATGGAGTAATTCAAGAGACTGAAAAACGAAATTTATCATGGATGGACGGGACTGCACAAAAGCAATTCGACGAAAAACTTTTCGATAGCACCGATTTCAAATCGCTTTGTATTCGATCGCGAAACGAGTTTCAATATTCTTTATTCGGAAAAATCAATGCACAATCAACGTACGTATTCGATGATTACTTCTATCGATTTTATGTTCATAATTACAACGAAGACATTTTCAAAACACCACAAGATTCAATCAATAACACACTTCAAAATTTAATCGAATTACAGCGCTTAGTTGGTGAAAAATGTCCCATTATTTGCATCATTCCGCCATCGAAAACAAGATTGTTTCCAGAACATTTGCCAGAAAGACATAAGTCAAAATCTACGACAACAAATTACGATCAATACAAGACTAGATTGCTAAAAAACAACTTTACAGTCCTTGATTTCAATGATTATTTCGTGAAAAACAAAAATAATTTTGATGCTGCTATTATCGCTAAAGGTGGAATTCATTGGACGTATTACGCTGCGACTTTGGCCATGGATAGTTTGGTAAAAACAGTAAGTACCTTAAAAAATCAAGATTTCAATCAATTCACTTTTTCGCTTTCAGATTGTGATGGCTTCAACGTCGACGACCAAGATTTAGCAGTTTTAAGCAATTTGATTTTTGACCGGAAAGATCCGAACATCAAAAAAGTAAATCTCAAGCAAAGCCAAAAAATTGGTAAAAAAATAAATGCGGTCATTGTCGGTGATAGTTTTTTCCATGCCATTGAACAATCCGATTTAAGGAATTTGGTGTTTACTTCTGACACTGATTTCCATTACTATTTTCAAACTACCAAAAACAGTCTATTACAAAAATCTCCCATAAATCTAAAGAAGATAAAAGAGCAACTTCAAAAAGCAGATTGCATAATTCTTATTAATGATATAGTCAATTTTGAAAAATTCACGTTTGGGTTTGCTGATAAAATGATCCGTGAATTCAAAAAATAAATGAAATTCTGTTTTTAATTGTTTTACAATTACATGGCTCGTGATTGATCGTATTCGCTATAAAAATCAACATCTTAATTGGATTCATAGTTGTTTTACTTTTATCTCTTTGAATTTTAGTACATTTGATCAAAATTATGTATCCACTATTAATTTAACTTAGATGAAAACCATATATTCATTCGTATTAATCGCATCCTGTCTTTTCTTGTTAACCGCATGTCCTGTTGGCTCCGCTTATCCACTTGGTAAAATGGGACAAGTTAAAGCTGATCCTACATTAATAGGTACTTGGACGAATGAAATAGAAGATTCAGAAGCACGAAGTGTGACATTAACAAAAGGTGAAGTTGCAAATACCTATGGTGTGACAGTGAATGAAAGAGGTGAATCATTTATGGCTGATGATGATTACTTCATTGGTTGGTTGACTATTCTAAAAGGGAAAACATTTCTTGTCTTGCAACAACTCGTTGCTGGCGAACCAACAGAAACATATTATGTTTACCATATTAAACATGATAAAAACACGCTCACTACCAGTGATATATCTCTAAAAGTAAAAGGAACCGAAGCCATCACTTCGATTGAATCGTATCAAGAAGAAGTAATCGCTTCTATGCAAATGAGCGACTTTTTAGCAGGCGATATCATCTGGAAAAAATCAAAATAAGAGCAAATTTTCTGCCTTTGAATTCCTAAAAAAGTGTTTTTGGGATCATTAATTTAGAATCAATATTTCTTGAGTTCAATTTTAGGATTAGGGTCGAAAAAATTGCTTTTTTGAGTACATTTGTGCAAAAATTTTGTCAATGAAAAATATCACGCTCAACGATGCACACGTGAAAATGGGTGCCAAAATGGTTCCATTTGCTGGATTCAATATGCCTGTTCAATACGAAGGAGTTAACGCAGAACACGAAACTGTTCGAAACGGCGTTGGTGTTTTCGATGTGTCACACATGGGTGAGTTTTTGCTCACTGGACCAAAAGCAATTGACTTAATTCAAAAAGTAAGCACAAACGATGCAAGCACATTGACAATCGGACGTGCACAATACAGCTGCATGCCTAATGGAAATGGTGGAATCATTGACGATTTAATCATCTACAGAATCAAAGAAGAGCAATATTTGTTGGTGGTAAATGCATCAAACATCGAAAAAGATTGGAATTGGATTTCAAAACACAATGATTTAGGTGTGGAAATGAAAAACCTATCTGATGATTATTCACTTCTTGCCATTCAAGGACCAAAAGCGGTGGAAGCTATGCAATCATTGAGTTCCATTGATTTATCTAAAATAGAGTATTATCATTTTGAAGTGACTGATTTTGCTGGAATTGAACATGTAATCATTTCAGCAACTGGATATACAGGAAGCGGCGGATTTGAGATTTATTGCAAAAATTCAGAAGTTCAACAAGTTTGGGACAAAGTTTTTGAAGCGGGAGCAGCATTTGGAATTAAACCAATTGGTCTTGCTGCTCGTGATACCTTGCGTTTGGAAATGGGATTCTGTTTGTATGGAAATGACATCGACGACACAACTTCTCCAATCGAAGCTGGTTTGGGTTGGATCACAAAATTCACCAAAGAATTCGTTGATTCAGACTTTTTAGCAAAACAAAAAGCAGAAGGTGTTACTAGAAAATTAGTTGCATTTGAAATGGTTGACAAAGGAATTCCACGTCATGACTACGAGATTGTAAATGCAAGTGGTGCAAACATCGGAAAAGTAACTTCTGGAACGATGTCTCCATCTATGAAACTGGGAATTGGACTTGGATATGTTGCTATTGATGACGCAAAATTAGATAACGAAATTTTCATTCAAGTACGTGACAAACAACTAAAAGCAAAAGTTGTTAAACTCCCTTTTTATAAGAAATAATGAAAACCGCAAGTGTGATTGGAGCCGGAATTGCAGGTCTTGCTGCCTCCGTTCGACTCGCAAAAAAAGGATATAAAGTCACTGTTTTCGAAGCTAATGATTTCGTTGGTGGAAAAATCAACAGTAAAAATTTTGGTGATTATCGCTTTGATATGGGACCTTCAGTGTTCACATGTCCGCATTACATCAAAGAATTGTATGATTTATGTGGAAAGGATTTTTCGGATTTCGACCATATAAAGCTCAACGAAACATTTCATTATTATTTCCCCGATGGTCAAAAGTTTACCTTGCCAAACAACAAAGAAGAGCTTTTAGACACCATTGTAAAAGAACTAGGTGAAGACCGCCAAACACTTGTAAATTATTTGGCGAAAGCGGAGAAAAATTACAAGTTGATTGCTCCAGTTTTTATTGAATCTTCTCTGCATCGTACACGACATATTTGGGGCAAGAAATTATTCAAAGCTCTTGGATCTTTACCAAGTTATCGCTTAATGAAAACAATGGACCAAGAAAATGCGAAAGTTTTCAAAAATCCAAAAACCGTTCAATTATTTAACCGATTTGCTTCGTATAATGGCTCAAGTCCATTTGAAGCTCCGGCAATGTTGAACATGATTTCTCACCTCGAACTCAATGATGGCGCCTATCTTCCAAAAGAAGGAATGGTGGCTATTGGAACCAAAGTGCGTGATTTAGCGCTTGATTTGGGTGTGGAATTTCGCTTCAATGAAAAAGTGGATGAGATTCTCGTTGAAAACAAAAAAGCAGTTGGCGTTCGAACAAAACTTGGAGAATATCGATCAGATGTCGTTTTCTCGAACATGGATATTGCGTTCACCTACGAGAAGTTAATGCCAAACGAAGAACATCCTGCTAAAATATTAAAACAAGAAAAATCAAGCTCGTCGATGGTGTTCTATTTAGGAGTGAAAAAATCATTTCCTGAATTGGGCGTTCACAACATCTTTTTTGCGAAGGATTACAAAGAAGAATACAATCACATTTTTCACAAAAAAGAAATTTACCACGATCCAACGATTTATTTGAATATCACATCAAAAGAAATTCCAACAGACGCACCAGAAGGTTGCGAGAATTGGTTTTTAATGCTCAACGCACCAACAAACGTGGGACAAGATTGGGACGTTTATACCAAAGAACTTCGCAAAATCATGGTTGACAAAGTGAGCAAAGCATTGGGCGAAGATGTGAATCCATACATTGAAATCGAATCATTTATGAATCCAGTGAAAATTGAAGAATGGTACAGCGGAAAAATGGGATCGATTTATGGAAATGCTTCAAATAATCGCTATGCAACGTTTTATCGCCATGCCAATTTCAGTAAAAAAATCAAAGGATTGTATTTTGTAGGAGTTACAGTACATCCTGGCGGTGGAATTCCTTTGGCGTTGAATTCAGCAAAAATTGCTGTCCGATGTATGGAAGAGGATTTGAAGTGAACGTGCGGTTTGCTGATTCAAAAGTAAATTTCATAAATTATAGTTAGTAAACAAATCACGTTTAACCCTAACATTCCCCACAAATAAATTTTGTCTGGCTTCTCGTCTACCCCTAAAAAAAACCTATAAGTCAAATAGATAAAGGTATTTAACGTTGCAATAATAATTATAAATTTCTGTACTAGATTAAATTCTGAAATATAAAAAATGAAAAACCGATTTTCTTGAAGATTCATCCATTTTATCCAAACAAAAAATAGCACCAAAATACAAATTAATGCTACGATTGAAATCATAATATTTTCAAGTTCAACCTTTTCCTTCTCATTATTTTCATTCAATTTTTCTACTGAAGGAATGTATGTAATGTTTATGTTTTCAATTTTAGAATTTTGAATAACAAACACATGCCCCAAAAGATCAATAATTTTTGACTCACCTTCTTGGTACTCATGTTTTTTAGTTCCCATTAAATAGATTTTTTCTAGGTCATTCGAATCTGCGGGATCTAAGTCATAATCCATAACAAAACCTGTATACAGTTTTGTCCCTGAAGATTGACTCACAAGAATATCTGCATAAGCTAACATAACATTTTTATTCGCATCCGAAATGGAAACGGTGGTACTTAAATTGGCTTGAACAATTTTGTATTTTTTAAACCTCAAGATATCACCATTGAATAAATAATGCCACTGATTTCTAAACCTTAAAATCTTAAATTTAATATCAAGATCGAAGTATCTTACAAACCAATGCAGAAATAAGGCTGAACACGTCGACAATAAGCAAACCAATATGGTGTAAATTGAATAAGTATAGACTTTAGTTTTAAAAAAGTGAACTGTATTTGGCTTAAAATTACCCAAGCCAGAAAGTAAATCGGTAAAAATTTCAAGCGAATTTAAAACTGTAAATTTGGCATCGTAGAGGCTATAAATAAAAATACAGCCGAATTGGAGAAAAATTCCAGGCAAAAATGAATAAAAGGCAAGTCTAAAAATTGGGATTCTTGTTGAAAACTGTTTAGAAAAATCACCTTTATAGTAGAATCTTAAAAAAAGTAGCCCTGGTAAAAAAATGTTTAGAAAAAGCAGTACAAATCCAATTGTTAGGTTCATTAGCACGAAAATATTAAGTTTTTAGACTCTTCAAACCGTCCCAATTACCATTTTTGTGATATTGATCAACAGCCGCTTGTAGTTTTTTTAATTTTTCAGGATCATTCAAAATATCCTTCCCTTCATCAGAAACGATGTCCGTATTCCTATTAGCTTTAATTCCTTTGAAAATTTTGCTGATTAGAGCAAATAATATTAGTAGGGATAATAAACTGATTAAAAAATTGAATATTTTATTAGTTGACGCCATATGTAAAACACGAAATTAGCAAAATAATAGTATCCAATGACTTAAATCAATACTTTTTTGTTAAAATTAAAGAACCATAAATTTAGTTACACAAGAGATTTGTTTTTATAAAAAATCCCAACCACGAAAAAAGTGACCTGTTTTGCAAAGATTGATAAAATTTTTATATTTAATACTCTTCCTCTATCGGAATTGCTTCGCCTTTCATAAAAGCTTCAAATGCTCCAACTGGAGCAAAATCTATATTTATTGTAGTGTAATCGCCCTTAGTTCGCCACAGGCGAACACTATCTTTTCCTTTTTTCTCCAACCATTCTTTTGTAACTAACTTTCTTTCTTTCAAACCCAAAACATCCATTAATAACCATTGTCCTAATGCCGATTGTCCATATCGTTTGCCATTTTCATCCCTTTCTGTATTGCTCCCGGATTGCAGTGCCTTCATATTACTTTGTGTAACTAAAGAGGGAATCTTCTTACCATTTGGTAGTTGCAAATAAAATCGAATTTCCGGTTTTTTTTCACTACTTCCCTTGTACGATTTTTGCTCTTCTTCGAACTTAAATATGTCTTTAGTAAAAAAATTAGGGTGCTTCTTATGAAATTCTCTAGGAATCGGAATATAAACTTCGTTTAATGGTCTAAGAGTTTCACTTCCTTTGCTTTTTGGAGCAGCATTCCAAGCATTTAGTCCTGAACTTTCCTTAACTTCATTTGATTGATAAGAGTACAATGGAAGATAAACTTCTATGTAATCGTTTGTGGCTACTTTTACTTTATCTACAAAATTAAAATACGCTTCGAGCAAAAAAGAAAATGGATCTTCAATTATCTGAATATCAAACTGGTGCAGTATTAATGCGTCTTTTTTTGAATGTTCAAATTTTTGATGTATTTGAGAGTCTCCAAAAGTATATTTATATTCCTTCAATCCATCTGACCAAAAAAGAGCAGTAGGTGTTTTATCGCATTTTGTTAGCTTATTCAAATCAATTAGTGGATATGCGCACTCGTTAATTACAAAACGACCATCATCACGAGTTACATAATGATAAATATTTTTATCTTCCGACAGCCCCAAACGCTTGTAATCGCTTTTCATTCGTTCATTTTTGATCTCAGAAATTTTGATTGCAAGTTCTTCAATATCATTATTATTCTCGAAAACCTGGTTTATTTCTTTTTGGTATCTTTTAAGTTGCATTACTTTTTGATAAGAAGGTTTGCTATGCATCCAGGTTTTCAAACCTATTCCAATTCTTTCATCGCCAAAAATTGAAACAACATCATGTGGGGTGTTTCCTATATCAGCATTTTGACCGTTAAAAATTTTGGCAAAAACTGTTTCTTGAAATTTAGAATCAAGATACGGTATCATATCCCCTTGCTTTTGTCTAAATAAATTAGATAATGCACCATAAACTTGCAAAAACTTCACGTATTCGCCCCTTTGCTCTTTCGAATATCGCTCCCAAATACTCATTTTAATAAGATTTAGTTAATTGTTTTTGCTAAATGAAATATGTTCCCTTTTTCATCAGTCATTATTTCCAACTTTGTTGAATAAACTTTTGGTTTTGTTTTTTTTATTGAATCGAAGAACTCCTTCACGACAGAAGATTCAAGATTAGATAAATAATCATTAAATCTAGATGAATCTCTCTCAGTCTCAATTTGAGGACAATATCCATTATGATTGCAAGCAATGTCATATTGGTTTCCCTTTTTATCCTTAATTCTTATCGCATAAACGTTTTTTGGATAAGAGTCATATTTAAGACGGTAGTCCAAATTTAAAATATCTGTATTCATAATACTTTAATTATTTCTTCACTTATTTTTTCAATCAATGGAGCAGTAACTGAATTGCCTGCCTGCATGTAGAGTTTACTGTCAGCAACTGGAGGCAAGATGTATTTGTCCATTGGGTATCCCTGAAATGCGAAACATTCCTTTGGAGTAAGCTTTCTAATCCCAAAGTCATCTTTTATTAAAGGAACATTGTGTCCCCCTGCTCCCATATTGGCCGTTAATGTTGGGCAGACATTACTTTTGTTCTCTCGAACATAGACTCTTCTCCATTGATAAACGGTATCTTTTTTCGTAATATTTCTCTCAAGTTCAGGATAATATGGGTGTGTTTTAGAATAATAGTATTTATTATCTTGCTTTCCTTGTTCCAGAAAATCATGAATATTTTTTGTGAGTTTTAATTTATTTGGAAACTTAAATTTACCATAGTTCTTAACTTGTAAAGGATCAAAAGCCACAATAAAAATTCTCTCTCTATTTTGAGGGACATTTGCATGAATCATGGAATTCAAAACCTTAAAATAAACTTTATAGCCCAATTTTTTTTCCAAAATCTCAATGATAATTTTAAAGGTATTTCCACCATCATGAGATACTAAATTTTTAACATTCTCCAAAAACACAACCTTGGGTCTATGTTTCTCTACAATTTGTTCTATATCAAAAAACAATGTCCCTCTTGTATCAGAAAATCCTTTTTGAAGACCTGCAATTGAAAACGCTTGACAGGGAAAGCCTGCGCAAAGAACTTCAAAATCCTTGGGTATATAATTTTTAATTCGATCGCTTGTTATATCACCAAAAGGAATCTCACCAAAATTTTCTCGGTAAGTCTTTTTAGCATCCTTATTCCATTCGCTAGTAAAAACACATTTACCCCCAACATTTTGCATAGCTAGTCTAAATCCTCCAATTCCAGCAAATAAATCAATAAACTTAAATGTGTGATTTTTAGGCGTTGGGAAAGGGACATTCTCCATTTCAAATAAAAACTGTTGTAATGCTTCTTCTTTAACAATTGGTACTTCAAATTGTGTTTTGTATTCTACATAACTCTTAAGAATATCTAAAGCTTCATCTTTATAATTTTCGGAAGCGATATTATCAATGTTATGTAAATAGTGCGTTAAAACGGCTTTTTCTTCATTAAAAGGTTCAACAAGTCTAATCAAATAATTTTTATCATCAAATTCTTCAATACTTATCTTCTCCTTTATTAACATAATCAATTTTTCTAATTTAAAAGTTGCAAGTTACGAAAATGAGTCGAAAACCTTAATTCCTTAAAGCGGGAATTTCAATATTAATGTTAAAAAGATGCAATTATAAAGGAATAGTCGCTATCAATTTCCTCAATCCCAATTTACCTTCGGATAGTTTTTCTTCAATGCCTCTACCCTTTCTTGGGTTGATTTCAAATGTTTTTTGTGCGATTCGCTTTCTGGAAATAAACTGGAATGGTTCAACGACGAATGGACATCGGCAACTTGTTGGTTCAATTGAATGGTTTCTTCCGCAAAATACGTTTCGCTAAATTTCTCCCAAACAAATTTAATGGCCTCCTCTGACGGATGAACTAGGTCAGCTTTGAAAAAACGATGATCTCGCAACACATCAATTACCAATTCATAGGAAGGGAAATAATGTGTGTTTTCTTCAATACATAAACGTTGAACCGTTTCAATCAACCGTGATTTTGAGAGGTTATTTTCAATCAATCCATCGCGTACATGACGCACAGGACTCACAGTAAAAATAAATTGTAAGTTGGGATTTAGTGAGCGAAGCTTGTCCATCGTCAACAACCAATCTTGGGTCATCTCGTAACTGGACGATAACACTTTTTGAAACATCGAACTCGACATTTTGTGACAATTGGCCACTAATTCTTGTGTCTCATTCATTTCATAGCCCCAAGCCGTACCAAACGTGACAATCAAAACCTTTGCATTTTGAATTTGGTAAATCAATTGATTGCGAATTGCTTCGAGTCGTTCAGCTAACGCATTTTCAGAATACCCGAAAATAGACGAACTCGCATGCCATGAAAAAAATAAATCTTCTCGTTGAAAAATACCTTCTTCCCCATTTTCTTCAAAAAGACGCAAGAAATTGTATGCCAAAACAGTAGGATGAAAGATGGTTCCATACGGATTTCCAACCGCATGATGTCCTGAGTTTTTAAAATGGGTCAAAATTTCGTCTGAAAAACAACTTCCGAGCAATAAAATCGCATCTCCATGTTCAATCTGAAATGGCGCTTTTGTAATTGAAAAATCGAGTTGAAATTTCATTAATTCATCAATGCTTTTGCATTTGAAATGGCTGCATCGGTAATTTGTTCGCCACTCATCAATCGCGCAATTTCTTCTACTCGTTCATTAGCATTGAGCGAAATAATTTGCGTTTGGGTATAATCGCCTTGCAATTGTTTTAACACTTTGAAATGATTTCTTGCTTTCGCTGCCACCTGCGGTAAATGGGAAATGGCTATCAATTGCATGTTTTCACCCATCGCATGCAACAACGTTCCAATTTTTTGGGCAACATCGCCTGAAACACCTGTATCAATCTCATCGAAGAAAACCGTTGGCATGTGTTGTTTTTCTGAAATCATCTTTTGCAACGCAAGCATGACGCGCGAAAGTTCTCCGCCGCTCGCCGCATTTTCAATCGGAACTGTTGGAACACCTTTGTTTGCAGAGAACAACAACTCTATCTTCGAATTCCCTTGGGCATTTAGCTGATCTGATGCCGTGAGGTTAAACTCCAATTCTGTATCAGGTAATTTTAGAGAACCCAACAATTCCTTTAGTTTCTTCTCAACTTTGGGCGCTTCAGACATACGTAATGCATGCAATGCTTGGGCTTTTTCGTTGGTTTCTTTCTCCAATTTCTCAATCCTGGATGTCAATCCATTCAATTGCTCTGTCATTTCATCCGTTGAAAGCAGTGACTTAGACAATTCTTGAAATAGTTCCAACAAAGCATTTTGATCGCTCAATTTATGTTTCGTCAACACGCGATTGTAATCATCCAATTGCTTTTCCAATTCCAATTTATGCGCTGGATCCGCATCAATCTCCATCAATTGATCGGTCGCCGCTTCATCCATGTCTTTCAATTCGATGATGACCGCATTCAAGCGTTGCTCCAACTCGGAAAAAGAAGCATCTAATTTTACTGATTTTTGAACGATTGATTTTAACTCAACCAAGCGATCTAAAATACCATTTTCAGCACCTAAATCTTGTTGTATCCGTGCAAAAACAAATTTGATTTCATCCGAATTTTGAATGCGATTCAATTCATTTTCGATGGACTCGTAATTTAATGTTGAAAGTTGCAAAGTCTCTAACTCAGAACATTGAAATGCATTGTAATCACTTTCTTTAAGCGCATCCGCTAGTTTGGAATTCAATTGATTGTACTCAGATTGTGTACTTTTCAATTCACTGTAAGATCGCTGAAAATCGCTCTTTTTGTTTTCAAGTCCAAGCAAAACATCTAAGGTATCAAGTTGATATTCTTTGCTTTTTAAATCTAAGGTATTGTATTGAGAATGAATGCTTACCAATTGCTGAGAAAATTCTTTCAGTGTATTTAACTGAACCGGAATATCGTTGATAAATGCTCGAGATCTGTCTTGCGAAGAAATCTCACGCCGCACGATGGTAATTTCATGCCCATCCAAATCGTTTAACTCGAAAAAGGAAGCAAATCGTTTTAAATCTATTTGAAATTCGGCTTCTACAATGGCTTTGTCACTTTTTGGACCAATGACTTTGAAATCGGCACGCTCGCCAAGAATTAAATTCAGCGCATTTAATAAAATGGATTTTCCAGAACCTGTTTCTCCTGTAATTACTGTATATCCAACTTGAAAATCAAGCTTTACTTCGCTCAAGAGAGCAAAATTTTGAATGAATATACTTTGGAGCATTATTTAAGAATTTCTTCGTATTTCGTTGAATTAGCTGGATCTAATTTAATCAATAAATTCACGATTTTTGCCTTCTCTGGTTGCTCTGCATCCGAAAAAAGTTGTTTGAGTTCTGGTTGTTTTGTTTGACAAAAATTCACCAAATTAATGTATCCTGGTCGCACAGCCACCACTTTCATTAACAAATTAAGGGCATTGTAAATTGCCTCTCGACCTGCTTGCTTATTGCTGTACAGTTGGTCTATTCCATTACGGTGATAATCATAAAAACAAGTGCGAAGTGGATCAAATAATTGATGTAATGCATTATCAACCAGCCAATAACGATTATTTTTATTTCCTGATTCGTTTGTCCCCCATCCTGGTGCACCTGAACTTTGGGCATTCATAACAACGTTTTGAGCTTCTGTAAAATACTGTTGACCACCTTTTGGTGAAAAAGAATCGTAATCCAACGCTAAAATATAGTAAGCGTAAAAAGCTAAAATTGATGTCAAATTGTCGCGGTACTGATTTGGTGCATAAACCAAAAGCGCATTTCTACTATAATTGAAACTGATTTTATCGTCTTGAAAATTAAAAAGCAATGAATTATAGGTGGAATTAAATCCTGGACGCGAGCATTGAACCTGCAAGCTTCCTTCATACGTTCCTGATTGAGGAATACTTTCAATTTGTAATTGCAACTGACAATTAATACGCTCTTCAATGGTGAAATTATCTTTCGTCCATTTTGTGTTGTTCATGATCTCAAAAATGGAATTTTCCATTTGTTTGATGATTTCTTCTTCCACAGAAGTTACAACCATGTTATTTCGATTGATAATGATCGAAACTTGACAATTTAACTCTTGACCAAAAAGGTTTTGAGTCACTAAAATAGTGCTAAGAAAAAAAAGTACTAAGTGTTTCATTTTTTGAACGTTATGAAATAATCGACAATGTCAGCAGCCACTTCGGGCTTATGCTTTAACTCAAAACTAAGCAAATTATTGTGAATATCAAGTATAGAAATTTTATTCGTGTCGACACCAAAACCTGCACCTTGATCTTCCAAGGTATTAAGTACAATAAAGTCCAGATTCTTGCGCGCTAATTTGCTTTTGCCATTTTCTAAAAGATCATTTGTTTCAAGTGCAAAACCAACTAAAATTTGCTTATCTGTTTTGTTTTCTCCCGCCCAAGCAAGGATGTCTTTGTTTTTAACCAATTCAATGCTTAAATCGGCATCTGTTTTCTTGATCTTTTGATTTGCTATTGATTTTGGCTTGTAATCTGCAACAGCTGCTGAGAAAATTCCTCCATCCATTGATTTCCAATGATTTTCGACAGCTTCGAACATTTGATCGGCTGATTTTACTGAAATCAAAGTCAGATTTGGGTGCGTAAGTGTCAACTTTGTTGGTCCTGAAATCAAAACAACTTCCGCGCCACGAAGCAACAAATTTTTAGCGATGGCAAATCCCATTTTTCCGCTAGAATGATTTCCTATAAATCGAACTGGGTCCAAAGCTTCATAGGTTGGTCCAGCCGTAACAAGTACTTTTTTACCTTTTAATTCATCTGTTTGGACTAAATAATTTTCAATCCAAGTAAAAATTGTTTCAGGCGCTGCCATTCTTCCATCTCCAACCAAACCACTTGCCAATTGTCCGTGTTCCGCTGGAATAATACCAACTCCATCTGATTCCAAGGTTTCAAGATTGCGTTTTGTTGCTGGATGCGCATACATATCTAAATCCATAGCTGGTGCAATTAACGTTTTACCTTTCATCGAAAGATAAGTTGCAAGCACCAAATTATCGCATGAACCTTGGGCCATTTTTGACAACGTGTTTGCTGTAGCTGGAGCAATCACGAAAAGATCTGCCCAAATTCCGTATTCCACGTGATTTGTCCACTGTCCAGTTGCCTTGTCCCAAAATTCAATACCAACCAGATTTTCAGACAAGGTTGAAACAACCAGAGGACTTATAAAATCACAAGAGGCAGGAGTCATTATACATTTGACTTCTGCCCCTTCTTTTTTTAATAATCGTATCAGAAATGCGATTTTGTAAGCCGCAATTCCTCCAGTAATCCCTAGTAGGATGCGTTTATTTCGCATGATTTTATTTTTCTTCTGGGTGACGGATATAGATTTTGTCACTCAACAATTCATCCATCGCCATTGCAACTGGTTTTGGAAGTTTCTCATAAAAACGAGAAATTTCAATTTGCTCTCTATTCTCAAAAATCTCTTCCAAATTATCTGTAGAAGAAGCAAATTCTTGCAATTTTGAAGTTAATTCTTCTTTCAATTCTGAGCTCAATTGGTTTGATCTGCGTGACAAAGCAACAATTGATTCATAAATATTTCCTGTTTTCTCTTCGATGTGAACTGTGTCACGTGTGATCGTAGATTTTTCGGCAGTACTGTTTTTAAAATTCATTTTTTTGGCTCTTTTTTCTTTTCTTCTTCCAACTTCTGTTTTTCTTTCTCCATCAAATCACTGATTGATTCAGCCATTTTCTTGTACCTAGAATTTGGAAATTCGTTCACAAAAGTACGATATCTTTCTAAAGTTTCAACAGTTCGCTCTAACTTTTTCTCTGGAACGCTATTTTTTGCTAGTAAATAAGAATCATTCACCAGAATAAATGAAACGTCTTCAACGTGTTTCGAAAGCGGATAATTGCGTTTAAATTCTGCTGCCGCTGTAACTGCTGCTCTGTAATTCTCTGTCTTCGAGTATAACTTTACAGTTTCGAAATCTTTCAACTCCAACTTATAGCGCAAACGATCTATAATTCCATTGCACGAATCAACTAAATTTGATTCAGGAAAACGATCAATAAATTGTTGCAAGTAATTGATTCCGACCTCTGTATCTGTTTGGTCTAAGGAATGCGTTGGAGAATTATTTACCGAGCACATCGCTGATAAGAAAGTTGCTTCTTCCACCTTCGGACTAAACGGAAAACGATTGGTAAACTCACCTAAAAAATAACCTCCTAAGTAAAAATCATTTTCCAAATAATATGCTTTTCCAATTCGGAAATAAGCTAATTCGCCTTCAGATTGCTTTGGAAATCGCTGATACACTTGTTCATACAAACTAATCGAACGTTCGTATTGTTCTTTATCATAAAAATCATTCGCCATTTCGAATTTCGCCTTGTAATCATCTGACTTCAATACTTTGTTGTATCCGGAACAAGCAGTTTGAATTACCAAAAATCCAAAAAGGGCAATGTAAATGAATGTACGTGAAAATTTCTTTATCATTGGAAACAAAAGTAAAACAAAAAGCGAATGGGAAATGTTAACAAGTATTAATTTAGCTATTGAAACACGACTTCGAGCACCTCAGTCGGCGTTTCATTGAATCACTAAGACGACTGAGGCTCTCGAAGCCGTCGTCATCATTACAATAACATCGTAACTGGATTTTCCAAATACGCTTTAAACGTTTGAAGAAAAGCTGAACCTGTTGCTCCGTCCACAACTCGATGGTCGCATGACAAGGTAACCTTCATCACATTTCCAGGAACGACTTGACCGTTTTTAACTACAGGAATTTCTTTGATTCCACCAACAGCCAAAATACAACTATCAGGTGGATTTACAATTGCTGTAAATGATTCAATACCAAACATTCCTAAATTCGAAATGGTAAATGTATTTCCTTCCCAATCAGCTGGTTGCAATTTTTTATCTTTCGCTTTTTGCGCAAAATCTTTCACTTCGGCACCGATTTGTGATAATCCTTTGGTGTCTGCAAATCGAACCACTGGAACCAACAATCCATCTTCAACAGCCACAGCCACACCAATGTGTACATGATGATTGCGTCGAATGAAATCGCCCATCCAAGAACTGTTCACGTTTGGATGTTGTTTCAACGCCATCGCAACCGCTTTCACAACCATATCATTGAACGAAACCTTCACTCCTTCTGTGGCATTCAAAGATTTTCGAGCCGCAATGGCATTGTCCATGTCTATGTCCAACGTCAAATAGAAGTGTGGTGCGGTAAATTTACTTTCAGCCAATCTACGCGCGATCGTTTTACGCATTTGCGAAACCGTTTCATCGACAAAAGACTCAACTCCCGCAGGTGCTGATGCGACAAATTTTGCTCCGCCAGCAGCTGGTGTGTATGGAACGAAATGATCGATATCTCTTTTTACAATTCTTCCACCATCCCCTGTTCCAGCAACTTGTTGAATGTTAATTCCTTTTTCAGCTGCCAATTTTTTAGCCAAAGGCGAAGCAATGATTTTATCGCCATTTGCGGAAATAATTTCTTGTTGAACAGGTGCAGCAACTTGAGCAACTGGTGCTTGAGCAACTGGCTCTGGTGAAGGAGTTGGTTTTGCTTCCTCTTTTGGAGGTGTCGCGACTGAAGCAGGCACTGAAGCATTGGCTCCGGCAAGAATTGCTTTCACATCTTCGCCTTTTTCACCGATAATTGCCAAAATTGAATTAACAGGCGCTCCTTGTCCTTTTTCTACACCAATGTGCAACAAAATACCGTCAAAGAAGGACTCAAATTCCATGGTCGCCTTATCCGTTTCGATTTCAGCTAAAACTTCTCCAGATTTAACAGAATCTCCCACTTTTTTGGTCCATTCAGCAACAACACCTTCAGTCATGGTGTCACTTAATTTCGGCATGTAAACGATTTCAGCCATAGTATTTTTTTAAAATTTTGTGAATTTTGATTTAATATTCAATGATGTAAGGGTAATTCGGCTCTTGGTAAATGTCTTCGTACAAGTCTTTTCCTTCTGGATATGGTGATTCCTCCGCGAATTTAACCGATTCTTCTACTTCATTTTTTACCCAGGCTTCCACTTCTTCAATTTCTTTAGAAGTCATCCATTTGTTTTCTTTAATCACGTTCAAACATGCATCGATTGGATCATTTTGCATCCACTCTTCTACTTCTTGTTTTGAACGGTATTTTTGAGGATCTGACATCGAATGTCCTTTGTATCGATATGTTCGAATATCCAATAAAGTTGGTCCTTCTCCTTTTCTTCCGCGTTCTGCTGCTTCGGCAATTGCTTCGTGAACTGCTTCTGGGGACATCCCATCCACTATTTTTGATGGCATTTCGTAAGACAAACCTATTTTTGATAAATCTGTAACGTTTGTAGTTCTTTCTACCGACGTACCCATCGCATAATTGTTATTTTCAATGATAAAAATCACTGGTAATTTCCAATTCATTGCCATGTTGAATGTTTCGTGAAGCGCACCTTGACGCACAGCTCCATCACCCATCGATACACAAACTACATTTCCAGTTTCGTTGTACTGTTCAGCAAATGCAACACCAGCACCCATCGCAATTTGAGCTCCAACAATTCCATGACCTCCCATGAAACCTACTTTTTTATCAAAAAAGTGCATGGAACCACCTTTTCCTTTGGAACAACCCGTTGAGCGACCGAAAAGTTCAGCCATCAAAATGCGTGGATCTGTTCCTAAAGCAATTGGATGACCATGATCACGGTATGCCGTCATGTGTTTATCTCCTTCGCGACAAGCGCTTGCAGTTCCGACAACAATTGCTTCTTGACCGATATACAAGTGACAAAAACCTCCAAATTTTTGTTGAATATACAATTGTCCTGTTTTTTCTTCAAATTTTCGAATCAAAAGCATGTCTTTCCACCATTTGATGTAAGTTTCTTTTGAAAACTTTGGTTTCTTGGATGCAACAGCTTTTTTTGTTGTTGCTGATGGTTTTGCAGGAGATTTCACCGCCATTTTAGTCTACTTTAATTTTTAGAGAACAAATATAACTAAAATATGAATTTTGAATGATGAATGTTGAATGATGAATTCAGAAGTTCGAGATTTTATATATGACGCAATCTATTGTATGTATATTAAAGTTGAATTCTAACAATCCATTTAATTGATAATTATTACTCTCGTTCAATAATCACTTAGATTTTTTCTGAAAGACAAATAGACTTCCAATTATCTGGCATTCGCCGTCGCACTCATCCCCAATTGCCAAAAAACCCTAAAAAACATACTGTTAAGTACTTCAAGAACACCAAAATAAACTTGACCACGTTAAGACGAGAACCAATAAAAATAAAATCCAATGGAAAATCTTAAAAGTAATGCCTTGTTTAAAATCGGGATGATTGTCGTTTTAATTGTCCTTTTGCTCATTCCAACAATCATGGTTCAAAACCTCATCAAAGAACGCGCAAATACTCAACTAAATGCCATTGACGAAGTCAGCGAAAAATGGGCACAGGGACAACACATTGTTGGACCTTATGTTTCCATTCCCTATGACAAAATCACGAAAGCACTGGATAAGGATGGAAAGGAAATCACTGAAGTGGAAACAAAAAACGTCTATTTTTTACCTGAAAACTTAGAAATTGACAGCAAAATTGATCCACAGCGCAGACATCGAGGAATTTTTGAAGTCGTGGTATACCAATCTATGCTTCAATTAAAAGGGAAATTTACACCCTTTGATTTTACTCAACATTCCATTGATACGAAAAACTTGCATTTGGATAAAGCAACGCTAAACATAGGCGTGTCAGATTTGAAGGGCATTGAACAACAAGTTACGCTAAATTGGAATAACAACGAGACACTTTTTAAACCTGGTTCAAGTTCAAAAGACATTGTTAAATCCGGAATACAAGCGCCTGTTTCGATAAGTCTGGGCGATTCTTCCAATTATTCGTTCAATGTTTCCTTGGATTTAAAAGGGAGTCAATTCTTGTATTTTTCTCCAGTCGGAAAAACGACAGATGTCAAAGAAACTTCCAACTGGCAAACACCTAGTTTCACTGGACTTTTCTTGCCCGACAATCATACTATTGATAAAAAAGGTTTTCAAGCGCATTGGAATGTATTGAATTTAAATCGAAATTTTCCGCAAAGCTGGGTGGGAAAACAATATAATATGGACGCTTCGGCTTTTGGAACAGATTTAATATTGCCGGTAGATAATTACAAAAAAACAGAAAGAGTGGTTAAATATGCTATCCTATTTCTTGCTTTGACTTTCACCGTCTTCTTTTTTGTTGAAATAATGAATCGAGTATTCATTCACCCAATGCAATATTTACTTGTAGGTATAGCTTTAGTTATTTTCTTCACGCTTTTATTGTCGTTCAGCGAACACATGTTCTTCAATATGGCCTATTTACTTTCCGCAGGAATGACTTTAATGCTCATCGCCGCTTACACATTTGGAATCATGAAATCTTGGCGATTAACTGGGCTGATACTCGGAATATTGAGCATCTTGTACCTCTTTATTTTTATCATAATCCAAATGGAAGACTTTGCATTATTGATTGGAAGTATCGGCATGTTCATCGTTCTTGCCCTTGTGATGTACTTTTCAAGAAAAATTGATTGGTATAATTTGAAAATAGGTCATTAGGAAATCAACAAATTGAGGCTGTTTCAAAAGGATTCAGCCTCTTTTTAATTTTATGTGTTTTTGAGATAAAATTCAAAACTATGCAAATCAAATTTGATAACAGATCATTTCTTTTTAAGCCAATTCTTTGCAGCACTTACACAGGCATCTTTTTCTGTTTCAGAAACCACAACAAAAGGAATTTCTACATCCACAGGTATGTTTTTTTCATAAGCGATTCCGTTTCGATCGCAAAAGATTCCAGTAGAAATAACTAAAATGACTTCATCATTAATGATATCCCATCCGTTATTTGTCGTATACCCGCCAGTGGCTTCTCCAAAGAATTTCGTATTTGGTCTACCTTTCAGTGTTGTAGCCACAATTTCACCCGAGCTAGCAGTCCAACGACTTGTAAGTACCGCAATCTTAGGGTTTTTGTTGAATTTTGGAAGATCTGGCAGTGAAATACTTTGATAACCTCCATAATAAAAATTGGATGATTTAATTTCCCAATTAAAAAGTTTCTCATTTTCCAAATTGACTAAACCGCCGACAATTCCTTCGCCTACAAGAGGTGCAATACCCGCCATCATTGGATTCATGTTTCCCCCACCATTATATCGAAGATCAATAATCCATTTATTTACTTTACGGCCAGAAAGAAAAATAATTGATTCTCTAATTTTTTTCGCTTCTTGTTCAACATCCACTTGAGGTCCAATTCCAACAATTTTTAAATAACCTATTCGCCCTTTCAAAAGTTTATATTCAAATTTCGCTGTTGTGTCATTGACTATTTCCCAAGTCTCAGGTTTAAACTCACGCGTATCTGGATTTCGACTGTTCATATTGTCTGTAAACCAAGCCAAATAGCTGTAATCATTTGCATTTATGACTTTGCCATGATGATCTTTCAACCCGTTCAATAAAGTTTCTAAAGCAGGTTTTAATTCTTGAATTGTTGTTGCATTTACAGCCTTCGATTGAACTTTTTGCTCTAAACTATCCCAATCAATTGTATTGGTATAAAGAGATGTCTCTTTTGCTCTAGCAACTATTGAATCAAGAATTAAACTGACGTTGTTTTGTCCAAAGGATGAAAATTGAATTAAAATAAACAGAAGAACTGTCTTATTTTCATTGCAAAAAAGTCTAAATAAATTTCTGTAATTCATTTATCAAAGACGCAACTAAGAAAAGAATAGTTGTTTAATCAAATGCGCAGATTAGTATTTAATTTGAAATGAATAATGTGTTTTTACAATTAATTTGACAAGATATTTTTTTGGATTGCTTTCTCAATCGGTGCACTATAACATACCACAACAATTTTTCATCTCGATCAGGCTTTTATCATTACGATTGACTTAACTTATTTAAACGTCCCAATCAAAAACATCGTCGGTTTTTTGGCCAAGTCGTACGCATGTTCGCGCCAATCTTTAACTGACATTGTTCTTACATTTTCTTCCAACATCGTTAAATCGCTGGCAATGCAAATGAGTGTGGTGTCTGCCAAGTCATTCAATAAATCATCAAGGACATTCATGTTGCGGAACGGCGTATCCATGAAAATGTGGGTGTAACCTGTTCTTCGTGCATCGCCTTCAAAATCTTTTAATTTTCGGATACGGTCTTTTCGTTCTTTGGGCAAATATCCGTGAAATGTAAATTCTTGTCCTGAAAAACCACTGGCCATTAAGGCTAGTAAAATAGATGATGGTCCAACGAGCGGACTCACTCGAATTTCCTGCATGTGCGCTTGCGCAACTAAATCTGCTCCAGGATCTGCAATTCCAGGGCAACCGGCTTCAGAAATCATGGCGATATCAAATCCATCTTTGACAGGTTTCAAGAAACGCAAAATCTCTGATGGCTCTGTTCGTTTGTTTAATTCGAAAAAAGTACATTCATCGATCGGGAATTCACGGTCCATTCTGCGCAAATAGCGTCGTGCTGATTTCACATCTTCCACAACAAAATGGCGAATTCCATTTAAAATGCTCATCACATAACTTGGAATTACATCTGAAACTACTTCACCACCCAAGGTTGTGGGCGCCATCCAAATTCTACCTTTTGCCATTTTCTTTTAATTTGTCAATTATTTTATCTGTTGCTTTGTCGAGCATGTTGTACACATCAATAAATCCTTGTTCTCCACCGTAAAACGGATCTGGCACAGCTCTATTTTCTCCAGGAAACAATTCATTTAGAATCAATTTCACTTTGCTTTCATCGTTAGAATTGCGCGCCAATTTCAAGATGTTGTTATAATTACTTGAATCCATAGCGTAAATCACATCAAACACATCGAAATCAGCTACAACAAATTGTCTCGCTCGCAAATCATCAATGGGATAAGAAAATTTCTTTGCTGTTTGTCGCATGCGCGCATCTGGTTGTTCACCTACATGAAAATTGTTAGTTCCAGCTGAGTCCACATAAACATCCAAGGTTAAATCTTTCACTTTCTTCCGCAATAAACCATCCGCCATTGGGGAGCGACAAATGTTTCCGAGACAAACCATGAGGATTTTCATGGTGCAAAAATAAGGTATTAATTATGATTTTGAAGCTCATTTCGAAAGTTGAAAGACTAATAGCAAAAAGCCTTCCCCAATTCAAGAGAAGGCTTTTCTTAATAATTAAATAAATTTTGAAAATTTAATCTACAACAATCTTAGAATCAATTGTGGTGTGATTTTGAGTAATTTTCAAGAAATAAGTCCCACTCGGCAACCCTGATAAGTCAACGTCTTCGCCATTTAAACTAAAGGTTGGAATGACTTTGTTCTTTACCTCAATCCCCTTCAAATCAAACGCTCGAATTTCAACAGGCACTTTAACATCAAAGTCTCCTGAAATTCTGAATATTCCCGAGCTTGGATTGGGATAAACATTTATCGTGGTGAAACTTGGTCTCGAATTCAAGTTGATAGGATTGTTGATTGTTTCGTTTCTTAATTGGGCATTTGTAAACGTACCTGGGGCTCCAGCACAAGGAAGAATGGGATTCCACTGCTCCAAATGAGTACAAGTTGCTCCACAACTATTTACATTTTTAGTTACTTGTACTTGCCAAGAAATATTAAAATCCGTGGTGTTTAGCCAATTTTGGAATAGCAAATCTGTTGTTGGTGGTGCAGGATTAAAAACAACAGGGTTGCCTCCGGCGTCAATGGCGTTAATAGTCCAAGTCACATTCGGATCAGACGGCGTCAGAATCGGAATTTGAATTGAATAAATACCATTTGCGTACGATTTACAATAGTCGAATCCAGAAGAAGAATTTGAATTACAAACTACAGAAATTGCATTATTATCGACAAACAAACCCAAGGAATTAGCCCTAGAATCTTGACCTAGCCAAATTTGATTTTGTGGACTTATTAATAAATCATAAATCTTACCAACTTCATCTGTGTTGACAAAAGTTCCGTCTAATGAACCATCAGAAGCTATGCGGTGTAATGTGTTTATAGTGTAAATACCATTTGCGTGAAATTGAGTTGCTATTATTCTGTTGCACAAATCCATTGCAATGTCTTGACAATTTCCTGTAAAAAGTAAATCTGTAAAATTCGTATTATCGCTAAATATCGCTGTATTACCTATGTAAGAAACATTTAGACTAGTTACGTTGCCAACTGTTGAAGCAGCACCCCCATATTGTAATTGAGTGCCTGCATTACAAGCTAAGTAGATTATTCCTGAGTTGTTAGGGTCTATCAATATATCATTAAGTGAACCACTATTATTAACTGTTAAAAATAAATCTGTTCCTGCACCAGCGCGTATCCAATTTGTATTTATTTCTTCCATTTGAGGTTGCGAAATGTTTAATAAAAGGAGATCTGACTTGAAATTATTTTGAGTTTCATTAGGATCGGTATCGTTTGAATTATAAAGCAAATTTGGATGAACGACAAATAATCTTTGTGGATTATTAGGATTGTCAAACTCTAGAACTACTCTACTACCATTTAAGTTTGCATCTGTGTTAATAGGAAATGAAGAAATGACATCTCCAGTGTTCGCATCCACTCTTAAGACACACTGTTGTGTAGTACTCCCTCTTTTGTTAGCAACAAGATACAATTCATTGCGCGTTTGATCGAATGCAAGCCCATAAACATGCGGAGTTGCACTTGAGCCGATAAAATTATTAGGACAAACTAAAGGTGCCCCAGGCCACACAACTAAAGGACTATCCCAATCTACCTGGAATGTATCAATCAAAATACCATTACTGTCAAATTTGGAAACCCCACCCGGACGATATGCTCTAGTAGATACCGGTCCAAAATTACCAAAATAGGCTCCACTTGGAGCACAAGTCAATGAGTTAGCTGAAATATTTGACATGGAATAAGTAAAATTTCCGCATATGAAAATTTCTCCATTAGATCCATTTGCAATATCATATATATCCTTAGTTAGGCCATTAATTAAATTGTAGGTGCGTCCAGAGTTACATGTTCCTGACATAATATTAGCTCTGAAAGCCAAGTCAGATGGATCTTCGAAATCAGTTATTTGGGGTGTACTAGAAAACCTTCTCAATAGAAAATTGTTATTCGCAGGGACTCCTGGCCCATAGTTAAAAGATGCTATTACTCTGCTACCATTGGAAGTCACTTGATTTTCTAGAGTTCTAGTTCTGACTAATAATAATGGCGAGGATGCTAACGTTGTTGGGGCAAAAACAGGATCAATCGCTCCCGGTGATGTACATTGTGCCATGGTCGAACTTGGCGAGTTTAGTGCGCAAGATGCAATGAATGCATACAATACATTTTTTGAGTTTGTTTTCATAAAACTTAAAAATTAATTAGACTTTTAAAAAAGTCTGATGAATATTTCTTATCACCACCAAGGTAATGAAGTTGATTATTTTTTTTGGTCGATTTCAAGAATTCGATGGATTTGAACTAGAATTCGAAAAAAATCAAAACTTGAATTTGTGTGTTATTTTTCGGTTTAATCAATGCAATATACTGTATATTCATTTCGAAGTACATTTTACACAATTAACAAAAAAATAATTGATTTTGTTCCAACGAATTCCTAATTTAAACGTCTATTATATAGGTAATTAATCTTTTAATCACTTCGCCATGAGACAGCTAAAAATAGTAAAGCAAGTAACGAACAGAGAAGACGCTTCTCTCGATAAGTATTTACAAGAAATTGGACGTGTAGAACTCATTTCCGCCGAAGAAGAAGTTGAATTGGCACAACGAATCAAGGCTGGTGATCGCGCGGCTCTCGAACGATTGACAAAAGCAAATTTGCGCTTTGTGATTTCGGTTTCGAAGCAATATCAAAATCAAGGTCTTTCATTGCCAGATTTGATCAATGAAGGTAACGTTGGTTTGATTAAAGCGGCTCAACGTTTTGATGAAACACGTGGATTTAAATTCATTTCTTATGCCGTTTGGTGGATTCGTCAGTCAATTTTACAGGCATTGGCAGAACAAGCACGTATTGTTCGTTTGCCTTTGAATAAAATTGGAACAATCAACAAGATCAATCGTGCTTATTCTGAATTAGAACAAAAATACGAACGTCCACCAACAACTGAAGAATTGGCTGAACAACTGGAATTGTCAGTTGATGACATCAAACAATCGTTGTCAAATTCAGGTCGACATGTGTCAATGGATGCTCCATTAATTGATGGTGATGAGTCAACATCTAGCATGTACGACGTTTTGCCGAATGATTCGTTGGCAAGTCCAGAAGCAGGTTTGGCAACAGAATCGTTGCGAAAAGAAATAGAACGTTCGTTGTCTACTTTAACAATGAGAGAAGGGGATATTGTTCGGTTGTATTATGGATTGAATGGAAAATATCCTTTGTCTTTGGAAGAAATAGGAGAAAAATTTGATTTAACTCGCGAACGCGTAAGACAGATTAAAGAAAAAGCAATTCGAAGATTGAAGCACACATCCCGAAGCCGGATGCTACAATCATACCTTGGTTAAGCGGGGTCGACATCGACAATTATTCGAATTGATTTATTATAAGGAACGCTCAAAAAGGAATTTATAATTTCTTGGATGCGTTCCTTTATTTGTTTATCAGACACATCTTTCTCAATTTTTATCCGAATTTCTTTCAAAAAATAATTTTGAATGCGGCGAATTCCTGGATACTCTGGTCCCAAAACGCGTTCTTTAAATACTTTGCGGAGCGAAGTTGCGAGCTCCTGAGAAGAATTGTCCAAATTGATTGGTTCGCGATGTTTCAAGGTGATTTTGACAATTTTGTAAAACGGCGGATAAAAATAATTCTTCCGTTCTAAAATCTCGGCATTGTAAAATCCAATGTAATCGTGATTGATGATTTTTTGAATAACCCAATGGTCTACATCACCCGTTTGAATAATAACTTTACCTCTTTTTGACTTCCGTCCTGCCCTTCCTGCAACTTGTGACATGAGCTGATAACTGCGCTCAAAAGCCCTGAAATCACTTTGATTTAACAACATATCCGCATCTAAAATCCCAACCAAACTTACATTATCAAAATCCAACCCTTTCGTAACCATTTGGGTTCCAATCAGAATGTCGATTTTTCGCTCATCAAAGTCATTCAAAATCGATTCGTAGGCGTTTTTGGAGCGCGTTGAGTCAAAATCAAGGCGTTGAACGGTTGCTTTTGGAAAAATCAAAGCTAAATCGTCTTCAATTTTCTCAGTACCAAAACCAATCATTTTGATGCGATTACTGCCACACGCTCCGCAAGAACCAACAGGCGGCGAAACATAACTACAATAATGACACTTGAGGGAATTTGTTTGTTTGTGATAAGTCAACGAAACATCACAATTCACACATCTTGGTGTCCAATTGCAAATTTCACACATCCACAAAGGTGTGTACCCTCGTCGATTTTGAAATAAAATAATTTGTTCGCCTGCATTCAGCGCTTCACGCATTCCTTCTACCAAAAAGGAAGTAAAATCGGATTGCATGCTTTTATTTTTTCGCTCGCGCTTTAAATCAGCACAAAAGATTTCTGGCAGTTGAACTCCACCGAAACGTTCATGTAATTCTACCAAACCATATTTTCCTTGTTTGGCGTTGTTATACGTTTCTAATGCTGGAGTTGCTGAACCAAGAAGAACATTCGCTTTGTGCAGCTTCGCCAGAACCATGGCAGAATCGCGTGCATTGTACCTAGGAGAAGGATCAAATTGCTTGAAAGAACCTTCGTGTTCTTCGTCGACGATGATTAAACCCAATTTTTGAAAAGGCAAGAAAACCGAAGAACGAGCACCCAAAACTAATCGGTATTTCAGAGGATCATTGTGCAATACATGATTCCAAATTTCTACCCGTTCGTTTTGATTAAATTTTGAATGATATACCCCAATCAAATCTCCAAAATACTTGGATAATCGTTGAATCAATTGGGTTGTCAGTGCTATTTCTGGCAACAAAAACAATACTTGATTTCCTTTATCTAGTTGTTCTTGAATGAGTTGCACATAAATCTCCGTTTTTCCAGATCCTGTGACTCCATGCAACAAACAAATAGGATTGCTTTCAAAGGAATGATTGATTTCATCCAAACATCGCTGTTGATGTGGAGATAGCGCCTTCACTTCTGTGAGTTCATTCTCAAAAGATTTCAAGCGACTCACTTCCAACTTTTCAACCACGATATACCCATTTTTTTCTAAGGTATTGATGGAAGAAAGGGAGACTCCCGCCTTAACAACTGATTTTCTAGGAATAAATTTTTGCTTTTGTTCGCCAGTTTCTTGCAGAATTTTCAGCATCGCTTCGAGCTGTTTTGCTTTCGACGGTGTTTTTTCAAGCGACTGAATAACATCACTGAGTTCTTCATCGGAGAAAACAGGATTGACACCAAGATACATTTCCGTTTTGGCATTAAATCGATCGTTCAATTCTTCAACCGTAATCACAGCGCGCTTATCAATCAAGCATTTGATGATGGGTTGAATGGTCTTAATGCCAATGATTTCTGCAATTTCAAGCAAATTGAGTTGTTCTCGAATTTCAAGCGTTTCAATAATCTGAAATTCTCTTTCTGTGAAATTCGTAATTTCAGGATCGTAATCTGGGTGCAACACGACTTTTGTTTCGCTTGCCAACTTAAAATTTGCGGGCAAGGCTGCATTCATCACATCACCGATTGGCGCTAAGTAATAACCTGCTATCCATTTCCAAAAAGCATATTGATTCCCAGTTATGATTGGCTGTTCATCCAAAATATGTTCGAGGTACTTTGCTGTATATTTTTTCGGAACTTCTTCGTGAATGCGTGTGATAATTCCCGTCAATAACTTAGATTTTCCAAAGGGAACAACTACTCGAACTCCTTCTAAAACAAAATCATTCATTTCATGAGGCACACGGTATGTGAACTCCTGATGAATAGGAATTGGAAGAATTACATCAACAAATAATGTTTTGCGTTCGGTCATTAGGTAAAACTAACAACATTCTAAGAAAAAATGACTTTTCGGATTAAATCAAGGACAATAAAATGCAGCATTGAAGTCTGCATCCAATTCATGATTACTGCAGAAATTCAAATCGATTGTGTAAACACCTCCACAAAGTTGTCTCGTAGAATTTTTATCAAGTCCTCTCACTAATTGATTTCCCACGGCTACTGCAATCTTTTTTTCAACCAATGTTCTACGCGAAGAAAAGATTCCAATTACTTTAAAGCCTTCATTCACTGTTAAATTCGTGAAGTTTGGTTTGTTTTGTGTCAAGGAATTTGATGGTTGATTTACTGCCATGTAATTTGATAAATCCTCCGAAGCACCTGTCACTTGAATTTCAACTGCTGTGTATTGACGATCCACAATTGAAGCTGAAACAGGAATATTGTTTTTAATGAACTCATAAAATGCAGCTCCATCTGCTTGAAATGTATAGTTCGTCGCTCCCGATGACAATTCGACATCACCTAAATTCCAAACGATCGATTTATCTTCGAATGTAGACGGAAAAGAAGTGTAATCACGGTAACTAAATTTAATCTTTGCATTAACACGTTTGGCATTTCCAGTTTGCTCTAATTCAATATTTTGCGTTCTGTAAGAGCCACCATTGTTAGGATTATAGAAATTGAGTGGTTTAGTATTACCTACCAAATTATTTGCGAATTTCATACCGTTAACCAATTCGGTTTCACCTTCTACATGAATTCTTCCACCATCAATTTTTATATCCAACTTGTAGGTTGCGTCGTCAATCAAACTCCCTGCTCCTGCCGGTGTATAGAAAACATATACTTTTTGTTCTGGAGCATAAAAGACTCCGCTTTCGTCTTTGTTTGGAATAATCGTATCGTGACATATAAATGTTCTACCAACCGCCCCTGTCGAAAGAACCTCAGTTACAACCACTTCAACATCACTAAAATAACTTGAATCTGGATTCTGAGCAATAACAAGAGAACTCGTTGCCCCATCTCCAATGAAGGCACGTGTTACTTTTATATATTGAGCAGTTTCATATTTATTCAATAATCCAACAACAACTGCTGTTTCTACTGAATCACCTGTTAAATCAATATCTTCCTTGCAACTATTGAATCCAACCAAGCCAGAAACAAGTGCAATACATACAAAAACAATTCTTTTCATTCAATTTCTAATATAGTCCAAAGTTACATAAATATTCGTAAAAGTGGTTGGGTAATGCGTTATTTAAATCAATGCTTCATACAGATAACTCAACGTCTTATTTTTTCCTAGGTGCAATTTTGTTAAATTCAATTGCTTTTTCTATCCAAAAATCTAAATCCTCTTCTTTATCAAAACCTTCAGGTTCAATAAACAAAAATCCGCCCATCACTTTACCTGTGAAATCCATTGACTTGGTGCCGTTTTTAATCAGAAGTTCCTCATGTGAAGCTTTTCCTACCCGAACCATTAATCGATCAAGCCCAGTGGTTTTATCAATATCAACACCAACACACATTTTTGAATTGAGCATAAATATCAATCCGCCCATCATTCTTTTTTCTTCCAAGATGCCTGCTTTCGCCATTCGAATTCTCACTCGCTCTGCTAAATACTCACTATATGCCATTTTCCATAAGGTTAAATCTTATCCTAAATTTACTGTGAAATCGCAAATGAAATCTCTTTCAATTGAAAAATCTCGATCTGTTCATTTACTGTCATTCTTAAATTCCCCTCTTGTGTCACACCTTCAATGACTCCTTCCCTTTCTGTTCCATTTGCTGTAAATTTCACCAATTGATTGATGTTCCACAAATGCGAGTGATACAAATTATTAAGCTTTTCAAACTCTTGAAATTCAATTAATTGAATCCTATTATTCAAAGCAGCAATTAACTTAAAAGCAATTTCCATGATTACCAAACGTTCTCCTCGAATAAGTTGAATACTAGTTGCGTTCAAATCGCCAAATTCAATTTGATTTACATTCAAGCCAATCCCGATGATGGAACTTTTGATGGCTTCATTCAAGACTTGGTTTTCAATTAATATTCCTGCAATTTTTTTGTTGCCGACGTAAATATCATTCGGCCATTTGATCTTGGATTCTATTCCAATTGATTCCAATAAATCAACCAAAGAAAGGGCTACCCATTGATTTAAAGCTACAGCATTTTTTACTGTCAAGTTGTCGCACTCAACAAATGTTGTGAAAATCAGGTTCAATCCCCCTGTAGATTGCCAAGTAGCTCCTCGCTGCCCTCTTCCAGCGCTTTGTTCATCTGCCAATATAACAGTTCCATGCACTATTTCGCCTGACTTTAATAGATTGGCAGCAAAATTGTTCGTTGAATCGACAACATTCAGTTGAATGATTTTATTTCCGATTTTATTCATTGGTTGGCGGTTCGTATCGTGAACTAGCTCGTTAAAATTGAGGATAAATTTAAAATTTAAAGTTAGATTTGTAGGCTTAAAATTAGTTAATGTACAAAGTAAAAAACGGAACAGATTCAAAAGTCTTGTGCGACACGATTGTCGAAGGAATGCAAGAAAACAAGGCAAAAGACATTGTGGTATTGGATCTTAGAGAAATTAGTGCTGCGGTTTGCGATTTTTTCGTGATTTGTAGCGGAGAATCAAATACACAAGTTGACGGGATCAGTTCTACGGTTCAAAGACACACGCGAAAAGAAATTCAAGAAAGACCTTGGCACGTGGAGGGGAAAACCAACAGTGAGTGGGTTTTGTTGGATTATGTCGATGTTGTTGCGCATGTATTTTACAAGGATGCACGTTCATTTTACGATTTAGAAGACCTGTGGGCTGACGCCAAAAGAATAAACATACCAAATTTATAACATTAAAAATGGCAAACAATAACAATAACAGTCCAAAAAACGATAAAAAAAGTCCATTCTCCATTTATTGGATTTATGCTGCTCTAGGTCTTGCTGTGATTGGATATTCTGTATTCACAAACACAAGTGCTAAAATTCCTTTGCAAAATTCGAATCAATTTGAAACACTTGCGAAAGAAGGCTATGTGAAAGAAGTTACTTTGATCATCAACAAAGCACGTGCTGATTTTAAGGTGAACGACAAAGGACTTAAATTCCTCAAAACAACAGAAGAAAAAGAGTTTTTACTTGTTCAAAAATCAATCAGTAGAGCAGGAAAAGCATCCAAAGATTTGATGTTTGAAACAAATTACTCTGGTGATTTAGAAGAGCGATTGCGTTCAGTAAACGACAGTTTGAAAGTCAAAGGAATGGACCAAATAATCTACAGTTCTGAACAAGAGCATGATTATTTATCAAGTATTCTTGGGTTTCTTTTGCCTTTGATTATTCTTGTTGCTCTTTATTTCTTCATCATGCGTAGAATGACTGGTGGCGGCGGAGGTGGTGCTGGAGGTCAAATCTTCAACATTGGAAAATCACGCGCTCAAGTATATGACAAAGGAAAATCAACGAATGTAACATTTAAGGATGTTGCAGGTTTGAAAGAAGCGAAAGAAGAAATTGAAGAAATCGTTGAATTCCTCAAAAACCCAAAAAAATACACAGAACTTGGAGCAAAAATCCCGAAAGGTGCATTGTTGGTAGGTCCTCCGGGAACTGGTAAAACTTTGCTCGCGAAAGCAGTGGCTGGAGAAGCTCAAGTACCATTCTTTTCACTTTCTGGTTCAGATTTCGTTGAAATGTTCGTAGGTGTTGGTGCTTCTCGTGTAAGAGATTTATTCAAACAAGCCAAAGAAAAATCGCCTTCCATTATTTTTATTGATGAAATTGATGCGATTGGTCGTGCGAGAGGAAAAAACAATAGTTTTGGTTCTAACGACGAAAGAGAAAATACGCTGAATCAGTTACTGACAGAAATGGATGGATTTGGAACAAATTCGGGTGTCATCATTCTTGCTGCAACCAACCGTGCAGATGTTTTGGACAAAGCCTTGATGCGTGCAGGACGTTTTGATCGTCAGATTTATGTTGATATGCCAGACGTGAACGAGCGCAAAGAAATTTTCAAAGTTCACTTGAAACCAATCAAGATTGACAAAGAAATGGATATCGATTTCTTGGCTAAACAAACGCCAGGATTCTCAGGAGCAGACATCGCAAATATTTGTAATGAAGCGGCTTTGATTGCAGCGCGAAAAAACAAAAAATCGGTTGAAAAACAAGATTTCTTGGATGCTGTTGATCGTATCGTTGGTGGTCTTGAAAAGAAAAACAAAATCATTACCAAATCGGAGAAAAAATCAATCGCATATCACGAAGCGGGCCATGCAACAACGTCTTGGTTGCTTGAATATGCGCATCCTTTGGTGAAAGTAACGATTGTTCCTCGTGGGCAATCATTGGGTGCTGCTTGGTATTTACCGGAAGAAAGAAGCATTACAACCACGGAACAGATTTTGGATGAAATGTGCTCCGCACTTGGTGGACGCGCTGCAGAACAATTGATTTTTGGAAAAATTTCAACAGGTGCTTTGAGTGACTTGGAAAAAGTGACAAAACAAGCGTACGCAATGGTTTCCATGTATGGATTGAATGAACGCATTGGAAATATTTCCTATTACGATTCTCAAGGTCGTGAAATGTTTACCAAACCTTATTCTGACGAAACGGCAAGAATCATTGACGAAGAAGTGAGTAAAATGGTAGAACAACAGTACCAACGTGCTTTGCAAATTCTTACTGAAAACAAAGATAAGTTAAGTGCTTTGGCCGAGAAATTGTTAAAAACGGAAGTTATTTTCAAAGAAGATTTGGAAGCGATTTTTGGGGTGCGACCTTTTGAAAAAGAAGAAGCAGAAAACCAATTAATTACAGATGCTGTAGTTGTTGAAGAAACGAAAGACGAAAATAAAGCACATGAAGAAAATGTGGCAGAAGTGGAGTCAAAAGTGGATGATGCGGAAGATAAAACTGACGAATCAACCGAGGTGGACGACCGTGTTCCTCACTAAGGACGAAGCGACCATTCGCATTTATAAATTAAAATTAGAAACCGAAGAGATTCCCGTCATGATTTTTGATCAGCGGGATTCTTCCTATAATGCTTTTGGTGACATGTATCTTCAAGTCCCCGTTGAGTTTGAAGAACGAGCAAAAGCACTGATTGAAGCATAAAAAGATTGAACAGTGAACAATATTTTAGTTAGAAGTTTATCTGGAGCTGTATTCATTACAGTGATACTTCTTCCATTATTTTTGGAAGATTCGCTCGTGGCAACAATAATTTTAAGTGCTTTCGCTATTCTTGGAACAATTGAATACAACAAACTTTTTAAAAATCACGCTTCGATTTCTGTGAATTGGCAACTGAATACTTTTTTCAGTATGCTCATTTTTGGAGGAATCATTTTTTCGATGTACGGATTTTTTGGCGAATTTGGATTGCCTATTTCAGCCTTAATTCCACTCTTTTTTCTTTGGTTCGCGATTGAAATTTGGCGCAAGAAAGCCGAACCATTAATTAACATTGCTGTTTCCTTTTTTGGATTTTTCTATGTTGTAATTCCTTTCTTGATTGCTATTTTGATTAATCAGATGGACAACAATCCTTTTCCTTTGTTGGTAGGAATGTTTGTGTTGATTTGGACGAATGACACATTTGCGTTTCTGTCAGGTAAATTCTTTGGCAAAACCAAATTATTCGAACGCATTTCTCCGAAAAAAACGTGGGAAGGAACCGTTGGTGGTGCCATATTTACTGTATTAATGGCAATCGCTTTAAGCTTGTTATTTGATGCTGACAAACTATTCTTTTGGATAATATCCGCATTGCTTCTCATTCCAACTTCTGTGATTGGGGATTTGCTTGAGTCGCTTTTCAAACGAAGTTTAAACATAAAAGATTCGGGATCGATCATGCCTGGTCATGGTGGCATCTTAGACCGTTTCGATGCCTCACTTTTCGCTTTGCCCTTTTTCTATTTCTGGTTAACGATTTATAATTATTTTTACTAAAATTTTTTATGACCATACATCGCGAAGGATATCTCATTATTTTATTTGGTGCAATTGGCATCGGTTTACTTGAAGTCGCGAATTATTTTCTGTATTTGTACTCTGGTTGGTTGTGGTTGTTCATTTTACTTTCGCTTGGACTACTTGTTTTTTTCTATTTGATTGTTCAATTTTTCCGCATTCCAAAACGTGAATGTAAATTCTCTGATTTAGACATTATGTGTCCTGCGGATGGGAAGATTGTGGTAATCGAAGAAGTGGACGAAACAGAATATTTCAAAGATCGTCGCATTCAAATTTCGATTTTTATGTCTCCGATGAATGTTCATGCGAACTACAATCCGATTTCAGGAATCATTAAATACGTGAAATACCATCCGGGTCTTTTTCTAGTTGCTTGGCATCCGAAAAGTAGCACAGACAATGAGCGTTCGACGTTCGTGACGCAGCATTCATCTGGCAAAGAAGTGTTGTTTCGACAAGTTGCAGGTGCTGTGGCTCGGAGAATTTGTTATTATGTCAAAGAAAACCAACAAGTTACTACGGGTGAAGAATTTGGATTTATCAAATTTGGATCGCGCATCGACTTGTTTTTACCCATTGGAAGTGAAATAAATGTTAAAATCGACGATATTGTGAAAGCTAAGCTCACAAAAATTGGTTCGTTATAAAAAATAGTTTACATTTACATCATTCAAACTTAAATATTAGTCAGTATGAAAAAATTAATTGTAGCGTTTTCATTGTTGTTGGCAACAGGATTTGTAGCAAATAACGTATATGCAGCAACAACGACTGTGAAGTCTGAAGTTGTGAAAAAAGAGAAAGAAAAAAAGAAAAAGAAAAAGAAAAAAGGTGCAGCTTGCGAAGCGAAAGAAGGAGAGGCTAAATCTTGTTCAGGAGCTTCAGGAACAACAACAAAATCTTGTTGCCAAAGCAAAAAATAATATTTTTCTTACATATTATGTTGAATCCGCTTTTCTTTTGAGAAGCGGATTTTTTTATTCTCATTTGCCATGAATCAATTTCCAGAACTTTTCACTAATCGACTTCGTTTAGGTCGCATTCGTCAATCAGATATCCCGCTCATCGTTACATACGCCAACAACAAAAACATTTCTGACAATGTATTAACCTTGCCTTTTCCTTACACCGAAGAAAACGCGCTGCAATGGATCAAAATGTCTGAAGATGGTTTTGAAAAAGAAAAAGATTACATCTTTGGAATTTACCTGAACGAAACGGATGAATTTATTGGTGGGATTGGTCTTCACACCGATAAAATTCATTTTAAAGCTGAATTGGGTTATTGGATTGCAGAACCTTTTTGGAACAAAGGATTTGCCAGTGAGGCAGGAAAAGAAATACTTAGATTTGGATTTGAATCTTTGAAATTGAACAAAATCTATGCAAGCCATTTCCTCTTCAATCCCGCATCTGAAAAAGTGCTTCAGAAAATTGGCATGAACAAAGAAGCAACTTTGAAAGACCATTATTTTAAAAATGGGAAATTTGAAACCGTTGGATTGTATTGTGTTTTGAGGATTTTGTGATTTTTTTGTTGAATCGCGATTAATCGCGATTCAACAAAAAAATCATTAAAAAACCATCTTTCTTGTCCAATTTATAAAATCTCGATCGTCATAAGTTTGAAGTCAACAATTATAATTAATTTAAAACAAAAAAAAATGACAGAATTCATGATGATTTTTAGAAATGCGTACGATCCAGCATTTAAACCTTCTCCAGAACAAATGCAAGCTAGCATCAAACAATGGCAAGATTGGATGGGTGGAATCGCTGCTCAAGGTAAGTTTATTGCAACAAATCGCTTGGGATTTAGTGGCAAAACATTGAAGCCTTCCAATGTCATTTCAGACGGACCTTATGCGGAAATCAAAGAAATTGTGGGTGGATATGTGCTTGTGAAAGCAGAAAACATCGATGAAGCTATGAAACTTGCAGAAGGTTGTCCAATTCTTGCGATTGGCGGACATGTTGAAGTAAGAGATGTAATTCCAATGAATCACTAATTGAAGGAACAACAACTGATACCACAACTTTTCAAAACAGAGTACAGGAAAATTATTTCTGTACTCTGTAAACATTTTGGAATCGTTCACATTGAAATTGCAGAAGACATCACAAACGATACTTTTCTTTTGGCTTCGGAAACTTGGGGTTTAAAGGGCATTCCCGAAAATCCAACGGCCTGGCTTTATACCGTTGCTAAGAACAAAACCAAAGACTATTTTAAACGAAAGAAAATTCACACAGACAAAATTATTCCTACAATTCAAAAAGAACAAATTGCATCTGAAGGTTTTGAAATTGATTTGTCGCAACAAAATATTGCGGATAGTCAGCTGCAAATGATTTTTGCCATTTGTAATCCCATCATTCCTGCTGAAAGTCAAATTGGTCTCGCGCTCCGCATCCTTTGTGGATTTGGCATTGACGAAATTGCCGATGCGTTTCTGACGAACAAAGAAACAATCAACAAACGTTTGTTTCGTGCGAAAGAAAAACTGCGTAGTGAAAACATAAAAATCGAAGTTCCGCAAGAAATCGAACTTTTGGAGCGACTAGATGCAGTTCTCGCCACCATTTACTTGCTATTCAACGAAGGCTATCATTCAATCTCCTCCAATGTTTCTTTGAAAAAAGAGTTGTGCTTGGAAGCTATGCGCTTGAATTATATGTTGATTGAATATCCTGACACTAATCAACCAAAAGTAAACGCTTTGATGTCTCTAATGTGTTTCCATGCATCTCGTTTTGGTGCCCGCTTGGATTCATTCGGCGAACCAATTCTGTACGAAGATCAATCAAGAGATTTATGGGACGAACAATTGATCGAGAAAGGGAATTTCTTTTTAATTCAAAGTGCGAATGGAAGTGAAATTTCAAAGTACCACTTGGAAGCTTCGATTGCTTATTGGCATGCAACAAAAATTGACAACAAAGAAAAATGGAACCATATTTTACAATCGTATAATCAACTATTGCAAATTGAATATTCTCCGATTACGGCGCTTAACCGAACTTATGCACTATTTCGCGTCTACGGTAACGAAAAAGCAATCACTGAAGCACTGAAATTAAATTTGAACGAGAATCAATTTTATCACAGTTTGTTGGGGCATCTTTACAGTGATTTAGACAATCAAAAAGCAATCATTCATTTCCAAAAAGCCATCAATTTAGCAAAATCCGACAATGATAAAAAAGTCATTCAAAAGTACATTACGCATTTAGCAACTCCTAATTGAAAATAATTACTGATGCATGTTATCACATCTGAACATGATTCACATTTTCAAACAAATCAGGAATATTTTTAGGGTCTTCATCAATAATTTCTAACAAATCTCTGGTAATTCCTCTCGAAATATTCGAAATTGGAACATCATTCGGAGAGCCTTCGAATGGATTTTCACCAGCAAGACCAATGCGCAACATCGTATTGAAAACCCAAATAACAATTACTGTTAATGGAATGTTGAACCAAACGAAATAGGTCCCAATGATTGGATTGGTATTTTTAATTTCTAAGCCTGTTTCCGCAAAGGATGGAATGATCGCCAAAGGTAAAAGCCACATGAAAATATGCACAAAATGATAGCCAATGCTTCCATATTGCTTTGGATAAGGGAAATTCTTAATGCGCTCTGATTGACCTTGTAATTCAGTCAGTTCTTTCAAAATTTCTTGCAAATTCAACAACGTGAAATCCCAGAGTTTTTTCTCATCCGTCAACCGTCTTAAATGTTTGGACTGAAGATTCATTAAGGCATTTGTTTTATTTTCCTTGGACATTACATACTTAAATTCTTCCTTCGAAAGCAGGGGTTCAATTTCTTCTTCCAAGGTTGTTTCATGCTCTGGAATGTTGTACCAAAAATCAAGCTTCTTTCCGTTCTTTGTCAAAAACTCAGTTTCCCAGACTTTTTTTGCACGCATGGCATAACGTAGCGCTGTTAACCAAGCTATGTGTCTGTTGGTCACAATTTTCAACTCATCTGATTCGTCTTTGTAAGCTTCAGCGCGATGCATGTAAAAACTATCTTTTAAGGTTATGATCAATGAACGTGAATTATTTACAATGCCTCCCCAAATTTTACGGGCCTCCCAAATTCTATCGTAAGCTGCATTGTTTTGAAAACCAACCAAAAAAGCCACAGCCGTACCAATCAATCCAACAGGTGCCAGCGGTAATTGCAACCATCTGATATTCAACAACTCAAAAAGACACGTGTAAACTGTCGCTATTATAAAAAAGAAAATGAGCTCTCTTTTTGTCCAGAGAATAACGCTTTTAAGAGGAAACCGTCGCTGAATATACATAATTGATATTTGGAAAATGGATGATGAAAGTAAAATTAATTTACCAAATCAAGCGAATGATTTCATCATATTTTATTGTGTTATCGATAATTTGTATTTTTTACAACTTTTTCTGAATGTCTAAAAATTAGAACGTTTAACTTAGCACTATGAAAAACATTGATAAAACAAAACCAGTATTGGTTACTGGCGCTAATGGTTACGTTGCTAGTTGGTTGGTGAAACGCTTGTTGGATGAAGGGATCACGGTTCATGCTGCCGTTCGAAATCCAAATGATGGAGAAAAATTCAAGCATTTGAAAGAAGCTGCTCAAAATTCCACTGGAGCAATTAAGTTTTTTAAGGGTGATTTACTGTCGCCTGGATCATACAAAGAAGCGATGGAAGGTTGTGAATTAGTTTTTCATACAGCTTCTCCGTTCATTATCAATGTCAAAGACCCACAAAAAGAATTGATCGACCCAGCGGTAAAAGGAACTGAAAATGTGCTTAACTCAGCGAATGAAGTGCTTTCCGTTAAACGAGTTGTAGTGACAAGTAGTTGCGCGGCGATATACACCGATGCCATTGACACGGTAAACGCACCAGGTGGAAAAATAACTGAAGAAGTTTGGAACACAACCGCTTCTATTGATTACCAACCCTACAGTTTATCAAAAACACTTGCCGAAAAAAAGGCATGGGAAATGGAAAAAAATCAAGATCGATGGGACTTGGTGACTATCAATATGAGTTTGGTGTTAGGTCCAGCATTTAATGCTAAAAATGCAACTTCCGAAAGCATGACGTTGCTCAAAATGTTTGGCGATGGACAACTAAAAATGGGTGCACCAAAGCTTGGAATCGGACTCGTGGATGTGCGTGATGTTGCCGAAGCTCATTTCAAAGCTGGTTTTACCCCAGAAGCTAAAGGGCGTTACATTACTTCGGCTCACAATACTGATTTCCTTGAAATGGGAAGCGTTTTACGGGAATCATTTGGCGATAACTATCCTTTTCCAAAACGCGCTTTGCCAAAATGGATTTTGATGTTTCTAGGTCCGCTGATCAACAAAGCTATGACGAAGAGATATGTCCGAAACAATGTGAATGTTCCTTGGAATGCAGACAATTCAAAAATCAAGCGCGAACTTGGAATGAATTTCAGATCGATGAAAGAAACCTTGGTGGATTCATTTCAAGTGCTGTTGGATGAGGGGATGGTGAAGAAAAGATGATTGTTGACTTCAGCTCAGACCTGAATTCACAATTTTGCAAAGAACCATCATAGCCAAGTTTGTAAATAGAAAAAGTTGAATTTGGTTCCTCACAATTATTATTTTTACCTCGATTCAAATTGAGAACAACGGTAAAACCTCGACTAAGTTAAAATGAGTTACATTAAAGAAATCGGTATTATATTATCATACTTAGCGACTTTGGCTTTTTGTTATTTCTTTGACTGGAAGCCATTTGGTGTTTTTTTTTCATACGTCGTTGAAATTGTTGTGCTCGGTATTTTGTATGCCATTTTGAGATTCAAGGATGAGAGAATAAACCCGCAGAAATATAGAAAATCTCAATCCACATCTACCCAACTTATGGCCGTTCTGGGATTCTCTTTCGTTCAGTTCTTTCTACTATTTTTCATTTCTAGAAAAATTTCCGGCTCCGATGAGTCGATTGATTGGGTAATGCTATTCAATAAAGAAGCATTGTTTACATTTTGCATAATCCTGTTTTTTTATTCACTTCAAGCATTTCAGACTCGCAATAATAGTAAACAAACGGAATTATTTCTGAGTGAATTTTTAATTAAAGTTATTATTCTGACCGTTGCCAACTTACTTGGATTTCTTGCTGTTTCTCAGTTTGAACTTAAATACTGGTTTTCAGTCTTATCTGTAATGGTCGCCTTCCGAGTTGTGATGGAAATATACTTTGAACGTAAAGGGCGCATTCAGTTATCCAAATAATATATTCAAACTAAGGTTTAAAATTAGCGAGCGGATCAATTCAATGAACCCTTTCCAATTCAATTTTGCAAATTTGCAACATCGAAAATAAGAATTGATTTTCAATTAATTACGAGTGAAATTTTCGCATAATCAAACATGCATTACCTTGCTTATTGGAAATAAAAAAATTGCAATTCTCCAAAAAAAGTTAAAATTAGTCAGAGCATATAACAATTCCAAAACTCCTTCGTGTATGCTTCTTCCATGAACCGTAGAAAATTTTTAAAACGTACTTTTTGGGGCACAGTCGGCGTTGGATTTGTGTCAGGAATCTATGCATGGCAAATAGAGCCTTTTTGGTTGGAAATTGTGAAACACAAAATGCCCTTGAAAAACTTGCCCGATCATTTGGTGGGTAAAACAGTGATGCAAATCAGCGACATGCATGTAGGAAATCGGTTTGATTATCAATTCCTGATCGAATCCATGCAAAAAGCACAAAAACTCAACCCTGATTTTGTGGTCTACACAGGCGATTATGTGAGCTATGAAACAAATCAACAAATCGAACAATTGAATGTGGTCTTGAAACACGCCGTTCTCGGAAAAATCGGAACATTTGGCATTCTTGGGAACCATGATTATGGCAAAAATTGGGCAGAACAAGAAGTGGCGGATAAAATAACCGTGCAACTAGAAATGGCTGGCATACATGTTTTGAGCAATAAAAGTTTTGAAGTGAATGGCTTGACATTCCTTGGATTTGACGATTATTGGGGTTTGAATTTCGGACCCGAAGAACTGATGCGGAATCATGATCCCCAAAAACCGACAATTGCTTTGTGTCACAATCCAGATGTGTGCGATTTAGATGTTTGGCATGGCTACAAAAGCTGGATTTTGTCGGGTCACACACACGGCGGACAAGTGAAAGCACCATTTTTAGATCCATTTGTATTGCCAGTTAAAAACGAAAGATATACTTCTGGCGAAATTGATTTGAAGGATGGAAGGACTTTGTATATCAATAGAGCATTGGGTCATTTGTGGCAAGTGAGGTTTAATGTTAGGCCCGAAATTACTGTTTTTAGGCTTGAGAAAGGTTGATGAAAATGGTTTGATTTTACAGCAAATTAGAATGTGCATTTGCTTACTAGGGATTTCTGGAATTTTGGATTTCGGGATATCCCGAAGAGCCATTGAAAATCGATTAAATACTGGGAAAAACCCATGATTTAGATCTCAAAGCGCCTAGTTAAATTAGCACGAATAGCACGCATATCATTATTCTGAAATCGTTTCAAAATTTTGTAACATTGTATTGTTTTCAAAAAAGCATCCTTACTTAAAGAAGCAAAATTATCCAAATTTAACCATGGCACTCACAGAATCAAACCAATTTCCAAACGGCATAATTGCTCCAGATTTCACTCTTTTTGATACAGTTTCAAACACTTACAAATCGCTTTCTGATTTAAAAGGCCAACATGGAACGGCGATTTTTTTTATTTGCAACCATTGTCCATTTGTGGTACATGTAAACGAAGAATTGGTTCGGATGGCGAATGATTACTTTTCCAAAGGAATTAGTTTTGTAGCGATTAGTAGTAACGACATTGAAAAATATCCGCAAGACGGTCCTGGAAAAATGAAAGAAGTTGCTCAAATTCTTGGATATCCGTTTCCCTACCTGTATGATGAAACACAAGTTGTAGCCATAAATTACGATGCGACCTGCACACCAGATTTGTATCTGTTTGATACCGACTTAAAATGTGTTTATCACGGACAATTGTGTGATTCGCGCCCTGGAAACACTATCGAAGTAACAGGCCATGATTTTCGAAATGCGATGGATTGTTTGTTGAACAACGAATCGAACTCGAAACCCGTTAAACCAAGTATAGGTTGCGGAATTAAATGGTTTTAAAAAAAGAAAACATTCGCTCTTAACCGCTGAGGACACAAAGAGCGCAAAGGAAGTGCAAGTTTATGTATTCAACATGATAAATCCCTCTGCATACTCTGTGAACTTTGTGGTTAAATAAAAATAGCATTTTTACCGCAGAGAGCGCAATGGGCGCAAAGGAAGTGCAAGTTTATGAATTCATTATTCAACATCATAAATCCCTCTGCGTACTCTGTGAACTTTGCGGTTAAATAAAAACTAGCATTTTTTACCGCTGAGGGCGCAATGGGCGCAAAGGAAGTGCAAGTTTATGAATTCATTATTCAACATCATAAATCCCCTTTGCGCACTCTGTGAACTTTGCGGTTAATTAAAAAACAGCATTTTTACCGCTGAGGGCGCAATGGGCGCAAAGGAAGTGCAAGTTTATGAATTCATTATTCAACATCATAAATCCCTCTGCGTACTTTGTGAACTTTGCTATTAAATAAAAACTAGCATTTTTACCGCAGAGGGCGCAATGGGCGCAAAGGAAGTGCAAGTTTATGAATTCATTATCCAATATCATAAATCCCTCTGCGTACTTTGTGAACTTTGCGGTTAATAGAAAAAAATGTTATTACCAGATGATCTTTATGAAAAAACTTTGTGACATTTGTCAGAAGAAGACGATTGTATGTTAAAAATAAAACGCTTAAATCTCGACACCAGTTGGCAAATTGAATGGAATGGCACTTCCCTCCTGCTCGATCCATGGTTGGTTGGTTCGGAAGTTGATTATTTTCCTGCATTTAACAAACAATGGCACAAAACGTCACCATCAAAGATTGAACATCTCGATCCCTACGATGCAATTCTCATTTCCCAACATTTTTCTGACCATTGCCATGAAGAAACATTGAAATTATTGAAAAAAGAGAACTTGTTTTGCACTCCAAAAGCGCTTCAACGAATCAAAAAAACCTTTCCCGACTTGGAAATTCAAAGCCTGCCAAGTTTCTCAGAAAATAAATGGCTAAAATTCAAAAACCTAGAAATTTCTTGGCTTCCAGCTCCTAAAAAATTGTCAGCATCATTTAGCGGAATTATAATTCGTAACGAAAATGATTGCATCGTTTATTGTCCACATGGGTACGATTTATTGGATTCCCACCTAAAACAATTAGAAAAGTTAAACACTGTACTCCTTATCACAAGTTTTTCAACCTTCAAACTTCCTTTCTTTTTGGGTGGATATGTCAACCCTGGCATGAAACAAGCGCAAGAATTGATTTCACAAACTAACCCGAAATGGATCATGGCAACACACGACGAAAACAAACATGCCTCAGGAATCGTGAAAAAAATAGCAAAAGTGAAGTATCCAAATTCCGATGAACTAGCATTGTATTTTTCGAGTAAATTTATCGATGCAAACAAAATCAATCATACATTTGAACTTTAAATTAACGCATTATCATGAATCCTTTAGTTGACGAATTCCTAGCCAATGCAGAAAAATGGCAATCCGAAATGACACTTTTGCGCAAAATTGCCCTCGACTGCGGGTTGACAGAAGAATTGAAATGGAAACAACCTTGTTATACATTTAACGGTACGAATCTGTTAATTATCAGCGCATTCAAAGATCATTGTGTGATGAGTTTTCTAAAAGGAATTTTGCTTAAAGATACAGAGCAGTTACTTGTCTCTCCTGGAGCTAATTCGCAATCGGTCAAATTTGCCAAGTTTACGAGCGCAGAGCAAATTACGGCAAACGAATTGCAACTCAAAGCTTACATTTTTGAAGCCATTGAAATTGAAAAAGTTGGACTAAAAATTGACAAAACAAAAAGCACGGATTTTGAATTAGTTTCAGAATTGCTACAAAAAATGTCGGAAGACGCTACTTTTAAAAACGCTTTCGAGGCGCTTACTGTTGGACGACAACGTGCCTATAACATGTTCTTCAGTGATGCCAAGCAAGCAGAAACTCGTTTTGCACGCATTGAAAAATACCGCGATCGGATTCTGAAAGGAAAAGGAATGAATGACTGTGTTTGCGGACATTCGAAACGCATGCCCAATTGTGATGGATCACATAAAAACTTCAACTAAATCTACTAAAATGCACAAAACACTCTTGTTTTCAATTCTTTTGCTCTTGGTTTCGTGCACTAGCGAAGAAAAAAACAATCTCAATGAAATTGATCAAACCAAAAATTCAGCTATTGATACAACTTCTGTAAAAGAAGAATTGCCCGAAATTTCATTCAACAAAAAGATGACTTCGGATGAATTAATTCAAAACTTCAAACTCAAGTCAGAAACGATTTCCACGAAACTTAAAGATCTTAATACACTTGAAGCGAATGCTTTGTACTTAAAACACCGAGAGGAAAACAATGACTTTTTAAGACTACTTGAATCTAAGAATCAAAAATTGCTGGATGAATTTTACGCCGAAAATCGCCAAAACGAAATTAAAACCTTAAGTAACAAATTAAAGCAAGGTGGTTTGCAAATCATGGAAGTTGGTGAAGGATATGTTGAATTGAGAACCGTCCCAGATTATTATTATTCGATTTATAAAAATTCGGTAACCGAAGATTTTAAACGCTTTTTGACCTTGACTAAGGAAGAAGAAAAAAAATTATATTCCGCTGATGCAGGACTAATGATTTCTTTCAAAGAACTTGGAAATCGAATTATATCTTGGGAAAATTTCTTTCTAAAATTTCCTAAATCAACATTGCGAAAAGAAGTTAAAGAGAGTTATGTTTATTATCAAATGGATTATCTATTCGGCTTAGATAACACTCCAACAACTGAACGATGGATGGAAGAAGGAAAACCTTACATTTATGAAGAAAACCTCGCTGAATTCAGTAATTTCATTGCCAAAAATCCGAAAAGTCCAACCACAAAATTAGTGCGACTTTACCTTGAAAAATTTAGCGATGAAAACATCCGAGAATTCATGGAAAAAGAGCAAGAAAAAATTAACGCACAGTTTCTTAAATAAGGATTCCATTCGTTTGATTAAAGCATTCTCAAAGCTGTATTAGGAATGTTTCGAACGAAATCTTTGTTCGGATTAGAGGAAATATCAAGCCCAAAATTTCACGCTTAAATTGGAATCCATGATTAAAAAGTTTTTCTAGTTATTCAAAAAAACGCTAGAATATCCGTTTTTCCAGTCACTCACTTTTTTCAAGTTCTGACCTTCAGCGGATATTCTAACGTTTATGACTTAAAATTGTATTTCGATTGTTAACTATTCTTTCGATCAGTTAGCATTATATATTATTTAAAATAGTGTTTTTTGAATTTAGTATATTATTGTTTAACAATACGTTGAACAGAAATCAATTCTTTGGAGTTTCTTATTTCAAGCAAATACACACCGCTTAGCTGCTCAGATAAATCAATTTTTTGGTTGAATCCTATATCACTTCCATTTAAGTTTTCATCGTAAACAATTCTTCCTTGTATATCTAAAATTCTCAATGATAAGGTTTCAGCAGAGCCAGACGCTACATCCACATTGATAATGCCTAGAGTTGGATTCGGATATACTGAAATATTGTCAGCCTCCAATTCTCCTAAGCCAACTACATTAATAAAGCTTTCACCATCAATTTTTGCTCGACCTCCAAGTCCAACAGTTTTTGTATCAATCCATGCAATTGCGACTTCACTTAACGCATAATTATATGAAACCCGAGCAATTGGATTTTTTGTTAGCGACAATGTATCATTTATGGCAGAAGAAATTATATTCCATGTGTTAGGCTGTTGAAATTGAAAATCATTTTTCACGTAGTTCAATTTAAAATTTGTTGAATCGAAGTAAACACCATGGAAATTATTTGAAACGTTGTCATAAACCAAATCGCCATTATAATCACTTTCTGAAGAGTTATTAATGTCGTAGCGATACCAAAAATTAGCATAATGTGCTCGTTTATTGTAAAATCCAATAACATCATAGTCAGAAGCATCTCCATTGTAATCTCTTTCCACACTAACAACAGCTGTCACACCAGAACTATCATTATCGATGGTATTAAACATCGTAGCGATTCTCGGATTTCGACATAATCCAATCGCAGCCGAGCTAATGGAATCTAAATTAACTGGTGTAATCCATGCGGAAGCAACGTCACTTGAATTCCGAGATGTATAAATGTTACCATTTCTTGCTGAGCTAGAAGCTAATCTCTCCCATGCTGCAAAATATCGTCCATTACTTCCTGAATTGCTTTTACCATAAGATAAGGCAACGTTGCGAAAGTAACCACCTGTAGTAGCCACAGACTGATTTAAGGTATATGTCGCTCCGCCATCCAACGATACGATGGAATTAAGAGAATCCAAACTAGATGAATATTTTGAATATAAAATTGCCACCGAGTATGGAGCTACACCAACACCTGGTAATAGATAATCAGAAGCTAGTTCTACGTCATAAACTCTATTTGTTCCAAAATTTCGATTTAAATTAGAACCTATAAATGCTCCTGTACTAGCATTGTAGCGATCATTAAAAAGAACATATGTGCCTGTTGTTAGATCATGTCTAACCCCAGTTAATGAAACAATTAAAGAAGCCAGATCAGTTCCCGTTACCAAAATATCATGAGCTTCATAGCGCGCATTCACACTACTATAAGTATCTAATTCACTCCAAGTCATTCCTCCATCAGTAGATTTTCGAATGTTTATTCCACCAGCATTTGTTGCAGGATCTTCAAAGGAAATTGCTGAGAAAACCCATCCATTAAATGCAGTCGTAATTTCAACATTTTTTTGATTGAAGGAAGAACTTGAAATTGTCACATCGTCACCGAATTGACTAGCTGCCGAAAAGCTTGTAAAGACAAGTACAAATAAGAGTAATTTTTTTTTCATTTTGTTTTCATTTAATGGTTAAACTAAAATCTGATTTTAAACAACTTAATGTCAAATTTTAAATATTTCTGCAAAAATACTGCATCAACATTCAGCAGACTGAAATATGAGATAAACAACACGTTTATTATACCAACAGCAATGCTAAAAGCAATAAACCATGTCATTGTTTCTTTTTTTTCACTTATGTAACAAAAGTCATGTTTTTCTAAATGAGCTGTGTGTAACTTTGGCATATCAAGTTAACAAGCAAAAAAACTTCGAAAATCATGACAAAACTATTAATCAACTCTTTTCTAATTGTGTTTTCCGCTTTTATAGGAAGCGCACAAAACTCGCCCTTTCAAATAGCTATCGAACCTATGACTGTTCCTGGAATTGGTGGTTTACAATCCTACGCTTGGGGACAAGACAATGGAAAATGGCTAGTTGTCGGTGGACGTTTAGATGGTTTACATCGTCGACAACCATTTGCAGCGTTTGATGCGGCTGGAAATAACACTCAGATTTTTATCGTTGATCCCGCAGGACAACAATCTTGGAATGCTTCAATGACTTCATTGCCTGTCGGAATTCAAGAACAATTAAGTTCAACCAATATGCAATTTTTCCAAGAAGGCGATTATTTGTATTTGATTGGCGGTTATGGCTATAGTGCAACTAGTGTGGATCACATCACGTATCCAAATTTGACTGCCATTCATGTTCCGAATGTAATCAATGCCATCATCAACGACTCCCCAATTGCACCTCATTTTCGACAAATTACAGATTCGAAATTTGAAGTGACAGGAGGTTATTTGAATAAAATTGGCACGACATTTTATTTGACGGGCGGACAAAAATTTATCGGTCGCTACAACCCAATGGGTCCAAATAATGGTCCTGGATTCATTCAAGAATACACAGATGCCATCCGAAAATTTAATCTTACGGATGATGGAACAACGATTACCATTTCACATTTACCTGAGGTGGTTGACGCAACAAATTTACACAGACGAGATTACAATGTTGTTCCTCAAATCATGCCAAATGGTCAAGAGGGAATCACCGCTTTTTCAGGTGTTTTTCAGATTTCAGCCAATTTACCTTTCTTGAATTGCGTGAATATTGACAATACTGGACACACGATAAACAATTCTTTTTCACAGTATTACAACCATTATCATTGCGCTCATTTCCCGATTTATAGCGAAACGGCGAATGAAATGCACACTGTCTTTTTTGGAGGAATAGCCCAATACTATGACAACAACGGAGTGTTAACTCAAGATAATAATGTTCCATTTGTGAACACCATTGCCCGCGTCACACGAGATGCTAGCGGAACCATGTCTGAATACAAATTACCCATTGAAATGCCCGGATTTCTTGGAGCAAGTTCCGAATTTATTCCCGTTGAAAATTTGCCGAGTTTTTCAAACGATGTTTTGAAATTAGATGATTTCACTGCTGATTCAACCTTAATCGGCTACATTTACGGTGGAATAAACAGTACGGCCGCAAACATCTTTTTCACCAACACAGGAACCGAAAGCACTGCAAATAACCAAATCTTCAAAGTTTACTTGATCAAAGGTGATGTCAATGGATTAGATGAATTGAATCCACAGAGTGTTGGTACATTGCAAATGCAAGTATATCCTAACCCAAATGATGGCGATTTTAGTGTTTATTTCAATCTCAAAAAAGCGTTGAACGTTATCCTCACTGTGCACGATGTGAATGGAAAATTGATTGAAAAGGCCGAAATGAACCAATTGAATGAAGGGAAAAATGCATTTTCAAAGCGCATTCGTAAAATTGAAAAAGGTGGGATTTACTTCGTGACCTTGGATGCTGGATTTGAAAAAGCAACGCAGAAAATCATCGTTGAGCCATGACAAAACATCGCTTCTTTCTTGCATTTCTGTTGAGCTTTTCATTTGCTTCATGCGATGTAAATCCATCGGAAACAACGAAATCGGATGCACAAGAAATTGAAAAAACAAATGAACCAGATTATTTGAAAATTGGTCAAGAAATTTCAACGGAAGCACAAAAAGTCTTGGGTGGAAATTTGATGAAAGCGATAAATAATGGTGGAACTGAACATGCCATTTCGTTTTGTAATGTGAATGCCATTCGTCTGACAGACAGCACTGCGTTGGCGTTAAATGCAAAAATCAAACGGGTGACCGATTTACCGAGGAATCCCAAAAACAAAGGAAACCAAAAAGAGTTGGAGTATATCTTGAAACTCAAAGCAAAAGCCGAAGATTACAAGGCAGTTGTCCAAGAAATGGATGGTAAAATGGTTGGTTATTATCCGATTGTGACCAACGCACTTTGTTTAAAATGTCATGGAACCGAAAAAAACGATATTGAACCAAAAACGTTAGCTAAAATCGATGCGTTATACCCAAATGACAGGGCAAGATATTACCAGATCGATGAAATTCGCGGACTTTGGGTTGTAGAAATAGACAAAAAATAAAAGATGAAAATCACAGACTTACACGAATCGGACAAAGGAGTTTCAGCGATTCCAATTTTCAAAAGTGATTTGGGGAATGCCATTTCAATTCAACTTTTAGAAGGAGAAATTCTCAAGGAACACATTACGAAAACTCCTGCCTTGCTTATTTGTATAATCGGAAATGCACTTTTCGAAAATGAACAAGATCAAAAAGTGAACTTACTTCCAGGAGATTATGTTCAGATCGAAGCCATGGTAAAACATTGGGTTATTGGTGTTGAGAAAAGTCAGTTGGTCTTGGTGAAGTAATTTTAGTAACTTTCTGCCATGAAGATGAACGAAAATTATTTAGAAATCAATCGTCAATCGTGGAACAATAAAGTAGATATTCATCTCAATTCTGAGTTTTATGACCAGCAAGGATTCTTGGCAGGGAATTCATCTTTGAATGAGATTGAGTTGAAATTATTGGGAAATTTAGAAGGCAAAACAGTTCTGCATTTGCAATGTCATTTCGGTCAAGACACTATTTCACTGACTCGTCTCGGGGCGCAAGCTACAGGGGTTGATTTGTCGGATAAAGCAATTGAAACAGCCCAAAACATTGCAAAGGAAACACATTCCAATGCACAATTTATTTGTTGTGACATTTACGATTTACCAAATCATTTGAAGGAACAATTCGATGTCGTTTACACAAGCTATGGCACGATTGGATGGCTTCCCGATTTGGACAAATGGGCGAAAATCATTGCTCAATTTTTGAAACCTAACGGAAAATTTGTCTTCGTTGAATTTCATCCCGTTGTTTGGATGTTTGACGATGATTTTGAAAAAATCGCATATAACTATGCAAATACTGGACCCATCGTTGAAACATACGAAGGAACGTATGCTGAAAAAAGTGCTGATCTTTCGCAAAAATATGTGATGTGGAATCATGGAATCAGTGAAGTTATCAATAATTTGATTTCGCACGGAATGGAACTTAACTCACTCGATGAATTCGATTATTCACCCTACAACTGCTTTCGAAAAACCATCGAATTCGCTCCGAAAAAATTCCGCATTGAGCATTTAGGTGATAAAATTCCGATGGTGTATTCGATTGAGGCAACGAAAAGAAATTGAAGTTTTCACTTGCTCATACAAACTCTGTAACGTATTGATTTCATCATCGAATCAAAACTTTGTATTTTTACTCAAATTCTAGCTGATGAATAATCCAAATTCAATTTTCGTAACACTTCTAATTAGCTTCATTTTTTCATTCGATAGTTTCACACAAAACACGTTAGTTGGAGCATGGAAACTAGAAGAAGACTACGGAATTGCAAATTTCACTTTTTCTGAAAGTGGTCACGCCATCGTGCAAATTGAGTCAACCATTTTAGGAGGAGATAATTACACCCTTGCTGATATTCCAGTAGCCTTAAAATATCAAACGAACACAGCTGTACAACCGAATCAAATTGATTTAGTTATTGTAATGATCGAAAACAACCTTCCGATCTCCAAAATGCTTGGAATATTTGAATTAGACAAGGATCGGTTAAAAATAGCGATTGATTTTTTTGAAGGTCCACGTCCAACTTCGTTTGATGGAAAGGGTGGAATGGTTTTGATTCGTGTAAACAAAAATTAAATGAAACTCAACGATGCTCATCACAGCAACCAAACGTCTCATTCTTAGAGAATTTAAGGAAGATGACGCACAAAGTATATTGGAATTAAATAATGACCCTGATGTGCTCAAATTCACAGGAGACAGACCTTTCCAAAACATCCAAGAAGCAAAACGATTTATTCAAAAATACGATCATTATGACAACTATGGCTTCGGAAGATGGGCAGTAATTCTCAAAGAAAACAATGCATTTCTGGGATGGTGTGGATTGAAATTTACACCCGAAAAAAATGAACACGATATTGGATTTCGATTCTTTAAAAAACATTGGAATCAAGGTTTTGCAAGCGAAGCTGCAAGTGCTTGTCTTGATCTTGGATTTGATGAATTTGAATTAACCAAAAACATTGGTCGCGCTATGAAGGAAAACCAAACTTCGATTCGTGTTTTGGAAAAAATCGGACTGACATTTGACAAAACATTTGACTTTGATGGAAACGAAGGAATGATTTATTCTATCGAAAACAACCAATAAAATTGAAATTTGGTTTGATCAAATCCTGTTTGAAAGAAGTTGGAATTTATCGCAACAAATTTAAATGACCCAAAACAATTCTGCGTTTATCCGAATACTTTTCCTTAAAAATTATCTTCCAGGTATATGTTCCATCTTGTGACTTTTTGCCTCCGTATGTCCCATCCCAACCAATTTTCGAATTAAAGGATTCAAACACCATTTCTCCCCAACGATTAAAAATCATAAGTTGATAATGAGTTGGATCAAAACCTGAAGTGAAAACAGGAGTAAATTGTTGATTAAATTCATCATTATCTGGTGTAAACGTATTGGGAACATAAAAAATAAGATCTTCCTCAAGATTCAACGAAACCAAAACAGTGTCTACACATGAGCCATTTGTTGCAATCAACGTAATCGTATACATCCCTTCTTCAGTATAGCTGAATGACGCATCTGTTTCATTTCCAATACTTACTCCGTTAAGGGACCAACTGTAGTCGGTTGCATTCAAAGATTCATTCATCAAGAACACAGGCTCACCTAAAATGGGAGTTGATGGTAAAATATCAAAATTTGCCAATGGCTGTGGCGTGATAAAAATATTCACTATTCTCGTAAAACTAAATTCGCAGCCATTATCGGTTGTTACTGTAAATGTAACATTGAACGCTCCAGAAGCTGCATAATTATGAGCAGGATTTGGCAGATTTGATGTTCCTCCATCGCCAAAATCCCACGCGTATGATGCAATATTTTCTGAAGTTACAATTTCACCATAAAAATGTGTTACAACTGGCGCGCATCCAATCGTATCTTCGACTGAAAAACTCACCGAACCAGAAATTTCAGCAATTGAAATTTGGTCTGTTCCTTGGCAAAGTCCATCATCAACCAATACTGAATATGTACCAGGAGCATTCACCGCTATAGTTTGTGTAATCTCTCCTGAAGACCAAACGTATTGTGCATTTGATACCCCAGCGTCCAACGTAATTGGGAAATTCCCAACTCCATTGCAAAAAAGAATGTCTGAACCTAAATCTACTGCAAGTTGGCTCACATTGACATTAATTGTGTCCGATCCCTGACATCCCGCATTACCAACTTGAACCCAATAAGTTCCAGTTGAATTTACATTAATTGTTTGACTCGTTGCTCCTGTACTCCATAAATAAGGCGCTAAAGCACCAGCATTCAGAGTAACGGAACCTTGACAAAAAGTGGTGTCAGGTCCAAGATCAACCGTCGGAGCACCAACAACTGTGATTTGAACAAAAGTCGTGTCACCATAATTACAACTTGCTGGATTAATTGCTGCCAACATTACGTCATAAACACCAGGAGTAGTAAAAGTATGCGTCGGTTCTTGAACCGTTGAAATTGGACTTCCATCATCAAAATTCCATGCATAACTCAATGCTCCAGTACTTTCATTTGTAAAATCAACGGTAAACGGAGCACAACCACTCGTGCTTGGATCAACAGATGCAACAGCCATAACTCCTTGCATCTCGAAATCAATTTTAAACACTGCAATATCCCAAGCTGTAACTTGATTCGGACTAAAAGCATTTGCTGTTGTATTAAAACCTCCACCAGAACAAACTCCTTGATAAATTGTTCCTTCTGGATCAAATCGGCTTGTTCCCCCATCAACATGGTCACCCGTATAATATGTTGCGTAACTCAAGGCAGTTGCATTTGGAGCAAGGGCTCCAACATAAAATCCACCCGACGTGAAAAGTGCATTGGCTGAGGTAGGTAATCCAAAAGTTGCTGAGTGACCAGAAAAATAGATATTTCCGCATACGTCAACCATAAATGCAATGGGAATAAATTCACCTAAAGTACCTCCACCTATTATGGACATAAATTCCAAGTTCGTAAGTGTGGTGTTGAAACAAGCAATATGCTGTCCACTTCCAGCCATATTATAAGCACCTGGCGTAGCTGCAAAGGTTGCTCCAAATCCACCAAAACCAAGTACATGACCATAAACATTAATTCTGCCAATGTCATCAATGTCCAAAAAGAAAAGTACATCATCGTCTGGAATACCTAAATAGGTTCTGTTTGGCATGGCTCCACCGTTATTTGTAATTTTCACAACAAATCCATCTGTACCACCTTGATTTGTTGTCTGATAGCCATTTGCATTCAAGAAATTGTCGTTTGTACCTCCACATGCATATACATCTCCATTTGCATCAAGTCTTAAACCAAATCCAGAATCATCTCCGATTCCGCCTAAATAGGTTGACCACAAAAGACTTGACATTGTTGGATTCATTTTAAAGAAAACAGCATCTTGCGAACCACCACCAAATACAGTTTGATAAGCGCCGGCCGTGGTAGGAAAACCTGCTCCAGCGCAAGATGCAATGTAACAATTACCAGAAGCATCCAAAACAATTTCGCCACGGTATTGATCGCCATAATTAAATGTCAAGTAATTATTGCCATCTGTATCAGCATTACCCAAATAAGTAGAACCAATTAATCCTGAGCCAGTCGAGTTAAGATGCGAAATCACAATATCTGTAGTTCCACCAAAAGAATTGTCATAAGCACCAGCAGAACAAGGATAATTCGTTGAACTAGAAGATCCTAAAACATATAACTCATAATTATCATTGACAATTACTGAATGTGGGAAATCGTCGCCGTCTCCACCGATATACGTTGCATAAATCAGCGCTGATCCATCTGGATTTAATTTACTAAGTACAATATCCGTTATTCCACCTGCATAGTTAAGCTGAAAAGAACCAACAGTCGAAGGATAATCACCTCCAAAATTTACAGCAGCAGTATAAATATTACCTAAATTATCGAATGTTGCCCCATGACCATAATTATCATAAAAACCGCTCGTTCCAGAAAGCGTAGAAGCAATTAAAACAGGATCAATGATCAATTGCAACGCTTTATTATATCCTTTAGGAAAGTAGAACTTTACAAGGTTATTGCTCAAAACATATTGACATTCAACCTCAACAATCTCATTATTTACAACTTGAAATGCGTATGGTTTCATTTCTTTAAATTCTCCAACGGAAGTAACCAAGACTAGATGTTCATCCTTTAAAAAGATTCCATCCAAACCTTCATAGTTTAATGCGATTTGATTTGGATCTGCATTTGGATTTACAATAAAATCATATTTAAAATTTTGATGACTGCTATATGCTTTTAAATCTATTCCAGCATAAAGTTCCTCGTATAAAACCGATTGGTACAAACCTACATTGCTCGCCCAATTTTTCTCGTTTTTTCCTAAGAAATAATTATAATACTCTTCATGTTTTTCCAAACCGACATTGCGTACTTCTTTGTTCGAGTTTACAAAATTTACTTTCCAAGCATGCCCCTGAACTTTATGAAGCTTCAGTGAATCCTTGCTGCTATGATATAATCTTCCGCGCTCAACTAAATCTTTAGATGAGTGTTGGGTGAATGTAAACCCGTTGCTTTCCAAGTAAACTTCACCAGAATTAACGCCAGTTTTGTATTTTATCTGAGAAGGCCATTGACCTTTATTTTCGATGTATCTTATATTCTCAGAAGAAGAATGATTGCACGTTTTTTGCTCTTGACTCGTTCCAACAAAAGCTACAAAAAAAGCAAGTAGACAGGTTAATAAAAATTTAAGCAACATTAGTATTATTTATAGATTAACATAGTGGACGTATTTTTCAATCCGTAGTTGCCTCAAAATTAATCCATTTTCAAACCATTCACAAATAATTGTTTATAACTAAATGCATTGTGGATATATTTCTTAAATTCATCGAAAATTGAACAATTATAACTCTAGTCCTACTGGACAATGATCCGAACCATGAACTTCATTTAAAATAAATGCATCTTTGACTTGACCGAGGAATGATTCAGACACTAGAAAATAATCAATCCGCCAGCCAACGTTTTTCTCTCTGGCTCCACCACGGTAACTCCACCATGTATATTTTACCTGATCGCCGTTTTTTGCACGAAACGTATCTACCAATCCGTTGGAAATAAATGTGTCCATGCCATCAATTTCTTCTTGCATGTAACCAGCAGATTTATTGTAGTTCGCTTTTGGACGCGCTAAATCTATGGCCTTATGCGCAACATTGAAATCGCCACAAACAACAACTGGCTTCGTTTTTTCTAATTTTTTCAAGTAATCCAAAAAAGCTGCATCCCACGATTGACGATAGTCCAGACGCAATAATTCACTTCCAGAATTGGGTACGTACACTGTTATCAAGAAAAATTGCTCGAATTCTAAGCAAGTTACCCTTCCTTCTTGATCGTGCTCATCAATTCCCATATCTTGGGTCACTGCAACAGGTTTCACTTTGGTCAGAATTGCCGTACCCGAATAACCTGGACGTTTTGCCTGATTACCGTAAACTTCATATTCCGATAATTCAGCTACAGCTTCTTTAGTTTGTTCAACCGTCGCTTTTGTTTCTTGCAAACAGATAATGTCAGCATTTACAGACTTCATGTCTTTTACAAAGTCTTTTTTAGTAATGGCACGAATTCCATTAACGTTGAAGGAAATTATTTTCATGAATGTAAAAATAAAAAAGGCATCCGAATTTCGAATGCCTTTCAAAAGATAATTTAATGTAATAGCTAAAATAGATGTTTATTGCTTTTATCCATTGCTACAATCTTCATTCACGACAGCTAATATCTCCCAAATTTCAAGAAAGAATTCGTATTAAAAAAACCTAAAATCGTGTTAAAAGCAGCGTATTGATGAAGAACAACTATTAATTTTAAAGCTAAAACCGAGGGTAATATTACCAACGCGTTGGTAATTTTGCCACCGCCGTAGGCAGCAACGAAGTTAATTTACCCAACAATTAATAAATGTAAAAATTTTAAGATTCTGGTTAATGGACATTTATTAAGCTCCGAATCCAGTATCCCAACTAGTTTTAAACACAATCAAAGGTTATTATAAAAGTGCTTTTACAGTAAGAAGGGAATTTCATCTCAACTTCTTCTAATCTACTTTTACAACCTTTTTAGTTAGAAGTTTTGTACCATTATTCGACAACACCATACAAAAATAAGTACCTGACTCTAAATCACTCGTGTTAAGCGAAGTACTTCCTAAATTCATGGAAGAAGTCAACACAATTTTTCCGGCTAAATCAACTAATTGTATTTCATTCGCATCTTCGTTTTGAGAGAAAATAGACAATTCTTGATTCATAGGATTCGGAAATATTTTTAATCCAAATGCTTCGTCCAATTGATCAACTGAATTCGTGTTTTCGATTATTACACAATAATCCTCCACTTCGCCAAAGTTATATGATTGACAAAATGTTGGAAGTGTTGTTTGTCCAGGTCCAAAATAACTCATCATGACTCTTAATCGCGTGTTTCCTGCTTGCGCAGAAGTAGGAATTGAAATTTGACCAACCGCATCCGATAAACCATCCGTGGTTTGATCGTAAACCAACTCAGTTGTTTCAAACGTTCCATCTTGATTGTAATCAATCCATGCACGTGAAAACGTTTCATAAGGTTGATTTTGATAACCTTTTGAAATAGTCAGTGTATAATTTGTGCCAGCAACCAGCGTTGGAGCTTGACTCGTGAACTGTTCATATCCTCCGTTATCTCCCGATGTATTTGAAAGCGAACCCAATTCTACTGTTTCAATCCATTCTTTTTTCGTACCCAGAATTGCTCGAATTGTTGCTCCATTATCGAGTTGCGCTTTTAAAATGGCACCATCCGAATTGCTAATCATTGCCACTGGGATTGTGATTGCTGCTCCATTATTTCCTGCTGCCATGTCTATTGTTCCCGCTGCATTATTGATGAAAATAACTCCAATTGCACCAGCGTTTTGCGCATTTAACGCTTTAATGCTAAACTGACAGGTTCCACGATATACAACAGCAATTTTTCCATTTACAGCTGCTGCATTCACCAACGCACCACATCCTAAAGAATCAGCGGCAGATCCGTCATCAACCAAAACCAATTCTCCAGAAGCATAAGTAGTTTGTAAATTTGCTCCCCAAGCTGTCGGTGCTTCAAAGGTCATATTTGACGCTATTGCTGTAGGTTTGGTAATGCTGAATTGAATTAATTGGGCATCTGATGAACTTGCCCCACAATATTGTAAATCACTACAAGCACCACATCCTTGCGTTGTGAAAACACCAATGGCACTGTTTGCACTTGTATCTTGGTCACAAATAACATTCAAATAATACTCGTATTCAGTACATCCCTCCAAGCCAGAAAACGTGTAATTGGCTTGAGACCCTGGAGATGAAATTTCTGTCCAAGTTGCAGCACCCACAGGTCGAATAAATAATGTATACGAAGTTGGTTCGTTAGCGATGGTCCAATTCACGCTTGCTGTTGTTTCTGTTTTGTCAGAAATTACAATGTCGTTTGGAAGAAAACAAGTACTTCCATTACAACCAGTTAACATTAATGCATCGATGGTTCCTCGCGAATTCAGACGTCCACCACTTATAAATCGAGTAGCTAACTGTGCTTTTTGATCTACACCATCCATCAATGCTTGAAGCACCATATCTGCTCCCATCTGCGGATTAGCCTTGACGATAGCCATAAACTGTGGACAAGGAATTGAGTACGCCAAACCGATGACACCAACAGTTAAAGGACAAGAGAAAGACGTTCCCGTTGTTGTAGTAATTGTATTTGTATTTGCTGTTGTAACGATGTTAATTCCAGGAGCACCAAATTCAATGGTTGTAACCCCATAACCGCCAGCAGTATTATCATTATGATCAGTTCTTCCTACTCCAACCATATATGGACTTGAACAAGCCGTTGGCATATCGCCAGCAGTATCTACATTTAGATTGGAGTTTGTTGTTGCTCCAACATTGATAATTCCATACGTTCCAAGGGTATCATAAAAAGAACACCAAAGTGGATAGTTATTCGGATTTGCACCGTCAATTCCCCACGACGAACTTGTTGCTACAACAAACGCGCCTTCGGCTCCGTCAGATTCATTCCACAATTGACGCATCACCAGCGGATAAGTATATGCTTCAATTGCATCTGCTTGGGTGGAAATACTATAATCTCCAACAACCATTAATTTCACATCCCAATTAGCACCAACCACGTTAAGATTATTATCGCCTTTTGCTCCCATCATTCCTAAACAATTGGTTCCATGTCCTCCCGTTCCGTAATTATCATTATTTTGAATTGGATTCCAACCGTTGTAATCATCTACATATCCGTTGTTGTCATCATCAATGCCATTATTTTCGATTTCATTGACATTAAACCATCGGTTTGGACTTAAATCTTGGTGATCTAAATTTCCGCTTTCAATCAAGCATACTACGATATCATCGTTGGTAGCTGTTGTGCCTCCAGTGGTAATATCCCAAGCCAAATCGGAATCAATGTCAGCATCGGTTGTTCCACCAGTCTGTCCAGTATTATTATGGTGCCATTGTTGAGTTATGCTCGGGTCTCCTGGTAATGTTGAGCGCATTTGAATATGATAGTTGTAATCCACAACAGAAACATTTCGTTGCCCGTACAAATATTCTTGCATCGCTTGATGCGAAACAACTTGATGATTAAAGCGAATCAACCAAACATGCATAGGTTTTGACACTTCTTTTGCAACAACCAGTTCATACTGAGCTGGACTATTGCGAACGATTGTTTCCAAGTCATTTTTAGAAGCAATTTGAATTAAAAATTCGCCTTCCACATAGGATTTGTTATCAAAATGAGATTTTGTCGATTGTGAAAAACCAACAAACGAATAGAAGGCAATAACACCGAGAAAAAGGGTAAATCTTACAAGCATACTTTTAGGGTTTCAAAATTTATAGCCCTTAAAGATACAAAAACAACTATTTGAAAATATAAATTTGAAACGTTGATCCTATTAATTCAACTAAAACGTTGGAAAGCTAACGATTAAATGGTTGGAAGCCCTTTTCCATCAAGATAAGCGTCAACAGCTTCTTCAAGCGATTCAATCGAGTAATCGTACCAAGGATAATCACTCATTTTTTTCAAAGTAAGTCGCTCTTTTATCGAAATGCTACCATCTACAATAAAGCCGAATACGAGCATTTTAGCGATGAGTTTGTTATTGTGCGAATTTTCGTCGAACAATTGTTCCAGTTTAATTTCTTCTTTATTATCAATCTTTGCTTCTGGAACGATGCGTATAATTTCCTTCATATACGCAAAAAGTGCATAGTTGTAGGAACGCTTTTGTTGCGCAATGAAATGAAACAATATTCCGATTTTTTCATGCGCCTCTTTTAGTTCTTTTGGATCAAGTTCTTCAATGAAATCTTGGGTTGCAGCGCTTGCCATGATACGCATTTTGGTTTCTTTCAGAATTCCATGACTTGCCCATGCATTCCAAAATGCAAAGATTGGAATCCCAGCCAAATCTGTTACAATGCGCAATGCATAACGACCTAAAAATCGTTTGACCAGCAATTTCACTACTACATTGGTTAAAGTGGCTTTTAGTTTGTTTAAAATAAACAGAGAATAGTATGAGAATTTTGACAAACCGATGTACGGATCAATATTAAAAAGTTCCAAGTGTTTTGCAGGCATTTCAAGACCTGCTTCGGTCAACAAGTCAACCTGATCTTGAAAATCAGAAGCATTAGCACTCGGATATTTGCAGGCTAAACAAATTTTCTTTACTGCTCTCAGGTTTACAAAATTGAGCGCCCAAATTTCAGGGAAGAGCATCAAAATGGCGAAAATCGTGTAGAATAACTCAAATTTAATCGCGGTTCCAAAAACGGTAAATGTTTGTTCACCAAAAAAAGATGGAAATGCGTGGAAAGGCAATACAACAGCTAATACAGCAACAACACCAATTAGTGCTGACCAAAAATAAGTTTCGTAGGTAATTTTTTGAATCTGCTTTTTCTGAGCATCTGTTAAAACATAAACTTCTTTCGAACCCTTTGCAATTTTCGACACTGATTTTTCAATGTACTTAGATCCAATTTTATGTACAATTCCTTTGCCCATTTTTCAAGCTAATTTTTTCTATTCGCAAAAGTACGTGATTTATTTTAGCTATTTAATTTGGAAGTTATCAACAATCTTCTAAATAAATCAACCGACTGATTTACATACGCTTAGCTATTAAAACAACATTTAAACAACTGATTTACTGCACCAATTAAAAATATTCAAGTGCAACCAAAACTCAATACATGACGTCTAGTTCAAAAATCAATCTTATGAAAAAAATTATACTCACAGCGTTTTTAAGTTCCTTTGGCTTAAGTACGCAGATTTTTGCTCAGCAAATTTCATTTTCGCCAATATCTAATTTGGATATGATGATTGCCAATATTTTTGGTGTACAATGCGACGGTGTTTCTAACGTTCAGTTACTCGCAAATCCATCGCAAGTTGGACGTTTTGAAAATGGTGCTGCCATTGGTGTTAACAGCGGTTTGGTTCTATCAACTGGAATCGTAGAAAATTCAAGTCAACCAAGTGGTGTGTTTACAAGTACTGGACTAGGTTCTCCAGGTGACGTGGACATTGCTAATTTCGGCTCGGCAGCTGGACAAATTCCAACAAATTACGATGCTTGTAACGTTGAATTCGATTTTACTCCATCGGTAAGTGACACAGTTCGCTTTACGTATCTTTTGGCATCAGAAGAATATCCTGAATATTCAAATACTTCATTTACAGATCGTTTTTTATTCTTAGTTTCTGAAAATGGTGGAACACCCGTGAATATTGCATTCTTGCCTGGAACAAATCTTCCTGTAGAGATTAATTCTGTTAACCAAATTGTGAATTCTCAATATTATATTGACAACCTAGGTGGACCAAATGCAGGTACTTTTGTTTTTGATGGCTACACAACGCCTTTCGAAGCGAAATTCTTTGCACAAGTAGGATCATCGTACCACATTAAATTGGTTTTAGCTGATGTTAGCGATGCAGTATTTGATTCAGCTATCTTTCTTGAGGAACAAGAATCTTACAATGATATCAGCGGTGATTTAACAGTTGATGGTTTACCAGGAGAGGGATTGTTAGAAATTTTCAACTTCGTTGGAGATACATTATTGGCTACGCCAGTTTATTCTGCAGTAGTTTCAAATGGTCAATATTTAGCTGATAGCTTAACGACAGGAATGTATCATGTTCGTTTCACACCAGATCCAATTTTATTTCCATTGAGTAATCCATTTTACTTTGTAGGTGGTGATACTTGGAGTCAAGCGCAAGCTATTGGATTGCCTTGTTTCTTAGATCAAGGAAATATCAATTCTAATACACTTGGTGTTTTAAGTGGTAATGCATCTATTTCTGGAATCGTTTCAATTGATACAAGTTATACTAAGATTTTGATGGAGCCTTTCGAAGGTGCTTTGATTAAATTGGTTAACCAAGCGGATGAAGTGGTAGCTTTCACATATTCTGCAGCTGACGGTTCTTATACATTTACAGGTGTTGAAACTGGAAATTATCATTTATTGATTGATGTTCCTTACATTCCTCAAACAAATGAGCACGACATTCAAATTAACAGCAACGAACTAGTTTATGGTGCTGATTTCGAAATCTTACCAGAAGGAATTATTGCTGCTGATAACTTGTATTTAAATGTTGGAGATCTTGATTCTTACACAGTTTCTGTGTATCCAAATCCAGCAAAAGATAAATTAACGCTTTTCCACAACAACGCTGAGTCTGTTGCTTATACAGTCGTTTCAATGAACGGAGTTGTCGTTTCTTCTGGTGTTGCAGCCATTGGAAAAACAACTATTGATGTATCTCAATTAGAAAATGGCTTGTATATTTTAGAATTAGGGGAAAACAAAAGAGAGAGAATCATAGTAACAAAATAGTACTACACGAATTAATACCTACTATCTCTCCAAGAAAGGTTGTCTCGTTGAGGCAACCTTTTTTTGTTTCATTTTATTTAATTATTTTTAAAGTATAAAATCGACAACCAATGATCTATAGAATCTTTCTCATTTTTGTTTTAAGTGCGAGTTTTGCACAAAGTCAAACTGTCTCGCCAAACGAGAAAAGTGAAGACAACAAAAACGAAATTGTCGAGTTTCCAGATCAACAAGCTGAGTTTCCAGGAGGTACATCCGAACTTCACAAATACATCCAGGATAACATCATTTACCCGAAAGAAAGAGGTGTATGCGTTACAGGAAGAGTATATGTAAAATGTGTCATTGACGAAAATGGTAATGTTAAAGATGCTGTAGTTGTAAAAGGAATTTCACCAAGCCATGATACAGAAGCTTTGCGTTTAGTTTCAAACATGCCCACATGGATACCAGCAAAAAATGAAAACAAAACCATAAGTTCTATCATTCATCTGCCAATAATATTCTCCTTATATTGATTTTTTCAAGGCTCCGAAAACCGATGATCATTCATCAATTTATAGTCATTCAAGGTATTCAAGAACGCTATCATTGCTGCTTTTTCGCTTTCGGTTAATGAAATTCCATTGCTAAGCAAAGGATCCAAAGTTGCAGACTGATGAATGCCTTCGCTGTAATGATCCAAAACTTGAGCCAACGAATAGAAGCGTCCATCGTGCATATACGGATATGTTATTGCGACATTCCGCAAGGTTGGGACTTTGAATTTTCCACGATCAGTTGGATCTAAAGTAATTAACTCTCGACCTAAATCATCAAAAGTGTCATCCAATCCATTATTGCGATAAGAATGATCTGTCAACAGAGGTTCTTTGTGGCAACTGGTGCAATTAGCTTGAAACAAGGCGTAGCCATCCGCTTCTATTGACGAAAAAGTTGCTTCACCTCGGAGTACTTGATCGTATTTCGTGGAATTCGAAACCATCATCGCTAAGAATTGACCTATAGCTCTAAACATGGCTTGATCTGTAATTTCATCAATTCCATAGGCACGTTTGAATTTCAATTTCCAATCGGCTGATGCGTTCAGTTTGGCGAGCACACCAGGAATTGTTTCTTTCATTTCCAAGACATTGGTAATCGGCGCAAGCGGAAAAATATCCAAATGATTTACTCCCCCATCCCACATAAAGTTAGTTTGCCATGCTAAATTCAACAAAGTAGGTGAGTTTCGTGTCCCCAACGTACCATCAACTCCAGCGCTAAAAGCTACTCCGTGATCGGCAAAACCATGTACTTGATCGTGACATGAAGCACATGAAATAGAATTATCCAGCGACAACTCTTTGGCGTAAAACAGATCTCGACCTAAATTAAAACGATAATTCGTAAGTCCATTATTCGCAAAAGTATATACTGGATCTGGAAAATTTTCTGGTTTTTCAAATATTAAAGCTATTCCAGAAATCGTTGAGTCCGATTTTTTACAAGCGTTGAACATTATTGGTAATGCCAAACACATGGCACCATAAATTATGGCATTTGAACGCATAATCCTTTAAATTTCAATTAATTCGTCAAGTGATCAAAACTAATTCCGTTGTGAAATGTTGTTGCCATAGTCAGCGCCACATTTCCCGGAGATGTCGAACTTCCATTTGTCACTGTACCAACACCATCAAACAACTTTTCGACATCTAATCGCATATATACTTGAGCCAAATTGGAAGAAGTTACGTTCAATTCAGTAGATCCAAAATTGTATTCTAAAGACTTCACAATATTGTACGTTCCTTGAAATCCACCTAAATGATAAGAATAAACATTACCTGGTGAGACTTGTGGAGAAGTTCCTTCGATTTTTAACATAATGTAGCCGCTACTCCAACTCCAAAACATACCATTTGCTGTTGACAAGGCTCCAGCTTGCGGACCACTCACATTTTTCGTACTATCTACTCCCATGACGAATGAGATATCCGTATAATTTCCGAAAGGCACACCAGTCAAACTCAAAACATTTGAACCGGCCACACTTTGATTTACCAAAAAATAACTATCAGGATGTGACCACCACGTTCCATCGCTTTTTTTCAAACGAAAATTAGAAATGTAATACTTGTATGTTTCAATGGTCAATTGATCACCACTTAATGTGTGCGTATATTCGTCACCTAGCACAATGCTTTCATTCGTAGTACCCCAAACACTCTCCAAATTAACTTTTACTTGACCAGTAGAAGTACTTCCACCACCACTTGGATCTGGAGTTTTATCCTCTTTTTTACAAGAGACAAATGAGATTATCAAGAAGGCAAAGCCAACAATCAAGAACGAATTAAATTTCATAACGAACAATGTTAAATTCAAAACAAAGGTACGATTTAAGTCATGAAATCTAATGAATTAGTCCCAATACTTTTCCAAAAACCTTGGATTCCCAACCCAATTAGTTGTTCTTTCCTTTCGCTCCAGCCGCTTTAATGCTATCAATTTTTTGTTGATCAGGCGAACCATGATTTGGCGCTTCAAATTTGTCCCTGCGTTTGCCTTTATTTCTTTTGACAATAGTATCTCCAATAGGAATTGAGTCATTAGAAGAATTTATCGCATCTGCTCCATCCACATCATGTTTTTGTCCAGATGTTGTTTTGTCTTCCATTTTAACAACCGTTTTCTTATTTCCACAAGAAAAAGAAAGAGTCAAAAGCGGAATACTAATCAAGCACAATAATTTTTTCATTTTTCAAAGTTTGAGATGATGAATAAATGTGGACAAAATACGTACCAGAACTCAAGGCTTCCTTATTGAAAATCAATTTGTTTAATCCCATTTTAGGAACATCTTTATAAATCAATCGCACTACTTTCCCTTCTAAATCAAGAATTTCAATCGTAATTTCTGATCGATCTTGCGTTTCAAATTCTATGTTCATTAAATCATACGTTGGCACAGGATAAATTTTAACTGGAAGTTGATTTTCTTGCTCTTCAATGGCATTCGTTGGATTTCCTGATATTTCTGCTATCCAAGTCTTGTACGAATTATTAACGCCAGCAGGAGGAATATTTGCTCCATAGCAACCCGCCATCCAAACTTTTGGCGTTGGACTATTATGTTTTCTAGACATCCCCGAGTAATCGCCCCAACGTTCATCACCTGATAAAAAATCGATGGTAGCCTCACCACTTTTAACCAAAACAGAATTCGACCAATTCATATTATCGTCGCAATTTACAACACGAATTTCAGCGAAAATGGAAGGAGAACTTCTCAAAAACCCAATCATCACAGACTTGTCAGTTGCGGATGTAGCGAAAGAAGCTAAGGCTGGATAAGACAAATCATGAGTACCAGCTTGACCAAACGAAGAACCTGAATTTGAACCATTACTCAAATTTAAGCGATTGTATTTAATTCCATTCCAACTGCTTCCAACATCTGCATGAAATACATAATGAATCAACCCATTTAAATAAAAAGCTCCTTGCATGCGACAATCTCCATTGCTTAAAGTCTCTGAAGATCCTTGCTGGTTGGCATTTGCCGCTGGCTGATAACTTCCTGAATTCACAGAATAAGAATCAAGTTGTGGATTTCCTGAAAGATTATCGGTTAAATCCCACAAAATGGTATTTGATGCTCCACCAGAAATACTACTCATGAAATACAAACCTGGTCCATAATTTCCTTGATGACCATTTGTTGCTGGAACCAAGGTAAAAGCTGTTCCATTCGTTGCATCTAAATCAGACCAATAACTCCAAGAAAAATTTGTGCCTGCATAACCCGCTGCCTTTGGGATTTGATAAATGACAGATTCGTTAAACGTGTTGCTGCTCGAAAATAAATTTCCTGTTACAAAAAGTTCGTCATTCGATACGCCCAAATTTGGATAATCAAACCAACTATTGTTAGAAAGCGGATTTCCTGTTAAAGTATACACCCACCAACCATCATTTGGATTGTTGCTTTTTGAGAAACTCACAATGACTTGTGATGTACTTGGTGTTGAGCCATGCAAAACAATTAAAACAAATCGATCTGCTTGGCTATCGTAAATGATTTTTGGATCGTAGAGCATTGAAGTGTAATTTGGATCACCGAAGAAATCATACCAATATTCAGCATACTGCATGGTTCCAGAAGCATTGAAATAAACGGCACCATCATTATTGCAAGAAACCACAAATCCGCCATTGGAAACAGCCATGGAATTATCTGGTGGAGCTCCGGCCACAGACCAATTGCCTTCATAATTTTGGCCAACAACAGGTGTAGCAACCGAAGATTTCAAAACCACTTCCTCATTCGGACGATATGCTTTCATTTTTTCAGCATATTTTTCTTCTTTTAATTGCTGAATTTCTGGCGAAAAGTGATTTCTACTTGATCTTGGTCGAACTGAAATGGCCCATCGCTCTGTTTTTGGAGTCGTATGGTTGATTTCTTGTTTCAACGTTGCGTGAATAAGCTCTGATTTTTTTCCAGCGTTGCCGACTTTCTTCATTTCTGCTGACGGAGTAATCTTGGCTTCTTGTCCGAAAGTCAAAAGACTCAAAGAGCAAACAAGGATGCTCAAATTTAATTTATGTTCCATAACTAATAGTTTTAAAAAAAGCTATAATTTATTTAATTTCAATGCTTTAAAGACAAATATAAAAAAATTCAATTTCATTTAATTCATTGCGAATAAAATATTTGAAGCATTCACCCATGCTGATGTGGTCCAATTATAATATCCATACCATTCTCCACCAGAAGGCACCGATGCGTTTCCATCGCCATTTGTGTCCCCCCCTAATGAATCATCTTTGATTGATGTTAAATAAGCCGATGGACTTAAATTTAAGGTTCCAACGTTTAATCCATACGTATTTCCTGAAGGGAATTTAATGATTGCTCCAGCTCCAATCGTCATTGTTCCATCTGGTTTTTGAACATAACCATCCACGACATAAGGAACTTCTGTTTCGGCGTAAGTGACATTGACACCCGAACCAGCATCCGGATACATCCAAATGCAATTTTTTGTATTTCCTTGACTTGAATTAGCCGGATTGAAATAGGAATTATTCGGATTCATGGTGTAGGTAGCACTACAATAAATAGGCATGTTGTTGTCGTAAAAAACATTATTTGTAAAGACCGAAACCGCAGGATTACTCATATAACTGCCTGCATAAAAGGCGAATTGTGCCGTAAAATTTGAACTTGTTTGAGTGTGTGCAAAACTGCAATTGTCAAAGGTAAATGATGCTCCTGCAACGGAAACCAGCACCGCACAGCGATATCCACCATCATTTGCTCCGGCATAAAAGAAATCACAATAACGGAATAAATTTCCTGTGCCACCATTCAAATAGACGTTGAGCCAATCCCCTTTTTGAGCTTGAGTTGCAGCGCCGTCTCCATTGCTGTCACCACAATATGAATCATCAGCAAGTGATGTAAACACGATACGATTTGTTGCTGTTCCTTCAGCGATGATTTTACCTGCACTATTTGTTCGAAGAACTCCGTTGCTTCCCAATTTCACAATGACACCAGGCTGAATGGTTAACACACCAGTTACCGCAATTTGACTATTTATCACGTACACATTTCCTACAGTCCAAGTTGTTGCCGAACTGATATCTGCATTTACTTGAACGATTGGACAAATCTCGGTTGGAATGATTGTGTCGTAAGTACATGAGCCATCATCTGAATCAGCAGAAGAATCATAATTCTGAGCTAGTGGATCTGTACAACCTTCTTGTTGACACCCATTTAAAAAGGCTAAACCCAAGAACAATAAAATTGCTAGTTGAATTTTTACTCCAATTTTTTGAACGGTAAAAACGTTTTCTTTCATGACTTTTTATTTTAGAGCAAAATTAGATGCTTAAATACATTGCCACAATCAACCGTTTGTACCATTCTCGATTAACCTAAACAAAAAACCCCATCAACGATTTGCTTTAAAAGCGCCTGTTGATGGGATTCTGTAAACTAAAAAGAATACTTTAATTCACTACTAATTTTGTTCTAAAGTTGCCAAGTTGAACGAGGTAGAGACCTGATTCCCATTCACTAATATCTACTTGATAGTTTTCAGCAAATTCACCTGTATAAACTCTTTTTCCTGCGAGGTTGAAAATAGAAAGTTCTTGACCAATTAAATCAGTGGAATTTGTTCTAAATTGAATGGTTTCATTTGCAGGATTTGGAAACACAATCAATTCGCCGTCTTTCGAAATTTCATCAACAACCAAGGAATTTGAATTTTGACTTGAAAAAGTTGGACTCATGAAAATAAAACTTCCGGTTCCGTTGACATAGCGTCCATACGAAATATCATCTGTTTGCGCCCCAAAAGTTACTTGATCCACGATTGTGTTATTATTCAATAAGTATAATGATTCACCTAAACTTGATAGTTTAAAATTTGCATGAAGTCCTACTTGCAAATCATCTTTATCAGCCCAAACTGTTACATAACCACTCGCAGGTAGCGTTGTGCCTGAAGGAAATTGCCATTGTGTAAAATTGGTTCCATCATCGGTTAAATAATACGTTGACAAATCAATAGCACTATTCGTATTATTATACAATTCGATCCAATCATCAAATTCACCATCAAAATCTGTATCACCCGCAAGATTCGATGCCAATACTTCATTGATGACAACATCACCAGCCACTGGAATATTTAGATTAAGGCTGTAATATTCATGTTCAGCTCTCACTGGGGAAAATTTTCCTATTCCACTATTCTCCGCATAGATGTAATATTGGAAAAAAGAAGTTGACATCGTTGCATCCATTCCATAGGTTCCATCTCCTGCGGCTCCATCGTTGTGTAAACCGTCATCGAACATCGCGTAACGGACAAATGGTGCATGATTTTGTGTTCTGTATCCAAAATAAACAGCATTGGCATTGGTGACATCAGCCGTGAAATCGAGTGATTCATTCAAATTTGGACTTGGATTTGAAACCTGAATGTTACTAATTGCAGGTTCCACTTGCGTAAAATCAGATTGCGCCAATAAATACGTAGCACGACCATTCATCAAATTGGTAATTCCTGGTGTCGCTCCTCCACCTGGTCCACCACCTCCAGCAATATCTGTAGTCAAGTTGGAAGTGAAATTTGCGTACGTATAAAATTTATTCGGATCTGCTTGAACCGCAGCACTGATTGTATTTTGAAGCGTTTGACCTGCAGTGAAATAATCGTTGTTGCTAAAATTTTCTTGAAGAATGGTTTTCACATGTGCTAAGTACATTTTTTTGTACATTGGAATGCTTAACAATTTAGAAACCAATGGATAATTCGCATCTGAAATATTGATCAAATGACTCAATTGTTGTTTCTGGGTGGTTGTGGTCAAATTGCCAGATCCAAGCATGGAAAATCTTCCAAACGATTCATTCATGTCCCAAATGATAGGAATGAACTTATTAAAATCATCTCGGTATAAATAATAATTTTGAGCGAAGACACCAATGTAGCTATCCAAATTAACGAGAACATTGTCAAACGCAAGCATCCAAATGGCGCGGTCAACGTCCAAAATCGCAGCGATGTCGTTCACGTCATTATTCAACGTGTCGCACAAATCGATTAACTCATCCCAACCATAGGTTGACTTTAACTCGTATTTCGCGTAGTACTGAGAACTGTCTGTTCCTAAATAGACCAAATTAGGTTTGTCATTTGACATTGGACCTGCTCCAGCTGGCGGATTACATTTCACAAAGGTATTGTTGTCATCATTGAAATGTTCTTGAAGAAATGTTTTTGTGATTGATTCTGGATTTGAATATAGTCCAATCAATGTTCCATTCACATACACATTCGCGTAATTGCAACGCGGTGCGTCCATGTATTTTCGTCCAATTTGGTAGGACAAAACTTCGCGCACAAACGATGGATCGTTTTTCACATTGCTCAATTTAATGTCTTTAAACCCTTGATAGTCATGATTTTTATAGGCATCCAATTCGATGTGAAATGGATTTTTAACTTGACTTGCGTTGTAAGTACTATTTCCTTTGTATTTCACTCCAACGCTGTCAAACACAACACCGTTGATTGTAACCGAAGTCGCCATAATGTAATCTTCAGTCGTAGAGGTAGCATTGTCTAAAAGCGCATCCCAATTGCTTTGCGCAAAAGTGATTTCAATGGTTTGTATGGTCGACTCATCGTAGAAATTCTGAGCACTCGCCTTCAAACTAACAAGAGATAGTAACGAAATAAGAATTGTTTTCTTCATCATTTTTTAATGTTTAGTTCATTTGACGATAAAGTTAGAAATTTCCTTCTTTGATTAGAAAATTAGTTTTGAAAGATGCCAAGGCAAAAGCATTAATACTTAATTAGGCTGTTTCGGCACGGTTTTAAACAAAAACGCGCGCCAAAACGGAGTCATTACATAAAAATTTTCGACGCGCCATGGCAAGTCGTAACAATTTTCGTTATTCCTAGGGATCCTTGATTGATAATTTCAATAGAATATTCAATAGATCAATGATGTCATCAAAATACCTTTCTTCAAATAGATTATTAAAGAAAAAACTGAACGATAATTGATTTCCACTTAAAGAAATAGTAATTTCTTTGTCCCTCAAATTCATTAAAATAGATTCTAACTCAACCGAATTGATAAATTGTTGCAAAGGCGGCATTATAAAATAATAACTCCCAATATTTTTTGATTTTTTCAAAAACCAAAAGAAGCTCCTTTTGGTATATAATTCAAATTTTTCAAGAATAAAATTTGCGTCATCTATTGTACCTGAAACATGAATGTACTTTGGCTGAGACATAATTTTATCCTCGCTCTTAATCTCCAAATTCCATGTTGAATCATTTCGTATTAATCTGAATTTCTTAGTGTAAATGGCTTTAGCCTGTCCATGCCAATCACGATTTTCCTCCGATTTAACTAATTCAAAACCAAACTTTGATAAATAATGTGATTCTTGGTTCATGCCTAATAATTTTCTTTACTAATCAAAAAGTAAATCAAACAATTTTTGACGTTGATTTTTCAATTCAACCAAAGCATCCCGTTCATTCATGACGAGAAACAGATAATTCCACTTATATGAAATGTGTTTCAAATATCGGGCAAATGCATGTGCGAACATTCCGGAAATAGGCATGAGTGCAAAGTAAATAAGGTTTTGCCACCATGAAAAATCGATCCAATATTTTGTAAGAAAAATAAATCCAACATAGTTCAAGGGATACAATACAAGTCCGATCAAAATGGCAACGGGTGCATAATATTCAATGTTTTTCACCAAAACAGGCATTAATTTATCCGTTAATTTGTACGGTAAAATATTGTGGATGAACCCAAAAATAAAAAGCGGAAATCCAATGATTAAGCCAACAACCGAAAAAGCGATTTGGCGCGCAAACATGACAGAACGAAATTTTCGATCCAAGAAATCCGTTTTAATACGCAATTTCTCTACCCGCCAACGAATATTGTTCATCATTGCTTGAATCTCCTCAATTTTCCAAGGTTCCATTAAACTAAATAATTCAACGCGATCGCGCACATTTTTCAGTAATTCCACTTGAGCCTCTACCCCACTTTTTTCACCCCGATAACGCGATTGAATGGCGTCAGTCAAACTTTCAATCAAAATTTCTTGTTCCTTTGATTGTGTTGTTACAAGCACACGTTCTAACTGGGTTCTAAATTCTTCTGTTAACTTTTTTGATGCACTCGATTGATTTGTTTCGAACTCTGCCAAGTGCCGTGTCACTGATTTTCCTTCTCCAACATTTACTAAAATGGAACTCTTAAATTTTTCAGCTTCCAAATACACCAAACCCATAGGCACTACTTTCAAGTTTAGTTTTCCTGCATTTCTGCGTTCAGCTTCCAGCGCGATGCGTGCCGTTCCCGATTTTAATTGACGCAATTGGCGCTCCATAAAACTATTTCCTTCAGGATAAATCACAAGTGTTTTGCCTTGCTCCAATATTTTGTAGCATTCTTCAAATGACTGATCGTTGGAAACTCCTTTCGTTTTTTCTTCCGTTGCTCGATTGATCGGAACCAAATTCAAAGAACGTAAAAACCACATTTTCAATTTATTATTGAAAAACGTACCTTTCGCCATGAAATAAATTGGTTGCTTGCAAATATTACCAATTAGCCATGCATCTACCATCGTATTTGGATGATTTGCGATGATAATCATCGGACCATCGTGTTCCAAAAAATCTCGGTTTTTCACCTTAATTTCGGAATAATACAAGCGCATTCCAATGCTGATCAATATTTTAATGAAGCGATAAAGCATGTGGACGAAGTTAGGGATTATATGGGAATTTGAAGATTTGAAATTCGAAATTTGAATATTTGAATTATACCATTTCCATTCGCATCAAATAACTACTTTTGCATCAAACAAAATTGACAAAAATCCCATGATCTGGATTCTATTTTTCGTAATTATCGCCATTCTTCTTGCGCTAGATTTAGGTGTTTTTCATAAATCAGATAAACCTGTCACGATGAAAAACTCCCTCGTTTGGACAGCTGTTTGGATTGGAATCGCCTTGCTTTTTGGCATCGCTATTTATTGGATATACGAGAATAATTGGTTTGGGATCAATAAAAACAACTTGTCTGGTGTCAAAGCCCTGACTCAATACTACACAGGTTATGTGATCGAAGAATCATTGAGTCTCGACAATATTTTTGTGATTGCAATGATTTTTAAATTCTTTAAAATTCCTGCCATGTATCAGCACCGCATTTTGTTTTGGGGAATCATTGGTGCGGTATTTTTCCGTTTGATCATGATTGTACTCGGAGCAGCGTTCGTCGCAAAATTCGACTGGGCGATGTATGTTTTCGGTGGAATTTTGATCTATTCTGCACTAAAAATGATTAAAGACCAAGACGATGACAACGAAGATTTCAAGAAAAGCATCGGAGTTCGTTTACTTGGAAAAATTTATCCTATTGATTGGTCCATTTCCAACGGAAAATACGTCGAAAAAGTCAATGGAAAGATCGTTGCTACATCGCTTCTGGCAACCTTGATTGTTGTTGAATTTTCAGACATCCTTTTCGCCATCGATTCCATTCCTGCCATTTTCTCTGTGACGAAAGAACCATTTATCGTCTTCACTTCCAACATCTTCGCCATTCTTGGTCTGCGAAATTTGTATTTCTTCTTATCAAACATGATAGACAAATTCAAATACATGAAATTTGCTCTTATCGGCGTTTTACTTTTTGTTGGTTTGAAAATGATTTTCCATCATCAATTGACCATTTTATCCGAACAAACATGGATTTCACTTGTCATCATTTTAGGAATGCTGACGCTTGGAGTGCTCGCATCAATGGTGATTAGCGAGAAAGTGGAGCATGAAACAGAGCTTTAATTATCTATATTTCTTCAACAACTGAATATTATAGCCCAAACCTCCTGTAAATACCAATTCATCTGCTTTGCCAGAAATGGATTCCAAATTATTCAATTCTGTATGAATGTAGTTCACATGCATAAAGAAATTAAAGAACTTCCACACATAGAATTTCACTCCTCCACTCACTGAAATAAGAGGAACTACCTCCCACCTTGCATTCCGAGCAAAATTTGATTGCAACACAGAAACTCCAGGCATAAATCCAAGGTGAAAATCTGCGTTACGAACTGGTAAACCATATTCTAAGCCAAATAAAACCCGTGCATTATTCTTTAAAAATTTTGTATTTGCATTGCCAAGCATGTAATGTGCTTCACCTCGTAAACTTAAGTGTCGATCCAAACGGCCTTCTAAATAGCCACTTACGTAGTAATTCATATCCTTTCGATTTAGCATTTTAGCTGGTGAAAGGGTTAATGAAGTGGAAATCAACCCTGGTTGAATGTATGATTTTTCCTCTTGAGCAAAAGTTGTTGACGCAAGAAGGATGGAACAAAGAATTAAACAATTTTTCATGATTTCTAGTTTTTAATTTGTTTGGAGAAAACTCATTTTCGGCCCCACATGTCCACAATTTTGTAGTTAATTCCTACATTAAATAGCAAGTGACCTTCAATTCCTGTACCCTTGGTGTGTTCGAACTCCACCTCATCATGATGCACATGAGCATGTACATCCTTCCCTAGGTGAAACATGTATTGCGCAGTGAACGTCAAATCCATCCGCTGTGACAAATTAAAATGAGCTCCGGCTCCGGCCTGAATTGCAGTGCTTCCTTTTGCTATGGAATTTGAACGATCTCGGTTGTCATACATTTCGGTGCGGTCAAAGCAATGTCCAGCAATAATGTATGGTTTTACTGGCGGAGCTACTTTATTGGTAAAATAATACATCACGCTCCAGCCAATGTGGTAATCCGTTCGATTGACCAATTGCCCTGTGTTACCGCGCATGTAATCAAAAAACCATTCGGTATTTAAACGATCTGCTAATTGAATTCGGTATTGACCGCCAGCGCCAAAGCCCAAAGCACCGGCATCATGATCATTAAACGCACTAATTGTGGAACGTACACCAAGCGAGAATAAACCGCTTTGATTTTTTTTGATGTTTAACTCTTGTGCAATCAATCCATGACTGCATAGCAAGATAATAGCAGCTAACTTTTTCATTTGGAGACTTTTCTGGTTTCTTAGAAAACGTCTTTCGATTAAAAATTATTGTGCATGCATAATAATTTAAACTCCAACTTCGAGAGCCTCAGTCGTCGTTTGGTATATTTGACACTTCGACTAAGAGAACCACAATCGGCGTTTGGACACAAAAATAGGCGAATGAGTCTCTCTCCAAATACGGAGACTGAAGCTAGTGAATAGTTGGCTGAGGCTAGGAATTGTTGGCTGAGGCTCTCTTAAAAGCGGAGACTGAGGCTCTCGAAGTCCCGCTCTACGACGAAAACTTCTCCATCACGGCTTGTGTAACTCCAGTGCTAGAATAACCACCGTCGTGGAAAAGATTTTGCATCGTTACATATTTTGTCAAGTCGGAGAACATCGCAATACAGTAATTTGCGCAGTCTTCTGCACTTGCATTTCCAAGCGGCGACATTTGTTCTGAGAAATTGATAAATCCATCAAAACCTTTCACGCCAGAACCAGCAGTAGTCATCGTTGGCGATTGAGAAATGGTATTTACACGTACTTTTTTTGCTTGTCCGTAGTGGTATCCAAAACTTCGTGCGATGGATTCCAAATACGATTTATTGTCTGCCATATCATTGTAATCTGGGAAAATACGTTGAGCAGCAATGTATGTCAACGCGACGATAGAACCCCATTCATTCATGGCGTCTAATTTCATGGCTGTTTGCATCACTTTGTGGAATGAAAGCGCAGAAACATCAAATCCTTTCATGGTGTAATCGTAATTCTCATTCGTATAATGATTTCCTTTACGCACGTTGATGGACATCCCGATGGAATGAAGGATAAAATCAATTTTTCCACCCAAAATTTCCATGGATTCGGCGATCAATTTTTCAAGATCTTCAACACTTGTAGCATCCGCTGGAATTACTTTACTTCCTGTTTTTTCAGCCAAACCATTGATTTCGCCCATACGCATCGCGATTGGTGCATTTGTTAAAACAAATTCTGCTCCTTGAGCATGAGCTTGTTCCGCCACTTTCCAAGCAATTGATTGATCATTCAACGCTCCGAAAATAATTCCGCGTTTTCCTTTGAGTAAATTGTTTGACATATTCCGTATTTTGATGCAAAGTTAAAATATTCCATTAAAACTTGGATTTTGGTGATTGAAATTCTTTGAACGTCCTCTAAAATGCTCATAATCCCAACGCTATATTAACTTAATATGAATAATTCCTTACGTTTAAGTTATTTTTGAACACAAAAAGATTGATTCTCAACTGCTTTAAATCATCGCTTCACCATACTAAACCGTTTTAATAACAATTTTGTGAAAATCGTTGACCAAAATTGTGAATTACTTATTTTCTGTCGTACAAAAAACGGTCGTAAATTTGCGTAAATTCTTTTTATTTAGGTATATGATAAAAATTACTACACGTTTAGGTCTTTTAGCGATTGTATTAGGGGTTAGTTTGAGTGTAACTGGACAGACTCCAACAAATGGTGGGTTTGAATCTGGGTCAACTACTTCGTGGACAACAGCAGGAAGTGCAACAACAACTTCTCCTCGAACAGGGCTTTATTGTTTAGAACATACTACTTCTTCAACTTCTAATGTTGCGCATACAAATAGTACAATTATAGCTATTCCCAATTCTTCATATGCACATGTCATTGGTTGGGCAATTGGTAGCAACACAAATTCACGTGCTTCTTGTGGAGGTACTCTTAATGCAACCGCTGCTAGTGCTGCAATTACGACAATTGGTACTACTTTAACCAGATTGACTTATTCAGTTCAAAATACTTCAGGAACATCCCAGAATTTTACTCCTAGAGTAAATACAAGATCGGTAACTGGGTCAACTACTTTATATTGGGATGATATAATAATGTACACAAGTACAAGCGCGACTCCTGATTTAACTAAACCAACAATAGCTAGCGCATTCACAAGTGGAACTATTACATCAAGTAGCGTTACATTTTCTTGGACCAATGGAACAGATGCAGCAACAGGAATTCAAAATACAATTATTTTAAGAACCACTAATTTAAGTGCATCAACCCCTGTTTTAAATGATCAAGGGGTATACTCAACATCTGGAGGGGCTAGTGGACCTAATACTGTGAATACCGATTGGACAGTTATTTCGACTAGTGTTGGCAGTGGTACCACAAGCTATACAGACAATAGTGTTGTTGCTTCAGAGGACTATTTATACGCTGTAGTTCATAGAGATATGGCTTACAATTATTCTACTTCACTTGTTTCCGGAACAATTTCAACTCCAAGTTCAGGTTATACAGTAACTTTCGATGCAAACGGAGGAACAGGTTCAATGTCTAACCAAACAGCAAGTGTTGCAACAAATCTTACTGCAAATGCATTCACAAGAGCTGGATATACTTTTGCAGGATGGAATACCGCTGCTGGTGGAGGTGGAACAGCTTATGCAGATGGTGCGAGTTTTCCTTTCACGGCAAACACAACGTTATACGCGCAATGGACAGCAAATAATAATACGGTTACTTTTGATGGAAATGGTGCAACGGGAGGTTCAACTGCAACCCAAACAATAGCAACTGCGGCTACTGCATCATTAACCTCAAATGGATATACACGAACAGGTTTTACTTTTGATGGATGGGGTACATCGTCTGGTGGCCCAGTAGTTTACACTGACGGTGCTTCATATACCATGGGCACAACGAATGTAACATTATATGCGCAATGGACTGCAGTTGGGAGTTTCACCGTGACTTTTGATGCGAACGGAGGTTCTGGCTCGATGTCCAACCAAACTGCTAGTTCTGCAACAAATTTGACAACAAATTCATTTACAAGAGCGGGATATACATTTTCTGGTTGGAATACAGCTGCTGGTGGCGGCGGAACCGCTTTTGCTGATGGTGCAAGTTATCCATTTACCGCAAATGCTACTTTGTATGCGCAATGGACGCTAATTCCAACAATATCAGCCGGAACATTAACATCATTTGGTAGCCAATGTACTGGTTCATCTTACGGACCAAATTCCTTTACAATAACTGGCTCAGGATTGACAACCGCGAATGTAACCGTTGCCGCTTTATCAGGATTTACATATTCTACAACAGCTGGAGGAACTTATACTACATCACTTTCTCTAGTGCAAGGTGGCGGTTCTTATTCACAAGCTATTTATGTGCGTTTTGACCCGGTTGCTGTTGCAACTTATGATGGAAACATTGTAGTTGGAGGAGGAGGAGCATCAAGCATTAATGTGGCAGCGGTTGGTTCAGGTATCAATACAGCAACAACAGTAAATACTCCAACTTCATCCGCAATTACAACCACAACGGCAACTTTGGGAGGAAACATTGCTTCAATTGGCTGCGGTAATGCAACCGTTCGAGGAGTTGAATGGAGCACAAGTATTGGTTTTGCGAATGGCTCTGGAACTCAAGTAACTTCATCTGGTTCTTTTGGTGCGGTGCCATTTACAGAAGCGGTGACTGGCTTACCTGCAGGAACAACTGTATATTATCATGCATTTGCAACGAACTCAGGAGGAACAAGTTATTCAGCAGAAGCCTCATTCACAACCCTAAAAGCAGAACCTACGAATTTCCCAACTGCATTTGCATGTGGTACAACAACTACAACAGCTATACCACTTTCTTGGGCAGCTGCAACTGGTGCTGTAACTCCAGATGGATACTTAGTAAAATGGAGTTTAACTTCGTATGCAGCCATTACAGATCCTGCCGATGGAACCGCACAAGCGAATGGAGCAGGAATACAAAACGTCGTTGGAACTTCATACACTCCAACAGGATTAACTTCAGCAACAACATATTATTTCAAAATTTGGTCTTACACGAATAGTGGTTCTAACATCAATTATAAATTAACGAGTGAGCCACAGACATCGTGCGCAACTTTAGCTGCTCCTTGGGAAGATTTTGAAACTGGTACAAAAACTGGATACGCAAGTGGTTCTGTAACTTGTACCGCAGGCAGTTGGACTTTTAATGATGCTTTGCTTGGTACATCAGCGAGTGACCGCTTAAATGGAACAAAATCTGCGCGAATTCAAAATACAGGGTCCCTTTCAATGAATTTTGATGTTGCTACGGGTATTGGAACAGTAAATGTATTGCATGCAGTTTATGGTGGTGATGCTAATAGCAATTGGATCTTAGAAGCTTCTACAAATAGTGGATCAACTTGGACAGCCTACACTAGTGGAACAATAACATCTTCGTCAACAACTTTAACCAATCAAACATTTACGCTAAACCTAGCTGGTAATGTACGCTTTCGAATTGTAAAAACTTCCGGAGGTGGCGCGAGACTTAATATAGATGATCTTTATATCACTTCTTATAACGCTCCAGAAATCAACATCACAGGAAATGCAGTAAGTATTGCGGATGGAGATGCTACGCCAACAACCGCTGACCATACAGACTTTGGATCAACGGCAGTTGCTGGTGGCACAGTTGTAAGAACATTTACCATTCAAAATACAGGATCTTTGGGATTGTCCTTGACAGGTTCATCACCTTATGTAGCTATTTCAGGTGCAGACGCAGCAGATTTCTCTGTGACAGCAACACCTTCTTCTTCAATTGCAGCAGCAGGAAGTACCACATTTAATGTGACTTTCGATCCTTCAGCTACTGGAACAAGAACTGCAACTCTGACGATTGCTAATGATGATAGTGATGAAAATCCATACAATTTTGACATTCAAGGTACAGGAACAAATTCAGCAGCATCGGATATTATTGAAAGTGCAAGTTTTGGATATACAAACAATCAAAACTACTTGTCTTATCAAGATAACCCAATTACAGCAGCTGCTGGAAGTGTTGGCGTTTTCCGTTTTGATATTCGTGACGGAGGTGGAGCAGCTGATGCAGATGCTCTTGGCACAGAATTAAATAGCATTACGTTTAATGTTGGCACAACAAACATTAATTACATTCGCAGTGCTGCATTATTTGATGGCACAGCTCTGCGCAACAATACACCAACAATCAGCACTGGATCAGGAACAATTACATTCTCTGGTTTGTCTGGTGCAAATTTCACAGCAACAGATGATTCATTTTTAACATTAACATTACGCGTTTCCTACTTGACAACAGTAGTTGATAACACTCAATTTCAATATACCATTTCTGCAGCTTCAGCGAATGCATCAGGTTCGGTTTTTGCAACGGCAAATGCTGGTGGAGCAGCTTCGAGCATCACAGGAGATAGAAATAGAATTGAAGTAACTGCTGACCGCTTAGCGTTTACAACACAACCTGTTACAACACCAATCAATACGAACATGGCTCCAGCTGTTGTTGTGAGTACGGTTGATGTGAATGGAAATGTGGATTTGGATGTAAATTCTGGAACTGTTAGTATTACTTCTACAGGAACTTTAACTGGTTCACCTGTTACAGCTTCTGTGACTAGTGGTGCGGCTACCTTCTCAACGTTAGAACACACAGTTGCTCAAACTGCACGCACATTATCAGCAACCTCTTCTGTAAGTTACACATCTGCTACTTCAAATACGTTTGATTTGAATACGATTGTTTACGCAACAGGCGATTATCGCTCATTGTCATCAGGTACTTGGGCAAATGGTGGAGCATCAACCATGTGGGAAAGATGGAACACACCTTCAGCAGGTTGGAATACTGGTGCAAATGCGCCTTCGTATACAACAACGAACACTATCTTTATTCAAAATGGTCATACAATCACTTCGGGCGGTTCCTTTGGAAATACAGTTAATTTAACAATCATGGATGGCGGTGTTTTCAACTGTAATCATTCTGGAACAACTGTAGCAACCTATATTTATGATGGCGGAACGCTAAACATAAATGGAAGCTTTACCATTGCTTCAGGTGGTACTTTTGAAGTGGAAGATAATGCAGATGTAATTATAGACTTTGCGTATGGAAACCCAGTTACTTCTATTTGGAATGGTACAGAGATTTTTCATCCAAACTCAAATTTCACTTTTACTGATTGGGACGCTGCTGCAGATATTTTAGTTCCTGACAATACATCCATTTCAACAAATGCTTACAGCGGTTACACAGCAGCATTTGGGAATATCATTCTTGATTTTGGAGCAAATTTAGGAGCTAGCGATGACTTAACACTTTTGGCTAGCGGAGTGAATATCAATTTAGCCCATGGAAATGTCATTTGCCGATCCAATAGCACGTCTGGTTCTGATCTTCGTGTTGGAACGACAGGGACAGTGACATCAGGAATTGGTGGTGATTTTATTGTGGAAGGAACTTATGGTTCTTCGCATAACATTAATTTTAAAACATCTGGAATATTGACATTTACTATAGAAGGTGATTTGGAACTTAATACCGCTTTTACACGAGTATTTACTAGTTCTGTTGCTGGCTCTGCGATGACATTAAATGTTCTTGGTGATATCCGCGTGAACGCTGGTGCAAGTTTAGATATGAACTCAACGGTTGCGGCTAATCCAACTTCAACCATTAATTTAACAGGTGATTTATTCGTTGCATCTACAGGTCTAATGGTTAATTCAAACTCCGCCAATTTAGGTACTTTCAATTTCGTTGGAACAGGCGATGGTCTTTCGGCAGCAACCACTCAAACGATTGACATTGCTTCAACAGGTGCTACAGAGAATAGATACATCAGTTATTTCGTGAAATCAGGCGCTTATGTTCAAATTGCCACTCAAGATTTTGAATTAGGAACAAATAGTAAAGTGACCGTTGAAAACGGAGGAGTATTTGATTTTGGCTTCAATGGAACGACTGCTTTAAATGTTGGGATTTCTGCAGCAATGACTGGAACAGCCTTTGAATCTCAGCAAGGAAGTACACTTAAAATCACATCTCCTGACGGAATTTCAACTACTGGATCTATCGGAAATGTGCGCGTTGTTGCTTCAAATAGAACTTTCAATCAAGTTGCGACGTTCCATTACATTGGTAAAGCTAACCAAGTTACAGGAAACGGAATTACAACAGGTTCTTCAGGAAAACAAATTATTGTTGATTTAATTAATAATGCTACACAATTGTCATTCACTAATTCAACAGGATTGGCAAGTACAGCAACAATTAGTGCAACAGGAGGTAAATTAGATATTCGAGTTGGTCAAGTGATTGAATCAACAACTGCATTTATTACCACTTCTTCTGGTACTTTGTACATGAGTCCTGGAACACTTTATCAAGTTTCTGCTGGACAAGCTTCGGCTGCTGCCAGTATTTCCGATGTCATTCCAAGAATGTCTGGTATAACATTTCCATACACATTAACTGGAGGTACGATCGAATTTGTAGGCACTGGCGCAAATGCATTTCAAACATTAAGAGGTTCGAATGATTATGTGAATGTGAAATTCAGTGGAGCCAACACCTATTTAACAGATTACAAAAATCTTTCAAGTAATGTAACCATTGATTCTGCCTTGATCATCACAGGATCTTCGATTGTTGATTGTATTACGAACCCAGGAACTCCTGGAACTTTTACTGGTGATGGCGGTTTAGAAATGACTGGAGGACGTTTACGCATTTTTAAATTAAACACTTCCAACCCTGAATTGGATGGAAATAACAAACCGTATGCATTGACGGGAGGAATTGTTGAATTTTACGGTTCGGATGCTACAGAACAACAAAAAATTCGCGGAAATTATGGTGCTGGTCCAACGGTAATCGATTATTTCAATCTTGAAATCAATGCAGATGCAGCAAATTACTCAACCTTATCTGGAGGAAACGTAGATTTGAATAGTAGCTTCACGTTACAAGGTACAATGAATGTCAATTCCCCAGCTGTTTTAAGAATGGATGCAACAGATGCGATTTATAAATTCAGTGGTAACTCTACCAATAATTTCAATTTAAATGCTGGTGCAGGTTTGTTCTACGGAAATGCCAATGGTATAACGACTGTTGCTGGAAGTGGAACGGGAGTTGTTGCTACGCCAAATCCAAGTGCGGGTAATATACGCACGGACATCAGAACATTTAGTAATGACGCTAGTTATGGATTTATTGGAAGTGGAGCGATGGTTACAGGTTCTGGCTTACCTGCTGATGTAGCAAGTATTTATGTAGACAAAACGAACGCAGGAGATGTTGTAACGTTAACTGATGATTTGGAAGTAAAATCAACTTTAAATTTCTTAAACGCTGGAATTATTGCTACAGGAACACCAGAGTTATTTGTTTCAAACAACGCTGCAGCTGCAATTACTGGATTTGAAGCACCAAACTCAACTGGTTCTTATGCGAATGACAAATATGTGAACGGAAAATTAAGACGTGGAGTAAATACAACTGCGAATTATGTTTATCCAATTGGAGATGCCGCTGGTGGCGAAGGGTACAATCCAGTTGAATTAACGATCACAAGCATTGCAGGAAACTTAACAGCGATGGGAGAATTTGAAGCTGGAAATGCGGGATCATGTACTGCTTATCAAAATTTTTCATGTGTAGCTGGAACAAACAACTTCCTAGATTTAAATGCAATGACTGGAGAAGGTCGATGGAAATTCAGTGGTGATTCCTTTACTTATAATATTGTGCTTCATTCTAATTCTGCGAATGTGAATCTGTATCCAAATGAAACGAATGCTGGCGCTGGATATAATAATGTTTATAGAGCTTTGAAAGCTCCGACTGGGACAACCAATTGGGCTGCTTACGTATTATTAGGAGATCCTTGTACAGTTGGATCTTATTATGCAATTCCAGGAAATGGATATACAGGATTCTCGGATTTCGCTGCAGGTGGTGGAACTGGATTATCTACACCACTGCCAGTTGAATTATCGACTTTGTATGCAACATGTGAAAATGCCGCAGCAAAAGTCATTTGGCAAACGGCTGCAGAGGTAAATGCGGATAAATTTGAAATTGAAGGTTCAAACGACGGTGAAAACTGGTCTAAATTAGGCGAAGTTGATGCGAAAAATGAATCACATGAATTGACGAACTATTCTTTCGACGTAATGCGCACAAATCGTTCTGATTATTACCGTTTGAAACAAGTTGACCTTAATGGTGAATCAAAAATTTACGGACCAATTACAGATAAGTGCCGTGATATCGATTACATTGAATTATTCCCTAATCCGGCTTTTGAAACAGTAGTGGTTGCAAATATGAAGAATGTAAGTTCTATCCAAATCATTAGTTTGGATGGACGAGTCTTGACTAACCAATCGGTTGAGACAGGTTTGCAAGATGTTCAATTGAATGTAAGCAATTTGGTTCCTGCGATGTATTTCGTGCAAGTTACTCGATTGGATGGGACATCAGAGAAAATATCTTTTGTAAAACAGTAAGATTAAAAAATATCAATGATTAAAATGGAATGAGTTTCGGCTTGTTCCATTTTTTTTTGAGCATTAATAAGACCTTTGCAAAATTGTCAAATCGAGGCTTTTGAAAATTTCACGAATGAGTTAACCAATTGTTAATGATTGAGTTAAATTTTCAAGTTAACGATGAGATGGCGGTTTAGCTTCGCTGCTGCCTCTGGCGGTTGCAACGGTCTTATTTCAATTTTTGGTGATGTAATTCTGACAAGTACTCCTGCTCACTCTGACCTTTTGTTGGAAACAATTCAGCTTCACACTTTAAAAATGTCAAATCCATCAAGGTGGAATAGCCACAATATGCATAGATTTTTTTGGCAGATTGAATCAGTTGATCACATTTCAACCAGTCATCTGAGGAAATGAGATTTGCATTAGCATACTTCTCACATAAATAAGATGGTGCTATGATTTGCATGCTTGAATCATTCAAATACTTTAACAAAAGTTGTTCGTCATACGGTTTTGGTCCGTTGCAAATGACAAGGTGTTGAATTGATTTATTTTGTGAAATTTCGGAAAACTTAAATCGCGAGAAATAACCAATGTATTTCACATTCTTGAAATTTCTGTTTTGACTTAATTTGCCAGCCAGAGAAGAATCCTTCGTGTCTAAAACCCAAATTTCGTTGAATTTACGAATCATTCGGTGATGCAGAAATTGCGCAGGAAATTGCCACCATTTCAAAGCTAGATTCAATTGATGTGTCACAAAAACGGATTTCACAGCCGAGGAATAAAATCCATAACGATGATCGGAAATTATTAAATCAATTTCATTTTCTTGGATGAATTTCGTAACCCAATCGGATTCGTAATACATGTGATTCTGAATCTTTTTCCGAGATTTCCTTAAGTCAGCACTAAAATTTCCATTTCCTGAAAAGATGAAGGGATATTTTTCTAAATGAACAACTTTTATTTCCGGAAAATAAGTACTGAAAATGTTGATTTGATCCTCGTCGCCGGCAATGATTAACTCATTTTGTTGATTAAGCAATTGTTGGGCTATGCCAATGGAACGAGCCACGTGACCTTTCCCCCAATTTAAGGCTGCAAGCAGTATTTTTTGATTTGAGATATTCATTAGAATAAAGCGAAATTACACTTTATATTCTGTTTCACTATTGTCTAATTAATTTCTTGTTCTTTTTGGCATTGCCCCAAAAAGAACCAAAAAACGCTAGTCCAAATTTTAGCCGTTCGGCGAAAAGTGTTGAACGGTCCGATTTAACAAAAGTAGTGCATTGCTGAAGCAATACAAACGTAAACGCCTTTTGTAATCGGTTTACCGTTCAATTCTTTTCTTAATCCTCACTTCTCAAAATTTGGACGTCTTGTGGACAGCACCCTAATTTTCTATACGAATTTAGATTTTTGAAATTAAAACCCTTGATGTTTAATTTTTCAATTTAAGCAGATAAATTAAGCGATTAAAACCAAAACAACTTTTTTATCAGACGCTTTTGATTCTGTTTACTAAAACAAGCCTAAAAACTCTGTTATCTTGGATAATCTATTTCAAAAAAATCATTTATACGCCAATTAGCGTATTGTCCCCTCTTCGATTAAGAATCAACTTTGCTGAAAAATATAACTTATTAATCAAAGATTATGAACATGAAAAAATTAATTCTTCACCCATTTGCTTTTTTAGCGATTATTAGTCTAACCATTGTTTCTTGTAAAAAAGAAGATCCTGAGCCAACGCCAATCGTTCCAGTTCCAACGCCTACTAGCTCATTTACATGGCAAGAAAATGGAGGTTCAACGATAACAGCAGACTCCGCTTTTTGGGTTACTGGAAGTTGGGGGACTGGAATCAGAGCCTACAAAGGAGGTCTTTCGAATTTCTTTGAAATCAATTGGGATACAATGGACAATACAAGTCTTGGTACCAAAATTTTGGCTGCTCCTTATGGCTTTACTTTTTTAAAGGGAAGTGATACTTATACATGTCTAGGTGATCAAAATTTAACAATTACAGCAAATTCAAACAACACACTAACTGGTAATTTCACAGTACATGTTGTCGGAGGTTCAATCACCTCAATTTCAGGCACATTTACTTCAATTCCAAAACACTAATTCTTAAAATACGCTAAAAGTCGTATTGCGAGAAGTACGACAACTCATGATCTTTGTAAAAAAAAACACCATGAAAAAACAAACATTCACTTTAATTACTCTAAGTCTCGTGATGGGATTGTCATTTACATCATGTAAAAAAGAAGGTTGTACTGACTCAACAGCCACAAATTACAACAGTTCTGCAACTTCAGACGATGGTTCTTGTACTTATGACACACCGACTGCAGCAGCTCCAGGAAGTTACACACCAACATTCGATGGTGAATTTGCTGGTCTTATCGCTATTAAAACCGTTACAACAACAACTTTGCCTGTAGTAGGTGACATTGATGTTGAGTTCGGCACAGGAGTAGCTGTTTTTAGTTCCGACGGAGGAAATTCTTACGTATCTGCAGGAACGGTTACATTAGATGGCTTAGGTTTAACAATGCAAACAAACAATACATATGTTCACCAACCAGAGCCTACAGATGCAGATGGAATTCAATTTGGATCAACTGTGAATTGGTCTGGGACAGGTGCTACTTGGAACTCATTTAACGCATCAACATCACAAGGATTTTGTAGTATTTCTCAAATCACTTCTGGGGATGTGACAACTTCTTCATCTTATGTGCTTGAAGCAAATACTGTTTCAAACGCTGACTCTATTTTATTTGCCGTTCACGGTCCTTCAGGATCCAAAACAATTATTGTAGCAGGAACGAATTCGTCACATACCTTTTCAGCTTCAGATTTATCGGGTGTTGGAACTGGAACTGGATTTGTTCAAATTGTTGGAATAAATTATGATCCTCAAACGATTTCATCAAAACAGTATTACTTAATTAACGAAACCGTTCGCACGAAACAAGTTACGATCAATTAATTATACCGACTTAAGTAGCTGAAAAACAAAACCACAATGAGAAAGCGTTACGATATTTTGTAACGCTTTTTTTAATGTGTTTTCGTCATGTTCGTTGGTGTCACAATGATAAAATCAGCTTGTCCAATATTTTCTTTGTTGAACTTCGTAACATCATCTTGCTGCACCGTTGAAATGGTCGCACTTTTAAGATTCGGACGGTATTTTTGCAGGTACCATAAAATTCCTTGGTGAAAATCGGTGTGAAATGCACCATTAAAATGAATGAATGTTGTTCCTGGTGTCCAATATTTGTGAATGAATTGCGCCATCGTTGCATCTTTGATTGCTTGAGCAGCTACAAAATTTTCTGGGTTATGCATGCCCATTTCGAGCAATAATTGATATTGAGATAAAGTTGTATCTATTTCAAAATTAATGGGACAGAGAAATGCCTTTTCGTCCGCCGACAAAGATTCAAGACTTCCTCTCCCCTCTTTAAAAACTTTAGAAGCATATCTGCGCGGAATGTTAGACGCAACACAACTCATTTTATTGTTTTTAGCAAAAATGATGAGAGGCTTGTAATCAGTTTTGTAATTCGGCCATTTACGCAAGCTATCTTCAAAATTCTTTTCTTTTAGTTGATCGGCCAAGTAATCGTTCAAAATCACTTGCTGATCCGCTTCAATCATTTCAAAACCTAAGGTTAATTTATTGGAATGGAACTTTGCTAATGCTTTGGTCACCTCAAACTCCAACCAATGTGCGATTGGATCATCGTGCAATTCGCCAAAAAAGACAATTTCGTTGCTTTTTAAGGCTTTCATCATTTTTTTATAGCTCACTTTTTTTCCTTTGGAGTTATAAATGCGGTATGCTTCCATGTTTTGGGCAATGGAGAAATGACCGACGAAAAACAAGATTAGAATTAGAGTGCTTTTCATTTTCGCTGATTTTTAGTACAATCAAAGCTACAATATTTTACTTGAAATGGTTGATTATTTTTGCTTGAAAGGGTAATTGAGTATATGAGCATTTGTGCTACAAGTCAATAAAAATGGACTTTCTTCTAATCTTTTAGTTTATTAAAAGTTTAAAATTTTATTAGTTTAAAATTTTATTTTTTTTCTACGAAATTGACCCCGATTTCAAATTTTCATCTAGTTGCGAATTCGTTTATCACTCTTCGCGATTTAGAATCAAACCTTGCATTTATAACTGAGATTCCAAACATTCCTTCTCCAACCTTTGAAATTTGAAGCCATCATCCATCAATAATAAAATGAAAATTCTAACTTTGAACTTGATGAAAAAGAATTTACAAAAAATACCATTGGCGCTTCGTTCGCTTTTTAAAAAGCTGTTAATTCCATTTGTATTTCTGACCGTCACACGCATCATTTTTTACGCCTTCAATTTTGAAAAATTCGAACACGTCACGTTTTTCGATTTTGTTGCAGGTGCATGGTTTGATTGCGTAACGATTTCGCTTTATTTCTTACCATTCATCATACTATTTTTATTTCCGCTGCCTATTCTTGGATACAAAAGTTACAAGTTTCTGCTGAAATCCTTGTTCGTGATAACAACAATGCTTTTGATTGCCATGAATCTAATGGATGTGGAATATTTCAACTACACAAGCAAACGTTCAACGATGGATTTATTTACCATTCTTGGAGCTGGTTCTGATTTTAAGCAATTGATAACTACCTTTATTAAAGACTTTTGGTATTTGATCCTTATGTTCATTTTGGCTTTTGTATTGATCTGGAAATGGTTTTCAAAGATTGAAGAGCCGAATGAGACATTTCCTACCAAACCAAAAAATTTCTACAAAACCCGCTCGCTAATTTTCATTTTGAGCCTTGGATTTTTTATTCTTATCGGGCGCGGTGGATTTGGATTTCGTCCCATTGGAATTTTGGAAGCGGCAAATTTTACGAAACCATCTAATACTGCTTTGGTGCTGAACACGCCGTTTACCATGCTCAAATCTTATGGACAATCAGCGATTGAAGAAGCAAATTATTTCAAGACTTTAAAAGAAACAGAAAAGTACTTCAATCCGGCTCAAAAAAGTGTTCCACAGCACATTTTACCAGACAGCTCCAACGTCGTTATTCTCATTTTGGAATCCTTTGGAGAAGAATTTATCGGTTTTTACAACCCAAAATTAAAACAGAGTTACACACCATTTTTAGATTCAATTCTTACGAAATCACTTACATTTACAGGAAGTTTTGCCAATGGTAAAAAATCAATTGAAGCGGTTCCATCCATTTTTGCTTCTATTCCAAGTTTGATGGATAGTCCCTACATTTCCTCGCCTTACAATGCCAATCGCATCATTGGATTGCCTGAATTATTGAAGCAATTTGGCTACGAATCTGCATTTTATCATGGAGCTACTAACGGTTCCATGCGTTTCGATGCCTTCGCAAAATTCATTGGATTTGATCACTATTTTGGGAAAAAAGAATACAACAACGAAGCGCATTCGGACAAAACATGGGGAATTCTCGATGAGTACTTTGAACCTTGGTCGGCACGAAAAATGTCTGAACTCAAAGAACCATTCCTGGCTTCCATTTTTACCTTGTCTTCTCATCATCCTTATTTTATTCCAAAACACATGCGTGACAAAGTAATCAGAGGACCACAACCCATTTGCGCTTCCATCAATTACGGCGATTATTCGCTGCGCAAATTTTTTGAAGAAGCCAAAAAACAAGATTGGTATGAAAATACATTTTTCGTGATCGTTGCAGACCACACTCCTGCAAGTAATTCACCTTTTTACAATCAGCGCACTCAACTTTTTCAAGTTCCAATTGCATTTTATCATCCTGGAGGCAAAATTAAACCCGAAAAAAGGAAGGGAATTGTAAAACAGCTCGATATTTACCCTACAATTTTGGATATTTTGAACATCGAAACGAAATTTTATTCGTACGGCACTTCAGTCTATCAAACAAATGACAATCAGTCTTTTACATTCCTTGAAGGAGTATACTATTACTATAAAAATAACAGAATGTTAACATTTTCGGACAATAAGGCACGAAATTTGTATGACTTCACGCATCGGAGTACTTCGATGGTGGACTCACTTTCGTATCTCAAACAAGATGTTCGAAGATATGAAACGACGCTTAAAGCGATCATTCAGAGGTACAACCATGATTTACTCCGTAATCAAACAGTACATGAATGAAGACAAAAATTCTTTTTATCATTAACCCCATTTCCGGGATCGGAAAGAAAGGGAAATTGCCGTCGTTGATTGAAAAATACATTGACAAAGATCGCTTTGATTTTGAAATCAAGACCACGGAATACAGAAAGCATGCCAAACAATTGGCGTATCAATCTGCGATGGATGGATTTGACATTGTCTGTGCAGTTGGTGGCGATGGATCTGTGCATGAAGTAGGTACTGCGCTCATTGGTACAAACACTAAATTAGCGATCATTCCAGCTGGTTCAGGCAATGGATTAGCGCGCCATTTGAAAATTCCATTAAATGTGCGAAAAGCGATTCTTACCATCAATGAAATGAACACGATCAAAATGGACACTGTTCTTGTGAATGATAAACCATTTTTGAACGCTGGAGGTTATGGTTTTGATGCAATTATTGCTAAACGATTTGACGAGAACAAAAAGCGTGGATTTGCAAACTATGTAAAACTGGTTTTTAGAGAATTTTTGAAATACAATCCAATTAACGTAACGATTGATGTGAACGGCGAAGTCAAAAAATTGCCTGTACTTCTTTGCACGATTGCCAATGCATCTGAATTTGGCAATGGATTCTGTGTTTCTCCTAAATCAGATGTTACGGATGGAAAAATTGAATTGTGTTTGTTAAAACCTTTTCACATTTGGAATGCACCGAAACTAGCATATCAATTTTTTAACAAAAAAACAGATCGTTCACGTTTTGCAGAAATCATTTCGTTTGAAAAAGCACGTATTACGCTGACGGAAAAAATCGCGCACTACGATGGCGAACCTTTTAAAGTACGTTCTGTTTTAAATGTGCAAGTTGTTCCAAAAAGTCTTAATATCTTAGCCGGAAAATAGAAATTATGGCTTTTATCGATCTGGATTTAGAAAACATTTTAAGCAAATTAGATAAGCTTGACGCCAATCAAGCTCCAAATTGGGGTTCAATGAGTGCACAACGCATGGTTGAACACATGGCGGAAATGATGCAAATGGCCATTGGAATTGGTGATTTTAAAATCGCTCTTCCTGAAGAAAAAATTGCATCGATGCAACGTTTTTTAGACACCGACAAGCCGATGGCGCGCGGAATCGCTGTGGACATTGCACCCAAAGAAGCCGAACTAAAACACAACGAATTAGCTACCGCGATTGACGATTTCGTTGATAAATGGCTAGCTTTCGAAGAATATTATCAAGAAAATCCAGAAGCACGCAACATTCATCCTTATTACGGAAATCTCGATGAATCGCAATGGAGAAAACTGCATGCAAAACATTTAACGCATCACTTCGAACAGTTTGGGTTGATGTAAAATCACCCAATAGTTGAATCATCTATTTTCGTTTTTTTTAAAATTCGGCTTTTTTTAAGCTCTGAAAGGGTGAGAGAATTGTTGACGATGCACGAACTCCGTCAGAAATTGGCGCGAAATCAGCTTAAAAACACAAACATAGATCAAGCATGAATTTCAGCGAAAACCATTCATGAATTTTAGACGAAAAACGAAAAAGGAGCTCCTAAGAACTCCTTTTCGCGGTGTAGCGAGGGCAGTGCCTCCATTACAAAGCAAAAATACATCTATTTCTCCCAAATCAATTAAAATCTTTAATTTTGAGAATCACGAGTTTGCATAAGTCCAAGTCTTTTGCAACGCACGCCAAAAAATGCAAACTAGGTAACACGCAAAACATTATATAAAACCATCCCGAAAGCATTCGGGATAACCAAAAATCTTAAAAGCTCTAACTATGAACGAAATCATTTGTCCGAACTGCAAAAAAGCTTTCAAAGTTGATGAAGCAGGTTTTGCTGATATTCTCAAACAAGTGCGCGACCATCAGTTTGAGGAGGAATTAACGCATCGCTTGAACCTTGCAGAAAAAGAAAAGGAAAGCGCGGTGAAATTGGCTGAAGCGAATATCAAAAATGCGCTTCAGGAACAACTTGCGAAAAAGGACCAAGAACTTGCAACCTTAAAAGCCCAAAAAGAAATTGAGTTGAGTCAGAAATTAGCTCAAAAGGAAAACGAATTATTGCAACTCAAAGCGAAAATCGAAAATGCGGAAGTTGAAAAGAAGTTGGCTATCAATGAAGTTACCAAAGTCATTGAAAAAGAGCGTGATGACTTGGTCAATGAAGTAAAACTCAAAGAAACCGAAAAAGAGCTGCTCAAAAAATCTTTGAGCGAACAATATTTAGCGGAATTGAAAGAAAAGGACGCAATTATCAAACATAAAGACGAAGAAATTGCACTGCGCAAAGACATGAAGCTAAAGCTTTCCACAAAAATGGTAGGTGAAACATTGGAACAACATTGTGAAACGGAATTTAACAAACTTCGAGCTACAGCGTTCCAAAAAGCCTATTTCGAAAAAGACAACGATTCTAGATCAGGCAGTAAGGGCGATTTCATCTACCGTGAAACCGACGATGCTGGCAATGAAATCATTTCAATCATGTTTGAGATGAAAAATGAAGGCGATGAAACAGCTACCAAAAAACGAAATGAAGATTTTCTGAAAGAACTTGATCGCGATCGCACCGAGAAAAAGTGTGAATATGCCGTTTTGGTTTCTCTCCTCGAAGCAGAAAGTGAGTATTACAACACGGGAATTGTGGATGTGTCGCATAAATTCCCAAAAATGTATGTTGTTCGTCCTCAGTTTTTTATTCCCATCATTACCTTACTGCGAAATGCAGCAATGAATTCCCTCCAATACAAAGCGGAACTTGCACTCGTGCGTAGTCAAAACATCGACATTACGAACTTCGAAGAAAAAATGAACAAGTTCAAAGAAGGCTTTGCGCGAAATTATGACTTGGCTAGTCGCAAATTTAAAGATGCCATCGACGGAATTGACAAGACGATCAAGGAATTGGAAAAAACCAAAGCAGCGCTACTTTCTTCTGAGAACAACCTGCGATTAGCCAACGAAAAAACGGAAGAATTGACCATCAAAAAATTGACACACGGTAATCCTACGATGAAAGCGAAATTTGATGAGTTGGGTAAATAACGTAATTATTTTAGATTCGTTTTTGTCTCAAGTTAAAAAGTAGCTTTTTATAATTTATAAATATATTATATATTTGTATTTTATAAATATACTTCACAAATGACAACATTCACTTCTACCCTTCCTGATGATTTATTGCTTTTACTTAATGAAAAGGCAAAACAATTAGCTCTTCCAAAGAATAAACTCATTGAAAAAGCACTGCGCATTTATTTAGATCAACTGAATAAAGCGGAATATACAAGATCATATAAGCTTTTGGCGGAAGATTTTGACATTCTTGCTATTGCGGAAGAAGGAATGACAGAATATTGCAAAGATTTGGAAGAATGAAACAAGGAGAACTTTGGTACGCCAATTTGAACCCAACTAAAGGAAGTGAGCAAGCCGGGCACCGACCTGTAGTTATTATCAGCGGAAATTTATTAAATGAGCATTTACCAATTGTCATTTGTTGCCCACTCACCACAAAAGTTAAAAATTACAAAGGAAATGTTGTGCTTTCTCCGAACGAAACGAATGGTTTGGAGCAAAAATCGGAGATATTAACCTTTCACATCCGCTCCTGCGCTAAAGAACGTTTGACAAAGCAACTTGGGAAAATTAGCAAGAATGAACTGAATGAAATTCTTACTGGTTTATCGGATATTTTACGCTATTAATCTGAAGTATGTTCATCCAGATTTCTTACATTTGTATCAAGTGTTTACGCCTCTGGCTTAGACAACCTCAAAAAGGAACTTATTCATAGGTTCCTTTTTGACTTTTAACTCACTTTGATCACCGCAGGAATATTCATAAGCGTCATATTAAATTTGGTTTTCAAATTTCTTGTCACACGATGAACAACACTTTACCCTATTGTTGCTTTCTTAACCAAAAAAAGGAGCTCAATAGAACTCCTCTTTCATTATATCTTAGGCAAAGCCTCTGCTGCTATTCTCGAATATTTCTCGAAGGGTAATTTATTTTGTCGCTTTCGCAGGGTCCATTTTTTGCATTGCAGGATATTTTTTCTTTGAAACTTGCTTGATTGTGGTTGCTTTCCCTTGCGAACCAGTTTTACTCTTTGATGGTGCAGTTTTCAATTTTGACATTTCTTGAATTTTTACATCCTTGTTTTTGAAGTTCTTAACTGGTTTTTCAATTGTTTGTCCAAATGATCCTGTAGCCAACATTAAAACTGTTGATAGAAGTCCTATTTTTAACGTTTTCATACCTTTTTATTTTTTAATTTCGTTGTCATAATTCAAACAACATGCCAAAATTAAAACGGTTATGATGCATCCTTTAATAATTTCAATTTTGCCTGCTGTCGTTCTTGGAACGCTGAATTGGATGTACTGGTTTCGAAAGGGTTATCGTTCATTTCAAACTGTTTTTTTGAGCTATTGTGCATTTTATGGAATTTCAGCCATGTTTTTAAGCGCTGTATTAAAGTGATTTTGTAAATTCAACCCAAAGATCAAAGACATGAAAAGTATTCAATTCCACATTAACGCCATCATCGAAGTATTTAGTCAATTGTCCAAAGGGCGTTTCCTGATTTATTTCATTCCAGGCCTGGTGATTACAATAATCTTTTTTTGGATCACTTACCGGGTTAGTTCTGTGACAGAAGCGGCTGGATTTCTAGAAAAAGTTCCGCTTATTGGTGGATATTTAGACAAAGGAGTAGATGCTACTGTCGGCGTGATAGGATTTCTTTTCGATCAAATTTACATTTTTGTTGTCCTAACTCTTTTATCTCCATTCAATACGTATTTATCAGAAAAACTGGACACACAATTAACAGGGCAACAGTTTGAAGGAGGATTTGGACGTATCATCAACGATTTAGTCCGCATGATTTTTATCGTCATTATCGCTTTGATTATGGAGTTCTTTTTAATGGGGTTTTGGTGGATTATCGCATGGATTTTTGGAATTTCAGATGTTATTTATGAAGTTGTCGCTTTCTTAATGGCTGCTTTCTTCTTTGGTTTTTCATTCTACGATCACAGCTTGGAACGTTACGAAGTTGGGGTTTTTGGAAGTATCGGTTTTTCTTTTCAAAAAATGCTGATGGTTACAATTACAGGATCTATTTTCTTGGCATTGTACAATTTCCCGTATCAAGGTGGAACGCCCTACATTGGTGTTTTTATTGCGCCAGTGCTCACAACCATGATTTCTACGATCGTTTATTTATATCATTTAAAGAAATTACCGAAGCAAACTGAAACACAAGAACCGTCACAAAATCAGGAAGTTACTCATGGATAAATTATTTAGCGAATTTAGCATTCCTTCTTTCGAAGATTGGAAAAAGCAGTTAATCAAAGAGTTAAAAGATACTCCTGAATCTGCCCTAACAGTCATTGATTCGATTGAAGACTTAGAATATACCTGTTATCAGCACGAAGAAACGACAAATCACCTTCCAGATTATCACATTTCGACAGCACTCAACAATGATTGGTTGAATTTTGGACTAGTAGAAGTTATCGACGAAGAAAGTGCCAACGCAAAAGCGCTAAACTTGCTAAACTCAGGAGCAGATGCCTTGCGGTTTGACTTAAAAAAACAAGAAACTGACTTTCAAAAATTAACGAAGGGAATTGAATTTCAATACATTCAAACGCGTTTTTGCATTCATTCCTTGGAACAATTTAAAAGCGTCCAATCGTTCTTTTCGGAAGAGGACAAAAAATACATTTCGCTTGAAATTGATTTGATTGGTAACAATGATTTAAAAAAACATCAAGCAGAAATTCTTTCTTCAAATAGCTTTCCTACATTTCTCGTTGCCAACGGCTATTCCCTTCAGCAATGTGGAGCAAACACCTGGCAAGAAATTGGTTATTGTCTCTCAAGTGCGCACGAATATTTAGTTTTACTCACTGAAAATGGGATCGAGCTTGAAAAAGCAGCCAAGAGTATTTCATTTAACATTGGTGTTGGTGCAAACTATTTTATGGAAATTGCGAAAGTGCGCGTTCTTCGGTTTTTGTGGAATGAAATTCTTCAGAATTACGATCCTTCTAGAACTTTTGAATCGTGCAAAATCTATGGAATGGTTGGATTCACGAATAAATCATTGAAAGATCCTCATACTAATTTATTGCGACAAACCACGGAAGCCATGAGTTTAATTAGTGGTGGTGTGACTGGAATCATGATTCAATCTTATGCTGCAAAATCGATTAAAAACGATAATTCGCTAGCAGAGCGCTTGGCCTTAAATATTCCATTAATTCTCAAAGAAGAAAGTTATTTCCATGCTGTTCAAGATCCGCAAGGCGGAAGTTATTCTGTGAAATTGTTGAGTCATCTCATTGCCGTAAAAGCGTGGTCATATTTCCAAACCTTAGACGGTTTAGGTGGAATTTTGGCAGAAAATGCCATTCAAAAATTAACTTCAGATGTTCTGTTAACAGCTGAAAAGAGAATTCAATTATTAATCGAAAAAGAAGATCTTCTAATCGGTGTTTCGATTTTCCCAAATCCCGAAAATGAATCAAACGATTGGTCAGAACAAAAAAATTACTTAGGAATGGAAGCACTCGTTCTTGAAAAAACTTATAATGTATTTGCATCATGACTCGTATTGCATTTAATACCATTTTGATAAAAGGAAATGTAGCCTCGAAAGCCATTGAAGCAACAACATCTTTTGAAACGGCAGAAAAAATCTCGTTGAAAAACAGCTATTCAAAAGCTGATATTTCTGATTCCGAGCACCTTGGTTCTGTTTCGGGAATTGCTCCTTTTTTGCGCGGACCTTACGCTTCAATGTATGCCATTCGACCGTGGACTATTCGGCAATATGCAGGATTTTCAACTGCCGAAGATTCCAATGCTTTTTACCGAAAAAATTTAGCTGCCGGACAAAAAGGATTGTCCGTTGCGTTCGATTTAGCCACACATCGAGGTTATGATTCTGATCATCCACGTGTTGTTGGCGATGTTGGAAAAGCAGGCGTTGCGATTGATTCCATTTTGGACATGAAAATTTTGTTCGATCAAATTCCCTTGGATGAAATGTCGGTTTCGATGACCATGAACGGCGCTGTCATTCCAATCATGGCTTTTTATATTGTCGCTGCTGAAGAACAAGGTGTTTCCCAAGAAAAACTTTCAGGAACCATTCAAAATGACATTCTCAAAGAATTCATGGTTCGAAATACCTACATCTACCCTCCTAGCCCTTCGATGAAAATCATTTCGGATATTTTTGGATATACGGCAAAGCACATGCCTCGCTTCAATTCGATTTCCATTTCTGGCTATCACATGCAAGAAGCCGGAGCGACGGCAGCCATTGAGCTTGCGTACACACTTGCGGATGGGCTTGAGTATTTGCGGGCGGGAATCAAAGCGGGAATGAACATCGATGAATTTGCACCACGCCTCAGTTTTTTCTGGGCAATTGGGATGAATCATCACATGGAAATTGCTAAAATGCGCGCTGGACGGTTGATTTGGTCGAAATTGGTGAAATCTTTTGATCCGAAAAATGATAAATCCTTGGCGTTACGTACACATTGTCAAACTTCTGGATGGAGTTTGACAGAACAAGATCCGTTCAACAATGTCGCTCGTACGTGCGTGGAAGCACTTGCTGCTGCGCTTGGTGGTACACAATCCTTGCACACAAACGCACTCGATGAAGCCATTGCCTTGCCAACCGATTTCTCTGCTCGCATTGCGCGAAACACGCAAATTTATTTGCAGAAAGAAACCGGAATTACAAAGTTCATCGATCCAACGGGTGGTAGTTATTACATCGAAAAATTAACGGAAGAATTGTTTCACAAAGCCTGGACTTTGATTCAAGAAGTGGAAGAATTGGGTGGAATGGCAAAAGCGATCGAAACAGGATTGCCAAAAATGCGGATTGAAGAAGCGGCCGCACGAAAACAAGCTCGTATTGATGCGGGAAAAGACATCATTGTTGGTGTGAATCGCTATCAAGTAACTGAGCAACAAGAATTAGACATCCGAGACATCGACAATTCGAAAGTACGCGACGGTCAAATCGCTCGATTAAACAGGTTGAGATCCGAACGAGATGCCGCTAAAGTTCAAGCTGCTCTAGAATCGTTAAGTCAGTGCGCCGAAACAGGAAATGGAAATTTATTGGAATTAGCCATCGTTTGTGCCCGAGAACGCGCTTCTTTAGGAGAAATTTCAGATGCGATTGAAAAATCCTTTGGCAGATACCAAGCAACCATTCGTTCAATAAGTGGTGTTTATTCCTCAGAATCTATGCAAGATAAAGATTTCGAAAAAGCCAAAGAAATGGCTGACCAATTTAGCAAATTAGAAGGACGTCGTCCGAGAATTATGATTGCAAAAATGGGACAAGATGGTCACGACCGTGGTGCGAAAGTAATTGCAACCTCTTTTGCGGATATTGGATTTGACGTAGATATTGGTCCTTTATTCCAAACCCCAGCAGAAGCTGCGAAACAAGCCATTGAAAACGATGTGCATATTTTAGGTGTTTCATCTTTAGCGGCGGGACACAAAACATTGGTACCTCAGGTCATTGAAGAACTAAGAAATCAAGGTAGAGCTGATATTATGGTTGTGGCCGGTGGAGTAATTCCTCAGCAAGATTATGCATTTTTGGAAAAAGCGGGGGTATTTGGAATTTACGGCCCTGGAACAAAAATTTCTAAGGCTGCGCAAGAATTGCTTGAATTGTTGATTAAGAGTGTTGAGTGAAATTAGAATTTGAGATTTCGCACCTTTGGTATGAAGAGCCTCAGCCTACAGTATCGAATTTTAAATTTTGAAAAGTCAAATTATTCTACAAATCACCTCAAGTAAAACATTTTTTTGTACATTCGGCACAGTTCTTGAAATAACCCAAGAAGAATTGAAATAATATAGAATATGAAAACATTATTTTTTGGAATCGTTTTTAGTATGTCAACGTTGGTTGGCTTTGGTCAAAAATCGTATGATGATTTGCAAATCTTATATGCAGATGGCAATTATGAGAAATTAATCAAAGTTGCGACAAAGTACACCTCTGATGATGCTACACGTAAAGATCCATTGCCTCATTTATGGATGGCTCGGGGATATTATAAAATTTCCATTTCTGGTTCCGATGATCCAGAAGATAAAAATGCATTTAAAGATGCAGTAGGAGCTGTTGCTAAGTTTTTAAAAGCTGATAAGGATGGTGAAGCAATGTCTGATCCTGAAAATTCAGAATTTGTTGAAACGATGCAAGCAGCTTTGTTTGAGCAAATATCAAACGATATCGCTACAGATAATTACCGAAAAGCTTATTCATGGGTGATTAAATACAATAAAATATCAAACAATAGTTTGGGATCTAAATACTTAGAAGCTGCATGTAAATTCCGCACAGATGATAAATCAACGGCATTTACTATGTGGAGAGAATGCGAAGCGGAAGCAGCAAAAATTACAGATAGAGCATCTTGGTCGCCAACAGATTTAGACATTATGAAATCTGGAGTTTTGGAAAGTGCTGAATGTTTAGTTTCTGTTCGTCAGGTAGATAAAGCAAAAGCATTGGTGAATAAAATCGCGCCTTGGTTTGAAGACGATGAAGAGTTTAAAACGGCTTACAACGAAATCCTTTATTAAATCTGTAAGTTTACAATTCGAAATATTTTCTAGAAGCCCTTCCCAATTTGCGGAGGGGATTTTTTTATGGTTTTAATGTTAGTAACACACCCATTTTCATAACTAATTGATTTTACTTCGAATTAAGATCGAATCTCGCTTAACTTTGAACCATGAAAAAGTATCTTTTTTATTTAAAGAATAAATACATACTCACAGTGACCATCTTTGTGTTGTATGCTTTATTTTTAGATGATTTGGACATTTTCACTGCTTTCCGTCAAAATGCAAAATTAACAGCGTTGGAGCAGCAAAAAGAACAGGTAAGCGATCAACTTAAAGAAACAAAAACTACCTTAGACAAACTGAAATACCAAAGTGAAGTTGAGCGCTATGCGCGTGAGAAAAAGCTGTTCAAAAAAGACGATGAAGATGTTTTTGTGATTTCTTACGAATAATTCTTTAATCTAAAATTTCGTCTTCCCCTTTCTGTTTAAAGTAATTCATCTCTTGGAGATTGACCACCCTTAAACCAGGAAAATAAAATCGAGCAATTTGTTGGTAATCATAGCCTGAACGTGCCATTTTCATTGCTCCTTCTTGACACAATCCGACACCATGTCCATAGCCTCGTCCATTTAAAACGACTGATCCATTCTCCAGCCTGCATGAAAAAAATGTAGACTTTAAACTAAATTTAGTTCTCAAATCGCGCAACGGGATTCCTAAAATTGGATCTACATAAAATGCTTTTCGCTGCGGTTGCTCAAACGAGTACATTTTACTGACAAAATTGGAATCACTAAAGGGAAAATTAAAATCTTTCCTCAAATAAGCCTCCCATTCTTCTTGGGGAATGCGTTTTTCCCATTTTGCTTGTTTGGTATAAATGCAAAATGTATCGATAAATGAATTCAAGTAAGGAACTGAATTGTTCCAAACATCGGCTGGTTCACAGGTTTGTCCCCCACAGTTGGCATGGAAATACGAATCTACAAGTTTATTGGATTTATCGACCAACACCATGTCTTGTGTCGTCAAAACGGCTTCGTCAATTAATGGTGTGAAACGCAACATGCTGTGATAAGCTTGACAATGCACTCGGTCGCACAATGAAAAACCTTCTTTTTGGTGTCGATTCAAATATTTCAGGACATAGGTTCGACTAATAAGTGCTTGCACACGGTAATATTCCACATGTCCACCGCCGCCGCCTTCTGATTCAACCACGCCAGCCAAGTAATTATCCATATCAACGAGATTCACAATTGTCATCGCAGATCCATTGGATGTGATCTCAAAATCATCTTCGTATTTGCGTTGCTTGGCAACAGGTGATTTAGGATTGAGCGATATGGATGAATTTCCGTTGTTTTCAACTAAAAGTATTTTAGAATATACTCCTTGGTCGACAACACCTAATTTTAGTCGAACAGAATCGCCTTCTACGGATAACTCGACGAATTCATCAGGCAAAATGGAACCTAAGAAAGACGTATCCGCATGAATCGAATAACTGCCCTGATCGTACGCAAAGGCTATCCTTTTCATTTGAAAATCTCTATAAACGCCAATTCTTAGTTGCTGAGCACCACCAAAAAGCGTTATTAAAAGAAAGAAACATGAAAGGAAAAATTTCATCCCACAAAATTAGTTATTGAAAAAAGGTTTAACACCCCATTAATCAATAGTTTTCAACAAGGATTGTGCAACTTTCTTGCTCGCTCCTCCACCGCCTAAATTTTTCTTTAATTCTTTGAAGTCCTGAAGCATTCGTTCACGTTGATTTCCGCCAACCAAAAGTGGTTTTAATTCATCCAAGATTCGAGCTGGATTGCACTCGTGCTGAATCAATTCCGCAACAATTGGTTTGTCCATGATTAAATTGACCAACGAAATGTACTTAATCTTGATTAGCTTTTTAGCGATGGAATATGAAATGGCAGAGCTTTTATAACAAACAACTTCTGGAACTTCAAATAGCGCTGTTTCAAGTGTTGCTGTACCTGATGTCACTACAGCATTCTCAGCATGGCTAAGCAATTGATACGTTTGTCCATAAACAATTTTACACCGCTCATGGAGCATGGGTTCATAAAAGTCAGGAGTTAAACTTGGAGCACCAGCAATGACAATTTGGTAATTTGTAAGCGATTCCAAGGCCTTCAACATGATTGGCAATTTTTTGCTCACTTCTTGTTTTCGACTGCCAGGCAGTACAGCAATGATTGGTAAGTCGGAGAGTTCATTTTCAGCGATAAAAGTTTCTCTGGATACTTTTTTCTGTTCAAAATTATGAATGGCATCGAGCAATGGATGACCAACAAATTCCACCTCAAAATCAAATTTTTTGTAAAAATCTTTTTCGAAAGGCAGAATGACAAACATTTTATCAACTACTTTTTTGATTAAGTGAACGCGTGATTGCTTCCATGCCCAAATTTGCGGAGAAATGTAATACACCACTTTTATCCCTTGTTCGTGAGCCCATTCAGCAATACGCAGATTAAAGCCAGGATAATCAACCAACACCAATACATCTGGTTTGTATGCTAGAATGTCTTTCTTACAGAATTTTATATTTCCCAAAATGGTGCGAAGATTTGCAACCACTTCAATAAATCCCATAAAAGCCAACTCTCGAATGTGTTTCACCAAGGATCCTCCAACTTCTTGCATGTTGTCTCCTCCCCAAAAACGAAAATCTACATTTTCTTCTTCTCGCTTAAGTTCGCGCATGAGATTGCTGGCATGTAAATCGCCTGAAGCTTCGCCTGCTATGATGTAAATTTTCTTGGGAGCGACAACCATGAGCTTAGATAAATCGATAATACAAGATGATAATCAAATTTAAAATCGTAGCCAAAATGACTCCCATGGCAAGCGACCATTTTTCTTTTTTGAGAAATCGATGAAACCAAAACAAACTCCCAATGCTGGCTAGCGACAAAACTTTAGCTTTCACTACATTGTAGAATGTAAAACGATGGAACATTTCTCCGTATGAAAAACCATCTTTCCACGCTAAAATTCCAACTACAATGAAACTACAAATAATTGTTGTTGCTATTCCTATAAGGATTCCAAAGGTATGGTCCTTTGTCCATTTTCTTAAATTCATTTTTCCCAGTTTTTCAATAATTCTAGTGCACTGTATGATGTCATATCAAATTGCGTTGGTACACAACTCGCAAATCCTTGCTCAATCGCCAATAAATCCGTTCCTTCCCCGTTTTCAGAAATTTCAAAATTACCTGTCAACCAATAATAAGGATTATTAAATTGATCCAAGCGTTTATCAAATCGATCTTCCCAAAAAGCATTGGCTTGCTTACACATTTTAATACCTTTCAGATCTTCTTTAGAAACATCAGGCACATTGACGTTTAAGCAAATATAAGGTGGGAACTCATGCGATATTACCTTTTCTATGATTTGTTCCACAACTACTTGAGCCGTCGAAAAATCGGCATCTGCATCGTAATTATACAAGGAAAATCCAATGGACGGAATATTCTCCATAGCTCCTTCAACGGCTGCTGACATCGTACCAGAATAAAGAACATTGGTTGAAGTATTTGCACCATGATTAATGCCCGAAAGAATCAAATCTGGCTTGCGATGAAGTACTTCACAAATTCCCAACTTCACACAATCAACAGGTGTTCCCGAACAAGTATATGCTTCGATATCGCCAAAAATAGAGGATTTATTTAAACGCAGCGGATTATTCATAGTAATGGCGTGACCCATCCCAGATTGTGGTTTATCTGGAGCAATTACAATTACTTCACCATATTTGCTTGCAACTTCAACCAATGAACGAATTCCTTTCGCAGAAATTCCATCGTCGTTTGTGACCAAAATCAATCTACTTTTTTCTTCCATCTATACAAAAAACACAGTTTTGTGCGAAAGTAACGAATTATCACCAAAAAAGGCATAGAATTTGAGATGTAGACTTGTTACTTTTTAAATAATGTCTAAATTTATCCATCCTTAGGTTGGAAAGAATTTGTAAAAGCAAAATGAACACTGAAGTCCTCTTTCAAGAATTGCGAAATATTACCGAATCGTCTATTGACGTTGTTCAGAAAAAGCTGATAAAACTCTCTGAAGACCAACTAAAATGGAGCCCAAACAAGGATACCTGGAACATTCTTGAAATTTTTGCACACTTGAACGAATACAGCTTATTCTATCACCCAACGTTTTTAAAGAAAATAGATACAACACGATTTCGAGATCCAAGAGAAAACTTCATTTCGTCTCCTCTCGGCAGAAATGCATGGAAAATGATGAAGCTTGGAAATGCTAAAAACGTGAAACGAAAATTTAGAGCTGCTAAACTGTACAATCCAAAAATTGTTTCGTCGATCGTGAAACCAACGGCCGTTCAAGATTTTTTGGATGCTCAAAAAGAGTTTCTTGAAATCCTAGAAAAAGCAAGGAAGATAAATATTCGAAAGTCAAAAATTGGCATTTCGATTTCAAAAATTATTCGTTTGCGCTTTGGCGATGGCTTGCTCTTTGTCGCTTATCATAATGAACGACATGTTCAACAAGCACTTAATCTGTTAAATCACAGAGCTTTTCCTGTAAAATGAGTTTGGGAGCAGCATATTGTTTGGTAAGTATTTCGCCTGTTCGAGCGGAAGCGCGTGATGCATCCGAAATGGTTTCTCAATTGCTTTTTGGGGAAGTAGTTGATGTTTTGGAGAAAACTGAAAAATGGTGGAAAATACAAACACTTTCAGACAACTATGAAGGCTGGGTGGATCCGAAACAAATTCAAGTTTTAACTAAAAAAGAAATGCACCGTTGGTTGGATGGCTTGAGTTTTGAGCATTCATTCACACGAAGAATAAAATCCAATCGCGGTAACCAAGTCATTGTAAGAGGTTCGTTTGTTCCTTTCAGTAATTTGGAATCCTTTAAAATAGGCAATGACGAATATCACTTTGAGGAAGAAGAAATCTCCTTGAACACTAATTCTCCTGTTGAAATAGCCCAAACCTATTTGAATGCACCTTATTTGTGGGGTGGAAAATCACCTTTTGGAATCGATTGTTCTGGATTGGTTCAAATTGTTTTTAGATTTTTAGATTTCAACTTGCCCCGGGATGCTTGGCAACAAGCGGACTATGGAATTGACGTTGAATTCAATGATAGACAAGCAGGTGATGTTGCCTTTTTCAGCAATGATAAAGGAAAAGTGATACACACAGGAATTTTAACGGAAGCAGACAAAATTATCCATGCAAGTGGGTTTGTAAGAATAAATGAAATTGATAAAACGGGAATTATTCATGACACAGATGGATACCACACACATTATTTATCAAGTATTAAACGGATGATTTGAATGAAATCATTGGAATATTTACCATATTTGTAAAAAATAGCTTATGAAAATATTAATTACTGGAGGAGCTGGTTTTATTGGAAGTAACTTGTCAAAACGCTTGGTGGATGATGGACACGAAGTAACCGTTCTTGATTCTTTGCTGAGAGGCAATAAGTTAGATAAAGATACTTTTGAAAAAATCACATTTATTAAAGCAGATGTTCGTGATTTCGACGCTGTTTTGAATGCAAGTAAGGGTTGCGATTTAATTTTTCATTTCGCAGCAGTTTTGGGTGTTGACATTGTAGCCGATAATCCGGTTGAAACAATGGATGTTGAGGTAATTGGAACACGTAATGTTGTTCTAGCTGCTGAGATTAACAATATTAAAAAAATCATGTACGCTTCAACGAGCGGCATTTATGGACATTCTGCCATCGAAAGTGCGTTAACTGAAGAGGTGTTGGTCGATCCACATACTTCGTATGCCATGGCGAAGCGATACAATGAAATTTATTTGACTTCTCATCACCAAGAAAAAGGAATTGATGTTGTTTCGTTGCGTTTCTTCAACGTGTATGGATCGAACCAAGATAACCGCATGGTGGTGCCTCTTTTCTTTGAGCAAGCTGTTGGTAATGAACGCATCACCGTTTTCGGAACTGGAAAGCAAACGCGTGACTTTACTTACATTGATGATACCGTAGAAGCATGTATTCGATTAATAGATGTAAAAGGTTGTCACATCGTGAACATCGCTAACGAAGCAGAATGGTGCATAGATGAACTTGCTGTGAAAATCAAAGAAGTGACAGGAAGTAGCTCAGAAATCATTTTCCTTGAGGCTCCAAAAAAACGTTATGACTACGAAGTGGAAAGACGTGTTGGAAGCTCTGATAAATTATTTGGATTAACCAATTACAAACCAAGAACAAGCCTTGATGAAGGTCTTAAATTAATTTTCGAAACCAATTACGTATATTAAAATCTTATTTCTTCATGACCAGAGATCTCGAAATTTTTAATCTCATTGAACTAGAACATCAACGTCAAATACATGGAATTGAATTAATTGCATCCGAAAACTTCGTGAGCGATGAAGTGATGCGTGCCATGGGAAGTGTGTTAACGAACAAATATGCCGAAGGCTTACCAGGCAAAAGGTATTACGGTGGTTGCCAGATTGTAGACCAAGTGGAGCAATTGGCGATTGATCGTTTGTGTAAATTGTTTGGAGCTACTTGGGCAAATGTACAACCTCATTCTGGTGCACAAGCCAATGCAGCGGTTTTCTTAGCTTGCTTAAATCCAGGAGACAAAATTTTGGGCTTTGATTTATCACATGGTGGACATCTAACTCATGGATCTTCGGTTAATTTTTCTGGAAAATTATATGTTCCACATTTCTATGGTGTGAACAAAGAAACGGGGTTGGTTGATTACGATGTTCTTGAAGAAGTAGCATTAAAAGAACGACCAAAAATGATTATTTGTGGAGCTTCAGCCTATAGTCGCGATTGGGACTACGCGCGCATCCGCAAAGTTGCCGATCAAATTGGTGCTTTGGTTTTAGCGGATATTTCACATCCGGCAGGATTGATTGCTACGAAATTATTGAACGATCCGTTAGATCATTGTCACATTGTTACAACAACAACGCATAAAACTCTTCGCGGTCCAAGAGGTGGTGTTATCATGATGCGTCACAATTTCGATAATCCGTTTGGTTTGAAATGGAATAATGGAAATCCAAAATCGATGGCTGCTCTTTTAGATGCTGCTGTTTTTCCAGGAATTCAAGGTGGACCTTTGGAGCACGTGATTGCTGCGAAAGCGGTTTCTTTTGGTGAAGCATTAACTCCGAATTATGCGAATTACATGAAACAAGTCCAATTAAACGCTTCTGTGATGGCGGATGAATTTGTAAAACGTGGTTACGCTGTTGTTTCTGGAGGCACTGAAAACCATTCTATGTTGATTGATTTGCGCTCAAAAAGTGTAACTGGAAAGGATGCAGAAAACACATTGGTTCTTGCAGAAATCACGGTGAATAAAAACATGGTTCCGTTTGATACAGAATCGCCATTTATCACTTCTGGAATTCGCGTTGGAACTCCTGCAATCACTTCAAGAGGCGTGAAAGAACATGAAATTCCTCAAATCGTTGAATTGATGGATAAAGTACTTACAAATATTTCGAACGAAACGATTATTGCAAGTGTGAAAAAAGAAGTGGAAGCATTGATGTCAAGCCGACCATTGTTTAGTTGGTAATTCGTAAATCGATTCAAAATAAAAATATCGAAAAGCGCAATTATTGCGCTTTTTTTGTGGTTGTGATTTACAGAAAAGCTAATAGACATAGTAGTTTCCTGAAATCTTAACTTCCGTTTTGTTAACTACCTAAATTTGGAATTTTGCAAATTTGTAATATTACTTCCTTGAATGTAATATTACTTCCGAAAAAAGCAAATTTGTAAAATTACTTCCTTGAATGTAATATTACTCCCGAAAAAGGAAATTTGTAATATTACTTCCTTGAATGTAATATTACTCCCAAAAACGCAAATTTGTAAAATTACTTCCTTGAATGTAATATTACTCCCGAAAAAGGAAATTTGTAATATTACTTCCTTGAATGTAATATTATTCCCGAAAATGCAAATTTGTAATATTACTTCCTCGAATGTAATATTACTCCAAAGGTCATAAAATTGCCCATTTCCGAAGGATGATCAAGTCAATTGCGTTCTCCAAACCTCAGCAAAAACAAACCAACTAACATAAAATTTAGTTCCAAAATCCATCTCAACCTCCAAAACCCATTGCATTTCTATCAAATTCAACTGCATTTTTCGCACCTTTGTTCATCAAAATTAACGTCGGTGGAAATTAGAGAACTCAAAACAAAAGAAGAAATGTTGGCTCAAATTGAGTTGCTCAACGAAATGTATCCGTCCCTCACCTTGGAGCAATATGCTACCGAATTGGACGTCATGCTTCCGCACAACTACGGACAAGTGGCGGTTTTTGAGAATAACACGTGCCTTGGACTTTCGGGCTATTGGATTGGCAACAAACTTTGGTGTGGCAAATACCTTGAACTCGACAACATCATCGTCACTTCAAAGCATAGATCTAAAGGCGTTGGAAAATTACTTTTTGATTTTTTGCACGAAAAAGGTAAACAAGAAAACGTTTCCATGCTTGCCTTAGATTCATACACCCATAATTTCAAAGCCCACAAATTTTTCTATAATGAAGGATTTTCACCGAAAGGTTTTCATTTTATTAAGGTGTTGGACAAGGAGAGGTTGAGGTGAGGAATTGCTAAGACTTCGATTTTCTATTGGCGAAAATTGAAACAGAACATATCAAATTCCTTTAAACGATTTTATTTCTTCCAATGTCATTTCCTCGTTTCCAAGCTCATTAATACCATTCCACAATTTTTCGAACCTCTCAATTTCACTTTTTGTGGGATTATTTTCATTAAGTGCCTCGAGTACATCTTCTTTTAAATTGAATAAATCAAATTTTTCAAAGAGAAAAGGATACATTTCATCCAAAATCAAAAATCGAAAAATTTTATCTGGTTCGTAGTCCTTTCTCTCTGCCAGTAATGTTGACCGAGTCATTGTGTAATTGTTTGCCAAACGCTTAATTGACCTTGGATTTATATCCAACATGGAATGGTATCCTTGCAAAATGTGAATAAATTCTGTATCGCTTTGATTTAACTTCTCTATAACCAAATTAGAAATCGAGTCACCTGACAAATCGAATTTGTCTTGAAGCTCGGAAATTGTATTCGCATTGGACCAATTCAAATCGGGATTATTAATTTCCTTCATTAATTCTTTGTTTTCTTCTGCGGAAAGGTCTTTAGTCGTTTTTTGTTTCGATGCTTCACTTTTGTTATAACCTATCATTTTATGCCAGAACTTTTCTCTCATTTCAGGCGAAACTTTGGGCACACGAATGGATAATTGAAACATTTTTTGCAAAAACAAGTCACCGATCATTTTGGATGACTGACTACTTTCAGTTTCAAAATCCTGAAATGTTTTTTGAAAACATGTCGAAATCCATTTCTTATCACCGGCAATGATAAATAGTACTTTTTGCTTTTTAAAGAGTGTCTGCAAACCTTCCATTAACTCGACAACATATTCTTTGTTGCATCTATCAATGTCATCAATGAAAATTGCAAGGTTTCGTGCTTTTTTTGAGCCTTGAATGTTCGAAACCAAGTCTTCGTAATGTCTTTTAATTTGACCTGTTGGGTCTTTAGATCTCAGTACAAAAGTTTCTGCATCTTTTGATGAATTTACAAATAAAGTTGTCGAAAAAAATCTGGAAACCGAAAAAAGGACACCAAAAATTCCAGCAATAGACAAAATAGATTTTGACACCAGTTCAATCGAATCGGCTAAACTTAGCTCATCTTTATTTGAAGAGGCTCTATAAAACAAATCTGCAAGTCGGTCAAAATTCCAAAAGACGAAAATGGCTAATAATAAAGCAGCAAAAAAAGCCATAATATTTTTCCAACTGCTATACCAAATAATTCTTCGAAATCGCTCTTTCAAAAACAATTTAAATTTTTCAAAGCCACTCAACTTTCGTAAACTCTGAATGTACACTTGATTTATCAAAGTCCACCATGGTGGACGAATATGCTGATTTTGCCAAGCGTTATATTCAACAAAAATCCACCCATCCAATTCTTGTTTAATCAAATTTAAAAAGGTTGATTTACCAGCACCCCATTCTCCTTGAAGATGAACTACAAAGGCATGTTTTAAGTCTTTCGAAAAGATATCATTTTTGATTAAGTTCGCAAAAGCTTTAGCAACAGGTCTATGACCCAACTCATCCGACTCGCTCACTTGATCCAATTGAAATGAAATTTTGTCAGTTTCTTGTTTTGGTAGACTATCAAATACCTTTTCATTAGTTTCCGTTGTTAAGTCGAACAAACCACGATCAATTAACTTATCTAAACCTCCCAAACCCCTTATTATTTTGCTAAAGTTGTAAGCGGTAAGCTTTTGCATTCTTTTTTGAATGGGATTCATTGGCTGTGTCATATCAAGATAATGACCCAAGTGAAACCATTTAACTAATAGCCTCTTACCATCATTCAAATTCTCAATTACTTTCCCTACGTAATTCACCAATAAATAATCAATTTCCCTTACTTCGTGGCGAACTTCTAGTACGATTAAATCATAAGTTTTTATACTCCAAAATATACTATTTGGCTCTCCTCGCCACAATACGAAATCCTTTTCACTTGGTTCAGAAATTATATATTCTATTTCATCAGTATCACTTTCAAAACAGTAAATTGAAATTTCTTGTTCAGCAATAAATCTTGCATAAGAATCTAGCTGTGACACTTCAGATGCACTCATCTCAATTTGAGTATCTTCTTGAAAGTTTGTATCACTGACCCTTTCAACTCCATTTTCATGCAAAAAAGTAGATGCATCAATTTCATAGGCCAAAGCAAAATCAAGAATATTCTTCTCATAAAGGAACTCAATTTTAAAATTCTGCAATGACTTGTAGCTAGCATGATAGAATTTCTTCTCTAGCGGCGTAAGTTCTTCTAAAAAGATAAATGCTATGTAAAAGATATTTGATTTAAAATTTTCCGCATCTCGCAAGGCACTGCAATGCAACTCAATTTCGCGAACAACTTGTTCTCGATCAGCTACTAACGCTCTTTGGAAGATTTTTATAAAAATTGCCTTAGAGGTATCCGCAAGGTCAAAAACTACAGGTTCTTGTTTGCGATTTTCAAACTTAACATCTTCAAGCAACGTAACTGAATGACGGGCGTTCATCGTTGCTTTTACTAACTTAAAAAACTCCGATTTTTGCTTAACTGGTTCCATTTTCCTTCAAATATTTATTTCAATCCTCCCAACTACACAATTCTCTCCCTAGCGCCTTTGCCTCCGAAAGTGTCACTTCTTGGATGGTATGTTTACACTTATCCAATCCTTGGCAATCTTTGGTAAGATGGTATTTTTCTGCGTTGGCCGAATCACAGATATAAACAGATGAATTAGTGGATGAGCTAAAAATTGACATGGTTGCAAAAAGTAGAATCGTTTTCATAGTATTCGTTTAACGGTAAGTAATTTAATCAGAGGCTAATGTAATTAAAAATAATTAATTTGCAAGGTCAGTCTCTCATCAATATTTTGGACCAATTCACTGCATTCTCAAAAAACAATCTTATTTTTAACTAAAAAATCATGCGGTCAATTCTCCATCTTTTCTTAATTCTAACTAGTTTTTCGAGCCAAGCTCAATTTTCGCGTGCGGATTCTTTGCGTGGAAGCGAAACTCCAGAGCGCGTGTGGTGGAATTTGACGCATTATGATTTGTTTGTAAAAGTATTTCCTGTGGAAAAAAAAATTTCTGGAAAAAACACCATTCGCTTTGACGTTGATCGAACACAAAAAAGCATGCAAATTGACTTGCAAATGCCTTTAAACATGGATAGTGTTGTTTTTCAAAATAAAAAACTAACTGTCCGAAAAGATGGACCGAACGTATATTTAATCGACTTCCCTAATGATCTAAAGCTACGTCAAAGCTACGAAGTTACTTGTTATTACAGTGGTGTGCCGCGAGAAGCGGTCAACGCACCTTGGGATGGTGGTGTTGTTTGGAGTCAAGACAGTAAGGGGAAACCAATCATTGCAACCGCTTGTCAGGGAATTGGTGCGAGTATTTGGTGGCCATGTAAAGACCACATGTACGACGAGCCTGAGCAAGGCATGCGAATTTCGGTGAATACACCAAAAGAAGTGATGAATGTTTCGAATGGTCGATTGAAAGAAAATCGCATTGAAGCGGATGATACTAGAACTACTGTTTGGGAAGTGGTCAACCCAATCAATAATTATGGTGTGAACATGAACATTGCGGATTACGCGCATTGGTCAGAAGTTTTTCAAGGAGAAAAAGGTCCCTTGGATTTAGATTTTTATGTGTTTGCCGAAAATCTCGCTAAAGCAAAAATTCACTTTGCAGATGCTCAACGGACATTAACCGCTTTCGAATATTGGTTTGGCCCCTACCCTTTTTATGAGGATAGTTACAAATTGGTTGAAGTTCCATATTTGGGCATGGAACACCAAAGTTCGGTTACTTACGGGAATGAATACAAAAAAGGTTATTTGGGAATGGATTTGTCCGGCACTGGTTGGGGGAAAAACTGGGATTACATCATTGTGCATGAAAGTGGACATGAGTGGTTTGCGAATAACATCACGTATCGCGACGCCGCAGACATGTGGATTCATGAAGGATTTACGTCCTATTCCGAAGGAATATTCACCGAGTACTTTTATGGTAAAAAGGCAGGATTTGAATATCTCCGCGGCTTGCGCAAAGGAATTCACAACCAAAGTCCAATTATTGGAACATACAACGTCAACCAAGAAGGTTCTGGCGATATGTATCCGAAAGGCGCAAATTTGTTGCACACCATCCGCCAATTGGTGAACAATGATTCCATTTGGCGCTCATTTTTACGGGGATTTAATGAAGACTTTTATCACCAAGTAGTTACATCGAAGCGTGTTGAAAGTTATATGTCCATGAAATTACAGATGGATTTATCGACCGTTTTTGATCAATACTTGAGAACAACCGATATTCCAACCTTGGAGATAAAGAAAAAACGCAAAAAATTGAGTTATCGCTGGACCAATGTTGTCAAAGATTTTACCATGCCGATAGATGTTAACATTGATGGGAAAATGGTTCGCATTCTTCCAATTGAGGTTTTTCAAGATTTGAAGTGTAAGAAATTTGAGGTGAGTCCAGATTATTATATTCGAATTAAAAAGGTGTAATTGATTTTTGTATTTAATTTTTTCTAACTTCGTAAACGTACTTTAATCAACTTTAAAACAACACATTATGCAACTCAAATTGATCATCCTTACTTGTTTATCTTTTTTTATGAATGGTTTTTCGCAAGAAGAAATTTCCATGCTTAAAATTACTTCAGTGAAACAAGATGTTGTTTACAAAGGTGCTATTGGGATTCAAATTGAATGTAAATACGACTATGGTTTTTTGAAAAGTAAATATCCCACAGATAGTTTGCTTTCAAAAAGCACCCGAGGATCTGAATTTAAACTTTTTACCACCGTTTTTAGCAATAAAGAATTGGTACAGCCTGCTTATGGATATACGGGCATCAAACGCACTGATGGCAATATGGAAATAATATCAAATTTGTCAACACCTATGGGAACTACAATTTTTGACAATTATGCGACAACTATTTTCATTCCTTACGCTTCCTTAAAATTACCCTCTGAACAAAACGAAATTTATGTCCATTTAAGAATTCAAGGAAAAGATAGTTTCGGTGTAAAATATCAACAGAAAATTAAAACAGAAACCATTACATTTCAAAAACCTCCGCTAAAAACCTTTGAATTTTCGTTGGATTCCATGACCGTGAATTACATTGACCACAAAGGTCAGGCTTGGGATTATTCTTTTTCCAGAGGAGATGCACCTGACTTAGATTTCAACTTATTCGTTGGTGGAACAGAAGTAGGAAATATTCACAAAGGCAACAGTTATTCGTTGAAATTCGCAGAAAAACCACGAATTTTCAGTTTCTATGTTTCAGAAAATGACGAAGTTTGGTTGTACCTCGTTGATGAAGATACTTTCTTTAACGATGAAATAGCAAGTTGGCGGTTTGTGACATCAAGCATGAGAAACAACATTTCCTATGAACAACCAGAGAAAAAAGCAAATTTAACTTCGTTTCATTTTTCGTTTAAATTACGTGATTAGACTTAAAGAAAATGAAACTCTAAGTTTTAAAATTTCTAGATATTTAAGACAATAACTCCTAGTATAAACGCTCAAATTGTAAATACCTATTCAGTCTAATAATCACATTAAAATCAATCATATAACCTATACTTCTTTGATTTATAATCAGCGGTAAGTGTCTATTTACAAGCTTTATCGCTAATTAAAATAAAATTATATTCAGCGGTAACTGTGTTTTTTTATATATTTGTCGCTGATTATAAATCACTTTTATATGAGAGAAATTGTAGGTAGATCCTTTGAGAAAGAGAAGTTGGAACAAATAGTAGCTAGCAATAAATCTGAATTTGTTGCTGTTTTTGGACGAAGACGCGTAGGCAAGACATTTCTTATTCGTGAGTATTTCAAAAATGACTTCACATTTTATTTAACCGGGATTAAAGATGCTTCTTTGAAAGAACAATTGTACAATTTTTCTGTATCCTACGAAAATTCCTTTCGAAGAGCATTGCAAGAGCCACCAGCAAATTGGCAAGAAGCATTTCATGAATTGAGTAAAAAACTAGAAAAATCTCGGGCAAAGAAGAAAATACTATTTCTAGACGAATTACCTTGGTTCGCCACGCCAAAATCCAACTTTTTAAATGCATTAAATTATTTCTGGAACCATTGGGCTTCAGCGAGAACTGATATTATTTTAATCGTGTGTGGTTCAGCCGCTTCTTGGATGATTCGCAAAATTGTGAAAGACACAGGTGGTTTGCACAATAGAATAACCGAAAAAATAAAGGTGAATCCGTTTACTTTAAAGGAAACCGAACTGTTTTTGAAGCATAAAAAAATTGTATTAAATCAACATCAAATTATTGAACTCTATATGATTTATGGTGGCATTCCCTACTATTTAGAAACCGTGCGAAAAGGGAAAAGTGTCGCGCAAAATATAGATGAAGGATGTTTTCATAAAAATGGATTGTTGTATGATGAATTCGAAAACTTATACGCTTCCTTATTCACCAATCATGAAAATCATGTAAAAGTAATTGAAGCTTTGAGCAAAAAAAACATCGGGTTGAATAGAGATGTTTTGTTACAAATCACCAAAATGAATGATGGTGGTACGTTCTCAAAAATTCTGGAAGAATTAGAAGAAAGCGGTTTTATTCGGAAATATACCTATTTTGGCAAATCGAAACGAGATGCTTTGTATCAATTAGTAGATTTTTATTCGCTTTTTTATTTTAATTTTCTAAAAAACAATTCCCAAGAAAACTATTGGTCTGCGAACATAGACAACCCAAAACACAGAAGTTGGAGTGGTTATTCTTTTGAATTGCTGTGTTTGATGCATGAGAAACAAATTAAAAAAGCCCTTGGAATTGAGGGAGTTCAGGCAACAGTGAGTTCTTGGAAAAGTAAACATGCTGATCTCAATGCACAAATTGATTTATTATTTGACAGAAGAGACCAAATTACAACTATTTGTGAAATGAAATATTCGCTAAACAAATTTGTAATCGATAAAAAATATGCTCAAGATCTCAGAAATAAAATCAGCGCTTTTAAACACGACAGTAAAACCAAAAGTGCTGTTCATTTAGCAATGGTCACCACGTATGGCGTTTTAGAAAACGAACATTACTTTGATTTGGTTCAAAATAGTATTTCCATGGAAAGCATGTTTCTATAATGTCTCCAAAAAATAATTCGGTAGTATAACACAAAACGCTGTCTGTTGATTATGTAAATATAACCCGTCTAAAGCGATAAAAACGAACATATTTAAACGATTCTTTTGATGAAAATAAATCGGAAAAACACCTATTTCTCGCTCAAAAGTTAATCTTTACTTATACTTAGCAAACCTTTTATTTTTAGCTTTGCAGAAACTAACAAATTTCACTTATGAAAAAAATCTTTACATCATTTTTTGTTGCTGGATTACTTTTGATTTCTAGAAACCAAGCGCATTCACAGTGCTACTCGGCTCTTCAGCTCGACGGCATAGATGAGTATCTTCACACTCCTTTTGCGAATTACACATTCAACAATTTCACTTTGGAAATGTGGATTAATTCGTCAAACTATAATCAGAACGAGCACTACATTAGCCTTTACCAAAATGCATATTTAGTATTAGGAGGTTGGAATGCTGGAGGCGTTTTTACTACTTGGGCTGATGGTCTTACTCCAATAGAAATCGGCAGTACACCTGTAAACACGCCAGCAGTTGGTACTTGGCACCACGTTGCGTTTGTATATGATGGGACAAATCAAATTCTATACATTGATGGTGTCGCTGTTACGACAACAGCAACAAGTGATGCTGTTACAAATTCGGCAACATTTGCTAGTGGATTGGTAATTGGAGCGCGATACACTCAAAACACGCAGTTTTCTCCAACTTCTTTCGAGGATATCCGCATTTGGAATGTAGCTCGAACTCCTGCTGAATTGAATGCTAATATTTCATCTAACTTGTCAGGATCAGAGCCAGGTTTAGTTGCTTATTACCGATTTGAAAATGGTCCAAGTAGCACGACTGTAAGTGATTTAACAGGAAATGGAAACACCTTAACCATGTACAACATGGAGCCATCTGATTGGATTTCTGGGCCATTGGCGTCTGTTCAAACAACCGATGTTCAGAACACATGCGGTCCATTAACTTGGATTGACGGTGTTACATATAATTCAAGTACAACAGGAGTCACTTACACGTATGTTGGTGGTTCAGTTGCAGGTTGCGATAGCATTGTCACTTTGGACTTAACCGTAAATACTCCTTCACAAGGAACAGATGTGCAAGTTGCTTGTGGCTCATACACTTGGATTGACAACAATACATATACTTCAAGCAATAACTCAGCTGTTTACACCATTAGCGGTGGTTCTGCCAATGGTTGTGATAGCATCGTAACTTTAGATTTGACAATTAATCCAGCTTCGCAATCAACAGATACACACGTCGCTTGTGGATCATTTACGTGGATTGACAACAATACGTATACGTCAAGCAACAACTCAGCTGTTTACACCATTAGCGGTGGATCAGCCAATGGTTGTGACAGTGTTGTAATATTGAATTTAACCATTAACACAGTTGACGTGTCAGTAGCATCTTCCGCAGTGCAACTCACCGCGAATGCAACAAATGCACAATATCAATGGGTTGATTGTGACAATAATTTTGCAGCTATTCAAGGAGCGAATAGCCAAACATTCACAGCAACAGAGAATGGAAATTATGCGGTAATTGTGTCTGCTTCTAACGGATGCTCAGACACCTCCGCTTGTGTGGCAATCACATCAGTATCCGTTGTGGAAAACACATTGGAGAAAGGAATTGTTGTTTCACCAAATCCAACAGATGGTGCTTTTTCAATCACATCAAGTAAATATGCTGGTGAAGTAAACATTAAGGTGATTGATGTAGCAGGTAAAATCATTTTCCAATCAACTGAAAACATGGGTCCGAATAAAGCAACCAAAATTGATTTGACGGATATGGCAAATGGAATTTACTTAGTGAATTTATCGGATGCGAATCAAACTCACACCATCAGAATGGTTAAAAACTAAATAGATTTAATATTTAAAAAGGAGTTTTTCTTCTGATTGAAATCGGCTTGAAGAACTCCTTTTTTATTGGTTGTAAAGAAATTTGTGTCCAAACATTGGAGGTGATTTTATCAAATACATGTTAGAATCAAAAATTATTTCCTCGATTGCAAATTTGTAATATTACGTCCGTGAATGTAATATTGCTTCCAAGGGAGCAAATTTGTAATATTACGTCCGTGAATGTAATATTACTTCCAAGAGAGCAAATTTGTAAAATTACGTCCGTGAATGTAATATTACTTCCAATGGAGCAAATTTGTAATATTACATCCAAGGGAGCAAATTTACAATATTACGTCCGTGAATGTAATATTACTTCCAAGGGAGCAAATTTGTAATATTACTTCCGTGAATGTAATATTACTGCCAAGAGAGCAAATTTGCAATATTACGTCCGTGAATGTAATATTACTTCCAAGGGAGTAAATTTGTAATATTACGTCCGTGAATGTAATATTACTTCCAAGAGAGCAAATTTGCAATATTACGTCCGTGAATGTAATATTACTTCCTCGCGCTTAAAATTGCACCCGTTTAAATTTTCACTATCGTACTTATTTCTTCACAAATTGCTTTCTCAAAATCTGACCATTCAATTCGACTTCAAAGACATAAGCCCCCGATGCCAAATCTTTTATATCAAATTCAATAACCGCCTCATTTGTTTTAGATTCAAAAACAATTTGACCAAGTAAACTAAAGATTTTAATTGTTTTTTCGCCAGATTCCATTTCTGCAAAAAGGATGTCGTTTGAAGGATTTGGGTAGATATTCAAGTCATCCGTTGAATGCAATACATCGACAGCCAATTCTGTGACGTTAACAGTAATAAACTCCTCATCCTGTATACCACAACCTGTCGCCGTTAATGTTACGGTATAAGTTCCAGGTAATTGAAAAATGTGTGTTGGACTTAATTCTGTAGAAGTAGACCCATCACCAAAATCCCAAAAAACTTCAGTTGCATTTGTTGAATAATTTGAAAATGAGAAAGTATTCCAGTCAAAAATCGACATCTCAAAATTAGCCGTCGGTCCCAGGTCGAAGAAACCAATATTGTAAGTCAATAAATCATCGTAAACTACTTCCTTAACAGCCTCCCGAATTTCCTGAGCATCGACAGCTGAAAGCCCTTGATTGTCAGTAATAAGCAACGGATCTTTTTGAAAAATAGCTGTATAAAAACAACATGCTGCAGCATACGTGCCGGCAACGGAAGGATGACTGTTATCGGCATTGTATAGCTCGATAGTTGTTCCACTGTCTCGCAGGTAGCGCCAAACTTTTCCAACTGGAGAAACGACTGCATTATTGTCCGCCGCCATCTGCATGTAGCGCTGAGCAAGTAAATCATCCATGCCTTCGTAAGTGCACACTGGTGGCCAATTTGGACAATTACCAGCATCACCTGTTTTTCTTCCCCATGTCATATAAAACATCGTTTCAGCACAAGGATTGTACGATTTAATCATTTCATTCAAAATTGCTGCATATGGATAACAATCACTTTCCACTTGCGACTCTGGAAATGACGGAAGTTGACTTTGTTCTTGCAAAATAACATAATCCCAAGTGCCTTGTTGCATCAAATTGATCGATGTTGTATTCGTCGAATGACCTTCGAATGTATATCCTCCAGGTGTGTTGCTATTATAAATCAATACATCTCCAACAGAAGTCGCTAAACTACTGGTCATAGCTGGAAGATTATTATAGGCTGTGTAACTGTTACCTAGAAAAAGTGCACTTTTTGTGAGTTGCGCAGATGTCACAAAAACGAATGCGAATTGCAAGAAAAAAATGGAAATTTGTTTCATTTAACTTTTACTTTAAAGAATGTTCCTTTGTTAGACGAATATAATTTTAAAAAGTTAACGGTTTTCATATCACTATTGGAACTTTTTTTCACAAACTTACGTCTGTTATAGAAAGTCATTATTGATCGATAAAGAATTTTATCTCGTACCTTTGAAAAAAAACAAATTATGCGCAATTATTCGTTATTTTTAATTTTCGTAACATTCTCATTTTTAGCATTTTCTCAATGTTCACTTTACCCAACGTTGAATATTGGTAATGACACCTTGCTTTGCCCAGGACAATCCTTAACTATTAACGTTCCTTTGGTCTACGATAATTACCAATGGTCAGATGGAAATTTAACAAATTCGAACACATTTAATAATGCTGGAACTTACACCTTAGAAGTAGCGAATGTGTCGAATAATTTGGTTGCGAATGGTGACTTTGAAAGTGGAAATGTAGGTTTTTCAAGTTCTTATATTTATGGAACTGGCGGTGCTTATGGATTGTTATCAAATGAAGGCCAATATGCTATTGCAACATCTCCAAACGCAACGCACAATAACTTTTCGAATTGCGCAGATCACACACCTTCTGGGATTGGAAATATGCTTGTGGCAAATGGATCTGGAACTCCGAACACCTCAGTTTGGTGTCAAACAATTCCAGTCGTTCCAAACACGAATTATTTGTTTTCGGCTTGGATTATGAACGCATTGAATGACTTTAATGTTTCCAATTTGCAGTTTTTCGTGAACGGAATTCAAATCGGTCCCGTTTTTTCAACATCACCAACAGCGTGCATTTGGCAAGAATTTAATGATGTTTGGAATTCTGGGGCGTCTAGCTCCGCAAATATTTGCATTTATAATCAAAATACGACTGTTTCAGGAAACGATTTTGCTATTGACGACATCAGTTTTAAAGAAGTATGTTTGCAAACGGATGAAATCACCTTGACTTACGATCCATTGGTGATCACAATTCAAGAAGACTTAGCATTTTGTGAAAATGAAACAGATAATTTTGTGGTAACAAGCAACCAACTAGGAACTGCATTTATTTGGGAAAATGGAGTGAGTGGAGCACAATTTACCCCAACACAAAGCGGAACGTATTCTGTTTTTACAACCTCAGCAAATGGCTGTATTGTTAGCGATTCTGCTGTTGCTACGATCACACCTATGCCATGGTATATCGACACTATTTTTGTTGTGCCAACGAATTGCGGCGAAAACAACGGAGCTGTATCAGCGCAAATAGTTCCATTTAATCTGCCCGCTTTATACACATGGAATGGACCAGGGGAAGGAAATCCGAATTTTATTAATGCAACTGCTTGGACTGATTTAAGTCCAGGAATTTATTACTTTTCCATGGAATACAATGGTTGTTTTCTTTACGACACAGCCGAAGTGGTTCCTCTGAATCCACCTGTGGCTGCATTTTCTGCAAACACAACGAGCGGATGTTCACCATTAGAAGTCACATTTACAAACTCAAGTCAAAATGCCACAAATTATGCATGGAATTTTGGGGATGGACCTTCAACAAATGTTACAGATTTAACTTCACAAACACACGTTTTTACAAACAGTTCAACCATCCAACTCATTGCTTCTCAATCCAATTGTGCTGATACAACAACAATATCAGTTTCAGTGAACACATGTGGGTGTAACGATCCAAATGCATTGAACTATAATCCGCTCGCAAATGTGAATGATGGTTCTTGTTTATATCCAATTCCACCTACTCCAACGGTTGAAACGTACAACGTTTTCTCCCCGAATGGAGATGAAATCAATGAAGGATTCTATTTTACAACCACAAATGCTTCGTCTGTCGAAATGACAATCATCAATCGTTGGGGAAATTTGATTTACCAAGAAACAAGTCTAAATCCAATCTGGAATGGTAAAAACACAGAAGGCTTGCTTGTTGAAGACGGTGTTTATTTTTACAAATACAAGGTTACGGGATTAGATGGGACGTTGTTGGAAGGACATGGGTTTGTGGAAGTGGTAAAATAGATTTGAGTTATAAGTGTTGATTCAAAGTGAGATGCCGATTTCTCTGAAATTGAATTGAACCTGCGTCGCGTGTTGATATTTCTTTGGAAGATTTTAAACAATACAAAAATGCCTTGTTTCGTTGGTTTTAGGACTTAAGTTAAGTCATTGCTTAATAACAAGACTATCAAATAATCTTAGTGCGATTCTGGAATTATAACTTCGTACTCAATTCCATTATTTCCCACTAACCAAGAGTTTGTGATTGTCCAAAAACATTATTCTGTGGAAATTTGTGTGCTCATTTTGGATATTTTTTTATCAAAAAGTCAACAATAAAAAGTGGGGGTAATATTACCAACGCGTTGGTAATTGACTTTGTTTTCCTTACGCTACCACTCAGTCTTCAAAAGCGTTGCTTTTTCTCCTTCGGAAGTTTGCCAATTTACCCAAAAAACACAACTACTTAATAATTAGATGTTTGCAAGATTTAAAAAACTCAAATCACACCTCCAAAAATTCACACCATTTAGTAAAATGAATAACCAAAAAACAAAAAAAGGCACCCACATTCCTGCGAGTGCCTTTTACTATGGTAATTCTAAAAATTTACTTCTTCTCTTCTACCTCTTCGAAATCAACGTCTGTAACCTCATCTCCTTGCGCCTGCTGACCTGCGTCACCTTCTGCACCTTGATTTGCGCCACCGTCATTTGCTGCGTTGTACATTTCTTGAGAAGCTGCTTGGAATACATTGTTTAATTTTTCCATTGCTGGCTCTAAATTCGCGATGTTTTTCGCTTCGAATTCTTTTTTCAATTCAGCCAACGCATCTTCGATTGGTTGTTTTTTATCCGCAGGAATTTTATCGCCGTATTCTTTCAATTGTCTTTCCGTTTGGAAAATCAACGAATCCGCTTTATTAACTGTTTCCGCTTCGTCTCTACGTTTTGCATCTGCATCTGCATTTGCCAACGCTTCTGCTTTCATTCGTGCGATATCGTCGTCTGACAAACCTGAAGAAGCTTCAATTTTGATCGATTGCTCTTTTCCTGTTCCTTTGTCTTTAGCTGAAATATTCATGATTCCGTTTGCATCAATATCGAACGTTACTTCGATTTGAGGAACTCCTCTTGGCGCTGGCGGAATGTCAGTCAATTGAAAACGACCCAATGCTTTGTTATCTGAAGCCATAGCTCTTTCTCCTTGCAATACGTGAATATCTACCGATGGTTGATTGTCAGATGCTGTTGAGAAAGTCTCAGATTTTTTCGTTGGAATAGTCGTGTTTGCTTCAATCAATTTCGTGAAAACGCCACCCATTGTTTCGATTCCTAATGATAAAGGAATAACGTCCAACAATAATACATCTTTTACTTCTCCTGTCAAAACTCCACCTTGAATTGCAGCTCCAATTGCTACTACCTCATCTGGATTTACTCCTTTCGAAGGAGCTTTTCCGAAGAAACGCTCAACTGCATCTTGAATTACTGGAATTCGTGTAGAACCTCCTACTAAAATCACTTCGTTGATATCACTTGTTGACAATCCTGCGCTTTTCAATGCTGAACGACAAGGTGCGATTGTTCTTTCAACGATTGACGAAATCAATTGCTCAAATTTTGCACGTTGTAATGTACGTACCAAGTGTTTTGGAACGCCATCTACTGGCATGATATAAGGAAGATTGATTTCTGTTGACGTTGTTGAAGACAATTCAATTTTCGCTTTTTCTGCAGCTTCTTTCAAACGTTGCAAAGCCATTGGATCTTTCTTCAAGTCAATTCCTTCGTCTTTTTTAAATTCGTCAGACAACCAATCAATGATTGTTTGATCGACATCATCTCCACCTAAATGTGTATCTCCATCCGTTGAAAGCACTTCAAAAACACCATCTCCTAATTCAAGGATAGAAACGTCATGCGTACCTCCACCAAAGTCAAATACAACAATTTTTTGGTCAATTCCTTTTTTGTCTAATCCATAAGCCAATGCTGCTGCGGTAGGCTCATTGATAATTCTTTTGATGGTCAATCCTGCAATTTCACCCGCTTCTTTCGTTGCTTGACGCTGAGAATCATTGAAATATGCTGGAACCGTAACAACTGCTTCTGTCACATCTTGTCCTAAATAATCTTCAGCTGTTTTCTTCATTTTTTGAAGAATCATTGCCGAAATTTCTTGTGGTGTGTATGTTCTATCGTCAATTTCTACACGTGGTGTATTATTGTCTCCTTTTACTACTTTATATGGAACTCTTTCACGCTCTTTCGCTGTTTCGTCGAACGAAGAACCCATAAAACGTTTGATTGAATAAATTGTTTTTGTAGGATTTGTGATTGCCTGACGTTTTGCAGGATCACCTACTTTACGCTCGCCACCTTCAACAAAAGCTACAACAGATGGAGTCGTTCTTTTTCCTTCTGAATTTGAGATTACCACTGGCTCATTTCCTTCCATTACGGAAACACATGAGTTGGTTGTCCCTAAATCTATTCCTATTATTTTTCCCATGATTGTTTATTTTCTTTTTAATCAATTTCCCATTGATAGTCAATCTTTATACCAATTAGAAATTATTGAGAAATTCTGCCAAAAATGACACGAATAGTTGTTGTTTAATGCCGAAATGACAGATTTAATGACAAAGTTCGAGACTTGTCTACGCATTTTTGTCTATTCTGGATACGTAACGCTGTAAACAGTGACTGAATTCCCTCCTTTATCTTCTTTACCTTGTGCAGTGACCATCAATCGGGTTTCGTATTTAGATAAAGCCATGCCCACCGGAAAAGGATCGGCATCGATAGTATTAATCAATTTCATATCTGAAGAGCGAACAACCGCAATTTTCTGAGCATTATTTACGGCTGCAAAAATGTACTTTCCGTCACCAGTTACTGATATTGTTCGTGCGCCATAACCTACAAAACAAGATTTCCAATCTGTAAATCGCACAGAATCGCTTTTTCCATCCAAGGAAGCAAGCATTTTTGACAATCTGCATTTTTGAACATAACCAAATTTGTTTGAACTTAAGAATAATTCATCTCCCACAATGACTAGGTGACGTACATTTCCCATCATTCCTTGTACGATTCCTTTCGTAGAAAAATCGGATGTATTGATGACACAAATTCCTCCTGCTCCACCCATTCTTCCTACTAAAAGATGTTTGCTGTCTTCTGTAAAAACAGTTCCTCGCAAGCAGCTCCCACAGTTATTATCTCGATCAACAATGACATCTTCGTCAAATGAAAGTTCAATTTTTTCTCCAACTACACAATGTTTTATGTACTTAAATTTAAACGGATCAGGATCTGAAGTAGCAATAATTCCAACCGTATTGTCTCCCCAATGTGTCACCGCAACGTATTTCCCATCGGGTGAAGAAGCGATCATTTTAGGTAGCGGTCCTGTGGGCATTACACGCACAATCTGATCTTTTTCGGTATCAATAATTGCTAATGCAGATGGATATTGAGCATTTTTATCCCAATCACGACGGTAATACGTTACCCACAAATATTTGCCATCGTGTGACAAGCAACTTTCAACTGGTTTCCCTGAAAAGAAATTTGGTTTCTCCCTTTTCTCGCTTTGCGCATAATCAAAAACGGTGTTTTCATTATTAAGGAAGTACTTTGTATCATCACCATTGAAAACATGTTTAATTTCTTTCAATTTTTCGTGTGATTTTGTATCAAAAACAACAGTTGTGTATCCTTCTAACGAATTCACATAATACTTCATACCGTCTTGAGAAAACACCACTGACTTTGGCGAATTAACTGCTGTATCGTAATGGTCGTGCGTTTGCAATTCTCCTGATTTAAAAGCTTGGTTTCTTGCAACTAATTTTAACTGAACTTCTGCATCTCGTTCATCAGAAATAGTCCCAATTGGATTTCTTTCTTGCGCCACAGCAGAAATTGACAACAAAAAAACAAATGAAAAGATGATTTTTATTCTATTCATAGAAGTGTAGGTTGAGATTAGATTAATCGTATGCTTTAAACGATTTCTCGCTCATTTCTAGCAATTGTTCGTATTCTTCTGGTGTTAAGTCAGAATGATAATAATTGATAGGATTCACTTTTTCACCATTCACTTCTACCTCATAGTGCAAATGCGGCCCAGTTGATTTACCTGTAGATCCAACATATCCAATAATAGCTCCTCGTTTTACTTTTTGTCCAACGGAAACATTGAATTTACTTAAGTGCGCATAACGTGTTTTGTAGCCATAACCGTGATTAACAACGATACACTGCCCATAGCCCCATGCGTTTCGTTCCAATGCTTCAACCGTTCCATCTGCTGTAACATACACATCTGTACCAACGTTTGCCGTGAAATCCATTCCTGAGTGCATGCGTGCTGTTTTGTAAATCGGGTCAATACGCATTCCATAGCCAGATGCTAACCGTTTTAAGTCTTTGTTGCTCACCGGCTGAATCGCAGGAATGCAAGCCAAAAGTTTTTCTTTGTCCTTCGCCAATGTGAGCAATTCTTTGAATGACAAACTTTGACCATTGATGCGTTGCTCCAATAAATCCATTTGTTTGGAAGCTTCTAACATTAACTCACTACTTGAAAAACCTTTGAGGTAATCATACTTATCCGATCCTCCAAACCCCATAATGCGATATTCTTCTGGAAACTCATCGGCATAAAGCGCCAAACGGTAAATATCTTCATCTTTTTTCATCAGCACATCCATCGCTCGATTGGCATCTTCAAGATCTGCAAGCAATTCTTCGTAGCGTTGATTTGAAACTTTTAATTCGCGCACCAACCGTGATTCTTTCGGGGTAGAAAGTTGTTTCGTAAAGAAAAAAGCAAATGCAAAACCAATTAAAATACTTGGCGACAAGTAAAGAAGCCAACGAAGCACTTTTTTCCAAAAACCATCATTCACCTCCTCGTAAGAAAGTGTCTCGGAATTGAAACGATACTTGGTTTTTGACATAGAACAAAATTATAAAAATCTCGAAGTTCTTTGGTATAAAAAAATGACAAGACCATTTTTCCTTTAGAAATTGCCTCAAATCAAACAAAAGAAATAACTTTAAAAGCTAAAAAGGTAACAAATGTCAATAGATACATTAAACTTCATTTGCTATGTTTGGTTGGCAATCGCGATTTTGGTTCACATTACCATGTTTTTTGTGACTGCACCTTTTGGACGACACACAACAACCAGTTGGGGACCAATGGTTGACAATAAATTAGCATGGTTCATCATGGAATTACCTTCGCTTGGAATCATGGCTTATTTTCTGTTTTTCGGCAGCAAATCCTTCGATTCCTTTGTTTGGATATTATTTAGTGCATGGATTTTTCATTATTTCAATCGCACTGTTATCTATCCACTCCGCATCAAAGCAACCGAAAAAAAAATGCCTTTAGCCATCGTTTTGAATGCCATATTATTCAACTTGATGAATGCAGGATTGAACGGCTATTTCTTAAGCGAATTGGCAAATAGTACTGATTACAATAAAACGTGGTTGACTTCGCCTCATTTCTTAATTGGAGCGGCGCTTTTTGTTGGTGGAATGACGATAAATTGGCGAGCAGATCATATTTTGATTTCATTGCGAAAACCAGGTGAGACAGGCTATAAAATCCCGATAGGTTTTTTATTCGACTTCATTTCTTCTCCGAACTTATTTGGCGAAATCATCGAATGGACTGGTTTTGCCATCATGGCTTGGAATTTACCAGCGCTAACATTTATGGTATGGACCTTTGCCAATTTGGTGCCAAGAGCTAAAAATCACCACGATTGGTATAAATCGAAGTTTTCAGATTATCCAACAGAACGAAAGGCAGTTTTTCCTTTTTTGTTTTGATGGGACATAATGGTAAACCAACCAAGATAATTTGAAATTTATGAAAAAATGCTGTTATAAAAAAAAGCAACCTCAAATATTCTAGAAATTTAAGTTACTTTTGACCAAAATCATTTTAAAAACATACTATGAAAAGAATTTTACACAAATCAATTTACGTCTTATTGTTTTTAAGTTTTACTGCTCAAGCACAAAACTACACCTTCAGCAAATTCAATGCTACCTACAGCGATTTAACTGGAAACACAGTCGTTAGTACTCCAAGTTGGGATGATTTCTCAATTATTCAAAAAAAAATGCCATTTGCTATTCAATTTTTCGGTCAACCACAAGATAGCCTTTATATTGTTGGTGGATTTGTAGCTTTTAAGCAAGTTGGAGAAGGTAATTTTCCTGGTCCACAAATCTATTTTTGTGATGCCGGTTATGTTGAACATGCAAGTTTGTCAAATTCAACTATTTCCATTTTAGTTTCTGGCACTGCTCCAAATAGAATTTATAAAGTTCAAATTAAAAATGCTGGCTATGTTGATGACGAAAGTTCAACAGAATCTGCCAATTTTCAATTATGGTTGTATGAAACTACAAATGTAATTGAGATTCATTTTGGTGCTTCAAGTGGTTCAAGTGCAACGTATAGTCCTCTTTCTGGCCCTACAGTTGGTCTCTTTAATTCTGCGACATTATTCATTTCATTATCTGGTAATGCTGCAAATCCTGTTGCATCTACAATAGCGGCATCGCTAAGTATAAATGGCAACCCTGCCTCAGGTCAAGTGTATCGTTTTACGCCTTCAATAGTCGGAATTAATGAAAACGAATCAAATTCACCATTATCGTTATACCCAAATCCATCGGTTGGTGAAATAAACTTGGTATCCAATTCAAATTTGAATAATGCCAATCTAACAATTACAAGTATTAGCGGACAAGTGGTTTACGAGCAAGCAAACATCACTTTAGCAGGGAGTCAAAGTTTAAAATTAAATACTGATTTAGCGAAGGGGCTCTATGTTCTATCCGTTTTTGAAAACACAAAAGTCATTAGTTCTCAGAAAATTGTGATTAATTAAACTTGATAGGTTAAAATTAAAAATTTCTTATTTACTGAAGACCTCACAATTAATGCAAATAGTGGTTTTAATGAAACAAAACAGTCGCTTCAAACGAGCGGCTGTTTTCATTTGTTCAAACGCTTTTAAATACCCCTATAAGTATAAATCAAAATTTGCGGATTATCCGAAAGAACGTAAAGCTGTATTCCCATTTTTATTCTAAAAGTATCACTCATTGAGAAACATTCAAACATTCTTTAAAGTTCACTATTTCGCATTCTTATTAAGCATTTTATGGATTTGCTATATTTTTAGTAAGAATGAAATTCCGCCTGACATTGGAGATGGTTTAATGCACTTCTTCTATGCACAGGCTTCATGGTTTCAGCCACAGTACTTTTTGGATCATTGGAACAAACCCGTTTTTACACTATTGAGTTCAACATTTGCACAGTTTGGTTTTAATGGAATGGCTGTTTTTAACCTTATGGTTCACACACTAACCGTTGCAGTTGGATTTCGAATTCTTCGTCAGCTTGGAGTATCCACTTGGCTTCAAATGCTATTTCCATTGGTTGTTCTTGTGCCATTTGATGTTTCCTCCACTATTTTGGGTGGTTTAACAGAACCCCTTTTTAATTTGGCAACTGTGTCAGCATTTTATTTGCTCATTCAAAAAAAATACGTTGCTTTTGCACTGGTTGTATCCTTTATTCCTTTTATGCGGAGTGAAGGCCAGTTTGTAGTTGTTTTGGCATTACTTCTAATTCTTTACTTTCGCGCATTCAGAGCAATTCCTTATTTGCTGGTTGGTTTTGTAATCTATGCCATAATTGGATTCTTTGCTTTCGATGATTTTTTGTGGTATTTCACCCAAAATCCGTATAAAATGAGCAATAATATTTACGGCTCAGGAACCTGGAGTCATTATTTGGAGCATTACACTTATTTTATTGGAATCACTGGAGTTGTGCTTTTTGTATTAGGTTTAGGATCATTCTTTTATTTACTTGTTCTAAAACGCTGGCAAGATTTAAAATTTCCCTATGTATTTTTTGGTGCGGCCATATTTCTCGCGGTTCTTATCATTCATTCCTATTTCTGGGCGACAGGCAAAAGTGGTTCAATAGGGCTAACAAGAATTGCTACACAAGGATTACCCTTATTCTTAATAACAAATATATACTTGATTAGTAAAATTCAATTTTTTCAATTGAGAATAGGCAAGATTGTTTTAATCACATTTGGCGGATATACACTGTATCTTCTTTCACAAGTTCAATTGTATATAAAAACCATTAATCCATTTGAAAAACAAGGAATTGAGGTGGCTTCATTCATAAAATCCATGAACACAGAAAAGCAACAAATTTATTACTTCATGCCACTGATTGCCTATGAACTTGGGGTTAATCCTTTCATTGCAAATTCAAATGTACATTGCTATACGAGTTCTAATCTGGAAAAAGATTTGGAAACTGTTTACAAACCAGGCGATTTCATTATCCGCGATAGTCATTTCGGTGCGCTCGAAGCAAATCTCCCTCTTTCCGAAATTGAACGCTTTGAGGAAATTGTGAAAGTCAAAGAATTTATCAGCTCGCAACAAGTCGATGACCGTTTTAATGAAGTGGAAGGTTTTGTAATTTATCAATATATACCTCTCGAAAAACAACAAAAAACGAAATCGGTGATTCAAAAAACACTCGATGACATCTCTTTAACAATTAATTCCAATGAAGAATACAAAGACATTAACCCATTCATTCCAAAACAAAAAGAAGATGTGAAGCTTTCCTTTGATATCTCATCAACCTCGAAAGAATTGATTCTTGTCTTTGATTACAACAATACGGAGGATTACAGCAATATGACACTAGATCCAAGCAAAGCGCTTTCACCAACATTGCTCATTCGACAAAAAGGGACAACGAAATTATATATTTGGAATCCAACAAAAAGTAGTGGCGAAGTTTCTATAAAAAACATTGTGCTAGAGCAAAGAAGTTTTCACCCCATCATGCACTGAAAATTTCACTTATTTCCACTAAATTTGCAACCTTAATTTAACACAAAAGCTTTTTTGAGCATGACAGTTTCTGAAATACGTTCGCAATTTTTAGCATTTTTTGAATCCAAAGGACATGAAATTGTTCCTTCTGCGCCCATGGTGGTGAAAAACGATCCAACCCTGATGTTTACAAACGCAGGAATGAATCAGTTCAAAGATTTCATTTTAGGAAATGCTGTTCCAAAATCACGTCGTGTGGCAAATTCTCAAAAATGTTTGCGTGTTTCTGGAAAGCACAACGACCTTGAAGAAGTTGGTGTAGATACGTATCATCACACGATGTTTGAAATGCTTGGAAACTGGTCTTTTGGTGATTATTTCAAAGAAGAAGCCATTTCATGGGCTTGGGAATTATTGACTGAAGTGTATAAAATTCCAAAAGATCGACTTTATGTGACTGTTTTTGAAGGCGATGAAACCGATGGTGTACCGATGGACACAGATAGTATTTCGATTTGGAAAAACTTAATTGCTCAAGACAGAATCATTCCTGCATCCAAGAAAGATAACTTCTGGGAAATGGGAGATACAGGTCCGTGTGGCCCATGTTCCGAAATTCATGTGGATTTGCGTAGCGACGAAGATCGAGCTCAACTGGATGGAAAATCACTGGTGAACAACGACCATCCGCAAGTGATTGAAATCTGGAATAACGTGTTCATGGAATTTAATCGCATGGCGAATGGTTCATTGGTTCCATTGCCAGAAAAACACGTTGACACTGGAATGGGGCTTGAGCGTTTGGCAGTAGCTTTGCAAGGAAAAAAATCCAATTACGACACCGATTTATTCCAAACGTTAATTCAGCGCATGGAAAAAATTTCTGGTCTTAAATATGGTCAAAACGAACCGACTGACATTGCCCTTCGTGTAATTTCTGACCACGTGCGTGCCATCTCTTTTTCCATTTCGGATGGACAACTTCCTTCAAATACAGGTGCTGGATATGTAATTCGACGCATTTTGCGCCGTGCAGTTCGCTACGGATACCAAACCTTGAACCTCAAAGAACCATTTTTGTGCGAATTGGCGTTAACACTTTCCGATACTATGGGTGGAGCTTTTCCTGAATTGGTTTCACAAAAAGAATTGATTTACAAAGTAATCAAAGAAGAAGAATTAAGCTTTTTCAGAACATTGGAACAAGGAATTCGAAGAATTGATGCTTTGATTCAAACAACGAAACTAGAAGGAAAGCAAATCATTTCTGGTGCATCGGTGTTTGAATTGTACGACACATTTGGTTTCCCGGTTGATTTAACGTCCTTGATTGCCAGAGAAAATAATTTGGAAATTGATGAAATTGGGTTCAACGAAGAATTACAAGCCCAAAAAGATAGATCTCGCGCGGCAACGAATTTAACAACGGACGATTGGGTCAATTTGATGGATGATTCTGTGGAAGAATTTATTGGTTATGATTACTTGACCGCTGAAATAAAAATTGTCAAATACCGTAAAGTCATTCAAAATCAAAAAACGTTTTTCCAATTGGTATTTAGCCTCACTCCTTTCTATCCAGAAGGTGGTGGACAAGTTGGAGACAGTGGTTTTATTGAGCAAAACGGGCAAAAAACGTTTATTTTCGATACGAAAAGAGAAAACAATTTGATTGTTCATTTAACGGAAAAATTACCCGAAGAATTGTCTGGGACATTCCAAGCGGTTGTAAATCGCAGTAAACGTTTGGCTTCGGCGTGCAATCACTCAGCAACTCATTTATTACATCATGCCTTGCGCACTGTTTTAGGGACACATGTTGAACAAAAAGGTTCCTTGGTAAATGCGAACAATTTGCGTTTTGACTTCTCTCATTTTTCGAAGGTAACCGATAAGCAATTGGCGGAAGTTGAATCATTGGTAACTGCTGCTATTCGAGAAAACATCTTGTTGGATGAACGAAGAAACACACCCATGGAAGAAGCCAAAAAACTTGGTGCCATGGCTTTGTTTGGTGAAAAATATGGAGATGCTGTGCGCGTTATCAAATTTGGTGAATCGGTGGAATTATGTGGTGGAACCCACGTAAAATCAACAGGTGAAATTGGATTGTTCAAAATCACTACAGAAACCGCTGTTGCAGCTGGAATTCGCAGAATAGAAGCGATTACATCGGAAGTGGCTGAGAATTTCTACAAAGAAAAAACAGCACTTTTGGAGAACATTGCATTGACGTTGAAAAATCCAAAGGATTTAGAAAAAGCGGTGAATGACCTGATCACAAGGAACAATGCTTTGCAAAAAGAAATTGAGCAAATGCAACGTGAGAAAGCAAAAGGCATTAAAAACGAATTAAAATCTGCTGTTATTGAAAAAAATGGCATGCATGTCTTGAGTAAAATCATCCAACTTGATGGTGCTTCCATTAAAGATATTTTGTTTCAATTGAAAGGAGAATATCCGTTATTTTTTGGTGTCATTGGAGGAATTCAAGATGAAAAATGCACTTTGAGCATCATTGTGAGTGAAGAGTTGGTTCAATCCCAAAATTTACATGCTGGAAATTTGGTGAAAGAATTTGCATCACTCATCAAAGGTGGTGGCGGTGGACAACCATTTTTCGCTACCGCTGGTGGAACAGATTCCAAAGGTTTGGAGGAAGCAGTAAAGTTGGTTTTGGGTAAGATTTAAAAGTTTCTTTAATTAATTCTTCACAACTTTTTGATTTTCGATGATCCCCAATTTTGATTCAATTCGAACAAAGTAAATACCAGAATTTAAATTGCTCATCGAAATAATTTGTTTGTTACTTTCTGGAATCCAAGTATTTAAAACAGAACCTTTAGAATCAATAATTTTGACATCCTTGATAACTGAATAATTTACCAAATCTAGAATTACGTTACCATTGCTAGGATTTGGGGACAGGCTAACGATCAAGTCTGATTTAACCAAATCTGTTAAATTATTATCTGCAGAAAGAAATGACATATTCTCACATGCTGGCTCAACATTCATTAAATCGGGTCCCATCACTTCACCATCTAGTATTGCGCCAGTGCTAGCGCTGTTTAACACATCGCTGCCAATTGTTGCTAATTGCGAATCAAATTTATAATAGGCTATTAATCCCTGTTCGTCACCGTTGAGTCCAATATTTTTGTTACTTAAAATTTCAGCAGAACTTCTTGCAATGTCCCAAATTCTTACTTCGTCCAGCAATCCATTAATTGGATTAACTAAATTTCCACTCAAATTTCTATAAATCCCTAGCCTAAGTGGTTCATTACTATTGTAGAACCCATTAAATCCTCCAGATAAAATAGAACTGGCAACTTCTAAGCCATTGACATAAAATTTCACCGACGATGTTCCATGGACTACGGCAACATGATAACAGATTCCTGGCAATATTACCACATTTTCTGTAGACGAATCATTTGAAAAATTACAATTTCCGGTTGCGGAAGAGCTCCATGAATGTTTCAATTTACCACCTGAAATTCCAAAAAAATAGCTATTTTCTGATGCACCACACCATCCTTTATGAACAATACTCTGAATACCAGAAGTGTCTTCTAGGTGAATCCATGCCTCTAAGGTCAACGTTGACGTAAAATCAAGCAAATTATTATCTTGAATTTCAACATTGCCTGTTGATGGACTTAAGATGCTGATTGAGTTATTTTGAGCAATGATTGCATTTGTTAAAAATACAAACGTAAAAAAGATAGAGCTTCTCATAAAGGATTTAATTACAAATTAATTCAGTTACCAAATATAATTAATTTTATTTTTTATCACACCTTTAAGTCCTTTTTGCTCAAAAATGCGAAACGACATCTACACAACTCCTCTTTAATTTTAATAATAACCACCAATACTTTAATGAAGCAATCTTCAATTTTAAATTAACTTCTCGTTAACTTTTTAATCAATAAATTGTCCGTATTCTCGTAAATGAGATTTTTTTGGGTATTCTCCTTTCTAGTCATAAATACACTAACGCCGATTTCGTTTGCACAAGAAATTGATGTTGTTTTTGAAGAAATCTCAGAAGGAATGCCAAGCTCCGAAGTTCATGATGTATTCCAAGATACATTAGGTTATATGTGGTTTGCAACAGATCGAGGTATTTGCAAATATGACGGAGATAAATTTCTCACCTTTGAAACATCATCCTTCTTTAAATCGAAAGTAGTTTATAAATTTTTCAAGCAAAATAACACGAAAATTTGGGTTGCCACTGGAAAACGTCGAATTTATTGGTTTAACCCTTATGAAGATAAGATTCTTTTTCATGAGCATCCTGCAAATAATACTTTGGAAACAATACAACTGAATTCCAATTACGAACGATTCGTCAGCCACATGGATTTTATCAATAATGACATCATTATCACCAGTCGTTTGGCTCCTGGTTACATACGAATTAATTCAAAAAATGAATGTAGACTAATAGATTCTGAGTTTTTTGGCTTTCGTCAAAACTCGAATACAAGCAACTATGTTTTGAAGAAAATTGGGAATCAATCTTATTATCAAATTGAAGTTTCAACATCACCAACCAGCACAATTCAACTCAATCCAAAAACAAAAATCAACCTAGCAAATGAATACTTTATCCGCCAAAATCACAGTTTTGGTGTATCTTCTCAACTAAAAACAAATGAAGGAGAATATATCGGTTTTGCCAATTTTCTGATTCACCAAAAAAATGGAAAAAGTGCATTTATTGAACTCCCTTCCATTGTACTTAGTCTAGCTGAATTTGAAAATTCAATATTAGTTGGGACATATAATGGAATTTTTCGAGTCTCCTCAGATTTAAAAATAGAAGAACATTATTTACCTGAATATTCTATTACAAAAATCTTAAAAGACTATACTGGTAAATTTTGGATTTCTACATTGCAATCTGGTGTTCTCCTTGTTCAAGATTTTAATACCCATCAAGTTCGTTTTCCATTTTTTTTCAGCATCACTGGAGTTCAAGTGTCGCACAAGAAACTTATCCTTTTTGATAGCTCAAAAAATAAAATGGTCGTTTATAATGAAGGACTGGAGCACCAAGGAAATTATGAAAATGTATTTTTAGATAAATACAGAATTAAATTAGGGAATAAGGATTTAATTTCTCAATTGAGTTTGAATCAAAAAGACAATTATTCTCACAACAAATTATCAAAAGAAACGGGAATATATTATTATCTAACAGAACAAGGAGCAAACTTAAATTATTACGTTTTTGGTGGAAAGATTTGGACAAAATCAGGGAATTCATTAACTCTAGTTTATAAAAGTAAAACCCCAAATCGCTTAAATCTTTGTGTGCAAATTGATATTAAAACACTACTTGTTGGCACCGACTATGGTTTGTACTATTTCGACTTGCCTACTAAAAAAATGAGTCCAAAACCCATTCAAAATTCGAATGGCTTAAATTTCAACGATTTTGTGAAACTCAAAAAAAATCTTGTATTTGCAACAAATCAAGGTTTGTACAAATTCACCAATGGCAAATTATCTCGCATTTCTCAAAGCGCCAATGATGATTTTACAGGTATTTTCAAGGTAGATGAAAATCATTTGTGGGCATATAGCGACAAACAGCTTTTTAGCATAACCATCAAAGAAAAATTGATTGTTGTGTCTCCATTCTATTTCAATTTCGGTCTTCAAAACATCAGAATTGTTTCTTTGGCTTTATTTGGTGACAAATTATGGGTGGCAACAAAATCTGGATTATTCATAGCAGATCCAAAACTTTCGACCAAAAATAGATCGCACCTTGATTTTCGTTTTGTGCTCGATTCTGTTCGAGTGAATAATGAAAAAGTAACATATTCATCATCCATACATGCTCATTCGGAAGATAAAATAAGCTTCTTTTTCAATACCATTTGCTATGATCACACGCATTCTAATGAACTCCAATATTCAACAGATGGTAAAACATGGTATGAAACAAACAAACACAGTTTGGTACTTTCCAATTTGCCTTTTGGAAATAACATCTTAAAAATTCGAGTGAGTGAAAATCCAAAGAAAATCGTTCTTCAACTTCCGATTTACATTGAGCGGTTTTATTATCAAACATTGTGGTTTAAGATTCTTTTTTCATTGATTGTCTTCATTTCTGGAACTTGGCTTTTTTATAAAATTCTAAAAGCTCAAGAACGAAAGCGTACCAAAGAACTTGAAAAATTGACCTTAGAACTTAAATTATTAACATCTAAAATGAATCCACATTTTGCGTTTAACACGATCAATTCAATTCAACATTTCATTCTGAAAAACGACAAAAAAGAAGCCATCAAATACCTCTCTGATTTTGGGTTACTTATGCGTAAAAGTCTGGATTTCTCCATGGAAGAAACCATTTCTATCGATCAAGAAAAGGAATTTATTGAATTGTATGTGGAATTGGAAAACAAACGATTCAATGCAAATTTTGAATTGGAATTTGAATTAAAAAATCCAGCGCTCTTGGCGACGAAAAAAATTCCGTCCATGCTCATACAACCGCTTGTGGAAAATGTAATTTTGCATGCCAAATATGCTGAAAACGAGCGGAAAATTATTAAAATCTCCATTCGATTCGATAATGGATTCTTTCTTATAAAAGTCATTGATTTTGGAATAGGAGTTCAATCGATAGCAGAATTGAAATCGCATAAATCGTATGGCATTGACATAATTAAATCGCGCATTAAACTGTACAATGGAAAAGACTACACGGAAGATGATTTAACAATCACTTCAACATTATCAACACCCAAAAAAGGGACAACAATTACTATAAAATTAAAATCATGGACACAATCATCGTAGATGACGAGCAAAAGGCAATCGACTTACTCGAATTTCATCTTACAAACTACTTCGATCATTACAAGTTAATTGCAAATTACACGAACGCACAGGACGCTTTGGAAGGGATATTAACCTTAAAGCCAGATGTAGTTTTTCTGGATATAAATATGCCTTCTGGCTCGGGCTTAGAATTATTGAGAAAAATCAATCATCTCAATTGTAAAATTGTTTTTTTGACGGCTCATTCTGAATATGCTTTGGATGCAATAAAAAACAATGCATTTGATTATTTACTCAAGCCAATAAACTTGGATGAACTGAATCGAGTGGATATTAAACTAAGAAATTGGAAAAACAGTCAAGTCACCATTCTTTCGAAAAAGATAAAAATTCAAATTTCTAATCAAGTATTTTTGTTTGAGCCAAATGACATCATTTTTGCGCGATCTGAGGGAAATTATACAACTATTTATTCTACCACCCAAGATCCAATTATCTTGTCAAAGAATCTCAAGAAAATTCATGAATCGTATTTTTTAGAAATGCCGTTTTTTAGATCACATCAATCCTATATAATCAATTTAAATCATGTGACCCATTTTTCGAATTACGATATTACGCTTACAAATAATCACAAAGCGCACCTAGCAAGCAATAAGTACAAAGAATTATCTGAACTAATCTAAATTGTAACTTTAATTTCTCGCTGTGCTATTTGAAATTAAAACGGTTTAATTTTAATACCTCGCGCATAGACGTTTAAATTAATGCAACTTAGTAGTCAAATTGATTTTTACAAGTATTTGGAGTTGTCGTTTAATTGCATAAATTTTAATTGACACCCAAATCGCTTTAAAATAGTATCAATTTTGACCTCTACTCAAAAGAAAGGATGATTACCAAATCATCCTTTTTTACAAATTGAAAACAATAAAGCTGCATCTATTTACACCTGACAAAATTATAATTTCAACCGCTAATATTCTGTTAATGAACGACTGAAAATTTCAAGACTTTTTGCCCAGCACTTGTTTCAATATTGGCAAAATAAACACCTGAATTCAAGTTAATTGTGGGAATTGAAATTGGTTCGTTTGTTGCGTTTATTTGCTGATGGAAAACTGTTCTCCCGAAAGCATCATTTAACTTTATTGAAACTTCTTTTTCCGAAGCAAAATTGAATTTTAAGTTTAGCGCGTTATTTGCAGGATTTGGATAAATTAGTATGTTTTTTTCATTAAATGTTATTTCTACATTCATTTCAACTAATAAATTATTGGCTATGCAGAAATCAGGAATGCCATAACCTAACAAGCTGTCGGGAGCAGAAAACTGACTTCCGCTTGCACGAATCGCTTGGCGGATTTGAGAAACTGTTCTCAGCGGATTAGCTTGCATCAAGCACGCAGCAGCACCTGCCATTATTGGCGATGAAAATGATGTGCCACTTGCTCGAACCAATTCCCCTGATTCAACGATGAGCCAAGTTTCCCAACCTGTTGCAACAACATCTGGTTTCACTTGTTGGTCAAACGAAGGTCCAACCGACGAAAAAGGTGCATATACTCCCACATTATTCACCGCTCCCACACACAAAACCTCGTCGGCATCTGCAGGAGTTGCAATATAATTTGGACCAGAATTTCCAGCTGAAGCAACTACCAAAATACCCACAGAAAATGCAGTATTTACACCAATGGCTGCAATTGTTGTTGCCCCATCCATTTCTTCGTAAGTGTGGTTGGTCAATGAATCATCAAAACCAAAATATCCTAAAGATATATTTGCAATGTTCACACCCACGGAGTCACATCGTTCGAGTGCAGCCACCAGATTAAATTCTTCAATGAGCGTTTCGGAACTAACATCTTCAGAAACGTACAACGCCAAATCAACTTTTGGAGCCGTTCCTATGTAGCCATTTGGATCTGTTTTATCTGCAACAATACAAGAAGCAACAGCTGTTCCATGTTGACTAAATCCAAATACATTCGTTGAATTATTGACAAAATTATGCTTATCGATAATGCGATTTTCTGCGAATACTGCATCAAAATACTCAATGCTATCCATTCTATTAAATCCCGCATCGAGAATGGCCAAGTAAATGCCATTTCCAACATTTCCTAAATCATGTAAACAATCTAAATTCAATTGACGAATTTGCGTATCAGCAGCTCCGTAATTCAGTGCTTTCAACTGATTCAAATCCAATTTATTATTGGATTGTGGTTTCACAGCGCCGATTGTTTGAATGGATTGAATAAAGTCAAACTTTTCCATTAATTCTTCTGCCGAAAAATTGCTTTCATACGAAATAGCGTTCAACCAGCGACTCACATTTTTGATGGTTCCATTCTTTGCCAAAGCATGAAGGTACATTGGATTCACAGCAACATCTTTTTCTGAAAAGGCCACGTTATTGTGCACACGACGATTCAACGCTCTCTGCGAAAATTGAGATTCAAGGTCGCTTAAACTAAAGTTTCCTTTATCTTTCAGAAAAACAAGCATTTGTTGTTGACTAAACCCTGAAATGGAAACGAAGGTTGCGAATAAGAAGGAGAAGAATAATTTCATGATTTTTATTTATAACGAAATTAAGTTATTTGTGAACAACTAAGAAACTTTTAAAGAAATTATCAATTAAGCTAAGTATAAAAAAATCTAGACGATTTGTATAATTTCATTGATTTTGAATAAGATTTCACTATTTTTGATACGTAATTTTACTAGTGAACAAATCTCTATTTACAATCGCTTTCATTTTACTTTCAAGTTTTTGCTTGGGACAACAAGGAAACGTATGGACTTTTGGAGTTGGTGCACGTTTAGATTTTGTGAATGGAGTAAATCCTCCAAACGTAAGTACATCTGCAATTTCATCTTACGAAGGTTGTGCTTCAATCAGTGATAATTTAGGGAATTTATTATTTTACACGGATGGAATTTCAATTTTTGATAATAACGATAATGTAATCCAAACAGGTTTAAGTGGTAATTGGTCAACAGCTCAATCTGGTGTTATTGTTCCAGAACCGGGTTTAACTGTTGGATCTTCAACAAACCGATACTTTATTTTCTCAGTTCCTGCTTTTGCATCAGAACGAATCAGATACACTATTTTAGATTATTCTTCTGGTACTCCAATCATCTTACCATCTAATGTTAATCTTACTCTACCAGATCATAATGTTGCGCAAAACACTTGTGAAGGTATCACTGTTGCTAGGCATTGCAATGGAATCGATTATTGGGTTATTTCACATGAATTTGGTAATAATCGATTTAAGGCATATTTAGTTTCCAATTCAGGAATTTCTCAACCTGTACTTTCAAACATTGGTCCCATTGCAACGACAGGTAACAACAACATTAATTCGGCTTGTTGCATGAAACTTTCGCCAAATAACAGAAAGTTAGCTTTTGTCGTACGAACATCGAGTGTAAACTTGTTTGATTTTAATCCATCAAATGGCATAATTAATAATTCTACAACCGTTGTTTCAGGTATAAACAAAGCATATTATGGCGTTGAATTTTCTCCCAATAGTGGCATCTTGTACTATACTAATATCCTAACTAATTTATATAAGTACGACATCCTAAACGCATCTAACCAAGCATTTGGTAATATGGCAAATGTAAACACTAACAATTTATATGGCGCTTTACAACTTGCTCCAAATGGTAAAATATACATGGCTAAAGATGGTGATATCAACTTATCGACCATCAATCAATCCTATCTCGGAGTAATTTCAAATCCAAACAATTTTGCAACATCTTCATTTGCTGCATTTGGTCAAGCTTTATTGCCTAACACTGGTTCAAAAGTAGGGCTTCCCAACATTATACCTTCGATTAATTCTGAGGTTTTGTCGATAAGCAACGACACGCTTATTTGTTCCAATCAAAGCGTTAATTTAAATGTATCAGGTGGCACCACCTACTCTTGGCTTCCTTCGGCAGGTTTAAATACTAATATTGGATCAACCGTTATTGCATCCCCTGTTTCAACTCAAACTTATGTAGTGAGTTCTTTTGACACATACGGGTGTGCAATTTCTGAAGCCATCACTGTGTCGGTAGACCCTACTTGTTGTGTTGACACCTTGTACACAACTAACAATTTAAATGTTTGTCAAAATGAACTGATTTCGTACCCTGATGGAACTACCGAAATAGTCCTTAGTAACACGTCACAGATATCAAACCTATTAACAGTTGGCGGCTGCGATAGCATCATTACAACAAACATAACTGTTGTTCCTAACAGCCAAATCACTCAAAATGAGATTATTTGCTTAGGTTCAGATTTCACATATCCTGATGGTTTCATTTCCACAAATGTAATTACGAACGAAAGCCACATTTCTAATTTGACTTCAATTTCCGGCTGTGACAGCATCATTACAACAAACATTACTGTTGTTTCAAACTTCCAAATTACTCAAAATGAGATTGTTTGTTCAGGTTCAGATTTCACTTATCCAGATGGTTTCATTTCCACAAATGTAACAACGAATGAAAGTCATATTTCCAACTTGACTTCAATTTCCGGCTGTGACAGCATTATTACAACAAACATTACCGTTATCCAAGACAGCCAAACAACTCTAAATGAAGCTGTTTGTTCAGGATCAAATTTCACATATCCTGATGGTTTCATTTCTACAAATGTAACAACGAACGAAAGTCACATTTCAAATTTGACTTCAATTTCCGGCTGTGACAGCATCATTACAACAAACATTACTGTTGTTTTAAACTTCCAAATTACTCAAAATGAGATTGTTTGTTCAGGATCAGATTTCACTTATCCGGATGGTTTCATTTCCGCAAATGTTATTACGAATGAAAGTCACATTTCAAATTTGACTTCAATTTCTGGCTGCGATAGCGTCATTACAACGAACATCACCGTTGTTTCAAACTTCCAAATTACTCAAAATGAGATTGTTTGTTCAGGATCAGATTTCACATATCCTGATGGTTTCATCTCCGCAAATGTTATTACGAATGAAAGTCACATTTCAAATTTGACTTCAATTTCTGGCTGCGATAGCGTCATTACAACGAACATCACCGTTGTTTCAATCTTCCAAATTACTCAAAATGAGATTGTTTGTTCAGGATCAGATTTCACATATCCTGATGGTTTCATTTCTACAAATGTAACAACGAACGAAAGTCATATTTCCAATTTGACTTCAATTTCTGGCTGTGATAGCGTCATTACAACAAACATCACTGTTGTTTCAAACTTCCATATTACTCAAAATGAGATTGTTTGTTCAGGATCCAATTTCACATATTCTGATGGTTTCATTTCTACAAATATAACAACGAACGAAAGTCATATTTCCAATTTGACTTCAATTTCTGGCTGTGACAGCATTATCACAACAAACATTACAATAATTCCTTCTAGTCAAACCATACAGAATGCGTCTATTTGTTCTGGTGCGAATTTTACGTATCCCGACGGTTTTACCTCGACGAATATTTTGTCCAACGAAAGTCACAATTCTGTTTTTACCACAAATGCTGGATGTGACAGTATCATTACCATAAATTTAATTATTAAAGGAGGATTCGTGAATACACAACAAGAATCCATTTGTTCGGGGTCAAATTTTACTTTCCCAGATGGCACCACACAATCAAATATTACTTCAAATGTTACTTATAATTCCATTTTTCAAGATGTTTCTGGATGCGATAGCATAGTGTTAACCATATTAGTTATTGATCAAAGTAATTGTCATATAGACGGAACACCAGTTCCAACCATGGAAACTTATAACGTCTTTTCTCCAAATGGAGATGGAATCAATGACATCTTCTATATTCAAACAACCAAAACCATTTCAGTAAATTTGCAAATTCTTAATCGATGGGGGAATCTTATATTTGAACAAACGGGTGAAAATCCTATTTGGGAAGGTAAAACAACAGATGGGTTATCAGTAACTGATGGAGTTTACTTTTATCGATTCAAATCTAACAACCTCGATGGTTCAGCATTCAGGGGACATGGATTTGTGCATTTAGTAAGATAATTAATTAACCAACTCTATTACTAGCCAAATTGTCATCATTGCTTGTCTAGTATTTTAATCCCAAGCTTTCTCGCCACTTTTATAAAGTAATTTTTACTCTCTTTTTCCCAATCAAAAACAAAAACTGGCAAAATGAAAACTATCAACAAATAAAAACCTGTTAAAGCAACTTTCAACCATTCATTCTGAATTAATGGAGCTATTTGAGACCAAGTAAATAAGGTGAACAGTGCTAATCCAATGACTTTGAATTGATTTGCTATGAATGGGTGTAATTTATATACATTCCAGACAAATAAGATGCGACCAATATTGTAAAATGCAACTGCAATAGCGGTTGAAATTGCAGCTCCTGCTATGCCCCAAATTGGAATAAACCAAAGGTTAAGAATGTAAACCAATCCAATCAATACAAGTGTAAATATCAAATCATATTTATACTTCTTGGATGTTGAGAAAATAGTGCCGTTGATACCGAAAAACATGTCCAATAATCGTCCCATCATCAAGAAGAAGAATACCCATTTACCTTCTTTAAATTCTGGACCCAAAAAAGACAAATTAAAAATGAAATCGATATTCATCCAAACAATTGCGAAAGAAGCCAATCCGATAAATAAAGAAACAGAACTGACCATCGTGTACAATTCCTTCATTTTTTCCACTTGCCGATGTTTCCAATATTCTGACACAAGCGGTGAAGCAATTCTAACAATGGAACGGTAAGGCACTTGCATAGCACTCGCTAAAAAAACAACGGTTGCATAAACTCCAGTCGCTTCCAACCCTATAAGCCAGGCTATCATAAGCACATCTATGGATTGGACTAAAATTGCTCCCAGGGTATTTATGTAGTTGAAGCTCGAAAATTGAACGATAACCTTGCGAAAACGTTTCGATATATGGATAGAAGAAAAATCCAAATTCAACTCGCCTATTCGTTTTAAATAAACAATCAGAATGATTGTTGGTAAAAGATATATGAAACTGTGAACCGCAACGAATTGATTAAACGAAATCCATTTGAACCAAAAGGAAAGAATCGCGATTAAAATCGCAACGCGCAAGATGACTTCATACGCAAATACAGAAATGACATTTTTATAAAATCCCTTGAGGTAAGCATCGAACATTAAATAAAACACAGAACCAATCCCAATGGGTAATATGAGGTAATAATAATGAATGAAATCAGGTGATCTATCTACATAGAGACTTGCAACATTATCTTTAAATACTAAAGCAAGAACCGTCCAAATGACAACTCCGAATAAAACAACAAGTGTCATCATGGGTAAGAAGCCGTGATGTCTATTCTGATCATTTTTGAAGAACGGAAGAAATTTCCATGCCGAGACCACTGTTCCAAAACTTGCCAATTGGGCAAAAAGCAATCCAACTGTTAGAATAAGATTCACGATTCCTAATTGAATCTCATCTAAGACAAGTACAAACAAGAATCCTTTGTTAAGATACCCAAGGAAAAGTCCAAAATAGGAAATTAACATTGTTCTGAATGCGTCTTTTTGAATGATTCCCATGGTCTTGAACTTCAACAAAATTAACAAAATATAAATTAGAAATTAATGTTTCACTTTGGTAAATGTCAATTTCAAAAATATAACGAACGAATTGCAGATGCTCGAAGCTAAGCAGAAATAGTTACTTTTACATGGATGAAAAAAATTTTAATTATTTCTTATTATTGGCCACCCGCTGGAGGATCAGGTGTGCAACGCTGGCTTTATTTTGGGAAATTTCTTAAAGAATTCGGTCATGATGTTACTATTCTTACAGTCGATCCAACTTATGCTTCCTATTCAAGATTAGATGAAAGCTTGGTTGAGCAAGTAAAGGAGGTGAAAAAATTCACAACCAAATCATTTGAAGTGACTAAACTATATTCACGCTTAGTTAGTAAGGATTCACGATCAGGTATTCCTGCAGGTAGCATCGAAAATAAAAACTCTATTGTCCAACGTGCCGCTCGTTTCATTAGAGGAAATTTTTTTGTACCGGATGCTCGCGTGGGTTGGGTAAAATATGCAATTCAAAAAGGACGAGAGTTGCTAAAAGAAAATAATTTTGAACTAATAATTACCACCGGTCCACCGCATTCTACACATTTAATCGGTCAAAAGTTAAAACAAAAATTCAAAGTTACTTGGATCGCAGATTTTAGAGATCCTTGGACCGAAATTTATTACAACAAATTGTTTTATCAATTACCTCATATTAAACGAAAGGATGCCCGTTTAGAAAAAATGATTATCGACAATGCAGACTACATTACCACAATTGGCAATAATATGTCGAAACTGCTACAATCAAAAACCAATCATCCATCAAAAGTACGATACTTTTATAATGGATTTGATGAACAGTTATTAAAAAACGCACCAGAAGTCGAAACGGCAACATTTGATATAGTATTTACTGGTTTATTAAGTAAAAATCAAAATTACGCGTTGTTGCTTCAAACCCTTAAAGCCTTTGAAGAAAGCGCCATGGAAAACCAAATTCAACTGATTTTTGCTGGCAACATAGATAAAGAGATCATTCAGGCTTTCGAAAAAAATTTGGCAAAAATAAAAGTCATTTACCACGGTTATGTTTCTCACCAAAAAGCGATTGAATTAATAAAGAACGCAACCTTACTCACTACAATTTTACCCAATACTGAAAATAGTGAAATTATAATTTCAGGCAAAATAATGGAATACTTGTCAACTGGAAATCCAATACTGTTATTTGGTTCTAATAGTTCTGAAGCAAGTATACTTTTAGAAAAATTTGGAAACGCTTCCATCAATGAAAACTTTTCAATAAAAGCAGTTGACTATTTAATAGAATTGTTCAATAAATGGAAATTAGGAGAAAATTTGAGAATAAGTGATTTATCATCAGATATTAATGAGTTCACAAGGCTTGAAACAGCTCGGAAATTATCTAACTTTATTTCAACCCTTTAATGACTAGGCTCATGGCATTCATAATTAAACAATGGCCTTCAACTTTTTTGAATTCAACTATGGTAAGCCAAAGCATAGTACTCAAAATTATTACTTTTGTCTCATGTGTGGCATAGCAGGATTTATAAATACCAAGTTTAATGAAAAAGAGCGGAAAGATATTCTATCTGTCATGCTTAAATCCATTGAGCACCGAGGACCTGACGCTACGAATCAGTTTCATAATCAATTCGTCTCTTTAGGACATAATCGCCTAAGTATAATTGATTTGTCTGATGAAAGTAACCAACCGTTTTGCAAAGGCGATTTAATTCTGATTTTTAATGGTGAAATTTACAATTACAAAGAATTACGCGAGCAACTAAAAAGCCATGGATCAACATTCATTACAAGCGGAGACACCGAAGTTTTACTAGAAGGATACAGGATTCATGGTGAGAAAATTCTAGATTTACTTTTAGGCATGTTTTCGTTCGTTTTATATAACAAACTAACAGGTGAAGTGTTTGGTGCTCGTGATCGATTTGGAATTAAACCTTTTTATTACATTTATAAAAATTCAAGTTTCTTTTTTGCTTCAGAAGTAAAAGCATTAAGAACAATTCCTGGCTTTGACCCAAAACTAAATGAAAATCAGGTTAATTTGTATTTAAATCTGGCATGGTTGTATAACGGTGATGAAACATTGCACCTTGAGGTCAAAAATTTAAAGCCCGGACATAAATTTAATTTTTCAAATGGTACGTTGAAAATAAGTACTTATTACGAGCTAACGAAAATCAATGAACAGCTTAATGAGGACGAGGCGATTGAAAAATTTGAACATTTTTTTGCTGACTCTTTGAAGATGCATCTTAGAACAGATGTTCAACTTGGTGCATTACTTTCTGGAGGTATAGACAGCTCAGCCATCGTAACATACATTTTGAAGAATAAATTTGTGGAAAGCTTGAAAACATTTTCAATCTACTACGATCAAGATAGATTTGATGAGAGACCTTTTATTCAAGAAGTAATTGACCAGCATAAAAATAATCTAACACCTTTTTTGCTTTCACCAAAAGAAACGAATATTGTTTCAGAACTTAATCGGATTACGCACATTCAAGACTTTCCTGTCATAGGATCATCTGCCATTTCTCAATACTTCATCATGGAAGCGGTTTCCAAACAAGGTATCAAAGTTGTCTTGAGCGGTCAAGGTGCAGACGATTATCTGGGGGGATACATGCACTCATACTATCGATTTTATGCTGGTTTGCTAAAACAGTTACGTTTGCTTAAATTTTACAAGGAATTTAGATTTCAAAAAAAATACCAAGGGTTATCTAGAAAAGACGTGCTAAACGTACTTTCGAAAACCTTTTTATCAAGTCTCTTATCTGAATCAAATCTGTATAAGTTAGAATTAAACTACTACAATCCTAAAATCGTTGAAACAGGGAGCCGCAGCTCGATTAATTTAGAAAACGCAAAACAATTTGGAGAACTCAATGGTTTCCTATTCTCTCTAATGACAAAAACAAATCTACCGAATTTATTGCATCTCGAAGACCGGAATTCTATGGCTTTTTCAATTGAAAGTCGTGTGCCATTTTTAGATCATAGACTGGTAGAATGGGGATTGAACTCGTCTCCGGACCTGAAAATAAAAGATGGTTTGACGAAATTTATTTTACGCGAGGCTTGTAAAAGTAGTTTACCTTCGAAAATACATCAACGTAAGGACAAAAAAGGCTTTGTTACACCAGGTGAAGTAACTTGGTTACGCAACGATTTGAAGTTTTTACTTAACAATTTTGATAATTATCCCGTCGCGTTGTCCAAAAAGAAATTGACAGATATGACTGATTCGTTTGCGCAAGGAAATAATAAGCATGCAAATTTTATATGGCGAACTGCGATGTTAAAATATTGGCATGACAATTTGTAAAAAAAACGCTGCTTGGGCTGAAAAATAGTATTTAAGAAGAAAATATGTATCATTGTAAATTAAACATGTTTTAATGAGTAAAATTGCTCTTATTGTTGGTACTCGACCAAACATCATTAAAATCACACAATTCAGAGACTTAATTGAACGAAATACTAAGTTTTCGTTACACATCATTCATAGTAATCAGCATTATTCAGATTCTATTTCAAAAGATCTTTTTAAACAGTTAGGAATTAGAGTTGACACTTATTTACCCCAATACGTTGGTGACAATGCTTCACAATTAGGTTTTATAATTACGGAGCTTTCGAAAGAAATTCGACTATTGAACCCAAAATTGGTAATCGCAGTTGGCGATGTAAACACTACCCTTGCTGCTGGTATTGTTGCAAATAAATTATCCATAAAATTGGCTCATTTGGAAAGTGGATTGAGGAGTTTTGATTTGTCCATGCCTGAAGAAGTTAACCGAATTTTAGTTGATAAAATTGCCGATTTTTATTTCGTAACTGAAAAAAGCGGAATCGAAAATTTACTCCATGAAGGATGTAAAAAAGAATCAATATTTTTTGTAGGAAACACGATGATTGATACTTTGGTAGCCTTCAAGGATTTGATTAATGCACAAAAATTGCCTTTCGAGTTTAATCCAAAAGCAAAACTGCTAACACTAACTTTACACAGGCCATCAAATGTCGATACCAAAGAAGGTCTGGAAAAAATTCTAAACTTAGTTGAAGCATGCGCTAAAAATTATACCATTGTTTTCCCAGTGCATCCCCGAACCAGAAAACAACTTGATTTCTTTTCATTATCTGAACGGATGGATTCTATCAATAATTTAATCCAAGTTGATCCGCTTGATTACTTAACATTTCAAAAATTACTTAGTGTCTCTCATGCGGTTGTTACAGATTCTGGAGGGATTCAAGAAGAGACAACATTTTTGAAAATTCCTTGTGTTACACTTAGAAAAAATACCGAACGACCAATAACCATTGAAAAAGGCACTAATATTTTGCTCGATTTCAATCCACAATTAATCATTGAATACCTTGCAAAAGAAGGTCATATGAAATGTGAGATTCCTGAATTGTGGGATGGTAAGGCAACCGAAAGAATCGTATCAATTCTAACTAAAATTGTTGATTAATGTACACAATGGTATTAGACGGGAGCTATCCGAACGACATACGAGTGCGTAAAGAAGCAGAATCACTGTCAGCGAGTGAAAGAAAACTAATTGTAATTTGTCGCTGGAGGGATGGAGAGTTACGAGAAGAAACGATTGACAATGTAAAAATTTATAGGATTGGTAAAAACTATACACATACCCGTAAAGGCTTAAATGACATTGTCTTAGCACTCTTTTTCATAGACTTCACGTTCAAAAGAAACATTAGGCGAATTATGAAGTTGGAAAATATTACTACTTTTCATGTACATGATTTGCCGCTTATTCGAACTATTTTGAGAATTAAAGGTAACATTCCTATCATTCTCGATATGCATGAAAATTATCCCGAAATGTTGTTGATATTGAAACTATCAAACAAAGGGCTTTTAATGCAACTAAAAGATAAACTTTTCTACAATTTTGGTCGATGGAAGCGATACGAAAAAAAAAACATTCATCAAATGGACCATATTATTGCTGTCATTGATGAAATGAAAGACAAACTGATTAGGGAATACCAAATCGATTCGAAAAAAATTAGTATAATCTCAAACTACGAAAAATTAGATTTCTCCAATAACGAAGTAAAAGATGATTTTGTTTTTGACAACTCGGTATTCTATCTTGTCTATGTTGGAGGTATAGACCCAGTTAGAGGGTTAAATACCGTAATTGAAGCTTTACCAAAATTCAAGGTTCATAAGAAAAAAGTGAATTTTATCATCGTTGGAGGAGGGAATGCCAATTACATTTCTTACCTAAAAAATTTAGCTCTTGAATTTGATTGCCAATCGCAAGTGCATTTTCTTGGGCATAAAAGTTTTGAGAAAATTAATTATTACATGAAAAATTCCAATCTAAATATAATACCACACATTAAAAATGATCACACCGATAATACAATTCCTCATAAGCTTTTTCAAATAATGTCACAAAAAGCACCTGTATTGGTAAGCTCTTGCAATCCAATGCAGAGAATCATTGAAACCAAAGATGCAGGCTTTGTATTTAAAGCATCTGATCCAACTGATCTTGTTCAAGTTGTTTTAACTCTAATGAATGATACAAAACTAGTTAATGAACGAATTGAAAATGCATATAATCTGGTCATTAATCATTACAATTGGGAAAACGAATCACATAAATTAATCCAACTTTATAATAAATACAATGGACAACAGAATTGAATTATTGAAGCAATGTAACAAAGGAATTTTTGTCGTTAAGAAATCTTACTTAAGATCTAAAAATGAGTCTGGATATTTACGTTACAGAATTCTTAGACCGATTTTAAAAATTAGGTATGCAGTTTTCAGGAAACTCAATCCACCTTGTCCTTGGCTGTCACCAACAAGCGTTAGATTTCTCAGAAAATACTTAACCAAAGAAATGGTTGGATGTGAATTTGGATCAGGTATAAGTACGCTTTTTATTGCTCCTAAAGTAAAACATTTAATTTCAATCGAACATAATCAAGATTGGTACTTTTCGATATCAAACAAATTAAAAACACTTGGAATTTCAAATGTCGATTACCGATTTATTGAACGCGAATCCAAAAACCAGGATAAAATTAATGATGAGTTGTTTGCACAATTCAACTTTCAATCTAGGACTGATTACAATGATTATTCAAGGTCCATAGATAATCTTAAAGATGAATCTTTAGACTTTATTATTATTGATGGTCGAGCGCGACCTGAATGTCTTTTTTATTCGTTATGCAAATTAAAACAAAATGCAGTTATAATTCTAGACAATAGTGAACGCAACAGATACAAAATTATTTTTGAAATTTTGAAGCATTACCCATGTTACACGACAACTAACGGATTAACTGACACTACCTTCTGGTTTAAAAATGACAATTAGTTTGCTTTGTCTGTTTTGACATCATTCAACTCTTTCGATCTATTTTTAAACTCCTTAAAGAAAACAAACACTATGAGCGACAAAAGGATAATCGAACAAATAGATGCTATTAAATTCGCTTTAGTCAAAGTAGTTTGCTCATAAACAAACTCCACCTTATGCTTTCCATTTGGAATCTCAAGACCTCTAAGCAAATAATTCACTTTACGAATATCCACTTCTTTTCCATCTATGTATGCTTTCCAACCAGCTGGATAGTAAATCTCTGAAAAAACAGCTAATTGATTACCTTTTACATCGGTACTATACGTAATTCTGTTTGGCGCATAACTTGTCATTGTCACTTTTCCTTCGCCTGAAAATTTGGTTGATTTCAATTTCCCAGCTTCGCTACTGAGCATAACAACTTCTTCTGTTGGTTTAAATTGATTTTTCACCAACAAAGATGTTAAAATTGTAAACGAATCTGCTGTATCAGATAGTTGAGTTATTTCAGGAATTAAATTTGTTTTACCATTCGCGTCCATAACAAATAACGCTTTAATTCCTTCATTGATATCATTAGAAATCGGAATGTTCATGGTATCCTTCCCTGGCAAAACGTATTGCATTTTCTCGCGACCATAAACCACTGCTGATTTTACCACCTCACCATTTATTAACATTTGGCCTTTACCTTTATTCTCAATTTCAAATTTAGATCCCAATGCTCTGATTTCATCATTCGGTGTTTCGTATTTATCAATTGTTTTTACTAGCCATGCATTTCCTAAGGCTGTTACGTTTGGTCGGACTTGTTCTCCTTGCTCTGTATTTTGAATAAAGTACTTTACATTGAGCATGTCGTATACCTTGCTATTCATGTTTGACAAATGAAAATCAATCAAATTATTGATGTTTCTCAATTTCGCACCATGATAACCTCCAACTGATTTATGGAAATAAGAAGCCTTTGTGCTCTGAAAACCACCACTCAAATCAAATACTCTGTAATTCGTTTCGAAATTCAAAGCCATGAATTTATGAGCATCAATCACATTTTGCTTAGCTAATCCAGAATATTCCAATTCATCGGCTTCACGCTTTCCATCGCTTTCTGCTTTAGCAATAATAGATTTCAATTTCGGATTAAGCGCTAATTCTTGTTCCAAAATCTGATAATCGGCAGTGCTTGCTGAAACCGGATGAGTTGTTTTTCCAAATTCCTCCCAATATTTATATCCATTTCCAGCGTCCTGATCTCCTAAATAGTTGTGAGCAACAGGAATCATATCAACCATGGTAAGAAGCAATAATCCACCGGAAAGCACCATTGATGGAACTTTAAAAAGAATAAAAAGAAGAATAAAAATGGATGCAAAAAAGACGAATATTAGTGATCTATTCATGCTCGCATTAAAAATGTCTTCGCGAATGGTTTTTAAATTCATAAAGTTGTCTTCGTAGGTTTTCATTTGTGCATCAATGAAAACTTGCATGGAAGAAGGATTGTTTGCATCTATCCCATATTGAGTTGATAAGGTTTGTGGATCCATAGAACCTATTTGTTCTTTGATGTTTTTCTCAATGCTAGCCAATTGTGTCTGATCTGATGAAGAGGAATAATTGTCTCCCAAACCAACCATTTTAACACCTAATAAGAAAACGAAGAATACACCTAATGCTATAAAAAGTTGTTTTTTCTTCGCTATGATTTCGTCACGCTGTTTGATGAGCATATCCAAGAATAAAATCCCGATTAGTGGAATTGTAACCTCTACGATTATTAAAATAATGGTGACTGTCCTGAACTTATTGTAACCTGGAACATTTTCAATGAAAAAGTCCGTCAAGCCCATGAAATTTTTTCCCCAAGATAAGGCAATTGCGAAAATCGTTACAGCCAAAAGCGCCCATTTAATTTTTGATTTCACGAAAATCATTCCCAAAAATGCTAAAAGGGTAACTACAACGCCAATGTAAACCGGACCTGAAGTAAAAGGTTGTTCCCCCCAATAAGCAGGATAATTTTTCAACTCATTAATGGTGTTACTAGGCAATTCTGAATTATCTAAAACATCTTCGAATTGACTTCCTCCTAAAACAAAGGACCCTCCACCTTTCACATTTGGCGACAACAAAGTGAAAGTTTCACCAATACCGTAAGACCAATTCGTAATATAATCTTTATCAAGACCAGAAGATTGATTTTTAGCTTGAAGTCCATCTGGTGCAATTGATACATCGTTTGCACCCCTAATTGTGTATGGTGCATATTCATTCGTGAGTGTTAAATTTCCATTATTAATTCCAAGCGCAAGAATAAACACTGCAATTAATCCACCGGAAGTGATTAAAAAGGATTTGAGCTCTTTTTTGCTAATTGAACGAATTAGAAAATAAATTCCAACAAATCCCAAAACAAAAAAGAAATAATAGGTCACTTGAACGTGGTTCATAGCTAATTCAAGTGTCATAAAAAGTCCAGCAAAAGCAACTCCCCACCACCTATTTGTCCTAAATGCATAAATAAATGCACCAAGCAAAGGAGGCAACATAGCTGTTGCATAAGCCTTCGTTAAATGTCCTGCCTGGATAATGATGATTTCGTAACTGGCAAATGAGAACGCGATTGACCCCAAAATTGCTACAATTGGATTAAGTCTTAGGAAAAGTGCTAAAATATAAAACCCAATAAGATGCAATAATAGGATTCCAAATGGTCCTGGAATTAATTTTACGTAGAAATAATACAGCTCTTTAATGTAATTACCTCCATACAATACTGAAATTTGTGTCGTAGGCATTCCTCCAAACATGGAATTTGTCCAAAGTGCTTCTTGTCCCGTTTTAATCCTGAAAGCTTCAGTCTCATGAGCCATTCCCTTCCATTGCTCAACGTCATGTTGTTTCAGTCCATAACCTTCTAACTGAGGTTTAAAGTAAATGGCTGCAACGATAAAGAAAAATGCTATAGCAGCAAAATGGATCCAGTTTTTTTGAAAAAATGATTTCATGTATGTTTTTTTTAATCTTGGTTATTTTCTAGTTCGCAACTCTTGGATTTGCAAAGAGGGTTACGTCTTCCGCTTTAATTATATCACCGCAAAGAATGACCAAACGCTCTATGATATTACGTAATTCACGAATATTTCCAGTCCAGTCAATTTTCTTAAGGGCATCCAATGCACTTGGGTCAAATTTTTTGCGGGCAATGCCATGCTCTGCGCACACCATCGTCAAGAAATGTTCTGCCAAAATCGGAATGTCATCTCTTCGGTTGTTTAGAGAAGGTACATGAATTAGAATTACAGCCAATCGGTGGAATAAATCTTCTCTGAATCTACCTTCTTCAATTTCTTTACGCAAGTCTTTATTCGTTGCAGCAACAATTCTAGCATTTACGCGAATGTCTTTTTCACCACCAACACGTTGAATGACGTTTTCTTGCAATGCACGTAACACCTTTGCTTGTGCGCTGGCTGACATATCGCCAATTTCATCTAAGAACAACGTTCCGCCAGAAGCCAATTCAAATTTTCCTTTCTTTTGTTTGATGGCTGAAGTAAAAGCACCTTTTTCATGTCCAAACAATTCGCTTTCAATTAATTCGGAAGGAATCGCAGCGCAATTGACTTCTACAAATGACATATCTTTTCGAGGCGAATTATCGTGCAAAGATCGAGCAACCAATTCCTTGCCAGTTCCATTTTCACCGGTAATCAAAACACGGGCATCAGAAGGAGCAACTTTTTCAATCATTTCCTTGATTTGAAGGATTTCAGGCGTTTCCCCGATGATTGAACTTCCTTTAAATCGTTGAACTGTCGTTTTTAACACTTTGCGCTCTTCAACCAAGACTGTTCGGTCTTTTGCATTACGCATCGTAACCAAAATTCGATTTAAATCCAATGGTTTTTCGATAAAATCAAATGCACCTTTTTTGATTGCTTGAACAGCAGTGTCAATGTTTCCATGACCACTGATCATGATTACAGGTGAATCCACTTTTGCTTTTGTCAATGCCTCGAGGACTTCCATTCCGTCCATTTTTGGCATTTTAATGTCGCAAAAAATCATGTCATAGGTTTCAGCCGTTGCTTTTTCCAAACCTTCTTTGCCATCTTCCGCTTCATCGACCTCAAACTCTTCAAATTCAAGAATTTCTCTCAATGCTCTTCGAATGGCACGTTCATCATCAATGACAAGTATTTTACTCATTTTTTAATCTTTTTTGTAAATATAATAATCTTCTTAGAATTCAACGTTTCGGTCGACTTTACCACATTCACTGATTCTAATTTCATCACTTCTTCTTCCCTATTTCTGTGCGGTTCGATACATGAAAACGGCAACAATTGCAAACAGCATATTCGGAACCCAAGCAGCCAATACCGATGGAAACCCCACATTTTCAGCGGCAACAGCCGTTATTTTCATAGCAAAAATATAGATCAAAACTATCATTAATCCAATGGCAATGTTGATCCCTATTCCACCCCGCTTTTTCCTGCTGGAAACGGTGATTCCGATAATTGTCAAAATATATGTCGCAAAAGGATTTGAAGTTCGTTGATGCAATTCCAATTCATATAGCGGAACATCTCCTGTGCCTTTTGCTTTTTCTTCGCGAATAAACTTCACCAGTTCCGGAGATGTCATGGCGGTGGCGATTGAATTTCGCGTTGCCATTTCTTCAAGAGTGAATATAAAAGTGGTGTCTTTCGAGCGACCTTCGCTCAGTTTATCTGACGGAAATCCAACATATCGTTCATAATAATCGGTCAATTTCCATTTATTAGTTCCTTTTGCATTGGTTGCGGTGCGCGCAGAAAGAAAATATATCAGAGAATCTTTGTCGTCAAAACGTTGTAAAACAAAGTTGTTTATGTAGTTTTCTTCGGATAAATAACTCCCGAACTGCACTAATTGATTTCCGGGATATTCCGCATTATAGTTGCTCACGTTCAGTGCATCACGGTAAAAACTTTCTTCAAAAAGCAATCGATCTTTGTTTGAATGAGGCAAAATTACATGATTGATAATCAAACTAACAATGACCAAAAATGTTGCTGCAATCATGTATGGGCGGATAAATCGAGAAAATGGTTTTCCACTATTCCACATCGGAATAATCTCTGTGTCTTGCGCCATTTTGGCTGTAAACCAAATTACCGAAATAAAAATGATCATGAAGGAAAACATGTTTCCGTAGAGCAAAATGAAGTTGAAATAATAAATGAAAACGATGTCATAAAATGGCGCTTCATTTTCTATAAACTCTCCCAAACGATCTGACAAATCGAACACCATGGCCAAAATCATAATCACCCCCAACATGAAAAAGAATGTGGTAAGAAATTTTTTTATGATGTAGCGATCAAGTATTTTCAGCATCCAATTCTGATAAAATAATTACAGTCTTCTTCCTAGCTTCGGAATCATTTCATCCTTCCAAGAAGCAAATGTGCCGTCTAAGATACGAACTCTTGCCTCTTTCACCAAAGCTAAATAAAAGGCTAAGTTATGAATCGATGTAATTTGCATTCCTAAAAATTCATTTGACTTGATCAGGTGACGCACATACGCTTTTGAATAGAACGAATCAACATACGAAGTTCCGTTCGGATCTAACGGTGAGAAATCCTTTGCCCATTTTTCGTTTTTCATGTTCATCGTTCCTTCTGATGTGAAAATCATTCCATGTCGCGCATTTCTTGTCGGCATCACACAATCAAACATGTCAATTCCAAGTGCGATGCATTCTAAAATATTTTGTGGCGTTCCAACTCCCATCAAATAACGAGGTTTATCTTTTGGCAAAATACCACACACCAAATCGGTCATTTCATACAAATCTTCATCGGGTTCACCAACGGATAGTCCGCCAATTGCATTTCCGAAAGCTCCGTGAGATGCAATCGTTTCAGCAGATTCTATGCGCAAATCCTTATAGGTACTTCCTTGAACAATTGGGAACAATGCTTGTTTGTGACCATATTTGGGTTCGGTTTCATTCATACGATTCATACAACGTTGCAACCAACGATGGGTCATGTGCATGGAACGTTTGGCATAATTATAATCGCAAGGATATGGCGTACATTCATCAAATGCCATGATGATATCCGCACCGATAACTCGTTGAATATCAACAGCTCGTTCGGGCGTAAAGAAATGATAACTTCCATCGTAATGCGACTGAAACTTCACTCCTTCTTCCGTGATTTTTCGCGCACCAGATAACGAATAGACTTGATAACCACCACTATCCGTTAAAATAGGCTTTTCCCATCCGTTAAATTTATGAAGTCCACCCGCTCCTTCGATCACTTCCAACCCTGGTCGAAGAAACAAATGATACGTATTTCCTAAGATAATTTGTGCTTTGATATCATCGGTTAATTCGCGCTGATGCACGCCTTTAACTGTTCCGGCTGTACCAACAGGCATGAAAATAGGCGTTTCAATTTGTCCATGGTCTGTTGTAATAATTCCAGCTCTTGCTTTCGTTTTATCGTCGGTATGTTTTAACTCAAAGTGCATAAATTGTTGAAAAATAAACGCTGCAAAGATAAAGGTATTTACTAAAGCGCCCCATCTTTGCACAAAGATTGAGTGAATGCACTTTTTACCGAAATTTGGGTTCGATGGATGGACCTTACTATTTTTATTATTTTGCTCCGTAGCATTTATTCAATTGCTCTACGTGATTATAATTTATTCTCGACTGGCATTTTTCAAGCAAAAACCGAAAAACGCAAGTCTCCCGCCTATATCAATTATTATCGCAGCGCGAAACGAAGCAGATAATATTTATGAAAATTTACCGCTGATTTTAACGCAAGACTATCCAAAATTTGAAGTAATTGTTGTTGTCAATCAATCCACCGATGAAACAAAATTTATTCTCGATGCTTATTGTCAGCAATATCAGCACTTAAAATTCACCTTAGTTGAAAAAAGTAAACACCTGCGCCCCGGAAAAAAATTATCATTGACCATTGGAATCAAATCTGCCAAATACGAACACTTGGTTTTTACTGATGCTGATTGCATTCCGAATTCAAAACAATGGTTGCAAGAAATCGCTGGTCAATTTAATGACAAAAAAGAAATCGTTTTGGGCTATGGACCTTATTCAAAAGAGCCCGGATTTCTAAACAAATTAATTCGATTCGACACAGCTTGGATTGCTGTAAATTATTTATCGTTTGCACTTGCGAAGCTACCTTATATGGGCGTTGGACGAAACTTGGCGTACACCAAAAGTGCGTTCAATGGCGTTGATGGTTTCAAATCACACTATTCGTTAATCTCTGGCGATGATGATCTTTTCATCCAAGAAGCAGCAAAAAAAAACAATTACACTATCTCCATAAATCCCGATGGTTTTTGTTATTCTAGTCCCGAAAAAAAATGGTCATCTTGGATTCGTCAAAAGACAAGACACTACTCAAGTTCATCAAAATACCAAGTTATTAAGAAAGCCTTGTTAGGAATCTATCCACTCACCCTCATTTTAATGTATGTTTTCTTCATTACTTTGTTGACGAATGAAGATTTCCGTTGGATAACACTCGCGGGCTTTGGCTTTGTATTCTTGCTTAAATGGTTTATACAAGGACGTTGTTTTTATAAGTTAAGCGAACGTTCTTTTATAGCAGCTTTGCCATTGAGCGATTTATTTTATGCCGTTTTAAGTCCAATTTTGTTTTATTCTTCGGAGAGTAAAACAAATAACAGATGGTAAATATTGACCACTTATCAGACAAAGGGAAAAAAGACTTACAGCTTGTAGAAGCGGCTATTGGTGGAAGTCAGACAGCCTATGCCGAACTAATGTCACGCTACCGCGATTCCATTTATTTTATGATGCTCAAAATGGTTAAAAACAGTGATGACGCTGATGATTTAACGATTGAAGCATTTGGAAAAGCATTTAGCCGATTGGAACAGTATTCACCAACGTATGCCTTCAGTACGTGGTTATTTAAAATTGCCTCCAATAACAGTATTGATTTCATTCGAAGAAAAAGAATTAGTGCCACATCACTAGACACTGGTTACTCCAACGAAGACGGCGAAGTAATGTACCACGACGCACAATCCAACACGATGGATCCAGAAGAAACATTGATGCAAGATCAGAAAATCAAGCACATGCATTTATTGGTATCCAAGCTTAAACCAAGATACCGCGAGTTAGTGGAAAAACGCTATTTCCAAGAATTGAGTTACGAAGAAATTGCGGAAGAATTGAATTTGCCCCTTGGAACCGTGAAAGCGCAATTGTTTCGCGCACGTGATTTCTTGGCGAATTTGATGGAAAACACCAAAGACACGATTTAATTCGTACGAAAAATGCTACCCATCGAAAAGTATTTTCATGAATTAACCAAAACTCAAAAAACACAGTTTTCAAAACTTGCTGATTTATATGAGCATTGGAATGCTCAAATCAATGTCATTTCCCGCAAAGACACAGAAAATTTTTACGAACGTCACGTTTTGCATTCTCTTGCTATTTCAAAAGTAATGCCTTTTGCCGATGGTTCTGATATTTTGGACATCGGAACTGGTGGTGGTTTCCCAGGGATTCCATTAGCAATTCTCTATCCAAACTGCCAATTTGTTTTGGTGGATTCCATTGGAAAAAAAATCAAAGTCGTGAATGAAGTGGCATCAGCACTTGGATTGAAAAATGTGAAAGGAATTCACGACCGCGCCGAAAACATTGATCAACAATTTGATTTTATTGTCAGCAGAGCTGTGACTGCTATGCCAGCATTTTTGCAATGGACCAAAGATAAATTCAAGAAAAAACAACTCAACGAACTCCGAAACGGCATTCTTTATCTAAAAGGGGGCGATTTGACCGAAGAATTTAAAACAGTCAACAAATTTTACAAAATCACGGAAATAAGTTCATTTTTTGAGGAAGAATTCTTTGAAACCAAGAAGGTGGTTTATGTGAGGAATTGAGATAGAGTTCTTGATTGCTAGAGATTTAAAGTTATTTAACGATGACTGAGGCTCTCGAAGTCAGAGTGATAGAAATTTAAATTATCTAAACGATGACTGAGACTTTGAGCGCTGAGGTTCTCGAAGTATCGAAGTCAGAGTGAGTTTTTAACCCCATTACGCAAATCCCAAGACAAATTCTTTTAAACTAAAAGTGAATTCAGGTTGTTCTTTCACTAGATTTCGAAAAGATAAAAAAGAATAAAATCAAATTTAACTCCCAATTAACATTTCTCCATGGATAAACATTTGAAATCTAAAAATTTGACATTGGAAACATGCATACATTTGTTTCTATGTTAAACTCGTCTAGCATACAAGCACTCATTCACTTGATTGATGATCCTGATGAATCTATCTACTTGCACGTTCGTGATCGATTGTTGCAATATGGTCCAGATGCGATTCCGTATTTGGAAAGTTCATGGGAAGAAAAAGATTTTGGGCTCATTTTTCACAATCGGATTGAGCAAATTATTCATGAAATTCAATTCGAGGATATTAAAAATCAATTGATTGGCTGGCAAAAATCAGAAAAAGATTTACTTCGTGGAGCCATCATCATTGCGAAATATCAATATGCGGGGTTGGATGAAAATGAAATCTACAATACAATTCAAGCGCTCCGCAAAGACATTTGGTTGGAACTGAACCACAAGCAAACAGCGTTTGAAAAAGTACGTGTTTTTAATAAAATATTTTTTGGAAAACATCGATTTCATGGCGATTCGAAACACTTTCATTCGCCTATGAATTCGTATATCAATACCGTACTTGAATCCCGGAAAGGGAATCCTTTGAGTTTGAGTATTGTTTATAGCATCATCGCACAATCGTTGGATTTGCCTGTTTACGGAGTCAATCTGCCGAATCATTTCATTTTGGCATACATGGATGAAGATGGCGTGAGTCAATTCTTGGAGCAAAAAAACAATCATGGAGTATTGTTCTACATCAATCCATTTTCCAAAGGAAGCATTTTCGATGATAACGAAATCAAAGAATTTGTGAAGGGTTTAAATTTACCTTTAAGCCGAGAATATTTTGAACCTTGTTCCAACACAACAATTTTGCGCAGAATGTTAACAAATCTCATTTCCTCATTCCAAGAAGTTGGGAATGCTGAGAAAGTACAAGAATTAACAGAATTGAGGGAAATTTTGGAAGCTTAAAACTTAACTCGATTCTTTCGTTTTTAATAGTCTAGCATCTTGCTACATCGCGCAATTTGAGTTGGTTGATTCAATTAAATTTCTGTTGATAAAGCTACCTAAGTCACGACACATGATAATTAGTGCTTTTTTAGCCACGGATGCACGGATAAAGGCTTTACTGAAATAAAAGTGTCTCAAAAAATGTCACAGATATTTTCAACAAGTCGAAAATTAACATGGAATAAAAAGATAATTGACTCGTCGCATTCTTACCACATGTATCAAGTAGTTACAGCCAAAACAATTGATAATCAACTTATTATTTTCAACATTAAGGATGTAAGGGAAATAAGAGTTTGTGTGTGACGTGTCCCGGATAGCCAACAGGAGGATAGTTAAGATCGCCTGTGGCGTTAAGAGAAAGATATTCGATGCGCGAAATGCCACTAGTATTTTTCATGCAGATCTTAAAAAACCGGAAAGTTGGTCCTTAATTTTACAACGACTACGTAACTAGAAATTCAAATCCATAGTTGAATAATTACATTGGGTGATTAGTTTAAACCTGAGTTCGATTCTAAATTGCAATTCAGATTTCAATTAAAATTTGAAAGAGTAGGCGATTTTATGAGTGATAGCGAGCTATCACGATTAAAAGCAACGAACTATTTCAAAGAATTAATTGAAAAGCAAACTGACTTTCGCCTATAAAACCTTGATTTTGTCGTCAAAACGCCTCGAAATAGCCCGCTAGTACTTCGTCGCTTTTCCTAAAACTCAAGTGTTTCTAGGCGATCTGAATGAAATTTATAATCGAACTCAGGTTTTAAATCTCTTTATGTCCTAAACGCCTTAATGTTTAAAATTCAAATTAATCAGCTAGGGAATAATTTAGTGGTAAATTTGCGACGACTCAAAAAGATAAAGTACAAATCCAAAAAGAATGCCCGCATTCGCATATCCGTGCTATTTTATTCCATTAAAACATTGAAATTTTATCAGCGAATCTGTGGCTAACAAATTTAAAGTCACTCTACACATGAACAGTTATTTGATTTAGCCTTATCTGGCATAAAAAACTAATAACCAACAACTTCTACCCCTTCACCTCATATTCTACCGCAAATTCATCCAGTGCTTTAAATACTTTATTGTTTGGTGCAATTTTCACACTTTTGGAAGGCATGTTGATTTCAATTTTTTCAAGTGCGTCAACAATTTTGAAAGTAACTCCACAATTTCCTTCATTTTCGAGGAATAATTTATTCAAATCAGCAATTAAGCGTTGCTCCAAATTTTTGGCTTCTATTTTTAAATGAACAGATTTAGCCAATTTTTCGCGCATTTCGGACATCAATTCCATGGAGTGAATCGAAAATTCTAGCTCAGATCTTCTTGGTGGAATTTCTATTCTTCCTTTCAAAGCCACAAACGTATTTGGTTGAAGAAAATGCTTGAATTTTAAATAATTCTCGCGCCACAAAAACAATTTGTAAGAATCTGAATAATCTTCAATAACAATGGTTCCAAACGGATCTCCATTCTTAGTAAAGCGATGTTCCGCCTCAGTAATCACACAACCGATAGTCAATTCCTTGTTTTGATGTAATTCCATCTCCGTCAGCATGGCGATGGTTCCATTGCAGAAACTATTCATTTCCAATTTATAATCATCGAGCGGATGACCAGAAATAAAAATTCCGATTACTTCTTTTTCGCGGTTCAATTTGTAAATACTTCCCCACTCTTCGCATTTTGGAATTTCGGGCTCTGGCATGTCAATTCCTGACGATTCTCCAAACATGGAAACTTGCGAAGAATTTGAATTTTCTTGAAAATTAGCCCCGTATTTCATCAAATTCTCTAAGAAAGTGCGCTGATTTTTGTCTTCTGTAAAAAATTGCGCACGATGGAAATTCCCGAAAGAATCAAAACCACCACCATACGCCAAACCTTCAAATGCTTTTTTGTTGCATTGACGCAAATTGACACGCTTCGCAAAATCAAAAATCCCTTTGTAATTTCCATTGATATTGCGTTCATCGATAATTGCTTCTACCGGTCCACCTCCCAATCCTTTGATGGCACCAAGTCCAAAGCGGATGCCGCCTTCTTTGTTTACTGTAAATTTATAATTCGATTCATTCACATCTGGTCCAAGCACTGGAACCCCCATTCTTCGGCATTCTTCCATGAAAAACGAAACTTGCTTGATGTCGCTCATGTTGTTCGACAACACAGAAGCCATGTATTCCGCTGGATAATTTGCTTTTAAATAAGCCGTTTGATATGCAATCCAAGCGTAACATGTTGAGTGAGATTTATTGAAGGCATAAGATGCAAAAGCTTCCCAATCCTTCCAGATTTTTTCCAAACTATCTGGATTGTGCCCTTTTTCTGAACCGTTTTTGATAAACAACGGTTTCATTTTATCGAGGACATCTTTTTGCTTTTTACCCATCGCTTTTCGCAGGGTATCGGCCTCACCTTTTGTAAATCCAGCCAATTTTTGCGACAAAAGCATTACTTGCTCCTGATATACTGTAATTCCATACGTTTCTTTCAGGTATTCTTCACAATCTGGAACATCGTAAACAATTTCTTCATCGCCATGTTTTCGTTTGATAAAAGAAGGAATGTACTCCAGCGGTCCCGGACGATACAAAGCATTCATGGCAATCAAATCGGCAAAAACAGTTGGTTTCAAATCCTTAAGATACTTTTGCATACCCGCCGATTCGTATTGGAAAATCCCAACCGTTTCACCACGTTGAAAAAGTTCATAGGTTTTTTCATCGTCAATAGGAAATTCATCAGGAATAAGGTCAATTCCTTTCGTCAGTTTTACGTTTTGAACAGCGTATTTGATTAAAGTCAATGTCTTTAACCCCAAGAAATCCATTTTCAATAATCCTGCAGATTCTGCTACTGAGTTATCAAACTGCGTGCAATACATCGAAGAATCTTTCGCTAAAGCTACAGGAACATAATTCGTTATATCGTCTGGCGTGATGATTACTCCACAGGCATGAATTCCCGTATTTCGCACCGAACCTTCCAGTTGTTTTGCATTGTTGATTACTTCAGCTTGCAAATCATTTCCATCGGCGATACGTCGCAATTCCTTTGCACGGTTGATGTCATCTTGGTTATTTCGCAATTTATCAGCAAGTTCGGCATCTGACATCGACAATAAACGACCTAGCGAAATATCAGGCATTAATTTGGCTAAATAATCCACATTTGGCAAGGGCAAATCAAGAACCCGAGCTGTATCTCTGAGCGAAGATTTAGCCGCCATGGTGCCATACGTAATAATTTGAGCCACTTGGTTCGAACCATATTTATTAATTACCCAATCGATGACACGACCTCGACCTTCATCATCAAAATCGATGTCAATATCGGGCATGGAAACACGATCTGGATTCAAGAAACGCTCAAAGAGTAAATCGTAAGCAATAGGATCAACATTCGTGATTCCCGTGCAATAAGCCACGGCAGAACCAGCAGCAGAACCACGTCCAGGCCCAACGGCAACGCCCATTTCGCGTGCTGCATTGCAGAAATCTTGTACGATTAAGAAATAACCCGGATACCCTGTTCGTTCAACAGTGGCTAATTCAAAATCCAGTCGTTCTTTTATTTCATCGGTGATTTCTTTGTACCTTCTTTCGGCTCCTTTGTAAGTCAAATGCCTTAAGTAATTATTTTCACCTCTTTTCCCTCCATCGACTAAGTCTTGTGGATCCTGAAATTCTTCGGGAATATCAAATGCGGGTAAAAGTACTTCCCTCGCCAAACCATAAGGTTCACATTTGTCAATGATTTCTTGAACAGATTCAATCGCTTCTGGCAAATCGATGAATAATTCCTTCATTTCATCTTGTGATTTGAAGTAATATTCTTCATTGTCTAAACCAAAACGGTAACCTCGACCACGACCTTTTGGCATACTCACCAAATCATTAGATTTCACACAAAGCAATACATCGTGTGTTTTTGCATCCGATTTATCGAGGTAAAATGTATTGTTGGAAGCAACTAGCTTGATTCCATGTTGTTGGCTGAATCGCACCAAGGTTTCATTCACACGGTTTTCATTTTCTTGTCCGTGTCGCATGATTTCGATGTACAAATCGTCGCCAAATTCTTCTTTCCACCAAATCAATGCGTCTTCCGCTTGTTTTTCACCCAAGTTTAGAATCATACTTGGCACTTCGCCGTATAAATTTCCGGTTAAAACAATCAGGTCTTTTTTGTATTGCTGAATGACTTTTTTATCGATCCGAGGAACATAGTACATTCCTTCCGTGTAAGCAATAGAAGCTAATTTGATTAAGTTGTGATAACCTGCTTCATTCTTTGCAAGCAACACCACTTGATATCCATCATCTTTTTGCGATTTGTTTGTTAAATCGGTGCAAACATTGAATTCACAACCGATGATGGGTTTTAATTCTTTTTTGAGAAACGCTTCTCCTTTTTCTTCAGCCGCAGCTCGTTCAGCTTTCAGCGATTTGTTGTAATAGGAAATTTCCTTTTCGAAATGAAAAGCAGCCATCATGTTCCCATTATCCGTCAATGCGACTGCTGGCATTCCAAACTCTATTGCTCTGGTAACCATAGCCTTCACGCTCATGGTTGATTGCAGAATCGTGAATTGGGTATGATTGTGTAAATGCGCAAAATCTACCTTACTTAATCGCTCCCAATTTTCATTTTGATCGTGGGTTGGAACAGAAACTGTTGGTTCTGTCTTTAATTTCGCACTTTCTTCCTTGAGGTTTAAGTGTTTGATTCCGGCAAAACCAATTGGTTTCGGATTAAATTGCTGAAAATCGGAAATATAGCTCCCACCCTGTTGTAAATCTTCTTCGGTAAATGTTTCTCGTCTCAGTAACTCGAAAAAACAGCGCGTTGTTGCTTCTACATCGGCTGTTGCATTGTGTGCTTCACCAAATTTTTCTTGAAACAAAAATTCGTGCAACTCTGTTAAGGTAGGAAGTTTGAACTTTCCTCCACGTCCACCGGGCAATTTACACAATGAGGCTGTCACTTCTGTACATGTATCAAGTACAGGCATTTGTCCCATTGGTGTATCGATGCTTTCACGTACAAATTCACAACCCAATACATTTAAGTCGAAGGTAATGTTTTGGCCGACAACGAATTTTGCTTTTGCTAATGCGATATTAAAATCAGCCAAAACCGTTGCTAGATCTTCTCCAAATTTTTGTGCTAATTCCGTTGAAATTCCATGAATGGATTCTGCATCATAAGGAATATCAAATCCAACAGGTTTTATGAGAAAATCTTTCGCTTCGATGAGTGTTCCCATGTCATCATGCAGTTGCCAAGCAATTTGAACAACGCGCGGCCAATTATCCGTATCAGTGATTGGAGCATTCCAATTTCGCGGTAAACCAGTCGTTTCGGTGTCAAATATAATGTACATGAATCTGCTTTTTTTGGGATTTTAAAGATACAGATTTTAGAGTAGTAGATTTGGTTGAGTTTTCAGAGATTATGAACAACTGAGAGGCAATTTAATTTCTGGGAGATGAATTATGAAACTTCAGGTTTCGAGAACCTCAGCCTTCGATTACTAAATAGCTAGGCCTAAGCTACTCCACATTCACTTTAATTCGGAGTTTGGCTTGTTTTGATTTTGTGTTGGTTGTAAGGTAAATAATTCGATCCTGAAAATAGTACTTTCCTTTGGTGTCAAAAGTCACTTTGATTCCATACGTGGCACCGGGAGCAATTGGCTTTTCGGGAAGAAAAACTTTCGTGCATTCACAAGCGACTTTGTATTCGGAGATTATTAAAGGCACTGTTCCCGTATTTTTCACAATGAATGTATGCTCAAGCAATTTGCCCTCTTTGGTTTTTGGAAATTTATGGACAGGTTTATCAATTGTAATTTTAGCTTCCTGTCCAAGAACTGCTTGATGAACGAATAAAAAGGTCGCAAGAAAAAATAAAAACCGCATGGATTTACTAGTTAAATTAAATTTTTTGACAAAAAAAATCCGTCCTAGAATAGAACGGATTTTTGAGAATTATATTTTCAATTAGTTATTTACAGGCGCTCCTGATTTAATAACTGGTGCTCCAGACTCTGGTTTTGGACCTACTTCTCCTTTGATGTTAATCACTTTTGTTGGTGTATTAACAGCGTTTGAAGTGATCGTTACACTTTTATTGATAGCACCTTGACGTGTTGTATCATATTTCACTTTGATCTCAGCAGATTTTCCAGGCAAGATTGGTTCTTTCGGCCACTCAGGAACTGTACATCCACAAGATCCTTGGCAATTTGAAATGATTAATGGCTCTGTACCTGTGTTTTTAAATTCAAAAGAACAATTTCCGTCAGCACCATTTTTGATTGTTCCGTAATCGTGTACTTCTTTTTTGAATTCGATTTTTGCACCTTCTTGTGCGATTGCGTTGTTAGCAAATGCAGTTGCTAAAATCACTGTTAAAGAAAATAATATCTTTTTCATAGCTCTAAAGTTTTTTTAAAATTTATAAAACGAATTTACTTAATATTCTTTTTTCGTTGGTTAAAAATAACAAGACTTTAACGAAAAAAATGGGTCTTGTCAGTTCATTGATTCACAATATAAAAGAGAAAAAAATTCCGTTTTCAACAAGGTTTCCAACGGAATTTAATGCTATAATTTAGATCGCGAAAAATAGCTTTTTTAATTATTTGAAGGCGCTCCTGAATTGTTCACTGGCGCTCCTGTTTCTGGTTTTGCACCAACATTTCCTTTGATACGGATCACTTTCGTTGGCTCATCAATAGCGTTTGAAGTGATGGTTACACTTTTATTGATTGCTCCTGGACGTTTTGTGTCGTATTTCACAATAATTTCTCCTTTAGCTCCCGGAGCAATTGGTTCTTTCGGCCACTCAGGAACTGTACATCCACAAGATCCTTTTGCATTTGAAATAATCAAAGGAGCATTTCCAGTGTTTTTAAACTCAAATTTACATGTACCATCGGCTGCGTATTTAATCTCGCCATAATCATGAACATCTTTTGCGAATTCAATTTTTGGACCTGTTGATACTTCTTGCGCAACTGCCGTATTTAAAGTTGCTGCTGCGATGAACATCATTGCTAAAGAGAATACTACTTTTTTCATATATTTTGTTTTAAATTCTTTTAATGTTATTTCAAATGTACATGCAATTCTTATTCCAAATTTTATTTTAACACCAAAATAACATCTTATTACTCAACGTTATCACGTGCTTGAACTTGGATAAACTGCATAAAATCTAGGCTTATAAACTCCAACCTTTTCTTTATATCTGCTCTCTTCGAAGCCTCTAATTTAGGAAATTCATTTAACAACATGGTATAATATTTTCGAACCATCGTTGTATCTCTTGGTAAAATAGATGCATCATACGCACTTGCTGCACTTTCAAGAACTAGCGCGCGGTTGTCGTATTTTGGATAATTCTGAATCAAGGTATCACAATATTTTGTTGCTGTTTGGTAATCACCCAAATTGGTGTAAACCATGTGCAACTTATCCAAGCTACGCGCAGCCTCTTTGCTTTCTGGATAGTTTTCATACAACGATTTCAACGCATCAATATACGCCAAGCGTGATTTATCAATTTCGCTTTGTGCAGTTTTAGGATCGTTGACTTTCTTCTCCATAGTGCTAATCTCATCCAGCAAATCCGCTTCTGATTTTACAGAATCACCGCATGAAATAAGGAAAATTAAAAGAAATAAGTATGCTGTTTTTTGAATCATCGTGCTTTTTTTAGTTGTGGAAATTTCATTTTATAACTAGTATCAATATCACCCTTCGAAATGTTTTGAAGCTTTTTGGTCAACAACCTTTTTTTGAGAATAGACAAATGATCTGTAAACAATACGCCTTCGATGTGATCGTATTCGTGTTGAATGATACGGGCTTTATAGCCATCAAATTGTTCTTCGTGCAATTGCCAGTTTTCGTCGTAGTATGAAATGTGGATGATTTCCTTTCTGAAAACTTCTTCCCGAATTTTAGGAATAGACAAACAACCCTCGTGAAATCCCCATTCTTCTCCTTCTTCCGATTCAATAATTGGATTGATGAACACTTTTTTGAAATCTTCCATACCAACTGCTTTTGGATCTGGATCTTCGTCTTCATCGGTTTCAGCGAATGGACTACCATCTACAATAAACAAACGGATCGACAATCCAATTTGAGGTGCAGCAAGTCCAACTCCTTGCGCAGCGTACATGGTTTCATACATATTTTTAATCAGGCCTGATAAATCAGGATAACTTGCGTCTATTTCTTGGGCTTCCTTTTTTAAAACCGGGTCACCATAAGCTACAATTGGTAAAATCATCTTTTTAAATATGTTGCAAAATTACGAAAAAGGAAGTGAGAATGGAATTTGGTGAATGAAAGATTTAAGGATTTGAGAATTTGAAGCTTTGAAGATTTGAAAATTTGAAGATTCGATGATTTGAAGATTCGAGAATTTGATAATTTGATGATTTGAAATTAATTAGAGCACATTTCATTTTATGAGAAAATCAATGTGGCAATTTACATTAACAACTTTCAAGATAAGACTGCAAAATAATGGTCGCGCTAATTTTATCGACTAAGCCTTTGTCTTGGCGTTGCTTTTTTTTCAATCCGCCATCAATCATTGTTTGGAAAGCCATTTTTGAAGTGAATCGTTCATCAACTAAAATGATTTGTTGCAGCGGAAACTGTTTTTCAAGTGCTTCTTTGAGTAAATATACATTTTGCGTGATGTGCGCATCCTGTCCATTTAATTGTTTCGGTTCGCCAAGGATAATGCGTTCAACATTTTCTTTTGCTACCAATTCAACCAATCGATCCATCAAAAGATTGGAATCGACAGTATCCAAACCAGAAGCGATGATGTTCGACGAATCAGTGATTGCCAAACCCGTTCTTTTTAATCCAAAATCAATGGCTAAATATTTCCCCATGTTGTAAAGTTAGCGATTCTTGAACCGATTGAAAAAGGTATTTTTGGAAATTGAATTAATTTTACCAAAAAAAAATCATGAGATCAATCATTGAAGCAGCTTGGGATAGCAGAGCATTATTATCAGATCCAGAAACCATATCAGCCATCGAACATGTTATTGAAGAACTTGACAAAGGGATTCTGCGTGTAGCTGAACCGCTCGAAAACGGTGAATGGCAGGTGAACGAATGGGTGAAAAAAGCGGTTGTCATGTATTTTCCAATTCGTAAAATGGAAACCATTGAAGTTGGTCCTTTTGAATTTCATGATAAAATGGCGCTGAAAAGAAACTACAAAGAACTAGGTGTTCGCGTTGTTCCACATGCGATTGCGCGCTATGGAGCGTATGTTGCTTCAGGTGTGATTATGATGCCTTCGTATATCAACATTGGTGCGTATGTAGATTCTGGAACCATGGTCGACACGTGGGCTACTGTTGGTTCTTGTGCTCAAATCGGAAAAAATGTGCATTTGAGCGGTGGCGTTGGAATTGGAGGCGTACTTGAGCCACTTCAAGCAGCACCTGTTGTGATTGAAGATGGAGCATTTATCGGTTCACGTTGCATCGTTGTTGAAGGAGTTCGTGTAGGCAAAGAAGCTGTGCTTGGAGCAAATGTTGTCTTGACAAAATCAACGAAAATCATTGATGTCACAGGAAATGAACCTGTCGAAATGCGTGGATACGTTCCTGAACGCAGCGTTGTCATTCCAGGATCTTATGCGAAAACATTTGCTGCTGGCGAATATCAAGTGCCTTGTGCTTTAATCATCGGAAAACGAAAAGAATCAACTGATTTGAAGACATCGCTCAATGATGCGTTGCGGGAGAATGATGTGGCTGTTTGATTTAGATCAATTCAGCAAAATTGAAATTATTCTTATTTAAAGTTGAATGAACATTTGATGATTGAGCGTTAAAAAGTGCTAAACGAAAATGCTTGATCAAAAAGAGCATTTCTGTTGTTGATCTGTTGTTTATTCCACTTCTAAAACAAAAAAGAGCCAATTTCTTGGCTCCTGTATAATTTAACTATTTCAAATAGTCTATTTTCTGTCCTGGACCGGACAGGTATTTAATCCAATTAAAGAATAAATTGGGCAGAAGCTAACAAGACTTGTAAGTACAAAGATTGCCGCTAAAGCCAACAAGATTATCCCCAAAGTTCCTGGAATTGTTCCTGTGAAATAAAGAATTCCAACTACAACTGCGATTGCTACTCTAACAATTCGGTCTACATTTCCCATATTTTTTTTCATCGTATCTAAGTTTTATTTGTTTTGCATTATTGCTCTACAAAAATAGATAGGTGAAAAAGAGTGTGCAGTGACTGTGGTCACCATTCCGAAATTATTTTGATTCCTTCTTTGGTTTGCTCTACTTTGCCATCGTTTTCTAACTTTCTCAAAACTCTAGTTACCACTTCACGTGCAGTACCTAATTCATTGGCAATTTGCGTATGACTCATTTTAATTGGTGTATTGCTTGTGAGTTGTGATTTTTTCTTTAAGTGATCAAACAAACGTTTGTCCATTTTATCGAGTAACAAATGGCCAATGGTGTCCAATAATTCTGAATACCTCAAATTGTATTGGTTAAAAAACAAATCGTTGAAGTCTGGGAAATCTTTCACTAATTTTGGTAATAAGTCGACTGGAATTAAAAGCGCTTTTGTTTCTTCTTCCGTGACAGCAAACACTTTACTTGGCATATTTTTCATTGCCGCATAAAAAGTCATAATACAGCTTTGTTCAGGCTCAATATAATAAAGTAATAATTCCTTGTCATTGAAACGAGAGTAGACTTTTACCAGTCCGCTGACAACAATTGGAATTACTTTTATGTATTGTTCTTCTCTTAAAATCTCAGTTCCTTTCGGAAATTCAGCCAATGAAGAACCATCAAGTATACGCTCAATTAATTGAGATTTCAAAAAAGACAAATGTGCACTTAGCAAATCTTTCGTCATGTTAACGAATTCTAATTATTCCTTAATAACTTTTTTCGTGGTGGATTTAAACTGAATCGTATAAATTCCCTTTGCTAAGTTAGTTAAATCTATCGTTTTTACATCACTTTTTATGGACGAAACAGTTACGAAATTTGAAAGTTCTTGTCCCATCGAATTGTAGATGCGGATTAGCTCCATTTCAGTTTCATGTGCTTTGATCTCAACCACACCTTGAGTTGGATTTGGGTACATAAAAATAAGATCATCAGTTGATTCAATTGTATTTATTTGCACCGCTCTGATTTTTGAATAAATAAAATCCCCGTTAAAATCAGTTTGCTTCAAACGATAATATGACAAACCTACTAATGGATTTTCATCATTCATAGTGTAATCCAGAAGTTCTGTTGAATTTCCAGCACCATCAACTCTAGTAATCGGCGTCCAGAAATTTCCATCAGAGGAACGCTCAACTGTAAAATAATCATTGTTCATTTCAGAAGCTGTTTGCCAATCCAGTTGAACCATTTCATTGTTGATTGGAGAGGCCGTGAAATCCACCAATTCGATTGGAAGAGGTGTTTGTGTTACATTAATTGTTCCTATGGTAAATCTTAAATTATTTGCAATTGCATTTATGCCAGAAAAACGATAAACATTTCCACCCACACTTGCTGCTCCAGAAATTGGTGTTTCGTCATTAAAAAACCCATCATTGTCTGAATCAACGAGTAATCTTAAGTCAGAAGCTGTAACGGATCCTAAGTTTGTCAAATCAAAGCTGATGTCTATTGCTCCAACATTCACGCTTGTTCCTGATGCATTCACTTCACTCGCCCTCCAAACACGGCCCATTCGCGCTTGAACAGTTGAAGGGACATCTGTTGTTATAATTGCTTGTAACAATCCATTATTGTGTCCCCAAAGTAAAAATTCGTTATTTCCTAAGTTTGTTGGATTTTGTATCCTCACAATTCCAGTCCCTTGAGCATCATTGTGAATGTTTGATCCGTTTACGCGACCAATTCCTGCAACGTCATGATCAAAATTACCAGCTGCTGAATTGTCTTCATCGTAAATATCATTAGCGCTAAGAGAATAGTTGTATTTGGCCGACAAATAATTATTTACAATAATCTTTTGAGCTGAATTCAACGTGGTATTGTACATGATAACTTCTCCAATTTGACCATTAAAAAAATAGTCTGGAGTACTTTCATTCCTTCCTGCTCCGACACGAATTGGTCTAAATGTATTTTTGTCCATAACATTTGTTGATGTACCTCTATCTGTTCCGCCAATGTTTATCGATTTGCCATTCGTCGCATTTCGATAGCCCAACATTTGACTGGTCCAATTGCCTGCAGTTGAAACATTACTATTAATTGGTTCCCATAATGTAGCCATTCTGCCAGTCCAAAATTCCCATACGTTTGTTGTTGGTACAGCATATAAAATAAATCCTCGAGTTGCCACACCGTCTGGATCATCTCTGTTTGAAATCACACATTTAAAATTACCATTAGAAGTCACATTTGTAGCTGTGAACAACGTGAATTCATCTGGCGTCATCGATGCCGAAAATGCTGATTCAAAATAATTTGTGACTCCGTTAAATCCAAACGAAGAATACCCATTTACGCTTGTTTTGTTTAAGACGGCTCCGTTACCACCCGTGAAATTATTTCCAAATCCGGATTTATCATTCCACGATGTAACCGTTGAGCCATTAGATCCATTCACTGAATTCGCATCTAACCACAAAACAAGGCTGGAAGAACCATTGGTTGCACCAACTCCACCTGGTCCTGTTTGACTTTTCAAAATCATCGGAACCATAACACTCACTACTAATAAAATTTTTATCATTTTCTTGTATAACTAATTTTTAATATGCCTTTTCTCGCTCGCTGCAAACTCCATTTTTGTATTCGCAACAGAATGGCATATCCTAAGTCAATAAATATGCCACGACCAGAATAAAAGACCTGTACATATATTATAAACACTTAGTAATCAATTATTTAAATCAATATAATCACAAACTTTTTAAAGTGTTAAACCGTGCTATCTTTCCATTTTTTGGAAATTATTCCAAATTTAAGACGTAACTCACATGAGTTTTAAACGCTTAAAAACTTTTAGCCATGGATGTTGAACTGAATTTTCACCAAGAAGAAGTGCCAAAAAATCAAAAACAAGCCACTCGGATCGGATTGATTAAAAAATAAAGAAAAAATTGTACTTGGATTACTGTCGTGATCCAAAACGGGTCGACATGCAGTGGATCAAGCACTTCATTCCTCATGCTTCGGAATGGTGCTTTTTAGTTTAAACCAACTCTCAAATGAATTTGGAGTTGGTTAAACTAAAAAGCACTTTTCTTCTTTGAAGAAAAGTGCTTGATCAGAGTGACCCCGTTTGGATTCGAACCAAAGACCTACTGCTTAGAAGGCAGTTGCTCTATCCAGCTGAGCTACGGGGCCAAATACCTCAATTGCTTGAGAGTTATTATTTTATTCGTTCACGTTTGAACTAAATTTATCATCAATCTTGGCAGTTGCTCTATTCCCGAAAAATTGAAACTATGTTTCTTAATTTTTCGTGGATTCTCGTAAATCTATGCAATTTATTGCAGATTTACGGAACCAGCTGAGCTACGGGGCCAAATACCTCAATTGCTTGAGAGTTATTATTTTATTCGTTCACGTTTGAACTAAATTTATCATCAATCTTGGCAGTTGCTCAATTCCCGAAAAATTGAAACTATGTTTCTTAATTTTTCGTGGATTCTCGTAAATCTATGCAATTCATTGCAGATTTACGGAACCAGCTGAGCTACGGGGCCAAAAACCTCAATTGCTTGAGAGTTATTATTTTATTCGTTCTCGTTAGAACTAAATTTATTCATCAATCTTGGCTGTTGCTCTATTCCCGAAAAATTGAAACTATGTTTCTTAATTTTTCGTGGATTCTCGTAAATCTATGCAATTCATTGCAGATTTACGGAACCAGCTGAGCTACGGGGCCAAAAACCTCAATTGCTTGAGAGCTATTATTTTATTCGTTCTCGTTTGAACTAAATTTATTCATCAATCTTGGCAGTTGCTCTATTCCCGAAAAATTGAAACTATGTTTCTTAATTTTTCGTGGATTCTCGTAAATCTATGCAATTCATTGCAGATTTACGGAACCAGCTGAGCTACGGGGCCAAAAAATTCAATTTTTGAAATAAAAAAAGGGGGATGAAAATTCATCCCCCTTCAGTCGGGGTGGCAGGATTCGAACCTACGACCTCCTCGTCCCAAACGAGGCGCGATACCGGGCTACGCTACACCCCGAAAATTCAGAAGAAAACTTCTTAATTTACTTTTTATTTCAACATTCTTGAGGACGTTTTCCTCAAAAGCGAGTGCGAAAGTAATCATTTATTTCAACACTCACAATTTTTTCGTTCATTTTTTTTATAAGTTGCGGAGAGAGCGGGATTTGCTTTGCAGGTCTTCGCTACGCTACGGCACGAATCCCAGAAATAAGAAGGCTACGCATTCATTATTTCTGAGGACTCACGAAAAATTAAAACTTTAAGAAGTTTAATTTCTTCGGAGCCCTGCGGGTCCGAACCCCGTCTTCCTTCACTTCGTTGCGGAGAGAGCGGGATTCGAACCCGCGGTACAGTTACCCGTACGTCAGTTTAGCAAACTGGTGGTTTCAGCCACTCACCCATCCCTCCAATGTTCAATGAACGAGGGGCAAAAATAGTAATATCCTACTAACTTTCGACGAAACGTACTAAAAAAAATGAAAAAATTGTAAAGGCAATCGATTTGTTTACTCAAAGAAACATCGAAATAGCTGACATCAAGTAAATTAACCCAACACCAACAAAGAACTCAAATGCAAAATTTATGCTTGACTCTTGATTGTCTTTTACCCTCAAGGAAATGAACGAAAGGATTCCATATAAAAAATACCAAGCGATTAAAAAGTTACTGGCATTAAGTAATAACGTCGAAACTAACAAAAAGATGGCGGAGAAATGTGCCCACTTGAGTAATGTGTTATGCTGACTTCGCGCCAATTCAAAAATAACTAAGGATAAGGCTAAGTATTGAATGGCTTTAAATACTTCTATGAAATAGGTTGATTCAAATAGATAAACCAAATGATCAAAATCTAAAACTATTTCCCATAAAAATCGACCGGACAACACACCGAAAAGTGCAAATAAAGCGAGATAAGAATTCAGTCTGGTCCAAGGCTTGTACGTGTATACGAATAGCCCTAAAATCGTCACGAACAAAAATTCTGAAATAAAAGGAAAAGGAACAATAAAACTTCCTTGCTGAATGTAATTCGAAAAACCAAGTAAAAACACGGTAAGAACCGCGATGCTTAATACTTTCCCTGTATTAGTCATTTTCTTTTCGCCAAGGCCTCCTCGATGTAATCGAAGGTCGAAAGTATCACTGGTTCACCATTCACTACTGCAATATCGTGCTCAAAATGAGCGCTTGGCAAACCATCTGCTGTAACAATGGTCCAATTGTCGTCCAATTGCTTTACCTCATCAGTCCCCATGTTAATCATAGGTTCAATGGCAATGGTCAAACCATTCAAGATTTTCTTTCCGCGACCTCTTCGCCCGTAATTTGGAACTTGTGGATCTTCGTGAAGTGATTTACCTAAACCGTGTCCTACTAAATCGCGAACAACACCATAACCATTATTCTCAGCATGGGTTTGGATAGCCCAACCAATATCATCAATACGGTTGCCAACTTTTGCCTGTTCAATGCCTAAATACAGACATTCTTTTGTGACCTGCAATAATTTTTTCGTTGCTGGAGCTACTTCCCCAATTTCAAATGTATACGCATGATCTCCATAATAACCTTTGTAAATGGCACCACAATCTACAGAAACAACATCGCCATTTTCAAATGGTCTATCATTCGGCAATCCATGCACAACTTGTTCATTCGTAGATATCAGCAAGGTGCTTGGACATCCATACAATCCTTTAAATCCAGGAATTGCATCTTGGGAAAGAATGTATTCTTCCGCCATGGCATCCAATTGATTTGCGGTAATTCCAGGTCCAATTATTTCCGCTACCTTACCTAACGTGCGACTCACAACCAAAGCGGCTTGACGCATTATTTCAATTTCTTCGGCTGTTTTGTATATGATCATATTTCGCTTCATGAATTTCATTGCCGCAAAGATACTGTTTTGAAAAAATAATTTTGATTCTTCCGAACTAAAAGTAAGAACCTGAAATCAAATAGTTCTTTACATAATCTTCCACTCCTTTTTCAAGTGAATGGAATGGTTTATCGTATCCTTGACCTATTAATTTTGTCATTACAGCTTCGGTAAAATATTGGTATTTATCCCGAATATCCTCTGGTGTATCAACAAATGAAATGTTTTCTGGCTTATCCATCGCTTTGAAGGTATTCTTAGCCAAATCTAAAAAGGTTCGTGCTTCTCCGGTACCTAAATTGTAAATGCCACTTTTAGGATTTTCTTCCAACAAAAACTGACATACTTGAACAACATCCTTCACATAAACGAAATCCCGCAGTTGCTCTCCATCCTTGTAATCTGGATTATGCGAACGAAAAAGTTTCATTCCTTCAGTAGCTGAAATTTGATTAAATGCATGAAAAATCACACTAGCCATCCGTCCTTTGTGGTATTCATTTGGACCATAAACATTGAAAAATTTCAATCCAGCCCAAAAAGGTGGTTGGCTTTTTTGCTTTAACGCCCAAATATCAAAATCATTTTTTGAATCGCCGTAAGGATTTAATGGTTTCAGCTGTGGAATAATTTCATGACTATCTTCGTATCCTAATTCTCCCAAACCATAAGTTGCACCAGAACTTGCATACACCAATGGAATATTAAACTTCACGCAAGCAGTCCAAATGTCTTTGGTGTAATTCAGGTTTAATTCATCGAAAATGGAAACGTTAAATTCTGTTGTATCTGTACGAGCGCCGATGTGAAAAATAAAATCCACTTCTGTCCCAAAATCTTCTAGCCAAGCAATAAATTCAGCTCGTCCAACTTTTGCGAGCAAGGTTTTCCCTTCTAAATTTTGGTCTTTTTCTCTTTTTGAGAAATCATCCACAACAATGATATCCGAATAACCACATTTATTCAAATGACTGACCAAACAGCTACCGATAAAACCAGCGGCTCCGGTGACAACGATTTTATTCATTTTACTGTGATTAAAGGATATTCGATAATAGATAATTAGAAAAGACCGTGGATTTCTGCGTCAATTGAATTAATGATTTTCCCTAAATCTTCTTGACTTGTGGGAAATTTGTTATTGTCAATGTCGATAATAACTAATTTTCCTTTGTCGTAAGTCGAAATCCAAGCTTCGTAGCGCTCATTCAATCGTTTCAAATAATCCAAACGGATGCTTTCTTCATAATCGCGACCACGTTGTTGAATGTGATTCACTAATGTTGGTACGCTTGCTCTCAAATAAATCAAGACATCTGGCGCTGAAACGAAGGAATCCATCAAATTGAAAAGCGAAAAGTAATTTTCAAAATCACGGGTTGTCATTAAGCCCATAGAATGTAAATTCGGAGCAAAAATGAATGCATCTTCGTAAATGGTTCTATCTTGAATCACATTCGATTGTGTGCGTTTGATTTCTTGAATTTGGGTAAAACGAGAGTTCAAATAATAAATCTGCAAGTTGAAAGACCAACGTTGCATATCATCATAAAAATCGTTGAGGTACGGATTTTGTTCAACATCTTCAAAATGTGTATCCCAACCATAGTGTTTCGCTAACATTTTTGTTAACGTAGTTTTTCCTGATCCAATATTTCCAGCGACAGCGATGTGCATAATTCATTTAATTTTCGACTGCCTAAATTACAATAAATGTCTAAAAGAGCAATCTTAATTCGTTAAAAGAAATTCAAATTTTTCAATAGTGTCTTTTGATCGGAAGAAAATGGACTTCCCATTGTAAAGAAATTCAGTGTAATCGGACTTTGGAAGTTGCACTCGTTCTTGCTTGCTTGTTGATAAGTTATAAATGAAAAGTGAATCGTCTTTGAGCATAAGTGCATTTCCATCCTTAAATTGAATCCATTTCACGCCAACCATTTCTATTTTTTGAATTAAGGTTCCGTATAAATCCAAGATGAAAACCCCAGAAATTGAGTCGACGAAAAACAATTTATTCTCCATTTCCGCCATTTGAATGATGTTTTCGGCATTCAAAATTCCCATCATATTTTTAATCTGTTGGTTTTGATTCAATCCTGACAGCGAAAGCAAAGACATGGTGGAGTTCACTTGATCGAAGACCCAAATTTTATCTGATTGACCTGAAACAGCAAATTGTGTGGCGTTTAAAATGGAGTAATCCGACAATTCAAGGCAATTTTCCATGACGGTCAACGAATTATCAAAAAAGCACAAGGTTTGTTGTTCTGCCGAAAACGCAACGAACTTGAGCGAATTCATGGACTCAATCTTATCCAAACGACCAAAGGATTTTTGGCTTTGTTCGAACAACAATTTTCCATCAGTATTGTATTTTTTCAATTGATCTCGATTCGATACAATCACATTTCCGATGCCATCAATCGCCCAAACATCTTCTTCACCTATCGAAAACGTATGCAAAAGATTAAATGCAACACCTTGCCCATTCACTTGAAAAGTAAACAAAAGACAAAAAGCAAGAAGCATTTTTAGATTCATGTATGCGCAAATTTCGCTTTTAACTCCAAAATCTGTTCCATTATTTTTCGATTATTAGCCAAACGTGGAACTTTATTTTGTCCGCCTAATTTCCCTTGACTTTTCAGCCATTCATCAAAAGTACCATTCGCTAAATAGTGAATAACTGGGAAATCAATAACCATATTGTTAAACCGCTTCGCATCGTAATCTGAATTTACGTTTCGCAACGTTTCGTCGAGGATAAAGTTAAAACGTTTAAAATCATTTGGTTCTTGACTAAATTCAATCAGCCATTCATGACCTCCATGCTCAATGTCAGTCATGTAAATCGGACACGCGTGAAAATCGCGCACCTGAGCATTTGTTTTTAGGGAAGCTTCTGCTATTGCTCGCTCGGCATTTTCGACGATCAATTCTTCTCCAAAAGTATTGATGTAGCTTTTGGTTCGACCAGTTATTTTAAAACGATATGGATTCAACTCGGTAAATTCAATGGTATCGCCGATAATGTAGCGCCAAAGTCCACCGTTTGTCGAAATCACCATGGCATAATTCACATTCAGTTCCACATCTCTCAAAGAAATTACTTCTTTCGATTCTGTTCCTTGAAAAGAAGACATGGGAATAAATTCGTAGAAAATTCCATAGTCAAGCATTAACAAAAGGCTTCCAGAATAAGGCAAATCTTGTATTCCGAAAAAGCCTTCAGAAGCATTGTAGGATTCTACATAATGCATTTCGGAATCTGGAATTAATTTTTTGAATGCTTCACGATACGGATCAAAGTTTACTCCACCGTGCATAAACAATTCCAAATTAGGCCAAACTTCTTTTAAATGTGATTTTCCCGTTTTTTCCAAAATTCTGTTCGCCAAAACCATTGTCCAACTCGGAACGCCAACTAAAATATGTACATCCTGATTGATCGTTGAATCAACCATTCTCTCAATTTTCACTTCCCAATCACTTAATAGTGCAATTTCTCTGGATGGCGTTCTCCTAATTTCAGCCCACCACGGAAGATTTTTCATAATGATAGCCGATAAATCGCCAATGAGTGAATCAGCAGCCATTTTATTTGTTTGTAAACTTCCACCAACGACCAAATGTTTGCCGCTGTACAATTGAGTATCTGGAAAATTTGAATAGTGCAATCCAAGTAAATCTTTTCCTCCTTTGTAATGACAGTCGATTAAGGATTCTTTGGTTACTGGAATTAGTTTACTTTTTGAAGAGGTTGTACCTGATGATTTAGCAAACCATTTTGTTTCCGTTGGCCAAAGCAAATTTTGCTCGCCATGCATGATTCGATCTATAATTGGTTTTAAATCTTCGTAATCATTTAGCGGAACATTTTTATTAAAATCAGCATAGGACTTGATGCTACTAAAATCGTGTGTTTTGCCAAATTCAGTGCTTGACCCGAGCGAAATTAGTCGATTAAAAAACTCATTTTGAACATCCAATGGATATTTCTTAAACAATTCAATTTGATGAATTCTTTTCTTAATAATCCAACCAAATATGGAATTGAATGGCATAAAATGAATTTTATTTAAAGATAGAAAAATAATCACTATTGTCTTATTAATTTCTTGTTCTTTTTGGCATTGCCCCAAAAAGAACCAAAAAGCTCTAGTCCAAATTTTAGCCGTTCGGAGAAAAGTCTTGAACGGACCGATTAACAAAAGTAGTGCATTGCTGAAGCAATACAGACGTAAACGCCTTTTGAAATCGGTTAACCGTTCAATTCTTTTCTACTTCCTCACTTCTCAAAATTTGAACGGTTTGTGGACAGAACTTTAATGTATTGAAACAAATTTAGATTTTTGAAATTAAAAGCAAACGAGATTTAACATCTCACTTTAAGGAAGAAAAATAAGCCTTTGAAACCAAAACACTTTTTTTATCAAACACTGGAGAAAATAATTCAATTCAACACAATCAACTGTTATTTCTCTAATTAGATAAATCAATTTCTTTAACGCAAAAAAGCCTCCGGTCAACAAATGAACAGAGGCTTTTGAAAAGTTCTAAACCAAATTATTTTGTCACATTCAATGCTGATTGCTTAGATGTGCCATTTTCTAACATAATTTTCACTAAATATTGTCCGCTTTGTAATGCCGAAACATCCAATGTTAAGTTATTTTCGCCTTGTTGTCCTGCAAACGTTTGATTTGAAACTTCTGCTCCAACAAGATTCACAATTTGAACATCAATTATACTCGCTTCTTGTAAGTTCATCGAAATTGTTGCTTCATTCACTGCTGGATTTGGGTAAATAGATAAATCGCTCAACAATTCAGTATTTTCAGCCACTGAAGAAAGGCAATTTTGTACCGCTGGAGAAAAACCTACTGCAGTAAATGCAGCTTCAAATTGTGCAACGGAAGAAATTGGCCAGATATCACGATTTTTCATAATCATGTCAGGTCCAATCAAACAATAAGTTGGAAATGCATTAACTCCAAAATTCGTTACAACAGCATCGCCTTGACCTTCAATGCCTGATGCTGCAGGCGCTGCATTAAAACCCGTCGATGTAGAAAACGTATTTTCAAAACCAATTACTTCAGAATCAGTATCTCCCATATCGATGGACAGACAAAACAAATCGCCTTCGTTGCATCCATATTTTTGATGCAATTCACTGAAATAAGGCACTGTAGCTTGACATGGCCCACAGGTTGTGAAGAAGAAATCCAACAAAATCCATTTTCCTGATGCCGCAATCGCACTTAAATCGTGCGTTTCTCCATGAACATCTGTCACAGTAAAACTTGTAACCGACGATCCGTTCGGATAGTTATTTGCTTGGGCATTTATTCCCAAACTGATGCCAATCATGGCAATAAAAGAAAGTACTGTTTTTTTCATAATTCTAGTTTTTCGTTAAATTGAACAATTTATTGATTTCGAAAATACAAAAAAAAGGGATTGATTGCTTTAAATCAATGAATTAATTTATGACTTCAAAATGAAAAAAAATGAAATCAGCATTGTTAGGAGATCAATTTTGCTTCTTTATGCAATTTTCTCAAATTACTATACTTGACATAAGTAGCATAAGCGCTTCGGATGGAAATTAGAAAGCCTGTTTTGCCGTCTAAAATTCCCAACTTGATGAAATAACTTTTGATGAATTGTGTTACAACCTTCAAATAGACTGTAAATACCGAAACATTTTTCCCTTTATCGAAAAGTTCTTTGGACGAAATTCTCCCAAAATAGTCGATTTGTTTGAAGTGATCTTCCTTGGTGTAATAAGAATAATGCAACAAATCACCTTTCAACATCTCCACTTTTCCGGAATCTATAAGTTCCAAACGATCATGTGGATTCACGCCTGTCCATTGAGCAGAGTCTTTTTTAACTAAGCGCGTTTTAGTATCAGGATACCAGCCACAATGTCGTACCCAGTAGCCACAATAGTTTGTCAATCTTGCAAAAGAATACGCAATTGAAGTTGGATTTTCTTTTATTGCCAAAATCGATTTTTTCAGAGCTTCACTCAAAGCTTCATCCGCATCCAAGGAAAGCACCCAGTCTGTTTCTGCCGCTTTCAAGGCTCGATTTTTTTGTTGAATGTGTCCATCGAAAGCATGTTGCAGAAACCGAACTTTTTCTCGTTCGCAAATCTCCGCTGTTCTATCGGTTGAGAATGAATCAAGTACCAAAATTTCGTCGCAAACACCTTTCAAACTCTGAATACATCGTTCAATGTTCCGCTCTTCGTTAAACGTAATTATGACACCTGTTAATTTCATCATTTCAATTTGCGGTTCAACATTTGTTTTTTTACTGATATTACTGGATGCTTGTTGACATTTCAATTTCGAAATTAGTTAAAAATGAACTATTGTTTTATTAAATCTTTGTTCTTTTTGGCATCGCCCCAAAAAGAACCAAAAAACTCTAGTCCAAATTTAAGCCACTCGGAGAAAACTATTGAATGGGCCGATTTTACAAAAGTAGTGCATTGCTGAAGCAATACAGACGTAAACGCCTTTTGAAATCGGCTCGCCATTCAATTATTTTTCTTTTCCTCGCTTCTCTAAATTTGAACAGTCCGTGGACAGATCCATAATATTCTGAACAAACCAATAATTCAAAACTAAATCTGAATTCTTCTCCTTATACTTTTGCTAATAATAGTTGATTTATGCCAACCAAGTATTTTCTTGAATCTTTGAATTCAAATTCGCCCAAAAAATTTCCTTATTACTATCTTTGAGCCATGGCAAAACAAACGCATATTGAAATCAAAGGCGCACGCGTTCACAATTTAAAAAACATTGATGTTAAAATTCCACATGGAAAATTTACCGTAATTACTGGATTATCAGGTTCTGGAAAATCATCCTTGGCATTTGATACTTTATTTGCCGAAGGACAGCGAAGATATATTGAAAGTTTATCGTCATACGCTCGTCAGTTTTTGGGGAAATTAGACAAACCTGAAACGGATTACATCAAAGGAATTTCACCTGCCATCGCGATTGAGCAAAAAGTTATTTCGAGCAATCCGAGATCAACGGTTGGTACCACCACCGAAATTTATGATTACTTAAAAATCTTTTTTGCTCGGGTTGGTCGAACGTTTTCGCCTATCAGCGGGAAAGAAGTGAAAAAAAATTCGGTGACGGATGTTGTTTCATTTATTGAAAAATTGAATGAAGACGAACGCATTCTGATCCTCGCTCCTATTTTGCATTTTAAAACGTACGGCGTTGCCAAACAATTAGAAGTACTTAAGCAACAAGGTTTTGCACGTTTGTTCTTGAACGAAGAATTAATCACCTTGGAAGATGCTTTGGCTTCCATTCCAAAAAACATCGATAAAAGTTGGTTGGTTGTTGACCGATTAACGGCTGAAATTTCCACCGACGAACAACGATCACGGGTTGGTGATTCGGTTCAATTAGCATTTGCCGAAGGAGATGGAACATGCACGATTTACTCTTATTCGGATAAAAAATGGACGAATTTCTCCACACGATTTGAATTGGACGGCATGGAATTTCAGATTCCGAATGAACATTTTTTCACCTTCAACAATCCATTTGGAGCATGTAAAACATGTGAAGGTTATGGTCAAATCATTGGAATAGACGAAGATTTGGTTATTCCAAAACGACATTTAAGTGTTTACGAAGGTGCAATCGCTGCGTGGAATGGCGAAACGATGGGCGAATATTTGCAACAGCTTGTGTACAATGCGAAAAAATTCGATTTCCCGATTCATCGACCTGTTGACCAATTATCACCTGAACAATATCAATTGCTTTGGGATGGAAACAAGTATTTTACAGGCTTGAATGACTTTTTCAAATTCATTGAAAGTCAGACTTATAAAATTCAGTATCGTGTGATGCTCTCACGCTATCGCGGAAGAACGGATTGTCCAGATTGCAAAGGTACGCGCTTGCGAAAAGATGCAAGTTATGTGAAAGTAGCTGATAAAAATATCACCGATTTGGTATTGATGCCCATTGACCGATGTCTTGAATACTTTGAATCATTGGATTTAAACGATTATGACCGACAAGTTTCGAAACGAATTTTGCCCGAAATCAGCAATAGATTGCGATTTTTAACTGAAGTTGGATTGGGATATTTGACATTGAATCGTCGCTCCAATTCACTTTCGGGTGGAGAATCGCAACGCATCAATTTAGCGACTTCATTAGGTAGTAGCTTGGTCGGCTCGATGTATATTTTGGACGAACCTTCCATTGGTTTGCACCCGAAAGATACGGAACGATTGATCAAAGTATTACACAATTTGCGCGACTTAGGTAACACCGTTATTGTTGTTGAACACGAAGAAGACATCATGCGTGCCGCTGATGAAATTTTGGACATCGGTCCAGAAGCTGGTGTTTTTGGTGGAGAAATTGTGTTTCAAGGAAATCACGAAGAGTTGTTGAAACAAACGAAAAGTCTTACCGCTGACTATTTGCTTGGCAGAAAATCCATTCCAATTCCTGCAAAACGCAGAAAATCGAACAATAAATTGAGTTTTAATGGCGTTCGTAGACACAACATCAAAAGCGTTGCGGTTGATTTTCCATTAAATTCATTGGTTTGCATCACAGGCGTGAGCGGTTCTGGGAAATCAACCTTGGTAAAAGACATTGTATATCCAGCCATTCGAAAGCAACTCGGACATATTGGTGATGTATCTGGCTTGCACTATTCTGTTTCAGGCGACTGGAAATCGGTGCAAGAAGTTGAATTGATCGATCAAAATCCGATCGGAAAATCTTCGCGAAGCAATCCGATTACGTATGTAAAAGCGTTTGATGATATTCGTGAATTGCTTTCGCGTCAACCACTCGCCAAAACAAGAGGTTACAAACCAGGATTCTTTAGTTTTAATGTGGATGGTGGACGCTGCGAAGTCTGCGAAGGTGAAGGTGAAATCACAGTTGGCATGCAGTTCATGGCAGATATTCACTTGCCTTGCGATGCCTGCGAAGGAACGCGCTACAAAGCAGAAACATTGGAAATTGAATACCGAGGTCAAAGTATTTCGGATATTTTGAACATGGATATTCAAGGTGCGCTCGATTTTTTCAAAGCTGGAAAAGACAAATTGGACGAAAAAATTGTAGAGAAAATTGAACCGTTGGTAGAAGTTGGCTTGGGTTATTTGAAACTTGGTCAAGCATCTAGCACCTTGAGTGGTGGGGAAGCTCAACGCATCAAATTGGCTTCATTTTTAGCGAAAGGAAATAAAGCGGCAAAAACAGTTTTTATTTTTGATGAACCAACCACTGGACTTCATTTTCATGATATTTCGAAACTTGTCATCGCTTTCAACCGCTTGATTGATGCTGGACATTCCATTTTTGTGATTGAACATAATGCCGAAGTCATCAAATGCGCCGATTGGATCATTGATTTAGGTCCAGAAGGTGGCGAAAAAGGTGGGAATATTGTTTTTCAAGGAACTCCGGAGGATATTTTGACGTGTGAGGAAAGTTATACGGGGAGATTTTTGGGGAGGAGTTTTAAGTAAATTTTGAAAAATCAATTTTTTCGCTTATTCAAAAGGTCTAGTTTCAATAATTCCAACTTACTCGATTCAGAATCAATCATTGCGCTTTGCCAATCCATGAAGGAATCTTGAAGCTCGTTGTATGTGATGCGACCACCTTTGTACTCTTCCATGCTTGCTTCATAGATTACTTTAAAGTTGTTTTCGATAAGTTTTTTATTTTGACATTGCTCCACCAATCTTGCCCGTGATTGGACGTATTGCATCTTTTGTTTCGTGATGATTAAATCTAAATTATTAAAATTTTCCGCAGATTCCTGGTTTTTTATCTCGACCAATCTTATGCTTTCTAGATATTCGAACCTATTGAACAGTGGTATATTTAATTGTAAGCCAACGGTGCCATTTACATTTACTTCCAATTGATTTCTATAAGGAATTACTGGCTTCCCTGGCAATTCATAGTCAACATTATACGTAGAATAAGCAGTGCCAAGGCTACCGTTTATTGCCAAATTGGGATACAATGCAAATTTTCTTTGTTTTTGCTCAACGCTCACTTTTTTCATTTCAAATTCCAATTGTTTTTTTGCTAACTCATCATCTGTAAGCACCAACAGTTGGCTTGAATTAATACTCTCTAAGTCAAAAACATAATTTTGATCAAGCGTAACTCCCATATAATAATTAAGGTCGATTGTTTTACTTTTAAAACTGGATAAATCGTCTTTTCTAAGAAATTCTTCATTCATTATCGAGTTAGATGTGCGCAATGTATCAATATAATTAATTCGTCCAGCGATCATCAAGTCTCCTTGTATTTTGTGGATATCGCGTAATTTCGTTAAGCGCTGAGTACTCAAATTCACTTTCAACTGCAATACACACAATTCAAAATATAATTCTGTTATCGTCAAGTGAATGCTATTCAACTTTCTTTGTTTTTCAAATTCATTCATTTCATTCTCGATGAGAAATAAATTTTTCTGGCTCCAAAAACTAAAACCATTGAAAAGAGGCATGCTCGCGTTCAAGCCATAGAAATGTTGATTGTTTACGTCGCTAGAAAAGGTATTTGTAATTTTATCAAGATTTCGACCTGCTGACGACAAAAAATTTGCACTTCCAGTTAAACTCGGAAAGAGCGAATATTTATGAAATCGTAAATCTAAATCTGTTTGTTTTTTTTGCGAGTTCTCTGAAATAAAGTTAAACTGATTGTTTTCAGCCAATTTCAGACATTGATCCAATGTTATTTTCTCCTGCCCTCGAAGGGTAGCGGCCGAAAAGCAAATGGCCAAAATCAATATGTTCGTAATTAACCTCATCTATTAAAAATATCTTTAAATTGATAGAAAAAGCGTTCAATCAAACGTAAGTCTTCTGTGATAATATCAGCTGTTCCGGACATTTCATATTGAAAAACAATTTTTTTCTCCGAACTCGTTTCAATTCCTTTTGGTAAAATGGCATCGATCAATAAATTTCCTTCCTTGTCAGGTGTAGCTGAAATGGATTTTACGCGACCATTTACGACCCCAAATTCGCGATCTGGAAAATTGGCCAATCGTATGTTTACCACTTGTCCGATTCTGATTTTACCTGAATTTTGAACAGGCGCTTTTAATTTTGCAATGTATTGTTTTTGGTCTTCAGGCACAATGGTAAAAACTTGATCTCCTGCTGCAATGTTCTGATTCTCAACCCAAATTTGCATAAATGAAACCGTTCCAGCGAACGAGGATCGCAATACATACGCCAACTCCCAATCTGAAATTGCTTTTTTGAGTTGCGTAAGCGATTGCATGGTATTTCTACTAAAATTAATAAAATCCCTTTTTTCATTTAACGACGAACTCGAACTACCTTTTTCCATTTCATTCATGGCAGATCGAATCTGTGAAAGTTGAGATGACAGATTGTTCTGGCCTTTTTCCATTTGGATAAAATCCAATTTCTTGCTTTCCCAATCATTTAAGGTAATAATTCCTTTCTCAAATAACTTTCGATCTCGCTCTAAAGCTTCTTTTTTTATCTGCAATTCGCCTACCCCAAGTTCATACTGTTGCTGGAGTAAAGTAGATCGGATTTTTAGTTGATCTTTTTCTTTTTGAAAAGCATTCAATTCAACAACATAGGGATTCAAACGTCGTGCAACATCATACGCGTAGTAGTCTTTTTCAAAAAGCGTGTATGCTGCTTGAATATCTCCAAAATTCATGTTCACGAACTTTTCGAATGGAAAAACAAAATTTACATCCTCCATGTTTAAGGAATCCACACACGCTTTAAGCGCGAAAACATGGTTGAAATCAGCTGAGTTCTCAACCACAGCCAAAGGCATGTTTTCCGTTACTTTTTGTCCATCAGTCACCAAGATTTTTTCAATCTTACCAGTTGTTCTAGCAATTAATTTTTCTGGTGGATTATTGGTTGTAATCACAACGGGAGCAGAAATCACGTCTGGGTATTTCACCAAATAAGACAAAAACAAAACCAAGAGAATTGTTACCAGAATTACCATATTTCCCCAACGAATCAGTCGGCTTGGAATGCGGGTAAGAATTTCTTGAACGACTTCAGACCTTAACTCTATATCTTTATGCTTTTCCATATACTAATTTCCTAATTGGAGTTGATTTTTAACGAGTTTAAAATAACTTCCATTCAATTTTACCAATTCGTCATGGGTTCCAATTTCAATAATCTTTCCTTTTTCCAAGACTACAATTTGATCGGCATTCATTACCGTACTCAATCGATGCGCAATAACCACTACAGTTTTGTTTTTAAAGAAAATATTGAGTTTTTCCATGATTTCCTTTTCGTTGTTGGCATCCAAGGCACTTGTTGCTTCATCGAAAAACAACATTTCAGGGTTTTTATACACTGCTCTTGCTATGAGTAAGCGTTGTTTTTGTCCTGTACTCATACCAACACCTTCAGAACCAATTTTCGTATTATACCTTAGCGGATAATCTTCAATAAACTCTTTTATGTTGGCCACGTCTGCAGCGTATTGTAATCTTTCTTTATCAATAATATCTTCACCAATGGCTATATTGTTCGCAATCGTATCGTTAAAAATAAAGCCTTCTTGCATCACCGAGCCAATATGGTTTCTCCACGCCTTTTGGGCAATGTTGTCAAGTGATGTCCTATTCACGTTGATTTCACCTTTAATTGGTTCATAGAATTTAAGGAGAAGTTTCATCAACGTTGTTTTTCCGCTTCCACTTGTGCCAACAATTGCGGTAATTTTATTCGATGGAATGGTTAAATTCAAATTATTTAACACCAGATTTTCTGAACCAACATATCGGAAGGATAAGTCTTTGATAACGATGTCTGCATTTTCTGGAATGTCCTTTGTTTTTTGTTCATCATTTTGAGTTTCATCCTCTTTTTCATGTATTTCGGATAAGCGTGCGAGTGAAATTTTCGCATCCTGAAGCTCTCGTATAAATCCGATTAATTGAAGAATTGGTCCATTAAGATTTCCAACTATACTGGTTATGGCCATCATCATACCAAGGGTAATTTGACCATCAATAACCAATTTGGCCGATAGGAAAATGATGATAATATTTTTTAACTCATTGATAAAATTACTTCCAATGCTTTGCGTTTGCTCCAACACCATACTTTTCATAGAAACCTTGAATAGTCTTGCTTGAATGTATTCCCAGCCCCAACGTTTCTGTTTTTCGGCATTATGAAGTTTAATTTCTTGCATTCCGTTTATAAGTTCAATCACTTTACTTTGCTCTTGACTTACCACGGCAAATCTTTTGTAATCCAGCTTTTCTCTTCTTTTTAGAAAGAGTGTTACCCAGAAAAAGTAAAGCAGACTACCAATGAAGAAAACTGCAAAAATGGCTAGATTGTAATAAGCTAAAATGGCTCCCATAATGATCATATTGATAAATGAGAACAATACGCTCAATGAAGAGGTCGTTAAGATTCGTTCAATTCTGTGATGGTCGCCTATTCGTTGCATGATATCACCAGTCATTCGCACATCAAAATAGGAGATTGGCAAATTCATCAATTTGATAAAAAAGTCGGATATCAAGGAAATGTTAATTCTCGTTGATAGGTGCAAGATGGTCCAGCTACGAATGAGTTCCAGAGCTGTTTTTCCAATAAACAAGAATAATTGTGCAATTAATACCAGGTAAATGAAATGAATGTTTTGATTTTGAATTCCTACATCGACAACACTTTGTGTTAAAAATGGAAATATCAATTGCAATAAGCTACCTGCAAAAAGTCCGATGATTAATTGAATAACAAACGATTTGTATTGAAAAACGTACTTGGACAACATCGCGAAGCCAAACCCTTTTTTATCGTCAGTATTATCTTCGTCTTGATGAAATTTTGGTGTTGGCTCAACCAATAAGCAGATCCCTTCTTTGGTAGTATCGTCAGCATTATTTCCTATCCAAAATTTTAGAAATTCTTCTTTTGTGTAAGTCATTAACTTCATTCCTGGGTCAGAAATGAAATAGGTTTCCTTGTGGATCTTATATAAAACGACGTAATGATTTTTATTCCAATGCAAAATGCAGGGCAACGGAGCTTCATTCAAATCTTCTAGGCTCAAACGAACACCCAGCGTTCGAAATCCAATTTTTTCGGCAGCATCGCTCAAAGTAAGTAAGTTACTCCCTTCCCTCGTTGTTTCAGAAAGCTCTCTTAATTTCTGAATATTCAGAACTTTCCCATAATGTTTGGCGATTATTTTCAAACAAGTTGGACCGCAGTCTTTGCTTTCAGCTTGAGTGTAATGTGGGAAACTTTTAAGCATTTAATTTATGTGTTTTTTAACTTGCTAAATTTAATTTTCTTTTTTAACTAATTCTTGCATACCGTAATATTCGATTGCTTTTTCTTTTAGCGGATTTGTGCTCCAATCAGACCATACATTGGAGTAGGGATTGTAACCACACTTTAGAGGTTTAGACAAATCCATTTCGCCTTCAAAATGTGTACGTTCGGTGTATGCACGACAATCGGTGCAAACGTGTCTAAATTCACAATCTTTGCAGACTTCAATACTGTTTTTGCTGACATTCCAATATTTTTTAAAATCCTTATTTAGTATGACTTCTCTAAGACTTGTATTACTAATATTTCCAAAATGCTCATTCATAGAAGGACAATTCTTTATATTTCCGTCAACATCTATTGAAATTTTTCGATTAAGACAAGTGTTGAATGAACATGATTCGGAGAGAAAAATTTCGTTAAATACAAAATTTGCTTTGTTGACAATCCCACAGCAAAAAGGTAAATTCAATTTTTTCTTAACAAACTTATAACTCAAATTATCTAAAGTTTCTTTTTCACCATCGGTTGCACTTGAATAAAAAAGGACATCAATGTATTTATTTACAATGAAAGTATTTCCTCGTAAAAACTTGTAAATATCTTCATCATACTCAATTACAATCGAAATTTCATTCACAAAAGAATCGTTTAACATCTTTAAGTAATTCAAGAATAAAACAAATTCTGAGTATATAATTCGAGTTCGAAATCTGAATTGAACATATGTGATATTATTTGCTATAACTTCATTAATTATTGATTTGTTGAAATTATTAACATTTTCAATATCAACTATTAAATAACTAATTTCATAAGGCAAATCAAAGGTTTCATTTATCCTAGGAAAAGAATCAAATTCGATTTTACTTTCACAACTAAAAGCAAATTTTTTTGAAAATAAAAAATCAATATATTCTTGAATCACCAATCTATTTTCTGAGCCAAATTCACGAAAAATGGTTGCCGTTTTAAAACCTCCACATTCTTCTAAAATCTGATATAAATCATTTGGGATAAATGCGACATTACCAAGCTGTGTGTCAAAAATCAGAGACCGATTAAAACCTGAAACAACTTTAACTGAATTATATAACTTTAAAAACTTCATAGTAAAGAATGTGGCTTAATCGATTTGCTAATTAATACCGTTGTGTTTTTCAACAAAGAATTATTCGTTATCATTACCCTATTGTTTTGACTATTAATTTTAACCCATTTCTGAAGGTTATTTTTTAAAACTTTTTTCTTCATACTACAGCATTTTAGCAATGTATTTTTCTATTTGATAGTTTCCATAAACGCTTACATTATTAAAAATTCCCAAAGGATTTATTTCTAAAAAATAGAATTGATTTGATCTAGAATATATCCAATCTATGGATCCGCTATTTAGCCTGAGTTTGCGAGCTAGCCTTTGAATTTTTATTTCTAATTTTTTAGGTAAATCAAAGGGTACTGAGTGATTTAGGTTATTGGGTTCAGTAATACGAGAATCGATTTCTGATTCATTACTTTCTTGAGAAAAAATAGCAAGAGACCAAAATTTATCATTTATGAAAAATGTCCTTATCTCGTATTTTTTGTCAATTTTTTGCTGTATTAAAGATGGGATAAAATTATCGGTAATCTCGTCATCAACAAACGCGATTTCTCTTGTGTAATTTAAATAGAGTTCGTTTTTCACATATCTAGGTTTCATCTCCCCAAGTGATTTTGTAATCCAGCCCTCTTTGTTACTTTTTAATAATTTCATCAACTCCTCTTTTTCCGAAACAACATATGTTTTGGGTATATTTATTTTTAAATCATTCGCCAAACGCAAAACCTCCAATTTGTTAACATCAAAATCTAGTAAATTTCCAATAATTTTAATTGATCGAGACTCAAGCAAATCTTTCAAAAAATGCTTTAGAACCTTCCATTCTTGAAATTGAAAATCTTTGTGAAAACTTGAAACTTTTGACTCAGTGTCTAATCGATACCCGAAATCTCCATTCTTATAGAAAACTGCGGTAATTGAGTCAAATTCTATAATTGTCGAATTGTTAAGTTCAAAATGTGATTTACCTTCAAGTAAATCAATTTTTACATTAGTAATTAAATTACTTTCGTTGATACGAACAAAGTCTTTTCCCCAATGCATCAGCCATTTGCAGATTTCGTCTATTGAACTATCTCGCCCAGCATTAATTATTAATATCATGTTTTTCAATGTTCACCGATTTATCAAAAAAAGCAACTTAATCTTAAAAAAAATTAAGTTGCTTCTGGGATTAATTAAGACTTACAGCTCGAATATTAACATATGTTATCACTCCAGGGTCGAATTCATAATCACTGGAGTAAGAACACAATCCACCTCCTATCATCATGGTGCCTGCACCACTAGTAACAACTAACCTAGAGCCATCAACTTTTGATAGTTCCTCATTCTTAAGCCGAAAGTCACTAAAACTTTCTAATTTTCTTGTCTTTTTCATTTTAATAAATATTTAATTAATACTTCGATTCTTGCAAGAAATCAAAACAAATATGGGCGCAAAATCAGTAGAAAAAATTTCAATTCATCATTATTTTAATATTATGCACTCATTATTCTAAAAAAATAAACAACAAATTATCAATCAAAAACCTGAATAACAATTATTTAAATTTACGCTCTTCCTTTAGCCATCGAGATGGGTATGAATTCAGAATGGCAATCTTAATTATCACTTATTTAAGCTAATTATGAATTAAACACGATGTAAGATGAAAAAACTAATCATAAAAAATTTCATAGTTTAACCAAAATTGAATTTCCAAGTATTCTAGCGTTAGCTACTACGTCTTCTTTTTAAATTCATTCATTTTATAAAATTCAATCGCCTTTTCTTTCAGCGGATTTATGCTCCATTCGGACCATTCATTGGTGTAGGGATTGTAACCACACTTTAGAGGTTTCGATAAATCAATTGCTCCATCAAAATCTGTTCTTTCAGTATAAGCACGACAATCGCTACAGATACGACGAAACTCACAATCTTTACAGGTATTAATTTGCTCGCGATTAACATTCCAATATTTTTTAAATTCTTGATGGCTTAACGCTTCTTCTAAGGTTGTATTTAATATATTACCAAAGTGCTCAGGCATACTTGGACAATTTCGAATGAACCCAGCCTTGTCTATCGATATTTTGAGATTAAGACAAGAATTGTGACGTTTGGACTCAATATAAGTTCGTATATCAATTGAAAAATTGCTGCTATTTATTACACCACAGCATTTTTCATCTGACAGAACTTTTTTAGTGTAGTTAATGTCTAATGACAAATCTGTTGACGTTCTATTTTCAGGTGACGAATGGAAGACGACTTTACCAAACAAACTAATTTGACGATACATTTTTTCAAAATCTGATAAATATTTTTCGTCATTTTTATACTTTAAAATGAGATCAATACTTCTAAAATATCCTTGAGAAGCGGAATGTGCAATTTCGAATAGAACACTTAAAGATAATTCAGAATATGCCCTGATTTGTAAAAACTTACATTGTAAAGATGACAATTCATCCATAATTTTTTTAAAACCAAAATTAGAATTCTCATCATAGTCTATGATGCAATTATTAACTTGTTCAGGAGAAAAAAAATCTTCTTCTATTTTAGGAAACTCAGTGTAATTATTACAATAAAAGCCTAAATTTTCTTTCATTAAAAAGTCCAAACAATCACCCGCTATTTTTCTTGCGTTTTGATCGTAGGCATTTAAAACTTCTTCAATTGGTGTTGTCTCCAGATCGCAAATCAAATCGTGAATTTCATTGTCGATAAAAAAAATTTGTTTGTTCTGAATATCAGTGATCACGCTTCTATTCATGCCTTTTGTAAGCACGCAATTCGCAAATAAGTTAAAAAAAATCATCGTCTAAAAATGTTTTTGAAATTGGTTTGCTTGGTTCAATGAAGTAAGTTAGATTTGAATTATACTTGTCTATATTTAAAGATTTGCCGATGGGAGTATCTCTTTTTCTAAGTTCGCTCTTAACCGGTTTTGTAATTTGATATAAAACTGGGAGTAAACTTAAATTGGTCTTAATTGTTTTTTTCATTATTCATCATAATTAAGGTTTTGGCAACTTCTCTTTCTAAATGATAATTGCAACATTCAGAAACATCTCCAAATTGACCCACTGGATTTATTTCCAAAAAATAAATAATGTCGTTTACGTCACAAACAAAATCAAAAGAAGCCGTTAAAAGACTTAGCTCATTCATCAACGCCAAAATTTTTAATTGCAATTCTTCAGACAGTTTATAAGGAATTTTTCTTTTGTTCGTATTTGATTTTCTGTTGTCAATTTCTTTGCTGTCATTGAAAATGGCCATTGCATAAAATTTATCTTTGATCACAAAAACTCTTATTTCGAATTTTTTAATAAGCAATTTTTGAAAAAAAGAATAAGAAAATCTAGTGTCCAACTTTTCAATTACCTGATCATCAACGATTGAAGTGAAATAGACTATGTATCCATCTTTCGTTTCAAGCGGAAAAGGGTTGTCTATACTTTTCGTTATTATTTCGTTGTTTTCAAACTTAAATTTTATTAAGTCTTTTTTGTTGTTTATGAGTGCATAATTTGGAATTTGAAAACCTATTTTTTCGGCAATCTTTAGAACTACCAATTTATTCACTGAAGAATATTTGGGATTTGATAGCCATTTTTTTTCCTTAAGTGTATAAAAAAAATAGTCGGAAATAGTTTTTCTTTCATTGTAATAGTTCTTTTCTGTCAAAACAGAGTTTTTAATTGAATCACTTTCAAAAATTGTCGCTATATCCTTATTGGACAACCATCTTCTGAACCAAACAACATCAATTTTTGAATTATCAAATTCTAGTAGATCGTCTTGATTGCCATTAACCCGAACAAAGTCCTGCTTATAATGTAAAAGCCAATCAATTACATTTTCAGTCGTTAATTCGAAATCTGACATGCTTAAAAGAAGTATCATAAGTACTAAAAAACGCCCTAAATTAATAGGGCGTTAAATTAAATTAACATTCCAATTTGTTATTGTGCCCCTTGATCAAAATTGGGAACTGCGTAGGACGATATTCCTGGCACTGTCCCTCCTTGGGCAATGATTATCAAGTCCTGATTAGTAACTGGTCCGTCGCTAGAATAATGATATGTCCAACTTACAGTTGGACCATTGCCACCTTTACCACCGTAGATATCTTGCATATCTACCTTATTCACCTTAAATTCTTTTAGCGTTTTCATGTTTTCTAATTTTAAATTAAGTTAAACTTATTGAGCACCTTGATCAAAAGTAAATTCAGGTACCGCATTGGGATGATTTTGAATATCCGAACCTAAATTTTCAATTGAGCTGGTAATGCTAACAGGTCCGTGAATTACCCAAACCACACTCATTGTAGGCCCATTCCCCCCTTTTCCACCGAAGACATCTTTGAAATCAATTTTGTTCGATTCAAATGCTTTTAATGTTTTCATACAATTAAATTTTTGATTAATTATTAAACTTTTTAAAATTTAATAATCGGTTAATACTCTTAAACCTTTTAAGTCAATTAAGAGATTTGACTATTGTTGCAGCAATATTATAAAACCATAATTATGGCTATCTTTCACTTTAGTAATCATCGATTCACTTTAAGTCAAAGTGTGATTTTAACATCAACTTTTAATTTAACAAAGATGAAGTCAAAATCCTTTGAAAAAATTACCATTCACCATTATTTACAAATTATTCGCTCATTATTCTAAAAAAATAAACGCCAAATTTTCTTTCAAAAATCTGAATTACAATTACTTAAATTCAGCAATACCCTTCAACTAAAGAGCTAGGTATGAATTCCGAAAAGGAATCCTTCTTATCGTTTAAATAAGCATGTTATATATTAAACACGATGTAAAATGAAAAGCGAGTGAAGAAAAATTTCATGTTTTACCAAAATTGAACGTTCAAATATTCAAGCGTTAGCAACTTCGACTACGTTCTTCATTCATTCATTTTATAAAATTCAATCGCTCTTTCTTTCAGCGGATTTGTGCTCCATTCTGACCATTCATTTGTATAAGGATTGTAGCCGCATTTTAAAGGTTTAGATAAATCCATTTCTCCATCAAAATCTGTTCTTTCTGTATAAGCGCGACAATCGGTGCAGATATGACGAAACTCGCAGTCTTTACAAATCGTTATATTTTCTTTTGTAACATTCCAGTACTTTGTAAAATCTGAATGACTTAATGCTCCCTCCAATGTTGTAACTTTTATATTGCCATAGCTTTGTGCCATGGATGGGCAGTTTTTAATATTTCCATCTTTGTCAATGGAAATTTTTTTATGAAGGCATGAATTATGATTACGGGACTGAAAAAAAGTCTTTTGGTTGATGTCAAAATTTTCTTTCGAGATCACACCACAACTCAAACTTGTTATTTTTTGTTGAATGAAAAGAATATTTGATAAACCATCAAAAACAGGAATCACCTCATCTTCAGCACTATTGTATAAGGTTATAGACTTGATTCTTAATTCCTTCTTTAAAAGTGAAATTAAAGTACTTCGGTCTACGGGATTTCTTAAATCAGCAATAATTTCTACTGTTTCTATAGTAGTGTCCTTCAAACTTTCAACAATATAAATTAAATCTTCAATCACAATTTGTTTGTAGATTCTAATCTGAACGCAAGGTATTTTTATTGAAATAATTTGCTCTAAGGACAATAGAAAATTACTTTCGTCAAAAGTATTATAATCCAAAATTATGTTTTCTAACTTATGGGGTGAATAATAGTCGTTTGCCACTTTCGGGAAACTTTTCTTCTCACTCTTTTCACACCAAAATCCGAACTCTTGATTAATGAGCCAAGAAAAATAATTTTCAATCTCTTTTTTGTCCGCATAAAATCGCTCCAATATTTCCTTAAAAGATAATGTTTCGGTTAAAGAAATCACTTCTAAAAGACTATTTGGTATCGTATTTAAGACATTTCTTTGGTTATCGATGATTACGGACCTTGAATAGCCTTTTACAACCTCGCAACATGAAAAAAGATTAAAGTATTTTGAGTTCATTTGTAAGTTTTTGATATTTTTCGATGATAATTTTTCACTTTGTATCTAGCACACTCATAATCTGGAATTTTGATGAGTTTTATCTTAGGTACTATGTTTTTTTCCTTGTCTTTATTTAAAATATTGATCTTTTTAAATTGCACAGGAATTGATTCTGCTTCAACACTAAATTTTATCATACTCTCATAAATTAGTTGCGATTTCTTTTTCGCAGTAATAATTGCATACAGTGGATAACATTCCAAATTGTCCTATAGGATTAATTTCAAGAAAATAATATTCGTGATCAACTCCATAAATGAAGTCTATTGAACCAGAAGTCAGGTTGAGTTTTCCAAGCAATTTTAATATTTTATCCTCGAGTGAAGCCGGCAATTGATAAGCAACTTGACGGTTAAGTTTGGTGTAATCATAATTGCGATAATCAATTTTAGTCTTTTCCTCTAATTGCGAAAAGATGGCACTCGAATAAAATTTTCCGTTATAAACGAATGTTCTGATTTCATATTTTTTTTCAATTAGCTGTTGGAAAAAACTTAAGTGAAAGTGGTCTTCTAATTCATCCATTTTGACTTCTGTAGTTGTGCTAGAATATGTATTTTCTTCGTCCATATAACTAATCACTTCACCAAGTGTCTTGGTAATTATTCGATTGCCATTAAAATATGACTTTAGGTCATCTTTTTGATATGTCAATAAGGATTTGGGTGTTTTAAACCCAAGTTCGTTAGCTATATCCAGAACGACAAGTTTATTTAAATCCTTATTAAAATAATCGTAGCTTCCTAGCCTTGACATCAGATAATCATTAACGATTCTCATCTCCTCAAGGAGCTTGTAGTCGAAGTAATTCTGCTTATCAAGGCATTCTTCTTTGTCAAAAAAGAACTTCCCTCTTCTGTACCAAAAGCTTTTTACGTCGTATAAGCTAAACTCTTCATAATTAGTTGTAATTTTTATCTCTCCGCTCTTTATTTTGATTTCAAGAATTTTATTTGACTCATTGATTAAAACAAAATTTTTCTCAAAATATCTTAGCCATTTACAGACTTCTTGCGTTGTATAATCTTCCTCTCTTGAAATTATTAATATCATATTTTAAGATTACTGGTTAAACGAAAGCAAAAAAATTGGGTAATGATTAATTACCCAATTTAAATTAAATCAACAAGGTTTATCGCTGTCGGTTCCGTTATTGTAAAAAATTACACCGCTTGACCAAGTTGTATCCGATTCATATGTCATACATGTCCCGCTTGAAAGACCTTGATCTTCAGCCGTCAAACATACTTCACCTCCTTGGGTTGATCCATTTCCAGGAGCTCTCCCACCATGAGTGATTGACATTAGTCTCTCACTTAATTCACTTTCCATGAATTTTTCTAAACTTTCGAATTTCATAAAACAATTTATTAATAAAATTAATTCTCTTAAACCTTTAAAGTCAACTAAGAGCTTTGACTATTGTTGCAACAACACCTTTTAAACCAACGGTTGTGGCCTTATTTTTTAATGAGCCGTAAGATTCCTTTTATATTGTTCAAACCTTACTCCATTTTTTTTGTTAGCTAAAGTTTTAATTCCAATTCAACTTATTTACATTCTAAAAACATGAGAATTCCTCAACTTTTGAGATTGTTTTTAAATTTCAAATCAAAACCTCCATCGAAAAAGTAAAAATTTGGGTAATGAATCATTACCCAAATTAACTTAACAAGGTTTGTCGACATCTTCGATCATCTCGTAAAATGTCAATCCATCAATTACCATGTCGGATGCATATGACAAACAAGAGGTATTCGTACCCGCCATCTCATTAGCTGCCAAGCAAACTTCACCACCTTGAGTGGATCCCATTACTGGAATTTTCCCGGCAAAAGTGCGGGACATTAATTCTTCACTTAATTCACTCTTCATGAATTTTTCTAAACTTTGGAAATTCATAATTCTAAATGTTAAAAATTTGATAGACTTTCTTAAACACTTTAAGTCAATTAAGAACTTTGACTTCTGTTGCAACAATTCGAATATCGATATGTAGGTTAAACTTTAATTTCACCATACAAATAATCAATAATTTCAAGGGCATTTAATTTTTCTATATTAATTTGGCTCACTTTGTCGGGAGGCAATTTATCGATTACCTTGTTCTGTATATGCGAAATGATCTTTACTATTTCTTTGCAATACACCGACGGATTATCGAATTGATTTTTATCCGAATATCTATGCCCCAAAAAGCCACCACCACAAATCCGTTCTATTGGGCAACTTTTGCATTTTTCACTTAGTTCATGATGCGCATTATAATAGCGTTTCGCTAAGTCAGAATGTTCATAGATATCGTCGAAATTGTTATTCGCAACATTAAAGGTAGTTTTAGTAAAACTATCTCCGCATATTTTTAAGGTGTCAACGGTTTCAATACTTCCATTTGTTTCAACTACTAGCACATCATTATACCCTTTACCAAAAATTTCGCTAAATCGATTAAAATCAAACATTAATGAAATTAGATCTGTTAAAGGTCTTAATGAAGGTTTATTGGGATCTTCATCATTGTACCATAAATCATACATTTCCGAAAGCCAATCGCCAACTTTAGGCACAGTATCGACCGTTGCATTTAAATAATTAGAATCTTGAAATAAAAAATGTACAGTGTTTGCTCCGATGTTTTTAAAATGATTATACACAACTTCTGGTTGTTCATCGGTATTTATGACGCAGAGACAATTCGCGTAACCTTCGTCGTAAGTATCTTTCACTATTTTAAACCCTCTTAAAATTTCACTATAGGAACCTTTTCCGTTATGATATACTCGATTTTTGTTATTTGAGAATTCTGTACCGTCCAAACTGATACCAATTTGAATATCTAGTGACTTCAACTCTTTGGCTAGCTCGGGCGTGAGTAAAACCCCATTTGTTTGCATCGCATAATCAATTTTTATATGTTCAGATAATGTTTCTTTTTCGATTTTAATGAAGCTCTTGTAAAAATCTATGTCGCATAACAAAGGTTCACCACCATGAAATACAACTAAGAATCTTTCTAGTTTATACTTATTACAGTGAATATTAATCCTAATGAACATCTCTTTCACTGTTTTTAAACTCATGAATTTAGGTTGTTGTTTGTAACTTTCATCACCCATGTTATACATATAACAATAGGTGCAATTCAAATTGCATCTGCTTGCCACTTTAAGTATTAATGCTTTTGCTATCATGTTTTTTTTGATTAAGTCTTAAACTAAGATGGGAGTGAACTCCCATCTTAGCAAAGCAAATGAAAACTAGAATCTGACGTAAGTACTTTCAGTATAGGTTATATACCTATCGTACTTAATAGTTCTAATGTGAGTTCCGTCACTAAAATCTAGTGATGGATCACCCCCAAATGTTTTTGTCATTTGTTTTTTACTCATTTTTAGATCTTTCACATTTTCATTTGTGAAGAAATACTTCTTTTCACTTTTCATGATTACTGATTTAAAAATTGATTAATTGTCTCAAACATTTTAAGTCAATTGAGAGTTTTGACTATCGCTGCAACAATGCTCTGAACCAGTAGGAATGTCTTTGATTTTTTTTTAGTTCCCTATATAGAATCAATACAAAATCATTTTTATTCCACTACTATGCTATACGTTTCAAATTGTCCTTGATAGCTAAATGTCACAATATAATTGCCCGGTGATAACGTCGATAAATCCAAATTTGCAGATATCAATTGATTCGGAAAATTTAATACGGAAATACCAGTTGACGAATTTGCAATTGAAATATCTACATATATTGGTGGCAATGAACCAAGTCCACCATTTGGGTCAGCACTTATTATACTAATTCCACCATTATTTGAGCCTAAATTGGCAAACCATGGGGCATTCGGGGTAAGTGTGATATGCAAATTACCATTCGTAACTGGATTTGGCGTTAAAATAAAATTTTCTCCTATCAAACCGCTAAAAGGTGGCTGGCAATCACTTAAACATGAGTTCATTCCATATGATAAATAGTACCAATCTGACCAACCACAAGCATTTCTTGCCCTTACTTTAAATTCAAATAGTTTATTACATATTGGAAATAATATTAACACGTTTGAAGTTGTATTTGAAGAAAAATCTTTGTCCCAATCTACGTCTGTTGTAATTTTTTCCCATTGATATTCAAGAGCTGGATTTGTTGAACTTCTGAAACCAGGGAATACTAATTTAAGCCCAAGAGCACTACAATCATTTGATGCTTGCACAGGACTGACATATGGAGTGCTGGTGATATCTTCTACTATCAAATTAGGATAGCCAAGTGTACCGATATTAATATTTCTTGAAGCAGATCTTGATTGTTGACAAGAATTACTTGCTACCGCATGTATAGTTAGAGGACCGTCATCTAATATTTGTAACGTAATTGAGGTATTCGATGGTGTTCCAATTATTGTCGCAACACTACTGTTACTGAGAGTCCAAGTGATATCAGCATTTGTTGAATTATTTGATAATGTGTAAGTTACCTGATCCCCAACACATGGTAAAGAATTACCATTGATAGTATATGGCGGGATAGTTGTCAAACCAACAGAACATGTTCGTGTAGTTTGCACTACTCCGTTTAATATCGGAGTTACAGAAACACTTGAAGGAGTTACTCCAGGATTGGGAACTAAGGTTCTTGAAGTTGCTGTTGAGGATATGACCGTCCAACCATTATGACTCCAATTATATGTAACAGTCGCTCCAATTGGAACATTTGAAGGCACAACAGTAAATGTTCTTGGATTTTGATTTCCACAAGGCAAACTTACATTAGTTGGAGTTATCGCAAAGCTCGGTGGAGTTGCTTTTACTATTGAAAATAAACATGATGATGTTTTGATATTTCCTGTTGTCTCAAATTGAACAAATAGTTTACAATCACTTCCAATTACTTGGTTCGCATCAAGATTTGCAAGAATTTGTTTATATGCTGTGGTTGTACCTAGCCATTCTGCGTCGATCACAAACTGGCTATTGAGCATTATATCATTACCAAATTGGTTTTTGAACATTACTTTTACCGTTCCTTCACCATAAGGTAAGCTGGTTGGTCGAGTAAGGGTGACACTAACCGTCAACGAATTATTCTGCGTGGAGCCTAGGTTCAGAGTTCCACAGCTTGTAATAGGCGGTTGTTGGTTATTTAAAACTATACTGCTTATAGTTGGCGTTATTTGCGCAAATAGCATATTTCCTAGCGAACTAATCAAAACTACTGACGCGATGATTATTTTTCTCATAATTATTAATTATTAATTTGTTTTCATTTACTGTTTGTTATCATTTAGTGTTTATCAAATTCTGAACATTCAGTAATGGATTTAATTCTCTTAAACATTTAAAGTCAATTAAGAACTTTGACTATCGTTGCAACAATTTTTTTTAACCTCTGTTAATGTTTTCGTTTCTATTTAAATTATCAGCGACCCTCTCAAAACTTTCTCAAACAATTTTTTAGGAACCTTTTATAATTTGTTCTGAAGCAAAATCATTAGCGATTGATGTATGTTTAATAATTCTCTCAATCAGAGCAAATATCCACTCAAATTCAATTGAAAAAATGAGACACAATAATTATTTAAAAATTATGCACTCATTTTTCTAAAAAAATAAGCACTAAAAAACAACTTATCTAATTGTATTTAAACAACTTAAACTTGAAAGCCACAAGTTGATGCCTAATTAGGAGAGATTTCGCAAAAGGGATTGTGTTAATCTCTACTTTTATCCTATTAATCTTAATAACAAGCAAAATGAAAAAACAAAATGAAAGCCAATTTCATGTTTTAACTAAAGTTGAATGTGCAATAATTAATGGAGGAATTGTAGAAGTAGGTGGAGGTGGGAAAGCTGATGCCCCAAAATCAGGCGGAGGTACTAACGGAGGTACTGTTGGAAATAAAAATTGTGAATTTTATCTACAAAATCCACCTAGTCCAGAATCTCCTGAATATCAATTTTACCTTGAATGTTTAAATGGTGGAAAATCAGAAGGCGCACTTGGAATTGAAATTGCTCCATTAATCTGAAACAATTTATAGTTATCTCTCTTTTTGAGTATTAACTTATTTTAGAGAGATGATCTATTTTTGTTTAACTAACTATAATCAGAGACTCATTAAAAGACATAGAATAATCATAAGGTTTGTTAGATGAAGGGAATATTGTTACTGCTAAAGCATTTTTTTTATTCTTTTTAGCCTTTCACAATTTTGCATTTGAAGTCGAATGCCGTATTTATAACCACATTTCTCCTAGACGCTATTTTTGATAAATAATTTAAATAAATTACAAAAAATGAAAAAAACAAAAGAAAGTGAATTTCAAATTTTAACAAGAATTGAAAGTGAAAGAATTGTAGCTGGAATTGGTGGTAAAAATGATCCACCTCCAAAGTCAGGAGGTTCAACAAATGGAGGCACTGTTAGCAATGAATTATGCGCTATTTATGCTTTAAATCCACCAGCTCCTGGAACTCCAGAATACGCTGATTACATGGTATGCTTATATGGACCTCCTTCTCCAGGAAATAACCCAGGGTTTAGTCCTTTACCCTAACTACGTTTTTGCAACAACTCCCTATTGATTCTTTCAATGTATTGATAGGGAGTTATTCCAGTTTTATCTTTAAATATCTTGGAAAACGAAATTCCATTCTTATAACCTAAACTTTCAGCAATGGCTTGCATTGTGTAACCTCTTAATTTCGAATCTTCGTATAACTTAGTCAAAGCATAATTAATCCGCAATTCATTCGTATAATCGTTAAAAGACAAATTCTTGTAACTCTTTAGTGCTTGCGTTAAATAAGTTGTATTTGTCCCAATTTTTCGAGCCACGTTGTATCGATCGAAATCTTTTCTTAAAAAGTAGTTTGTTCCTTCCAAGAAAATAAGCTGCTTAATAATTTCCTTTTCTTTTTCGTCTTTGACTCTATTTAAGCTCTCGTTTCGTTCTGAAGGATTTGAAATATTGTCTTTTACACTTGAAATAAGGTCATTAAACTTTTTCTCGTTTAATTTTTTCAATTTCACCTGTCTCCAAATAAGGAAAGTTAGAATGACAACAATAATGCATAAAACAATATAAATAAATGTTGATTTAGATTCATTCTTTTTTAAATCAATCACTCTTAATTTTAAGTTGTCAATGTCATTTTGTTTGATTTTGGAGAGTACTTCTACAAATTCATATTTTTGCTTCGCATTTTTTTTGTCATAGAATTTATGGAACAAATTTGAGTAATACGCCATAGAATCTATTTGCTCTTCATCTTCATAAATTTTTGACAAATACAATAGATTGTACAAATAGTAATCTTCCGGAATTATTTTTTCATCATATTTTGCAACATTTTCCGCAAAAATTGTTTTGGCTAATTGAATTTGTCCTGATTCATAATAGTCGATTGCAATGTTTTTCTTTAGATAGTAGACCTCATTAACGAAGTCATTTTTCTCATAGATTTTAATTGCTTTTTTGTAGTATTTTATAGATGATTCAACTTGATTCGCTCGAGAATATAAGCTTCCCAAATGCGAATAGACATTGGCCCTGATTAAATCGTCTGAATTAGTAGATTTCAAAGCATACTCGAGGTACTTTTTTGAATTATTATAGTAAGAAATGTTTGATTCTTTTTCGAATAAATTAGCATAATAAACTCCTAGGTTTACGTTGTTTAGATAAAGCTGATATTCAAATTCTTCATCCGTATATACTTCACGATTGGAAAAAAGAACTTCTCTCAAAGAAAAGAGATCATGGATTGCCTCCTTTTCCAAGCCTTTATCCCCTTTAATGACTACAATATTTGATTTTACTTTAACAATTAATTTTACATCATTACACTTACTGGCAAATGATAACGCTTTGAAATAATATTCCAGTGCTTCTTTGTTCTGCTTCTTGTTAAAGAATGTATTGGCATTAATATTATAAATTCTTGCTACTTCTTTAAAATGTTGACTTTCATTTTCTAATTTTTCAAGATTCGATTCTATTTTTTGTAGATAGTCAAGATCATTGTATTCAACGCCTGTAAGGAACAAAAGCTGTCTTTTGGCACTATAAGCGAACGCCAAATCAATGGGTCTTTTTGACTGAAAAATTTTTTCAACGTGAAAGAGCGCACTATCTGATCCAATTCGATCTAATTGGAAGAATTGCTCTTTGTGATATTCCACATTCTCTTGGCTGAATAGATTGGGGATGAAGAGCCAAAAAGAAAAATTTAGAACTAAAAAATTAAATCGCATTTACAGTGAATTTAGATAAAAGTACTTAAAATTAATTCTAAACATTTAAAATACGTTCCAATTTAGTTAGAATTTGAGCCAAATTTATTCAAATGTATCCACCGCTTTTTTATCAATGCAAACTGTTTAGTGTGCAATTAATCAACGATTACTCAATTATCTAATCTTCTAAATTAATTAAAAATAAATCTACTCTTTTTTGTCCAATACACTAGAATTCAAATTCGCTAGAAATCTCCATATCAACCCCTTGTTTTTATAACAAAATGTATAAAACTTGGAACTAAGTATGTTAGAAAATGAACAACTTTTCATCGGTTTAAATTTAGCGATTTGAATTTTCCATGATTCTTCAAATTTTGATTTAATTAGTTCGTTTAGCGATTCAAAAATCATAAATGCTTAAACGCCCTACTTAATAAGGTAATTCGGAGGTAAAGTATTCTTATTCTAAAATTTTGATCTTAGAAATGGTAATTTCTCAACTATTTAGAGCCGTCAACAAAAACAACTTCTACTCTCCTATTAATCTCTTCTGTCTTAGCATTAACTTCTTTCACTTTTGGTTTTTTATTACCGTGACCAAAACAGGTTATTCTGGATTCAGAAATCCCTTGGCTAATAAGATATTTTTTTATCTTTTTGGCACGCTGACCAGATAAATTATCGCGGTCGAACGCACAACAAACGTGACCATGCAGCTCAATCTTCAAGACTTGGTTAAACTTTAAAATATCTCGAAGTTCTTCTAGCGCCCTTAATTTCCCTGGCATTAAATGATCATTACCAGGTTGAAAAGTTATATCCAGCACTACAGGCTTACCAATTTCAATTTTCACATCAATTTTATAGATTTTGATCTCTACTAGTCTCAAATTTTTATTATCGATAGCAGCAATCGATTTACTTTCACCAAGGTTAAACGTGTCTATGACAATCAAAGAATCGAATTTATGAATAAAATCGGTAACAAAATTCAACCTTTTTGTCGCTAACATTTGATTGCTTTCAACTGTGCCCACCGAGTCAGTGCAACCGGAAAGTTTAATTTTATACTTTGCTTCCTTTGAAAGGTTTTTCAGCTTATAAGACAACTCGCTCGTCTTACTTGTCGTGAATTTTGCTGACTCAAAGTAAATGTTAAAAGAATCTATGCAAATTTCAGTTTTCTCAAGTTGAGCCGCTCCGTTGAAGCCAATAAAAATAACTAAAGCTGTTAGAAAACTACCTAATACTTCCATGATTCTTACACTCATTTCGCCCATTCCTTTGATGGAATCGGAAAGCTTGTTACAACACCAAATTTTAAACGATTCAATCTAATCTCTTCATTACTTGATTTTTCCGTGTTTGGCGGATAGAAAAACGCATAAAGACTTTTGTTTTGCTCCCTGTGAACATGGCGGTCTAACCACCTTAAATAGTCTGATGGTGGCATTCTGCCTGCTTTTACTTCATTAATAAGAATGGGGTCAAATTCATTAAAAAACAAAGGATAATCGGCAAAATGAACAATTAAAACGTTTGCACGACTACATTTCCCACCATACGAAAACGACTCGCCTGGATAACCGTATTTTAAAACGATGTTTTTAAATTCCAAATAATTCATCGAGTCGGCAAAACGCACTTTTTCTCTTTCAAAAGGCTCTTTCATTCGATATTCTTGATCTCGATCCAACAATTTTTCAATCTCAACCCAAATAGAATCTGCTTTTTCGTGTTTTGGCAATGTTTGAAAGTTATCGTAGCTTTTATTCACTATTTTCATTTCATTTTTCGAAAATCCAGCAATCAAATTTGGAGGACTAATTTCATTAATTTCAAACAAATAATTCCAGTCTAAAACAAGATTTGACCATAGAAACCCGACATTTTTGGCAGATTTCTTTGATTTGCCTAACATTTTAAAACAATAAGATTTTAGCGCATATTCTTCGCCATACAAAAAACCATATTTTTTCTTAAGTCCATTTAAGTACTTTATAGCTTCTCGGAACGATGAGTCTCTTATCGCCATTTCATAAGCGTTATTGGCGTTATTCTTATATTCAATTGCGTTAAAATTCTGAGTGAATCCATGTAATCTAGCAGAAATTACAATTATGAAAAAAATAAGTATCCGCATAGTTAATATAGCTTTTAAGGGTTAAACATTATCTATCAAACAAAATCTAATTATCAAACTAAAACCATCGCATCACTCTTCTCAAAGTTGTAAAATTTACAATAAAAAGTTTTGCTCAAATTTTAATCTAGCTTAGATAATTATCGTACCTTCATAATCAATTCGCTGTTAAAACGTTACAATAAAATAATTCCCATGACACCCAACGCTATTTCTGAAGAAGAACAACAACTCAGGTTTTTATCGGTTTCCAACTCTTGGGAAGATACTTCCATTCTGCTAGAAGCCTTAGGTTCCGCAAAAGGTAAACGCATTTTTGCCATTGCTGGAGCAGGCGATAATTTATTCTCAATGTGTGCGCTTGAGCCCGTAAAAATTGTTGCGGCAGACGATAATCCAGCTCAATTGCATTTGATTGAACTGAAAAAAATTGCGATTGAACAACTTGAATATTCCGATTGCTTAGAGTTTTTAGGATATTCGGAGTGCGCCGTTCGGCTTTTGATTTATAAATCGATTTCAGAATTTTTATCGCCAGAAGCTCGGGATTATTGGGACAATCATTTGCAAAATATCGATCAAGGTGTTATTCATGCCGGGAAATTCGAGCACTATTTTCAGTTGTTTTGTAACCGTGTGTTGCCATTTATCCACAGCGAAAAAACGATTAATGAACTTTTTGAACAAAAATCAGCGGAAGAACAAGTTGTTTTTTACGACAAAGTGTGGAATACCCGTTTGTGGCGCTTGTTTTTTAAATTGTTCTTTAGTCGCAGGATGCTGGCGCGAAGCAACCAAACCATCGTTTTGCCCAATGAAATTGAAATAAGTAAATCACTGTTTGACCAAGCGGAAGCCCATTTTAAATCTGTAAAAGCACAATCCAACGGAATGCTTCATTACATGTTAACCAATGAATTTGGTGCGCATATACCTCATTATTTGCGCGAAGAAAATTACGAAAATGTAAAATCGAATTGCGGAAAAATTAAATTGGTTGAGGGTTCTATTTCTGATGTAATCAAAGCGCATGACAAATTTGACTTACTCCAGTTTGCGGATTATTTTGAACATATTAGTGCAACTGATTTTGAATTGCTTTCCAATGAAATTTCAGTAGGATGTGCAAAAGATGCGCGTTTGGTGTATTGGAATTTATTGAATGATCGACAATTTGCGAATGTGTCGGAATTATTTACTTCTCAGAGTCAATCCATGGAACAATTGAATGAAAAAGACTTAGGATTTTATTACAAAACGGTTGTGGTTGAGGATTTTGTAGGCTAAAAATTACTCTAAAATTTTATGAATTACAATGTATTTCCCACCTCTGCTTTGCACCTTTTCATTATCATCGCAGCTATCCCAGGCTCCTTGTTTGAACTCCACTTCCATTTTGAAGCTTTTCATCAATCTCTTATCTTTCCCGAATAGTGTCTCAAATGCTGCTTCTGTGATACCTCCTTCGCAAAACTTAATGAAATAATCTTGAACCGAACGTCTGACGTAAAATTCCTCCCGTTCTGATATTTTGCCTTCTTTGTTTACAAAATTCTTTTTCACGATTTCCGCTGATATAATCAAATGTCCATCAGATGTTTTCTCATCGGCCGTTTTGTTTTTGGTTTCGATCGACTTTTTTTCCATGGCACATTGATTAAATACAAAAATTCCGAATATTGAGCAAATTAAAAAGAAGTATTTCATTTGAATTATTTTGAACGAAGGTAATGAAAATCAAATTATTAATCTTAAAAAAATCTTAGGTATCCTCGAAGAAATACTCATGAAATCTTAATTCAATTGGGCTAATAAAAAAAAGATTTTTGGTGTCTTAAGTAACTTAAAAATTCAAACCAATTTAACACACAAAAGGTTGATTTTTTGAAGCCCACCATGCTAAGTGACTCATAACCAATTTTTAAAAAATGAATCAAAAATTTAATATGAGAATGTGAATTTTAACTATTTTAATCCTTACTTTTGGTACGCTACATGTGAAAAATGCTCAAGTTATGTTGGATTTTGTTCCTGTCTCAATGACAGTTCTTTTTGGATCAATTACTCTTCTCACATTGGGAATGTTCTATAGCGTTTTGGTTAACGCTTCTTCGAAAAGAATTCGCAAAAACAAGTCAAAAATCATCATTGGTCTTTCAGTTTGGCTGCTTATTCAGTTGTTTTTAACCTTGTTAAACGTTTACAATGCCAACACCAACATTGTGCCCCCATTAATTATGGTGTTTGGAGTATTACCAACGCTTATTTTTATGTTTTGGCTGTTCTCTTCAACAATAGGGAAACGATTCATTAAAAATTTACCCTTAAAACAGCTCACATTATTGAACATCATTCGGATCCCTGTTGAAATTAGTTTGTACTTTTTGTTTGAACACAAAGCGTTACCAGAAATTATGACATTTGATGGTTGGAACTTTGACATTCTCGCAGGTCTTTCGGCACCAATCATTGTATTAATCGCTTTTCGTCGCGGAAAAATCAAACGAAATTTATTGCTTATTTGGAATATTGTGAGTTTGCTTTTGCTTTTGAACATCATAATTTTGGCCGTACTTTCGGCACCATCACCATTTCAACAATTTGGACTCGAACAACCGAATGTAGCTGTATTAACTTTCCCTTATAGTTGGTTGCCAACATTCATCGTACCTATTGTTCTTTTTGGTCACTTGGTGAGTATTTGGAAATTAACGATCCTCAAAAACCATCGAATTAAATAGTTTTTGTACCTTTCTTTCATGAAAAATTTTGATTGGGAGATTTTCTCCAAACGCATTGCTGTGAAATCAGATTTACCAACAATGTACAATGCATGGGCTAAATCGGAAGAAATTGAAAAGTGGTTTTTAAGTCATTGTGATTTTGTTTCGCCATCAGGAGAACTTCTTTCTAAAAATCAGCCTTGTGCGCAACATGACACGTATGCGTGGTCGTGGTATCTTTTCGATGAAGTTGAACATGGAACGATTGTTTTAGCCAATGGCGTAGATACGATTCAATTTACTTTTGCGGGTGATTGCTTGGTAGAAGTGAAACTGGAACAATTAGATGATCATATTATTGTCTCATTAACCCAAAGCAAGATTCCTACTGATGAGGATTCAAAACGAAATATACGAATTGGTTGTGCAGATGGTTGGGCATTTTATTTGGTTAATTTGAAATCGGTATACGAAGGTGGTTTGGACTTGCGCAATAAAGACAATCGATATCAGGGAGTTGTGAATAGTTGATTTATGAATATCGAAAAATTAAAATTTCCTATCGGTAAGTTCGAAAAACCGGAAGTTATTACCGTTGAACAAATCAAGCAGTGGATTGCCGAAATACAGTCCTTTCCTGAACGCTTAAGAAATGAGGTAGCGCATCTAACAGATATGCAACTAAACACCCAATATCGCCCAGATGGTTGGACAATACGTCAAGTAGTTCATCACTGTGCTGATAGTCACATAAACAGCTTCACCCGATTTAAATTAGCATTAACAGAAGACAAACCAACGATTAAACCATATTCAGAAGAACTTTGGGCAGAACTGATTGATTCAAAATTGTATCCAATTTCTCCTTCCCTTCAAATTCTAGAAGGAATTCATGAACGTTGGACTCATTTATTGAAAACCTTGTCGCCAGATCAATTGAAGTGCACTTTTATTCATCCATCGTCTAACGAAATTATCAGCATTGCTGAAAACATTGGTATTTATGCATGGCATGGGAATCATCACTTGGCACACATAAATTCACTGAAACAAAAAATGAACTGGAAATGAATCCAATAATAGAAACAGAACGATTAATTATCCGAGAAATTTTGCCAACCGACGTTGACGGACTTTTTGAGTTGGACTCCAATCCAGAAGTACACCGCTACTTGAGAAATGAACCAATCACTTCAAAAGAACAAGCTGCAAAAGCTATTGCATTTATCAGACAACAATACGTCGACAACGGCATTGGTCGCTGGGCAATGATTGATAAAAAAACGAACGAATTCATTGGCTGGACAGGGTTTAAATGGATAACTGAACCGATTAATAATCATGTAAATTATCATGACATTGGATATCGCTTGATCCAACGCTACTGGGGGAAAGGCTTGGCAACTGAAGCCGCAATCGCTTGTTTGCATTACGGATTCGAAACACTCAAACTCAATGAAATACATTCATTTGCAGATGCGGAAAATGCTGCTTCAAACCATATTCTCTCAAAAATTGGGTTGAAATTCATCGAGACTTTTGAATATGAAGGAATTCCGCATAATTGGTATGAGATAAGAAGTTAAAACCGTTGAATTAAACCTTATTGCCAGATACCTTATTCAAATTACTTGACCATAAGTTTCAATTCTTCTGTCGTATTATTTCGACGAATGCTTACATTATAAATTCCTGCTGATAAATTAGTAACATCAAGAATTAGTGAATTATCTGATAGTCTACTGGTTTCAACATAACAATTTTGCCCTAGCAAATTTTTCAGTTCGATATTATCTATCTTACAAGAACTTTGGACAATGACTTGATCATTCGCAGGATTTGGAATGAGAACAGATGATTCGAAATTGGAGTTTACAATTGGGCGAAGCTCAGAATAGCCTGCTGTACCATTAAAATCTATTTGTTTGAGCCGATAATAGGAAATTCCGGCTAGAGGACTTGGATCAATCAGCGCATAATTTAGTATTTCAGCACTATTGCCTGCTCCATCCATTTCACCGATTCCGAACCATACACTGGCATCATGACTTCTTTCAATAACAAAATAATCATTGTCTGTTTCTGATGCTGTTGCCCAGGTCAAATTCACTTGTCTTCCATCCAATTGCGCCGAAAAATCAATTAATTCGATCGAAAGTGGTGTTATCACTGGAAGTGAGAACTCTATACATAAATCAGGCTGGAGAGTCGAACTACCATTGCGCGAATAAGCAACCCGTTCATTCGTTGAAGTTCCCCATAAAATAAAAGACATCGAACGATTTAAATCCCATCCTGGTCTATTTACTAATTCTTGAACAATTGGAGTTAGACTGGGTGATTGGTAAACTCCTGCGACTGTCCAAGCCGTTGCAGCAGTATGTTGCCAAAGTACTGTAGCTGTAGTTTTTGGTCGATTAGAAACATCAAAACTCCCATTCCATGTTCCAGAGTTATCAGACGCATGTCCAGCAATATTAATATTTAAAGCGGTATTGTCGGATTCAATAGATGTAAACTCGATGTAAGCATTAGAAATAATTGCATCTTTTGGGATAGCCAAGTTATTGAATCGAATACCAATCACTTGATTGACATTTGCATCATCACACATCTCTAAATCACTGCTTGTGAAATTCAATGCCCCAGTTAATGTGTTTTGTTCTACATCATCATTTGTGTTATTTACAGAAACACAAACGTTTAATGCCAACGGAGATCGCACCGTATACATAAACTTATGAGTTACGGAGGTATCTCCAAATTGTCCCAAACTTAACACTCTGAAAAACACGTTTGTTCCTTCTGGCTGATCAGGAAGTGGTGCATTTGAAATCCAATTATTTCCAGATGTGTTTGTCATGTTGATAACATTGCCGAATGCAGCTGTATTTGTTGACCATTCTACCCACGATTTTGTAATCGTAAAATCGTAGCTGATTGTTGACTTTACGAATTGATTCACCCCTTGATTTGGCATTGTCAATGTTGGTTGATGACTGATAGTGGTTTTCAAAATTGCAGGATAATTGGACCTTCCGACAAGATTAAACTCCCATAATCCTCTTCCCCATGTTGCTGCTTTCAATGTGTTTGATCCCCAGCAAATTTCCAAATCTCTAACTGAAGTATTTGGTAAACCCGGATTATATAGTGTCCAATTATTTCCATTCATTGGCATGGTATAAACACCTATTTCTGCGCCAAGATAAATATTGGATTGGGCTGTATGATCAATAACAACGGTGCGCACAGGCATGTTTGATAAATTGAATGTAATATTCGACCAGCTAGCACCACCATTCGTTGTGATAAATACTTTTTGACCATTGGCTTGATAGTTGCCATAAACAACAATCATTACGTTATCATCATTGGGATCGATGGCTACTGCGTTGATATCAAAATTGGGCAAGTTATTCTTAATACTCGCAAAAGTAACTCCACCATCAATGGATTTGTCAATTGCACTTCCCCGAGAAATGACAAGAATATTACTATTATTGTAAGCGATGGCAGCTTCTTCAATCGTGCCTGTGAAGCTTGAAGGACTGCCAATTATTGAATATGTATTTCCAAAATCATTTGTTTTTCGAATCACATCTCTCATTTCGTAAAAACTCATTTGATTGTTTGGGTCCAGTTCAAGTGGTGCTATCCAATCTCCTGAATTGGCACCAGAAGGATTAATAACGGTGACAGTTGTTCCTCCATCCAAAGTCCTAATTCTTCCCCCATATTGAACGCTATTAACCATCCAATTATCATTTAAAGGATGTATCAAACCGTCCATTCCATCAGCACCATAAGCTTCTACCCAGCCTGTTTCCTTTGCGATACTCGTACCATTATCTTGTGAACCGCAAATAGATCTGTAGTGATTCGACTGACTTGTTGCAACACAATAATTTTCGCGCACACCCATGCTGTCTGCTAATTGGACCCACGAAACACCATTGTCAGTGCTTTTACACAAAAAACCATCTGTACATGTATAAAATGAACCATCGACATAATCTGCATGATTTATATCAGCGTGAATGTAATTCGTACTAGTCAAGAGTGAGTTGTAATGCCCACTTCCTGAACCATTCGTGTTGCCAAGAGACCACCAAGTTCGCTGAGCGAAATTCAGACCGCCATTCGTCGAAGTTGAACAATCTAAGTAGCCATTCAGCATAAAGGATGAATCAATGTCACTCACAGCAAAGCCACCATTCCCGACTGCAGGAGCTGATAAAAACGTGAAATTTTGTCCGTTGTCGCTGGATCTCCATATTCCATTGGAAGAAGAGAAATAAAGACAGTTAGGACAATCATCTGATGCAGCTAAAATAACATTAGTATTTCCATTGTTACCTGCTATGACAGAAGACAATGTGTAAGTCAAACCAAGATTTGTGGAATAACTAATTTGATTCGTTTGAGCATGCGGAGTGTAGAAATTATATACGTAAACGTAATTTGGATTTGTAGGATGAAAATGTATTTCAGCAATATCGCCACCATTGAAATGCTGTGTCCAAGAAGTTAAATTATTCGCTGAACGATACATCCCTTGACTTGTTCCAACAAAAATCAAGTTAGCAACTGAAGGATGAAACTTCACTTCATAAATTTGAAAATTAGAGCCAAGGCCTCCAAAGCCTACGTTTCCAGGTACAAAATTCGTTGCTGCCCATGTCAATCCTCCATCTAAACTTCTGTACACTCCGTGAGATGTTCCGTTTTGAGCATTTCGACAATTGATAAGTATTTCATACGGATTTGCTGGATTAGCTGTAACAGTATTTGCACCGCTTGCTGGAAGAAAATCTGTTGTACCACCATACCAAGTTGCTCCGCCATCTTGTGTTCCCCAAAATCCACCACTGCGCGAAGCAAGATATACAATATTTGAGTTTGATGGATGCACATAAACATCTTCAATACGTCCTAAACCTGCAGCATAATGAGAGGATATCGTGTCAATGGTATACGGGCCTAAATCATTCCAACCTGATGGAAACAATACTTTTGGATTGTTTTTAATAAAAGCTTCGAAGGACTTCTCTGGCAGGTAAAGATCAACTTGAGAACGATCGCCAGAAGGATAAAATTTCGGTTCATTTTCATGAAACCACCTCATGAAAGGTTTCCATCCTGAACCTTTAATTTCGCGATCTATGGTTGCAAAATAAGCTTCAGCTGAATCTCGAACTTGATAAATGTTGTATTGTGGATCATAAATCATTTGTTTATAGCTTGGTTCTTGTGCTATGCAAATGTTGGAGCTAAACAATAAGGCGCCAAAAACCCAAATCGCACCTAAAAAATTTAATAATACTCTTTTATTAAACACTAACATACCTATCTACAAATACGAAATTTAGGATTTCAAAGTTAATTATCAAGAGATTACACTTTAAATCGGAAATCTTGTAAATTTCACAATTCTTGTATTCCTAAAATTCTATTTCTGCCTTTCCAGGTTCTTTTCGAAAAATTTTAAGCAATCCAAAACTCACCACAAATACCGTCACAAAGCTAAAAATCGCCAATAATACAGAACCAATGATGTATTGATACAAATTGCTTTGAATGGCATCAGAAGTGAAGGTTACAATTTGATTATGATCTATTTTTCCAGTCGTGAAAAGCTGTCCAATAACCATGGATGCGTATAAAATAAATGGAATCAAAGGCGGAAATGAAATATTGGCCGCAGCAATAAATAGCACTTTATTCAAGCGAAACAACACTGCAAGCGGAATTCCAACCAATAATTGAAATCCCCAAATGGGAACAATGCCCATAAAAACACCAAAACCAAGCGACATTGCCTTGCTAAAGTTGCTTTCTTCTGGTTTTATCGCCTCGTGTTTTATTGCGTTCCAGGTTGAAATTGAAAAAAATTTCTTTGGGTAATAATAAAATAACGCACCAAGAACCAATACAGAATTCAAAACACTAATTCGAAAAAAATCGCGCCCTGGACGAAAATGTGAAACCCGTTCATTGGGATCGTATTTCACTTCAATCGGAACTGCTTTGAATTTCAAACCTTTCCACGCCAAGCGCACAATCACTTCGATTTCCAATTCAAATTTAGTCGTAAACAAACGCATTTTTCGAAGAGGCTTTAACGGATATACCCGATATCCTGTTTGGGTGTCAGGCAGCGAAATCCATGTTTCTACCTTGAACCAAAAATTGGAGAATTTATTTCCGAACGAACTTTTTTGTGGCACACCTTCTTGTTGCATGTTGCGTGAACCCATCAAAACCGTATTCGGATTTTCGATGCATTCTTGAATCATTTTTGGAATATCTGACGGAAAATGCTGCCCATCTGAATCAATGGTAATTGCATTTTCAAATCCTTTGTCCACGGCATATTTAAACGCTTTGCGAAGCGCCACTCCTTTCCCTTTGTTTGGTTTATTTTCCAACAAATGAATTTTTCCTTCAAATGGCTTTAACAACTCGGGGGTTGTATCCGTGGCTCCATCATTGACCACAATCACTCGATCAGCCGGCACATATCCAAGCACACCCTCAAGCACCCGAATGATGGTCTTCTCGTTGTTGTATGTTGGAATGACGACACATCCGTTTATTTGATCGATGGTGGGATTCACTTTTTTCAAAATTTTGGGCAAAGTTAGTTAAAAGACTTTAGAAGAGTTATGAGCTTTTATAGATACGAATTTTAAGATTTGCTCAAAAGTGACATATTCAAAAAAAAATGGCTAACAGACAAATTCAAAAGAGAATTGTATTGTTAATGTTTATTAAAACATGAAACTTTAGTACGATAACCATTCAAAATAAAGCGATTAAATATTTGAAAATCACATCGCTGATTATCAAACACTTTTAATTCCAAAAAATAATTCTTACTTTCGAAGCTTAACTATTAAAAAATCAATCATGAAAATTTTTCTAACGCTTACCTTGTTCGTAGTTGCGCTAGCAAGTTGCACAAGTGCTCCAAAAACTCCCAAAGAGGAAATGCCTGCAAAAGTGGTCATTCCAAAATTACAAGACGGTTATGCTGCAATCAACAGCAGTGAATATTGGTTAACTTATCCTTCTTCTTGGAGACGTGAAGGTGCAGGCGAAGATGGTACAAAATTTACAATTTATGCACCAATTGATGAAGAAGCATTGTTTGAAGACAATCTTTCTTTGGGAACTGAAGCTTTGCCAAGTTCTACTTTAACACCAAAAGAATATTTAGCAAGTGCAAAAACAATGATTGGAAATGTCATCGAAAACATGGTCATCAGTGTTGAAGAAGATGTTCCGAACAAATATGCGGCTTGTCGAAAAATTGAATATACAGGAAACATTCAAGGAATTGATGCGAAATGGAAACAATATGTATACATCAAAAATAGCACAGCTTACATTCTTACATTCACGTGCATGAACACGCCAGAGTCTATCAAAATGCATGATGCCGCAAGTAATAAAATCTTGAATTCGTTTATTTTAAAATAAAAAGCAATTCCAAACTAGGTTAAATTTATAAATCAATGCTATGAAATAAGCATAACGAAATAATTTTCGATACAAACATGGATGAAAATAATTTCGTTTTGCGATTCCATATGACCGTTAAAAAACAAATTATATACATATGAAAATCGTTAATCGAGGATTTCTAATCGTTAGTCCAAAACAGCCTTTTTTCGACTGGGCAAATCAGTTTGAAGAAGAACTGTATTTTTCAGAAGACGATGATGTGGAACCAACAGTCTATTTGATTGATGATGAATTCATTGAAACAGAACCTGTTATTCAACAACAATTCAAAAAGATATTTACCAACGAATTATCTATGATTACAGAAGATGATTCTGAATATCCGCCAATAACGGAAGAAAATTTCCACGCTTGGTTTTCTGTTGCGGCTGGAACAACTGTTTTGGATTGCTTGAAAACCGATTTGGAACAGATGGATCTAGATTGATTCTGAAATTGGAAATTGGACATTAGACAGTAGACAAAAGACTGAATTTGTTATTAAATCTAGCCTTTTGTATACTGTCTTTTTAGCGAAGCGGTCTTTTATCTACCTCAATTTCATCCATAAATAACTAAACATCAACGCTTGGTTATAAGCAGTTTGATCATTCGTTGAAGAAGCGCCATGCCCACCTTCAATCGTTTCGTAATAATAAATGGGATGTCCTTGCTCGATCATCCGTGCAGCCATTTTTCGCGCGTGAGCTGGATGTACACGATCATCTTTGGTGGAAGTAACAAAAAGCACTTCTGGATATTCTTTTCCTTCAAACACATTGTGATAAGGCGAATATTTTTGAATGTATTCCCATTCTTCTGGAATATCTGGGTTTCCGTATTCTCCCATCCAACTTGCACCAGCCAACATTTTGTTATAACGTTTCATGTCCAAAAGCGGTGCTCCAATGATGACAGCATTGAATAAATCTGGACGCTGTGTGGCCACAACTCCTGCCATTAAACCACCATTACTCCAACCAAAAGCACCCATGTGAGCTGGATTTGTTACATTTCGCATGATCAAATCTTCACACACTGCATAAAAATCATTGTAGGCGTTTTGACGTTTTTCTTTCATTGCCCCTTTGTGCCATTCTGGACCAAATTCTCCACCTCCACGAATGCTCGCCACAACGTAAACACCACCTTGTTCTAACCAACCAATTCCATTCGTCGCATTGTAACTCGGTTTTTGGGAAATATTAAATCCTCCGTAAGCATACACCAGCGTTGGGTTTGAACCATTCATTTTTAAATCTTTTCGGTGCACAATGAAATACGGAATTTTTGTTCCATCCAATGAAGTCGCTTCGTATTGATTAACAACCAAATTCGATGCATCAAACATGTTTTTCTGGGTTTGTACTACCGATCGATTAACTCCATCAACATAAAACAAAGTGGAAGGCGTAACATAATTACTGTATTCGTAGAAATAACCTGTTTCTTGGTCACTACCGTCAACCAACGAAATCCGCCCAAATTCTGGAGCCTCTGTTTGTTTTGAAACCCAAGCGTTGTTCTCCAATTTCATTTCAAAAAGTACGTTTTGTACATTTCTCAAAATGTTGAGCATAAGTCCATTTTTTGTAACCAAAACTCCACTGATGCTCGATTTTGCGTCAGGTTCAAAGATCAATTTGACATCCAGTTGTCCTCTTCCACTTGTTAAATCTGCAAGCGGAACGCTTACTAAAGATCCTGCTTTGAATGCTTTTTTGTCAACATTCCAATCAGAATTCAACGTTAAAATTTGAAGACCTAAATAACTTCCTTCTGCTTCTGCATCGGTCGGAAGGTTAAGTTGCACAAATTGATTGTTCATGAGCATGAATGTTTCGTGCTCATAAAATGATATTGATTTGCTTAAAAAAATATTCATCTTATCTTTTTGCCATTCCGATCCAGCCCAAACTCCCATAACAGTATCTGGTTGTGTAAATACAGTTTCCGCCAAATCCAATTTAGTACCTCGTTTCCAACGTTTTGCTATGCGCGGATAACCAGAAGTCGTAGCTGATTTATCATCAAACACTCGAGTTACGAGCAATTCATCCTTGTTAATCCAAGCTGCACCACCTTTGCTTTGCGGCAAAACGAAACCGTTTTCAACAAATTTTTTGGTCGTTACGTTAAATTCGCGCATTTCATTCTCATCCGTTCCTCCATCTGAAAGGCTTACCAAACAAATCTCATAATTTGGCTCCAGCCAATTTGCTCCTTGGAACACCCACATTTTTCCTTCTTGCAAGGAAAGCGCATCTATGTCCAAAACAGTTTCCCATGTGTAATTTCCCGAAAGAAAACTTGTTCTCAACGTTCGTCTCCAAATCCCGCGTACATGTGTGTCGTCTTTCCAAAAATTATACACGTATTTCCCTACTGTGCTAGGATAAACAATTTTGTCTTTGTCATTGTAAACTTCCAAAAATCGGTGTTTTATCTCTGCAAAACCTGGTTGGCTTTCCATTTTCTTGGCTGTCAACTTATTTTGTTCCTTGACCCATTCCATCGATTTTCCGCTTTCCACATCTTCGAGCCAGATGTAAGGATCTTCTTGAGCGAAAGCTATTGTGGTTGCGCAAAACAGCACAAAAACGAAAACAAGCGATTTAAACATTTTGAAAGTTGTCATTGATTATAATTTTGATGCAATATCGGAAAAAAAAGGGAAATGGAATTATATTTCTGTTTTCAACCAATTTTTATATTTTTCGATAAAAACACTTGGGTTGTCTTTTATTTTCCATAAAAAATGTTCAATTTCATGATCAAATGGAGGTATGCACTGCTGAATGCCAACAACTTGAGCGATAGGAATCCGTTTAATTTTACTCGCTACAATAATTGCTAACTCACCTTTCGTTAAATGGCAACTGTTGTGTGTTGAAAATACTTGTAATTCCGTTGAATCCAAGAACAGATTACTCAAGTAAGGAAGTATTTCCACTCCACTGTTGATGAGTTTTTGGCCACTAGCGCTTGTTTCAATTTGAGTGCTATTTTTTATTTCATTCGCTAAGACATTTATAGTTTTGTTCACTTCGTATGCTAATCGAATATCAATGTCAGGCTCAGGTATAGAACGCTCGTTATATGTATGGATTTTGTTTTCGCAAGCGAGTAAAATAAAAAGCAAGTTAAAGCCAATAAAATATTTCATAGATCATACGATTAAAATATACTTTGAAAAATAGTGACTATTTTCAGTTCAACCAACAAGGAGGTGATTCATTTCTAAGCTCCAGCTAAAAACTCGCCGTCAACAAATCCAACACTTCAGGTTGCTCGCTGACAGGTTTTGAGAAAATCAACGTTGTTCCCGAAGAACTATCATAAATTCCATCTGAATGGTCAAAAACAGATTCCGCTGGCGATTCAGAAGATTTTGCTTCGTCCATGGATACTGTTGAAATTTCGTAATATTCCGCACCCGTTGAAACGCTTGAAACCGTTCGAATATTGTTATAAAGATTCACTGCTGGAATTGTTTGCTGATTACTTGTAATTGCTTCTTCTTTTTCAATTTCAGCTGTTTCTATTTCTTTTGATTTTTGGTCATTTTTAGTTGTCGGAACCAATGAACTATCCCCTTTTGTATCTTGTTTTTTCGTTTCCAACTTCGCCAATTGATTTTTGGGTGGCAACTGATTTTTCATCAAAAAAGGTACAATTCCCAAAATCAACACAATCATTGCTGCAATTTGAAATAAAGGTCGTTGGTATAGTTTTTTGTCCCTCGGATAAAGTACCGCCATAATACCTTTTGAAGCTGTAGCCGATGTCTGAGCATACGCTTGAGAAACAAATAAATCATCCAATTTTTGTTTTACTTGAGGTTTTGGTGCAGCAGCATTTGCGACGTTCATCGCTTGAACACCTACCAAAACGCTTTTCATTTGAAGAAATTCATCTTCGTTTGCACAAAATTCAGACAATTCAGACAACTCAACGCTCGATAGTTGGTTGTATTCCTTTTCTTGGATGATATCAAAAATGTCTTTTTCCATAATCTTTTCTATTTCCTATTTTTCAATAGGATTAAATTCTTTTAGTCCTTCTGCCAAATATTTTATAGCATAAAAAATGCGTGACTTCACTGTTCCTTCGTTGAGTCCAAGTACATCAGCAATTTCTTTGATGGACAAACCATCAATGTGTCGCAAACGAAACGCTTCACTATGTTTTTCATTCAATTCATCCATGCGCACATCGAAAACCTCTTTGAATTGGGCATCTTGCACCTCCTCAAACACGTTCACTTTGCTGTCGCTCACAGCATAATGATTGTCGATTCCAGATGTAGTGTTTTTGCGCACTTCTTGTTTTTTGTATTCGTTTTTACACATGTTATTCGCCACCGAATAAACCCACGTTTTGAAGGATCTCGTTGTGTCGAATGAGTCTGGTTTTTGAATGATTTTAGCGAATAAATCGTGGACAAAATCCTCCGCTTTTTCGCGATCTTTCCACAACATTCGGGTAAAATAGGCCAATAGCAATTTAGCATACCTTTGGTACAGCTCGTCAAATGCCCGTTTGTCGCCTTTTGCGATTGCTTGCATTAAAACCTCATCGGGCTCGATGTTATATTCAAGTTTTGCCAATTGCATCAATCACTTTTCGTCAATTTCTTAACCAATTCTTGCTTGTTACTATTTTTCGCAACGATTTCAATCGCGTTATTCACTTTATCTAATGATTCCTTCTCTACTATTTTTCCATAATAATCTTGCAGAATAATCAACATCGGCAAGTAATTGGCAGAAAGTTCTTTTCCTTTGGCTGTCGTTGGATTGTTTATCAAAACTTTGTCAAATTTCTCGTTCCAGAGAAAATCATTTGTACTGGAATTGTCATACGCATTGGAATGGTATTCAAATAAAAGTCCAGCTGCATACAAATTTGCTTTTATTGGGGTCAAATATTCTTTGGGCAATGTCATGGACAAACTCACATTTTTCAATTCATTCAAACGACAAAACTCAGTCAAATAGACTACATCAATCACCTGAGCATTCGGCAGTTGAAACCCTTTTGCTATCAAATTTTTACGATACGTTTCGCTTTGCAACAAATCCAAGGAAACGATCTGAACATCTTGTCTTAATTTGCTCTTCAATTGTTTGTAAACACAAGAATAAGTGTCTTCCACCCCATGCGTAATGAGTACGCCATTTTCCGGAACACTTTCCAAAACATCGTGACTTATCAAAACTGCTTCTTTCCCAATTTTCTCAACACTTACTAATTTTTGCAAATAATTTAGTGCTTGAGATTCGTTTTGCATGATTAAATAATAGGCTGCAAGTTGTGTTTGAACATCTGTATTTGTAGGCTTCAATTTTTCTGCAGCCGAAAGATGCGAGAACCAGGCCGTGTTGTGATTACCCGATACATACTTGTAAAAATTGTATTCAAACGATTTCGGATTCAATTTCTCAAGATTTATAACGGTTTCGTTCAACGTTTTTTGCTGGATTGGCGTTGGTGTACGTTGTGTGCGCATCACGTTCGATTGCATTTCAACTTGTTTAAATTGAGTTTCCAATTGAATTAATTGAAGCGAAGTGGCTTGCGTATCTTTTGCTGAAACTGCCTTTTCTCGTTTCTGATCAATTTCTTTGAGTTGTTTCGCGTCTTCCTGCTCTGCAGCTGAACTTGGCACAGTAGCTGGAGGAACCGCCATATTTGAATTAGTCGCAGGAGCTTCCTTCTTGGGCGAATTTTCTTCTTGCGCACTCAAAAGTGAGGCATTTACAAGGAAAAAAATAAATGTAAAATAGCGCATGTTTGGTACTTTTTTCTTCTCTGTACAATTCAAAGGTACAAAGGTTCAATGGAATGATTAATGATGGATGTTGGATATTGGATGATCTTGAAATATTAAATAACTCTATGCTCTTATCAACTTTCCGTTTTGATATATCAAAAAGTTCTTGTTCATCAATTTCACTAGTACGGAATTTCCATAGATTTCGTATTCTGAATTGAGCAAATTCGTTAATTCAACAATTTCACCTTGAATAATTGCTTTCACTCCACCTTGAATCGTAGTGAAAACGACAGTACCATTTTTCATGATGTAATTTTCAATCTTGTAGTTCGCAATTTCGACTTCTTTATCATCATACGAAACGTACGAAAATCCATTGTTTTCGAAAAGAACTACATCGTCAAGTACATCCCAATTTCCAGGAAATGAAGACAACATTCTCTTTTCGCCATTTCGATACATCATTAAATTATTATTGATGTCTTCATAGACAATAAACCCGCGACCTGCTTTGTATTTTTTTACCCATTGCGTTTCAACATCTACAAAAGTTCCTTTGTCGAATGCAGCAAAAGTTCTTGTCGTTGGATCATTGAAAGCAACGATATCAGTTCCACTTTGGAAATTAATATCACCATTCCAAACACCAACTTCGTAGGTATTGCCCTCGTAAAATATACGATAAATATTTCCATTGTCCGCGAATGCAAAAATGTTCTCTCCAATTTTTGGAGAATTTTGTAAAGCAATTGTACCAGTTGCCGTTTGAATCGGATATTCTTTGCCATTCCAATAACAAGTGATTGAATTGTAACGTGTGTTTTCGTACAACATTAAATTATCCTTGAGAATGTAGTTTCCAGCAAAATAGCCAAGTGTTTTCTTTTCTCCATGATCCCAAAGCTGCAAAACCGGTCCATAATTCCACGCCAGCAAATTATCAGAAATTTTGTATTCCAAATTTACATTCGACAAATCAACGCGATCCTTTCCATCAAAAACGCGCAAGTTTCCTCGAATATCTAAATAGGCTACAAGATTATCACCTGCTGAATATGACTTAATTTGTTGAAGTTCAATGTATCGCAACTCTCCATCGGTTACTGTTCTGAACCAATTATTAAAATCAACGAAAGGCACCACGCCCTGTGCTCCAAGGAATTGAGCAAAAAAGAGACAACAACTAAAAACTGTAAATTTCATGTATCAAATAAACCAATTATTGCGCCAAAAAACAAATTCAAATCATGAATTATTACCAATTAACCAATTAAAGCACCATTAATCCCATTTAATTGCTATTGGCACAGATATTCGTTTTATTTGTAAGATAAAACTTTATTAAATGAAAAAACTAATTTTAGGTGGATTTATTGCCATCTCGTCTTTTCACTCAATGGCTCAAAAGAAAATTGAGTTTGTGGAATACGATCTGCCAAACGGGTTGCACGTTATTTTGCACGAAGAGCACGCTACTCCAATTGTCGCTGTAACGATTCTTTACCATGTTGGATCTAAAAATGAAAAAGTAGATCGCACAGGATTTGCACATTTTTTCGAGCATTTGTTGTTTGAAGGATCAACAAACATTGAACGTGGACAATACGATAAATTTGTCGAAGGAAATGGTGGTGCGCTGAACGCGAATACTTCTCAAGACCGCACATTCTACTACGAATTGCTACCATCGAATCAATTGGAATTAGGTTTATGGTTAGAAAGTGAGCGACTTTTACACGCTAAAGTTGACAACAAAGGTATTGAAACGCAACGCAGTGTAGTAAAAGAAGAAAAACGTCAACGTATTGACAATCAACCATACGCTTCTTTTATCGGTGAAATTTTTAGTCGCATGTTTAAAGAACATCCATACCATTGGCAACCGATTGGAAGCATGGAGCATTTGGATGCAGCTCAAGAAGAAGATTATGTGAATTTTTACAGAACATTTTATGTGCCAAGCAACGCCACGTTATGTATCGCAGGTGATTTTAACTCGGCAGAAGCTAAAGCTTGGATTTTAAAATATTTTGGTTCTATCCCAGCTGGTGAAGCAATCAATTTGTACCGCGATTTTGAAAATTTATCTGAAGAGGCTTTCAAAGCAAAATACTCGATTTCAAAATCTGCGTTTGATGCTAAAAACTTCTTGGCTTCAAAAGACAAACAAGCAGCACAAGTCATTGCAACCGCTTCTAAAAAACCAACAGTAATTCCTCGTCCGAAAAAGACAACAGAAGAACCAACTGGAGTTATTCGTGATGTTGTTTACGACAATATCCAACTTCCAGCTGTTTTTATGGCTTATCGTTTTCCAGAAGAAACAAATCAAGACATGTATGCGCTTCAAATGTTGAACGAAGTATTGTCAGGAGGGACAAGTTCTCGCATTAATAAATCGTTGGTAGAAAAAAATCAACTAGCAACTTTTGCGTTTTCATTTGCTTATGGTTTGGAAGATGCTGGTCTTGGCATTTTCGCAGCGATTGCAGCAAATGGAGTTCCGTTGGAAAAATTGGAAGCAGCATTTGACGAGCAAGTGGATTTGATCAAAAACGAACTTATTACCCAAGAAGAATATGAAAAAATCAGAAATCAATTTGAAAATGATTTTATTTCTTCAAATGCTTCTGTAGCTGGAATTGCTGAGAATTTGGCTAATAGTCACGTATATTTCGGAAGTGCTGATTATGTCAATACAGAGTTGCAAAAATACATGTCGGTTACAAGAGAAGATATTCAACGTGTAGCTAAAAAATATTTGACGCAAGACAAACGCATTATTCTTCAGTATTTACCAAAAGAACAAAACTAATTAACGATGAAAAAGATTTTTATAACCTTTGGTTTTCTTGCACCTCTTTTCTTGTTTGGACAAGTTGACCGATCAATAGTTCCAATGCCTGGAAAGGCGCCATCTATCAACATCAAAGATTCTGAAGTATTTAAAACTGCCAATGGCATGACGGTTGTTCTTTCGGAGAATCACAAATTACCTCGTGTAACTTTTGATTTAGTTATGGGTTCTGGACCAGCATTGGAAGGAAACAAAGCTGGATTATCCTACATTGCTGGAGAATTGGTCATGAGTGGCACAAGCACAATGTCGAAAGATGAGTTAGATGCAAAAATTGGCTACATCGGAGCGACGTTGGCTGCAAGCGATAATTCATTGACACTTTCTTGCTTGACAAAACACATGCCTGTTGGACTTGGATTAATGTCGGATGTATTGCTTAATGCGAATTTTCCACAAAGCGAGTTCGAACGAATTGTAAAACAAAATGAATCAAATTTGTTGTATGTAAAATCGGATCCTACTTCGATGGGCGATAATGTGGCTCGCAAAACGACATTCCCGAATCATCCTTTTGGTGAAGTAATGACCGAGGAAAGTTTGAAAAACATCACACTAGAAGATGTTAAGAATTACTACAAATCAAAATTTGTTGCCGATGGAAGTTATTTAGTGATTGTTGGCGATATTACGCGCGCCGAAGCTGAAAAAGTAGTTGATACTTATTTTGCGAAATGGACTGGAAAAATGGCTACAAAGCAAGAATACAAAATGCCCACTAAAAACAGTGGAAATCGTGTGATTTTCGTGAACAAACCAGGAGCTGTTCAATCGTACATTCAAGTAACGTTTCCTACGAATATTGTTCCAGGAGCTGCAGACCAAATTCCGTTGACAGTAATGAATGGAATATTAGGTGGTGGAAGTTTCGGAAATCGTTTGACTCAAAATTTACGAGAAGACAAAGCATATACGTATGGTTGCCGTTCTTCGTTCGACATTCAGCGAGAAGGTTCGTATTTCAGTGCAGGTGGAAATTTCAGAAATGAAGTTACGGACAGTGCGATTGTACAAATGTTGTATGAAATTGACCACATGTCTGATGGCTATGTGAAAGATGAAGAATTGAAACAAACCAAAGCATCGATGGCTGGAGGTTTTGCACGTTCCTTGGAAAGTCCTGCAACGGTTGCTCGATTTGCATTAAACATCATTCAAAACAAATTAAGCAGTGATTATTACCAAACCTATTTGACAAAATTGGATGCTGTTTCGAAAGACGACGTTTTGAATATGTCTCAAAAATATTTGTTTGCGAAAAATTGCAATATTATTGTAGTTGGAAACGAGGCTGTTCTTGCGAAAATTGAGCAGTTTGATGCTGACGGGAAAATCGAGAAAATGGATGCGTTTGGCAACGAGGTGAAAGAAATTGCACCTGCCGACATTTCTGCGGATGACCTGTTGAAAAAATACACGTATGCTGTAACTCAAGCCACTTCTGATAAAGCGGTTGCGAAAAAACTGAAAAAAGTAAAATCAGTTTCTCAAAAATTCGATTTCAAAATGTCGCAAGTACCTTTCCCTATTCAATCAACTACGTTTTGGGCTGCACCAAACAGCGAAGGAATGAAATTAGAAGGTGGCGGAATGGTTGTTCAACAATCTTATTTTGATGGCAAAGAAGGTTCAGAAACCTCTCCAGCTGGTGCGACAAAACTTTCAGCAGAAGAAATTGCCTCTAAAAACAAATCGATGGGCCTATTTCCTGAAATGAATTACAAAACTTCAGGCATGGTCTATGAGTTGTTGGGCATTGAAAATCAAAATGGTACAAACATGTATGTGCTGAAAACAAATGACGGAAAAACGGAGTCATTTGACTACTTCGACACAAAAACGTTTATGAAGCTGAAATCATACAAAATCACTCAAACGGAAGAAGGTCCGCAAGAAAGCACTACGGTTTATAGCGATTACAAAGCTGTGAACGGGATTTTGTTTCCACATAAAATGACCATCGCCTTTGGTGAAATGGCTATGAATGGGGAGGCGAAAGAAATTCTTTTTAATATCGGAGCTTTGACTGATTTCAAATAATCTTAAGACCGTTGCAAAATCGCCAACTCATCGTTAGTACGAAAATTTAACTCAATCATTAACATCTGGTTAACTTAATCGTTAAATTTTCGAAAGCCTCGATTTGACAATTTTGGAACGGTCTTATATTGATTCAATTAGTAACTAGAAGCGTTTCAGAAATGAAACGCTTTTTTTGTGACTAGAAAATGTAGGTTTCGATTTCTTGTTGATTTATTATTTTTATCCCATGAGTTCAAAACAATTCCCCATTCTCCAAACCAATCGACTACAACTGCGTCAAATTGATCCCTTCGATAATGAAATGATTTTATTTCTTCGTTCAGACGAAAAAGTGAATGAATTTATCGAGCGTCCGCCAGAGCGCATGACAAAAAACCTGGCTGACGCAAATTCATTTATTGAAAAAATCACCTTGGAATTTGAAACCAACCAAAGTTATACATGGGGCATCGCGCTCAAGGATCAATCAACCATTATTGGAAGTATTTGTCTTTGGAACTTTTCAAGCGACCGTAAAACTGCTGAAATTGGCTACAATTTACATCCAAGCTTTCAAAACAAAGGAATTATGCATGAAGCGGTGTCTGCAATATTGGATTTTGGTTTTTCCACGTTGAAATTGGATAAAATGGAAGCATTCACGCAATCCAAAAATGAAGCATCTCAAAAATTATTAATCAAAAGTGGTTTTGTTTTAAATTCGGAACGTTTTGATAAAAACAACGCAAAAAATGTGGTTTTTGAGTTGGATAAATTTGGTTCGAAATGGTGATATTTGGGTTAAAACTCTAAATTAACTGAATCGATTTCACCGTTTTTATTTCAAACAAAAAACCCTGACCATAATCAAAAGCCAGGGTTTCGCATATTCATTTAATGCTATTTAATTAGTTACCATAAACCATCCATTTATGTAATCATTATCATCAATAGGAACTACAGAACCATTCTGAATCACAAAACCAACTGTGTAAGTTCCAGCTGCTAATCCTGTAATACAAGCAGAAACTGGAACAGGATTTCTTTCCGTTCCAATTTCAACAATGCTATATGCGCCGCCAACAAAATTTGTTATTACTCCTGCACCTTGTTGGTACCCCAAACCTACTCGAACACCAGTTGCCGTGCCCGATGTTGTTGACAAAGGAGCGCTTGCACAACCGCAGATTTTTTGCCCAGCTGTGATCGTTACAGATTGAGTTGGACCTGCGAACACATAAGCCAATGCACTTCCAGTTATTGGTCCACCCAAGTATCCATTAATGTTTGAAATACTTGTTATACCTTGGGCTCCTGTTGCTCCCGCAGGACCTTGAGCTCCTGTCGCTCCAGCTGGTCCTTGAGCTCCTGTTGCACCAACGGGTCCTTGAGCTCCTGTTGCTCCTGTCGCACCATCTGCTCCTGCAGGTCCCATTGGACCAGTTGGGCCTATTGGGCCAGCAGCACCATCTGAGCCTGCCGGACCTGCTGGACCTTGAGGTCCTGGTGTACCTGAAGTTTCAGCATAAAGCGCATAAGGCACACTCATCATCTCAGTCGTTCCAATGATAGTATAATTTGTGCCACCGGTTGGATCTGTTTCCGATTTTAAAAAATATGGTCCGTTTCCCCAATCAATGGTTGCCATGTCTCCTGAGACAACAGTTCCCTCACCAATTTTCATACTTAGTAAACCATTTGCATTTGTGTTCACTGTTTGTGTTTCCACGTAAACTGCTGTACCAGATGCAGATCCTTGAAGTAAACTAATTCTAATACCAACAGCTGAAGAAACTACTAATGTTCCAGAAGTATTCCGAACAACTGCTTGATAACTAAACTTTTGTGGCGCTTGCGCAAATAAAGTTGCTCCACAAAGTAACATTCCACATAAGAGTAATTTTGTTTTCATAATTTAATTTTTTAGTGATTCTATTTTAGATTAGTACAAACAATATGGAGAATATAGTTGATCTAATTTTTTATTAATTGATATGATCCAACCACTTTGCCTACCTTGTAAAAGTTCAAAAAGTAGTTCGAACGAGCCAAGTTATTCATGTCCAGTCGCTCTTGCGATGCATTTACATTTTGTGCTTGGATTAATTTACCATTTACATCGGTTAAAACCATGGATAAACCGTCAATCTCCTGTTCCTTAAAGTCAACTGTCAATTCGGTTTGAACTGGATTAGGGAAAATATCGACACTAAACATGAGCAATTGTTCATCCGTACTGAGTGAAAAGAATTCGATAGGCTGTTGCACTCCTTCATTTACCGAACCGTTAGTTCCAGTATGAGAAAGATAAACCACTTGTCCTATGGAATAACTAACGCTACTTCCTCCTCCACCTGCAATGTTTCCTCCTCCTGCATTCAATGATTCTTGGGAGTGAACAACGCTTATGGAAAAACCGAACATAAATAAAAGAGCTAAGCTAAATTTCGTTTTCATTCGTTTGCTTTTTATAAATAATAGTGTCCGAATGTATAAATAAAAAATGAAAACACCAAAGGAAATAGGGTGATATTTTGTTCAACAGCATTTTGAGTTTTGCTTATATCGAATTAATCAACTGTTTAAAAATTAATTCGTTGTGGCAAATTAAAAAACAAAAAAGTGCATTAATAAAAGGAATTCTAGCCTTTTGGTTCAACTAAAATTCTTTTGGCAACAAATAGTTTAAAATGGATTTATTAAATGATGAAAAAGTTGGTCACTTTTTTAATTAATTCCATACCTCCATCCTATTCCACCTCCAAATAACCATGGTTTTTTATCGGCAAAATCCCAATTTAGGTGATTCTGAAAGGTTTTTCCGACAGATCCAAACACAAAGAGGCTTGATTTTTTCATGCGGTAATGAAATTCTGGACGAAGACTCACTTGAAATCCAAATTTGTTAAATTCTGGCTCTGATAGAGAATCTTGATTGTATGATTGACGGAATTTCCCGAAGGACATTTCTCCGAACAGCGAAGTTTGAACAAAAAAGTTCTTTCTGTCCAAAATGTGATAGGTCAATCCAATTGGAACAAGGACTGAGTTGATTTTAAAATCTTGTTTCCCTTCTTTTTTATCGTAGAAATAAGCTGTGGGAACTAAAGATGACGCTTCAACCAAACTATCCTTCGTGAAAACTGTTCCCGTTTGAGAAATTTGAGTGTATTTATAGCCAATTCCAAGCAGTAAATGAAATCTGCCATCAAGAACTTTGGTTGCTTCCAGTTTCCCATAAAATGCATTCAATTCCACATTTGCAAATTCATACTTCTGGTTTTGATTTCCTTCCATGGAGTTTGGAATTCTTGTTGAACCTTTTCCTGCTTCAAATCCCACAACACCTGCAATTGCCCGATGAGCTGCCAACCAAGATTTCTTGCGATTCGGAACTTCTGGAACGATTGTATTTGTTTTCGGATCCAAAACTTGAGTTTTGGTAGTATCTTTCGGTAATTCCATCATCAAAGAATCACCTGAACCATTTTTTATTTCTTTCGTTTCGCTTAAATCTTCGTCTTGAGGATTCGGTGCATCACGTAATATTGGCTCAACAGCAACAGGCTCATTATTCCCATTTTGTTGAATAGGAATGAGTTGTTTTGGAGAATGGGAATTATTTAGATGATTCAACTTGTTAGGATCAATAGATTTATATGCTGCCGCACTCACTTTTCCTTTTGAAATTTTGGAAGAAGTGATAGCATTTAATTTGTCTTCTTTTGACTGATTATGGATTCTTTTCTTATCCAATTTGGATTCTATTTGAGCTGAATTATTCGCTTTAGCAGTCAACGAATCAGTGATTTTTTTCTCTTTAAGATTTTCAGCTAATTGTTTGTTTGATGAATTATATTTCTTCGAATCGTTACCAATTGTGTTGATATACCCCACATATCCAAGAACTCCGAAAGCCACAACTAACGGAAAGAACCAAATCAACAAGCGTTTTTTGCGTTTTGGTTGCGCAATTTGAGCATCAATCAGTTGCTTGACAGATGAATCAGGAGTCATTTCAAATTCATGGAATGTATCCTGAAACAAATGATCTATTTCGTCAAATTCTTTCATCCTTCAATTCCTTTTCTAGTTTATTTTTAATCCAATTTTTCGCCTTTGCCAATTGCGATTTTGATGTTCCTTCTGAAATCTCGAGATAATCCGCAATTTCTTTGTGGGTCAAGCCATCCAACACGTACATGTTGAACACAGCTCTGTATCCGTCTGGTAATTCGGAGAGCATTTTTAATAATTTCTCCTTCATACTAGCAGTCGAAATGGGTGCTTCTTCTTCTTGAATGGTTTCAAAAAAAGCATCATTTTCTTGGAGAACCAATCGCTTTTGCTTTCTCAAAAAATTAATGGCTGTTCGAATTGTGATTGTTTTTATCCAAGGACCAAGTTCTTTCGTTGGATCCATTTTCTTTCTGTGCTCAAAGACTTTCACAAAGGATTCCTGTAGTACTTCTTGCGCGTCGTCCTTACAATTTGTATAGCGCCTGCAAATTCCAAACATGGCGGGAGCATAACGTGCATACACACAATCAAATGCTTTTTTATCACCATCAATAAAATCTACAATATCAAAATCCATTTGAAAAATTTATTTCCAGTTCTGTTTAAAATAAATGAAACTAGAAATTTTGGAACAAAAAATCCTTATTTTTTTCGCTTTAGCGCACGAATCTTAAGCTAAATCCATCCATTATGACTTGATCTGCTCCAATGTCTAAGGTATCATTCGATATCGTTCTAACGCCCATTTGTTCGTTATTCACCGTAATCACCATATCACCGTTTGCATTGCTACTTTCTGAAAATGTATAAGTTCCTGTTGGCAGCGAATAGTAAATCCCTGAATTGGCATTATTAACAACCACAACACTTGAATCTGGGCTGTTAAACGTCCATAGAATTTCACCTACTTGATACGTTTGATTGATTCCAACCAGACCTCCTGTAGCTAAAACCAAATTCCATGTGCCATCGATTTCTTCCGTTTCGGTTGGTGCTGCTGCAGGATATTTTTGTTTCTCACAACTTATAACCAATATAAATAAGCATAAGAATGCTATAATGTGTTTCGTTTTCATTTCTTTTGTTTTTTAAATGTTTACAGAATAATTATTAAGTTATCGACACTTACATCCAATACAATGCTTAAATTTAAAGGTTGCCTGAACAAATGAAGAATTTTATTTTTTTAATTGTTCCGGGAATTAAAAACGTTACAAATTAATACATAAAAAAGAAAAAATGCTTGATGAATACCATATAAATGTTGCCAAACAACTTCGACAACCAACTGGAGATGAAGCTGAAGAAGTTGGAAAACGAATGAATGAAGGAAACTTGTTTATGAATCTAGTAACCATCGAAAGTTTGCCTTTAAACTCAAATGACACATTGCTGGAAATTGGCATGGGAAATGGATTTTTTGTGCATCATCTATTTGAGCGTCAACCCAATATCACTTATACAGGAATTGATTTTTCAGAAAAAATGATCGAAGCTTCTGAAGCGATGAATGCAGAATTAATCGTCCATGGAAAGGTGAAATTTGAACTAGGTGATATTTCAAAAACACATTTCGAAAATCAATCTTTCAATCATATTTTTACGGTAAACACCATTTATTTCTGGGAAAATGTGGAAGTAACTTTGAATGAAATCAAACGTATTTTGAAGCCACAAGGAACTTTGACCATTGCCATTCGACCAAAAGAAATTATGGATGCTTTTCCATTTACGAGACATGGGTTTACAACTTATTCTCCCGAAGATTTAGCAGTACTTTTAGCTGAATATGGTTTTAATATCAATAAGATTCATGTGCAAGAAGAAGCAGATTTGGATTTTTTCGGTGAAAAATTAAAAAATGAGTTTGCTGTTATTCAAAGTACGCTTAAGTGATAAGATGTTGGATGTTGGATATTGGAATTGCCGATAGGTGAAATTTAGAAATATACATGACAAATCAAGAAGAAGAATTAGAAATTTATTTGGCGAAACACTACATCCATCGGAGTAATTGGTTGCGAGCGGCGGTGCTTGGTGCAAATGATGGTATTTTATCTACCGCAAGTTTAGCCATTGGAATTACAGCGGCTAGTACGACAAGAGAACCCATTATTTTCGCAACCGTAGCTGGTTTGGTAGCTGGTGCTTTGTCCATGGCTGCTGGCGAATACGTTTCAGTAAGTTCTCAAACAGATGTCGAAAAGGCTGATATCAAGCGTGAAATGAAAGAACTTCATGACATGCCCGAAATTGAAATGCTTCGCTTAGCTGAAATTTATGAAAGTCGCGGATTATCGAAAGAAACCGCACTGCAAGTAGCTAAAGAATTAACCGAACACGATGCACTTGGAGCACATATTCGCGATGAATTAGGAATCAATGACATCAGTCAAGCAAAACCCATTCAAGCTGCTTTAGCTTCTGGGTTTGCATTCTCGGTTGGTGGATTTCTGCCGCTTTTAGCTGTACTTTTTGCACCGCTCTCAACGATAGAATATTCACTTTATGCATTTGCCATCTTTTTCTTAATTTTGCTAGGAGCAATTGCCGCAAAAGTCGGAGGATCAAATGTTTGGAGAGCTATTTTGCGGATCACATTTTGGGGTACAACCGCCATGGGACTTTCTGCTCTTGTTGGTTATTTGTTTCATGTGAATGTTTAGAGCAGAATGAGAGCGGAGAATGAGAGTGGAGAAGCAATACGACAGCAAACAACGAAAATCTGAGACTTAATCCAAGCAACGAAAAACAAAAGCAATTTGTGTAAAACATGGCAAAAACGAAAACAACTCAGACGAATGAAGATGTGTTTAACTTCATTCAAACTTTTTCGGATTCGGAACAAAAAAGGTACTGTTATAAAAACCAAATATTTCTCAAAAATAATTTATTTTTGTTCTAACTAAAGAAGTTTAATTTCTAAACTATCTTGTGTAGCCTTAGCTTTAGTTAAGGCTACTTTTTTATATTCTGGATCATATTCAGTTTCATTTTTCCACAATGTAAAAATTAGAGCTAATAACTTTCTTTGTACAGCTACTAATCCAATTTTTTTCGAGACTTTGTTTTGATTAATTCTAAGATATGTTTCTTTCATTTCAGGGTTACATCTGCTAGCGACCATTGCTGGAAAATATAAGGCGTTTCTGATATATCTATTTCCTTTTTTAGAGATACTTGTTTTTCCTCGAACCGATGATCCTGATTCTCTTTGAACGACATCAAATCCCGCAAAACTGGTTAATTGTTTGATACTATGAAAATGCTCAAAGCACATTGTTTCTGACAATATGGTTACAACGGTCATTAAGCCAATTCCTTTAATTGTTACTAATCTTAGGATTTTTTTATAAAATGACGTATCCGATTTAATGAGGGTCTCGATTTCTTCTTTACATTTTTCGATTTGCTTTTCAATTTGTAAGATAAGACTTTTGTTGCTTTGAAGAATGAATTTTTGGATGTCATGGGAGCAATCTTTACTATGTTTAATGTTCATCAGTGCTGTTCGTTGCTCCTGTAATTGAACATAATATCGAGTAAGATTTCTTAACTGGAGAACTAATGGAGATGGTGGAATCCAGGCTTTGTGATTTCTCTCTACTCCAAACTGACTTAGCCATTTTGCATCTAAAGCATCCGTTTTGCTTTTGACATTTAAACTAGAAAAATAATGTCGGGTAGTATTTGGCAAAGCAACATGAACAGTTCGTTTTAAATTGAACAAGTGATGAGCTAAAGACTCATAATAAACACCTGTTGCCTCCATTAAGAAAACTACTTCAACATCCTTTTCTAATTCAGATTTTGACCAACGACTCAATTGGTTAAAGCCTTTTTTATTATTCGAGAACTCAGCTCCTTTCGAAAACTTAAATTCTCCCGACACATCTCGTTTACATACACATGCGGTAAACGAATTTTTGGAAACATCAATTCCAACACATTGTTTTAAATAACGCATAACTCTAATTTTACAGGTATGACTGAATTCCCCTTCCGTCTATTCTTTTGTTTTATCCAAGCTCGAATAAATCGGCCTTAAGTACTGTCCAGACTCTTGAGAAAAAACGTGTGTGGATCAATCTTTTTTACGATATAACAAGAATGTTTACCTAAACCAAAACTCTCTCACACACGATAGTCAGTACACTTTGTTTAACAACAATGTACGAACCATTTATTAAATTTGATGTAAATATAAAAGAACCGATAGTTTAGCGCTTATTGAGTTAATGCGCGACATTTCTGGACACGAGCCTTATATGTGGGGACCAAGCATCGTTGGATTCGGAAATTACCACTACAAATATGAAAGTGGGCATGAAGGTGATGCTCCATTGCTTGGATTTTCTCCTCGCAAAGCGGCCATTTCGTTGTATGTTTTCACCGGACTCGAAAAACACGAACATTTATTAAATGACTTAGGTAAATTCAAACGTGGAAAAGCTTGTATATATGCCAAAAAATTAGCGGATATCAATATTGAAGCTTTAAATAAATTGATGCAAACATCGATGGATTATTTGAAGGAGAAGTACGGTTAGGATTAGAAAATCATATTTTCTTGTACTTCCAAAACTTACATTTATTGCGGTAAACGAAATACAATCTTTACGGTAAAATAATTCCATTCAAACAAATTGAACCACTAATATTAAATGTATCGGCCGGAGCTTGTCCGTTAATCCAAGGGTAAGAATGTGCTAAGCCAGAATAAGTTGCTTTCATTGGTTTGTAAATTCCATCGGAAACAATCAAATTACTTGTCGATACATTAAATGTTACATTTGAAACGTACAACTTACTATTTCCGCCAACATTGAAAGTGAAAAAATCATTATCAAGAGAATCAATGGAATAAGTAGTTGAACCAACTAAAAATTTCCCAGGCAAACCTAGCTCTACTTGCAAATAGTCAGCATTTTGATCTTTCCCATAAATAATAAAATCACTTTGATCTTCCTCAAACCAACCGTAAAGATTGGTGAATTGCGTTTCTTCATCAACTACCAATTCAAAATTCTCGCCATCAAGATTAAGGGTGAAATAGCCTGAGTTTTCTGAGCAGCTTGGTAAATTGCCGCCGTTTCCGCCATCTGTCGGATTTTGATCTTTCTTACATGAGAACAAAATGAAAACGCTTATTGTGAAGATTCCAATAAGTCGAGAAGTAAATTTTAGTGAGTTCATAGTATTGGTTTCAATTAGTTAAATGTTCGCTTTTTGATTATCTTATAACAATATGTTTATTTATAAAATTCTCAAACTTGAAATTGTATTTTCAATAAAGTTAATAAAATATGATCTTATTGCTAGTTAAAAATAAATTAATCGTCTACTTGTCCGGATTTACTTTATTCAACGCAAAGCAGTTAAAACAAGCTAATTTTTATTTGTAACTCATCCTAATTTTTCGAACAATAAAGAAAATACTCAATGCAAACAACCCACCCATTCCAACAAAAATACTATTGGCGACAAAATAATGTAACACTTTTTCAAGGTGCGAAAAAACATATCCAATTCCTGTTGAAATTAATCCTAAAGCACCGTATGCCAAAGCTAAATATTTTCGATTTATAAGCTTAGCAATAGATGAATCAATCAATGTTGAAACGAGCGTTTCTGCAAAAACATAGATAAATAATGAAATAATTGTTACTGTTGTCAAAAAAGTCGATTCTTCTCGATTTAAAAAATAAGCAACTGCAAAAGACATGAATGTTAGGATCGCTGAAGCAGCTAAATTGAAGCTAGGTTTAAAGTATTTTTTAGTCCAAATTATTGCCAAAAAAACGCCAATTACTAAATAAAAGATTGCACTAAATATATCTAACCACATTGGTCGCATAAGATTAGATGATAAATTTATGTCCCAATATTGAGCATTAATTTCAAAATAGGATAGTCGCCAAAAAAAGACATAAAAACCATAAAGAAGCAAGACTATTCCAATCGGTTTCAAATAAATCGATTGAAAGAGACTTTTCAAATTAGGCATTGTCTTTTCTTTATTCTCGATTGTTTTTTTATCCGCAAAAACTAATAAAGTCGAAAATAAAACTGAAATGCCAACAATTAAAAATCCAATTTCGAGTCCGAATGAACTTGCAAAATAATAGGTAACCAGTGAGCCCAAAAAAGCACCAACATTTATAAAAAGGTTTAGCAACATAAATCCTGCATCTAGTAATTTTGTTTCGTGCAGATAAATTTTCGCAAAAGAAGCTTTAGCATTTGACTGAAAAAATCCGCACCCAACAACAAATATTCCAATTGGAAAATACGGGTGAATTGTAGGACTTAAGAAAAAAGTCAGGGAGCCTATAAACATCAAAATCCCACCTATGATTGAAGCCTTTCTATTTCCTAAAAGCAAATCGCCAAAAAGGCCACCTATGAGGTATGAAACTGATAAACTAGCAGCAATCCATAGGCTTAAATCTGTGAAACTTTTTGATTCGAATGAACTTATCAGCAACATAAAAAGAAAAGACCTCCAGCCATAAAACGCAAATTTTTGCAAAGCCAAAGCCAATGCATAAATGAATGTAGACTTAGTGTGCCTTGGATATGTACTAATTTTCTGGCTTATCATTTCTTTTTTCATTAAGAATCTTCTTTGAGGGAAAGTAAAAAACGCTACGCGATCCTTGTTTTTAAATTTTAAAAAAAACCAAAGATTGTTCGTATCAGAGAAGCTTTATTTCGGCAATTCTGACCGCAAAAATTTAGCCGCTTTTAATTTCAATCTCTATCTGATTACAATAATTTTAAATAACTTCCTTTATCCAGCTCCAAGATGAAACACATTGATTACAAAATACTTAATTGGCTTTATCCCACCTGCTGTATTTGTTTTGGAATACATAAATGCTTGATGAATACCGAATTCTCGGCTACCAGTGAATTTAAAAAGGTTATTCTCAAAAATTTCTGTATTCAATTCGTTCAAACCCTCCGGTCCATTAACCAAGCGCATACCATCCTTAGTTACAAGTTGTTCCGAAAATAAACAATTTTTATCCTCGTCAAAAAATGCAATTGTGATATAGAAATCGCCGGGTATCCCGGTATATCGATTTTCAGTATGAACAATTTCAAAAGCCACATCTAGTTGAACATTTGTGAAAGAAGTATTGAACAGTTCCATCTTCGTCATTTTAAGTTTATCCAAAGAACTGCTTCCTTTAATTTCTAACAAAGTATCTTTTTTGAATGAAAACCTCATACCTTCCTCTTTATGATATTCTCCCTGATAAGTGATTTTCTCAGTATTTAGTTCAGTATAATTCTGTGAATGCAAGTTCAACGTTGAAATTAGATTAAAGAGTATTAGTAAAAGTGACTTTTTCATATTATAAAATTTAAACAATATTGAGCAATGTAGCAATTTAAAACAACGTTGCTTTGCTGTTGAAACAAAAAATTCAAATTAACGCTCAAATTCTACTTCACGTTGATTAATTAAAAACAATTCTTATATTTAAAGCAATATTCTGATTTACTATGATGGAATTTTTTGAAAACATGGATTCGCTGCTACGGGGCTTTTGGTATATCGCCATTCCTGTCAGTCTAATTTTTATTTTCCAAACAATCATGACCTTTGTAGGCATGGATGCCTCAGATGGCCTTGATGCTGATTTTGATGGTGATATGCACGGAGGTGATGCACCGTTTCAACTTTTTTCGCTTCGAAATTTGATTAATTTCTTGTTGGGATTCAGCTGGTCGGGAATTTCATTTTATGAATCGATTTCAAACCACACTGTTCTAATCTTTGTGGCATTAGCTGTAGGATTACTCTTTTTGTTCTTGTTCTTTTTTATTATCAAACAAATCAGAAAATTGGAAGAAGATAGCTCGTTTCAATTTTCAAATACGCTCAATAAAACCGCTGAAGTTTATTTAACGATACCTGGAAACAAAGCAGGGAAAGGCAAAGTTATGATCAGCGTTAATGGAGCTTTTCATGAACTCGACGCAATGACTACTGGTGAAACAATTGCGTCTGGAGCAGTTGTAAAAGTAGTCGAAATTGATACTAATATTCTCATCGTTGAACGCCTAATGCAGTAACCATTTTAATCTTTTTAATTTAATTTTATGACATCTCAATTAACCATTATTGTTGTAGGAGCAGTTGTTCTTTTTGTTACAATCGCAGCCTTAATTTCTCGCTACAAACGTTGTCCTTCGGATAAAATATTAGTTATTTACGGTCGTACTGGTGGTACATCAGCGCGATGTGTGCACGGAGGTGGAGCGTTCATTTGGCCAGTGATTCAAGATTATGCATTCTTGGATTTAAAACCGCTGTCGATTGAAGCAAATCTAACGAATGCGCTGAGTAGACAAAACATTCGGGTCGATGTACCAAGTCGTTTTACGATTGCAATTTCAACAGAATCCGATACCATGAATGCTGCGGCTGAGCGACTTTTGGGATTGACTTCTGAACAAATTCAAGAACTTGCCAAGGACATTCTTTTCGGTCAATTGCGTATGGTTATTGCGACAATGACGATTGAAGAAATCAACTCAGACCGTGATAAATTCTTAGAAGCAATTTCCAAAAATGTGGATACAGAATTGAAAAAAATTGGTCTAAAATTGATCAACGTCAATGTAACAGATATCAAAGATGAATCTGGTTATATTGAAGCATTAGGAAAAGAAGCAGCGGCAAAAGCCATCAACGAAGCGAAAATTAGCGTTGCCGAGCAAGAAAAAATTGGGGAAACCGGAAAAGCAATTGCAGATCGTGAAAAAGACACGCAAATCGCAGAGACTCATCGAGATCGTGATGTGAAAATTGCTATCACTCAAAAAGACAAAGAAATCAGTATTGCAACTGCCGTGCGCGATGAAACAATTGGTAAAGCGGAAGCAGATCGAGATACACGTGTCAAAACATCAGAAGCCAACGCAATCGCTATTCAGGGAGAAAATGAAGCGCGTATTGCCATTGCTAATTCTGAAGCAGCGCGAAGAGAAAAAGAAGCAGAAGCTCTGCGTATAGCGACAGCAGCGGAAAAAGTGCAACAAGCAAAATCCCTTGAAGAATCATATGTTGCTGAGCAAAAAGCTGAATTAGCGCGTTCGGAAAGAGAACGTTCTACGCAAATAGCAAACATTGTCGTTCCAGCAGAAATTGCTAAACAACGAGCAATCATTGAAGCACAGGCTGAAGCAGAAACAATCCGTGAAAACGCAAAAGGAGATGCAGATGCAATTTTCGCTAAAATGCAAGCCGAAGCAAATGGTTTATATGAAATCCTGACGAAACAAGCGGAAGGATACAAAGCAGTTGTTGATGCTGCAGGTGGCGATCCGAATCAAGCATTCCAATTGTTATTGATTGAGAAATTGCCAGAACTCGTGCGCACACAAGTGGAAGCTGTTAAAAACATTAAGATTGATAAAATTACTGTGTGGGATTCTGGTCAAGGAAATTCTGAGAATGGTAATTCCTCAACAGCCAATTTTGTTTCTGGAATGATGAAAACCGTGCCACCACTCAATGATCTTTTTAACATGGCTGGATTAAATTTACCAAGTTATTTGAAAGGAGCTGATCAGGCTGAAGTAAGTTCTGAATCTTCAAAACCGATCTCTGCAGCGAAAAAAAGGGCTGACAAGATGAAGGGGAATGAAGGTAGTGAAAGTACTTCGGAAGCTGATGTTTAATTCTGAAAATATACTAAATCAAATTTTAACCCGTTCTAAAAGAAACTGTTAAAACCCAAAAATCATGAAAAAAATCACCTTAATTCTCCTCCTAGGTGTTGGAATTGTCAGCATTAACGGATGCAAAAAGAAAGAAAAAGATGAAAACAGCGATGCGCCTCGCGTGAATGCGATCGTTGAAAATGCATTTGAAGAAATTGGAAACATTGGTAATCAAGCTGTTTCTGGAGATCTTGTTTTTTACAAAAATGATGGAACTGTTTACACCAGCTATGAAGGTGGTCGCGATTTGAGCGTTGACAAAGCTGCGTGTAATGTGATCATCACGATTGACACAACTAGCAATCCAAAATCCGTTACGGTTGATTATGGAAATGTGAATTGTGATTGCAACGACGGAAAACAACGTCGCGGAAAAGTAATTACCACGTTTACTGGTTCGTATTATGCAACTGGAACGGTAATCACCCACACAACAGAAGATTACTATGTAAATGACCATCATGTTGAGGGAACAATGACTGTTACAAACATGGGACCAAATGCAGACGGAAAACCTTATTACAATGTTCAAATCACAGGTGTTGTAACCTTATCAACTGGTGAAATTGTAACCTATACTTCAACGCGCGTTCGAACATTTGTCAACGGATCAAATACCCAATGGTTCTTCTGGGATGATGAATACGACGTTACTGGAACAGCGACAGCAGAAGTTGTGAATGGCGATGGTTATTTTGCAGAAACAACGGAGCCTTTAAATGTAAAAGTTGGTTGTGGCTATATCCGAAAAGGTAAATTATCGTTCACCCCAACGGGATATCCGACGTATTACATCGATTATGGTACTGGTACATGCGACGCAACGTTGACTGTTACCGTTAATGGAGTAACTTACACGATAAATTAGAAATTAAATCCATTCATCTAAAGGTCAATTCTGAAAATGAGTTGACCTTTTTTTATATTCCCTACTTTTTGATCCTAGAGTTCCTGAATCCACTTCATTTTCTTTTATTTTTTTTGCATTCTCATACAACCTTTCTAAATTTGAAATGTATTACCTTTAAAGGAGAAAATGTTTGCTTCTTTGAGTAACAACAATTTTTTAAAAACCATACTATGAAAGAGAATAATATTTATAAAAAAAGTCAATTAAGAATTTCGCAAATGCTCCTTGCATTTCTCTTCTTACTGGGATCTTTTGATTCTATGGCACAAGCAAATTGTGTGGATTCATCTTTAATCAATCCAAATGCCATCTGCCCTGCCATTTACGCGCCTGTTTGTGGCTGCAACAATATCACTTATGGAAATGAGTGCGAAGCCATTAATCTTGGTGGCGTTACATCTTGGACTCCTGGAGAATGTTCAGGCGGTGTGAGTTGCGTCGATTCTTCATTGATTAACCTCAATGTAGCATGTCCGTTGATTTATGCACCTGTATGCGGTTGTGATGGTGTTACTTACGGAAATACCTGTGAAGCTCAAAATTACGGAGGAGTTACATCTTGGACAAATGGACCTTGCAATGGAGGTAATGGGTGTGTTGACCCAAGCTTGATCAATTTGAATGTACCTTGTCCAGAAATTTATGATCCTGTTTGCGGATGTGATGGCATCACTTATTCAAACACCTGTGAAGCACAAAATTATGGCGGAGTCACAAGTTGGACTTCTGGACCATGCAACGGTGGAAGCGGATGCGTTGATTCATCCATGATTGACCCGAGTATTATGTGTATCGCACTTTATGATCCTGTTTGTGGATGTGATGGAATTACTTATGGAAATGCTTGCGAAGCTGAGAATTGGTATGGAATTACATCATGGACTCCAGGACCTTGTAACGGAGGAAATGGTTGCATTGATACTTCCATGATTGACCCAAGTATTATGTGTCCTGCAGTTTTTGATCCTGTTTGTGGTTGCGATGGAATAACTTATGGAAATGCTTGCGAAGCCGAGAATTGGTATGGCATTACTTCTTGGACGCCAGGAGCTTGCGGTGGTGGAAGTGGATGCATTGATTCATCTTTAATGAACATCGGAATTCAGTGTCCAGCGATTTATGAACCTGTTTGTGGATGTGACGGAATCACCTATGAAAATACATGTTTCGCTACGAATTATGGCGGCGTTACATCTTGGATACCAGGACCATGTGGCGGTGTTCAACTCGCTGATTCTTGTTCCAATTTAGGAGGAATAGATTTTGGAGCTTGCGCCTTATTCTTAGGTTATGGACTCGTTAATGGAGTTTGCACACCAATTAGTGGATGCAGTACAATTGTAAATGGTGTCGATTATCAACTGGCTCTATCCGGATCAGAATCTGAATGTCAAGAAGCATGTGCTCAATTAAACGAATCTCAACCATGCGAAGATATAAGTAACGTTGACTTTGGAATCTGCGCAATGCCTTTGGGAATTGGAATCATAAATGGCCAATGTGCCATGATTAGCGGTTGCGACTGGGTTGTGAATGGAACAGATTATTCACCAGCCTTATATTCAACAATGGATTCATGTCAAGCGTGTTTACCTGCAAATCAAGTGGACGAACTTTCAAACGCTGATTTGAACCTTTACCCAAATCCAACGACAGGAAAAATAACACTTAAATTATCAAAATTGATTTCAGGAAACTTAGCTATCCTCGACGTTACAGGACGCGTTTTGTTAAGCGATCAGTTAAATGGATTATCCCATGAATTAGATCTTTCTGCATTGAGTTCAGGAACTTATTATGTTCAAATTCAATCTGAAAATGCAAGGCTGACAAAGAAAGTCATTAAAAAGTAAGCTTTTAGAATTATCGAAAAAGGGATTGAACATGTTCAATCCCTTTTTTTGTGACTTGATTACTATGCTTTTTCAAGGCTCATTTAGCTTATCATTCATAACTACTTGAAATCGCTTCCAAAATCCGTTTCACCCGTTTCTCATCCACTTGCAGAATAGATTCAGAAAAAAGTGACTCTTCGTCCAAAATAGCTTTGACGGTTCCTGAAAAATGAATCGCATCTGGATTTACTTCTTGGATAATGTGCGAAACATTCACCGCATTGACTCCTCCGCCAGCCATGATTTCGATCTGGTCTCCTGCCTGTGATTTCATGCGTTTCAAGATGGGCATTCCTATCTCTGCAGTCGAAGCCATTCCTGATGTTAAAACACGATTTACTTTGTTGCGAATTAGCGCATCCAACCCTTTTTCCCAATCTACACAATCGTCAAAAGCGCGGTGAAAAGTGACTTCCATGCCTTGTGCTTTTTCCATCATCAATTCAAGTACGTATTCATCAATCAATCCAAATTCATTGAGCGCTCCAACCACTACTCCATGCGCTCCAATGGTTTTACATTCTAAAATATCGCGCAATGCAATTTCAATTTCGTCACGCGAATAGAAAAATCCGCCAGATCTTGGCCGAATTAAAACATGTGTTTCCAAGCCCATTGCAAGCGCATATTCAATAAACCCAGGCGAAGGAGTCATTCCACCTTGTTCCAAATTCTGACAAAGTTCTATTCTGTCAAAAGCGTATTTTTTGGCAATTTGAACAGCTTCAACAGATGCTGCACACAGTTCTACTTTCATTTCTTATAGTTTATTATCACTTCATCCATAAAAATCCACGGACGATTTCCAGCGCCTTCTGCCCCACTTGGAATTTCGGCAATTGGATAAATGACAACTTTTAATTTCCGTGTTTTGACATCCAATTTGGTCTTTTGGTATTCACTGACAACCACATGCGCTTGCGTTTTACGCCATTTCCCCTTTTTGCCTGCAACAAAATAATCCACCCGATTGGGCACATAAATCCAAGAACCTTTCGCATCTAAGAATCCCAAGGTAATTTCGTCAATCGTTTTTCCTTTTGGAATGTTTAAAATCAAAACGACTGAATCTTCATTGAATCCAAGCCATTGATCTCCCTTCCACGGTCTAGCCCCCAAAAAGCCATCCGACAATGTTAAAGAACCGTTGTGATCGTATTTTTCATGTGGTTTGGTAACTAATTCGATGTCTAAACCAAGTCCGTTGTGTTGTAAAATATTGACAAATTTCGTTTTCTTGGGATCGGTGTTTTCAGCTGGACTTGCTTGAACGGAAACAATTTTCTGAGCTCCTTTTGGAGAAGGAAAAACATTGACAAAAGAAGCTTTTGAGTCCGATAATTCGGATTTTATCTCCAATTTTTCATCGGCTGTTGCGCCTACAAATGAATATCGAACGCCTCCAGCAATTCTTTCAAGTTGCATTTTCGGCAAATAAATGCTTTTCGAATAATTGACATTCATTTTTTGCAACAAAGGTTCGTGATAAGCACGATACGTTTTCAAAAAATCGTCATAACTTGGCTTCTGACCGCACCACAAACTTTGCATCAAAGCAATAGCGCGCGGATACACCATGTATTCAACCTGCGAAAAAGTTTCTATGTATTCCGTCCACAAATTGGCTTGTCCCCCCAAAATGTATTCTTGTTTTTCGATCGGCAACTCCTTCGGATAGGGCGAATATTCATAGACTTTCTCAAGCGGCAAATATCCCCCAATCGCCAAAGGCTCCGATTCATCGCCACTTTGGTAATAATCGAAATAACAATAAGTCGTTGGACTCATCACCACATTATGATTCTGGTTCGCCGCATCAATTCCACCTTGTTCGCCTCGCCAACTCATTACAGCAGCATTCGTCGACAAGCCTCCTTCCAAGATTTCATCCCAACCAATCAGTTTTTTTCCTTTTGAAGTCAGAAAATCATCCATTTGTTGAATGAAATGCGTTTGGAGTTCATGCTCGTCCTTCAAACCATTTTCTTTGATAATCTGTTGACATTTAGCGCATTCGTGCCAACGCATTTTAGGAGCTTCATCACCTCCAATGTGCACATAATCATAAGGGAAAAGTGGCACAACCTCCTCCAATACATCTTGCAGGAACGAAATCGTTTCAGGTTTCGAACAAAAAATATCTTCAAAAACGCCCCAAAGTCCAGGAACAGCTTGTTGTTTTCCTGTACAAGACAATTCGGGATAAGCTGCCAAGGCCGCACGTGCATGACCAGGCATTTCAATCTCTGGGACAATTTCAATGTTGCGCATTCTCGCATAAGCCACAACATCCTTTATTTCTTCCTGTGTGTAAAACCCACCTGCGCGGTCGGTTGAATAAGTGCGAGGAACTTGATTGAAATGTCCGTTCAAGGTACTATCACGAAAAGCCCCAATTTCTGTCAATTTCGGATATTTTTTTATTTCTATGCGCCAACCTTGATCGTCTGTCAAATGCCAATGAAAACGATTGAATTTATAGAAAGCCATCAAATCTATGAATCGTTTGACTTCAGCAACGGTAAAAAAATGACGCGCGACGTCTAAGTGCAAACCACGCCACTCAAATTTTCCGTAATCAACCACTGTTGCATTGTGAATCAAAAAGCTATCCGCCTTTTTTTCAATCATTTGAACCATGGAAAGTAGCGCATACATCTTGCTCGCTTGCGTCGAAAATGTGATAATAACTTGTTGACTGTTAATGTCAATTTGATATTGGTCTTTCCCTTTCAAATTATTCGAAAAAGACGATTCAACGAACTCAATGTCTGCATATTGATCTACGTATGAACGCAATTTTAATCCTTTAGTTTGAAGCAGATAATTGTTGATGAAGTTTAATTCATCTTCGCTCAAATCTTCAGGAAAAACTTGCAGTTCGTCAAAAATAAAATTACCTTCTTTCCATGTAAATCCTGCAGGTGTCGGAAGTATTGGACATTGCGCAACAACGACCTGCACACCAACAAAAAAACTAAATACGAACAAAAATGTTTTCAAAACTCACTAAAATTTAGCCTAAAAATACATTTAAAATCGACTCAAAACTGAACAATCCATCGTACAACATCCATTGACCTAAATCCAACCTCCAATATCCAACATCCATTATCCAACAACTATTCTCTTACCTCTTTTTTTATATCTTTGACAAAAATCTGTAAAAAATGAAAAACGTAGCTGTTATTGGAGCTGGAACAATGGGAAATGGAATTGCTCATGTCTTTGCTCAGTTTGGATATAAAGTAGCTCTGATTGATGTGGCGCAAGCTTCACTCGACAAAGGATTGGCAACAATTTCTAAAAATCTCGACAGACAAGTAGCCAAAGAAGCAATCACCGAAGGGGATAAAAATGCAACGCTTTCGAACATCACAACCTTTACGTCAATAGCAGAAGGAGTTAAAAATGTTGATTTGGTGGTTGAAGCTGCGACAGAAAACATTGATTTAAAATTGAAAATTTTTACTGATTTAGATGCGGCAACAGCGCCTCATGTTATCTTGGCTACAAATACTTCGTCGATTTCCATTACGCGCATCGCGGCGGTTACAAGTCGACCTGACAAAGTGATTGGAATGCACTTCATGAACCCTGTTCCTGTTATGAAATTGGTTGAAATCATCCGTGGTTATTCTACCTCCGATGAAGTAACTAACCTCATCATGGAAACTTCCAAAAAATTGAACAAAGTTCCAGTTGAAGTGAATGACTATCCAGGATTCGTTGCCAATCGAATTTTGATGCCAATGATCAACGAAGCAATTATCACGCTTCACGAAGGTGTTGCTGGCGTGGAAGAAATTGATACAGTAATGAAACTCGGAATGGCTCACCCAATGGGACCATTGCAATTGGCTGACTTCATCGGATTGGATGTTTGCTTAGCAATCATGAACGTCCTTTACGAAGGATTCGGAAATTCAAAATATGCTCCTTGTCCGTTGTTGGTCAACATGGTAATGGCAGGAAAAAAAGGCGTGAAATCTGGTGAAGGGTTCTATTCATGGACGCACGGAACGAAGGATTTAATTGTTGCTGATAATTTTAAGAAATAAATCTTACAAATATTTTTGGGCGTGTCCCCCTTACTTCGTGGGGGTCGGGCTTTCCGCTATATCTCCGACATCCAAAATGGATTTTCGGAGGATGTCGCTACTACCCCTCACGCGGGTTGATTGGTTAGGAAATAGATTTTCTTGACAATTTAAACCGAAATTTAAAACATTAATAAATATTGGGATCATGATGAAGCGCGGTGCGCTTCATCTACGCCCCAACGTTTTTTATTCTTCTGATTTTACCAAACTTCCCGCTGGACCAAAATCAATCAACTCAATCGTGAAAATCAAACTTCCTTGATTGTATCCTAAATTGGATGGAATGTAAACTTCGTATTTTCCGCCTTTGCTAAAATGCACCAAACTCAATTTCCATCCTTCAATCAAATTACCTAAATTAACAGTCATAGGCATTCCAACATCATAACTGCTCTCTGTTTGATTTCCTTTGTTGTCAATCACCAAATAATGCGCAATAATGTCATCTTGGGATGTTGGTCGTTCTTTTCCTTTTCCTTTTTCCAAGGTATGAATAACAATTCCGTTATCTAGGACCATTGGTTTTTTCCATGCTATCGTGCGCTCAAACAACTTTTTGTCGTTGGCAATTTTCTCTTCTTCCGCCTTTTTACCTAGCACTTCACCAAAAGTAGATACCACCAATTTCATTTCGCTTTCTGAATATTTTGGCTCCATTCTGCGAATATTTTCTTCAAATCCTAAAGCAAACACATCGAAATCGATGTCATTTTCAACATGCTCGTCCATGATTTGTCCACAAAACGTAGCTCCCAAATACCGGCCTTGACATTCCGATAATATTTCCAAATCCATCAATACCATTGAATCACCTTGTTGCATGTACGGATTTTGTAAAATGATATCACACGCTTGACTCAATTCACGCGATTTGATATTTGCCTTAAAACCGCTTAAATATGCTTCGACGCGAATGGCTTCATAAAATGTCTCGTAATCATCCATCACAGCCGCTTGACCATTCAGATAACCCAATGCATAGGACAATTTCATTTTCTCTTCTGGAGAATTGGTGTATGTTTGAGCCATCGAAATATCCACCAAACCGAGCACAAAAAGCAAAAGCGAAACAGTTCTCACCATTTCGCTTTTTACAGTATTAAAATTCAATTTCATCTTAGTAAGGCATTCCACCTTGCGGTGCTTGTGGAGCTATTGTTCCTGCTTTTCCAAAATTCAAAAAGTCAATGTAAAAACATAGCGCTCCCTGTTTGTAAGCCAAATCAGAAGGAATGTACAATCGATATTTTCCGCCTTTTCTCAATTGTGGGAAACTCATTGTCCATCCTGGGATTACTTGCTGCAAACTCATTTTTAATGATTGTCCAGCATCATACGAACTTTCCATCGTATCTCCTTTTGCGTTAGTTAAAATGTAATTTACATCAAAATCGTCGTACATTGTTGGAGAACCACCCGTTCCTTCTTTGATTGTTTCGATAACAATGCCACCGTCAATTACACGAGTGTTTGGTTTTTTCTTAGCAGCGTCTAAAAATGGAGCATCCATTTTAGCCATTTTAGCTGTTTGCTTTTCTGTCACTTGTTGCACAAAAGCTTGCAATATTTTATCTTTTTCTTCTTTCGAAATTAGCGTATCTGCTTTGTTCAAACCTTGACGAAATCCTGCTGCAACCATTTTCATATCAAAACGGCTCAACTCATCCACATCTTTCATTTGACGGTAAAGTTCTGCTGCAGTTAATTTACCCAAGCACTCGGAACCTGCTGCGCGATATGTTGAATCGTACGACTTAAAATCTGGTCCAAACAATTTTTTCAACGTTTCTTTACAAGCGTCTGCATTGTTTGCGTTCAAGTTGCTTTCAAAACCTTTAGCCATAAGCACAAAATCCAATTTTTGAGATTGTCCTGATGGATCATTCACAAAAGTTTGTGCATTTGCAGCACCCATTGCATAAGACAATTTATCTTTGTCTGTTTTCAATTCAACAACTTCTTCTGCCTTTTTATCATCGCCACACGCGAAAACAATGGTTAATGGCAAAGCCCAAATTAAGATTTTTTTCATTAAGCGATTTCTAATAATTCAACGTCAAATATAAGTGCCATATATGGCTTTATTGCTCCACTTGGGTGCGGATTTGCACCATAAGCAAGATTTTGTGGAATGTACAATCTGTACTTTGCTCCTTTTTTCATTAATTGCAATGCTTCTGTCCACCCTGGAATCACTTGATTCACACCAAAGGTTGCCGGTTGACCTCTTTGAACTGAACTGTCAAAAATAGTTCCATCCAACAAAGTTCCATGATAATGCACAGTTACTTGAGATGTTGGTCCTGGTTTTTCGCCTTCACCTTCTGAAACCACCTCGTATTGAAGACCTGAAATGGTTGTGTGAACTCCTTCTTTTTTGAAATTAGCGGCTAAAAAATCTTCGCCGTCTTTCAAATTTTGGGCAAATTTTGCCTCGTTTGCTTTCCCTAAATAGCTTTGGATAATTGCATTTGCTTCTTCAGGAGAATATTTCAAATCATTTCCTTGAAACAAATCGTTGATTCCATGAGACAAAGCTTCTGTAGAAATTCCATCAAGGTTTTGTTGCTTTAGGCTCTCTGCGATGCTCATTCCAACACAGTAACTCACCGCATTTATTTCTTCGTTCATTCTTTTTTTTGGGCAAAGATAGTTATTTGATTTCAAAAGTTTTGTTAATCCAAAAATCTGAACAAAGTTTTGCGTTGTTGAGCGCTTAGAACCAATTTGAAAACTAAACCTCTACCAAAAATCAATAGCGTCCTAAATAATTAACTTCTTTTTTTACCTAGCGGTTCTACTTCTTGGTCATGATAAAAAAAGAAGCAAAAAAATCTAGTACCGATTTAAGCCGTTCGGAGAAAATCCCCTTTGAAATGATTCTAGAAAAGTAGTGAATTCTTCCCGAAAAGGAAAGAATTCAGACGACAAGCGCCTTTTCTGAATCAAAATTTCAAAAGGGATTTTCTTATTCGCTTCGCTGCTGCCTTCGGCGGTCCGAACTTCTGTAAATCGGCACGGAATCATGTAATCGACTTAATTTGTGGACGAAATAAAAAAATTAACTACTCCCTCATAGATTAAATAGAAATTTCAAAAGCCAAGATATGCGCGCATTTCGTTGTTAGCTACGATTTATACCATATTCGCGAAAAATTGATATCAAAACGTCTAATGAACAACCCGACTCTCTTCGATTCGGATCACTTTTGCCAATGTTTTTATAAGCGTTTTGTGCTTTTTAACAAACGGATTTGTTTCGTCCCAAACATAGCCAGCCAATACAGAACAAATCTGTTCCATGAATTCAGGTTTACGTTCTTTTGCAAAGAAAATTGTTGCCAAATCGCCTTCATACCAAGCATTCACATAACTTCTAAAAACATCAATTCCTTTTTTAATTGGAATTGAATATTCCATTTCCCAATCAACCATTTCGCCATTTAGCTGCCTCACAATTAAAGCTGCAGATTTATATCCAGAAGAAACGGCAAACGTTACCCCAGAACTAAAAATTGGATCTAAAAATTCCGTGCTGTTTCCACAAAGTGCAAATCCTTCGCCATACAATTGTTTGACAGAAATAGAATAATTATTAATCACGCGAGGTTCAAATACCAACGGTACATCTTGGTAACGATTTCCTAAGCCTGGGAATTCACCCACTAATTGATGAAATAATGCACCATTGTTCTCTGCACATTCATTCACAAAATCTGTATTACCTACAATTCCAACCGAAGTGGTTCCATCCGAAAAAGGAATAGACCAAATCCACGCTGTATTTTCGTTAAAAGAATGCACAAAAATATTTCTACCTGCTTTTTCAGATCGATTTACATCTTTCAAATGCACAAAAATGGCACTTCGCGGTGGAGTTGGTGCAGGAACTTCCAAATCAAACATGCGAGGCAAAACACGTCCATAACCACTTGCGTCAAGCACAAATTTACAAGTCGCTAGTTGGTTGCCTAATTCTGGATGAGAAAATGAAACTGTTTGAGTGCTTGAAGAAGTTTTTACATCGGTAACTTCAGCATTGTAGTGCAATACAGCTCCTCTTTTCTCCACTTCTGTTGCTAATGCTTGGTCGAAATTTGCACGTTTTACTTGCCACGTGTAGTGCCAACCATTTGTGTATTGTTTCTCGAACAAGAAATCGCACACTTCATTTTCGTGGTAAAAACAAACACCTGTTTTAACTTGAAATTTTTCTGCTTCAATGCAAGGCAATAAATCCAAATCATCCATAAAATTCATGCATTGTGGGAGCAAACTTTCGCCAATGACAAATCGTGGAAATTGCATTTTTTCCAAAATCATAACTGTTTTCCCTTCCTTAAGCAATTTTGCAGCAGCCAAAGTTCCAGCTGGTCCAGCGCCAATGATTATGACATCGTAAGAATTATTCATAATGTTTGATTTGTTGAATAATGGATTTAGATTCTACAAAGTTAAAACAAGTTACAAATGCACCAACAGTTGCGCCCAAAATTCCGTGAAAAACAAGGTTTTGACCTGTTAAATACAAATTCTTAACTTTCGTCTTCGGGTTGATTACAGTTCCTGTTGGATTTCTATAATCTTTTAAAATTCCATAAAGTTCCCCTTCTGGAGTACCTAAATAGTCTTTATAAGTCAGTGGTGTTGAACTATGGACACTTCTAATGCAATCTTCAATTCCTGGAAATCTTGATTTTAAGCGATCTATGACTAATTGCTCATTGCGTTTTTTAAATTTCTCGTAGGCTTCACCTCGCTCCTGCTTATTCACGATCGTATTGAATGTACTTTCCCATTCCTTCATTTCATCGATAGACATGTATGCCATGGCGCACATCACATCTGCAAATTCCTCTGATTTACTTGACGCAGATGTACATACAAATAACACTTGAGGCCAAGATTTTTTCTCGTAATCAACGGTGTTCCAGCCTTCTTCCGTAAAATATTCGTAAATATTATAATTGAAGTAAGGAAAACTATCTTTTTTCAGCGCAAGATAGACCATAAACGAAGAAACAGAATTTTGCAAACTACTGATTCTCCGTGAATAAGCTGGAAGAAAATGAGATTCACCAATTATTTTAATCGTTTGTGCAGGATGTAAACTCGAAATGAATTGCTTTCCAAAATAAACCGAATTATCGGCACAAATGAGTTTCTCAATTTGCTTATTTTCATTCATTTCAGCACCTATAACTTCTTTGTGCTTTAAAATTTCGCCGCCATGTTCGCGGATTTTTTTCATCAACACTTTTGCCAGCTGTGAACTTCCGTCCACCAATCGAAAACTGCCTTTGATAAAGCTATTCATGATAAGCGCAACAACGTACAAAGGTGTTGTTTTGGTGTCACCGGCATACAATACACCTGAGCCGAGCATGGCAATTTTCAGATCGTTGTTATCAGTAATTGACGAAACATAATCCCAAGCACCAATGGCTAAAATCTCCGCATTCTTATAATATGTTTGCTCAGCCTCCATTTCTAAATTGTAAAGCGGGAAATAGGAGCAAATTTCTTGCAGTTTCAGGCAAAATTTTTCAATGGCAATTTTCTCCTCAGGAAATGCGTCAATCAAACCATTTTGGAAATTCTCGTAGCCTTGACCATGTTTTATTTCTTTACCATTGTGCAAGCGAACCATGTCAAAGCAATCGGCGTTTAATGGTCTGAATTTTAAGTCGTCGTAAATTTCAAGGTACTTGAAAAACTGATGTAAATTCTCGCCTTTGTCCATGCCACCAATGTAGTGCACACCCGTATCAAAAACACACTTATCGCGACTAAAAACCTGCAATGCACCACCGATTTGATGGTTTTTTTCAAGCACCAATACGTTGAAACCGTTTTTGGCAAGAATCAATGCAGACACGAGTCCCCCGATTCCACTACCTATAATTACAAAGTCATGTATGTCTTTCTTATGCTCCATTGCCCGGTTTTCTAAAAATAAAAAGTACGTTAGAGGTTGTTTTGCTGTGCTCAATCATTTGAAAACTCAGGGAATTTTCAACTGCAAAAGCTTTCATTTTTTCGATGGATAAAAATTCTAATTCGTGTTCAGATTTGTTGAATTTAAACCATTTTGTTGACATTTTCTCCGTCAACTGTGTATTTTTTAAACGATCTCGAAGTTCTACAACGCCATCACGAACGAACAATATGCCATTGTCGTTTAGTTTAGATACCGCATTATTAAGCACATTCATTTGATTTTCAAAAGGAAAATAGTGCAAAACATCGTTCAGAAAAACAGCATCGGCTGGTTTAAATTCATAGCCACACACATCGGCATATTGAAATTGTAAATGCTCATTTTTTCGAATGGCATTTTGAGCAGTATCAATTTTCTCCTGATCGTAATCCAATCCAATAATTTCGCGCTTTTTATTTCGATAGTGCAAATAATAGCTCAAATAACCATAGCCACAACCGATGTCATAGATTGTTTTTCGTTGACCTATTAATTCGTCATAAAACTCAAAATTTTTGCGTTCCATTCCATATTTCACACGGACATACCACTCCAACACAGGACCTTTCAGCACGTAATTCTGCATAATTTGTGGCAACCAAAATTTACTTTTCGCATGTTGTGATCTTGCGTCGTCCAATGCTTCTCGCATAGAAGTTAAAACGCGTTTGGAATAATGCACATAATTTTCACCTTCCAATGATTTCATTCTTGGCAAAGGCTTGACGATAATTGTCCCGCGGTTGATCATGATATCATTTTTTGGATTCACTTCATGAATTCCAATCAACAACAAAGGCTGAATTTCAACATCCAATGCTTGAGAAAGCAAAAATGCTCCTTTGTGAAAACGTTTGATTTCACCGTCCTCGCTTCGTGTTCCTTCTGGAAAAATAACAAGCGAATAACCATCTGCAAAACGCTTCTTGATTTCTTCCAAATTTCCTTCCGCTCCTTCTTCAGCAAAAATATAGCCAGAATAGCGAATGAACAATCCAAAAACAGGCGAATTATAGACCCACTTTTTCACCATAATGATGGTTCTCGGATGGAGCATTAAGACCGCAAGAATATCTAAAAAGGAACTATGGTTGGCAATAATGATGCTTGGTCTGGAATAATCCAATTGCTCTTTATTAAGGACTTCTTTTTTAATATGAAACCCAGCATACAAGGTAGACTTCGCCAATTTCGTCACTAAATAGTTGAGCGCATATTTCTTTTTCTTCTTTGAAACTGGAAATGGAATTAAAATGAAAACCAAAAAGAGCGTCAAAAACATGCTTCCCAAAAAGAAATAGGTAAATAGCATGATGCTATAAATAAATGTGAAAAACGTGATTGGTCCACGCTTTTTTGCTACTCTTCGATTTACAAACCAATCAAAAATGGTTGGTTGCAAATAAATGGTGATTAATAAAATGGTTGAAATTCCTACAACACTAATCATGGCAATGGAATGAATGGCAGGATGTTTTGCAAAATACAATGCTCCAGTTCCAATAATCGTTGTAACAGCAGATAAAATGATTGCAGATTTATACGAACTGATCGAATCGGTATTTGTTTTGTACTTCTGAATTAAGCCATCGGTCATGAAAATGCTAAAATCATCGCCTAATCCAAAAATGAAGGTTGCAATGATGATGTTGACAAAATTGAATTGGATGTCAAACAAATGTGCTATTCCCAAAATCCAAATCCAAGCCAATACCATTGGGAAAAAGGCGAACAAAGCCAATTCTATGCGGCCGTAAACCACCAACAGTGAAAAGAATACTAACAAAGAACTGAAAATCAACAAAAAGTTAAAGTCCTTTTGAACAGTATTTAGCATGTTTTCTGCTACTGCCGTTAAATCAAGCAAATAGGTTCCAGGAACTTGATTAATTTCTTGCTTGCATGCCACCAAGTTCGATCTGTCAACAACGATGCTTGTTAAATAGGAATGTTGACTTGAATCTGAATAATGTAATTTGTTCAATCCCAAATCCTTCAACAAATTTTCACCTTGGTTTAAAGTCCTATTCGGATCATGGATTAACTCAAAAAATGGATCAAATGCTATTTCAGAAAAACCAAGTTTTGAAGCATTCGAACGAATTTCATCTTCTACGTAAGGATGTTTTTGCCAAAAAGAAATCCATGAAGATTGCTTGGTTTTGCTCACAGGAATTTGATACGGAGCAGTGGAAACAAGTTCCGAAATTTTCAATTGCTCTTTTTTCGGATTCAATTGCTCAAAAAGTCTAAAATTTATTTCCTTGGCTTTTTCTTCTGATGTTGCTGACGAAAAAACATAGATCTTTTTTTGATGCGCAGGATTTATCCCTGTGAATGCGTCTTCCTTTTCTTGCAGTTCTTTTGGATGATATGAAAGGTTATTCAAATCGGCATCAAACTGCATGCTCGTGCCCTGAAACAAAAACAAAATGGTAATTACAACAACAGTTATTAAGCCAAGGCGAACAAACAATTTCTTTGGTGCTTTCTCCACATTTTCGTTTGGTGAAACGATCAATTTAAAGCCGGTGAAATGCAAAATTACCGGTAGAAAAATCACCGTGAAAATGGCAGACCCCATTAGCGTGAAAAGTGCGATCAGCCCAAAATTCTGGAGCACCACCGAATCTGTAAACAGCAAAGCTGCAAAAGCCATGATGGTCGTAAAACTTCCAATCAACATCGGCGAACTAATTTCTTTCACCGTTGACATTAAATTTCCTGAATGCTTTAAATGTGTGAAAAAATGGAAACTATAATCGAGTACAATTCCCAGCAAAATTCCAGCAGTAGCTAAAGAAATGGCACTTATCTGAGGATTCAAATAGCCAACCATTCCAACACCAGACAAAATTCCAAATCCTGCTGGAAGCAAAAAGTATAGTGGAATAAGCACACTTCGATAATACCAAACAAGTAACAATAAAATGAGCGACACGCTAATCAACAACGTCCAAAAAGTATCTAACTTCACTTGCGCAGCATTCGCCGCAGCAATTTGAAAAGTTCCGAAATAGTCAAAATCCAAATTTTTAAATTCTGAATTTAATTTCTCTTTGAATTTTTCAAGCTTTTCGTCGAATGCAACAAGTTCATTGGTATTCTTGCTTTCCAACTTTAAATTCGCAAAAAACACCAAGCGTTGACGGTTGTTTGCGTACAAGATTCCATCTTCCACTTCATACGCCGAAGAATCTTGGTTCACCGCTAATTGCGAAACTTTCCCTGTTAAAACACCCAATGGATCTTTTGCCCAAAAATTTCCTGTATAAATGGATGAAGCTCCATTTAAACGCTCTGAAACTTTTTGGAGTGCATTCGAAATTTGACTTCTCACGACTTTTTGCTCCATCAAATGATAGTCGCTTTCTGTCAACATGGAAATGGAGGCAGATTGGAGGTAGGACACTAAAGCGGATTCATCCACGTTTCGGTAAACTTCAATGTCTGTAAGTTCCTTGGAGAATTTTGTTTTAATTTTTTGAGAAAGAAGGTCTAAATTGTCAAAATTTTGATCAACATCTTCACTTGACTTCAAAGAGAAAACAACTTGTTTGTTTAAGTTATTTCGTTTTAAAATTTCACTGAATTTCTGATATTCTTTTCCTTTTGGAAACACAGAATAAAGATCTTCATCTACCTCTACCTTTCTAATTCCATTAATCAAAACAATGAAAATCAAGCCAATAACAGCTGCAAAGATCCATTTCTTTCGAATGAAAAACTGCACCAAATTCGCTGAAAATTGACCAAACATGAATGGAAAATTGAATAAATGTATTTATAGCGCTCGAAGATAGAAAAAAGGAATAAAAGATTATTCATTATGATTCGAATTCATTTTGTAAGATAAGCCTCGAGAAAATGTTCATTATTTTATCCAAAATCTAAACAAATACAATTACGAAAGGTCTTTTTAAAATGCACCTTTTCCTTTTTTCACTATTTTTTTCTAACTTTGCAGGCTATTTTAAAAAGAGGTGAAATTCGAACGTTGAATTTGACGAAAATAACAACTTTAAAAACTGTATGAAAGCCATTAACGCGCTGTACGAAGCACAAAAAATTGCATTTAGTCCATTTGTTTTTCAAACGGCTCATTCAATGCTCACTTTAGGAATTTTAGATGCAATCTTTGAATCCAAAGGAGGACTTTCGATTGAAGAAATCAGTGATAAAACAAAGGTTTCAAAATATGGTGTTACCGTGCTCATCGAAATGGCTGAAGCATCTGAGATTGTTGTGAAATCGGAAGATAAATATTCTTTAACTAAAGTGGGTTATTTCCTTACACGGGACAAAATGACACAAGTGAATCTAAAATTCACACAGGATATTTGTTACAAGGGTCTTTTCTATTTAGAAGAGGCGATAAAAGACGGAAAACCTGCCGGACTAAAAGAAATTGGTCCTTGGGAAACGATTTATCCAGGACTTTCTATTTTGCCACCAGATTTGAAAAAATCATGGTTCGAATTCGATCATTTTTATTCAGATAATTCATTTACAGATGCTTTGGATATCATTTTCAAGGACAATCCGAAAATGATTTATGATATTGGTGGTAATACAGGAAAATGGGCGTTGGCAACTACAGGTTATAACAAAGACATTGAAGTAACAATTCTTGATTTACCAGTTCAATTGGCTGCTGCAAAAGAGAATATTTCCAATTATCCGGATTCTCGGGATCGTGTACAATACCATGCCATCGATTTGTTAAAAGCCGACAGCGTGATTCCTGAAGGTGCCGATGTTTATTGGATGTCACAATTTTTAGACTGCTTCAGCGAATCTGAAATTGAATCCATTTTATTAAAAATAAAAGCAACAGCAAAACCAGGCGCAAAAGTGTATGTCATGGAAACATTCATCGATAACCAACGTTTTCCAGCAGCAGAACTTTCGCTGGTTGCAACATCTTTGTACTTTACTGTAATTGCAAATGGAAATAGTAAAATGTATTCTTCAAGTGTTATGAAATACATTATTGATAAAGCAGGATTCGAATGTGTCGGTGAACATCATTTGCATGCAGACAGCTTTCACACAATCCTTGAGTTAAAAATTAAATAATCTTGCTTCGCGGCAGAACCACATGAATAAACTGAATTTAACACATATCGAAGATATCGCCATCAACAGAAAGTCATTTGTACTAAATGATGATTTGAAACACGATATTGAACGGTCGTTTTCATTTCTTGAAAAATTTTCGAGCGACAAAATTATTTATGGAATCAATACTGGATTTGGGCCAATGGCGCAATTCAAAATTGATGAAGACAAGCTAAATCAACTTCAATACAATTTAATTCGCAGTCACTCAACAGGCACAGGTCAACCGCTTGATGATGAATGCGTTCGTGCAGTTTTGCTTGCGCGAGTGAATAATTTCCTTCAAGCAAATTCTGGAATTAGTTATGGCGTAGTTCAGAAAATTAGTGAATTCTTAAATCACGAAATTTATCCTGAAATATACGAGCATGGTGGCGTTGGAGCGAGCGGAGACTTAGTTCAATTGGCGCATTTGGCACTTAATTTAATTGGTGAAGGATTTGTCCGTTACCAAAATGAACGAAGACCAACTGCAGATGTTTTTGCTCAGTTAAACATTCAACCACTTCAATTGCAATTGCGCGATGGACTAGGACTCATGAATGGAACTTCGTGCATGACAGGAATTGGAGCAATAAATGTGATTTATGCAAATCGCTTATTAGACTGGGGAATTGCATCATCAACGATTATAAATGAAGTAGTTGAAGCGTTTGATGATTCGTTCTCAGAAGGGTTGAACCAAGTGAAAATGCATGAAGGTCAATTGTATGTTGCTGAAAAAATGAGATCTATCGTTTCGGACAGTCAACTCATTCGTCAACGTGAAGAATTATTTGCTGATGACGAAGCTCTTCAAAGCCGCGAATTCAAAAAGAAAATTCAAGAATATTACTCGATTCGTTGCGTACCACAAATTCTAGGACCAGTCAAAGAAACCCTTGATTATGCGCAAAGCGTTATCGAAAAAGAAATAAATTCAACGAATGATAACCCGATTGTCAGTGTTGAATTACAAAATGTTTTTCACGGAGGAAATTTCCACGGAGATTACATTTCATTGGAAATGGATAAAGTGAAATTGGTTATCACAAAGTTGACCATGCTCGCAGAACGTCAACTTAACTTTTTGTTAAACAGCAAATTAAACGACGTATTTCCCGCATTCTTAAATACGCAAACCTTAGGATTCAATTTCGGAATTCAAGGAATGCAATTTACAGCAACATCAACGACGGCGGAAAATCAAATGCTATCCAATCCGATGTATGTGCACAGTATTCCAAACAACAATGACAATCAAGATATTGTGAGCATGGGAACAAACAGTGCTGTGATTACCAAAAAAGTGATTGAAAATGGATTCCAAGTGATGGCCATTCACATGATAGCGGTTTGTCAAGCCATTGATTTATTGACGGATGAACAACGATCAAAACTTTCATCAAAAACGAAAGAAATTTTCAACCTGATTCGTTCCATCGTTCCTGTGATCAATGAAGATGTTGTGCAATCAGAAAATATTCGAGAAGTAACACAATTACTAAGAAAAACGAATTTGAAATTATGAAGACGGCACTTGTAACTGGAGCTTCGCGTGGACTTGGAAGAGCAATCGCAATCCAAATTTCAAAAGATTTAGGATACCATATTATTATCAATTTTGCGGGTAATGAAGTTGCTGCGAAAGAAACCTTAGCGACCATTGAAGCAAATGGAGGAACGGCAGAAATCATGCAATTTGATGTGAAAAACGGCGAAGAAGTGAAAAGCAAAATTTCGCAATGGATGGAGAATAATCCAGACAAAAACATCGAAGTTTTGGTGAATAATGCTGGCATCACGCGAGATAATATTTTTCCAATGGTGAGCGAACAAGATTGGGACGATGTTTTGAATACAAGTGTAAAAGGTATGTACAATTGCACACAAGCTGTTATTCAAAAAATGCTTCGTGCTCGTTCTGGTCGCATCATCAACATTGCAAGCCTCAGCGGACTTAAAGGTGTTCCAGGACAAACCAATTATTCAGCTGCAAAAGGTGCCATGATTGCATCAACAAAAGCATTGTCGCAAGAAGTTGCAAAGCGAAAAATCACAGTAAATGCGATTGCTCCCGGTTTTATTGAAACAGACATGACTAGTGAGCTTGATCAGGAACAATTGAAACAAATGGTTCCTGCAAATCGTTTTGGATTACCAGAAGAAGTGGCGCATTTAGCGAGTTTCTTGGCTTCTGACAAAGCGGCTTACATTACTGGAGAAGTTATTAATATTAACGGGGGAGTTTACGCTTAATCATGGAACATCGCGTTGTAATTACTGGAATTGGCTTGTATTCTTGTCTTGGTGAGAACACAGATCTTGTGCTCGACTCCTTGCGCAATGGAAAAAGCGGAATCATTTACGATGAAAGTAGAAAAGATTTTGGATATCGTTCTTGTCTGACCGGTTTTGTTCCGGAACCAGATTTGAAACCATTTTTGGGTCGACGTGAACGCATAGGCATGCATGAACCTGCTATGTTTGCGTATATGTCTACGCGCGAAGCCTTGGCGCAAGCACAATTGGATGTTGACTTTTTAGAAAAAACAGAAACTGGAATTATTTTCGGAAACGACTCAACCGCGGGGGCTGTTATCAATACCATCGACAAAGTGCGCGAGCGAAAAGACACAACACTTATTGGAAGTGGAGATATTTTTCAAAACATGAATTGTACGGTAAACATGAATTTGTCGACAATTTATAAATTGAAAGGTATTAACATTTCTATGTCGGCCGCTTGTGCATCCGGTTCTCATGCTATTGGAATGGGTTATTTGCTCATCAAACAAGGTTTGCAAGACCGTGTGATTTGTGGTGGAGCTCAAGAAATTAATCTATACGCAATGGCTAGTTTTGATGGTTTGGGAGCTTTCTCAATCAATCAAGAAGATCCAACAAAAGCAAGCAGACCGTTTGACAAAGACCGAGATGGATTAGTTCCGTCAGGAGGTTCGGCTACGGTGATCATAGAATCGTTGGAATCAGCTTTAAAAAGAAATGCACCTATTTTAGGAGAAATTGTAGGTTATGGATTTTCTTCAAACGGAGATCATATTTCCAATCCAAATTTTGATGGACAATTTCGTTCCCTAAATATGGCATTGAAACAAGCTAACATTGATCCTTCAGTGGTTGATTATGTGAACGCACATGCAACTTCAACACCAATCGGAGATACAACAGAAGCACAAGCCATCTTTAAAGTTTTCGGTGGAAAAGTTCCTGTGAGTTCTACAAAAAGTATGACAGGACATGAATGTTGGATGGCTGGAGCGAGTGAAATTGCTTATTCGCTCTTAATGATGCATAATGATTTCATTGCGCCAAACATTAACTTCGAAAACCCAGATGAAGATTCAGCAAAAATCAACATCATTCCAGAATACAAAGAACACAAAATAGATTGCTTCCTTTCAAACTCTTTTGGCTTTGGAGGAACAAATTCTTCACTAATTATTAAAAAATTTATAAAATAGTTTTATCTTGCACCCATGAATAGAGCAGAGATCATAGAAACAACGAAACGTTTTCTTTCAGAGGAGTTTGAGGTGGACATTGATGCCATTCAACCTGAAAACAACATGCACAAAACTTTGGATTTAGATAGTCTTGATTATGTTGATCTGGTTGTAGTTATTGAAGAAAACCTTGGTTTCAAACCTACATCAGACGATTTTAAAGCCATTCAAACTTTCAACGAATTTTACGATTTAGCCGAAGAAAAATTGGCTATGGCATAATCCATCATGGAAAAAAAATGGGACGGTAAAACGAAGGGTTCGCTCTGGGGATATCGTTTTTTCGTGTTTTGTATTCGCTTTTTAGGCGTTCGCATTTCTTACTTTTTTTGCTTTTTTGTAGCTGGCTACTTTGTGCTTTTTGCCAAAAAACAGCGTCGTGGCTTGATGCAATTCTACCAAATCGGTTTCGGGTTTTCTAAATGGAAAAGTTTTCGTTTTGCATCAGCCAATTTTTATCAGTTTGGTCAAATCATTATTGATCGGGTGGCTTTAAAAACCCCACGCAAACGCATTTATTCTCATACTTTTAACAACGAAAAAGTGCTTCGCGAAATGCATGAAAATGGAAAAGGAGGATTCCTAATTTCAGGACATGTTGGAAATTGGGAAAATGCTGGGAATTTAGTTGGAACACGCATTACTTCTAAAATAAATGTATTGATGCTTGATGCTGAAGTTGAAAAAATCAAACAATTATTGGACGAAAAAACAGAGAAATCAAGCTTCAACCTCATTCCTTTGAAAAACGACATGTCGCACTTGATTCTCATTCACAAAGCGCTGAAAAATAATGAATTAATAGCGTTACATGCCGATCGCGTAATGGAAGGTTCCAAAAATTACCAATTGCCCTTTTTAGGTGGCGTTGCCGAATTTCCATCTGGACCTTTCATAATGGCTTATAAATTTAAAGTTCCTATTATCTTTGTATTTGCGATTAAACTGGGAAGTACCCATTTTGAATTAAGCGCAACAAACCCAATTACCGCAGGCGAAAATGTGAATTCTCCAGAGGAAATTGCAAAAAAATATGTTGAAGAACTTGAACGTGTCGCTAAAAAAGCGCCTAAACAATGGTTCAATTTTTATGATTATTATGTTAGCAACGAAAGAATCAATCACTAATTTTATTCCGCAACGTGCGCCTTTTGTCATGATCGATGCACTTGAATCAGCTACTGAAGAAGGCTTTAAAACTCATTTTCACATAGAATCGGATAATTTATTTCTGGAAAACGGTCAATTGTCGGAATCTTCTTTGATCGAGAATATTGCCCAAACTTGTGCGGCTGGTTTTGGCTACATCAATAGTCAAAAAGGAACGGGCGAAGGTCAATTGGGTTTTATTGGTGCAATAAGCAAATTATTTGTAACAGATTACGCCAAATTAGGCGATTCAATTGAAACGAATGTCACAATTATAAGTAGTTTTGAAAATATCCATTTGATTGAAGGAATTGCTTCGCGAAATGGGAATGAATTAGTTAAATGTCAAATGAAAATCGTCATCGCTTGAAATATTTAGAGTCTGAAATTGAGATTGATGTTCGCTTTAGCGAAACCGATGCAATGGGTGTTATTTGGCACGGAAATTACTTGAAATATTTTGAAGACGCACGCGAATTTTTCGGACTTCAACACGGCATGGTTTACCTTGATTTATATCACGAAGGATTCTTCACTCCGATTGTAAAATCTGAAATCAACCATAAGAATTCGGTGAAATATGGCGAGAAGATTAAAGTAATCGCTCGTCTAGAAAAAAAACACTCAGCCAAAATTATTTTTCATTACGAAGTTTATAACATGGCTTCAAACACGTTAGCCGCAACAGGTACAACGGTACAAGTTTTCCTTTCTGTTGAAACGAGAACTTTGGAACTCGTGAAACCTGATTTCATTTTGGATTGGGAGAAAAAACAAGATTGGTTGAGCGCGTGAAAAACCTCTTTTTGTCATACGGAACAATTGTAAGTCCACTTGGAATTGGCGTGGAAGCTCATTTTGAAGGATTTAAATCTGGAAAAACAGGACTACAAAAACACGAAAAATCTGGATTTAATGACGAAAATTGGTTCCTTGGAAAAATAGATACACTCGTTGGAAACAGATACAATCATTTGCTTCAAATGGCACTTGAAGATCTTTTAAAAAACAAAAGCGAGGAACTTCTTTCCTACAAGAAAACACTTTTTTTGGTGAGCACAACGAAAGCAAATTTAGAGGCGCTGCCTAACGATACGTTTGCTTCTACCCGAAAAATTATTCAAGAAATTACTAGCAATCCAAACGCACCAATCATTATTTCCAATGCATGCATTTCTGGAGTTTTGGCAGTTAACACAGCTGCAGATTACCTCCAAACAGATGATTTTGACGATGCTATTATCATAGGAATTGATGCACTTTTTGATTTCGTCGTGTATGGTTTTCAATCGCTTTATGCCTTGAGTGATGAACCCTGCAAACCATTTGATAAAGACCGTAAAGGAATTTCCCTTGGCGAAGCGTGTGGCATTTTGCATTTGTCGAAAGTCAAAAGTGATGAATTTGCTGTTGCTTACCTCGGAGGTGCAAATTCGAACGATGCAAATCACATTTCCGGACCATCGCGCACAGGTGAAGGACTTGTGCGAGCAATTCACAAAACCTTGCGACGCTCAAAAATTCAAGCAAGCGACCTGGATTTTATTTCAGCACATGGAACTGGAACGCTTTACAACGATGAAATGGAAAGCATTGCTTTTAGCAGACTGAATTTAAATCAAGTTCCGCTGAACAGCATGAAAGGATATTTTGGACATACGCTAGGAGCTGCTGGAGTAATTGAGTTGATTATGTGCCTGATTTCGATGGAAAAATCAATGCTTTTTGAAAGTAAAGGATTTGAAAATCAAGGGACAAGTGAATCCATTCATGTGATTGGCAGAAACGAGGTTGCTACGATCAACACCGTATTAAAAACAGCATCTGGCTTTGGAGGAGGAAATGCTGCAATCATCATTCAGAAATTGTCATGAAAATAATCGCTGATTGCTACATATCACCCAAAGGCGCTTTTCTAAATGGAAATTGCATTCATTCGATCGATGAAAATGAGTCCAATTGGTTAAAGTCCTTGTATGTTGCAGGAAATTACGATTATCCTAAGTTTCACAAAATGGATCAATTATCCAAAATGGCTTTTTTAGGAACTGAATTGATTGCACCAAATATTCCGAGTGAGATTTCTGATAATGATGAACTTCAACTGATATTTGCAAATGCAAGTTCTAGTTCACAAACGGATTTAAAATTCATCGAATCATACGAAAATCAAGGAAATCCAAGCCCAAGTTTGTTTGTTTACACCTTGCCAAATATTGTGACCGGTGAACTTTCCATTCGACACAAATGGTATGGAGAAAATATATTTTTCATCAATGAGTCATTTGATGCATCATTTTTCAATCATCAACTTAACTTTGCATTCTCCCGTGGAAATAAACTTTGTTTATGTGCATGGGTAGATACACAATTGAATCCATCTGAAGAATGTTTTTTATTTTTGGTCTCTCCAGATGGTTCTGAAACATTGAACAACGAATTATTGAATCGATTAAACAACTATAGAAATGAGTGAATTAAAGGAAAATTTAAAAGTACAAATCATCGAACAACTGAATTTGGAGGATTTAACTCCTGCTGATATTCAAGATGATATGAACCTTTTTGGCGATGATGGTCTAGGCTTAGACTCCATTGATGCGTTGGAATTTATCGTGCTTTTAGAATCAGAATATGGAATTAAAATTGCTGACCCAAGCGAAGGCCGTGATATTTTCCAATCTGTTAATTCTTTGGCGGCTTACATCGAGAAAAACAGGTAATTGATGGAGATTTTTGTTACTGGTTACGGTGCAATTTCGAGCATTGGAAACAACGTTGATGAAATGTTGCAATCGCTCTTGCAAGCTAAAACTGGGATACAAAAAGGCAGACTTCCTCATTCTGAGAAATATTTGGTAGGTGAAATTCACTTGACCAATGAGGAATTAATTCAAAAATTCGGTCTTAAAACAACAGGATCGCGCACAGGAATTCTAGGCGCTATTGCTGCAAAAGAAGCATTTGGCAACCACCAAAACAATCCTGAAATCAGAACGGGAGTTGTTTCTGGAACTTCTGTAGGTGGAATGGATACAAGTGAGGTGGAATACCGAAATTATTTGGAAGAGAAACCGCACAATGTGCTCGCTTATCAACATCATTCAAGTGGAAATTCCAGTGAACAAATCGCTGAAGAATTAGGCATTGATGGTTTTGTAAATACGATTTCAACGGCTTGTTCTTCCGCTGCGAATGCCATCATGATGGGGGCACGCATGATTCGCCAAGGAATGCTTGATCGCGTTGTCGTTGGAGGAACAGATGGTTTGGCAGGATTTACCATCAATGGATTTCGATCTTTGATGATTTTCGACGATGAATGGTGTCGTCCGTTTGACGAATCACGAAAAGGACTCAATTTAGGCGAAGGCGCTGGATTTTTGGTCATAGAATCTGCCAAAAGTATTGAAAAATCTGGAAGCAAAATATTGGCTCGACTAAGAGGTTGGAGCAATGCTTCTGATGCATATCATCAAACAGCATCATCTCCAAATGGCGAAGGTGCAACTCGATCCATGACAGAAGCCTTGCAAGTTGCAGGTTTGAATCCTGATGAGATTGATTACATCAATGCCCACGGTACAGCTACTCCAAATAATGATTTATCTGAATCGCAAGCAATTATCAATGTGTTTGGAAGTAAGATTCCACCATTTAGTTCAACGAAAGCCTACACGGGACATACTTTAGCTGCATCAGGCGGAATCGAGGCGGTGATTTCCATTCTTGCCATTCAAAACGGTATTTTGTTTCCGAATTTAAATCACAGAAATGTGATTGAAGAAACAAAATTACAACCTATTACAGCGGTTGAAAAAGACAAAAAAATTAGAACGGTGCTTTCCAATTCCTTTGGTTTTGGAGGTAACAATTCAACCATTATATTGAGCGAATAACCATGATTTACGTTAAAACAGCATCATCCATTTCGCATCAAGACAGTTTTCAAAAACCGTCCATTTGGGAACTTTTGCAACCCTTGCAATCAGATTCTGTGGTTATTGCGCCAGAGTATAAAAATTACATCCCAGCCGCTGCATTGCGACGCTTAAGTCCGGTGCTTCGCATGGCAATGACGGTTGCGCAAGAATGTCAATCCGTTGTTGGTGAAGAATTTGATTCCATTTCTGTTGGTACAGCATTGGGTTGTTTGAAAGACACGGAGAAATTTCTCGAGACATTTTTAACAGCCGCAAGCGAAACCCTCTCTCCTACTGCGTTTATTCAATCGACGCACAATACCATCGGCGGACAAATCTCGCTCGCGCTAGGCAATCATGCGTATAACATGACGCACACGCAAAACAGTCTATCGTTTGAAGTGGCCTTGATCGATGCGATGATGTGTTGCCGCGACGGAAAGAAGAACGTACTTGTAGGCGCTGCCGATGAAGCCATTGATTTTTTAGAGTTGTTACGTCAAGATTTGATTAAAACCAACCGACAATTTACTTCTGGCGCTTCCTTTTTTGTGCTCGGAACGGAACCAACATCCATTCAAGTAGCTGATTGCTGGATTTCGTATAATTCAACCGATCTTTCTTCCGAAATTGCATCATTTTTGACAAAGAATGGATTAAATTCATCGGACATTAATTTGCTTTTGCACTCTGGCATCCAAGATGATTTGTTTGAAAAATCGATGAATTACCAAGTTTATTCAGGTTTCTATTATTCTTCGTCGGCTTTTGCATTTCACATCGGTCATGATTTTTTGAAATCAACTTCAGGCAAAAATGTATTGATTGTCAACGCTCAAATGAATAACAAACTTGGTTTAACATTGTTGCGAAAATAAATTCATTCGCATGAAAATCGTTGACTTTCCGGATTACTCGCTAGCAATTGAAGCCGTTTATGCTGAAAAACAGTTCAACGATGATGTGCTCCTCCTATTTCTTCACGAAGCTTTAGGTTCCATTCCCCAATGGAAATCATTTCCTCAAAGTTTGTGTGATGCAACTGGAATAAACGGAATCATCTATGAACGAGAAGGTTACGGGAATTCATCTGCTTTAAAAGCAACAAGAGCAAAAGACTATTTGCACCAATATGCTTGGAAAGAACTGCCTGCGCTCATCGAAAAAATCATTTCGCCAGACAAAAAATTGATCCTCATTGGTCATTCAGACGGAGCCAGTATTGCTTTACTTTTCGCTTCGAAATTTCCGAAACAAGTGATTGGAATTATCAGCATGGCAGCGCACGTAATTGTTGAAAATGAAACACTTGCGGGAATTGCACCAGCAGTAAAAGCTTTTGAACAAAAAAAACTGGAAGGTTTGCGAAAATTTCACGGCGACCAAACTGACACTTTGTTCTATGCTTGGGCAAATACATGGAATTTACCTGAGTTTAAATCGTGGGACATAACCGAATCGTTAAAAACAATTTCATGCCCGGTACTCGCCATTCAAGGAAAAGACGATCAATATGGTAGGATTCAACAATTGGAGTTGATTCAAGAATATGTGCCTGGAGAAGTCGTTATTGAATTTTTACCGAATTGTGGTCATCATCCTCATTTGGAAAGGAGTCTAGATTTAATTGAAATCATTGTGTCTTTTGTAAAATCAATTTGATAAAAAAAATCACTAGTGTCCGATAAAAATACAAATTAATCATTTCGGTTTCTGAAATCCTTGATTTTACTGATACTGATTTATGGATTTCAAAAGTAAGTCCCTCCTTGATTATGAACTACTGAATTTAATCTGAAGTTGAGCATCGTATTCTTTTAGCCAATCTTTCTGCGGATTTTCAAGGAATTTCATCAAATGGATATAGTTGAATAAATGTAATCTACAAAAGCTCGCAAGATTTGAGAACGCCCATTTACGCTTGATTTTTTTATGTATGACAGTTAGTAGTAGATTGACGATTAGCGCACACCAAATCTGTATTTTGATGGCGTTTTCATTGTCGCCAAGGAAGAATTTTAGTGGGAAGTTTTGTTTGAGTTGTTTAAACAAAAGTTCTATTTGCCAGCGTTTCTTGTAAATCAACGCAATGTGTCCAGCATTCATACCGAATAGGTTTGTTACAAATTCAAAGCAGCGTTTATTTTCATCATCCCAATAAGCTATTCTTCGCAATTCAAGGGTTTTAAGATACGATCCGTTCTCTTTTAAGTCTACTCGTATGATTTCATCTTTGATTACGCCATTGTCGATGTAAGAAGGAATGTCGTTTTCTTTCACTGTTTGATAAGCTGCATTGGATTTTAAACGAGTAACGAAGAACACACCGTTTTCGGTGAACTCATCAAAAGCTTTATAGTCGTTATATCCCTTGTCAAATACAGCTATCTTACCCTTTTCAAGTTGTAAGTGCTTTAAAAACTGTTTATCATGCGTTGTGGCGGCAGAAAACCAAACGATTTTCGGAACTTTCCCTTGTAAATTGATTTGAGTATGCACTTTAATTCCACCTTTTCGTTTGCCTGTATTAGGCTTCCTACCCACACAACTCAAAATGTCTTTAAACAGAGATATGGTACTCGAATCGATGATTTCTAGCTTGTTCTCCCAAGCATACGACTGTCGGCTGTCCGAGATAATTGGTTGATATTCTTTAAGCAAGGAATAATACACATCTTGGAATACTAAATGACTTCTTCTCTTGTTTGCATCACTCAACGTACTTTTATAAGGAATGTGTTTTAACTGAAAGTGATTCATTTTCCCTTTCAGACCTAGCATTGATGCGGCTACTTCACGCAATGAGGTGCAATGCGCGAATGTCGAAAACAACATACTTATCAGGTGATCCGAAGAATCAAACTTCTTAACATAATGATCTGCCAAGTGATTTTTGGCAATTTTATTCATTTTCTTTAAATCAATTAAAGAAATCAGCTGTCCGAAAACGGACTGTCCAAAAAAGTAGTTACTTTTATTCATGTGATTTTGTTCTGCAAAACTAAATTACATTAAAGCGGGAAATCCTCTACAGGAAATCCCGCTTTTTTAAAAAGTTTTATCGGACACTAGTGAAAAAAAATAGATTTATTGTTTACCTTTCGCAAAACTGAACATCTTAGTTAAAAGACGTTTCATGCAAAGCAACAATTCATTAAAATCCGAAAAAGAAATAGAGTTGAAATTACTCTATAAGAAGTGGCCTTTATTTAAAAAGTACTTGAAAAATTTAGGCTGTAGCAATCAAATCGCTGAAGATATTTTCCAAGAATCCCTGTTGATTTACATACGAAAAAAAGAAGACCCAAACTTTATCTTAACCGTCGAGCCAATTTTTTATGTACGAAATGTTGGAAAACTTCTTTGGTACAACCTTTCTCGAAAGGAACAAAAACAACCAACGTTTACCTTAGAAACTGATGTTGAAGAAATCAATGATGATTGGTTTCATAAAGAAATGCTGTTAAAAAGCATGGAAAAAGCCATTGAAAAATTAGGAAAACAATGTCAAGAAATCCTCCATTTGTTCTATGGTTTAAATTGGAACATGGAAAACATCGCAAAAAAAATCGGATTGAGAAATGATAAAGTTGCCAAAGCTCAAAAATACCGCTGTTTGCAAAAAGCGAAAGAATTTGTTGCTGATTATGAAACAAGTAATTCACTTCAAAGTTTTTAATTATGAGTTTAGATTGGACAAAAATGATCGAATTATATCTTCAAGGTGAGTTATCTCCTGAAGACAGTGGAAAGTTATTGGCAGAAGTTGAGCGAAATCCAAAACTTAAAGAGAATCTAGATCTACAAAAGAAAGTACACGAAATAGCGAAGCGAAGTGGCGAAAGACAATTGGTTAAAAAAGCAAGTAAAAGCTATCATCTGAAAAAAACAATTAGTTCAGCTTTAATTACTGTTCTTGTTATTGGAGTAATTTTGGTCACAACTTATATTTTATTTAAGTCATTCAAAAACGAACAATCTGAATCTCAATTTTTAAAGGAGATGAATGTTAAATATTCATTTCTGGACGCAAAAGCTGAACTTGAGAACCTGCCTATAAGTTATTTTGAGTTTGATGGTTCAAATTCAGTGTTTCTTTCTCCTAAAGGAATATTATTATCTGTAACAGAAAACACATTTTTATTGAATGGAAAAACCTACTCTGGTAAAGCAGTCATTCAACTCCAAGAAGCGCTAGACGCATCCGACTTTCTTAAAGCAGGCTTAAGTACAAAATCTGGTGATAAATTGTTAGAAACCCAAGGGATGTTTGGACTGAAAGCATTCACGCCAGAAGGTAAACCGCTTACAATCAATAATAAAGATGGTCTATACATGCAGCTTCCTGTGGATAGCTACAAAAAGAACATGCAGCTTTTTAATGGTGTGAAATTAGCGAACGGAGAAATAGACTGGCAAAACCCAAAACCCATTGAAAAACTTCCAATCCAAGCAAACATGCTTGATTTAGATTTATACCCTCCAGGTTACGAAAAAAAATTAAACGACCTAAAATGGAAAAAAAGCAAAAAGGAAAGAGATAGTTTGTATTTGAGTTTTGAGCCTGAAACTTATGAATCGGAATACCCAGATGAACAGGAATACTCATCCGAAATGTTAGAACAACCTGACTCAAGTAATGTCGATGGGAATTTCATGCAATGTTGCTATTGTCATGAGAGCAATAAAGACGGTACAGGTCCTAAATTAAAGAATATTCGACAAAAATGGAATCAAAAAGGAGTCCCTCTGCAATTGCTTTATGAATATGTTAGAGATTGGAAGTCATCATTTTCAAAACATCCCTATATGAAAGAGCTTTCCGAAATGACACCAACGGACCATAACAATTTTCCAAAACTAAGTAATTCTGAAATTGACGAAATTTTAGATCTTTTCGACACAGGTGCCGCATGCTACACTCCTCTTGAAGAGAAAATCGATGCGAACGTTGGCTTATTACAACCTTCGAAAGTACTTGCAATTTGGAAAAAAGAATTTAATGGAACGATACTGGCGACCAAAGATTTTGAAAAAAGAATGAAGGCGATTCATAAAGCGTGCGATCGCAGAATTTTTGAAATCTATTCAAAGCAATTAAACAAACCACTTTGGGAATTAGATGAAGAAGTTGTTGCCTTAGGATATCCTGAATTTCAACAATTTGCTGACGAACATGTTGGTTCGTTAGATATTGATAATGCCCACTTAGAAAATTTAAAATCATTTTATGAAAAAACCAGCTCAAAATTGAAGGAAATAGCGAAAAGTGACAACCAATTTCAAAAAGCAATAGAAAAAAAGTGGAATGCAAAAGTTAGCGATTCTCGAAACAGGGAGTCAATTCGCACATCTGAGCGAGCAAGTGCGCTGTTTTATGAAGAAGCAAATTTAAATTTGAACAATGTACTAAAGCAATTGGGAAAAACAAAAACTATCGGTGTTACTATTCGAGGAAATGGTCAATTACAAAACTCTAATGTTTACAACATTGATAGATACGTGTTAGAAACTACAATTGCAAGAAAAACTAGTTCTTTCTATGACAAGGATACAGGAAAAACAGCAACAATCACTTACAACGATTTAAGTGCAACAATTAAAAATGCTAACCGCTACTCAAAAATATATCTTTATTTGTTTCCTAGTCAGTTGTCATCTTTTGAAAGGATTATTCCATCAAAGAATAAAATCAATTATTCACTTAATGCAAATATAAATTATGATGCAGTTTTTGTTGGAATAAATGATGAAGGCTACTTTATTCTCAAGAAAAATGATCTAAAAAGCGGGAATATGGGAGAAATCAGCCTAAGCAAAGTTTCTGAAGCCCAATTTGAAAACACCATTAATAGCATGGATCAAAAACGGAAATCAGAATCCAGTAAAATGTATGAGAGTCAAGAAGAATTAGATTGGATTAAACTTGAAGTGGAAAATTACAAAGTTGAAAAATCCAGAATTGAGAATAAAGAATTCAGATTTAAAGTAGAATCAATTATTTTTCCATGCAATTATGAACTAACAGATTCTGCATGGAAATAAATCCATTTTAGCGTTTATTTTTTTCTAATAGAGCTAGTAAATCCCTAACTTTACCCCATGAACAACGATTCATCGTCAAATTCTGATTTTATAAATCCCATTGATCCGGACAAAATCACTGAGAATCCGCATTCGTTGGAATATCCGCATCATGCAGGAAGTGCTTTGGTGAAACCTGAAGATAAAGGTAAAATCAAAGGCAGAGCTTTGTCGGCGATGGAGCATCAAACAGATATGCAATTGTCGCAAATCTATGAACAAATGCAACTCCTTGCAGATCAAGTTAAAAAACTAAATCAGCGGAAAGAAATTTCAGAAATCATCTATCAAGCTGAAATGCGTTTTGAGCCGTTGATCAATCATGTTTATCATGTCTATAAAAAAGATAACGGTACTTTTTTGCTTTCTTTAATAGCTCCAGAACAATGGGGACGCAGTTCAAAATTTGAATTTATTGCCACTGTTCGATTATTAGCTGACCACACTTGGGATGTTTTAGTTGGAGAATTGTAATTTTTTTTGTACATTTACTTGAAAGCTAATTCTTCCTTATTAACAATTAAGTTATTGTTAAACAGCTTGTTAGTATAGTTATCAACTATTTGTTGTGTGTAGTTTTACGATTGGTCAGTTAAATTAAGTCAACAAATTCAATAATCTTACGGTCAGGTAATCAAATACATAGAACATGAAAACACGTTCACATGTAAGGAATTTTACATTTCTTACTTTAGGTTTGCTAGTCAATCTGCTACCATTTAGTTCATTTTCACAATGTCCAACGGCACCAGCTGACCAAACTATTACTTGCGGATCCTCTACTACGTTGAATGCGCAAACAGGTTATGTCAACTATCAAGTTGTTACAACTTCGTGCAGTGCTATACCAATTTCTGGTGCAACTGCTTTCCCGACGGCTTGTGATGATTGTATTACAGGCCAAATTCCAATTGGATTTCCGTTTAATTTTTTCGGCAATGTTTATAACGATGTTGTTATCCAATCAAACGGAATTTTGGGCTTTGGTCCATTCACTTACGTTGGCTACAACTCATTTGCAATTCCATCTGGAGGTAACCCGAATAATTACATCGCGGGATTTTATGCTGATATAGACATTCGTTATGGAGGAACCATTACCTATCAATCTATTGGTGTTGCGCCGAATCGACAGTTTATAGCAAGCTATGATAATTGCGTGCCTTACAACGTTGGTAGTGGGGCTGGAACAGGAACTGTTTCCTTTCAAATAATTCTCAACGAAGATGGATCATTTTATACGCAAATTTCTCAACTTTCAGCAAATTGGTGGGCTTCCACGTCGTTAGCATTAGCAACACAAGGAGCGGAAAATGATATTGGAACACTAGCTTTCCCTGTACCTGGAAGAAATGCAACAGATTGGCCAGCAATTGTATCAACAGATCTAGATTGTCATTTATTTAATCCAGTGCCTTGTATTTTTCAAGAATGGGAAGTTGGCGGCACAACTGTTTCCACAAATGCTTCTTATACCGTTAGTCCGAATGTGACAACCGATTACGTCGCTGTGTGGGATTGTTCTAATGGTTTAATTTGTAGGGACACTACCACTATATCCATCGCTGGACCAACCATGTCTCAAGGAACTTTAGTAAACAACTCAAGTTGTACCTCGCCAGACGGTTCTATTCAACTTAACTTTTCAAATCTTGCAGCAGGAACTTATACGTTAAATTACTTAGCTAATGGAACTCCAACTTCTACGAGCGTAACCTTAGGTGGAGCTACAACCATTGCTCAAGGTGCAACATTCAATTCTGGTTCGCTAGATGTATCTGATGGGACATGGATTCGAAATACCTCTGGCTCCACTTGTAACGGGTCAGCTGGTACATCTTATTATTATGATGTTTATTCTTTTCAAGTTTCTGCTTCAGGATCTTATACATTTGTTGGTTGCTTCCCAACTATTGATGGTCATGCATCCTTGTACCAAAATGCTTTTAATCCAGCAAATCCTTGTGGGACACCATCAGATTTTATAATTGCCAATGATGATACAGGAGCCTCATGTGGAGCTGATGATCCTCAATTAGTAGCAACGCTGACAACTGGAGTTACATATTATATTGTAAGTACAAGTTTTTACTCAACGACTACAGGAGCATATAGTTGGACTTTCACAGGTCCAGCAGGAGCAACCATTTCTGGCGCAGGGAGTCCAAGTGCAACAATTACAGGACTTGTAGCTGGAGATTATTCCAATTTCACAATTGGTTCAGGATGTAATTCAGCGGCATTGGCTGGACCTATTTCACTTACAGGACCATCTACGCCAGCAACAACTGGAGTTACCATTTGTCCGGGAGGTTCAGGAAATTTAACTTCATCGGCATCTTGTACTACAATGACAGGTACTACAATAAATCAAAGCACAACATTTAACACTGGATCTCTTGCAGCTTCAGATCCAACTTGGAATCGTACCAACAGTGGAACAACGTGCGGACTTTCCGGAGTTGGTACTTCATGTTACCACGATGTTTTTACGTTTCAAGTAACAACCAGTGGATCTTATACTTTTAATATGTGTACATCTGGAACTAATTGGGATGGTTTTGGAGCTTTGTACCAAAATAATTTCAATGCTGCCAGTCCATGTGGTGTTTCTGCAAATTTTGTTTCAGCGGATGACGATGGAAACGCCGGGGGGCAATGTAATAATGACGCAAGAATAATTGTCACTCTGGCTCCAGGTATTACCTATTATTTGGTGACAACAAGCTTTGCAAATTCTGTGACTGGAAATTATCAATGGGTCTACACAGGTCCTGCAGGGGCAACAATTTTCTACAACCTAACACCTGCACCAGTTCAATGGTACACTACTGCAACGGGAGGAACGAGCATTGGTTCTGGAGCAAGCTTTAATCCTGTTGGTGTTGCTGGTTCAGGTTTACCAAACACAAATACATCAGGAACGTATTCTTTCTATGCTGCATGTCCTGAAACTCCAAATTGCAGAACTCAAACAGATTTTGTTATCAATACAGCTTCAACAGCACCAACATCTGTTTCAGGAGGAGGAACTCTTTGCCAAGGAATAGCAAGTAATTTATCCATTGTTGGCGGAAGTCTAGGAAATGGTTCTACCTGGGAGTGGTTTGAAGGGTCATGTGGAGGAACATCGGTTGGAACTGGCGCAAGCTATTATGCAAATCCAACTACAACTACAACTTATTATGTGCGAGCAAGCGCAGGAGATTGCCCTGCTACAACGTGTCAATCTGCAACGATTACAATGCCAAATGCCGGAACGACATTAGCTAATAACAACGAAAGCGCAACGTGTATTGTTAACCAAAACGGTTATGTTCATTTCTACCATTCAAGTGGCCGACTTTTAGCATCTATAAATTCTTATGGTCAAGATTTAGGAAATGTAGATGTAACTGCTTATGCAGGAAGTCCAGTGGATGTGCCAGCTTGTGGATATCCATATTATGAAACAGCAACGATGGGAAGACACTGGGTTATTACTCCGACGAACCAGCCTACTAATTTGGTAGATGTTGTATTGCATTTTGATCAAGGAGAATTCAATTCGCTTATTACAGCCTCAACAGGAAATCCAAGTCCCGACGACGATGTTGCATTGATAAGCGATTTAAAATTGAGTAAATACTCAGGGCCAAATAATGTGGATGGCAATCCATCAAATAATTGTGCTTCAGCAGGAGGAAATGGAGGAACAACCATACATTCTCAAATTGCAAACGGAAATTCTTCAAGCCTTCGACCTGGATTTAATTCAAATGGAAGATATGTTCGCTTTAACATCAGTTCTTTCTCAGAATTTTGGCTCCACGGACAAAACATCAATAGTCCGTTGGCTACAGAACTATTTTCATTCTCAGCAAACTGTGAAACAGAAAATACCGTAAAAGTCAACTGGTCAACATTAAGTGAATCTAATTGCGTGAATTATACCGTTTCAAAAAGCACTGGAAATGATGACTGGCAATCTGTGCAAACAGTGAATTGTTCTGCACCATCATCGATTCAACGAGATTATCAAGTTATAGATGAAAACAGATATCAAGGTGTTTCTTATTACCGATTAGAAGAACTAGATAATAATGGAATCGTTCATGTTTTACAAACATTATCGGTCTCATGCAGTGAAAATGAGTTACAAATGATTGTATATCCAAATCCAGCGCAAAACAACTTTAATGTTCAAATAAATTCTGCAACGCCAAAAGACAATGTGGAACTTACAGTAACAGATATGAGTGGCAAGAAGATTATCTCAAACACCTTTGATTTGAAAAAGGGAAGCACTGTTTTGCCATTTGAAAGCGAACAATTAAGTGCAGGAACGTATTTAATCTTTGTTAATAATATCGATCAGCAATTGAAACCACTTAAATTAATTATTCAAAAATAATACAGATGAAAAAGATTATATTTTCCATGCTATTCGCAATTTGTTCAGTTACAACTTTTGCTCAAGAATCACACAAAGCTGAACCTAACTCAAATTTAGCTGAATTAAGAACTAAGGAAATCATGGATTTTTTCCAGTTGGACAATTCCTTGAAGTCACAAATTTTAGCAATTTCATCGACCTATATCGACAAGAATGCTAGTCTCGAAAAGACTGACATGCATGAAGAAACAATTAAAATGGGCAAAATCTACAACAAGCAACAACATGATGATGCTATTAAAAAATTGTTGTCTGAAGACAACCGTTTGCTATATGAAAAATTTGAGAACGTTTGTGAATATTGCATGACAAATAAATGATTTTTCACCAATTTTAGAATGTACAGGCCGCTTGATTTTTTCATAGCGGCTTTTTTACTTTTTATCTCCAATGATTATAAAAATTTCGGAACCCAAACGCGGACTTGCAGAATTATAACATTCTTCCATGCGAATTAAAGCGAAGTATTTTTCGAAGTAATTAAAATACTCTTCTTTGTTTCCTCCAAACGGAGGGCCACCTTCAAACGAGCGATCAAATAATAATCCAACTAATTTTCCCTGATCCGAAAGTAATTCCGACATTTTCAAAGCATAATCAGCTCTCAATGAAGGATCAATGGCACAAAAAAAGGTTTGTTCCACGATTAAGTCAAAATTTCCATCGAGGTCAAAAAAATTAGCACAAATTAAATGTTCGGGATTGAAACTGGGATGATTAAGCTTAAAAGCATCCAAAACATCTTGTACTAAATCCACCACAAAGACATTGGAAAATCCAAGTTGATGCAAATAAGCCGCTTCGTGCGCATTTCCAGCACCAGGAATGAGAATGCGGATCGATTTATCGGTCAATTGATCAAAATAAGCCTTCAGAGGTGGAGAAATTGTACCCAAATCCCAACCTGTTTGTTGCGAATCGTATCTTTCTTGCCAGAAATTGGCATTTAAGTCAATCATATTTTTTGAATTAGGTAAAGATTTTTACTCTAAATAAATAGGCTGACCTTTGCCGTAATCCACTGAATAGTCAAACTTGAATTTTTGGGTTTCACCTTTTTTGAGGTTTAATTTCCATGTCAAAACGTGTGAAAGTTTATCCAACGATGCTCCGTCATACGTTCCTTCTTTTACTTTAATGTCCTCATTGATGGAAACGGGGAAATGATCTTTTACAACGAGTGGAATTTCGCCTGCCCCATTGTTTCGAACCACAAAATCCCAAGTAACTTCATATTTGTAGCGCGAACCAATCAATCGTGTTTTTGACATTTCTTGACTTCTTGTTCGCTCAATTTGCATTTTTTTCTCTTGACCTAATGAAAAACCGATAGTATCTTTTGTGGAAGAAACATCTACATAACTTTTACCGATATATGTTCCGTCAAAATACAAATTCGATTCGCCTGGAAGTAAATTCAATTTTTCCCAACCTGAAACTTCAGCAACTAAGAATACATTTTGATCGAGTTTAGGGACAGCATGGTATTCATAATTTGCATTCATTGAATAAACGGCAATTGCTACGCGATGATCTGAATTGTCAGACGGAATAGTAAATGGCGTTTCAATGACATATTCCATGCGCAAATCTTTTTGTTGAGATTGTGCAACTGGCGTTGAGTAAAAGGCTAAGGATTTTTCTTGCTCAATAGATTTAGCTCCAAGATTACCATTAATCATGCGTTTTTTATGACGCTTCGAAGACATAACTACAACTTCTTGAATTTTATCAGCATCGACGCTATATGAACTATTAGAATATTCAGTTGGTGCATAGGAATAACCTTGTTCATAATCATCAACTGAAAATAAAGAATTCGAGGTTGGAACAGGCAGACTTTCCATTGCCACATCTTCAGGATACAATGCCACTTTCACAAATGGAGAATTGATTGTAAAACCTTGCTGCGTATAGCCTAAATAAGACACTTGAAAACCGTATTCGCCACGAGGCACGGTGAACGAAAATTTACCAGCTGCATCGGTCAACACATAATTCAAGGGATTTGAATTCATAGCAACTTTTGCGAAAGCTAAGGGTTCACCACTCACTTGATCCAACACTTCCCCATGGATCGTTTCACCTGAATAATCATACACAGGTGTTTCACGCTGTACATATTGACGTTGCGGAACTGGCGTGTAATAATTCAATGACCACTGATCTATTTTTGGTTCTTGTGTATTGTCATAAGGGTCATTTGTAGAAAGTACTAACTTCACATTTTTCCATTCAATTTCTGTGTTTTGAGTAACTAACCCTTTCGCTTCCAATAAAATCGGAGCTCCTATTCCTGCAGAACGCATGTCGTAATATGGTTTCCAAGAGGCATTTGGGGTAATGTAACTAAACTCAAAATCGATATCTCCAGCTTTTTGAACATCTAATTCCACTTCAATTTCTGTGTAATTAACCACAGGCAAACCTCTTCGTGTCGAGATTTCTTGTTCAATCGTATTTATTTTGCGAATCACCGCTTCAATTTCGTCTTCCAGCTGTGCTTTTCGCACTCTAATTTCCGTGTTTTTCGCATGAAAAAATGTTGAGGCTTCTTTCAATTCCGCCATTTTCACTCCTTCTTGCTGACTTCCAAAGCGATTATTTATATTCAATACTTCTTCATCCTTCAATAAAACAAAGTACTCATCGCGTAATTTTTGTTCCTCTTTTTCGAAAACTTTCCGTTTCGCATTTAATTCATCCACATCTTGCTTTTGAATGGAGGCATCGTCAAAATTCTTTCTTAGACGTATACTTAAAATAGTTGCCGATTCATTGCATTTCAATTGAACAGAATTTGGATCAATAAAATCAGTCAGTTTCTCAAATACAACTGTTTGTTTACCCGAGGACAACGAAACCTTTTTCGCATGTTGCACTTGTGCCCCACTTTTAAAAACTGTTACCTGCTGAATACTTGCATTTTGCTTTGTTTCTTTTTGCGAAAAGCAAGTAATTGTAAACAATAAAGAACTGAGAATTACACCAAATTTCATCTTATACACTTTTTAAATTATAACAAAGATGCACAAAAGCTTTAAATCCATAAATATCGGATTTCATTTGTTTTCGCGCTTCCTAATTTCATCGAATGATTTCAGTACATCCGAACAAGTCAAATAGTTCAAAAGATTTTCTAAATTCGCCTTAAAAAAATGCAAAACTCACTTTTATTCATTTGCATAGTATTTTGTGCTCAACTTTCGTTTGCCCAACCGACGGATTCCATTTTTATTCGAAAAATATACACCGAAGCACTGTCTAACGGCCAATCATATGAAAATCTAAGGTCATTGTGCAAGGACATTGGTGCGCGACTTTCTGGTTCTTCTGAAGCTCAAATGGCGGTTGAATGGTCGAAACAGCGCATGGAAAAATGTGGATTTGATAAGGTTTATTTGCAACCTGTCATGGTGCCACATTGGGAACGCGGAACAAAAGAAACAGGCTGGATTCGAACATCTAAAGGAGAAATTATTAAAGTTAATCTCCTTGCATTAGGTGGAAGTATTGGCACAAATGGTATTCTAGAGGGAGAAATCGTAGAGTTTAGTCATTTGGACGAGTTGAAAAAAGCACCAAAATCATCCGTGGAGGGGAAAATCGTATTTATCAATCAACCCATGAATGAGCAAGAAATCCAAACATTCAAGGCGTATGGAGGTTGCTATCAAATTCGTGGAAATGGTGCCGTTGAAGCGGGTAAACTGGGAGCAGTTGCGGTCATCATTCGATCACTCGGAATGCCAATTGATGAACATCCGCATACGGGTTCGATGCATTATGTTGATGAAGTAAAAAAGATTCCTGCCGCAGCTTTATCCACCCAAGATGCTGAAGTTTTGAGCGATCAACTCAAAAAAGGAAAAGTGACTTTTGTTTTGGAATTAGACTGTCGTGACTATGAGCCCGTTCAATCTTACAACGTCATCGGAGAAATTACTGGTTCCAAGTATCCAAATCAAATTATAACCGTTGGTGGTCATTTGGATTCATGGGATACAGGTGAGGGTGCTCACGACGATGGTGCTGGAGTGATGCATTCATTGGAAGCGATGCGTATTTTAAAGACACTGAATTACAAACCATTACATACACTGCGGGTTGTGTTTTTTATGAACGAAGAAAATGGAAATCGTGGTGGAGAAGATTATGCAGCCATGGTGAAAGAAAAAGGCGAAGAGCACATTGCAGCAGTTGAAAGTGATCGTGGAGGTTTTGCTCCTCGCGGTTATAATTTGGATGGAGATGATAAGTACTTGGTTTTCTTAAAATCGCTTGAAAAAGACTTATACCATTATGATTTACATATTTTTGAAAAGGGATACGGAGGAGTTGATATTGGTCCCTTGAAAAAGCATTTTCCGACAATAGCACTTTTTGGTTTTGTGCCAGATTCTCAGAGGTATTTTGACTTTCATCATGCGCCGAGTGATGTGTTTGAGAATGTTAACAAACGCGAGTTGGAATTGGGTTGCGCAGGAGTTGCGAGTTTACTTTATTTTATTGATCAGCGGTTTAAGTAGGTCAAAAGGAGGTTTGGTCCAAGGATTTTTTTGAAATTTCTTGAACTTTTTTGGGTGTTTTTTAAGATAGATTTTTGTGAAAAAATCGATTGGGGGTGAGGAAAATGGAAGTTGGGTTGGAAAGTTGGTTTTGTAACTTGGAGATTAGTTAATTGTGATTAGAACTATTTGCTACCAAAATTATAAATATTTGATTTTCAACGACATTATCCGTTTTCTTTCGGATAGACTATTCCCGCCAACGACTCAATTTAGAGTGCCTATTCTTTGAAATATGACCGCCCCATTCTCGATTTACCTTCATTTCAATCGGAAAATCAATCGTCCAACGATCAAAAAACACTGGCATATCTTCACTAAACCCAGTCATTCGCTCCACCAAAACCGTCCCATCATGTTTAATTCGAAACAAAAAATTCCCAAGCTCATACCAAAACACACCATTCCTCCTCCTAATTTTGGAGCACAACGAATCATTAAATCCTCGCTTAAATAAAGCATCCTTGTGTATCGCCATTTTGGTATCATTAGGACCTAAAATCCCATCCAAAACAATCAAATTTCGCTCAAATCCTTTTACAAAGAATTCAAAGCGCGATTTCACATAGCTTCGAGCAACACGATGATGTTCATTTTTGCATTTAAGACAACAAAAACGTTTGTCTCTTCGACCGACCACAACTCCTTTACAGGTAGGGCAAGGTGCGTGTTTAAAGGTGGTTATTGTACACATGTTTAAAAGGTTAACTTCCTTAAGTTATGAAAAAAGGTGGTTTGCAGGAAAATTTTAATAAATTATTTTTTCAACAAAATGTTATTTTCGATATCGACCTTTGGATCCTAATTAAGTTGCATTTAAGATTTTCCGGCTTAAAATTCAAAGACAATTAAATTCATTGCTTGAACTGTTAAAAATCAAAAAAACCAATTACCTGATTTTTAGTTACAAGAGAATTTAAACGAATAACTAGTAAATAATAATTTATCATTTTCGATCACAATCTCATCTTGGTTTACCCATTCTCTTTTAATGAAAAAAAATTTGGAACTCATTAAATAATAATTTAAATTTACAGATACTTATGATTATTTACTAAATTTTTACCTTATGAAAACTAATAAATTTCTATCTAAAAATCTGATTTTTAGCTCTGTTTCAACCTTGCTTATTGGGTTAAGCGCGAACACACAAATTACTTTTAATGTAATAATTGATGATCTAGAAATTGATCATAATCACTACTCAATTGAAGCTTTTCCAAACAACGAACAGGCTGACCGTTTTGCTATCGCTGGGACGAGGTTTAATATTGATGGTTCAACTGATATGCATGTTGGAGTGATTGAAAGTAGCAATAACGGATTTGTTTGGATATGGAGCGAAATTATTGATGCGTCCGAAGATGACCGAGCATTAGATCTCACAATAAATCCAATTACTAACGACATTGTTCTTACTGGTTATATCACAGTAAATAATGTTGGAAAGATATATGCAGGGAGCTTTACTGAAACAGGAGCTATGTTGGCGACTCAATTTTACGACGATGCAAACAATAAAGCTGGAGCAGGAACAAACATCATCTATTCTCATTGCTCAGGAAACTATATTCTTGGTGGATTTTTAGCACAAACTTTTGATATTCCACTTGTGGGAAATGAGGCTATTCTTTTAGAGCTTAATACTTCACTTGTGCCAATTAGTTCGACTTCTATAATTAATGCAGATCGAGAAACTGCAATAAATGATATTGTGGAAATCATTGGGGATTGCGAATATTTTGTAACCGGAAGTGTATTCGATGGTAGCAACAATCAAGCGGTGTTGGTCGGGAAATTCAACGATGCACTTGCTTTAGTTAACGACTTATCTTTTAAAAGTGATCCAAATGGATCGTCCGCGCCTCATTTTGGTGCATCTATGTATTATGATGAAGAAGCAGACGAAGTATTCCTGCTTTCGAATAATGCCAATTTTGCAAATCCCCAACTCACCAGAATAAGCAATGCATCTGGTGCACCTTCTATTTCAGAGCACGTTACTTTGTTAATAGATCCTAATGGTGGGCATTATCCTTCAGGTTTTTATCTTGACAAGTCACCAGAAAAAATTGCAGCGCAATTAGGTTTGGCGCAAAAAGACTTAATTTCCATATCTGGTTTTCATGCCAATGGTTGGGTAACACCGCCTGGAACTTCAAATTATAATGGTAATTCAACAATGTGGATGGCAACTATTGACAAAGGTTCGAATTTTACGTTAGCAGATGGTTCTGTTAGAGACGTGCCGTCTATGAGTTTTACAAGTCATGGATATTTAACTAGCAGCGGCGCACCTTTATTTTCTACTTACAGTGGATCTCAACCGTATATTTTTACACAAGAAATAGGTTGTATCGATGATTATAGCGGCAATATGACATTTGCTTCATCCGCATCATTAAATAATACAGGATTCTTTTCAGTCGATGTTTTCAGAACTAGCACAAATAGCAACAGCGAATGCAACCAACATTTGCTATTTGAAATTTTGGATGAGAATTATTATCATATAAATGTTAGCTCTACTACGACAGATATGGCTATGTACGATGCCGTTCCTAGTACAACACATTATCCACAGCTTTTTCCTTATTGTATACCTTCATTAATCGTAGGAAATAATAACCAAAATACCCAAGGCAGAAATGCAAATTCAAGTGAAGGTGCCTTGAATTCTTTGGTTACAAACGATGTTGACCCAAATTTTGAAATAACTGCTCTTCCCAATCCATTTAGTGACGTGCTAACAATCAATATGAATGAAACATTTAACTCAGGTAATGTACAAATAACAAATATGCTTGGTGAAGTTGTTTATCAAAAAGATTTATCTGAGGAAACTTCTGTCATTAAGGTGAACACAAACGAATTTAAAAGTGGTATATATGTTATTTCATATAGTAACGACAAATTTCAAAAATCTGAAAAGTTGATTAAGCTTTAAAAACTGAACTTATCGTTCATTAAAAATGAAAAGCTCTCTATTATTGAGGGCTTTTTCGTTTTTAGCCACAATCTAAACGCCTCTTTAAATTCGAAAACAATTAAAAATATTCCCTACCTTTGCCCAGATTTTAGTTTCAAGGAATCTGGTGTAAATCCAGAACTGTATCTGCAGCTGTAAACACTGTTAAATTGTTTCAATATGTCACTGTCAGAAATGATGGGAAGACGAAACAAGTTGGTGTAAGTCAGAATACTTGGCTTTGATTGTTTTATTAAGAAGACTTCAGAATAAAGTCGGACTTATGCTGGTAAATCCATTTTACCGTCTATTTCCATTTTACTGATTCTTCGACGTTTATTAATTTTTTAAATTTTTACGTATGAAGAAAATGTGTATTTTTTCACTTGCCTTGATGGCATTAAATTCTGTGTTGGGACAAGACTCCAACGATTCTCTAACTTTCGAGTCGTACAATTTGACTCCTGAATCTTTCTACAATGGTTCTGATGGAGCTGGCCAAATTCCATTCAACACAATTACGCTCTCCAACTATTATAATTCTTCGTGGGATTCCTGGACGGGTTTTTCAATTTCAAATGTCACAGACAACACAACACCTGGATATGCCAATCAATACGCCTCATTTTCTGGCGCTGGATCCAATTCAAGCCAATATGCTGTTTTTTATCCGAATGGTGAAATAACCTTTAATCAGCCATTAGTTGTAAAGCAATTGGACATCAACAATACGGCATTTGCTGGGATTAGCATGCGCGATGGAGATGATTATGGCAAAAAATTCGGAAGTGCCATGAATGCCAATGGAGACATTGACGGAACCAACGGAGAAGATTTTTTTATCCTCCACATCATACCAAAAGATGAGAATAATGCACTCATTGGAGATACAATTGACTTTTATTTGGCTGATTTTCGCTTTGCTGATTCAACCCAAGATTATATTATTGACACATGGACAACCATTGAATTTTTGAACGGCGATGTACCTTTGGTAGCCAATAAATTGGAATTTGCTTTTTCATCTTCTGATGTTGGCGATTTCGGTATCAACACTCCAACCTATTTTGCACTCGACAATTTAGTCGTTGATCCATTGGTTGGCATCGTAGAAAGCGAACTCAATTTAAGTGTTTTTCCAAATCCTTTTGATGATCAATTGCACATTAAAACAGACTTGCCAGGCGATTTAAGCATTACAAATCAACTCGGACAACCAATTTACGAAAATATAATTTCGTCGAATCAACTTATGGATTTAAGTTCGCTTGAAAGTGGCGTTTATTACTTGACTCTTTCGAATGCGCAAGGAAAAAGCACCTCCAAAATTGTAAAAAACTAAACATTTTGTTTAGTCGATTAAATATCATTTTCTTTTTAGCTCTAAGTTTTGCTTCTTTTTCTCAAGAAAAAACTCAGAGCATTGAAGAAGTGCGTATTATTTTTTCAAAACTGAACAAACACCGATTAGATTCAACGCACCTTTATTTGACAAAGAATGAAATTGATTTGCTTCAAGCAGACGATCTTGGTGAATTGATGCACAAAATTCCCGGAGCAAACATCAAATCGTATGGCGGACTGGGCGGATTAAAAACCGTTTCCATTCGTGGGCTTGGTAGTCAACACACACGTTTCGTGATCGATGGTTTCACCCAATTAAATGCACAAACAGGTCAAGTAAATCTAGGTCAAATTCAATTGGATAACATTGAAACCATTTTAATCCAACGAGGTGGATCCTCCGAAACATTCATTCCTGTATCTGCTCAATTGTCTGGAAATGCCGTTCTTCTCAATTCATTGCAGTCTGCTGAAATGTTTAAAAAATTTCAAATACGAGTAGCTACCAGATTCGGTTCATTTGGTCAATTCGAAACCTATTTACTTGCAAAAGTCAAAGCAAATAAGTGGCATTTTTCGACAACACTCAAACATCGACAAGCAAACGGGAATTATCAGTATTCCTTTCAAAATTATGAAACAACAATTCGTGGAACGCGCAAAAACAATGATTACGAAGATGTAAATCTCGGCTTAAGCACTCATTTCATTGGGCAAAAAGGACTGAAATTCAACTTATATTTCCACTTTTTAGAAGCGAAACAAGGCTTGCCGGGAGCTGTTATTTTATACAATGATTTTTCGAACCAACGCTTGTCTAATCAACAACTTGTTCTTCGAAGCGACATTCAAGGAACCATAAAAAAATTGAATTACCGTTTTTATGCGGATTATTCTAAGGATAGTTTGCGGTACACAGATCCAAGTTACATGAATGCGCATGGAACATATCAATCTTCTTTTGTTACCAATTCCATTACTCCGGGGCTTGTATTCGCACGAAATATCGGCAAAATCATCTTGATCAATCTAGGAACAGAAGCTAGAATTAGTGAACTTCATTCACACGAATCGTTCACTGCAAAGCCTTTTAGATTGCATCAATCATCTTTTCTGAAATCATCCTTTTCGTTTAGAAACACCCGTCTAATTGCGCAATTAGGCATGAATTATGTCGCCGAAAAAAATCAAAACGGAATGGCATCTGAAAATGTAACAAGATTCAATCCATTTCTTGAATGGCAACAAAAAATAGGTAAAAAATACACCTTGAATTTGTACTATCGGAATGCATTTAGAATGCCCAATTTCAACGAATTATATTACAATAACATCGGGAACACTGCGCTAAAACCAGAAGATGCACATCAACTTTCTCTGGGAAATAACATCACGCTAATCGACTCCAAATCTTTTTATTTGGGAACACAAATCAATGGTTTCTATCATTTGGTTGACAATATGATTCTTGCCATTCCAACCAAAAATTTATTTATTTGGTCGTTCCAAAACATAGGGAAAAATGAAATTTTCGGGGCCGAAGCAATGATTTCGCTTGCATACAAATGGAACGAAAAATGGAATACGAACTTAACAACAAATTACACCTTTCAACATTCTGTTGATGTGACAAATCGAGAAAATCCAACCTTTGGACATCAAATCGCATACGTTCCCAAACATGTCGTAAATGGAGATCTGACTTTGAATTACAAAAAATTCGGCGTTCGATTTTCATCGTTTTACAACTCCAAAAGATATTCATTGAATGAAAATATTCCTTCGAATGAAATCGCTTCGTTTGTGACTTTCGATGTGGCACTTTTCGGCACTATCAAATTAACCCAACAGCAGCATCTTCGCATTCAATGCACGGTTAAAAACATTACGAACCAATCTTATGCTTTTGTCAAAAGTTTTGTAATGCCAGGTACTCATTTTCTATTTTCTATAAATTATGCGTTTAATTAGTTTCTTATTGCTCATTATATCAATTTATGGATGTAAAAAAGATACTCCAGAAAATCCAACTGCTGTTGATCATTTCTCAAATGGACTTTTAGTACTAAACGAGGGACTTTTTCAGCACAATAATTCAAGTTTGTCGTGGATTAATTTTTCAAATGACGAAGTAAATAATTCACTTTTTGAACAAAAAACAAACCGTCAATTAGGCGATACAGGTAACGATATTCAGCGATATGGCGGTAAAATTTATATCGTTGTCAATGTTTCTAGCACGATTGAAGTGTTGAATGCTGCCACCGGTGCCTCACTAGCTCACATTCCAATGACGCATAATGGAACACCCAAACAACCTCGATCAATTGCATTTGCAAATGGAAAAGGATACATTTCTTGTTTTGATGGATTTGTGGATGTCATGGACACGACTTCGTTTTCAATTGTTTCACGCATTGCCGTAGGCTTGAATCCAGATCACATTCTTCATGCCGATGGAAAAATTTACGTCAGCAATTCAGGTGGACTAGATCAGCCTTTGATGGATTCTACCGTTTCGGTTATTGATCCTTGGACGAATGCTGAAGTTCAAAAAATCACTGTTGGCAAAAACCCTGGTCCGTTGAGTGCAGACAACGCAGGCAACATATTTGTTATTGCTCGCGGAAATTACAGCACTATTCCATCACGATTGGTTAAAATTGAACAAGGAACAAATCAGACAACCACCTATTCATTCGATGCCTCCAATCTTTCAAAAATGAATGATAAATTTTTAGTGCATTCGCAAGCTGGTTCCACTTCTTCCGTCAAATTATTCAATCCTTCCAGCGGCACAATAGAACATGAAAATTACTTGGATTTAGCGAATGTCCAAACGTTATTTAACATCCAATACGATCCAACACGCAATCAAATTTACTGTTTTGACGCCATGAATTATTCGAATTCAGGATACGTTCGTGTCTTCTCATCGAATGGTAATTACTTGAAAAGTTATCATGTCGGTCTAAATCCTTCAAAAGCATTGATTTATGAATAAAATTGTACTTCTTTTTATTGTTTTCTGGGCGATTATTGGTCGAACGCAGTCATTTCCACCAGCTGCAGGAATTCCGGGCAGTACAGCCATTTCGAAAGATAGTAATGTATTTGTAGCTTGGGCTGACGATGTTATTATAGAACGAGGTTACCTAGATATCGCGTTACCCGATTTAGGATTTGCCAGCTTCGGTAGCGATACAAATGCGCTTCAACTCCCCGAGGGAAATTCAATTGACGTTGTGTCGCTTGGCGATGGTGGTACAGCTGTGTTAACTTTTAATTCTTCTATATTCAATGGTCCTGGACCCGATTTTGCCATCTTTGAGAATGGGTTTGCAGATAATTACTTAGAATTAGCTTTTGTGGAAGTGAGTTCGGATGGAGTCCATTTTGTTCGATTTCCCGCAATCAGCGAAACACCCACAACAACTCAAATTGGTCCGTTTGAATATTCTGATTGTCGTTACGTGCATAATTTAGCAGGTAAATACCGTCAAGGATTTGGAACTCCATTCGATCTAGAAGATTTGATTGATTCAGTCGGAATAGATTTGAATGCAATAACGCACATTAAATTAATCGATGTGGTTGGTTCCATTAATCCACTCTTCGGAACTTACGATAGCCAAGGAAATATCATCAACGACCTCTATCCTACTCCATTCGAATCTGGTGGATTTGACTTAGATGGAATTGGTGTCATTCATCAAAATAGTGCAAAAACGGAAGAAACTACTTTCGAGTTTTCCATGTTTCCAAATCCGACGCAAGATTTCCTTTTCATTCATTCTAAAGAAAAGACAACAATTTCGATTCAAGATTTAAACGGTCGCACTTTATTTTTCTCAAATTCCAAGTACAATCATGAAATTTCGTTAATTGATTTCGAAAGTCAACTATTGATTGTTACCATTTCAAACGAGAAAAAAAGCAGTGTGCGGAAAATTATAAAGGATTAATGAATTGGGAATATATCATTCTTAATTCTTAATCCGTTATTAGTTCTTATCAATCTTAAAGCTATACTGCAACATAATCGTTCTTGGCTGCTCAATTTTTAGCGGTCGCAAAGAATAAACCCGATTCAATACATTCGCGCTAATGATGGCAATCTTATGCTGTTCATTGATGGCATAAGAAATCCGTGCATCAAAAATCCAGTTACCGTGTTGATGACTTCGGAAATAATCCATGTAGCGAATCGTTTGAATATACGGACCTTGAGTCGCAAGTTCAAATTCTTCAATCACACCATCCATATTGATGATCTTGCTGAAATATTTCGCACTAATACCAATCGCAAATTTCTTGTGAAGTACCAATTCGAAATCTGCTTTCACATTATGTAAAAAACGATATTTCAAAATGCCACGTGTTGAGTCCAACGAAGTTTTGTTGTAACTATATTCTCGGTTTATTTTGTCAATGGCATAAACGTAATCAGGATTCAAAGTGGTAGGTAAAATGTAATTATAACCTGTAATAAAATTAAATTCAGCATTCTTACCAAATTTTGCTTTTCCAGAAAATGAAGCATCAATCCCTAAAACTCTTGATCTACCTGTATTTACAAATCGGAATCCGAAAACCTCACCAATTCCGCCACTTGGGTCACCCCAAAAACCGAACAAATATTCAATAGTATTTTGATATTCTTGCCAAAATCCAGCTACATCAAGATAAGCATATAATTTACCAAATTTCATTCCTTGCTTCACTCCTACTTCAGCATTCCAACTACTTTCAGCCTTTAAGTCATTGTTAGGGAAAACTCCGAAATTTCCTACTCCCGTTCGTATATAACGCTCTGTAATTGTTGGAAATCGATATCCTTGTCCGTAAGAAGCTCTAACATACGTTTCTTGCAAAACTTTGACGCTTGCTCCTGCTCTAAAAATTGGTTTAATGGCAGTTACAGTATCATTCAAAGCAAAATATTCCAATCTTCCTCCAACAGATAGATTTAACGCTTTGTATATTTTTTTCTCTAATTGTGTATAAGCCGAAACATTCATAAGATGATTGTTTGGCGAACCTGAACCGACGTACATATTCGATTTTGAATCGACATAAGATCCTGTCAATCCGCCTACAAAATCAACATCTTTTAAGCGCGGCAAGGTTTTTTGAAACATATAATCGGCATAATAAGTCGTCGCTACGTTGGATTGATTAGCTGTCATTTGGTTGTCTGAATGCAACATACGCATACGCAGTGAATGCTTTCCTTCTGTAGATGTAAAGAAATTCACAAATGGATCAAGGTTAAAAATGAATTGATCTTGCAAAAATACAGCCCCAGGATATGCACGAAACAATCCGGATGAATCGTTCAACCATGCAAAGGTCAAATTGCTTTGAGAAAACATCAAATTTCCATTCAAACCATAATTCAATCCTTTGAATTTTTTGCTTCGATGACGTAAATTAAAGTTGATTCGGGCACGTTTGGACGACATCTGCTTTTCAGTGAAATTAGATAGCGTATCTTCTATCACCAAACTATCAGTAATTGGTGCTCCAATGTAGCCATGATCATAATTCATATTTGCTCCTAAAACCAAATCTAAATTTCCAAATTGGCGTGAATGAAGCACATTTGCTCCTGCAATTAATGGCGTGTTTTTCCACCAAGTTCCGTCTTGTACATTTGGTTCAGAGTAGATTCCACCATAAACATTCACCTTCGTCAATGGTTTTAATTTCGGATAAGCGGTGCGAATATGAATGGCTCCAGACAATGCTGAACTACCAGACAAAACCGATGCTGCTCCTTTTGTTACTTCGATTTGGTGAATATTTTCCACAGGAATAAATCCCCATTCAGGTCGACCTGCATCTCCAGAAAGCATGGGCATGTCATCCACAATCACTGCAACTTTTGACCCAACACCAAATGTAAATCCACTTCCTCCTCGGATTTGAGGTTCACCATCCAAAATATTCAATCCAGGAGTTTGATCCAATGCTTTTTCAATGCTCCGAGTATTTTTATTCTCAATAAGATCAGGTCTAATAATTTCCAAGGAAACGGTTTGTTCTTCCAGCGGACGATCAAATTTCCCCACCTTAACTTCAACACCATCGATTTGTTGCACATAAGGCTTCATAGTCATGTTCAACGTTATCGTTTCTTCCGATTTAGGATTCACGCGAACCGTGTCTGCAACCATGCCAGTGTATCGAAAAATGATTAATGCTTCACCTTGAGGAATTTCAAGTAAATAATTTCCATTTTCATCAGAATACGCTCCGATGGAAACATCTTTTTTGTAAAGAATTGTTGCGCCAAAGATTGGATTATTCTCCTCGTCAATGATTTTACCTACAATTTTGGCCTTTTGACCAAAGCTTGTTAAACTGAACAAAAGAAATAAAATGGAAATGATTCTCATAGCCTAATTAAAAAAAAAGCCACCCCAAATTGAGGTAGCTATTTAGATTGTTTTTTTAAACTTAGTTTTTATAAATTCGTTTCGTAACTGTTCCTGTTGAAGAAACAACTGAAATCAAATAAACTCCTGCTTTTTCGTTGAATGAAACTTGAGGAGCAATTTTTCCTTTTTGGATAATGCTTCCTGTCAAATTATAAACAACGTAATTAGCATCCATTTTTTCAGATCCTACAAAATGAAGGGCATTGCCAATCGACTTGATCTCCAAATTCTTGATTGAATTCTCTGCAATTCCAACAGCATTCAAATTGAGCGTAACTGTAGCAATATCGCATGTCGCTGGACTTCCTCCATCACAGATTTGGTATGAGAAATTATCTGTCCCAGCAAATCCAATAGTTGGAGAATAAATGATGGATGAACCAACAACAACCGCCGAACCGTTAGTTGGCTGAGTAACAATTGAAAGAGATGCATTGTTGATTGCATTCTCAGGATCCACATCGTTTGTTAAAACAGTACATGTAATAGCATTGTCTTGATTTCCTGTGTACGAATCGTTGTTCGCAACAATTTGTTGATTTGTTGTCGGATTATAAATCATTTCAAGATCATCAATGTACAATAAATCTCCTGCATTTCCAGCTCCTGGAGTTTTGTTTGTAGCAAAAGTGATTAACACATAACTATGTGAAGTTAAAACTCCTGAATAATCCACTGGTGTAGAGAATCTCACCCATTGATTATTCGTTCCATTAAAATTCCGAATACATGTTCCATCTACTTGCGCTGTTGATGCAGCATCTTCTGGATCTTTACAGTTGAAATTACCATGAAAGCTTGCTTTCATTCGTGCTTGATCCGTCGCTGAGCCAGCTCCTGGAATATACTTTGCCCAAAATACAATGGAATCTGGAGTCGCAGTAAATGCTTCAGAAAAATTACCGTCCGCAGTGAGCGAAATATTATAATTGTCCACGCTTGCAGGAGTCGTACTTCCCATGTTAATGCGACCCAAAGTTAATGTTCCATTAGCTAAAGTTCCAACAATACTCAATGCATTTAATTTCGCACTTTTCGTACCTGAAGATCCAGGACGAACATCCGTGGATGAAACCAATTGATTTTGAGCAAACCCGCTCCATGTTCCTTGCGCTGTTAAAAAGCTATTCCAATTATTTGGTTCTTGCGCTGAAGCAACATTTTCCCACAATTCAAAATCTGAATTTGGAATTTGCTGTCCAATCGCATTGTTTATGAAGAAAAAACCTGCAATTACAGGGATTAGTTTTAGTAAATTTCTTTTCATCTTTTTCAATTAGTTACAAGCAAAAATAACATTTTCAGTCGACTTCAAACAAATTAACTCAAATTTTAAGCTACTTTTTTTACGTTTTGCCAACCAATTTTGCAAATAATTCGTTTATATATTGTATGAAACTGCAACAACATATCATGAAAACGCGCAAAATTGAGCAGATCAACGAAGCGTTATTTATTTTAAGGCACTTTATTAATTTAAGTGCGAGATTGTTGCCTTTTCTGGATGAACTGAGCAAAAAAAACAATCCAACTTCAGCAGAAATCGAAGATCGAAATAAAATTATTCAAGTCTTTTTGAATTATCAATTTGACACAAAATCTTCTGAAATTTTAATGGACTCGGAAATTTTAACGACCATCAGAAAAACGTTTAGTTCCATTTTACATAAATCGAATGAAGCTCAACTATTCATGGCTGACTTTTTGAAAGAACATGATCGATTGAGAAAAAAATGGAAATTCATTGATGCCAACTAAGTCTTCTTGGCTATCTTCGTGCTATGATCCAGCAAAAAGATCCGGGCTTAGGAACAAAATTCACCAAAAAAGTAAATCGCCTTGTCAACGAAGATGGAAGTTATAACATCATTCGACGAGGAGGAATGCGTGGACTCAAAGATTTGTACAAATTCTTGATTGACATCCACTGGCTTCTTTTTATCATTTTATTTTTTGGATTTTACCTATTAATCAACACACTTTTTGCGTTGTTATATCTTTGGATAGGCATGGATCAACTGCAAGGAATTAATTACAATGATTCTCACTTTCTACAAGCACTTTTCTTTTCCTTTCAAACGTTTACGACCGTTGGTTATGGCAGCATTTCACCGCTTGGTTATGGAGCCCAATTTCTTGCGTCACTCGAAGCGTTTTTAGGTCTATTAAGTTTTGCTATCGCAACAGGTTTGCTTTATGGAAGGGTATCAATGCCTTCTTCCAAAATTCGATTTTCGAAAAATATCATCATCACTCCTTTTGAAGATGGTAAAGCACTAATGTTCAAAATGGTCAATGAACGAGATAACATCTTACTCAATTCAAAAGTCGAAACTTTGTTCATTATGAACGCATCCAATGATGCTAAGAATTTCAACAAACTTTATTTTAAGCTGAAGCTTGAAACTGATTTCGTGAATTTCTTTCCATTGACATGGACACTTGTGCATAAAATCGATGATGATTCGCCGCTTAACAACATTTCTTTGTCAGAATTGAAACAAAGAAGCGCTGAAGTCGTAGTGCTAGTTGAGTCCTTTGATGATACATTCGGTCAAATCGTGTTTTCTAAACATTCCTATGCAGAGGATCAATGGATGGAAAATGTTAAATTTGTTAGAAACTACGAAACAAATGACTTTGGTCAAGTTGAATTGTACATCAATGAATTAGATACATTAGAAAAAATTTAAATGCATATCAAAGAAGTAGATTCAACGAACGAATTGCCAATAATGGAACATTTTTATACCATTCAAGGCGAAGGCTTTTATTCTGGTCGGGCAGCATACTTCATTCGCATTGCTGGATGTGATGTAGGATGTGTGTGGTGCGATGTCAAAGAAAGTTGGGACAATTCCATCCATCCACTTCTTAAAATCGAAGATCTTGTTGAAGAGGTGATTCGTTCAGGAACAAATTTTTGTGTTATCACTGGAGGCGAGCCAGCCATGTATGATCTAACAACTTTGGTAAATGGGTTGCATGAAAAAAACATCTACACAGCCATCGAAACTTCAGGATGCTACAAACTAAATGGTGACATAGATTGGTATTGTTTTTCTCCCAAAAAATTCAAAGCTCCTGATAAAAGTGCTTATCTTTTGGCCAACGAGTTAAAAGTAATTATCAGTCACCCAAGTGATTTTGAATGGGCCGAAAGTCATGCTGAACACATTTCAAATTCGTGCAAAAAATATTTGCAACCTGAATGGTCAAAACAGGAACGGTTTTTGCCTTTGATCATCGAATACGTAAAAAGTAACCCTTCTTGGAATGTATCGTTACAAACTCATAAATTCATGAATATTCCTTAAATATGAAAAACGCTTTAATCTTAATTCAACTCATCGTTTTCGCAAGTTGCGGGACTTCACAATATTCTGTTTCAAATGGCAAGGCCATAAAATTGTTTGAGGAAGCGCAACAAGCACCCAGCAAAGCGATTAATCCTGCGAATGGCAGAGCAGATTATAAATCTGGATTGGAATTGTTGGATAAAGCGCTTGAAAAAGAGCCTAATTTCTGGGAAGCGCATTTGCTTGCAGGAGAATTCTCTGAGTACATTTTTGATTTCGAAAATGCCGTAAAACATTATCAAGCTGCGCTAAATATTAATCCAGGACATGCAACAACGGGTAGTACATATTTCTTTTTAGCAAATAGTCAATATACGATCGGCGATTACGAAAGTGCTATTAAAAACTTGGATATTTATGTTCAAAATCGGAATGCAAACCCAGATATGGTGAACCAAGCTTATGTCATCCGAGAAAGTTGTGTTTTTGCTCAAAAAGCAATGAAAAATCCTACGGAATTTAAACCAATCAATGTAGGACCAGGAATTAATACAAAAGATCCTGAGTACTTTCCTACAATTACAGTTGACGGAAACACGATTCTCTTTACGCGCAGAATCAAGGATGAAAGAGCTCCTGCCGGCGAACAAGAAGATTTTTATGTGTCAAACTTCGAAAAGAAAGAAGGTTGGAAAATAGCAATTCCTATGCCTCCAAATGTAAACACAGTTTTCAATGAAGGTGCGCCAACTATTGCTCCAGATGGCAGATCACTCATTTTTATCGCCTGTCCTGACGAAACTGGACTTGATTACGGTGCTGGTCGCATGGGGAAAGGAAGTTGCGACATGTTTATTACAAAAAAATTGGGAAGCCGATGGACAGATCCTGTCAACCTTCCTGGAAATGCAAATTCTCCGTTGTGGGAATCACAGCCTTCCATTTCTTCCGACGGAAAAACAATATATTTTGTGCGCAGAGTAAGCAAAAGAGGTGAAGCGGCTGACATGGATATTTTTGTCGCGCGTTTACAACAAGATGGAACGTGGGGCGCTGGAGAACGTTTGCCAAATACCATAAACACTAAAATGGTCGAAGAATCCGTTTTGATTCACCCAGATGGAAAAACACTTTATTTTGCATCGAAAGGTCACCCCGGATTGGGCGGTAGTGATTTATTTGTTTCTCGACTTGATGAAAGTGGAAATTGGTCAAGACCTGAGAATTTAGGTTTTCCCATAAATACGCGCGCTGATGAAAATTCGCTCATGGTAAATCCTGAAGGCGATATTGCATTTTTTGCATCAGATAGAGAAGGCGGTTATGGCGATTTGGACATTTACTACTTTCAAATGCCAGAACATCTTAGACCAACGAAAACACTGTATTTTGAAGGAATTGTATACGATGCGGTTACGAAAAACCCATTACCTGGTAAGTTTCAGCTTATTGATCTTAAAACAGGAAAAGAAGTGATTGTTTCTTCTGCGGACAAATTAACAGGAGAATTTATGGTATCTCTGCCTGTAAATAAAGATTATGCATTGAATGTGAATTACCCCGGGTATACATTCTTTTCGCAAAACTTTAATATGACAAATCCGCAAGGATTGGAAGCAATTCACATGGATGTGCCAATGGTTCCGATTGAAAATTACACGGTTGCAACAGCCCTGAAAAACGTTTTCTTTGATCTAAACAAAGCCTCGCTTCGTCCAGAATCTTTCATCGAATTGAATAAATTAGTTGCTTTCTTGAATCTAAATCCAACCTTGAAAATTGAAATTGGTGGACATACAGATTCCCGCGGTGATGCAAAAGAAAACCAATTACTTTCTGAAAATCGTGCAAAATCAGTAATGAATTACTTGATTGAAAAAGGAATCGATGTAAAACGCCTTCAATCGAAAGGTTTTGGATCCACGCAACCAATTATTTCCGATGCTGAAATTGCTACCATGAATTCTGAATTGGAGAAAGAAACTTCTCATCAAACAAATCGTAGAACGGAATACAAAATTTTAAAATAAGTGCATCTACTTCGACTCATACGCCCCGTCAACCTTGCAATTATTGCAATTTCCATGTATGGAGTATTGATTTATTTGTATTCATTATCGCCATTTATTGTATTCAATCATGTTGATTTTGCCTTGCTTGTATTTTCTACTTTGCTGATTGCAGCAGCCGGGAATATAATCAATGATTACTTTGATGTTCGTGCAGATCGGGTGAATAGACCAAAACGTCTTATTATTTCAAAACATATAAAAGCACGTTGGGCCATTGCACTCCATTGGATGTTAAACCTGGTGGCTTTTTTTATTGCTGGGTATTTAAGTTGGAAATACAACACTTTTTGGTTTTCGGTCATTCATGTTACTTCAATCACTCTTTTGTGGTGGTATAGTGTGAAGTTGAAAAAAATTCCTTTATTGGGAAATATCGTCATTAGTGGTCTGACCGTTTTAGTGATTTATCTTACTCTCATATTTATCGATGTTAGTAATTCCGATTCTATGCGACATTTACTTGCATCGACCAAAGATCCATTGTTTGAAATTGCATCTACTTGGATTATTCTCATTTTTATGTGGATGGCTTTCTTTCAAAATTTAATGCGTGAAATCGTTAAAGATGGTGAAGACATGGAAGGGGACAAATTGATTCACGCCAAAACCATTCCGATGATTTTGGGTTTAAAAACGACGCTTCACATCATTGGTTTCGCATTGGTTCTTTTTCCAATTGGATTTTTCCTTGGTGTATCTTGGTATTTCCCTAACTTTAATTGGAATCTAGCTTGGCCAATATCAATCGCTGCCGTTTTAAATGGAATCGGATTCGTCATATCTTTTTCGTCTTCGCGGAAATCTATGATTCAATTAAAAACCATCCTTAAACTTACCATGTTTGCAGGATTGATATATCTTTTCCAATACATATGAAAATTGTTCTAGGTTCACAATCTCCCAGAAGAAAGGAATTGCTGGAATTGTTGGGGTATTCATTTGAAATAAGAACATTGGATACGGATGAATCTTATCCAACGGAATTAAAATCACATGAAATTGCGGAATACATCGCTAAGAAAAAAGCTGAAGCATTAATTCCATCTATCACTTCCAATGAAATTTTAATAACAGCAGACACCATTGTTGTGCTCAATGAAGAGATCTTGGGTAAACCAGTGGATTTTTCAGATGCTCTAAATATGCTAAGCAAGTTAGCTGGAAATACGCATCAAGTAATTACAGGAATTTGTGTTTTTACAAAAGGAAATTTCATCCAGAGATCTGTTTTTACTTCGGTTACTTTTAAACCACTCAGCCAATCCGATATTGTTTTTTACCTCGAAAATTTCAAACCATTCGACAAAGCTGGATCCTATGGAATTCAAGATTGGATCGGACTTATTGGCATCGAAAAAATTGATGGTTCGTATACCAATGTTGTAGGATTACCAACTGCTGAACTTCAGGAAATCTTGAAAACACTTAAGGCCTAAGTTCTTCCAAAAGCACTCGCATTCCTGGTTTTAAATTCTATTCAACGAATCAAAACTGAGTTTATCTAGAATCTCCAATTATTTCAGCAAATTCACATGACCAGTGACAGTTCTTCGGTCATTGTCCGCTGAAGTACGGAATTGTATTTTCCAGGTATAAACACCTTCTTTGCAAGGCGTTCCTCCATTTCCATAATATCCATTCCAACCAATTTCCGCATTATGCGATTCAAAGATTGCTTCTCCCCAACGATTATAAATCAACAAGGTGTATTCTTGCGGATTAAATCCAGTTGTAAACACTGGCAAGAATGTAGAGTTGAATTGATCGTTATTTGGTGTGAATGCATTAGGTACATAGAACAACAATTCCTCTGAGATATTGATAAATCGATATGCTGTGTCTGTACAACCCGCCGCGTTTGAAGCAATGAGCATTACTTGATAAGCACCCGCTAAATCTTCTGGATAAGCATGAACAGGATTTTCCAAGTTAGATGTCACACTTGCATCGCCAAATGACCAAACATAGTTAATTGCTCCCACCGATTGATTATCAAAAGTCACTTCGTTAAATAAACTTGTAACTTCATCAGGAGAGAAATCAAAATTAGCAACTGGATATGGCGAAACGTTGATGATACCTAGTTGTGTTTGAGTTGCAACACATCCATTTGTAGATTCCACTTGCAAGGTTGCATCGAAAGAACCTGGAGTGTCAAAAACATTTGAGACCGTTCCACAATTGTTTATTACTGTACCATCGCCAAATGTCCAAACACAATTAACACCTATTGGTGCCGAAGTATTGGTAAATGTTGCCGAAACAGGAACACAATTTTCATTTTGCACAAAAGTAAAACTAACTATAGGTGCAGTTTGAATATCAACCACAACTTGATCTGTATTTTCGCAACCATTTGCATCTGTTCCTGTTACAGTATATGTTGTACTTCCAATTGGAGAATTAAACGCAACTCCATCAGTTACACCATTGTCCCAAACATACACAGCGCCAGCTCCTCCTCCACTTCCGGTTAATGTATATTGCGTTCCATCACATCCTGCGATGTCTTGACCTGCAGAAATTACTGGAATTGGATTCACTGTGACGATAACATCATCTGTGTTTTCGCAACCATTTGCTCCAGTTCCTGTTACGGTATATGTTGCTGTTGCAATTGGATTAAAAGCAACTCCGTCAACTACTGGAGCTGTCCAAACGAATGAATTCCCACCTGTTGCAGTTAAAGTCACCGGTTCACCTGAACAGATAATTTGATCTAAACCTCCATCTATGATAGGTAGACTGTTCACTGTAATGGTTAAAATATCTGTATTTTCACATCCGTTTGCATCAGTTCCAATCACTGTGTAAAAAGTTGTTCCAAGAGGCGGAGCAACTGATGACCCATCTACAATTCCTTGATCCCAAGAATAAGTATTTGCTCCATTAGCAACGAAATCATAGGTATCACCAAAACACAAAGTTGTGTCATTTCCAGTTGTTACAGTTGGTAAAGTATTAACCGTAACAGTTGTCGAAACAAGCTGAGTTGCAGAACAAACTCCTGTTTCCACAATTTCAGTTATCGTATATGTGTAAACACCTGCAATATTGGTTGGAGCTGTCACCGTAGCAGTATTTCCAACAGAAGTTTCGGTTTGATTTGCACCACCATCAATGTTATATGTAAATGTATAAGGTGCTGTACCTTGACTTCCTGTAAAAGTAATGGTTGGAGCAGGGTCATTAATACAAACCGAAATCGGAGCACTGATTGCTGCAACTGGAGTTGGTAATACGGAAATTTCAAAATCTGTTGAAGCTCCTGGACATGTTGATGAAGTTGGAATTACAGTTATTATACTTGTTATTGTAGATGCTGTAGAATTGGTTGCTGTAAAACTTGGCAAATCGCCTGTGCCACTTGCTCCAAGTCCAATTGCAGTATTGCTATTGGTCCAGTCAAACGTACTTCCAGCAATATTACTAGTGAAAGTAACTAAAGTTGTAAGCGCACCGTTACAATGCACCTGATCAATCACAGGATCAATTACAGGATTTGCATTGATTGTTACTTCAAGATAATCTGTATTAACGCAACCATTTGCATCTGTTCCAGTTACCGTAAAAGATTGCCCCCCGGGAGCATGTGTGAAAGGAACCCCGTCAACTACTCCACCATCCCAAACTAATGTTGGTGCACCTGACCCAGACAGGGTTATTAGTTCATTTTCGCATACCGTTTGATCAACTCCTGCATCAATTACTGGTAAAGGATTTACAATCAAAGTCACATTTAAAGTACTGTCACATCCATTGGCAATTGGATAATTCTGAGTATAAATCCCAGCAACTGACTCCAAGTTTCCATGAATTAATGCTGTTTCACCTTGGCATATTGAAATGATTGTATCGTAAATAATCACCGTATTTTCAACTAAATTATAAGGAGCAGAAGTTCCTGAACAACCATTACCATCAGTTACAGTTACTGAAATTGGATTATCTGCAATTGTCGCCTGAATACTTTGAGTTGTCTGATTAGCAGGAGACCAATCGTAATCCGTATAAGTATCTACCGTTGAAATAGTTGCTGTTAATCCTGCACAATAATCCGCATCACCACCGATAACTGGAACAGGATTTGCATTGATCGTTATTATTTCAATTTCTGATAATGTTTGACTGCACCCTGAAATTCCTGCATCTGAAACCTCAATAAGGTTATATTCAAAAGAACCAGGAACATTTGATGTTACTACTATCGTAGCGGAATTACCAATTGAAGAAACCGGTATACTGACACCTCCATTGATAGTATATGTAAATGTATATGGTTCTATTCCATTTGCCCCAGTTATCGTTATTATACCCTCGGTATCGTTTTCACAAACGGCACCCACTCCAGAAATTGTTGCTGTTGGAACGGAGTTGACAGTTACCGTTCTTGTAGCGGTTGCGTCTGCACACCCCCCTGAGCCAGCAACAGTATACGTCATTGTCGCAGTTCCCGCCGCATTTGCTAATATATCTCCTGTTAAAGGATCAATTGTTGCAATTGTAATATCCGAACTTGACCATGAACCACCTGCTGACGTCGAAGAGAACGTTGAATTATCTCCAACACAAATATTTTGTGTTCCTGATAAAGTTCCAGCATTTGGTGCAGCAGTAACTGTTACTGTTCGAGTAACCGTTGCATTTCCACAACCACCTGAGCCTGCTACTGTATAAGTCATTGTTGCTGTTCCTGCTGAAACACCTGATATATCTCCTGATACTGGATCAATAGTCGCAATTGTAGCGTCTGAACTTGACCAAGAACCACCAACCGATGTTGATGTGAAAGTTGTTGTACCACTTACACAAATAGCTTGTGTACCAGATAAAGTTCCAGCAACAGGTGCTGCAGTGACTGTAACATTAAGTGTTGCAGTGGCATTTGAACATCCTCCTGAACCTGTTGCTGTATAAGTAATTGTTGCTGTTCCAGCCGAAACACCATTGATCACTCCCGTAGTAGAATTAACTGTGGCAACCCCAGCATTAGATGTTGACCATGTCCCTCCAGCAGAAGTTGAACTAAATGTTGTTGTTCCACCTACGCAAATTGCTTGATTTCCTGATAATGTTCCAGCATTTGGTGCTGCTGTTACGGTTACTGTTCTTGTTACAGTTACATCTGCACAGCCACCAGAACCTGTTACTGTGTATGTGATTGTTGCCGTTCCTGCCGCAATACCTGAAATATCACCTGTTACTGGATCAATAGTCGCAATTGTAGCATCTGAACTAGACCAAGCTCCACCAGCAGATGTTGATGTGAAAGTTGTTGTACCACCCACACAAATCGCTTGTGTGCCGGATAAAGTTCCTGCAACAGGTGCTGCAGTGACTGTAACAGTGCGTGTTGCTGTTGCATTTGAACATCCTCCTGAACCTGTTGCCGTGTAAGTAATTGTTGCTGTTCCAGCCGAAACACCATTGATCACTCCCGTAGAAGCATTAACTGTGGCAACCCCAGCATTAGATGTTGACCATGTCCCTCCAGCTGAAGTTGAACTAAATGTTGTTGTACCACCTACACAAATAGCTTGATTTCCTGATAAAGTTCCGGCATTTGGTGCTGCTGTAACTGTTACTGTTCGAGTAACTATTGCATCTGCACAGCCACCAGAACCTGTTATGGTATAAGTGATTGTTGCCGTTCCTGCCGCAACACCAGTTATAACTCCTGTCGATGCGTTAACCGTGGCGATTGTAATATCGGATGAACTAAAGGATCCACCGGCTGATGTTGAAGTGAAAGTTGTAGTACCACCCACACAAATCGCCTGAGTTCCAGACAAAGTTCCAGCAACAGGTGCTGCAGTGACTGTCACATTGCGAGTTGCAGTTGCATTTGAACATCCTCCTGAACCAGTTGCCGTGTAAGTAATTGTTGCTGTTCCTGCTGAAACTCCTGTAACAACTCCGGTGGAAGCATTGACAGTTGCAACCCCAGCATTGGATGTTGACCACGTCCCTCCTGCGGAAGTTGAACTAAATGTTGTTGTACCACCTACACAAATCGCTTGATTTCCAGATAAAGTTCCAGCATTTGGTGCAGCTGTAACCGTTACGGTTCGAGTCACAGTTACATTTGGACAACCACCAGAACCTGTTATGGTATAAGTGATTGTTGCCGTTCCTGCCGCAACACCAGTTATAACTCCTGTCGATGCGTTAACCGTGGCGATTGTAATATCGGATGAACTAAAGGATCCTCCGGCTGATGTTGAAGTGAAAGTTGTAGTACCACCCACACAAATCGCCTGAGTTCCAGACAAAGTTCCAGCAACAGGTGCAGCAGTGACTGTAACAGTGCGTGTTGCAGTTGCATTTGAACATCCTCCTGAACCAGTTGCCGTGTAAGTAATTGTTGCTGTTCCTGCTGAAACTCCTGTAACAACTCCGGTGGAAGCATTGACAGTTGCAACCCCAGCATTGGATGTTGACCACGTCCCTCCTGCGGAAGTTGAACTAAATGTTGTTGTACCACCTACACAAATCGCTTGATTTCCAGATAAAGTTCCAGCATTTGGTGCAGCTGTAACCGTTACGGTTCGAGTCACAGTTACATTTGGACAACCACCAGAACCTGTTATGGTATAAGTGATTGTTGCCGTTCCTGCCGCAACACCAGTTATAACTCCTGTCGATGCGTTAACCGTGGCGATTGTAATATCGGATGAACTAAAGGATCCTCCGGCTGATGTTGAAGTGAAAGTTGTAGTACCACCCACACAAATCGCCTGAGTTCCAGACAAAGTTCCAGCAACAGGTGCAGCAGTGACTGTAACAGTGCGTGTTGCAGTTGCATTTGAACATCCTCCTGAACCACTTGCCGTGTAAGTAATTGTTGCTGTTCCTGCTGAAACTCCTGTAACAACTCCGGTGGAAGCATTGACAGTTGCAACCCCAGCATTGGATGTTGACCACGTCCCTCCTGCGGAAGTTGAACTAAATGTTGTTGTACCACCTACACAAATCGCTTGATTTCCAGATAAAGTTCCAGCATTTGGTGCAGCTGTAACCGTTACGGTTCGAGTCACAGTTGCATTTGGACAACCACCAGATCCGGTTACGGTATAAGTAATTGTTGCCGTTCCTGCTGCAACACCAGTAATAACTCCTGTGGATGCGTTAACCGTGGCGATTGTAATATCTGATGAACTAAAGGACCCACCAGAAGATGTAGTTGTAAAAGTCGTTGTTGATCCAACACATATGTTCTGATTTCCTGAAAGTGTTCCTGCGGTAGGAGCAGCTGTAACTGTCACATTGCGAGTTGCAGTGGCATTTGAACATCCACCTGAACCTGCTACTGTGTAGGTTATTGTTGCTGTTCCAGCCGAAACTCCAGTAATAACTCCTGTGGTAGAATTAACCGTTGCAACACCTGCATTGGATGTAGACCATGAACCACTAGCAACTGTAGATGTAAAAGTTGTATTTCCACCAACACATATTGTTTGTGTTCCAGTCAAAGTTCCAGCAGTTGGAGCGGCTGTTACTGTTACAATTCTAGTTACTGTTGCATTAGGACAACCACCAGATCCAGTCACTGTGTAAGTTATTGTTGCTGTTCCTGCACCAACTCCTGTTATTAATCCAGTTGATGCATTCACTGTTGCTATAGCGGCACTTGAAGTTGACCATGTTCCTCCAGAAACTGTTGATGTGAAGGTCGTTGTTCCACCAACGCAAATCGCTTGTGTCCCGGACAAAGTTCCCGCATTTGGCGCCGCTGTTACAGTAACATTACGAGTTGCTGTAGCATTAGAACAGCCTCCTGAACCTACAACCGTATATGTAATTGTTGCCGTGCCTGCTGTCACTCCTGTAATCACACCTGTAGATGAGTTAACCGTTGCGACTGTTGCATCTGATGTGCTCCAAGTTCCACCTGCAACTGTTGACGTAAAAGTTGTATTACCTCCAATACATATTGTTTGTGTTCCAGACAGAGTTCCAGAAGTTGGAGCGGCTGTTACGGTTACTGTTCTTGTTACTGTTGCATTAGGACAACCACCAGATCCAGTCATTGTGTAAGTGATTGTTGCTGTCCCTGCACCAACTCCAGTAATTACTCCTGTTGAACTATTAATTGTTGCTATTCCAGTGTTTGATGAAGACCAAGAGCCACCCGAAACTGTTGAAGTGAATGTCGTTGTTCCACCAACACAAATAGATTGATTTCCTGCCAATGTCCCTGCTACTGGCGCAGCGGTTACTGTAACTGTTCGTGTAACTGTTGCATCTGGACAACCGCCCGAACCTGCAACTGTATATGTTAATGTAGCCGTTCCCGCAGATACGCCAGTGATTACTCCAGTTCCTGAAATAACTGAAGCAATTCCAGCATTGGATGTTGACCATGTTCCTCCTGTTAATGTTGATGTAAAAGTTGTATTTCCACCTACACATATTGTTTGTGTTCCAGACAAAGTTCCAGCAGTTGGAGCAGTGGTAACAGTTACTGTTCGGGTTACGGTTGCATTTGGACAACCACCAGAACCTGTTACTGTGTATGTAATTGTAGCTGTTCCTGCTGCCACCCCAGTGATTACTCCAGTTCCTGAAACAACTGAAGCAATTCCAGCATTGGATGTTGACCAAGTCCCTCCTGATGCTGTCGAAGTGAATGTGGTATTTCCACCAACACAAATAGATTGATTTCCAGATAATGTTCCAGCATTTGTGGACGGAGTCACAGTAACAGTTGCGCTTCCAGCCTGAGCTTGCGAACAAGAAAAAGATGATGATACACTCACTAAATTATAAACAAACGTACCTGGCGTAGCCGTAATAACACTTAAATTAACAGAATTACCAGCTGTTGTTGTTACGGTTTGGTTCAAACCACCATTAATATTATAAGTAAAAGTATATGGAGCAGTTGCGCCTGCACCTGTAAAAGTAACCACCGCAGAACTAGAACCTTGGCAAACAGTTGCAGATGCCGTTGAGATGGTTGCAGTTGGAAGTGGTCGAATGTTTACAAGGAACGTTGATGACGAAGTACATGAACCTGGTGTCGTATAAGTTACCGTATAAGCACCTGGTGTACTTGTTGCTGTTGTAATTTGACCTGTCGAAGTGTTAAGTGTTAAACCTGCTGGAGAAGCGCTAAATGTTCCTCCGGCTGCACCTGTTATTGTAGGGGTAGGATTCGGGCTATTCACACAATAATTAGCACTTGAATAAGAAAATGCAGATGATGGTGGTCCATTAAATGTCCCAGAAATAGTTGCAATACAACCATTTGTTGTTTGTACTTGATAAGAATAATTATCTCCATTAGCCAAACCTCCAATAACAATAGATCCCCCATTCGAACATGTTGTATTATTAAAAGTTGCTGTCACTGGACTTAATGAGCCAGAAACCCTTGTGAACAAACTTCCATTTAACTGTGGCAGACTACCACTAATTGTTGTAGTTACTGTTCCCGCAGAACAATTTTGAACTTGATTTGTCGTAATTTGAGGTAAATATTGAACTGCAATTGGTGTACCCATTTCATAACAAGGGAGGGTTGTGTTTTGCCATGATTGCACTGTCGGGTTTGATGACACATTGTAAAATGTAATGGGAACGAAATATACTATGTTATTCGTAAATGTGCCAGGAGGGTATGTATTTATCCAGTATAAATTATTAACATCAATTAAATTACCAAAACCAGCAACTCCAATCAAACATGGGTCTGTACCTGGGCTTACCCCTGCTGCAGGAGTAACACCAACAGTTGGAGGACACGAATAAACCAAATAGCCTATCCCAGGGTCGTAACCTAATGGATTGGGCGGAGAATTCGCTTGACCTGGTGCAACCCAATTATTATTGGGTGTAATTTGTACTGCATCTCCATAACATAATACATTTGGAGTAGTCGTTAAACCAACATTGGATGTAGTAAATGTCCCAACGTCAGCTGTGCAAAGACAACTTTGAGGAGATGTCGCCCACACAGTTAATGTACAGGCCGGATTTGCAGTAAATGTAACCGTAACACTTAGTGGCGCACCATTTGATTGGATACCTGTTATTGTAAAAGGGTGTAAAACTGCCCCATTCACGAACGGTGGAAATTGAATCAAATTATAGTTGCTTCCATTGTTTGCCGTAATTTGAACAAAACCTGTAGCAGGTGCTCCTGTATAGGTATAGGTGCCATTAATCTGAAAGGTGTTATTACTCCCAGAACACGTACTTACCGTATAATTTAAACTAGTAATAGTACATTGCGAGGTTGCACCAAAGTGAATTGATAGACCTAAGACAATAATGCTAATGAACCTAAACAACATCTTATTTTGTTTTAATTGTAAATCCTGAAAAACCTAATTTTTCATAAAAAAGGCGCTGTTCTTGATCCGTGACACCATAGATAAATTCAACTTGATATTCATCATTATTTACATGCTCGAATAACTTAACAAAAGAAAACTCTTTAACATTCTTCACTGCATTTTCAAATTCCAAATTATTGGATTTGCCTTTAAATACGTGAACCAAATTGCTGTTTAAAGTTACTTCAGCAAAAACAATCCCCCCATTCTTATCAATTAAATCCATCGCCGGATTTCTAGAAGTTTTCACATTTTCCATTGTTGTTGTTGCAATTTGCTCCATAACAGCATTAGACTCTGGAATCGAATCCACAGGTATGCCCTCAATTTGCGAGACAGCATAATTTGAGGTGCTAAATAACAAAATGACAATGATAAAATTAAGTTTCATATTTTTCAGTTTTAGTCTAGACGTAAATCTTATTCAACGGTTGCCTTAAGAAATCTATATCAATCGCTTAATAAACAAGATTAACTGCCTAAAAATCTATGCGAATTTATGAAAACTTTTGAACAGTTTTATAATGATACTGATATGTGCAGTTCCTAAACGAATCAATCAAGAAATTCAATCCAACCAATTTTGGGTTTTACTCAGTAAATCAAGTGTATTTTGCTCCAACGCTGTTTCGGGAATTGCAGCGTATTCCCATGAAGCATCTGGAGGTAAACTCATCAAAATCGATTCCGTTCTTCCATTCGAAAAAAGCCCGAATTTAGTACCTCGATCATGCACCAAATTGAATTCTACATACCTTCCTCGACGCAAATTACGCCATCTAATTTCTTCTTCAGAAAATGACTTATTTCTTCCCAAATTCACTTGAAATTCGTAGATGTCCGCAAAAGAATCTCCCAAGGCTAGCGCAAATTCCATTAGTTTCTCTTTCGAAATTCCAGAAGATTCATCAATGTGATCGTAAAAGATTCCTCCAACACCTCTTGATTCATTTCGATGAGGCAAATAAAAATATTCATCTGCCCATTTCTTAAAACGAGGGTAAAAATCTGAATGATATTTATCGCAAATGGTTTTCAAAGTTCGATGAAACTCAATTGCTTGTGATTCAACAATGTAGTGTGGTGTCAAATCAATTCCACCGCCAAACCAATAAGTTCCATTGTCTAATTCAAAATATCTGACATTCATATGAATGATTGGTACATGGGGATTATTTGGATGTAAAACAATTGAAACGCCTGTTGCAAAAAAAGTGGTTCCATCCAAGCCTAATTGTTTTCGCATTGCATCCGACACTAGACCAAAAACTTCCGAAAATGCAACGCCACCTTTTTCGATGACAGCACCATTCTTCAAGGTTTTCGTACAGCCACCTCCACCTTCTGCTCGAATCCAATCGTCAGAATTAAACTGCTGCTGTCCATCAACTTCTTCTAATCGCTCACAAATCCTAGCTTGAAGCAAACGAAAGTCATTGGCAATAGAGTTTTTGTCCATTATTCTTGCGAATCTTTTTGAGAATCAAAATCGCTCTGAGAAATAATTCTACATCCACGGTTTTCAAATCCATGCTGAGCCCCAATTTGAAAATTTTCAAAATCATTCACAACCAATTTTCCAACTTTTCGACCCATCAACAATTCTGCGCAATAATTAAAGGTAACATCGTATCCTTGAGCGGCTATTTTTGTGAAATCTGAGTGATATTTTCTTCGGTAAATACGTGTATAGTTTTTGATGTATGTGTCATAATGACTAAACTGCCACTTATCTGCAACAGTTAATTTATAACGTGATTTCAAATCACCATTTCCTGCCATTTCCAGCCAATCATTCGTACCGTAAACCCACGTTTTTGCATCCGTTGTTTTCGCGTTGTTTAATGACAAATTGCTCCAAAACGTCCCTACACTTGTTTTATCAGCCGATGGGAAAATAATTGCTGTATTTGTTGTTTTTAATAAATGATTTGGAAAATCACTTAAGGTCGTTTCGATTAACTTGGCATTCGATTTTGCCGCCAATCGTTTGAACTCCACTCGAAATGCATCGTACATCAAAGAATCTGAGGCTGAAGTAGGCTTAACAAGAATTATGCGATCGTTTTGATGCTTGGTATACACTTGTTTCGCTAAAGTGCGAATCAATGCGATTTCTGATGGAACTGCCGTATACACAAAAGGATTATTCTCAATGATTTGAGCATCGCATTTTACTGGACAAACCATTCTTACGTTATTTTTCAAACACCAATCGGCAATTAATGGAGCTTCTGATTTATATAATGGACCAATGATTAAATCCATTTCTTTGAATTCAGGTTTATCTAAAATCCCAAGGATAACAGTAGAATCATTTTGAGTATCATGCACATATACTTTTGCGTTGAATCCAAGAAGTTCTAGCGAGTCGATCGCCATTTTTGCTCCCATGTAAAATTCGGTTGCCATAGTTTGCATGGTGTAACTCACTTTTTCCGTTTTTTCTAAGAAAAAAGGCATCAAAATAGCCACGTTATAAACGTCCTTTTTCTTGAACAATAAGGTTGAATCAATTTTTTTAACTTCGGCAGGTGGTGGAACTTCACGAACCGACACTTTTTCAATGCGTTCTTTTTTCACTGGGATTTTAAGTACTTCGCCTGGTCGAATTGAGGTGCTTTTCTTACCATTAAACTCCATAATACGCTCAGCAGAAACCATGTAGCGCTTACTTATGCTGTACATAGTTTCACTTTCTGCGACAGTGTGTTGTATCGTAGAATCAGAGAAATTAACTGTAATTTTATCTGGATTCGCAGTATTAACTGGATTTTTAATTGGATCTTTCACCACTTCATTTGCATAACCAGAAATGTGAATTTTTAGAACTTGATCCACTTTCAAACCATCCGCAACTTCTGGATTCAACTTGATCAAATCCTCCACAGAAACGCCATATTGTTTAGAAATACCGAATAAAGTTTCTCCAGTAACCACTTTGTGTGTTTTGGTTTCATCCACTTTAGGCACTGGAATATACAAAACTTCTCCGTCTTGAATACCAGATTCAACTCCTGGATTTCTTCGTACGATATCTTCCACTGGAACTTTGTACAATTGGTGAATTCCCCAAAGGGTATTTCCTGCTTGAACAATGTGCACATATACACGTTGACCATCGACGGTGGCTACTTTTGCATCCTCGGGTTGAGCGAATGAGAAGTAGCTGAAGCAGATAAAAATTATTCCTAAAAATCTATTCATTGGTTGGGTTCAAAATTTTGTTTCATGTAACAATCAGCATGCCAAGATACGAATTATTCCCATTCGATGGTTGCGGGTGGTTTTGAACTTATGTCGTAAGTCACTCGGTTGATGCCTTTTACTTGGTTGATTATCTTATTCGAAATCTTTGCTAAAAATTCATATGGCAAATGCACCCAGTCCGCTGTCATGCCATCCGTAGACGAAACAGCTCGCAGAGCAACTGCATTTTCATACGTTCGCTCATCACCCATCACTCCAACGGATTGAACAGGCAAAAATATAGAACCAGCCTGCCAAACTTGATCATACAAGCCATCTTCTTTTAATCCTGAAATGAAAATATGATCCACTTCTTGAATAATTCTGACTTTCTCAGCAGTGACTTCGCCCAATATTCGAATTCCTAATCCTGGTCCTGGAAACGGATGACGTTGTAAAATTGCATCGTCGATATGCAAGGATTTACCTACTCGTCGCACTTCATCTTTGAACAATAATTTCAAGGGCTCAACCACTTTCAATTTCATGTAGTCAGGCAATCCACCGACATTGTGATGCGATTTAATGGTTTGTGATGGACCACCATTTACAGAAACTGACTCAATCACATCTGGATAGATTGTTCCTTGAGCCAACCATTTTGCATCTTCAATCAACTTAGATTCTGCATCAAACACATCCACGAAAACCTTACCAATCGCCTTCCGTTTCAATTCTGGATCAGTCAATCCTTTTAATGCATCGTAAAAATCTTGAGACGCATCAACACCTTTTACATTGAGTCCCATTCCTTTATATGAATCGAGCACTTGCTGAAATTCATTTTTGCGGAGCAAACCATTATCAACGAAAATGCAATGTAAATTCGATCCAATCGCTTTGTGTAACAAGACTGCCGCAACCGAAGAATCAACTCCGCCAGACAAACCAAGAATCACCTTGTCTGAACCAATTTGCTGTTTTAAATCAGCGACTGTAGTATCAACAAATGCGTCTGGTGTCCAATCTTGTTGGCAATTACAAATGGAAACAATGAAATTTTTAAGTAAAATGGCTCCTTCAAGCGAATGATAAACTTCTGGATGGAATTGAATTCCGTATGTTTTTTCTCCGTCGATTTCAAATCCTGCATTTTCAACATCTGCCGTACTTGCAATTAATTTGAAATTTGATGGAATGTTTTTAATTGTATCACCATGAGACATCCAAACCTGCGAACCTGTTGACATTCCCTTGGTTAAGCTGCAGTCTTGACTCACAAATGACAAGTTCGCACGACCATATTCACGTATCGTTGATGGAAGAACCTCTCCTCCATAGTTATTTGCTAAATATTGTGCACCAAAACAAACAGCCAACAAAGGAAACTGGCCTTTGATAGCTGATAAATCGGGTTTAGGTGAATTTTCATCGCGAGTCGAAAATGGACTTCCAGACAAAATAACACCTTTGATATTGTTGAATAATTCTGGAACTTTGTTCCAAGGGTGAATTTCACAATATACATTCAATTCTCTTACGCGACGGGCAATTAACTGTGTGTATTGCGAACCAAAATCTAAAATTAATATCATTTCCTGCATGGCGCAAAATTAGTTATTCGTTCCGCAAGGCGCAAGATATTGATTGGAAAATGTTTGCCTTTCTATGGGATTTGTCGTCATGCATTGAAATCCTTATCTTTGCGCTCCAAAATGAAGAATTACGCATCGTATTTAAAACATCCTGTATTTAAGGTTGTGAGCCAAGTTGTCACTGAAAACAATCTTGAAGCATACGTTATTGGTGGGTTTGTGCGCGATTTATTGCTGGAAAGACCTTCGAAAGATATTGATATTGTTGTTGTAGGAAATGGACTTGAACTTGCTGAGAAAGCTGCTCAAATTCTCCGTGTCAAAAAAGTGTCGTATTTCAAGAACTTCGGGACCGCACAATTCAATTACAAAGATTTAGATGTTGAATTTGTTGGAGCTCGCAAGGAATCGTATCAACGAGATTCTCGTAAACCAATTGTGGAAAATGGAACATTGGAAGACGATCAGAATCGACGCGATTTTACAATAAATGCACTCGCACTTTCATTACATGCCAAAAATTTTGGAGATTTGATTGATCCTTTCAATGGACAGGAAGATCTGAAAAATGGTCTCATCAAAACGCCTTTGGATCCGGATACTACATTTACAGATGATCCCTTACGCATGATGCGCGCAATTCGATTTGCGACTCAATTAAATTTTAAAATTGATTCAACTTCATTGGTTTCGATTTTGAAAAATTCTGAACGGTTGGAGATCATTTCATCGGAACGAATTATGGATGAATTGAACAAAATCATTCTTAGTGACACACCTTCTCGTGGTTTCAAATTATTGAATTCGACCAGACTACTTCATCAATTTTTCCCTGAAATGATTCAACTCCAAGGGATTGAAACCATTGATGGAAAAGCACATAAAGACAATTTCTTACATACTCTTGAGGTGTTGGACAATGTTTCTCAAAACACTGATAACCTTTGGTTGCGCTGGGCTGCAATAATGCATGACATTGCCAAACCTCCAACGAAACGCTTTGATCCTGTTGTTGGCTGGACATTTCACGGTCATGAAGAAATGGGTGCTCGGATGACTTCAAAAATTTTCAAGCGCCTGAAATTACCACTAGATCACAAAATGAAGTATGTGGAAAAATTAGTGCGCTTACATTTGCGTCCGATTGCACTGGTTAAAGGTTCGGTAACTGATTCTGCCATTCGAAGATTACTCAATGAAGCTGGAGATGACATTGATGATTTGATGACCTTGTGCGATGCCGATATTACTTCTAAAAACGAGTTCAAGGTCAAACGATTCAAACAGAATTTTGAGTTAGTTCGGCAAAAATTGAAAGATGTTGAGGAAAAAGATCACGTTCGGAATTTTCAACCACCAATAAGCGGTTTGGAAGTGATGGAAACTTTTGGACTTGGACCTTGCGCGATTGTTGGCGAACTGAAATCTAAGATCAAAGAAGCCATTTTGGAGGGAATCATTCCGAATGAGCGTAAAGCTGCAATTGATTATTTGTTGGTTTTAGGTAAGGAGCAAGAGTTGGAGGTTAAGAGTGATTTAGCTTCGCTGCTGCCTCCGGGGGGTGATGATTTGATGATTTGAGAATTTGACGATTTGAAAATTTGAAGATTTGATGATTTAACTTTCCCGAAAAGTCGGGACAAGCTGTTGCTGCTCCGCGGTGAAGATTTTAAGATTTGAGCATTGATACTTCGTTTAGACACGATACTTAACACTCTTAAATCATTCGTTACTAATTTGCTATAACAATTTGCTTGTTGGCAACAGAATTATTCATCAGAAGCTTGGCAAGCAAAAAAAACAAAATTTTAAACTTCTAAACTTATAATATATTAAACTTTTAATATAATAAACTTTTAGAAGAACCCCTGATTCTATTGACATCTCGAGAGTCTTCAGCCACTTATAAAGCATCAAACTCATCCATTCTCTTCCCGAAATCAAAGAAAATTGCTTAAAACAATAATCAATATAATGCCAAGAATAGCAAGTGAAAGCAAAACAACCCCCAAAATTGCAATCATCAAAATCGCATTGCGAGCACCACGAAAGGCTTTGGCAAGGTGGATATCCGAATTCTGCTTGAAACTTTTGTTTAAGTTGCGGGCATAATCCAATAAGAATTTGGCGACCAGAAAAATAAAGATCGTCAAAGCGCCAAACACGAGCATTCCAATCACAAAATCATCGCTTCGGTAACTTCTGTTTCCTTCTTCAATGTAGACAAATGCCATGTAAAAAAGCCCACAGACAGATAATAAAAAACCTACAATTGCCGTGAAAATAGCCCAACGACGAATAGAAATTAACGTTCTTTTGACTTCGATCGTAATTTTCCCCTCCGCCGATGAATCGGATATATCAAGTGTGTCTTCTTCCATTGATTTTAGTTCTTTCATCAAAGAAACAAAATTTGTTCAAGATGATGCGGGTGATTTTAATAAAATTGATTTTTAAAAAAATCAGTATCAAAAAAAACGTGCTTTTTACTTCCATTGATTTGCCAAATTAAGTCTAATCAATGCTAAAAAACATAACTTTTGGCTGTTGTAACGGCTAAAAGTTATAACTATTGGCTGTTATATCGACTAATAGTTATACTTTTTTTTGCTGATAGGTTACATTAATAAGATCTATTTTAATCAAGCTAAATGAGAAAAACCCTTTATCGAAATTGATATCAACGTCTTTTTCCAAAACGTATGATTTTGAAATTATTCATTTAAAAAATGAACCTCAAAAATTATTCACCTCCCAACAACCTTCAAAAACGTCTTCCAAATAATTTTAATGTCATGCGACAAACTTGGATTAGCGATGTATTTCTTATTCAGTTCAATTTTGGCGGGCATGACTTCTTCGATGTAGGTTTTTCGAGGATTCTCTGATTTGCCCAATAATTCGTTTTCTTTGAAATATTCTAAGGATGCCAAGTCTGTAATTCCTGGCTTCACATTTAAAATTTCGGCTTGTTCTTTTGTATAGAGCGCCACGTATTCTTCTACTTCTGGTCGCGGACCAACGACACTCATTTCGCCTTTCAAAACATTGATAAATTGTGGAAATTCGTCGAGTTTGAATTTACGGATGAAATAGCCCGACTTGGTGATTCTCGGATCGCGCATGCCAATGGTCAATTTACCCGCCTTGTCAGCATCTTTGCGCATAGAACGAAATTTCAACAACTGAAACGGCTTTCCTCCTTGACCAATGCGCTCTTGTGTGTAGAAAATTCCACCACGTGATTCGATCAAAATCCATATTCCAATAATAATTCCGATAGGCAGAAATAGTCCTAAAATGACTACTGAAAATAGGATATCGAAGAAACGTTTCAAGCGTTCAGGTGCTTTTCTACGGATGAAATAACCGCTTGAATGACTGTCTGCACTTGTTCATCCGTCAGATTGAAATAAACGGGCAAGGAAATTTCGTTGTGGTATTTGTTCCACGTTTCTGGATAATCTTCCATCTTAAATCCACGTTTTTTGTAAGCCGTCAAAATTGGAAGTGGCTGAAAATGAACATTAACCGACACGTCTTGATCAAAAATGGATTGCATAATTGCATCACGCATTTCTTCAGTAATTCCTGCAATGCGCAACAAATACAAGTGATAGCAAGTCTCTTTGTTTTCATCCACATACTTAGGAATAAAGGCCCATTCATGCTTGCTAAAAGCGCTCGAATATGCGTTGAAAATTTCTTTTCTGCGATCAAGATTCTCTTGGTAACGTTCCAACTCAACCAAACCAATCGCGGCTTGTAAATCTGTCATATTGCATTTGAAACCAGGCTCTTCCACGTCGTAACGCCAATTTCCTTTTTGTGCTTTCGCCAGTGCATCTTTCGATTGACCATGCAAAATCATGGCACAAAACTGTGTATAAATGGCATCGTGGTCAAAAGAATCAGGCAAATTGAAGCAAATGGAGCCTCCTTCGGCTGTCGTCAAATTCTTTACCGCGTGAAATGAAAAACAAGAAACATCTGCAAGCGAACCTGATACTTTACCGTTCATCGTTGCACCAAAACTATGTGCAGCATCAGAAATCAACAAAATGCGCCCTAATTTCTTTTGAAGCTCATTGTTTGGAGTAAACTCGCCCTTTTTAGCTTCGATAATTTCATACAATTTGTCGTAATCGCATGGAAAACCAGCAATATCAACTGCAATTATCGCTTTTGTTTTGGAGGTAATTGCTGCTCGCACTTTTTCGGAATCGATATTGAAATCGGCTTCGCTTACGTCCACCATCACAGGCGTCGCTCCTGCATGAATGATGACGTTCGCGCTCGCACAATACGTGTACGCAGGTAGAATCACTTCATCACCTTCACCAATTCCCCACCAATGCAATAAAACCTGCATTCCCATGGTCCAAGAATTGACAGCCACCGTTGTTTTGCAACCACAATATTCTGTGATTTTCTTTTCAAACAATTTGGTTCTTGGGCCTGTTGTAATCCAACCGCTCTGCAATGCCGCAGTGACTTCATCAATTACTTTTTGGTCTATCCGAGGGGGTGAGAATGGAATCATTTTTTTGGAATTTTGAATGTTGAATTTTAATGATTGACTGTCATTTGGCTCAAAAACTCAGTCACATTTTTCTCAATGCGCTCATGAATGTTCGATGTATCAGCTTTAATGAATGCTTTTCCAGTAATCACTTCATACAATTCAATGTAGCGATTTGTCACAGTTTCAACGAAATCATCCGGCATTATCGGCATTGTTTGACCTTCCAACCCTTGGAAATTGTTTTCAATCAGCCATTGGCGCACAAACTCCTTCGACAACTGTTTTTGAGGTTCGTTTCTATCTTGTCGTTCTTGATAACCTTCCGCATAAAAATAGCGCGACGAATCAGGTGTATGAATTTCATCAATCAAAATCACTTCTCCATTTCTCAGTCCAAATTCATACTTTGTATCTACTAAAATCAATCCTTGCTTTGCCGCAATCTCTGTTCCACGTTGGAATAAAGCACGGGTATACTTTTCCATCTGAAGGTAAATGTCTTCTGGAATGATGTTTTTTGCCAAAATATCTTCACGCGAAATATCTTCGTCGTGACCTTCGTCTGCTTTTGTCGCTGGAGTAATTATCGGTTCCGGAAAACGATCATTTTCTTTCATGCCCTCTGGCATTTGAATGCCACACAAGATGCGTTTGCCCAATTTATACTCTCGGGCTGCGTGACCTGCCAAATAACCTCGAATCACCATTTCAACGCGCATTGGTTCGCATGCGTATCCAACCGCTACAGAAGGATCTGGCGTTCCGATCAACCAATTTGGGACAATGTCTTTTGTTGCATCCAAAAACATGGTTGCCACCTGATTCAATACTTGACCTTTATGCGGAATTCCTTTCGGTAAAACATGATCAAAAGCCGAAATTCGGTCGGATGCCACCATGACCAACATATCATTTTCCAAGGTATAAACATCCCGAACCTTGCCTTTGTAGACCTTTTTTTGTCCTGGGAAATTAAAATCTGATTGAATTATCGCGTTTTCCATTTTTCTTAAATTTCGGTTTCAATTCTCCTGATTTGCTGTCTGCAATTTGAAGTAAATTATTCTTTGTCCTTTTGTTCTTTTAAAGCTTTGTCTTTTTGCTCTTGTTTTTCGAATGCCTCAATCACCCGTTTGACAACTGGGTGACGGATTACATCGCTTTGTTGCAAGCGCACAATTCCAATTCCTTCCACATCCGTCAAAATATCAAGTGCATAAGCCAATCCCGATTTTTGTCTGTGCGGCAAATCAACTTGCGACATATCTCCAGTAATTGCAAATTTAGCGGTCATTCCCATGCGGGTCAAGAACATTTTCATTTGCATAATTGTTGCATTTTGCGCTTCATCCAAAATTACAAAGGCTTTGTCTAAGGTTCGTCCACGCATAAACGCCAAAGGCGCAATTTCAATAATTCCAAACTCAATCATATCATTCAGTTTTTCAGGCGGAATCATGTCGCGCAAAGCATCGTAAAGCGGCATCATGTATGGATCCAATTTTTCTTTCATGTCACCAGGAAGAAAACCCAAATTCTCGCCGGCTTCGACAGCTGGTCTTGTTAATACGATGCGTTTTACTTCCTTTTCTTTCAGCGCTCGAACTGCCATTGCGATTGCGGTATATGTTTTACCTGTCCCCGCTGGACCAACGGCAAAAACCATATCGTTTTTCTGGATTTGTTGCACTAATTTTTTCTGGTTAATGGTGCGCGCTTTGATTTTCGCACCGCCATTTCCATGCACGATTACATCCAAGGGATCATCATTTTCCACCAAGGTGTGTCCATCGGCCAACATCAAATTATCAATGTTGTTTTCGTTTAACGCATTGAATTTATTATAGTGTTTTAAAATTAACTCAAATTTAGATTCAAAAGCTTCAATCACTTCATCGTCGCCTTGAACAACAAGCATGTTTCCCCTTGAAACAATTTTCAACTTTGGAAAAAAACTTCGTATGTGATTTAATTTCGTGTTGTTTACACCAAAAAGTTCAACGGGATTCAAACCCTTAATTTCGATAATTTTTTCTCCCAATTTGAATAAATATGTTGTGTTTGGTCAAAATTAGTCCGAATAAACTTATTTTTGGACTAAAATTAGAAAATAATTTTTCATTCAATCGAACCACGAGAAGGAAGACATGCAATTTATCACATTGACAACGGATATGGGTTTAAAAGACCATTATGTTGCGAGCGTAAAAGCAGCAATTTTGAGTCATGACCCAACGATCAATGTGGTTGATGTAACGCATAATGTTGCTCCGTTCGATGTGGCTGAAGCTGCATTTCACGTCAGTCAATGTTACGAGGATTTTCCCAAAGGAACCATACATATCATTGGAATAGACACAGAACCTATTGTCAATTTTGGTAATGCAGAAGGAACTTTTCCGAGCATTTTAGAAATGGATGGACATTATTTCATTGCCAATGATAACGGCTTTTTTGGGGCGTTGGTTCGTTCCAAAAAATACGATGGATTTTATCGCATCGATGATGTGCTTTCGAATCCGCGTGGATTTAAATTCCCAACAAAAAACATGTTGGTTCCCATTGCCATTAAAATTGCGAATGGTTCAAAATTAAAAGACATTGCCTCCGAATTTCCAAGTTTCAAAAAAGCATTTTCATCCGTTCCTGTGATTGAAGAACATTTGATTAAAGGAGCAATCGTTCATTTTGATGCTTTTGGAAATGCGATTACGAACATTGAAAAATCACTTTTCGATCAAATTGGCAAAGGCGCTCCATTTGTGATTATGTTCCGTCAAGGCGATAGTTACAAAATTGATCATGTTTCAGCAACGTATAACGAAGTTCCAAACGGTGAAAAAGTAGCCTTGTTTAACGAAAAAAACCTGTTGGAAATCGCCATCAATCGTGGAGCAAATCAAAGTACAGGTGGCGCAGAAAAGCTTTTCGGTTTACGGAAATTTGACATAGTTCGAATAGAATTTATGCCTAGAGGATCTAAAACGCATTTTGATCAACTATTATAAGTCCGTTGATATTTTAAGAATAAATTTCAAGTTGATATATGCTTACTCGAATTGTAAAACTCACCTTTGAAGAATCTAAAATTCAGGATTTTTTAGATTTTTTCGAAACAATAAAACACAAAGTCAATACCTTCGAAGGATGTAGAGGCATGCAATTATTGCGCGACATTGATAATCCTAATATCGTTTTTACATATAGCCATTGGGAAAATGTTGAATCCCTCAATAAGTACAGGGATTCTGATGTCTTTGGAGATGTTTGGCCAACTATCAAACCCTGGTTTAGCGACAAACCTGAGGCTTGGAGCGTTTCGACACACTTCAATGGGTTTGAACATCAAGTAGTTGAATAATTAATTTATTGATTTTCACTATTTTTTACTTTTTCACCATATATTAAATAATTAGTTTACCTTTGCTGAAATTAATAAATTACAATAATGAGTAAAGGAACTGTAAAATTCTTCAACGAAACTAAAGGGTTTGGTTTTGTAGTAGATTCAGAAACTAACAAAGAGTACTTCGTACACGTTACGGGTCTAATTGACAAAGTAAACGAAAATGACGAAGTTACTTTCGACCTTGAAGAAGGACGTAAAGGATTGAATGCAGTAAATGTGAAAATAGCATAATTACAATATTTCGATTACTAAATCCCGATTGAATCACTCAATCGGGATTTTTTTTGCCTCTATTTTACCGACTACTACATAAAATTCCCATTCCAGTAAATAAGGTGTCGAAGTTTTAAAAGGAAATCTTAATTTTGAGCTGAATTTTAGCAATTTTTAATGAGAGCACTTTATTTTAAAGAAATAAGAAGTTTCCTTAGTTCCATCATTGGATATATTTTTATTCTTATTTTTCTTATCGCCACAGGTGTTTTTCACTGGGTGGTATCTCAAGACACCAACTTATTGGAAGGAACAGAAGCGGACCTTATTCCTTTTTTCAACCTTGCACCCATCATGTTTTTCATTTTAATACCAGCAATTACCATGAGAAGCATTGCTGAAGAACGAAGAACAGGAACCATCGAACTGCTTTTCACAAGACCTATTTCGGATATTAAGATATTGCTTGCTAAATATTTTGCTGGCGTGACTCTCTTGATTCTTGCATTGATTCCAACAATCATTTATTACATTTCCATTGTCAACCTTGCGTTAGAAACAGAATCTTTCGACCATGGAGCAACATTGACTTCTTACATTGGACTTATACTACTTGGATCAACGTTCGTAGCTATCGGAATTTTTGCTTCATCGCTGACAAGCAGTCAAATTGTTGCATTTATCGTGGCCATGTTTCTTTGTTGGACATTCTACGATGGCTTTAATATGCTTGGATCTTTCAACTTAATGGGCGGATTCGACTCTGTTTTACAATACTTTGGAATGGTTCAACATTATGATTCCATTCGAAAAGGAGTGATTGATACAAGTGATCTCATTTACTTTATTTCAGTCATTGTTTTGTTCATTTTTGCAGCATTAACCATTATTAAAACGTTAAAGAAATAATAATGTCGAAGGAAAATAAATATACACGAGGAATATTCAATTGGACATTTTTAGTCATTGTAGTTGTAGGACTTATTCTTGTTAACGTCGTAAGTTCATTTTTGTACAAACGATTTGACATGACTGTAGATCAGCGTTATTCGTTAGCTCAAGGAACTGTAGATTTTTTGTCGGACTCAACCCGCCTGCGCAGCAAAGTTACTGTGACAATCTACTTGGAAGGCAATATGCCATCAGAGATGAAACATTTCCGAAATGCGATTGAGGACAAACTAAAAGAATTCAAAGAATACGCTGGAGATAAAATTGAATTTCAATTCAAAGATCCGAATATCGGTACGGAAACCGAGCAAAACACTTTGCATCAAAAGTTATATCGTGAAGGAAAAGGGTTGATTCCTATGGAATTGATGTACCAAAAAGATGGTTCTCAAAGTCAAATCATGCTTTGGCCAGGAGCAATCATCAATTACGAAGGTGAGGACAAAAACGCGGTTCAATTTATGCCGGGAACTCCAGCAGGAAGACCTTATCAATTGGATGGAATCACTGAAATGATTCAAAATTCAATGAACAATTTGGAGTATATTTTGTTAAGTTCTATTCGAAGAGCAATTCAACTGGATCGTCAAAAAATTGGGTTCCTACAAGGCCATGGCGAGCTTACAGAACCACAAACAATCCGAGCTAGAACCTTGATTGCTCCCTATTTTAGTACTGCAGATGTTACCATTAACGGACGATTGGATGCACTAGACGGATTAGACGGATTGGTAATCGCTGGTCCAAAATCTTACTTTTCGGACAAAGATTTATTCATCATTGATCAATTTGTATTGAAAGGCGGTCGATTGGTTTGTTTGTTAGATGCCTTGAATTTGCCTGAAGATTCGCTCAAAGCAAAGGGAATGACGCATACAACACGCATCACGACAGGCTTGGAAAAAATGCTTTTTGACTATGGATTAAAACTCAACGATAATTTTGTCATCGATGCACGCTGCGCACCAATTGTGACGCCATTTGCCAAACAGTCCTTGCTGCCATGGTTTTTTCATGTGTTAGCAACTCCAACCAAACATCCAATTGCACGAAATCTTGAACCTGTTTCATTGAAATATGCGAACGAAATTCAGTTTGTGCAAGACGATCGATTTAGGTTATCACCTATTCTTACATCATCGACAAATTCCACAGTAACGGGAATGGCACCTTTGGTGAGTTTGGGAATGCCGCTCAATTATGGATCGAATCCTGAATTAGTTCCGAACACAAAAGATGAAAATAATAAACGTTGCTTGGCTGGACTTTCAGAAGGGACTTTCGATTCACATTTCAAAAATAGAATTGTCGAAGATTACACGAATAACAAGGCATCCGTTTTCATGGCGGAAGGCAAAGAAGAATCAAAAGTAATGTTGATTGGGAACAGTAGTTTCATTAAAAACAGCTATGATTCAATGCCAAACAAAGCTACTGGTCAAATGATGTATCGACCTATTCAAATCAATGAATTGCGGATGGACCCAGCATTTGCTGAGTTAAAAATTCCACTTTTCTATGGAAATCAAGAGTTTTTTCAAAACATGATTGATTATGTAATGGGTGAAAATTCTGTGCTTGATATCCGTAGTAAACAAATAGACATTCATGAATTAGACAATAAGAAAATACAGGAAAATGCAGGTTTTTACAAGCTATTAAACATGACCTTACCTTCCGCACTTGTGCTTATTTTCGCTTACATCATGAGTTTCATTCGTCGTAAAAAATATACCAATTAATCATGAAAAAGATTATCATTTTAATTATTTCGCTGCTTGTTGTTGCTGGATTGGGTTGGTTTGCTTATGACCTAATGTCCAACAAAGGTACCTCCATCAAAACTGAATTGATTGATTTTGCGATCAAAGATGTTAGTAAAGTAGATAAATTCATCATTTCAGATGATTCTGGTAACAGTTTTGAGGTGATAAAAAAAGATGGACGTTGGACAGATAAAAACGGAACATGTATCGGTCAAGAAAAGGTTGAATTTATCTTAGATGCCTTCAAGAACATTGAATTCAAAGGATATTTGAACGACAATGACATTGAACATCAAATCACAAGAATGTCCGCAAAACACATTAAAGTTGAAATTTTTGAAGAAGGATCTTGGTCAAAATCATGGTATATTGGTTCTGCTACTCCCGATCATTATGGTCAAATTATGCTGGTAGATTCTAAAGAATTTGGTAAATCTGACATCCCTGTAATTATGCAAATCAAAGGCATTAAGGGAATTATCGAACCACGTTTTTATGTCGATCCAAGAAAATGGCAATGCACGAATATTTTCAAGTTGGAGCCTTCTGAAATCAAAAAAATTGATGTGAAATACATTCAAGAACCTTCACGAAGTTTCACCGTTGAGAATTTTGGCAACACTTTTCGTGTATCGCAAGGAAATAGACTTTTGCCTGTTATGGACACTTCACGCATTTTCTTGTACATCAACAATTACAAGATGATTCACTACAACATTGCGAATTATGTTCTCAATGACAAACAAGTGGATAGTTTGAAAAAATCAACTCCATTTTGTGTTTTGACAGTTGAAGAACGTAAAGGAAAAACGACCAAACTCCGCTTATTTAGAAATGTGGATGGATCAACAAGTTCTAACGAATTCGGTCAACCAGTCAACTACAATGGTGAAACCCTTTGGTGTGTTTTACCCTCTGGAGAGCCTGTGAAATGTCAGTATTTTGTGTTTCACCCGCTCTTGCTTGGACATATTTATTTCCCAATGGATATGAGCCAAGTGAATACTGGATCATACAAAGTTCCGACTCCAAAATAATCAAGACCGTTGCAAAAAACATTAGTCTTCCTTACTTCAAATTTGGATTGATTGTTAATAAGTAAGTATAAAATTTGAGTCATGCGAACCACATTTTCAGCGGATGTTTGCTAACTTTATTCCTTAAATTATTTTTGAAATGAACTTCATTACTTCAAGTACACTTTTATTACGCCATTTACAAAGCATTTCGGGAGTTTTGAGCACAAGTAATTCGCTCCCAATTTTGGATAATTTTCTTTTCGAAATCACTGACAGTCAGTTAACAATCACCGCTTCAGACTTAGAAACGACCATAAAAACAAGCATGGAAGTTGAAGCAAATGAACCAGGTAAAATTGCCATTCCAGCAAAAATTTTGTTGGATGTTTTGAAAAATTTGCCGGATCAGCCTTGTACTTTTTCTATAGACAAAGATACCCACGGAATTGAAATTGCTTATGACAATGGAAAATCTAAAATGGTTGGATATAACGGTGATGAATTTCCTAAAACACCAGCCGTTGAGAATAGTTCATCTGTAGTAATTTCCGGAGAAATCATTGGTTCAGCTATTAATAAAACACTATTTGCAACAGGTAACGATGATTTGCGTCCTGTGATGAGTGGTGTATTTTGTCAATTTAGCCCAAGTGATATCGTTTTCGTAGCGACAGATGCACATAAATTGGTACGTTACCGTCGTGAGGATTCTCAAGCTTCAGGTAGCTCATCGTTCATTTTACCAAAAAAACCATTGAACTTATTGAAGTCAACTGTTTCGGATGATGAAGAAGTGAAAATTGAATACAACGAATCAAACGCAGCGTTCACTTTTGGAGATATCGTGATGATTTGTCGTTTGATCGATGGGAAATATCCAAACTATGAAGCTGTGATACCGAAAGAGCATCCAAATGTGTTGACTATCGATCGTTTACAGTTTTTGAGTTCAATTCGTCGTGTTTCTATTTTTGCAAACAAAACAACGCACCAAATTAAATTGAAACTTGCAGGTTCTGAATTGGCACTTTCTGCTGAAGATTTGGATTTCTCTAATGAAGCAAATGAGCGTTTGACTTGTAATTACAATGGTGACGACATGGAAATTGGATTCAACTCTCGTTTTTTGATGGAAATGTTGAACAACATCGACACAAAAGAAGTAAAACTAGAAATGAGTGAGCCAAGTCGTGCAGGACTTTTAATGCCTGTAGATGGAGCCAACAAAGCAGAAGATATTTTAATGTTGGTGATGCCAGTAATGCTGAACAAATAATTGCTTTTGATCCTTTTTAGCAAGGAAAACAAAAACCAAGGGGCTGAGTTTTAAACTTGGCCCTTTTTTATTTTTTTGAATCGTCGCAAATTTACCACTAAATCATTCCCTAGCTGATTAATTTGAATTTTAAACATTAAGGCGTTTAGGACATAAAGAGATTTAAACTAATAACACAATGTAAATATTTATCAATGGATTTGAATTTCTAGTTACTTAGTCGTTGTAAAATTAAGTACCAACCTCGCGGTTTTTTAAGATCTGCATGAAAAATACTAGTGGCATTTCGCGCATCGAATATCTTTCTCACAACGCCGCCGGCGTTCTTAATGATCTCGCATGAAGCATCGAGACAAGTCAATCAAATACCCTTACTTCCCTTCACTTCTTAATGTTTTAATTAATCAGTTGATTATCAATTGTTTTGACTGTAACTGCTTGATACATGTGGTAAGTATGCGACGAGTCAATTTATTTTTATAAAAGTAATAGAGTCATAAACAATTAAGTTCTTTTTTAACCTAGCGGTTCTACTTCGTGGTCATGATAAAAAAGAAGCAACTTAGCGAAGCGATTTCATGAAGACAAATAAAAAAGAATTACAGCCTGACCGCCAAAGGCAGCAGTGAAGCTAATAAAAAAATCTAGTACCGATTTAAGCCGTTCGGAGAAAATCCCCGTTGAAATGATTCACTGCATGCCTGCTCAGTTTATTAGAAATTTTAAAAACCAAAATCTCTGAGACAAAAAAAAGGTTGCTCATCTGAACAACCTTTCTCACTATTTTCAAGTGAAAATTATCTCACTTTAAATTCTACTCTACGGTTTTTAGCTTCTTTAATATCCGTTTCATCTGTTTCCAATATCTCCGAGCTCTCCGTATCCGAACCTTGAGGTGAAGCCATCAAACGAGATTCTGGAATTCCTTTTTCAACCAAGTAAAGAACTACTGCATTCGCTCTTTTCGAATCCATTCCTGAATACGCTACTTTTTGAAGTCCAACCTCATCTTCCAACGCATCGCTGTACGCTTTGATTTGCAATCTCATAGATGCATCTGCTTTCATTTGCTCAGCAATTACATCTAAAGCATCAGCAGCACCTTGCGAAATGTCATTTTTACCAAAACCAAAGTGAATGGTATGTGCTTCGATTTTCTCTCTTGGCGTCATTTCATCGTTGATTTTTGCAGCACGTTGATAAACCGTTCTTGAGTATTGATTAGCATCGTCTTCAGGAGCACACTCACACGGATGATCTTCATCTACCAAAGTAATTGAGACGTTGTCAACGTAATAATAAGCTGCAATTACTTGAGCTACTTTTACATCTGTTTGTTTTTTGTTGCGCTCATTTTTAGTATTTTCATTGCTTGAAAAATTACCAATTGTGATGTATTTTTCACCACCTTCAGCTTCGTAAACGCCACACACTTGTTCCCAACCATACGTTGCATTGAACACTTTGTTTGATGGATGTAAAACCATTGCTTTGTCAATGATACTCACTTTCTCTTCTGTTCCAAATGGTTTCTTAGAAATGTGCATTCCGATTTGATTCGAAGCATATTTAGAACCTTCAGCCATTGAAACATCAAAGGTCACACAGTATTTTGTTCCTTTTTTCATTGGAACACTCAATTTGTTTGAGATGTATGAACGCTGCATTTTATCTCCGTAAGAAAACGCGATGAATCCTGCATAATTTGCTCCTTCTTTGGCATCTTCTTTTCCATAAATATTAGTTGGCACAGCGATATCTGGAACTTTTTTATTTGGTGTGAACAAATCTGCTCTTACTCCAGTTGGAGACATCCAGCCTGTTGCATTTTCGATGCTTCCCAATTTTTTTGGTTCTTTCATCGTAGATTCAAATCCACCATTCGGAACTAAATTTTCTGCTTCCTGCGCAAATGCAGAAGATGCAGCTATTCCGAAAACACAAAACGCAATTGTTTTGCTTACTTTGTTAAAACTGTAGTTCATAATTTTTAACCGTTTTTATAAATGTTTTTACCTTCTCTGGGTCAACATCAGGATAAACCCCGTGACCTAAATTAACAATATGTCTTGAACTAGTAAACGAATTCAGCATTTTTTTTGTAATCTTTTCCACTTCGCTATGTGAACTGTACAAGGCACAAGGGTCTAAATTCCCTTGCAGCGTGCGTGTTTCACCGATTTCTTTTCGAATTTGAACTGGATCCATGTTCCAATCTAAACCAACCGTATTGCAATTCAATTTAGCAATATCAGCCACAGAAGATTGTGCTCCTTTCGAAAATAACGTAAGTGGAACTTCATTCACCGCATTTGCTATTTCGTTTAAATATTTCAATCCAAATTCAGCATATTGATCGTGTCCTAAAATCCCAGCCCAAGAATCAAATAATTGAATCATGTGAGCTCCAGCTTTTATTTGCGCTTTCAAATACTGAATTGTTACTCTTGTAATTCTACTTAGCAACTCATGTGCCAAAGTTGGATTTGTGTACAATAATTTGCGTGATTCAGAAAAGGTTTTTGAGCCATGACCTTCAACCATATAGCAGAATATTGTCCATGGCGCACCTGCAAATCCAATCAGTGGTACTCGCCCATTCAGTTCTTTATTTGCCAATCGAATTGCTTCAAGCACATATCCCAATCGGTCTTCGATGTCGAAATCAACTTCGGCGAATTTCAATCCACTTTCGTCTTTGATTGTTTTTTCAAACCAAGGACCTCGTTGTTCCAACATCTGATATTCCAATCCCATGGCCTCAGGAACGACTAAGATATCTGAAAAAATAATGGCTGCGTCGACATCCAAAAGATCAACAGGTTGTACTGTCACTTCTGCGGCGAATTCTGGTGTTTCAACAAGTTCTTTGAATCCGGAAAGTTTGCTGCGCACAGCTCTGTATTCTGGTAAAATTCGACCAGCTTGGCGCATAAGCCAAACAGGATAACGTTCAATTTGTTCTCCTTTGGCAGCGCGAATAATTAAATCATTTTTTAACATCCTCGCAAAGATAATGATTCAAACGAAAAATGGCATTCAATTTAGAAATCCATTCCTCCTTCTCCTCCACCGCCACGCTGTTTGGACATTTCAAGTTTTCCGAACTTATAGCTTAAACTGAAATACAGTCGACGTGTTAGGAATTTAAATTCTGATTCTTGAATAACGGTTGGCTGATCCACAAACATTTTAAATCCTTTGGTATTGAACACATCTGAAAGTCGCAATCCGATGGCTAATTTTTTGTTTAACACCAATTTCTCCACTGAAATATTGACAAAAGTCCAAGGATTTACTTTTCCTTGTGCCGTTGTTCTTGGTGCGCTGTAATTGGCATTGATTTGAAAAACAGCTGATTTTTTCCAAAAGTCGAAACTAGCCACGTATTTCAAACTCCAGTTAAAACCTGTATTGTTCCAATTTGTAGTTGTGGAAGAATTTACGAATTCAACGTAATCCCCATTCCAGGAAAGTGTGTTTTTCCACCATTTTGTTGGTCGAATCGATAAGACCAATTCCATTCCAAGACTGTTGCTTTGGTCGATATTTTCAAAAGTGACAATGGAAGTATTGTTTGGATAAAAGAGTTTAACGCGTTGGATGACATCTTTTGTATTTCGGTAAAATACGCTGGAAACTATATTAAACAATTTTGCGTCATACGAAAATCCGAGGTCATACGAATTAATAAATTCTGGGGTTAAATTTGGATTTCCGCCACGTAGATTAACTGGATCAGCGTAGCTTGTGAATGGATTCAATTGACCCGATTGCGGTCTATTGATTCTTCGGCTGTAGCTCAAACTAAGTTCCGATTTTTCGCTTGTTTTGTATTTCACATGTCCAGAAGGAAATGCATTGAAATAGGTTTTTGAATAATTCGTTGGATCATTTTTCAAGGTTGGTGCTTGCTCCGCATATTCTGCTCGGATCCCTAATTGATACTTGAATTTACCTAATTGCTGACCAAAAATTCCGTAAATACTGTTGATGTTTTCGTAATATGTGTAATCGAAATTCGAAACGGAATCCAACACAAAAGTGCTCGTTCCGGGATCCATGCGTTCCATGCTTGTTGCAAGTGATTCATTTCTTACAATGGTTTTTGCGCCTGTTTCAATGCGTCCATTGATTTTGGTGAGCACGTATTCCAAATCAAATTGTCCTGTGAAAATGGTATTAGATCCGTTGGAATTTAGTCGTTGAGATGTTACATCCTGAGGCACAATTATGCCATTTTGAACCGTGAAATATTGTTCATATTCTCCATCTTCATTCTTCGTTCCATTTGAATTGCTAAAATCAAAAGACCATTTCCCTTTGTCTTTTTTCATTAAATGGGTGAGATTTAAATTCGCATCCAATCCCAAATTATCGGATGGATCGGCACTAATTCTAGTCCAAGAATTTTGCAAAACGCCATTAGAATCAAAATTCTCATTCACTTGATCACCATTTCGTTCGCGGTAACCCGATTGACCCGTTACAGATAAACTCAAGGTGTTTTGACTGTTGATGTACCAATCACCGCCAATTCTGGCATTATGTCCAAAACCAAAATCCGAACCTTTTCTATCTTGGTTCAAACGAGATACTGAGTCATTGGCATAATATTGCTCGATGAAACCAAAATTATTGCGGAATCCTCGGTTATAATCAAAGGCGTAACTTCCGTAAATATTAAATTTTGAATTTCGGTAACTCAATGCTCCATTAAAATTGTGATCGTGACCAGTTGCCATCGAAGCTGTAACTTGACCGTTAAATCCTTTTAACTTGTTCTTTTTTAGCACAATATTAATAATCCCTGAAGTTCCGTCTGGATCGTATTTTGCCGAAGGATTGGTCACCACTTCGATGCGTTCAATGGAGCTCGCAGGAATTGCATCCAAGACTCCACTCAAAGTACCACCGGTAAATGAACTCGGTCTACCATCAATCAAAATCGTCACATTTCCATCACCACGCAATGAAACTTTTCCATCTTGATCCACTTCTACGGATGGAATATTATTCAAAATGTCTTCTGCATTTCCACCTCTCGTTGAGAGGTCTTCTTCCACGTTATAAATTTTCTTGTCAATTCCAGCTTTCAATACATCTACGTCGGCGGTTACGGTTACTTCTTGGATGTTTTGCAATTTTCCTTTGGAAAGTCCAATTTTTCCAAGCGCATAAACAGGCTGACCTTGAATTTTAATGTTTGGAATTAACTTTGGTTCGTAGCCTGAAAAAGTAATTTTGATGAAATAATTTCCAGGAGCTACTTTTTCAAGTAAAAATCGCCCTTTCTCGTCCGTATAAATTCCTTGCTTGACTGAAGAATCAGCCACGGAAAACAGACGTACGGAAGCGTATTCAATTCCATTCAATGCAACGCTATCAAGCACTTCACCAGAAATAGATGTTTGTCCTTCGCGTTGCGCTTGAGGACCTTTTTGCTGACCAAATACTGAAATTGCGATGAGAACAAAGCAAGAAAAAAGGAGTGTTTTATTCATTTATTGTTTTGAAACCTGAGTTTTTGTATTCAACGAGTTGTGAAACATTAGGTACAAAATTAATGAAACTATTTGGTTTGTAGGCGGAATTTGTGAGGGATAAGGGGAAAACGTTTTTAAAAAATAATCCGTGCATCTAACTCCGTTGCTTCCTTCGGAGATGCGGCTAAACCTAATCTTAGTTTAACATTGAACCCAAAAAATATTAGCCAAAATGATCTTGTTTTGTTTTGTGTAAATCCAATAAAAAATTTGCCACTGATGCACGGATGAAGCATGCGAAAGCAGAGTAGAAAACGGATTTCACAGAAACAGAATGCACGCATTCTTGAGGAGGTATTGATTTTCGACAAGTCGAAAATAGGTTTGGATTAGCTTAAATGATTTCAAGTTATGTGTAAAATTGATAGTGTGGTGGATTATATTCTCCGCAAATTATGCGGAGATTAATGAGCTTAATCTCCGCAAAGCCTTATTTTGCAACAACTCTAATTTCAATATGCTGTTCTGCGAATTTGTTTGGATTCTCTCTAATTTCTTTGGCAATTGCCTCAATGAGCGATGAACCTTCGGTTTTATATGCTTGCTGTTGTTGGTCGTGTAATAAAATATTCACGTCGAAAAGTCCGACGCTGCCTGAGAGTACGGACAAAAGTAGATTCCCGTTTGCTTCGTAAAGCACATAATTCCATGGACTTTTTTCTACCTCGGTAAGTTGGTATTCCCAAAGCTTTTCTGTCTCAATATTTTCTGAATTGATGCTTCCAAAAGCCACAGAAACGCGCAAGGTATCTTTGTTGTAGCTCCAGTTTTTCAGCAAATATTTTGCACAATAATTTGGAGTGGTCCAGTACCTACTCGAACTCCAACCGTGATTTCCGAGCCAATAGTATAATTTTCCATTCTGTTTTCTCACCGAAACATAAGCACCTGGGTCGGAAATGGTTGGATGAAAATGGTCAAAAAAGAAAATTTCTAATGATTCTGGTAAATGCTCGAAAAGTGAATTCAAGGTTTCTAATTCAGGAATCTGCTCGGTTTCAATGGTACATATTACTTGATCAAATTCGCTTTTTTTGGTTGAAAGACCTTGAATGTTGAACGGATAATTTGTGGTGTTTGGGGAGTTGAGCATGGGATGATTTTTTGGAAGTGAACGGCTGACACTAGTTTTGGGCAAAGATTAAGATTATTTTTTGAAGATGTAGGGTTTTGAGTATTAACATGTGTTGGCACAATGATAAAATGATAATATTTCATTTGAGTGCAGTTTTGTTAGGACTTACATTTTGCAGCTACCCGAAGGGCGGGACTTTTATCAGAAAACTTGATTTGAAAAACTAATGTTTGATTAACCACAAAACTGTCTTTGGAACACGAAACCCCGCCTATTTGGTAGGTGCTGGTAGCTGTTGTCCTTATGGCTGTCAGCATTTTTGTCGATGAAATAAAACTTAGCATCGTCCACGAGTTGGAACACCACCTAACCAATTGTTTGAGTTGGCAACTAATGCACATTTTACTGCCGCTTCCTTTTCGTCATCAGCAAATATTGTCTCACAACTATGTGGAGGCGTGTCAATCCTTGAGCATCTAAAACTCATTCCACTATCACCTTGACCGTCTGCATTCGAGTATGTTTCACCAAAAAAAACTTTTGTCTTTCTTTCTCTTCCTTCAAATTTGAGATTTAGTGTTCGTTCAAGCTTTCTAATCTCTATGTTGGATATCAAAAAACGAAGTCCAAATCTACCCTCATGGTCTTTGGTTAATCGTTCATTTATAATATCAATTTTTGCTTTTTCGAGCACAAATGCAACAGCATTTATTTCTTCACTGCTAAATGAATATGCGTCCAAGGATAGGTCGCCATTGAAGGTAATTTGTGGAATGAGAAGCATAATTATTTTCTATTAGTTGTTGAATACGATTAGTGTCCGAATGATTAATAAAGTTAAAATGATAACGGAGCCTGCCAAATACAATACACCGGAAGACCAATATGAAAACCATTCCTTATCGTTTTCTGAATTATATTTTTTCTCTAGATGTGATTGAACGCTACTTGGATAGACCACATTTAATTTTTCGTCAAGAGCAATTTTGTGCTTAGTTTTCTCACTCTCATCAAGTGTCAGGCTTGCCTTTGTATAAAGGTCAACAATTTCATTATATGAGGTTGTTTGTGTGTTTTTGTCCAAATGGGCTAAAACTATGTAAAACTTCAAGTCAGGTGCTTTGTTTTTAAATTGTTCTAAGTTTTTGTCAATATAGTCCTGAAGGTTTAAATATTCTTTAATAATTGCTGGACATCGGTATTGGTAAATGGCAATAGCAATTGCGTAAATTATACTTGCGAGATATAAACTCTTAACAGTTGTCGGAACAGTTAAAGTATATGCAAATTTTTCGTTTAGCATTTCCATTGTGTTTGCCATTAACGGAACAATGATTAAAACAACATAAGAAATGTTGAAGTATTTAATTTGTCCGAAATTTTTTATTGTTCTCCAGTTCATTTTTTGTCTTGTGTTTTTTTCGAGTAGGTCGTCATAGGGTTGCCGCTAAAGGCATAACGCTAGGCGAAGAAGCCTATTATTAAATTCCTTTTATTTGCGATACTAGATTTTAAAGTTTCCATTAATTCATTTTTCATAAGTAAAATTGCGGCTTTTTTTCTTTGCGTGTGTTATGCATTCGTTTTTATTCTGGGAAATTCCCAATTGATTCTTTAACTTTTATGTGTAAAAAATTAAGAGCAACTTTTTTCATTTTTAAAGTTCTATTACTGTCAAGATCTTCTTTTATTTTTAATTCAAGTGAAGTTAAAAATTCTTTTTCAGGAAGTAATCCATCATATATTTGAACTCGATATCTTCCTCTAAAATAAAAACCAAAATTTATCAGTTGGGTATTTGTTAGTTTTTTAAGTCTATTCCATGTTTTGTCGAAGTTAAATTTTACAAAAAATGGGGTAAAATGAAATTCATTGTTATTATCTCCAATTTTATCAATAAACGCATCAAAATCTTTCATGAATAAATCGAATAATTCATCAGTTTTCTTTGTTTCTATCGATTTTTTCAATTTACCATTCAAGTGATTACAAAATTCAAGAATTTCTATTTGCTCATCATAAAATTCACTGCTCTTATCAATAGAAATTTTAAAATGAAAGTCACTGATATATTGATAATTCTTTTGTCCTTTTAATATTCCTTTTTTAAATCGATGTTTGAGTTTGTCAATATTATACCTCAATAAATTATCAAATCTTAAGGAATAATGAAAAATTGTTGGATATTGTTCAATTGTGTATTCACCTTTATCTACAAAGTCAAGCATTTTAGTTGTTAGGCTTTTATAGTCTTTATATGTAAGGTCAACACAACTCCAATAATTAAGTTTGTTCAGGACTTGCTCCCTTTCTGGAATTTTATTATCCTCAAATTTATAAATCAAATTCAATTCATCAGAAAATTGATCTATCAGAAAAGCATTTGAGCCAGTAATATATTTAAAAATGACATCTGAGTAGAATTTTTTTGTTTGACGATTTAAAATGTATTTTTCGCGATACTCATCACTATATGTTTTCGGTGTTTCATCAACTGTTTTTGGGTTTAATAAACTAGAAATACTTATAAATGTTCCTTGATAAATTTCTTGAATGTTCCCAAAATTAGAACTATTAAGCTTCCCCATTTTATATTCAATTGCAATGGGCAACGCAAAGTCAATTACAGAGAAATAAATATCTGGCTTTAAGGAATCAAATTTAGATTCTTTTAAAAAAAAATTAGAAATATCATTGTAAATGACTTTAAAGTGTTCCAAGAAAAATAATAGATTCCTCAAATTATCTTTGTTCTGTTCAATTCTTTTGACAATCAGTTCTTTATGAAAATTTAGAAAATCAAAATAATCTTTATGTTTACCCTCGTATTTATTTTTTATTACCTGATTAAAAATTGACAAAACATCACTTTGAAAATTTATTGATACTCCAATCACTTTTTCCTTTAAGACAGAATAATTATCAGTATCAATATTTACCTCTTTTCTTAATTCATCTTCATTTGCAATTAATATTATTTTGGCGTTTAGATTTTCTACCAGATTATTGACGAAACCAAATACTTCAATTAAATCTAAATCTTTACTCTTTCTGTCAATATCATCAATACATAACAAAATTTTGCCGAAATCTATTAAATCGCTACTCGATGAATTTATATCACTTAAAAATTCTTTAAAATCTGAACCTGAAAAAAATTTAAATACACTTTTACCTAATCCGGAAGCAATTTTAATCCCTTTATTTTTTAATATTGGATAAAGTTCGATGAAAATTTGATTTTGAATCTCATCAATAGTATTAACTCCGAAGAGTGAAATTGGAATTGGATAAAATTTCTCCTCTTTTGTTGAATTCGGTATTTGTATGCTTTTTACTTTCGGAAATAGTTCATTTTTAATATAGTGCGTTTTTCCAATGCCATAATCTCCATTTATTATTATAGCATAATTTGTTTCTAGTTCAAGATATTGTAATATTCGATTGGTAAGATTTTCGTTCATTTATGAGTTGTCTTTAAACTGATGCATAACTAATCCATTCACACAACTCCCATCCTTCAGCATTCCTTAAAATTACTCCTACCTCTTCAAGTATAAATCATTAAAAATCAACAATAAAACCGACAGCAAACAGTTGTAAGTATTTGAGAGTAACTAAAAGCCAGTTGCGCTAATCCAAATATAAGAAATTATTCTTCAACGAATCTCGGAAAAGATTTTTACCTTTCGTTCTTGTTCGTTTGTCTTTTCAGGATGAGCATGTAGATCTAAAAGATGAGCGAGAAATGTGTTTTTACCGATAAATTGTAGATTCTATGAGACTGATTATTCCAATGTTATTCATTACCTCTGTTTGCTTTACTTTTTATTTTTTGCTTGAATTTTTTCTTGAAGTATCAAAGACAAATTGTCTTCGATTTTGTCCATGATGCTTTTTATGTTCATTTACAGCTTTTATCGGGGACATTTTACCTTTGATTCTGTCTTTGATTCTTATTTCTTAATTTTATATAAAACTGTCAAGCGGAGAAGAAACCCCGCCTATAGCAAATCTGCCGTTAGGCGTAGTTTTCATTGACCGAATAGTTTGGCGAATTCTTGTCCATTAAGATAATCTAAGTCATTTGTTAGTCTATAATTTTGATCTTCTCCGTTTAAGATTTCACGTATTTGAAGCGTTTTATTTTCCATAAGTTCATTGTATGTGTTTAGAAAATCCTTAAAACTTGGAGCCAATACAACAAAGTCGCACTCATTGATTAAAAATATAACTTGACCTATTGCCCCATTTGGTCCAGGATCGAAATCAAGGAATAAATAATAACCATCTCTTCCGCCAATAGGAACTCTAGATTCGCTCCAAACCGTACACCTTATTTTGTCATTGCACTGATACTCATTGTAAAATTCAATAGTGTCTTCAAAATATTCTACCTGTTCATTATATTCTGTAATAATCTCCTCACACGAAAATAGTAATGCTTGGTCTGGAAGGAAATATAATTTGTCGGAGTGTTGTCCATTTATATTTTTAAGAAATAATTTGAAATCATCAGGAAGTGTCCGTTTTATCGACTTTTCAACTTCATTAAGTTGTTCGCTTGAAGCACCCTCTGAAAAATCTAAGACTGAAAGGGAATGTCCAAAGCTTTCAATGTTCAATATAAACAGTTCTATATTTGTCATTAAGTTTCGTGTGTCATTTTAATTATGCATAAAGGTCTCAACTAGGAGACTTGGTCTTATCAGTTGTGGTTGTTCAGCCCGTGGCTTTTAATTGATGTTATGGGTAATAATTTTCTAATTCCATTTCCCAAGTTCCTTTTCCGGGACTATATTTTATAGGAATAAATCCGAATAAAAAAGCCCATTTTTTCTCAAAACACCAAGTTCCTTCGTACTTGTTGTTACTTTTAAGTTCACCTTCATAGATAATTACGGGATGCTTCTTATCCGGAAATTCTCTTCGACCTTTCCTCAAATCAAGCATAGAATTATGCGGCATTCGTTTTTCAAAATATATTGAGTTCCTAAAAATCTCCCCTGTAACTTCACCTGTTCCCATCATACCGCCTGTTTTCAGATCGTCAATTACAATTCCTTTTAAAGTGTCATTCTCGAATATTTCCATCTCAATTGTGAAAAAAGTGCATGTATAGCCAATAAACTCTTGCGCTTTTTGAGAATCATATTTATAACTTCCTTTCCATTTTTTTACCATGTTGAATTCAGCTTGGTTTTACAGTACTTCATTACCCATAACGTTTGATGGTATGGTGTCGTGCGGGGGTTCGAAGCGATTTCCTATCAGTTTACACCGACCTTTTTTACGAGCTACAAACGCTCGAAAAACTCTAAAACCCGCATGCACTATACCATGTGTTGTGGCGTCGTTATTTTTTATCAAATATTTTTTCAACTTCTGGACTATAACCCCAAAACTCAATCTCTTTGTCCTTTAAAATCTGTTTGGTTTTATCATCCGCTAATCTCCAAAGATTTGTTGACTTAATTGTATTTGAATCCTTAAGAATCTTGAAAGCTTGGTCAATTAATTTCTTTCTCAAAGCGGATTTAAAATTCTCAGGAAAGAACAACAAAAATGTCTCTAAAGATTGTAAATCATTAACTGTATTGATGTCGGCTAATCGACTATTGTTATCAATCTGTATTTTTGTCAAATTATCAAGTCCTTTTAAACTTGGTAATGTTTCCATTTGTGACATTCCTTCAAAAATCAATGTTTTTAAATTGTTTAATGAATTGAGAAAATTGTAATCAGGAATTTGCCTTGTCCTGCTAATCTCTAATTCTTCAAGATTTTGTTGTGTTGCTATGGCATCAAGATTTTTATAACTGCCAAACAATAAGTTTAGCTCTTTTATGTTTTTTAAATTCCTTATTATCTCCAAGTCGGGTAATTTCACTCCACGAAATGTAAGAACTTCAAGCTTATCTAATTGCGAAACACTTTCTAATCCTTTTTTCATTCCATCTACGTAGAAATATTTCAAATCCTTAAAGTCCGATACGAAGCTTAAATCTACATCTGTTGATTTTGTTTCTCCTATGCTTAATCCTGTCAAGTCAAGAAAATCCCGAATAGGTTTGAAATCCTGGGTCAGAAATGAAGTTACTGCAAATCTTTTTACGGCAGGCAAATATTTTAAAAAGTCAAAATTTACTGTCTCATACCAGAAAATATGTAATCTAATATTAGGATATTTCTCGTAGAAGTTATTTAAAACTTTCCAAGTCTTTTCGTTTGGAGTTTTAAATTGATAGAATTGAATCGAATGAATATTTGGTTCTCCAATCAATTTTGGAATATCAGAATCCTTGAGATTATCATAGATATTAATATTCCCACTGAAATTCCCCCATTTTTTATTATCCTGTTTAAATAATCTCATGCTCTGGTACTTGGTTTCCTATAATGCGCCACAACTAATCTATACCCACAACTCCCATCCTTCAGCATTCCTTAAAATTACTCCTACCTCTTCAAGTATAAATCATTAAAAATCAACAATAAAACCGACAGCAAACAGTTGTAAGCACTTGAAAGGATCTAAAAGCCAGTTGCGCTTAGTCAAATATAAGAAATTATTCTTCAACGAATCTCGGAAAAGATTTTTACCTTTCGTTCATGTTCGTTTGTCTTTTTCAGGATGAGAATTTAGATCTAAAAGATGAACGAGAAAAGTGTTTTTTACCGATAAAATATAGCTTCTATGAGACTGATAATTTCAATGAGGCAAAAAAATGGAGCCTGTGACAAAAAAACGCTCTCAATGCAAAGTAATGAATTGAATTTTAAATTTCGAAATCTGAAAGTCCTTAATACTGAGATCTCAATTTATCCAACAAATCAGATAATTGGTTGGCTTCGTCGTCGTTTAAGCCTCTTGGCATGAGACTACTTCCTTCCATGTGAACATCGATTTCGGAAAGTAAATCAAGTCCTTTTTGTGCAATGTGAACGTAAACAACACGTCGGTCGTTTTCGCATCTTGTTCGTTCGATCAGTCCTTTCTCAATCAACTTGTCCATCAAACGCGTCGTATTTGGCGATTTCTCTAACATGCGATCCTTCACCGTATTGACATTCAAGGTTTGATTTGCACCACGAAGAATGCGTAAAATATTAAACTGTGGGAGCGATAAATCAAAATCTTGCACAAAACTATTTTGAACATTGTTCAAATAATTACTAGTGACCCGAAGATTTACTACAGCCTTTTGCTGCGGCGATTTAAATTTTACTTGTAACAATTCATCTATTTTCACAAGGCAAAGATAGTTACCTTGGTAATAAATTCAAAGTATTTAATTACGATTATCGGTAATTTATCGAAATATCGCTTTCAACAAGGTCAACATTGCTGTCAAATTCAAAAGAATGCGCGCCTGGTAAGAGGGTTTGGAAATTGGAATCAAGATGAAATGCCTTGTCTTTAGAGTAAATCCAAGCGTCCACCAAGGTTTTTGTGTTTTCGATGACTAATTGATATCCTGTTAACGTTTTGACCAATCTTTTTGAAATGAACTCGTCTGTTGGTTTGATTCTACTTTTCCCAGTTTCGGTCACCAAACGCGATTGCTTCTCCCCTTTTTCGTTGTTCCATTCCATTAGCAAGTGGTACGCTTCTGGCATTGGATATTCGGAATCATTGAATTTTAATGGAAGCGATTGATTTCCGGACACTTGAATCACTTGCTGGTCGCTAAACAATGGATTTCCTTCCATGTCCAAAATCGTTATTTCAATGTTACAATCAAATTGGCTGGGCACATCGGATACCAAGTAAAGTTTTCTGTCTCCAACTTTTTCTTCCTTCGCAAGAATGGCAACATGCTTGAAATCTTCGCGCATTTCATAATTCTGCGCTTTCCAATTTCCGAAATAATCAATGCTCGACCAAGTTGGTCCTGGCCAAGTGTCATTTACCTGCCAATACAATGTTCCCGAACAGCGAGGTGCATTTATACGATGTCCAGATACTGCAATTCCAACAGCTCGAGCTTGGGTTAATTGAGAGAAATAAACAAACTCTTCGAAATTTGTTGGCTTACCATACAAATTTTCAGCATGCTTCAAAATCATTCCATTCCCGACATAACTTTTTTGATGGTGTTTCATCACGTCAGATTCCAAATTCCAATCTTTTTGTTCTGAAAAAGAACTCAATGTAGTGTATTCTGGAAAACTTTGAAATCCAAATTCAGCATTAAAACGACCGATTTTAGTTCCGAAATCTTCCAATGGATCCTTTCCGTGCCAAACTCCCCAATAATGCTGAGAGCCATGGTTGTAAAACTCATCCTTTCCCCAATTGCTCAATGGACTTGTATGAATGTAAGGAACGGTTGAGAATGAAGCTACCGTTTTTGGCGCTAACTTTTTGAATAATTTATCATAAGATTCTTCGATGGTTCGCGCATTTTTGCCGTAAAGCATGTAACGCACTTGAAATCCCCAGTTTTTCCATGCAACATCCACTTCGTTGTTTCCATTGAAAAGTACAACAGATGGATGACTACTGATCCGTGGAATATGAAATTCAAATTCGCCTTTCACATTTTCTAAGAAATGATCATCGCCAGGATACATTGCGCAAGCAAACATAAAATCTTGCCAAACCATGATTCCGAGTTTGTCACATGTTTCAAAAAACACCTCATCGGGATAGTAACCTCCACCCCAAACGCGCACCATGTTGAAATTTGTTTCCTTCATGGTTTCTACCATTTTCACAATGTCTTGATCTTTGACTCTGGCTGGAAAAATATCCTGCGGAATGTAGTCACCTCCTTTGCAAAAAATTGGTCGACCATTCACGTTGATGACGTAAGAAGTTCCCCATTGATCTTTTTCTTGCACCAATTCTGCCGAGCGAATGCCGTAAGAAATTTCTTTCGAATCAAGTGTTTCGTCTTGCGCATTTTTTATTTCCCAAAAATCCGAATACAAGAACGCTTCACCTTGACCATTTGGCCACCAAAGAGTTGGATTTTCGACTTCAATTTCAGCTGTTAACACATTTCCATCTTGTTTGAAATCGAAATCTCCATGCAATTTAGAATGCCATTTTTCAATTTTCGCATCTTGTTTTAGGAACAACTGAAATTTGAGTTTGGCTCTATTTTCTTTGATGGAAAGCGTTTGGATATTCTTACCGCTTATTTCGTTTTGGTCGTACGAATGAACCTTCACAGGTTTGTTGAATCCCATGGTATTCATCCGCAGTGCCCAGTCCCAGCCAAATTGATATTGCGGTTTTCGGGTATAAGGAGCAATGGCAATTTTATGCACATCATTAGGCGCTGGCAAATGATAAGAAGCACCTTGGTACATTTCTTCGTGGTACATGGTTGGCGGTGTAAAAACGACTTTCAACTCATTTTTGCCATGTTTCACAAGATGTTTAATTTCAACAGAATACGGTTTGAAGGCATTTTCAGTAAATAAAATCAGCGTGTCATTTAAGTAAATCTTCGCATACGTATCAACGTTTGGCAATTGAAGTTCAATAAAATCAGGCTCTTCAATCTTTTCAGAGATTTCAATGTTATAATCGAACGATGACACGAAGGTCCACGTGTGATTTTCGATCCAAGCAAAATGATGTTCGTTGACACCGTAATACGGATCAGGCATGTGTTTCAATGCGATCAGTGCTTCTTGCACGCTTCCTTTTTCTCCGAGAGGAATGAATTCATTGGTTATTGGATGAATGATTTTCCATTGCAATGTTTCTTGAATTTGCGAATTTGCGCTTGGCACCATAGAGCAAGTGATGATTATGAGAATAAAAAATGAATTTAAAATCGGATGTTTCGTCATGAATACGAAGTATAATTTTGAATTTGTTCTAAATTAATCAAAATTCGCACCAGCCTTACCAATTTCGATCAAAACCTGCATCCATCATTTGATTCATGCTGTTTGATCTTACGGCATAATTGAACCCTGCATAAACAGAATAACCACCGATGTTGCCATTTTTGTCGATGGCGATAAAGCCACATTGTAAGCCTGTCAAATCTTGGTGTTTTGAAATGATTCGTTCTACAGCCAATTTGCAAGCTTCATTTGGCGTTTTTCCTTGACGCATGAGTTCCACCACCGTGTGACTTCCAGCGATTCGAATGATTGCTTCACCGAGACCTGTCGCGCAAGCAGCTCCAACCTCATTATCGACAAACAAACCAGCGCCAATAATTGGTGAATCGCCTAAACGACCGTGCATTTTATATGCCCAGCCTGAAGTTGTACACGAACCGCTCAAATTTCCTTCGGCATCCATGGCTAACATTCCAATGGTGTCGTGATTTTCGTGATTAATGACTGGTTTTGTGAATGCTTCTTTGTTTTCTTTTTTCCATTGCTCGTAGTCTTTTTTCACTTCTGGAATGGGTGTTTTAATTGTTTCAAATCCTGCATCAAGGGCAAATTGTTTGGCTCCATCGCCTACGAGCATGACATGTGGCGTATGTTCCATCACCGCTTTGGCAACTGAAATCGGATGCGCAATGCCTTCCAAACAGCCAACCGCTCCGCAACGTGAGTTGTGATCCATGATGCAAGCGTCCAAAGTAACATGACCATCGCGATCGGGTCTCCCTCCAATTCCAACACTTCTATTAGTCAAATCAGATTCTGTCACTCGAACGCCTTGCTCGACCGCATCAATGGCTTTTCCACCTTTTGACAGGATTTCCCATGCACGAGCGTTCGCTTCCATGCCGTGAACCCATGTTGAAATGACAATTGGTCCTTCAATTTTTGATTCAAAACTTTGAGCTACCATAGATGCTGCTCGACTTGGTTTCACGATTCCTAGCGCAAGTCCAGCTAATCCAAATTTGAAAAAAGTGCGTCTTTTTAGTTCCATTTTTACCTTAATTGCTCGGCTGAAAGCCATTTCTGATATATTCCAGCGTTTTTGACATGTTGCACCCCTGAACTAGTAAAATCGTGTTCGCCAGAATAGTCTGGTTTGGCGCACATGAACAAATAATCAACATTTGCTGGGCTTAACACTGCATCTACGACCTTTGCTGGTGTGATGCAAATTGGTCCAGGTGGCAAGCCTGCGTATTTGTATGTATTGTAAACACAATCGATGTTTCGATGTTTTGCTAGTAAACGATTTACACCATTGAGTTTTCCTTCCCAACAAAATTTAAAGGTTGGATCTGATTGCAGTTTCATACCGTCATTCAAACGGTTGATGTACAACTTAGCAATAATGGGCCATTCGCTGGCTACTTTTGACTGCTCAGAATAAACGATACTAGCTAAAGTTACTACTTGGGAAGGGTATTCGAAACCTATGGATTTCATTTTTGCCAGTCGATCGTTGTTCCAAAACTCTTTGAATTTTTCTGCCATAAAAGCTATGAATCCTTCCGCGTCAGTGTCGTAATACATTTCATAGGAATCTGGCAGAAACAGGGCAGGGATTTGTGCTTGATTGAATTGGTATTTGGCAAGGGTTTTTTGGTTGTAAATCAAATCGACAATGGATGCGCTATCAGCTTGAATGCATTTACTCACATTCATTCCTATGTCTTCAATGGTAACACAACGATTGAAAAGCACATTCACTTTTACTTCGCTTTTCCCTTGGCCATTTTCGTCTTTTGAAAATCCTTCAACGAGGTCAGAAATGCGCGTTCCTGAGAGGATGACGTATTTTCCAGCATCAAAAGAATCATCGAGCAAGCCTTGATTTTTGGCTTCATCTATAAAAACAGATTTCTTAGCGATGATGCCCTTTTCGAGTAAAATAGCAGCCAAAGAGTCGATTGAATAGTCGTTTTCAAGAAGTAATTTTACTTCTGTTTGATTTACTGTTTTTTTGTTGCCAAGGAAAAAATCGAGAATTTCATTGCGTTTCCAAATGGCTAAAGCAGCGACAACAATAAATAGAACAAATAGTACTTTTCGAGACATTTATGCATAAAAAAATGAATCGTGAAGATAATTAAGTTTTTGGAAAGAGTAAATATGTCTTGGTAATACTTGAAAATTTAAAGGGAAGAAAAGAACAACAAAAGCGTAGTGTAACTATTAATTACCATAAAGAGAAGGAGGGCACAAAAGGATTGTGGGGAAATAGGATGTGTGATGTGTAAAAGAATTGGGACCGCAAAGAGGAGGAGGACACAAAGGGAATGTCGGAAAATGGAATGTGTGATGTGTAAAAGAATTTGGACCGCAAAGAGAAGGAGAGCGCAGAGGGAATGTGTGAAAAATTGGGATGTGTGATATGCAAAAGAATTTGGACTGCAAAGAAATGGAGAGGGAGAGCGGGGAGCGGAGAAGGAGAGCGGAGAGGGATTTTTGATGCGCTATTTTTTGAATGTTGAGAATTTGTAGTTTTGCAGGAATTATCAATCAAATGTTACGAAGTGCGATTTTAAGTTGTTTTTTGGTGTTTTTCTCGCTAGGATTTGCACAAAAAACGGGCGTTACCGGGGTGATTTTGGAGGAAGGAACGAATCAACCGTTGCCGTTTGCGAAGTTGTTTTTTAAAGGTACGCAAGTCGGAACAACAAGCGATACCATTGGACGATTTCAATTGACAATCAATAACGAAGGGTTGGTTGTGGATACTGTTTTAATCAATTTATTGGGTTTCAATGCGGTGCAAATTGCTGTAGAACGCGGATCAATCAAGGATACAGTGATTTATTTAAGATCGACCTTGTTTCTAGCCATTGACGAAATTACGGTGAAACCCGGCGAAAATCCAGCATGGCATTACATGCGGAAAATCATCGCCAACAAGGAAATAAATAACCCGAAAAATCTTGATTCTTATAGTTCCGAAGAATATGCCAAAGTGCGCTTCGATCTGAATAATTTCACGGATAACATCAAGAAAAATATTCTATTGAAACCCTTTGATTACATCTGGGAAAATTCAAATACAACCGAAGATGGTGTGCGTTACTTACCTGTACTTTTAACGGAAACAGTGTCGAAACATTATTATCAGAAATCACCTAACGACACCAAAGATTTAATTGTTGCAGAAAAAACGACAGGTTTGGCGGGACCCAATTTGACCAAATTCACGAAAGAACTTTATTTCACGCCGAACATTTATGAGAATTTTGTGACGATTTTGGATAAATCCTTTCCGAGTCCACTAAATGATAATTACCAAAGTAACTACAAGTTTTATTTGATGGATAGCGTGGAGCACGACAAGGGAAAAACGTATAAAATTCGCTTTCGACCAAAACACAAGCACGAACTTGCATTTACCGGAGAAATGACCTTTGATTCAAATTCGTTTGCCATCCAAGAAATTAATTTGCGTTTCGATATCAAAGCCAATGTCAATTTTGTACGAAGTTATTACATCACCCAAAAATATGAACAAGTGGATGGAAAACATTGGCTCATGACAGAATCACAAGTCCTAGGTGATTTCACTGTTTTGGAGGGAGAAGAAGATATGACTGGATTTTTTGGGCGAAAAAAAGCGTTGTTCTCCAATTACCAAGTGAATCAACCAATTGAAGCAAAAATTTTCAAAGGATTGGATCAAGTGGAATACCGTGAAGGCGAAGAAGCTTTGTCCGAAGAAGCTTGGGAGAAAATGCGTCAAAATTCCATTTCGAAAGAAGATACTGTTTTAATCAAAATGACAGAACGGGTAAAAAATGATCCAGCTTTCAAGTCGCGAAAAATTATTTTGACTTTGGTTGGAACGGGCTATATTCCTCTCAAAGGGTTTCAAATTGGAGATGTTTTTACGTTTTACAATTATAATCCTGTTGAATTTTCTCGCTTTAAATTCGGCATTCGAAACGATCCAAAAAACAAAATTCCGATCGATTATTCCGCCTATTTGGCGTATGGAACGCGCGATAAAAAATGGAAATACGAAGTGGTTGGTATGTGGAACATGACCCCAAAATCAAAAGCAACATGTCTGGGTGGTCGCTATCAATATGACATTCAACAAATTGGAAGAAGTTTCAACTTTTTGCCGCTTGATCATTTTTTCACGTCCATCAATCAAAACCTTTTTGGAGAAACACGGAATTATGTACAGAACTATAAAGCATTTTTAGAAAAGGAAATCATGACTGGAGTTGTGCTTCGGGCTGGAATTTTTGGAAAAACGTTTACCCCAGTTTTAACGAACGAATATCGAGAATTTGGTGCTATCCCAAATTCAGTAGTTGTTCCAAACTACTCTACGAATGGCTTGGATTTTACGTTCAAATACAGCCATTTAGATCCAAATGTCACTGGGAAATTTTATGACAAGAAATCACTTTTCAAAAACTACCGAAAATATCCTGAAATCGGGATTAACTTTAGTTATGTCAACAAAAACTTATTCCCAACGGATGTTGATTACACGAAATTGAAAGTTTCTGTTCGACAAAAAGTACGCGCCAATAAACTAGGTTACTTCCACTACTCCATTGAAGGCGCTAAAACATGGGGCAATGTACCGTTTCTATTTTTAGATATTCCCTTCGGAAATGAATTTATTTTGAATGACAATTATGCATTCAACTTGATGAATTTCATGGAATACGTTACGGATCAAAACGTTGTGATTCAGCTAGAACATCATTTTGATGGATTGATGTTGGATAGAATTCCGTTTGTCAATAAATTGAAGTGGCGTGGATTTGTTTTTGGGAAAGGGCTTTTCGGAAGTTTGTCGACCGAAAATAGCGCTGGCAGGTATAAACTGCCTCAAAATTCCAATCCATTGAATGAACCGTACTATGAATTTGGATTTGGAATTGAAAACATATTCAAATTCGCGAAAGTCGATTTCATTTGGCGACCAACACCAGGCTTAGGGGAATATTATTATTTTATGGTGAAACCGTCGTTGAAGTTTAGTTTTTGATTCCAAGTTCCAATTGAAATAAAAGCTCATCGATTAAACTATCATTTTCCGAAAACCAATTTTTGAAATTTCCAATTTGGCGGAATCCAGCCTTTTCAAATAGCTTGATACTCACTTGATTATCAGACTGAATAGAACATTTCAAATTGCGAAGTCCAAGTTCATTTTTTGCATATTGGGATAATAAATCCAACGATTCGGATGCATACCCTTTGTTTCTGTGTTCGCTTTCAGCAATTAAAATTCCTATACTCCCAAAGCCATGTACGAAATTAACATCAAACAAATCTATTGTACCAATTGCGCTTTGATCGTCGAGTTTACAAATGATAAATCGCTCTTGTTTGCTGAGCTGAATTGGTTCTTCGTCTTCCACAAATGCTTTCAATTCGAGGTAAGTGTATGGCTTGTCTGTTCCACTTACCTTCCAGTTTTCTGGATTGTTTTCCCATAAAACCATGAGGTGAATGTCCTCCGGAATCATCTTTCTAAGAAATATGGACTTTCCGTTGATCATGTTGAAGTAATTGAAGACGATTTTGTATATCAGCGACTGAGTAATTTCTCAACCCATTGAAATTTTCAGGCAAATGAAAACCATACACTTGGTTAATTTCAGCTGAGCACAAAGTCAATAATTCAGAAAGCTTTTGAGCTTGCGTTTTATCCAACGCATTTGCAATAGGCGTTAGACAGGTTGATATTCCTGATTCAGCTCGTTCGAATTTATTGAATTCTTGAAGCAATTTCTCTTGATTTAAATCGATATTTAGTTCAACCAAAACTAACGCGATTTTTTTCTGTTTGGCAAGTGACAGCGTTTTTTGGGAATTGATAGAAGTGTCTTTTCCAGAAACTTTTAGGCTGAAATAAGCATCATTCAGGGAAATACCAACATGCGGTGGAATTTTATCGGCATGCCAAATCCAAATGAACAATTTTTGCTCGAAGGCAATTTCTTGGTTCCGCAAAATGGATTGAAACTGAAAATTATCCATTGATTTCTCCTTCAAAAACGTGTTTGGCTGGTCCAATCAATTTTATTGATTCAAAAGTCCCATTTTCGTTGGCGATAAATGACACGAGTAAATTTCCGCCTTTTACTTGAATCGCAATTTTTTGAAAGCCTTTCAAGCTATTTTTAACGGCAAAAGCAATCGCAGCTGCTGTAGCTCCCGTGCCACATGAAAATGTTTCATCCTCAACGCCACGCTCATAGGTGAGCATTGAAATTTGATTTTCACCCGTTTTCTGAACTAAATTCACATTAATTCCAGCTGCTTTAAATTGATCGGAATAACGGATTTCTTTGCCGAATTGGACAATATCTAAATCACTTATTTGCTCCACAAATCGAATGTAATGTGGTGATCCAGTGTGTAAAATGAAATCAGCATTTTGACAAGTGACCTCATCGACTGAGTTCATGTTAAGATGAATTAAATTTTCTTCATCAATGAAGGCTGTATGTTCTCCATCGATTGCTGTAAAATGGCATTTTGATTGAATTAAGCCGAGGGATTGAGCGAATAATACAGAACTTCGAGCTCCGTTTCCACAGAAACTTTTTGTTCCGTCTGCATTGTAATAATCGACTTCAAAATCAAAAAGATTGTGTGCATTTATTTTGATTAGACCATCGCCACCTATCCCAAATCGTCGATCGCACAGCCATTGAATCTGAGAGATGGATAAATCATTGTATTTGCCATCACGATTATCGAGCATAACGAAGTCGTTACCTGTTGCTTGATATTTATGGAAAATTATTTTGCTCATTCGTTTGTAAAGGTAAGGGAAATCTAAAAAATGGAGGATGAAAAGATATTAAAAGAAGCGTTGAAGAAATCGCATTGGCTAAGCATTTTTACCGCAAAGAACACAAAGAGCGCAAATGGGAAATTAGGGAAGCATCAAAAACTTGATTTATAAAAAAATAAACTTTGAGTTTAATGTGAACTCTGTCATGATTTTTTCAACCGCGAAGAACACGGAGATCGCAAAGGGATTTGTGGAAATAAAACGGAATGATTGTAGAAAATTAATCAGCAAAAAAGCTGCCAATTGATTTCAACCTCTCCATTTTTTGCGATAAATTGATTTGCTTTGCTGAAATGATTGCAACCAAAAAAGCCACGGTATGCGCTCAAAGGAGATGGATGCACTGAGGTTAATACCAAATGTTTCGCTAGATTTAAATGACTCACTTTTTCGATTGCTTTGCTTCCCCAAAGCAAAAAAACCACTCCTTCCCTATTTTCTGAAATGTGTTTGAGTACTGCGTCTGTGAACAATTCCCAACCTTTGTTTGCATGGCTCATGGGTTCGCCTTCTCTGACAGTCAGAATCGAATTAAGTAAGAAAACGCCTTGCTTAGCCCAATGCGTTAAATCGCCATTTCGTTGATCGTTGGATCTTTTTGAAACGAGATTGGAATCAGCATCTAATTCTTTGAAAATGTTGATAAGACTTTTCGGCAATTTCTTCAAATCCGGTTGTACGGAGAAACAAAGTCCATGGGCATGTCCTTTTGTTGGATAGGGGTCTTGGCCAAGAATTACAACTTTAACATCCTCAAAATTACATGAATCAAAAGCGCGGAAAATTTGTTCCTTTTTCGGGAAAATTCCTGTTGGATTCTTTTCGAATTCAGCATTCACAAATGTCATTAAATCGCTGAAATACGGTTTCTCAAATTCTACTTTTAGAAAATTCCATGATTGATTCGAGATCATAATTGAATTAAATGGTTGAAATTGCATCGACTTAAGTCGGACACAAAATTGATTTTCAATTTCTTCGAATGCCTACGGAACAATGACAGGAACAAGTCCTCTCAAGCCCATGTCTGTTGGAAAATCACCTGCACTTGGCTCATATTTACCATCCATTCCAGTGGCAGAATCATCCCATTCAAAACTTTTATTTGTCGATAACTTTAAGGTCATGTGAATGTCCTCTGTTTCGTTTCCAGTGAACACAAATGGAGTTTCAAACTGTCCTGTAACTACACAAGAACCTGCTGGAACTGGAGATGTTGCAAACAAGGGATTTGGAACTGTCGTTGCAGGAGCTTGTCCTTGAATCACAATCCCAAAAGTTTCAAATCCCCAGTAACCTTGTAGTTTATTGGTATTTAATGTCACAGACTGATTCTGAATTGTATAATTATTGATGAATGTTCGGTAGCCAACAAACGAAGCCAATCTTCCTGTGTAGTCACCACCTTGGTAACGGTATTTTAAATCAAAATTTTGATAGGTCAAAGATACACGAAGCCAATTGTAGGTATCCGGTGTGATGCTACTCAATGGAATTTTTACAAATTCTTGATTATTTCCTTTGATAATTGCTTTGCTAAAATCGACTGCATTCTCTCCGCCAGCGGTTGTTTCTGGTCCCATGTAGATGATATCGCCAGTTCCCAATAATGTTAAATGTGACTGCGCTAGTTCGATGTAATGTGCACTCATGGCGTGAAAAATTGGAGATTGAGCCGAATGATTTGAAGCCAACACCGCTGGATTGCCGAAATTGTCCAAGCGAACCATCGTTGAGTCAAAATTCAATTTTATCACAAGGAAAGGACCTGTTTCGGTATCTGCATCTGGGTAAGTGCAAGAGCCGTTGTCTTTTTTGGCATTGCTGTCATAATTTTCAGCGGTCGGATCGGTGCAACCTTCTTTTTTACAGCTTGCTAAGATGAAAGATCCTACGATGATTATCACAAAAATACGTTTCATTTAATTCAAATTTTTCAAAGGTTAAATGTAAGAAAAAGAATCAACTTTGTTGGGACTACGGTGGTGATAAAATTATGTTTGTTGAGAGAATCTATAAATGTTAAATTTCCCGCTGCGATCTTGGTGTTGAAAATTATACCGCAAAGAACGCTAAGAGCGCAGAGCCATTGCACTTTAATACATAAATTTGACATTGACCAAGTTGAATAAAAAAAACGCTAACCACACTTTTAGATTCGCTTTGCGCTCTTTGCGGCCTCAGCGGTAAAATCTATACAGCAAAGAACACAGAGGGCGCAGAGTTATGTGTATTAATGAATAAATTTGATGATAACGAGGTTGATCTAAAAATTCATCTAACATATATTTCAAAATTCACTTTGCGATCTCAGCGGTAAATAAAAGCAACACATCAAGGAATGTTATTCGAATTCAACTTAAATTGAGTTAAGTAATATTTCTCTTTCGTTGTATATTTGTGATATGAAACAGTTTTACATTCCTATTATCATATTATTTGTGTTTGGATGCACAGAAGAGCACGAACAATCCACATCAATCAAAGACGAACCTGAGGAAGTAGTGCAAGATATTCCTTTCGAAGATCGTGTGAAACTGCATGTTCAAAGTCAATTACAAATACCCGGAGGAGAAGAATATTCGCTCAAAATATATAAAGAACAAATGACCGAAGATGGTATTGAGGATGCGATAATCACTGTAAATCGCTTAAACTATGCCATGGAAAAAGCGAAAAAGAAAGATTTAGTGAAGTCAGCTGAATATGATTTTTTAGGAGGTTACAATATTCTATTTTACTACGACAGTGAACTCGACAAAATCACTCCACCTCTTTCTTTCACATCGACTCCGTACCGAGAATTAAAAGTTTCATTTGAGAATATTTCATCGACCGCTTATAAAGATCCAATCATCGACTACCCGATCCGAAATTCTGAATTCCGCATTTTTCTCCCGATTGTCAATCATGCTCCGAAAAGTGTGATGCAATGGAAAGTCTATGACGGTTGGGGAACTGACGCCGTTGAAGCCTATTGTTTTGAATACGAAAAAAGCACTCAGTCCACCTTCAAAGATATTGTCGTAAAAAAAGCAAGTTTGAAGAACATTGGTCGCGATGAAAATTACAACGAGATTAAACCGGAGATAACGTGCGGAACAGAAACTGTTAAGCGATTTTGGTTTAACCCACAAGACAATAAATACTACGGAAACAAATAATGGACGTAACTGAACATTCTGTCTTGACAGAAAAACATGGTCGTTATTTTACCATAGGAAATAAAGAAAAAGCAACACATTTGTTGGTTGTTTTGCACGGATATGGTCAATTAGCCAATTACTTTATCCGAAAATTTGATGGACTTGGTGAACATGTTTTCGTTGTTGCCACGGAAGGTCTGCATCGTTTTTATTTGAAAGGAGCCGGTGGTCGCGTTGGAGCATCGTGGATGACCAAGGAATCAAGGTTAGATGATATTATCGACAATCAACATTATTTAGAAAAAACCGTAACGCCATTTTTGGCATCCAATCAGTTCATTAACAAAACATTGCTTGGTTTTTCTCAAGGTGGTGCCACAGCCGCTCGGTATTTCTTCGAAAAGAATCCAAGTTTTGATCATTTCGTCCTGTGGGCTTCAGTTTTTCCACCAGATTTAGAGGTCGATCAAGAAATATTATCAACAAAAACCAACGAAACGAAATGTACGTTTGTCATTGGTTCCAATGATGAATTCTTTGATTCAGAAGCGCAAAATGAAGTATTGAAGTTCTATGAAACCAAGAATTTTGAAACGTTTATATTCGATGGAAATCATGACATTGATCTAAAATCGTTGAAAACTATTCTCAGCTAGTTTGAAATAGAAACATTAATTTTGGCACAGTTTCTGTAAATCCAGTCTTTAAAAAACCATACAATGAAAATAGTAGTTACAATCTTTGCATTATTAAGTTTCGCAAGCTTTTCTCAAGATGCAAAAGCAGAAAAAATCTTGAATGCATTGTCTGCCAAAATAAAAGCTAATCCTGATTTTTACATCGAATTTAATGCGCATGTAAAAAACACAGCTTCAGGTCTCAACGAAAGTAATACCGGAAAAGGATGGGTAAAAGGTGAGAAATTTCATGCGTCGTATGGCGAAAACACGCGTATTTCAAATGGTGTTAAGTCTTGGACTATCTTGAAAGAAGAAAAATCGGTATACGTTTCAGATGCTGATGATGAAGACGAAGACGCAATCAATCCTAAAAAATTGATGACGGTTTGGGAAAAAGGATTCACCAGCAAGTATGATAAAGAAACAAAATTGGGTGATGAAACAGTTCAAGTTATTAACTTGTATCCAAAATCTCCTTCAAAAGTTGAATATCACACCATTACATTGTACATCAATGGAAGCAACGAACTGAAAAAAGTGATTATGAAAACGAAAGACGGAACGGTAATGACTTATACAGTAACGAAATACGAGCCGAATAAATCCATTCCTGACTCTAAGTTTGTTTTCGATAAAAGCAAATATCCAGGATATAAAATCATTGAAGATTAATAAAAAAGGAAAATAAAAAAGGAAAATAAAAAAGAAGAGGTGCGATTAATCGCACCTCTTCTTTTTTATCTTTTTCTAACCTACTTTGTATTACAAAAGATCTCTCATAGCAGTGACAGCCTGCTGAATGTTTTTCCGTACCTCCAACATACTCGCATCCATCATGTAACAAGGAGCTGTAACGATCTTGTTCTTTTTATCAATGTGAATTTCTCGAACACTTTTTAGTGTTGTTTCGGAGCCACAAGTCTCTAAACCACTCACAAACGACGAAATATCATACGGAGATGGTTCATTGCTTGTACCAATGGTCAATTCAGTGTGAACCGTTGATCCTTCAAATGCCTTTGAAATTAAAATTGGACTCACACAAAGGGCTACAATTGGTTTTCCAATATTCACAAGATTGACGAGCAACAATTTCACTTCAGGTAAAATGGTTCCTGCTGCTCCATTAAAAGCCCAATCTGAAAAATTTTTGGCACTTCCAAAGCCGCCTGGAATAACCAAACCATCTAAATCTGCAGGATTTATTTTTGTGATTTCAACAACATTTCCTCTCGAAATACGAGCTGCTTCAACCATCATATTGCGCGATTCACCTGCTTGCTCTTCGCCCGTCAAATGATTTACAACATGGTGCTGATTTTTATTCACGCTGAGTGGCACAACCGTTCCTCCTAATTCTTCAATGGCCAACATGGCTAACACAGCTTCCTGAATTTCTACTCCATCATAAACGCCACAACCAGAAAGTAAGACTCCAATTTTCATTTATTTTTACGCTTTGCTAAAGGTTAAACCTTCAAATTACTTTATGATTTATTTGTCCGCGCCGGAATCGTATTTATACAGAATTCGATCCTTCCAGCCATTTAAAGTCAGGTAGATTTCGCTTCCTTCTTCTTGCTTATAAGCAAAAGATTCGATATTCACGGAAACTTTGGTTGATTTCAATTCACGACATGTTTCACCGTTTGCATTGTGAATTAATTGAATAGAACGAATTGGAGGTAATGATTTTGAAATCACTTGACTTCCTGTCATCGCAAATGAATGCTCTGTGCATCCACCAGAGTAAGAAACATCTAAAGTCATTACATTTCCTTTAATTTCAATACTATTGATGGTGTAGTCATCCGATTTTTGATCCATTTCCTGATCAGCGATTGTTGCAGTAATCACGTTCATTTTTCCATTTTTCTTGGCGTTCTTTTTCGTTCCACAGCTCAAAGCCAAGGTACCAACCAAAATTAGCATTACTAGTTTCATCTTTTCCTTTTTTTACTTAATTTCAAATATAATACCATATTTCAAAATACAGCTGTTTTTTTATCAGTCATTTGATGTGGCTTTATCATTTCAAATTCATCAATGTACATGCATCATTCATAATTCCTGCGTATTTTTGCACCAATGAAAACCAAAACACTCAAAAAGAATAAAGTAAACGTCGTGACGCTCGGTTGTTCGAAGAATATTTTCGACTCAGAAGTCATGATGGCGCAGCTGAAAGCGAACAAATTTGAAGTAGAACATGAATCTATGCACGATGATGCTGAAATTGTGATCATCAATACCTGTGGATTTATCGATAATGCCAAACAAGAGTCTATAGATACGATTTTGCGCTATGCGGAAGCTAAGGCGGATGGAATGGTCTCAAAACTTTATGTAACTGGCTGCTTATCTGAAAGATACAAAGACGACTTAGAAGCTGAAATTCCCGAAGTAGATGCTTTTTTTGGGACAAGAGATTTACCTCGCTTATTAAAAACACTTAAAGCTGATTACAAACACGAATTGGTTGGAGAACGTTTATTGACCACTCCAAACCATTACGCCTATTTCAAAATTGCGGAAGGTTGCGATCGACCTTGTTCTTTTTGTGCCATTCCATTGATGCGTGGAAAACACATTTCTACGCCCATTGAAGATTTGATAAAGCAAGCAAAATCACTGGCAGCGCAAGGCGTGAAAGAATTGATGCTTATTGCGCAAGATTTAACGTATTACGGACTTGATATTTACAAAAAACGCGCACTTGCTGATTTATTAGAAGAGCTTGTTAAAGTAGAAGGCATCGAATGGATTAAATTGCATTATGCATTTCCTGCAGGCTTCCCGATGGATGTTTTGGATGTCATGAACAAATACGACAAAATTTGCAAGTACATCGATATGCCACTGCAACATGGTTCTACTTCTATTTTGAAGGCAATGCGTAGAGGAATCACGCGCGAAAAAACGGAAGAATTGGTGGCTGAAATTCGGACAAAAGTTCCTGGAATCGCAATAAGAACGACATTAATTGCTGGTTACCCAGGTGAAACCGAAGCTGATTTTCAAGAAATGTATGAATTCGTCGAAAAATCTCGCTTTGATCGCCTAGGAATTTTCACTTATTCACACGAAGAAAATACACATGCTCACAACTTCGACGACGATGTTCCAGAAGAGGTGAAACGCCAACGTGCTGATGCAATCATGGAATTACAGTCAGGAATTAGTCATGAACTGAATCAACAAAAAATTGGAAAAACCTTTAAAGTACTTTTCGATCGTGTTGAAGGCGATTATTTCATCGGACGAACAGAGTTTGATTCACCAGAAGTTGACAACGAAGTTCTTGTGAAAAAGACAGATGGCTATATTCGCTTAGGCGATTTTGCTGAAGTTGAAATAACAAGTGCAGATCACTATGACCTTTATGGAATAGTGAAGACAAAAGAATAAAAGCGATGACTGATTCCTGATTGCTATAGGAATCGAAGTCAAAGCAATAGAATAAAAAATCTATGACAAAATATCATTTCAATATAGAACATCCTAATCAACAATATGTTCAAATTAAACTAACCGCTGAAATCAATCAAGCAGAAACACTCGTGCAACTTCCAAGTTGGCGACCGGGACGCTATGAATTGGGCAATTTTGCTAAAAATGTTAAGGGTTTTAAAGTTTTTGATCAAAATGGAAAAAAGCTTTCTTTTCAAAAAAAATCCAAGGATTTATGGCGCATTGAAACAGAAGGTGCCACACAAATTTCTGTCGAATACAGCTATTATGCCGCTCAACTGAATGCTGGATCTACATTTTTGGATGCGAATCAATTGTATGTAAATCCAGTCAACTGCTGCATGTATGTTATAGGGAAAGAAAATGAATCCATCGAAGTTAATCTTGCTATTCCAGAAAAGTGGAAAATTGCTTGTTCCATGGAACAAAAAGAGAGAACGATGTTTGCCGCTCATTTTGATGAATTGGCCGATTCTCCTTTTATCTGTTCATCCAATTTACAATATAATTCCTACGAATCCTTTGGAACAACTTTTCATGTTTGGTTCAATGGATTGGTAAAACCAGAATGGGAAAGATTGCTCCACGATTTTAAAGCATTCACAGACAAACAAATTGAAAAATTTGCTGAATTCCCAACGGATCATTATCATTTTCTCATTCATTGCTTGCCAATAAAAGCCTATCACGGCGTTGAACACCACAAGTCGACGGTGATTTCACTTGGACCATCTTATGATATTTTTAAATCATTGTACAGTGAATTACTCGGCGTGAGTTCTCATGAGCTTTATCATACATGGAATGTGAAGGCAATTCGACCAATCGAAATGTTTCCATACGATTTCACGAAAGAAAATTATTCGCGATTGGGTTATTTGTGTGAAGGTGTGACGACATACATGGGCGATGTTTTCCTACTCAAAAGCAATGTATTTAATTTGAATCAATATTTTGAGGAGCTAAAAGCGCGACTTCAAGTTCACTTTGATAATCATGCACGTTTCAATTATTCTGTCGCGGAATCCTCGTTTGATACTTGGTTAGACGGTTATGAACCTGGAGCGCCAAATCGCAAAGTTTCGATTTATACAGAAGGATGCTTGTTGGCGTTTGTGATCGATGTCATGATCTTGAAAGCTACGGAAAACAAACGAAATTTAGACCAAGTCATGAAGAATCTTTACTTCAATTTCGCCTTGAAAGGCAAAGGAGTATCTGAATCCGATTATTTGGCGGAGTTACATAATGTTTCAGGCATTTCGTTTGAATCTTTTTTTGAAGATTATGTTTATGGATGTAACGCTTTTGAGCCTATCATCACTGAAGCATTTGAATATCTTGGTTGGGAACTTGTACAAACACCAGCAAAATTGTACAGTTCTTCTAGACTGGGAATGAAAACTATTCTTGATGGACAAAAAATAATCGTTCAAGCCATTTACCCTGGTTCACCAGGAGATTTAGGAGGCTTGATGCTTGGTGATCAATTGCTAGGTCTGAATGGTATTCTCTTTCAAAATGATTTAGAAAATTGGCTCACTTTTTCGGATGACGAATTGAAGAAATTCACGGTCATTCGCGCCAATCGCATTTTAGAGCTGACACTTCCTGAAGTCAACCGAAATTTTTATTCAGAATTCGATATTAAAGTGATCTCTGAACCGAATGCACACCAAAAAAGAGCATTGGACGCTTGGAAGAAATAAGTTGAATTCTTGTTTCTAATCATTGGTATCCGATAAAAAAAGTATTTTGGTGTCAAACGCTTATTTTGCCTGCCTAAATTGAAATACTAAATCTTCGGGCTTTAATTTCAAAAAATCCAAATTCGTTTCAAAAAATTAAGGTTCCGTCCATAATCGGTTCAAATTTTGAGAAGTGAGGATTACGAGAAGAATTGAACGGTGAACCGATTACAAAAGGCCCTTCCTTTCTTTTCGAATGGAAGGGTCTGTATTGCTTCAGCAATGCACTACTTTTGTTAATCGGTCCGTTCAAGACTTTTCGCCGAACGGCTAAAATTTGGACTAGAGTTTTTTGGTTCTTTTTGGGGCAATGCCAAAAAGAACAAGAAATAAATCAGACAATATTGTTTTCGAATAAATCTTAGAATTTATAACTCACACCCAAACTCGGAAGAATTGGGAACTGATTGATCACTTGGTTCGTTACACGATTCACATAGAAGATATTTTTGCGGTTATAGGCATTTGTAACACTCGCAATGATCTCAAGTACTGAACTGTTTTTGAATGTAAATGATTTTTTCAGGGTAATATCCAAACGGTGATATGTTGGTAAACGACCTGAATTGAATTCGCCTAAATCAACAGAAACAGCATTTGGATTCGAAGTAGTATAATCGGTTGTTACACCATTTCCAAAATTATCCAATTGAAAATATCCAGAAGTTGGAGTGAAAGGCAATCCAGAACCAAAATTCCAACGAATACTTAACTCTGTTCCTTTGTTTTTTCCAAATAAATAAGTACCAACCAAATTGATGTTATGTCTACGATCAAACACTGGAGCATATTCTGAGAAACCATCCCATCTTGTAGATTTTTGAAGCGAATAAACCGCCCAAATGTATAAACGTGATTTGCTGTATTTTAATAAAAAGTCAACTCCATAAGAATCGCCTGATTCAATCAAGAAATTCTTTTTTTGTTCATCCGGGTATTTTGAAAATTCCTCGGTATCGTCGTAGATTTTATTTTGATTGATATTACTCAATTGATCAAAGAATTTGTAGAATCCTTCCACGTTCAATGTCAAATGTTTCGTAAGATCGATTTCTGTTCCTAAAATAGCATGCCAAGCATATTGCAAACCATTTTTTGGGTTGCGCTCTTTTCCATACTGATTCACAAATGATTGCTGAATATTGTCTGGAGCAGCAAGTAATCCGTTGAATAAATTCACAACATCGCGATCAGATGATGCAGACGTAAAGTTTTGAGAATATCTTCCTCCCGATGCTTTAATTCTGATATTTTCAGAAGCATTGAATTTCAAACCTGCTCTAGGTTCAATCGAAATTGCGGAAGAGGATGGATAAGCCTGAACTCGGACGCTAGGTTGAAAAACCCATCGAGGAGAAACCAATCGATAACTGAGGTAAGCTCCAACTTCGGTTGAAAAGGCTTTGTTTTCAATTTTTCGTTTCAATTCATTGAATGTGTAGTATTCTGTTGAAAATCCTCCTATGTTGATTCCGTAATTAAGTTGTCCTTCTTTACGTAAGAAATAAGTGAAATCAAAACCTAAGTCAAATCCTCCAATAGAACTAAATCTTTTTTCAGACCCCACTTCTTGGAAGGTTGTTTTGTAATGACTTCCTGTTAAATGTCCCTTGATGAATACAGGTGAACTTCCTGGCACCAAAATGAAATTCAAACCTCCCCCAGATGCTTTCCAATCTAAATCGGCAGCGCCGTAATCAACACTGTCTCGGTTGTGGAATCCAAAAGCACTAAATTTTGTTCCTCCGTCACCGTTAAATGTCATTTTACCATATAAATCCGTGAATGTAAATGGCAATCCTTCACCATCGTTCACATTTCTGTAAAGTCCTTTTGAGGTATAATCCAACAAACTATGTTTTGCTGAGAAAATATACGATCCAGCTCTAGGACTATCTCCTTTTTTCTTACCAATTGGTCCTTCCAATACTGCTTTCGCCATGAACGGAGAAGCTGAAATTTTTCCACCAAATTTCTTACGATTTCCGTCTCTGTAGGTAATGTCCATGATGGATGAAATACGTCCACCATATTCAGCGTCAAATCCTCCTGTATAAATATCAGTACTTTTAATCAATTCAGTTTCAAACACGGAGAAGAATCCGATGGAGTGAAACGGACTGTAGATGGTCATTCCATCCAACAAAATTTTGTTTTGAATCGGTGTTCCTCCTCGCACATACAATTGTCCACCTTGATCTCCCGTTGTTACAACCCCAGGAGTTACACTAAACGCACCGATGATATCATTTTCAGCACCAACACTTGGAATCCGCTCAATACCTGCTTTATCTAAAGAAATCTTTGAAATAAGTACTTGACTCGTTTTCATTTTCCCTTCCGCAGAAACGACAACTTCATCTATTCGTTTTACATCGTCACGTTTTTCTAGTAAATACTTTACATTTTTTATCCCATCAGCCGTGGTTACCTCTATACGCTCTGTCACCACATTATACCCTTGACTTTGAATTTTGACGATATAAGTTCCCTTAACTACCTTAGGAAACGAAAAGAATCCATCCTCATCGGTTGTTGCTCCTGCATAAACACTACTATCGCTGCTTTTTAACAATTTCACCTTTTCAAAAGCCATTGGATCACCACTGTTTTTATCTGAAACAACCCCACGAATGGTATAGTTTTGACTAAAAGCGAACGAGTTAAGAAAAATGACGCAAAGTGCGGAGAGCAATAATTTCATACAATATTATTTACAGTTCTTTCAATAGAGGCGTGAAGATACAATTTTCAGCCAAATATTTTAACCTTTTTGGTCGAAAAGTATTTCTAAGGTGGTATTTGTTGAGTAAAGTGTAAAGCTAGGATTTCAAATTATGCTTTGCTTGATTCCAAAACGAATCCAATTCTTCAAGATTCATTTCACTCATAACTAATTCTTTATCATTGATCAACTGTTCCATTTCCTGAAAACGAGCCATGAATTTTTTATTTGTTCGTTCCAATGCGTTTTCTGGATTTAAATCTATGAATCGTGCATAATTTATTAGTGAAAAAATCAAATCGCCAAATTCCTCTTCAGCATGTTCCGTTTGATGATCAATTTCGTACTTGAATTCATTCAATTCTTCGAGCACTTTTTCCCACACTTGGTCTTTCGTGTCCCAATCAAAGCCTATTCCTTTCACTTTTTCCTGAATTCGAGCGGCTTTAACCATGGCCGGAAGTGATTTGGGAACTCCTTCTAATACAGATTTTTTTCCTTCTTTTAATTTTAATTTCTCCCAATTCGCCTTGACTTCTTCTTCCGTAGTTGCTTCAACATCGCCATAAATATGTGGGTGACGATGAATTAATTTGTCGCAAATTTGATTCAAAACACTTTCTACATCAAATGCCTTTTGCTCTTCTCCTAATTTACAATAAAAGACCAAATGCAAAAATAAATCGCCTATTTCCCCTTTAACTTCAGCCAAATCATTATCCAAAATGCCGTCTGCCAACTCATACGTTTCTTCAATCGTTAAGTGTCTGAGCGATTCAAAAGTTTGTTTTTTATCCCATGGACATTTTTCTCTTAAATCATCCATTATATTTAAAAGTCTTTCAAATGCAATTAATCGTGGGTCCATGGTTCCTTTTTTCAAGTAAAATTAGTACTTTTCGCCACTTAAAAATCGAGTACACGATCGAATGACTAAATATTTGTCCACATTTATTTTGATTTTATTCTCCTTGGCAAGTTATTGTCAAAACAACCGCATTTGGGGAATTGAAAGCAAATTCAAAACTGGAATTTTATTGGGACATAGACCTGTCATGGGGCATTTGGCTGAGCATCACGTTTTTGCGGGAGAATTAAGCCTTTATTTGCGAACAGACGGTAGAAATAAGTGGCATTCTGCTTATAAATATCCAGATTTAGGAGTTACATTTTACGGTGGTACAGCAGGAAACAAAGAAGTTCTTGGTAATTTTTTTGGCGTTAATTCGTTCTTATCTATTCCTTTTATTGCAAAACCAAAATTCCGATTCAACGGTAAATTGTCCGCTGGTTTAGGACTTGGAACCAAGCAATATGATCCGGTTACAAATCCAAAGAATGTTGCCATGTCTACGCCATTAAACGCTATGATTTGTCTTGGTTTGGATGCAAAATATTACTTCAAGCAAAACTGGTTTTCACTTGGCATCGACATGACTCATTTTTCAAACGGAGCATTTAAAGTGCCGAATCTTGGAATCAACTTGCCGTATATGGGGTTCGCCTATGGACGATTTCTTAAAAAGCCCGAAATTGATACTTCAATTATAGCGCAAGAAAATCACATGCCATTTCGAAAGATCTTTTTTGGCGGAACTGCTATTATTTCTGCTAAAGAAGTATTTCCAACTGGCGGAAAAAAAATATCCTGTTTATGCATTAAGTCTACATGCTCGGACTTTTTTAAAACCACGCGTTGGTTGGGAAATTGCCATAGATCTTATGTCAAAACAAGCCATTTTTGGCTATAGACCTCAAATTGAAAAGAAACAAAAAGATATTTTTCAAATCGGTGCTTACTTGGGATACATGTTGCCCTTGGATCAATTTCACTTTGTACTTGGAATGGGTTATTATGTCCGTGATAAATACCAGCCTGAAGATGCAATGTATCACCGTGTTGGGTTCCGCTATTACTTAAAGAATGGAATTCATTTGAACCTTGTACTAAAATCACATTGGGCGCGGGCCGATTATGTGGAATATGGAATTGGATACTCTTTTAATACGAAGAAATGAGATTAGTTGTGTCGATATTCGTTTTGTTGGTTGTATTTGGATGCAAAAAGCCTGAGAATAGAGCTTGTTGGAAATTTGCAGGAGACGAGAACACAACAAAAATTATTCCTTTGGAAACGTTCGATTTAGTGTTTTTGGGTGCGCATTTGGAATATGTATTGGTCCAAGATACCGTCAATTTTGTTCAAATTGAAGGCTACGAAAACCTGGTGAATTTGGTTGAAACGAATATTTCAGAGGGTAAACTTAGGATTGAAAACAAGAATAAGTGCAATTTCCTGAGAAATTATAAAACCAAAAAAATCAAAGTAACGCTTCATTTCAAAGACATCATCAATCTGGAATATCAAGGAACTGAAACACTCACGAATCTTGGTCAATTAAATTTGCCCTATTTTACAATGACTGTTGTAGATGGTGCAGGTCCTGTAAATCTGAATGTTAAGTCAGATGTATTGGTCGGGATTATAAAACACGGTTATGGTGATTTTACATTTAGTGGTGAAGCAAAATACGCCAATTTTGTAATCGCAAGTAATGGCTTTTGCAATACAAATAGCTTAATCATTGCTGATTCCATTGATGTTGTTTCAAGAACTCCAGTTGTTTGCAGATACAATTTTTCCAATGCCAAAGCGAAAGTTGAATTTCAAAGTTCTGGCAATATTGAATACATTGGGAATCCTTCCAGCATAGAAACAAATTATTACGGAACTGGACAACTTATTGATGCGAATTGATTGGTTGAGGCATCAAAAATTACCATACGTTTTAACATAAAATTCAATTTCATTCTTGTAACTTTGTCAAAAAAAGAATCATGAAATTAGTTCTTATCGCCGTTGGATTGTTGGCTATCGCATTTGCTGGAATCGCCATAAAAATTTGGGCAAAAAAGGATGGTAAATTTGCAGGAACTTGTGCCAGTAATAACCCTCTTTTGAAAGAAGAAGGTGTTGCTTGTGGACTATGTGGTGCCTTGCCTTCTGAACAATGCAACAACCCCGAAGCAGAAACTGCTTTATAATCCTCTTTTCAATTGCATGAGAATGCGAAATGCTTTGTCGACATCATCTTGATGAACAACTGCCGTGAATTCGTTTGCCGTTGAGACAACTTCCACAATATTGATTCCATCCCACGCCAGTTGCTTCAATATGTAATAGTAGATTCCGTAAATTTCTGAATTAATAATTGGCAATTTCACAGTGATCGAAGAAAGATTCATCGTAGAAGAGATCAATTTTTCACCCGCAAACAATTCCATAATCTGAACACGATATTTGGCGCTTGTTATGATCGTTGTTTCTGAAACACCTCGACAAATCGCAAAAAAAGTATCATTATCTTCTCTGATGAGCTCCATTAATTTTGATTGTTTATCGTTGAGCGTCAAAGAATTGTAAAAGGTAAAATCTTCCAAGCCACTTCTTACTAAAAAATCACCTAAGTCGCCGAGAACATTTTTTATTTTAATGTTTAATTTTTGATATAGCCCTGGTGTAAGTCGCTTTATGGCCATTATGATTGCACCTTCTTTTACTTCCTCACCCAATTGACCGTCAATCTCCGGTTTTATTTTCCGTGCAAGTGCTGAAATGTTCAGTAAATCCTCCGAAATAGATTCTCTTAAAAAGGGACTTCTATTTATTATTTCTTCACAAACTTTACCTAGCGATTTCATCCGTATTGAATAGTTTTTATCTTACAAAAATATTCAAATTTTGCTGGGAATTAGCCAAAGCAAAAATATTGGTTCATTTAAATGATGTATTTGATTTACCTAGGCCATTTGAAGCCTCAATTTCTTTTCCACCATTTCTAGGACAAGGCTTAATTGTTGTTCTGGATTTAAGAATGAATTATCAACCACAATCGCGTCATCTGTTTGAATTAAAGGACTCTCAATCCGCGTAGAATCGATGTGATCACGTTCCAGTAAATTCTTCTTCACATCTTCTATCGTTGTAGAAATTCCTTTTGCTTGAAGTTCATCAAAACGTCTTTGGGCTCTTATAGTTGGGTCTGCCGTTAAAAATAATTTTAATTCTGCATTTGGAAATACCACCGAGCCGATGTCTCTTCCATCCATCACAACTCCACCTTTTTTACCCATAATTCGCTGTTGAGCTACCAACTTTTCACGCACTGCTTTCACCGCTGCGACTTCGGAAACATGAGATGAAATGCGAGGCGATCTGATATGTTCTTCTACATCTTTATGATTTAGAAGTAAATGGGGTTTATTTGTGGCTTCATTAAGCTGAAAGCTCAATTCTATGCTAGGTAACTCATCAATCAACTGATCAATAGCAAGTCCTTCTTCGTCATAAAAACCATTTTTTAGGGCATACAGGGTAACTCCACGATACATAGCTCCTGTATCGATAAAAATATAATTGAGTTTTTCTGCGAGTGCTTTTGCCAATGTGCTTTTGCCGCACGAAGAAAAGCCGTCGATTGCAATGGTTAATTTTTTCTTATTCATCTCAGTACAAAGTTAATCGAATAAAAAAGTTTGGTAAAATTTGGGCACAAAAAAAAGGGACTTCAAACGAAGTCCCTTTGCAATTATTTAATCCAATTCTTAGAAGTGGAAAGAAATTCTTAAAGAAGCAGATGGTCCAAAAACAGAGTTTTTGTTATCTGTACCTAAGTTAAATCCTGAACCTTTAGAAGAAGTAACAACTGTGTTTTCTTCCATTGCAGTTCCACCAGCGTTAACTCTTTGAGAAGTTGTTGTAGACTCTCCAGTTGTTTGGAAACCAAGTCCCCATCCGAATTCACCACCTAAAGCTAATTTAGGTAAAATGAAATACTCAGCACCGATAAATGCTCTCAAACCGATCATCAAACCACCTTTCGTTTTGTTTTCAACAACGTCAGTAGCACCATCAACAGCATTAGACAAAGTTGAAATTCCACCTGGTACGTCATAAGCATTTCCATACTCATAAGCAACTTTAGATCCACCACCGAATCCAATTCCTAAATCAGCACCATAGAAACCTTGTAAACGAGTGTTTCCTTTTCTTTTCTCTAAACCTACAGTAATAGCGATAGTACTGTTAGATGTTTTCTTAGTATCTTCAACTACATCATCTGCAGTAGCTCCAACAGCTAAACTTGCTGTGTTAGCTCTTTGAGTTTGAGATCCAAAACCGATGTTAATTCCAGCACGGTATGCCATTCCTTCTTCAACGAAGTATTTCCCCATAATTGCATTGTTTGTTGCAAGGAAATTAAAAGTTGGTGCATTGTTTGGTCCTGTTTTTCCAAAGAAATTCCCAATGTAATTTAAGAATGGAGTAGCGTCAACGCTAATAGCCCAATCTCCTGCTTCAGGTAAGTAATTCTCACCTTTTTTAGATGTTAAATCTTGCGCGAATGTAGTAGATGCTCCTAAAACAACTGCTAACGCTAAAATGACTTTTTCATAAAAAAAATTTTATTGTTTGGTTTGGACAAATGTACTGACTTTGCACTAAAAAGGTTACAAAAAAATATAAACAAATTTAAGTTAAAAAGTTAAAAACCCCTGTACCCCTAGTACTAAATGGGTTTAGCTAAGATCGGACCTTTGAAATATTTGTTGAAAGGGTGATCATGTGATTAAATCCAGACCGAGAAAAGATGGTAAATCCATAGTCAAAACTAAATCTTTTGAAGAATAAACCTGTTCCAAATGACAAACCTGCTGCACCTGGTCTTGAGTCTACTTTCAAGGACTGTCGACCGTAATAATCAAATCCTGCTCGCAAGTGAAAATTTTTCGAGGCCAATATTTCTAATTGAAAAGCAAGGTGTTGTGCTAGCTTCTCACCAAATCCGGGGCGTTTAGGTTCGACAAGTTCACCAGTTAATGGATCTTTCGTCGCTACCAAATTCGGGTCATTGTATGTAATATCCCACTTATTCAAATGATGCATCAACACAGAAAATCGAAAAGGTGCGTGTTTTACCTTATAAGAGACTGCAGCTTGAAAATTTATTGGCAGTGGATTTCGTTTGTCGTTGTAAGAATTAAATTGAACTCCTGCGTTTTTAACCATGGCTGTAACGAGTAAACTTGAATCCCTTGTGGTAAAAGTTCCAGCCAAATCCAAGGATGCACCATAAGAAGTATATGTTTCTAAATGTGAACCAATAATATTCACATTTCCTCCAACTGAAATTCGCGGATTCAATTGTTGCCCAAAACCAACGCCAACGACATATTCGAAAGGATTAAAAGTAGCCGTTTCCACTCCATTCACTTCTCGACCTTGGATTTTGCCATAATTTACATAGCGAATGTGACCTGCAATAAATCGATTTTTTTTCAATGCTCTTCCATAGGAAATCATCCCGTAGTTAACCCTCCCTGCATGGAAAGCTTGGTTTACACTGATTTGATTATGCATACCACCATTTAACAGAGAAGGATTTGCAACGCCAAGATTAATGTCTTTGTCTTTCGCTGAAATAAAATTGCCTCCCAAACCGGCGCTTCGTGCATTAAATGTTAAATCAAGAAGAGGGAAAGAGGTTGTGCCACCAATTTGCGCATAATTATGTGCAGCAATTATAAGTGTTAAAAATGTAAGGACTGTTTTCATTGAATGATTGAACGCAAAGAAAAGGTAAAAATTTTATTTCACACTCTTTTTCCTAATTCAATTACCTCCAAATCATGAATTCTTTCTCCTGTTATTGAAAAACGCAGAACCGTTTTTACTTGATGAAATCCTTTGATACCGCATGCTCCGGGATTCATCCATAACATATTATATCGTGGGTCCATTTTTACTAATAATATGTGTGAATGTCCACAGATAAATAATTTCGGTGCTTTTTTCTCCAATTCTTCAAAACAAGGTTTGGAATACTTACCTGGTTTGCCGGCTATGTGTGTCATCAACACTTCAACATCTTCGATTTTAAATCGATTGAATTCTGGAAATTCCATCCGCACGATATGATCATCAATATTTCCATAAACGCCGCGCACAGGTTTAAATTTTCGTAATGCATCAATAACTGCAACATTTCCAACATCACCTGCATGCCAGATTTCATCAACATCTTTGAAGTAGTCAAAGATTTTTGAATCCAAATCACCATGAGTATCTGAAAGCAACCCGATTTTTTTCATTGGCCCAAAGATATTCTGATTTTTTTTAGAAACCATGAACTCCGATTGAAGAGATTTGATTGTTAGAGTGATAAACGAAGGCTGAGCGTGATACATTGAGTTTATCGAAATGCACTCGAAGCCGAGTGTTATAGTTTTTGAGTCATTTTGTTGTTGGTTTGTTCAAGTGTATTTGGAATCCAATCGCACCATTCAATCTTGGTCCATAAAGCATTGTGGTTGGATTTAAAATTCCAGATCCAAGTTGTACTTTCGCTTCAATGCCAATTTGAGGTCGAATAAAATAAACGAAACCAGCACTTGTAGTTGTGTTAAATCTTAAGAAAGAGGAAGTTACACCATTCGACGAATTCCAATGATTTGACAGCCCAACACTTGTTTCAGCAAATAAATTAAATTTGTTTTCCATTTTCAGAAAATAATATCGTGCGAAAGGAGAAAACCCAACTCCAAATCCTGTATTGTTAATTAAATCACCTTGTCTCAATCGTTGATACCCCATATCAATTCCTGCACCTATGGCAAATTTGTTAGCGACAAAGTAGCCAACCCTAGGCTGAAATTGAAAACTAGAAAAGCCAGCATTCCCAGCTAAGCCTCCAGAAAATGAGCCGCTTCCACCAATCATAAGTGAACTTTTCTCAAGTTGTGCGTTTAATTGCAATCCACATGCAAACAATAAAACAAAAATTAGATTTAACTTTTTCATATCTTTAGATTTAAATGTAAGACAAGCACAACAATTCATTTGTTACAAAATGATTTGTTAAAATATGCTAATGCATTCCAATCAATTTCTTTAATAAAATAATAAATTACGTAGATGTAACTTCCGTCTATTAATTCTACTTTTGCATACATGGATGAAAACCAAAAAGAAGCGTGGCTGCGTTTGCGCAAAAACCGTAAAGAATCTCTTACGGTAGAATCACTTTTGGATGGAATTATAAATCATGAAATAAAAGCTCTCAGCGCTGGCATTACTCTATTAGAAAGTTTAAATGCATCCGACCGCATCAAAGCAAATGATTTGGTCAAAAGTTGTTTACCTCACGCTGGAAATTCGATCCGTATCGGAATCACAGGTGTTCCAGGTGTTGGAAAAAGTACATTTATCGAATCTTTTGGGCAATTGTTGGTGAAAAACGGCAAAAAAGTCGCGATTCTAGCTATTGATCCATCTTCATCCGTTAGCGGTGGAAGTATTTTGGGTGATAAAACCAGAATGCAAGAATTATCCCAGCTCACGAATGTATTTATCCGACCTTCGCCTGCAGGTGAAACTTTGGGTGGTGTTGCGCGACGTACCCGCGAAAGTATCTATTTATGCGAAGCTGCTGGTTTTGATGTAATCTTAGTTGAAACAGTTGGGGTTGGTCAATCGGAAACTTTGGTGCATTCGATGGTCGACTTTTTCTTGCTATTAATGCTGTCTGGCGCAGGAGATGAATTGCAAGGAATTAAACGCGGAATTATGGAAATGGCTGATGCTCTTGTTATTACAAAGGCAGATGGTGACAATATCAAAAAGGCAGAATTAGCTTGTCGCGAATACAAAAATGCGATGCATCTTTTTCCGCCTAAGCAAAACGAATGGATTCCACAAGCTTTGACTTGTTCAAGTATAGATAATCAGAATATTGATAATGTCTGGAAAGTCATAGAATCTTTTGAAAATCAAACCAAATTGAATGACTCTTTTGTGCTTAATCGAAAAGAACAAGATAAATTTTGGTTGAAAGAAAGTTTAAATGAATTGATTTTAAGTGGATTTTATGGAAAAGACGCTTTGATTAATTCATTGAAAGAAGCTCAAAAAAACATTGAATTGGGAAAAGAAAGTTCCTTTTCTGCGGCAGAAAATTTATACCAAAACTATTTAAAAGCATTGAACGATGGAAGAATTTAAAATTGAAGGCGACTACATTGAACTCATTGCTTTGCTGAAAGCCACAGGCATTGCGCAAACAGGAGGACATGCGAAATTCATCGTTGACGAAGAAATCGTATTCAGAAATGGTCAATTAGAAACGCGCAAACGAGCAAAACTAGTTCCAGGAGATGTAATTGAGATTGAAGATTTGACGATAAAACTGATTGGCTGATTTGTGGATTGGCTTATTGGTCACCCTCCCTGCCCTCCCTCAAGGGAGGATAGATTTTCGTCTCCTCCCTTGAGGGAGGATTAAGGTGGGTGACTACAAGAAGTAAGATATCTATTTCGGAGACTCTAAAACAATTTCTGTAAATCTTCCTTCAACACTTTAATCGTAATTTCAGAAGGCAACTCGCCAATTTCAGCGACAACTTCAAAGATTTTAGCGGATAGATCCATTCCCATCGAAGTAGCCGCCATTTGATTTCCTGCGATGTTGATAATTTTAATGGTTTCTTCTTTCGAATTTTTAACCATTTCCCAGATTTGTGGGTTTACAAATATTTGTTGCGCTACGTTGTGATCATATTCATCACGAATAGCTTTCAATAATTCTGCTTGCATTGCACGTGCTGGTAAACCCGGATTATGCAGACGCATGACCAAGCTATTTGGATGTATCCGTTCTAATAACAACACCGCTCGCTGATAAGCTTCTACCCTATTTGGCAGAAAAAACTCCTGACGTTGTTTCTTTAATTCAATTTGCATGTTTCGCAATTCTTTTTCATTCTCTTTTCGAAGAAAGTAAATCGTTGTCATTAAAACAGCTCCTGCCGGAATTAAAATCAACGCAATTTGAAATACTACATCTGCCCAGTTCATCTCGTCTTTTTTTTGAGTTACAAAGATAGAATTCATTTTCGATGAAAAGTAACATTATCCTTGGATGATTCTCTTTTTTGGAGGGCGATGTAACTCCGTTTATTTAGATTTGAAGCATATACTTAGTCCAAGAAAACCGTGAATTCAAAAAAAAGACAAGGCACAAAAAAGGCTGATCAAAATGATCAGCCCTTTCTTAGTAGTAAGCGAAATCTATTTCTTAACAATTCTTGTAGTTGAAATGTCTCCATTTGATTTTACTCGGAGCAAATAAATGCCATCCGTAAAATTGCCCAAATCGATTGTTTCATTCAAGTTTTCGGATGTTTTTGAGAACAAAACTTTTCCAGTAATATCGATGACTTGAATTTCGTCGATTCGTTTACCAGACACAACATTTATTTTATCTTTTGTTGGATTCGGATGCACAGAAATTTGATTTTCTGGCAATTCATCAGCACCTGCTGAACTTGGGTAAGCGTTAATGCTATAAGTGGTGTTCGTAATTATCGGCTCATTCCAATCGAAATAGATGTAGGCCGTATTCTCAATCACCGAGTTTAAGGTGTTGCTAGCTTTTTCCTTGATAGAAAAAACAACTTTACCGTGAGATTCAGCCTCATTTGAAGTACTATCTGACAACCAAATTCCAGGGAAATTAAACTTCATTAACCCATTACCTAAATCAATTAGCTGCATATAATGTGATGCATTGATTATATTCAACGATGACCACTCCAAATTGTCACTCAAGGTATCAAGAATATAAACATCTTGTGCAGGTGCTGTACCTGTGTTTTGGAAACGAATGGTGTAAATAAATTCGTCTTGCACTTCAGGGTTAATTATTGGCGTTTGACTAGAAGTTTTGTCATTCGGGTCATAACTATTTCCAAGTAGCATTGTAAGCGCTCCGTTATTATTATATCCATCACAGTCCATAACTGCTCCAGTGGCTGTTATTGAAGAACTATATGTATGTGGTGTTCCACTTGGAATTCCAGCAGGCACTGCGAATGAAATATTATCAAAGCTAGAAAAATAGGAAGAATTCGCTGGCATAGTCCAAGTTATCGTGTTTCCAGAAATTACATAATTTGGATTGCTGATCGTATTCGTGTTTGGAGTTACTCCAGCTGGAAAAGTAAGTGTTAACTGATATCCAGTTGTTGGATTTGGTCCGTAATTTCCCCAATTTATTTTAACTGTATTGTTTTGGTTTTGATAATACCCTATCCATGGCGTAACAGTAGTCCACAGATTTGCACAAAGTACAGGTGAACAATCAATTCCAATCTGCACGGTTTCCAGTGAATCGCAGTTTGTTGAAACGATAAAACTATTGTTAGCTAATGCATAACCATTATTATTTAGCCATGTTGATGAAATTTCCAATGCGAGATAACCACTTGGAATTTGACCGCCTGAGTAACTAAATACACCTAAAGAATCCGAATAAATTGTTACACCATTCGACAAAGAAACGGGTGCATTCGGTATTACAACTTCTCCACTATCTTGAACTCCATTGTTATTTGGATCACAAAATACCAAGCCCATAATACAACTGTACTGAACTGTAGACGAGTCACAATTCACAGGGAAATTTAAAATAGGGCTATTCACGTCGCATACCAAATTTGTAGTCGTCAGTGTGTTATTCGTGTATTGAATCCCATTTTGAGCTAACCAAGCTGCATCAACCGTCACGTTAGCTGATGTTGCATTTGTATCGAGTTGTGAAGCAAAAAAGAACAATCCATTTTCATCTGCATTTGTGAAGAAAGTTTGTCCGTTATAATTCAAAACAAATGGAGCATTCGCCAAAGGAACATCATTGTTATTCAAAATTCCATCATCGTCTGTGTCACAAAATACACTTCCATTGATGCACAAAGAATTACTTCCTGTTAAATTGATTGTATAATCTTCAGCTTCTCCCCATAGATATGAATCACAAGGTGTTATTGTAGAAGGATCTTGATTCCAAACTGATCGCACTCTCAGTAATTTGTCACCTACCAATCCAAACATATCTGCTGTGAATGAGATAGTGCTGGCACCATTGCTACTCACTGTTGTGTATCCGATTCTTTCCGTTGGATGATCAAAAACTCCATCACCATTATAGTCTATCCACGCAGCTACACCTTGTGCGAACTGACCAACGGTTACTTCTAAATCATACGATTGACCATTAAAGAGCGTTGTTGTCAAAGCTGCATCATTAGAATAATCAACATATCCCAAAATGCCACTAGGACAGGCAGTTCCTGAATTATTCACCAGCGTATTCAACGAAACATTTGAAATTAAATCTTGTGCCGTACACCCTTGTTGATAGATTGGTTGACAAATGCACCCATTAGATCCTGTAGTGTAATTTTCTTCTGAACAACCAGAAGCAATCGAACCATTATTTTCCGGAGTAATTGACCAGAAATATTGGGTATTCAACTCGGGAATTGTGTAAGTATAGGATAAAACATTCCCTAAATTTAAATTATTGATAACATCACTCGCGCCTGGAGTGGTTCCTATTCTCAGTGTATAACTTGTTGCCGAAGCTACTGCGTCCCAAGAAAATACTAAATCTTGATTGTCGCACTGCGCATCAGGAGTTGCAACTAGATTTGTGGCGCATAACGGAGCATCAGCTAATGTTGTGAATGACGCTGTTGTCCAAGGACTTTGATCGACACCACAATTTGTTCTTACGTGCACATAATACGTTGTACTAGGTAATAGTCCTGCTGCACTGAAGGATTGTGAAGCAATTCCAGGATTTGAAGGTGTTGAAGAAGGATTAGGTGAAGTAGACAAATCTAAATCCCACAAGGTTCCGTTCCCGCAATTCATTATCCAAGCTATATCTGCGCTCACATTGCCAACGTTTGTTGTGGCTATAGAAGTCACGCTAGGACAAATGTTAGGAGCTGCAATTGTAACACGGTAATCATGAGTTTGTCCCCAAGTGTATGAAGAACAAGGATCAATGATAGGACCATTAACAGAATATACTCCTCTTACGCGCATCCTGTAATCACCAGAAATTGCAGTACAAGGAATGGACATCGTCAAATTGCCGGTTGCATTAACCGCCCCTGGTGTAAAACCAGAACCCAAAAGTGTTTGAGTCCATGCAACTGCTTCGCTTGCTTCGAATAAATTATTATTGTTGAAATCAATCCAAATTTTAACTCCTTGAGAACCGTAAGATCCTATACTAACTGACGTCGTGTAAGTTACTCCTGCGCTCAAAGTGGCTGTTTGATTCGCTAATGATGAATTGTAGAAGTCCAAAAAAGAAGGTTGACCATTTGCAATTCCCACATCATTGGCAAGCGAAGTACCGACAATTGTCACATTGGAAATTAAATCTCCTACACTTGTTCCCGAAATGTATTCTGGTTGACAAATACATCCCACTGAGCCACTTGTATAAGTTTCTTCTGAGCATTGTATTGCAGGAACGCCATTCATGACTGGTGTTACCGACCAAAAATATTGTGTGTTCAAACTTAAACTTGCCAATGTGTAATTCACAGAACTCCCAACATTAAAATTGTTCAGAACATTACTCCCTCCTGGACTAGTTCCAACTCTCAGAAGGTAATTAGAGGCACCCGCAACTGGATTCCAAGAAAATACCAAATTTGAATTATCGCAGGACGGATCTGGAGTTGCTATTAAGCCTGTTGCACAAGAAACTGGCAAACCTTGAGTCGTAAACGAAGTAGTAATCCATGCACTTTGTTGAGCTCCGCAATCAGTGCGAACATGAGCATAGTAAGTTGTATTTGGCAATAATCCGCTAGCATTAAAATTTAAACTAGCTAATCCTGGATTTGAAGGCACAGATGAGGGCGTAGATGAAGTTGAAATGTCTAAATCCCACATAGAACCGCCGCATCCAGCTCCCCAAGAAAGAGTAGCCATGTCAGATGAAATATTAGAACTTGTTAGCGCAGAAGCACTTGGGCAGCCCGATTGTGGAATTACCTCAATTTTATAATCATGCGTTTGTCCGTAAGAATAGTTAGCACATGGGTCTATCAAATTACCATTAACAACATAAACTTCTCTTATCCTCAATCGATAGTTTCCAGGTGTCACATTACAGGATAAATTAAGCGGAATATTTAAAGTATCATTGGCAGCACCAGGAGTGTAACCAGAACCGATCGTTGTGGCGCTTTGCCCCATTACTTCGTTTGATTCAAAAATATTGTTATTATTTAAATCTAACCACACTCTGATTCCTTGATTACCCCATGACCCAATGCTTATCGAAAGCGTGTAAACACCTCCGGCGGCTAGCGAAGCCGTCTCATTCGGTAATGATGAATTATAAAAATCTAAATAGGATGGTTGGCTATTTGAAAAACCAGTAACGTTATTCAGGGTTGTTCCAGCAATGGATACCTGAGATATTAAATCTCCCGCACTTGTTCCGGACGAGTATGCTGGAACACAAACTTGGGCTACAAGATTCTTGGACATCAATCCAAGTACACTTATAATTCCGATTAAAAAACTTAACTTTTTCATATTCTTCATTTTAGGTTAACTCAGCTAGTGCTGAAAAAAATTTAATTCAAGGCATTTAATTTTTAAGCCTTTTGGGTATTCAATTATTCTTTGACAATGTGTTTACGTATGACTTCATGCTCCGATGTTAGTTGAAGAATATAAATTCCTTCCGCAAAATCGTTTATATCGATTGTTTCATTCATATTTCCTGACGTTTTAGCGAACATCATTTTGCCAGTAAGATCAAGAATCTGTAGATCGTCGATGCATACTTTTGAAACAATATTCAATTTGTTTTTTGTTGGATTTGGATACACTAAAATTTGATCATCCTTATACAGTTCCGAAACTTCGGCTAAAAATGGCTTAATCACTGTGTGAGCATCATTGGTGACAAAAGGGGAATTAAAATCATAGAACACATTCGCCATTTTTGATACTGTATCATTAATTTCTAAATCAGTTGTGGATTGAAGTTTTAATATGATATGACCATGTCCACCTTCATCTCCTTGAAGTGCCGCCAAATCTATGTTTTCAAAAATGAACTCGACTTGATCGCCAACTGTTCGCGCATAAAATTCATGCGAAGAACTTAGGATTTGCAAACTGCGAATGTCAAACTCATCTGGATTTACATCTGTTTTCACAACAACAAATTCAGCTGGGTTGCTACTGGTGTTTTCAAAGCGAATGACGTAATGCAAGTATTCACCAATGTAGTTTGGCGTTACTTCTTCACCTTCAAGGCACTCCACTTCATTTGGCTGGCTAGCATCGACCACAATTTGACTGAAAGAAAAACTATTATCCAAAGGAAATGCATCGATTGATAATGGATTAATTGCAACAGTAAAAGGCAACAAATCATCAACGTTAACTGGTGGAGTTTCTAGCGAGGAATTTACATTCAAATTGATTGTAATCGTTTTTATTTCAAAGGGCAGTAGATTCGAAAAATTCCATGTCAAACTCCCAGTGCTCTGAGCGTCTTCAGGAATTGAAGTTGACACTAAATCTAAAACATCATCGTTGTACGTAAAAACCACATTTCCTGAAAGTGTCTGATTACCTTTGTTTTTATAAACCAATTCATACGCTGCATCAGAACCTGGGATTGCTGGAATTATTGGTGCTAAGACCACTTCTAAATCATTCATGACTCCAATAGCTGTCACACAAAAATCTTGAATAACCAAATTGTTATTATCATTTCCGAAAACGACGTTTGCTGTCACAGGTGAAATTGAATAGTAATTTGGATTTTCCATGTTCAAGGAGAAATCAAAACTTCCTACTTCTGTGTAAACATTATGAATCCCACTTGTGCTTGTATACGTGGCGTCAGTATTTGCGCCATCATCAACGCCAACTTGGATGTATTTTAATATTGGATCTGAAGCCGTGCAACCATTGTTGTTTTCATCAAATATAACTGTTCCACTTACGGTATTATAGTCTCCACCAGGTGTTATACTACAATAACTGTTTACTAAACAGTTGGTGTTACCATAGTTTATAGCTAAATCTTGAACTGCTAAAATTTCGCTTTGATCCACACAAATATAAGCTAGCGTGGGGTTTCCAGAAAATGAAACAAGTTCAGTGATTCCGTTTTTCAAAAATAAACTTGTTAGTTGATTATTGTCGCAATTTAAGTTCTCGATATTTAGCGTATTACTAAGATCAAGGTTTGTAAGCAAATTAGTTCCACAAGATAAAATTTCAAGGATTGTCAAATTATCCACCGCAAGACTGACTAATTGATTCGTAGAACAATCCAACTCGCGAAGATTTGTAAAAGCGCTTACATCTAAACCTGAGATTTGATTATTAGCACAATTCAGAAGTTGAAGGTTAATTAAAGTACTTACATTCAAACCGGTAAGTAAATTGTTATGACATAACAAGCTCTGCAGATTTGCTAAATTAGATACGTTTAATGAGGTAAGTTGATTATTGTAGCACAATAAGTTTTCTAGATTTGCCAAATTACTCGCGTCTAAATTTGTTAGCAAGTTGAAATGACAAGCTAAATACGCAAGATTTGATAAAGCAGTCACACTTAAATTTGTCAGCTGATTACTATAACATGTTAAGGTTTGAAGATTAATTAAGGTCGATAAATCCAAATTAGAGAGCTGATTTGTATGGCAAGACAAGCCATCGAGATTCGTTAGCCCTGTCACATTCAAACTTGTTAGTTGATTTTCGTTACACGTCAATTTTTCTAGATTTGGCGAACCTGTGAGGTTTAAACTTACTAGTTGATTATTATCGCAATTAAAGTTTTGAAGATTTGCTAAAGTGCTAACATCGAGATTTGTTAGTTGATTATTAGTACAGCTTAATGTTTGAAGATCAGTCAAGCCAATTAAATTTAAATTTGTGAGCTGATTATCAGAACAAAACAAGTTTTGAAGATTTGACAAAGAGGCAACATCTAAATTTGTCAACTGATTCGATTCGCAAAACAAATTCTGAAGGTTTCCGAATGCTTCAATTCCAGTTAAATTATTAATATTTGACGCATTGAGATTCAAACTTGTTGGCACTAATGCCTCGGTTACTTGGATATCGCCATCAAAGTTTGTGTCAATTCCCAGCAGAATCAACTTGTTCTTAAAATTTACATCAGGAACATTAACTATTTGTGTATTTGCAATTCCGGAGAGGAATGACAGAACAAGTATTAAACCAATTTTCTTAATCATAGTTTTCATATTGTATGACTTAAAAGTATAAAGTTAATCTAACAATTTTCATTTTTTATAGTATCCTAGAATTCGAAGGTTTTGACTTAGAATTCGTTGTATTTTTTTAATATTTCTTGTAAATGTTCCCTTTTTCTTTGTGAAACCGGCAATTCACTATTGTCCGTCATGATCACATAGCCACCATCCGTCTTAATGTATGATTTTAAGTATTTCAGATTAATCAGATGGGATTGGTGGATGCGTTCAAACCCGCTGTCCTTTAATAATTCATCGTATTCCTTGAGAGTTTTAGAAATGAGAATTGGCTTTTCGTTTTTCAAAAAGAACTTTGTGTAATTATCCATACTCTCACAGCGAATGATATCTTTCAAATCAATTAAATGCGTGCCTTCAGCAGTGGACAAAACGATTTTTTTTGGCTGCTTGTTTTTAGCAAAATATTCTAATAACAAATCTATTTGGCTATATTGAACTTGCGTTTGGTGAAGGATACGAATTTTTGCAATTGCTTTTTGCAAATCTTCAGGATCAATAGGTTTAATTAAATAATCCAAGGCGCTAAATTTGAAGGCTTTGATTGCATATTCTTGATAAGCTGTTATGAACACAATTTGTGCTGAAATTTTGTCGTATTTCTTCACCAGTTGGTCCAAAATATCAAAACTACTTCCATCTGTAAGTTGAATATCTAAGAATAAAACGCTTGGCTGATGTTTTTCTATCAACGACAATCCTTCTTGCACCGTTCCCGCTTGCGCAACAATTTCAAAATCAGGTGCAATTTGTCCCAATAAAATGGCCAATCCTTTTCGGATATTTACATCATCTTCGATTAAAACTGTAGATATCATCTTATCTTTCAATTAGTTAATTATCGTTGGGAACACAATTTCTACGCGTGTGCCTTTCACTTCATGTTCTTCTTTCAATTCATAAATGTTAAATTTTCCATGGTTGTTTTTAGCGTCGAACATTTCAATGCGTTTTCGGGTGATTTCAATCGCCATGGATTGATGTGCCAAAATAGAGTTCGTCTTCTTTTTCTTCGATGTTTCAATACCAACTCCATTGTCTGTAATCGTACATTTTAATTGCTCTTTTTCCAGTGAGAAATGAACTTCGATTTTACCATTTCCTTTGGGAACAATTCCATGAATAATCGCGTTTTCAATCAACGGTTGCAATAACATTGGAGGTAAAAGGAGATCATCTTCCAGGGCATCGTCTTTGATGATTGAGTATTCAAAAATATTCAGGTACCTCAATTTTTCTAAATCTAAGTAATGCTGTAAACTAACAATTTCTTTGTCCAATCGAATGGTTGATTCTTTGGAATTCTCTAACGTTAAGCGCATTAATTTTGCGAATTTATTAAGGTACAACAAGGCGTTGTCGTTTTGTTTTTGAATAATAAAACTTGAAATACTTCCCAAACAATTGAAAATAAAATGAGGATTCATTTGTAAGTGCAAGGCTTTTTGTTTGTATTCCGAAAGTTCTTTTTGCAAAGTCAAGGTTTCTTTCATTTGCCTTTTTCGTGATTTTTCATAGAGAATGCCAGTCAGACCCAAAAGCACCAAACTTGCCAAAATGATAATCCAGAAATTGCGTTTACTTTTTTCATGAATGGCCAAGTGCTTCATTTCTTTTTGGTTAAATTCAGCTTGCATTTCAGAAAATTGGATCGCATTATCGCTATTTAATTGGGTTAATTGATCATTCAATCGGTGATAATTTTCGGTATGCTCCAATGCTAATTGGAAATTTTGAGCTTGGGAATAAAGTTGCGCCAATGATTTCTCTGCCAAACTTTGACGTTCTATCAATCCGAGTTCCTTGGCTAAACTCAGTGATTTTTTGTAATTCAGCAAAGCATTTTCGCTGTCTTTTTGAGTTAAATAATAATCGCCGAAATAATAATAGGTGTCTGATTTCCCAAATTTATCTTCAATTTTATCGAAAGACATTACTGCTTTTTCAAGGTATTCAAATGCCTTCTCAGGATTTTTTTCCGACAGGAAAAATTGCCCCAAATTATTGTACAATTCCCCTTCACCTCTTGAATTTGGCTGTTTTCTAAAGAATACTTCGGCTTGTGCATAATAGCTTTTTGCTTGAACCTTGTTCTTGTTCGAATAATAATTCTTCGCGATATTCGTCAGTGTAATTCCTTTTTCGGTTGAATTGTTTTTCGTTTGAATGCTCAAACATTTTGAGAAAAACTTGATTGCTTCCTTATATTTTTTCAAGGATTGATATTCTACACCAATATTGTTGTAAACGATCGATAGATTTTCTGATTTATCTATTTCCAAATAAATTTCTTTTGCCTTGTGATGATACTGCAATGCTTTGGCATAATTTGATTGTTCACTGAGCACAATGCCAATGTTTCCGTAGCTTTTAGCTAAATTATTTTTAATGTCCTCATCGTCTGGATTTTCCTTTTCTAAGCGAACAAAAAGTGTCTTGGATTTGTAGTAATATCCAAGTGCTTTTTCATACGTTCCATAGACTAAATAGGCATTTCCCAAATCAATTAAGGCTTGGCCTTCTAGCAACGGGAGCTTTTTATTTTGTGCATATTTCAACCCATAATTCCCATATTTCACAATGGTGTCATGCGGGAAATTATTGAAATCTTCGGCGATTTTTAAACTCAATTCAATTTTCTTAACTTCATCCTTTTCGTGCTGAAAAGATTTTAGTAAGTCAGCCCCTTCTTGACCAGCGGTAGAAAAAGAAAAGAGCAAAATAATCGAAAAAAAATACGCGTTAACTTTCATTCAAGAATAAACTAAGTGCATGCTAAAATAAACGAATCCATTTAAACAATGAACCTTTCGTTAGAATTCGTTGGGTTTGAATTAGAATTCGAATAAAATTGCGAACTATTTCATTGCTTGTTTCTTGCTTTGCATTCAATCTCTTGAGCATGCGCCTCCCTTGAGCGATTTAATTTCGTAAATCAAGATTCAATCCGTTTGAACAATAAACGCATTTCATTATCTTTGTGGACATAAAATTGTGCTATGGCAAAAGAATCTGTGAAAGAATCAAAAGACACCTTAGATTTTGAATCGTTTAAGTCAACTGTGCTTGAAGATTTTAAATTAGTTTCCATTTCCAGAGAAGCTTCGCTTTTGGGCCGACGAGAAGTATTGTCAGGTAAAGCGAAATTCGGAATTTTTGGCGATGGAAAAGAGCTTGCTCAAATTGCCCTAGCAAAACAATTTCAAAACGGCGATTTTCGTTCGGGATATTACCGCGATCAAACGTTGATGATGGCCATCGGTCAGTTGGATGTGCAACAATATTTCGCTGGATTGTATGGACATCCAGATGAAGTTGTTGAACCTCAGTCAGCAGGTCGACAAATGGGTGGACATTTTGGAACTCGAAATTTGGACGAAAAAGGCAACTGGAAAAATTTGATGGAACAAAAAAACAGTTCTGCCGATATTTCGCCAACTGCTGGACAAATGCCGCGATTATTAGGTTTAGCGCAAGCATCAAAAATTTATAGAAATCACCCAACATTAAAGGATTTAGAAGCATTTAAAAAATTCACAAACGGCGGAAATGAAGTTGCGTTCGGAACGATTGGTGATGCATCTACGTCTGAAGGTCCTTTCTGGGAAACCATAAATGCTGCTGGAGTTCTACAAGTTCCGATGGTGATGTCGGTTTGGGATGATGGTTACGGAATTTCGGTTTCGCGCCACAATCAAACGACAAAAGATAGCATTTCAGAAGCATTGGCAGGAATGCAACGCACAAAAGACAAACCTGGCTACGAAATTTTCGTTACAAAAGGTTGGGATTATGCGCATTTGTGCGAAACATATGAGAAAGCTGTAGCCCTTGCACGTGAAGAGCACATTCCAGTTTTGGTGCATGTGAAAGAAGTGAATCAACCACAAGGACATTCCACTTCTGGCTCGCATGAGCGCTACAAATCAGAAGAACGTTTGCAATGGGAAACCGATTTTGACTGCATCAATAAATTCAAAGAATGGATTCTGTCTTTCAACGCTGACGGAATGAGTATTGCTTCCGAAGAAGAATTAACTGCCATTCAAGAAGAAGCAAAAAAACATGTTCGCGACCAAAAAAGTGCAGCATGGAAAGCATTTACAGATGATTTAAAAACAGACTTGAACCAAGTGCTGCCGTTGATGAATGCTGTGGCACAAGCAAGTTCAAACAGTGCTTTTATTCAACTTGAAATTGAAGCGCTTCAAAAAGCAATGGATCCAATTCGCAAAGATATCTTGTCGACGGCTCGAAAAGTGCTTCGAAAAGTAAGAAGCGAAAATATTCCAGCTAAATCAGCCTTGGCATCATGGATTTCGGCAAAAACAGATCAAAATTTTGAGCGTTACAGTTCTTATTTGCATTCGCATTCGGATGAATCTGCACTGAAAATCAAGGCAGTTGCTCCAACCTATGGAAGCGACAATAAAATGGAAGATGGTCGCATTATTTTGCGCGACAACTACGATAAATTACTCGAAAAATATCCGCAAGCGCTTGTTTTTGGAGAAGATGCTGGACAAATTGGTGGTGTGAACCAAACCTTGGAAGGTATGCAAGAAAAGTACGGAGAATTGCGAGTTTCCGATACTGGAATTAGAGAATGTACCATCATTGGTCAAGGAATTGGAATGGCAATGCGTGGCTTGCGTCCAATTGCAGAAATTCAGTATTTGGATTATTTGCTGTATGCGATACAACTACTTTCTGATGATTTATCAACTGTTCAGTATCGAACCAAAGGTGGACAAAAAGCTCCGTTGATTGTGAGTACACGTGGTCACCGATTAGAAGGAATTTGGCACAGTGGTTCACCGATGGGAATGATTGTAAATTCGTTGCGTGGAATGCATGTGTGTGTACCACGAAATATGACCAAAGCAGCAGGATTTTACAACTTATTGATGGAAGCAGACGAACCAGCATTGGTGATTGAACCATTGAATGGATACAGAACGAAAGAGCCGAGACCAACAAATATTGGAGAATTCAAAGAAGCTTTGGGAGTACCAGAAATCGTGCGTGAAGGATCAGATTTAACCCTTGTTTCTTATGGTTCAACCTTTAATTTGTGCGAAGTAGCTGCAAAACAATTAATGGAATTGGGAATCAACATCGAATTAATTGATGTTCAAACCTTGTTGCCATTTGACATTCATCATATTATTGCTGAATCGCTTGAAAAAACGAATCGTTTATTGATTGTTGACGAAGATGTGAGTAGCGGTGCAACAGCATATATGTTGAACAAGATTTTGGTGGAGCAAAAAGGATATTACCATTTGGATTCTGCACCAGAAACGTTGAGTGCAAAAGATCACAGACCAGCTTATGGAACAGATGGCGACTATTTCTCCAAACCAAGTATTGAAGATATTGTTGAGAAAGTGTATGCGATGATGCATGAGTCAAATCCTACTCAATTCCCATCGATTTATTGATTTAGATGAAATATGTCATCATCATATTGACCATTTTCACCTTGATTGGTAAAGACATTTATCAATTTTCGTGGGATGTTTATTATGTGGTGCATAAAACTGAAATCGCTCAAAATCAATGCGAAAACAAAGCTAAACCAGCGCTTAAATGCAACGGAAAATGCTATTTGATGAAGCAATTGAAAAAAGCCGAAATTCAAACTGAAATTGAACAACAACAGCAAAAAGATAAGTCAGCATCCATGTTTAAATTGCTCAAAGGAGATTTGGCAATAAACTTTGATCAAACTGCATTTACATTCGAATTGCACTCTTTTAGTTCAGAAGTAGAAAATCGTTTTGACTTCCAGGTTGCTTTTCTTTCTGAAAAACATACCCCTAAAATTCAACATCCACCAGCAATCAGCTGATTTCAACACACAAAGACACACAATTAAAAAACAAAAACAATGAGAATATTCATTTTATTTCTCGTTGTATCAAACTATTCGTTTGGTTGTGAGGTATGTGGTTGTGCAGCGAGTACGTCATCCATTGGCGCCATCGGACAATCGCCTTACCAAGTGTTAGGAATGAATTTTCAAGGAAGGTATTTTAAAAGCGAACATCCTCCGTTGTTTGGAGGACCCATCGAACGGTCAAAGGAAACGTTTCACACCATTAATTTGGCGGGGAAATACCAACTTGGAAAACGCGTTCAAATTTTTGGATCCATTCCATTTCATTTCAACACACAAACAAAAGAAGATACAACGATCACACACAATGGCATTGGCGATGTACGAATTTCGGGTCGCTACGCGCTTATTTCTCGAAATGATTCAATCAAGCAATCGTCTTTTCAATTGCAAATTGGCGCAGGAATTAAACTCCCGACAGGAAACTATTCCAATGATGCACATTCAACTAGCAATGTCTACACAGGTACCGGTTCTTGGGATTTTCCGATGGATTTGAATCTTTATTGGTCGCTCAACGATAAATGGTCCATTCAATCCGAAAACACATTTGTATTGAAAACAGAAAATCGGGTTGGTTATCAATTTGGCAACGCGATGCAAGGAAGTGTTTACGCCATGAGATCATGGAAATTAGGTGGTGTACGCCTCAGTCCTGGCTTGGGAATTCAGTTTGATCATTTGTTTCAAGATGAAATTCATGGCGATGATGGAAGCACTTTTGGAGGTGGAGATATGAGTACGTTGACGGTTGGAACGAATGTAGAAATCCGAAATTTTTTCGTGAATTTACGCTACTTTCATCCAATTGCGCAAGATTTATCGAAAGGATACACGACAATGCAAGGACAATTTTCAGTCGGATTGTTCTATTTTTTGAAAGATAAAAAAAGGCTGTAAAAGAATTGATTTAATAAATTTTAGAATATGAAAAAGTACATTTTAAACTTAGGAATTTTATCGTTGAGTATTGTGATGCTTGCATCTTGCAAAAAAGATGATGATCATGATCATGGCAGCGGAACAACGTTGCCCGATCCAGTTTTTACCTTTTCAACTTTGATTGAAAATGACACGATCCAAGCAAGTGAAGTGGTATCCATGCTCGGTACAATTACTTATGGAACAGAAATGCACGGGTATGCGGTAAAAATTCACAATCACACCACAGAAACTGATTTGTTTTCAGTTGATTATCATGCACATGGAGCTTCTTACAACGTGAACGAATCATGGACGAACAACGTAACTGACACCAGTGAAATTGAGGTTTCCATAGCTGCTGCAATCGATCACACTGGTACTTTAGTTACAAAAGCATATCATTTAATTTGCTTGCCTTAATTGCTAGGAATGCAACAATGTAAAAACACCTTGGATTAGTTCATGGTGTTTTTTTATGTCTAAGAAGTACCTTTGTAAAAAAAAATAAGTCATGAATTTTACAGAATACTCCCAATTGTTTCGCACCATTTTGACAGCGGAAAAACCAGAAGCTCCATACGATGATGAACATTACATCAATTATGTGAAGTTGAACGATTCGCGACAAAATAGATGGTTGAAAAAAGGAGTATTATCGCCTGAGTTAGAAGAAATGGTTAAATCCATAAGTACACCTCAAACTTGGATTATTATCACAGAACCTTGGTGTGGTGATGCATCGCATAATGTGCCCTTTTTGGTTATGATGGCGGAGCTAAATCCGTTGATTACTATAGATATACAATTGCGTGATTCGGAGCCTTTTTTAATCGAACGTTATTTGACGAATGGAGGGAAATCTATACCGAAATTGGTGATTCGCGATGAACAAGGAGATGACCTTTTTGTTTGGGGACCGCGACCTGAGGAAGCTCAAGCGTTGTTTTTGAAATTGAAAGAAGAGAATGCGGACTTTGAACAGCAAAAGATTGCGTTGCAAGAGTGGTATAATGAAAATAAGGGTGTTGCGTTGCAAAACGAATTGAATGAAGCGTTGAAAACCGTGTTGGTATAGAAATTGGAGAATCGCGGCCTCATCATGGAACGCAGAGCGCTGCATTGAGCCTGTCGAAATGGACGCTGATGACGCAGGTTTATGCTGTTTTGATTTTTTACTTAACTGAGATTTTTATTTATTTCTAACAAAAATCAATTTGACGCGTGAATTGGATTGTTGGTCGCGCTTTTCGATTTCGAATTTGTCGATGGATTTGAACATGGGGGTTAATTTTTCAAAGCCATAGTTTCGAGCGTCGAAATTAGGTTGTTTTTTGAGGAGGATTCCGCCTACATCACCAAGAAATGCCCAACCATCTTCATCGGCAGCATCGTTTACAGAAGCTTTGAGAAAGGCGATAACTTTTGGGGTAATTGGGTCGAATTTGCTTTTGACTTGTTTTGGTTTACCTCCTGTGATTACGACTTCTTCATCTTTGTGGAGAATTTCGAGATAGATAAATTTATCGCAAGCAACGATGAATGGACTTGGAGTTTTCTTTTCACCGATTCCGTATACTATCATTCCTGCTTCGCGCAAACGCATGGCTAATTTCGTAAAATCACTGTCGGATGAAACAAGGCAAAATCCATCGACTCTGCCAGAGTATAAAATGTCCATGGCGTCAATGATCATAGCTGAATCGGTTGCGTTTTTTCCAGTGGTGTAACCGTATTGTTGGATGGGGTTGATGGCATTTTCGAGGAGAATGTTCTTCCATTTGGATAATTGGGGTTGTGTCCAATCTCCATAAATTCGTTTGATGGTTGGATTGCCGTATTTGGTGATTTCTTCCATCATTTCCTTTAAGTATTTTGCAGGAATATTGTCGCCATCAATAAGGACGGCTAGTTTTAAGTCTTTTAACATGTTTCTAAAGGTAATAAAATGAATTAAGAAATGAAGGAATTAAAAATTAAGACCGCGTCGCATCCAAGCAGTCAATAATAAAAAAATGTAAAAACAAGTGCGGTATCGCCCTATTGCGTTTCACTACGTGAAAAGCAATAGTTTTTTTAACCGCAAAGAGCACAGAGGACGCAAAGTGGGGTGATAAATACTTTGAGAAGTGATGTTTAACCCCGGAGAGTGCGGAGGGCGCAGAGGGAAAACTAGCAGCTAATCATGGATTTTTATGATTAACTGATAAGTTTTTACGCATAATACTCTTCCTGCAACTGTGCGATTTTCGCATCTTTCAAATACTCGTCGTAAGGCATCATTTTGTCGATGATTCCGTTTGGAGTGATTTCGATGATTCTATTCGCAACAGTGTTTACCAATTCGTGGTCATGTGATGTGAACAAGATTGTACCTGGGAAATCTTTCATTCCGTTGTTCAATGCCGTAATTGATTCCAAATCCAAGTGGTTCGTTGGTTCGTCCATCATCAAGACATTGGCTTTGGCGAACATCATTTTCGACATCATGCAACGCACTTTTTCACCTCCAGAAAGTACATTCGCTGTTTTCATAGCTTCTTCACCAGTAAACAACATACGGCCAAGGAACGTTCTCAAATACACTTCTTCACGCTCCTCATCGGTTTGTGAAAATTGACGTAACCAATCAATCAACGGAATTTTTTCCACGAAATACGCTGAATTATCGTTCGGAATGTATGCTGTAGTGATCGTTGTACCTTTCGTGATTTCGCCTGCATCCGCTTTCTCCTCGTTGTTCATGATTTGAAAGAAAGCTGTTAAAGCCACAGAGTTTTTCGAAATGAAAGCAATTTTATCTCCTTTGTTCACTATGAAATTCACATCGCTGAACAAGACTTTTCCATCCACAGATTTTGAAAGACCGTCCACAGAAATGACTTGGTTTCCAGCTTCACGTTCTTGGTAAAACGTAATTCCAGGATATTTTCTACTCGAAGGTTGAATTTCTTCCAAATCCAAGTTGTCGAGCATTTTTCTACGCGATGTAGCTTGTTTCGATTTTGCAGCATTTGCCGAAAAACGCGAGATGAAATCCAACAATTCCTTTTTCTTCTCTTCGGCTTTTTTGTTCTTGTCTGAACGCTGACGAAGCGCCAATTGCGAAGATTGGTACCAGAAGGAGTAATTTCCGGTAAACATATTGATTTTATTGAAGTCGATGTCGCACACATGCGTACACACGGTATCCAAAAAGTGACGGTCGTGCGATACAACAATCACGGTATTTTTAAAATCCAACAAGAAATCTTCCAGCCAACCAATCGTGTGCAAATCTAAGTCGTTCGTAGGCTCATCGAGAACCAACACATCTGGATTTCCGAACAAAGCTTGCGCCAACAACACCCGAACTTTCAAGTCGCTTGGCATGTCTTGCATCAACATGTAATGGTAAGATTCTTCGATTCCTAGATTGCTCAGAAGCGTTGCAGCATCTGTTTCTGCGTTCCAACCTTCCAAATCAGCAAATTCGCTTTCCAACTCAGCTGTGCGCATTCCGTCTTCATCTGAAAAATCTGGTTTTGCGTAAAGCGCTTCCTTCTCAGTCATGATTTCGAACATGCGTTTATGTCCCATAATCACCGTTTGAAGCACCTGAAAATCATCAAATGCAAAGTGATTTTGGCTTAACACCGCCAGACGTTTTCCTGGCTCAAGCTCCACACGACCTGTTGTTGGGTCTTGTTCGCCTGTCAATATTTTCAAAAACGTTGACTTACCTGCTCCGTTTGCCCCGATGACACCGTAGCAATTTCCGTTCACGAATTTCACGTTTACATCATCAAAAAGAACGCGTTTTCCGAATTGAAGTGATAAGTTATTTACTGAAAGCATATTTTAATTTTTTTGCAAAGATAGTTAAAAAAGGATTGTGGGGGAAATGGGCTTCGAGTGGATAAAAATCATCTTGTTGATTGGTGTACCATTTTTTAGTCAATCACTAAATGGATTAAAAACCAATCCATAAAATTCTCCGAATTGTTAAAGATTTTTCTTTTTACCATTTAAATTTCTCCCTGTTACTTCTTTGTCTAATGTTTTTGCTCTCCGCTCTAATTTTTTAATATCTTCTTCGGCTGGAAGATTTTCTGGCTTGATGCCGCTTTTGCCTAGAAGTGATCTCACGTCTTGGTTGTTTTTTACGTGTTCTGAACTGATGTCTCCTTCGCCATTAAGATCATTCTTTTTTACATTAAAATTGGTAATTTCAGTGGCTAGTTGTTTGGCGGTGATTGTAATTGTAGGCAAAAAATCGGCTAATGGTCGGTTTTCTTTTATCCCCAATTTCCGTTTCATATCACTTGTATTATATCCTCCAAACATTGCCCAATCTCCTTTGCTTCTTATTCGAGCAAAACCAGAATTGTCCACTCCCCGTTCATAGATATTTTTAGAAAGTTCGGTTTCAGTGGCTGCCAATTTTTCACGGGCTTCCAAACGTTCCATCAATTGAATACGTTCTTCAAGCAACTCTTGTTTGCGGGTTTGAATCGCAAAATAACTCTGTGCAAACGCAATTTGTTCTTTTTTTGCGTCACCGTTTTGAGCAATCAGATAACAGGCATAGCGGGTAAGCATCATATCCTCTTTTTTACGTTCTGCACCCGAGCCAATTTTGACCATTTTGTTGACGTCAACGAAATGGTCTAAAACCGCTTCACCCGTGGTTTCGCAACTTTCTTTCGCCTTGTTGACAGCGTTCAAAAAGTTACGCCAATCAGAGTATCCTAAAAGTTCTTGTAATTCACGCGCTAACCAATATTCTACTCCATCTTGATCGTAGGCATATTCTTCAAAGCGCTTGTTTAGTTTTAAAATGGTATCTTTTTCCATGATTGATTTTTTGGTTTACTAAATATAGCAATAATCCTTTAAATTATTGTTATGTATTGCCAAAAAATTCTCAAAAAACTCAATTATTAACTGGAGTTTTTTTTGGATCGAAAGGATGAATTAATATCCAATATTATTCACTTTCGGATTCACATAAAGTTTACAATTACCGATTAAAATCATCTTCATTTCGAACATAATTCTAAATAGCTAAGGTCGATTTTCTTTAATCGTTTTTCACAAAAAACACAAGTCACATAGATATCATTGCTGACTTTCTCGGTTAGCTGAAGAACGCCGTTTTAGAAATAACAATCTTTCGGAGATATTTTGAAGTGACCTAACAAACTCTTTTTATTTTCTATTTTTGATTGTCGAGAAAGTCCATTCCACTATTCCGCAATTGAAGTTTAAACTATGATTAATTTTTGTTATTCCATCGTGAGGTCCTATTTTACAGATGAAAATGGAAAATATGACTCGATAAGCGGCGCTCAAACATTTGCGGTTCTTATGTTTTTTGGATTAACTGGTTTATTGAATATTATCCTGTTTCCCTTTTCGCTAGGAGCCAATTCAATAATGTTTTCTGCTGGTATGGTACTAACAATTTTGATTATTCACATGATCATTCCAGGTTATGAATGTAAAGAAAAATTCCTCACTAGGACTAGAGCACAAATTAATCTCGCTTTCATTTACTTCACAGCAATTGTTCTCACAATCTTCTTCATAGCTGTTTACTTGAATACACTTCAACTTTTTTGAAAACTGAAATTTAACGTAATTATGTGCCTTACACTATCAAAATACTATTCTAAATCAAATAATTTTCTGATGCTTCGACTTTTACAATTAAATCAATTTCTTTAATTCTTAGAGAAATTAGCACAATCCAATATAAGCGTCAAAAAAAGGGAACTGCTTTTCAAAATTGTCATTCTTAAAGAAGCGTTCGCTGTCGACTTACATCTCAAGTTTGAGAAAAATATTCATCAAAAATTAATGATGAAAACATCAAAATTCTTGAAGACCCTAAAGAAAATTTAAAGAAAAATTTAGTGTGCTTATCGCCTAAATCGGCAATGATTTTATGTCGCTAAGTGTTTTTTTTGCTAGATCAACCTTTTGAACAAACAAATCTTTTCCGTTGAGTTGTTTTGCAACATCGGCAATTCTTTTTTTCGTTTTTGCAGACATGGCAATAACTTTTGAATTTCGAGAAGTTGATTTTTTTGTATTCATGGTGTGAATGGTTTCGTATTTAATTAAATACAATTACAAAATTATGCTATTTTTTCTTATAAACCAAAATGTCATTATAGACGTGACTTGGAACATATTGAACAAACGTATTTTCGAGCGTTTTGTTGCGACCAAAGAAAATGAACTCTTTACTAAGTTGATCAAAGTTTTTATCGATATAGTAACGATAGGTTCTAATTCTCCTTTCAAAGTTTTTGCAAGTGTCTAGACATTTCTTTTTGCAAATTGGCAAACAATTGGCTATAAATTGCTCGTGACTGTCACTGCCACTAACTAAGATAACAGATTCAGGATTGGCTTTAAAAAACAGTGGCACTGTGCTCAGTATTGTGTTGAAAACAATATACATATCTCCATTATTACTGTTCACATCGTCAACAATTCCTCCAGAATCTTCATGATAATCTCCAAAACCCAAATTATAAATTGTCCTGCCTTCCATGACACCAAGAGGTGTATACTCAATGATTTTTATTATTGGTTTTGATCCGACACTTTCAAACAAGTAACGAACTTTTCGTTCTGTTTCGATCTGTTCAGTATTGTAGGTTTTAAAATTGTTCAACTTAACACACTTAAAATTTAAAATTAACCGACGATGCTTAGAACTTGTTAAAGGCAACAGTCTGTCGTTAAATTAAATTTAAGAAAAAAAATCTAAATCTACTTCACCTCCTCAAAAAAACCATCCAACACCAAATGATTTTCAACCATCGAAGTATTGATTTCCATAAGCCTTATACCTCCTGACCCATTAAATTCGTAGAATTGTTCCATTTGTTGGTCAATCGCATCGAGATCTGTTGCTTTGTAATATTCCACATGCATTGCTTTGCACAAAAATTCAGCGGAGTGATTGTGTTTCGCGTCGAAATATTTGCTATTTTGCCTTGATGCCCGCGGTCCTTGAATGATGTTGAAAATGCCTCCTCCCCCGTTGTTGATCAGGAAAATGCGGAGGTTTGGAATTGCATAATTGTTCCACAAGGCATTGCTATCGTAGAAAAAAGAGACATCGCCAGTGATTAAGGTGTGCATTTTTGTTGGGTTGGCTAGCGCAGCTCCCACGGCGGTTGAGGTGGAACCATCGATGCCAGAAGTCCCACGGTTGGACCAATAATGTATGCCTTTGATGGGATCAAACAATTGACAATAGCGCACCACGGAACTATTCGCCATGTGCAAATGTGAATTTTCTGGGGTATAATCGAGGAGCGTTTCAAAGACTTTTAAATCCGAAAATTTTACTCCCATTAGAAATCCAAATACTTTTTCTTGAGCTAAAAAATCCAATTGTTTCCAGTGATTTCCGAACGAAGATGTTGGTAATTCAGGTTTTGATCCGTTCCAAAAGCTGAGAAATTCCGTTTCTTTGACCAAGAATGCGTGCGTCAAACATTCATAGGTATTCATTTCCGGGAAGTCAAAACCTACCTTTAAATGCATGGCCGGTTTATTGCTTCGCAAGAATGCTTTGATACGCTTCGAAACGATGGCACCTCCAAAAGTGACCAACACATCAGGAGCGAATTCCTGGATTTTTTCTGCTGGAATGAGATTCAATGTTCGATCAATGCAATGAATCCATTTTTGAGACACCAAATTGGATGTATTTTCCACCAAAATGGCTACAGATGAATCGTTTGCCGTTTCTACCAATAAATTTCGAAGATTTTCATTTTCAGTCATTTGCCCAAAGAGAAACAACTTTTTCGGCAAGGCATGTGCCGCTCGAACAAGTTCTTTTTCCTTTTCACTTAAAACAGATGGAATTTCTGGAGCGATTTGAGATTCAATGACTTCATCGGCAATTTCTTCTGTTCCATACAAAGGTTCATCCACAGCTACATTGATGTGAATAGGTCCTTTCGAAAAATCGTTCAATTTACCAAGGGCGAAATCTAATTTAGAATCTGCTTCAATCGTGGAATCAGCTTCCGACAGGGCAATTTCTGCATCGATGTGATTCGTGTACACACCTTTTTGAACGATGGTTTGTCCATCACCTTGATTGATCCATTTTTCTGGTCGATCTGCTGAAAGAACAACGATTGGAACGCGCTGGTAAAAAGCTTCGGCGACTGCAGGATAGTAATTCAACATCGCTGAACCTGATGTACAAACAACAGCCACTGGTTTTTTTAATTGTTGCGCCATTCCGAGGGCAATAAATGCTGCGGAACGTTCGTCGTGAATGACCAAGCATCCAAATTGCGGATGTTCGTCAAATGCTATGACAAGCGGTGCATTGCGTGATCCAGGCGAACAAACAACATGATTCACCCCATATTCGAGCAATTTATTTGCTAAACGTTGAACAACCTTTTTATTGGATGAAATCATGGTGCAAAGCTAGGTATTTTATTACATTAGGCTGAGTATGGTTGCTGCTTTATTTTCGGTTTCGTGCCATTCGTCGAGCGGAATAGAATCCGACGTGAATCCACCACCTAAGAACAAAAACGCATTGTTGTTTATCCGTTTGAAACACCTCAAATTAACGAATAATTTCATGGCATTCTCGGAGATTAGACCAATCATTCCTGCATAAATTTCGCGGTCGTGCAATTCGGATTCTTGAATCAACCCGAGGGCGATTTCTCGCGGAAAACCACTAACTGCAGGCGTTGGGTGGAGATTTTTTAGAAAATGAAATGCTTCTGATTTCGAACAAGAAAACGAAAAATGCGTTGCTAAATGTTTCACAGGACCCGCTTTTACTTCGTAACGTTCACTTTTTTGATGTTCGATTGATTTTTCGGTCAATAAATCAGCGATAAAATCAGCTACAAGTTGTTGTTCTTTCAATTCTTTGATTCCCCATTCGGAATTATCTTCGGCCTTTTTAGTACTTGCAAGGGCAATCGTGCTTCCACTATTCTCTGCAAAATCAACTAATTTTTCAGGACTTGCTCCAACCCATTCTCCAAGGATTTCGCTCTGAAAATAATAGCAAAATGCATTGGGGTAAATATCAACTAATTTTGAAAAAAGCGTTTGTGTTTCACCTTCGATTTTTGTTTGCTTAACCCGCGAAAAAATGGCTTTATCAATGTTTCGTTCCTCCAATTTAGCTCTAAAGACCGAAGCTTTTTCTAAGTATTCTTCTTTGGAAATGACGATTGGAATTTGAGGCGAGATTTTCAATGAATCGTTTGACGAGACTTCATTTTCAATAAAACCATAGAATTCGGTTCCCAAAAAATTTGAGCAAACAAATCCTTTGAAGCCATCAATAGATGCTAATTTGATAAACTTTCCTGTGAGGAATTTTACTTCTTCACCTGGAATTCTGTATGAAAGTGAATCGTTCAAGGCTAGCGCGGAACTATCATAACCGTTAATCGTCCTGTGCAAATGAGTCGATCTGTTCCTTCTTCGTGGATATCGACTTGCCACACATGCGTGCGTTTGCCTGCATGCACAATTTTTCCTGTAGCCACAACAAATCCATCTTTGATTCCACCGATGTGATTGGCGTTTATTTCGAGTCCTACGGGGATTTCCTTTTCAAGATCAATCAACAAAACAGACCCCATGGATCCAATGCTCTCAATCAATGCGGCACTTGCGCCTCCGTGCAACAAACCTGCGGGCTGACGTGTACTCGCATTGACAGGCATGCGCGAGCGGACAAAATCGGTTCCAATTTCAATGCATTCGATTCCCAAGATTTCCATCATGGTGTTCTTGTTCATGGCATTGACTTGTTTTAAATCTACGGATTTTAATTGCATGGTTCAAAAGTACAGATTTATAGAGAAAATTTTAAAAACAATTTTTGGTAAAATTGTTTTATAACAGTATTGTTCTTTTTTTCATCGCAAAAAAAAGGTACTGTTATAAAAACCAAATATTTCTCAAAAATAATTTATTTTTGTTCTAACTAAAGAAGTTTAATTTCTAAACTATCTTGTGTAGCCTTAGCTTAAGTTAAGGCTACTTTTTTATATTCTGGATCATATTCAGTTTCATTTTTCCACAATGTAAAAATTAGAGCTAATAACTTTCTTTGTACAGCTACTAATCCAATTTTTTTCGAGACTTTGTTTTGATTAATTCTAAGATATGTTTCTTTCATTTCAGGATTACATCTGCTAGCGACCATTGATGGAAAATATAAGGTGTTTCTGATATATCTATTTCCTTTTTTAGAGATACTTGTTTTTCCTCGAACCGATGATCCTGATTCTCTTTGAACGACATCAAATCCCGCAAAACTGGTTAATTGTTTGATACTATGAAAATGCTCAAAGCACATTGTTTCTGACAATATGGTTACAACGGTCATTAAGCCAATTCCTTTAATTGTTACTAATCTTAGGATTTTTTTATAAAATGACGTATCCGATTTAATGAGGGTCTCGATTTCTTCTTTACATTTTTCGATTTGCTTTTCAATTTGTAAGATAAGACTTTTGTTGCTTTGAAGAATGAATTTTTGGATGTCATGGGAGCAATCTTTACTATGTTTAATGTTCATCAGTGCTGTTCGTTGCTCCTGTAATTGAACATAATATCGAGTAAGATTTCTTAACTGGAGAACTAATGGAGATGGTGGAATCCAGGCTTTGTGATTTCTCTCTACTCCAAACTGACTTAGCCATTTTGCATCTAAAGCATCCGTTTTGCTTTTGACATTTAAACTAGAAAAATAATGTCGGGTAGTATTTGGCAAAGCAACATGAACAGTTCGTTTTAAATTGAACAAGTGATGAGCTAAAGACTCATAATAAACACCTGTTGCCTCCATTAAGAAAACTACTTCAACATCCTTTTCTAATTCAGATTTTGACCAACGACTCAATTGGTTAAAGCCTTTTTTATTATTCGAGAACTCAGCTCCTTTCGAAAACTTAAATTCTCCCGACACATCTCGTTTACATACACATGCGGTAAACGAATTTTTGGAAACATCAATTCCAACACATTGTTTTAAATAACGCATAACTCTAATTTTACAGGTATGACTGAATTCCCCTTCCGTCTATTCTTTTGTTTTATCCAAGCTCGAATAAATCGGCCTTAAGTACTGTCCAGACTCTTGAGAAAAAACGTGTGTGGATCAATCTTTTTTACGATATAACAAGAATGTTTACCTAAACCAAAACTCTCTCACACACGATAGTCAGTACACTTTGTTTAACAACAATGTACGAACCATTTATTAAATTTGATGTAAATATAAAAGAACCAAAAAATGCTAGTCCAAATTTAAGCCGTTCGGTGAAAATTATTGAATGGACCGATTAAACAAAAGTAGTGCATTGCTGAAGCAATACAGACGTAAACGCCTTTTGAAATCGGTTTGCCATTCAATTTCTTTTCTAAACCTCACTTCTCTAAATTTGGACGGTTTATTGGACAAAACTTGAAATTTTTATAGACTCACGGAATTTCAAACATCTTGATTTCCTAATTTTTGAAATCCTAAATTCAAAAAAAATGACATTAATGAAAATTGATCTAAGATGCTGACTAAATAAATTAACAGGTGGGAAATAAATTGTTAACTTGGATATGATAATCAATAATGTTAATCAGTAATGTTAATCAGTAATGTTAATCAGTAATGTTAATCAGTAATGTTAATCAGTATGCTTCAATTAAAAGAATTAGAAAAATCTTCAAAAACTGGAACAAGCTTCGCCTTCAGCACTTAATCCCTAATTTATTTTAATGAATCTGATTTTGAAGCGTGTAAAAATTAATCCTTAACTTTGAATCTTAAACTAAATAAATGAAGCTCTTACTTGGTTTTCTCTCCCTTGTTCTTGCCAGCTATTTCTTTTGTGGCTGTGAAGAAGAAGTTAAATCAAACGTTAGTTACCCGATTGTGAAAGAATCAGAGCGTATGGATAATCATTCTTATGCTAATTTTCATGAAATCTATACGAAACATTTGGATCTAGAACTCGATGTGAATTTTAGTAACAATTCCATTTACGGTATTGCAAGGCATGAAATGGTCAATTCAGGTGTAGATACCGTGATTTTTGATGTGAAAAATTTGGAAATTCAAAAGGTAACAACGGGACGAGGGGATGAAAAAGCAACGGATTTTGTGGTTGGACAATACGATTCTATTCTCGGCTCGCCACTTATGGTAACGATTTCAAAAAAAGATACTTACGTCAATATTTATTACAAAACGACGGAAAAATCGGAAGCGATTGATTGGTTGCGTCCGGAGCAAACTTCTGGAAAAAAATTGCCGTTCATGTATACGCAAGGTCAAGCCATTTTGACCCGTTCTTGGATTCCGTTGCAAGACAGTCCGGCGTTGAGAATTACCTACGCAGCTGACGTGAAAGTGCCAAAACCATTTTTGCCTGTGATGAGCGCGAATAATCCCGTTCGGAAAAATGCACTTAGTTTGTACCATTTCGAAATGAAACAAGCGATTCCGAGTTATTTGATTGCTTTGGCTGTGGGCGATTTGGAATACCGTGCACTGAGCGATACAGCTGGTGTTTACGCTGAAAAAGAATTGATTGACGATGCTGCATACGAATTTGAAGATTTGCCGAAAATGATCGCTGCGGCTGAAAAATTGTACGGAAAATATCAGTGGGGAAAATACGATGTCATTGTGTTGCCTTACTCTTTTCCTTTTGGTGGGATGGAAAATCCGAGGTTGACTTTTGCCAATCCGACCTTGATTGCTGGCGACCGAAGTTTGGTTTCTGTCATTGCACATGAATTGGCTCACTCCTGGTCCGGAAATTTGGTCACCAATGCTTCGTGGGATGATTTTTGGCTCAATGAAGGATTTACGGTTTATTTCGAAAACCGCATCATGGAAGAACTTTATGGAAAGGAAGTGGCTGACATTTTGGTCAATGTTGAATTTCAGGAATTGCAAAAAACGCTGACTTACGAGGCCGAAGAAGACACGAAATTAAAATTGAATTTGAAAGATCGAAATCCAGACGACGGGATGACGGACATTGCCTACATCAAAGGTGCTTCGTTTTTGAGAACGCTGGAAAGTAAGGTTGGTCGCCCGAAAATGGATGCATTTCTGAATAGTTATTTCCATGAATTTGCCTTCAAAACAATCACTACCGAGGATTTTGTGACGTATTTGAACACAAAATTATTGAAGCCAAACAAGGTGAAATTCAACACAGATGAATGGATTTACAAACCAGGGATTCCAAAAAATTGTGTGATTACAACTTCCGATCGCTTGGCAAAAATCGAAGCATTGGCGGACAAATTTGTGGAAGGAAAAAACATTTTCAAGAAGCCAATGATCAAACGTCAGGATTTCACTACACAGGAATGGCAAACGTTTATTCGTCGCTTACCTACTCCAATGGATCCGAAAAAGATGAAATTATTGGACAAAAAGCTGGATTTCAAAGGATGTGGAAATGCTGAGATTATGGCAGAATGGTATGTTTTATCGATTAACAGCAGTTATACCGAAGTGCGACCAAACATGGAGAAATTCCTCAAAAAAGTGGGTAGGAGAAAATACTTGGAACCGATTTACCAGACCTTGGCGGCATCTCCAAACACCTATGATTTGATTTGGGCTCGGGCTATTTTTGACAAGTACAAGTCAAATTATCATTTTATTTCGCGCAATACGGTTGAGGAAATTATTTATAATTGAGTTTAAAATCAATCATTTATCCAATAAAACATGATTTAGCTTCGTGTAGGTGCATCTTTTTTTTCAATTTTTCAAGATAATTTTACGAACGAAAGAAAATTTGTATTACATTTGCAAACGCTTTTAACGAAAGGTATAACACAATTTCTGAATTTCGCTGTTGCGAAAGTTGAAAAACAAGAAAATTGGTTTGGTAGTTCAGTTGGTTAGAATACTTGCCTGTCACGCAAGGGGTCGCGGGTTCGAGTCCCGTCCAGACCGCAACTGTTAAGAGCAAAACGACACGCCTCTATGGCTGGAGGACTAGAAAACCCTAAGAAGTATCAAATTTCTTAGGGTTTTTGTTTTTAGGTAAAAACCAAATCTTCCCAACATTTTCCCAACCGATTTCGAAAAATTTATTTTTTTGATTTAATTCCTTTAACTTTATTTCAAAATTTAATCTATGAAATTGACTTTTGAAAACTGGCTAAAAGGAGAAATTGAGTTGGTGGAAACTTATAAAAATTTTGACCAAAATTTAGAACGAAATTTTATCTCTTTGGATAATTTTGAAGATTCGGAAAAAACGAAAATTCAACTCAAGCAAAAGGCTATTTTTACAAATCTTGTGAGTGAACTGAAAGAGTCTTTCCTTGTGAACTTCAATAAGAGATTTCAAAAATCAAAAAATAAAGCGGGACTCTTAATAGCCGAAAAAGAAAAATTAGAACAATTTCTATTTGGAGAATGGGAAATTGAAGACTTTCAAAAAATTTGTACTGCTGTTGGCTATAATTTTCATCTTAAACTTTCAGATTTTGGAAGCTATCAAAATTACATTGATAAACAGTTAATTCAAGCCATTGATTTTCCATTCGATTTTGTGCCAAGCCCAAATTCTAACTTTTTTGAATGGAAACATCCGTTACCTGAAGTTTTAGCTGAAGCATTATTTTTACAATTAAAATTCATCGATGAAAAATTAGCAACTTATAATAAAGATGAAGAATATACTCAAAATCCCTATCCGTTAATATTTAAAGATTATCCTGCTTATGCCTTTTTTGAAGCACTAAAACTAAATACTGTGAATGCTGACACGATTCAAGCTGATTATGGATACATCTATTATCGTCTTCACCACCCACGGTTATTTGCCATCAATGAACCCGTCAAAAAAAATCACTTCTGCGATTTTCTTAGAGAAATAAAAGTTCCTCTCGACTCCGAAATAAAAACACTTCCAAATACAAAAAACAAAACAAAAAGAGCTGCTTTAGAAATGTATCTAAAAAAATATTTAGAAGCCATTAACTCAGATCTAGAACTTGAATATGTCATGGAAAAAATCCTTTTGTAAATTTACATAGCTAAAAACACTCTGACAGCAACGTGCAAAAACGTTGATGAATTTTTTGCAACGTTATAGGCTTGGGCTAACTTGCGCCCATGTTTCATCATAATGAATCAACAATCCTTATAGGGATTAACGGAGAAAAGATTTTGACCGAATTCGAAGAATTGAGGCAAGAAATACGCGATTTGAAATCGTTTATCTCAGACAATCTAAATAAGTCAGAACCTGAAGACACAACATTGATGACCCGTGCTGAAGTTTCGAAGTTCTTTCAAGTGAATATGTCAACCGTCAGAAATTGGAGCATTAGCGGCATCTTACAGCCCTATTACATGGGTGATCGCGTTTATTTCAAACGCAGCGAAGTAATGAATGCTCTTATTCCAGCACAATTATCCATTAAACACTAAATGCATGAAAAAACGAAAAGACCTTCTAACAGGCGAAGAGTTCACACCTAAAAAAGTAACACAGCGATTCAAAACGCCAGCCAATCAGATCAAATACAATAATAAACAACAATCCAAACGGAGGCAAACCTTAAACTTTCTGCTCGCTCCCATGACCCGAACGCATCGCGTCTTGACAAAAGAACTCGGCAATAAACCTGAAGTAAAATTGCACAAAGAATGGTGCAAAGGGGCTGGTGCAGACATGACGCTTTTCACGCATATCGAGGAAATTGAGAAAAAGCGATTTAACGCTTTTTTTAACCTCACCATCTCCGTGGAAGGTGATTATTACATCATTCAAAAAATACCAAATTATGAGACTGGAAATTCGTGATGTGCAATTGCACTCCCCTTCCCCTGCCCTAGCGGAAGTTATTAGTAAGAACAAAGAATTGGCTTCGAAGAATAAGACGTTGGAATATCTGGCTATTGGCGGGGTGATAGTTGGGGTGATATTCTTTCTAATTTATATGGAATCTAAGAAGGAAAAGGAGGAGGTTGAGGAGGCTTAGATCCTGATGGCTCTGAGGTAAATTTAATCAAGCAAGCCTATTACTATTTATAATTTTTTTAATTCTGGGCTTGTCAAATGAGCGGCGCATATATAAATTGAAACTTTAAGTTTCATAGTAAATATTCTCAATAATAAGACATTCCGAATTCTTTTTAACTTCAAACTTAAATACTTAGAAGTGCTTTTCTTTGAAAAAGATTCTAAGGTTAGCTCTTTTCTTTGCACCGGCTAGCTTTCTAGTTGGTTTGTTTTATTCTTCGATTGTTTAGCTTATAGAAAATTCGTTAAACGATAATATTTTTGTACTATGAAATTCATTTTTCAGTTTCAAAAATTCTATTTCTAATATTTGTAACCTAGGTAATATTTACTTTTTATTTTTTTTATACTTATCAATAGACTCTTTTAAGTATTAAAAGGAATTACCTTTTTTAATAAATTGTAAATTACCCGCATTTCTGATATGAGCTAAATCACAATCTTGAACTTTGAGCTCTTTCTTTGCGTCTTTGCTTGTTAAATATTTTACTAAATATTCAGGCATTTTTTGAGCTTTGTAAAGTTTCAGCTTCTAGTATCATATTCAAAAAGGAAGTCGGTTGAAGGAAGTAGTTTGGGTTTTCTTCCAATTTTTCCTTTATCAAAATTAGTCCTCCGTTGGTGTAAGATTCCATTGTTTTAATCAACAATTTTACCGCATCATCTTCATCAAAATCTCCTTTTTCAAGGGCTACTAGGTCAATGTCCGTTTTTGCTAAAAGTGCAATAAATATATTTTCTTGTAAGTTGGTAAAGTCCTTACGTGTTGATACTGTTGTCTTGCTACCCCAGTGCTGAATATGGTGGCTAAAATCTGTTTTCTTTTCTCCGTCAGGAATTGGAGCAAATTCATTGTTGTAAAGTCCTAAGAAAAAAGCATAGGTGTATAATTCATAGTTGGTACTGAAATGTTTACCCAGATTGATTTTCTTCTCACCTTCTGCACCAAACTTTTGAGAAAGTGAAGTAAATAAGTCTTTATGAGTCTCACTGTATTTTGGAATTCTAGTTTTCCATTTTTCAAATAAATTCTTCATCTTATAATGTAATTACTTGTGAGTTAATTGTTTTCAAGTTGTTTGGATCAAAAGGCCTTTCTAATTTCACCCAAAATGCCTTGTATCTTCTAACATTCTCAAATTCTTTTTTGATGGAAAGCGTTTTTGTTTCCTTGTCTGTGTGCAGAAAATCTTTGATAAGAAGAATTTTTTGATTTTCGGTTTCAAAAATCAGGTTCAAAAATTGAGCTGTTTTGTTTTCTCCAAAGGATGAAGTTGGAGCATCAAAAATCATAGGGAAGTTTTCTTCTTTAATTTCTGATGCCAATTCAGAAATTGCAAATAAGATTGAAATGTGCATTGAGGTTAATAATGATTGGTTTGGCTTATAGAAAGTCCTACCATCTTCTTGCAATTCTACTTCTACTATTGTACGATTTACCTTGTTTCTTCTTGTAAAAACAATTGTTCCAGTGAAAGCATCAATGTTGATGGTCTTGAAAAAGTTGTTTGATTTTGTTTGAAGTTTCTCAATAAATTCATCAAATTTCTTCTCCTTAGTATCTATAAAAATAGTTTCAATGTCACGCAAGATGTTTCTTGTCTTAATCAAGAAAGAGTTAGCTGAACTTGTATCAATTTTATCTTTTTCTTCCTTCTTTGCTTTTAATTCAGATTCAAGACTTATTAATTTTGTTGTATAGTCCACTTGGTCTTGATTCCGAATTTTAAGGTCTCTTTGCCAAGCATTGTAATTTTTTAGTACATCACTTAATTTCTCAGCACCAATACTTGAATTGCCTAATATTTTTTCTCTTTCTGTTTTTTCTTTTTCTAATTGTTCATTTAGCTCTTCAATGTCTTTTTTACGGTCATCATTAAATTCAAATAGTTCTTTGATTTTTGTTCTTGTTAATCTAAGATTTTTAAGATTGTCTTCGTGACTAATACTCAAATTATCAAGTCTATTTGTATAATCATATTTGAAAAGAGGCTCGTCTAAATCGGTTTCAATTACTTCTGTAACTTGACTTTCTAAATACGTTTTCAATCTTTTCATCATAAATTCGTAAGCCTCAGATCCTTTTTTAGCTTCACGATTGCACACTTTACAAATTTCATCATTCAGCATTTCTTCCATAACTGCTTTTGATGGAACATTATTAGGTAGTGGAATAGCATTGTTCAATAATTCCGCCTTTGCTTTTTTCTCTCCTTTTATGATTCCTTTTTGTTCATCAAATTGCGATTGAAGCTCTCTTCTGGTTTTGCTGTGTGCGGACACTTTTTCTGAAAACTCTTTATGAAATGATTCGAAATTGACTAGAATCCAATTTTCGTCAAATAGGGAAGTAGTGTAGTTTTCATCTACCCTTGCTGTATGATTCGATATCTGATTTTCTATATTTTTTATTCGGTTATTAATGGTTTCTAAAGCGTCTGCATTATTAACGTGTCTTTCAGCATCTTGTAAATTCCCTTCAATTTTCTTGATTTCTTCCTCAGTGGAGTTCAAATGAACTTTGAATTTGTGTTTTTTATCTTCTAGTTGAAGAATATCTGCCTCAAGTCTTTTGTAAAGAGCTTCATTTTTTTTATCAGACTTTGAAGATTCTTCAACTGCTTTTTCAGCTTTGTCTGTTAGAAAGGCACCAGTTTCAGGATACTTTTCGTATCGTTTAACTTCAGGAAACTGACTAACTAAAATGCCTAAGGCATCTTCATTATCAAAGATGTTCAATTCTGCTTCGCCTTTGAACAATGAATACCTTCTAATACTCGAAGGAAAAACTCTGTCTAACAAATTATTTCCATCAACTTGAATTCTTTCACCTGAGGAATTTTCTTCAATACCTTCAATCATAAAACTAGAAGTAGAGCATTCATTTGACTTTTCCTTTCTGGCAAGAAAAGATTTTGTAATAATACTTTTTTGTCCATACTGCTCTACTGTCATTGATACCCTAACACGAAAACTTTCTCCTGTTTCAGTTTCATTCAACTTCTTAGCCGAAACCAACATTTCCAATTCTCTATTCTCACCATTAAAAAGCCAATCAACCGCTTCAAAGAATTTTGTTTTGCCTTCTCCGTTTTCACCAAGGATAATGTTTAAACCTTCCGATAATTCGAAATTATTGTTATCGTAATAACAGAGATAGTTTTCTATTTGAATTTTTCTTATAATCATAAGGCATAGTCTTTTAAATATTGTCTTAGCTGAACATTTAAAGCAGTATTAGTAATTGGAGGTTTGCTTTCAAGTCCATCTATTATTAACGCAATTGACTTTACAATTGGAATATCAGAATTCAAGGCTTCTCTTACCGTTTCTGGTAATTGTTCCTGTTTTAGATTATACTTGCTTTGGAGTAGCTCGTGGGTTAAAAAACTTTTGAGTATATCGTCTTTTCTTGCCATAAGAATATTTTTATAAATCGTTAAGGTTTAGGTTGTAGTAATCCAAAATGCTTTTAAGAGTTTCGTAAGTGTCGGTTTTATTCATTGCCAAATTGGCAAAGTCAACCACTCGTTCAAGTTCTTTTTTTACTAGACCTTTTTCCATTTCAAAAGTGCTTTCATCTGAAACTTCCGGCACAACTACTAAATCGTGAATGGTAGCGTGAATTTTATCTTTGTGCAATCTCAAAACTCTTCCTCTTCTTTGAATAAATTGTCTTGGATTTCCAGTACTTGCACAAAATATCGCTAGTTCGGAACGTGGCACATCAACACCTTCATCCAAACATTTCATTGAGGTTAAAACGTGAATTTTACTTTCTTCAAAGTTTCTTAAAATTTCCTCTCGGTTACTTGAATTTGCAGTAAACTGTTTCACCATTACAGAATCATCTGTTTGGCTAACTGCTTTTGTATATTCGTTAATCAACCTGTTTTCATCTTCAGTTTCAACACTAAAATCTGTTTCGTCAAAACTTGCTTCTATACCCTCAGGCACATAGATTAATGTATATTTCAGGTTCTTTCTTTTATCAAATTCACTTCTTAGAATTGCTTTGAAAGCTTCTAATTTATTGGCTGCTTTGTGAATAATTCGTTTTCTTTCAAGGAGTTTCTTTTCAATTTCAGGAGTACTTCTAAAATTTCCTGTCTCTTTGTCAAATAAGCCCATTCGCAACAGTTGAAGAGAAAGCTCCTTGTACTTCTCCATTTCTTGGTCTGTGAGCTTTACGATATGCGGATAGTAAGTGTAATTACAAAGCCATCCAATTTTTAAGGCTTCCTCCATTGAATAGGAAACAATGTATGGTGGCTCATCATTGAAAAACTCTTGAATGGCTTGATTACCTGTTTCATCAAATTTTCTATGCGGAGTTGCAGATAATCCAATTCGTTTTTCAAGATGGGTGTTTGGTAGCAATCTTAAAAGTCCTTGAGAACCCAAATTGTGCGTTTCATCAGCAATTAAAATCGTGTCTTTAGGAAGTTGTGTAAAATAGCTTTGAAACTTAGGTCTTGGTAATGAAGCATAGGTAACAATGACGATATACGAAGTATCAATCAGTTTTGAAGCCGTATTGAAAAACGCAAGATTCTTATCCCAATTCTCTTTTGAGCTGACGGTAATGACGTTTTTAAAATTGAATTTTGCACATTCTTTTTTCCATTGTTCAACCAAAGCTGCTGTTGGTACGGTTATAATTGCTCTGTAAATTCCACTTTTTTTGTAGTGGTTCAGTAGGCAGTTGAGAGAGGTAATCGTTTTACCTGTTCCTGTTGCCATTGCAAACATTCCTTTGTAGTTATTAGCAACCCAACTATTGTAAGCATTAATCTGATATTCTCTAGGTCCTTCTGAATAAGGAAACCTTGGTGTTCTTCTAATTAGTTCAATTTCACTAAAAAGTCCAGCAATTGTTTTTTTCAGACGAGGATTAGAAAGCATTAAGCTTTGTTTCTTTCTAAGTAAATGCTCCTCCTGTACTAACAATTCATTGATTTCTTTTTCACCAAATCTCTCTTTAAGTATCGCTTCAATGTCAGTAATAGGCAGGTAATCTACATTATCATCCTTTTCAGAAAAATAATTTTCAATATCTTTCAACTGTGAGTTTATAAACTTATTCGAACGGCCGTTCTCCCAACTCAAGAAGGACTGTAAATGTTCCAAATTCTCTGACAGGCCGTAAAGCGTGAAATTACATGATGCTTGATAACCAACAGCATTTTGTCCATCACTAAATACTCCCGATTTATAGTGGGCAATACCCTTACCATTTTTTGGCTTTATTACTTTTATTTCAATGCGCTTCTCAATAATTAAGTACGTTAAGCACTCAAAAAAGTGCGTGCTATAATCATCTAAATAACGATGTAATAAGCTTGGGTCGGTTAGGTCAAATATTTTTATATCGTCTTGAGTTCCTTCTTCAGCCTTTACTACTGCCTCCTTGTCTTTTGAAGAAAGTAAATGATTAATGACCATTCTCATTTTCCCACCTTTGCTAATAAATGTGGCAAAGCCAACAGAAAGCAAGTTGATAGCGGAAGAGCTAAAATAACCCAGCAATAAACTAAACTCATTGCTATTCGCCAAACCATCCAAATAGAACTGCATAGGTTCGTTTTCTGAACCTGTCTTATAATCTCTATCCAATGACCAATCGCAATCCTTAAGCATATCTATGATTTAGTTGAATTAATTCTTTTAATTTCTCGACAACCGTTTCTATGTCAGCTGCTGTAATGAATTTCCCCAAGGAAAACCTTATTGAGGCAAAAGCATCCTTATCACTCAGTCCAATAGCTTTCAAAACATGCGAGGGCTCAACAATTGCTGAAGAACAAGCAGAGCCATTGGAAACCGCAATGTTTTTCATTCTGCCAATTAAAACATTGGCATCCTGTCCTTTGAAACAAATGTTAATAGTGTTATAAATTCTATTTTGTGAATCTCCGTTTAGAAAAGCGTTCGGGAGTTTTAATAATTCAGTTTCAAGTTTGTCTCTCAAAACGGAAATATTTCTTTGATACAAAGTCATTTCTTCACCGGCTATTTCACAAGCCTTTACTAGTGCAATAATTCCAGGAACATTTAATGTCCCACTTCGTAATCCTTGCTCGTGACCACCTCCATGTATTTGTGGGGAGAGTTTTATTATTTTTCGAACATACAAGGCTCCGATTCCTTTTGGGGCGTACATTTTATGTCCACTAAAGCAAAGTATATCAACACCCAAATTATCTACATCTATTCCAATTTTACCAACAGCTTGTGTTGCATCTGTCATAAACAAAGATCCATTTTCGCGAGCAATTTCTGAAATTTCTTTAATGGGTTGAATAACTCCAGTTTCATTATTAACGTACATCACCGAAACTAAAATGGTATCAGGTCGAATAGCTTTTTGAAGTTCTGTTATATCAATCAACCCATTCTGATAAACTGACAAATAAGTAACTTCAAAACCTTTTTTTTCTAAGTCTTTGCAAGTGTCTAAAACTGCTTTGTGTTCCGTTGAGACGGTGATGATGTGTTTTCCTTTGCTAGAATAGCTTTCAGCAACTCCTTTAATAGCGATATTGATGGCTTCTGTTGCTCCACTTGTGAAAATCAATTCATTTGGCTCTGCATTGATAAAATCAGCTATTTGTTGGCGTGCTTGTTTTACTTTTTCATTGATGCTTTGTCCGAAATGATGTGTACTACTTGAATTGGCAAAGTTGTCCTTTAAAAAAGGTAACATTGCTTCAAGCACCCTAGGGTCAATGGGGGTGGTGGAGTTGTAGTCGAGATATGATATGTTGAACAGCTCTCTCAATTAAATTTCATTTAAGACGTTATCTAAATCCTGCTCATATGATATTTTTGAAGCGTACCCTTCTTTTAATTTTTGTAATTCACTGACTTGAAGCAGTCCATTGTCATAGAGATAGATTAAAAGTAAATATGTTAATGATGTCGAATTCATTAGCATTTTATTCTCAATCGGATTCCAAACAACATAATGCCAAGGTTTGGAATCTATATTAAAATTGACATTATTAAACTGTACCATAATTTGTGGAAATGTTTTTTCCTCTCTTAGGTAGATAGTTAAACTTGCCTTGACAAATGGCAACAATCCAACAGGGCGAAAAATAAGATTCCCACCACTTTCAATATTCCGAAATGGAGTAGAAGCATTTGAAGTACGATTCAAGTACTCGGATATAAATGATAAGTTACTCTTGAAAGCATCCCAGTATTCAATACAAAAAACTTTAAACTCTTCAATTTCTTCTTCTAATGGTCTGAATTTTAAATACTCAGCAATCCTATTCTTTGTAGGTTTCTTATCGAATTTTTTCTCAAAGAATACATTGAATAATTCTATATTAGCTTGATATAAAGTAATAATCGAAGTTAAAGCCTCTTTGTTGTTAACAGGAATGGCTTTTTGTTTCGCATAAATTACTCTTTGATCAGTAAATAAGTCATACTCTTCAAGTAAATATCTTGTTACTATTGCAACAGAATCATCTTCATCTAATGCGATTATATCATCTAATGAAACAGGTTTAGCGTATCTATTGAGTGTCGTAAATAATCGCCTAGTTCTTTGTTTCCCTAATTCATTATTTTTGTGTCCAATGAAAATTGCAGCAATTTGTTGGTCTTTTAGTTCAGGATTTTCTTTTAATGCCGCTTTTATTCCTTCAACTCTATGTTGACCATCAACAGGAAATATTTTATGATTTCCCGGAAAGTCTAGCAAGCCCATTTGATAGGTTTCTCCACTATCATATTTAAATTCGATTTCTTGCCATTTCGGATATTCATCATAAACCGCTAAAACCAATGAGTTAAAAAAAACTGATGGTTGATGAATAATATATTCTTTAATGCTAAGGTAATTATTAGTAATACTTCTTTGAATCAAATCTTTAAGAGATTCTGATTTATGCAATTGTTCGTCTATTTTTGATACAAATTCACTTATTTGTTCAAATGTAAGAGTGGTTACATAATAATCCCAATCACCTATTTTTGCTTTTAGTGCTGGTATCTTCATTATTGAAATGCGTTTATTGCTTGACTAATTTCTGTATCAGGTATTTTTGTATTCATAGGAAGTAACAATGAATTTATAAATTGCTTTTCCAATTCATTGATTCCCTCATTTTCTTCCAATGAAATATAAGCCAAGTATAGTTCGCTAGCCCAATACTTGAACATTTTTGTAATTCTAGGCCTTTCATTGGTTTTAGCATATTTTTGAAAATATTCTTTTACTCGCTTTCTCAAGTTTTGATGCTCTGTAAATTGTGCTCTTCCGACATATAAAGGATATTCTGTAATTCCTGATATTATTTCACACTTTACATAAAACATATATAGACCACCTGAATTAATAGGGATATTTTCTACCTCCACATCCAAAGCATTGGCGTTTGCATTTAAGTATTTGATTTTAACCCAATTTTCAAAGCTTAAGTCTAAGTTTGGAAAATTAAATTGACTCCATAAATCCCTATGAAGTTTATACTCAACCTTTCGTAGTTCTAATTCTTCTCCTAATAAAAATGCACTGTCGTTCATATATACCCCTGTAAATACATTCAAATAAAACAAGCAGCACATCCTTCCCCCTCGGCATCGTCTAAAATGTCCACAAGGTAAGATGATTTCGCTTTTGATTTTTTTTCCATACGTTTGATATACTCTTCCTTGATTTTCTCCATTCTTTTTGGTTGAATCAATTCTTCCAAGCTTTCAAATTGCCCCCAAGTGTAGCCGTCTTTCTCGTACTCCATAGCTTTTTTGTACAAATCGGGGTGTTGTTCGTATAACCAAACCCATTCAATTTTTTGTTGGAAAAAGCAGAAGAAACAACCAGAGCGACTTCTTGCGTATTCTCCTTTTTTTCCATTGATTTCAAACTCTATTTTGTTGTAGTATGCAGGTACGCCCACACCGCTTTCTTCCAAAATTCTGAAAATGTCGTCTCGCACTAATACTTCGTCATTTTCCAAAAGTGGAAAAGTGGCTTCTGTTGCCAAAGGATAATCAGTCGTTTTCAAGAAATCAAAAACCAAATGATTAAATGCTTTCACATTTGCATCTAATAAAACATTAAGTTTTTGATCAAGGGTGAAACTTGTATCTACCTTTCGAGTAATCGTTTGAAACGCTTTTTCTTGATTTTTACCAAAATCTACGTTTTTAGACATTGCTAAAAGTTGCTCCATATTTTGATTGGCAAGCAATTTTGTAACAACATCTTGGCTCCAAATATTCTTGCGAAAAGGAAAAATTGATTGAATATTCTTTTTAGTAGAAATATACCCTTCTCTTTCTTCATCGCCTCTTATTCCAACATAAGAAATCACAGGGTCAGAACCAACATAGTTTTCAAATGGGTCTAATTTTAGTTTTTTCGTGCACCAGCGGGCATTTGAGGAAGGTAAAAAGCCACCATACATTTTTAGAAAGTGGTCAAATGGGTCTTCCGAACTTTTTTCAGCACCTTGCAAAAGCTCAATCTTGATTCCGAGATAAACCTCCAAATTTTTTATTAATTGATAGGTTTCGTCTAGTTCCTTCCCTGTATCGCAGGTATAGAATTCTAAATCAATAGACGGATATTTGGTTTTGACATAAATGGCCAACGCAGCACTATCTTTACCTCCTGATATACCCAATACATGTCTCGCTTTGCTCATTGTAATAATTCTTTAAGTAGGTTTAAGACAGCTGCAACGTTTGAAGTATTGTCCTTTCCTAATTTATTTTTCAATTCATTCTTCAATTGCTCAATTTCTTTGCTTTTGTTTTTCGGGACTCTTACAACTTTTGGGTCAATTTTACTAAAGAAAGAATCAATCTTCACACCAATCACTTCTTCTTTGCTTTCGTCTATATCAGACTTTGAGATTTTTGTCAAACTATCCAATTCCAAAATCATTGCTTTAAATTTTTCATAAAGCAAAATTTCATCTTCGTCTGAAAAGGCTTCCAATGTTTTATTTGTTACAGCTTGCACTATTGAATTCAGCCAAGCTTTTCGGTCGTCTAATGGCGAATCTAATCTTTGCACAAAAGTCTTTTGATTACTCAAAAGCATATGCTTTTTCAATTGTGTAAATCGTTTTTGTAAATACACTTTGTATTCTTCAAAATCGGAAGTTTGACCTACAAATTCACTACAAATAAAATCCTCAAAACGCTTTATTAATTCATCGTACGCACTTCTTAGTTCCCTAACGGAATCTTGTAAGCTTGTTGTAAAGTTTTGAAGTTTAGATTTATCTTGTTGCAATGCGGAAAGAGTTAAACCTAAAGCACTTGGAAAAGCATCAAAAAATGTTTCTTCCGGGTCTTTACTTGTGGCAATTGCCTTCCTGATTTTTATTGCAGAAGGAGAAAGTCTTTTTGTATTCTTACTGTAATCTGGCAATTGTTTGTAGAAAACAATAAAAGGTTTTATAGTTTCAATAAAAGAGTTGTTATCGAATTTTTGTTCGGTTGCGATGTTTAAGAATGTTCGATAACTATTGAAAATATCAAGCTTTACACCTTCAATATCAAATGTTTTAATAGAGTACTTTTCAGGATATTTGGCTATTAATTCCAAATTTTCTTCTGACAAGTTTGGAATATAACTTTCGTCGTTAAATATGGCAAAATCATCTCGCTTTAAAAACAAGAAAGTCGGAACCCAAAAGTCAATCAAACCTTGTTTCAGTTTGAAAGGTCTTTTGCTCAATAACTCACTTAGTTCTGAGATTTTAAGCTGTTCTGATTTTGCACTTTCTAAAAAGTCTTCAGACGCACTCCAGAGTTTGAAAAAACTAGATTTTCTATCAATTGAAATTAAGTTTGTTGAATTTTCTCTAGTAGGAGAAATTCCGTTTTCCTTTAACAACGATAGATAAATGGTCTTTTCGGGCGGAAATTTTGAGTCTTCAAAACCTAGATTTTCTTTATCCCAATCGTTTGATAAAGCTTTAAAATAATTCTTTTTGGCAGTATGAATGGAAGAAGAAATTTTATGCTTGTTTACTAGTTCATTTTTAAAAAATGGTGTGGCATTATAAACAATACCGCACACTTGGGAAAGTAATTTATTGAAGTCTTTTTTATCATTAATCTTCTTTTCTTCTCCGTTGAAATACCATTTAATATCCTTACTATCGGAATATATACTATCAGTTATAAAGTGGTTTAGCAATCTAATTTGCGATTCAACTATGTTTTCAAGTTCTCTTTTTGCGATTTTATCGTCTTTGTTTTCTTCCAAAACTTTTTGAGATTTCTCAATCTCAAATAGCAAATTCTTTATTTCATCTGAGTTTTTAAAGAAACAATATATTACTGCTTCTTCCTGTTGTTTAGATTTGTTTTGTATATCAAATTCTTTCAATTTACCATTGAAAACAAGATTCACCACCCCATCAATTTCTCCGGTTGGAATGTAATTATTGGGATAGTCAGATATTCGAAATTCAAAGTATCTTGGTGTTCCAGTTAAAAATGAATATTGTTTGGCGTAAACTGGACTGAATTGAATATGCTTATTTAGAAGAGTTGTGATATCAACCACCTCCGAAATTTTGTTACCCGCCTCAATCAATGCGGTTTGAATGTCCAAATCTGTTCCTTCAAATAGAATGAATCGTTTTGAATGGGTACGATAACGGATAATGTTTTTTGTCTCTAGATTCTTAATGACTTCTTTGGCATTTGAAACACCGCATGCCGTTTTTAGATAATCAATTAAGAAATTCAGATCCAAAATTGAACCACTTGCGGAGAAAATATTTAAAAGTCCAATCGCTTTTAAAGCTTTGATGTAATTATTGATATTTGAGTCAAATGCTCTTTCCACTTCTTCAATCGAAGCGCGAATGGAACTCCAAGCAGAAAAATCAGGGTTATATCTTGAGGTTAAAAACGAGTAAAAATTGAAATTTAGATAATCGTAAACATTTGATAAATTGTAAAAAGGATTTTCCTTATTGTTGAATTTTGCCAATCCAGTATAGTCCGAAGATTCCAAAAAGGAAAACAAGGAACGTTCGTTTTGACCATAACGCTGTAAAGAAAGGGTGAGTATATTGGCAGAAAGGATATCTAATGGAAACAATTTTGAAGCAATTTCTTTCAGGAAGTCTTTATTGAAATTAAAAGCTTTAGTTTCAATACTTAACTTCAAGCATTTTTCAATTTCAGATTTTGAAGGTTTGATTTCAAAATTTTCAGCAATATGTTCGGATGCCAAATATAAAAGCTGTTCTACAGGTTCGTTAAATGTTATTTCACGAAAGCGGCCTTTTACTTTCGTCCACTCTTGTCGTTGCGTTTTACTTAATGCATAAGCATACGATTCTAAACTTTGGTGGACAGTCGTGATTAAAACAATATTGTGTTTTGGATTATTACAGAATTCTGCCAATTGCTGCACAAAATAAAGCTCTTTTTCAGGATTGTTTTTACTTGCGTATTCCAAAAACTTACCAAACTCATCAATAAGTATAAACAACATCTTGTTTTCCTTTCCAATTGAATGATAGCGATTGAATATTTCTGAAAGAATATTTTCCTGTTGATTCTTGTTTGTTTGAACTTCAAAAGCATCTGCAAACTGCTCAACAATTGATGTATAAGAGCCAATTAACTTTACAAAATCAATTTTAGGATTTACAAGAAAATTTGGTTCAAAATATCGTTTATTCCCTTTGATGCTTTGCTCAAATGCCAAAAGAAAAGAAGACTTTCCTGTGCCATAAGTACCGACAACATTAAATGAACGAATGCCTTTTTTAAAGTCATTAACTATTTGGCTAACAACTTGACTAGCATTAGGTGTTGGGATGTAGTTGAAATCCCTATCCGTGTCTCGGATAATATTTACCGACGTTGTGAAATTATTTGCCATAATATGTTTCTAAAATTATGAAAGCATCTGATTTTTTCTTGAACTGTAATTCCTTAATCCCTGCCTGGTCAGTAAAGGTTATGTCCTTGAAACCTTCGACTATTTCAGAGATTTTATTTATCAATCCTGATCGATTTAATGCAAAAATTGATCCTGGACTATTCAAATCAAACTCCAAAGAATTTAGGCTTATAGAGCTTCCATAGTTTGAATTATCAAGGATTGTGAACAATACAACGGCATCGGGTAGATTATCTCTTTCTGTATTTTCAATGTAAAATTGCTCATCTTTGCCTTTTCCTGTCGTTTTTAAAAGCTCTATTTCTGATAGAATTCCTGAAAAACTATCTTCAACATCTGCGCTATCAGGATCGTTTTTATATAGATTGGTAAAAACGATAAAATCTTTAGCAACCGTATTTTCATTAAAATTCAAATCAGGTTGGCTTTCGCCAATTCTTTTTATATAATTCACAAAAGTTTCTTTGTTAAAGAATAGTTTCTCTTTTCTGAATTCATTAAAAATGATGGAGTAGATAGATGCGAAATTATTTTTTACTAATTGATAATGCAATAACCATAAACTTGCCTCATCTTCCAAAAAAGGGTCATAACCCGTTTCATCATCAAACAACTGATTGCCAAATTCAGTTGGAATATCTTTATTGTCAATAATATTGAAAGCTTTCAACCAAAAACGTATGGACGAAACCATATTTTTTCCAACTCCAAGCTGCACTACAGCATCTTCGTCATTGAAATTTCTCCCATCCTTCACAAAATCATAACCCTTTTTAAGCCACAATTGCCTACATTGGAAGGAGTCGTGACCTGAAAAAATAAATTTCGTTATTTCGTTATTTTCCAATTTCATATTTTTAAAAAGATCCTTTATAAATACTACAAAGTAACCAAATTATTCCCTTTTACCAAATGAAAAACATCATTACTTATTAACCTTTTATCAAAGTTTGTTGGCCACTTGGCACTTTCAAATTTACCCTGTTGTTTTGATTTAAAAAAAGGGATTTAAAAATATGGCCTATAAGAAAGTCAAAATAGAAGATTGGAAAATACGGGTTTAAAAAACATAAAATTCCTTTATTTTCTTTTCGCTGCACAACTATCCATTTCAAAAGTTGATGGGAAGCTAGATTTATTTTTCCTTCAAATTTCAGTTTTTGGTTTATCATAGGCGTGTTGCATATAATCATTATCTTTGGTTGTAACAGAAAATCATTTAAAGCAATACATGGAATTAAACGATTTTTTTTTAATAAATATAATCATTTTTTGGTTGCTTCTTACTTTTATAATTAAAACACAACTTTTAACTTGCACTTTTGATTGCACTTTAGATCTTTTCAAGTCTAGTCTTAACGACTAAAAAAAATAAAAAATAATATCCACTATTACGATCTTAATGGATTTTGTCAATTCAATCAATTAAATCATTAAAACTATCATTAGTTTAAAGTTCTTTCACTTTCATTCTATCCATTCAATTGACTCAAGTTTGTTTGCTCGGCTAATTCCATAAGTTCAATCATTCTTTCTTTTTCGTCTTGTTCTATATTAAAAGCCATTTTTTTGAATTTATCAAGTTTAGATTGAAACAATACCGCTTCAAGTCTGGTGCATCTTTCTTGAATAATTTCAGTTGGAATTTTGTCTGTTCGTTCGTATGCTTTGGTTTCAGGTCGCGCAGAAAATGGAATTACAGTATTTAATTGAATTTGTAAATGCATCGCCAAATCAATAGTCATTTGGAAATTTTCTTCTGATTCTCCTGGAAAGCCAATTAGCCAATTACAATAAAAAGTTGTTTTCGTGTTTACCGTTAGGTCTTTGTATAAGGGAACTACTTTTGCTAAATTATGATTTCGGTTCATTTGAACTAATAAATCTTGCGAGCCTGTTTGCAAGGGAATATGAAGCAAATAAATTCGGTCTTCAAGGCAATACTTTTTAATGGTATCAAAGTTTTTGTAAAATGGTGTTGGTTCAATATATCTTATGGCAATTTGTAGTCTTTTATCCAAGGACAAAATTTCATCTAATAGCATTTTGAAATTGCTTCCATCTTTTAGGTCTTTGCCATAGTTACCCACTTCATCCCCAATTAGGATTATCTTGAAAATGCCTTTGCTAATTGCTTTGTTTACTTTCTCTTTTATTGATGAAATTGGCATTGAGCTGTATTCACCTCGTCCTTTCGGAATTGTACAAAATGAGCAATTATAGAGACAACTTCTTGAAACTGTAATCATTTCTGTTGGATCAATTTCGTTGTAAAAGAAAAATCCACTTGTTGTGCGTCTATATTCATAAACCAGTTCCAATCCATATTTTCTATCAAGTTGGTCAAGATACTTAATGGTCTTTTCTTTATTAGGAGTAATTTTCTTCCTCAAAGGGTTATCACCCTCAAGGTCAGTTTGCTCGTTTTGACTATAACCTTTTTCAAGCAAGTCAAAGCTAAACTGCGTATAGCTTTTAACTAGATCTTGGAAACTCTGGAAATAAACTTCATTAGTAAGCAAACTACTTTCGATTCGATCAGTTTCTATTTTAGAAATACATCCAGTAACGACTACTTTTTTATTGTGATTGCCTTCAATAAACGAGTTTATTTGATTAATGGCATCATCAACCCAAGCCGCACGAACTCCACAGCCTGCGAATACTATTTCATCAGCGTCACTTGGATTGCTCACAAATTCGTATCCTGCTTTTTCAAGTCCTGATTTCGCAATATTGAAATCATAACTAAGATTTAAACAGCCATTGTGTTTTATGAATAACTTTTTCATAATCTTTAAATTTACCAACTTTCCTTTCCCCATGAAATTCCTTCACATTCAGAGTATGCCCTTTTTATCCACAAGCCAATTTGATCAGTGCCTTGAACATGAAAACCGCTTTCTTCGATTTTAAAATTCTCTAGTGGCGAACCAATTAATGGAGTAAATCTTGTGAATTGAAGACGTTCAGGTTTTAGTTTTTGAGCAAGCGCTATACTTTGAGAAACAGTTTCTTCATTTTCACCTGGTAGTCCCAAAACAAAGCCAATACTCCTACTAATGCCGTTTTGTTTTAAAATTTCAGCACCATTCACTAGTCTTTCTATAGAAGTTCCTTTTTTAATATTATCAAGAATAGTCTGTGAACCACTTTCAAAACCCAAATATACTTGGTGACAACCAGCCAACTTCATAGCTTTTGCAATTTCTTCATCTATATGGTCCGCTCTCGAATTACAGAACCACGTAATATCTATACTATTCTTGACAATTTCGCTACAAAGCTCAAGAGTTCTCTTTTGGTTAATTGTAAAGACATCGTCAACAAATGAAATTTCCTTTACACCTAAATCAAAATACAAATGTTTCAGCTCTAAAATTACTTGCTCAACACTCCAACCCCTAACTTTTCTACCCATCACAGTTGGACTACTGCAAAATTCACATTTATAAGGGCAGCCCCTTGTAGTCATCATTGTAACCATTGGTTTGTTAATTGCGTCAGGACACCTATAGTTTTGTAAAGGTAAATCGGACACTTGAGGAAACGGAAGTTGTAAAAAGTCATTTACTTTTAGAATTTCATCATCTATATGAATGTCATTGCCAATTCTTAAGCAAACACCTGATAATTTTTGTTTAAATTGGTTAGTTAGTATTTGTTCAATTAATTCATTGATCACAACTTCTCCTTCTCCACGCACAATAAAATCAACACTTGGACATTTTTCAAAAGAACCAAGCGGGTTTAAAGTCGCATGAGGTCCTCCCAAAATTACCTTTGCTCCAATGGTTTTACCGAATTTCGCCCATTTTTCAACAATTTCTAAAGTAAAAGAAGTTGCAGACAAACCAATTATTCTCGGTTTCAATTCTTGCAATAATTTCTTAGTCTGTTCATTTGTAAAGCCTTCTCCCTCTGCGTCAACTACTTGAATAACATCGTTTTTGTCTACTGCAGCGAGTTGACATAATCCTAATGGTGGATAAACGGAACCTGAACGAGTAAAGGTTTTACATAAATCAGGAGGTTGAAGTAATACAACTGGTTTATTTCTTAATCTCATTTATGTAGCGTTCAAGTAATTCTAATGTTTCTTCGACTGTTATGTAACTTGTGTCAATGTCAATAGCATCTTCGGCACGTTTTAATGGAGAGATTTCTCGAGTTACATCTTCAAAGTCTCGAGTTTCAATTTCCCTTTTTAAAGCTTCAAAATCATCGCAATTTCGATCTCTGCCAAGTCTTCTCGCCCGAATTAATGTATCAGCCTTGAAAAAGAATTTAATGTCAGCTTGCGGAAACAGAACTGTTCCGATGTCTCTACCTTCAACCACTATGTTTGTATTTGTCGCAGCAATTCTTAAAACTTCAGTTACACGTTCTCTTATAAAAGGAAGTTTGGCAATCTGAGTCCCAAGTTCACTCACGCAAGGTGCTTTAAGTATTATAGTATTTCCTTCAAGCTCTTCTAATTCAATGTGAAATTGTTGGGTAAGTTCTTTTATTCTTTCAATGTTGTCCTTGAAATTCGACAAATCAATTCCATTTCTCAATAGGTTATAACTGATTGCTCTAAAAATAAGACCGCTGTTCAGGTGTCGGAAACCGATTTTTTTTGCCAAAAATTCAGCAAGTGAGCTTTTTCCTGTTGCTGAATATCCGTCTATTGCTATTATCATTTCTTGGTTTAATGGTTATTATTAATGACAAGAGATTTGTTGATATCCTCCTCAATCTGTGCCCTATAAATTAAATCATGATCAATTTAGTAATGCTTTCCAAAAAACACACCACTTGTTTTAAGGATTGAACAAATTGCTTTATTACGCATAAATATTTTTAGCGATAGTAATTATTCAATTTTATACTTAAATCCTATTTCATAAACCGCATCATTTTGTTTGTCAAAAGGTAGCTTGCCAAAAGAGTAACTGACATATAAACCACTTGTTGTTGTTAATGAAGCCGTGAAATATGAAAAATCGCTATACTTATTTTTTTTAATATTAAGTGACGCTCCTAATTCCCTGTAGTACTTGAAGGAACTATTAAAATAAAGCGTTTGATTTAAAACTTCGGTTAATACAGTTCTAAAACCAATTTCTAAATTTATCCTAGTATATGGCTTCACATTACCTTCAATGTTTTTTCTAATTGTATCATTTAGTGGATTTACATAATCAAAGCCAATTAATAAAGAAGGAATTGTTACCCCTTTGTGTATATTTCCATCACAACCAGTAATTTTTCTGATTAGATCAAAAGGATAATCAACTATATTCAACTTCGATGCAATATTGTTTCTATCCCAAGACTTAAGTCCGATTCCAAATCTTAAGCCAAACGTATTTTGAGTTTTTGAAAAATCTTGATTCGATTCAATTCCTGCATTAATGTCATATTTAAAAATCCAACTGTTTTTTAGAATAAATTTCTCATTTAATTCCTTCCATTCCAAAGATTTAACAATTTCACTAACGCTATCGATGATCGCCAATTTCCTTCTAAGGTTCGCATAATACATTAAATCCTGGTTCGTTTCTTTAATAGTTACACCTCCACCAGCATGAAACATGTTTAATGAAAGTTTAGAATTTAAAAAATCATTTGGGTTAACTGCCTTGTTAAATGCTACGTTCCCCTTCGATTCAAATGAAATCGATTTCCCATTCTTTAAGTTACCTTTCTCTACAATTCTGGCTCGTTCAAGATTAAGATCATAACTAAACCCGATAGAAGACGATGTTGAATCCTGATTTTGGAAATTTTTAAATTCTAAGTTTAAATCACTCAACCATTTGCCATAAGAACTATCTTTTTTTGTTACATAATTTTCAATGAACATTAAAAGTGTGTTCCAATTTTTAGGGTCTTTTGAAAGTGAGTCAATTCTATCTTTAATCTCATTTTTCGTAAGCTTATAATTTTCTGTTATTGTCCTACCGAAAGATTGCCCATTCACTCCGTTTGATGCGCATAGTATCAAGATTAAAAGGATTAATTTGGTTCTCATACAGTTATTTTGTTTCGCTTGTAAAAAAGTAGTTTTTGTCATTCTTTTCAGCTAGGTCTAAAAGTGACTTTTCTTTGTCAAGAAGAATTTGAATCATATCCTTCAATGCCGCGTTTCTCGTAATGTCATTTTCGAGCTTGGCTCCCCAACTTGTGAAAACTCTATCAATTGTATCTGCAATTAGAGTAGCTTCAACTTTCAAGCTATCAGCGCTCGATAATGGATTAAAAAAAGTGAGTTCAGACATTTTTATTTTGCCAGATGCGCTAAATTGTTTTCTTATCTGCCCTAGTCTGAATAAAGAAAACCACGTGTCTACATGAGCTGGTTTTTCTACTGTCCAATTTGCCATTTTATTTTTGTTTTGAGGTGTTTAATTTTGTTATTAACCTTAGTACTTCAAAGAAAAGCTAGATTTTACAACTCTACTTTGAAGTTCAGAAGTTAAATGAATATGTGAAGATCTCATCTTTCGTCCCCTACTACAATAAAGGAGTGCGGTTGCAGCGAATAGCACGGATGCTCTCGAAAGTTGTAATTTTTCACTAGCATACTGATAACTTCAGTGTAATATCTGCACAAAGTTGGTTGCTTCTATTGATAACTTCGCTTATGCCTTCAACTTGGAAATTATTATCAATAAAAAAATTTAGTTCTCTGATGTTTTGCTCAGATTCCAATTTTAATTTAACCAATTCAAAATAATTCTCATCTAGTAACTTTGAGTTATCTATTCCTTTTTTCCTAGAATCAACTATAAGAGGAGCAAGTGTCCCAATTAGACTTAATACACCTGCTATATAGGTAATATTCTTATGATTTGTTGCTAATGTGGTAATTACTGACGCACTACTAATTGTTGCTAAAATTTGTCCATAAAGTTGTATTCTTTGTGAATTCCTAAGCTTTAATTTTATTCTGGGTAAATTACTATCACAAGCTTTTACCACAATTTCAAGAGCTTTAAAACATACTATTGCTCTAACTTTTAATTCTGACTCATCGTTCGAATCACCCAAAACACTACCCAATTTAAGTATGTCAGTAAATTGGGGGTTATTTAATCGAATTATCTCTAGGTCAGCAGGGTTATTACGGTCAATAAATGAAACTATTTCATCAATTTGTGGTTGTCTATTCATCAATTTTGTTTTTTGTCGTCAAAAAAAATATATCCAATAATGATAACTCCTATTCCTAAAATTATGTAAATTGAATAATTATTATCATTTTTTTTCTTAGATGAGTTTTCGATTTCTGATCCAAAATTACTTTCGTATTCTGTGCTATCATTTTGGAAAGCATTTTTTTGATTGACACTTGTGTTAAGTAAAATGATTTTTCCAATTGCAGGTTTATAAATTTTATTTCCTTTTCCTCTATTATATACTTCTAGATCAATTCTTGCAATCTGCTTTTGAAACTTTGGATCGACAATTACTTCATTAGTCTCAATGAAAAATGTTTCATCGATGACAAAATCGAAATTATCCTCGCAAATTCTGTTTAAAAAATCCTCCATATTGTCAGCTTCTTTAGCAAATTTTAACTTACTTAAAAAATCTATTGAGTTAAATTTATTTAGAGCCCCAGTCCCAGAATTGGCTCCCGAATTACAACCAATCAATAAAAGCTCAAGATTATTTTTTTTCTGTAAATCAACAATTTCTCTTAGTTCAATTTCAAATAGTACTTTTCCAGCCTTGTCAATAGTGACAAATTTTTCATTTTCGATGTGTCCAAGCAAAATTGTAAGGTTACCTTTATTCTTGATCAAAGTTGACTTTAAGACCACTTTACTATAGTTAATTTTTATTTGATTTTCAGCGAATTCTTTCGCAATTAATTGCTGTGTTGCTGAGTTTTCAATTAAAGAAATCAATTTCAGTTTTTTTGGATCTCTTCTTATGTTTTTAATATCAGATGTTACTATATTAAGATTTTGATTCTTTATTCTAATAGAAATATGGTTGTTTGATTTAATTAAAAATTCTTTGGCTTTTCCTAATTTATCTTTAAGAATTTTTACTTCTCTAGCGGTATTATCAGGGCATGCAATTTTTAACTTTGTATAGTTTTCAAAACCTAATTGAGAAAAATCTGAACTATTTAAAACCGTTGGATCAACAACTATCTCTATATTTTTTTTGATGTCCTGAAAAAATTTTGAAGCAAAACTTGGTTCTGGTAAATATTCACTTTCAAAAAAAAAGATATTTGCTAAATAATCTTCAAGTGTGCTATATCCTTTAGGTGGCGGCGTAGCTAATTTAATTGGATATTCAAACGCTTCTGTTGGTTTAAAATTCGATTGGATATAAATAATACCTTCCTTAACCGAAATATAAATTTTTGATTTTGTTGGAGACGTTGTGCTAGTTCCTCCATTATAAACATTTCCAATTTCGTGTTCCTTTTCAAATCCCGATATATGGCTCCTAGCACAAATAATTTGACTAAAGGAATTAAGCCAAAATAATACACTGGCTAGAGCTGTAAAAATTGTTCTTGATAAATTTAAGTTCATATAAAGTTAGTTTCTATTTTACATGGATGTTAGTATTAGTTTTATTAACGTAAAACGTCTTATACAAAATGCTAATCGATTATTTTTTAAACATTTGCAATAAAAAATAAAAAGTTTGGCGAATATTAGATTACAAAATATTTATACCCCAAAAACGAATATTGTTTTTATTGTAATTATCTAGAAATTCCATCTTCTTTAATTTAAGTTGTTTCACAAGTAATATAAAATCAAAGCCTGCATACAAAATGTAAACATGTTTCATTTTCCAACAAAAGAGTCGCTTATTTTAGGAGGCAACAATTGGTGGTCTAACAGGTTTTAATTGAAGCAATTTTACAATTTAATTTAATACCTTCCAAAAAAAAGTTCAACTTTATTTATGGTAATGAATTGAAATTCAATTAAAAAGAATTAAATAATTTTAATAACCCCCAATATTGACGGGGATTTTAATGCATTTAAATGCAGACGATTTTTTTTACCACGATCAGGTTATTTTTATTTCAATTCGAGGTACTTTTTAAAATTTCGAGGTAATTTCTGGATAAAATTCAGGTCATTTTTTACATTTCAGGTAAATGCTCATTGATGATTTCAGGTAATTTAAATACTGTCAATTTTGTCGAATTCAATTTTGATTTAAATACCATCTAATTTCCATTCAAATTCCATTTAAATGCATCTGGATTAAACTATTAAAATTTCATTGAAATCGCGGAAAATCAGTGATAATTTATATCGTTGTATGTTTGTACAAGTAATTAAATGAATGGGTTGATTTTGGTGGGGATTTGATTGTAAATCGTCTTGAAAAAAGGATTTTAATACTGTTTTCACTACCAATCAAACGATTAAAATAACAGATGAAAAAACTATTTCAATTCATTGAATTTACAAAATATAGGAACCTTGGTTTGAAGGTTGTGAAAAACTTTTGGGTGCTTTGCATTGGTGTTGCTGTTGTAGTTCGCAATTTATTTAACTTGTTCAATTAAACCATTTATTTTATTATGATAATCTTTATTTCCGTAATTTATTAAAATCAAGTTTGCTCGACTTCTTGTGATTCCTGTGTAAAGTATTTCGTCAAAAGTGATTTGAAAATTTAAGTTCTCTAAAATTAAAAAAATGGTTTCACACTCCCAGCCTTTAAAACTATGAATAGTTGATATTTTCACTGTTCCGCTATTCATATGAAAATGTATTTTTTTGTTGTTACGAATCATTTTAAGATTGCTTGTTTGTCTTGATGGACCAAAGTCCTTTTTAAAATCAGAAATTTCACTTTTGTATTTTTCGAGATAATTTTGGAATTTAGCCAAGCTTGTCGAGTATTTTTCACAATAAATATTCATCTTATCTTTAAATCTATCAGGGTATTCTGTATATAAATCGTTCAAAGTGAAAAGTATGCTAAGTTGATTATATGCTTTTGTTTCTGTTCTATCATTTTGTCTATTCATTAAAATAATTCCTTCTTTTAGCCATACTGGTTTTTCGTTTTTCAAATAGTTAAGCCCCATTCGATATACCATTTCATAAGTTTCAAACATTGTGTTTGTTCTTTCATTTGATGAGTATCTATAATAGGCTTCAAATTTTTTCAATAGTGGGATTGAATTTCCTAAAATAGTTATGTCATTAGTTGGAATATCCTTGTTTATTGCATTTTCGTGTATGATTGTATACAATGTGCTCACACTGTCTGCATCTTGTAGATAAATATAGTTTATGCTCCCTTGTTGATTCCTTTCGAATGCTAATTCGAGAGTCTGTGTCTTTTGATTAAAAGAATCTATTTCATACTTGTCTCTAAAGATGTCTTTTTGGAAAAATATTGCTAAATCTTTGATTTTAAAATCAGAACGGAAACAGTTTTTTAGTTCGGTTACACCACGAACATTTGTTGATACATCTTTTGAATCAGTTTTATTGTTGTAGATATTTTGCTTTACATCACCAAATAAAACATACTCTCCGTTTTCAGCAAGAAAACATTCTTTGATGATTTCCATCCATACCCTTTTATAGTCTTGTATTTCATCAATAAGAATGACACTATATGGTTTAATTTTGTCTTTGTTATCAACGAAAAGTTGTTTGTTTGAATAGTACTCTTTTTCGAAATACTGGTCTTTTTCTTCTTCGGAAAGTTCGTTAAATCCTTCAGGTACTTTTACTGGTATACCTAAATTGTTTAATTCAGAGTTTATAAATAGGTGGTAATTGGAAATTACAAAATTCTCCCACGCAAATTCTTCTCTTACTTGACTGATTTTATCCTTAATGTAGTTTCTTAAAGTAATGTTGTAAGTCAATATTAAAATATTCCCTTTTGTTCTTTTGTGAGCTTGCACCGCCCTTGCTGCAAGAACTGTTGTTTTCCCTGAGCCAACCACCCCCTTAATTCTTTGTTCTTTTCTTGTTGCATCATATATTATCTCAAGTTGTTTAGGGCTATAATGAATATCTTGACCTTGCTCTTTTAAATGAATTGGTGGTTTTAGAAATCTTTTAAAGCTATTGTAAATATCATCTGTGAAAAGAAATGATGGCCGTTCTGATATCAAATATCTATTACTAAGAATGGCGTTAAAATCCATTTCATTAAGATTATCTCTCCCTATAAGGTCAATATTATATTTTAGAAAAGTCAAATAATTTTTGTCGTGCATGAATGGCTCGATTAGAAATTCATTGATTTTATCAGAATTTGCATTATGGAAGTAAACCGCACAAGAAACAATTTTAAAATGTCTTATATCTTTAATCTTCTTTTCAAGCAAATTTTCAATGTGAAGTTCAAATAGGTTGTATTTATACTTAAGTGCTTGATAAATAGGTGATTTTATCTTGAAATTTTGATTTTTCACTTTCCAATTCTTTTTATCGTCTAACTTGTAGCTGTCTAAGTCATAATCTTTAACTTCAATTATCAAAACACCTTGACCTTTTCGCATTATTACAATATCTGGTCTATCGCCATTCATAAATGGGTTGAAATACACTTCAAATGATTCGTCAAAATGTGAATCCAAAAATTTCAATAAATGCAATTCCCCTTCTTCAGGTTTTACCTTTAATGAAAGTATTTTATTGTATGAAGGTATTAATGTTGCCATTTATCTTTCTTGGTTATGGGGACACTTAGTATGACTAACATCGGTTCTGCTGTAGCCAACGTGGCGCTTCTCTCGAGTGTAATTGTACGCCATTTTGCTTAACTGTTAGCGGCTGCCTTTCTTTCTGTCTGAAGCGATGTCGGTTTAATTACTGTTATCATTTACTCAAAAGTCAAACTCGTTTCATCTTGAATAAATCTAAATCCGTCTTTATCTATCATTGAATAATTTATAGTTCCGCCAACGCCAAGCACGTCATAGTTTACTGTTTCTGTAAGTATCGCTAGGTCCAAAGCCGATTTTAATACTTGAAAACCTTGTCGGAATGTTAGTGGCTTTTTTAAGATATTGTGATTAAGAGAATGAAAATTATGACTTAGTCCAACCATACCAGCCGAAAAATAAATATTGTTTTCTACTCCCTCATAGCGGTCGCTGAAATGATACTTTTTTAAAATTATATTTTTTCCGTAAGAAAGAGTATGAACGTATTTTTCACCTGTATTAGGTTCAAATATTGAACAAATGAAAGTCGTATTTGGAAAAGTTTCTCTCAGGTCTGGGTTTTCAAATTCTGTAAATTCCTTGTCAGGAAAGTTTGGTTTCAAAATGGTCATAAACTCATCAACAATTTCTTGGTGTGTCAGATTTGGTCGGTCGGCAATTTGATTTGAAAGTTGTTTGACAATCTCTTTTACTTCAGTCCCGTTAATATCAACAGTACCTGCTGTCTGCACAGAAGCGAAGTCCGAAACTTTAAATGTTTTTTGTGCTCCATCAATATTTTTAATTCTTTCCGGCTTAAAAGTATTCCAAACTTCTTTCGCAGTAAGTTTCACTTCTTCGTTCTCCTCGTCAATACCTTTTGTGTCAATGAGCTTTTTAAAATCGTCAAATCTTGAAATTGCTCCCGTTTGCAATTCTAGGCTGTCCGAAATCTGAATTATTCCGTTCTTAACTTTCAATGATGCTATAAATGTCATAATGTTTTTGGTGTGTTAATTTATTGCTCTGTCGTTTGATGTTTGCACTGCCGTCTAGGGTTGCCGCTAACTTACTAATATTCGATACCCTCTCTTCGATTTCGCATATCCAACAAAAAACAGGAAACTTTGAGAAAGCTATATTGTAAGTTATCTTCCAAAACAACCATTCAAACGCCCTTGCTCTTCTCCATAAAAATCTCGTAATATCATCTTCTTAAATTTATGTTATTCCACATTGAAACTCAACTCTTCAAAAATTCCCTTCCCCGAATATAGCAATTTTCGCGTTAATTATTTCACCAAAGCAAGATTTTAAGCAAGCATATATTTGCTAACACCGATCTTACATCCTAATTACTCCACCTCCAATTCGACCAAAAAGTGAAAGTCAATGCCATCGTAAAACAACCTTTGAAGCGATGTTTATTGGCGAAATTAGGACTTGTATATGCGCTCATAGGAACTTCACGAATTGAAAAATCTTTATAATCATTGAGTCTGAATCCTGCATCAATGCAAGCCGAAAATGGCCAACCTCGCTTATTGAGAAAAGGTGGACTAAATCCAATTCTTAATTCATAATAATGATTGGTTAACAGCGCGTAATATATGTCTTTATACTCTGGATCCGTATATTGCAAATAACCGGGTCCATACGACGGGTTTCCCTTCACTCCGTAATAAAAAGTGACTGTTGGCCGATAACGATTCATCCAACTAATGCTTGCGTGCAACCAAGCACCAGTACTTCCTTTAAAATATCCTCCTTGAGACATTGCTGCACCAACGATACTATCGAATCCAGCTTGTGGAACAGGAACATAATTTTCATTTATCTTTTCAACGAATGAAGATGTCAAATCGGGTTTAGTAAATGTGTACTTGATTAACCTTGCGCCTCCACCTAAAAAAACCACGTATTTGCCATTTCTGCGTGCATAAGTAAGCCCAGCAGATATTTTTTGATCAGACGCTGCAACAAATACTTGATCACTAAAATTGTAAGCTTCGTCAATTTTTGCATAAACCCCAAATCTACTCGCACCTGTCGAGTCAGAAATTTGAGCATCGTTCAAAAATGAAAGACTAAAAAAAATATAGAATAGGCTAAATTTCATTGGATTTGAGGGGTTTGATGACGGGAGATGCTATTTTGCAGCAAGAAACTGGAATCGAAGCATAAAGCTTTTTTAAACATTGACGCACCATTTTTACGTACTAACTCTTTTAGACTGTTATTTTTTTCTTCATAGAATTTCAGCATGTCCAATTTGGTTTTGCCCTTCATGTATCCACCAAATTCGTCCTTTGTTAAGATACTTTTCAATCGGTTGGTTTATTAAAAAGCGAACAGTTACTTCTCGTTCTTCTCCAGGATCGAATGTCGGCTTGTCTTCAAAGATTATGTCGCCAATAAATGTCTGAAGAATTTGTTCGTTGTCGTCATATTCAAAAACATGGTTTGGTCTGTAACCACTAATAAACCCTGTTTGTCGACCACCTTCCTCCGTAGTTTTGAGTTTTAATTTCGCCTTAACTGATATAAGTCCACTGTTATCTTCATAATCCAAATCTTTAATACTAGTCAAGGTATATTTATCATAAGCCGTTATGTCAAATATTTTAGACTGTCCAGTGTCGAGCCATCTTTTATAAATGAGATGACCATTCATATATAAATAAAGTTCGTTTCCTTCAATTTTCTTTAGTATTGCCATCTTCTATTAATTCTTATTTCATTTTGACATTCTGCTGACTTCCGAATTTCTATAAAAGTCCTTTCCCGAATCTAACACTTTCCTTACAATTTTGTCGATTTTGTAGTAAGCTTCCAAGCAAATTTAGCATGCCAATATTAGCAAACGTCTAATTTTTCAATCCATTTGATTGAAAAGTTTTGATGAACTCCGTCGCCTCTTTCATTGTTTCAGGATACTTCCCCAGTTGTTTATAAACTCCTGGTGTGATCATCTCAAAAGTATGATCGTAATTGAATCCATTTTCAACCAAGTATTTAACCACTTTCCATTTTTGAGAATCCGTTTTTTTAGGGGGCTTAAACAGGTGACTCAGAAAGCACATAGTTTCTCCACAATCAGGACAAATTTCTTTTTTGTGATGATCGAGATCGATGAAATTATTATAGGCCTTTTTACATGCTAAGCAAACACTTTTATATCCCATTTTTGCTTCAATTACAAATTATTCAACCCGGTGATTTCAATTATTTCGCCTTCAGCAATTCGTTTAGTGCCTTCCATGAAAAAACATATTTGTCCAACCTTAATTCTGCTCTTGTGGTATTCAAACATTTCAGGCATTAGTATCCACATCTTTGCAATCCCTTCTCTAGGTACTTGACTTTCAAGGATTATATTTCCCTCTGAGTCTGCAAACTCCGGATAAATCATGAATACCTGACTTTCTTTATGGTCTTCATGTTCATACCAAAAATCGCATCGAATGTGCTGATGCGGCAATGTTAATCGACCATTTTCTTCAGGAGTATAAAACCGATATTTCACAATGAAATCTTCGCTTCTCTTGGTTCTTTCCTTGTATGTGATTATGGACATTGATTACTTGGTTAATGGTTACTGGTATTTTGCAATTAAAATACGTAGCCTTCTCAAATATAAGAGTTTTGGAGCATTTGTCCATTTGCAGTTATAGATATATTTTCAAAGCGGTTGGTAATGATAGTCTATTTCTATGATTTTGTCATTCTTAAATCTAAATGAATAAAAGCAATCACCTAAACCCGAACACTCAATCGTATCTTTGTCGGGGAAGTTGATCTTCATGATTCTTTCGAAAAACGCTCTTGTACTACCGACTCCAATTGTGTACAATTTTAATCTGCTGTCTCTTATTTTAAAGCTAAGAATCTGACCGTTTCCAGCATGAATAGATGATTTGCCGATATAAATATCAAAATAATCAACTCCAAATTTTTCTTTGATTTCGCGACCAACTTTATGCACAGAATCAGGTTTAGCGATTGATAAAATGCATCTTTTTAGAGAAAAACTGTCCAGTACAAACATCCCATTCAGCATTAAGTCGCTTTCTAGACGATAATAATATTGGTCGTTCCGGAGAATTGAATCAGGTGTAGAAATTTTCACAATTGAATCAGCAGAATCCTGAGGATTTCTTAAATGGCTATTATCATCTCCACTTTCACCATATTTTACACCACCTCCACTGCAGCTTAGCAGAAATAATCCAAAAAATAGTGCCAACATTTTCATACTTTGCTTTTCATTGACTCGTAACCATTTGATGCGGAGCGCTGCCAAGTTTTTTAATTAAATCGTTGATTCGAAGATAGAACTTTTTCTTTAAATTTTATCGATTTTGAATTAGGGTTTTTGGCTGGCTCATGGCACGCTGGTTAGTACATTTTTAACCATAACAACCAAAATTCAGGCTTAACATTTTACCATTTTTAGATTCGCCAACAATAATTATAGTCTTATCTTTTAATTGACTCTCCTTTACCGCTAGCAGTTGCTTGGCGTCTATTTTCTTACAATCCGTTGAATAAATCAATGTAGTATTGTCAATTTTATAGGTTCTAATTTTTTTATTCTTGTTAATCACTACTCTCTCATCTACGTTTTTATACTTTATTTCGATAAGATCAATGTCAATGTAAACCATTCCTTCAAATTCATAGATGTCTTTTGCATAGGCAGAGATTTGAGCAATGTCTTCCCCAATATTTATTTTATTTTTAAGGCTATCATTTGAGAAATTAGTTTGAGTTTTAGATGAACTCGTGTTTTGTTCAACGCCGTTAGATGAGCTTTTAGAATTACAAGAAATAATCATGGTTAAGCAAAGAAATATTAGTGTTCTTAAAATTCTCATGGTTGAAACTTAAATGGATATTGGAAATAGCGTTTGTCAACTAGGAGACCCAAAGTTCTCGAATATGGTCACTCAACCCTTGGCCCTCAGTTGATGTTAGTGAGCGAGCCTATTTAAAATTAATCCACATTCTACTTTCCCAATGACATGTGCCATAGAAAAGATAGAACTTACCTTGCGTTTTGTTTGAAATCGTCACATAACCAATACTGTCTCGCATGATTCCAAAGCTGGGTGTTGAACAAAATTTATTTTTCATCAATGAATCTTTGTAAAGAGTTGCGGCTGTAACTGTACCTCCTGCAGGAAAATATAACCTAATGGAATCACATTCTTTATTGAGTTCGATTTCGATTTCTTTTTGAGCACGTAATTGTTCATGCGTAATTTCGCTTTTACACTTAGTATCAAATACTATGTGCTCAATTACATTATTTTTATGGTAACTAAGTTCAATTTCATTTGTGCTACAAGAAAAAAGTCCAAGAATTGAAATTAATAGTATTAAATAGTTCATTTTTAAATTTGTTTGTCCATGCGTACAACGTTTCTGACCTATGAGACGTAAATTTCTCTGAAGCGGTTGTTCAACCCTTGACTCTTAGTTGATGTTCTATTTATCATTTTTTTTGTCTTAATTGGTAATAATGTCTAACAACTCGTTTGTTTCCTTTTTTCCATGGTTTCTCCCTATCCTCGTCATATACAGCAAACTTGTATAAATAGCCGAGCTTCGTTTTTTTTAGTTTTCGAACATCATTCAAACCACAATTGTAACTTGATCCATTAGGAGCAAGGTAAATATGTAATTCAGATACCGTAGTGTCAAATTTAAAAATTAAACTATCTGATCCTTCTCGTATCATTAAAAGATCGGATTTTAAAGTTGATTTAGGAATTGTGACGAAGTCAGTATCGCACCGAAGATATTTTCCTCCAACAGATAGCGAATTGTAATAGGGTTGGATCGTGCTGTCAACCATATTAAAAAAGAACAAAGTGATACTATCACTAGTTGATTCATTTCTTACCTCAACGACACCTGGTTTTGGACACATTGTCGTATCATAATCGAATCTGTATCCAAAAAGGGTTTTCTTGGATGTACCAAAAGAAACGAAAGAAGAACCACATAAGTATGAACTGTATACGAAATGACCATTCTCTTCAATCACAAATTTTTCATGACCTAATCCAATGACAGGAAGATAGAGCGTATCCTGAGCGCACGAACAATTCAAAAAGAAAATCGAAAAGAGTAAAAAAAATTGTTTCATCATATAAGTGGAGATGCAAATTCGGGGTTGAATTCATAAAATACGTCGATTGGTTCTACGAAATTTGGCACTTTATGAAATTTTTCTAAGCTAATGTGATCATGCGATAAGTTCATTATTCCTTGTTTTCTGTACTTTTTATAACTAAATTTATTCTTCCCATTTGTCAATCAATTCAAATTTATTGTCAGTTAACATTTTTTTAAATTCAGTTCTTGTCAAACTTTCAACAGGTCTATAATGAAAGTGGTGATAACCAAACTCCAAATTGTAAAAATCTCTTGTCTGTTCATAACCTAACTCAATTATATTTCCAATAAAATCATCGAATATCCCTTCATCTTTAGTGTGTAATTGTATTTTTTTATGGTCGTCAAGGGTTAAGTTTGTTTCGCCTGCCAGATAGTGAACTACAATATCTAAGTAGCCGTTTTCAAGTGTATTTTTCTTTTCTGAAATAAGAAAATCGATAACCGTCTGCTTGTCCGTGAAGTGTTTTGCAACCCAGAGTTCTGTTAAATCATTTTCCCAATAATTTTTGAGAAAAATCCAAAATCCGTCAATAGTCGGCAAGAAATCAATAGTCTTAATAAATGTATCTACTAAATTTTCTTTTGCAAGAACCAATTCAAATTCAAAAATTCCGTTCTCGTCTGCACCATAAGCAACAAAGTTTTCCTTAATCAAATCATATTCGTACTCACCTTCAAAAACGCTTTTAACTATTCCGATTGGAGGGATAAACTCTTTGTCTGGATCGTCTAAAGGAAAGGGGTAAATTGTAGGTCGCATAAAAACATGGTCAGTGATTTTAACGAACTCCTCGTTATTTTCATTAATATCAAAGTTGTCAAGTAATGAAGCTTCTGTCAGGTTGTGATTTGTAAATTTATATTCAATAGAAGATTTTATGACCTTGTCCAATGCGTCACCCAAATGGTCACCATAAGCATAAAAGTTGCCGACAATTCCAGTTTCAGTGTCTAGTTGTCCGTCAATTAATAAATACCAAAGTTCTTTTTTCATGCTACTGGTCATGTTTAAAATGGATTATTACGTTTTGCAGCCAAAAGAAGTGGCGGCTTTGGAACTCTAAATTGTCTATACCGACAAAAAATTATTAGTTGCATAAATGTTTGTATTCGCACTTCACCCGTTATTTCTTTTAGGTGCTATTGTAGGCAGTTGATTCCATTCATATTATCTATAAATCATTTATTTTCATTTTAAATATTTAACTCTCAATTCTCTATTGCTATTATTTCCAAAACCACATTTTCAAAGCATGAATCAAGTATTGTTTTTGGATTCTGATGTTTTCCCAGTTCTTTCATTGTATATGCAGCTACACTGGTCGAAAGATAATCGCTTAGTAGTCTATCTGTAATATATTTATTAGCCTTAATTACTTCGGGGATATTACCACTTATACCTTCTACGAGATGATAGGTCCATATGCCATTTTTTAAATTGTCACTTGAAAATGAGCTTTGCCCAGTTTGACATGATAAGAAAGTAGCATAATGAGGAAAGTCACTAGACAGTAGTAGTAATTCTTCCTCATTAATATTAGAAACTTGATTTCTCTCATACTCGTCTTGAAAGATTTGAGCGCAGGCATCTATAAAAATTAGTGCATTTTTACATTTTGATTTTTGAAGTGGATCTAATAAAATTGTTCTTAATGAAACTGCCGTTCCAGGTATATTACTTTTATGCATATCGTAAGTTGATAAATAATTAGTTATACCATTGTGAAAACCATGTCCAACGTAATAAAAAATCAATCTATCATTTTCACCTAATTCTAAAAATAAACCTCTTAAATCGTATTCAATAGAACTCTTAAGAGCCTCTTCATTAATGAATGTATAAATTTGATCTTCTTCTACACCTAAATTATTAATTATGACACTTTTAAATTTTTGACAGTCATCATTTGCATACTTTACAGGAGATATATCATTTTTTGGAAGATAGTTTTCAATTCCAATAATAATTGCAACAGTTTTATTGCAGTTAGGAATATTTAGCGTTATACTAGATTTGGTAGATGTTTCCTCCACTAATGATTTAAATTCCTTTCTTATGTATTTTTTGTTGTCAAGTAAAATATCAGTTTCTGATTTAGTAGCCTTGATCATAAAAATAGATTTATCTGCTATCTGTACCCAGCCGTATTCTATAAGTGGAATAGGTTGAAGTAATGAAATCGCTTTCTTAGTGATTTCATCAATTCTGAAGTCATTACTTAGACCTACTATCTCATTGTTATTCGGATTTACCTCCTTAACTCCAAAAATCAATGATCCCCCATTAGTATTTGCAAATGATGAAATAATTTGAGCTATCTTTTGCGGAACAAATGGAACTGCATTAAATTCTAATTCATCATTCTTGGGAGTGGTTAGTAGTGCATCAAGTTCTAAGTGAGAAACATGAATATTCTTCACTGGTATTTTATTAATACCGGTTTTCTTTAGTAACTGACCCAATGTTACTTGTTTAGGTGCGTGTAAACCATCTTCACACCATAATTCAGCATCGACATATTCAAGAACATCTAACTCCGATGTATAGTATAATAAGATAAAATCCTTATCGCTTGGTCTTGCTACAACTGTTATTTCATTGCCATTTTTTTTAATACCTCCAATTACACTTTCTGCAATTATATAATGGTCATTACAATCATATTCTGGAAGGGTTTGAAGGTACTTAATAACGTTCCTTACAGCTCTCTCTATAATACTTTTGGCATAACTTAATGAGTCAAAATCGGACTTTGATAAATGATAGAAATCGGAAGTTATAATAGGTTTATCAACTGTTCCTGCTACTTGATGAGAATCATCGTGATTGTTTTCAATATTAGGTGTAATGTCTGTACTGTTAACTTTTTCAGGGATATCAATATTTTCTTGAGTAAAATGTTGTCGTATTTCGCTCTCGGTTGATCTTAGCAAAAAGTCCAATTTCTTGTCGTGACCCAATAGATAAAAATATCGACATAAGATTTCAGGCAACTTCAGTAAAACACTATTACTATTCCACGGATTTGTAACAAAAAGGTTTAAGTTGTTAAAATGGACATTTACATTCTTTATAAAATCAATATCGGTATATTTAATTTTGAGATCATCAGCTTGAAAAACATTGAGCATATTAATATTATGCTCAATGTTTTCTAATGAATCTCTAGTACTATGGTCGTTTGATTGAGTTTCAATCCATGCCTTGAAGTAAGGAATAATTGACCTTAATTTACCAATCAAATCAGAACAAATTTCTTTTTGAGAATGAATCAATTCAAAATCACCTTCTCTCAGTATTTTTATTTTAAGACATTCTAAGAAAAATTCTAAAGACGAAGACTGCTTGTTTTCAGCGTTAATCACTAAAAAAGAAAACTGATCTTGAAAAATTGATTCATTGCCATCAATGAAAAATTTAAGCTTGTCACATTCAACAAAAATATGTTTAGTGTTTAGTAGATAGCCATTAGCTGCCCATTCCTCAACTTTTAAAATATCTTCCTGACTCCAATTAGTGCATTGATCTATTAGAATTTTATATATGGATTGAATGCGAGTGACGTTCTCTTTCTTTACTTTACCATCGCTCTTAGTATCAGAAGCTATCTTCGTTATTATTTCTAAGTAATCTTCTAATAATAATTTTGTTTTGAAATTAAAAAAGGCTTTCCATTCTTGAGTTAGCTCGTCTTCAAAAAATATTGGTAAATAGCTTCCTGCTACAGTAAGAATATCTTCAGTGTTAATATACACATCACTTACTTTTTTACATGTATCCATTAAAGTAGGAATACAATCATTATTTTGGATATACCATTTTAAATAGTTTTCCACTTCATCACCTTCTTTTCTTCCTCGATATCCTAGGTTACCCCAATAAGCTATTGCTGGGGTATTAAAATCTTCAATACTTATATATTTAATAATATCTGACCAGAAAATTTTTAAAAATTTGATATCATTAGAATTGGTAAGAAAAAGTAAAGTTGTTAATCCTGAATATTCATCTGCTTGAAATGTTGATAGAAATGGCTTAAATGATTTATCCTCTATTTCGAAATAATCATTTAGAAATTGGCATTCTTGAATTAAGTGATTTTTACCTGTTTTAGGATACGATATAGCTGTTATACCATCTTTCACCCCCATCATTTTAAAGAAGCGTTTCCACTCATCTTTTTCACTATTGTTAGACAAATATTTTTCACTAATAAAAATATCATCTCCAGGAAACTCAGTTTGTAATTTAAGTCTTGGATTATAGGCGTCTGAAAAGTAACAGAGTCTTGCTGATAGAAGACTATCTTTACTAGTTAGTAGTTTGAGTTCAGATAGTTTTTCAAGCTCATCTTTGCCAATTTCATTTTTAGTATAGAGACTAAAAATAGTCGATATAGTTCCCAATGTATTTTCGAGTGTACTGTATACAGATGCATTAGCAATGATGGTTTTTTTGAGATAAGAAAGATCTGTTTTCTCAGTTACACCTATCTTTTCTAACCAAATCCGTGTTTCAGGATTTTGAAGTAAAAATTTTTGAACATCAGCATTTAAAAACGAAATTTCACAATTGGGATCATTCCAATTTTCATCGTCAGGTGTTGGGAAATAAATATTGGATGGAGAAAGAATATTGCCTTTATGATCGAGAATAAAAGACCAATTCTTTATTCTATTTTCATTAATATTCTTTGGATTCTCTATTTCACACTGTTGTTTAAAAAATTGAATTAACTGTATATTATTGGTACTTGAATGACTTTTTAAGAAAGACCTAGATTCTAACAGTTTTGGAACATCTTCCCACTCAAAAATATTAACACCAATATTTTTCAAAGTTTGAATATATCCAGTGTATGGTAGAAAAGGATTTGAATGAATTGTTTGACTTTTATTTTTATCAATGATAAACTCTCTTGTAACACTTTCCGTGACAAAAGTTTTTTTTGAAAATGAAGTAATATCAACTATAGCTTGGTTAGCTTTAATTAATTCATTTTTGTTTGAAAGAATAAAAGGAATTGAATTGAGTGCACTTGATAAACCAATATGATAGGACGTGCTTAAAAGATTGTTTATGGACGATTTTGTTGGTATCAATTCATAAGCACTCTGTCCAAATCTTCCACGTATCAATTCTGAAATCCAATTTAATAATTCAGTAGGAATATTTTCAAATAGCCAATTATTCCATTTTGAGTCTTCATGTAATGTTTCTCTATTTGCACTCATTACAAAGCTACCATTGACCAAGACAGGAAAAGCATATTTCCTATCTTCTGTAGGGAGATATGAATAAAGTAATCGCTCATCAATGCTTAACTTTTGAATGGTATCTTGATCCATTTTTGCAGCAAATGTTAATTCTGTTTCAGTAGCGTTCAAAAGTTTATCTGGGATATTCTTTTCTTCTTTAAGTTTTTCCTTTATTGCAATAGGAACTTCTAGTTTAACTACCCGTAATAGCCAAGACGCTTTATTTTCTCCATTCTGTCTAATTTCAATTGTATTATTTTCGTTTTCGCTATTGAGAGTGACGATATTTGAAGTTCCTAAATCAAAATCTAGTTCTTCTATATTTTTTAGAAATAAGAACATATTAACATTTGTCGATAGTTCTTCAATAGCCTTCTTTATTTCCTCCTTATTCTTTGATAAAAAAATACTCGTAGCAACTTTCCATTCTTCTTGATTTAAGAAGGTTTTAATTTTACTGTCAATTTCTTCGGAATGTGTATATATTGGTATTATCTGCCAAGGAAACGAAAATTTCCTTTCATTTTCTTCTTCCCAACTTTGCTGATTATCTCCCCATGTATTGTTCCATTCAAAATTAAATTTAGAATCAAATCGAAAGAACTCTTTATTTGTATATATAATTACTTTTTCAGATTGTCCAAATACCGATTTAAATCCTATTCCTTTATATCCTGTTTTTTCTAACAAATTCTTTTTGGTTCCATCACTAACGCCACAAATTCCTCTCAGGTCTCTTTTGTCAAAAGGTTTACCTGTATGAGCAACAACTAAAATATCATCAAAAAGTCTTATACCAACTTTAACAGTTTTACCCTCTACTGATGAATCATCAGCATTTTGAAGTAACTCATAAACAAATCTTCTTGAATCGGTATTAAAGATCTACAGATAGTGACTTTAAGGATTCAGCTTGATCTATTGCATGTTCAGGCTCGGCATAACCTGTTTTCTTTTTAAATATATTTTCAATTTCCTCCTTTAAACTCATCCTTGTCTTCTTCTGTTCAATAATTCTGTTTATTTGGTGAAATGGTAGTTTAATTTTTTCTATTTCCCACAATGTTTAAGTTGGAGGAGCCTTGAAAGGTTCTAACACCAAAGCCCAAACATACTATAATTATCTGTTCAATCTTCGATGCCCATCTGTGCACTATATCCGAATGGATTTTGCAATCTGTTATAAACAGATTATTTATCGTTATTCGGAATTAGTATTTCTCTGATTACTCCTGTGGAGTCTTTAGTGATTTTAATTTTAGTCTTAACATCTTTGCCAATAAACACGTCATTTCCACGTATTGAAATGCCCTCCATCTTTTCCATCAGCTTGTCGTTTTGAAGTTTTGCTTCAGAAGTCAAGAAATAAATGGAGCCGAAAATCAGTCCAAGAACAAATAATATAATCGCAATAAAATTTAATAATACAGATAACTTATTTCCAACATTTATTGTCCCATTGTGAACAGATGTAATGTATGAATTTAGTGTCATTAAGCTAAAGACACCACAAAGAATAAATGTTATCAATGCTACAGAAAACCAAAATTCATTGTGATTTAGGTTGTTTGAATTGTGATAAGCAATAAGTCCTGCAATACTGGCGATTGCAATTGCAACATATAATTTTAGCGATTCAGTATTTATATCAATTGCCTTTAGTTTTTTTTGTTCTTCGTCCATAGTCGTAGTTAATTATATTTTTGAACAAGGGTGAATTGAGCATTTACCCAGCTTTTTCAGGATTATTTGAGATTCTTCAACTGTCTTTTTATTTACTTCTCGTCCTTCGTTACTCGCAACAAACAATATCATTGCATATTGTCTTGCCAACGATGTTAATAGGTAACGTTGGTGTCTTGATGCTAAAATTTTGTCTGCCGATTTACGGATTGTTACATTTATTGATTCTAGCATTTCGTCAATCAAAAATCCTTCCTCTATCATAGAATTCATTTTAAAGTCAATGCGTCTTGTCAATCTGCTCCACTCACTGGTAAAACTATTGTTCAATATTCTTAATAGTTGTTCTCTTGTCATAATTTGCTGCTAATTTATTTATATACGATAGAAATCCCTCTTCTATCTCGCAAATCCAACAAAAAAAGGAACCTTCCCAAAAGTTGTTTTGCCCATTATTTTCTAAACAACCTTTCAGTACCTCACCTCCTTCACCTTAAAATTCCAGAAATTCCATCCCCTTAAATTTAAGTTGTTTCACAAGTAATATAATATCAAAACCTATCTACAAAATGTAAACATTCTTCAATATCCAACAAAAGAGTCGCTTATTTTAGGAGGCAACAATTGGTGGTCTAACAGGTTTTAATGAAAGCAATTTTACAATTTTATTTTAAACCTGCCAAGAAAAATTTGATTTTTTTTAATGTAAAAGAATGAAATTCATACTAAATAGTTGGATTGGTAATCTCAATTCAAAAAACATATTTTTCGATAACTCCATACAAACGATTCCGTTCAACCGACTTTTCATGACTTGGCTTTCAACCGCCGCGATAACTTAGATGTTATTTTCCGCATTTTTTATTGTTCGTCAATTATGTTTACTATTTTATCTTTATTGATTTTAAATCTGAACCGTCGATACATCAAAAATTTGTCTTCATTTTTTAGGTTGTCATTCTTTTGTGGGTAAAATTTCACTCCAATTTCAATGATTGGCAATTTTATAGTCCACGAAGACCTTATTTTGAAGTTCATTGAACATAAGTCTTGAGATGAGGTTTTCAAGTATTGTTCAAAATGCAGAATTCCTTCCGTTCTTATTTCTGTTTGCCACCTAACTTGTTTTTCGAAAACAATGTTGTTGTCAAGTGATTTTAATATCTCATCCATTTCAAATCTATTGCACGCAGCTATGAAGTTCCTAACAATTTTTCTTGGTATTTTATTTAGTTCTGTTATTTTCCTTTTCTCTTCCTGAATGTGCTTTCTGAAATCTTCATTTACAATGTTTTGCATTTTATAATAACCAAATCGAAATGCTTCATTAAATGTCTTGAATAGTTTGTCTTTCAAAATTTCAGCATTTCTATTTTCATTTCTTGTTTTAAAGTCGTTCACTAATAAAAAACCTTTTTCATTTGTTGATTTGTTTATTCCATTAACTATGTTCACAAAATAATTTTCTTCACTTTCTCCAAACAAAACCTGTATGATGGGATTATATTTATTTGAATTACTTGTTGATTTCTTTATAAGATATTTTGTTTCGTTTAAAGGGTTTTCGATTGGCCGCCCCCATCCATCCATTGAAAGTTCTGATTGAAACCGTGTCATCTGAATTCTTATTTCTTTCCTTCCCTTTTCTATGTCTTGAGTGAATTCATAATCTGGAAAACAAGAAAGAATTTTACTGTCAAGTTCCCATTCTTCATAGTCGCTTGAAAGTTCTATTTGATAAAGACTGTCTAACTCGAAAATATAAACAGGAAACTGTAAATTACTTTCAATAATTTTTTGTTTAACTATATCAAAGTCCGATTTTCTATTTATGAGTATAGTGATTTTAGTTTCTATCATTGGATGGTGTTCACTTTATCTAGTAATTATGTTTTACGGGTTTAAGAAGTTGGAGATTTCGTAGCACGTCTCTGTCAATTAAACACAAACTTTGATAGTTGCACAAAGCTTCTTTTAACCACCAATTCGCCAATTTCTTAGATGCTGTTAGTGGTATCATCATATTCGTTTCAATTTAAACTTGATGTAGTCCAAAAACTAAACTTAGTCAATTGCCTCTGTTCAATTGTCATTTCTTATGATTGTTAATTACTGCACTTATGATTTTTATCCCATTGAGGTTTTTCAAAATTGTCTTTTGATACTCTAGTAAATTCTATGTCTCCGGAGATCTGTTTTGATGGATAAAGTTGATTGAAGATACCTTTAATCTTAATTATTTCATTCTTTTCATTTACTGAAATGTCACCCTTTGCATATCCATGAATGTCCTCGCCTTCTATATTTTCAACAATGTATTCAAAGCTAATTGTATTTTTATCAACATACCCGGAAACAGAATGCCACCCCTTGGTGGGATTGTACGTTGTACAATCCCACCTGTCCTTTGCACTGTTAAATGTATCCTTCCACATTCTTTCACCTTTCAAAGTCCATACATTATCTTCTTGTGATGCTTTAAATCTTCCTCCGTGTTGATACTTTGAATTATGTCCAGTGCAAATATAAGTCCATTCGCCCGCCATTTTTGGATAGATTTTAGTATTCTGTTTTGGGAAGAAATATAAAAATGCTAAAAGTGTTGTCAACCATACAAAAAAGCCACCTGTAGCACTTCTTACATTTAGGAATCCGAATTTGCCCCCTCCTGTTATTCTGCCTGTCAAATAAGTTGCACCCAAACCCGCTGCTAATGAAATTATAATAACAAAGCAAAATCGCTGAATTTCATTGTGAGGGTTAATAAAGAAGGCCATTACCATACCTGCGATAATTAGAAATAAAAATAGTAATAAAGCTGTTTTACTATCTTTTTTTTGATTACTGCTATGAGTTATTTCTGTCATATTTATATTATTTATTTGTTTTATTTGAATTTGTTAAACGTTATTCACCTTGAATTCAAGTTCTCAAATTGACCTTGGTTTTTCGTTTTCATAGTGTCGCAATATACATTTTAGCACTTAAGTTTTTCCAAATATTTTAATCTTGACTTAAGGTCTAGAAGCAACTAAGCCTCTGATTTATTATTACTTATACTTATTACAGCAACTAAAAGTATCTTTGAGTATTTGTTTTCAAAATCTCTTTCACTTTGCATCTGTGGTAAATATTCGGAATTATCCAAGCTCCTTTCTGTTAAATTGCCTTCGATTAATTCAACGTCGTACTTTTCTTCTAAAGCTAGAAAGTCATAGTAACCAATAACATACTCGTCCATGTGCAAAATAGAAATGCAGTAGGGTTGTCTATTAATAATAAGGATGTCCCTTAAAGTTGGATATCTTTCAAATTTTATCATTCTTTTTTTCTTTGTGCAAAACACTCAAATGCCTCCAGTAAGCGCTTTCCCCTAATGTTGCAGGCCACTTACTTATATCCGATACACCCCCCCTTCTATTTCGCATATCCATCAAAAAATAGGAAACTTTACGAAATCTATATTGCGTGTTATCCCCCAAACAACCTCTCAGTTCCTCTCCTTCTTCTCCATAAAATCCCAGAAATTCCATCCCCTTAAATTTAAGTCGTTTCACAAGTAATATAATATCAAAACCTATCTACAAAACGTAAACATTCTTCAATATCCAACAAAAGAGTCGCTTGTTTTAGGAGGCAACAATTGGTGGTCTAACAGGTTTTAATGAAAGCAATTTTACAATTTAATTTTCAACCTGCCAAGAAAAAGTTAGATTTTTTTAATTTAAAAGACTGAAATTCAATTTAAACCGTTTGATTCACCCAACAATGATCTGGATTTTTAATCTCTTGATTAAGGATAAACTTTACCCAAGATCAGAATAAAAGATTTGCTTAAAATTCGAATGGTGTCCATAAACTGTCAAAATTTTGAAACTTACGAGGAATGAACCGAACCATACTTAGGATATAGAAAATGATGCAAAATGAATTTGGCTAGGTGCTTTGCTAATCGACTCAATTATTAAGAGACCTATTCACATAATTAAAACTTCACTCTCAATTTCCCTCTCAATTGTGCCTCCATATCCAAATTTCACAAAATATTCATTTTCTCTAATTTGACTTTTTATAACCCCTTTATTGACAGGCATGCCCGAAAACTCTTTTGGAATTCGAATTTTAGAATCTTTGACAACAATAAAAAGCATATAAACACCCCAGCCAAAACTTGCAATTCCATATTGTATTCCTTTACCTGCATATGACATTACAAAATTTTGAACAATTTCGGATTTCAGTTCAAACCCTATTTCAGGTTTATATGGATTCCAAACATGATTTATTATATCCATTTTGGCACTTTTATCGAGTGCTTGCCAATCTTCAAAATTTAAATTTTGTGGGTCATAATTTGTTTTTTCAGTCGCAATCAGAAATAAATTGTTGGATCAATCCTCTTTCACAACATCCCTTCCCCGAAGATAGTACTTTTTCGATTTATTCATTTCACCAAAGCAAGATTTTAAGTCAGCATATATTTGCTAATACCTTTCTTTCATCCTAATTACTCCAACTCCAATTCGACCAAAAAGTGAAAGTCAGCGCCATCGTAAAACAACCTTTGAAGCGATGTTTATTGGCGAAATTAGGACTTGTATATGCGCTCATAGGAACTTCACGAATTGAAAAATCTTTATAATCATTGAGTCTGAATCCTGCATCAATGCAAACCGAAAATGGCCAACCTCGCTTATTGAAAAAAGGTGGACTAAATCCAATTCTTAATTCATAATAATGATTGGTTAATAGCGCGTAATAAATGTCTTTATACTCTGGATCTGTATATTGCAAATAACCAGGTCCATACGACGGGTTTCCCTTCACTCCGTAATAAAAAGTGACTGTTGGCCGATAACGATTCATCCAACTAATGCTTGCGTGCAACCAAGCACCAGTACTTCCTTTAAAATATCCTCCTTGAGACATTGCTGCACCAACGATACTATCGAATCCAGCTTGTGGAACAGGAACATAATTTTCATTTATCTTTTCAACGAATGAAGATGTCAAATCGGGTTTAGTAAATGTGTACTTGATTAACCTTGCGCCTCCACCTAAAAAAACCACGTATTTACCATTTCTGCGTGCATAAGTAAGCCCAGCAGATATTTTTTGATCAGACGCTGCAACAAATACTTGATCACTAAAATTGTAAGCTTCGTCAATTTTTGCATAAACCCCAAATCTACTCGCTCCTGTCGAATCAGAGATTTGAGCATAGTTCAAAAATGAAAGACTAAAAAAAATATAGAATAGGCTAAATTTCATTGGATTTGAGGGGTTTGATGACGGGAGATGCTATTTAGTAGCAAGAAACTGGAATCGAAGCATAAAGCTTTTTTAAACATTGACGCACCATTTTTACGTACTAACTCTTTTAGACTGTTATTTTTTTCTTCATATAATTTCAGCATGTCCAATTTGGTTTTGCCCTTCATGTATCCACCAAATTCGTCCTTTGTTAAGATACTTTTCAATCGGTTGGTTTATTAAAAAGCGAACAGTTACTTCTCGTTCTTCTCCAGGATCGAATGTCGGCTTGTCTTCAAAGATTATGTCGCCAATAAATGTCTGAAGAATTTGTTCGTTGTCGTCATATTCAAAAACATGGTTTGGTCTGTAACCACTAATAAATCCTGTTTGTCGACCACCTTCCTCACTAGTTTTGAGTTTTAATTTCGCCTTAACTGATATAAGTTCACTGTTATCTTCATAATCCAAATCTTTAATACTAGTCAAGGTATATTTATCATAAGCCGTTATGTCAAATATTTTAGACTGTCCAGTGTCGAGCCATCTTTTATAAATGAGATGACCATTCATATACAAATAAAGTTCGTTTCCTTCAATTTTCTTTAGTATTGCCATCTTCTATTAATTCTTATTTCATTTTGACATTCTGCTGACTTCCGAATTTCTATAAAAGTCCTCTCCCGAATGTAACAATTTCCTTTCAATTTTATCGATTACTTAGCAAAAGCTAGTGCTGAATTATGCTCATACTAAAATTGATTTTAATAATCCCATGGATTTCCTGGCTTTGTCATTTCTGATCTAATAATTAATTGCATGGTATCATTTGGTTCAACCTTGTAAATATTACTGTCATGAAGATAGGAAAAGAAATATGGATCTTCAAAAGCATACTCATAAGACATTGCTATTTTCCAGCCATCAATAGGTTTGTTAACTCTTAATTTAAAAGACCAATTGTCAATTCTTTTAACAAAAACACTTGATTCCAGTGACTTGACAATCATTTTACCATGTTTCATATACGTTTTCATTTTACCGGTAAAATCAAATTTTAAAGTTAGTTCTCTATCCGAAGGAAGGTAATGCAGCGTATCGTCCCCTGGAAATGAGATGTGGTCTGTAATTAAATTCTTGATTGAATCACGATGTATCGGTTCCCAAAAAATACCTGTTGGATCTTTTTTTACAAGTTGATCACTTGGGTCAGTCTGATCTAACTTCCCTCCTCCACATCCGGCGAGAATTAATGAAATGATTATGGTTAATGTTATTCTCATTATAACAAATTAGATTTTCGGACTATGTATTGTGTAAAGCTTCCACACGAAAACGTAATGCGAAGTTTTATTTTTCTAATGTACAAAATCCTGCATTCGAAACAAGCTTTCAGGCAAATTTAGTGATCCAGTATTAGCAATACGTCTATTTTCTTACTCCATTTGATTGAAAAGTTTTGATGAATTCCTCCGCCTCTTTTATTGTTTCAGGAAACTTCCCCAATTGTTTATAAACTCCTGGTGTAATCATCTCAAAAGTATGATCGTAATTGAATCCATTTTCAACCAAGTATTTAACCACTTTCCATTTTTGCGAATCTGTTTTTTTAGGCGGCTTAAATAGGTGACTTAGAAAGCACATAGTTTCTCCACAATCAGGACAAATTTCTTTTTTGTGATGATCAAGATCAATATAATTATTATAGGCCTTTTTACATGCTAAGCAAACACTTTTGTATCCCATTTTTAATGCAATTATAAATTATTCAACCCGGTGATTTCAATTATTTTGCCTTCAGCAATTCGTTTAGATCCTTCAAAGAAAAAACATTTTTGTCCAACTTTAATTCTGCTCTTGTGATAGTCAAACATTTCAGGCATTAGTATCCACATGTTTGCAATCCCTTCTCTAGGTACCCACCGTAACCAGATTCCCTTCTGTTGGTTCAAAGCGTTGAAGTGTCAATTTGGATGGCGCTTTGGCGTACAAGGTTTAAATTACAATCACTTTCTGTCGATTAAAGCACTAAGCCCTTGCGGTGGCAGAAAAATAACATAAAAATATGGCAGGAAAAAATTCTTCTTGGGTGGAAGAAAAAAATGCTCTCTAAAAAAATTGGTCCTGTGTTGCATAGTGTGCTTTTTAAGTGATTATTTTTTTGTGGGCTGGCTTTTCACGATGTCCATTACTGCTTCAGCACATCCCCATGCTAAACTAAATCCTGAACCTCCGTGTCCGTAATTATGAATAACTGGAATTGAAGTAGAAACTTCGTCCAATTCTAAACGAACACCTTTTGTTCTACACGGACGAATTCCAACAACTGGTTCTCTTGATTGCTCTGTCGTTAGACATTTTCTAAGCCACGGAACATAAAGGCCTGCTCGTTTTACGGTGTCGTCCCAAGTCAAAGTCAATTCTAAATCTTCAAGATTTTTTTCGGCACACCCACCAATCATTACCTCTCCCAATCTTGGAATCATGTAAGCCATTCCTTTTGGATGGTCGTCATCTCCAACATAAGTTGTCGGTGATGTGTCGCTGCCTTTAATTACAAAGTATTGTCCTTTGTAAACTTCAAAATCTAAATCGTTAACTAATTCTCTTGCACCAAAACCTGAACAGTTTATTAGCAAATCAAAGTTGTCTGCAAGTTCGTTTAGGTTGTCAATTCGCTTTTCAATTATTTCAACTCCGCTTGCTAAAACTTTATTTTCAAGCCAAGCCAAATATTTTAACATGTCTGCTGTGGGTGCTTCAATGTGATAGCCCCACAAAACAGGTTTCTGTTTCAGTGAAGAAATTTCGTCTTGTGATAAGTCAAAATTTTTATAGTCATTGAAAGTTGCAACTTCATCAACTGAAAGCATTTTGAAAAGCGGTGGAATATGTGACCAACTTGGAATTTTCTGTTGACTATTTCTAAAAAGTTCAACACCTTTTACAAGTTCAATCCCAGCGTTTTCATCTGTCAATGACAACTTGCACAACTTCTCCAAAGTGTATTGAGCCCAACCCAAAATCAATTCTGTTTCGGGAACTAAATACACATGCCAAATTGCAGTTGCTTTCCATGAATCGCTTTTAACTCCAACCTTGTCTGCAATAATTGTTACATCGTATTCAGGTGCTAACACATCAGCACAAGTAAGTCCTACAACCCCGCCACCGACAACGGCAATTCTTTTTTTTGGATTACTTGTTTGCATAGTGATTATTTTAATTGTCGTTTGAATGCTTCAAATAATTCTTTAGCAACTAATGCTCTATCGTTACACAAAGCTTGTTTTGCTTCTTCAATTGCTTTTTTATTTGGTGTTGTAAATGTCCCACCTTGCGAAAGAGTAAGCACTTGTATTTTGCAAGCCTCCTCAATGTAATAAGTTAAATAGAAGGCTTCTTCAATTGTGTCTGCAATTACTAATGCACCATGATGTCGTAAAAGTGCAACGCCACCTTTTTTTGCAAAGTTGATTAACTGCGGTGTTAAATCATTGGAACGAAAAACTCCGTCATACTCTACAAATTCAATGTCGCCAACAAACTCAATTGCTGTTTGACTTAACGGCAGCAAACCGTCATTGTAACAACTAACCGCAATTACATTTTGAGAATGTGTATGAATAGCAACACCTTCTTTCATTCGAGCTAAATGCAAAGAAGAATGTAATTGTAATCCATCAGGATTTACTTTCAATTCATTTGCATCTGAAGGCGAATATTTTTTAAGAGTAAAAACTGAAATGTTTTTCTCTGTTACTTCTGCTGCGAGAAATCCGTGTGGATTCATTACTACTTGAAAGTTGTTGTTTCTGTCAGAAGTAACTGAAGAAATGTGATTGAAGATTGTGTCAACCAATCCCAAACCGCCTAAAATTTTCCAAGCATCGGAAACATCTTTGATATTTTGTTTTTCGTTTTTCAAATTTTGTTATTGTGTTGAATTAATATATCACAATACGAAATCCTAAATCTTCATAGGCAAAATAGGGTGGGTCAAAACTTCTGAAAGTAATCTGGGAAGATTCTTCTTCTTTTGAAAGCCATGATGACCCTCTTGCGATTCTATCATCAATGCCTTGTATATCTAAATTTTGTTTGAAACTATCTTGAGAATAAATGTGGACTTTTGAAGATGTCCATTCCCAAACATTTCCAACTAAATCTGAGATTGGTAACTTGCTTTCCACAAAGTCAAAAAGTCCTACACCACAAGACCTTGTTTTAGGAGTGAGTATTGGAGATTTGTTTTCCTTTTGAAAGGCACTATTTACTAGAGCACAATCAAATGGTTCACCATTTGTCCAAGGGTATGTGTTGCCATTACCACATAATCGTGCAACGGATTCCCATTCAGCTTCAATTGGTAATCTCACTGTTTGAGAAGCTGAAATAATACCTTCCTTTTTAAATTTTGTTTCCAACCATTTGCAATAAGCATTTGCTTCCCACCAATTAACGCCAACTACTGGTTGATTTGAACGATTATATGCAGGGTCAGACCAATACATTGGCAGGGTTCTATTTACCATTCTATTGCATCTTATAGGGATTTCTGCTGGTATAATTCTACGACCGGCAAGTTCACTTGTCAAATGCATCGTTCCTACTTTAATTGCTTCTTCAACTAAATATTTTATTGCTTCAGTGTCAGCGTTTACCCATTTTAGTCCCAGTTGGCTCTGCCAATATGCAGGTGTTTTATATCCATCATCTTTAATAAATTCATAAAACTCTCTATTCGTTACCAAAAAATTTCCGATGCTGAACTTTTTAAGAGTTCCTTTTGTAATAGGTGTGGCGGGTGAGGCATGATATTTCTGAGGATTAATTTTGGCGTTGTGAATATCCGTTCTTCCAATTTCAAAATTCCCATCTTCAATAACAGTAAGCCTTTCTTCAACTTTTGAATTAAGTCGTGGGTCGCCAAGAATTGCAAGTAAATCTCCAATTCTAATTCTTTGCACAAGAGGCAGAGAATTCTGTTTAAGAAGACTGCATAATTTGATACTTGTGTTTTTAATATGGTTCTTTGTTGCTGTTGGAATTACCTCAGGTTTCACACAACAAATAACTTCTACAAGCATTTCACCGCAAGCCAATATTGCTTGTATGTTATCTTTATATTGTTCTTGTGTTAGTTCATCCACAAGCGAACCAATTTTATACAGGTTGCTATATTTATTTTCTATTGGTTGTGCATTGAATCCTGCCCAATATCTAACTGGGCCATGCCATCCCCATTCCAAAGCAAATGGGGTAAGTTCCACTACTTCTTTATTCAATAGCCAATTGCCTGCAATTACTTCCCTAAATACACTGTGAACAAATTCAAACTCATCATCTTCATTACTTGAACGGTTGACTAATATGCCGTGTCCTTTTTTAAGAAAAGAAAATAGCAGTGTTATTTTTTGTTCTAAAACATCATCCTCGTATTTAGCAGCCATTCCGTTCTTTCGGAATGCACCTTCAATTATTCTTCTCAACTCTGCTTTGTCAAAGTTTTTTGCTTTTCCTGTTGAAACTACACTCTCTTGAATCAAGTAACCTGTTTCAGAAATTATTGATAATATACTTTCTCCAAACTCTTTTACAAGTTGAACCTTATCAGGTTCGTGATGCTTTTCAATAAAGAACCAAGTAACAGCTCTCCAACATAATTGGCTTACTGAAGAAGGTAAATCTTTTGAATCTAAATCAACAGTTTGAAAAGCATTCAACATGAACGGTGTTAGGCAAATTTCAGCTAAGTCAGAATGCTCACGCAAACTACTTTGTATTTCCTCTAACCTCAGAGTGATGTTTGGGACAAATTTATTTTCAGGCGTATGGTTTTCCTTTATTCTTTCAATTGCTGCTTTGTGCCAATTTACAACTGCATCATCCATTTGTGTAGAAGAAAATTCAGTCATTTTCTTTGGTGTGATATTTAACTGGCTTTCCTTCTTGTAACTGTTGTAATCAATTCTTCTGCATAGAACAATAAATCTTTGATGGGTTACACCATCACCACTATTCATTGCGTTTATGTCAAGTGTAGAAATTAAGTCTGCAATTTCGCTTCTCAATGCAATAGGATGTTCTTCCAATTCACTTGCCCTACCTGAAGGCAATTCATCGTAACCATCAAATATTATGCAGGCATTACGAATATTGTTTGTCAGTTCTTGAATTACATCTTCATCATTCTCCAACTCAACAAACTCTGCCGCACAATATGCAATCTCTGCATCAACACTGCCTTTTTTGGATTTTCTAAATCTGTCAAGTGGGACAAAAATTCCAAAGAATTCTTGCTCATTGTCTTTGAATTTTTTGATGTAGTTACAACTGAGAAACCTTGACAAAGTAGATTTGCCACAACCAGGGTTTGCTAATACTAATTGAGGACTTGATTCAGTCAGAAATGATTCAAAGGTTATTTCCTTTCCTGTATGTTCATCATAAAATATAGGGGGAACCCAAATGGAACTTAACTCAGTTTTGGGAACATCAAGGTTGTATTTTTTCTTTAAATATTCTGAGGGGTCACCAAATTCAATGAAGTCAAGTTTTTTTAAGGCTGCTGCAAAATATTTTTTTAGCCCATGAGATAAAACACGGGTCGTGCCTTTCCCTTCTAAAGAGTTTTCACTCTTCACAACACGGACTTTATTTTCACTTGTTCTATCTTTCTTTTCCATTTAGATGCTATTACTATTACTGTGTTCACATTTTATTTTGCTTGAAATAACTTCCTCTAATACTCCTGTTGATTTTCTATTCCAAGTCTTGTTCGACTTGCTTTCAAAAATAATTTCCAATTCAGGTATTGAGTTAGGTTCCATATCGTCAAGAAACGGGAGGTTAAAAATATTCTCCCCGGGAATCAAAGGCTTCTTTTGAAAATTACAAAGGTGTTCTGGCCTTGAAGAAAATTTTACAAGCCATTTTGCAATTGGAAATTTGGTTGCATTTTGAACATTTAAATCATATTGCCACCCAACATGATTACCTTGTTCGTTTTTATCCTCAATAATTCCAATCCAAACATAAACTGAGGTTTCCTCTTCTTCTTTTCTTCTTTTTTCACCTGCGATATATTGAGACCTTGAATAATACAAATTCCAAAAACCTATTAAAAAAGCTATTGTAGTTCCAATCGCAGAAGCCATCTGCCCCCATGTTCCAAATCTTGTGTGGTCAACTGTATGTCCAAATATTGTCAACCCCCAATAATTTAGCATACCTAACCAAACAAGCAGGATAAAGCATAGAGCAAAAAGAAACCATCCAAAAAATTCTCTTTTATTCATTTAATAAATTAAAAAGCAAGTGGACTTATTTTTTATTTACAACATACTTATCGCTTCCTGTAATGATAAGATTGATTATTGATTGAGTTGCCAACTTTGCCATGCCGTCACGGGCTTCATGTGTTAGTGATGCAATGTGTCCGGTTACCATAAGTTTTTGCGGAACTAAACTTTGTAATTTTTCTGCTTCTGTGGATTTGCCTTCGTAAAATCCATCAAGTGCAGCGTATTCAATTTGTCCTGATTCAAGTCCTGCTAACAATGCGCTTGCATCAACAATTTCTGGTCGTGCGGTATTAATGATGATTGCACCTTTTTTCATTTTGTTGATTTGTGCTTGTCCAATCATTCCTGTTGTTTCTGGTGTGTTCGGTGTCATTAAAATCAACACATCAACCTCACTCAAAAGTTGGTCAATTGTTGCGTAAGCAACACCTAATCTTTTTTCTTCACTCTCTTTTCTTGTTCTTGAAAAGTAACTCACCTTAGCATTAAAACCGTTCCTTAGAATCTCCGCTATTCTCGTTCCGGTGCCTCCCAAGCCTATAATACCAATATGCAACGCTGCAATGTCGTGTTGCTTTTCTTCATGCCCTGTTTGACCTTTAGAATTATTAGTAGCATACTTGTGTAATTTACGGGTGCTGCTCAACAACAAACCAACAGTAAACTCAGCAACGGAGTTGCTGAGTGTTCCTGGGGTATTTGTTATTGGGATTCCTTTTCCGTTTGCACCATCAACATCTATGAAAGATTGATAGCCCATACCAAGAAAGGCAATAACTTTTAATCCGTCAGCAGTTGAGAGTGCTTCTTTACTTGCAAACTCGTCACCACCCAAAAGGTAGCCCGAAGAAGTTTTTAAATGTTCTTTTAATTCTGCCTCTGTCAAAAGATGAGTTGGATTTTCAACTTCAAAGCCAGCATCCACAAGTGGTTGAAGTAAGTCAACTCTAACGCTTGTGCCTGTTACAAGGATTTTATTTTTTGCCATATTGTTTGATTTTATTTTTGAGATTTATTTTTTGATTTCGTTAAGTAATGAATCGTAATATGAAACTCGTGCCTGCACTCCGTCTTTAGCACCTCTTAAAAAGTCGTTGCTGTCAAAACCTAAAGCAGCTAATGAAGCAGCGGCATCACCAATAAGTCTTGAATGAGCTTCATCTTCTTCAATATTTGCATGTAGAAAATCTCTATAGTCGGCTTCGGGACAAGCAACATCAAAGCAAGATTCAACAGCCCTATATTCGGCTAAAAGCATTAACTCATTTCCTATTCCTAGAACTCCTAAACCATACATTGGATTTTCGGCAGCATCAGAAAGAACTTTTATGAAGTCAATAATTGCATGTGTTGGTTTGATGTCCTTTGCTTCAATGTTCAATGAACGGCATAATTTCCAAATCAACCAAGGGTGTGATTTGGTTGCTGTTCCTGCTTTTACTTTACTGTGTTCACCTCCAACTACTGGTATGAGTATAGAACGCACATGAACATTTTTCACATTGCTCATTAGCTGAAATAAAATTTGAGAAAACGGATTTGTAACAATTGCCTCTTGGCTTGTCCAAAGAATCATTGCATCACGACTATTCTTTGCGGTAGCAAAGAATGGATGGTTTTCAATTTTTGCATCTCTTTCAATTTTGCTTGCTACCTCAACAAACGAACGGTCAGGATTTTCTTTGAGAGGCTCAAAGTATTCGCTCATTTTTAGGTTTTTAAAATCAATATTCATGTTTCAAAAAATTATTTTTTTAGATATTATTTTCAGAGGCAAAGGTAAAGAAAAGCGGTTAAAATCATATTTAGATTCGTCAATGATGGAACGAACAAAGCGTTGGCGATTGCACTCTTTTGACTTTGCTTTTGGGTGGGCTTGTGTGTGATCAGGCAAAGGCAAATGTGTGCAATATAAGGTGGTATTAGAATTTTTTCGTGCGGTGGCAATTTTTTTTGTTTTTTTTCCTGAAGCGTCTGCCATTCAAAGCGGTGTCGGTCGGTGTCAGTTATTGTCAAAATGTTCATTTTTTGTCTATCAGTTTAATGTTAGCACTGTCGTCATAGGGTTTCCGGTAACTTACTTATACGCGCTATAATTCTTGATTTTGTTTCGCATATACAACAGACGAACCACGCATTTACGAAAGCTTTTCCGCCCCTCATCTCCCAAACAACCTTTCAATCCCTCACCTTCTTCACCATAAAATTCTAGAAATTCCGTCTCCTTAAATTTAAGTCGTTTCACAAGTAATATAATATCAAAACCTATCTACAAAACGTAAACATTCTTCAATATCCAACAAAAGAGTCGCTTATTTTAGGAGGCAACAATTGGTGGTCTAACAAGTTTTAATAGAGGCAATTATACAATTTAATTTAATACCTTCCAAAAAAAGTTTATTTTTTTTAAAAAAGGTAATGAATTGAAATTCAAGATGAAATAGTTCTATTCAATTATACTGGGCTTTTCACTCTTTTGAACAAAGACAATTTTTTTTTCCACGAATAGGTTTTTGATGTTTCCATTTTTGGATCTACATAAAATTCGATTCACGTCTATACTCACTCATTCAACTTCTCATAATACTGTAAAAACAACTTCGCGTTCTCATCTTTGTCTTCCTGACGATTGATGTATTTCAAAAACATCGACTCTTTGGTGTGACCTGTGATGCCCATCAAAATGGGAGTTGGCATTTTCTTGTAGTAGTTGCTGGCGAAGGATCTGCGGAAGCTGTGTGAAGTCACAAGTTGGTGTTTTGGGAATTTACCGAGGACTTTGCGGTTGGTAGCTGAATCCAACAATTTACCTGCAATCACCTCATCTATGTTGGCAAGCTCACATACTTCTTTGATGTAGAAGTTTAAATTCTGCGTAGAGATCTTGCGTGGGAAATTATGCTCCAACATCGAACGAATTTCCTTGGATGCGATGGGTATGGTAACTTCTTTTTTTGTTTTTTGCTGAATGACATCGATGAACAAATGATCATCTACGAACCTCAAATTATTAGAGGTTAAGTTCAACAAGTCACCGGCACGTTGTCCAATTTCACAGCCTAACAACAACCATTTTTGGGCGTTTTCCAAGTAAGGAGAAGGCATTTTCGTTTCACGAATCTTTTGAAGCTCAGCGGGAGATAGCGTAACAATGTGCCTGTCTTCGTCTTGTTCAAAGAAGGATTCTATTTTGCAAGCATAAGGATGCGTTGGAATATCCAAGCGATCTGCATCACGTGCAACGGCGCGAAGGTTATCCAATTGTTTTCCGGCATAGTTGATGGAATAAGATTTTGTTTTAATTAACCACGTTTTATAGGATTCAACCACGGATGGTGTGATGTCGGTTAACTTCAATTTCGTTTTGTGGAAAGCTTCAAATTCCAGAAAATTGTCTTTAAAGGTCTTGTACGACTGAATTCTCGCAGGGGAAAGTCCTAATCTGCTTTTTCCAGCCACTTTCTTGGTGCTCGCATTGTCGATCACAAATTGAATGTGATTGTGTATATAATATGTGTTATCTTCTTTTTCTGGTCGTTCAAAGCAATTTTGAATCGTTGTTTCCAACCAAGCTTTGTCGATAATAGCCCCATTTGATTGTGCTAAATTGAATTGATCAAACACGTAATAATCCAATTTTTTCAATTTTTCGACAAGCACTTTATCGCTGCCTCGATATTTTGGCAAATTGGTGGAAGAATCCCATGAATTTGGGTTAATAATAAAACCAGTTTTTGCTTCCAAAATTAGGTTTCGAGAAACGCTAAATCGGATATAAATTGATACCTCTTTTGAGACACCTTTTAGTCGAAATTTTACACTTGCCATGTTCAATATTTTGTTACTTTTGGTTGGGAAATCTTCCCAACATCTTCCCAACCGATGCTCAAATGTATGCATTTTTATTCATTTTGAGCAAAATTGGAAAAATTAAAAAAAAGCCGAAAACCCCAGTGTTAAAGGGTTGTAGAGCGTGAATGAGAGTGAATGAAAAATAGGGGGTTCTAGTCCCGTCCAGACTGCAACTCTTAAAAATTATGATAAACCCAATTTAAATTAAAAGAACTCAAAAAGGATAACTATGATATTAGCTAAAAAGCTAAATTTCTTGGGGACTTTCTCAGCAAATTGACGAAGTTTAAAAAGTGAGGTTACTGGATCTTGATACAAATTTAATTCAGCAACTAGACCAATGTTTTGTAAAATAGGATATTCATTGGAAGGATTTATGAAATTCGAATTTTTTTAAGCGCAGCATAGTTTATAAGTACGATTTGGTTTCTTCATTTCTAGGTTATTATAGGCCTATTAGTCACATCAAACTTCGGACTCCAAAGATGCCAAAAGTCTAAATTAACAATTTCGATGAAAAAATGGTTTTTTTATGATAAAACTTGTTGGTATAAATTATTCTAAGTTGACGATTTGACATTAAAAAATTGTGGGAAGTACAATTAAGAAACACATGTGCCCAATTAATTCCGAAACACTAATGTCCGATTAATTTCTTGTTTAATTTTCTGACTTTTGTTATTACATAAATCATAGGAATCCCAAATATTAGTAAAGTGAAGAGGATTTGTTTAGTCCAATGCCAAAACAGCCATTTTTCAAAATTTCCATTTATTGAGAAATGAATTTGCATTTCTTTTGTTCCTTTCATCTGTAAACCGGCCAATTTTCTAACACCATAATCAAGATGATAAAATGCAAAAAACCTCTCCCATGAATAAGCAAATCCTACTAGAAGAAAAACGAATACTACTAAGAGAAAAGCTTTACTATTTTTCAATTGAATCTTTTTCATATTTCTCGACTCGTGCATAACGTTTTCCAAATAGGTAAAAGTGCCTTACAATTATAATCATTTTGGTGCTTTTGTTTATTTGGTGTAATAAACTTCTGATATTTTACTTAATACTAATTGACAAGATTTTAAATGATCTCTTTTTATTTTGCCATTTTTAACTATTGAGTATGTCAGTACTTTTTCGTCCCGCCATTCAACTGATTGTAGTTTAAATTCATATTCAAATGAGGTTTTATTTTGTTCTAATTCAATTAAATATGTGCTATCTGTTGAACTTTCAGATATGTGAAAGTTTTTATAAGGCTCAATAAATTTTTCTTTGCCTTGAAAATTAAGTCCTTGTCTTATTGTCAATTTTTTACCCTTGAATGAGTAAGTAATAAAGTTATTTGTATTTGACTCATATGTATTTTGCCAAACACCATTTAACCAAATTGGAAAAGTTAATCCATTAATTAATTCAGTTTCAAACACCAAATTCTTGCTTATTTCTTTGGAATACTCAACAGGGGCTTTCTTTTCCGTTAACTTGTCGGTTTGACAACTCAAAAAAGTCAAGATTAACATTATAATAGTTATGTTTTTCATTGTTATTATCGTTTTCCGAATAAGCTAGACGCCTTCTCAAAGATAAGAAAATGCGAAAACTTTTAAAAAGCTGACTCGCTTGAGCAAGCTCTTTTGGCCCTTCTGTTTATTTGGAGTTATACGCATCCTTTACCACTCTGAGGAATCAACAATTCTCAAGAATGTTTTTGTTTGAATAGAGCCATCAGCTTTTTTCGTGCTTATTTTGTACAATCCTAGGTTCTTTTTATCGTAAACAGTTGATTTTTCCTCAAAATCAAATCGATTTGGGGATTCTGTTGACTTTAAAGAAACCCTCATTTTAGAGGTGAATTTAGCGCAGTCTTTTGAACTCCTTTTACTATCCGGGGTTTCGGTGAGTCCTAAAAAAGAGAATGAAGTTGATACCGTACCTTTTGCCAGCTCATTCATTACCGGAGTCGTATAATTCATCCTAAAGTCACTACTATCGTTTAGGTTTCGCAAAAAAGGAAAAGCTACGCCTGATAAATCCCGAGCCTTTGTTCGCCCTCCGTTTTCATTCAAAAAACTAAAACGGGTGATGTAAAACCCATTCGATTTTTTAATCATAGTGATGCTATCAGTGAGACGTTTGTTCTGGTCATAGGAAGCGAGAAAGAATGTATTCAATTCGGTATTAATTAATCCAAATTTGACATAGCTGTTTTCTTTTTTTACAGAACCGTCAAGTCCTTGCTCTACATCTTCATATTCGTATATTGTAGGATCTTTTTTAAATGGGAAATAGTACTGTTCTACATTTACAGTTACTAACGACTTTTCATCTTTGTCTTTCGACGACTCGGAATTACTACATGCTGCTAGAATTCCAATTAGTATGATGCCGAGGGTTTTCTTCATTGCGAAGTTTATTTATTGTTAAAGATACAAAATCGTTTCTGCGGAGCAAGCTTTCGGAAGGGAGCATGAGCCTTTTTTATGTGTGTTATTTTCCCCAATGTTTCCCTTCTTTGATTACGTTGCAATAATAACATCCACTTTGCTTGTTATCGATGTTATACCAATGATGTTCTGCATTTACTTTTTCGCAATCTTCACCTTTTTTTGCAACCCCTTTGTCTATTAGAAACCATGGAAGCTTGGTTCGCCACCAAAGTTTTTTATAATATGGATGATGCTTATTAAATATCATTTTCCATAGTTTTTATTATCGAATCTTTCATTTTCCTCTTCTTCTGTAACTATATATGCAGAATATGATAACGAACATTTAAGCCTTGAAATTTGATTTATTTCTTCGTGATCTAATTCCTCGTTACATTGATTTGTATAAAATCTGCCAATTTCAATCCACCAATTTTCCGCACCATGCTTTTTTAATTCTTCCATTAGAGGTTCGAAAACATCTGCTAAATGCTTAAATGCTTTTAATCTAGATATTTCCCTTGGCACAACATACAGAGCACTTCCGTAACCATATTGTTCGCCTTTAAATCTGCCGGACGTAGCAATATCGTTAGGTAAATTTCTTTGATTAAACACAACGTTTATTTTGTTTGGATCAAATGTATCACCGATGATATTAAAAGTAATTATCCACGACATGGTTGAATTTTATTCAGGGTTTGATTTGAGTTTGTCATTTCGTATAAAGGTTGGCAAATAAGCAAAGGCGCCTTCTCGAATATAGTGAATTTGGTGCTTTAGTTTATTTGCGGTTATAGCCAGTTTACTATTTTTTATACTTCAAAGGTAAACAAATCGCTTCTTCACCATTTTTGAATATTAAAAGTAAGTTTTGATCTTCCCAAGCAAATACAAGATCTGTAGGATTAACATGATCTGGAATTATTATATTCGAATCAACCTCCTTTGCGTATGGATATTCTGCAAAATAAGTTGTATCAACTGTAGTTTTGTATATTAGGCCACCTAAATATGTGTCTCCTATTCCTGTTGTTTCTAAAGGTGTTCCTCCCCAATAGCCTTGATGAAAGTAACTTATTACTTTTTTATTACAACTTTTACATTTTGTTATTTGTAAATCACCTTCAATTCCAATTATTAGACCATACCCAATCCACCACATAATTGGAATATATAGCAATAACACAATGGGGAATATGATACTTATCGCAATTCTACTGCCCTTTTGCTTGACTGATAGAAATAAATAAATCCCTAACAAGAGAATCATTACCCAAGGGATTTTTGTTGGGATATCGACCGAATAAAAATGACAACCTGAAATAACAATTATCATCCAAAATAATGCAATGCCAATTAAAGTAAATAAAACTATTTTTTTTATATTCATTTTAAGTCTGGTGTATTGGTTATATCGTTTTGCAGATTTGCGATTGGCAGGCCTTTTACAACAAATGCTTACGCGGAGCACAAAACTTTCTGATTCCACAAATATATATTAAATGCTCTACAAGTTATGACAGGCGCCAACAAAAAGATTACACTGCTGAAAAAATGCACTTGCAACTTGCACGAGCCCCAGTATATTGCAAGTGTGCTGTTCGGTGCAGAGTATTTAGTCTTCACTATTCGTTTGTAATTCAATCGTCCTTGCCTTGTCGTCTTCATTTAAAGCGTTAATGTCTCTATAGCAACGATGGTGTAATTGACTCTTTAAAATGGCTTGTCATGTTTGGCGATAGGCGATCGCCGCCACTCGATTCTACTAATTTCCCTTTTAAGCAGCAAACTTTCCCATGAAATTCGCTGGCGGTGGCGTTTGAGGCGATGTTACAGCCATTTATTATTCTTCGTAATCTTTTATCCATTTGTCAAAGTCTGCCTTTGTTACCTTTTGTCCATAAGCCCAATTGTTGTCAAAATAGATTCCGTCGATTTTTGCTCTTGCAAACTGTGAACTTTCTACTGCAAGATTTTCAAAATGAGCATTTGTTAAATCAGCCTCTCTGAAGTCACAGGTCTTTATATTGCCATTAATGAATTTGGCGTTTCTTAAGTTAGTGTTTCTAAAACTTGAGTAAAAAAAACAATTTTCAAATACTGCGTCTTGTAAATCTTGATAGTCAAAACTTTCATTTTCTAATTCTAAATCGACAAAATATCGTTGTCCATTTCGATATTGTTCTAAAATGCTTTCTGCAAAATTTGTCTTATTCATAAATGGTTGAACCTTTAAAAATGTCAGCAAATGTTGACCAGTCAGGTTTGTCAGCATTTATATTTAGTTTCATATTGTCGTAATAGCCTTGAATGTCTTCTGTATATGCACTCAACGCTTCCAAAAAGTCAGGCAAAGTTTTGTTTTCCCAATTTTCAGGATTCTCCAAAAAGTCCTTGCGCAATAAGTCAATAAACTTAACAAAAGTTTGTCTGTCCGTTACTTTAAAGTTATTAAGTGTATCGTTCATAAAATTAGCTTTTACGGTTTGGTGCTAGGCGACAGCGGGCCTAACAGGTACAGTGCATGTCGGCCCATTGTTGCCTAACACCTGTTATAGGTTGCCGCTTTTGGGTGTTACATACACAGCGCTTCTTTATTTATTTCTTAAGTGTTATTTAAATGGGTCATTTAATAAATTCTCCTCTTTTATTTTGATTCCATCTTTGAATGTATGGATTGAATAAACTTTTCCGTCTTCGGTGTAATAGTTTACGGTCCCGTTTCCATCTTTAATGTTTCCTATTTCTCGTGGACTACCCTTACTGTCAAAACTAGCCTTTACATTAAGAAGTAAACCATTTTTAAATTCCTTTTCTATCCAAAGTTGACCATTTTCATAGTAATATTTATAAATGCCATTTGATTCACCTTTATAATATGACAAAGCTTCTTGTAAATTGCCATTGGGATAAAATGTCTGTGATTGTCCATTTAATGTATCATTTATATAGTTTTGTTCAAATTTTATTTTTCCATTTGGATAATAATAAGAGTGTTTATCGAATCTTAAACCGTTACTAAATTGTCCTTTTCCATATAATTCTCCGTTTTCATAATGAATAGTAAACTCTCCATTAAAACTGTTTGATGAATATTTTCCTTCCGTTCCTAATTTACCACTTGGAAAAAAATATTTATAGCTTCCATTTTTTTCACCATTTACGTAAGTAAGTTCTTGTTGCAGAATTTTTTTAAATGTTTTGTCTTCTAGTACATAAAACTTCCAAATCCCTTCTCTTTTTCCATCTACGTATTTTCCTTCTTGATATAAAAGAAAATAGCCGAAAATTTGTTTTGGAATACCATTAAATGATATATACATAAAGTCGTTAACCACTTCATAATCTTTCCATTTGCCTTGTTTAAGATTATACTTATCTTCTTTGCCTTTTGGCATAAAATGTTTATTAGAATAACCAGATCTCATATAATTATCCATAATACTATCTTTCACGAAAGTAATATCTTGGCAATAAGATGATATTGTTATACTCAATGTAATAAATAATGTGTATGCGTACTTCATATGTTTTCATTTTATGTTTAAATTTTTGCTTTATTTTCAGTTTAATTGATTTAATATTCTAAACCTAATTTTAGGTTTTAATAATTTACTTCAGCCCGAAGCGAGAATTTCAGCGGTTACCCATAACTTACTTATATCCGCTATAACTTTTCCATTTGTTTCGCATATACAACAAACAAAATGCAGATTGACGAAAGCTATTTTGCATATTATCTTCCAAACAACTGTTCAAACGCTCTTCCCCATCTCCATAAAAATCTCGTAATATCATCTTCTAAAAATTATGTTATTCCAAATTTAAACTCATTCTTTCAACAACGTAATAATTAGGTTTTTAATATCCCAATTTAATCCAAAACCCGTTAATAAAACTCATATTCAAATGTGAAAATTTGAGTACCCTCAGGACTATTGTAGATTTCTTTGATTAAAATTCCATTTTCGTAAAAATAATTACTTGAACTAACATTTCCACCCTTTACTTTACTTATTGAATTCATAAGTAAGTTTTGATCATAGAAAAAGGAAGTTGTAATTAGAAAATCATCAAAACCAAACTTTTTCTTAATGAGTTGGTTTTTCTTATTGTATTTGTATGTTGTCGTTGTAATTTGCCACTCATTTCTCACCTCCACGAATATCAGATTCTGACGCTTATCAAATTTCTGTGTACGTCTGCTTACTATTTCGGTGTCCTGATATATTGTATAAATTTCAACTCTTCTTTTTTTAACAAGCGTTTGATGTTCGTTAACGTCGAGAACGCTCTTTAATTCAGAAGTTTTTGGAATAACAGATTCAACCAAGTCAATTAGTTCCTCTCGATTTTTTATCGCGTGCAACATTTCATTGTTCAATGGTTTTGAATCAGTGTGTTTTACAAACTGTTCCTTGAGGCCAGTAATTGTATCATACACGAAGTGAATCAGTCGCAAAAAATCCTCGGTTGCGTGATATTCATACACCTCTCGGTTGTTATCAAATACAAATCCATCAATAAATAAATGCTCTGATTTATCATCCCAAAATTGGATCCTCTTCAAAAAAATCAGCGAATCATTTTGATTGTATTCTTTAACGAATCTTACTGTGTCATTAAGCGAAACAATAATTCTTTTTGGCTTAAGAATTTCTTGTGCATTTAAGTTTCCTACCACACAAAGGGCGATAATCATTAATAAGTATTGAATCATATTTCTCATCAAACAGAACGACTAGTTACAAGGAGTAAAACTCATCTTTTCAAACAATTCCCTCATCCGAAGATAACATTTTCTGTCAAATTTGTCGTTGTTTCAATGGAAGATTTTTGACCGCATGAAAGGTTGTTCATGGTATGTTTTTTTTAGAGATACTTTCCATAACCTAACTTTTCGTATTCAGCTGGTAATTTTTTGATTTTCTCTCCTTTTTCGTTTTCGTCATCACTTTTACGTCGAATAAATTGATTTCCACTTTTAGGATCCGGAAAATAGATGAACTCAATGGTATCAACCTTGTATCCTATCCATTTAAATGTGTAAAGAGGTGCATTTCTACCATAACTTCGTCCTCTGATAATTTTCTCTTTTGGAAAAAAATTGGGATTGATGAATTCAAACTCTTTTGCGAATTTGCTCTTATTTGGACTATTCAAATAAACACTGTAAATATCTCTTTCACAGCAACCCGATGCTGGATACCAATGAACAAGAAAGTCCTTAAATCCGTCGCCATTTACATCAAATATTGTATCTCGGATGTAGGTCATTGCACCTTGTTCTCTTTCCATCAATTTTTCTGTACGATCATTTTTTACTTCGAATAAATCTAGGTAAGTTGCCCATGGACTTTGTCTTCGCAATAGGAAATACTTTCTGCTGTCATTGAAAAGATTGCCTATGCTAATTTCAATATGGATGCTAAACGAACTATCATCAGGTTGTAATTCATATTTCTTTTTGAAGTTATCTCTTTTAAAGGCTTTCTTCGCAATTTTGAAAGCGTCATTCATCGCTATTTCAAGTCGCAAACTGTCAATTTTAATCTCTTGTTCGATTTGCCTTCTTTTATCCTCTGAAGAAAGATCTTCTTTCGATTTAGATGATGGTATGCTTTTATGTTCAACAATTGATTTTTTGACTTGGTTTGCCGTATTATCGCAACTCAAAAGAATAGCCAAAATCATCAGTATCAATGTGCATTTTATCGTATTCATTTGGTTTTCAAACTCATGTTCTACAAATAAACTTCTGGTAGGCCGCTAATTTTTAGAAAGTGGTATTTCTATTTCTTTAAATCTTTTCCACGGCAATTCCTCTTTCCAATTTTCCGGCGACTTGATTAGCTTTCCATTGGCATCCCATTTCCAATAATAATTTGCTCCCATGCCGATTCCTTTTTCTCGAACTTCATCGCGATTCAACCTTATTTCTTTGACATTCAAATTATTGTCGTATATTATGACTAAAGAATTCCTCAGGTCCATGGAGCACTCACTTCCTGGACTATCCCAGAAAAATTTTTTCTCGGTAATTCTACCCAAGGAATCATATTCGACACCTCCTGAATCAAAATAAATTTCTTTTAGTTGACCGTTTCGATACCATTTTTTGGTTGTATCCTTTCCAAGTATAAATTCACTTTGTCCATTTTCATAATATTCCTCCTTGTATACATAGGGGAACTTAGAACCTTTTGCCTCGTAGCAATCATTATATTTACTTCTGTGAATAACAGGATAATCTTTTTGCAATGATTTCACCCTTAAATTTCGATTGTCATACAAACTGAAAACATATTTAAATGTTGTGTCGCCTACTGAATATTCATAACTCTCGTATTGAATTGTTCCATCTTCAAACCATTCTTGTACAGTATCATTTCTATCATATACTGCTAATTTCCCATTTTGATAAAATAATTTCGTCCATAAAGGATAGGCTTCAAAATAAAGGACAGATGGCGGAAAGACACGGATGGAATTTATTGAGCAATCATCATAGAAAGACATCCATTTTCCTTCCATAAATCCATATTTGTTAGTGCGATTAATTATTTCATCTTGAAACGTTTCAAATGATGGGGAAATTGTATCATAATAATTCTCGGAATATTCAACTTTCTTGTCTTTAAAATAAATCTCAAAATTTTTGTCATTTAACCCTGAAATATCATATTCGATTGAGAAACAACAATCACAAGCACAATAAACGTCGCTTTTTTTTGTGAACGGAAGCAAGTAAAGCTTATTATCTACAAAATTGATAGCAGGATCAAATTCCGCACAACAATTTTCACTAAAATTTATGGTTATTTTGATCAAATCCCCACTTTTTTCAACATTGGAAATCCTGTTTTTTATTCTGTAGGAATCGTAGGTATTATCGCAATCCAATGCATCCCAATGAACCAAACGAACGGTGTCCTTCCCCTGATTTTGAGCAAAGCCATGTGAAAATAAGCTCAGCGAAAAAAGAAAAAACATTACCTTATTTAAAGTCATTTCTTTGATTTTTTTGTTGTCATTCGGTTAACGGTAAGACTGTTAAAAAATTGGGTGTTTAAATGCGTGATTTGGATGTTAAGAACTTTAACAATCTCCTTTCACAAAATCCTTTCTCCGAAGATAGTACTTTTTCGCTTTATTTATTTCTCCTAAGCAAGATTTTAAGTCAGCATATATTTGCTAATACCTTTCTTTCATCTTAATTACTCCACCTCCAATTCGACCAAAAAGTGAAAGTCAATGCCATCGTAAAACAACCTTTGAAGCGATGTTTATTGGCGAAATTAGGACTTGTATATGCGCTCATAGGAACTTCACGAATTGAAAAATCTTTATAATCATTGAGTCTGAATCCTGCATCAATGCAAGCCGAAAATGGCCAACCTCGCTTATTGAGAAAAGGTGGACTAAATCCAATTCTTAATTCATAATAATGATTGGTTAATAGCGCGTAATAAATGTCTTTATATTCTGGATCTGTATATTTCAAATAACCTGGTCCATACGACGGGTTTCCTTTCACTCCGTAATAAAAAGTGACTGTTGGCCGATAACGATTCATCCAACTAATGCTTGCGTGCAACCAAGCACCAGTGCTTCCTTTAAAATATCCTCCTTGAGACATTGCTGCACCCACGATACTATCAAATCCAGCTTGTGGAACAGGAACATAATTTTCATTTATCTTTTCAACGAATGAAGATGTCAAATCGGGCTTAGTAAATGTGTACTTGATTAACCTTGCACCTCCACCTAAAAAAACCACGTATTTGCCATTTCTGCGTGCATAAGTAAGCCCAGCAGATATTTTTTGATCAGAGGCTGCAACAAATACTTGATCACTAAAATTGTAAGCTTCGTCAATTTTTGCATAAACCCCAAATCTACTCGCACCTGTCGAGTCAGAGATTTGAGCATAGTTCAAAAATGAAAGACTCAAAAAAATATAGAATAGGCTAAATTTCATTGGATTTGAGGGGTTTTGGTGCAATGCACTGAGATTGGATCGTAAGCACAAAAGTTCATGCGAAAATACAACTTTTCAAGGATCACTTTATCAGAGGATATTAAAAACACCCTGAAAAGCAAGCATTCCAATATTTTCAAATGTGCTGTTCCATATTTTATTCTGACCATTTATACCATGTGGCTATTAGTTTGTTATCTATCTGAATATAAGGCTTTTCCTTCGTTGAGTATGTAACAATTCTCCAGTCAACGTATCTATCAAAATGGAAATTTTCCTTTTTATTGTCTTTACAATGTCGACGTATGGTAAGAGAAATGCTATTGTTAAATTTCTTATAATCTGAAAGTTGGGTTGAATCTGTTTGATACTTTTTTTTAAATCTCTCAATATCAGAAATAATGTTTTTTGGATGTTGATTGTATATTGCAATAAACGTTGTGTCTTGGTATAGGAGAAAAACATTAGCTAATTGTTTTTTGATACAGCCACTAACTTCGGTTCTGTCAATAAATTCAACTCTTCCGAAATCAAAATTTTCAACTACCACCTGGTTTTTATAAACAAAACAATCACTTCGCGACATGAAATCTTCATGTAATTCAGGTTCTTCACTCGTGCACGAGGAAATCAAAAAGATCAATGCGATTATTAAAATTTTAAATACTGTTATCATCTTTATTTCTATTGAAAGGCGGCTATCCGAAAGGTGTGGCTTTAATTATTTCCTTTCTCCGAAAGTAACACTTCCCTTGCAATTTTGTCGATTTTGAAGTAAGCTCTTGTGCCAACGCTTGATTCCTTTCATAGACCTATTTTTTTGTAAATGGAATAATCAAAACGCCAATTATAATTATTTGAATGATAACTAGGCTTAAACAACCATAGTTTATCATGCTATACAGCCAGTCATTATTTTGATATATTTCAGTTTCATTAAATACACCATAATCTTTAATTTGGAAATTGTAGCTGGTTATTGATCGGGTTAAAATTGTTAACAGAACTACTCCTATTGCAGTGATAGCCAGATTTGTATAGAATAGACTTAGGTTAATTTTCTTTTCGCTTTTAGAGTTTGCTTTTAAAATAACAAAATACAAACCATAGAGTATTGACAGAATAACTAATGTGCCCATGAAGTATACACTACTCCAGAGATAATACGTATCATAACTAATATTGTCAAAATTGATGTAGTTACAAAAAAAGACAATAACAAGTGCAATGGTTGTTAAACCGGTAATTCTTAATGGCATAATTGTCAATGCGTTTTTTTTTGTCATGGTTTTTAAAGTTTTATCGATTTTGAATTAAGATCTTGGGCTAGATTATGCTCATACTAAAATTGATTTTATTAATAATCCCATGGATTTCCTGGCTTTGTCATTTCTGATCTAATAAATAATTGCATGGTATTATTTGGTTCAACCTTGTAAATATTACCGTCTTGAAGGTAGGAAAAGAAATATGGCTTTTCAAAGGCATACTCATAAGACATTGCTATTTTCCAGCCATCAATAGGTTTGTTCACTCTTAATTTAAAAGACCAATTGTCAATTCTTTTAACAAAAACACTTGATTCCAATGACTTGACAATCATTTTACCATGTTTCATATACGTTTTCATTTTACCGGTAAAATAAAATTTTAAAGTTAGCTCTCTATCCGAAGGAAGGTAATGTAGCGTATCGTCCCCTGGAAATGAGATGTGGTCTGTAATTAAATTCTTGATTGAATCACGATGTATCGGTTCCCAAAAAATACCTGTTGGATCTTTTTTTGCTGGTTGATCACTTGGGTCGGTCTGATCTAACTTCCCTCCTCCACATCCGGCGAGAATTAAAGAAATGATTATGGTTAATGTTATTCTCATTAATGTTTGTATCAGTTTGCAATTAAGAGACGTAAGCATATCGAATATAGTCACTCAGCCCTTGGCTGCTAAGTTAATGCTGTCTTTTTCATTTTTGTTTTTTACAAGATCGTAATATTTTGAAGGCTTTTTCTGTTTCTTCCTTACTCAAATCACTCGCTTCAATTGATAATGCTAAATGTGAATTTATTGATTTATTATACGTACCCAAGTTCTTTGCATATAGGCCAACATAATTGCGCTTACGAACAAATTTATAGACGACATTCTCAACGGTATCAATCATAAATTTAGTTTCTCGTAGTTCTTTTGGAATGGTTAATTCGTAGGTTAAAGTATCGCCCTTAAACTGGTATAAATTAGTGTATTTTATACTGTCTTCTGTTTTACTGTAGATTAGTTTGATTTCTTTGGCAATGGCACTAAGATCTGTCCCAGATGGCAGTAACCCATGTTGCCCAAGCGCATTCCAACTCCATATATCTTCGGATAGATATTCAAAGATCGATCGCTCCAGTGAGTTCGAGTAATAGCCATAATCAAATTGAAAGTCTATTTTTCCATTACTGACCTTCCCAACATCCGAATCAATTCCTTTTTCTTTTATCAATTTGTAATTACTAGGAAACTGAAATGTAAAATCACCAATTTCAATGTGTTTAGAAGAGTCGATTAATGTCGTTTCACCGCTACACGACACGGCTGCAAAAAATAGTAAGATATATATTATTGTTCTCTTCATTTTAAGTTGCGTTTGTCAACTAGGAGGCGAAGATTTCTCTAAAGTGGTTGTTCAACCCTTGACTCTTAGTTGATGTTCTATTTTTCATTTTTTTTGTCTTAATTGGTAATAATGTCTAACAACTCGTTTGGTTCCTTTTTTCCATGGTTTCTCCCTATCCTCGTCATATACAGCAAACTTGTGTAAATAGCCGAGCTTCGTTTTTTTTAGTTTTCGAACATCATTCAAACCACAATTGTAACTTGATCCATTAGGAGCAAGGTAAATATGTAATTCAGATACCGTAGTGTCAAAATTAAAAATTAAACTATCTGATCCTTCTCGTATCATTAAAAGATCGGATTTTAAACTTGATTTAGGAATTGTGATGAAGTCAGTATCGCAACGAAGATATTTTCCTCCGACAGAAAGCGAATTGTAAAAGGGCTGGATCGTGCTGTCAACCATATTAAAAAAGAACAAAGTAAGACTATCACTAGTTGATTCATTTCTTACCTCAACGACACCAGGTATTGGACACATTGTCGTATCATAATCGAATCTGTATCCAAAAAGGGTTTTCTTGGATGTTCCAAAAGAAACGAAAGAAGAACCACATAAATATGAACTGAATACGAAATGTCCATTCTCTTCAATCACAAATTTTTCATGACCTAATCCAATGACAGGAAGATAGAGCGTATCCTGAGCATGCGAACAATTCAAAAAGAAAATCGAAAAGAGTAAAAAAAGTTGTTTCATCTTAATAGAGGAGATGCATATTTTGTGTTGAATTCATAAAATGCGTCGATTGGTTCTACGAAATTTGGCACTTTATGAAATTTTTCTACGCTACTAAAGTGATCATGCGCCATGTTCATTATTCCTTGTTCTCTGCATTTATTGGTAGCTATCGGGACACGTCAAACACAAACTCTTATACCAATTAATACATTAAATACTTTATTTAAAAATCCTAAGGGAAATAATACCGATTATAATTTCATTGGAAAGATATGTCACTTCTTTTTTTGTCATTTCAGTTGTTTTTCTAATTAAGTTAGCTAAAAATAGATTTCTCTTAACGCCGCAGGCGACCTTAATGATACAAACTAAGTCAAACACAAACCCTTATACCAATTAATACATTAAATGCCTCATATAAAAATCCTAAGGGTATAATGCCGATATAGATTTCAAGAAGTATGGAATACGACAATTGAAATCATAATCGGTATTATTTCCCTTGGTTCCTTAATGTTTAAAAATAATTCCGATTGCAATCGGGAGATTATTCACCTCCCTTACTTCAACAAAGTCACATGTCCCACCAATTCGATCGTTTCTTGACTTTGACTCGCTACAACACGTATTTTCCAAACGTAAACATCATCCTGCGCCATGTTTTGATTTCTTGCATTTTGACCTGCATGCTCTGGATATGTTCCATCCCAGCGATAATCGTAATCTCTTGATTCAAAAACAACTTCGCCCCATCGGTTAAAGATTAAAAGTTGGTATTGCGACAAGTCTAATCCTGCTGTTAGGACTGGGAAGAAAACATCGTTGGTTCCATCACCGTTTGGTGTAAATGCATTCGGAACGTAGTAAATAATGTCATCATACACTTTCACTGTGCGCATCACGCTGTCGTAACATCCGCCTTCGCTATACGCATATAACCAAATGTTATAGATTCCTTCCGCAGATGGATACACATGCGTTGGATTAGTCGCCATACTCGTTGATCCATCCCCAAAATCCAGCTGTACGTTTCTGCATTGATTGATTGGTTAAAGAATTCAAATTCAGGATTGTTTACATGCGCAGAATCAACCGACAGATCAAATGCTGCCTCTGGTCGTGGATAAACACACACGAAATCAAGTTCTGTAAAGCTTGCCACACATCCAGCTTCATTCGTCACGGTCAAGGTAACGTCGTAACATCCTGTTTCAGAATATTGGTGATCGATGGAATTCGTTTGGTTCGAAGTCGTTCCATCCCCAAAATCCCACAAAAGTTCTGAGTTCGGTGCATTGATGACATCGGAGAAAACAGCTGTCATGGTTACGCATCCTGATGGACTTGAAACATCAAAATCAACTTCTGGAATTGCGGACACGGTAAGCAATTTTGTTTCTGTATTTACACATCCTGTATTGCTATCTGTTCCTGTCAATTCAACGGAATAAGCACCCGCATTTTCATACGTGTGACTAGGATTCGTTACGTTCGAATAAGTTCCATCACCAAAAGTCCACAAATAGGTTGTTTGACCAGAAGATAAATTTTGAAAATTCACATCACTCATCGTACAAAATGCTGTATTAAGCATTGAAAAATCTACAGCAGGAAGTGGGTTCACAACAACCGGCACAGTGTATGGTCCTGTGATACATCCAAACTCGGTTGTATTCAGTGTCACTTGATAATTTACTGTTTCTTGAGCATTCCCAATATTGATCAACGAATCCAAAATAATTGCACTTGTTGTTGCTTGCACAGTTTCACCAGCAATATTTACATTGTTCGTTGCTTGCCATGTAATGATTGTAGGAAGTGACGCTGTCAATGGTAAACTAATTGCTTCGTTCGAACAAATCGTTGCCCCAGTATTTACTAAGGTTGCCGCTGGATAAATACGGATTGTAAAATCTTGCGTTTGTCCGCTACATGTTAGACCAGCATTCGTATAAGTTGCAGCGACATTAATCGTTGCAATTTGAGTTGCTGTAGTTGGATTATTCCCTGTAAATGAAGCAATGTTTCCAGTTCCAGAAGCTCCAATTCCAATAGTTGGGATTGAATTTGTCCATGTGTACTCAGCTCCACTGATGTTTCCAACAAAGTTTATCGCATTGACCATATTTCCATTACACAATTGTTGATCTGGAATCGGAACAAATGTTGGTGTTGGATTTACAGTAATTGTAAACGATTCCGTATTTCCAGCACAAACAAGTCCTCCGTTTGCGTAGTGAACATCTACTGTTATAGTCGAAACGATCGGAGCATTTGAATTATTCACCGCATTGAATGAAGGTATTGACCCTGTTCCAGATGCGCTTAATCCGATAGAAGCAATGCTATTTGTCCATGTAAATGTTGAATTATTCACCGTTGAAACGAAATTGATTGGCTGAGAACCAGTTCCATTGCAGACAACTTGATCCATAGGATCTGTCATGGATGGAATTGGATTCACAAAAACATGAATCGGGAAAATTGGACTAGAACAGCCATTCGAAGAAGATGTACCAATCACATTATAAATCACCTCTTGCGGATTTGATGTTGTGTTCACCAAAACGTCATTGATCGTTGCACCAGATGAAGTTGTGATGCTTTCTCCTTGAACATTTATAGTCGGCAAAGCGAACCAATTGAACGTTACCGCAGTGTTTGCTTCTAAAGTCAAATCAACATTAGATCCACTACAAATGGTAAGTGTATCGTCATTCAATAATTCAAGTGGCGGTTTAACAAGAACAGTTACTGTTTGCGCAGCTCCTGGACAAGAACCATTGATTGAAGTTGGTGTCACACTGTAAACCACAATTTGATTACTTGATGTTGTATTCGTTAAAACATCATTGATCATTGGTCCAGAATTTGTCGTAATGGATTCTCCAGTTACATTCGGATTATCAAAGGTTGTGAACCAAGTAAATGTCGATGGAAGATTCGCTGACAATGGAGCATTTACTGCACTTCCACTACAAATTTCTGTCGAAGTTGGTGACGAAATCAACACATCAGGTAAAACTGAAATAATAAAGTTTGAACTTGTACCAGCGCATCCTTGAGGAATAGAAGTTGGTGTCACTGTATATTGAACATTCTGTACCGTTCCTGTTAAATTTGTCAATGTATTCGACACTGTTCCAGAAGTTTGTGGCAATGTCATTTCACCGGTCACATTCGCAGATGGTTGAGCTTGCCAAACAAATGTGGATGTAACACTACTTCCTAAGTTCACATTAAAACTTGCATTGTTGCAAATCGTCAAAGGACTAATTGGATTCACAGTCGGTGTTGGATTTACCGTAATCTCAGAAGTAACAGATGCAGCACATGTTCCTGTTCCGATTGAATAAGATACAAGATGTACACCCGGACCTGCAATGGATGGAACAAATGTTGGATTTATCACCCCAGGTCCTGACCAATCACCACCTAGCGGAGATGGATTCAACACGGAGTTCAAATCTACTGAACTTCCATTTACACAAATCGAATACGTTGGAGTAACCGTTGGAATGATGGAAGTTAAAACATTAACCACTGTGCTATCCATATTCTGACAACCCGTTGTTTGGTCAATTACTGAATAATATAAAGTCGTTGTTTCAAGTCCATTCGGAATAAAAACACCTGAACTTGAAATATTTGGTGAACCAAACCAAGTTCCACCTGCTGGAGAACCAACAAATTGATATGGATTTGGTTGGTTACATAAACTAATCTCTGGTCCAGCATCAACAGTTGGCAACGGATTTATAGTTACGATTGCAGTTGTTGAGCCTGTACAACCTAAACTCGTTGTTCCTGTTACAGTATAAGCTGTCGTTGTTGGCGTGTTCGCTGAAGTTGTTACACAGATTAAACAACTTAATGTTGGCGAAGCCGTCCATTGGTAAACACCACCTACTCCTGCTCCACTTGCTGTTAACGATGCTGATTGTCCAACACACGTTGATGGATTATTCGCAGCAATTATTGGCAAAGCCATAACTGTTATGTTAGCAGTTGTTGAAGCAAAACAAGCGCCTGTTCCAACTGTATATGTTATCACATGATTTCCTGCTCCAACAGTTGCAGGTGTAAACGTAGAAGCAGAAACTCCATTACCTGTCCAAGTTCCTCCGGCAATGGAAGGAAAAAGAACGGCATTCAAATCAAGTCCTGGATTATCAATGCACACTGAATACGTTGGTAAAATGGTTGGAACAAACGTTGGAGCAACCGTTACAAGCGTGCTGTCTGTATTTTGACAACCTGTAGTTGGGTTTGTATAGAAATAATACAAAGTTGAAGTTTCAATGCCGTTTGGTGTAAAAACTCCTGCATTGGTAATGTTCAACGAACCACTCCAAGTTCCACCAACTGGACTTCCGCTAAATGCATACGGATCTGGTTGATTACACAATACTTGGTTTGGTCCTGCATCAACGATTGGCAAAGGATTTACTGTTACGATCATGGTAGATGTCGCCGCTGGACAAGGACCTGCAGGATCGTTTGTCGTTAATGTAAGTGTCACCGTTCCTCCAGAAATCGATGGCGTGTAAGTTGATGTTAAACTTGTTGGATCTGAAAAAGTTCCCGATGGAGCTGACCATGTTGCAGATGTTGCTGAACCAGCAATGGAACCATTCAACGCGATTGTTCCACCTGCACAAATGGTTTGACCCACATTTGCATTCGCTGTAGCCACTGGATTCACGGTTACAATCATCGTGGAAGTAACTGGAGAACATGGTCCAACTGGATCATTGGTCGTTAAAGTCAATGTAACTGTTCCGTTCGTAATGGAAGGAGTATAGGTCGATGTCAAACTTGTTGCGTTTGAAAAAGTTCCTGATGGCGCTGACCAAGTAGCAGACGTTGCCGAACCACCAATAATTCCAGTTAAATTAATTGTTCCACCTACACACACACTTTGCGCTGCTCCTGCTGTTGCAGTTGCCACTGGATTTACAGTAACGATCATTGTGGATGTTACTGGAGAACAAGGTCCTGCTGGGTCGTTTGTTGTTAATGTCAACGTAACGGTTCCACTTGTAATGGAAGGTGTATAAGTCGATGTTAAACTCGATGCATTTGAAAAAGTTCCTGATGGAGCTGACCACGTTCCTGACGTTGCCGAACCGCCAATAGAACCGGCCAACGTAACTGTTCCACCAGCACAAATCGTTTGTCCAACATTCGCGTTAGCTGTTGCCACTGGATAAACAGTCGCGAGTAAAGTATCTGTGCTCAAACAAGTTCCTGAACCGTAAGATAATGTTAAAATATGTGTGCCAACTCCAGCCACTGAAGCGTCAAATGTATTTCCTGAAATTCCTGCACCTGACCACAAACCTCCAAGTGGACTATAACCTGTCATTGGAGCAGCTGGAGCATCGATACATACCTCAAAGCTCGGTCCTGCAATTGCGTTCATCGGATCTACCACATTCACAAGTACCGAATCAGCGGCGAAACAACCATTAGAATTTGTAAACGAATACGTCAACATCACGCTTCCAACGCCGTTTGGAGTAAAGATTCCTGCGCTTGTAACACCAACACCAGACCAAACTCCAGTTCCTCCCGAAGTTGGAGAAAAACCAGTTAAGGTATTTGGAACAGGTTGATTACACAACATGATATCTGGTCCTGCATTGACAATTGGCAACGGATTCACAGTAACAATCATCGTAGATGTTGCAGCTGGACAAGGACCCGCAGGATCGTTGGTAGTTAATGTAAGTGTTACCGTACCACCAGAAATGGACGGAGTGTAAGTAGATGTTAAACTTGTTGGATCAGAAAAAGTTCCTGATGGCGCCGACCATGTTGCTGATGTTGCTGAACCTCCAATTGAACCATTCAAGGTAATTGTTCCACCAGCACAAATGGTTTGACCAACGTTTGCATTGGCTGTCGCAGCTGGATTCACCGTTACAACCATCGTTGAAGTAACGGCAGAACAAGGTCCAGCAGGATCATTTGTTGTTAATGTCAATGTCACCGTTCCACTTAAAATGGAAGGCGTATACGTCGATGTTAAACTCGTTGAGTTCGAAAAAGTTCCTGAAGGCGCTGACCAAGTCGCTGATGTTGCTGAACCACCAATCGTTCCAGCTAAATTGATTGTACCTCCAACACAAACTGTTTGTGCTGCACCCGCGTTTGCAGTTGCCAAAGGATTTACTGTAACAACCATTGTAGAACTAACTGAACCACATGGTCCTGCAGGGTCATTGCTTGTTAATGTTAAAGTCACTGTTCCACTTGTAATGGAAGGTGTATAGGTTGATGTTAAACTTGTTGGATCTGAAAAAGTTCCCGATGGTGCCGACCATGTTGCTGACGTTGCCGAACCGCCAATGGAACCAGCCAAGGTAATTGTTCCACCAACACACACCGTTTGTCCAACATTTGCATTGACAGTTGCCAGAGGATTTACAACAGCTAACAAGGTATCTGTGCTTAAACATGTTCCAGAACCAAATGTGTAAGTTAAAATATGAGTTCCAACTCCCGCAACCGAAGGATTGAATGAATTTCCAGAAATTCCAGCTCCTGACCAAATTCCTCCAGCAGGAGTAAATCCAGTTAATGGTGTACTTGGAGCATTTGCACAAAGCGTAAAACTTGGTCCTGCATCTGCCGTTTGAGGATTCACAACGTTTACAGAGATCGCATCAGAAGCCACACATCCGTTTGAATTGGTAAAAGTATATGTCAAAGGAACACTTCCTACACCACTTGGCGTGAAGACTCCAGCGCTTGTTACTCCGGCTCCAGACCAAACGCCCGTTCCACCTGATGTTGGTGAAAAACCAGTTAATGTGTTTGGAAAAGGTTGATTACATAACATGATATCTGGTCCTGCATTCACAATTGGCAAAGGATTTACTGTCACGGTACTGATCGCAGAATTAAAACAACCTGTTGCGGTGTTTGTTCCAGTCACAGTATATAAGGTTGTAACCGTTGGACTAGCATTAACGCTTGCTCCTGTTGGAGCTGAAAGCGATGAACTTGGAGTCCATGTATACGTGTCCGCGCCAGATGCGTTCAATGTAGTCGCTATACCAGCGCATGAACTTGTTGAATTTACAGTAATGCTTGGCAAAGGATTTACAACGACAATCATTTGTGCTGTATCTGAACACAATGTTGCATTTGTAACAGTCAACAAATAAGTGGTTGTTACCGATGGACTTACCGTTGGGTTTTGCAATGATGAGCTAAATCCAGCAGGAATGGATGTCCAAGCATAAGTATATGGACCTGCGCCACCTGTTGCTGAACCATTCAAAACGGTTGATGCGCCTGCACAAATTGATGTATTTGAACCTGCACTTGTTATTGGATTTGGATTGATTGTGAACGAAGCATTCGCCGTCGTGGTTCCACATTCGTTGGAAACTGCAACGGTAATGATGTTCACACCAATAGCCGAGTAAGTAATGCTACCAGGATTTTGCACGGTAGAAGTTGCTGGCGATCCTCCCGGAAACGACCAAGCATACGTTAATGGAGATGTAGCACAATTGGTTGCAGTTACCACTGGAACAGTAGATCCAGGACTTACGCAAGAACTTGTTGGGGTTGTATTTAAATTAACAAGTGGTGGACTTTTGATCACAACATCTTGACTGGTTGTAAATGTTCCACAATGATTAGTAACAGAAAGTGTTACAGTATATGTTCCCGGATTTGTGAATAAAAACGATGGATTTACAGATGATGCGTTTGTGCCATTCGTAAAACTCCATCCTGCTCCTGTTCCACAATTCGTTGGCGCATAATTCACTGACCAAACGTACGTAGATGGCGCACATCCAACCAAAGAACTTGATGTATTTGTTGCACTCACAGCAAGCGGATTACACGCAATCGTTGTATCCAATGTAAATGCTGGAACTGGTGGTTCTTGAATACAAATTAAACGCGACATGGTATCTTCTCCACACGCATTTCCAGTAATCATGGAAACATTATAAATTCCTGGCGCTGTAAATTGAACTCCTAAATTCGTTGAACCCCATGTTGCTGGATTATTCGTTGGCGTCGGACTTCCCATTGATCCACTTACAACATTCCATCCGGATGCTGGAGTGATGGTCCAATTACTTTTTGTAACCACGCTACAAACACCAAATGCGTTTACAGAAGCACCGTTGATCGAAGTATTTGAAAAATTCACCGTTGTGTTGATACACGCAATTGAATCTGGAGCAATCGTAATTTGAGAAACTGGAGCGATAGAAGTTGTAATCGGTTCCACGGTAGATTCAGAGAAACCACATGGGTTTTCTGCTCTAATTCTCACATAAAATGCATTCGGTGTGTTTGCTCCTGTTGCATTACACGATGAAGTCGTAAATGTATGCGTGTAACTTGCAGGTGGCGGGTGAGTAAAAGTTACCGGAGGCATTCCTGTATTTGTACTCAAAATATAAATCGTTCCTGGAGGATTACCTGCAGTTCCTGTAATTGGGAACGTAAGTGTACTTGGAGCACAAATGGAAACTGTATTTCCTGGGCTTCCAAGACCAACCGCTGGATTTCCACCATTGTAAATAACATAAGGAGTTGTTGTAACACAACCATTTGGACCTGTAACACTTAATTCCAACGTGAAATATCCAAGTGTTGCATAAATGTGATTCTGAGTTGCATTTAAAGGCCAATTCGTAGACGTGAAATTCGGTGTTCCATCTCCCCAATTTATCGTGTAACTCGTATTTGTTGCTGCTGTTAACGAAGAATTTGTTATCTCCAAATCAAATGGTCCTCCCGAACAAAATGTAAAAGGAATCGCGCTATTGTAATCGTCTAATGAACCATCTGGTCCTTCTAAAATGGTAATGTTTTGAATGGTTGTGTCTGAACATCCATTTGCGCTTGCAATCAATGTTACAGGAAATACTTCTGTGGCTGTCCCAACTGCGCTTGCAAAAGTATGCGTCGCGTGCATCAGAATCGATGTGTTGTTTGCACCTGAAGTTGGATCACCAAATGCCCACTGATAACTTACGCCTGCAACAGATGTATTTGTAAACGGCACAGCAGTCGAAGAACATTGATTCGTTGGAAATGTAAAATTTGGAACTGGAATTGGATTCACTGTTACTTGCACCGTATCCGTTGAACTGCATCCTGTAAGTGTATTTGTAGTTGTTAAAACATAAGCAGAATTAGTAGGAAGCGAAGATGGGTTTGTTAAAGTCACCGATGGATTAGAAATCAATGGATTGCTTAATCCAGCTGTTGGTGACCACGAATAGGTGTTACCTGCTGCAAGCGCTGCACCCAACGTGCCAGAACCTCCTGAACAAAAAGAAATATTGGCTCCCGCATTCGAAATCGGTAATGGATTGACTGTAATTGTAATTGTTGCCGTACTTGATCCCGTTAGACACGTGCGTGTAACCGTATAAGTCGTCGTATTGACAGGCGAAGCAACTACTGTATTTCCGTTGATCGTATCCAAACCAAGGGCTGGACTCCAAGACCAATCGCCGTCTACTCCATCAGCAACAAGGGTCAAAGAATTACCGTAACAAATAGATGTTGACGAAGATGGAGTGATTGTCACAGGACATTGACCTAAAGCAACTTGAATTCCAAAAAATGGTATCAAAAGCAAGAATATTTTCATTTTCATGGTATAGCGAATTGTGATCCGATACCCCATTTACGGGCAGTTTAGAAAAAAGTTCTGCTTTTTCGAGGTTTTTTGAAGCTTTGAGATGTTTTTTTTTTGACAGTTGGAGTTCCTTTTTTAAAAATTGGAGGCGTTTTTTTAAAAGTTGGAGAAATGACTGTGCGCTTCTCCAACTTTAAATCAAAACCCAATAACAATGAATCCTTTGGAAGTCCACTTTTAGTTAACAGGCTTAAAATGAACTTTTAATGTTTATCAAGAGGCGTAAACCTGAGCCAAAAATTGTTTTGCTGTCGTTGGTTTTCTCCCCAAAATTGTCTCTAAATCTGATTTTGAAGTTTCAAACTCTCCTTGTTTAATGGCTTCGGAAAATCCTGCAAACATTCCTATAAAATGCGCCGGAACATTGGCCTTGGTAAGTGTTTCCGTGTAAACTTCTTGGCTTGGACTAACATAGTGAATTTCTTTGCCAACAACTTCGCCCAAACTTTTCGCCACGTCCGACATACTCACTTGCTCCGAATTGCTAAAGGAATATTCCTTGTTTTCGTGACCTGACGACATCAATACGTTTGCAGTTGCTTCGGCCATGTCATTTCGCAATGTGAGCGCTGATTTTGTTTCTCCAGCAGGTAAAAACACACCTGTTTCAAGTACGTTTTCACCAAAAAACCAAGGTAAAATGTCTAAATACAAATTGTTTCTGAAAATCGTATAGGTCATCCCGCTATTCTTGATCCAGTTTTCTGTTGCGATATGCGATGATGCGACAAAACTAATTGGAGAAGAATCTGATTCGTTTTTGCGCTCAAAGCTCGTGTATAAAATGTACTTCACTCCTGCTTCTTTAGCTGCATTCACCACGTTTTCGTGCTGTTGCGCGCGGTTAACGATATCCGAACCAGAAACTAATAACAATTTGTCAACGCCCGAAAAAGCGCGAACCAATTGATCGTAGTTATCATAATCTGCCATGCGCAAGCTTACGCCTTTGCTTTTTAATTCTGCTGCTTTTTCTTCGTCTCTTACTAATGCTGCAATATTGCCAGACGGCATACCTTTTTCCAAAAGAAAATCAATGGTTGACTTTCCAAAATTTCCTGTTGCTCCTGTTACTAAAATCATATTTTTAAATTGTTTAAATGAATATGTTGCAAACTTATGTTATATTTACTTCCTAAAGTATAGTAGTATACTAAAGTATAGTGAAAATAATTTTTAAAATGCAGAGAGCCAAAAGTTTAAAAGAAGTCAAAGCCTGTCCCATTGAATTTGTTCTTTCGATCAACGATACACTCAATGTGATCAGTGGAAAATGGAAATTGCCCATTATCGGTTCTGTTTTGTTTGGTAAAAAGCGATTTACGGACATTCAACGCAACATTCCCAAAATCACTCCGCGCATGTTAAGCAAGGAATTAAAAGAATTGGAATTGAATGGGATGCTGATCCGAACAGTGCACGACTCAACTCCTGTTTCTGTTGAATATGAATTATCGCCATCCGGGAAATTAATCACCGAAGTTTTGGATAAGATGATCGAATGGGGCATAATACACCGAGAAGCGGTGATTGTGAAAAGTTGAGATGCGATTAACGGTAGGGATGCGAAAACGGTAGGGATGCGATTAATCGCATCCCTACCGTTAATCGCATCGTTTCCGTTAAAATCCTGATTCCTTCGGTCTAAAAGGTTTCGGTTGCTGTTGTAGACCCGCATTTTCTGCAATTTCAAAAATACGTTTTTGTTTCGTAGCATCTGTCTTTGCGAGCGCGATCCATGAAAGCAGTATTTTTTGTTTGCTTTTGCTGAGCGACGAAAAATAATCCCTTGCATTTTCAAACATGTCAAAGGCTTCTTCCAGTGCTTTTGGTACCATCAATTCTTCTACCTCATCCAGAATTGTCCACGTACCATTTTGTTTGGCAATTTCAATGACATCAAAACCAGCTTTCGCCATTAAGCCTTGCGCCGTAAAGATTTCAATTTTTTGCTTGTTGATTTTGCTCCACGTGCTACTCGGTTTTCTTTTGCAGAAATATTGGCGGTAACAATCCTTGTCCAAGGTTTCAGCCTTACTGTCTATCCAACCAAAACACAAGGCCTCGTCTACGGCATCGCTCCACGTTAAAGATGGCTTGCCCGTATGTTTTTTGTAATAAACCACCCAAACAGCATCTTTGTGGATGTGATGTTCCGCCAACCAATTGCGCCAATGTTGCTTGGTTTCTGGATAAAATTGTTCGATTTCTTTGGTGCTCATGGTGAAGAATTGGTGCGAAAATAAGGAAGATGGTGGAATAAAGGTCAAATAGAAAGGACAAACTTGAGGGGAAATGTTGTCGGTTTAGATTTTTATTGGAGAAGTGTTATTCCTCTTTTAAGCTGTTTGATGGAGCTCCTTTTACGCTTTCATTCTACCACATTTGGTTTTAAAAACCTGAGTTCGATTCTAAATTACAATTCAGATTTCAATTAAAATTTGAAAGAGTAGGCGGTTTTATGAGGGATAGCGAGCTATCACGATTAAAAGCAACGAACACCGCGCAAGCAGCAACGAAGTTAATTTCAAAGAATTAATTGAAAAGCAAACTTACTTTCGCCTATAAACCCTTGATTTTGTCGTCAAAACGCCTCGAAATAGCCCGCACCGCGATAGCAGCAACGTAGTTAATTACTTCGTCGCTTTTCCTAAAACTCAAGTGTTTCTAGGCGATCTGAATGAAATTTATAATCGAACTCAGGTTAAAAAGCTAATAACATTTCCGCTTCTTTATCACTTGGATAAATTCCTGGAAATAATATCGGCGAATAATTTACAGGATAATTAATATAAAACGTAACATGAATTCCCTCCTTTGTTTTTTTAATTAAATCCATCTCTTCTAACTTGTCCGTAATCGTTTTTGCCGTTTTGTCAGACAGATTAGTGATTCGCTCTACTTCAGTCTTGGTGATTTTTCCTTTTAGGAAGACATCTTCTAAAATTAATTTAGCTTCTGGTCTTAATTTATTTTTAAATACCATAAGTTCGGAAAATCTTCCAATTCTTCCAATCATATTTTGGATATCAAGGATATTGTACATGTAATCTATTTGGTCAATGGCTGTTTCGAGAAAAAACGCACAAAACTCAACAAACATTTTATTAGACAAATTACCTCTTCCGTCATAATCGTTGTATCTAGGTAAATCAGCATTTGCCAGTTTAGATTTGTATTCACTGTTCTTTCTCGCTAAGCCACGAGATATTGACCATAATCCTGATGAATCCAAATTTTCATACATAAAACAAGCATCGGAATATAAGCGAACAACCCTACCATTACCATCGAGAAATGGATGAATCCACGCGAGGCGATGATGGGAAGCGGCAATGGAAATAATACGTCTAATTTGAGATGTATTTGTGCTGCTCGTTGAATCATAAAACGCTTCAAAGCGATTCATAAATTGAGAAAGATTTTCGGAAAATGGAGCGATGTGCCTGCCTACTGCAACCTCATCAACTCTAAATTCTCCAGGTATGATGCTCTTTAATACTCCTTCTTTGCTTCTTACGGTTTTAAAATCATTTGGCAGATGATCATAAAAGCGTTTGTGGATGCTTTTTATATATGCTGTTGAAGTTGGGACGACAGTTGAACCCTCACTTTTTAGTTCAATTCCAATTTCTTTATGCAAGATTATGTGGGCATGCGCTTCATACTGCAAGTCCCTTTTCGTTTTGTCTTCTGAATAGTCATTTTTAAGTGCTCTAGCAATATCTATTGGATGCGTATCGTGACCTTCTATTAAATTAGAATAATAACTATTCATGGGACGAAGGAAATCCGAAATTGCCTTTCTTGTAATCGAATTCATTGTTCCCTCTAATCTACTCGCCTTCCGAATTAGCTCTAATGATAGATTTTCTAATCTTTTTAGATCACCATCTGGAAACAGCGGTTCCATGGTGTTTGGAGTCATATAAAATTTCGCATTGCCATCCATGTGACAAATGTACAAAAAAACAATCAAATTCCGGTGGTTGTTCCGGTGGTTAATCTGTTTTTATTATTGGGATATAACGACATGATACCTATTGAAATTCCGGTGGTTGTTCCGGTGGTTGGTAATCGGTGGTGCGAAAATAATTCAGATTCTGAAATAGTGAGGTGAATAGTTCAAAAAAAGGGGTGAATGTGAGAAGTAAAAACGATTGGAAATATAGGAATGTTGATTTGAAGGGGGAAATTTTGGGTGATTGACGTAGATTTTACAAACCGCGCTTCGTTCAGTCGTCATAAAAATTTAGCGTCTTTCGTTAATTTACTTTTGTCGATGTCAAAGTAGTTGCTGAACCAGTCGATCAACACTTTCTCAATTTCCTTTTTGTTAAAAGTATTCGGATTTCGACTCGATTTTAAATAATTCTCTCGCGTCATTTTTTCTGCAACTTGTCCAACTGTTTTCACATCAAGTTCGTTTCCGAATTTATTTGCGTACCAAAGTCCAGCGATTGACAATGCAAGCCCTGCTAGTCCAAACTGCCAATTAAAGAAGATTCCAACAATTGATGCAAGTAATATAATTAAAAGAGTTCTAGTCACCCAACGTGGTGGTCGTAAAATATTTAGTTTAAAACCTAAATGCTTTTCCAGTTTTTTAATGCGTGAACGTCTACTATATCTTGGTAAAAGGTCCGCAAGAGGAAATTCTGTCGAAATGGTTTTATTGTCGATTTGAAGTGTTGAGGAAATTGTGTCACGAAGTTTGTAAAATGCTTGTTGGCTTGTGCAGTCACCTGAATTGTCAAGCTGAATTTTATTTGAAATGTGGTCGCAAAGTTGTCCAAATGTGGTTATATGAGCTAACTCGTCACCAACGAACTTTATGTTGAAAGAAGCCTCCACTTTTACAAGTAAATCTCCTAAGTCCTCGGAGTCTATGTCTTTAAGTTCGAAGTCTGTCATAGCATTGCTTGTAACGTTTTTGGGCTTTGCATTCAGTGTGGAATTGATAGTACTAATTTTCAAATTTATTACAAAAGCTAAGAGAAACTACAAATATTCAGCCGTGTAAAAAAGCCACACTGACCCATAGCCAATGTTATAGGCAGCCAAATTATGTCTCAATAATACTTTGTCCCGATTTTAAAAAGTCTGTATACAACGATTTTATCTTGCTAGCACTTTCTGTATATTTTTTAGTTATTCTAACAATTCTTTCTATTTTTTTAGTTTTTTCATTTATCGTATCTAATTCGCTAAATGGTTTTGTACTGCTTAAATATGAAACACATTCGATAAGGCTAATGTAATTTGACATTAGTTTGCCTTGTAAATAAAGTACATCAGGATCCTCAACGCTGTCATATAGTTTTCTCAAAATCCTTTGTGAGTTTCTAAGGCTGTTAATGGTGTCTTTCTCGAAATCAAAATTGGAGATTTGCACTACTTGCTCAAATGATAATTTTTCTTTTAGCTTAGTAAAAATCTTGTAATTCAATTTATTTCTTTCAATGTTATTAAAATCTTCTGGGTCTATTAGATCAATTATTTTGAAAAGTTCAAACGATATTTTTTTGGTTAATTCCTTTTTAACAAGATTTATTTCTTCGTTTGGGTCATGATTGTAATTTATTATTTTCCTATGTCTTATGTCAAAGGGAAGCTCTTCAATTCGCCCATAATTACTGTTGTTTATACAGATTATTTTGTCCCAACCAATATGTGATGCAGCATATCCTAACTCAATTAGAACATTTGGATTTGGCATTGGTCTAAATTTAGAACTTTTATTAATAATGGTAATATCAGCCACAAATATGTCTGACTTCTCAATTTTGCTAAATATCGATTTTGGAATATCGGCACTGCCACTTTCGTTTCGAGTTGCTTGATCTATAAGGAGATTGGCTTTTGAACTTTTTTGAGTGTAATTTTTAATTATGGATTTAAGACACCTTTCAATAAAGTTTCGATTTGTCTTTGGATCTAAGTCAGACTGCCAAGAATAAAATATATTGAAATCTTTCATCTAATGTAATGTTGTGTCTATTGGTTGCCTATAACGTTTGCAATTAGGCGGTTGGCGAAGCTTACACCTTATGATTGTTGCTATTCGCAGAATTATTTAAAATCTTTTTTTGTTAACTTTTTTAAGTTGGCTATTTCGTTTAAAGGTTTAAAAATATCATTGATTTTTTTTAAATCTCCAGTAGTTAACTCATCAAGTTTGTTTTCTTCGTTGACGTTTTTCAATTCGTTTAAAAATTCAAAGCCAGATTTTAATATTTTTCTTAGTTCTTGATTATTTTGAATTTTATCAAAGTTTTCAATAATAAATTGTATAAAAGAATTATTGTAATTAATTTGATATACATCTTCGTCTAGACCCTCCTTATCCTTATAAATAGATTTTCCGCCAAAACCACTAACGTAAAAAGTATTAACATTTGACTGAATTGCAGTCGACAAATATCTACCGGTCAAACTCTTAAGCTTTTCTTGATTAGAATTAAATTTTGGATCAGGCTGTTCCTTGTGATAAATTAAGTAGCCAGTTTCTCCTTTGTAAAAAATCATATTATTAAATTTTAGCAGATCAACTAATATATCATCTAATATATCATATTGGATATATTTCCAACTATAAGAAATAATTACCGGTAATTGCAAAAGTTCGGATACCTGCTTTTCATCTTCTATATTTGTAGCATAGACAAATCTTCTATGTTTTTTAACCAGCTCTGCTAAACTCATTACTTCATAGATCTGTTCAAAAAATACACTCACATAAATGTTCTTGCTAATTAAATCTATGAAATCCTTCGAAATTAGTTTATTATATGAAGGACTTAAATAATTTCGCAGAAAATTAATCGAAACGTCAAGCCGTTCAGCATCATTTTTATATTTCGTTTCAAGATATTCGAATATTTTATTCAAAATTGAAACCTCGAATTTTTGTATAATTGAGAATATTGATTCTAAATCCGTAAAATTATTTCGATCAATATTGATTTTTATTTTCTTTTTTAGATTAACGTCACCAATTAATAAAAGGAGATTTGAATTTGCGTAGCTATTAACATAAACTCCTTTTTGCGAAAATGAAATTTGACTATCTCTATGAAGATTCGTAATTGTATTAAATGCATCATTATCAAAACACCTCGAGTCAAAAGAAAAAATTTCTTTGTAATGTTTACCAATTATTAATCCGCAAGTACCTTCAAAATCAACCTCGCTAAGCTTTGATTCTACAATAATCAGCTTTTCAGAAATTTTTCTATTATGTAATTTTAATCGATTCTTTATTTCTGTTCTCTCCGATATATCAAATGGTAGATTTTCAATTTCAGTTGTTAAATTATTATCTGTAAGATGGATTGGAATTTCGATATGCTTGAAAATATTCCGGATATATCTCTCAAGCGTCATAAATGTGATTTCATTATGAAACCTTTTTTTAAGATGCATAGTCATGGTTGTACCTGCTTCTAATCTATTTGAATCATCATAAAAATGGAAATAACTTTTCGGATCTTTATCAAATCTGAACTTAAGGGAGTTGCCATCTTTAGTTTTCGTTTCGATATCAATATATTCACTTAAAAGGAAATATGAAAAAACACCTACACCAAATTGACCAATCGCTTCAAACTGATTTTTAATCTTATCTTGTTCATAAAAGCTACTTGCTAAACGCCCGAAAAAATTTTCAATAATAAATTCATCCATTCCTGCACCATTATCTTGAACAGTAATTGTCGTTTTATCTACTATGACTTTTATTAAAGGTGAATATTTATCCTTCAATACCTTACTTTTATATCGACAAGAATCAATTGCGTTTTGCAAAGCTTCTCTTATGGAAGTATAATTTTCGCCATATAAATCTTCTCCAATAAATGCATTAACGACATTTTCAACGTCGAAAGAAAATTTAATCCCTTTCGGATCAAAGTCTACGAATTTATATTTTACGTCAACTTTAGAAAGATGTAAACTGTAGTGTTTTTTTTCAATAAAAGGTATAGCTCTTATAACCTTTTGACAATAATTTATTACACTTTGTATTTTTTCGAATTGATCTTGTAATGCAGCATAAATACTCTGATCAGAACATGACACTTTAAAAATTACTTTATCATCAGAGTAATTTCTTTGAGAAGTAGCCATATGTTTAAGCCATTCACGAACACTAACTTCATTATTTGGCATATAATACTTTGCTAATATTCTAGGAACCCTGGAATTTGTAATATCTAGCTCATCGGCAATTCTTAAGATAGAAGATAGATAAGGAAGGCAAACAAACTCTTTTCCGCTTTTTGCAAAATATTGAGGTTCATATAGGTCAAAATTCCCTAATTCAATCTTCCGATGACCCTGAGAAACTAATGCAATTGCATAAGCATATTCTTCAGACGGTATCTTCAAATCGTGCCAATCTTGAATTATTACTTTGTAACTAAGGATATGGTGAATGTCTCTCAAAAACTCTTCCTTGCTTAAATTTGGATGGGATTCTTTATAGCTTAATAATTCTCCTGTTCCAGCAATTTCAGTAATTTTTGCCTCTGGTATGCACATCCCAATATCATGTAACAAACATGACATTGATAGAACATATATTTCGTCACAACTTAAAAATGACACTTCCTCATCAGTCAGAATTTCTGCTGCTATTTCAAACACTTCCAATGTATGATTTATGGAATGATCAGTGTATGTCGGGAAATTATCAGAATATTTACCTAATAAAAGATTTACAGCAGTTTTTGTTTCAATAAATTTTGAATAAAGATTAGGATTTTCTTGTAGAAGTTTCGTTTCGAGTGTATTCATTTTATGTTTATTGTTAGGTATATTATTAAAATCTTGCTTATAACTTAATTAGATTGGATAAATATCTTTCTCCATTTTTGTTCTGCGTATCCAACAAAGAAAAGTTCGTCTTGCAAACGCTAAATTGCGATTTATTTCCCAAACACCTCTTCCATCCTTGCTCTGCTCCAAAAAAATCTCGTAATTCCATCTCCATACATTCAAGTTGTTTCAAAAGTTAAATAGCACCAAAACCTGCCTACAAACCTGTAAACATGTTTTATTTTCCAACAAAAGAGTCGCTTATTTAAGGTGGCAACAATTGGTGGGTAATTGGTTTTAATCGAAACAATTTTACAATTTAATTTGGTATTTTCAAAGAAAAGTTTGGATTATTTTAGGTAAATGATTGAAAATAATAGTTTCTTGTTCAATACCGTCCTAAATAATTAACTTCTTTTTTTCATGATAAAAAAAGAAGCAAAAAAATCTAGTACCGATTTAAGCCGTTCGGAGAAAATCCCCATTGAAATGATTCTAGAAAAGTAGTGAATTCTTCCCGAAAAGGAAAGAATTCAGACGACAAGCGCCTTTTTTGACCGCGAAGCAGGCACGAAGTGAATCATAAATTCAAAAGGGATTTTCTTATTAGCTTCGCTGCTGCCTTCGGCGGTCCGAACTTCTGTAAATCGGCACGGAATCATGCAATCGACTCAATTTGTGGACGAAATAAAAGTAAATTAGCCGCGCAGCCCTCTAAAACAAACCAAAAAACCCTGTCAATTTTACTTAACAGGGCTTTTTCATAAATTCTTCAGTGAATTTAAGTGGGTAGCATGTAGGAAAGCGTAGTAAGTTTTAACAGGTTGTTTTTAGTGTTTTACAATTTTATAAATCGATGCATGCGCTGGGATGATGATAAAGTAAACACCATTCGCTTCGTTTGCTATCGATACGCTTGTCATTCCTGATTTTAATTCAACGATTTGAACGATTCTTCCCATGGCATCAGTGATGGTTGCATTCAAGTTTCCGTCACTTTCAATGGTAAATTCACCGTTGGATGGATTAGGATAAATGGATACAAGATCTTCGGTGTTTTCATCCAAACTCGTTTCATTGTAAGGTAATTCACACTCCACAATGTTGATCATGGAAGTGTCGCTATTCGAACAACCGTATTGATCAGAAACCGTGTAAATCACTTCATGTTGACCCAATCCTGCTTCTTGCGTATCCAGTAACACACCGATAACACCTGTCCCTGCATACGTTCCTCCTGCTGGCGTTGCAAATGGACAGGCTACGATATCGGCATCCAAACAAGTTGAATCTGCAAAATTTTCCATCATTACATTTGGCAACTCCCGCACAAAAACTTCGACGCTTCCGAAAGAAACGCAACCTTGCGCATTTGAAACAGATGCCGTATAAATCGTTGTTTCCGATGGAACAAAAGGTTCATTATTGATTACTCCATTGTCCCAAGTGGCTGCTGAAATTCCGCCATTCGCATCCAAGGTGATACTTTCACCTGCACAAATGATGGTTTCAGAAGCGTTTATTGAAATGCTTGGGTAACCAAAAACGGTTAAATTTAAAGTGACTGTTGAGTCGCAACCATTTGCCGCTGTGAATACTTGCTGATACGTTCCTGAACTCGGGTAGTAATTTGATTCCCAAGTAAAAGGATCGCATTGCGAAATGCTAAAACTTGAGGTGATTTCAGGATTTTGAGTCAATGCAAAATCAGCGAACTTAACACAACCATTGTCGTCGGTAATTTCAACACTGTAATTTCCTGCCGTTAAGTAGTTCGCCGTTTCCGTATACGCAGATGTACCAATCCATGTATATGCGTAAGGTCCAACTCCACCAGTCACAGCAACATTGGCCATTCCTGAATTGTCACCAAAACAAAAAATGTTTGTTGAATCTTTAGCAAATGTAATTTCCGTTGGTTGAGATAAGGTTGCACTCGATGTGGTGGTACATCCATGATCATCCGTGACAGTAACCAAATAATTTCCAGATGGTACATTTGAAAGATCTTCCGATGTTCCTTGTGCGCCCCAGTTGTATGAATAAGGAGCTGTTCCACCAGCAGCCGTGACGTTGATAGATCCTGTTGAAGCTCCAAAACATGCAATATTTTCAGAAGTATTTGTAGCACTTAAAACCGTTGGTTGGTTCACTACTGTGGAGACATTGCCCACACAATTTGTTGCATCGGTAATTACCAAAGCATAAGTACCAGCCGCCAAACCTGAGCGATCTTCTGTTGAAATGCCACCGCCCCAATTAAAGGTATATGGTCCAACACCACCAGAAGGAACAATGTTTATCGCACCTGTCGCATTTCCAAAACAATCTACATGTGAAACCACCGTTGAAGAAATAATTTCTGATGGTTGAGTAACAACGGCGGTATCATTCAATGGACAACCATGTGAATCTGAAATTTGCACAGAATAAGTTCCTGCTGATATTCCAGTCAGGTCTTCCGTCTCAAATGACGAATTCCAGAAATAATTGTAAGGACTTGTTCCACCTGTTACGGTAATATTAATTGCCGCGTTGCTGCTTCCATAGCAATTCGCATGCGTAATTACTTTTGACGATGAAAGGATTGCTGGTTGCGTTACATTAATCGTAAAAGAACCAGGACATGAATTCCCATCTGTAATTGTAACATTATATGAACCAGCGGTTAATGCTGTTCTGTCTTCGGATGTAATTCCACCTCCCCAGTTAAATGTATATGGAGCAGTTCCTCCAGAAGCTGTAAGGTCAATCGCTCCATTGGATTCCCCAAAACAATTGACAGGTGTTTCGATCCAAGCTACCCCAATTGCCGTTGGTTGCGTTACTGTGGAGGAAACAGAAGCCGTACAACCATTTGCATCGGTGATTGTGACATTGTAAGTTCCAGCAATCAATCCTGTTCGGTCTTCGCTTGTAATTCCACCACCCCAATTGTACGAATACGGAGCCGTTCCACCTGCTGGTGTAAGGTTAATGGCACCGTTTGACCCCGAATTACAACTCACATTTGTGATCACCTTAGACCCAGAAAGTGCAGTTGAAGGTTCCGTTATGGTAGCCGAAACCGAAGCTGTGCATTCGTTTGCATCTGTGATTGTTACCGAGTAAGTTCCTGCCGATAAACCTGTTCGATCTTCGGTTGTAATTCCGCCACCCCAGTTAAATGTATATGGTGCCGTTCCACCTGTTGGTGTTATGTTTATTGCGCCATTTGAACCTGCGTTACAACTGACATTTGTAACCACTTTGGTTCCAGAAAGTGCATTTGTCGGTTGAGTGACCGTAGCTGAAACGACAGCGGTACACCCATTTGTATCTGTAATTGTAACAGCATAAGTTCCAGCCGATAAACCAGTTCTGTCTTGGGTTGTGATTCCACCACCCCAATTGTATGAATAAGGAGCTGTTCCACCCGCTGGCGTTAAATTAATGGCTCCATCTGAACCTGCATTACAACTTACATGTGTGATTGCTGTTGTTCCAGAAATCGCAGCAGGTTGGGTAATTGTTGCAGAAACAGTAGCTGTACAAGAATTTGCATCTGTAATTGTTGCGGAATATGTTCCAGCTGACAAGCTAGTTCGATCTTCTGTTGTGATTCCACCACCCCAGTTAAATGTATAAGGAGAAGTTCCGCCAGTTGCTGTTAAATTAATTGCTCCATTTGTACCAGCATTACAACTAACATTTGAAATAACTGTAGATCCTGATAGTGCAACAGCCGGTTGATTTATCGTAGCTGAAACCGAACCAGTACACTCATTTGCATCTGTAATTGTTACAGAATACGTTCCGGCCGACAATCCAGTTCTATCTTCAGTTGTAATTCCTCCTCCCCAATTGAAGGTATAAGGAGCCGTTCCGCCTGTTGGTGTTAAATTAATTGCTCCATTTGATCCAGCATTGCAGCTCACATGAGTGATAGCTGTTGTTCCAGAAACTGAAACTGCTGGTTGAGTTATTGTAGATGAAAACGTAGCTGTACACTCATTTGCATCTGTAATTGTTACAACGTAAGTTCCGGCAGACAATCCTGTTCGATCTTCGGTTGTAATTCCGCCGCCCCAGTTAAAGAAATAGGGCGCACTTCCACCTGTTGGTGTTAAGTTAATTGCACCATTTGATCCATCATAACAACTAACATGTGTGATTGCAGTTGTTCCAGAAACTGAAACTGCTGGTTGAGTAATTGTGGCTGAAACAGAAGTTGTACATCCATTTGTATCTGTAATTGTTACAGCATACGTTCCTGCCGACAAACCTGTTCGATTTTGAGTTGTGATTCCTCCCCCCCAATTGAACGTATATGGTTCAGTTCCCCCAGTTGCGGTGAGGTAAATTGCTCCATTTGAACCTGAGTTGCAACTCACATTAATTATTGCTGTTGTTCCAGAAACTGAAACAGCTGGTTGCGTAATTGTTTTCGAAACAGTAGCTGTACAGCCATTGGCATCAGTAATAACTACAGAATAAGCTCCAGCTGTTAATCCTGTTCTATCTTCGGTTGTGATTCCACCTCCCCAGTTAAATGTATAAGGAGAAGTTCCTCCCGTTGCTGTTAAGTTAATCGCTCCATTTGTACCTGCATTACAACTAACATTTGTAATAACTGTAGATCCTGAAATTGCACTTGAAGGTTGAGTTATGGTTGCAGAAGCTGTACCAGTACATTCATTTGCATCAGTAATTGTTACTGAATACGTTCCGGCCGTCAATCCAGTTCGATCTTCTGTTGTAATTCCGCCTCCCCAGTTGAAGGTATAAGGAGCAGTTCCGCCTGTTGGTGTTAAATTAATTGCACCTGTAGTTCCACCAAAACATGCTACGTTAGTCGTAATAGCTGTTCCAGTTAATGAAGCAGGCTGTGAAATTGTAGAAGAAGCGTTTGTTGTACATCCATTTGCATCTGTTGCATAACAAGTATATGATCCAGCTGACAAACCTGAGATGTTTGCAGTTGTTGCTCCGGTTGACCATAAATAAGAATATGAAGGTACACCGCCTGTTACAGTTGAAGTCATTGAACCAGTTGCTGCGCCATTACATGAAACATTCGTGTTAGAAGCAACGGAAACAACAAGTGGCAAGGGTTGAGTAATTGTAGCACTTTGTGTTTTTGTACACGCATTTGCATCTGTGATTGTTACAGTGTATGTTCCGGCAGTAAGAAAAGCAGCTGTAGCAGCAGTCCCTCCGCTTGGTGACCATGAATAGCTAAATGCACCAGTTCCACCAGAAGCGAAAACAGTTGCAGCGCCAGTATTTGCGCCAAAGCATAATACATTTGTTTGTGAACTTATAGTAGATGTTATTGCAGTCGGTTGTGTGATTGTCACATTTTGTGTATTCGTACATCCATTAGCATCAGTGATAACTACAGAATATTCTCCAGCTGTTAATCCTGTTCTATCTTCGGTTGTGATTCCACCACCCCAATCAAATGTATAAGGAGAAGTTCCTCCAGTTGGTGTTAAGCTAATTGCTCCATTTGTACCAGCATTACAACTCACATGTGTGATAGCTGTTGTTCCAGAAACGGAAGTAGCCGGTTCTGTTACTGTTGCTGAAACAGAAAATGTACATTCATTTGAATCTGTAATTGTTACAGAATAGCTTCCTGCGGACAATCCTGTTCGATCTTCTGTTGTGATGCCACCACCCCAGTTAAAGGAATATGGAGCTGTTCCACCACTTGGTGTTAAGTTTATTGCACCATTTGAACCATCGTAGCAACTCACATGTGTGAGTGATGTCGTTGCAAAAAGTACAGATGCAGGCTCTGTAATTGTTGCAGAAACAGTAGCTGTACAAGAATTTGAATCTGTAATTGTTACAGAATAAGTTCCTGCAGATAATTCCGTTAAATCTTCTGTGGTAAATCCACCAACCCAATCAAAAGTATATGGTGCAGTTCCACCCGTTAGTGTTAAGTCAATTTCCCCATTTGAACCGTCGTTGCAACTCACATGTGTGATTGCGGTAGTTCCAGAAATTGAATCAGTTGGTTGCGTAATGGTTGTTGAAACAGAAGCTGTACATCCATTTGTATCTGTAATTGTTACAGCATAAGTTCCTGCCGACAAATCTGTTCTATCTTCGGTCGTGATTCCACCACCCCAATTGAACGTATATGGAGCTGTACCACCAGTTGCTGTTAAGTTAATTTCCCCATTTGAACCACCGTAACAACTCACATGTGTAGTTGCAGATGTTCCTGAAACTGATGAAGTTGGTTCAGTGAGTGTCGCTGAAACAGAAGCCATACACCCATTTGCATCTGTAATTGTTACAGAATAGCTTCCTGCCGACAACCCAGTTCGATCTTCTGTTGTGATGCCACCACCCCAGTTAAAGTTATAAGGAGCAGTTCCACCACTTGGTGATAAGTTTATTGCACCAGTTGAACCATCGTAGCAACTCACATGTGTGATAGCTGTTGTTCCAGAAACGGAAGTAGCCGGTTGAGTTATTGTTGCATTTTGTGTTTTTGTACATTCGTTAAAATCTGTGATTGTACACGTATATGATCCTTCTGAAAGACCAGATGCGGTTGCAGCGTTGCCTCCGCTTGGTGACCAAGAATAGGTATACGGACTAATTCCGCCAGAAACTGAAACCGTTGCAGCACCCGTTGATGCTCCGTTGCATAATACATTCGTTTGTGCACTTATCGCAGATGTAATTTCCGAGGGTTGTGTAATATTTACAGTGACCGTTTTAGCACAATCATTTGCACCAGTTACCGTGCAAGAATATAAACTTGCTGATAGCGAGGTTCTATCTTCGTCCGTAATTCCTCCTCCCCAATCAAAAGTATAAGGTGTGGAAGTGCCAGAAACTGTTAAATCAATTGAACCTGAAGAAGTGCCATTACATAATACATTGGTAGAATCTTTCGCTATTGCAGGCACAGACAATACAGTTATTGTGATCGTATCTTTATTTACGCAAGAATTAGCACCAATTCCAGTAATGATGTAATCAGTTGTTATTAAAGGTGAAACTGTTGCTGATCCACCTGGGGAATATGTATAACTAACTCCGCCTAGTGGTATAATTGTATGCGAAATACCTTGACAAATACTAGTATCATTTGCTGTTATTGACGGTAAATTTTTCATGCTCACATGAACAGTATCTGAAATAATTGTTCCACAAGGAGAAATCCCTTTGAAGTAATAATCACCTGTATCTGCAACTGTCATATTTGAGTATGTCAAGGAAGAAGTTGTAGCACTTGGTATAATAACACCGTCTTTGTACCATTCTCTTGTTGTTACTGTCCCAGAATAACCAACAGAAATAGAGCCAGATGAGCCATTACAAATTTGAGTTGCTATTGGTTGACTTGTAATTGCTGGTGCAGTACAATCATCCTTAATTCGTGCAATCTGATAATAATTAAATATAGTGAATGATGTCATTGGAGGACCTCCAAATGGGTCAAATATTGTATTATCGCCTATAGCTCTGTGAAAATTATAAGAGAATGCTAAGTAATCTCCAACAACAGTGAAGTTGCCTTCAGGACCTAGATTATTTTTTTTAGTCCAAACTGGTATATTATTATTATTCGGATTTGGAGGATTCATTCCAAAGGTATAATATAAATTGTTGTCTTGAATGGTTGAAATTTGACTGCCGTCGTACTTAAAAATTCGGTGCTTGGCATTTACAGAATCAACAATGAAATATAAGTTGTTTTTGAATAATACATTACTAAAACCCGTTTGCATCCAACTACCAGTCGGGTAATTGATACTCGCCCAATTAGCAGCTCCAGGGTTTAATACCCTAAGCTTAGGTTGCCCCAAAATCGTCTCTATCTTGCCAATCAATTGATTACCTAAGACTTGTGCAAAGGATGGTGTGAATTCAGATATTCCTAAAAGTCGAATTGTATCATTGACTAATCTAGCTAATTGCGATGTTTGTGTTGGAAAAACACCTGATAAGTAATTACAATAAATAGTGTCGTTCCAATTAATTAAATCAACTCCAGCTGCTCCTTTGACGCCATCAGTAGCATTTGAAGTAACGGGTCTCGTGGCAACGCTTATTGTTGTTCCATCAAAAACCCCAATAGTGGTTGCAAAATTTGATAGCACGTAAGGTGAATATAGTTTGTTCTGATTCACAAGATATTCGAAATTCATAAATCCTTTGTCTAGTGCAGAAGGATTCGAAATGAGTGTCAATGTTGTTCCTGTAAATTTCGCGATTTCGTACTTTAATCCGCTTGTTGTATTAAGCACCGCAAATGTTTCATTATTTAATTCAAACGAATTTAATGTTTGTTCGATGGTGTTAACGGTTAGAGAATAACCCGAAGGTTCTGTAAATTTAACGTAATTTGATCCATCAAATGTGTAAATAAATACTGAGTCGGGATTAAACGCGATATTATTGTGAGCAACTATGAAATAAACTTTGTTATTCGAAACTGTCGAAAAGCCGAACATATTGTCCGAAGGATTTGAGGGTCTTGGACCTGGTACAAGAATCAAGGAATCTCCTGATACTTCAGCAATCATATTGATATTATCTGATCCTCTCCTGATCGTTGTATAAACCTTAGAATTTACCTTAAAAGGTTTCATAAGATTTGAACTAAAGTCATGTGTTGCAGCATAATTGTTGCGTATTTTGTAGGTACTATCATTATAGAAATAACACAAATTCTGTTCACCACCCTGATACTTTTGATGATAAAAATATATCTTATCGTCAATGCGAGTAAGACCTGAATTATCTTTCAATTGGCCTTTTCCAATTTCGAGCACTTCTTGATTGTAATTTGGATGAACTCCTGGAACAATAGTATCTAGATTGGTGAATTTTTTCACACCCTGCCCATAACTAAAAACACTAATAAAAATTCCAATAAGTAATGTGATTATACTTTTCATAATTGTTCTCTTTTAAAATTATAATTTCACGATTTTGAACTCAATTCTACGATCTTTTTCATGCTCTACTATCGAGCGCTTTTCACACGGAGTGGAACTTAATGACATTAATTCTCCATATCCTTTTCCAGTGACGCGACTTGGATTCTCAATGCGCTTTTGAATGTAATCCACACAAGATAATGCCCGACTTTCAGACAATTTTTGATTGGTATAAGTAAATCCTACGCAATCTGAATGAGCACCAACTTCGATTGACAATGTTGGATTTTCGTTTAAAAATTGAATGACTTTATCCAGTTCCAAAGCGGCATCTGGACGAATGTCAAATTTTTTCAGATCAAAGTAAATTGGATTAATGGTGATGAGTTCATTGATCGTTGTTGCTTCGACATCAGGTTTCATGAAGATTTCATTGCTTTCTTCATTCGTTAAGGAATTCAACGTGATTTCGCCGTATTGTTTCAAAACAGTTTGAACTACAACTGGTTTAACTTGATCAAACTGTCCTCGTTCCACTTTTAATTGAAAATTTATGGAATCATTTAAATTTTTAGAAGCATCAACAGGGATTGTAAACACGCCATTTTCATCACTCACATAAACGGACTCAATTCCATTCTCCGTTTTTGTGATTCGCGCATTTGGAATTCCTTTGCCAGTTCCTTTGTTAATGATTTTGCTCGAAATGAAGGCTTTTTTGTGCACCAACTTATACATTTTTTCAATGTTATTTTCCAAGGTGTTTTCTGTTCTAAAATCCAAGAAATTCGCTTCGTAATTCTCGTTGGAACTAACTACAGAGTAATTGGACGCAGGATTCACTGGAAATGTAATCATCCCTTTTTCGTCGGTCACTACCAATTGAGAAGCGCCAGTTGACTGATTTTTAACTGTAAACTCTTTGAATGGAGCGATTTGTCCCTTTTCATCCTTCACAAGAATCGATGCAAATTGTTGGATAAATTTTGGTTTAGGCTCTTCTTTGCAAAAGGATAAACCCAAAAGAATCTCGTGTGACCCTTTGGACAAACCACTTAGGTTTTGCACTCCAGCGTCATACGCATAAGCAAGGACAATTTTATCATTTATCCGAAGGTCAACACTTGCAAGCAAGCCGCTATTTGTTCTGTATCCTGCGGCAATCCCCAATCGAGAATAAAATTCAGCGCGCAACAAACCATCCAATAAATACCCTGAACTTGGCAAAGTTCGGTATACAACCATGGGCGTTAAATTGAATTGCTTGCCTAAATTGATTTTATATTGTGCATTTGCAACAAGATAGCGTTCGCTCAAATAATTTAAATTATTCCCTAAACGCATCGTGTAAACAGACGGCGATGAAATCCCTATTTGTAATTTTTCGCCATGCAACAAAATCCCAGCATCTGCAAAAAGATTACTAGTATTTTGATTTTGACCTAAGGTTGGATCAGTCTGATAGGTGATAACATCCTGACTGTTCAAACTCACTTGAGAATATCCGATGTTTGCAGCAATTCCCAAACGCAACTTTTTTCCGAGCGGAATGTGCCACGCGAATGTTGCAGCACCTTGAACATTGGTCAATAAGGCCGCGTTCCAATAATTTGCTTGAACACCGAATCCAAAAAAGCGACCAAATCGTTTTGTTATTTGCAATTGAGCATTTGTTGGAGAATTTGGGACATTCATCCATTGTTTTTTTCCTTGCAAATTGACTGTCAAACAGTTATTCGCTCCCGCATACGCAGGATTGTTATTGTATCCATTTATCGCTCCCAAAGTGGTGATATAACGCTGTTGAGCAAGGGGGGAAAAGCCAAAAAGACTCAACAAAACGGATGTTATAATTGTTTTTTTCATTGTTCGTTCCTTTTGTTTTTTAATGGATTAATGTGATGCTTCCGACTGTTTTATCATCTTCGCAGGAGATTTCAAAATAGTAATCTCCATCTGGAAAATCTGATCCAGTCCAATCGTTTTGATAATTGTCGCTTTCAAAAATGATTTGTCCGAAGGTGTTGAAAATGCGAACCACACATCCACTGATTTTTTCAAGCGGTTGAATTTGCCATGAATCATTGTTGCCATCACCGTTCGCAGAGACGTAATTGCTGGAAACAAACGGTTTGTCAATCGTTACAACGACGGATGAAGAATCAACACATCCCTCCAAGGAAATGGCATACAAAGTATACTCAACCGAATTCGTTGATAAGAATGAAGTCGTTAATGTAGAATCGATTTGATTGTTCAACGAGTTTGTCCAGTAATAATCATCTGTATTTGAAATAGTTCCAGTTAATGTCACCGTTTCATGAGCTGGTGCATTGAAATCCGAACCAGCATTTACCTCTGGCAAAGCATGTACTGTAATTTGCACTTCTGTCGGCGGACTGTAACAATCGTTGTCAAAGTTACTCGCGAAATAAGAGCGTGTTCCAATACTAAGTTCATCTTCGTTCAACGTATTGTTTATTTCATAACTCGATGATAAATTCGAATCTAAAAACCACTCGATAATTCCTGAACTTGGATTTGAAACAACCGAAGGCTCTAGTGGATGACCATAACATGTGGAAGCTGTAAGCGCAGAAACAGATGGTGCATCTGGACGATCTCTCAATTCAATCGAAATGGAAACAGTATCACGACATCCATTCACTCCAATTCCTTCCATCAAATACGTTGTAACGCCAAGTTGTGTTGGTGTGAACCATTCAGCGTATGCAAAATCCGGTGTTAGGTAATTGTAGATCAGTGCTCCATTTCCTGAAAAATAAACGGATTCTAATTCACAGATACTACTATCAGACACGGTCGCCTCAATGCTTGGAATAGCACCCACATTTACAGGAACTTGCAAGGTTCCAGTGCAGCCATTTTCAATTCCAGTTACAGTATATAGATTAATTCCAACCGCTGGAAAAAATGCGATTCCATTTTCTATTCCATTGTCCCAAGTTAAGGAACTTGCACCCGTTGCCGTTAAGGTAATTTCTTGGTTCTCACAGAAAACACTTCCATTTGAAATAGAAACGGTTAAATTAGGCAACGCTTCAATGGTTAAATCCAACGTCAATGTAGAATCACATCCATTACTCGCCATTAAATTTTGCGTGTAAATTCCAGAAACACTAAATACTTGTCCGTTGATGGTTACAGGCCCACAAGATGTTTGAGTAATTAAGCCTGTAATGGGTGTGAGAACAAAATCTATGGTTAAAATGGAATCACAACCAAAGGCATTTGTAAGTGTTTGTGTATATGTTCCACTGGAAGAAAGCAGTTGATTATTTAACAGAATGGCTTGACATGTATCAATAGAAATTGAATTTGAAAGTGGTGAAATTGTTGCGTTCAATGTGATCGTTGAATCACATCCATTTGCATTTGGAATTGTTTGCGTGTAAACGCCTGTAGCTGAAATCAATTGACTGTTGAACACAAACGCTTGACAGGTATCGATGGAAATGCTAGAAGCGCTTGAATTATAAATCGTTAAATTTAAAGTTACGATGGTGTCACAAGATGCAGCATCAATGGTGTCGACATACGTGCCACTTGAAGCATAGGTAATTCCATTAAAAGCAAAAGAATCACACGCAGTAACTGTTGAACTAACCGCTGTAAAACATGGCGTCCAAGTTCGTTCATACGCCCCAGGATTGATGTTAGCGCCTACAACACGATCAAAACCAGAAATGTCAAAGCTACCAACTTGCAAACTCACAAGTGTAGAATCTCCTGCATCCACGATACTCGAAATGCTTTGTAAGATTAAACCATCGTCTGCTGTCCCGAGTTGATTATCTTCTCCGTCTAGATCATTAATATTTAGAAAACTAGGCGCTTGCTGAAAAAGATTCGCTGTTGCTCCCGCTCCTAAATCGGTTGAAAAATCGGAGGTTGTGGTATAAGCCGATTGAGCCAGTTGCAAACTATTGTTTTTAAAAAGTACATCCCACGAATAATTTAAGTTAAAACCATACAATGGATTAAATTCCGTGTAAAATGTCCCCGGTCGCACTTGATCTACCCCCATGTTCGTTGTGCTTGGAATTGGGTAACCTGCTATATTTCCATAAAAAAGATTATTATAAAAAACGGCAGAGTCGCCATTGTTGTGCAAATAAACGGTACCTACACTCTGACTACAATCATTGTTTACAAATGTATTGGAGTAAATTTTTGCTTCACCCGCAAATTGAAAAATGGCTGTTCCATCCGTACCTTTGTTGCCATAAAACACATTATTAGCAAAGGTGTTTTCTCCATAATTTGTTGCTATTCCAGAACCATATGAATTAGATGAATTGTTATAAAAGAAAGAATTTTTAACCGTGAGCTTTCTCGTCGTTCCAAAGCCACCTTCGAACCAAATACTTGCGCCACGATTTCCCGCGGTATTATGCGTAAATGAACAATTTCTCACTTCCCCATTGTTCCCTAAATAGATGTAAATGGCACCTCCAAAAGCTTTACTTATTCCCAGGTCATAAGCAGAACCGAATGCAGCACCTGGTAATATTGTTTGACCATAATTACTGTTCGCATAAGCGCCTTCAAAATGAATTCCATCGATTGTTGGAGCCACAGCGCCATTATCTGGAGCTAAATAAACTAGGATATGATAACAGTTGTCTGTGGAATCACCAACGGTGCCAACATCACCAGAAAAAGTAGTTTTGTTACTTCCTAAAATATCTGTTCGCTCATTGATACTTGTTTCTGTTCCCGCAAAACCTCCATAAATTTTTTGATTGTTTTTGAGCAAAAACATGTTGTCTCGGTCTGACAACGGCAAAAGTGGACTTCCGCTCGGATAAGAATCAGCCACAGGGATTAATGTAGAAGGATAATTTTTAGGTTTGTAAACACCACTTTTCACCCAGATTTGATCGCCTGGTGAACTAGCATCAATGGCATCTTGCACATCTTTTTTAGCGCTTAGCCACGTTGTCCCTGCTCCAGAATTATCTGGCTTACTGGCGTCGACGTAATAGGTTGTTTGGGAGAAAACTGGCATTGTTAAATAGCAAATTGCCACTAACAAGCCAATCACGTTTAGTCTATTCATTTCTAGTTCATTTTTGTTTCTACAAAGGTTAGAACGAAAGCAGCCTACTTGTACTAGTGGAAATACTGGGATTTTGAGAAAATTTTGTAAAAAACAAACAACTTACAATCTTGAGGTATTTGAATTTTTAACATTAAGGCCTTAAGGTCATAAAGGGCTTTTATCGTAATACCCAGAATAATTATTCACCAATGATTATAAACTTTTAGAAATGTCATTGGTGCATAAATTAAGGTGCAACCTTGCGGTTTTTTAAGAAGCTTCATTTCGCGAATAGCTTTCTCTTAACGCCGCAGGCGACCTTAATTATCCTCCCGATGGCTATCCGGGACATGTCAAACATAAACGCTTATTTCCCTTCGTTCCTTAATGTTTTAAATAATAATCCCGATAGTAATCGGGAGATTATTCGTGGGTGCATTAATCCAAACTTCATCCATGTGGTAACTTTGAGACCAGTCAATAATAAACGCATCTAAAAATGAATTTTCACTAGTGCTACCACTGGTTTTTTACTTGTTTTTAAACCGTATTTTTGAACAAAATTTTGGTTCCACCTGAAAATCAAAAAAATAAACGAAAGATGTTTTGATGAAAACAGTCGATATTTTATTGTAAGATGATTCTTAAACAGCCCATTTTTATACTTTTCGTGTTTTTATGCTGCACCATTTCGGCGCTCGGGCAATCATCTTCAGTGATCAATCTGAACAAAAAAGTGTATGAATTAAACAATGAAGCAAAGTATAGAGAAAGTTTTGAATTGCTTCAAAAAGCCTTGGACAAGCCTGGTTTAAGTGAGGTTGACCGTGTTTTTTTGCACATCTATATTTCTGATACCTACAAACGAACGTTTGACTATCCGAATGTTATTAAGCACCTGCATCTTGCCAAAGAAATTGCCAATGCAGCGAAAAGTAAAAAAGAGTTTCTTGAAGCACATGTGAATTTCAATTTTGCATTAGCCTATTTCGACATCAAAGAATATAAAAAGTCTGCGGAATTGATGCGTGTCATCCGTAAAACGAAGTTTAAGCATTTAAGCCCACAGAATCAGTCATTCATTCTCATGCAAGAAGCTTATTTGGCGTTTTTAGACGAAAATTTTGTGCAATCTGAAAATCTCTACGATGATGCCATTCAGAAAATGTTGGATTCTGACCCCAAAGATTTGCCCATTGTTTACGGGAAAAAAATCAGTCTTTACGCAAAAATGCAATTGCCGGAAAAAGTGGAGGAAAGTTATGCCAAAGCCATGCACTATGCAAAAATGTATGACATTCTAAAATATCAATTGTATGCGGCACAAATGATCAGAGACGCTTACAAGGAAATGAACAATTATGAAAAATGTGTGGAATCTTTCCACCGATATGACTCTTTGCAAACGGTCTATAATGCCACCGAAAACAAAAACACTTTAAAACAAATTGAAATTAAATTTGATACGGAACGAAAAGAACGAGAATTAAAATTGAAAAAGTCACAATTGACTTCGAGCAATCGATTAATCATCCTATTAATTACTTTGACCCTTTTATTGATTCTTGGATTTGCCTTGATTTATGGCATTCATCGAAGAAAAAAATTAGTGGTTGAACGCAACATGAGCATTCGATTCACGAAAGAAATGTTGACGCGCGTGGAAGAAGAGAAAAAAAGAATTTCCTCGGATTTGCATGACAGCGTGAATAGCGAACTTTTATTGATAAAATCTGCTGTTCTCAAAAATGATTCAAATGCTCCAGAACGTGTGGACAATGTCATAAACATGATCCGAGGAATTTCACGGAATTTACATCCGATTATGTTTGATGAATTAGGATTGGTGAATAGCATCGAGCAATTGGTATATCAAGTGGCTGAGTTTAATCAGTTTATTTTTACCACGAAATTGGATTATCCAAGTTCACTCAACACCAAATCAGAATTGCAATTGTTTCGCATAATTCAAGAAGCCGTGAATAACATCATTAAGTATTCAAATGCTGTTGCTGGGCAAATTTGTGTGCAACAAAAAGGGCAAATGCTTGAAATTATCGTTCAAGATAACGGAAAAGGATTTGATGTAAACAATGCTTTGGTGAATTCAAAATCGTTTGGACTTCTGAATATGATTGAACGAACCCGATTGATTAATGGAAATTTTGACATCCAATCGAGCTCAAAAGGAACCATCATAACCATTACAATTCCGTTGGAAAACAAAAGGTGATATGTTAAAAAAAGACATTACGATTTTATTGGCTGATGATCATCCGATTATTCTGCAAGGCACAAAAGCGCTTTTAGAAGAAAACGGTTATCAAATCAACACACTTGCCAGCAATGGCGCGGATGCTTATTCATCGATTGAGCGAGATCGACCAATGATTGCTATTTTGGATGTTAGCATGCCCCGAATGAGTGGCATTGAAGTGGCTAAACTCGTATTTCAAAAAAATCTAAGTACCAAAATTATTTTGCTCACCATGCACAACGAATACAATATCTATTCAAAGGCAATGGAATACAATGTGCAAGGGTATTTGCTCAAAAACTTTTCCAACGAAGAAATTCTGGAATGCATGGATCAAATTATTCAAGGCGAAAAATACCATTCTCCTAAAATTCAACTAGCCATTCAGAAAAGTGCACCCGATAAAGAGTTAGAAAAGTTAAATCTGAGCGAACGAAAAATCATTGAATTAATCGGAAAAAATTTAAACAACAAAGAAATTGGCGAATTGCTCTTTATTTCCGAACGAACCGTAGAATGGCATCGCAGAAACATTATCGAAAAACTAGAATTGCCAAAGGAAAAGAATATTCTCATCAAATGGACGTTGCAGCATTTTAGTGATAAAAACAATTTCTGATTTTGTTGGTTGGACGATACGTTGGCTCATGTAATTTCAGATTTTAGAAAAGATTCGTAATCATTGCTCCAAGCATTGAAATAGCTTCAATTTATTCTCCAAAAATGCCTAAAACCGTCACAATCACTTTACCCTTTTTCTTTTGAACAGCCACTGCATAGCCGACTTCCCGAAAGTTTTCTGAAGTTGTGGCACTTTTGCCCAAGAAATAACGGAGGTCACTCAGTGTTTCTTCTAGCGTGAAATAATTGGCTTCTTTTTCCAAGCGAATTTCGTTCTCACGGATTTTTGCGTTTGTTTTATTTTTTGGATTATTTCGGACAACGCTGTGCGCATCAAATTCTTTGGATGTGAATGATGTATAGCTTCCTGCATGGCTTTTATTCTTTAGAATCACCGAACTTGAAGACTTAATCGACGCTTTCAAATAACTCTGTGCTGCTTTCTCAAGTGCTTTTTTTCGTTTCGGAATTTCCGCGGAATTGTTGTTCGGAAAGGTGTAAAGAGAATCCAATATTTCGTTCTGAAGTTCGTCCAAAACAACTTGTAATTCCGCTTTATCGATTCCCTTTGCGGAACTTTTAACGAGTTGGTACTTTTTCGCCAAAATAGGTTTCGGAATCGGGGGACCAAAAACACACCCTTCGCAAAAACCAAATAAATCAGCGCCCCAAACTTTGCCTTCTTCCGAAATTAAAAAGGCAACGCCGTGCATGGAACTTTTGGGACTCAACATAGACGCGTTATGACCAGGGGAGTTTTTCCACTGCAAAAAAGAAGTTTCAGCGATTTGCTGTGCAATGCGATTTTTGAGCGAACCAGAAGAAGCAAAATGATACAGAATATTTTCGGCTGTATAGTTGCCTTCTGTCCGCCCACGCGAAGCACTTTTGTAGCGTTCGGCCGGATCTGAACCTGTGAAATACTTCGTATCTGCCCACTCATAATGCGACAGCTGATCGTTTTTCATCATCCAAATACAATGATTTCGGGATGAAATCCACAAGACTTCATTCCACAACAGCGAATCGAGATCATTCGATGACCGATAATCATTGATGAGCACATGAAACTTTTGAGCAGCCAAACGCTCTATGTCAGCAAGCGAATCGGTTTCAGCCAAGGCCATCATTTGTGGCCACTGGTTTAAATCATACGTTTGACTAAAAACGGAAAATGATGCAAAATGAACAATTCCAAGAAAAAGTAAACGCTTAAAAAGTTGCACTACTCCTCGCCATCACCATGCAACAACTGTTGATACTTTGTTGCTCCAAGCGTAAGACTAAAAGTTGCCATTCCACCTTCACGGTAAATGCGCGCCTCACTGTTATTGCTTTTGTACACATACGCTTCAGTTACAGATTCTCCACCAAAAGGATTGCTATCTGTTTCTGTATTCTGACTTTCAATTGTATATCCTGCACCTGCCAATTGATTTTTTACTTTTTCAAGGTCCTGCAATTCAACGCTTGATCCCGTGTCTTCATACGCGAATTGGGTGTGTACTACAACGATCTTTCCATTAACGGAAAACAAATAATATGGCAATTCTTCTTCTGGATCTGTTGCTGTTGATGGAATAAATGCATGTGTTTCAATCCCGCTATCTGAATCCAAATCGCTTTGGCTTAAAACCATACCATGGCTGCTTAAGATTGTTTTGGCTTTTTCAACCGTTTGACCCATCAACGAAGAAATCGTTGGCCAAGTTCTGGCACCTTTGTACATGGAACCTTGCCCATTAACAGTCATCGAAAGAGTCAGACTCACGAAAAGAATCGCAAATACGTTTAATTTTAGCATGTTGAATGTTGTTTTCATCGTTAATTTATTTGGTTTTTAGTTTTTATTCCGTTTTCTGAGGCCTAGCACTGATTAGTTTCGATTGAATGTTGATCCAATTTTACACACCAATAATTTTAAGCCATTTATCAAAACAAAAGAATACATTTACAATCCTGCACACAATACCCAATATTAATGATTTTAGAAACGTCGAACTAGTGAGCAAAGCAATCAATCTTTGGGATAAAGTGAATGCTGGACAACCCACCAATACCGCTTTGTTCGATTTTGAAACGCATAAAAAACTACTGAATCTCTTCGCCATTGGCGACTTTTATTATTTCGTTTTAGATCGCAAGGAATCAACCGTTGATTGGATGAGTGAAGAAGTTGAATCTGTGCTGGGTTACACTTCAAGCGAAATGAATGTTGAAACACTCTTCCACAAAATTCATCCTGATGATCAGCCTTGGTTTCTCAACATTGAACGCAAAACCGCTGATTTCGTGAACAATCTGAGGATAGAACAAATTCCAAATTATAAATTTCGTTCTGATTTCCGGATTCAAAAAAAGAATGGCGAATACATTCGGATCCTTCAACAAATCATTGCCTTGCACTACACGGAAAGCGAAGGAATCATGAAAACATTTGTGGTTCACACCGATATTTCAAGCTTGAAAAAAGAAGGAAAACCTGTCGTTTCGTTTATCGGACTTCAAGGCGAGCCATCGTTTGTCAATATCGAAATTGAAAAGGTATTTCCAACTCCCTTCGCATTTTTAACAAGTCGCGAGGAAGAAATTTTGCTTCAATTGGTCAATGGCAGAGAAACAAAAGAAATTGCATCCAACTTGTGCATCAGCACCGATACCGTAAGCACGCACCGAAGAAATTTATTGCTTAAAACGAATGCTCGGAATACTTCCGAAATGATTACCATGTCCATTCAAAAAGGGTGGATCTAATACGCATGAAATGACCATTAGCCGAAAGACGGCGACGCATTGATTTGATAAAAAGTACTTCTATTCATTATGTCCAACGAATTACTCCAGGAAGCTCTGAAAATTTGGAGCAAGGTAAATATTGGCAAACCGCTCCAAGACGACGGCTTCAATCTCGAAGCCCAAAAGAAATTATTAAACATTTTTTCTGTTGGCGACTTCTATTATTACATTTTCAACCTGAAAGAATCTAAATTTGATTTGTTGAGTCCGGAAGTAGCCACAGTGCTCGGTTACCAGCCAGAAGAATTAGATTTAGCCACGTTTTTCACAAAAATTCATCCAGAAGATCAACCTTGGTTTTTGAATATTGAAAGTAAACTGACCGCATTTTTCAGCCAACTCAGAGCAGATCAAATCCCAAACTACAAAATTCGCTATGATTTCCGTTTGCAAAAAAAGAATGGCGAATGCATTCGAGTCTTGCAACAAGTCATCACGATTCAACACAGCGAAGAAGGCGGATTATTGCGGACTTTTGGCGTGCACACCGACATTTCAGAAATCAAAATGGAAGGAAAACCTGTCGTTTCCATCATCGGATTGAACGGTGAACCTTCGTTTATTGACATTGAAATAGATCACATTTTCCCAGTTCCAACTCATTTTTTAACTCCACGCGAACAGCAAATTTTACTCCTTCTCATCAAGGGTCAAGAAACCAAAGACATCGCATTGGAATTAGGAATCCGCTCGCACACCGTGAGCACGCACAGAAAGAATTTATTGACCAAAACAAAAGCACGAAATACGGCTGAAATGATTGTGATGGCGATCCGAAAAGGATGGGTTTGAGGGGGGAATGAACTGTTTTTTGGTGAATGCAATTTGAATTCAATTTCTTGAAAAACTAAATTTATTGCATATCGCGATATGCGATAATTCTGAGAGGTATGATAAATTATTATAACCCCATTAGCCTTGTGGAGGTGCGATTAATCGCACCTCCACAAGGTTAATTGAATTAAAAGCTTCAAATCACCTCACTCCCGCTCCAACCATTCTAAACCATTTGGCAATTCGCTTGAACAAAATTCTAAGTGAATCACTCTTCTTCTCTTTTGGTTCTGAGTTTTGGAGGATGCATGTAAAATCAACGGTCGCATCACATGAACGCCACCCTCTTTAACTTCAACAATGGTTGGATTGAGATCAGTCACGATGGCGGAAATTTCTTCGTCATTAAATTTCTTAGCATGTGAGCCTGGGACTATTTTTAATGCGCCATTCTCTTGGGTCGTATCGTCCAAGTGAATGCGTAAAGTAAACGTTGATTTTAGAATATCTTCTGGTGGACAAACACCTACAATTCCTTTTTTATTCGTCCAAGCAGCATAACCAGCTGTTTCTATTTTTTGACAAACATTGATTGTAATATCCTGATGCCAAGTGACATACCAATTACTCGAAACAGGCTTATCAAAATAAATTGCTTTGGTTAAAAAAGCCGTTGGATCAATCGCATCAATCATTCGCTTCAAGTTTTGATTAAACAGCAAGGATTTTAATGCCGGTAAATCCTTCAATAATGTCCGTTTACCTACGATTACATCTTCTGTTTCGTTAAAGTAATCGTGCAATAATTTCCCGATATGACGTACTTCTTTTTTGGTATACACATGATTTACAATCGAATAGCCACTTTTCAATAGTTTATTTGCCATGGCTGTGGCAGAAGGCGTAGAAACATGACACGTATACAAATCCAAGGCGTTTTGCAATTTATTTTGAATTCTTCTTCGTAAATCTGATGGTTGAAGTACTTGAATTGAATCCCCAAATCCCAAAATCAGTCGTTCTAACTCAAAGTTAGCATGAACATAAAGTGCTATCTCAATATCACCATTATCAAATGTATCAATAAGTTCTTGGCTTTGATGCAAAGGCTTGGTGACCACATACGGAGCGTTTGTTTTGTCGATCCGCAACACAATGCGCTCAACGAATCTTTTATCCATCACAGTGACCCCAATCGTGTGCTTGTAGTATTCGTCGCCATCAAAATGCTCGTCCAAATAGGCTGTTTTCAAATCATAATCAATGGATTCAATGCGATCTAAAGCCAAGGTGATTAGATTTCCCTTTGGTTTTGATTTGCCCACCAAGAACCACCGATTGTTGTATTCCTTTAAAATAAATGGATGAAATTTGATCTCAGAACTTTGAGCCGCATTGAAGGATTGATAGAAAATCTTGAGTACAATCTTTTTTAGTATGGCTTGATACAAAACATCCAAATGCTCGAGACCCTTCAAAAGTTCATTTTTATCCAAATGAATGATTGACGGCTGATGTGTCTTTTCCGTATAGATTTTATCCTCCAAACGCTGAATAATACCACCCAATTCAGAAAACAACGAAAAATCCTTAAATTGCTTCAGCATTTCAACAGTTTCAGATAAAACGTGCATATCGCTTTCATTCAACGGAATGTCAGTGATACTAAAATCAGGATCTTCGTACCGATAGTATTTTTTATCATAAGCAACAATCGGCGCATTATACCCCAATTTATCACTACGCATCATTTGAATGTCCAATTGAATGGTTCGTTTGCTGATGTTTGTGTCTCGCCCTTCGTATTCATAAAGTGCATCCGAACAAGCTGTTATCAAATCCTCCAAAGTCCACTGGCGATAGGAGTTTTGCAAACATTTATCAATGGTTCTGTAGCGGATTAATGCATTTTTATTTTGTGCCATGAAAACAAATTTACATCTTTTTTTTACCTACGCAAAAAGATTGCGCAGTTGGTCAAAACCTTTGTCATGTTCAAATGAAATGAACGAAACACCAACCTCCGTCGGCAATAGGGTCGGCGGAGAATTTAAAAACAAAAAAAATGAAATTTACAGGACATACATTGATTGAATTAGGATACCGACCAGGTAAATGGTTTAGCGATGCCTTGACACATATCAATACCAATGCATTGACCGAGCAAGAAATTCTTGACTATTTGGCGCAATACAAATCACCAGATCCAATTGCGTTGAAAGAGGAACCAACGGCTTTTGCGATCAACATTAAAGCCGAAAATGAAGAAGAAATTGAGAACGTAAATCAAGTGATCGACTCCATGAAGGAATTAATGCGAACGCCAACACTTGTTGCTGGGGCCATTATGCCTGATGCTTGTCCAACGGGACCAACTGGTTACATTCCTGTAGGTGGTGTAGCTGTTGCAAAAAACGCAATTCACCCAGGAATGCATAGTGCAGATATTTGCTGTTCAGTGATGTTAACAGATTACGGTAAAGCCGATCCAAAATCCATTCTTGAGGCAGCACATGCAAGCACACACTTTGGACCAGGCGGAAGAGAACGAGGAAAACAATTTCAATTGCCAGAAGCCTTGAAAGCTCAATTTGAATCCAACCCATTTTTGAATTCGAAAAGAATGCTTTCGTTGGCACAAGAACACCTTGGAACACAAGGAGATGGAAATCACTTTTTGTATGTTGGAATTTTAAAATCGACGGGAAACACGGTTGTGGTAACACATCATGGTTCAAGAGCTCCGGGTGCTTTGTTATTTCAAAAAGGAATGCATATTGCCGAGGAATTCAGAAGAGATCTTTCGCCAGAAACGTTGAAAGAAAATGCGTGGATTCCATTCGAAACTGCGGAAGGAAAAAATTATTGGGATGCTTTGCAAGTGATAAGAGCTTGGACAAAACTCAATCATACAACCATTCATGATTTGATTGCTGAAAAAGCCAATGAAAAAGTGCACAACCGTTTTTGGAATGAACATAATTTTGTTTTCAAAGCAGGAGATTTATTCTACCACGCCAAAGGAGCAACACCATTGGATGATAAGTTTATGAACGACATCACAGGTCCGCGATTGATTCCATTGAACATGTCTGAACCAATTTTAATTGTGAGCGGAGAAACGACGGAAAATAATCTCGGTTTTGCTCCGCACGGTGCAGGAAGAAATATCAGCAGAACGAAACATAAAAAAAACAAAGCAGATCGATCGGATTTAGAAATTTTTGAAGAAGAAACAAAAGGCTTAGATGTTCGATTCTACTCAAACGAAATTGATATTTCAGAACTTCCGAGTGCCTACAAAAACGCCGAATCAGTGAGAAATCAAATGAAAGAATTTGGTTTGGGCGAAGTGATCGACGAAGTACTTCCTTTTGGTTGTATCATGGCGGGCGACTGTCAAAAAAATGCACCTTGGAAACTAAGACGAAGAGAAAAATTAGCTTCGGCGGCGAGAAAATTGGAGTTGGAAAAAAACAATCAAAACCAAAGTGATGAAACGATTAAAGAAAATGCTGTATAAAGTTTTGTCTCGAACAATTTCATTGGAAGCGTTCGAGGCATGGCTTTACGCGGATAAGTATGTGAACGAGCAATTGTTGAGCAATAATTTGATTTTGGAATTGCTGAGCCTAAACTTGCGTTCCAAATTTGCGATGATGGAATTAGAGACTTTTTGCTTTAAACACTTTAAAAGAGAAGATTTTTTAGTCTATTTGGTTAAATTTAACTGCGAAGATTTTTTGGGCGACAAAAATGACGAAGGTGTTGATAGGTTTTTTGAAAACTTAGACCGATTTTTCAACTGGGAGGATGATTTTAAACTTATTAATCAGTTCACAAATATCAACGATAAATGGTATTTAGCCAAAGATGGGTGGATATCGAAATCCGATGTTCGAAATGAACTAATAAGATTTTCCAGCGCGGTGATAGAAAATTTTTTAGGTTCAAATGAAGATGAAAGAATTAAAATGTTGGAAAATGGGATAATCTTAAAAGTAAAAATGTCTCACAACAAACAAACAGAAAATACAAATCAAAAACCACCAAAAATGTGGTTTCAATTTTGGAAATAATGAAAACGGAAATACTAAAAAAATTACATGAAATAGAAAAGCAACACAACGTCGAAATACTTTTCGCTGTAGAATCTGGAAGCAGGGCCTGGGGTTTTGCTTCGCCAGATTCTGACTATGACATACGCTTTGTTTATAAACGTAATAAGGAGGCATATTTAAGCCTTTTTGAGTCAAAAGACAGCATCGAGTTCATGACAGAGCTAGATTTAGATGGATCTGGTTGGGACATTAAAAAAGCAACATTGCTGTTGGCAAAATCGAACGCTTCCTTTCTGGGATGGCTGTTTTCGCCGATCGTTTACATCAATCAAGGTGAAACATTGGATCGAATGAAAAAATTAGCCATCGAAAATTTCAATCCAGTTGCTGCGTTTTATCATTACCACAGCATGAACAAAGGTTTTTATGAGCAGCTTGAGTCGGAAGATTTAAAACTCAAAGCATTTTTCTATGCAACGCGAACTGCCTTTTGTGCCAATTGGATATTGAAATTCAACACCAGTCCTCCAGTGCTATTCAGTGAACTTTTCAAGTTAATCGATGAAGAAGGAATAACCTTACTGAATGAGCTGGTGGACAAAAAAGCGAGTACCGCCGAATTGGGTAAATCTGAAATAGACCATCGTTTGATTGAACTTGTTAAGCACATCGTAAGGGACAACAATTCGTTGAAGGACACAATCCCAACTCGAAAAGCCGATTACAAAGCTTTCGATCAGTTTTTCATAAATGAAATAGTATGACACTCGAAGAACTAAAAAAATCTGGATGCATCATTTTTGAATGTATTAGTGGTAGTAAAGCTTATGGATTAGACACTCCGAATTCTGATACAGACATTCGGGGTGTTTTTATTTTACCTGAAGATCAGTTTTATTCCATGGATTATACAGGGCAAGTGAACAATGAAACGAATGATATCGTTTACTACGAACTCAGAAAATTCATTGAACTTTGTGCGAACAACAATCCAAATATTTTGGAAATTTTAAATGTTCCTCAAAAATGTATCTTGAACAAACATCCTTTGTTTGATCGAATTGATCTTTCGCTTTTTTTAAGCAAAAAATGTGAAGCTACTTTTGCAAATTACGCATACGCGCAAATCAAAAAAGCCCGAGGACTTGAAAAGAAAATCGTAAATCCAGTTGAAAAAGTGCGCAAATCTGTCCTAGATTTCTGTTTCATTTATGAAAATGGTAAAACCATCGGACTAAAAAATTATCTAAAAAGTAAAAACAAACTTCAAGAACATTGTGGACTTAGCAAAGTTCCACACATGAAAGACTGTTTTAATCTTTATTACAACGAAGCATTAAAATTTAATGGAGTGATCAGGAAAGATTCTTCAAATGATATTGTTTTAAGCACCATTCCTAAAGACGAAAAACTTGAGGCAATGTTGTTTTTTAACAAAGATGGGTATTCAACCTATTGTAAAAAGTATCGAGAATATTGGGATTGGGTAGCGAATCGAAATGATGAACGCTATTCGACAACAATTGCTCATGGAAAAAATTACGACGCTAAGAATATGATGCACACCTTTCGACTTTTAAAATGGCCAAAGAAATTGCTCTTGAAGGAAAAGTCAATGTGGAACGCAAGGACCGAGAATTCTTACTAGATATCAAAAATGGCAAGTTTGAATACGAGGAACTCGTGGAACAAGCCGAGAATTTAAAAAACGAATTGGTTTTATTGTATAAAAATTCACCGTTGCCCGATCTTCCTAATCAAGAAAAAATCACTGAACTTTTAATTGAACTAAGAAAAGCATATTACAACCCATCAAAGCAACGATAAGCTTCAACCATACGTCAACAGGATACAAAATAGAAAAATGATTAACACATTGAACAATATACATAAACAATCCTTGCGGTTCTTTCAGAATCTCCGTCCGAGTTATTACCCGAACTTAAGGATGCTTTGTGTCAATTTTTCGATCAATGTGAGTTAGAAATACGAACAATTTTTAGAGAATAAAGCAAGCGTCCAGTAAAATGGGCGCTTTTTTTTTGATTTTTTTTTCAATAAATGAGCTATTAAAAATTTTGACATAAAAAAAGGGAATTAAACATGAATCAATTGAGAGACAGTCAATTGGGAAAAATGTGAATTACTTGCAGGAAGCGAGGTAGAATTCTACACCCTAAAAATGACTTAAGTAATTGATTATTAACAAATTAATTTCATTTTTTATTTGGTCAATTGAAAACTTATACTCATCTTTGCACCGTCAAAACGAAACGACATAATGAATAACGAAATGAAACATATAGTAATACAAACACGACTCCGGTTCGCAGAATTACCCAGTTATCAAGATCAACGATTTAGTCGTCAGTTTTCGCTTGAAAAAGCGTGGGAGGATGTTTATATAGAATAGTCACATATCAATTATGCGATCTAGTCTAAGCATCTCCCTCCCGAGATGCTTTTTTTGTGAGCAAAATTTGGAAGGGCAAGCCAATAGGTGGTGGCCACGGTCTTGAAAACCGTTCGGAGCTAATGACTCGTGTGGGTTCGACTCCCACCCCTTCCGCAACAGGAGAATATGTAAATGCTGGTTTGTTACGCTCACCTGCTAAGTGAGTTCACTACAAGGTGACGAAGGTTCGATTCCTTTGTTCTCCGCAAATGATTTATCGGGTAGTAGAGGAGTTAGGTCTATCTCGCCTCACCTGGGATGAGGAGCACGCAGGTTCGAATCCTGCCTACCCGACGAAGTGACCACGTCAAGTTTACTTGAAAGTGGTCCAAACTGAGTGGTACAGGAAAGACGAAGTCAATCCTGCCTAACCGACGAAGTGACCACGTCAAATTTACTTGAAAGTGGTCCAAGCTGAGTGGTGCAGGAAAGACGAAGTCAATCCTGCCTACCCGACGAAGTGACCACGTCAAGTTTACTTGAAAGTGGTCCAAACTGAGTGGTGCAGGAAAGACGAAATCAATCCTGCCTGCCAGACTAATCGGAAGTGTTGAGCAATTGGTTGGCTCGCTAGACTGAACCGAGCTTGCGAGTTCAGCGAAACAAGAGAATAGTTCAGCTGAGCTAAAATCTGGTCCCTTCGGGGCGTGTAGGTTCGATCCCTATCACTTCCACAACAGCGCTGTCGTTTCAGCGAGAACACTCAACTGTCTCTTGAGTTGTTCATTTTAATAGCGATTAAAGTCACCTATTAAAATCGGCGCTAAATAACTGGGAAGATAACGATTGGTTGTTTACCTGCATTGGACGCAGGAGGTTGTAGGTTCGAGTCCTGCTTCCCAGACAAAATTGCCCTGTAGTGTAATGGCAACACACAAGTCCCGATGGTTATCGAGATTGATTCTTGGACTGTAGGTTCGACTCCTACTGGGGTATCAATAAAAGCGGAGATGGCGGAACGGTATACGCGTCTGTCTTAGAAACAGAATTTTGAGAGTTCGAATCTCTCTCTCCGCACAAATAATGAATATTTAGGAATATAGTTTAATGGATAAAACGTTTGGTTACGGCCCTTGAGATGCGAGTTCGACCCATGCTATTCCTACAAATAAAAAAATAAATTTAACTACGCAAAAAGGTTGCGCAGATGGTAAAAACCTTTGTTGTGTCGAAAGATAAAAACGTTCTTTAAAATATTAGCAGGTCAAGAATAAGTTACTTCAAAACTACCCGATTCGTAATTAACTTATTCAATTACCTACTTAAATTGAGGCAGTAGCTCAGATGGTAGAGCAGGTTAGCTTTTAAATTACCTAAAATATCAAATTTGAGGTGAAATGAATTTGAAAGGTCTACGATCGCATACTCGGATGACAAATTCTTACAGATTTTGATTAAAATCCAACATTGCTATTGCGTTTCCGATGGTCAATAAGAGCTTACTTCAGCGCTTCGAATGCCCGGGTCGTGGGTTCGAGCCCCACCTGCCTCACTGTTAAGGTCAAAACTAACTTACTTCTGATTGGACTTACGGTTCGAATCCGTCTTTGAGAGTTAGTTAATTACCTTAAAAAAATGGGTCAATATGATCTTACTTCCATGTCCAGGTTCGAATCCTGGTCTCCGAAAGGAGGGCGATTGGTTGAATTTAGATTATAAATTATCCAACTAAAATTTAGGTCAATTGTTTCTTACTTCTGGGATATCCCACCATTTTTCGGTAATGACTTAGAAACAAGATTACCTGATTTATTAACTTTAAAAATTAGAATTATGAAAAGAGAATTGTTAAAAGTATCGATTAGAAAAAATGCCATTATCATCCCAAAGGATTGGATTGTCAATGACGCATCAACAATTATCAACGAGACAACAAGTGTGCTGTTGGCAAATTGTGCTATGCTCGGATATACATTTTCCGAAGAATTGCTTCATAAAATAAATGGAATTTCACCTAAAGCGAAGTTAGAATTGTTTGAATTTTTGAAAGAGGTAACAGGTGTAAATAAAAATTGGACGCCTTTGGTTAAACAGTGGAACATTCCTACTGAAGAATCAATTGTTGACCACATATTTACTTGGTTTGCCAATGTTTTTAAAACAAATAAAGGCACTAAACTTCCTTGTGGACATTTAATCCCATTCAATACCTTTCCAATTGAGAGATACAATGGCTGTCCTTTCTGCGGAACGCCTTTTACATTTGATACAATCGACCGCACTGCTAGAATAAACAAGTTGAAAACACTTGAATTATGGCGAGAAGAAGATCTGGAAAAGGAACTTGTGAGCTTATTGGAATCACCAGTAGCATTGGACGCAACGCCAGTTGAAAGTCTTAAAATTTTAATTGCTGACTATGATTTACCTAAAGGTATTCAGATTAAAATGAAAGAAACCTTAATGGTTGTCATTGATGCACTCGTTGAACAAAATCAGGCAGTGAAAGCTGGACAGTTCTTTAAAACTCCAAATGATGTATTAAGATACTTGTGGTACAAACACACTGGATTTTTGCAAATTATTGAACCTAAAACAATCGTGAATCGATTGAAAAAAAATGCAAGAAATTTGCATCCACAACTTGATAATAGTGCGGAAACTAAGATTAAATCACTAGCTGATTTGAAGCTAAAATACAATAGAACACAATGCAAACAATATGCGTTATGGTTGAACAATTTATCTATAAGTATTATTGACCAATGTGAAATCATGCACCCAAAAAGAAGTATGTGGGTCAGAGTGATTAGAGCATTGAGACTAACAGAATTCAGCAAAAGAAAAGGATTTGAAAACTTAGCAGAACTCTTGGATACGTTTTATAACGAAAAATATGAAGTTTGGCAAGGTAAAGTCAATGCGCATAAATTAAAAGCAGACAGTGAGGCTACTTTTGATTTGTTAAAACAGCGACCTGGATTGTTTGCAAGATCATTATTTTCTTCTATGTTATGGTTTGGACCAGATGAATCAATTAAAAACTTCAAAGAAGTAATGGAAAATGTACCATCAAGATTGATCTTTACTTTAAACATGTATGCAGAAGTTTATTTTGATAAAAATGCATCAAGATCAGTAAAACCCTTGGGAGGAGTGAGTAAAAAAATACCAATGAACAAATTACTTCACTTATATTCTGATGAAGAATTGAAAAGAATGCAGTCTTTAATTCAAGATTTGAGTTTAGAAGTGATCAAATGGAATTTGAAAAAAGTACCGAACACAAATAAAACGATGTTTGTGGACCAAGGATTGTTTAATATTCCTATTGCTATTGGTGATAGAAATGAAAATATTCAAGACTTACCAGGCGCTTTGATGGGTACCAAATTCAAAGTTGAAGGAGATACTGTTCGGCTATTCTTACAATGGGGAGAAGGTCTACCAGCACAGCATCTTGACATGGATTTGAGTTGTAAAGTTGCTTACGAGAATAAGGACGAATTTTGTTCATACGCTCAACTTGTGATTCCAGGTTGTAAACATAGTGGAGATATTCAAAGAATCCCTAATAAAGTTGGGACAGCAGAATATATCGATCTTGACTTGAACGAATTATCAAGGTTAGGTGCGAAATATGTAAGTTTCACTTGTAACGCTTACACCGTTGGAAGCTTAGATCCAAACTTAGTCGTTGGATGGATGAACAGCAAATTTCCAATGAAGATTTCAGCAAGCGGAGTTGCGTATGACCCATCAACAGTTCAACATCAAGTTAGAATTAAAAAATCCTTAACAAAAGGAATGGTGTTTGGAGTATTAGACGTCATTAAAAGAGATATCATCTGGCTAGAGATGAGCTTTGATGGACAATTAGTGCAAAACCTTAACCTTTCAAATCTTGAGGCATTTCTAAATAAGCTAGATGCTAAATTAAAAATTGGTGATTTGTTAAAACTGAAGGCAGAAGTTCAAGGTTTAGAGCTTGTAAACAATTCCGAAAATGCAGATGAAGTTTACGATATGAATTGGGCATTGAACACTGCTGAAGTTAGTAAGCTGTTTTTGGAATGATCCAATTATCCCAGAAGAGGTGCGATTATTCTCACCTCTTTTGGGTTTTTAAAATAGACCCAAATTCACCCATAAACCAACATTCATCCCTTTATTTTTTAAACCGACAAATGTCCCTACATTATTTCACTACCTTTACCCCAAAGCAAGAACGACTTGCTTCTTCATCAACCATGTTTTGGTTACGCCCTCCTGAAATTGAGGGATTTATATTTTTTCCATGCGCATTTTGGCTTTTTTGCTGCTTTTAATCCCCTATTCTAGTTCAGCTCAACAAAAGGGGGAAGTAATAAGTTATACTGAAAATAATTCGTACGGTTTGCAGACCAAATCTGGTAAAAAACTAACCAAAGCAATTTACGATGAAGTGCCTTTTATCGATGATTTTAATAAAGTTTGTAGCGTTTCGAAAGGTGGAAAAATGGGCTTTATTTCTCTCAGTGGCAAAGAAATTACACCGATAATTTATGACGATGCTGGATTTTTTAGCAGCAAAAATGGACTTTGTTCCGTGACCAAAGATGAAAAATATGGCTTTATCAACATGGCTGGAAATGTGGAAATTCCATTGATTTACGACTATACAGATTTGTTTTTCACAAATGGTATTTGTGCTGCATACCTCGAAGGAAAAGCAGGTTTGATTGATGAAGCTGGAGGTATTGTTGTACCTTTTGAATACGATGAATTTGGATTGCTCTCCGACGATCGAGATCTTTTTCCTGTCAGACAAGGTGACCTTTGGGGCTTTATGAATTTCAAAGGCGAAATCACCATTCCTATCATGTACGTCTTGGCGCTTCCTTTTAACGGAGAAAAAGCACTCATTTTCAATCAAACTGAATTTTTTTACATCAATCGCGCAAACCAAAAAATTTCCCAAAGCTATTATTACGTTGCTTCGCTTTCTGACGAATTATTCGTGCTACAGAACAAAGACAAATCGGAATTTTACTTGTTCGATGAATCTGATGATGACATTCGAACCGAAATATACCAAGCCATTTATGCATTTTCTGAAGATATGGCCATCGTAAAACAAAACGGAAAATTTGGATTCATTGATTCGAATGGTGACATAGTCATTCCTTGCATTTACAGCTATGCACAACCATTCATTCAAGGAAAAGCTGAGGTCACATTGGACGATGAAACCTTTGAAATCGATGCAAACGGAACAAGATTATCGGAACTCGATGAAGCTTCGGGCGACGAAGTGCTTGAATTCACATTTGATGATTTGTTCAATGAGTTATTTCAAGATGATGCCCCCGATTTATTGCCTTTAGAAAAATTGCTGACTGACCAAAAATACGATGCTGTCATCCAGAAATGCAATGATATGTTGCAAGAAGACGATGCACGCGTAGACGTTTATTTCTTTTCCGGCAAAGCCAAATACTTGAAAAAACAATATCGCTTGGCGTATAATGACTTTAAACTTTTCTTGGATAATCAAAAAATATTCAATCATTTACAAGAGGGGAATTACCTCATGGCAATGACCTTGTTTGAGCTCAACCAACCAATCGAAGCATGTGAAAAACTTGTCAAAGCGGAATCGCTGGGATCCGATGATGCGGCAGAAATGATTCTGAAAATGTGTAAATAATTACGATTAATAAACTGCTTTATTATTAATCTCAGTGAAAATTAAACCAAAGCCTTGCTAAACGCATTAGCTTTCATTTCCTGCTCAGAAATAGAAAGTCCATATTTCTTTGCTACTTTTCGCCAATCGTTCACAGCTATTTTGACCTCATCTATGATTTCATGCGCTCGATTTTTCACTATCCTAAAATAAGGAGCAACCTCCAAAGCCAAGTCCAAGTCCTTCGAATTATCATTTTCAGAAATATTCAACTTTAATCCAACACCTGTTTCATCTGGATTAATATCAAACGCTGGCGCCAAAACCCAACCCTCTTTTGTTAAAATAAATCCATGATTCCGCAAGTGATCATCTGTATTGGAAACGCAAATACTAAAAACAATTCTTCGCCATAGCTGTTCTAAATCTTCGGTGACTTTTGCTCCGTTCCTAGCCAAAAAATCTACCAATTCTAAATAACTCACGCCTTCCCCATAATCTTCGCCATCTACATGTCCCAGCAAAGTCATGGCAGAAGCAAAGTGTAATCGTCCGCCAAACTTAGTACGATCAAAGCGTTTGGTTAAGAAAGTGTGACCGTAGTTCGAAAATTTTCGTACTTGCGCCTCAGGTACATTAATTCCAGAGGAAAGAGCCAACTCATGCGTAACCATCTCCCATGCGCCTATGTCAGAATTATCCTTTTTACTTGGAAATTTTGCAATCCAAAGACCATTTTCACTATCTACAACACTTGCTTTAGGACGAGCTCCTCCAAGAGATGAACCAGGAGCAACTAACATATTTAGCCATCGCATGTATTCAGGATCATGAATTACATCGTCATCTTCGAGTCTTAAACTTATTTGCTCTAGTTCCCGAATAGATGTCCACGGTGGACTTGCCAACGCTCGGTTATCGTTCAAAAAAGGACCGTCTTTGTCCAATTTAAAACGCAAGCCCCCCATGCGATGACCATCAAACACACCCAATAAATAATCAGTTTCGAATAAGTGTTGCACCGTTCTTTTCTCAATTCTTGCCATTGCAGCCTCCCGCCTTCGCATCAAAATTCGTCCCCATCGGTCTGGTGAAGAATCCAAAAACAATCCAAAATTGCTCTTTTTCAAATCATTGAGGTATTGGGTACCTGCATACATTTGTAAGTCAGGATCTAATAATTGCCCCAAGTCAGATTGAAGCCACTTTGTATCGTATTCAAATGAAAAAATTTCCTTTCCTCTTAAAAGTTCTGAATGCAGCATTCCCATGTACTCTGGATTTGAGGAATCAAGGGTAGGATTAGGATTGGAAAGTTCCCAATCTGCAAAAACGAATATGTATCTTTTTTTAGCCAATTTAATCCTATTAGTTTCTTTTTGGTGCGCGCGCTTTATTTATCAGATTTGCGTCTTGTAATTTTCTTCCGAGTTCATCATCTTGCGCAATTTTAAGAAAATCCTTTTCAAGTCCAAAAACCATAAGCACTTGTAAATAAAGCCCAATACTGACAGCTTCAGAACCTTTTTCAATTGAATTTAGCGTTGGCCGACTAATATTCGCTCGTTCCGACACTTGCATGGTACTTAACTTTCTCCTTAACCTGGCCAACTTAATATTCTCGCCAAGCACTTTCAGCAATTCAATATGTTTTGGCAATAAAATCGGCTTCTCTCTTCCCATAATATTAAATATTATTTACAAATATACATATTTTTGAAAATAGTATTTAGCTTTATGAATCATAAATTACACCTAAACAAATCTGATTTAAAATCTTCATGAATTTCTCGACCAGCACCAAATGATTTGATTTCAAGGTATCTTTTTGACCAAAGTTTAACCCGAAAGTGCTAAATAAAGCAAAATGTAGGATTAAATTTTCGATTAAAAACTAATCAAGATTCCATTTTTTGTTAACAATTATAAGCGCCTTTTGTTGGAAAAAATCGCGCATTCTTCAACCTTTGTTCGAATAGTAACGTTAATTTTGTAGCCAAAATAACAGCGTAAGCGAAAATAAAAAAGTTATGGAAATATTGGGGAAATTGGGACAAAATACAGATTTGAAAGGTGCTATTGGACTTGACAATCTTGGTAATCAATTTTGGAATTTAACGCCTGCAGAATTAGTTGAAGATACAATTATCATGGGGCAAGGAATGTTGACAGATACTGGTGCACTTGCTATCGAAACAGGTGAATTTACTGGTCGTTCTCCAAAAGATCGCTTCGTAGTATGTGATGAAAAAACAGAAAATTCTGTGTGGTGGGGAGATGTGAACATCAAATTTACACCTGAAGCTTTTGATGCACTTTACAACAAAATGAAAGTTTATTTGGCTGAAAAAGATGTTTATGTGCGTGATGCGTATGCTTGTGCAGATCCTGCTCACCGTTTAAATATTCGTGTAGTTACTGAAACTCCTTGGGCAAATATGTTTGCAAGCAACATGTTCTTGCGTCCAACAGATGCTGAATTGGAAAACTTTAACCCAGATTGGCATATCGTATGTGCTCCAGAATTCCACGCAGATCCTGCGACAGACGGAACGCGTCAGCACAATTTCGCGATTTTGAACTTTACAAAGAAAATGATCATCATCGGTGGGACAGGTTATACAGGTGAAATTAAAAAAGGAATTTTCTCTGTATTAAATTACTTGCTTCCGCATGAGAAAAACGTGCTTTCAATGCACTGTTCAGCGAATATTGGTAACGAAACAAACGACACAGCTGTTTTCTTTGGTTTGTCAGGAACTGGAAAAACAACCTTGTCTTCGGACGAAAATCGTCGTTTGATTGGTGATGATGAGCACGGTTGGGCTGATGATACAGTATTTAACTTTGAAGGTGGATGCTACGCAAAAACCATCGATTTGACACGCGAAAAAGAACCTCAAATTTACGATGCAATCAAATTTGGAGCAATTTTGGAAAACATCGCATTCATTGAAGGATCTTCTGCTGTAGATTACACAGATAATTCAATCACAGAAAATACACGTGTTTCTTATCCAATCAATTACATCGACAACATTGCGGTGCCTTCAATCGGAAGCACTCCAAAAAATATTTTCTTTTTAACCGCAGATGCATTTGGAGTTTTGCCTCCAATCTCTCGTTTGACGAAAGAACAAGCAATGTACCACTTCATGTCTGGTTATACGGCGAAAGTTGCTGGAACTGAAATGGGAATTACAGAGCCAACAACAACTTTCTCGGCGTGTTTTGGAGCAGCATTTTTACCACTTCACCCGGCAAAATACGCTGAGTTACTGGGTAAAAAATTGGATGGAACAGACATCAAAGTATGGTTGATTAACACAGGATGGACTGGCGGTTCTTATGGTGTTGGAAGCAGAATGAAATTGTCGTACACACGTGCTATGATTACTGCTGCTTTGACAGGTAAATTGGACAATGTAACTTACCAAAAATTACCAATCTTTGAATTAGAAATGCCAACAACGTGTGAGAATGTTCCTTCGGAAATATTGAATCCACGAGAGACTTGGGCTGACAAAGCGGCTTACGACGAAACAGCGAATAGTTTAGCGAGCAAATTTGTGAATAATTTTACAAAGTACGCAGCTGAAACCAGTGAAGCAATTTTGAGCGCAGCACCGAAAGTGTTGGCATAAGGTTTTAAACCTGAGTTCGATTCTAAATTGCAATTCAGATTTCAATTAAAATTTGAAAGAGTAGGCGGTTTTATGAGGGATAGCGAGCTATCACGATTAAAAGCAACGAACTATTTCAAAGAATTAATTGAAAAGCAAACTGACTTTCGCCTATAAAACCTTGATTTTGTCGTCAAAACGCCTCGAAATAGCCCGCTATTACTTCGTCGCTTTTCCTAAAACTCAAGTGTTTCTAGGCGATCTGAATGAAATTTATAATCAAACTCAGGTTTTAAGTTTACAAAAATATAGGAAGTGCCTGGACGTGAAGTTCGGGCATTTTTTTTTCCTAAGAAAGGTGAAGATTTGCGTAACTTTAAACGAATAAAATGAGGAGTTATGGCAGCTAAAAATATTGAACAGTTATTACAATCAGAACACGAACAAATCAAGAAACTTCAAGATATTGTAAAAAAAACGATTGAAGATGAGCATCTGATCATTGAAAATTTGCTTCATCCGCCAGCCGAAATACTCACGAAGGGACAAAAAATTTCGGATCGAGTGGCTCGATTTGGTGGAAGTTGGTCTTTTATTATTTCCTTTTTTGTTGTGCTTATTCTCTGGATAATTTTCAATTCACTGGCAATCACCGCAAAATTTGATCCATACCCCTTTATTTTAATGAATCTAATTCTTTCATGCATTGCGGCTTTACAAGCTCCAATAATTATGATGAGTCAAAACCGGCAAGAAGAAAAAGATCGCAAGCGAAGTGAAAACGATTACCTGATCAACCTAAAAGCCGAACTTGAAATTAGATCATTGAATCAAAAGATTGATTTACTTCTGGAAGAACAAATCAAAGTACTTTTTGAAAGTCAGGCAGAACAATTGACGATACTCAGAGCCTTGGAAAAGAAAATGAGTTAGTCGGATGTGAGAGAACATATTAATATAGGTAACCAAATTAGCATCCTACTTCCGCTTCAACCAACCTTTTTTAATGAAAAACAAGAGCATCAAAATCGAAAGTGAAACCATCACTCCCCAAATAATAAAATACCCATTTTTGGCGCGAAGTTCTGGCATGTAATCAAAATTCATCCCGTAAACACCAACTATAAACGTAAGTGGAATGAAGATAACACTCACAATCGTTAACACTTTCATGATTTCATTCATGCGCTGACCTTGAGCTGCATAGAATAAATTCGCCATACTTTCAAGTACCAACTTATTGGAATCAATTTCATCCAAAATACTCAAGCAATTTTGCTTTAAGTCGATGAAAAAATGATGGTTTTCTGCCGAAATCAGTGTACTATTTGTACTTTCCAACGAAATAGCGATTTCCTTTAAAGGCATTACTATCTTGCGAAGTTCTTGTAATTTCCGTTTTTGAAATTCAATTTTACCTAATAGCGCGTGACTACTCGAACGCAAAATAACACCCTCCAAATTGTCAATCACATCTGAAATATCTTCCAATACCTCAAAATAATTGTCAACAATGGCGTCCAACATTCGGTACAACAGAAAGTCAGCTCCTTTGTCGCGCACCAATCCCTTTTTTTGTTCTATACGATCTCGCACATCAGAAAAGTGATCCGAACTTCTTTCTTGGAAAGAAATCAAGTAATTATCGCCCAAAACAAAGCTAATTTTCTCCTGATTCAAACGTGCGCTTTGTGAATTGGTGGGCAATGCAGAATAAATTGAAAAGAAAAAATAATTCTTATATTCTTCCAATTTTGGCCTGTTTTTCTTGATGAAAATATCGTTGACCGTCAACAATTCAAACTGTTGGTGACTGCAAAATTTTTCAATTTTTGGTCGATCGGAAATGGAATGAAAATTCAACCAATGCACATGGTCCGTATCTAATTTATCGACCTGAAAATGCGTTGTAAAATAGTCAATCGAATTTTTAACGATTTCAATTTCATCGTTTTTGTAATGAAATAACTGACACGTTTCGTTTTGCGGTACTGGATGCGACATAGCCTACAATTTTTTCATTAAAAATACATAAAGGTCAACCATGGCTTGGATGTCGGATTTAAATACTTTCTCATCCGGTGTGTGCACATTGTCCTCAGGTGCTCCAATAAAACACCAATCCATTGGTAAATCAGATTTTTGTAAAACCCCACCATCACTTCCTCCAGCGGATTCAACTTCTAGCTGAAACGGCACCTTAGATTCATTAGCCAGAGCAATGATTTTGTCTAAAAAACTCTTTCTCGGTAGACCACTATCTCGCATAGAAACTGCCACTCCACCACCATGAACAACTCCGTGAGTAACCCAAGTAATGTCGCTAATCAAACATTGATTGAGTTCATATTTCTCCCACAAATATTTTGCACAAAATCCAACAGAATTTCCTCCATGTTCTTCATACGTTGAAAAAATAATTGCACCATCTTCCAATGTTTCGGCAACTTTCAAAGCATTCCAAACCCCCAAACGGTTATCCATGTAAGGCGATTGCACGTATTCTTCGGTTTCCCTGAAATCAGGTTTAAAAGTTAAAAACGTACCTCGATCAATTTCTCTTTCAAAAACATATTGCAAATCTTTGGAACCATCTTCATGGTCAATGACCATCAACTCGGTTTCAATTTCGCCGTGCGAGTCACTTCCCACAAGCTGAATTCCATCTAACAACCGTGGACCGCCAACTTTAATGAGCTCCTTGTCGTAACCAACAGAAAAACCAATGCTATCCATGTGGGCATATATCGCAGTGCGCGGTTGACCAAATACCAATATCAAGCAATCTTGAAATCCTTTTCCTTCCACAATTTCGGGTTGTGTTTTCCAATATTTGCTTTCTTTTCGGACATAATCCAAGATAAATTCCTTCACACGACCTTCATCGCTTGATGCGCCACGAATTTCTACTAACAATTTGAGTAAGTTCATATTCCAAATGTATTTGTTTTTGGGGAATGAGCGGTGGATTGTGGTGAAATTAATGGTTGGATTGAACATAGATGACGCTGGTTTAGCAGATACTCGACGAAAAACTTTCTCAACAACATACATTAATATCCGCGTAGATCAGTGTCATCTGCGTCATCAGCGTTCAATCAATACTCCCCCAACAATTCTATTTCAACAGATTCAAAATCAGACAACTCCTGAAGAAATGAATCTTTTCGAATCAAAGGCAAAGCCACTTCCAATGTACAATCCAGTTCAAATACTTGATTTTTGTAAACCAAATTTTCATGTTTCAACCAAGCCATTAATTCAGGCATTTTGTCGTAAGAAAATGAAAGTCGAACATGGTGAAATACTTCCACCTCAATAAATTCTGCAATGGCAAGTGCTTCTTTTGCTGCGGTGCGATATGCGTTTATCAACCCACCAACTCCGAGTTTTGTTCCGCCATAATACCGAACCACGCCAAGCAAAACATTCGACAAATCAAAAGAATGAATTTGACCCAAAATCGGTGCTCCAGCGCTATTGCTCGGTTCGCCATCATCGTTGGCACGAAAAACGGTTTTATCCAATCCAAAACGATACGCATAACACAAATGTCGCGCTTGATGATGTTCCTTGCTCCAAGCATCCAAGAAATTTTTGGCTTCTTCTTCGGAATAACAGGGAACAGCAATGCCAATAAATTTTGACCCTTTTTCTTTGTAAATTCCTTCGGAACGGCCTTTTACTGTTTTGTATGTTGCTTGTGCGTTCAATCCTAAAAACCAATAAAAAACCTCAATCCAACGAATCGAATTGAGGTATAAATTTTTTCTTTTTTAAATCAAGCAACACCGTCAGTTTTCCCATGGTCCGGACGCAATTCATTTCCAATGAACGTTCCGTTAATGATTTGATTTTGGAAATCACGCATTCCGCCTGGTGAGTGAGGCATTAAAATCGATGAGTTTTTAGAATTGGCTCCGATGTCACGAATGGTGTCAAAATATTGAGTCATCAACACAAATTGCATAACTTCCTCGTGCGAAACTTGTTCAACTGATTTTTTGAAATCCGTCACAGATTCTTTGAATCCGCGCACAATTTCTAATCGCTGTTGCGCGATACCATGACCAGAAAGTCGTTTTGATTCTGCATCTGCTTCTGCCTCCTTAATGATTTTAATTTTCAAAGCTTCCCCTTCTTCAGAAGCCGCTTCTTTTTCGCGTTTGGCAGCATTAATTCTGTTCATGGATTCTTTTACTTTCGCATCTGGATTGATATCTGTTACCAACGCTTTGATAATCACAAATCCATATTCCTGCATACTTTCAGAAATGTTTTGTTGCACAGCGATTGCAATGTCTTCTTTTTTCGCAAAAACATCATCCAATTCGAGTTTTGGAACCTCAGCACGCACATCATCAAATATGTACGAAGCAATCTGATTTCGCGCATTATCCAACGAATAATACGCCTCCTTGACTGAATTCCGGTCGATTTTGTATTGAACAGAAACTTGTAAGTGTACGAATACATTGTCTTTTGTTTTGGTTTCAATCTCCACATCTAATTGCTGAACACGTAAATTTACAGTCGAAGCTTTCTTATCGATGAATGGGATGATGAGTCCAATACCCGAATTTGCAATGCGGTTAAATTTCCCGAATCGCTCAATGATCACAGCTGTTTGCTCTGTTACAATGACGAATGTTTTAAGAATAAGCACGAGCCCAATCGCTCCCATTATTCCATAAGGTATTAATTCTTGAGGTGTCATAATTTCTATTTTTTTTTCTCTAAGGTACAAAAAAAGCCATCAATTAAACATCGATGGCTTCAAACTATTATTGAATTGTTAGTTTCTTTTCTAAGTCTTCGAGGTAAACTCTAAACTGTTTGTCGGTTTCTGAAAGATTCGTTACCGTTCTGCATGCGTGCAAAACTGTTGCGTGATCTTTTCCTCCGCAATGTGCTCCAATGTTTGCCAACGATGATTTCGTCATTTTTTTCGAGAAGAACATCGAAATTTGGCGCGCTTGTACCACTTCACGTTTACGTGTTTTTGATTTCAACAACTCAATTGGCAAGTCGAAATAATCACAAACCACTTTTTGGATGTATTCGATTGAAACCTCACGAGCTGTGTTTTTCACGAATTTGTCAACCATCTGTTTCGCCAATTCAAGCGTAATTGCTTTTTTGTTCAACGAAGCTTGTGCCAACAAAGTATTCAAGGCTCCTTCCATTTCACGAACATTCGTGTTGATTGAATAAGCCAAATATTCTACCACATCTTTTGGAAGCTCGATGCCGTTTCCGTACATTTTTTTCTCCAAAATCGCGATACGTGTTTCCAAATCTGGTGTCGCTAAATCTGCTGAAAGTCCCCATTTGAAGCGAGATAACAAACGTTGCTCCATTCCTTGCATTTCTACAGGCGGTTTATCCGATGTAAGGATAATTTGTTTTCCGTTTTGGTGCAAGTGATTGAAAATGTGGAAGAAAACGTCTTGTGTTTTCTCTTTTCCAGCAAAGAATTGAACGTCGTCGATTATCAACACGTCAATCATTTGATAGAAATGTATAAAATCGTTTGTTGATTGGTTTTTGATTGCATCAATAAATTGATGTGCAAACTTCTCAGAACCAACGTAAAGTACCGTCTTATTTGGGAATTGATCTTTGATCGAAATTCCAATTGAATGTGCTAAATGTGTTTTTCCTAAACCAACACCACCATAAATAAGCAATGGATTGAAAGCTGTGCCTCCAGGTTTGTTCGCTACTGCGTATCCAGACGCTCTTGCTAATCGGTTGCAATCACCTTCTACGAAATTTTCAAATGCGTATGCAGGATTTAAATTCGAATCAACATTTACTTTTTTCAACCCAGGAATGATAAATGGATTACGAATTTGCGATTCGTTTACATTTAATGGCATGGTAACAGGTGAATTGCGCAACGATTTGTGGTTCAATGCTGGCAATTTTACCGTGTAAGGAGTTGTGTTTGTGGAATTGTTTTCCATCACAATACTGTATTCTAAGCTACCATCGGCACCTAACTCCTTTTTGATAACCTTTTTTAATAAAGTGATATAATTTTCCTCTAACCATTCATAGAAAAAATGCGAAGGCACTTGAATTGTAAGAACGTTGTCTTGCAGTTTTACCGGTACGATTGGTTCGAACCATGTTTTGAAAGCTTGCAAAGAAACATTATCCTTGATCACTTTTAAACACGCATCCCAAGCGCTTGAATGTTCATTACTCATTGACTTTTTTAGTTTTAATGGTTTATTAATATTTTGTGAACATATCGTTATTTAATTTAGGTCTTAAATGAACTTTATGTTTCTCTTTTATCAGCATACAAATATTTACATAAAAAAGTTTAAAAAAAAACGTCTACCCTATTGACTTTTAAGAAAGTTTTACTTAGTTAAAACCTTTCGTATTAATAAACTAAGTCAAAACCCTATTTTTTAGGAATATAGCCTATCACAAATAAATAGTATCTTTTTTTTAACCATTCAAAATCATATTGCTTTATGAACATTGAACCTTTCAAATGTAATAAAAGAATCGGGAGTTATCTACAAAAAAAAGACTAATATTGAATGAAGTTGAAATTAACATGCAAGTATCAATCAAAAATAGCACAAAACTGAGGGTTCGCTACGGAGAAACAGACCAAATGGGGTATTGTTATTATGGAAATTATGCTCAATATTTCGAAGTTGGAAGGGTTGAGGCCATGCGAAGTGTGGGGATGAGTTACCGAAGTTTGGAAGAACGTGGTGTTATGCTTCCCGTTTCAGAATTTAAAGTGAATTATTTTCATCCAGCTCTGTACGACGACGAATTGACCATCACCACGGAAATTTCTGAACTAAAAGGTGCTCGACTTTATTTCAACTATGAAATTCATAACGCCGAAAATAAATTGGTTGCTACGGCTCACACGATTTTGGTGTTCGTGAACAAAGAAACGATGAGACCAACAAAAGCGCCCGATGATTTTATTGCATTGATTGAAAAATTCTCCATTTAGCTATGGAGTAGCGGCTCTCTGACTTCGAGAACCTCAGCCGACGAGAACCTCAGCGACGAGAGTCTCAGACTTCGGATTGCAACTTTAAGTAAGTAATGATTAACTCTAAAAAAATGAACTTCGAATTTATCCCCTTTTCCAATGTAGATGTTCTTGCGCTAACCAATGTGCGCGCTGGAGAAACAAAACTTGGCGAATGTGTAGCCGCTGGCATTTCAAGCCAAGCAAAATATGTGCTTATTGGTGTTTGTGAAGACATTGGTCCTCAAGCAAATCATGGAAATCCTGGTGCGAAAAACGCATTTCATTCCGCTCTTACAAAGCTTTTGAACATGCAGTCGAACCGTCGGTATCAAGGAAATAACTTGGCGATCGGAGGCTACGTGAAGCAAAACTGTGATTTCACAAGTGTGGAAGAAGGCAGAAAATTGGTGGAAGAATTAGACCAAGTGCTGGTTGAAGTGCTGGAACCTTTGATGCATCAAGGACAAATTCCGATTTTAATTGGTGGTGGACACAACAATGCTTTTCCATTGATTAAATCTCATTTTTTGGCGAAAGGGAAAGGTTTGGAAGTCGTGAATTTAGATCCACATGCCGATTGCAGACCGCTTGAAGGAAGACACAGCGGAAATCCATTTTCGTATGCCAATGACCACGGATATTTGTCAAATTACACAGTTTTAGGATTGCATTCAGCTTACAATAGCGAGACGATTCTCCATTATTTAAATGAAAATGAATTCTATTATTCGTATTTCGAAGAATATTTAATACGCCCAGAAAAATTTGACTCTGATTTAAATACCATTGCCATTCGCTCCGAAGATTATTTGGGAATAGAACTTGACATGGATGCATTGAAATACATGCCATCTTCAGCTTATTCTCCTTCAGGATTTAGCATTGAACATGCACGGAAGTACATCATGCGCCTAGCGAGTTCGCACAGAAAACCAGCATATTTGCATTTACCAGAGGCGGCTCCCATGAATGAATTAGAAGAAAAAATAACATCCAAAGCGCTCGCTTATTTGGTTTACGATTTTCTTATGACAGTTAAATAAAGAATGAAGTAGGTTTGAATATAAAATGGTAACTTTAACTCTATGAGTGTTAAGCCAAAGAAAAGAATCGGCGTTGTGCAATTTTTGCGCGCTTTTCTTCCTTTGCAACTCGTGTTCAATCATTTTAAATACAATTTACTCGCACTTATTTATTGGGCAATTCTATTTTTAATTGTCTCGGATCAACTGGGATCTGCCTTTGGAATTCCAATATTGTTTTATTCACCCGAATATTTAGGAAATGTTAATCCGATTTCGTTCGGTTTAGTTGGTTTTGCAATCGGCGGATTCATTATGGCGTTTAATACATACAGTTACCGAAAACTGGGCAACAAATACCCCTTTTTGATCATGGTGCAACATCCATTTTTGAAATTCTGTAAAAACAACAGCATTATTCCGCTACTTTTTATTGTGTTTTATCTTTATAAAATGGCTCGATTTCAGTCGCATGAAGAATACACATCTTGGCTTGAAGTAGCGCTTTTCTGTTTGAGTACCATCCTCGGAATTTCATTGTTTTTACTATTATCTTTTGCTTACTTTTTCCCATTTTCCCGCACCCGCAATTTTTTCAAACCGTTGGAAGAAGACGATGATTTGAGTCCTGAAGAACCGGTAGAATCGTTTACGCACAAGCTAAAAAACAGACGCTTTTATCAACTTTGGCGAACAAAAAACAGAAGTTACATTTACGTTGGACGTGGCATCAAGTTCTTGAAAAGTAGATCGATTGAACACATTGATCCATCCATTTTGGAAAAAATACTGATGCGAAACAAAATCAACACCTCTGTTTTTGAATTACTGACCATCATTTCTTTTGTGATTTTAGGATTGTTTAGCGGCTACAAACTCTTTGAAATGCCTGCAGCAATGAGTATTGTATTGCTCATCACCATGATTTTAATGCTTTTTTCCGCACTTCATTCTTGGTTTGGTCGCTGGACATATTTCATCGTCATCGGGGTTTTGGTTGCAATGAATTTTCTGAGCATTCATTCCTCTTATTTCACGTTTAAGAATTATGCTTATGGACTGAATTACCAATCGAGTTCTATTCCAGAATACACCATTGATGCCATTTCGAAAAGCACTGAGGCGAATGAAAATCAAGTAAAATCGCATGCAGCATTTTTGGAAACTTTGAAAAATTGGAAAATTAGAACAGGCGAAAAAAAACCAAAACTTATTATTGTCAACACATCTGGCGGCGGCTCTCGAAGTGCTGTTTGGACCTTTGGCGTACTCCAAAAGCTAGATCAAGAATTAAATGGAAAACTGAAAACGTCGATACAAATGATCACTGGAGCATCAGGCGGTATGATTGGAGCTTCGTATTTTAGAGAATTGGTGTTGCGATCCAAGAAAAATGAAATTTCGGATTTTTATACCTCTAAATACCGTGAAAACCTTGGAAAAGATTTGTTGAATAAATTATCCTTCGCTGCTTCCACGAATGACATCTTTTTTCGGTATCAAAAAATAACATACAATAATCTGAAATATCCGAAAGATCGGGGTTATGCATTTGAGGAACAGCTAAATGAAAACACGGATCACTTAATGAATCATAACTTGGCTTATTATTACGACAAAGAAAAAAAAGGCGACATTCCAACCATGATTTTCACGCCAACTGTTGTTAACGACGGACGAAGGTTGCTCATCGGATCTCAAAATTTAGGTTTTTTGACCAATGGTTTCAATCACGGAGCCAAAGTAGAATCATTTGAAAACATTGATTATCAAACATTTTTCGAAGCATTGAATCCAGGCGAGATGCGTTTCACATCTGTGATGCGGTCCAGTTCCACGTTTCCTTTCGTGATGCCAATGGTTACGATGCCGACAAAACCTGAAATTCAGCTAATGGATGCTGGAATTCGAGATAACTATGGCGGAAAAATTACGATAGAATACCTCAAATCAATTCAAGATTGGATTCAAGAAAATACTTCTGGGGTGATCATTCTGCAAATCAGAGACACCCGAAAAGTCCTAAAAAATGAGTTTTATACACAAGTTTCATTCATCGATAAAATCACCATGCCTTTTGGAAATGTCTATAAAAACTTTCCACGAACGCAAGATTTTGATCAAGAGCAATTGTTTAATTCAAGCTTGAGCGAATTTCCGTTTCCCGTGGATCAGGTCGCATTTAATTTAAGAGAATTCAAAACAGATCGCATTTCATTGTCGTGGCATTTGTCGAAACAGGAAAAGAATAAGATTGAAAATGCATTTAATAGTCCGTCGAATAAATTGGCGCAGGAGAAAATGAGGAGGTTGTTGGGTGAATAATGGAAAATCTGTAGCAAAGCGATGGGATGCAGATGACACAGATTTCGCTGATTTTTTTTGATATTCGTTACTCAGCATCAGCGTTTATGAGATCAAACAACGTCATTTTTAAGAACTTTGCTCTATTTTTTCACCACGCCTTTTCACCAGATCAACTTTTTTCGTATCTTAATACTTACAAAGAAACATAAAACTTAACGCACATGACTTACAAACACGCTAACCTAACTGCAGAAATAATTGAGGCTTTTTATAAAGTTTACAATTCATTAGGCTTCGGTTTCCTCGAAAGAGTTTATGAAAATGCCTTGTTTATCGAATTACGCAATAGAGGCTTAAAAGTTGAAAAGCAACGCTGCATCAAGGTGTTTTACATGGAGGAAGTAGTAGGTAATTATTTTGCGGATTTAACTGTAAATGATACAATTGTCATCGAATTAAAAGCTTCCAAAAGTTTATGCGAGAAACATGAACTTCAATTAGTAAATTACCTCAAAGCAACAGAAATGGAAGTGGGATTGCTACTCAACTTTGGAAAAAAACCTGAGGTGAAACGTAAAATTTTCTCGAATATCATGGAGATGTAGCCCATGATCGAACGCCTGGCAATGTGAGGGGGATTGATCGCTGATGACGCTGATGACGCAGGTTTTCGCTGGTAGCCGCATGATGCACCTGGTAGCCAAGATTGATTCAATTAAAAAAAATGAGGTATATCATCCAAACTAAAATCAGCGAAAACCAGTGTCATCTGCGTCATCTGCGTTCCACTATACATTACCAGAAAATCTACAGGACCTACATTATCCTTCTCCACTCCTACCACCCCCCAAAAAAATCACAAAACAAAAAAAAGGGACTCCGAAAAGCCCCTTTCCTAATCACTAACCTGTAGATGTTAATAATTGATCCGTTTGATAGTTAACGGAGGATTTTAAATTTTGTTACAGTTTTTTTATTGACGAATGAAAAATCTCTTGTTAAGATTATCTTTTCTGAGCAATTTATGAATTCGTTTCCTGCGCAAACAAGAATTTATTCGGAGAAACCAAGTTCGTTTTAACAGCAAACATGACAATTCCTGCTGTGTTCTTAACACCCAATTTTGACATAATATTTTTGCGATGTGTGTTAATCGTATGATTACTTAAGAATAAATTCTCTGCGATTTGACCATTTGTAAATCCTTCGGCAATCAATACTATAATTTCATTTTCTCGCTCGGAAAGTGTTATTGGATCACACGAAAATTTATCCAAGTTCAAGTCATTCACATCAATCGAAGCTCGTTGGATGGTTTCGAGAATTTGTCCACAGAAAAATTGTTTTCCTTGTCCAGTTTCTTTCACAGCATCCACAATTTCACCCAAATCACAGTCTTTTTTCACATAACTGTTCACTCCAGATTTCAAGGCATTCACCAAGGTCGAAGCGGATTGTTCAGGAGTGATAGCAAGCACTTTAATGTTCGGTTTTTTTGCTAAAACTTTTGGAATAATGTCAATCTCAAAACCCAAAGATGTGTAATCCACAATCACCAGGTTGACCTCAAAATTGCAAATCAAACTCAATAATTCGTCATTGTCCCGAGCCTCTCCGATGATGGTCATATTCGGAATTGTTTGGAGCACCGTGCGCAATCCCACACGTACCAAGTCATTTCCATCCGCCAGAACAATTTTCATTATTTAGAATAATTATAGATAAGACAAATATAATTATTTTGTGGAAGGAAGAACTAAAAATCTTTGTTTGGATAATAGATATTGGATAACGGATATTAGATAATGGATATTAGATAATGGATATTAGATAATGGATATTAGATAATGGATATTAAATAATGGATATTAGATAATGGATATTAGATAATGGATATTAGATAATGGATATTGGACGATGTAATTTTCATCTAACATCCAATAGCTACCATCCAACATTTAACTATACATCTATTTCGTAAACAACATCTCTCTAAACTTCGGCAATGGCCAGATTTCATCATCCACCAACATTTCTAGTTTGTCAGCATGGTAACGAATGTCTTCGAAGAAGATTTTTACTTTATCACAATATTCTGCCGCGCGGTGGTGAGCGTCGTCGATGGTATTTGCTTCACGACGTGCATTCAACATCTCTTCATTCAAATCGACCAAACGGTTCAAGTGTTTTGAAATGCGCTCCACAATAGCAATTTGTGATTTTGCACTTTCAGCTCCTGCTTTGTCGCCCAACACACTTTTCAATCCTTGGATGTTTTGAATCAATTGGTTTTGGTATTGAACAACCGCAGGAAGTATAATGTTTTGCGAAATTTCGTTGATGATGCGCGACTCAATTTGCACTTTTAAAATGTAATTCTCGAAATCAATTTCTTGTCGGGCCAATAATTCTCTTGACGACAACACTTCCATTTCTTCGAACAATTTCCCTACTTTTTTGTCGCTCCAAATCGCCAAAGCGCGCGGTGTATCCATGTGATTACTCAATCCACGTTTCGCAGCTTCTTTCACCCACTCTTCGCCGTAACCATTTCCTTCGAAACGAATTTTTTTCGATTCTTTGATCAATTTTTGAAGTTCTTTCAAAATGGCTTCGTCTTTTCCATCTCCACCATCAATGCGCTTATCCACCGAAACTTTGAAATCTTTCAATTGTTTTGCCATAATCGTATTCAATACAATCATCGCGGAAGCACAATTTGCAGAAGATCCAACGGCTCTAAACTCAAATTTGTTTCCTGTAAAAGCAAAAGGCGATGTTCTGTTGCGATCGGTATTGTCCAACATAATTTGTGGAATTTTACCAATGTTCAACTTTAATTCGGTTTTATCTTCCGGCGTCATTTTGCCCGCTTTCACGTTTTTCTCAATTTCATCCAACAACCAAGAAAGTTGACTTCCGATGAATGCCGAAATGATTGCTGGCGGTGCTTCATTTGCTCCTAATCGGTAATCGTTTGACGCTGATGCAATACACGCACGTAACAAATCTGCTTGGTCGTGAATGGCTTTGATGGTGTTCACAAAAAAGGTCAAAAACAATAAGTTCGATTTTGGATTCTTGCCCGGCGCAAGTAAGTTTACACCTGTATTTGTGCTCAACGACCAGTTATTGTGTTTTCCAGAACCGTTCACGCCTGCAAATGGTTTTTCGTGCAATAATACTCTAAAATTATGTTTGCGGGCAATTTTCTCCATCAAGTCCATCAACAATTGATTGTGGTCGTTGGCCAAATTGCACTCTTCAAAAATAGGTGCACACTCAAATTGATTTGGCGCCACCTCGTTGTGTCTCGTCGTTACTGGAATTCCCAAACGAATCGACTCGGTTTCAAACTCACGCATAAACGCCGTCGCTCGCTCTGGAATGGAACCAAAATAGTGATCCTCCAACTGCTGACCTTTCGCAGATTCATGCCCGAACAATGCACGACCTGTCATCATCAAATCGGGACGTGCATTGAAATGCGCTTTATCAACCAAAAAATATTCTTGCTCCCAACCCAAGGTTGCGATGACTTTGTTCACGTTTTTGTCGAAATACTGACATACATCTACCGCCGCTTTGTCGACTGCGTGCAAGGCTTTGAGTAAAGGCATTTTGAAATCAAGGGCCTCACCTGTGTACGAAATGAAAATGGTTGGAATGCACAATGTTTTACCAATCACAAATGCTGGAGACGATGGATCCCAAGCTGTATAACCACGTGCTTCGAAGGTGTTTCGGATTCCTCCATTTGGAAACGAAGAAGCATCTGGTTCTTGTTGCACCAACAAATCGCCGTCAAAACGCTCAATGGCTTTTCCAGGACCAACTGGTTTAAAAAATGCATCGTGTTTTTCTGCTGTTGCTCCAGTCAATGGTTGAAACCAATGCGTATAATGCGTAGCTCCTTTTGTCAAAGCCCAATCTTTCATAGCCGAAGCCACTTGATCTGCCATCTTGCGGTCGAGGCGCGTTCCATTTTCAATCGATTCGATCATGGATTTATACGCATCACTTGGCAAATATTCACGCATCACTTCTTTGTGAAACACATTCTGAGCAAAAATTTCTGAAATTTTACCGTCAAAAGTGATCGGTTGCGGAATTCGATGGAGCACATCTTGATTGGCATGCATTCTTTTCGTCGACATAGGGCTAATTTTTTTATTATTTTCGACAAAGGTATGTGTTTTTTAGGGGGTGATTGTGGAATTTTTTGATTTTTTATTAACAGACCCCCTGTTTTTTTTATTAAACATTAAATTATCTATTCATTTTTGAAAATTTATAAAGCGAATCAGAATGAGAATGAGAATTAAAATGAGAATGAGAATGAGAATTGAGAATGACGTTGAACTGAAATTGTTAAAATGTTTTACATTGAAACAAAATTTTGTTTTACATTGAAACAATTTGTAACTTTATGATGCAAATCAAAAAAAACAAAAAGTGTTATGAATGGAACTTTATCGCAAAAACAAATTGGTCAGCGAATAGCAGAACTTCGGAAACTAAAGGGTTTGTCTCAAGAAGATTTGGCGAAACGGGTAAACATTTCGAGACCTTCGCTAGCACAGATTGAATTGGGAAACCGAAGCGTAGATGTTCTCGAATTGCAAAAACTAGCCTTGACACTTGAATTTTCATTGGATGATTTTGTGTCGCAAAATTTCTCAGCGCTCAAAGCAAAAGACGTGATCGAAGAAAAAAAGGTAAGGAAAGCAAAAGAACGCATTTCAGTTCCAAGCTTAAACGTAACTAAATTTAAAAATGTCTTGTTATATGTTCTTGAGCGCTGCGCAGGAAAACCCAATGTTGGCGAAACAGTGCTTTATAAATTGCTTTATTTTTCAGACTTCAACTATTATGAAATGTATGAGGAACATTTAACGGGCGCTGCTTACCGCAAATTACCGTATGGACCAGTTCCGCAAAATTTAGACACCATTATAAATCAATTGGTTGAAAAAGGTCAGCTTCAACGAGTAAAGACAGAATACCACGGATATCCTCAAACCCGTTATTTGCCATTAGAAAAAGCCGATTTAACGGAATTGCTTGCCAGCGAAAAGGACATTATAGACCGCGTTATTGAACAAATGAGCGATTGGAGTGCAGCGACTATTAGCGACTATTCACACAAAGATTTACCTTGGGAAGTAACTGACGAAGGTCAAGAGATAAGCTATGAACTTGCTTTTTACCGAGCTAGTCCTTTTTCAGTGCGAAGTTATGACGACGAAATTGAAAACCTATGACCTTTGATGAACTTGCAGCATTTAAAAAAGATTTAAAGTACCTGTTAAAAAAATACAGAACACTAAACGAAGATTTAGCTGAGGTCAAAACAATTCTTAAAAAGAAACCCGATGAACGACCTCCGTTTAGTTTCAGAATTGATGGTTTAGGCGTTGAAACTTGTGTCATCAAAGTAAAGAAAATAGCGTGCAAAGCATTGAAAGGAAAAGGAGTTAATTCGGGCTTACGCTTGAAATACGCCTACTTTCCCGATGAACTCAAAATTACATTTGTTGAGTTGTATCATAAGAATGACAAGGAGAATGAAGATAGGGAACGGATACGGGAGAATTTTGGGTAGTGGATTTTGAAATTTATACTACAAAAAATCATCAATTGTTATCATTGGATTTAGCATAATAAGTTTTCATAAAAGTATGCTCTAGAGGTCGTGACTTTTTCAAATCAAATTGAACTATATGCATAAGACTGCAAAGTGAATTAAGAATTACCATATAGAAATTATGAGCAACCTTGAACAATTCTCTATCATAATTGGCTTCATAAATACCAACTGAACCAAACAAAACATCAAATCGATGGAAATCCTTGATTTCGCTCATGGGTTTAATTTTGTTTTTTTCTGAGTTACTATGATGAATACCTCCATGACTATTAGCTAAAAGGTCGATTATGTCACTAATTGTTAATGAAAAATTTAAATCATTACGATCATCCTTTAGATATATACACTTTAGCCCTAGGAAATTTTGTAAGTTAACTTCTTTAATTTCTGCATTTTTTGGCATAGGATTATACAATATTAAAGTATGTTCCTATTCTGTGTACTTTGATTCTAAAAGAAAATCCGCATTTACTCTAAATTTCAACTTAAATTTATGTTTTCTACTAACTTGATGCACTAAAGGTTGCTCACTCGAGTCTTTAAATAATTGCCTGATCAAACTGGCGCCCTAATGATGTTATAATCTGTTGGATTTTCAACTTTATTAAAAAGATCCTCGACCGTATCATTAAAGAACCTGTCTCGAATGGATTCACGAGAATATAGATTCCCTGCATTGTCAAAAATATTTTTTGCTATTTATATTTGGTTTGATACTAAAGTAAATATCTTGTTAACCTATCCCAGTCTCCAAAAAATCATTAATCCCCAACTTATCCAACAACATCCAAATCAATCCAAAACCGAATTAACTAGTTTCAATTTATCATTGTTGAGTAGTTCAATAACTTTTAACACACTAGCCAAACCTACCCAAATAATTTTTATTCCAAGAGGGGAAATTTCCCCTCCCTAAGCAGATTATCGAGATTTTTGGGAAGTTCTATTGATTCACAATTAATTTTTGTACGCTAGTTCCTTCTTTCGTTTTCACATAAACTAGATATACCTCATCTTTATCCAGTTGAAAACTTGTGGTCATCTGCGTTAATTGCGTTTTCAGTATTTGTTGTCCAAGAAGATTAGTAATGAATAGTTCGGCTTGATCTTTTGAAAGTGTAATTGTAAATTGACCATTTGTTGGATTGGGATAGAGCGAAAAGAAACTATTTTCAGAGGGAGCCAATTCATTAACCGATAAAATCGAATACACTTCAACACCACGAATACGGAAGTTATCGGAATCTGTTACTAACAAGTTATTATTTTTATCAAAAATGACGCTAATCGGACGTCCAAACTCCGCAAGATAATTAGGCCCATTCACATATCCAGACAATTCAGGTACTCCTGCAATTGTGGTTACAATGCCCATGGTATCAATTTTTCTTATGGTATAATCCAAGCGACCTGCTACGTATAGATTTCCAATACTATCGGTAATTAAACCTTTTGGGGCATTAAACCTTGCTGTGGTAGCTAAACCATCGGCATGACCAGCTACACCATCACCTGCATAAGTAGACACATTACCCAGCGCATCTATTTTTCGAATTAAATTATTGTTACGATCACTTACGTAAAAAACATCGTGTAATTTGTTATATGCAATACTGATCGGGAAATTGAATGTAGCAAGGTTTGCCGGTCCGTCTGAATTCCCTTCAATACCAGACCCTGCAAAAGTAGAGACATTACCCAAGGTGTCTATTTTTCGAATCACTTCATTGGAATAATCAGCAACATAAAGATTAGACGAATCATCAATACACATATATCCTCCACCTCCAAACTGAGCTATAGAGCTAACACCGTCTGTATATCCCTGAACGCCTGAACCCGCAAATGTGGTTACGTTACCTAAAGTGTCTATTTTTCGAATAACAAAATTTAAATCATCAGAAACAAACATATTGTCATTTTTATCTATTACAATCCCGATTGGCCGATTAAATTCTGCAACCGAAATGTTACCATCAAGATATCCAGTAATGCCCGCTCCTGCATAATTACTGACATTGCCGAGGGTGTCAATTTTTCGAATGACATTCTGAGCAAAGTCAACAATGTACAAGTTTCCTTTACTATCAAAAGCCATTTGTTCTATATTAAGAAACTGGCATTCAAGGAGAGTGCCGTTTGCTGTGCCTTGTACTCCTGAACCGGCAAATGTACTAACTGATTGCGCTATTAAACTGTGCGAAGCATAGATTGTCAAAAAAGCGAACAATGCCAATATTCGATAATCGTTATTGATTCTTAAAAATTGGCAAACCAAATGATTTGTTTTCATTAATTCAAGTTGTAATTTTTTCATGTTTTTTTTGTTTAATGATTTAATAATTAAATGTTACCAATTACCCAAAAATATCAAAAAAAATCGATTTCAATTAAACTATTCGAAATCAATGAAAAAACCGATCTAAATACCAAAAAACTTTAATTATTGATAACTCAATCGCCTAACCTCCAACGGCCCAAACCTACCAAAAAAAATATTATTCCAAGAGGGGAAATTTCCCCTCCCTAAGCAGATTATCAAGGTTTTCCGAAAGGTTTTAATGGTTTTGACCGTGATTTTAAGATTTTCTATTTTTTGGACTGGACGTCTCACTCTTACATAAAACGTATTTCCTACTCAAAATCATCTCGCTCATCACAATCCTTAATCTTAAACTTTCCTCGAATGTATTTGGCTGTACCGATAGTCGTTTTTCCAGTCATGGAATGGAAGCAATCACCATAGGAAATAATTTTCTGTGCATAGTCAAAGGAAATAGTTCTGAGAGGTAAGGTTTCGTGTGAGTCAATGTTTTCAATGTGCGTAAAATTGCATGTAGTTAACACATCCTTCCCGCCAAATGCTTTTTTCTTCTTAAAATATTCGCCTTTTCCTCGGTAGACATACCCAAAATTGCAGCCATAAACCAATTCGTCTTTTTCTGCGATGAGTAGAAATTCATGCTTCGTCAAATTGTGAATTTCAGTGAAAAACTCGCCCCATTTGTGACTTTCTAACACCACCTTACGATTGTGAAGCACGAAATTCCAATAAAACCATTGATGCCCCATTGTGAAAATCTGAAAATCCCCTTGCTCGGATTGCTGAAGGGTAAATCTAACTTCTAAGCTGTCTGCGAGGGACTTGAATTTTTGAAAATTAAAAATGGTATCGTTTTCCAAAACATTTTTCAAGGCATCAACCAACTTTGAACCATTTTCCTTGTATTGAATGCTGTCCTCATATTCATTCGAATTTTGGTAATCCAAAAAACATTGAATAAGGTTCATTTCTCGGTTACTTTGTCCAAAAAGCGAACCTTGAACAAGGATGAAAAAAAGGAGTATGATGGTGTTTTTCATGTTTTATTATTCTTCTTGATGTATAGAGCTAACGAGGAATTTAGGTTAAAGCAATCGAAATTTTTGAAAAAAGTACTACTAAAATCAATTAATACGCTTTATTCCCTGAAATAGTAAGAATATGCTCGGTTTTAATCGACGGACAACACCGGCCGTCATCTTCCGCATATTCTAATTTTTCGACATAAATTTTCCCATTTTCCATTTTGTCAAAACTGAAAAGATAATCGGGATCATAATCGGCCAGCACTTTAACGGTTTTTCCAGTGTTTTGGTAGAGCCTAATTCCTTGTCCCACAATCGCATTTCCACCTTCTCTTGGTGCAAGCGAAAAATAAATAGCAATATCGTCAATGCCGTCGCCCGTAAAATCTCCCGTAATTAATTGTTGTAAATCAATTCCAGCATCATGCGCATCCAGTATTTTTGGAAGGTATTTCTCAAATTGCTTTTCTGCCAAACGCACAGCATCGATTAACGTTAATGAATCTGTTTCAGATCTTACTCCTTTTGATGTTGCTATCTTTTCCTTGAAAGTTAGCTCTATTCCGGATGATTCCTTTGCTTTTTCTTGCTTAGATTGGTTGCAATTTGTCGTGGTGAAAGCCAACAGTGTGAACGCGGAAATCTTAAAAAATAAATGCATAGAATTTAGGAGATATGTGATTTGAGAAAATCGTTTAATAGTATTACTAAGTTATCTTTACAATATTACAAGTTTCTCTTGAAAATGCTTGGAGTTTTTTCACATAAATATTACTGAGATACAGCACTTTCCTTGTCCCTAGATTTAGGGATGTTTTTTCTACATTAAATAGTCGACCTTTGTTACATCAATGACCGAAGGGTTTATTTGGTGCAAATAAAATTTCAACTACAATTCGAAATACTATGAAAAACGTTATTCTTTCTATCCTTCTTTTGTTTGCTTCGCTTTATGCGAGTGCTCAAGTATCAGGCGCCGACTCTGTGTGTGCAGGAGATGCTTTCACTTATACTGTTCCTTCCGTTGTTGGCGCAAGTTATTCTTGGAGCGTCACAGGTGAAGTATCCGCAAGTCCCTCAAATACTGCTTCGTGCAATATTCTGTGGGGTTCAGCTGGAACAGGAACCATTGTTGTGACGGTAAATTTACCAAATGCAACGCAAGTATTTCACACACTAAATGTGTCGATTTTTCCAAATCCAGTGCCCTTGATTACACATGCACCCTACCCTGGATGCGCTTCAACTGGCGAACAAAACGGTCCCGCAGGCACAGATGGTGGAAATGGCTGCGAAAAAGTGTGTAAATTTTCGACCATCTCTTATTCAACACCTTTAAATCCTGGAAGTACGTATTTCTGGGCTGTGAATGGGGATGTTTCTTTCACTGGACAATCAACAAATGCTGTTTCCGTAACTTGGGATGGAACGCTAACAGGTTCATTAACAGTTTACGAAACAAATCAATGGGGCTGTGTAGATTCAGTTACCATTTGTATTGAGAAGGTAGATTTGCCTGTTGCAGCATTTACACATCAAGCAAATGTATGTTTGAATTCTCCTGTAACTTTCCAAAATCTATCTACTGGAGCAACATCTTACCAATGGTTTTTTGGCGATGGAGGAAATTCAACAACCTCATCCCCAACATTCACTTATACTTATTCAACTCCAGGAACATATACCATCACTTTGATCGCAATGAATGATTGTCATTGTACAGATACCGTTACAAGCACCATCGTTGTGAGTTCGTTGCCTGGTCCAGAAATTTCTTGCCCATCAACGGTTTGTGCAGATGATGTCGCAACGTATTCCACAAATGCTGCGGGTTGTATATACAATTGGTTTGTCACTGGCGGAACGATTGTAGGACCTAACAACTTGCAAAGTGTCACCGTAAATTGGGGACCCGGTCAAATCGGGACGATCGGTTTGGTGGTGACTGGTTGCGGAGGTTTGTGCAGCGACACAACTTTGATTACTATTCCAATCGTACCAACAACTGCTGTCATTACTGGACCAGCAAAAGTTTGCCCAGGAAGTTGTGAAACATATTACTTACCAAAATTTAGTGGCGCGTCTTATACTTGGTCGCTAAGCGGAGGTTGTGGAACCATTCAAGGAGATACAACGTGTTGTGAAGAGGTAACAATTTGTTGGCCTCCCAACCCATTCTTGAACTGCAACGACACATTAACTGTCAATTTTTGGGATGCTTTACTGGGCTGCGGCGGTAGTGCACAAATCATTATTAAAGCCCGACCTGAGTTGTCGCTGTTTGGACCAAAATTGGTTTGTGCCAATGAAATCTCAAATTATTCAACAAATATTGGAATACCTGCTACGTGGACTGTTTCACCTGCTGGACCGACAATAAATCCTGGACCTTCAATATCGACAACGGTAAATTGGAACGGCTTTACAGGAAATTTCACTATTGCTGCAGTTCCTTTGAATCCAAATGCAGTTTGTAATGACACCGTTTTTCTTGCGGTGACTTCTGTCGCTCCACCAGCAATGCCAGTAATCACAGGAAACACAACGGTTTGTGCGAACACAACAGAATCGTATTGTGCAACAGGTGGTGGAACCATAAACTGGATCATTACGGGTGGAACACCAGCGACTGGAACAGGTAATTGCATCAACGTAAACTGGGGAAATACAGGACCATTTATTGTTAGTGCATACCAACAAATGCCAAATACACCATTTTGTAATTCGGATACGGCGGTGCTAAATGTCAATGCGATTTTAGCGCCATCAATCCCAACAATTCCGCCCGTTTTGGCAGCGTGCGCAAATGGAAACTCAACCGTATTTACTTCAACAATTTATCCTCCTGGTACCGATTTTAATTGGACGCTTTCTCCTGCAAATTCAGGAGCAATTATCGGAGGACAAGGTTCGCCATCAATCACTATCGAATGGGGAAATAATGCACCTCAAAACGTAACCGTTGCTCTTTCGGTGGAAGTCTGTGGGCAATCTGTTTCTAACTCGGTTATAGTTGCATTAAATCCAGCACCAACGGTTACAATTACCCAACTAGGAACTTTGTGTCCTGGAGGAAGTGTTCAACTGCAGGCCACAGGAGGTGTAAGTTATTTATGGAGCAACGGTTCAACTTCCAATCCGCTCACAGTAACATCGCCAGGCAATTACAGTGTGGTTGCAACTAATGCAAATGGATGTACGGCAAGTATTCCTTACAACGTGAATCTGGCAGTTGGGCCATTAGCAAGTATCAGTTCTTCTAGTCCACTCACACATTGCATCGGAACGCCGTTTAGTGTAACAATTTGTGCACTCGGAAATCCAGGTTATAGCTATTTGTGGAGCAATGGTGCGACAACACAATGCATTACGGTAAACACGCCTGGTTCCTATACAGCAACAGTAACAGATGCAAACGGATGTTCTAATGTATCCAACACAATTAATGTTACACAAATTGTTTGTAATCCAAATCCTAATCCATGTTCACCTGATCCTGCATCTTCAGTAAGCTTTACGCATACATTGTGTAACCCAATGACCTTCACAAATACATCTGTTGGAGCAGGTGGTTACAGTTGGAACTTTGGCGATGGAAATAGTTCTGGAGCAACAAGTCCAACGCATACCTATGCCATTGCAGGATTCTATTTGGTGACATTAACTGCAAATGTGCCGAATTTAGCACCTCCTCCACCTTTCTGTACATTGACAAGTCAAGCTCAGGTCGAAATTCCTTTGGCTGCGAACTTCAATTCTGTGGTTGCATGTAGATACGATCCAGTATGTTTCACAGATCTGAGCACATTTACTGCAGGAAACAACATCACTTCATGGAACTGGAATTTTGGAGATTTGGGTACTTCTACCTTGCAAAATCCTTGTCACGTTTATGCATTGCCAGGAACATACACTGTTACACTCACAATTGGCAACGGAACATGTACACATACGATTACCAAAACAGTAGTTATTCCTCCACAACCAACGGCTGCTTTTAGTTCAAGCAATCCAAACTGTGTGAACAACCCAGTTGCTTTTACAGATGCTTCTTTTGCCTCAGTTAATTATTGGAATTGGAATTTTGGCAATGGAGGAACTTCCTTAAATCAAAATCCGAATAGCAGCTATGCGTTGTCGGGAACTTTTCCTGTGACACTTATTGTTCGAGATGTTTTTGGATGCTACGATACTTTAGTTCAAAATGTTGTAGTGAATAGCCCAAGCGTTACTGGAAACATTACTGCTTCTCCCGATACAGTTGTATGCGCGGGAACGAATGTTACGCTCACTTCTCCAACTTGTGTAGGTTGCACGTATCTTTGGAGCACTGGAGCTACTTCAAGTTCAATAGTTGTCACAGCAACAGGCATTTACACAGTTACAATATCTGACCCGAACGGATGTAATTATTCAACATTCATTAAAATAATCGTAAATAATGCCCCAACGGCTCAAATTCAAGGACCATACAAATTGTGTGTCGGCGATTTCGGAACACTTACTGTTCCTTACAATCTAAATTGGAATTACAATTGGATTAGCAACGACGCAACGGTCAATGGACAAACATTCAATAGTGTTTCTGTTTTTGGAAATACACCAGGTGTTTATAATTATCAAGTCATCATCACGGATACAACAACAGGTTGCAGTGATACAACTTTGACCCACATAATCACAGTTACTCCAACACCTGCTCCGCCCATCATTACTCCGTTTGGACCAACAACCGTTTGTGCAGGAGATTCAGTGATCTTGGTTGGATCTCACCCTGATTCAACAGTTACTTTTCAATGGAGCACAGGCGAAATTACGGATACCATTGCACCAACAGAAAGTGGATGTTACACCTTAGTAATTACGGATACAAACGGATGTACAAACTTATCGGTATTTTGCATCACGGTAAATCCAATGCCTTACCTCTGTTCGTTTTACGAAGGATGTTTTGATACATGTGCGCCGTTTACCATTCCTGGTCCTCCGGGTGGTGTTACGTATCAATGGTTAAACAATGGTGTTATTATTCCGGGAGCCAACACACAGAACTATACAACCTCCTTGAGTGGCATGTACTCTGTGATTGTGACAAATAGTTACGGATGCACAGACACCACAGGAGTCTTGGATTTAACATTATTCCCATGTGATACTTTATGCGCTGATTTAATGATCGACAGTGTTTATTGCGATTCACAAGGCAACTATGTCGTCACTTATTCTGTAACAAACAATTTAGCAACTCCAATCAATGAAATTTCGTTTCAGGTGCTGCCACCAAATCTGGGATTAGCGTATGCTCCGAATTTGAATTTCGTCAACATTCCGCCAGGAGGCACTTCATCGCCACTCACCGCAACGATTTACAATGGAAATGCGGGCGATTCCTTGTGCTTCCGAGTACACGTTGCCAGCAATGATGCCGCAGGAAATGAAATAGTCTGTTGTTACAGCGATACGGTCTGTTTTGTGCTACCACCTTGTGACGACGACACAATTTGTTGCAATTTCGAATACGTATCTGATTCCGTTTGGTGTGTTGAAAATACAGCGACTGGTGAGATCGAGTATCATTTCAATGTGGAAGTTGATGGTTGTGGATATTTGAGTGTTGACTTAATGAATTTCTATACAACACTTAGTTGGTCGAATCCAACGTTAATAAGCGGTCCAACAACAATTACTGGAGTTTATGCGCCACCAGCAAATACTCCTTTCAATCACTGTCTCACATTCGTGATGGCAAGTTCAGGAGTTGTTCCAGGTTATTATTGTGCGGATACAACCATTTGTTTCAACGAACCACCTTGCGCTCAAGACACAGTTTGTTGCAATTTCGAATATGTATCTGATTCCGTTTGGTGCGTTGAAAATCCTGCGACTGGTGAGATCGAGTATCATTTCAATGTGGAAGTCGATGGTTGTGGATATTTGAATGTTGACTTAATGAATTTCTACACAACGCTTAGTTGGTCGAATCCAACGTTAATAAGTGGTCCAACAACAATTTCGGGAGTCTATGCGCCACCAGCAAATACTCCGTTCAATCACTGTCTCACTTTCGTGATGGCAAGTTCAGGAGTTGTTCCAGGTTATTACTGTGCGGATACAACCATTTGTTTCAATGAACCGCCATGCGCACAAGACACCGCTTGTTGTGAGTTTGATTATGTTTCTGATTCCGTTTGGTGCGTTGTCAATTCTGTTGGAGAAACGGAGTATCATTTCAACTTAGACGTCGATGGATGTGGAAATTTGGATATAAGTCCACTAAATGTCTACACAACACTCAGTTGGACAAATTTAACATTAATAAGTGGTCCGACTACAATTACGGGTGTTTATTCGCCACCTGCAAATACACCATTCAATCTTTGCTTCACTTACGTGATGGGAAGTGCTGGTGTTCAACCACCGTTTTATTGTGCAGACACTACAATATGTTTGACAGCGCCACCATGTGGAGAAGACACATCTTGCTGTGAATTTGACTTTGTGTCTGATTCCAGTTGGTGTGTTGTGAACCAAGCAACTGGAATGACTGAATATCATTTCGATGTAGAAATAGATGGCTGTGGTTATTTGGAAGTCAACAGTATAAACAACAATACAACTTTGAGCTGGTCGAATCCAACATTCATTAATGGACCAACTACCATCAGTGGCGTATATACTCCGCCTGTTGGAGGAGCATTTAATAACTGTTTGACGTTTGTTATGAGTTCAAACATCCAAGGGCAATTTGTTTATTGCGCCGACACGACCATCTGTTTGGCTCAGCCGATTTGTGATCCAATCATTGACTCCACATGTTTCATTGAGCACATGGATACGATTTGTGTTGGTCAAAGTGTGACGTTCATGTATGCAGGAAACTCAGGAGCAACGACTTACGACTGGCAGTTTACAAATGGTTCACCGAGCACAGCATCAGGAATTGGACCACATTCTGTGACCTACAATACGCCTGGTTGTCATCCAGTTATTTTGATTCTCAACAACACCATTCCTGGAACGGTTGACTGTGTTGAAGAGATATGCGTTATGCCGGCTCCAATTGCGACGGTGACACAATTTGGAAATTCGCTGCAAGCCAATCCGTCGGGAATGAGTTACCAATGGTATTCTCAAAATCCAACTTGGACCTTATTGTCAGGAGAAACCAATCAGTTCCTCAATCCTTCAAACACTGGATTGTATAGCGTTGTGGTGACCAATCAATATGGCTGTTCGGATACGGCAACAACGAAGTTCATTCCTGTGGGCGTAGATGAATTAGAAATCCAAAACTGGTCTATCTTCCCGAATCCAAATGACGGTTCGTTTACCATCCGTTTTGATGCTTCAACTCATGATAAAATGGAACTTCGACTCTTCAATACTGTTGGCGCTTTGGTCGACCTTCGAAAATTAGATGTTAAACCAGGCTCACAAGAGTTCTTTGTCTCGAATACGAATTTAGGATCAGGAGTGTATTTCGTCATGATTGCATCTGAAAACAAAGAAAGTGGCATGATGAAGTTGGTCGTAAAATAAATAGCTTACCACTATATATGGGTCAATTCGAGTTCTAGTTTTAGGATGCGGGTTGACCCATTTTTTTTGGTTGGAGTTTGGGAGATGGTTTTGATATTGATCGTTTCTCAACTTTTCGATGAGACTGATCTGTACTAAAATAGGTTTACATATAATGGAATAAAGACCATTGCAAATGTCTCTAATCGAGGTGCAATAAAATTTAAAACCTTAGTTTACAGATTGTAAATGAGGAATTTAAATTTTTTTAAGTAACGACGAGTGGGGAGTTTTGCAACGGTCTTTAATAGTTATCGAAGGAAAAGTAAAGATATTTTATGATTAAAAAAGTCTAATTTTAATGGAGAAGTTAGTGGAAGATTCTTATTCGTTTAATCTTTTCTTCAAGTCCATTCGTTGATGTAAAATTCTAATAACTTCTATGCGGTCTTCATCAATCAAATGATAAAAGATTATGTGCGTTCCCGAATTTAATCCAAGTAAATTTTGGTGTATTTCATTATATTCGTTTCCTGCATTAGGATTTTTACCAATTTGATTGCAAGCCAGTTTCAATATCATATAATATTTATCCGCCTGATTTTCGGACCACTTCTCAAATGTGTATTCCCAAATATCATTCAAGTCATCAATTGCCTCTTGCCTTAAAACTACACTACTCACTTTTTCTTTTTTCGGCTTTCAGACGTTTTAAATTTTCGTCAAAGTCAAAATTTTCGACGCGTGGACTTTCTAAACCTATTTGAATGGCTTTTCTCAACGCAAGTGTTTTGCTTTCTTCATCTTCTAACAATCGTAGTCCTGCGCGAATAACTTCACTCACATTTTTATAGCGTCCTGCAGCTACTTGGCTACTCACAAAGTGGTCAAAATAATTTCCGAGTGATATGGAAGTGTTTTTCATTTTGTTTAATCTTTTTATAAAGTTACCAAAAATTGGTAAGTATGCAAATGTTTGAGTCAAATTATTGAGTTTGATTTTTTTGTCCGTCGACTCTTTCATTAGCAAAAAAACTTCTAAGCCTTCAACACATCCAATTCCAAAACGTAAACAATTATAATTTAGATTTTTAACACAAAGTTTCGCAAGCGGAGTTTCCCTAAGCCGAGTCACCGCCGCCTTCGAGAGCCTCAGGCTTCGGGCACTCGGTCTCGGCAATCCAAAAAAAAAGCCATTCATCTCTCGACAAATGGCTTTCTAGTAGTTGAAGTTATTTATTTCTTAATCACTCGTTTTGTTACAGTTTGACTTCCTGCAGTGATTTCAACAAGGTAAACACCTGTTTTCAAGTCTGTAGTTACGATTGATTGAATCGATGAACCACTTTTTGAAGTAATAAGCTTTCCTGTCAAATCATAGATGCGAATGGCACTCACGTTTTCATCAGCGCGAATATTTAACACATCTCCAAATGGATTCGGATATACCGAAATTTCCTTTTTCTCTAGGGTTGCAACACTTACAATAGCATTTATATTAAAAGTAGTGTTTGTAACAATCGCTGGATTAAAATCGAAGAAAATGTGAGCTGTGTTTTCAATCGAAACGCCGATATCATTTCCAACATTTTCTTTAATTCTATATGTCAAAGAACCTTGGCTTTCCTCCAAATTTGTTGTGCTGTCTGGCAACCAAATATCTGGGAAATTGAATTTGATAACGCCATCGCCCAAATCAATCACTTGAATGTAATGTGTAGCATCCAACAATTCGAAGGTGCTCCAATCTAAATTATCGCTCAAGGTATCTAAAATGTAAATGTCTTGTGCTGGCGCTGTTCCAGTATTTTGGAAACGAACACGATAGGTCAATTCATCTTGTACCGATGGTGCAATATACGTTGGATTATTCACCATTTTATCGTTTGGATCATAGCTATTGCCAAGTAGCATCAATAAATTGCTTGAGTTATTCGCTGTATTGCAATCTTCGTTATTGCCATTCTCAACTATCGATAAAGTATAGATATGTGGCGTTCCGTTAGCTAAACCTCCTGGTACGTTGAAATAAACTACGTCTGACATCCAAAATGATGTGTTTGCAGAACTTACGGTCCAAGAAATACTATTTCCAGAAATGGTATATGTTTGATTATTGAACGAAGAAGTAACCGGAGTAACACCCGCTGGATACGTTAATGTGAGCGTGTAACTTTGAGCTGGCGCTGGACCGTTATTTCCCCATTGTAACTGCACTGAGTTTTGCGTGTTTTGATAGTAACCAATCCATGGTGAAATCGATGTCCACAAATCCGTGCATGGTGTGTTGTTTACATTGCAATCAATTGAGAAATAGATGACTTGTGGATTATTACAATCCAAAACCACTGTATAGTTGTTCGTACCAGTCAACACGTATCCGTTTTGAGCCAACCAATTTGGGTTAACACTAACTATAGCACTAGTTCCACCAAGCTGATTTCCTGAATAATAGAAAATTCCATTTGGATCTGTGTAAACTGTCACACTTCCATTCAAACCACTAATAGTAACTGGGGCATTACCAAAACCGCTTTCGTTGTTATCGAGAATTCCATTGTTGTTTTCATCACAGAATAACCAACCCGAAACACACTCATTTTCAATAATGTTTGCAGAATCGCAATTGAGCGGGAAATTAAACATTTGTCCATTTAAGTTGCACGAAACATTGCTAACCGTATCACCATATTGATAGGTTTGTAAGCCATTTTGACTTAACCAAGAAGAATTAAGCTCAATGTAGGCATCCGTTGCTCCTGCCGAAGATCCATAAACCATTGTGTAATATCCATCCACGTTCGTAGTAGTTGTAATCTGCTGACCACCAAAAGTTAAAACAACCTGTGCACCAGAAATATAATCTTCACCGTTGTCTACGATTCCATTCTCATTATCATCGCAAAACACTTGACCATAAATACAATTTTGTGTTACATTTGGATCACAACCAAACATCGTTTGCATGGTGTACGCCATACCTACATTAATTATTTGATTCGTTAAGATCGTTGACAATTGAGAAATTCCATTCGCTTGCAACCACCAAGGAGAAGCGTAAATGGTATAAGGTCCACCAGTCAAATCATTGGTTGGGGTCATTTGACTATTGACAAGATAAATCTCAACCGTATCGCTTGCGCCTTCAAAGGTAAAAGGAATGTTATCTAAAATAGATGGAGAAACGCCATTACAATTTAACGTTGAATAAGAGAATATCGAGTTATTGCACAGGTATTCAATTTCTGTAGTTAAAGTTGCTTGCGAATTATTGGCAGTATTTGTTGCAACGATAGTAATATAATAAATTCCAATGCTGGAATATGTGTGCTGGAATGTTGGCGTGAAAACCATATTATTTCCTTCCCCCAACATTTGACCGTAATGCATGGATGTGGATCCATCGCCCCAAGAAACTTGAAACGTTACAAGTGCATCGCTGTAATCGGTTCCAGAAATCGTGATGTCAATGTCAGAGTTTGGAGCACCGTAATTTGCTTCTGGAGCAACATTGATCAAAATGGTTGGATCGCAATAATTTTGAATGACAGAATCTGTTAGCGCGTTGAGCACATAACCTTGTGCTGAAGTAGTAAATGAGCCTAAGAATAGTAGTACCAGGAAACTCATTGTTTTGAAAAAGTTCAATTTATTCATGATTAATAGTGTTTTACATAGTTAATACACTACAGACGGAAGTTGTTTTGATATGGTTGTTTAGTTGTTTAAAAGTTTCTTGATTTTAGTGTGAGAAACCTAGGTCATTTTAATTCTTGTTCTTTTTTTCATTGCCAAAAAAAGGTACTGTTATAAAAACCAAATATTTCTCAAAAATAATTTATTTTTGTTCTAACTAAAGAAGTTTAATTTCTAAACTATCTTGTGTAGCCTTAGCTTAAGTTAAGGCTACTTTTTTATATTCTGGATCATATTCAGTTTCATTTTTCCACAATGTAAAAATTAGAGCTAATAACTTTCTTTGTACAGCTACTAATCCAATTTTTTTCGAGACTTTGTTTTGATTAATTCTAAGATATGTTTCTTTCATTTCAGGATTACATCTGCTAGCGACCATTGATGGAAAATATAAGGTGTTTCTGATATATCTATTTCCTTTTTTAGAGATACTTGTTTTTCCTCGAACCGATGATCCTGATTCTCTTTGAACGACATCAAATCCCGCAAAACTGGTTAATTGTTTGATACTATGAAAATGCTCAAAGCACATTGTTTCTGACAATATGGTTACAACGGTCATTAAGCCAATTCCTTTAATTGTTACTAATCTTAGGATTTTTTTATAAAATGACGTATCCGATTTAATGAGGGTCTCGATTTCTTCTTTACATTTTTCGATTTGCTTTTCAATTTGTAAGATAAGACTTTTGTTGCTTTGAAGAATGAATTTTTGGATGTCATGGGAGCAATCTTTACTATGTTTAATGTTCATCAGTGCTGTTCGTTGCTCCTGTAATTGAACATAATATCGAGTAAGATTTCTTAACTGGAGAACTAATGGAGATGGTGGAATCCAGGCTTTGTGATTTCTCTCTACTCCAAACTGACTTAGCCATTTTGCATCTAAAGCATCCGTTTTGCTTTTGACATTTAAACTAGAAAAATAATGTCGGGTAGTATTTGGCAAAGCAACATGAACAGTTCGTTTTAAATTGAACAAGTGATGAGCTAAAGACTCATAATAAACACCTGTTGCCTCCATTAAGAAAACTACTTCAACATCCTTTTCTAATTCAGATTTTGACCAACGACTCAATTGGTTAAAGCCTTTTTTATTATTCGAGAACTCAGCTCCTTTCGAAAACTTAAATTCTCCCGACACATCTCGTTTACATACACATGCGGTAAACGAATTTTTGGAAACATCAATTCCAACACATTGTTTTAAATAACGCATAACTCTAATTTTACAGGTATGACTGAATTCCCCTTCCGTCTATTCTTTTGTTTTATCCAAGCTCGAATAAATCGGCCTTAAGTACTGTCCAGACTCTTGAGAAAAAACGTGTGTGGATCAATCTTTTTTACGATATAACAAGAATGTTTACCTAAACCAAAACTCTCTCACACACGATAGTCAGTACACTTTGTTTAACAACAATGTACGAACCATTTATTAAATTTGATGTAAATATAAAAGAACCAAAAAAGTCTAGTCCAAATTTAAGCCGTTCGGAGAAAATTCTTGAATGGACCGATGTGTCAAAAGTAGTGCATTGCTGAAGCAATACAAACCCTTCCATTCAAAAAGAATGGTCGGGCCTTTTGACATCGGATTACCATTCAATTATTTTCTTTCTCCTCACTTCTCTAAATTTGGACGGTTAGTGACTCGACTCAAGATTTTATAAAATCAGAAGTTGAAGAACATCTAATTTAGGAATTAAAATATATTTATAGTCATGTGAAGTGAAAGCAAAATTGTTTTTTTGTGATATTAGGTGATAAAATTAAATAGATGATTTCTGGGTTAGTTTAATTTCAATAAATTCACTCCTTCAAATCAAACACCAACTCATTGAAATTTTCTTCAATAAAATATTCGTTTGAAATATTGAGCAATTCGGAGGCTGTTAATTTGTCGATTTCAGCATAAATATCCGAAATCGTATCAATTTGATTGAACATCAACAAACTTTTACCCAAACCAAGCATCAATCCAGAATTCCCATCAAGCGATAAAGCAATGTGACCTTTCAATTGTTCTTTGGATCGGTTGAGTTGCAAAATGCCCATTTTTTTCTCTCGCAAAAGCTTGAGTTCCTTTCGAACTAAATTCAGTGATTTTCCGACGTTTTTCTTATCTGTTCCTAGATAAATTGTCCAAAATCCTACATCCATATAAGGTGTATAATTTGCTTCGACGCTGTACGAATAACCGTATTTCTCACGAATGGAAAGCGTTAACCGCGAATTTAAAGCAGGACCACCTAAAATATTTGTGAGCAAGGTCATGCCGCGACGCGATTCATGATTGTAGCCTGGAGCCAATCCACCAACCAAGGCATGAACCTGATAATTAGCTACTTTTTCTATTTTCTTGAATTGATGTTTTCCATCAAAATCTATCAATTCATTTGGTTTTTGTGTTGTTCCGATGGTGCCAAAATATTGTTCCACCATTTTTTGAATACGTGGCAAAGATTGGTCGCCGACATACGATAAAACCATGTTTCCGGCAGTAAAATAGCGTGCAACATAATTCATCAACGTTTCACGCGAAAAACTGCGAACGGTTTCTTGCGTACCTAAAATATTACCTCCCAGCGGGTGACCTGCAAAAAGCAAGGCTTCAAAATCATCAAAAATGCGGTCGCTTGGAGAATCCAAATAGGAATTTATTTCGTCCAAAACCACTTCCTTTTCCTTCTCTATTTCCTTTTCTGGAAAAACAGAATTCTGAGTGATATCGGCCAATAATTCAATCGCTCGATTCGTATGTTGATTGGTGAATGAGGCGTAAAAACAAATTTCTTCCTTGGTTGTGTATGCATTCAACTCACCTCCTACAGAATCCAAGCGCGAAAGTACGTGAAACGCTCTCCGTTTTTTGGTTCCTTTGAAAATTGAATGTTCCAAGAAATGAGCAATTCCCTCCTCTTCCGATTGTTCGTAGCGCGAACCCGCCAAAATGGTGACACCAAAATGACCGACAACCGTTGGTTTGTGCAAATAAACTAATCGTAATCCGTTTGAAAATTCAACGGTTTGAGGATGAATATCAAACATAATTAAGGATTAAGTCGGTAGATTTTCCAGGTATCTTGTTGTTTTTCAAAAACAATTCGGTCGTGTAAACGTGATGGTCTGCCTTGCCAAAATTCGAAACGCACAGCTTTCACTAAAAATCCACCCCAATGCGGTGGTCTTGGCACTTCATTCGGAAATTTCAAATCATATTCTTTGACGCGATTTTCCAATTCATCACGTGAGCTGAGTATTTCACTTTGGTGCGAAGCCCAAGCGCCGAGTTTGCTTCCTCGCGGACGAGCCTCAAAATACGCATCACTTAATTCAGCAGGAATTTTTTCAGCTATTCCAGAAATGCTAATTTGTCGCTCCAAACCAGGCCAAAAAAGAAGTCCATGTATTTTTTCATGTGCAACTATAGCTTTGCCTTTTGCGCTGTGATAGTTGGTGTAAAAAATAAATCCTTCCTCCACCAATTCACGCAAATAGACTATTCTGGCATGCGGAAATTCGTCCAAACCAAGCGTTGAAATGGAAATGGCATTTGGTTCGCTGACCCCTTTTTCTGTGGCTTCCCGCAACCAAGTCGCCAATAAATCCATCGGATTATTTCCATAGTGATCTTCGAGTTTGCCTGCATCAAATTGATGGTGGTCATTTCTCAAAATATCCAAAAAATCATCCATAATTTATTTTATTCGCTTAAAAGTGGCGCTTTATTCTTCTGTGTAATTGTCTTCGATTTCGCTTTCTTCCTCGTCTAAGTCTTCCTCCAATTCGTCTTCGATTTCTTCGTCCAAATCTTCATCTACATCAGACCCTGGTGCACTAAACACTGCTCCTTTTGTTGCTCTCGCAGCTTCAAATTCTTCTACTGATTGACGGGAAATTTCACGATCCAAATTTTCAGCTGGCGGAAAAATCTCCACGATTGGCGAAACAATGATGGAAGGAATTAAGAAATCAACCATCAACGTAGATAATGATTCTTTGATTCGATCGTAAGCATCTTTAACCGAATGCGCTGAAACCAAGAAATTCTGAGATACTTTTTTCGTTTTTTCTGAATCGCCATCTTCGCGTTCGTAGGTTACTTTACATCTGTACCAAACATCTGCATCGTCATAGGCAAAAATATCGTGAATTTCGGTTCTTGAAATTCCAACCACATCAAATTCTCCTTTGATCACAGTACCTAACTCTTCGTAAATGCGTGCTTCTGCGTCTGTAAAGGTCATGGCAGCCAATAAATAAGGCTCCGAAACACGTTTAAAACTCCCGTTTTCTAATTGTTTTGTATATCGTACTTTGACAGTAAACCAGTTATTCATTTTTCAAAAATTTAGACGGTAAAGTTAAGGTAATTTCCTGTTTCTATTTCGAAATGTTATTCACAAAAAGGCATAATTTAAGCTTGGAAAAAAATAGGTGAATGAGAATCTCCATCTAAGCTCTGAAAAAGCGAAATCTATCCACAGGCGGCAGCGGTCCGACGTGACGAATACATTTTTGCCACGGATGCACGGATATAATTACACCAGTTTAAAAAGCGAGCACAAAAGGATGTCACCGATATTTTCGATAAATCGAAAATTTACAGATCTTTTTTTACTTTTTATCCGTGCATCCGTGGCAACACCTTTTTTATCTTAACCGTGGCGTTACAGCTTAAAATACTCTTTAACAAAGAATATTTAATTCACATGATAATCCGAAAACTGCTGTTCGTCGGCGAAGTAAAAAATCATTACTTGGCATGTATCCGTCAAGAAATCAATTTTTCCAATTTCAAATCGGTTGATAGCAAGGCCCGTGCGCGCTTCCAAATCTGCCTTCATTTCGTCATAAAACTCAGGACGAATCAAATGAATTTTTTCGTAAATGATCGTTTTGCGGGTTTCGTGTTTAAGTAACCATAAATTCTCAAGTCCATAAACAAGCACCACAACTACCGTGTTGATTATCAACATTTCAACAAACGAAATTTGTTTTGACGCCAAGGAATTTAGTACGGAAAGACCAATGACAACGAACAAATACGTCATTTCCTTGATTTCGATGGTGTCCGTGCGGTAGCGAATGATTCCAAAAATGGCAAACAAACCAAGTCCCATCCCTGTACCGATTTCCATTTTCTTCAATCCAAAGCAGAGCAAAAAGGTAATGACACCAATCAGCATGTAGGTGAAAAGGTAATCTTTCCGTTTGGTTTTAGGGTAATAGAGAAAACGAACAACAATCGTTAAGAAAAAGAGATTCACACATAAGCGAAAAACGAGTTTAAATACGTCGTCATCGTACCACTTGAGCTCAAATAATTGTGAGAAGAAATCTGTTTGGAGAATAAAATCAGGCAACATTGTCGTTTATTTTTTTTAGCGTTAATAATTTCTTTTTGAATCGATTGTATTTTAAATTCTCGGTTCCATGAATTTCGATGGCACCAATACAGTATTTACTTAAGCGGTAAGGCCGAATCGCTAACTCTTTCATCACTTTGAAAAAAGCCGTACTTCGATTCACTTTCTCTTGTTTCAACTCGGCGATTATAAGTTTGTCAAAAACTTGAACCTCTTCCTTCCATTCGAATGTCAAATTAAAATCGAGGGTCAAACGTTCTTGGTTTTTAACGCTCACTAAAGTAATACGGTTGAAAGAATTCCACAAACTTGCTTTCAAATTCTTTGCTTCTTTCATTTCGCCAAGAATAAATTGAATCTGTTGTGCATCCAAGTCGTCTTGAAAACCTTTCGCCGAAATCCGACTTTTACTCGTACGCCCCTTGAATTTGTGTTTGATTTCCAAAAAATGCAAGTTCGATTCTACGTACTCACGCACCCGAATTTTAAATCGGCTCATTTTTCCTTTGTGATGATCGTGGAACAAAGAAAATGCTTCATCATCGTAATACAAACTTCGGTAAGATGGAGTTCTCGTTCCTTCAATTTCAAAAACACGGTAATCGTCTTTTATTTTGCGGAGAATGCTGTCCAATTTGTTTGCAGGAAATGCAAATTTAGTATCCACACGATTCATCAGTTTCACACTGTCCATTTCAGCCAACGTAATTGGGGTGAATTGTTGAATTGTTTGGAGAAAATCTAGTTCTTGCATTCACCCAAAGTTAAAATTAAATTTCATTAGAATTAAAAAATTGTTAAATAACGCTTTAAATGATGGAATTTTCCATGTATACAGGGATCCAAGATTTAAGACCAAATATATAGAATGGTTAGACTACCACCGCAATAATTTCCTTCTATTTGAAGATTTGAAACGTGGGATAATTTTATTTTTAGGTGCTGGTTACAAAACTAAATTATCCCAAAAAACATAAACTCATAAACCCAAAATTTCGATTTGCATTGGAAAGTCAAGGCATACCAATCCCAGTCGACTCTTTATAGAACGCGAGTACTTTAAAAAAAGATACAATTTTTAAGTGAATTTTAAGACGAAATGAAGCTTTTTAAAATTCAAAACTAGGTGGTTTGATGATTTTGGGCGAGATTGGGCTTTGGATGGTCTGTTTTGCGTTTTTGGAACAGGTTTGAACATGACACAAAACACATATTTCACTGATTATCAATCACCTTATTCGTTTCTTAACGGCTACTGGATATCCAACTCAACGACCTAATTACTACCTTATTCAGGACCTAAATCTAACCACTCGCATCAGCTCCAATAGCTCCTCCAACAATTTTCCCATCTGGAAAATCAATTTCCCATCGTCTGAAAAATACCGGCATATTCTCACTAAGTTCGCCTACACGCTCCACATACACTTTTCCATTAGTCAAGAAATTAAAAAAGTAATTACCAAGCTCAAATATCAATTTCCTGCCTTTCCGATAAGCGGAAGTGAATCCCTGAAAATCGAACCCTTTTTTGAAAAGCGCTTGGCGATGAATTTCTACTTTTTTACCATTTCGACCAACTACTCCTTCCAAAACGACTAGGTTTCGACGTAGTCGCTCTTTCAACTCATTTAGTCTGGATTTCACCAAAGCTCGCGCGATGCTATGATGTTTGTTTTTACAAGGAACTGAACAAAAAACCTTGTCGGATCTGCCTACGACCTTCCCCAAACATGTGGGACAAGGAGCGTGTTTAAAATTTGATTTTTTACACATAAAAAGTAAGTTTAATACTCTAATATAGTGAAAAACCATGAAATAATGACGACAAAATAAAAAAGAGAAAAATTAATTCGGAGAAAACACAAAATAAAATTTTACCAACCAATTTTGCATAATTGAAGGCAGCAGACTTTGAATCTTTGTTTTCTAAATGTTTAATTTTGTGCCATGAGAAAAAAAATCTTACTTCTAGGTTCTGGCGAATTAGGAAAGGAATTTGTCATTGCTTGCCAACGACTTGGACAATACATTATTGCGGTTGATAACTATGCCAACGCTCCGGCAATGCAAGTGGCTCATGAGTTTGAAGTGATCGACATGCTGAATGGCGCTGAACTCGATCGCATCGTGGCGAAACACCACCCAGATATTATCGTTCCGGAAATTGAAGCGATTCGAACTGAACGCTTGTATGATTACGAAACGCAAGGAATGCAAGTTGTTCCAAGTGCGAAAGCAGCCAATTTCACGATGAATCGAAAAGCAATTCGCGATTTGGCTGCGAAAGAAGTGGGTGTAAAAACAGCTACATATCGCTATGCGTCGAATTTGGAAGAATTAATTGCTGGCGTTGAAGTTTGCGGAATGCCTTGCGTGGTAAAACCGTTGATGTCAAGCTCTGGCAAAGGACAATCTGTGATTAAAACTAAAGAGGACATCGAAAAAGCATGGAATTATGCACTTGAAGGTTCGCGTGGTGATTTACTCGAAGTCATTGTAGAAGGATTTATCGATTTTGACTACGAAATTACCTTGCTTACTTTGACTCAAAAAAACGGTGAAACCTTGTTTTGTCCGCCAATTGGTCACAGACAAGAGCGTGGTGATTACCAAGAAAGTTGGCAACCGATGCCGATGGATCCGGCGCACTTGGCAGAAGCGCAAAAAATGGCATCAGACGTAACAAAAGCGCTTGGTGGACAAGGAATTTGGGGTGTTGAATTTTTCATCACGAAAGATGGAGCCGTATTTTCCGAACTTTCTCCTCGTCCGCATGACACAGGCATGGTGACACTTGCAGGCACGCAAAATTTCTCAGAATTTGAACTGCATGCCCGCGCAATTCTTGGAATTCCAGTAAATGAAATTATTCTCCACAAAAATGGCGCAAGTGCTGTGGTTCTGGCGACCGATACAAGCGAAAATCCTGTGATTTCTGGCATGGAAGAAGCCGCTCAAATTCCAAACTCCGATTTTCGCATATTTGGAAAACCAACGACACGACCTTTCCGCAGAATGGCAGTAGGCTTGGCTTATGGAAATGAATCGGTGGAGGAATTGGTTGAGAAGGCGAAGGAGGTTGCTGGGAAATTAAAAATTGAGGAATTAAGAAATTAAGAGATTAAATGTCTCGCAGCGACTACTAAATCTCGTACTCAAGCGTGAGATGATCTGCAGCTGTAAGTCAAAAATCTTAGTCGCTTTTCAAATTCCCATTTTTAATTGCTTAATTTCTTAATTTTCAATTGAATTTTATTTGAGTTGGCACGTTAATTGAAAAGCATCACAATCAAATAAATAGAGCATAATGAAAGGAATATACTTGTTGATCTTCGGTTTACTTTTCGTTGTTTTGGCGTTTGGATGGAAAGATGGTTTTACGCAAACGGGAGTTGCATCGTATTATGCGGACTCATTTCAGGGGAAAAAGACCTATTCTGGCGAGAAATACGACAAAAAATTGTTAACGGCTGCGCATATCAGTTTACCCATAAATACACTCATTTTGGTAACCAATCTCAAAAATGATTCGACCGTAGTTGTAAAAATAAACGACCGTATAGGAACTAAAAAGCGCATTTTAGATTTATCGCGAGCGGCGGCGGAAAAACTCAATTTTATTCGTGATGGCGTGGTGAAAGTGAAGTTGGAAGTGGTTGAGAAGTGATTTTTATTCTTTAATGCTATCTGAAACTTTTCCAAGGCCGATTATGGCATTGCATTAATTTGATTTTCACTTGAAAATTAAGAGCATTGCGGAGCTGCAACAGCTTGTCCCGACCTTGCGGGGAAGTTAAACCTTGCGGTTTTTTAAGAAGTTTCGTGTACCGAATACACTTCTCTTAACGCCACAGGCGACCTTAATTATCCAAACCATGTCAAACACAAACTCTTATTTCCCTTACATCCTTAATGTTGAAAATATTATGCATTTGAATTTTAACATTAGGATTGAAGGTCATAAAGTGAATGATAGTTGTCCTTAATGTTTTAAATAATGAGTTGATTATTCATGTTTGCATTTATCCAAACTTGAATCTTGCGGTAAGTTTAAGACCGTCAATAAATCTTTTTAATACGTCAACACAAACTCACCATTCGTTACCAAATAATTCTCCAAGCCAGTGCTTGCTGAATAAGGTTCTGCATTGAAGTTAAAAAATCCTTTGATTGTACCGCCTGAAGATGTCAGTATATGCGAATAAATTTTAAGAATTCCCGTTTGATCTGGAGCTCCGTAAACGCTACTACCATCATGGTAAAACGCCGCACGAGTTCCTGATACTGGCGACTCAAAATTAAATTGTCCTGCAGCAATGCCTTGCGGAATTCTTAAACGCAAGTATGAATTATTAGGACCAAAAGCCTTTATTTCAATGACGCCACCAGCTGCTGCTTTATCGATGTTCGTCTCAACAAATTCTGCCCCACCAACAATTGCATAAAAAGTTTTGGTTGGAATTTGTTCCGGTGTCGGAGTAGTATCTGTATTTGAATCGTCGTCTTTTTTACAAGCAACGAACATGGAAAGAGACAAAAAGATAAAGAGGAATTTATGCATACCTATGTAATAACATTTAAAAAATCAAGCTTGGCCTGAATGTCAAATCATTGGAGATTATAAAAATAGAATTTTTTGAGCTAAAAAAAAAGTGAATTCATTTTTTTAAACTCATGACTTACATACTTTTATCTTAACTGCACAAAATAAAAAGTTACTTTTTACGATTCTTGACATTCATAGTAAAACAAATTAAAGTTTAATAATATGAAAGCATTTACATTTTTCGCTGCACTAACAATTTGTATTGGTGTTCAGGCAAAGCAAATTACACTATATGTAGGGAAGTACCTCGACAAGCCAGAAAATTCTATTCAATGTCCGACAGATTTTGCTGGACATGTCATTATTGACCAATCACAACTTCAATTTTTAAAGGGGAAGGCCGTTTCTCATGTCGATTTGGTTTACACAAAATTTAGACAATCGCCTGATTTCAATCAAAAGGCTTTAAATGAGCATCGAATTAGCCAACTAAAACGTCTTTTGCATCAATTGCAAAAAGACAAACCTTCTTGGAGTTTCATTGAACAAATTGATGCTACAACCATTGAAGATGCACAAAATTACTTTCATGGTTTTGTGATTCATTATTCCGAGCCACTTGATTATCAGCATTTGGATGAATTTTTTAAACCATTTCAAAATCAATTCACACATTATGAAGTAAATAACAATGAAAAAAGCGATTTAAAATATAAAAGTGGTAGTGTGATTCACATTTTGCCGAATTCTGTGGTAGACAAGCTTGGAAAACCGGTAAAAGGAAATTATTCGTTGGAATATCGTGAGTTTAGAAATCCTGCCGAAATTGCCTTGTCTGGTATTCCGATGAATTATACCGAAAAAAACACGGAATATAACTTCAACTCCGTTGGAATGTATGAAATTCGAGCGTACCAAAATGAAGAAGCATTGACCTTGAAAAAACCCATTTCCATTGATTTTAATTGCACCAAAGAAGAAGAAGGAGTTTCGTTTTATGCGCTCGACGAAAAAGGAAAATGGAATGAATTGAAGGATATAGCTTTTAAGAATGAAGTAAAAGATGAAGACCTCAGCCCAAAACAAAAACCAGTTGAGCTAGCAATTGATGAAGAGTGGTCAGGCAAGACATCTTGTGGGCCAATTAGTCTAACGTATCATAAAATCACTGAAGGAGAATACCTCAACTTATGGAATTTTGGGTTGTCTCCAAAAGCTTGGGAAGAGTTTGAAGAAAAAAAACGTACGAAACCCACCTTTTATGACAAAATGGTAAAATCGGTGAATAAAAAGATGAACGTTATATATGTTTTTGATGGCCAAGATGATGATTTTATCAATTGCTTTTTCAACATAGGAATGAATCAACAAAATTGGGTGGATGCTGGAAACGGAACTCTTCTTGGAGATGGTTTGACAGACGCTGGACATACTTATCCGACCATTGTTAAAGGACTCAACACTACATCCTTTGGAGTTTATAACTGTGATCAAATCTACAGAATTGGTAAACCCTTAGCTTTAAAGCCAAAATACATAGACAAAAAAACGAAAAAAGAAATAGTTGCAAAGCATGTAACTTGTGTGATGGATCTAACTTTTAATGGCTCATTTAGCTTTCATCCGAATAACATTATGTGCAATGCAAGCGGTAAAAATGCGATTTTGCTATTCACTGAAAATAAAGATATCTACTATTTGAGCGTGGATGAATTTTCAAATCTAAGCCCGACTGATGGCGAAACGACTTTTCCGATGACCAACGTAACTCAAACAATTAAAACATCAGACGATTTGAAAAAATTGCTCCAAATTTGATTACTCTAAACCAGAAAAGGATCTGCGTTCGCAATTTTGTGGGCGCAGGTATTTTTGTTTAAAGAAAACTGAAATGACTGTTGGTTTTGGGTTTTGAGTTTTGGATGGTTCGTTGAGAATATTTTTCGCGGGATTACCTTCGTTGAAATCGCTTCGCTAAGTTGCAATCCAGCGAAGCGGGATGCTATCGTTTCTTAACAACTACCTGCATGCTCTTAAAACGACTTAAATCATTTAATTCTTTCTTAATTTTTTTTTCCCATAACAACTGTATTTCAAGGTTCACTCCATGATTTGTTTCTTTGTCGTACTTAATTTCCATGCTATCTAAAAAACTTGTACTATATTTTTTGAAAATATCACTCAATTTTTTATAGGAAGTTTTAAGATCCATTAAATTGAATTCTGAATATTCTTTGCGAATTTTCCTCGCCGCTAATTCAGAAATATCAAAATGTAATTGTTCATGGGCAAGTAAACTCACTGATACTCTGTCTTTAGTCCATGATTCGTCGCATAGAAAATCACTTGTTATATTATATTGCAAAGAGTCAATACAATATGTTATAGGTATTGCACGAATTGTGGTATAGGTAGTTGCCAAGTATTTACTCTTTGGTACTTCACCTATAAAGTCACTCCATTTTAATTTTCGTTCACTATTCCAAGAAATTAAGTTATTTTCTAATTGGTTTTGTTGTAACGTACTAGCGCTACTAAGAAATATTAGAATTAATATTTTGATATTTATACTATACACTTTCATTCTATATACTAATTGTAATACCTGTACTTGTAACGAAAAACTATCTTAAAAGTACTCTGATTAATACTTTACAATTCTCAGGTTAATTCCGTCGTATTTTGAATTGTTCATAGCCAAAGAATGTTAACTTTTTCATTTATTGACATTCACTATAATACAAGTTAAAGTATAAAATTTGTAAGACAATCAGTCATACAATATCATTGTAGCTTGCGACAGTTTCGATTATAAAAATAATATTTATCAGAACAACCAAAAAAGGGCCTTCATTTCTGAAAGCCCTTTTAAAAATCTATTAATCAATGGAAATTACTTCCCTCCTTTTACTTTGTAAGCTGAAGTTACAACAACAACACGACGGTTTAATGTTCTTCCTTCTGGAGTTGCATTGTCCGCGATTGGTTTTGTATGACCGTATCCTTCAGACGTTAAGTGGTCAGCTGCAACACCTTTGTCGATAAGGTATTTTTTCACTGCTGCTGCTCTGTCTTTAGATAATTTCAAGTTAGAAGCTGGTTTACCTTGGCTATCTGTGTGACCTTCGATAGAAGCTTGAACTTCTGGATTCGCTTTGAAAATTGCAGCTAATTTATCCAATGAAGGGTAAGATTCTGCTTTGATCACAGCACTTCCTGTGTTGAAGTAAATTGCTTCAGATGCTTTTTTGATTTCGTCCATTTCTGCTTTAGATAATGCACAACCTTTCAACATTGGAAGACCAGCAACTTCTGGACAATCATCGTCTTTGTCAGCAACACTATCACCATCTTTATCTGGACATCCTTTAACAGTACCTTTTACCGTTGGACACTCATCTTTAGAATCAACAATTCCGTCACCGTCTGTATCTTTTTCAACAAGTGGACATCCTTTTTTCTCAACAACACCAGCAACATCTGGACACTCATCATCTTTATCAGCGATTCCGTCTTTATCTCTATCTGGACATCCTTTAACAGTTCCAAATACAGTAGCACAAGCATCATCTTTGTCTAAAATTCCATCACCATCTGAATCTTTTTCGATTGCTTTTGTCAAAGAACCACCGTTCAAATAGTAATAAGCACGTTTGTTATCGTTTTCTTTCAATGGAGTAACAACAGCTTTTTCAGAATAAGATCCTTCAAATGCTCCGATAGTAACATATTTTTCACCACCTGTAGCAACAAATTCACCTGTGATTGTTGCCCAACCTGTTTTGTCTTCGATGAAATCATTTGATACAACTTGTGGTTTGAATGTCAACGCTCTGTTGTTTGTGTTAGCCAATTTATCTTTTGAGAAATAAGCTCCCAAACCTTTAACAGCACGACCTGATTTCTCAGCCAAACTAACTTTGATTGTGAAAACATATTTTTGACCAGCAACCAACGCTTCTGTCAACTCAGCTTGCGGATATTCAGCATATTTTTGGTACGCTTTTTCTCCAGTCACTTCCATGTTTCGAACTGTGTTGATCAATGAAATACGTTGATCGTCATAAAATGCTGTAAATCCAGCATAGTTTCCTGATCCCTCTTGTGAACCCATAAAGTTCATTGGAGCACCAACGTTCGTTTTACAAGAACTGTTTGTAAACAAATCAACAGATCCACCGTTAGCATCAGACCATCCATCAGCCTTGTGGATTTGAGAACGGTAAGTTACTTTATCTGAACTAGCTAATTCAGCGTTTTTGATAAGATTCTGAGCAAACATGGAAGTAGACATTCCACATACTGCAATTAGTAAAATTTTCTTCATTGAAGTTGGATTGAGTTTCATCTAAATTAATTTTTCGACAAATGTAAGAAATTTTAACATATCGTAATTATGATTAAAGTCAGTTTTCTATAGACTTATCAATAAAAACATGTTCATTCGCTCCTCAACCTCTTGCAAAAACGGTTAAATACTACAGAATTACTTTTTCAACATTTCTTGAACAGCTCTAATTAATTGTTCATCAATGCCCTTTGAGAATTTTTGATAATCATTTTTCACCAAAATATCTGGTTGCAATTCATGATTTTCTACCAAATATCCTTCATTAACAGCGCGCATTCCAACTTGTGGAATTCCAAAATAAGTGGATCCATCTATCATCGTCTCCCACCAAACTGCCGTTCCTGTTCCTGGTACTGGCATTCCAATCAATGGTCCTATTCCCAAAGCTTTGTACGTGTAAGGAAATAAATGCGCGTCGGAATAATTTCCTTCGCTCATTAAGACACACGAAGGTTTTTGCCATTTCCAAATCGGTTCGCCTCCCATGTTTTTCTGACCTCTTGGCTCAAATTGCATGTACATTTTTCCGCTCAAAAAAGTGGCTAAATCGTCGTGTAACCATCCGCCTCCATTGAATCGCGTATCGATGATCAACGCTTCTTTTTTGTTGTATTTCCCTAAAGCTTTGTCAAATAATTTACGGAAACTTTCAGAATCCATTCCTTCGATGTGAACATAACCCAAGCGTCCGTTTGATGCACTATCCACCACAAATTCACAACGTTTCATCCAGCGCTCATACGCCAAATAATTTTCTTCCCAAAACGAAATTGGGGTAACCACTTCACTCCAAGTCTCTCCAGAATCTGGATTTTTATAACTCAAAAGCACTTTCTTTCCTACTTTTCTATTGAAAAGCGGGAAATAATTTTGATTCTTCAAAATGGGCTCGCCGTCCACTTTTTCAATGATCGTTCCTGCTTTTACTTTTGTAGAGTGCAACAGCAAAGGACTTTTGTCCATGATTTCTGCAATTTTCAATCCATCGCCAGCGTAGTTTTCGTCGTAAAAACAACCTAAAACGCCAGTTACATCGGCATCTTTAATTCGTTTTCTGTAACCTGCACCCGTGTGCGAAGCGTTCAATTCTCCCAATAATTCAGACAACAATTCTTCAAAATCATAGCCGTTATTGATTGATTTCAATTTCGGTTCATATTCTTTTTTGTAAAAATCCCAGTCTACTCCATGCAAATCTTCTACATAAAATTTCTCACGCACTTGACGCCATGCATGCTCAAACATATATGCGCGCTCGTCCGCTGTATTTAAACGCATTTCGCCATTTACAGGCACTGGTTTCGGCGTGGCGGTCGCAATTTCAAATTTTACTATCGCGTCGTTATTGTCTAAGAATAAATGCTTCTCGTCTTTGTCAAAAACCAAGCTTGAACCGTTCGTTCCCATTTTTGAAATCAACTTCGTTTCTTCGGTTTTAAATTTGGTAGACCACAAGTCATACCCTTTGTCAAAATTGGTAAAATAGTACATTTCTGTAGCTTCCTTATTCACCACAAAATCAGATAAATTCGAAGAATACATCGTCAAACGCACTTTGCGGTCTTGTAAGCCATCCAAATCAACAGTAATTGGTTTAATCGGTTCTTTTTCTTCCTTTTCGTCTTTTTTCTTTCCTTTTGCTGGTTTTTCTTCTTCTTTTTTCTTGTCAGCTTCTTTTTTCGCTTCGTCTTCTGCTTCTTTCCAGAGTTTGTATTCTTCTTCGCTCAGCGTAAATTTGTAAAACGCATCTTTTGTCAAGAAAATCGCTTCAATGTCTCCCTGCGCTCCCCAGCTTCCGTGTGAACGCAAACCGTATTTATCCGTTCCGTAATAAACCATTTGACCGTCCATCGCAAACTTAGGCATGTAACTTCCATAACCACTTTGTGTCAAATTAATCGGTTTTTCTTTTCCAGAGGCATTTACCAAGCCGATGTCTGTATTCCAGCGTTCAAATTCAAAAAATTGCACCAATAAATGTTTAGAATCTGGTGCCCAAGTGTAATATTGATCTCCATCGGAATAAGAATAATTGCTACTTCCAGCCATCACTTCACGGCTCACTTTCGATTTCAAATTCAAGACATGAAGGGCAGTTCTATTTTGCAAATAAGCAACTTCTTCACCATCCGGAGAATACTTTGGATCAAACGTTTCTTCGCCATTCGCTACTAATTCAGTTTCTGTTAAAAGAGTAGAATTGTAAAAATATTTTTCGCTGTCGTTGGTTCTTTTTACTTCATAAATGTTCCAAGAATTTTTTCGTTCACTTGCAAACAAGAGTTTTTTACCATCTGGACTAAAGGATACATTTCGCTCTTGTCCAGCCGTTTCAGTGATTTGTTTGGTTGTTCCAAATTCCACTGAACTCACAAAAACATTTCCGCGTTGAATGAAGGCTACTTCGTTTCCATCCGGCGAAACAGCAAATTCAGAAGCATTTGGACCCAGAGGTAAAATTTCTGATTCGTTGGTTACGTTGTCTTTCAACACAACAATTTCCAATTTTTTCAAGGTTCCATTTGTAAGCGTATAAATTTCGCCATGTTGGGTAAAACAAAGTGTTCCGTTTTGCGCCATGGTCAAGAATCGAACGGGATGCGATTTCAAATCGGTCAATTGTTTTTCATAGGCATTACCATTTAAATTTCCTTTCCAAACATTAAAATTCCCTGATTTTTCAGATAAGAAATAGAAATTTTGATTGTCGATAAAAATAGGATTGCGGTCTTCCCCTTTCCAATCGGTAATTTGCTTGTAGTTGTTGTTCTTTACATCAAAAAGTACAATATCTCTGGCAACGGAAGATTCTTGGTGCTTTCTCCACGGATCTTCATAACCTTTCAAATCTTGAAAAATCCAGAAATTCCCATCGCTACTAATATTAATGGCTTCAGCAGGAATTGTTTGCTCCATTTTTTCGCGACCACCGGTGATGGATACTGAATAGATTTCACTCAAAAGTCCATACGGAAATTGCACCGAAGTTTTGGAATCCAAACGTGCCGAAGTAAAGATAATTTTTGAGTCATCGGATGAAAAATCATTCGGATAATCATTTGAAGAATGAAAGGTCAAACGGGTTGGTGTTCCACCGTCTTTTCCAACCATAAATACATCAAAATTCCCATATCGATTACTCGCAAAAGCAATGGTTTTTGAATCGTTTGACCAAACTGGCATGAAATCATGTGCCGAATGTGACGTAATTTGACGAGCCGTCCCACCTTGCGCATCTACCGTAAACAAATCGCCTTGATAAGCAAATGCAATGGTTTTCCCGTCGGGTGAAATTGCTGAATAACGCATCCAATTTTCGTTCGCAGATGTCAAAAATGTACAAGCCGTAGCAACAAGTGTTAAGAAATAGTTCATGTATTTTTTTTTAGTCTGATAAAAATACCTTTTTTTTAAATCAGCTAGTGTAAGAAAATGATGAACGGTTACATTTCTCATTGGTTAAATCCTGCTAATTTGAAGTTGGTCAGAATTGCTAGTCGTTTCTGTACAAAAAGTAGTATGCTTCAACATTGTCTAAATAAGCGCCATCAAAGTTTGCATTTAGAATCCTTTTGGTGTATGATTCTTCGTTTCCGTAGATGATCTCTTTCCAGTTTTCATTCCAAAAGTTGACCCAAAACTCATCTTTGTATCCATCATAACGCTTTTTAATCCACACTGGATGTTGTCGTGCCCAGTGCTTTTTCCAATAATAACGGTACTTCTCGGCAGAACCTATGCTCATGTATGCTACGACCAATCTTTTGCCGCCGTTAGCTTTGGTTTTCAACGCTTGGATTTCGGTACTTGTGAAAGCATCGTCCCCAAAAAATAAATCGATAATGACCACGTCAAAATTGGATGATGCGATGGCTCCAAGAAAACTTGACTTGTCTGAATAATTTCCAGTACTAATCAAATACAAGTAATTTTTAGCTTGGCTCAAACTCTGAATATCGTCCGAATTTTCATTCTGGATTTCCGATGGAATGTATAGATAATCGTAATTATTTTCCCTTCTTGGAAAGGATAAAAAGCCTTCGTTCGCGTTTTTCGATAAAGCGTCTTGATATCCAAGCTCCGTGTCTGTGTAATCCGCGACAAGAATTTGTTTGCTTTGCTTCACTTTTCTGACACTTGCGAGCCGACCATCATCTTCAACAGCACCACCATTGTAGAATAGCTCTTCTATTCCAAATCCGTCAATGGAACTTAAAAAATAAGTATCCAACTCATTTTCTGCATTAACATCAACATGCGCCAGTTCTATTCCATTTTGAGGAATGATAATAAAATCTGAATCAATGGAGCGTGCGTACGATGAAATATTCCGAATAAAATCTTGCATTTTCAGTCCTGCCTTGTCTATTTTTTTGTCCTTGTTGCAGGATCCAAAAATGAAAAGCATGAAAACCAAGGTGGAAATAAGAGATGAACGAATGGGCATTATCATGTTTTATTAAACGTATTTGGCACATAATAATTGCATCTGATTTTGATTCATTTCTCAACTCGTTGACTTCGAATTACATTCGGGCATGCAAAGCGAAACTTATAACAATTGTATTCTCAATGACAGCAACGATAGCTTCGTCTACCTCATGAAACACTCGTTCGAACTATGAATCATGAATTAAAAGAATGTACAATTTCAAGGATTGTTCCAAGGATAAATTCAACACCGATGGAAATGACAATAAATCCGATAATACGAGAAAGTGCATTAATTCCAGACGCACCAAGCTTTTTCACGATGAAATTTGAACTTAGGAGTAAAACCAAAGTAATAACACAAACCAAAAGGATGGCCAACAACAGAATCAAAATTTCCAAACCTGTCTGGTGCTCTTGGTAATATGTAATCAACAAAGAAATGGATCCTGGTCCTGCAAGCATTGGGATTGCGATCGGTGTGAGAGAAATTTCTGATCTGGTTGATGCATCATCTTTTTCCTTGCGCTTCATTCCTTTGTGTCGATTGAAATTGCCCGTAAGAAGCGCAAATCCAGAAGAAGCAATGATTATTCCTCCCGCGATGCGAAGGGAATGAAGACTTATCCCGAAAAACTGCAAAATATAAGACCCTAAAAAGAAAGCTACAAGCAAAATCACAAAGGTGTTGATGGAAGCACGAATGGCAATTGACACAATTTCTGAATTCGGTTTCCCGGAGGTTAGTCCAATGAACATGGGCAAGGTGCCAAGCGGATTTATGACCGATAAAAGCGCACCAAAAGATAGTATAAAAAGTGACATAATTAAAAAATAATTGACGCCACAAAGGAAGGTTTTAGTTGTGTTTAGTCAATTAAACTTACATCAACTTAAAATGATTTTTATGTGGATTTTTATTGTCTATTTTTTAATCTTCATGAAACAAGATTAAACCTATTTTTCCTTAGGTAAGTATTTACTTTTTAAATTGCTTCCAGATAAATTTCACTCCAACAAAAATGATTACGGCTGCTAATCCAACAGAAAATCCAATTACAAAATCTTTCAGCATGGATGGCCAAGACTCGAACAAATGGTGGAAAAATGGAACATAGTGAACAAAAATTCCACCAGCGACAAGCAATAAAGCAATGGTTCCAACCACCGATAAGGTTTTCACAACGATGGGCAATCCTTTGACTAGTAAATTTCCAACGACATATTTAGCGCCTTTTTCGGATTTGCTAGATTTCATCATTTTGAAACCTAAATCATCCATACGAACAATAAGTGCAACGATTCCATAAACTCCGATTGTTGCAAGAAATGCAATAATAGTTACCACCAAGATTTGATTCGTAAGTGATGCTTCTACGACGGTACCCAAGGCAATGATTACAATCTCAACAGACAGAATAAAATCAGTGATGATTGCCGACTTGATTTTATCTTTTTCTTGGGCCAAAATTTCTTCTTCGCTTAGTTCGATTTGAATATCATGATGCTCCTTTTCATGCTTGTGGGGAATAAACACATGGACAATTTTCTCAGCACCTTCAAACGCCAAATAAACTCCACCGAAAAGTAAAATCCAAATAATCGCAGGAGGAAAAGTTGCACTCAAAACAAAAGCGATTGGCAAAATTATCAACTTGTTTAAAAACGAGCCTTTCGTAATTGCCCACAAAACAGGGATTTCCCTTGAAGAAACAAAACCCGAAGCTTTCTCCGCATTTACTGCCAAATCATCTCCTAGAATCCCGGCTGTTTTTTTTGTTGCCACTTTGGTCATTGTAGCAACGTCATCCATCAACGCAGAAATATCATCCAATAATGCGAAAAATCCTGAAGCCATTTTTGTTTTTAAATAGGAGTCAAAATTAAGCATCTTGGTTGAATTATGAATGATTCGTTCGAATTATGAATCTTGTGCTATTTGTTATGAAATTTTAATTTTTTGCCTTCCGATTCTACATGGCATAGATATTGTTTAGTCTGAGCGTGTTAAAGGGTCGAAAGCAAATTTTCCAAGCCCAGCCACGTAACCTTTACCCCACTTTTACGCTATACTTATTTAGGTATGAATCCGAAAACTATCGGATTTGATTTTGAACGAACAAATATGCTAAATAAACAATGACAAAATTTTTACTTTCCCTCTTCGTAATCGCCAACACATTCATTATTTTTTCGCAAGAAGAAGATGCTGCATGCTTACAACCAGATAAAAAAACGGAAAAAATCCTAGCAAAGGCGGTAAATGCTCCAGATGCAAAAACAGCGGTTGATAATTTCAAATTGGCCATGGAAGCTGCTCCAGATAACGCGATGATTACGTTCGAATACGCCAAATTTGCGTACGACATGGGAAATGAATATTACAAGACATATCCAAGTCCTGATATGGGAAATAAGAGCATGACGAAAGCGGCTCAGATGTTCGAAGAAACGCTCGATTTATGCAAAGAATATCATTCGGATTGCTATTATTACTTGGGCGTGATCTACTTCGGTAAGGAAGAAAATGAAAAAGCAATTGATTACTTCAAAAAATTTGTTGGTTTTAAGTCAACCGAAGCGACCAAATATGCCGAAGATTACGATAAAAAAATGACGGATGTTAAAGAGGTTTTGGCAAGTTTAGAAGACAAGCAAGCGGTAACAACCCAAACAGTTCCCTTTAATCCAACAATGGTTAAAAATGTGAGCTCAGTAAATAATGAGTATTTCCCCATGATTTCACCTGACAATGAGCTTATGTTCTTTACACGTAAAGTTGACCGCAAAAATTTAGGAGATAACATTTCAAAATTGGTAGAAGAATTTACATTCTCAACACGCCCTAATGTCAATGATTTTTTCTCTTCAGGAGATCCACTCAAAAAACCTTTCAATACGGGCGAATTTGAAAATTACGGAGCAGCAACAGTTTCTGTCGATAACAAAGAAATGATTTTTTGTGCCTGTAAAACAGAAGATATTTATGGACAAAAATACCTGAATTGTGATTTGTACAGTACTACGTATGAGCGCACAGGTGCTGGAGGAAATGACTTTATTTGGACGTCGCTTGTGAACATGGGGCCTGGAATCAATACCAAAGATGGATGGGAAGGTCAACCAACTTTGTCAGCCGATGGAAATTTGATGTATTATACCACAACCAGAAAAGGTTCACGCGACAATGATATTTATGTCGTTGAACGCCAAAAAGATGGGAAATGGGGAAATGCACGTCCTTTTGATGAAATCAACACGCCTGGAAAAGACAAAAGTCCGTTTTTGCATCAAGACAGCGAAACCTTGTATTTTGTTTCGAGTGTATCTGACAAACGAAAAGGTGTTGGAGGTTTAGATATTTTCTATACACGCAAAGAAAACGGAAAATGGACCGAACCTAAAAATATTGGTTATCCGATAAATACAAACGAAGACGAATTAGGGATTTTTGTTTCGACGGATGGGAAATTGGCTTATTACTCTTCGCGACAAGGCGGTGATTGGAATATTTATTCTTTTGAACTTTATCCAGAAGCGCGACCTCAAGCCGTTGCAATTTTGAAAGGAGAATTAAAAGATGAAAATGGTCAACCAGCTAAAGATGCTACGATTGAAATTTCGTACGAAGGATCGGATGAAATTGCACAGGTAAAAGTGAATGGAAATGATGGGAAATACGCTGCAGTTGTAAAAACAAATACCAATTCGGATGTGATGGTGACGGTGAAAAAAGAAGGAGCTGCATTTGATTCAAAAGTAATTGCAAAAGAGGTGATTTCCAACACAAAAGATGTGTCAATTAGAAACAATGACTTGAATGTCAAAGAATTAAAAGTCGGCGAAGCTTATACCATCAATGATATTTTGTATGGAACAAATTCATCGGAATTGAACTCAAAATCGAAATTCATTTTGAAAGGTTTTTCCAGATTCTTAAAAGAAAATCCATCCATTTCTGTTGCAATTCAAGGTCATACGGATGACGTTGGTGATGATGCACAAAACTTGAAATTATCAGAAGACCGTGCACAAGGTGTGAAAAATTACCTTATTTCTTTGGGCATTTCTTCCAGTCAACTTTCAGCCAAAGGATTTGGAGAAACGAAACCGAAAGTGGAGAATACATCGGCTGGAAATAGAGCACAAAATCGTAGAACAGATTTCGTAATCATTGGCATGTAAGCGATTTACATGACACTTTGAGGTTCTTCATAAAAATAAAGCCAAAAAAATCCCTTAAAAACGTTCGATTTAAGGGATTTCACTGTAGCAGGTTTCGGCTTAAAGTTTTACTATCTTTTAGATGAATTTTCAAAAAAACTAGTTCAGGTCGAACATGTTATTTGAGTCTCAATAGCTATAAATCTAACAATTCGCACAATTTAGAGCAAGAGAATATGATTAAATGTAGGAACTATTGAGTGTATGAACTATTTCCGCTGTTGAATTTAGGATTTTTGAATCGTATTTTTCTAACCGCCATTCATGCTCTTTATTTCCGCCTCCCAAAAATGTTGATTGCCTGGAAAAACCCGTTAAATCGAATTGGATTGCGGAATTTTTAATGCAATAATTGTTGGCTTAAAGTTTTACTACTTTTTCAATGAAATTTCCTTGTTCCGTTTCACCATGGATGAAATAAGTTCCTGCTGGTAAATGACTTAAGTCAACTTCATTTGATTGTTGCTCCAAAATAATTTGACCTGTTAGATTTCTCAGTTCAAGATTAGTCAAAGGAGAATCCGATTGAATAGTTAAAATATCAGTTGTTGGATTTGGAAAAATGGAAACTGAAACCAATTTTTCTTGCTCAATCCCAAGAATACCTGTGTAGTAAAAGTTCTTTGTATTTTCATGAGTCAAAACTCCTGTATAATAAGCAGAATATAATTTTTTATCTTTTATAAAATTAGCATTGTAATAGCTTAGCTCATTTTTAAGCATTATTTCTCCATTTACAATTTCTAACTCCTCAATTAATTGACCATCTCCATTATATGTGTACGAATTTACTATATTTGGATTTGTTGAAATCACTCCATTCCAGACAGAATAGTTTGACTTTGTGACAGGCAATCCATTAGAATATGCATAAACGATTCTTGTTTCCCATATTTCTTCTCCTAAATTATTGTATACGTAATAATCAACAAATTCCAATTCATTTCCTGAATATGTAAAATTTGTTTTGTTGTACAAACCACCGTTTCCAGTGACATCTTCGCCAAATCTGCGCCACTGAATTACATCACCGCTAATTTGATTATAAGTTATAGAATCAAAATAAAATAAAGCTAACTGTCCCCCAGAAACAGTGTCGTAATAGTGTCTTGTGAGTGTTTTGTTATTAGAATCAAATGTTTTAATGATACTTTGGATTGTTGTCCAAGCGCCATTATATTTTTGCTTTAATCTCGTCAATTGGTTGCCATTATTGTCACGTGTATAAACGTATCGGAAATTCGGATAATTAGATTGAGTAATATAACCATTCGTGAAGGTATTATTTATTTCGAATTGAATTTCAGATTGAGTGCCATCACCGAAATAAACTTGGAATAAATCAGGATTTGTGTTTTCAGCTGGCTCAAACAAAAAATAGGTTGCACTATAAAAATAATAATCAGCAAACTCAGAAGAAAATTCGAATTCAGGTTGAAATGAGTTCAAGGCACCGTTGTTAGAATTATAAATATAGCTTAGTGAATCAACTACGACTGGGTAATCTGTATTGTAAACGCTATATAAGGAAATCGATTGAAGCTTCACCTGAGAAAATGAATGAGGTGCTAAAGCAACGAATGTTAAGAGTAAAATTGTTTTCATAACTATTAGTTTTAGATTAAATATTTCCGAAAGATATGATTGTATTCCTGTCAAAAATGTCAAATATTACCAATGGATAGTTCTGTTTAGTTAAGTGTCAGTTTTTAATATTTAATGATTATTTATGACGTTGAATCGCTTGCGCTAAAAAACAGAACGCTGTTGATGGGGATAAATCTCCATAATCCTTGTTCTATTTGAATTAAAAACCTCAGTTCGATTATAAATTTCATTCAGATCGACTAGATCACGCAAGCAGAACTAGATTGTCCCGACTTTTCGGAAAAGCTAAATTAAACATGCTTTTCAATTAATTCTTTGAAACTAACTTCGTGCTGGATTTGTCGGTGAAAATTTGAGAATGATAAATTTAGTATTCAAATTGAAACACTTTTGCAGTAGTGCCGTCATCATAAATATAAATTAACAAAGAATTCGGTTTAAAATCGGTTTCTGTTCCCATAAAATCAACAATTCTAAGCAGTTTTCGGTCATTGGGTTTTAATTCAGGACTGTCAGCTGTGCATGAACCTGAATAATAAAGGTAATGCGCCATGAGATTGGTGCATTCATTTTCCGTGATTCCGCCCCCTAAAGAAGTTGCTTGCATGGAAAAATCACAAGAAATACCCAGTTCATTTGGACATCTAATTCGACCCAAAAATCCACCTTGATACACGTAAATCATGTGATTCGGCGCAAGCCACAATTTACCGTTGCTCGAAGATGAAATAAGGCTTTGAGTTGATAGAAAGTTGGATTGACTTAAATCATATTGATATAACCCAGCATTGTCAATCGAATATAATTTGGAGCCATCAGGCGAAAAAGTCAACGATTCGGAAGAGCTTGTAACTGTTCCTAGAAACGAAATATCGCCAGTAAAAGGGTCAAACTGATAAACATCATTGCCACAGCACAAAAAATCGCGATTTGGAGAAATAGAAATGCGCCCATTTCCAGGCACAAGCATTGTTAAATCACCGATTCCCTGCTCTGTAATGGATAATCGATACAGGGAGTCATTGGTATATGAAAACAACCAATAATCCATATTGTTGCCTTGTAAAATGGCGGATACGGGCTCTAAACTTGTTGATTGAATTGTCGCATAAGAATATGGGACTAAGGGAACATATTTCTCAATCACCTTGCCTAATCCTCCGTTCTGATTCATGTCGATAACAGCGTAATTCAACCCTGAATTGGTGGCTTGAGAGGAAAATGAGCTTTCTAAACAATCACGCATAAACAAATAATACAAGTTACCGTTTGATTTCTGAGGACCAGTCGGAAATGGCACTGCAATGCTTCCTTGGTAAGCACTTAGACAACCTCCAGAATCAACAAGCATTCCATTCTCCATGATTTGATGATTTGCGTTCCAAATTGCTCCGATATTTGCTGGACTCAATGGATTATTTCCACCATTGGTATAAAAAAGAATATTGCCTTTTGAATCACACATTGAAGCAGGACTTTCCTTTGAGAGCATGGAGATTGGATAAATGGATTGCGGTGGCACTGCGCGAAAATCTAAACCAACATTCCCGAAAAAGCAAGTACTAGCCTCGTTTTGAGCGAAGTTAATCGACGAAAAAAGAATAAAATCAACTACAAAAAAGAAAGCAGTAAAACGAATGGTTGACATTTTCATCGTAAGCAATTTTAATGTGAATGTAATAAGTTAAGTAAAGCTAAAGTAGTCAAAATTAAGGTACCAACGACCAACCATAGTATCTAAACTAATTAATTAAAATTAAAAACAACTGAAAATCAAATGATTATATATAATTTAACATTTTTTTAGTACTATGTATTGCATATTACTATTTATTATACATATCTTTGTATAAAATAATACGACATGAATTTAGAAAACACGCAGGCACAAATGCGAAAAGGAATTTTGGAGTATTGCATTCTTTCCATTTTGAAAAAACAAGAAGCTTATCCTTCGGAGATACTTGAAAAGTTAAAAGAAGCAAAGTTGATTGTAGTGGAAGGAACATTATATCCTTTATTAACGCGTTTGAAAAATGCCGAATTGCTCTCCTATCGCTGGGAAGAATCGACAAGTGGTCCGCCACGCAAATACTTTACACTCACAGATGCTGGTCGCGCATTTACAGGTGAGTTAGACTCAACATGGCTGGAACTTAACGACGCCGTTCAAAAAATAATTAAATGCTAACATTATGAAAAAGACAATCTCTGTGAATATCAAAGGAATCAACTTTATCATTGAAGAAGATGCCTACGAACGTTTGGATGACTATCTCAACCGTTTGAAAATGAACTTGAAAAACGAAGAAGGTGCCGATGAAATCATCGAAGACATCGAAATTCGGATTGCCGAATTGTGTAAAAGCAAATTAGACGGCAAAAAAGAAGTGATTGAACTTCCTGACATTGAATCCATCATCGAAACGTTGGGAGAACCAGAAGAATACGTGCATGAAGGTGAAGATCCTCAACCGAAATCAGCTAGTTCGTCAGATTCTGAACAAGAACAAAGCCGTTCTGAAAAACGTTTGTACCGAGATACGGACAATGCACAAATCGCTGGTGTTTGCCAAGGAATTGCGAATTATTTCCACATGGATGTGGTGATCATTCGAATCATTTGGGTACTCATTTTCCTTTTCGGTGGATTCGGAATGTTGCTGTACATCATCTTATGGATTGTTGTTCCAAAAGCCAATTCAACCATTGATCGTTTGCGGATGAAAGGAAAACCAATTACGGTCGATTCTGTGCGTGAAGAAGTAGAAAATGCGGCTGAGAAGTTTTCAAAGTCAACCAAAAATTTCGCATCCAAACTGCGTGAAGATGATTATTACTCCAAACGCATCAGTACTATTGGAAGAATCATTAGTGTTGCAGCAGCGATTTTCTCCATAATGATAGGAATTGCAATTTTAGTATTCTTTCTGATTTTCATTCTTGGCGGATTCCAATTTATTCCTGCCAAAACAGATTCTGGTTTCTTATCGATGACTGAAATGGCGGAGTTGGCACTTGCTTCACCGAATGATGTATCCGCAGCATGGATTGCCGTTTGGTTACTTGCCGCATCTACGATTCTTTGGTTGTTTCTCTTTGGGATTTACATTTTGTTTAAAATCAAAAACAAATGGACTAAAATTAGCCTCGGAGGTTTGGTCTTGACAGGAGTCATCGGTGGAATTATGTGCATTTGGCTGTCGATCAAAACTGGTCGCGACATGACAATCACTGGCGAGATAAAAAGAACCATTGGTCACGTAGATTCTGATCAACTAGTGATTGAAGCAGACGACCAACAAACTGCGTTGAGTAAAGATGTGACGGTAACTTCTCGTCATCAGCCATGGTTGTTGGAAATGCGTGGAAACCGAATCTATAACAGCGGAATTCGAATCAAATACCGCATGTCGAAGGATAGTTTGTTTCACGTATACGAACTCGCAAGCGCACAAGCGCATACATTGACTGCGGGCGTACAACGAGCAAAAAACATCAATCATCCAATGACTTTGCTCGGTGATTCATTGATGGTTGGTTCCACATTCAACTACCCAAAAACAGACAAATTTCGGGTTCAAGATATTGATATTTTAATTGAAATCCCATTAAACAAAACTGTTTTGATTAATGGCACCCTCATTCAATTGGGCCGTTCAACGGATGTAACAAAAGACGACGATGACGAATACTACGAACAAAGTGGTAGGATTCGAAGTGATGGAAGTTACTCACACGAAGAACGCTAGAAGACCGTTGCAAAACCACCAACTCGTCGTTATCTCGGAAATTTAACTCAATCATTAACAATTGGTTAACTCATTCGTGAAATTTCCGAAAGCCTCGATTTGGCAGTTTTGCAAAGGTCTTGCTAGTTGATTTATATCTATTTTTAGTTTTAAGCTCCGCAAGATTTAGTTTTTGCGGAGTTTTTTATTTTTTGTTAGTTTATTGGTTGGGATAATTTTTGTTGATGGAACACAATTAAGATAAAACCCGTATACTACTTTTTACTTATTTTCAATTCTAAGACACCAAAAAGACACCAAATGATTGGGGTCACAATTTGTGACTTCAAAACTTTAAAATGAATTTCGTTCAAAAAAATAATTGACAATTTTTCATTTCAAAAGTTGCTTTTAATTGATTATAATTCTTTATATTTAGGTAATAAAAATTTACCTATGAGCAATTCAAACTTAATCGCTGGCAATATAATTGTGAGCAAAATCTTTACTATTCGCGGTGTAAAAGTCATGTTAGACAATGACTTAGCTGAATTATATGGCGTACAAACCAAAGTGTTAAACCAATCCGTTAAACGAAACCTCAAACGGTTCCCTGCTGATTTTATGTTCAAATTAACAGATGAGGAAGTGAATACTTTGCGGTCACAATTTGTGACTTCAAATGGGTTACATGAAAGCACAAACCGAGGAGGTCGACGTACTTTGCCTCATGCATTCACAGAACAAGGAATTGCTATGCTTTCTGCTGTGCTGAATAGCGACACCGCGATTGACGTTAGTATTCAAATTATTCGAACATTCTCAAAAATCAGGGAAATTGCGAATATCAATGGAGAAATACTATTGAAACTCGAAAAATGGAATTGACTCATTTCAAACTTACCACAAGAATCAAGTTTGGATAAATGCACATTTGAATCATTAACTTATTATTTAAAACATTAAGGAACCAAGGGAAGTAAGGGGTTGTGGTTGATATAGTTTGGATAATTAAGGTCGCCTGCGGCGTTAAGAGAAAAATATTTTTAACTAACTTAAATAGAAAAACAACTGAAATGACTAAAAAAGAAGTGACACACCTTTCCTATGAAATCACAGGATTGGCTATAAAAGTGCATAAAGAACTGGGACCAGGCTTGTTGGAAAAAATTTATGAAAAATGTTTAATTCATGAATTAAATAAGGCAGGATTTTTAACACAACAGCAGTTCTCAGTTCCAATCTATTATGATGGTTTAATCATTGATTCAGAATTAAAACTCGATATACTAGTAAATGACACAGTAATAATTGAAGTCAAAACGGTTGAAAAACTTTTGCCAGTGCACGAAGCGCAATTATTAACCTACATGAAGCTTCTTAAAAAACCGCAAGGTTTGCTCCTTAATTTTAACACGGACAACATAACTAGAAGTTTAAAACCCTTAGTGAATAATTATTTTGGGTTATTACGTTAAACCGCTTTATGACCTTCACTTCTTAATGTTAAAATTCAAATGCATAATGTTTTAAACATTAAGATTCAATTATCCAAAACAACTTATGAAGCCGAAACCAGCATCGCGCGAACGCATTGGATTTAAACAAAAAATTGGCTAAATTGATCTTATTTTTTCTTTTGACATCAAAATCTACCTTGAAGTCGAAAATACCTTGTTAAAAATGCCTTATTTTGTAGGAATGATGTATGCGATTATAGATGTTGAGACCACTGGGGGAAGTCCAAAAGCTTCTAAGCTCACTGAAATTGCCATCTACAAGCACAACGGTAAAGAAATTGTCGATGAATTCCAAACGCTCATTAATCCTGAAATGGCCATTCCTGAATTTATTGTGCGCCTCACAGGAATCAACGATAAAATGGTGGAAAATGCACCGAAATTTTATGAAATTGCCAAAGACATCATTGAATTTACCTCGGATTGTGTTTTTGTAGCTCACAACGTTGGTTTTGATTATGGAATGATCCGTCAAGAATTTCGTTGGCTTGGTTTTGACTACCGTCGACCGCACCTTTGTACCGTTCGTTCATCTCGCTATGTGATTCCAGGACATGATTCTTACAGTCTTGGTAAATTAACTCGGAGTTTGGGGATTGAGTTAAACGGAAGACACAGAGCTGGTGGAGATGCGCTTGCGACAGCACACTTGTTTACCTTGCTCATGGAAAAAGATCCAAATGGATTGAGCACGTTTATTCAGGAAGAACTAAATCCAAAAAAACTGCATCCGAATTTAAGTGTGGAAGAATTGGATGAAATTCCATCGAAATGCGGGATTTATAAGTTCTATAACGATGTCAATCAACTCATTTACATTGGCAAAAGCAAATCCATTAAAAAAAGGGTAGATCAGCATTTGCGTAATACGAAAACGTCGAAAGGAACTCAAATGATTGCGGAAATTGCACGCATCGAATATGAATTGACCGGATCGGAATTGATAGCGCTTTTGTTGGAATCGCAACTCATCAAACAACACAAACCAAAGCATAACCGCATGTTGCGCAAAAGTTTGTTTCCCTACGGTTTATTCCATTTTGAAGACGAAGCAGGCTATATTCATTTTCACATTGCAAGTACAGCGAAATTCACAGACGCGCCACTGGCTTCATTTTCCACTAAAAAAGAAGGAACAAATTACCTGGCCTATTTGTGCGAATCGTATGAACTTTGTCAAAAATTGTGCGACCTCTACCCTACCAAAAGTTCTTGTTTTCATTATGAAATAAAGAAATGCAAAGGCGCTTGTATTCAGCTCGAAAAACCAGAAGATTACAATGCACGCTGTCACAAAATCATCGAAGAGTTGTTCTTTAATGGAGAATCATTTTACATTTTAGACAAAGGGCGTCATAAATCTGAACGAAGTATTGTTTTGATTGAACGAGGCACATTTAATGGTTTTGGATACGCTCCATTTCATTTTAACCGAAAAGGACCTGTGCATTGGAAGCAATTTATAGATATTCGGAATGAAGACCGAGATGCTCGCTCCATCATTAATGTTTATTTACGGAAAAATAAAATTGACCGAATCACTTTCTAGTGACGTGAATTTGTCAAGAAAGTTCCAAAAAGTGCCAACACCGCTAATCCAACCAACACAATCATCTTTGTCGTTTTGAACATGAATAAAAAGTTCTTGCAGGTTCTTTTCATTGATAACGTTCTAAATCACGAAATAGTTGATTTTCACATGTAAACAAGAATGTTTGTTTATATTTTTTTATATGCCTATAGGGAACTTTGCCAAAATTTGATTTTAAAAGTCTTTTACTTTTCTTTTTTCCGCAAAAAGAAAAGTAACAAAAGAAAAACTCGTCGCTGTAAATCAAATTGTGCATTCCATTTCCGAATCTTGACCACGTCGGCGAGTTTACGTTTTCACGCTTCGCTAACAAAAACTCCAGCTTCCTTGTGGTACCCAAGATTCTGTTCACTTCACTTCAACTTGATTTAAGGCGACATTGCCAACGACAAAGAAATATTTAAAAATCCTCGCTTTTTTCTAAAATCATCTAGATTTCAGTATAAACCTTCAAAAGGTAAAGATCCCAATGGTTATATTTTTTAAGAACTCAAACTGAATTTGCACTTATCAATACACGATCTATCTGCGCAAAATGTCTTTCATTGTGATTCAATAGAAAGTGAAACGTATCGCCTAAGCGCAATCGAATGAATTTTGAGATACTAATCGCCGTTTTCGTTTTATTGATATTTGCATTTTTTGCTTGATTTAACAAAACAATGATTTCGTGTTGTTGGGTCAAAAATCGTTCAATTGTTACATCCAAATTGCTTCCCGTCGGATTTTTATCGCGAAAAGTCTTCATTTTTTTCATGTTTTCTTTCGGAAGCATTGATTTTGCGAAATAGCTACCCAACACTCCAGATTTATAGAGCATTGCTGGTGGCGCACTGTTTTTTTTCAATTGATTCTGAATCTCAGGGATGTAAAAATCGCCATATAAATTCAAATGTTCCAAACATTCTAAAACGCTCCAAGATTCAGCGTTAGCCTTCCAATTCAATTTTTCTAAGGGTAAGTCTTGAAGTAAGTTCACTTTCGAAATAAAGCCTTCTGTTCTTGAAATACACAAATTGATAAATTCCTCCGATTTCATCTATATAATTTTCTTGCAAAGTTGAAACTGTTTTCAGACTAAAACATTGATTGAAATCAAGATTTTTTGATGCGCGATAAGGTTTCTGGTGTCATGCGCAAATAAGAAGCGATGTATTTGTTTGGGATTTCTTGAAACAACTGTGGGCTTCGCTCTAATACTCTTTTGTAGCGTTCAACAGGGGAACTTGTCAAAAGATCTCTTTCGCGCTCCAACTGCTGGAAAATGAGTGATTCGAGTACTTTTATCCAAACTAATTTAGATTCATTTGATTGGTTGATGTATTCTTCGAATTTTTGTTTTGAAATCACTTTTAACTCAGTCGCTTTGATTGCTTGAATCGTTAAATCGGATGGTTTGTTAGTCAAGAAAGCTTCTAAGTCGGTTATTAGATTTCCCTTGTATCCAAATCGAATGGTTTGTTCTTCATTTTCATCCAAAATATACATCCGCAAGCTTCCGCTGACAATGAAATAAATATTGGTGTCACATTGCCCTGCAACTTTGAGCAATTCATTTCTTTTTAAGGAAATAACTTTATCCCAAAGATGTTGCTCATCAAATTCAGAAATCCATTGTTTTATCATGTCTACGAAAATAAGAATGAAATTAATTTCATGTTACAACCTCTTAATTTTTAGAAAAAAAATCCAAAAAAAAAGTCGACCGAAGCCGACTTTTTATTGAATTATGTAAACCTATTAAGCTTTAATTTTCTTTGAGAAATCAATCAATAATGGTGTTGCAATACAGATTGATGAATATGTACCGACAACAATACCAATCATCAATGCAAATACGAAACTCTTAATTGCCATCCCTCCAAAAAGGAAGATCACTAACAATACAACAAACGTGGTCCAAGAAGTATTAATAGTTCTTGAAAGTGTTGAGTTCAAGGCGTAATTTATTTCTTCACCTTGTGTCTTATTTGTGTGTTGTCCTAAATCCTCACGAATACGGTCATAAACTACCACCGTATCGTTGATGGAATAACCAATTACCGTTAAGATTGCGGCGATAAATGCCTGATCAACCTCCATGTTGAATGGCAAAATTCCATGGAACAATGCAAAACATCCAAGAACGATGATAACGTCATGCGCTAAGGCCAAAATTGCACCTGCAGAGAATTGCCATTTTCCAAATCGGATTAAGATGTATGCAAACAAAATAATCAAGGAAATAACAATTGCTAACGTTGATGAGGTTTTTAATTCATCCGAAATACTTGGAGATACTGAACGAGATTCTTGAATCACATATTCACCTAATTTTTCTTTAGACAATTCAAGACCTTCGTGCAATTTCGCTACAGCCACGTCGTTTTTAGATTCATCTCCTAACAAGTAGTTTGTTGTGATTTCAACTTTGTAAGAGCTTCCTTTGGTTTTAAACGCCATCGAAGAAAGAGTTCCTGTTTCGTTAAACGCAGTTCTTAAGTTTTTCTCAAGATAGTCAAATTGAGAACCAGCTTCTTTTTCAAATTTCACGGCAAATGTACGTCCACCTGTAAATTCCACATTTGGATTCAAGCCTCGAGCAAAAATGGCAACGATGCTTCCAATGATCATTACAGCCGAAATCAAGTAATAAAGCTTACGCTTTCCTACGAAATTAATATTCACATTCTTGAATGCACCTTTTGTGAACTTCGTATCAAACGTAATGTTCTTTCCTTTAGCAAGCATTCTGTTCATGATCAATCGAGAAATCACTAATGCTGCAAAAATAGATGTGAAAATACCAATGATTAAGGTTGTTGCAAAAGACTCAATTGGACCTTGACCAAAAATTTTCAATACGATTGCGATCAATAAAGTAGTAACGTTCGCATCGATGATTGAAGACAAGGCTTTCGAGAATCCAGTATCAATTGCTGATTTCTTATCTTTTCCAGCGGCCTCCTCTTCACGAATACGCTCAAAGACAAGTACGTTCGCATCCACCGCCATACCGATGGTTAACACGATACCTGCGATACCTGCCAATGTCAATACTGCTCCAAATGAAGCAAGTGATCCGAAGATGAATAATACGTTCGCAAACAAAGCGATATCAGCTACAACTCCAGCTTTTCCGTAATAGAAAATCATGTAAAGAAATACAACCAACATTGCGATTCCGAATGAAATCAAACCTGCACGCGTATTTTCTGCTCCAATCGTTGGACCTACTTTTGTTTGCTCTTTAATTACACAAGGCGCTGGTAAAGAACCTCCGTTTAACAATCCAGCTAATTCTTTTGCACTTTCAATCGTGAAATTTCCTGAGATTTCAGTTGAACCATTTGGAATTGCTCCGTTTACATTTGGTGCAGAATAAACTACATTATCCATTGTAATAGCCACTTGACGTCCAACATTTTCAGCAGTCATTAAAGCCCACTTGTCTGTACCGTCATTTGTCATTCTTAACGTAACCGCAATTTCACCAGTTTGAGTTAAATCGGTTCCAGCGGTCTCAATTCCTTTTCCGTCCAAACGTGGTTTCCCTGTTGGTGGAACTTTAATTGAGTATAAGAAATAACCAAGTTCACCTTTCTTATCGTATTTTTCCATGTCAGCTCCCCACATCAACTTCAAGCTTTCAGGAAGTACATTTTGAATGTCTTGTCGTTTTAGAATTGCTTCTACTTTCTCTCTATCCGCAGAAGTTGCAAATCCGATCATTGCACCTCCAACTGGTCTTAATAAACCAGCCAACCCTTTTTGACTTCCATTGATATCAGCCAAAGACTCTTCCAATGATTTTGTTTCATCATCCAAGTTTTTCAATGAATCTGGAATAGCAACACCATTTGAATCTAATTCAGGTTCATCTTCTACGATAACTTCTTCCATCGTAGATAAACGTTGAGCTTCAGCCCATTCAGCTTGAATTTCTTGAGCTGCATACGTTTCATAAAACTCCAAGTTAGCTGAAGCCTGTAATTGATTTGCTACTGTTACCTCATCTTGTACCCCTGGTAATTCAATGTACAAACGATTATTAGCAGGATCTTTTTGAATGTTTGGTTGAGAAACCCCGAATTGGTTGATACGACGGTTCATGATTTGCTCAACTCCATCCATCGATGAAGAAACTTTGTCTTTCAAGAACTTCACAACATCTTGATCAGAAGATTTTCTATTTAAACCTTCTGCATCCGTAATCATGAATAAATTTACAAGTGGCTCTTTTCCGTTAATTGCTTTGTGTTTAGCTACAAAAATCTCAACGAAATCTCCTCCATTCACTTTGTATTGAGCAGAAGCTGCTTCAAATACTTTTTTGAATCGAAGATCTCTTTCTCGTGCATAATTTTTAACCAATTCAGGAATGGAAATCTCCATCGTTACAGACATACCACCTACTAAGTCCAAACCAAAAGCCAAGCTTCGTTTTTTTACTTCTGAGAATGTTGAACCTAACACTGGATACACTTTTGTCTCCGCTTTGTCTTTCAAAATTCTGTTGATGATAGCAGCTTTTGCAATTTCTTCACCTTCTTGTGTATTGATTGCAACATTTACACCGTTAAAAGCAACAGAATCAGTAAGATTTGGGTGATCTTTCTTTAATTGTTCTATTTCCAATTTAGCTGCTTTCGCCGCTTTTGACTCAACACTGTTTGAAACTAATGTAAACGAAAGCTGGTACACACATACCAAGGCCAACATTATCGTTAAAAACCAAAAAAATCCTTTATTACGCATTGTCGTAAATTCGTTAATTATTTAAATAAGCCTGCAAATATAGAATTTTCATTTATTAAAGCCAACTTATGGGTAGAATTATATTTTTTGAGGTGCTTATTACTGTTGACTCGTCTAAAACTTACCACAAGATTCAAGTTTGAATAAATGCACACACATGATATTCAATTGATTATTTAAAACATTAAGGAATGAAGGGAAATAAAGGTTTGTGTTTGACATGGTTTGGATAATTTAGGTCGTCTGCGGCGTTAAGGAAAGTATTTTCGTTAGGCGAAGTACAGTTCGTAATTCGCTGGAAACTTCTTAAAAAACCGCAAGGTTTAACTTCGTTGCAGCTTCGCAGTTAGCCTTAATTTTAGCACAGACAACATAACTAGAAGTTTAAAACCTTTGATGAAAAATTACTTTAGGTTTTATGTTAAATTGGCTTTCCGTTCCGATAGCCATCGGAATTGTGACAATTTGTCGCTACTGCACGACCCTTCATGTTCTTTAGTGCTTAATGTTAAAAATTTAAATACATTATGTGTGTAACATATTTATATTGTGAATTTAACCTCCGATTTTTTCAATCACTACATAGTACGAAAATTAGTACTAATTGTATCTGTTGCTTTTATAAGTTCATCGATAATTTCGAATCAAACTGATTTAGACACAATTGGTGATAAATCATCGACGATTCAAGATTACCTTTATATATAAGGATGTTAAGGCATTAAAATTCCTAAAAATCAGCTCAAGCAAATAGAATTTAATGGATTGTGAAGTTATCTAACCTCTTTACAAAGTTTGGCTTTCTCTATTTTAATTCTAGGGCAAAATTTAAAACCTCAGTAGCAAATTGTTTCCAAGATCGTTTGCTTTTTAATGCTTGCATGTTCGCTTTTACTTCTTCCAAATTCGCCAATCGAAAAAAGTCAACGATACCAATTGCAAGGTCTTGGGGATTCAATGAGTCAACGATGTAGCCCGTTTTTAAATGATCGACTGTTTCTTTTAAACCTCCAACATTCGTAACCAACGTTGGGATTTCAAAAAAATGGGACGTCGCAGTAACTCCACTTTGTGTCGCGCTTCGATAAGGCAATACACAAAGGTCTGCGGCTGAAAAATAAGGACTTACTTCTTCATTTTCCACAAACTTATTGATCAAAACAATATCGTCTTTTCGGTTGGAGCTGGAAATTTGATTTTCATACTTTGATGCATCACCATAAATTTCACCTACGATTATTAATTGGTAGTCCGACGGTAAAAATTGCATCGCATCAATCAATAAATCAAGGCCTTTGTAATCTCGAATAATTCCGAAAAACAAAAGTGTCTTTTTTGATGCATCCAATCCAAGTGTTTTGTGAGCCAATTCCCTTTCCAATTTTTCTCCAAAATGATCATACAAGGGATGTTCGATAAGTAAGGTTTTTGCATTTGGTTTAAGGATCAAAACATCCTTTTTTACTTCTTCCGAAAGCACCACAAAACCATCGTAGTGTTTTATAAACAAGCGTGTGAAAAAAGTATCAAAAAATCGTTTTTCGTGGGGAATGAGGTTGTGAACGATTGCTATTCTTTTTGCTTTCTTTGACAGTTTTCGACCAAAAAATCCTAAAAATGGTCCGAAAAAGGACATCCAATAATTGGTGATGAAAAGTTCTGGTTGACTCTTAACGATTTTTCGTGCTCCTCCGAAATACGAAAATGGATTAAACGTACTGACAATGCGCTCAGCAAAGGGCTTTTTTGCATCTTCAATGCCATCTACAAACTGAGATTTCCCTGGAAAAAGAAGCTTTGGATACTGAACTTTGAACGTAAATTTAGAAACTTGATGATTCTTCTCAAGTTCTTCGGCAAATCGCTCGTTAAATTGAGCAATTCCGCCCCGAAATGGATGAAACGCAGAAAAAATGGAAATCTTCATAGCAAACGTGTATTGGAACAATTCATTAACTTGCTATTCGACACCAAAACTCACAAAATTCATAAACAACTCTTTTCCTTCTGAAATATTCGAAACATCAAAATTGTTGATGTTCAAATCTTGGTAGTGTTTTTTGATCATTCCAATTCCCTTCGCATACACTTCATACTTTCGCTTGTATTCGATAAGATTCAATTCATCCGCTTGCTCAACAATAATTGATGACTCAAAATTTTGGTTTCCTACAGAATATGTTTCACCAATCGCGTCATAAGTGCATTCCAACTCGGGCAATGTATTGTAAATATTTGCGTTCCAAATTTTTTCAATTGTTGGAGCAAAAACCATTTTGACAGTTCTAACATTTTCCTCCACTAATTCTGCCTTGTAATCATGGATAATCGTCGTCCATACATCTTCGAGCGACCATGAATCGCCAGGATTTAATCGTTTGTAGCGCAAATATTTTCGTGCTGTTCGACCTTCATTATCTTGAACCGTGTCGCCAATAACTGTTTTCAATTGATAGATTGATGTGTCGCTGCCCGAAGCACCTTGCGAATGCGAAATTTCAACGACATCGTAAATAATAAACCTTCCAGGCGTCAAATCATAATACTCGAAACCAAAATCAATGGTGGTTTCTTCGCTTTTTTTGCATCCAGAAAAGGCAAGCAAAACAAGTAAGGTGAAAAAGCCAATTATACCAAAATTGCGCATGTTTAAATTATCCAAATCGATTGAAAAACGAAGGTAGTGAAAATAGTCGTTGGTAGGTTTTGATTATTCGTGTTGAATTTGACATTATTTGAAATTCGATTTGTTTCAATTCACTTTCACCATGAAAATTCCAAGCGTCTGAAATCAGTTTAAACTAAAAAAATACCGTAAAATGAGCTCTCAAGAAAAATGGCGTTCCTGGGGTGAAATGAATTTCTTCAACTGGAGCTGCTTCGCCTGCCAATCTGCTCTCTGTCAAGAATTGCGTTTCTTTCCATTGGGTATTTAAAAGATTTTGAATCGACAAACCAGCTTCAAATCGTTTCGTTGTGTAATTCATGGCCAAATCCATCACAAAATAACCTTTCGCTTGAACGTCATTTGCCTCATTTGCTGCGCGATCTGCCATGTAGCGGTACCTCAAACTGCCATTCAATCCTTTTATTTTCTTGTAGCTAATTCCTCCAATACTCGTAAACTTCGGTGCTAATGGAATGTGACTCAATTCCGCTGGTTCATCGATTGCTCGTGGATTGGCTAAACTCACATTAACATCCGCGAATAAGCCATTTGCTAGCTCGTAACGAACCGTTAAATCGTATCCAAATCTTCGTGTTCGACCGCCAGCTTCAACAACACCTTCATCACCAACATAAATAAATTCTTGGTCAAGCCACAAGTACCACAAAGCTGTTTGAATCAATCCTTTTTTTCCAATTTTAAAAACGCCACCCAAATCAGTTCCATAAGCAGGTGGCAACACTTTTTTACCGTCTTGTGCAACAGCTACACGCGTGTCGTTGCTATGAAATCCTTTGCCATTTAGTAAATAAAGTTCAACGGAGCGATTCGCTTTGTAACTAAAATTCAATTTTGGAGACAAAATTTCAGAATACGATTGACTGTTCTGATTGGTCAATTGGTCAAAGTAATGATTCGTAAAGTTATCGTAACGCAAGGCTGCTGTGATGTCAAACTTCGAATTCAATTCAAATTTTTGGGAATAAAAAGCGCCAACATTCAATTCGTCGACATCGCCCAATTTAACATTGCTGATAAGCGTTTTTCTATCTTTCGTTCGTGATAGTTCCACGTCATCAACAGCGTCGTATCGCATTTGAACGCCTGCCATAATCTCTGAATTTATTTTTCCTAATGACAATCGCTTCTTGTACAGTGAATTATAACCTACGATATTGCGGTTTTCTTTCTGACGGATTTGATCACCATTTATGCTGTCATTGGCAAAAAACGTGAAGTTTGAATAAAGCTCAAAATTGTAGTTCGAATAAAATAGTTGTGTTCTCAATGAACCACCGCATTTCAATTGTGTCAGCAATTCAAGATTTGCATTGTAGCGTGACGTTGAGCCGCCTTCCGTGTCATCGATGGCTCCAAAAAAACCAATTTGCCCTCTTTCAACAGCCCGATTCGGAATTTGACCTGAGGCCAACCATTTGCTCGAAAATCCGGTGAGCGTAGCTGTTAAATTATTCGATTTGTTTAGTTTACCATGATATTTCAAGGTACCATTGAATCGATTAAAATCTTGTGGACTATCAAAATAATTGTCAGAATAATAAGCTTCGCCTGCAAAAAACAAATTCTGATTTCGTGATTCGCTCTTTCTGGGAAGTAAATTTATTCCAGTAACCGCCCGAAATGTATTGTATTGTCCACCTTCAAGCTTCACAAAGTTTTTATCCAAATAATCTTTGGTTTTGAAATCGACAAATCCCGCAGTGGTAAAATTTCCTTTGTCGGCAAAATAAGGACCTTTGTTGAAATCAACGCGATCAATCATTTCTGGAATGACAAAATGCAAATCTGCATAACCTTGACCATGCGCATGACTCACCATATTTACTGGCATTCCATCGACAGTGATGTTTACATCCGTTCCATGGTCAATATCAAAACCTCGCAAGAAAATTTGTTCTGCTTTTCCGCCACCAGCGTGCTGACCGATAAACAAACCTGGCACCATTCTCAACACATCTTGCGCGTTGGTCAATGGACGTAGTTGTAAATCAAAATTGCTGATTGGACTAAAAATTTCTCTGCTTCCTTTCCCTTCAACCACAATTTCTTCCACAGAGAATACTTTCGGTTGCAGGTAAATATGGGGCAATTGATTTAAGTCAAACATAGCTATTTGAACAGCTTTCGTTTTATAACCAAAGCATCGAAGCGCAAACACTGTTTTGTCTTTAGGCAAATTCGACAATTCAATGAAGCCATTTTCATCGCTTGTTCTGACAAAATCACCACTTTCAAGGCTCGCAAAACTAACGGGCAGATTTGTGACGCTGTCCATGGCATAAATCCCTGAGATTTGAGCGCTTACATTTCCTTGAACTAGCAGCAATCCAATTACCAAAACCAAGTTCAACAAGTAACTATTTTTCATCTTAAATCAATATTAAAAGGTTAAGCTTATACCGTTTTGGTTGTGCTTTTCTTCACGAAAACAGTTGTTTTCGAAACAAAATTGTGGTGCTGATATGGATTCATTTCAAATGATTTTTTGATTGACTCTTGATCTTTGTTGATTAATCCACTCAAACACATTAAATCAGCATCTTTTTTAGTTGTTTTCATGGCAATTGCGAGGTGTTTTTTAGCCAATTTTGTGTTGTTTAGACCGAAATAAGAAAATGCCAGTAATTTATTTACATCAATGTTATTCGGACGATTTTTCAACTCTTCCAATCCGTATTTTAAGGCTTGATTGTAATCATTTTTGAATTCCATGATAAAATAACCGTACTCTAAACTCATGTTATGTCCAGATTCAATATCTTCTTTGAACATGCCTTCAATTTCTTTGATACTTTTCTTAACCGCGTCTTTTTTACCTTGGGCTTTATTCAAACGAGCTAATTCGATGTTAAATCCAATTTCTGGAATGATATTGATTGCTTGCTGATATAACTTTTCGGCCGTTGCAAAATCTCCTTTTTTACCAGCAATTCGGGCTTGGTTTGCTATCGCGAAAGGATAGTTCTCGCGCTCTTGTAAGGCAGCTGAGTAACATACATTTGCGCTATCAAGTTCACCTTGACTTTCGTAAATATTACCCAAAGTTATAATTGACCAGCACTTGTATTCTGAATAGGGCGCACCAGCTTCGATTGCACTGAACATTGCTTTTTTGCTTCCAGGAAGATCTCCATAAATTTCTCTCAAGTAGGAAGTGCGCGAAAAAGAACGCAAATCTGGTCGGATTTGTAGCATTTTATCACACAATTTTACTGCTTCGTCGTAATTTCCAATTTCAACATTTGCATCTACCAAAACACCATAAATTCCAGCATTGATGTCATTGATTTTCAATGCTTTTTTAGCAGTAGCTAAAGCTTGGTTAAAATTGTGTTGTGAAAGTTGCACCGTTGCTTTGTAGAACAAAGTTGTGAATAATTGATCTTCTGAAATTGATTTTTCTTTACTCAAAAGTTCATCCAATGTATTCAATGCTGCGGCATAGTAATACGGATGCTCACCTGTTACGCGTGCTTCATAAATGTAGATTTCTGCAATTTTCAATAGGCTTTCATAATTGCTCGAATCTTTTGTATAATCTCCTTTTAAATTGTCGAATTTGGTCTGCAATTTTAGAAATTCATCATAAGCCAAATCTTTGTCACGCTCGAGCAAATCTGCTAAAGCGAATTTTGCTTGCTCGCTTTCAGGGCTGCTTTTAAAACTGTAAATAATTGCCGTGGAAACTCCAATCAACGCGATGATTGAAAAGACCATTAATTTTTTGGATAAATTTTTCATAATTTGTTTTTTAGTGTTTAAGAAAAAGTGTGGAGTCGAGCTCTACCACTTAGTTGTTTTAATTTTTAATGCTTTTCGTGAACTTTACAAGTAAACGAACTAACTTGCTAATTTTTAATTTTTCTTCAAGTTGTCATCCCCCTCAGACCCCCTTCAAAGGGGGAAGTCTGAAAAAGTGACGGAGTAGATCCCCGCCACTTTTCTTATTATTTATTTTTTAATCAATTTAATTAATCGGACATTTTTACCAGCGCTGTTATTCACACTGATTTTTGCCATGATCATTCCCGAAGGCAAGCGATCGCCATCAATTTTTACTGCTTGTTTTCCGCTTGAAGAATAAGACTTCATGCCTGATTCATAAAGCATTTGACCATTCAAGGTGTACAATTGAATATTCACGTCTGAAGCTTCTTTCAAATCGAATTCTATGGTTGTATGTTGAACCATCGGATTTGGATATGCTTTTACACCAAAATACTCTTTTCCATATTCCGCAATTCCCAACGAAGACGCTGGTAAAATTGCAGGTTGGTTGTACGTAATATCGCTTCCTAAACGGTTGTCATCACCTCTCCATGGAGTTTGAACATAAGGGAAACCTGATCTAAACAAAGTGTCATTTGTTTCTACGCCTGTTGAGTAACCATAAACATTCAATAAATCAGTCGTAACTGGAGAACCAGCCGTGTCGAAATCATCGTACCACAATCCGATTGCAGCTAAAACAATTCCACTCACCGTTTGCAACTCAATGCGCGTCACGTCATCTTCTAAACGTCTACCATTCGGGAATCCATCCATGTTTGGAATAAATTGCAAAGCAGCCGATGTGTTGTACATTGGATCTGTTAACCCTAAAACTGCTGCTTGAACCAAACCTAAAGAACTGAAATTCGGATCGTTTCTTGGCGTTACAGGAACTGCCATGTTCAAACGCAACATATCTCCTCCATTTGGCAAGAAATTGTTAATGAACGGTTTACCATTCGTCAAAGGATTGTTACCCGTTTTTCCCGTAGCCAACTGATACGGTGCTAAATTTGGAACTCCCGTATGGAAAATTGGCCATAAATCAACCGATCTTGGTTTACCTGCTGCAGGAAGCAACAAGGTACCAAAAATGGCATCATCCAACGCAGTTCCTGCAACAGCAGGCGTACCTTTCAAAGGCCACAAACCGTCATTTGTGTTACCAAAATCAAATCCGCCAAATGTTTGAGCCAATGAATTTCGTTGAATTCTCAAAGGAGCAAACGCAGGAACAGCACCTCCAAAAAGGGCATCATCCATGTACAAACCTAATTCTGGATTGTAGAAGTTTTCATCCAACGTTATTTCTGTGATTTCTTGGTAAGGCGTAATTGAATTCCAGAAATCTTTTTGTCCAATTGGAATAACTGCTTCATTCGTCAAAGGCATTCCTAAGCGGGAAACTTGCACCCAAGGACCTGAATTTGTGAATCCAGTTCCGTTTGCATTGATCACTTGCGTTGTTTGACGACTTGCTGAAGCCCACACACCAATCACATAATCTCCATCTAAAATGTCAGTTGCCATCGAAACTGGATTTCCGTCTTTTTGCAAATCTTCGATTGGAACTTGAATCGCAATCGAATGTACATTCAAATGCGTTAATCCATCTTTTGAGCCTCCAGCTTGACGTGGAGAATCTCCCAAATCAAAAATTCCACCTAAATCAACGAAAAATGGATCGTCGACTGGACCGCAGAATACTTTCTCACCGGATGACGCTGTTGTAATCGCATCGGTAAACAAAGTTTCATACGTTTCACCTAGTCCAACTGTTGGATTGTCAATGGAACGATCACCAATGTTTGGCGGTGGCACAACTCCATTTGAAAGAATTGTTGTAAAGCTTACGCCTCCATCGGTGCTTTTTTCCATGGTGTAGGTCGTTTTCAAATTTTGTTGACCTAAACGAATGTTAAAAAACGTTGAACCATCTTGGTTTGTGCGATTGAACGTAAAACGGTATGTGATCTCATCACCTGGAACCGAAGCGTCATTATCGACATGGATTTCATAGCGAATTCCTTGACCAAAACTGTAGTAATTTGGTCCAGCTTGTGGAATTTGTAATGGCACATAGTTCGCAATGATGGTCACCGTATTTGGATCATCAGGACTTCTAAATGCATACAAATCTGTATTGTCAGCAAGCGGATCATTTGCGATCAGTGGAGCTTCTCTGTGACTCGACGCAAAAAGCGAAGTCATCGGAATCAGCACCATTGCTAAATTTAGTATATGTTTCATGTTTTTCATTTTTAAGTTATTGTTTGCCTACCCACGGATTTTGAACGTACGGAAAGGATGTCTTGAAAGCGATATCATTTTCTTCAACACCCGTTGAGTAGTTCAATACATTCACCAATAAATTAGTTACAGGAGTTGGAGAGTTTGTTGGACTGTAATCATCATACCACAAACCAATTGCGGCCAAAACAACACCTCCAACAGCTTGCATTTCAATGCGCGTTACATCGTCTTCCAATCTTCTTCCATTTGGAAATCCGTCCATGTTTGGAATGAATTGCAGTGCTGCACTTGTATTATACATCGGATCTGTTAATCCTAAAACCGCAGCTTGAACCAATCCCAAAGAACTGAAGTTTGGATCTGTGCGTGGAGTTGGTGGAACAGCCATATTCAAACGCAACATATCTCCACCGTTTGGCAAGAAATTATTGATAAATGGTTTTCCAGTTGCCAACGGATTTCCAGCAGGTTTTCCAGTTGCTAATTGATAAGGCGCCATGTTTGGAACTCCTGTGTGAAAAATTGGCCATAAATCTACCGATCTTGGTTTGCCAGCCGCTGGTAACAACAATGTACCAAAAACTGCATCATCCAACGCCGTTCCTGCAACTGCAGCTGTACCTTTTAATGACCACAATCCATCCGCATTGTTTGAGAAATCAAAACCTCCCAAGGAATTTTTTTGAATTCTTAATCCTGCCAAGGCTGGAACTGCTCCACCGAACGCATCGTCATCCATGTATAAAGCCAATTCTGGATTGTAGAAATTTTCATCCAACGTAGTTTCAGAAATTTCTTGGTAAGGTGTAATCGAATTCCAGAAATCTTTTTGCCCGATTGGAATCACTGCTTCATTGGTTAGAGGCATGCCCAAACGTGAAACTTGCACCCAAGAACCGCTGTAAGATTCTGTACCATTTCCATTCAACGTGCGTGTTGTTTGACGACTTGATGAAGCCCAAACTCCAATCACAAATTCACCATCCAAGATTGATGTTGCCGAAGAAACATCCAATCCATCTTTTTGAAGTTCAGAAATTGGAACTTGAATGGCGATAGAATGCGTGTTGAATTTTGCCAATCCATCGTGTACTTTGTTATTGTTGTTTTGACGTGGTGCATCACCTAAATCAAAAATTCCGCCTAAATCCACAAAAAATGGATCATCTGCAGGACCACAAAATACTGTTTCGCCTGAAGAAGCCGTTGCAATAGCATTTGAAATCAATGTATTGTAAGTTGTTCCCAAACCAACTACTGGATTTTCAATAGAACGATCACCAATGTTTGGTGGTGGAACGATTCCATTTGACAACACGGTTGTAAAAGTTACGCCACCATCTGTGCTTTTTTCCATGGTATAGGTCGTTTTTAGATTTTGCTGACCTAATCGAATGTTAAAAAACGTAGTTGGATCTTGGTTTACTTTATTGAATGTAAATCGATACGTAATTTCATCGCCCGACACCGAAGCATCATTATCGACGTGAATTTCGTAGCGAATGTTTTCTCCAAAACTTGCATAATTTGGACCACCTTCCTTAAATTCCGTTGGAATGTAATTGGCGATGATTGTAATCGTGTTTGGATTATCTGGACTTCTAAACGCATATAGGTCCGTATTATCTGCTAATGGATCATTGGCGATAAGCGGAGCCTCTCTATGACTTGAAGCAAAAACAGCATTTCCAGCACTGAATACAGCTAAAAATAAAATTAATTTTTTGTTCATCTTTTTTGTTTTTGATTAATAATTATTATTCTCAATTCTTTAGAATCGAAAATTTATCACATTTTTTAAATGAGTAGATCGCTTCACGTTAAATGAAGACTTTTTAGTTCCATAGGCATCGCATATTTTATAGTTAATATTCATAATCGCGATACATACGATGAGAAATTGAGTTTGGATTTCGGGGAAGGAAAAAAATTGGGGGGTTGGGGATTTATCCGGAAAAATCTTGATGATTTAGGAGATAGTTGTTAGGTTGGAAAATGGGGAATAGGGAAGTTTACGCGTTATTTTTCGAATGAAAAGCATTCAGGGAATTTGTCTTCCTAGGAGATGGAGGTTTGGCGAAATGTAGTGTTAGAACCGAAAGGCTTCAAGCCTTCGATTTATTCAGGTTAACTTTATTTCCGAGAAATATACGTGCAAGTTAGAATGATTTATCGTTCAAAGCGAAATTTGAGAATTAGAGCGTATCCAATATTATCCACTTCATTTAAATATTGCCACATTGTCATTGCTTGTCCAGCGTTTTTTTTTATTTAAACTTACTGCGTAAAATAATTGCGCAGTTGGAAATTAGTTTTGTTGAAATTATCAAAAAGATGAAAAATAAGTTGAAAACAGAGTACACAGGTGATTGGTACTTACCAGGCTTGATTGAATTCGCCGCACCGGGAAGATTGATTGTTGATAACGAAACAGGCAGTATTATCTTGACAATGATTTCTAAGAATCAGTTAAATGGAGAGCCTGTAAATCTTGATCTAAGTGAGGATAGATTAAAAACAAATTTAATATTGGGGGAGATTTATGGTTTCGAACAATCAATTACACTTTATTCACCTTCCATATCAACTATTTATGATCAAGAATTCGGGTCATCTTATCAGTTTACATTTCATTCGGAGTTTGTTTTTTTGGGAGTTCTATTTGAAGAAGTAAATGACATAAAATTTAAGAGTATGAACTTCAAGTTAAGTCATCTTGACGCGTTTTTCAATTTCAATGCGATCAGAAAAACGGAAAACAATTACGACTTTGATAAAACTGTTTTTTTACCCGAATTTGTTCAGGACGATTTTCATATTAATATCAGTGGCGAACATCGTGTGTATCTAAAAGGTAACGAATACATGGTTGATGGAAGGCCGTTCTTGCAAATTAAAGCTGAACAAAATCGATTACTTGATGATTTTTTGGAGTTAGTATCAGAGTTACGATCATTTTTTCATTTCGCACTTGCCGAGCCTGTTCGAATAATAGCCTGCGAAATCTTTGACCCTGAGAGAGGAGATATGCAGGTACATTATGGCCCTTGGATTCGAGATTCTAAGATTTATTCAAACCCAGAATGTAGGTCAATGTGGAGGTCGAGTAAATTTACAAATGATCGCATAATTGGTTTTATTCATGAATGGTTCGAATTAAATAAATCATTCAATCACTCAATTTCTCTTTTCCTTTATGCTATCAAAGATTTGTGGCAATCTGGAAGTCGAAGTTTTCATTACAATGGCTTGACTAACGCACTATTAAACATGACTCAAGCTATTGAAAGGATGTATAAAGATGATCCGATTAAGATTGAAGCTCTTGATACGCAGAAAGTTCAAAGAGTCCATGAATTTGATATAATTCGAGAAAAAATCAGAAAAAGTGACATTGATTTGAATGAAGAACAACTTAGGCTTTTATTTTCTAGACTTAGAATAACAAATAGCGAAAAGGATATAAATTTCTTTCCATTGAAAAAAATTATTGAAGAGTATTGTTCTGAACACAAGACAATTTTAGCTGGATATATTGACGAAGTCGATTTCAATAAATTTGCGACTGATTTGAGAAATATCAGAGATGATCTTTCACATGCCTATAATTCTGGCGAAGTGGAAAGTAAATTTGACAAGGGTGAATTTTCAAAAATATTTAATAAGACCCAACTGCTTTTTTATGCAATTCTTCATAAGAAGTTAGGATTTAAAGACAGTGAAATTCAAGAAATCATTTCAAATCTGAAACTTCTAGCTTTTGGAATTAAATAGAATCTAAGACTTGCTTACGTAATTTAATCAGGCTGAATAAAGTTTCACATATTTGCGATTGTTGGGATTTTTAATTCCATAGTTATGCAGAGTACTAAGCTTCGGCTGCCACAAAACTGTCCGAGAACCGCCAAACCACGCATATTGCTAATGTGTGCTAGTAGCGGTTCGACTTTCATAGTTCTCTTTGTTCTATAGGTAAATGATTCACCCATATAGTCTTTTGCTCATAGTCAAATATTTTCTTGTAGTAGGGTGCGACTTGGAATATTTTCTCGTGAAATTTATCCCAAATGTAAATATGCGTAAAATAGCTCGAGGAAACGGTTAGCGATTTAGTTTTATATTCTTTGTCTTCGAAACTCATAACAAATAAGGTTCCTTGTCTTGCTGAATCGTTGTCGAACTCTGAAAATATGTCAGCTAACCCAAGACCTGCCGCAAATATCACTAACCATTTTTGGTCATAGCTGTTGGAATATCCAGCTGAAGATTTTTCTTTTTTTGAAATAATATTCCCTATTGCATTCTCATCTTTAATGATGACGCCCGATTGTGTTCTTGCATCCCACCAAAGAAAATTATTCTTGTCCAATTTGTTTTCAAAATAAATAAAATTGATGTATTCTGAAAGCAAGGGAAATTCCGGTGCTGAAATTTGTATTGTACGATTTGTATTATTTAATATGTCTGACTTTTTGATACTGCAAATTAATTCATCATAGTAGTCGTCAGTCAATAATACATTAAAATCCCATACTGCTTCCTTAAAATGCACAGCCCCATAAACATTTGAAAATTCAATATTCGTTGTTTCTATTTTTTGTTTGAGAGAAGTAGCAAATTTTTTCCACTCCATTAAATTCTGTTGCATTTTAGAACCTTTCGTTGAAAAATCTGAGTAGTATTTTGTTATTTCAATTCCAATTTTTTTAGTGTCAATTGAAGTTTCAAAGTCAGGACTTTCTTGTTCTTTTAATTCGTAGTTCGAATATTGAAGTCTTTGCAAAAACTGTTCAATGATTTCTCGCTCCTCTATTTTTGTATCTGTATGGATATTTATAAAAAAATCTGATAGGTCTTTTTCGTCTGCTATTTTAATTCTATCCGCCATTCTATTAGGTTATTGTATTTACTTTTAATGCATCATCCTAAGTTAAGCAATAACTTATAGTTTTCCACAATAGTGCATTTTTCCTTTCTATAATAATTCTTTAACCACACAACCTTTCCAACCACTAGGTTCTAACAGCATTTTCAATCTCCTCCATTCAAACTCTCCGTTCAAAAACCTCCATAAAATCTAAAGCAAAAAGTTGTAAACGCCTGAAATTAAAATCGTCAGTTGTGTATTGTCAAATATATTAATTTCTTTCAATAACAACAAACTGCGTCCCTATGATTTCAGTTCAATTACATTTTTAACTAAATTCGTACCCTTGACAGTCCAAGATCAAATACAAATTCAAGACTTAGTTCAGCGACTAAAAAATCGTGATGAGCAAGCTATGTCTGAATTGTATGATCGCTACGCCGCAAATTTGTATGGACTGGCTTCCAAGATTGTTGGTTCGGATGAAATAGCGCAAGACATTGTTCAAGATAGTTTTGTGAAAATTTGGCGCAAGGTTGAATCCTACGATGATCAAAAAGGAACGTTTTTCACCTGGATGCTAAATATTACGCGCAACACAGCCATTGATTTTGTGCGCAAAACGAAAAAAGAAAACGAATCTTCAATCCAAGATGTGAAAACTGACGTATATAGTTCAAATGATTCAATTTCAGTCGACACCATAGGTCTTTCAAACCTCGTGGATAAACTGCAAGAGGATCAACGCATTTTAATTGAATACATTTATTTAAAAGGATATACTCAACAAGAAGTATCGGATGAATTAGACATTCCGCTTGGCACCGTAAAAACGAGAATTCGTTCTGCTATGGCTGAGTTGAAAAAATGGTTTATTATATTGGTTTTATTTTGGATATAAAAGATTACATAGCGTCAGGAATCATAGAGAGTTGCGTGCTCGGTGCTGTTAGCGACCAAGAACGTCGTGAGGTGGAGTGCATGTCGCACATTTATCCAGAAATTCGCGAGCATCTTTTGGCGGCACAAGGACAACTCGAAACACTGAGCGAAGATTGGAAAAAGGAACCACCGGTTGACCTTAAAGGCAAAGTTATGGCTGCAATTAAGGCCGAGATCATAGCCGAAACCAATGCCGAAAAAACGAATGAAAGCACTGACGAAACCAATTCTGCGAATGAGGCAAGGATCATTGCATTACCTCAGACTTCAACGAAAAAGACAAATTACAGCACGTGGCTTGCAGCTGCTTCCATTTTATTGTTGATTGGAATTAGTACTCTTTACTTTTTCAAAAACAATGAAATGTCGAAGATGGAATCAACGCTTTCGGCTAAAAATAAAGCACTTGAGAAACAAATTGAAACCATCGATGCCGAAAAATCATTTATGCTCGATGATAAAACAATTCCAATTGCCTTGGCCGGAACATCTGTGAGTCCGAACTCAAAAGTGAAAGCGTATTGGAACAAATCCAAAAATCAAGTCATGCTGACGGGAATGAACTTGCCGAAACCAGCTTCTGACAAGCAATACCAACTCTGGGCAATTGTTGATGGCACTCCAGTAGATTTGGGTATGCTTGAAAATGACAAATTAGCCGAATCAGTTTCCAAAAAAGTAAAATCCACTGAAGTACAAGCCTTTGCCATCACCTTAGAGAAAAAAGGCGGAAATCCAACTCCAAACTTGGAACAATTGTATGTGATTGGGAATGTTGCTGGTTGATGTCACAGGACTCATAACTGCAATCCATCCATTAAAAAAATTTTAGTCCTAAAAACAGATTTGCGTCGTGTACAAAAACCGTCCTAATTTTGGAAAGTGAGGATGAAGAAAATAACTGAATGGCGAACCGATTACAAAAGGGGCTTGTCCTCTGTATTCGTTCTTTTTCAGAACGAATGCACTACTTTTGTTAAATCGGTCCATTCAGATGTTTTCGCCGAACGACTAAAAATTAGGACTAGAGCTTTTTGGTTCTTTTTGGGGCAATGCCAAAAAGAACAATAAATGAATCATACATTATTGATTTTTTTTCACTTCCAAAAATCCAAGTCGACTTTTTGATCGTATGTATCCCGAACAATTAAAAATTTATAACATGAAAAATTCAAGAAAAAAATTAGGATTTATTTTAGGAACAATGCTATTTGCACAATCGTTCTCTTTCGCGCAAGAAAATGTAAAAGTTGGTGGAGAATTGATGTACCCAATGAAAAACATTATTGAAAACGCAGTGAATTCAAAAGATCACACAACATTAGTGGCAGCAGTAAAAGCAGCAGATTTGGTTGCAACGCTTCAAACCGCAGGACCTTTCACGGTTTTCGCTCCAGTAAACGATGCGTTTGAAAACTTGCCAGCAGGAACTGTTGAAATGCTTTTGAAAGCAGAAAACAAAAAAACATTGGCAACCGTTTTAACTTACCACGTTGTTGCTGGAAAATTTGATTTCAACGCAATCGCAGCACTAATCAAAAAAGGTAATGGTTCCGCAAAATTAACTACAGTTGCTGGAGGCACATTAACTGCTATGATGAATGGCATGCACAACATTACGATCATGGATGAAAGTGGAAATACTGCGAACATCACAACGTATGATGTGTATCAATCGAATGGGGTGATTCATGTGATTGATAAAGTGGTTATGCCAAAAATGTAAAGTAAAAGATCGTTGCTACCTTTGGTGGATTAGCTTTTCTGCTGGCTCTAGCGGTGCAACGGTCTTTTTTAGTATGTATACAAATTATAAAAGCCATGATTTTACTTTCATGGCTTTTTTGTTTCAATTAGTTGCATAGCTGAATTTCTTTATCAACTAGACTCTTTACTTGGATAATACTCCTCCATTTTTTTTCGGCGGTGTTCAAAAATCCCTTCCAGCTGTTTCTTGATAAACAAGGAATTGGCAATCGCTCCTAAAAAACCAAAGGGCGGAATGTAGGAAACGATATCGACCATGTTCACGCCATTTTCAACAGGAATTAAATGATGTTGATGGTGCCACATTTTGTAAGGCCCCATGCGCTGTTCATCCACAAAAAAGCACTTGTCGACAATATGCGTAATTTCTGTTACCCAAGTCGTACGAATATTTGGAATGGGCGAAACTTTGTAAGTAACAATCATTCCTTCGTGCATTTTATCCGAAATACCCTTGCGGGTGATCTGAAATTTCATGTATTCTGGGGTAATTTTTTGCAAATTTTCGGGCGCTGATATAAAATCCCAAAGCTCGTCGATGGATGCTTGAACAAATTGTTCTTTGCGAAGTTGGTAGAATGCCATTTAACATTTTTTGTGTAAAGGTAAATAATACATCGGCATAATACGTAACCGTTGATTATTCTTATGATTTTGATTTTTGCACCTTGCATTGCTACTTAATGTACTAAAAATAAAATGATTAATAATTTGTTTGTTATTAAGAATTGTTCTAATTTGGCGACTTAAATTACTTGAACTGCTTATTTTATGAAAAAAAATCTAGCCCTATTTACCGCGATTCTATCAGGTATATTGCTATTTGTCGCTTCGTGCAACAAGGACTCCAACGAGCTTAACCCTTATCGGGATGAAATTAAGTTTACTAAAACCATTCAATACAATGGAAATACTATTCTATCAATTTTAGTAACGCAGAAAATTGAGATTGGTCAAGATTCCTTAACCTTTCTCATCACCAATCCTTCCAATGAGGACATTGATAGCATGAATTTGTTGTTTTATGTTCAAACAGGAGATGTTTTCAACAAAACCTTGGATTTTCCTTTTGAATTTTCCATCCTAAATTTGCCAAGTGGCGGAGATACCTTGGTTAAGGTATTAAATTACCCTGAATTGCCTCTGGAAGAATCTGAAATTTTTATTCGCATGTTGCATTCCAGCGAGCATGTTAACAATCCGCTAGCTGGTTTTTACCAAGGACAAGCTGGCTTTTATTTTGAAGGCGATACCATTCCAACCAAATTTTCATTTTTAAAAGGGTTTGTTGAATCCGATGGAACATCGAGCTTTTGGATGAAACTCAATGAAGAAAGCAGAAAACTCAACGGACAATTCATTGACACCATCGATTTGAATGCGCTCTATACGATAGGAACAAATCCAGTGACAGCTATGTTGGACACCATCCAAGCCAATACTAAATTCCTCATTGACCCTACAAAAATTCAGTTTATTACCAAGGCTCCAACGCCTTTGGAAGGAATTGAACAAAAAATGAAACTAACCCTATTCAAATAATCGACTATGAAAAAAATATTCTATTTACTGTTCTTTGTTGCGCTGCACATGCACGCGTTTGCAACAGATGTAACCAAATCGAAAGACAAGGATTTTACGATTAATGCACAGTCAACAAGAGAGTCTGAATCAACACAAATTAGCCTTTCATTAAACGCAAAATACGAATCTAAAACAAATAGTATTACTATTCAATACAAAGAAGACGCAACTAAAAAATTCACGTTATATTACCCATTGGACTTTGGTTCCTTTAGAATACGGTTTGATTCTTTATTTCACAAATCAAATGATGGCTACCTCCCTACCTATCAATCAAGTTTGGAGGTTTTTTATTGGGTTGTTACTATTAATGAAGAAGAAAACACGCGTCCATTGGCTGGGAGATTAAACCTTCATAATTATTTAGTAATTTCTAATTACAGCAATAAAAATCATCGTACATCTTTAATAAGTAACAATGATTTTTATATATTGATAAACGAAATAGGTAAGCAAGAAACACTTTCAAAAGAAGCTTCTAAAGACAGTCCAGAACAAAAAGCAGCTGACAAAGAGATTTACAACCTTAAACAAAAACTCGTAACAAATGGAATTTTAAAAATTGATAGTGTACAGCTACAATTTGAGCGCGGTTTTTTAGAACGGATTCAAGTGTCCGTTCAAAAAGGTAACGGAGAAATAGAAATTTTTGAAAACTCTTACCCAATAGGTTTTTCATCCATCGAAAATTATAAAAGACTTAGCTCGATAAGATTATTTCCTCGAAATGATTTAGATCCGAACAATTTCCAGACTTGCATTTACCTTTCTGATGTGATTCAAAATTATGTAAATCAACTCGACAATGTTACTCGTGACTATAGTCCAGCCGATACAGCTTTTTGTGTTTCTCCTAATTCAAATCCGCGCGTACATCTTTACAAACAAAGTTCAATTAACATTATCGACGGAAAAACTTTTACGGACTTAAACGGCTTTAGTGAAAAATCACCGAATGGTTTAGTTCAAGTAGAATTAAGTAGAAGATTTAATATTAATACGCACAGAATTCAATTTTTCAAACAAATTAATTATGGTTTCTTTTCCTATTTACATGCCCAAGTCAATTTTTCAAAGATTGAAAACAAACTGAAAGGCCTACCACTTCGAAACGAACGAGTTATTGAAAATCAAACAGTGATTTCCCCAAGTTATGCAACTAACCTAGATTTTATGCGCTACGAAAATTTAAGCATTCGAACGGATATCAATCTATTTCTTTGGGATGTGCCACATTACAAATTGACATATTATGTCGATTTTGGTTTGAAATACGGTCACACTCCTGTTTTAGATTCCACATTTACGGTGGATAACACCAATAAAATTACAGCCATAGGACGCGATTTAGACGCTCATTCATTTACACTTTATCCAAGAATTTGGATGGAATTGTTTGCCGAAAAGAGGTATGGCTTGAAACTTTCGTATCAAACAAATTTTACACGAATCTTTACCAACAACAACTTCAAACAAGTTTTGAGTTATTCAGATAAGGGAGCAGATTTAGCTTCGCTATCAATTAATCCATCGGCACGTTGGTCGCACACAATAGAGGCTTTTGCCTTTTTTGATCCAAACCCAAAAAGTAGAACGGGCAAAATATTTGCACTTGCCCGCTTCCATTTTCAACACAAAGATGCAAATACGTTTTACCCTCAAATCCTACTTGGCTATGCGTTCAATATTTTTAATTAAATCGAATTTTGCGAAAACTGCATTGATTATTGCTTTGAGCTGTTTTTTGAATATTAGTTGTTCTTTGGGGCAAGTTTTAGAGCTCGCTCCTTTGAATAAAATTGAAACTAGATCTTTTTTAGAGAATTTAATTCGAAAATATGGTCAGAGTCTAACCATTTATAATGACAAACAATTAACAAAATCAGACGCATATTTTTATGATGCCTTAAATAATAAATATGATTTGAAAATTCAAATTGATGACAGCATAATAACTTTTAGCTCTATAAAAATTGGAACAAGTATAAACGAAAGTATAAAGAACAATTCTTTTTTTGAAATTCTCCCTAATTTACTGGATGCAAAACAAATATCAGACAAGAAAAAGCTAGAAAACAGAGACAATTCACAAATACAAGTAGAACAAACAAGACAAATTCTTGATTCATTAGAAAAGTCCAAAAATGAAATAAATGATAAAATTGTTAAATATTTAAAAGAAATTGCGAATAGTGAAAATGCCAAAACCATTTTAAAAAATTATGAAATTTATGCCCCTGCTAATCTTTTTATTGAACTAGATAAACTGATATTTGAAGAGAACCAGACAATTGATAATGATACTAGTAAACTTTCTATTGAAACTAAAAACCTAAAAAATACAATTAAGATCATTGATGAAAAAAATGAGCAATTAAAAAATTACTATGTCGATTTCGCCAAGGTAGTTGTAAATCAAAAAACACTTAAAAAAAACTACAATTACTTACTTCGTTTGTACCAACGTCCTAACCGAGGCTTTGCAGCAATTTCAGGTTCTGCTAACTTATCCTATCGCATGCTGTCGGCAACTTCTCGCGTTACAAATTCAACTGAAATCATCGATGAACGAAACCAAAATGAGTACATGCTGCCTAACTCTTCTTTAGGTGTTAAATTAGGTTTGGCAAGATATTCTCACCATTTTTCATTGACCTATTCTCAGCAGTCTTTTGGAGTAAACTTCGATAATGATAAACTAATTAGCCCAACGACGGGTTATTATGATAGCGATATAACAAAATACAAAACAAGCCAATCGTCTATTACAAACCTTTGGGGAATTCAATACGAGTATTCCAAGTATTGGAAAAAATGGTCACCGTATTTTCAATTTGGAATAAATGTAATTTTTGATAACAAGGAAGAAAAGAATTTTTATAAACATCCAAACAGCTATTTTGGCACAGCCATCAAATCTGGAATAGGTCTTAGTTACAAACCATGCTATCATGCTGAATTTCACATCTCCCCGACAGGTTTGATTTTCTTAAATTCAAAAGATGCTAACTACATCAATACACGCTTTTTTTCAATAGGACTAGAGGTAGGAGCGCATCTTTATTTTAATAATTGTTTGCCGAAAGCGCAATAGAAAACAGGACTGTATTATAAAATGATGAGTAAAACAGTGACCTTGGAACGCTAGACAATATTGGAAAATCTGGAAAGTAATATTTCGACTTCAAAGCGATAAATCTATTATTTTCAATACATTTACTCCATGAAAGCATGGATGTTTGGAATATTAGCTAGTTTATTTCTTTTTGGCTGCACCGCCGACAAGGTTCCAACAAAACCGTACAAAACAGAATACGTTGTTGTGCTCGTTGTGGATGGTCCGCGGTATACTGAAACCTGGGGTGAACCAACCCGACAATACGTGCCTTACATGGATTCTGCGATGGTTCCAAATGCTTGCATGCATGAGTTCTTTTACACGAATGGAGTAACAAAAACGGTAAATGGTCACAGTGCTATAACTACTGGATTTTATCAAGAAATTGACAATACTGGACTTCAAATGCCCGATAATCCTTCGTTTCTTCAGCAATGGTTCAAGGAAAATCCGAGCCAAAAGGACAAAGCATGGATTATAGCAAGCAAAGACAAACTTGCGGTACTTGGAAATTGCCAAAGTGCATCTTGGAACAACCAATTTTTACCATCCACAGATTGCGGTGTGAATGGTTTAGGCACTGGCTACCGACATGATAGCATTACGTATCAAAAAACAATGCAAACGCTGGGAAACAAGCATCCGAAATTGCTTTTTGTAAACTTCCGTGAACCTGATTTTTCTGGTCATCAAGCGAATTGGACGAATTATTTGAATGGCATAAAGATGACGGATTACTATGTCTATAAAATTTGGGAATTCATCCAAAACGATCCGATTTACAAAGACAAAACGACTCTTTTCGTGACCAACGATCATGGTCGTCACACGGACGGAATTGCAGATGGTTTTGTCTCGCACGGAGATGACTGCGCAGGTTGCAAACGGATTTCCCTATTGAGCTTTGGACCTGACTTTAAAACAGGATTTGTAACCCAAGAAGAACGAAATTTGGTCGATATTCACGCTACCATTGTTGAACTTTTGCAGCTCAAAAATGTCTCGACAAGCGGAGAAGTGATGAAAGAGATTTTTCGATAATCCTTAGTCTTTAGCCAAAAAAGGCTTTTTCACCTCTTTCACTTGAATCGCTTCGCGCGATTCGGCAATGCGATCCGTCACCACAATGGCGGTAATTTTCACGAAAACGCTTACGCCTTGAACCAGATTATTGTTGTTTAAAACCAATTTGTAATTCCCAGCTAATTTATTCGATACCCGACCAAATTCATTGATAACCGTGCCTTTTTTGAAACAATTTGTGTTTGAATCATCTTTATTTTGTTTGGCTTTGTCCACGTCTAAGAAACAATAATCAATATCCTCGCCTGTTTGAGCAACGGTCAAAAACGACGCTCCATTCAAGGCAAATGCAGCCAACGGTCCTACTTCTGGGATTAATTTCACAAGCGGTGAGGCACTTTTCGCTAAATCGCGCACCGCTTCGGAATATTTCTCCGCTCCAGCCTGATCAACACCAATGTAAAAACTCCACACAGCCGTATTTTTTGGTAAGGAAAACTTGATTTCATTCTCATTTCCATTCACCACGTTGGTGTAAGAATTGATTTTCGCGGTCTGCTCAATAATTTCCACGACCGAAGTATCTTTTCCGACAACAAATCGTCCTTTTTCGATGTTGCGAATGGTGTCTTTCACGTCTTTCCAGTAGACGTGCGAATCGAAATTCTTGGTTGTTTCATCTTTTGGGATCCGTTGGATTGTGTAACTAATCCCAAATAACTTATCTTCTTGGCTAAAATTTGAAATTTGAAGTTGGTAAATTCCAGTTTTAGAGATTTCTATAATTTTTTTTCCTTTTTTACTCAATCTTTCTTGCCACAACACATTCGATTCATAAGCCGAAAAAAGAATCTCAAGCGACATCTTGCTTTTCGTTTTGTATTCAAGCACAACTTTATCGCCCGCCGCAAAGCCATAAAAATCTGTTTTGTTTTGACCAACTCTTATGTTTGTTTGAACAGAGGTGACTTGGATGGGGGATTGGGCGGAGAGACCCACTGCAATTAAAATGAATGCGAAAAAAAATATTTGTTTCATGTCGACAAAATGAATAGTTAAAAATACCGATTTTCCTTCAATAACGCTGTAAAAAAACAAAAGCCCAATTTCTAATGAAACTGAGCTTTTTGTAGCGAGACCGAGAGTTGAACTCGGGACCTCAGGGTTATGAATCCTGCGCTCTAACCAACTGAGCTATCTCGCCATATCAAACCAAATCCTGATTTGAGGGTGCAAATATATTTTTTTTTTTTCATTTAGCGCTATGATTGCCCGATTTAATTTCGACTTCCTAGAGTAAAACATGCCAAATAACTGCCTTTGACCGAACGCCGATGACGCAGATTACGCAGATTAACGCTGATATTTTTCTATACTCGATAGGCAATCTATGCAACAGAATCTGTGCTACTCTGCGTAATCTGCGTCATCAGCGTTCCATCATAAACGTTACGATCGATCATCTTCATGCAACACTTTCGTGTAATGCTTCAAACTTCTTAAAACCAATGAAATCAACAAAGCCACTGCAATTCCAATCAAATGCGAGCATTTCCATTGTACTTCACCAGCCATAAACCAATCACGCAAGAAATCAACGAAAACAAAACCTATGATCGTTGCGGAAACGCCCGAATATTCTCTTCTCAAATTTGTTTTCAAGGAAAATGGAATGTTTGAAGCTACTTTGTTCTTAAAACTTGGCCAAAAAGGTGGAACTTTCATCGACCAACTCACGTATTCATCACCAAATTTGCGCTCCAAAAATCGTTCTTCGGCAAACATGATACGCTCGTAATACAACCAAAACATCAACGAAACAATGATTACAAAGTAAATGTTGTAAGAATACATCACAATCCCAATCCACATGAAATAATTTCCTAAATACAAGGGATGACGAACAGTTGAATAAATTCCCTTCGTGTTTAAAGCCTCAGCAACCTGCCCTTCTTTGGTATTTCTGCCCGAAGTATATTTGTTCGATGTACCAATGGCTATCGCTCGAATTACTTGTCCGATGAATGAAATTACGGCACAAGTTATTAACAGCGAAAGATCCAACCAATCAAACTTGTTAAGAAACTGATAGTCAGTAAAATAAACAACAGGAATGGAAAGAAAAAACAAGATTAATGGAATTTGTCCACGGTGTTTGAACAATTTGTTTCCATTACTTTCAAATGAGTGTACTAAAGCCATTGAAAAAAATTAAGTATATTTAGAAAATCGAGTTACGAAGGTAATATAAAAAGAGAATAAGAACGATGGTGAAAGAGAAATTCGAATTAGAGTACCTACTAAAAACATCTCCAAAAGTACTAAACAACATGCTTTGTACCCCTGGTGGATTGAGTGATTGGTTTGCTGATAACGTAAATATTGAAGGAGAAATATATACTTTTTTCTGGGATGGATCAGAAGAGGACGCACGTTTGCTATTGAACAAACCTAACTCAAAAATGAGATGGCAATGGATTGAAGATGAAGAAGATGGCATCGATTCGTATTTTGAATTTCGCTTCGATGTTGATCCTATGACCAAGGACGTTGTTTTAATTGTAACCGATTTTGCTAGCCCCAGCGAAATGGAAGAAGTAAAAGCGCTCTGGGAAAATCAAATTCATGAGTTAAAACGCGTTTTAGGCGCTTAATAAATCGACCCAATACAGGTTTATTTGTGCATTTCCTTAATTTTGCATCAACTTTAAACACTTAGCTTGAAACGTCTGTATGTTTTTAGTATTCGTTCTTTCATAGGTCCATTTTTGGTAACCTTTGCCATTTCCATGTTTATCCTCATCATGCAATTCTTCTGGAAATACATCGATGATTTGATGGGCAAAGGCATTGAAACTTACATCATTATTGAATTACTTTTTTACGTTTCGGCAAGTTTAATTCCGCTCGCTCTTCCCCTAGCGATTTTGCTTTCTTCCATCATGACGATGGGGAATTTGGCGGAAAACAATGAACTAACCGCACTAAAAGCAAGCGGTTTGTCTTTATATCGCATTCTAAGACCTCTGACGGTTGTTGTTCTTATCATCGCAATCGCTACGTTTTACTTTGCAAATTATGTCATTCCTGTGGCGAATTACAAATGGCACTCGCTCATTTTTGACATCCAAAACACAAAAATTGCATCGATCATTAAACCAGGTGTTTACACAAAAGAACTCGATGGATATGCCATAAAAGTCGAAACGGAAAATCCAAAAGGAGTTTATCACAACATCATCATCCAAGACCAAACCAATCAAAATGAACTAAAAACGGTTAGAGCAAAAGAAGCGACTTTGTACAAAGCCAATAATGGCAAATTCTTGTTTTTTAATTTGACTGATGGCAATGTCACGGAAGAATTAGAAATGCGTCACCCAATGTTTAGTGCCGATGGTAAGCAACAAATCTCGGATGTGAGCACGCGCCCATCCCGCAGAACTACTTTTTCACAAGCCACTTATAAGATTAATTTGTCTGGATTTGCATTAAGCAAAGGTGATGCGGATATGTTCAAAGACAATTACGAAATGCTTACCGTGTTTCAATTGCATAGTGAATTGGACTCAGTTATGAAAAAATCAAAAGGAATTCAGCAGAATTTTTTAATGAGTTTGAAGTCAAGTCATGAGTATTTTCAAAGTAAAAATTTGCAAAGGGCAGAAAGCAAAAACAAGGATCGAAAATTAACGAAAAAGAACAATGAAATAATTCGTTGGAAAGACATTTCAAAAGACGATCGATTGACAGCGATTACCTCAGCCATGTCCAAAATCGAAAACAAACAACAAAATTTAAAAGGTCAAGAAACGTACATGGAATCCATGAATAACAACATTCGTCGCTATTGGATTGAGTTTCACCGCAAATTTTCCCTTACGTATGCCATTATCGTTCTCTTTTTCGTTGGAGCGCCGCTTGGAGCCATCGTCAGAAAAGGAGGATTTGGAGCCCCTGTAGTAATTGCAGCTTTGCTTTTTATGATCTATTTTGTGCTGAATTCGGTTGGAGAAAATTTAGTGGTTTCCGATGTGCTTTCTCCTTTTTGGGGAATGTGGTTTCCATCCATCATTTTAACGCCGTTGGCTGTTCTTCTGATGCGCGCTGCGGCAAATGATTCACCTGTTTTCAATAAGGAAACTTGGCTCAAACTTTTTAAAAAACGAAATGCGCGTACTGCAACTCACAAATAAACCCATTTTCCCTTTGGTGGATGGTGGCTGCGTTGCAATGAATCAATTGGCAAAATTACTCGAACGCAATGAATTTGGCGTGAAAAACCTGTCCATTGAAACAGAAAAACATCCTTTTCACCTCGATGCGTTTCCTGCGGATTTCAGACTTAAATTCAATCCAGAAGCGCTGAAAATCGATTTAAAAGTTTCCATATTTGGAGCACTAAAAAGCATTCTGAAAAATGAATCGTATAACATCAGCCGGTTTAAGAACGAAAAATTCGGTCAACGATTAATCGAAATTTTACGTATATCTGATGTGGATTTGGTGATTTGTGAAAGCATCTTCCTGCTGCCCTATTTGAATCTAATTCGTGAAAATTCAAAAGCTAAAATTGTTGTTCGTGCGCACAATGTTGAATATAAAATTTGGGAGCGACTGGCAGCCAATGCAACATTCCCAAAATCACTTTACCTCAATTACCTCAGCAAAAAACTGAAAAAAGAAGAAATTCCTTTGTTGCAAAAATGCGATGCGATTTTATGTATCACACAAGAAGATGAACAGCAATTGAAAGCGTTGAATGTGAATGTTCCGATGACAACCATTCCAGTTTTTATGGATGAATCAGCGCATCATGTCGATTTTACTTCCTCCAAATTTCATCACCTTGGATCCATGAATTGGCAACCCAATGTCGAGGCCGTTAACGAACTTATCGATCACATCTTTCCAAAAATCAAAGCAGAAATTCCAGATGCTGAACTACATCTTGGTGGTTCATTTTTTCCAGATACGATAAAATCAAATCCAGCAGTTGGCATTTTTGTCCACGGTTTCGTTGAAGATAAATTTGAGTTCATCAATACACATGGAATTCAATTGATTCCCCTAAAATCTGGTTCAGGTGTTCGCGTTAAAATTTTGGAGTCTTTAGCGATTGGAACTCCGATCGTGACGACAGTAATCGGCGTTGAAGGAATTGACGTTACAAATGGCAAAGAATTGTTTATTGCTGAAAATGACAGTGATTTCATTGAAAAAGCAATAAGATTAAATAAAAATGCTGACCTTCGACGCGAAATAGGCACAAACGCTCGAAATCTGATGTTGAAAGAATATGGTTTCGAAAAAGTAAACACCACATTTATTGAGTTCATTCGCACCATATCCTAAAGTTGTTTTTATCACTTCACGATTTCCTTTTCCACTCGAAAAGGGCGATAAGTTGCGTGCATATTATCAAATCAAAGAACTCTCAAAATCGTGTGAAGTTCACCTCATTGCGTTGAGCAATCAGCCAGTAAAAAAGGAACACAAAGCCGAACTTGAAAAATTTTGTGGTTCAGTGACCATTTACCAACTTTCGAAATTATCTATTTTTTGGAATGTTTTAATGGCATTTTTTGGGAACAAACCTTTGCAAGTGGGGTATTTTTACAATGCATCAAATCATCGCAAAATTGAAAAACTGCTGAACGAACTGAATCCTAATCACGTCATTGCGCAATTGGTTCGAACCACGGAATATGTGAAGAATTACCACAAATGCCCCAAAACATTGGATTACATGGATGCGCTTTCCAAAGGAATAGACCGCAGAATCAACAAACAAAAATGGTATTCAAAATGGATCTTTAAACTGGAAGCCAAACGATTACAAAATTACGAACGCTCTGTCTTCGATTATTTTGAGCACAAAATCATTATTTCCTTGCAAGACAGAGATTACATTTTTCATCCAGATCGCAAAAAAATTGGATGTGTTCCAAACGGCATCGATGATTCATTCTTAACTTACAAATCATCCAAAAAACCAACCTTCGATCTGGTTTTTGTTGGAAACATGAGTTATGCGCCAAATGTGGAAGCGGTGAAATATATTGCGGAGAAAATTCTCACAGAAATGCCTGAATTGTCCCTTTTGGTTGCAGGTGCCACACCACATCCTTCGATCATTCAACTAGCAAGCAAATCCAAGCAAATTACCATTGCTGGTTGGGTTGACGACATTCGCGAAGCCTATACAAATGGGAAAATTTTTCTTGCGCCAATGACCATTGGAACTGGCATGCAAAATAAATTATTGGAAGCAATGGCGCTCGGAATTCCATGCATCACCACCGATTTAGCCAACAATGCGATTCATGCGCAAAACAACGAATCGATTTTAGTTGCAAATAATCAAATCGAAATGCTTCAAGCGATTCAGAATTTAATGAACAATGAGCCTCTCAGAAATGAAATAGGAAATTTGGGGCGAAATTACATTCAAAGTCATTTTTCTTGGCAAGAATCTACCAAGTTAATGCTACATTTGATTCATAAATCAACCAAAAGTGAAACGATTTACTAATTTTTAACTCAATACCACAAGATGAAACCAACTTTCGATATTGCTATTTTTGGAGGAGGACTTGCAGGACTTACCTTAGCACTTCAAACCAAAAAAATGAACCCAGATGCATCCATTCTTGTTTTAGAACGACGTGAAGGCGGTGCGCCAGAAGCAGCTCATAAAGTGGGCGAATCAACGGTGGAACTTGGTACACATTACATCCGTGAAATTTTGGATTTGAAAGATTACATGGATGAACATCAATTGCCAAAACATGGACTGCGATTTTTCTTTTCACCTCAACATAAAAATGATATTTCAAAACGTGTAGAACTTGGTCCTCGTAAATTATTGCCTGTTCCAAGTCACCAAATTGACCGTGGATCTTTTGAAAATTACTTAACAGAATTGTGCTTAGAAAGAGGAATTGATGTGAAACTTGGAGCCAAAGTCTCTGAAGTAAACTTGGACCGAGAAGGCCATACGTTCTCCTACATTCAGGACGAAAAAGAATACCAAAGTAGCGCAAAATGGGCGGTTGACTCGACTGGAAGAGCGAGCGTCATCAAGCGAAAACTTGGTTTAAAGAAAGAAATCGATCACGGAGTTTGTGCCGCATGGTTCAGAATCAAAGGAGAATTAAATGTAGACGAATGGTCTGACAATGAAGCTTGGAGCACGTTTTTGGAGCCTGGATTACGAAGATTGGGTACAATTCACTTCATGGACAAAGGATATTGGGTTTGGTTAATTCCTTTGGCAACTGGTAACACAAGTGTTGGAATTGTTGCCGATCCGAACATTCATCCTTTTGAAACCTATAACAAATTAGACAAAGCCTTGGATTGGTTGAAGGTTAACGAACCTTTGTGTTTTGAAAAAATCGATCCGCGCAAAGAAGATATTCTTGATTTCAAAGTGTTGAAGCATTTTGCACTCAATTCTGAAAAATTGTTTTCTGAAGATCGTTGGGCAGTTTCTGGCGAATCAGGAGTCTTTTTAGATCCTTTTTATTCTCCAGGAACAGACTTCATTTCCATGAGCAACACCTTTGTTTCGGACATGATTACTAGAGATTTAGCGGGAGAAGATGTTTCCTTGCAAACCATGGTTTACGAAAAAACGTTGTTCGCCATCTTCAATAATTGGGTTCCGATTTATCAGCACAAATACCCGATGTGGGGCTCTACCCAAACGATGGTATTGAAAATATTTTGGGATTGGGCGATTTACTGGAGCGTACCAACCTTGATTTTCACCAACGAAGCATTGACAAATTTAATGGTGTTGAAAAACCTCTTTTCGCAAGAAGATGGTGCCGGACAACGATTTGGTCGTTTGAACAATCGCTTTCAAACCTTATTGACTGAATGGGTAAAATACGATACAGAACCATTCTCAGAAATCTACATCGATCCGTTTGATATCAACTATTTGCGTGAATTCCACCTCGGGTTGGAAGAACGCTACTCATCGCGCGATCTTGTTGCCAAAATCAATGACAACATGACAAAACTGGAAGAAATCGCTTCCCAAGTTTTTCGCTTGATGAGCCATAAAGTCTACGGAACACCAATGGATTTAAAAGTCGATCCATACACCATGTCTTTACTCCAAAAACCAACGGAAGTTGAAAATGGCGTAATGGCAAGACCAGAAATTGTGGAGGATGTGGCAACGATGTGGTTTTATGAACCCGCTGTTGTAGAGGCTTAAATTAATTAGCCAAAGGTTGATACAGTTTTTCTGTGAACAGATATTTTAATTTTGACTCAACTCAAGCTTACCACAAGATTCAAGTTTGAATAAATGAACATAATCATCAACTTAATTTTTAAACATTAAGGAACCAAGGGAAATAAGGTTTTGTGTTTGACGTGGTTTGGATAATTAAGGTCGCCTGCGGCGTTAAGAGAAAGCTATTCGCTAAATGAAGCTTCTTAAAAAACCGCAAGGTTGGTCCTTAATTTTTACACCAACAACACAGCGAGAAGATAAAACATTTTGTTCGTAATGATTTTGGATTATTATGATAAATTGAATTTCCTGTTCAGATAGCCATCTTAATCAGGACTAGCTATCGCTGCTGCCAGGCTCTTCATGTTCTTAAGTCCTAAATGTTTAAAATTTAAACACATCAAGATTGCATATTGTGGTAAATAAGCGACGATTCAATTTTAATTTATTAGTTTTAATTCCTTCATTTTAATGGTCATGCAGCGCGTTCAAACCAAATTGAATCAACTTCTTGAAATTGATGTTTCATCGAACAAAATGCTCTTTTTACTGATTCCTCAAGTGTATATCTTTTGGCTTTTCGCTGTTTTTTTAATAATGGTTAATAACAAACAGACCAGGATTTTTGCATTTGTTTTATCAATTCTGTTCGCAGTGCTTTTTTCACTTTGGATGACTTTTTGGCTGATAACAAAGGTTAGTCAAACTAGCTTGCCATTCAACGATATTCTAGGAATTATATCACTTGGCCTTACTTTGCTAGCCAGTGTGTTTTATGCTCTACTTACTTTATCTTTTGAAAACAAAAACATCCAAAATCTCGCATTGAATAAAATTTCGATTTTCGATTTTTTTGTCCGATTTTTTTTAATTGTAAATTGGGTATATGGAATCTGGGGATTACAGCGCATTTTTAAGGAGTATTATTTGCTTGATTCAACCAAAAACAATCCCATTTAAAACCAAAATAAATAATCCAAGTATTATAGTAATATTTAATTAATCTCCATTTACAACTACAATTTTTCGCACCACAGAAGACAAATCAGTTTCAATTTGGACAAAATATGTACCACTTTGAACCCCCGATAAATCAATCATTTCATTGGTTTGTGTTTGAATGACAATTTCACCAAGAGTATTGTAAATTCTAACATTCTCAAGTTTATTTAATCCTATAATTCTTAAATAATCCGTCGTAGGGTTTGGTACAATTTGAATTTCATTCGAAAGCTCCCAAAGCCCTGTTATGTTTAAACTGAAGCAATCTGAGGTGTCAACACAACCATTATCATCAATAACTTGTAATGCATAATGACCTGGGGTTTCAGTATTAAATACTTGACTAAATTCACCTGGAATGTAACTCATGGAATTATCGCAATCCAACCAATAATATGCGGTATACGTAAAAGCTGATTCGACAGTACTCTCATCTATGACATTTATAGATGCATTCGTATTGGTGTTAAAAACAAGTATCGAATCAAAATTGGAAACCGAATTAGGACAATCTTCACTCCATGTATTTAGTTGATATGTACCAGGCTGATTTACTAAAATATTTTGGAAGTTTGAAATCAACGTCCCGTTTAAATACCAAGAGTTATTAATGGAGTGTTGAGATGATAACAAAACAGATTCTCCCTCGCATAAAACTAATGTACTGCCCTGTCCAATAATATTTGGAATAGGTTCAGGTAGAAAATTTATTGTTACTTGATCTTCGCCATAGCATCCAGCATACGTATGGACTAAAGTGTATGTTCCAGAAACTGTTGCATTATATATAGGGCCACCTGTCAAGTAATTGTTATTCAAATACCAAATATTGCCTGACGGAAAATTGGATGTTAAGGTGAACGGAGCATCATTACAGACTTCGACAATTTCGGGTAATTGGAGGTTTGGAGTAACATCTGGAATTACAAAAATTATGATTGCTGTATCAACACTGCAAAAATCATTCGAACCTTGAAACATTAATGTATCATTTGGGTAGTTCGTAATAAAACTCGCATCTGAACCTGAACTCAGGTAATTATTGTTCAACAACCAGTCAACATTGTCAAGAAGAGGTGCTATTGACCCGATATTAACGGTATCACCACTACAAAACGCCATATTTGGTAAATTTGACAAATTATATAACCCATTGCAGTCAAAAATTGTATTTAAAGTCAAATTGGTGATAACTGCTGGATTTGCATCAAAATAAATATTCGCGCGATTTACAATTTCGTCGCCTTCAACTAATCCTGGCTTTAAATTAATCTTGAACTTAACAAAACCTTGACTACCAAGAAAATTCACATTACTGTCAGGCAACATGATGTTATTGAATTCAAAAATTAAATTTTCATTTGATTGAATGGAAACGTTCACTGGGTGACTAAATGCCAATAACTCAAAAGATGTTATATCCAAATTTTGATGAATCTTGTCAATAAGTTTCACATTTACGGCAGTATCGTTCCCAGTATTTTGAAATCTAACAAGATATTCTAGCGTCTGGTCATTAGTAATATAGCCAAATTCGGTTAATCCTGCTGGTTCAACAGTTTTGTCATTTGGATCATACGCACAGACCAAAATTTGAGATAAAGTATCTGCACTCGTTTGCACGAGGTTATTAGAAGAATCATATGTGTAGTTGGTTAGAGACGAAATTAATTCGTCACCCATACTCAAGAAGCTCGGCATTTGTACAGTAATATTATGATAATCAAATCCAAAAGGATTTAAGCTGTCATAAGACCAGAAAATTGAATTGCCCACGATCGAATCAGGGAGAACCTGAGAACTAACAAAAGTTATCGATTCGTCTAAGTTGAGCTCCAGAACACCAGAAACAGTCGAAGTCCCATGATTGCTCGCACTTATCCACATATTCATTAATGTGTTACAGCGTGGAAATCCACCTACTAACTCTGGAGTAACTTCATATACGAGTGCGTTAGCAATTAAACCGAAAAATAAAGAATCTTCAATAGAATTAGTGTCACTAAGAACTAAGTTAAATGTTGGCGAAGAAGTTGTTAAACTCCAATTCTGAGGAGTATTTAAGCTAATTTCATTGACCCCGTCTTCAACACCGAAAAAGAATTTACCGTCTTGATTTGTATAGTCAGTAGCAGTAGAATTCAATTGAATTGGAAGACTTGGTACACGTATCTCATTCGAATCCATGAGTTGATTAGAATTCAAATCGATAAAAGCAAATCCAGAAATTTCGTTTTCTCCGACCAATTTATTTTTTAGCTTGAATAAATCGATCTCAACTCCAGAAGGCACAAAAGGTATCGTAAAAAGTATATCTCTATCACCATCATTATCAACATCTTCAGCATAGATTGCATGCCATTGATTATTTAAAAAATTATTCGTTACAAAAAGTGCCTTTGGCGACGAAAAATCCCCATAACCGAACGATTCAAGCATGTACAACGAATCGTCTGCAAATAGGATGTCATTATCCCCATCGTTATCTGCATCCGCAATGCACGGTCTAATAGTGTAAGCGCCACCCGAAAAATAACCTTGGTTTGTAAATACTTGATTGCCTTCGTTCTTAACCCAGCCAAAACCACCCCCTGTAAAATCGTCTCCATAAAAAACATCGTACAAGCCGTCTCCATCGATATCTGCAATTTTCGCAAAATCAACTTGCATGCCTAAATTCTGATAGCCAGATGTTGAGTTCGTTTTTACCATTAACTCAGAATCACCTATTAAAATATAATCTATATTATCCAATTGATTAGAGTTAGGCGCTAACTCATAATTAGTTAATGTATTGGTAACTCCCAACGAAAAATAAAAAGTTAAATCTGTTGTGGTAAATGATAACCCACCATTATTTATTGCGCGCACAACAATTGGATCACTCGACCAATCTAATGATGTAAAATAAATATCCAAAAGACCATCATCATTTAAATCATGAACTCCGATAGAGGTATTTGTTTCTGATAGACCTGAAATTCCGGACAACTGTACAAAATTAGAAAAGGACAAATTAGCGCCACCAAGCCAGTAACCTACTTTGTCTACACCGTACCATTGCCCTATACCAACAACATCAATAAACCCATCATTATTCAAATCGCCATAAGCATATGGGTAGTTGTAATAGTAAAAAGCAGAATCTTGTATCGAATTGAATGTATTATTTCCTTGATTTAAATGAAACATCGGTGCTCTTAAAAAGTCTAGCAATCCGTCAGAATTTATGTCTTTCGAAGCAATATTATGTATTCTAGTCAAAAATCTATTGATTGGATATTCAGAATCCTGGTATACCCCCGCGCCAATATTTTGAGCAATTATAGATTGTATTAAAGGTACATTATTTCCTCCAGATATGTAAATCATATGATCTACTCCATTACCAAGATTATTAGAGAAATCAAGGTTAAAATATGTCTCTGCTTCGTTTAAAATGTAATTTGGACCAAAAGTAACCCCATTACCAAGTTTTGCATAAAATTCGGATCCCGTCGAATAAACTTCTGAACGCCAGGCAATATCCATCATTCCATCATTGTTAAAATCTCGCTTGATTAAATACCTTATATCAGCGGATGAACTGGTCAACAATGTCCCAGGAGAAAACACACCAAATCCATTGTTCGTTGAAAGATAAATTCTATTGTCATCATCAAGTAGTTGCACAACATCTAAGTCACCATCCAAATCAAAATCAATCAACTCAACATCAGATTGATTGGAACCACTTAAACCACTCGAATTTGGTCCATAACCAAAAATGATGTTTGGGAATCCTCCCATTCCATTGTTCAAAGCAACTGCAAAATCTTCTGACAGTCCTCCAACAATATCAAGCCATCCATCATTGTTAAGATCACCAATATCAACAGAGTTATACATTGCCAATGAGGCTTGTAGAACAAAATTGAAGCTTGTAACTTGAGTAAAAACTTTTGTTAATCCTTCCGAAAAGATGATATCTTTTAATCCGTCATTATCTATATCTGCAAATTTTAATTGTTTGTAATTAGAATCGCTATAAAGAAACTGCACTTGTTGTATTCCACTGGCCAAGTTGTAATTTAAGCCTGATGTTTTTTGCCAAATTTCTAGTCCATTATTGAATCCCAAGATTAAATCCGATACTCCATCAGCATTAATATCTTCAACATATATAGAATGTAACATATTAGTAGTCTCAATTAAAACAGTGTCCGCCGCAAAATTACCCAAACCATCATTTTCTAAATAATATACTCGGAAATCTGAAAGCGCAAGAATATCATCAAATCCATCTTGATTAACATCTGCAAAACAATTGAAAATTAAATCCCTTCTACTCTCAATTTGCAACTCAGGAATATTTTCAAATTGAGCATGAATTGAAAAATTTAAACTCAAAAAGGCAACTACTAAAATTAAAAACTTCATACTTTAAACGACTTATATTCAAACAAATTTAGCACTTTTTGTCAAGAAAAATACACTTATGAATTTACCCCAAGTTTAGAAAAAAGCGTTACATTAGTTTTTTGATTCAAATGGCAATTTACCGCTTTAGTTGAATGAAATGAATAACTTTTAATATTCTACTAAAAACAATTAGTCAAACGTAGCAATTTGCTTAATTTTGCAAAGCATAAAATAAATCATGGGATCAGTATTAAATACAATCGAAGAAGCGATTGAAGACATAAAAAACGGGAAAGTTGTAATCGTTGTGGACGACGAAGATCGCGAGAATGAAGGCGATTTTTTAACGGCAGCACGAAATGCAACTCCTGAATTAATCAATTTCATGGCAACGCATGGTCGCGGTTTAATTTGTGCCCCAATCGTGGAAGATGAATGCGATCGACTTGGACTTGAATTGATGGTTCACACAAATTCGGCCGCTTATGAAACTCCGTTTACCGTTTCGGTAGATTTGATTGGTCATGGATGTACCACTGGAATTTCTGCGAGTGACCGCGCAAAAACTATTCTTGCGTTGATTGATCCGAACATTCACCCAAGTGAATTGGGAAAACCTGGACATATTTTTCCCTTGAGAGCAAAAAAAGGGGGTGTTTTAAGAAGAGCTGGACACACAGAAGCGGCAATCGATTTATCGCGTCTATCGGGATTTGAACCTGCTGGAATCATCGTGGAAATCATGAACGAAGATGGATCCATGGCTCGCCTTCCAGAATTGCTCGAAATTGCCAAAAAATTTGATTTGAAAATCGTGTCAATCGCTCAGTTGATTGAATATCGATTCAAAATGGAATCGCTCATTAAACGTGAAGTGGAAATTCAACTTCCAACCGAACAAGGCGATTTTAAAATGCGTTGCTACACAAATAACAATACGGGCGAAGAACATTTAGCGCTTTTCAAAGGCGAATGGACGAAAAATGACGCTGTACTCGTACGTGTGCACTCCTCGTGCATGACGGGAGATATTTTTGGTTCTTGCAGATGCGATTGTGGTCCGCAACTCAAAAAAGCCATGGAAATGATTGAGGCGGAAGGTCGGGGAGCAATTATTTACATGAACCAGGAAGGCAGAGGAATTGGTCTTTTGAATAAGTTAAAAGCCTACAAATTGCAAGAAGAAGGCTACGACACACTCGAAGCAAATATCAAGCTTGGATTTAAAGGCGACCAACGAGATTATGGCATTGGTGCACAAATTATTCGCGATTTGGAAATCAGTAAAATGCGTTTGATGTCGAATAATCCTAAAAAACGTACTGGATTGATTGGATATGGCATTGAAATCGTTGAAAATGTTGCCCTTGAAGTTGCAAGTAACGTGCACAACGAAGCGTACCTAAAAACAAAACGCGACAAAATGGGTCACTCTTTGAAAATGGGGAAATAATGCTGAAAGCAACTGGAATTTTCAAGCAATACGATACGCTTCAAATTTTGAAGGGAATTGAATTAGAGGTTGCCGCTGGCGAAATTGTATCGATTGTTGGATCCTCAGGAGCTGGTAAAACAACCTTGTTGCAAATCTTAGGCACGCTCGATAAACCGGATAAAGGTTCTGTTGAAATTGATGGAATCAATCCGTTTACCTTGTCATCCAAAAAATTGGCTGCATTTCGCAACAAACACATTGGATTTATTTTTCAATTTCACCAATTACTTCCAGAATTTACGGCCCTTGAAAATGTGTGTATTCCAGCGATGATTGGTGGAATGAACATTAAAACAGTGAAACCTGAAGCCTTGAAATTGTTGGAAAAATTGGGTTTAGGAGACAGAGCCAACCACAAACCAAACGAATTATCTGGTGGTGAACAACAGCGAGTCGCCGTTGCACGAGCATTGATTAACAAACCAAGTGTCATTTTCGCCGATGAACCTTCGGGAAATTTGGACACCAAAAATTCGACAGAATTGCATCAATTGTTTTTCGATTTGCGCGATGAATTCAAGCAAACATTTGTGATTGTTACCCACAACGAAAGCCTCGCACAAATGGCCGATCGACAAATCGTAATGCGCGATGGGATCGTGGTCGAAACAAAATAGTTGGTTCATTATTAAAAATAAATGACTCCAACAGAACTCCAAGAATTTCTTGATTTTAAAGCAAATCAATACGAAAATCCCAATTTTTTAGAAAGTGATCCCATTCAATTGGTGCATCGGTTTACCAAAAAAGAAGACATTGAAATTGTTGGATTTCTGGTTTCGACTATAGCTTGGGGAAATCGAAAAGGCATTATAAAAAGTGGCGAAAATTTGTTGAAAATCATGGGGAATAATCCGCATGAATTCATCTTGAATTATGAAACACAAGAATTGAATTTTGTGCATCGAACGTTTAATAATCAAGATTTAGATTTCTTTTTTCGCGCGTTAAAAGACATTTATCTGACTGGAGATTTAGAGTCCGCTTTTGCTGAACATCCAGAAATTTCGGGGATTAAAGGTAGAATTGTTCAATTCCGTAGTCGTTTCTTAACGGCTAATCATGAACCGCGTTCCGAAAAACACATTTCCAATCCATTGAAAAATTCAGCGTGCAAGCGCATCAATATGTTCTTAAGATGGATGGTTCGCCCTTCAACTGCTGGAGTGGATTTGGGAATTTGGAAGTCTATTCCAACTTCTGAATTATGTCTGCCTTTAGATGTGCACACAAGCAACAATGCACGACGATTGGGATTAATTTCCCGCAAACAAGATGATTGGAAAGCACTGGAAGAATTGATGGAAAATTTGCGAAAAATGGATGCGAACGATCCCGTAAAATATGATTTTGCGCTGTTTGGATTGGGAGTTTTTGAGGGGTTTGGAGCTTAAACATTATACCTAAACTCCACCTGCGTAGCTCCTTTTCCGTATTCTTGGTAACTCGCATCAAAAAATTCAGCTCCTTCAATTTTCTTAAGAATGGCACGAACCTCTTCTTTCAAAACGCCCTCACCTACTCCATGAATTACGATAAGTTTTCGGATGTTCTTTTTACGTGCGTCGTTTAAAAAAGACTTGAAAATCGAAAGTTGTTTGATTAAAATTTGTCCATTCGTCAATCCTGAGTGCGATTCTGTGATGGATTCAATATGCAAATCAATTTCCCAAACATCAATAGGCTTGAGGTAACCGGTTTTCATTTCTTTTCGGACAGAATGATGCACTTCTTCAATAGTTCCATCCACCAAAAGTTCGTTCATTTCATTGCCTCGCAATTTATAATCCGTGCCATGAATTTTAGCCAATTCGTTGATTCGAAAAGGTCTTTCAAAACCTGTTTCATCTTCAACAAAATAAATAAAATTTGAAATTTTTCGAACTATTCCTCCTCCCGATTCATTCAGAAAAGCAACTTTTTCACCAATTTGAAAGTGCATATTCAACCCAAGCTTTATCAGTGAAATAGTATAAAATAAATGGACTTGCGATTGCAATCAACCAACTAAAAACAACCATCATTTTAAAGAAAATGCTTGCATCTTGCTTCGTTGGTGTAACGAGCACACTATTCACTTGCGATGCCATGATTTGATCCAATTCATCACTATCGGCAACTTCCATGTATTTCGCTAAAGCGGGAGTATGCTGCAATACAGTTTCCTTAATTTTGGAAAAGTCTTTGTTGGATAATAATTTATAAGTTGTATTGTAATTTACTTCCTCCTCATTCAAATCCTTGTGCATTTGATAGCGTTTTTGCAGGGCTCGCACCCGAAATCCCATTAAGAATCCAAAAATGATAATGAGATACGCATCCATGAACCAACCGCCAATAATTAAAACCAACGATGAAATGAATGAAAATACCATTAAAAAGAATTCATTCTTGCGTTGCACCAAAAGTTTAAACAATTGTCCACCATCCAAAGGATCGAGCGGAATGAGGTTTACAATATTCAACACCAAGAAAATCAATCCCAATTTCAACAATTCTGGCATAACAAAAACAGGCGAAAGCAAAATGCATACTGAGCCGATGATTATGCCAGGAAGTGGACCAGCCAAAACAACTAGGAAACTTTCTTTTTGAGAATAAGACGATTTTGATCCATTCACGAAAGCACCCATTAACGGAATAAAAAGCATGCGAACATTTTGATACTTGTACAATTTCATGAAACCAAAATGCCCCAATTCATGCACGAGCAGGACAAGCAAAATCATCAACACAAAATTGACACTTTCAGAAAAGACAAAAAGAAAAACCATGACAAATAGTACCATGGAAAAAACCGTAGAAGCTAACGTTCCACGAGATTCCCTTTCAATAAGCTCCGGTTTTTGCGGATAAAAATCAAATTGATCCATGCTATAAAATTACGAAAGGGATTTGATGTAGGCAAAAATTAACAACTATTTCACATTAATTAACGTGCTATTTTTCAAGCATTAAAGCAAAATCTTTGGCAAAGTAGGTCAAGATCCCATCTGCACCTGCTCGACGAATACTCAACAAGGTTTCATACACTGCAGCATCGTAGTTGATCCAACCTCGTTGCGCAGCTGCGTGAATCATAGCACATTCTCCACTCACATTGTAAGCCGTAATTGGAATCGAGAAATTTTCCTTCAATATATGAATGATATCTAAGTAACAAAGTGCTGGTTTCACCATTAAAAAATCTGCTCCTTCGTTGAAATCCAATTCCGCTTCAAGCAAGGCCTCACGCTTGTTTGCTGGATTCATTTGATACGTTTTTTTGTCGCCATGTTTAGGCGCAGAATTCAATGCATCGCGAAAAGGTCCGTAAAATGCACTTGCATATTTCGCTGTGTAAGACATAATCGAAACATCTGTATATCCAAATTCGTCCAAATGCTCACGGATGCTTGCAACCCGACCATCCATCATATCCGATGGACCGATGATGTCAATTCCAGCTTGAGCTTGCGCCAAGGCCATTCTGTTGAGAATGGGCAAAGTACGGTCATTTACGATTTTCCCATCTTCGACCAAGCCATCATGACCGTCAGAAGAATAAGGATCCATCGCTACATCACTCATTAGAACAACTTCTGGAAATGTTTCTTTGATTTTTCGAATGGCGTTCAAATAAAAATTATCATCCGCATAACTATATGAAGCAATCGTATCTTTCAAGGAATCATCCACTGCCGGAAACATATCAAAGGATTTGATTCCCAATTTTACGCATTGCTCTATTTCTGGCAACAACATATCAAGCGACCAACGAAAATTATTTGGTAGAGAGCTTATTTCTTCTTTAATACCTGATCCATCTTTCAAAAAAATCGGGTAAATCAAATTTTCAACTCCCAATTTCGTTTCTTCAACCATGGCGCGTATCGCAGCTGATTTTCGATTTCTTCTCGGACGAATTAACATATTAAAATGACGTTTAAAAAATGAATTATACTGCTTTATGGTTGTTAAATGGTTTTACATTAACATTCCACCACAAACGTTGATTGTTTGTCCAGTGATGTATGCTGACATATCAGAAGCCAAGAATACAGTTAGATTTGCCACATCTTCAGGTTTCCCTCCACGCTTTAATGGAATCGAATTTCTCCATTCATCGACTACTTTTGGATCTAAAGCATCTGTCATTTCAGTTTCTATGAATCCTGGCGCAATGGCATTGCAACGAATATTTCTAGAACCTAATTCTTGTGCAATTGATTTTGTAAAACCAATCAACCCTGCTTTCGACGCTGAGTAGTTTGATTGTCCCGCGTTTCCGCTCACTCCAACCACTGATGACATATTGATAATTGAACCAGAACGCGCTTTTAACATCGGTTTTTGAGCAGCTTTGGTTAAATTGAACGCTGATTTTAAGTTGGTGTTGATTACCTCATCCCATTGTTCTTCCGTCATACGCATGAGTAAAGTATCACGAGTAATTCCTGCGTTATTCACTAAAACATCCACCGTTCCGAATTCAGCGACAACATCATCTACCAATTTTTGAGCTTCATCAAAAATAGCTGCGTTTGATTTAAATCCTTTTGCTACTCCACCATTTGCTGTGAGTTCAGCTTCCAAAGCACGCGCTTTTTCGTCTGATGACAAATAAGAGAACGCCACTTTAGCGCCTTGTTTCACGCATTCTTCAGCGATTGATTTACCAATTCCGCGAGATGCTCCCGTTATCAAAACTACTTTATCCTGTAATAATTTCATGTCAAAAACTTTTATAGACAAATATAGCTATTCTTGTAAAATTGCAGTCAGAACAAAGTATTAGAAAACTCAATAAATAGTTTTTTAAAATCTCATTAAAAAAAAAGTTAAAAAAATTTTGGAATATTGAAAAAGTAGTTTACCTTTGAATCTAGGTTTAGTTGTAAAAGGTAGGTTAGGTTAGGTTTGAAAGGAGTGAAACGCACGTTTCGCTCCTTTCTTCGTTTAGGCACTTTGGTTTATCAAAACAATGTTTACAATTTCCAATTTGGTCATTGCACATTATCCACGTTTCATAATTCTAAAAAATATACCATCGATTTTATGTATTTTAAAATATGCTTATCGATGAGTGAAATCTCCGATGTTTTCCGTCGTTTAAAAAAGAGAAAAAAATCACCAATTAACAGCAAGAAAAAAAATTGAAAAAAAATTGAAAAAAAATTTGGACTTTAAAAAAAGTAGCATATCTTTGAACCTAGGTTTAGTTGTAAAAGGTAGGTTAGGTTAGGTTTGAAAGGAGTGAAACGCACGTTTCGCTCCTTTCTTTTTTGTGTCATTATCATTTCAATGGAGTGAAATCAGTTCAACCTTCTCAAAAATTGAGAACGAGTAAAAACCAACCAAATTAATTCCGAAATTATTTTTATTGACTCGTCGCATACTTACCACTTGTATCAAGTAGTTACAGCCAAAACAATTGATAATCAACTTATTATTTTCAACATTAAGGATGTAAGGGAAATAAGAGTTTGTGTGTGACGTGTCCCGGATAGCCAACAGGAGGATAGTTAAGATCGCCTGTGGCGTTAAAAGAAAGATATTCGATGCGCGAAATGCCACTAGTATTTTTCATGCAGATCTTAAAAAACCGCAAGGTTGGTCCTTAATTTTACAACGACTACGTAACTAGAAATTCAAATCCATAGTTGAATAATTACATTGGGTTATTAGTTTAAATCTCTTTATGTCCTAAACGCCTTAATGTTTAAAATTCAAATTAATCAGCTAGGGAATAATTTAGTGGTAATTTTGCGACGATTCAATTATTTTTAATTGAAAAAGTCCCAAGTAATCCCCAAACGAATATTCATGGCTGGAATCGGATATCCAAAAAGCAATTGATTTTTCGACGGGTTCCATGCATAACCAATGTTCTCCACACGGAAAAAGAATCTAAATTGAGCTATTTCAAATCCGCCAAAGACATGCAAATTGGCCATCTGAGGTGTTGTTGTATTGGGTCCATTCAATAACATGGCATCAAGCATAGGTAAATACGCCAAGGTTGAATATCGGTCATGGATGGAACCTTCCACCCCAATTTGAGCGAGTAATTTTTTTGTTCTGAACAACCTTCCTTGCAACGCTATTCTGGTTTGGAGCAAATATTGAGGCACATATTTTCCAGTCATGTAATTCCCTCGAAAGCTTACTTTTAAAATTTTAAAACCGGTTTCAATTTTAGCGCCAACACTGAAATAATTCAAATTGCCTATCGTATCATTTCTCCAAGTATCATTCACAAAAAAATAATTATTCAAAAGATTGGTTGATTGAACATTCAACTCAAATTGTGTATTGTATGATACAGCGTACGAAGCCTTTGCGAAAATATCAGATCGAAATTGTTTTTGTAAGTCGGTAATCGAATCGAGAATGTGATTTCCGTAATAGTAGCGCTGAAATTGCTCAGGAAGTAAAAAAGAAAAATTAACGCGACCTTGAACCGCAAATTTCCCCAAAGGAACGCGCAATGAACTATTAGTAAACCACTCTTGATTTGCACCAGCAATATTAAAATTCGTGTGGTTTTGAAGCTCCATCCCTTTGATTTTCAGCTTTAATTCACCATCAATTCCTATTTCTGTTACTTCTTTTAAGTAACCCAAGTTAGTGTATCGCCAAAAATTGCTCAATAATCCAGCGCGAAAAAAGAGCTTATTTGTCTTCAAATAAATTCCTGCACCATTCAACAATTCTGACAATTGATCTTGGTCCCGTGTATTTAACGAGTCATAATTAATTAAGGAATAAATCTGACTCAAATCTACTTCCGTCTCCGAATAGCGATGATTTAGGATCCGCAAACCGTTTTCTAAATAAATTCCAGTCGCTTTTGTAGAATCCTTCACCAATAAATCCAAGTAATTTTCGAGATGAACCCGCGCTCCTCGGTATCTGCTTTGCGCTGTTGGTTTTGACACAGGTAAGTAAATCAATCCAAAATCATCAATCAATGAATTGGAAACAATTCCTCCACTTTGTCCAATATCTTTTCGAACATAATTGCCTTTTAATTTCATGGAATACACCTTTGAAATGTGTTGAAATTGCAATTGCACATCATGTTGATTGGTAACTGAATTGCGTAAAAAACCATTATTCTTGAGCGCATCGTAATTGATGTTCAACAAGTTTTTAGCACCAAATGCTTGCTGATAATTTGCAGAAACAAATTGTGTTCCTTGCGATCCAAACACATAGCCAAATCCCAAATGAGGCAAACTTGAAAAGGTCATTTTTCGCCAAGGCGCAAAGTTTCGAAATTGAACTCCTCCAAGCTGTTGATTAAAGAAATCTATCGGTAAGGTATTTTCAATGAGACCTCTTCCCGCGCCAGGAAATGTAGCACTGTGTTTTGTGAATGCCAAGTCGATGGAGTCTAATTTTCCACCAAGGCGATGGTTTATTTTCAAGCTATCCGCAAGATTGGTATACAAATCTACTTGTGCTTGGAACTGACCAAACACGCATAAAAAGCACATCAAACTTGCAATTTTTAACATATTCTAGAAAATGAAGGTACAAAAAAAGGGGCAAAAAAGCCCCTTCTCAATTTTTTTCAATGCAATTACATTTTGTTAATCATCACTTGCAAACCTGATTTCAAGTTTGCCGCTTTGTTAGCATGAATTACATTTTTCTTAGCTAATTTATCAATCATACCAGCAACAGAAGGAAACAATTTTGTTGCTTCACTTTTATCTTCTAACGAACGCATTTTTCTAATCGCGTTACGTGTTGTTTTGTGTTGGTATTTATTACGAAGTCTTTTCTTTTCGTTTGATCTAATTCTTTTAATCGCTGACTTATGATTCGCCATGTTTTCTAATTTAATTTAAACGTTTATCGGACAAAAATATCCTTGCAGCCCATAGGAGAATCGAACTCCTGTTTCCAGGATGAAAACCTGGCGTCCTAACCACTAGACGAATGGGCCAAAAAATTTGGCAGCCCATAGGAGAATCGAACTCCTGTTTCCAGGATGAAAACCTGGCGTCCTAACCACTAGACGAATGGGCCGTAAAGCATTATTCCCAAATTTGGGAGTGCAAATATAATTTGAAAAACTTTAATGACAAAAGTAAATCGCGTTTTTTTTTGAAATTATTCCTATTCTCCGCTGAATTTGAAGCCAACTCGCTTACCAGTTGCGGTACTTAAACTCGATCCCAACATTTGAACTTGTTCCACAGAAAGCTCTTGCATCACTTGGTAAGGCGGCATAAACAAGTCAAAATCAAGGGCAAACGCAAAAGCGACTTGGATAATGTGTTTCATTGCAGCCGGTGTTAATTGATTAGCCGACGGATCTTTGAATAAAAATCCCAATTGTCCTTTTCCTTCGACAAAAAAGTGTTGATCGTGGTTCACAAACATTCTTCCAATCAAATAACCTGCATCGTTGTAGCGATTTTGAATAAATGATTCAGCCAAGAAATTGTAGATGTGAATCATCCCGAAAAATCCATTGCGCTCATTACTCTTCAAATAATCAAGTTCCCATAAAGGATGATTATCAGGTAATCTGAAAACATTCGTATGCATTTGGAAAACAAGCACATCGCTTCCAATAAACACATGAAATTCATTGTCACTTTTTTCAATGAAATTCAATCGGATTCGATCGTCTGAAACTTCTCCTTTGAGTTCTTGTAAAACAGATCGAACTTCGGTTTTAATATGCTTGAATGCATCTTGCGTATCTTCACTAATATCCTGCTTCAATGCCGACTTCGTGAGCAAGAGATTTAAAATCGTTTTTGAATTTTCATCCATTCTTAATATGCTTTAGCAATAATTACACGTTTTTCAGAAGGTTTTCCTGTTACCATACACGCTCCTGGTTCAGAAGGATAATCAAAAGGAATGCAACGAATGGTAGCTTGCGTTTCTTCCTTGATTCGCGCTTCAGTTTCAGCTGTTCCGTCCCAATGCGCAAAATAAAACCCGCCTTTCGATTCCAAATTCGTTTTGAACTCTTCGTAGGTGTCAACTACATGCATGTTTTCCGTTCTAAATTGCTTCGCTCGGTTATATAAATTGTCCTGAATTTCATCTAAAAGTTTCACAATAAATGCATCCAAACCTTCAAACGCAACAACTTCTTTTGTTTTTAAATCCCTTCGGGCAATTTCAATGTTTCCATTTTCTAAATCGCGCGGTCCCATTGCCAAGCGAATTGGAACTCCTTTCGCTTCATATTCTGCAAATTTCCATCCTGGACGCTTGATTTTGTCGTCATCATATTTAAAAGAAACTCCAAGCTCTTTTAACTTATCTGCAAGTTCTTTGAATTTAGCAGAAATTTGTTCGTGCTCTTCGTCCGTTTTAAAAATTGGAACACCAACTACTTGAATTGGAGCCAACGCTGGCGGAAGAACCAAACCTTCATCGTCGCTATGCGTCATGATTAGCGCACCCATCAAGCGTGTAGAAACGCCCCAAGAAGTTGCCCAAACATATTCTTGTTTTCCTTCTGCACTGGAGAATTTCACATCAAAAGCTTTCGCGAAATTTTGACCTAAAAAGTGTGAAGTTCCAGCTTGTAGTGCTTTTCCATCTTGCATCATTGCTTCGATGCACAAGGTATCATCTGCACCTGCAAAACGTTCACTTTCTGTCTTCTTTCCTTGAATGACAGGCATTGCCATGAATTTTTCAGCAAATTCCGCGTAAACTCCTAACATTTTTTCAGTTTCTTCGAATGCTTCTTCTTTGGTAGCATGAGCCGTGTGACCTTCTTGCCATAAAAATTCTGCCGTTCTCAAAAACAAACGCGTTCTCATTTCCCAACGAACCACATTTGCCCATTGATTTATTAGTATCGGTAAATCTCGGTAAGATTGAATCCAACCTTTGTATGTATTCCAAATAATAGCTTCAGACGTTGGTCTAACAATTAATTCCTCTTCCAATTTTGATTTTGGATCAACAACCAATTTTGAAGGATTGTTTGGATCTGTCATTAATCGGTGATGCGTTACAACCGCACATTCTTTGGCAAATCCTTCTGCATTTTTTTCTTCTGCTTCAAACAAACTTTTCGGCACAAAAAGAGGAAAATACGCATTTTGATGTCCTGTTTCTTTGAACATTTTATCCAGTTGAGCTTGAATTTTTTCCCAAATTGCATAGCCATAAGGCTTAATTACCATGCAACCACGCACTCCCGAATTTTCGGCCAATGCCGCGCGATCAATTGTTTCCAAATACCAAGCGGAATAGTCTTCTGCGCGTGTTGTGTGTTTCTGTGCCATGAACGTAAAAAGTTATTTTTTTGCTAATTAAAATCTATTTTTTGCAAACTTAACGAATTATCGTATCTTAGCAGTACACTCAAATCAATGGATTATGAAAAAAGTAGTTCTTTTTGCTTCATTCCCACTTCTTTTAGCGTCTTGTTCAATCTCTGAACATTACATGGCAGATGATATTTATGTCGTAAAACCAAGCGATTTAGCTGTTGGTGAATCTACGGCTGATGAGACAAGTTACGCAGCATTTAAGGAACGAAAAACAGGACAGTCAAACGATCGCCAAGTTTTCTCTAACTCCAATGATTTTGGTTTCAACAATAATCCATTTGGTTGGTCACCTAATTTTTTCGGAAATGGCTATGGATGGTTTTTATACACGAGCCAATTTCCTTATGGCGGGTCAAATTTACATTGGAGCCCAATGGGAAGTAATTATTGGTTTTATTATGACAACTTAAATGTAATTTCTCATGGTTGGCACAATGGCGTTTGGAATGGCAATAGTTTTGGGTATCTATATCCACAAAATTATGGGAATGGATGGTGTTACAGCTATTTTGGTTACAATGGTTATGGTTACAACGGCAATAGCCTTTACGGATACAATGGAAATTACGCTGCGTTAAACGGATTTAGTGGTCCAAGAGGTTCAATGTCTGGTTATGCAAATCCTAAAGGACGCAACTATGAAAGTACTTTGAAAAGCAGTTCAAGTTTGCCAACAGCTTCTGCAGGTTCTTATGGAAGATCTGTTGGTTCACGAACTAGCACTCCGACGATTGAAACAAGACCAATCAAAGAAATTGCGGATCGTCCGGTTACAAGACCAACGACTTATACATCTGATGGAAGAGCTACAACAAGCGAGACGCCGAATAGAACTTACGTGCGATCTGATGTTTCTTCAAGGCCAACAAATTCAACGTATCAATCGCAAAACGGAGGCGGAAGAAATAGCGTTTCTATTGGAACAAATAGAGATGGAGGATCTTCCATTTCTGTTTCAGGTAGATCGTCGGAAGGATCTTCGAGTCGTTCATCAGAAAGTTCCACAAGTGGCGGTTCATCAAGAAGTGGCGGTAATTCAGGAGGATCAAGCAGTAGAAGACATTAAATGAGAATTCTTTTTTGCGTTGTATTCGTTCATTTCAGCCATGTACTTATGGCTCAAAACGAAATGGATATTTTCAGATATTCAAAAAATTACACCTTTGGATCGGCTCGATTTGAAGCCATGGGCGGAGCGTTTGGAGCTCTTGGAGCAGATATCAGTGCGGCTCAAATTAATCCAGCTGGATTAGGAAGATTTTCAAATTCTCAGTTTGAATTTTCACTGGGACCTTCGATCCAAAGTTCGCAAGCTGATTTTCAAAATGAATCCACAACAACGTTGAAAGCAAATCTGATAATTCCTTCTTTTGGAGTTGTATTTGTAAATGATATTTCTCGCAAAAATGAAGGAAATCTCTATTCTCAGATCGGACTTGGAATGAACCGCATTGCGAGTTTTAATCAGAAAACAGTCTATACTGGGCAACAAGAATTTTCATTATTAGATGACTTTGCTTCTCAGGCGTATGGTTACTATCCCGAAGAATTAAATCAGTTTTTTCCTTTCTCGACATCGCTTGCTTGGGAAACATATGCGTTGGATTTCGATGAAACAACATACGCTTATTATTCCGCACTTCAATTGGGCGACTTAACGAAACACAACCGAGAAATCACAACAAAAGGTGGAATGAATGAATGGTTTTTATCGTATTCTGTAAATCGATTGAATAAACTTTATTTCGGTGGAATCATTTCTCTTCGCACTGCGAAATACGAGGAAAAATATACCCATTCAGAAGATTTGGTTGACACATCAGACACTTCGCTTCGAGGTTTTGATTATGAATATGCTTTAAAAACAAAAGGCAATGGTGTGAATATCAAACTCGGCGTTGTTTACTTGTTTTCAGAAGCTTTTCGAGGTGGCTTGGCCTTTCATTCACCAACATTTTCTAGTCTAACCGATGATTGGACCGCTAACATGACCACGCGTTTCGACGATAGCTTAAAAGTTCTTGCTGAAGATTTAGTTCCTGTTGGAAAATATGCGTATCGACTAAACACTCCGTTGCGATTAGTTGCCTCTGCCGCCTATGTGATTGGCGTGAACGCTGTGATTAGTGCCGATGTGGAATATGTGGGTTATCAAATGGGGCGACTTCGTTCCACCATGGAAGACGCATACGAAGGCTACGATTATAAAGCAGAAAATGCAATAGCCAAACAACGATTAACAAACGGACTCAATTACCGCATTGGTGCTGAATATGCGATTCAACAAGCTTACTTTATCCGAGCAGGATTTCAATACTATTCAAGTGCGTTCAAAAAAGAATTTGACGTAGATGTGCAACCTGATATTGCGATAAGTGGTGGCTTGGGTTACCGAAAAGGAAAATTTGGACTTGATTTAGCGTATGTAAACAGAAAAACACAGCGCACCTATTTTGCATTTTACAATAGTTCAGCACGCTTGACAAACACATCACATGTTGTGACAATTACTGGATCGATTCGGTTTTGAAATCGACGAAAAACAATTCGCTATTTAATCTTCTTCATTCGATCCTTCACTTCTTTCCCAAAACTTGTTTTGTTCAGCTTTGAGTCTATCCAAGCGTGGATGTCAAAGTATTCAAAAAGCACTTGTTCGTGACGGTTTTGCATGACATCGTTGAGCTCGTTTTTCAACTGAGTGAAAATTTTAGATCGCTCTTGCGTTGTTACCGATTTTGATAATTTTTTGATGTTCTTAATAAGTACATTTTCCGCCTCAAACGCTCGTCCTTGTTTGGTGAAATAGCGGTTTGTTGATTTTACGACATACTCCAAAAAGTCATAGTTCTCTAATTCATAATGCAGAATAAGGTTGAAAATGCGCGCAAAACTGTAAATATCTTGACGCAAATTTTGCTCGTTATCGTTCAACACATCGTTGATGTAAGCCAAGGCTTTTCGAAATTCATTGATTCCGAAAAAGCTTATTGATTTATGGTAGGTAAATAAAATTTCTTGTTCCTTTGAAATTTTACCTTCATACACTTTTTCCAATCCTTCAATTTGCTCGATCAATTTCACGGACTCTTCGAAATTACCCATGCGTTGCATCATCGACAATTCATGGATGTAAGAATTTGAGAAAATACGCACTTTCAAATCAACCGAATCAAAACCTTTTGAAGATTCCAAGTTGCGAATGTCTTGAATCAATTCATTGGCTTTTTTGAAATCATTGCTCTCGATGTGACAGCGCAATAAATACGTTAATGTAAGCACATATCGTTGCGCTAAATCTGGCTTCAATTGCGGATTGTTATCAATGATTTCACGTGTTCGGTTGAAAAATTGAAAACTATCTTCATAATTCCGATTCGTGGCAGCGCAAAGTCCTTTGATGTAATAACACATCGTTGCAGCTCTAGTAGACAAAGCCGTGTTTTTTCCTTTAATTAAATGATAATCTGCAATGTCTTCAACGATTTTTTGTTCTTCTTCGTTGCGCGTAAATCCTCCTGTTCGGAATATGAAATTGATCTTTGAGTAAATCAGTTGATATTCAGCCAAGTTTCTCAACTTCGCGATAACCTCTTCTTCTTCTTTTAAAAGCTGATCCAAGTTATTCGAAAAAACACCTTCTTCCAGCGCTTCTTCCAACAATTTCTTTTCCCAACTTATGAGTTCGAACCAATAGTAGAATTTTTCATTATCCGTAGCAATCTTTTTTGCACGCATGACGAATTTCTCACATTCTCTGTAAAGCGCCTTGCTGTATAAAATCTCAATGTTCTTAATTTCTTGTTTTAAAATGCTACTCACAGATTTTTCACTGTAATAAGAGCGCAAACTTTTTAACACCAATTTATATAGGTGATTTTTCTCAGACGGCAAATGTTTGATGAAAACCTCATCTTTGAATGCAGTTTTCATTGCTTCTTCGTCATACTCCTCTTGCTGTTCGATGTAATCAAACACTTTGAGGTAATTTTTATCGCCCGATTGCAACGAGGACGACAATTTGAAAAATCTCTTTTCTGACTTTGATAATGACTTCACTAACTTAAAAAGCTCGATTGATGGCTTCATAGAATCTTAACGTTTTTAAATTCCCCCCCCTAAAACAACAATTTTTTATTTTGTTGTTTTATAGAACTCCTAAAAAGCCAAAAGGGTTGGTGAAAATTTTCAACAATTAACTTTATTGTTGGATTCCTACGAATCAAAAATAAGAAAATTATTGTTTCTGAGCAAATGCTATCACGTGACCATCTAAATCTGAAAAATAGCAAACAACATCTCCCCATTCCCGAAGTGATGGTTCGCTAATTAATTTAGCACCATGATTTAATGCATTTTGATATTCGAAATTTACGTCTGCTACAATTAGATAGATTTCACAGCGTGGAATTCCATTACCTTCCTTTGGATGCGAGAGCACCGGGGTGATTATTCTTGAAATGCCATCACTTGGCATAATTCCAAATTTGACATTTTTTCCCAACTGAAATTCTGTCATTCCTGGAACATCCAAAATTGGTTTGTTTCGAAAAATTTTTTGATAAAAGGCACAGCTTTTGGCTTGATCATTTACATAAATAATGAACTCGCTGGTGAATATATGCTTCAAAACAAACGTTTTTACTTTCTAGCGCAAACGAACAGCATGACCTTTTTTCACGAGTGTTTCAGGTGAGTCATACTCGTTTTTTTTCATCAATGATTTCAACTTCACGCCTTCTTCTTGTGAAATCTGAACCACCGTTTTGTCCGATTTGTAGGTCACAATTTTCTCTTTACCTTTCACTTTTTTCGGCATCAAATAAACGATATCCCCCGGCGAAAGCATGTCTTTTTTAGCATCAAAATCATTGTATCGATACATCTGATTTAAACTTAATCCAAATTCCAATGAAATGCGATAGAAAGTATCTCCTCGTTTTGCCACAACATATTTCAAGTTATTCGACTTAGCCATGATGTCATGTTTGTTTGCTCTTGAAACATTCACTTGTTGAACAGGCGCATGTTTGATCTCTTTTTCTATTTCTTGAATTGTTGGCTTTTTCAATTCTGGTTTTTGAATTTGCTGCTCTTCAACCACAGGCTTTTTCAAATCTGGCAAATCAAATTCATTGGACGCCAAATTATCATATTCGTACAATTTCAATTTTTCAATCATATTGATAAGCAACTCTGCGTACTTCGGATTCGTTGCATAACCTGCTGCTTTTAAACCCTTTGCCCACGCTTTGTAATCAGTTACTTTGTAATTAAACAAATGTGCATATCGCTCACGTGTTTTCAAAAAAGAACTCCGATCTAAATACGATTGCTCTGCACTTTTATACTGACGAAAACACTCTTGTTTGCGATCGTCGTCGTAAAAATACTTATCGCCTGTCCAATTATGACATTTTATGCCAAAGTGATTATTGGCATTTCGAGCCAATTCAGAATTACCATTCGACGATTCAAGCAATCCTTGAGCCAAAGTAATACTCGCAGGAATGTTATGCAATTTCATTTGTTCAACTGCCATCGCACTCCATTTTGACACATATTCTTCCTTAGTGATTTGCTGATTCGGGTCAGAAGTTGCTCCGACACTAAATCCAATTAAAAGTAACCAACTTAAAATAACAATTTTCATAATCTCAGGGTTTGTGTTTTCTATATACGCCTGTTTACTTGAAATGTTACAAAAATTGTTAATAAGCGTGCGTTAATTTGTTAATAACTAGCTTTTATCGGTAAAAGTTCGTATATTACGTCAGTTTGTCATATTTTCTTCTTTGGAATGATTTGTGACTAATCGACATTCAAAAAACACGTATTATTCAGCTATGAAGCAGTTTAAAGTATTACTTTTGTGCTTCTATAATTTTTAAACAGATGTTATCAAACTTATTAAAGAAACTATTAGGCGACAAGTCAGCAAAAGACCGTAAAGCATATCAACCATACATAGACCAAGCGAATTCGTTCATTCAACAAATGCAAAATTTAAGCGATGACGATTTGCGCGCCAAAACATTTGGTTTTAGATCGAAAATTAAAGATGCGATTCAACACCTCGAGGATGAGACAATGGCGTTGAAGAAAAAAGCAGAAGATGTGACACTTCCGATTCACGAAAAAGAAGATTTGTACGAAAAGATTGATCAAATGACCAAAACGATTGATGATAAAATCGAAGAGGTATTGACAGAAATATTACCAGAAGCTTTTGCTGTTGTAAAAGAAACAGCTCGTCGTTGGTCTGAAAATGGAAAACTTGAAGTAACAGCTCAAGAATTTGACCGTGAATTATCTTTTAAAAAAGATGGAATTTCCATTGAAGGAGACAAAGCAATTTGGCATAATCAATGGACTGCTGCTGGAGCTGCTGTTTCTTGGAACATGGTACACTACGACGTTCAGTTGATGGGTGGAGCTGTATTGCACAAAGGAAACATTGCCGAAATGCAAACAGGAGAAGGAAAAACATTGGTAGCAACTTTACCTGTTTATTTAAATGCCCTTTCTGGAAAAGGTGTGCACGTTGTAACAGTAAATGATTACCTCGCAAAACGTGACTCTGAATGGATGGGACCTTTGTATCAATTCCACGGATTGACTGTTGATTGCATCGACAAACACCAACCAAATTCACCTTCGCGCAGAGCTGCATACAAAGCGGATATAACTTTCGGAACGAACAATGAGTTTGGATTTGATTACCTCCGTGACAATATGGCAGGTAGTGTGGAAGATTTGGTACAACAAAAACACCATTACGCAATCATCGATGAGGTCGATTCAGTTTTGATTGATGATGCGCGAACGCCACTCATTATTTCTGGACCAACTCCTAAAGGAGATGAACACGAATTTCATCAATTGAAACCACGTGTGGAAAACATTGTGGCGGCTCAACGAAATTATGTGAACCAGTGCATTGATGACGCAAAAAGTCTTTTGACTGTCATTCAAACAGGTGTTGAGGATAAAAAAGATGGAAAAGACATGTTGGAAGAAGGTGGAATTGCGTTATTGCGTGCACATCGAGGATTGCCAAAAAATAAAACATTAATCAAATACCTTTCAGAGCCTGGAATTAAAGCGCACTTGCAAAAAACTGAGAATTTCTACATGCAAGAGCAAGGTAAAAAAATGAAACAAATCGACAAGGAACTTTTCTTTGTAATTGATGAGAAAAACAATACCATTGAACTTACGGATAAAGGAATTGATCTCATTTCAGGGAAAGATGACCGTGATTTCTTTGTGATGCCAGACATTGGGTCTCAAATTGCTGTTTTGCAAAAAGAAGGATTGAGCCCAGATGAATTTCTCGAAAGAAAAGATGCAGTGATCAGAGATTATAGTATCAAATCGGAAAGAATTCACTCCGTTAGCCAATTGTTAAAAGCATATACACTCTTCGAAAAAGAAGTGGAATATGTGATTTTGGAAGGAAAAATTAAAATCGTAGATGAGCAAACAGGACGTATCATGGAAGGTCGTCGCTACTCAGATGGTTTGCACCAAGCGATTGAAGCCAAAGAAAATGTAACGGTTGAAGCTGCGACACAAACGTATGCAACAATCACGCTTCAAAATTACTTTAGAATGTACCACAAGCTTTCTGGTATGACCGGAACTGCAGAAACAGAAGCAAAAGAATTTTGGGACATTTACAAATTGGATGTGGTTGTTATTCCTACTAACAGACCAATTGCACGTAAAGATGAAAACGATTTAGTATTTAAAACTGGTCGTGAGAAATTCAATGCTGTTATTCAACGTACCGCAGAACTTGTTGCTCAAGGAAGACCTGTATTGGTTGGAACAACGACAGTTGAAATTTCAGAATATTTAAGTCACTTGCTTACTCAAAACGGAATCAAGCACGAAGTGTTGAATGCGAAACAACATCAACGCGAGGCTGAAATTGTTGCCCTTGCAGGAAAAGCGGGAGCTGTGACGATTGCAACAAACATGGCTGGTCGTGGTACCGATATCAAATTAGGTGAAGGCGTTAAAGAAGTTGGCGGTTTGGCAATTATCGCAACAGAAAGACACGATTCGCGTCGTGTGGACAGACAGCTACGTGGTCGTTCTGGACGTCAAGGAGATCCAGGATCTTCTCAGTTTTATGTTTCGTTGGAAGATGATTTGATGCGTAAGTTCGGTTCAGAACGAATTGCCAAATTGATGGACCGAATGGGCTTGAAAGAAGGAGAAGTAATAACACATTCCATGGTTTCTAAATCGATTGAAAGAGCTCAGAAAAAAGTGGAGGAAAACAACTTTGGAATGCGTAAACGTTTGCTTGAATACGATGACGTGATGAATGCACAACGTAAAGCAATCTATAGAAAACGTAAAAATGCATTATTCGGAGAACGTTTGGATGTGGATGTGGACAACATGTTCTACGACACGTGTGAAGGGATCGTGATGGCACATAAAAAAGGCAATTTTGAAGCATTCGAAGAAGAATTACTTCGTGTTATTGGGATTCAATCTCCAGTTACAAAAGAAGAATTTAACGGTGCAGATACATTGATGTTGTCAGACAAAGTTTACCAATCGATGTTGGCTTCGTACAAACGTAAAAATGAAAAAATTCAAGAGCGAGTTTGGCCACAAATTAAACATGTTCATGAAACAATGTCCGACAGATATAAAACAATTGTAGTTCCATTAACTGATGGTAAAAAAGAAGTTCGTATTGGACTTAACTTGGAAGAATCATACAAAGTAAATGGAAATAATGTACCTCATTTGTTAGAGAAAAACATTGTTCTCGGAATGATTGACAACGAGTGGAAAGAGCATTTACGTGAAATGGATGATTTGCGTTCAGCCGTTAATAATGCACAATACGAACAAAAAGATCCACTTTTGGTTTACAAATTGGAATCGTTTGAATTGTTTAAATCGATGTTGTCTCGCTTGAATTTAGAATCTGTTGAACTTTTAATGAAAATGGATATTGAAATGGAAGAGGAAATTCAAAACTCTACCAAATCTATTGAAGCTGAAAATCATTATGCGAAAGCGCAAACTTCAAGCTCAAGTTCAAGCTCTCAAAGTGGTAACCAATTTCAAGGAAGTCAAGGATACGCTGAAGCAGTTCAAAACTCGAATTTACAGAGTGCACAGCAAATCAAGCAACAACCTGTTGTGGCTGAGAAAAAAGTTGGAAGAAACGATGCATGTCCTTGTGGAAGCGGCAAGAAATTCAAACAATGTCACGGTAAATAAAGGTTTCTAAAATGCCACAAAACATTCAGAAAATAGGAGTTATTGGCTCGGGAAATGTTGCGTGGCATTTGTCACATGGTTTAAAGGATGCTGATCTTACAATTTCTTGGATTTATTCGAGAAACCAAGTAACAGGGAAAGAACTTGCAAATGCCCTTCATGCTGATTTTGTTGACGAAATAAATTGTTCAGATGTTGACTTATGCCTCGTTTGTACGAACGATGATGCAGTTCAATCCATTTTGGATCAGGTAGATTCTTCGTGCAACCTTGCGTTTACAGCTGGAACGCGCTCACTTCATTCCATGTATTTTGGTGGTAATAATTTAGGAGTGTTCTACCCTCTTCAAACTTTTTCAAAAGATCGAGCGATTAATTTATTTGAGGTGCCATTTTTCATCGAAGCAAAAAATACGGACTTCGCTCAATCCTTGTTCGATCTTGCTTGGCAACTTAGTCGAAAAGTCCATTTTGCAGATTCTGAAGAGCGCAAGAAATTGCATGTTGCAGCTGTTTTGGTCAATAACTTCACGAACCACCTCGCATATTTAGCAGAAGATTTTTTGAAAAAAAATGAACTGTCTTTTGAACATTTGAAGCCATTGATGAATGAAACAATGCGTAAAATGGATCAAATGTCACCATACGATGCACAGACTGGTCCAGCGCGACGAAACGACGAAATGACCATTGCTTCGCACTCAAACATGCTAGATGGCGACACAAAATTGTTGTACGAATTATTTACAAAGAGTATTCAAAAAACCTATTCTAACGAATGATTTCTTACAAGGAACGATTACACGCTATCACAACATTCATGTTTGATGTAGACGGAGTTTTGACTAACGGCGATGTCATTTTATACAACAATGAAGTGATTCGCACGATGAATTCAAAAGATTCATACGTGATGCAATTAGCTATTAAATTGGGATATAAAATTTTCATTATTACTGGCGGTAGATCGCAAGAAGTGAAAGACAGATTGTTGGACTTAGGAGTCAATGAAGTTCATTTGCGCTGTTCAAATAAATTAGAAGTTTACGAAGGAATAAAGCAAGCACATGGCTTATTAGACGCAGAAGTTTTATACATGGGTGATGACATTCCAGATTTTGAAGTTTTGCTACAAGTTGGACTAGCTACTTGTCCGCAAGATGCTGCAGTAGATATTAAGCGCATTTGTCATTATCAATCGCCTTTTCTTGGGGGACAAGGATGTGTTCGGGATGTTATTGAACAAACGCTTCGTTTACATGGAAAATGGATGGGTGAATTGTCAATGCATTGGTAAATTAGTCCATTACAACCAATTTCTTAAATCCTTTATTTCCATCATTAAATTCAAGCATGACAATGTAATTCCCTTGCGACAAGAACGAAATATCGTAGGTATTGTTAACGGATGAATTTTGATTTCGAAGCATTCTTCCAAATCCATCATAAATAGCAATATTCTTCAATTCTGCATTAGCAGAAAACACCGTTATTTCGGTTCTTGCAGGATTTGGGTAAATGGAAACACTTGAATTTTCTGAAATTTCATTCACATTTACGAGCGACTCAAAATCAATAAGTGTATTTGCATCATTCACCATGCCTTCTAACATTTTAATAACGTAAAGATTACTTCCTCCCAAACCTATATTTTCAAAATTACCAACCGCCACTACTCCTTTGTCGCTTGTTGAAATTAGTTGTCCACAAAACACGTTTTCAGCACTGTGTACAGAACCAATCCACATTTCCCAAGGTAACGCTGGATAATTCTGACTAAAAAACAAATCATATCCACCATAAGAATATTGATTATCCGACCAATTGGCCACCGCAAGTCTATTGCTCGTTCCAAAATAATCAACTCCAACTAATTTGTTTATTCCATCTGCATTTTCAAGATGTGTTAATAAAAATGAACCGTTAGAATCGCATTTATAGCTAATTGTTGCATTATCAGATGGCAGATGATCTGTATCGCCAACAAAAACAATTTCCGAGCCGTTGGTGCAAAGACTATTTATTTGTGCTTGACCTACAAATCCCAAAGTGTCTTGCCACCAAACCAAACCATTTTCATCCATTTTACAGATATAAGCTTTATGCATCAAGGAATCTTCCACATATATTTTTCCTCCCAAAGCAAAGGTGGAATCATTGATTGGAGCAATGCATTTAATCATGTCAGGTCCAGCATTTCCGATTTGTTGCGACCATAATTCGTTGCCATTTTTATCTGTTCTCACGAGTAAAATATCTGATTCTCCATCGTCGGTGTTCAACGTTTCTCCAACCAAAATCACCCCCGAGTCTCTTGTCAAAGCTGCATCGTAAACGCGATCCCACGATTCTGTACCATAGGTTTTTTCCCAAAGAAGTGTTCCAGATAAATCCGTTTTGAACAGGTAAAAGTCATAAGCTCCGGCTCCAGAAGAATTAGTGAATCCAGCGACCAAAATCCCATCGTTCTCTATGCACATGATGCGTTTTCCAGCATCGCTTTCTGCTCCACCAAAATGCTTGGACCATTTAAAATTGCCCAAACTATCCAATTTAAGAATGAATGCTTGCGCTGGACCTTCGAAAAAACTGGATGATGAACCTGTAATTAAATAACTTGAATCCTCCATTTGAGTGATTCCCTCACCATAGTCATATCCGTTGTTGGAAAATTGTTTGTAGAAGCTAATTTGACCGAATGCAAAATAACCAAATAGGATAAACACAGGAAAAAGTAACTTACTCATAGCGTATAATTTAAGCGCAATAAAAACGCTTGACCGTGTCCTTTCTTCGAAAAGATTCCGATCAAATTATTCGTTCCTATTCCAGCATTGAAATTTTTAAAAACCGTGTTAGCATACAAGCCTACCCGAAAAGCTGAAAAACCGCCATAAGAAGCGCTAGCTCCTATCCGCAACCAATTTGTAGTTCGGTATTGAAGTCCCAAATAAACTTGCGGAATTGCTCCTTTCTGATAAATAGCTCTGAAGCCAAAAAATGTCTGAATTGGTCGCCGATTTTGGTCGTCAACAATTTTACTAATTTGAACGGTAAATGGAATCGATATGGTACCTGCAGCTATCGTATCTCTTCTCAAACCAATTTCATCTAATAGATCTGTATCACCATTGATAATTGCATTATCTCCAATCAAATCACTGACTTCGTATCCAGTAAATTGGATCGTGGTGTCCATTTCGTATTTTACTTTCTTTCCAGTTAAAAATCCAACTCCCAAATTTTGTAGTTGAAATTGAATGTACGATACGCGGTTGAACATCGTCGCTGGAAGAATAAAATTGGCATCTACCCCAACACCAATACCTTTGTAATATGTTTTTTCATACAAAGCTTCCACATTGCCATCCAATTTGATCTCAGCATTGAATCCATCAATATCTTGTTTCAAATAAGCATTATTGAGCATGCCTGAACTGTAATTTCGAATGCCATAAACATTCAACGAAACACTTGATTTCGTCTTTGCATCAATTAGTCCAAATCCTAATTTGTGGGCACTCAAAAATGCAAAATTTGAGTTTGACAAACCAACTTCTTGACCTAAAAAAGGTTCATTTCCGAGAAAAGCCAATCCAAACAATCCGTCCGAATAGCGCCCTGATGCCATTGAATACAATCCAGCTTTCATCAAAATGCCCCAATTCTTTTTCTTGAAAATATTCACACAATAGTTGCGATACTCTAATTCAGGATTAAAGATAAACCCTACACGATTCAATCGGTCTTGCTGATTATAATTCATTTCTCGCACATCGTAAGGAATGTCTCCACCTTGAACGAAATATTGTAGAAGCGAATTTGACGTTGCAGTCGCGCTAAGCTCAATTGAACCATTGAAAATGATTTCTTGTTTTCGGTCATTTGTATCGTAAATCATTGGCAAAATATCTTGCGAAAATGACATGATTGGCAGAGCAAGAAATCCAAGAAACAACAATGTAAATCGCATCATTTAACCACTGTTTTAAGTTTGAATTTAGCCTTTAACTTCACGCCAAGGTATGCTCCCGCAGGAATTGCGACCATTTGATTTGATTGAGTTGCTGGATCAGGTGTGTCAAATTCTGATTGAACAGCTACGAATTTGATGGCATCTAAATTTGCCACAACATCTTCCGAAAATGGAAATTCGATTTCAGATGTTTTGTATTGAATTCCCTGTGTATCAAAGCTACTTCCATAAAGCGAAGACATGATTTCGTTTGTTCCGTTGATTTGATGAAGCACTTGACCAAACTCGTCCAATAAAAGCAATTTGATGGCACCGGAAAATGGAAATGCGTTGTTGGCTTTCAACGCAACAGAACCAGAAACTACCCTCGTTTTATCTTCGCTTTGGTTTAATACAAAATCGAACGTGTCTTTGATGGTGAGATTATCCATCTGAATCGCTAAAGGCAAATTGGCTTCAACGGATAACTTGATTCGACTTTGCTCAAAAATTTCATTCCATCCTCCAGAAGTATTGCCCCAAGGATTTATTTTTATTTCGTAGGCAATTTTGTGGTGGACACCTAAATTTTCAAAGTAATTCTCAATATTGCTATTTCCAGAATTAAAGATCAACTCCACAAACGAAGGAACCAATGAATTGTAGCTTCCAGTTGGTTGATCAATTAAAAAAGTGTTCCCCATTTCTCCCCCAGTCAAATTGATGCTGGCACCTGCATTGTTCTCATTTTCCAAGAAACTGATTTTTCCTTGCGCGTCAAATTTGATGCTATTTTCCAACTTAACTTTTACCGAAGAAGCTGGTAAATCAATTGTTCCGCCAACAATATTTTGAAAGATATCAATATTAAAATCTGTTGTATCTTGAATTATTCTATTCCCAAAATAACCTCTCGCATATTTTAGTACAGCATTTTTAATTTTGGCATTTACAATGATTTGATCTTGATTCGTGACCAAAACCGAACCTCCGTCTGGCAATGTAGAAACAGTCACTTTTGATCGAAGTAAATTGTATTCACCACCGGAAATCCCCGTCAAATCAAGGCTGTAACCTCCTAAATTCAATGTCTCATTTAAAATCCCAGGCCCGGATCCTGTTGAAGCTGGAGCATAATAAGTTTGAGTGAAAGTCTGCCCGTTGAAGGTTACTCCAGGCAGTTCGACATCTATTTTCACTATTGCAGACAAAGGGTTTTTTAATTCCAATTCTATGTCACCCTCCGTCAAAATGATCTTTTTCAACTGAACATCCTGAAGTTGTAATTCATGTTCCTTCACAGAATTCACAAAAGTAGTTCCGGGTGGAACATTTAGCGATGAAATACCTAAAACAAACACTTGTGCAATCGTGGTGTCAGGAATAGAAACAAAATCAGATACATTGATGTCCAAAAGGGTTCGTTTTAAATTAATGTTGTAAAATCCACCGGAAGCATCAAGGGTTGAATCATTGACCAAGTTTTTTAAATCGAGCGTATCGTTGATTAAGGGAACAACCCAATCAGCATCCCAAGTTGTTTCTTTTCTACAAGAGAAAACAAGAAGAGCAACACCAATCAGTATGGAATAGAATTTTATCAAAATATTTTTTCTTATGACGTTCATGCTCGAAACTTGGTTGGTTAGGCTTTCTCAATTATCGTTGCATAACCTTGCCCAACACCAATACACATAGAAACCAGCGCATATTTTTTGTTGCTTCGTTGCAATTCACGTGCGGCAGCCAACAATATTCTTGCTCCTGTCATTCCTAGCGGGTGACCAAGTGCAATTGCGCCACCGTTCGGATTGATGCGTGGATCATTGTCAGCAACACCCATTTTACGTGTACATGCTAACACCTGAGCTGCAAATGCCTCATTTAATTCCAAAACATCCATCTGATCCAAGGTCAAACCTGCTCGTTTCAACGCTTTTTCTGATGCATAAACGGGACCGATTCCCATGATCCGTGGCTCCACTCCAGCTACTGCTGCGCCAACTATGCGCGCAAGTGGTTTGAAATTATGTTGAACTATACTACTTTCAGAAGCAATCAACAAAGCTGCAGCTCCATCGTTCAAACCAGATGCATTTCCAGCTGTTACCGTTCCATCTTTTTTAAATGCTGGACGCAATCCAGACAAACCATCGAAGGTTGTTGATGAGCGAATAAATTCATCCTTATTAAAAATGAGTGGATCGCCCTTTCGCTGTGGAATATTTACTGGTATGATTTCTTCGGCTAAAATGCCATTTTGTTGTGCTTTTGTTGCTTTTTCTTGCGACCAAACCGAGAATTTATCTTGGTCTTCACGCGAAATGGCATACATTTCAGCCAAATTCTCTGCTGTATTACCCATGCCATCTGTTCCATACAATTCGTGCATTTTTGGATTGATGAATCTCCAACCAAACGAAGAATCATGCATTTCAGAGTCACGACCAAAAGCGCTTGATGCTTTCGACATCACCCAAGGTCCGCGTGTCATATTTTCAACACCACCCGAAATGTAAATATCGCCACAACCATCTTTGATTGCTCGCATCGCATTGATTGTCGAAGCCATTCCTGAAGCACAAAGTCGGTTTACCGTTTCGCCTCCCAACTGATAAGGTAATCCAGCCAACAACGACGACATTCTAGCAACGTTTCGGTTATCTTCACCTGCTTGATTAGCGCATCCAAAGAGAACATCTTCAATGAGCATTGGATCAAGATTTGGGTGATTTTCAATGAGCGATTTCATTACAATTGCGCCTAAATCATCGGTTCGAACAGGTGCTAAAGATCCTCCAAAATTTCCAATGGCTGTGCGCACGCCATCAACAATATAAACTTCTTTCGACATATTTTCTTCAATTGAAGCACTAAATTAACATTTTTTAATCTGTTGAAAACTTAATATTTCAACCTGCCCAAAACTTTGTACCTTGTAGCCTTTAAAAAATAGGATTTCCATGAATTATTATCAAAAATCTATTCCATTAATTCTGTGTCTGTTAAGTCTCTCGGCTTGGACTCAAATCGAAGAATTAACCCCACAAGAAATGGCTTATCGAGACTCGATTGCAGCTTTAAATTTGCAAAATGAAGCTGTTGCCAATAGTCAAATTGCATACAACGAAGGCATCACCTTTTTTAATGCTGGCGATTATCAAAAAGCACTTGCATCTTTCGGGAAATCCATTTCGTTTGATCCGAATTTCACAGCGGCATACTACAATAAAGGCGTGGCAGAAAATGAATTGAGTCAATTTGCAGAAGCAAAAACGTCGTTTACCAAACTTTTGGAATTGGATCGCAGTTATTCCAAAGCTTATTTTCAGCGAGGCAGATCTTTTCAAGGATTAAACGATTACTTGAATGCTGAGCGCGATTACGAAAAAGCAATTACAATTGATCCTCGAAATCCAAAAGCGTATTACAATTATGGAACGCTTCGCTTTTTGCAACTTGACTACAAAGGTGCATTGAGCTATTTTACAAAAACGATTGAATTAGATCCAAATTTTGCGTTTGCTTACAATGATCGTGGCAGCTGTTACCGCATGATGGGCGAATATGCAAAAGCGATTATTGAATACCAAGAAGCTATAAAACGCAATCCAAAAATGACATTTGCGTTGAACAACATTGGAACAACGAAGCGAAAAATAAAAGATTATCCAGGAGCAATCGCTGCTTTTAATCAAGCAATAAACTTGGATGGAACTTTTTTTATGGCATACAACAATCGAGGTGCTGTACAAATGGATCAAAACAAACTGGACGATGCACGCAGAGATTTTGAAAAAGCGTTATCGATTGAAAAAGATTATGCGCCAGCCAATTCAAATTTGAGCGCTCTTTCGTTTAAGTTAAAAGACTACCAAAAAGCTCTTGAATATGCTGAAAAAGCAATCAAAGCGGATCCGAATTATGCGAATGCATATGTCAACAGAGCCAATGCCAAAGAAATGCTTCGCGATCAAATTGGTGCTTGTGAAGATTGGCACAAAGCGGGAGAATTGGGCACAAAACAAGGTCAAGATTATTATTCAGCTAATTGTCAATAAATTAAAGAAAAATTATGAAAAAGTACATATTCATTTGTTTGACATTTCTTTTACAAACTTCCCTTATTGGTCAAAATGTCGATTTTAAATCGTCCAATTTTAAAGAGGATAAAGATGGTTTGAAAAAAGCTACAGACGCAATCAAGGAAGGCGAAGCATTTTTCGATGTAGCCAACGAAGCTGTTTTCACAGTGCACGATCCAGGATTGAATTATAAAAAAGCACTCTCAAAATTTGAAGTCGCACAAAAGTTTAATCCCAACAATGCATTGAATAATTTTAGAATTGGCGTTTGTCACTCGTATTCTACAGATCCAGGCAAGTGCATTCCATTTATCAAAAAGGCCTATGAATTAGATAAAGCATGTGATCCTTTCATGGATTATTATTATGGTTATGCGTTGCAATTGGAAGGTAAATTTGAAGATGCGATGAAAGCATACACGGCGTTCGAAACGAATTATAAAAAGTCTGAAGAGTTTAACAAATTTGTTTCACTGCATATTAACGAATGTAAAAATGCGCGCGGAAGTTTTCAAAATCCAAAGCGCGTTTGGGTAGATAACATCAAGGAACTTAATACGGCTTATGACGACTATGCGCCTTCTATAACAACGGATGGAAGCGAATTGATTTTTACATCCAACAGACCGAATGGTCATACACCCAATGAAGTAAATGAATACGATAAAGACATTTATTCATCGAGTTTAAGTCAAATGAAATGGTCATCTCCAAAGCAAATTGATGGTGGAGTAAACACAGCATCTGATGACGTTTCCAACAATCTTAGTTTCGATGGAACAAAAATGCTTTTGCATCGCGAAGACAACGGTCAGATGGACATTTATGAAAGTAACTTGAAAGGATTGAATTGGACAAATCCTACGAAAATGCACTTTTCTATTTCTTCAACGCGAGCAAATGAAATTTATGCAGCCTATTCAAACGATGGTTGGAGTATCTTTTTTTCGCGAGATAATGCAACAAGAAGCAGTGGTTTTGATGTCATGTACAGTGGAATGCAAAGTAAAATCCAAAAAGATTACATGGCTGCTACTATGCTTTCTGAAGCAAATACAGGTTTTAATGATGGTCCGATTTATCTTCATGTGGACGGAGAAACCATGTACATCGCCGCTCAAGGGAAAACATCTTATGGAGGTTACGATATTTTCATGTCGAAAAAAGTGCAAGGAAATTGGACAAAACCTGTGAATATGGGTTATCCAATCAACACGCAATACGATGACTTTTTCTTTGCGACAACAGCGAACAACAAATTTGCCTTTATTGCTTCCAACCGAGATGGCGGAAGTGGCGGATATGATTTGTACAAAGTAACTTTCTGGGGAGAAGAAAAAGTGCCTTTAGTAGATGTTGAAGATTATTTGTTGGCTTCCATCATTTCGCCAATGAAAGATCCACAAGTGGAAGGAACAGTAGATGTAAATCGCAAATCATTTACCGTATTTAAAGGGAAAACGCTTGATGCTTTGAGTAAAATGGCTGTTGAAGCGCAAATTGAAATCATCGATAATTCGAATGGTTCGGTGATTGAAACATTTACGACGAACAGTGCTACTGGGAAATTCATCATTACGCTTGCTTCTGGTAAAAACTACGGAATTGTGGTAAAAGCAAATGGCTACTTGTTTCATTCTGAGAATTTTGACATTCCGAAAGGGGCAGTAGATAATTTGGTGGAAAAAATCATTGAATTGAAAAATGTGAAAGTTGGAAACGTCATTACGCTTAAAAATGTCTTTTTTGACACTGGAAAATCAACCTTGCGATCAGAATCAAATGGGGAATTGGATCGTTTGGTGAAACTCATGAACGATGGACCAAGCATTAAAATTGAGTTGTCTGGACATACAGATAATACTGGTTCTGCATCCTTGAATAATCAACTGTCACAAGCACGTGCAGAAGCGGTGGTAAATTATTTGAAAGGAAAAGGAATTGCTGCAAGTAGAATTACCGCTGTTGGTTATGGCTCCTCAAAACCTGTGGATACAAATAGCACTGCGGCTGGAAGACAAGAGAATCGTAGAACAGAGTTTAAGATTACTGGTAACTAGGAGTCTGGATTTCAGTGGTTTCGCTCAAAATATACTTAGGAAAAATGAAAGGTCGGGAAGTTCAATCTCTTTAAACACCAAGAATAAATGACTGAAGATGAAATCTCATATAAAGTAATCGGAGCAGCACTAGAATTACATTCAAACTTAGGACCTGGATTATTAGAATCAGCCTATGAACATTCTCTCGTTTATGAATTAAGAGAAAAAGGACTTTTGGTAGAACAGCAGACCCCAATGCCATTAATTTACAAGGATGTTAGATTAGACTGTGGTTATCGATTGGATTTATTGGTTGAAAAGAAAGTAATTATCGAAATAAAATCAGTAGAATTTCTCGCAGCCGTTCATCATGCGCAAGTTCTCACATATATGCGGTTAAGTGGTTGTAAACTTGGTTTGTTGTTGAACTTCAATTGTGCAAGAATGAAAGATGGTATTCATCGATTGGTCAATAATTTATAAAGAATGGTCTATAATATTTTCAAAAATACAAGTAGCATGTCTTTGCGTCACTTTGCGTTTTTTCTTTGCACCCCTTTGCGAGAAAAAACATGCTACAACCATTCGTCAACCCCAATTATTAACTCATTGTCCAATCCAAGATTTATAGAATTTTTATCTTATGAAATAGCCTTTCAAACAAATCGCGCAAGCACCGATGAAAACAATATGGCATATTCCATATGACATTTAAAAGACAAATTATTTACATATGAATAACCACATTGCTTATTTCAAATCACTTTTAAGCGACAATGCATTCGTTGATTCAGAATCGTTGCAAAAATATAGCCACGACGAAACGGAAGATATTTCTGTACTACCAGGTGTTGTGCTAAAACCAACAACCGCGGAAGAAGTCAGTGCTATTTTATCGTATTGTCATGCAAACAAAATTCCGGTTACTCCTTCGGGTGCTCGAACAGGGCTGAGCGGTGGAGCAATTCCTACGCTGAATGGAGTTGCCCTTTCCATGGAGAAGTTTAATCGCATTTTGTCTATCGATGAAAAAAATCATCAAGTGATTACCGAGCCAGGAGTGATCACGCAAGAATTGCAAGATGCTGTTAAAGAAAAAGGGTTGTTTTATCCACCCGATCCAGCGAGTAAAGGAAGTTGTTTTATCGGTGGAAATGTTTCAGAAAACTCCGGTGGACCAAAAGCGGTAAAATATGGCGTGACGAAAGATTATGTGCTGAACTTAGAAGTTGTTTTGCCTACCGGCGAAATCATTTGGACAGGCGCCAACGTACTTAAAAATGCAACGGGTTATAACTTGACACAACTCCTCGTTGGTTCGGAAGGAACGCTTGGAATCATCACGAAAATTGTATTGCGTTTGATTCCACATCCAACGACAGACATGTTGATGCTGGTGCCTTTTCGGAGCGCTGAACAAGCGTGCGAAGCTGTGGCCGCCATTTTTAGAGCTGGAATCACACCGAGCGGAATGGAATTTATGGAGCGAGATGCATTACTCTGGACACAAGAATTCACAAAGGATTTTAGCATCGCTGTAGCCGACGATCATGCAGCACATTTGCTGATTGAAGTGGATGGTTTTAACGCTGATGTCTTGATGCAAGACTGCGAAAAAATCATGGAGGTACTTGAGGCTTTTGACACAGATGAAATTCTGTTTGCTGAATCACAAGCTCAAAAAGATACACTTTGGTCGCTCCGAAGAAAAGTGGGGGAAGCGGTGAAAACACAATCCATTTACAAAGAGGAAGACACGGTTGTGCCACGTTATGAACTTCCGAATTTACTTCGAACGGTTAAAACCATTGGTGCAAACTACGGATTCAAATCGGTTTGTTACGGTCACGCAGGCGATGGAAATTTGCACATAAACATTATCAAAGGTGATTTGAGTGATGAACAATGGAACAACGAATTGACAATTGCAATTCGAGAATTATTTGGCGAAGTTGTAAAAATGGGCGGAACAATCTCAGGAGAGCATGGCATTGGACTCGTTCAAAAACAATACATGGACATTGCTTTTCCAGAAATTGGTCTCGAAATCATGCGCGGAATTAAAAACGTTTTTGATCCTCATGGCATTTTAAACAAAGGAAAGATCTTTGATTGATGCCAAAAATTTCAATCATCATGCCCATGCGAAATGCCGAAAAATGGGTTTCGCAAACAATTCTGAGTATTCAAAATCAAACGTTTAAAGATTGGGAACTTATCATTGTGGATGATTTTTCTGTCGACCGATCATGTGAAATAGTGAAATCTTTCGTGGATAAAGATGAGCGAATTAATTTGAAAATCAATCGCATGAAAGGAATCATACCTGCGCTACAACTCGGATATTCATACTGTTCAGGTATGTACCTCACGCGCATGGATGCTGATGACTTGATGCCCGTAACTCGGTTGGAACTTATGCTAAATGTCATTCTCAGCTCACCACCGAAAACGATTGTCACCGGAAAGGTTGCCTATTTTTCTGATGGTGAAATTTCTGAAGGTTACAAAAAATATGAAGACTGGTTGAATGAACGCATAGATAAAAACGATCATTTCCAACATGTTTTCCGAGAATGTGTTATTGCCTCACCCAATTGGTTAATTGAAAATAATGACAGTTTTTGTCATGACATTTTTTGTCATTTACATTATCCGGAAGATTACGATTTGGTTTTTCGATGGTTTGCAGCAGGAAACACGATCCATTCCATTCCTGAGACAACCTTGTTGTGGCGTGAACATCCTGAACGAACTTCAAGAAATTCAAAAATATATGATCAAGCATCCTTCTTTGAGTTGAAAGTGAATTGGTTTATAAAACTATTCCCAAACATTAAATCCGTTGGGATTGTAGGAATGGGACAAAAAGGGAAGTTACTGGCAAAACTTTTCCGAGCAAAAAACTATCCATTTCAATTGTATGATTTAGAACCAAACAAATTTGTTGGGTTGATTGAAGGACAAAAAGTAAAAGATTCTACTGAAATGAATGGCGAAATTCTCTTGATTGCTCGATACCCCGAAAATTTGAAAGAAATTCAAAATTATATTGAATCGTTTGGGTATGAAATTGGTAAAAATGCATTTTGGGTCTAGCTGGAAATACAAAAACGAAATGTTAAAAATCCTTGTTATAATTAAAATTTCTAATCATTACAGAATTGTAGTAACCAATTTGCAGCTTGTCATTTAATCCACATCATTTGAGCAAGTCAAACTCAAGCCAAATAGCTGACCCTTAAAATAATAGTTTTTATTTTTTTTCCTCACGCAACTTTCTTATTTTTGAATTGTAATACTTCTGACAAGTTTTTAGTTTCTTATAACACAGAACCTATTATTACATTATTAGTTTTAAAATAATTATGAGAAAATTTTTACTTTTATTGGCAGTAGTGCTGTCTTATGCTTCGTTTGGACAGGTGATATCGGTATATCTCAACTCCTCACAACCAATAATTACTCAGTGTCAAAATCAATTGCCACTTCTCATAGGGACAGGTAACACCGCAGATCTGATAACTGTTTCAATAAATTGGGGTGATGGCTCGCCAATTGAAGACACAATTTTCGCATCTACTCCAGGACAGTACTATTTTTTATATTTCCCTCACCAATATACCACAACCGGTGCACATTTAGCGACTTACACCGTTAACAGTCAGGTTCTAGGGGCCGATTTCGTTTCGAATGAGTCAGTAGACTTTGTTTCGACAAGTTCAACTTTTTGCGGTTACGTTTTGTCCACTGGCATTTTTCAGCAAAATCCTAACATCACTTATTCAGGTGTGCCTTTGGATTTTATTGGTGATGATGGCACGATCACAACTATTTTACCTTTGGCAGGCTCATTCTCGTACTCTGGTCTTGACGTGACCAATGCTCCATATCTTGTAAACGTCAATCCTGATTGGTTGTTGAACAACGAATTATCTCAAGTCTCTGAGGCCGATACCATTATAGGGTTTCTGCCAACTGGACGAGGCTACACTGATACGAGTTGGATAGAATTAGAAGTCGAATGTCTAGTCGCAAGCCTGAATCCTAATGTTGACATCTCTTACGGATGGGCATTTGGCGTGGCACCACTCCAAACTGGTGTATTAAGTGTAAGTTTTTGTAACATCGCGTGTCAAAATGCTACAAATGCTGAAGTTGAGATTTCAGTGCCAAATTTCTTCATTCCTGACATCACAGGATTATCTAATGCTAGTTTTATTTCGAACGAAATTAACTTTGATCTTTTAAACCTTTCGGACTGCCAATTAGTTCAAATCCCTTTTACCTTCTCTGGCTCAATACCTGCTGGGACTCAAATTTGCTTTCCAGTTTCAATTAGTGCCATTGGCGACACTGATTTATCGAACAATATAGACACTATTTGCGGCATAATTCTAAACTCTTATGATCCGAATGATAAGCAAGTAAACCAGCCTTCTATTATTAGCCCAGATGTGCAAGAAACATTTGTATATCAGGTTCGATTCCAAAATGATGGAAATTTTCCAGCTGTCAACGTGCTCATTCGAGATACTCTTAGCACAAATTTGGATATTTCCACTTTTACACTTTTGGAAAGTAGTCATTCTGTTTCTGCTAGTGTAAATCCTATGACAAGAGAAGTGACATTTTCATTCAATGCCATTTGGTTAGAAGAGAGTGGTTTTGATTTAGCAGCGTCGCAAGGTTATGTTGTTTACGAAATCAAGGAAGCTAATGGTTTGGGTGTTGGCGATCAAATCGAGAATACTGCTCACATCTTCTTCGATTTGAATCCGGCGATAATCACCAACACTACAATAAATACGAACGAATATGAAGCCTCCATTGACAAGATGGGCAAAACGGGCATATCAATTTACCCTAACCCCGCATCAACTGATATTAACTTCTTAGGAGAAAAGGTTCTTAGCGTGGTGGTTTATGATCTAACTGGCAAACAAATGTTTTCAAAAAATATCATAAATAATTCCCTTTCTCTGAATTCTTTATCTAATGGTGTCTATTTTATGGAAATGGAAACTCAACATGGAGTTCATACTCAAAAAATTTCGGTAAACCGATAATTAATTCAACTTTATCACAGAAAAAGGCTACTTAATTTAAGTAGCTTTTTTTGTAAACACCGTTGGAATTGTAGGAATGGGACAAAAAGGTAAACTTATTTAGCAAAGCTCAATTTCCATTTCAATTTTACGATTTAGAACCAAACAAGTTTGTTGCGCTAATTGAAAGACAAAAAGTAAAAGATTCTAGTGAAATGAATGATGAAATTCTCTTGATTGCTCGATACCCTGAAAATTTACAAGAGATTCAAATTATATTGAATCGTTTGGGTATGAAATTGGCAAAAATGCGTTTTGGGTTTAGAACTAGCTTCGTTTGAAGTGTCTTTTGAATGAAATTGGGAAATCATTTTTATTCCACTGGTATCTGCTCATTTTTTTGTTTCACTCCTTTCTCAAACGTAAAATCAATGCGGCCTAACTGCAAACCTGCCCAACCGACTTGGTTGATTAAAACCGTTTCGCCATCCAAGTTTTTTTCCTCCGTTGGTTTTTCTAAAAAGGTATGTGTGTGTCCCCCGATGATGAGGTGAATGTTTCTGGTTTTTGAAGCCAAAACACGGTCTGAAACTCTTGAGTCAGCATATTCATAACCTAGATGAGAAAGGCAAATAACCAAATCACAACCTGCTTTTTTCAAGGATGCTGCATGTTCGTTTGCAATGGAAATTGGGTCGTGGTATTGTGTTTTTTCAAATTTTGAATCAGGTACAAGTCCCTTTAATTCAACGCCAACGCCAAATAATCCAATCTTCAATTTTCCTTTCTGGATAATTTTGGTGGTTTGGGTTTCATTCTTTAGAATTGTATCCGAAAAATCATAATTGGCACACAAAAATGGAAAGTTAACAAATTCTTTTGCCCGTAAAAAACCATCTAGACCGATATCAAAATCATGATTTCCCATCGTCGCTGCTTCGTAACCGAGCTGTGTCATCAGTTTCATTTCCAACACTCCTTTGTATTTATTGAAATACGGAGTTCCTTGAAAAATGTCTCCCGCATCAATTAGCAAAACATGCTCTTCTTCATTTCGAATTTCTTGAATCAATTCAAAGCGACGTTCAACACCACCTTGACCTGGATATTTTGCATGATTTTTTGGAAATGGATCAATGTTGGAATGTGTATCGTTGGTGTGAAGAATGGTAATTCTTAGTGGTTTTTTTCCAGAAATGAGATTTGACTGTGCAAAAATACTTGGAGCAAGAATTACTCCTCCAGATACTGCAAATGCGCTTTTTATAAATTCACTTCTTTTCATACAACTGCTAATTTCCCATTCTGTTTTCGGTCACGTTGTTCAATGTTCCTTGAATTTGAGCTTCTTCAAGCAATGCATCACGGAGCAATTTTCCAGTAAATGTTACTTCCAAATTTTCTTTGAAAAAAGTCATTTTGTCGCCTCCATTGAATAAATAATCCGAAGTGATGATGACAAATTCTTTAGTTTCTGCGGTCAAGCCGTTGATTTCCAATTTACCATTTACCATTCGAGTATTTGCGATTGGTTCTCCCCCACTATTTTTAAGGTACGCCTCGATTTTTGGAATGGAACTAACAGGCATTTTTACCCAAACTAATTCATTATCAAAAGGCATAATTTTAAAGATATCGGCTCGCGTGATGTCTCCTTGATTTAATGTTGCACGAATTCCACCTGTGTTCAACAAACAAATGATAGGTATCGCCATACGAACGGTTTTAGTTTGAGATACAAATGCCGCATCCGCAACCCAATTGTTCAAGTTGCCACAAGGACGCTCGACAATAAAATCTACATCGGCATGCGCTATGACTTCATTCATTTCTACTTGCATAGAATCTCTGTAAGGATTTATCATTGCATCGATGTTTGAATTTTCTTTTGTTTCGCCTTCAACTTTAATGTTCGTTCCATCTATTGAAGATACAGAAACAGAAGAGCAGGCCAATAGACCTGCTCCTAAGATGACATATATGAATGATTTGATCATTTTATTCTACAACAATTTTCTTCAAAATCGTTCCTTGACTAGTTAATAGCTGAACAAAATACGTTCCTGTATTCAAGGTAGAAATATCCAATTTTAAAGATAATGTATTCAAATCTCCTCTTTTTTCAATAGGTCTTCCTTGAACATCCATCAATTCGTATTCCATGATAGAATTTCCAACTGTTTGAATGAATAATTCATTTTTTGCAGGAACTGGGAAAATCATCACTGAATTTTCAAGTGCTTCATTCAAATCCAAATTACATCCTTGTGCATGATAAGTCATGGTTACAAAGTCAATAAAACAAGCATAATTCGGATTGTCAACGAATGGGTTTCTATTTCCTTGAAGCGAATCTAAATAATCATTTCTTGCAATTTCGTAATCATCCGGTAAATCTTGAAGATTCCATTGTTTGATTACATTTTGATCCTGACCATAAGGAATTGTTGAGCTGATGTTAGTTGGGAATCCCCATAAATTTCCACTCACACCAGTATAACAGATAGATTCATACATCATTGCTCTAGCTGAATTTCCTTTGTGCGCATCACGTGGCTCAAAAACCATTTTACCATCTGCATTTTGACCAAATTTACAATCAAGGTATGACACAGAAGTTGTAACTACTTCGCCCAATGGGAAATTGCTTCTTACTGCATTTGCTTCATCCTGATTTGTTGGGAATAAATGATGATAATCATTGTATTCAGGCAACGATTGAGCTGGATTTGTTGGCATCCAACTGTGAGGATATGTATGTTCCCTTGAAAAACCATTCGTAGTAAAATCAAATGGTTCGATGTAAAGTTTATTTTCACCGCTGTAAACACATGTTACAACTCTACGATTTAACGTAGTGTCGCGTGAAGCAAAATTGTTTACCATTAATACATTGTAGTTGCTGTAAAATTGCAACGTATGTGGATTTACTAAATTATGCAAATCAGTCACAAACGATGGTGCACTTGTCGAAATTCCAGCATATTCAGTAACAGGAACCATTGTAGCTGGAGTTGTTACATTATTCGCTAAAGGCGAAGAAGTTTTATAATTTCTGTATGTACTTGCTCCATTGTAAGGGAAAACAGCAAAATAATAACCTGTATTTGCAACAATGTTATTTGGTGTGAAAGATGTACCGTTAGAAGAATAAACCACTTGAGCATCACCTACAATATCACCACGTTGATAAACTGTTCCATCCACTGGAGTTCCTGTAATTGCTGATCCTTGTTTTCTTACTACTAAATAACCCTCAGCATCTGCCACTGGTGAAAAACTTGCACTAAGTCGGTATGTTTTAACATTTGTGAAATTCATGTTTGTTGCCGATGAAGTTGGTTCTGTTGCAAAACTTCCACCAATTCCGTATAGATTAATTACATACACAGATTCATCAGAGTCATCGTTTGTGATTGTCAACACAGCAGGGCGTGTTCCAGCAACAGAAGGAGTGAAATTCACCACCAAAGATTCTGATCCAGTCGAAGCAACTGAAGCTGGTTGAACAGCAATAGTGTAATCACTAGCGGCAGCACCAGTAAGCGTAACAGAAGAAATTGTTAAAGCGTTTACCAAACCTGAATTTTCGATGGTAAATGTTGTTGGAGTCATTGTTGAAACAGGAGAAACTATTGGAAAACTTCCACCTGAAAGAATCGTTGTTGCCCCTTGTTTCACATTGATTTCTTGTTCTGGTCCAGCTGCTCCAGCAGTAATATTCACATCGTCTAATCCAATATTTCCTGATACTTTATTTGTATAAATAAAGCGAATAAAGCGTGTTGCATTTAATGGAGTATGCGTGTATTGCGTATAAGTTCCAGCTGGGGGTGCTGTATGGGTAAACAATGTTGTCCAAGCAGTTCCAAATTCAGATTCCTCCACCGTAAATGTTCCTCCTGAGAAACTATTCCCAGCAAGATAGTAAGAAACTGTACCCGCATTATTTGCATAATTCACAATTAAATAATCACCTGTGTTGTCAAATTTCATTGCGGGAGGCGTATTTCCTGAAGCACTATAAAATGCTGTGCCAGACTCTGTCCAACCTACTGGCAATGTAGTTGTTGTAAAACTCCAAGCCGTTGGAAGAACCGCTTGAGCGTTAACATTCGAAACGACAATCGCAGCGAAGATTAAAGAATTGATTATTTTTTTCATGTTTTATATAATTAAAATCGTTCGTATTAAAATTGAAAACCTAATGATACATTAAATGTAGTTCCTTGCCCAACAAATACACCTGCAGAACTCACACCAAAATCTGAACCATATTGGTTTGTTCTTGCATCCGAAATGTACAATGAATTTAATACATTAAAGACATTTGCTCGTAAATTCAATCGGCTCTTCTCAAATTTAAAAGTATACCCTGCGTGAATACTCATTAGTCCGTAGCTTGGAATTCTCCAAGATTCTCTACCAGCATCAGCACCTTTTAAACTGAATGGATCAAAATCACTATAGTATCTATCAAAATAATTGTATTTCACTTTGATGTAGCCATTTTTTAAGAATGCAAAACGTGCGCCAATTCCAATGGTTGTTTGGGCAGAATTTCCGATATGTACACCTTTTGCGTCAAAAGAAACGTACGTTCCAAGCACATTCACCGAATCCGTTGATTGCCATGTCCAATCACCAACACTTGCCATTCCATCAAGGGTAATTTTCTTTGTCAATTTATAATTTAAGTCAAGTTCTATTCCATAATGGAGTGCATCCATTCCATTCACATTCGCTTTGATAAATTCTCCTGGATCTTGCGGATCAGGCACATTTATTCCGAAAGGAATTGGTTTATTTTGCCATTGTGTGAAATATCCGTTAACATTTCCATTTAACTTTTTACTTCTATAGCCATAACCCAATTCAAAAGCAGCAATTTTTTCATTTTCAATTTCTGCAAAGAATGTATTCGTCGTATTGTCAATCACATTGCTATATTGAGGTGTTCTGCTTAAATATCCTACATTCAAAAAGATGTTGGAATATTCTGTCAAATTATAGTTAGCACCAGCTTTAAAAGTTCCACCTGTGATCCATTTCCAATCTGTTTGATTATACTCTAAACCTTCAGAATCTCTTGTATAAGTTGTACCGTTAAGTTGTACCGTGTCCTCATACCCAATTTCAATGAGTGAATCGCCAACCATCATTCTTTTCTTTTGGAAGTAATCAATTCCTTTATATCCATTGACAACACCAGAAACATTTACAAAAGCTGTCCAGCGACCTGAAGTAAATTCTGCTTGTCCGAAAGCACCAATCCACTGAACAAGCCCATCTCTATGATTTTGAAAAGGTGAATCTAAATCCGCAATTTTGTCTCCAACCACTTTCATTGGTGTACTTGAATTAAGATTTGTAGCTGAAACAAAGTAATCTCCTCCTAACAAATCAACAATTTCGTAATAATGTTCGCCTTTATAATAACGGTAATCCAAGCCTCCCGCAAAATTCCATTTATCACTTCTTTTATAATCGAATTGCGAAAGTCCACCAATCCAAAAGTGATTATTCACAGCCGCCGAAATAACTTGAGAAGACTTTAACAAAACTGAATCGTACAAAGCATCTGCTGTTGAGTAAACGGTACCGAAAAGTGTTTTGTATTGATTATTGTATATTATTTGATCCCAATCAATTAGTCCATCTTCTGTTCTCAAAATTGACGATGAAGAATTATGGTATCTTTTTCCGCCACCTCTACCAATGGATACATACGCAAGATTTGTCCATGAAAGTTTTGAATTTATTTTCCAAAAATCTTTTAACGTGATTTGAGGTTTATGGTAGTAATTAATCCGTTCATTTTTTTGAACTTTCTTACCAGAATCGTCGGTTACATATCCATAATGTTGGTTGAATCGAATACCTCGATCAACATTCACTGTGTCTGGTTGGGTAACCCCTAATTCACTCGCATACTGCGTGTCCCAAAATTCAATTCTTTGGTTGAAAGATCGTTGACCATGATGCTGTGGAGCTCCAAAACCACTTAAAGAAACAACATGATCACCTAGTTTCTTTTGAACTTTCAAATAATAGAATCCTCCTTCAGTGAAAAGTCCATCTACCCATCCGTTTCCTCTTTTGTATGAACCGGAGAATAAAACTCCCCACCCATTTTTCAAAGTCCCAGATTTATAGGACAACGAAGTTCGAAGAAAGTTTCCAGATCCGTATTCTTGGTTCACATTAATTTCTCTTTTCCCACCTGTATTGTCTGTTACGATGTTCATCGTTCCACCAACAGACGGCATAGCCAGTTTAGTTGCTCCTAACCCTCGTTGAACCTGAATTTGTTGTGTAATCTGATCTAAACCAAACCAGTTTGACCAATACACAGAACCATTTTCCATGTCATTCACAGGAACTCCGTCAATCATTACACCAATATTTCGTTGGTCAAATCCACGAATTGAAATTCTAGCATCACCATCACCACCACCTTGTTGAGTTGCATGAACACCAGGCTTTGAGTTTAAAACCATAGGTAAATCTTGTGATCCAAGCTCTTCCGTTATTTCCAATTTGGTTAACGAAGAAACGGCAACGGGAGTTTTTCGATCTTGCGCCAAACTAGCGATAACATTTACTTCTTCAATCACTTGATTCGCCCCAATAATTACATCATTGACAACTTCAGCTTTATCAACAACCACGGTTACAAAGGTTGTGTCAAAAGAAAACATGGCAACTTGCATTTTATACTCTCCAAATGGAACATTTTTGAGTATGTAATCACCATTCAAATCTGTGATTGCTTTTAAGTTTTCAGACAAAATAATTCGAGCACCAACAACTGGCTCTTTCGTTGCGTTGTCTTTTACTTTGCCCTTAACTGTAGCAGTTTGACCAAATCCAACAAACAAAACGAAAAATGAAAAAATGCTAACTATGAATTTCATACAATCTATGTCAAAAAAAGAGGTCAGCTGTTTACTGACCTCAATTATTAAATTTCAATGATTATTTTACAATAACTTTTTCAGTTATGGAATTGCCAGAATTGTCCGTAATTTTCACAAAGTACAAGCCTTTTTTATCAGATAAATCAATTTTTAATGATGCATTTGAAGGATTGCTGATTGTTGTAACTGTTTGTCCAAGAGCATTCACTACTTGTACATTTTTCACTGCTTCAGATCCTTTGATTGTGAAAACACCATTTGAAGGATTTGGGTAAATTGTTACACTAAACGCTTCTTTTTCAGAAACACTTGCTGGAGCACAATTACATGTATGACTTCCTAATGTGTTCCAATCTCCAATAATCGTAACTCCGTCAACATCTAAATATGGAGCAACAACAGAATCGTATTCTACTAAAGCGTTGAAAACAGTAATGATCGGATTTGTTACACCTTTCAAAACTGCTGCTTTACGAATTAAACTCATGTCTTTTGTCAAATACGCACCACCACTAGAAGGAGTGTAAGTTGGCGCACCACTTGTCCAAGCTACTCCTGGATCTTCACCGATTTTACCAACAACATCATACAAAACTGGAGATGGAGAAGTTAAGTTTGAAGCATTTCCCTTAGCTAAAACGATCGCATCATTTCCATTAAAATTCATTACATTGTTCACATCATAACTGTTGCATAAAGCTGCATCAGCCAAAGAATACAATGGCTCCCACACAGCAGGATCTGTTGCCGTTGCATTAGCAGCAGTACGATCTAGTACAGCTACAAATGTTGAATATGGCTGTAAGCTAAATGTAGGCAACTGAATTGAAGTTGCTTGAAATGTTCCTTGCGCTGTTGCTGTTGTTGCACCATTCGAATAGCGTTGCAAAAAATACTCGTTCAATTGCACTACAGATGACGTTGGATTATAGATCTCCAATGCCTTGTTGTTTCCTTCACCTTCAACATATTCAGAAATGAAAATTTTCGTACAATCTTGTCCGAAAGAAAGAAATGAAACAAACGTTCCTAAAAAAAGTAATCCTTTTCTCATACCAACTTATTTTAAATTATAATTTACAGATTGATTGACGAATGAATACGAAATACGGTTTAATAATCGCCGATTTTTTGCGATGAACTTACGTGTAAGATACGCTTTAGCCGATATTAATACAATGTACATTGTTGATTCATCTCGTCGTTTTTTTTCTTTAGTGGTTTCGGCAAATAACGAGCCTCAAGGACAACACAAAAGAAATTACGCTACAAAAGTAAGACATTTATTCTTCTTTTGCATGATTTAATTGTTAACAGAATATGAATCTTTTCAACGATGAAAAACAGCTCTTTTGAAGTTGTTACAAGCCGTATGCGTTTGGATTTTGCGACTTAATTCTGACCAACTTTGTAACAATGTATTGACCATCTTGTCCTTCATAAGAATCACCACGCCAAGGCAAAGCTGCATTGTATTGATAATAAGACACTTCAACCTCCATTCCTTGCGATTCCATGAGTTTGTTGGCCAATGCCTCGTCGGTCACCGAAAATGAAAAGTTGTTTGATGTGGTTGCCACAGTTTGAGCTTTCGCCTTTAATCCTGGTAAGATCATTTCGCCTTCGAAGGTTTTGAACATGGTTCCTTTTTTGGAAAATTTATAGAGAATTCCAACCCGCGTTCCTTCACTGTAAACGTAGTAATATCGGAAATAAACGATGGAAAATAGTATGGTAAACAGGATCCCGAAAATGATAAAAATTCGTTTCCAATTGCGTGGTTTTCTTTCAGACATGACTTATGAATTTAAAGTGTAAAGATAATGTTTGTTGGCAAACTTTGTCATGAATAATTTCCTCCTACAGATTAAATTCGTGTTTTTTAATTTAGTAAATGCTAATTACTATTGCTGTAAATTCAATTTATTTGATAGATCAATGCAAAAAAAACTTGATTCTAATGAACCAAGTTTTTTTACATAAGTTTGAAATTCTTATTTAATTATTTCAGGATTATTCAATTGAACTGCTCCATATTCAGAACCACCTACGGTTGCTTTGATTGTTACAGATGCATCCGCTTTTACCGATTTCGCTGCTGCAGCGTTATCTGCACCAAAGTTTGCAACAACATGAGCTTGCTGCATGCCTTCCAATTTAGCATCGCCTAAATTCATTTTCACGTCACCGCTAACAGTTTCACTATTTCCCCAACTAATTGCAGTAATGGTAACTTCTTTACCTTTGAACTCGTCAACTTTTGATTCAAGATCTGCACACGTCATATTCGCAGATTCCGTTTTGCCTTCATCTAATTTTCCGGCTTCGGTTGTTTCAGCTTCTGAGCAACCAACAAATAAAAGCCCAAGCATAAATGCGCTTCCTAAAAGTACTTTTTTCATAAAAAATTTAAATTGGTGAATAAAATTATTGTGTTCAAAGAACTCCTCAAATACACACAATATTCAAGGTAATCTACTGATTATTATTTGGTTCAAAATTAATAGGTAAAAGCTAATTTTGATTAAAAAAACGTAGAATTGTGACGAAGGATATCGAATTAGGGATGAAATTGTATGAAAATAACATCTCTGATAAAATGGAATGATCTAAATAAAGGATAGCTTTCTAACAAATTTGAATCAATTTATTCTTGGAAATGAATTCAATTAGCGAAAACACTTTGAGTTGAGTTTAATCAATCTTTAATGACAATTCCAACAGCATAGGTGCATTCAACCCACATGTTTTCCTCTGTTTTTAGGATTACATAGTACCACTGATTATTTGGTACATCCACGGTAAAAATTTCTCCAGTTTTTTTATTCCGCACTGCCTCGTCAAATTCATCTACCATAGCACCTTTATGAAACCAAGGAAGTTCTCCGGTAAAATTTCCATCTTCATTGTATTTTGCTGCCAAGTCAACAAACGATATTCCTTCTTGGTACTTTTTTATAATAAGCGTTCGCAAATTATTTATTTCTTTCATCGTGTGCGCTTTACCATCAAGAAAGATGTAATCAACTTTACATAATTCTTCTTTTCCTTTTGAAACAACTTTATTAAGAAACACTGGTGAATCAACCTTGTATTGTTTTCTAACTATAGAACCTACTGTGGAATGAAACAATATGCTATCATAAAAAAAGCTTCCTAAGTAAATTTCATTACTTAAAATCTTCCAAGATTTATGTGCCTCTTTTAAGCTATCTGCCTGGTCGAAAGACTCAATTTTTGAAAGTGCTTTTTCAACTTCATCTTCTGATTGTGCCTTGGATTGAAAACTAAAAATTAGAAATGTGAATATCAGTAATTTCATTTTTTTGCATGTATTGTGCACCAAGATACTCTTTATTCTAAAAATAATCATGCCAATTTGAATTTGTTTCGGTATAATATGCTTTTAGACGATTAAAATCAAAGCAAATTCGGAAAATGGATTCATTTGCTATAATTAGGATGAAATGTGAATTACACCTACATCCAACGCTGCTAAAAATGAAGCTACTCTTGTTTCGCAATCCAAGGTCGCGCAAGGAACAGCGCCAATAGAATTCCAATCAAGGATGCGGAAAACATAACAGGCATGCTCTCCAATGCACCATCAAATATATGTAATGTATCTCTTGTGAAGCATTCCCGCTCTACGGTATATTCACTCTTAATGTGTATGATCTCAAGTAACAATGGTAAAACAAAAGGGGATGAAATAATCGCCATCGCTAATGTGATATTGAAAATATTCTTGCCCTTGCTACCATTTTTCCAAATAATTAAATTAACAAGTTGAACGATTCCGAAAAGCACTAAGAACTGAATAAGTACTCGACTTCCATCATATTCTTCGTAATAATAGCGACTTGGTAAAAGAAGATTATAAACCCCTAATAATATGAACAATACACCCCAAACAGGCATTGATAAGAGAAAAGGTATGGGTTTTACAATTTGAAAATAAACAGCAACAAGCGTTAAAGCCAATGCTAAAAAGCAGAAAAAATAATAGTCATCCTTTCTGTAAGGTGAAGAATACGTTTTATTATAATTTTCGTAAATCTGCTCTATTTCATTCACTTTCACATGCAACGTCGGATAAAATTCAAGTTTATCTGTGAAACGAAGTGAATTATATTCCTCCATCGACGAATTCGCAACCCGAAGTGAATTATGTAAATCGTTTTCATCAAAAGGATAATCACCTATAATTTTGTTTAGTGAAGTGAAATTCTTTTCTTTCAGATATCGCAAAATTTGCTTCGTATCTAAGTGATAGCTAATTTCATACCTGTCCAAGGATTTTTTTGCATCATTAATTATTTTTGAAATGGCCGCCCAATCTTTTTTATTCGCCAACGATTGAATCAACGGGACGTAATTTTTATAACTTGTTTTTACAGTTCCATCCTTAAAAAGTGGATAATAATCCTGTACCAATTCTCCACTGTCAAAATTCCAAATAGAATTCAATTCCAATTTATCTGTTAAAGTATCAAATTTATACATTTTGGAAATGGCGCTTAGGTCATTGCATGAATCGATTTTAACAAACCTCAAACTGTAAAATTGCCTTTGTTCATTCTCTATTATTGTCGTATTAGAGTCTGAGTAATCATAAGCGCACACACTGTCTCTGCTTCCGTCTTTCGATTTAACAATCACTTTTAATGATGTATTATCCCATTCATTGTCAGCCACTTTAAACTCTATGTTCTCTAAAGGAAAAGGTTTAGGAAAAACTTTATGGTCGATATTGTATGTATACTCACTTCTAGGTAAAAAAGCTTCTGCCATGCGCAGATTCTCGTAATCTTTTATCAAATTTTCCTTGGAAAGCAAATTCCTTGTTTTTACATGTGCTCCGCGCGTAAATGGATAGTACAAAGTAACGAGCAGCAAGAAGGGAATAAAAAGCAAGAAAAACATCTTGTGGAAATAAAGTTTGCTGATCGGATAAAAGGATTTAAAAGCGTTGTTTTTGTAAAATGCAAGAGCCCACAAGGCTAAAACTACTGTGACGATTGCTATGTGAAACAAAAGAAACCCGGTTTCTGCATAAAAATCGCTGACATCATGATGTTTTAAATCCCTTAAAGTCAATGCTAAGTAACCACTTACAAACGATAAAAGCCATAATAACAATCCTAAGACTGTTAATTGAATCGATCTTGTGTGCCAAAGCAAAGGATGATTTTCCAATAAGTAGTTGCTGAATTTTCTAATTAATTTCATGAGGTGAAAATTGGAAAAGTTATACAAATAATCTGCGACTTGAATGGGTAATATCCCTCAAATACTTGATGGTGATCTGGTGCAGAATTAAATCTTGAATCATTGAATTTAACGCTTTAGATTTTGTGGTTCGAATGATGAACATACCTCCATTAAATGTGATTTGAATCTCAGGATAATTCGCTAAAACTGAAAGCAATTGCTCTTTGGTTGAATGTACGTCTAATTCAATAACAGTCAATTCATCCTCCTGCTCTTCATTTGCTGCGCTGAGGAGAGTTGGCTTGCCATTTTTGAGAAAAAGGAGTTTATCAGAAATTTTTTCCACTTCAAATAATTGCTGTGAACTCAACACAATCCCTAAAGGATGAGCTAGACTTTGAGACATGTTTTTCAAATCTTCCAAAATCAATTGTTGTGCAAGCACATCCAAATTCGCAAGTGGCTCATCTAAAAGTAAAATGGACGGCTTTCGTAAAAAAGTTCGTGCTAATTCAAACCTCATTTTATATCCTGAAGATAATTCACTCCAATTGTGAAAGCGAAAATTCCAAAGACCAAAACGGATGATGTACATCATGACCAACAATTCATTCTCTTCCCCTTTAATCCCATAATGAGTGGCAGCGTATTTCAAATTGTTTTTTAGCGAACCATACCACTTTGGTGTTCTTTGTGGCAGATAAGTTAATCGTGTTCTTAGTGCATATTTATCCGAATTTCCAAAATTTCCATAACTTATTGTCCCTTGTTCATGCCCAAGCTCTTGGCATAAGATACGCAATAAAGTTGTTTTTCCGTTCCCATTTTCACCTACCAAACCCCAGATATCACCTGGTAAAATTACCATATTCACTTCGCCCATTTTAAAGCGGCCTCTTTTGTAGAATTTGACAACATTTTTCGCACTCAACAACGGTTCTTTGGACACTTCTTGAACAGTTTCAACATTCAATCCATTTAAAAATTCTAACGCACGGACAGTAAATTCAGCTTCAGATGGCTTTTCGGCTTCCTTCCATTCAGTAAATTGTATGCATTTTCTATAATTTTCCAGCGATTGAGTATCTAAAACGCAATCTACCAACTTTCGAAATCCAAGGTGGTGGTCATTATTGTTTAAAAGTTCTGATACTTCTGCTTTCTTTTTTTCGAACGGACTCATGTGATGTATTTTCTAGTCAGGATAAATGTATTTATAATTTCGCGAAATGGACATAAATTGCTCCATTTTACATTTACGGAAGACGAAGAACATAAAAAACTTGTTCACGAATCGTTATTCCAAATATACTGAAAATCGAATTGGATTTCGGTAATGTGTTTCCGTCATGGTTTTTGGTCAAAAAATTGAGGCCACTGAGTTCATCGAAGTGCGCCGAAAACGAATCTTGGATCATGCTTTTCCGTCGGACTTCGCACGCCGTTAAAGAATTCGTTCTTTCAGAGCTTTAGACAAAAGCTCTAAGCCGTTTTTCCTTTAAACGCCGCAAAAATAGCCATCGCGTGACCATGACCCAGTGAAAATTCTTCCTTGAGCCAATTCGTGATCTCGGTTGCCTTGATGGACTTGTCTAACTTCCCATCTTTTATAAATCCCTTTTGCTCTGCCAATTTCTTAAAATCAGCGGGTGTTTTTCCAGTCTTTGAAAAAATAGTATCCAAATATGCTTGAAACGACATGCTTTAAAATTTAAAAGGTTATTATTTATTTCTTAATCCATCAATGTTATGCCAGCCAAATCTGCCTTGCCATTCTTAAGGAATTCATACGTGAGACGATCTACCTGACAATCCTCAAATATAATTCCTTTCAGTTTTCTCCCCTTAAAAAAAGTGTTTTTTATCTGAACCTTTTGAAATCGAACTTTTGAAAAGGAACAATCTTCAAAGGAACAATCTTCCATCAATCCATTAAAAGTAATGTTCGATAGGCTCGATGATTTGAAAGATGTCGCATTCCAAGTTGCATCGGTTAGCAGATTGCTCCCAAAATTAGTTTGCACCAATTCTGCTCCTGAAAAATTTGCTTCTGAAAACTGGCATTTTTCGACGTTGCTTTTTATGAATTCAGCATCGATAAGTGAACATCGGTTAAACACGTTGTTGGATAAATTCGAAGATGCAATTTTGCTGTTTCGGAGATCTGCTTGTGTGAAATCGCATTTCTCAACATTGTTGCTACCCAAATAAAGCGAAGATAAATCGGCATCGTTGAACTTGCAATTTTTCATGTTAGATCCGCTGAATTTTTCTTGCAAGTGATTCAATCCTGAAAAATCTGCATCTGCCCAATTTCCTTGCGACATGTTCCATTTTTGTCCCAAACGTTTAGATGGCTTCGTTTCGGCAATGGTTTGATTGTTTTGATTTTTTACCTCATCAGCCTTTTCAATTGACTCTGGCGAAAAACTGTTGGCAAAGTAATTTAAATCTACCTTAAAAAGTGTTGCTAATCGATTTAAAGTAATAATGTCAGGCATCGATTCTCCTCGCTCCCATTTTCCAACTGCTTGTGGACTAATGGAAATTTGTTGTGCTAGCTCTGCTTGAGAAAGTTGCGCATTTTTGCGGGCTTCTGCAATTTTGCCTCCAATGGCTTTTGAATTTAGTATCATCATTTCTTGTTTTTAGATTGCCACAAAATTATTTTGCATCCATGGACCATTGGTTATAATCGACACTACTTATCGTTGTTTTAAGGCTAAAATAAGTTGTTTTTTGACAACTATTGGTTGTAAAATTGTGTTTTTGCGAATTAAGACGCTGAAATGGCGCTCAAAACATCGCATTGAGGAATTCGATAATTTCCAAGTATTAAAATCAAATCACAAAGTCATTCATTTCTTTTTCGTTGGAATTTTATCAAATTGAAGTCGTTTGACTTTTTGTCCGGAGACATACATCCCAATCACTTTTTTTCGCTTATCGCGAATTATTTCCACCTTTCCGAAGAAAGATGAACCAGAGTTAAAAACATCAACTTGCAAAGGCGACAGCAAAATCGGTTGGTTGAGGGGGTGTGTTGCTACAAGCTGTCCATCTTGGAGGATTAATTGATAACTGTCGTTTAATTCAGTACTGTAATAAGTTCCTAGGAGTTCTTGGTAATCAACGTTCGAGACATCAAAAGGTTCGAGTTTTATGCGCTCACCAAAATAAAAGAAATCAGCCATTTGCCAACTAAAACGATTAGACGATTTACCATCCGACTTCTCGAATTTGATCCTACTGTGGGGCATAGCTGGAAAATTAAAACTTCTTTCATCTCGCTCTGGAAGATACAGTTTGTTCGGATCGCCTTTTGTTTGAAGAAACAAGCTGTCATTGGCAGCACTAATCGTAACAATATAGCCCGGGAAAATCTCGTAGTCACCGACAAAATTCGAATACGGTTTGCTGCTTTCATAGTTTGAAGGTGCTGGAAGTTCAATTTCCTCGGAAAGAAATTCATCGATAATCGGATAAACAAAATCATATGGGTGAAAATCGTGTGAATTGCACATAAAAACAACCGAAAATTGATGTTTGGGAATATGCAAAACGTAAGAACCATACTTTCCGATTCCACCACCGTGAAAAAAAACATCTAATCCATTGTATTCTTTCGTTTCCAGTCCCAAACCGTAAGGAATTTCTTTGCCATTGTTCAATTTGCTCTTTGTGCGCATCTTATTAAAAATCTGGTCGTTTCCCACCGTTTGTTTCTCAAAATTCATTGCCCACAAACTCAAGTCTTCAGCGTTCGTATTCAAGCCTGTTGAACCTACAAATGAATGATTTAAGATGCTTTTGTACAGTATATTATCGAATTTGTAATAGGAATATGCTCGGTTTTTCACAATCACCTCTGGATCGTCGATAAATTGAGAATTTTTCATATTCAAGGGTTTGAAAATGCGTTCTTGAGTAAATGCTGCAAATGACATCCCAGAAACACGTTTCACAATTTCAGCGAGTAAAACATAGCCCGAATTACAGTATTCAAACTGATTGCCTGGCACGAAATTCAATCCTTTTTGACGCATCAGCAAAGCCAACAAATCATCGTTGCTCAATAAATCAGCTTCAGAAACGCCAATCATATTGGCCAAATCTGTGTTGTCTCTGATTCCACTTGTGTGATTCGCCAAATGGCGCAAGGAAATTTTGTGTCCATAATCTGGCAACTCAGGCAAATATTTCCGAATGTCATCGTCGATCGATAGTTTTCCATCTTGCTCCAATAACAACACCGAAAACACTGTAAATTGCTTGGATACAGATGCCACTTGAAAAACAGTACTCGGAGAAATGAGCACATCGTACTCCAAATTTGCTGTCCCTACTCCTTTTTGGTAAACCACTTCTCCGTTTTTCATCACCGAAACCACCAAACCAGGCTCGTTAGCGAGGTTGTGAGCTTCCAATAGTTCATCGATGTTGGCAGCTGCTTGGGCATAGCGCGGTTGCGTTTGCGCGTGGATGTGCAGGGAGAATGTAAGAGAAAGAAGAAGAATGAGTTTGGACATGGGGTTTGAATTTTTAACGAAAGCCTAAATTACAATTAATTTCAAATGCGCATCTAAAAGGAGAAATTAAGCCAGTTAAAACTTGGTTCTTTACGGAATTCAAATAACAATAACCAACCAATTTCTAATAATCAGTGGACGTTTTTCCTATTTTTGCACCATGCAGCCATTTCATCCGCAGTTAAGCAAACTCATCGAGCTCGTGAAGCTTGAATCCAAACAACAAGAAGATCGACTTACATCTAATTCGGCTAATTTCAAGCAACTCAAGCACGAAGGATACATTTTACATCCCATCAAAATTGTGCACAAATCGTATGGCTATGCTGATTATCCTGAAATTTCGTTTATCGTACCCTACCCTGCAGAATCAAACGCTTTTCGAAATGGTGCAAGCATCCAGTTGATACTTGGAAACGAGGAACCAATCAAAGGCATTTTGTTGTTTTTGGAAGGAGCAAAAGGCGAAATTCGCTTGTTTTCCTCCGATTTTCCCGATTGGGTGGAAGAAAAAGGAATTGGAATTCAACTTACCGCCGACCAACGCACGAATAAAATCATGCATCAAGCACTCAACGCCATTCAAGATAATGTGCGCCTCCAAAAGTTGTTTGTGGCCATTCATGAAAATCAACCAATTGCCGAAAAAAATGAAGTTTTAGAACCAAATATTCCGTTTCAGAACCAAAAACTAAACGATTCGCAAAAAATTGCGGTTATTAGATGTTTGGAATATGAACACCGAGCGGAGCTAGCATCGAAGCTAATTCAGGTGATTCACGGTCCTCCTGGAACAGGTAAAACGACCACTTTGGCAGAATTGGTGTTTCAATTAAACGCAGACAAAAAACGCGTACTTATCGCTGCGCCAAGCAATACTGCTGTGGATCATCTCGGACTACAACTTGTCAAAACAAAGGTTCCATTCTTGCGTGTTGGCAATAATACAAAAGTCAATGAAGCACTTTTGCCTTATACCATCGAAGGAAAAATGGAGCAAGCCAAATTGAAAACTACGATCAAAAATCTGCGGATTCAATCAGAACAATTGCGCAAAATGTCGCACCAATACAAGCGAAATTTCGGGAAAGCGGAACGCGACCAACGCAAATTGTTGATGCAAGAGGTGAAAAACATTCGCTCCGAAATCAAGGCTTTGCAGCGCGCTTTTGAGGAAACGCAATTCGAACAAAACAATGTCGTGCTTGGAACTCCCATCGGAATTTATGATTGTGATTTCAAACCAAGCGACTTTGACGTGCTCATCATCGACGAAGCAGGACAATGCCTTGAACCAATGGCTTGGACGATTTTGGACAAAGCAGAACGTATTGTATTGGCTGGCGATCCGTTCCAACTTCCTCCAACGGTTATTTCATTCGAAGCTGAAAAACAAGGTCTCTCCATTTCGATTTTAGAACGCGTGTTGATGCAAAATCACCCGACACATTTTCTCGATACGCAATACCGCATGACTTCACTGATCGCGGCTTATTCGAATCAGTATTTTTACGAAGGAAAATTAAAGACCTTGACCGAAGAAAGTCCAAATTCCATTTATTTCTACGATACAGCCGGGGCTGATTTTACAGAAACGTTCAACGATGAATCGTTTTCCATTCTCAACGAAGAAGAGCTGAATTTCATACCAAAATTAGTTGAACATTACCAACTTGATGTATCCAAAACGGCTTTGATTACCCCGTATTCCGGGCAACTTCAGCGCGCCAAAGAATTGCTCAATGGATTCTCCCGCATTTCAACAATCGATAGTTTCCAAGGGCAAGAAGAAGAAAACGTCATCATTTCCTTGGTGCGATCAAACGGTGAACAACAAATCGGTTTCTTGTCGGATTATCGTCGGATGAACGTCGCCTTGACCCGCGCCAAAAAACAATTGTTCATCCTTGGTGATTCTGCAACGCTTGGAAATGATCCATTTTATGCTGGCTTGATTTCATTTATTGAAGGCAAGGACGGATATCATAGTGTTTGGGAGATTAACTACGAACTATGAAATATCACCAAACAAATTCAAATATTCTTTAAAAGCGTAACGCCTATTTCGTTGATCGCCAGATATTTCCGTTAAAATGTGTAAACTTTCTAAACTTGAAAGTAATTTATATGCTGTAACATTTGACTTTCCTATGATTTGCTCCACTTTCGTCACATCAATAATTGGTTGGGTGTATAAGTAATCAATTACCCTTTGTGCATCTATGCTGCGATTTTTGAGCGATTTAATTTTGACCTCTAACTCTTTTTGAAGTTTTAAAATTCCATCAAATGTATCAACCCCTTTTTTTGCAGTTTCAATGATTCCTGTCAGGAAAAATTTCATCCACTGATTGATGTCGTTGTTTATTCGAGCTCTCATTAAATTATCAAAATAAAGTGTTCGATGCTTTTCAAAAAAATCAGATAAATAAAGAATGGGCTGTTTCAAAATCCCTTTATTTACCAAATACAATGTGATCATCAATCTTCCAATTCTCCCATTGCCATCTAAGAATGGATGGATTGTCTCAAATTGATAATGGATAATTCCAATTTTAATCAAATCGGGCAATTGGTTTAAATCGTTGTGCGCGAATTTTTCCAAATCAGACATCAACTCAGCTAAACTTGTGTGTACAGGAGGAATAAAAATTGCATCATTTAGCGTAGCCCCGCCAATCCAATTTTGTGAAGATCGATATTCTCCTGGAAGTTTGTTTGCGCCTCTTACTCCTTGCAATAGAATTTTATGTGTTTGTTTTATTAATCTGGATGAAAATGGAAGATCGCGCAACATCATTATCGCCTCGTTCATCGCTGCAATGTAATTTTGAACCTCTTGCCAATCGTCGTGTTTTTCAGCGGAAATTTCGTCGACGTTTAAAAATGCTTCTTCGATATTGGTCCGCGTTCCTTCTATTTTTGATGATTGGGTTGCTTCTTTGGCAATATGCAAACGAATGAATAATTCCAAATTCACGTATTCAGAATACATATCCAATCTTCCCAAATGCCGGTCAGCTTTGCTTAATAGAGCAATTACACTCATGTCGGTTAGTCTCCAATCTCTGTCAATAGAGTTTGGTTGAAAGCTGTTGTAATACCCTTGATTAATGTGAACACCTGAATTAAACGATTCCATTTGTTATTTTACTTAATTAAAATTATATTTATTGAACAAATATAATAATAATCTTAAATAAAAGTAAAGTTATTTAACTAAAACGTTATAAAACTTAAATAGAAAATATTTAACTTAATGTTTAATCTTAAAAAACTAAATAAAAGAGTTGCCATTTAACCCATGTAAAAGCCTGAATAAAAAAATCTGATGCAACAATGTCACATCAGATTTCAAAGATTTAAAAAAAGAAATTTATTTATTGATGTTGGCGCAATTCATTTCTTCTTGCATTCCCCAATAATTGAAGTATTCACCTCCATAAACTCCACCACCTTCATATTCTTTTCGGATTTGACCATAAGCCAAGTAGCATTTACCGTCTTCAGTTTTCACAGCGATGTCAACCGGTAAATATTTGTACAATGGCAATCCCCACTCGTTTTTCTTCACTGTCCAAACATCTGAAGTTATGGAAACACGGCTTGCAGTTCCTTTATTTACACCGTTTTTCGCCATGCCAATGTACTTTTCGTTCGAATTTTTACTTGGAGCTAGACGAACAGCGTCAAGCATAGCTTGTGCAAACTTTTCTTTGTGCGCTTTGTGTTTTCCGCTGTTGATCCACTCATCAATGACAGCTTTTTCTTTGTCTAATTTTGCTCTAACCGCATCAATCCCTGACTTGTCTTCCAACAAAAATTTACGATTGTAGTCCATTATTTCAATTTGCTCCTCAAACGCTTTTTGCGTGAACGATGCGTTCAATAAATAATAAGCTTCACCACTCGAATTTTTCTCATACATTTCTCGGATAATTCCATCAACTTTAGCATCAATCTGAGGCACAACTTTGTATACCTCTACTTTGAAGAAATTGTCTACATCGGCCACTCTTTTTTGAACGTAATCTGATTTGAATTTCTCAGGACGTGTTGCTTCAAAATCCTTTCTCATGGCATAATACCCTGTATAAGATGGCTCCAAAGATTTATCTGAAATTCCCCAATCCATAATGGCAAAATTGTAGTAAGCCTCAATTTTCGCCTCATACACTTGATCTGCTTGGTAACTTCCAATTTTAGAAGCGCGCAACGCATCCACTTCCGCCCATTGGTCAGCCAGATCTTTCACATACGGTTTTTTAGACTCAATTGGATCGGCTTGCAATTTCTCTAAATTTTCTTTCGCTTTCGCTAAATAACGCACCGCATCATCGTTTCTTCCTTCAATGTTCTTAAACCAATTTTCATCCTTTAACACATTGCGAGTTGAGCTAATTTCGTCGCGTACAATGCTATAGGCTCTATACATTGGGTTTTCAGGGTCATACGCTGGTGGACCAACAATACCTGATCCGGCATCTGATTTTGTATCCGTGGTTGAAGTAGCTGTCGAAACTTCTTTTTTGACTTTATCTTTCAATCCACCAGGCACTTTAATTTGTGCGTGTGCTCCAACGCTTAACGCGCTAAAAAACGCAGCAATAGCAATACTTTTTGCGTAGGTCATAATCATACTTTTTATAAAATTGAGGTGCAAATATAAGAATATCAGTTGTTTGGAAAGTGATTTTAATAGTTGTAAATGTGTGTTTTTGTTAACAATAAGTCACAAAAAATATGTCGAAAATCAATTTTCCATGTTATCAAGCAATTGAACAAGCAATTTGATTTCACTTGCCGTATTAAACGCGTGCAAGCAAATCCGAATTCCTTCTGAACCAACAGGGACCGTTGGCGAAAGAATGGCTTTAACAGACAAACTATGCGTTTTGCATTTTTCCGCCAAAGCAATTGATTTTTGAGAATCGCCAAGTTGAATGATTTGAATGGGAGAATTGATTTCTGAAATTAGCAGCTGTTTTTTGTGCTCCAATAGGGAACGAAACAACACTATGTTTTCAAACAATGCATTTCGTTTCGATTCAAAATCACTTGTTTCCAAAACCGCTGAAATGCGTTGATAACTTTCAGGTGGCAGAGCTGTTGTGTAGATAAATGAACGCGCAAAATTTAGTAGGAATTCTTTCAATAAATCTGAACCCAAAATCGCTGCGCCATGACCTCCATAAGCCTTTCCGAAAGTGACAAGTCGCGCAAAAATTCGATTCTCAAGATCAAAAGCGTTGCAAATTCCTTTACCTTTTTCTCCAAAAACACCAACTGAATGTGCTTCATCCACAATCAAATGAGCATTGTGTTTTTCGCAAACTTCCAACATCGCTGAAATTGGCGACATGTCTCCGCCCATCGAATACAACGATTCAATGGCAACAAATTTTGTGGCACCTTGCAAAATATTTAGCTTTCGTTCTAAATCTTCTGCTGAATTGTGCTCAAACGAAGCACTTTTTGCGAAGCTTAAACGAATACCATCGCGCACACTTGCATGAATGTGTTGATCGAACAAGACCAAATCGCCTTTTTGTGGAACAGAACTAAAAAATCCCAAATTGGCATCGTAGCCTGAATTGAAAATTAAAGCGGACTCAGCATTAAAAAAATGAGCAACACGATTTTCGGCCAAAATAGCTTCGTTTGAATTTCCAGAAATTAATCGTGAACCAGTTGATCCATATTGTGAAACTAGCTCCTGACTGAAAGAAATTTTTGAATAGCCCAAATAATCGTTGGAACAAAAATCCACCAAACCGGCAATGTCGTTAAGTGAACGTAAAGTTCCATGGTCACGACGCTGATTAAGTTTCTTTTCTAAAAAATTCATCTTGAGCTAATTATGAATGAGGAGTTATGACTTGAGACCGTTCAACATTCATAATTCAAAGTTCAAACTTTAGTAATAAGTCTCGGCTCAAAATCTTTACGCGCTTCAGCCAATTCTTTTTCGCGCGCAGCTTCTTTGCGCTTGCGCTCTTCGATGATTGGATCTGGTTTTGAAACAGGTTTTTCGCCATCTTTGAACGGTTCACTCGGAACTAAACCAAGAATTTCAAACATTTCTTTGTCTTCGTTAAATTCTGGATTTGGGGTTGTTAATAATTTATCTCCAGCAAAAATAGATCCGGCTCCAGCCATAAAGCACAATGCTTGACCTTCCATGTTCATTTTCGTTCTGCCAGCAGATAAGCGAATTACGGATTGTGGAAAAGCAATACGAGATGTTGCCACCATGCGAATCATTTCCCATTGTTCAATCGGTTTTTGATCGGCTAACGGTGTTCCTTCAACTGCAACCAACGCATTGATTGGAATGGACTCAGGCGGATTTTCCATCTCCATATAACTCATCAACAATCCGATGCGATCTTCAACTGCTTCACCCATGCCTATGATTCCACCAGAACAAACTGAAATGCCAGCTTTTCGGGCATTATCAATTGTTTTTAAACGATCATCATATTCACGTGTAGAAATCACATCATCGTAAAAATCAGGTGATGTATCCAAATTATGGTTGTAGGCGAACAATCCTGCATTTTTCAGTCGAACGGCTTGATCTTCATTCATCATACCAAGCGTGCAACAAACCTCCATGTCCAAATCGTTTACTGATTGAACCATTTCAATCACATTGTCAAAATCTTTATTGTCGCGCACTTCACGCCACGCAGCACCCATACATAAACGCGAAGAACCATTTGCTTTTGCATTTTTCGCTTGCTCGATCACAGACTCAACTGACATCAATTTGTGCGCTTCCACATCTGTGTGGTAACGAGCCGCCTGTGGACAATAACCACAATCCTCTGGACATCCACCAGTTTTGATACTTAGCAATGAAGACATTTGTACTTCACGCGGGTTGTGAAATTGACGATGAATAGTCGCTGCTTCGAACACTAATTCTAATAGTGGTTTATTGTATAATGCTAATAATTGTTCTTTGGTTGAATATGCTGGATTTACTTTCATAGACTTTTAATATGAAACAAAGATAATCAAGGGAATTGAAGTTTGAATCTTCAAATTTTCAAATCTTCAAATTTTCAAATTAATTTAATCAGGAGACATACTGCATACGCTTTAATGGCTTTTCGTTCGCCAAATGAATCCACTTTTTCGTGCGTGGTTGCTTTGATGGAAACGCGGTCTAAATCACACTGTACAATTTCTGAGATGATTTTTTGCATGTCAGGAATGTGTGGATTTAATTTTGGTTTTTCTAGAATTACGGTGCAATCCATGTTAACTATCGAAAATCCTTTTTCTTGAATCAAATGATATACATTTTTCAACAAAATTTTACTGTCGATTCCTTTGTATTGCGGATCTGTGTCTGAGAAATGAAAACCTATGTCGCGCAAATTGAGAGCTCCGAGCATGGCATCACAAATAGCATGGAGCAAAACATCTGCATCAGAATGACCTAATGCTCCTAAATCTGATTCGATTTTTTTTCCGCCGATAAAAAGTTCGCGGGAATCAACGAGTTGATGTACATCTACCCCGAAACCGATTCGGATATCCATGATTACTCAGGTTTTGCTTCGTCAGATGCTGCCGTGTTACGGTCATCAAACGTAAAGCGAAGTGTGAATCGCAAAGTATTTGCTAGTGGAGATCTTCTTCCTCCTACAGCTGCTAAGTATGAAAAGTCCAAACCAAATTTGTTGTACTTCACTCCAAAACCTAAATTAAAATACTGACGATTTCCTTTATTTGGTGCTTCGTAAAAATAACCTGCACGAACCGCAAATACATCGTTGTACCAATATTCCAAACCTGCACAAACATTTATTTCAGATAATTCCTCTCTGAATTTTGAGTTTTTCACAACTTGGTAAGTTCCATCATCGTTTTTGATGTAATTTCCATTTTCATCTGTAGCCAATTTTCCTGGCGCATCGTAAAAAGATTGAATTACTCCACCAATAACACCTACATCGCTTGATTTTCCAGAAACTAATTGAACATCTGGATTTGCTGTTGTACCAACATTCAAATAAGTCGCTGGCGTAGGAACTAATAATTTTTGGATGTCAATGGCCAATGTCAAACTGTTGAATTTATCAAATTTAGCCTTGAATGAATTTCCAATTTTAATGTTCATTGGAATGAAATCACGGTTTTGCGTATTTGAATAAGCTACTTTGTTACCAAGGTTGTTTATCGTTGTAGCGAATGTATAGGTTCCATTCAATTTTCCGATACGTGCTTCATCATTAAAAAATGTGTACGAAATATCTGCTGCTCCAGCGTTTGCTGCCTTAGAATCAACTCCTTCTACTACCAAACCTTTGGTCAAATTGGAATTGGCAAATTTTGCACTTAACCCAACACTTGAGCGAGCACCTAAACGAAACGCGTACGAACCAGTGAATTCAAATTCAGCAGGAGTATCGTTACGAGTGACATTACCAGAAATATCCGTAAAGGTGATATTCCCTAAACTAAAATAGCGCATTGCTCCGCCTAAAACATGTCTTTCTCCAATCTTAGAATAACCAGCTAAATAAGACAAGTGAATGTCATTTGTTAGTTGTCTTAACCACGGAGTATAAGAAACGCTTATTTCAGCTTTGTCTTTGGCAAAAATCAACATTGATGTGTTCCAATATATTGAAGAAGAATTTCCGCTTAATGCCGTTCCTGCATCACCCATACCGCCTGCGCGAGAATCTGGTGTGATAGCCATAAAAGGCAACGCTGTTGTTATAGTGTTTAGCTGCAAGTCTTTAGCGTCTGCTTGTGCGCTTAGCGTAAAACTTGTAAATAAGGTGATTATTCCTAAAAAAATATTCTTCATTCTGCTTGATAATAATTTCGTGCTGGCAAATATACGTAATTGTGTAACCTTTATTGTATTACTAGCGCAATAAAACTAATTTTTCCAATTTTTCTGATGTTAATCCTTCAGGGGTTTTTACTTTCAATCGATACACATAAACACCTTTGGCAAGTTGGTCTCCGTAATCGTCTTTGCCGTCCCAAGCGATTCCTTCAGAACGATAACCTGACGTATAAATGTTTTTGTTAATTGTTTTAACTAATTTTCCTGACACTGTGAAAATTTGAATTTGCGTTTCCAAATCTGTGCAACACTGATTGTGCTCAAAAAAGAACTCCGTATTTGTTGTAAATGGATTTGGATAATTCAAAACATGTTCCAATGTCATTTCAGATTCTTTTTGAACTACAAACTCAATTTGTTGTTCAGAAGAGTTATTATTTACATCCCATATTTTTAGGCGCAATGTATGCGATCCTGCAGCCAATTCATTGAATTGAAAACGAATTTCACCTGATTGATATGTATCTAAATTAGCTGTATAATAAGAATTTAACACAATAGGATCAGAGGTGTTTCCATCAAGAATTGCTGTGATGTCGTGACCAATTCCGTTTCCAACTGTATTCACTCCATTTTCATCAAAAATTTTGGCAATTAAAATAGGCGTTTCATTCGTGATTCCGGTATTCACAAAATTTTCATTATTCAAGAACATGGTAATTTCAGGACCTACGTTATCGTTCAACCCATTTGGATTTAATCCTCCAACAGTAACTCTTGTATCAACACCTATGGCATCTGAACTGCTGTTATTCGCATAAAGACTAAACTTTCCATTTCCATAAGAATAGTCAATGTCTTTTGGCGCAATAAATTCAAAGCTAAAATAACCATTCGTTACTGTTGATTTTCCACGATAAATGATGTTCTGTTGCAATTCAAAGGGTTGAACAGACGTCTCATTGTATTCACCTAACGTTACCATTTGCTTTGGTTTATCATATAACGAAGGTGATGCAACACCATTAAAACTTGTCAAAATATTACCAGAAAAATCTTCCAAATGCCCTTTTACTTTTGCTTTAGTTAAGGCTCTAATCGTATCTTGTACAATTCCAGGAGCAAAACCATTGATACTATCGATGACCATGTTGTATTTAGGAACCGCAATGGTCAAAGCTGGGTCTCCGATAAGTACCAAAGCCAATTTATTCTCGTTGGCATCTGTTACACTTACTTTTGAATTCATCACAATTTGGCCAAATGTGCGTGGGGAAAAATCTGTATTTCGTACAAATGCATTTTCTGAAAATTTCTCAAGAATTTCAAATGCAACACCATAATATACAGAACGAGTTGTAGTTAAAAGTGCAATTGCTCCACCAATTGGATTCAAAGCCATGTATTCTCCAGCAGAAAGTCTTGATCCGTCATCAAAGCGCGTAAATTCACATGTTGCGGACACAAACAAGGGTAAATTATCAATGTTTTTTAAGGCTTGAATTTGTGGAATGGTCACGATGCGTTGTGCAGCAAGGCCAGCTTCACCCCCATGTCCAACATATGTCATAACCAAAGCGCCTTGCTCAAAATGATTGGTAATTGCATCTACTACCTGTGGGTATCTATAGCCTCCTGCTGTGACAGTTCTTGGAAAAGCATCCAAATACAATTTGTCGATGTTAAACTCTTCGTTGTTTGCTTCCAACTCTGAGTAAACTTGTTCTTGATTTGTAAAGAACGCATCCTCAGCATCCGCCATATTGACAATTTCAGTTCTCCAATCGCCAAAAGTAGAAGTACTCACACCATCTATGCAATTCACATTGTTTGCAGCAAACAAAGTAGAACCATTTTTCATGTAATGCTCAATTTTATCAACTTGTTCTTTTGCTGTTTGGGCATCATTTACTAATATTCTTCCAACTCCAACATCCACCTTGTTAGAACCCGAAAACGACTCTGTATCATCTAAAAATGCATAGAAATCATCGGTAACAATATTATTAATCAGACTTTCGCCATTAAAACCTCCCACTACTTGATATGTCGGTATCCAATTGGTATTTCCTCCAATTCTGTTTTTTGGATCATAGGTTCCATCTCCAAACAATGTCAAGTACTTTGGTTTTTTCGTGTCATCACCAGCTGCGCGATCGTAGAACATTTTAACAAACATTCGAATGGCAGTTGGATCCAAAGCTCCTGAACTGAATTCGTTGTAAATTTGATCTGTTGTTGCAACATGAACTGTCATCCCAGCGCTTCTGTGCAAGTCCGCCAAACGGTTAGCTTGAGATAAAAAAGATGGATGAGTGACAATGATATTTTCAGCAAAATCCAAGCTGTGAAGGTCTTGATTTTCAATTTTGCCAACAACTAATGGCGCTAAAAAAGTTAATCCATTGCTTGCCACAAATTCAGTGATCGTATCAAAAGCTGCTTTAAATGTGTAATTAGAGCCGCTGTAGGTTCCATTGATTTTTTTCGGATGATGTTTATCTGTGACATTCCAAACAAATGCATCTGTCAAAGGCATATTAGAAATTGTAAACTCTCCAATATTTCCAGCACCAACAGAAGGTAAATCATGGAAATTAAATTGAGAACCTGTAAAAACCAAACTTCTACGGGTATTCAAGACAATTCGGTCCAAATATGCAATTATTGCTGCCGTGCTGCGCGAAACCGTTAGTTCCAAATTAAGATTAGCATTCGATGAAGTAAAGTTCATGTTCGTGGTTGTTCGGCTATAATCTGGTGTCGATACACCTAAACTAGCTGTACTCAAAGTAGTTCCATTTAACGAATATGATATGCTGGCGCTGCTGCCTGTTGGGCCTTTTTTAGCAGCCATGACGCTAGTGAACGAAGAATTAAAACTAGGATCAATATTGGGTACATTAAAACTAAAATTTCTATTGAGTTGAACGTCAAACAATTCTCCATACCAACGCTGCCCAGATGAAACAATGTTCACTGCATCCAACTCATGTACATCTTTATATGAATAACTAGTTAAAGGATGCGTTGTTGCGCCACTCGGAGCAATTTCATTTTGAATTCGTGCAGGAACATTTGTTGGATTAATGTTTATATAGTAGTAACTGAAATTTGAATAAATGTTTTTGTCTTGTTCAAATTTCCCAGTTGTTGAAGAACCATACCAACGATCTGGTCCCCAGCCATAAAACAAAATGTAGTCTCCTTCGTCGAAAACACCATCCGTCTCTCCATTGATAATAATGGAATTTAACGCCAAATCATCTGTTCTGTATTTACTATTTGACTCTGGTAATCTACCTTCACCGTTTCCATAAATATTTATTTGTTGTGGATTTAATGATTCAACGTCTATCCCCAAACTTGCTAACAAAGCTCGATCAATTTTATAGACTCCATCTTTGTTCACCGAAATTTTATACCAGTCACCCGAACCTGATCGCAATACAGATTCACTCACAAAATCTTTTTCAACACTAATGGCACTCGATTTTTTGTTCTTTTTAATTGATACACTTGCTATTCGTTTAATTTGACCATTTATTTTTACAAATGGAAAAAAATCCACTACAAGAAATCGTTTCCCGCCACCATTTGTTACAATCATGTCAGGTTCAAAAACAGCTGGCACATTAACAGAATATGACATTAAGTAACTAATATCTGCCTTTGTTGCATCGGAGATTGTATAGTCAAACAATTCTAATTGTGCATTAAATCCTTTCGGAACCTCTTCGATGTAATGAAAGTTATTTCCTTGTCCAACCGAACCTTGACCTTCAATGTGAGGCATAATGATTTCGATCCCTTCGAGTTGTTCTTTAATAGGCTCTAGCCATACTAAGTTCAATTCTAATTTCTCTTGGGAAAAACCAAAACCAACAACGAATATTGCAATGATTGAAAAAAAATACGACTTTAACATTGAATGACTTCTATACATTTCACAAATATCTTTAACAAAATTAAGACTCGGATAAAAAAACGAAACATTTCTTTGAATATTATAAAGCGAATTACAATCTTTGTAACTTATTTCGATGATATCCGTTTACCAAAAATGTTAAACACATACAAAATACTTTAACTTGTACCATTAATGAAAGCATTTAAGCAAATATTAACCGTTGGAATTGCTTGTTTCTTCTTTATGAATGCCAAGGCTCAAGATCCTACATTCACACAGTTCTATGCAAATCCAATTTATTTGAATCCCGCATTTGCTGGTTCACACGGATGTCCTCGCTTTTCAGCAAATTACAGAAATGAATGGCCGAGTTTGTCAGGTAATTATGTCACGTACGCTGCTGCATACGATCAATATTTCAAAAATATTTCTGGCGGATTTGGCGTTCTTGCTTCTCATGACATGCAAGGAAAGGGAACAATTCAAACATCCATGTTAGGTTTGGTTTATTCTTACCATTTAAAAGTGAATCGAAAATTCACGATGTTATTTGGTGCAAGAGCTGCTTGGTATCAAAAATTCTTGGATTGGGATAAACTGACTTTTGGTGATCAAATCGACCCTAGAAAAGGTTTTATTTTCCAAACTGGCGACGTACCTCGAGGTGGTACACGTGGATTTTTTGATGCGTCAGCAGGGGTTGTTGGATACAGTAAAAATTTCTTTTTTGGTGTTGCCGCTCATCATCTTAACAGACCAAACGAGTCTATGATTATTGGGAAATCGCCGCTACCTATGCGGTTTACAGGTCACGCTGGTGCAGAAATAAGATTAGGTCAAAAAGGACAATACACAAATACTACGTCCATCATGCCTAACATTATTTACCAATACCAAAATGGTTTCCAAGAGTTGAATATTGGTACGTATGTGAAATATAATATTTTCACAGCAGGTGCATGGTTCCGTAATCGTGATGCATTCATTATCGCGTTGGGTGTGAATACTGGTAATTTCAGAATTGGTTATAGCTATGATGTTACTGTATCTCAATTAAATAATGGTACTTCAGGTGGTTCCCATGAAGTTTCTCTTGGAATTAATTTAAATTGCAAAGTGAAATCACCAACGTTTAGATCCATTTCTTGTCCTTCTTTTTAAAAAAAAGTGTAACGAAATATAAAACTAAGCGTTAATACATTAAATTTGTGAAATTATAAGCAATGAAATATCAAACGAAACATATGCAAAGCTTTAAATTATTTGCAATTATTGCAGCAGGATCATTGATTATTGCGTCATGTGGAAAGGAATCTTCCAATGCTACAGGATGGAATTACAACAATCCAAAAACAGGTGGTTTTCAGAAAGTTCCTTATGTGGATCAAGAAACAGGACCTGGACTTGTAATGATCGAAGGTGGTACTTTTACCATGGGACAATCTGAAGATGATGTGATGTATGATTGGAACAATCGCCCAGCGAAAGTTACTGTTTCCTCTTTTTACATGGATCAGACGGAAGTGACTAATTTTCACTGGTGTGAGTATTTGTATTGGATTGGTCGTGCTTATGGCGGAACATATCCATTAGTTGTGAAAAACGCATTGCCAGATACTTTGTGCTGGAGATCTCCTTTGTCATTTAATGAAAAATTTGTGGATTACTATTTGCGTCATCCTGCGTACAGAGACTATCCAGTTGTTGGAGTTTCTTGGTTACAAGCAAATGATTACTGCAAATGGAGAACGGACCGTGTGAATGAGTTTATCCTAATTCGTGAAGGTGTTCTTAAATACAATATCGAACAACAAAATGCTGAAACATTTAATACTGATTCTTATTATGCTGGTCAGTATTCCGAAGCAGTGAAGAAAAACGTACAAGATTTAGATCCATCTAAACGAAACGGTAAAAAATTAGGTACACGTATCATTCGTATGGAAGATGGAATGATGCTGCCACGCTACAGACTGCCGACAGAAGCTGAATGGGAATTTGCTGCACTTGGCTTAATTGGGAATCTCGAGGTTGGAACTGAAAACATTAGTGATCGTCGATTTTATCCTTGGAATGGTCACTGGGTGCGTCAAGACGATAAAGAATTTACTGGACAAATTCGCGCTAACTTTGTTCGTGGACAAGGTGACTACATGGGAGTTGCAGGAAGCTTGAACGATGGAGCTGATATTACGGCACCTGTTGAATCTTATTGGCCAAATGACTATGGTTTGTATCACATGGCTGGTAATGTTTCTGAATGGGTATTGGATACTTATCGTCCACTTTCTTCTGAAGATTTTGATGAATTTAGACCTTTTAGAGGGAATGTTTTTCAAACGAAATTGTTGAATAACGAAGGAGCGATTGAGTTGAAAAATCAACAAGTTGAATACGATGTTCATGGAATGAAGGAGTACTTAAATGAATTTGAAAGAATTCGTTTCCAAAGAGTTTCTGCTTCTAAGCACGATCCTTATGATACTGTAATACCTCCTGGATTGTCTTCAACTGTTGGATCTCGTAACCCTGTAAGAGCAGGCTCTGCTCCAGATCCTTACTTCGTGTCTCATGGTAAAGTGAAAGATTCAATCGAACTTGGTTTGTTACGTTCTATCAATTCAGTATTAGATCGTGCCATTGGATATAAAAATGATAAATATTTCACAGAGGCTTCTGCTTTGATTCAAGATGAATTGTTTGATGGGATTTTCGCTGATGAATTACGTGAAGGTCCAGATGGTGAGGAGTATGCATTTGAAGTAATTTCTATGCTTCGTGAAGGATTTACCGATTTTATCGTTGATACTCCAGGTAAATTGAAGTACAGAAATGTAACAGAAGAAGAAAACATCGGACGTTTGAATTACCGTAAAGATGACTACATCGATTATTTAGATGGTGATATTGAAAGTTCACGTAACTATAATAATGACGATTATAAAAACAAAGTAAATCAAGCGAACCGTAATCCTAACTTGGCAATGTATCAAAGTGAATACGAAGAGTATGATTTGGATGGTGGTGCTTTGTTGCCAGGAGGTGAAAACAGAACTGCTTGGCCAACTACATTAATCTCTGATAAATCTAAAGTTTACAAAGGTGGATCTTGGAAAGATAGAGCATATTGGTTAGTAGCTGCAAATCGCAGATACTTAGATGAAAATCAATCAATGGCTACACTTGGATTCCGTTGTGCAATGGATAGAATTGGAAGCCCCGTTGGAATGAACTATGGCGAGAAAAAGAAGAAAAAGAAGAAAAAATAAATTATAATATTTAGTTTTAAGTCCATCTATTCGTAGGTGGACTTTTTTTATGCAATAACTATGGATTTTGAACTTTTTTATACAACCTCTGGCGTTTGCACAGACACACGAAAAATAACTCCTGATTGTCTTTTCATTTGCCTCAAAGGTGACAATTTTAATGGCAATACCTTCGCCTCAAAAGCACTGGAGCAAGGTGCTAAATATGTAGTTGTTGACGAAGCAGCATACGCATCACACGATTCTATTTTCCTAGTTGATGATTCACTTAAATTTCTTCAAGATCTTGCTTCGTATCATCGTGCCAAGTTTGATATTCCAGTCATTGGAATAACAGGAAGCAATGGGAAAACGAGTACCAAGGAACTAATCAATGCTGTGCTTAGTCAAAAGTTTAATGTTTTGGCGACAATTGGAAATTTAAACAATCATATCGGCGTGCCTTTGACTTTACTTCGAATGACCAAAGAGCACGAAATAGCTATCATCGAAATGGGAGCAAATAAATTCAAGGACATTGCTGAATTGTGTGCCATTGCATCGCCAAATTATGGAATAATCACGAATATCGGTAAAGCGCATCTTGAAGGATTTCTCAATTTCGATGGCGTGCTCAAAACGAAACGTGAGCTTTATGAATCAGTACAGCAAAATCAAGGAAAAATCATTTTCAATAGTGATGACGAAGTACTTATAAATGCGCTTCCAAATGGCATTCAAACGAGGTCTTATGGAACTTCCAACAAAGCAGAGATTTTTGGTAAATTGGAGAATTTGACGCCGTTTATTCAAATGTCTTGGTGTGCCAATGATTACCAGTCAGAAGTTCTATCTACTTCCATGGTTGGGCAATACAATTTCTACAATTTCTTAGCAGCAATTGCCTTTGGAGTTGAATTTGGTTTATCACCACATGAAATCAATGCTGGCGTCACGAGCTATGTCCCAAGTAATAACCGATCACAAGTAAAAAACACAGCGAAGAATCAACTCATATTGGATTGTTACAACGCCAACCCGTCAAGTTTAAAATCAGCCATTGATAGTTTTGCACGGATGGAAAAAGAAAATAAACTTTTAATCATTGGCGACATGCTCGAATTAGGTACAGAATCCATCAAAGAACACGAAATGATTTTAGCTCAAATTTTAAAACTTGACTTGCAAGCATTCACCGTTGGTCCAATATTTAAGTCATTAGTCCCAAACAAAAGTGTTTTGGGTCAATTTTCAACGACTGAAGAGGCGAAAAGCTATTTCACTGTTAACCCACTTTCTGATTCAATTGTATTACTCAAAGGATCGCGTGGGATTGGTTTGGAAGTTCTGGAAGAAACGCTTTGATTTGAAACAAAAAAAGGCTGCTAATGCGACAACCTTTTATCTATATATTTTATTGAAATCTATCCTTTCAACACATTTCTTGAAATCACAATCTTTTGTACTTCAGAAGTTCCTTCATAAATCTGAGTAATTTTCGCATCACGCATCAAACGTTCTACATGATATTCTTTTACGAAGCCGTATCCTCCATGGATTTGTACCGCTTCGACAGTATGTTTCATTGCAACGCTTGACGCATACAATTTCGCCATGGCACTTGATTGATCGTAATTTCTACCCATATCCTTGTCCGTCGCTGCACGATAAACAAGTAATCTTGCCGCTTCAATGTCAGTTGCCATGTCCGCCAACTTAAAAGCAATTGCTTGGTGTTGACTAATTTCCTTACCAAACGCCTTGCGCTCTTTCGAGTAAGCCAAAGATAATTCCAATGCACCTGCTGCAATTCCAAGGGCTTGCGAAGCAATTCCAATACGTCCACCAGAAAGAACTTTCATGGCAAAAGTGAACCCAAACCCATCTTCACCGATTCTATTTTCTTTAGGAACTTTCACATCGTTGAACAATAAAGTATGCGTATCGCTTCCACGAATCCCCATTTTATCTTCTTTTGCTCCAACAATAAATCCTTCCATGCCACGCTCGATAATGAATGCATTTATTCCTTTATGTCCAGCTTCAACATCTGTTTGAGCAATCACTAAATATACTGAAGCAGATGAACCATTCGTGATCCAATTTTTGGTACCGTTCAAAAGATAATGATCTCCTTTATCGATTGCTGTTGTTCGTTGCGAAGTCGCATCAGATCCTGCTTCTGGTTCAGATAAACAAAATGCACCAATTTTTTCTCCTTTCGCTAATGGAATCAAGTATTTTTGCTTTTGCTCCTCTGATCCAAATTTTTCCAATCCCCAACAAACAAGCGAATTATTTACCGACATACAAACAGAAGTAGATGCATCGACTTTAGAAATTTCTTCCATTGCCAAGGCATAAGAAAGCGTATCCATGCCACTTCCTCCATATTTTGGATCTACCATCATTCCCATGAAACCTAGCTCACCAAGTTGCTTTATCTCTTCTGCTGGAAAACGTTGTTCATTGTCACGCGCAATAACACCCGGTTTCAAGACATTTTGAGCAAAATCTCTCGCTGCTGCTTTAACTGCCAATTGTTCTTCTGATAATTCGAAATTCATGTCTATTAATTTATCTTTTCGTTAACTTTATGAGCGATTACAAAAATACTCGATTTTTTTAATTTACAAGAGAAATATGGAACAACAAAGTTACCGCATTTTAGGTCTAATGTCTGGCACCTCACTCGATGGATTAGACATTAGTGATGTTCGCTATTCCAAACATGCAAATCAATGGAATTTTGAAATTTTAAACACGAAAACCGTTGAATATCCGCAGGATTTATTGATTGATCTTCAAAACTCAACACATCTAGGGGCTTTACAATTGGCTTTGCTTGACAAGCGCCTTGGATCCTTCTTCGCTTCTCAAGTCAATGAATTTTGCCATGAATTTAACATTCAAAAAGAAGCAATCACCGCCATTGCCTCGCATGGACAAACGGTTTTTCATCAACCAGAAAAAGGTATTACCCTTCAAATCGGCTGTGGAACTGCTATTGCCTATGAAACTGGAATCCAAGTAATCAATGATTTTCGGAAAAAAGATGTTGCAGCAGGTGGACAAGGAGCACCTTTAGTTCCCATTGGAGATTTGCTTTTATTTGGGGCTCAAGCTGATTCCTATTTGAACATTGGCGGATTTGCCAATTTATCCTTCAAAAAAGAAGGAACTGTAAAAGCATTTGATATTTGTCCAACAAACATTCTAATTAATCTATTGATGCGGAAATTAGGACATTCGTATGACGCTTTTGGCAAAATCGCTAGCTCCTACCCCATTCATCAAGCGCTTTTGGATGAGCTAAATTCCATTGATACCTATCAATATTCTCAACCAATTTCGTTGGGAACTGAATGGTTAGATAAGCATGTGCTTCCACTCATCGAAGACTATAGCTGTTCCATTGAAAATAAAATTTCAACAGTAACAGAACATGCAGCCATTCAAATATCAAAACGTCTAAATGATAACGAGTTAAAAAACGTGTTCATCACCGGTGGAGGGGCGAAAAACACTCACTTAATTAATCGCATTTCATCTTTATTCAACGGAAAAATCATCATCCCAGATGAAAAATTAATTGATTTTAAAGAAGCCATCATTTTTGGATTTCTTGGGGTTCTGTTTTTGGAAAGTACTCCGAATTGTTTATCAAGTGTAACTGGTGCCAAAAAAGATGTTATTGGCGGAGTTTTACATAAAGCATAGTTAATAAAAAGCAATGCATTTTCGACTAGAAATCAATTTAGGTAAATATACTTTCTTACTTTTACACACCGAATATATTTCGGATAAATAGATAAAAATCAGAAATGAAAGATTTGCTTGCGAAATTCGAAAACAAACAACCTGAGATTGTATTCGAATGGAAAGATCCTGAAACAGAAGCCATTGGTTGGGTAGTTATCAATTCATTACGCGGTGGTGCTGCTGGTGGCGGTACGCGCATGCGTGTTGGACTAGATAAGCGAGAAGTAGAGTCGCTGGCTAAGACCATGGAAGTGAAATTCACTGTGGCAGGACCTCCAATTGGTGGAGCCAAATCTGGAATCAATTTTGACCCTAAAGATCCGCGCAAAGAAGGTGTACTTCGCAGGTGGTATGCTGCCGTAACTCCTTTATTGAAACATTATTACGGAACTGGTGGTGACTTGAATGTTGACGAAATTCACGAAGTAATTCCGATTACCGAAGACTGTGGCGTTTGGCATCCGCAAGAAGGTGTATTTAACGGACACTTTCAACCACGCGAAGCTCAAAAAATTCACCGAATTGGACAATTGCGTCAAGGTGTATTAAAATCCATTGAAGATTCTAAATATTCACCAAAAGTTGAACGTAAATATGTTGTAGCTGACATGATTACGGGTTATGGTGTAGCGGAATCAATCAAACATTATTATAGTATTTGGGGTGCTTCGACAAGCTCAACAACCCAAGACACTGTAGCTGGCAAAAAAGTAATTGTACAAGGTTGGGGGAATGTAGGTTCCGCTGGAGCATATTATTTAGCACAACAAGGAGCAATCATCGTTGGAATCATAGATCGAGTTGGTGGATTAATTAATGAAAAAGGATTTAGCTTTGAAGAAATTCGCGATTTATTCTTAACCAAGAATGGAAATGAATTGGTTCATCCGATCATGATGTCCTACGACGAAGTGAATGCCAAAATTTGGGATGTGAAAGCAGATGTTTTTATTCCATGTGCAGGTTCGCGCATGATCACAGAAGATCATTTGCAACGCATGATAAACGCTGGCGTGCAAGTGATTTCGTCAGGAGCTAATGTGCCTTTCGCAGATCCTGAAATTTTCTTCGGACCAATCGCTGACAAAGCGGACAATAATATTTCGATCATTCCAGATTTCATATCGAATTGTGGAATGGCGCGCGTTTTTGCTTATTTGATGTCAAATGATATCAAAACACTAAGTGACGAAGGCATTTTCAATGATACAAGCAATATTATTCGCAAAGCGTTGGAAGATACACATTCAAAAAATTCCAGTAAAACGGGATTGGCCAAAACAGCTTTTGAAATCGCTTTAAATCAATTAATTTAATAATAAGGACCTATGGAAATTGTAATTTTAGTGACTTTTATTTTAGGATATACTGCTATTACAATGGAGCATGCCCTGAAAATTGATAAGTTAATTCCTGCACTTCTCATGATGGCCGTTTCTTGGGCTGTGATTGCATTAAGCTTGGATGGATTTACTCAGTGGTTCGATCCACACCATGCAGAATTAGGAGTCCAAGATATTACTGGTCTTGGACATGAAGAACGCATTCATTTAATGGAAGGCACTTTACTTCATCACTTTGGTAAAACGGCTGAAATCTTAATTTTCTTGATGGGTGCAATGGCCATTGTGGAAATCATTGATCATTTCGAAGGATTTTCTGCGATCAAAAACTTAATTAAATCTAAAAAGAAAGCGACTTTATTATGGATTGTTAGCATTATGGCGTTCTTTCTTTCTTCCATAATAGATAATCTAACAACAACAATAGTTCTAATAACCATTTTAAGAAAAATCATTCCTGACCAGGAGTCGCGCATGTGGTACGCTGGTATGGTTATTATCGCAGCAAACGCTGGTGGTGCTTGGACACCAATTGGAGATGTTACAACCACCATGCTCTGGATGGCTGGGAAAGTGACCACTGGGAAACTAATTGGCTTTTTAAGTTTACCATCTATTGTTTGCACATTTTTACCTGTGCTAATTGCAACATTTTTACCTGCATTTAAAGGAAACATTCCTGATGTAGCGGAAGATGAAAAAGAAAATAAATACGGTAAATTCATGTTTGTATTAGGATTGGTTCTAATCATATTTGTACCTGTTTTCAAAACAATCACTCATTTACCTCCCTACATTGGAATGATGTTGTCACTTTCCATTTTCGCCATTGTTGCAGAGTATTTGTCCTACAAACATTTTAGTTTGACGGCTGTAGAATCTGGCTCCGAGCACCACCAAGGTCCAACGATGAAAGCTTTAGGTAAAATTGAAATGCCTTCGATTCTTTTCTTTTTAGGGATTTTAATGACAGTGGCTTCCATGGAATCCCTGGGGTTGATTTTCAACTTTGGAAAATTGGTTAGCGCCGCCATTCCTGAAGAGGTGTTCATTACAATACTAGGACTTGCATCCGCTATCATAGATAATGTGCCGTTAGTTGCAGCAAGTATTGGTATGTTCCAAGAACCTGTTGATGCAGAAGTTTGGCACTTTATTGCCTACGCTGCGGGTACAGGTGGATCGATTTTAATTATCGGCTCTGCCGCAGGAGTTGTTGCCATGGGAATGGAGAAAATTTCATTTTTCTGGTATTTGAAACGAATCAGTCTTTTAGCGTTAATAGGTTATTTCGCTGGAATTGGTGTTTTCTTATTAATGCATTAAACAAATAATATAAATTTTAATTAAACGTTATAATTGTATGAGTGTCTCTTTTTTACTTCAAATAGCAACGGATAACAATCCTGTATCAACAGGTGTTCGAGAAATTACTTTGTGGGAAATCCTAAATGGTTCAGAAGAACTTGGCTCTCCTGGAATTGGCTGGAGTGGTTGGTCTATTTGTTTTATTCTCTTAATTATGTTTGGCTACGCGATTTTCATCTTCGTAGAAAGATACTTAGCACTAAAAAAGGCTTCTAAAGAAGAAGTGAATTTTTTAGCGAAAATTAATGATTACTTGGTTGATGGAAAAATAGATCAAGCAAAAGATATTTGTTCGAGATCAGATAGTCCATCTGCGAAAATGCTCGAAAAAGGAATAGCACGTTTAGGCAAACCCATGGAAAGCATCTCTGCTTCTATTGAAAATGCAGGTAAATTGGAAGTGCTCCGACTTGAACAACGTATTGGTTTTCTGGCTACCGCTGCTGGCGCTGGACCAATGATCGGTTTCTTAGGTACAACCGTAGGTATGGTCGAAATGTTTATCGATATGCAAAGTTCCACAAGTTTGGATATTCAAGTAATTGCACCAGGAATTATGACAGCAATGATTACAACCGTTGCTGGTTTGATCGTTGGAATTTTAGCTTTTATGGGATATAACTTCTTGGTTGGTCGCATTGGAAAAGTGGTTTATCAAATGGAGAATGCGGCACTTGAATTCATGGATTTATTAAATTCACCTGGTAAATAAGTAGAATATGGACTTGGGATCTCGAAAAAAAGTTAGTGTTGAAGGAGGAATGGCCTCCATGACCGATCTCGTATTTTTGCTTTTGATTTTTTTCATCATCATGAGTTTGATGTCGAACAATCAATTGAGTGTAGATTTACCAAAGCCTGGAGATGCACCAAAATCTGAAATTGCTCCAGCAAATGATGCGAGACTTATTGTAACGGAAGACAATAAATACGTTGTAATGCCAGGTGGGTCAATGGACAATCCAATGGAATTTGAAGAAATCAAAGAATTAGCAGCTCAAGCTGTTGCAAATTCCAAAGAATTGAAACTAAAAATTGAAGGTCACCGTAAAGCAGATTATGAAGCAGTGTTCAGTGCCCTAGCTCTAACAAAAGCAAATGGTTGGGTACCTGTGCTGGCTTACGAAAAATAAATATGTATCAGTATGTCAACGCCAATAGTTGTAAATAAGGAAGATGAGAAATGGGGAATCATTGCGATGATTGTGTCGTTGGTTCTAACTTTTGTGGTGATGCTTATGATGAGTTTTACCATCGCAGATCCTCCTCCGCGCGATATTCCGTTAGAAGCTGAAATGGCCTTCGAAGAAATGGATATGCGCGATTTGGTTGTTGAAGCTGGTGGTGCTGGTGGTGGAACACCTTCTGATGATCAAATTGCCCCACCATCTGAACAAGTGCAAAATGTGATTACTCAAAAAGAGTCAAAAACGGCTATCCATACTGGGAAATCAAACAAAACGAATACAAATAATAATTCAAATAATACTGCGACAACCACAAAACAAAGCACCAATCCATTCGGTGGTGGTGATGGTGGTGGTGAAGGTGGCGGCAATGGTCCTGCTTTTGGTCCAGATTCCGGAAAAGAAGGAAAAACCGGAAAAGGAAATGGATCTGGAGAAGGACGAATTCGGTACAACAATATTTCGGTGGATGACATTTCAACAGACATCAAAATAACAGTGAATCTTCAATTGACAATTAACGAAGACGGACAAGTGGTTTCAGCACGAAATATGTCTGGAACAACCACAACAGATCAACGAATCATTAATCAAGTAATTGCAGCATCGAAAGCTCAATTAAAGTTCAATAAAGAACCAGGCGCAGGTTTACAAAAGGTTTTTTACACGGCTGTAATTTTACCAAACTAATTCATGTCTGCGGATTACGAAAAAACCATTGATTGGCTTTTTCAGCAATTTCCATCGTATCAATCCATTGGGGCAAATGCCTATAAACCCAATTTAGACAACATTTCTAAGCTTTGCGAGGCATTCGGCAATCCGCAAAATAAGCTCACATTTATTCACGTCGCTGGAACGAATGGCAAAGGCTCCACGTGCAGCATGCTTGCTTCCATATTGAAAGAAGCAGGATATAAAACAGGGCTATTTACCTCTCCGCATATTTTGGATTTCCGCGAAAGAATTCGAATCAATGGAAAGTGTGTGGATGAAACGTTCATCATTGCTCAAACAAAGGCCATACAAGAAGCCAAGCTAGATTTTGAACCATCTTTCTTCGAAATAAGTTTTTTGCTCGCATTGCTTTACTTTAGACAAGAAAAATGCGCAATCTGTGTCATTGAAACGGGGCTTGGCGGAAGATTAGATGCAACGAACATTATCACTCCTATCCTATCGCTCATTACAAACATTAGCATTGAGCATACACAGTTTTTGGGTAATAATGTTACATCTATTGCTACCGAAAAGGCAGGAATCATTAAGCCTAAAGTTCCAGTAATCATTGGCGAGCGACAAACGATGAGCGAAGAAGTTTTTGTAGCGCATGCGAAAGCGAAGGAATCAAAAATTCTATTCGCAGATGACCAGCTAAATGAATTACCCGAAAATTTTCCCTTGCTTGGAGCGTATCAGCAACGAAATTACAATCTTGTTCTAAAAGCACTCAGAGCACTAGCAGAAGATTTTCCAGTAACATCAAATGCCATTGCCCTTGGACTTCAAAACCTTTCTCAAAACAGCGGATTGGTTGCTCGCTTGCAAGTCATGAATCGCGAACCACTAACTATTTACGATGTAAGTCACAACGTAGCTGGCATTGAAAAAACACTGGAAACAATCATTGAAATGAATCATGGACAATTACACATTGTTTACGGCACAAGCGCAGACAAGGACTTGGATGGTATTTTTGAACTGTTTCCCAAAGAATCGAATTACTTTTTCACCGAATTTACTAATGCTCGGTCTGCTCGGATTGCAGCTCTGAAAGAAAAAGCGGAAGAATATCAGTTGCACGGAGTTTTTTTTGAAGAAGCAAAAAACGCATTGGCATCTGCGCAACAACTTGCAAATGAAAAAGATACCATACTTGTTTTCGGAAGTTTTTTTCTGATTGCGGATTTGATTTGATTTTGACTTAAGCCATATGGCTACAGGATGTTTACCTGCGAATCAAAAGATTTACAGGTGAATTAATGATAAAAAACTTGGTTAATATTAAATTTTAACTATTTGATTTTGTAACTGGTACAGGGTCAATAAAACCTCTTTTTCGCCATCTTCTATTCATGACAATATCCTCCCAATTAATTCCATTCAGTACATCTAATTCAAGATTATCAGCATGATCAGTTACAATTATTTGAGGTAAAATGCCTGTATCCTTAAATGTCTGATTACAATGATCTATTAATTGATTAAATAAATTGGTAACGGACATTAAATCTTCATCGGCTTCACTCAAATTATTTATGGATATGTTTTTTAGTTTCTCTAATTCTTTGTATTTATCAATATTAAAACCTTCGGAACTAGTATCAACATTACTTGGGAAATATACTTGACTAGGTTGATCAATGAATAAAATTGTAGGAATTAAACATTTCTCCCCTAATGAACAAAAATAATATTGTAGTGCGGTAAAAAGACAAACATGACTGTAAAGCCAATTTGCTCCACTTCCCATTGAACGTAAATAAACTTTATCACCATTTTTCTTCTCATGATATAATTCAAAAGTTGTTAGGTTAAATTTGAGGTTTATTGGCAGGTAGGAATTTTCAAAATCTAAATTCTCCCCTATTACTTGCATTCTTTTGTTAATTACCTCTTCTGCCTTTTTAAATTGTGTAACCGTATCGTAGTTGTCTTTTAAATCTTTCTCTATTTTGGAAATTTCCTTTTTTAACGACAATATTTTTTTTTCCAAATTATCATCGCGTTTATTGACCAACTCTTCTAAAAGACTTTCAATTCTATATTTAACTTTTAAACCTTGTTCTTCAAGTGTCCTATTCAATTTTAGTTTATCAATGATTTCATCAATTGATAAAATTTCATTTTTAAAATTACTTGCTTCATTTTTTAAAGTTTGGATTTCAACCTCTACCTGCCGTGCTTCACTTTTCAAGGAGTCCGATATATATACTGTCTTTGATAATTCCCTATTAAGCCAATTTATGGCGGTAGAAAGTTCATTTGCTTCATTCTCTAGAACAAGTTGTTCCTGATTACAAAAAGGACAATGTGACTCTGGCAACTGAACATCACTAATGTTACTTAGCATTTCTGAACTGTTTTTAAATTCATCAGCATAATTAATTGAATATTGAATATTGCTTAATTTATTCTGTGATTCACGAATTTTAGCCAATACTTTGTTGTAATCCTTTGTTAAAGAATGTCTGCGAATAAAATGTTCATCGGAATCAGGATTTGTTTCAACTTCTATATTATACAATATTTCAATAAAGTGTTGAGGTCTGATAACTAAGCTTTGCGCGCTTTCATTTAATAGTACCTTTCCTGAAATAGATTTGTATGTTTCTAACAAATCATCAATTTTTTCTTTAATAGTTTCACTATAGTTATTATGTTTTTCTTCTGAATCATAAAGTATCTTAAGATTCCTTGATAGTTCATTTAACCTTTGCTTTTTTATAAAATAATCTTGATCAACAAATCCCGCAAAAATCTTAAACTGATCAATAGTTTGATCTCTCTTCTCTTTTTCATCAAATCTGTAAAATAAAGAGTGTTTATTCGCTATAAGATTTTGATGTTGTAACATAAAAGAAGTAAAATGCCTAATTGAAGGGCGACCTAGTTTTTTTCCTCTATCTTCTCTAGCCTGTTCATCTATATCTACATCAATTATATCAAGACCAAAATAATTACTCAACTCATTTTTGAAATCCTTAAGAGGAATAAAGTCTTTAAACATATCAATAGAAAAATCACTAACTTTCACTAATTGTTCGTCATTAAAAACTGTGATTGACGCTTTTGAAGACTTTGGTTCCCTTGCTAAAACTATATGCGAATTCTTTATTTTAAGAATAATAAAATATAACTTAGCACTATCTGTTATTACTCCTTCTGGAACAGTATACTCTGAATTGCCAAAACAATAATCAAATATTTCAATCATTGCACTTTTGCCAGTTGAAGATTTACCTGTTATTATATTTAATCCGTTTGTAAATTCAACATTATGAACAAAGCCTTCATTATCTATAACTGCTATATTTTCAATACTTATCCTCATATTTTTTTTATTCCAAATTGTCTGTAAATAGCAACTACATCTTCACCACTTAACATGACTGCTAAGTTATGTGCTGCCTTTTTGTAAACTGATTTCTCCTCATTGTTATTAATGTCTTCTACTGCATATACAGACATATCATCTTCAATCAGTAACTCTCCTTGATCAATAGCAAATTGAAGACAAACATTAGTAAGTTCCTTATACTCATTTATTCTTTCCGCTAAACCATATAATCTATGACTTTCTTTTTTAAAAGATCTTATTGTTCTTAGACTATTCTTGTTAGTTAACGCTTGATTACTGTCTTTGAATAAAACAATTGGAAATACAAGGTACATTAACAATGCGTTTTTAGGCTCACTCTCTAGAGATTTGTAGAACTCTATTAGTATTTCTGTTAAAACAAATGGATTGTTTTTAATGCGATATATATTCTCTACAGTTTTACTCATTGCTTTTTAGTTTCCAAGTAATGTTGTTTTCGTTTGCTAGAATGTGCAACACGCCATTTTTAAAAATGATTGGTGTATGATCATATTTCCCCAATTTTGGAGCATCCATTCCCATCATTTCATCATAAAAATCTTGACATGATTCATCAAAACTATTAGGGTTGGCTTTTCTTGAAAATTGACTATATTTTGGATGATATTTTTGCTGTAACTCATTCTCAAAAGCAAAATAATGCTGCACCGCAACCGTGTGGTCTGAAATTTCCTCTAGAATTATTTTTTGTGTACTTAGATAATCTGAAACTGCTTTTGAAATCTGATCTGTATAGTTAATTTCATTAATTTTTTGAACAAACAAATGATCCAAATTTTCATCAATCTCTTTTTGCGAATAACTATAATTAATTTCAGGAAATGTCTTAGTATTCTCGGAAAATTGAGCTACAAATTCCGAAAACTCATTACTAAAATCATTATAACTTATTTCCCAAACGGAATTAACTTTATGACGTGAAAGGATATAACCAAGTAGACCTTGCATTATTTGATCTTTATATCTCAATGGTTTTACAGCTTTTAAATAACGATCACGTGTGCTATTATAAAACTCGACTGAAATTTCGGATTGATCTAATAAAATAAACTTTTGAATAATCTCATTAAATATAATTTTATTTGATGTACTTAGACATTTTTCAATATAATTTAAAACTTCTGTCTTTTTTGTATTACCGGAGTTCTTGTGCTCATCTAACGCAGTTTTTTTTATGTTTTTAAGTATCGTTAACTTTTGACTATGTGATTTATTATTCCAGTTGTTAAGTAAAGAATTACTTCCAATTTTTTGTGTTGTTAATAGTACTAATGACTGATACTTTGATCTTTCAAAAGCAGGATCAAGCCAATTATTTAAAGTCTTCCAAAAATTTAAATTTCTATCGGTTAAATCATCTTCAACATGTTTCACTTCAATTTGTTCATTGACGGTTGAAACATCTCCATCTTCTTCAAAGCGAACAAAATCTCCAGATTTCATCTCAAAGCATTTTTCTAATGCAACAAAATATTGGTAAATAACTCCCTGAAATGAAGACTTTGCGCTATGTTTAACTGAAGTTGCCAAAAATAATTACGTTACTAAGTAGTTAGCCTATAAAAATAACAATAAAATTGTAAAAGAACGGAGTTTAATAATCCTCTCATCTACAAAGCTGTAATAATTATATTGCCTAGAACCTGAAAGCCACTTTGCCACCGTGAAAGAAAACAACGGAAAATGAATCTTTTTACCATACATGCACTGATTGAAAGAATTGAAGCAAGTCCTATCTAAAGATTCAAATTGACAAGAATATATAATTACTTTAACTTATGCATAATTGTGAGTAGTTCATTGAAAATTTAGGTTTCCCAAATAGGAATTCCCTAAATTTGTTTCAGAAACCAAAATCAATTAAAAATGAAAACTTTAATCTGTTTTATCAGTATCCATTATTTTACATTTTTTTCAATCTCACAAAAAACCGACCTACAAAAAGACAACCTAATTGGAACAGTTAAATCGGTTGAAGAATCTTATTATCTCACAGGTATTAATATTGCAGATGAAGGTGAGATGGGTCTAGAAAGTATTGTTGTCACAAAATATGGCAAGAATGGATTTATTATTGAAAAGAATGGCGAAAATTTAGATGGCACTTTAAATTACAGAAATATTTATAAATATGATTCTGTTACTGGATTACTGGTAGAAACAAATTTTTACGATGAAAACGAAAAGTTAAAGTACACTACTAATTTCAAGTTTGAGAACGGAAATTTGATTGAAGAGAACATATTTGATGAATTCGGAAACCCTTCATATTCTTTTTCAAACAAATATGATGCAAATGGAAACTTGATTGAAGAGCACTTTTATAATGAAAATGGAGTGTTGATTTGGAAATCAATCTTTACGGTTGATCCTAAAGGAGCTGTATTAGAAAAAAAAACCATTATAGACGAAAGCTTTGAGGAATTAAATACCAAAGAAACATATGTTTATGATACAAAAGGGAATATTATTAGTTCAAAAAGGTACGGTCTTGAAAACACTTTTGACCTCATCACTAATAAATATGAATATGATTCCCAAGGGAATTGGATAAAACGAACTGAATTTGAAAACAACAAACCAAAAGCAATTTCAGAAAAAAAAATTGAATATTATTAAAAAAATGAAATGCCAAAACCACACACTACCTACATTATACAATGATTAAATCATTTAAAAATTGGATATTCTGATTAAATTTTGTATTAAATTTTTTGCAAATAAAAAAGGGTTTCAAACTTGAATAGTCTAAAACCCTTTGTTTTATTTGTGGGGAATACTGGATTCGAACCAGTGACCCCCTGCTTGTAAGGCAGGTGCTCTAAACCAACTGAGCTAATCCCCCATTATTTGCAATAAAAACAACGTTCTGTTTTCTTTTCTGCGAGTGCAAATATACGTTCATTTTTTATTATCGCAACCTTTTTTTATTAAAAAATTAAAATATTTTTTTTGTGAATTTTAAACACATTGATTATCAACAAAAAAGGCGCAATAAAAAAATCCCTCTTGCAAAGCAAAAGGGATTTCTTTAAAATATACTAACCGATTATTGTTTCACGAATGTTTCGGAATACTTTTTACCATCCTTCGTTGAGATTGTTAAAATGTAAAGTCCTGAATTAAGTTTTGACACATCTAATTTAGATGCTGAACCTGCTACATTAATCACTTCTGTTCCATTGTAAGCAACTACTGAAATATTCTCAACGCTTAACAAATCGATGTTTTCGATCATCACAAAGTTTGTTGTTGGATTTGGATATAGGGTAACTTTTTTACCATCCAATTCAACAATGCTCAATGGGCTTGATCCTTCCACAACTGTCACTGCTTCGTTGATGTTTGGACTGATGATATTATCAATGTTACCTGAAGGCCATTTCACTAAAATAGAATCAATTTCTGTCGCCTCACCAATTCCAAAATGCGCATTCAACGTACTCATGTATTTGAATCCTTCTCCTGAACGAATGTCACGGATTTGTTTACCCCAAGCTCCATAAATTTCAACACGAGCTCCAATTCCATTTTTGTTACTTTGAACACCTTGTAAATTTACTTTCACCCAGTTGTTATCGTTTTGACTGTTGTAATAAATTGTTGTACCGTTTCTTACGTCCAAAAATCCATCATTATTCATGTCACCAACAGCACCACTTGAAAACGCATAATCAGAAGGAGACCAAGTTAAATCACCATTGTTAAACATGATTTTATTTCCGCCTCCCATAACGTCAGCGTAACCATCGTTGTCGAAGTCATACGTGCAATGCTCAATGTTCAAACTTGTGTTAGAATCCCATCCTGAACCAGCTGTGGCATCTGTGAAAGTACCATCACCATTGTTACGCATAAATTTATGTGTTCCATCGGCAGTTGAACTTGCACCTATTAATGCGTCCATGAATCCATCATTGTCATAATCATTCCAAGCAGAAGACCAAGTTTGAATTGGATCTGCCATGTTTGCTGCGATAGAAACATCTGTGAAATCACCACCACCATCATTTCTGTGTAACTCATTTATTTTTGCTGTAGAAGCTCCACCACGACATTTTGCGATAAATAAGTCTGGATCACCATCATTGTCATAATCTACCCATACTGAACCATAATTCCCTCCTTCTGGATGGTCACCCAAACCTCCTTGATAATAGGTTAAATTTCCAGATCCATCATTAATGAAATAAACATTAGGATCTACGTCATGACAAGAAAAAGCATCCAAATTACCATCATTATTGATATCTACGAAATTTGTTCTTTGGCAGAATACATACTCTGGACCTGATACTTGTGTGTAACCCGTTCCTGTGCTGTTGGCAATCATGAAAGTAACACCGCTTCCACCACCATACATAATGTCATTAAAACCATTTTTATCTATATCACCAACTGCCAAACTCCATGAAGGATCGTTTGCTGCTGAAGTAGTTGTGTAATTAACGGCATTAAACATTCCAGAAGTTTGTTGATATTGGATTTGAATTGAAGTGTTAGAAACAGTTACAATATCATCCAAAAAGTCACCATTCATGTCAACTAATGCCAAACCATAAGTTCCTGCAATACTTGGATATGTCGCTGCTGTAAATGTTACAGGGGGAACAATCGGTTCTACATAAGGCGCTTCTGTAATAGTGAAATCAAAACCACCTGCTGAATATCTGTTGTCCCAACAAATTAAATACTCTGTACCTGCAACAACGTTAAACGTACATGAAGACAAAGTTCCTGAACCACCATCATCATCACCAGCATGACAAGTATATGATCCGCATGTTCCAACGAAAACGTGTACACGTGTATCTACGGTATTAGTTGGAATGTCAGATGAAACCGTTACCGTGTAATTCATTGAAGGTGTATATTTGTACCATTCCGCCAAAGTCGAACCAGTACCACCATTCGCACATGCAATAATCGGTGCTTCAGAACCATCAATAGCTGTGATGGTGTAACTTCCTGCCGGTGCAGCAAGCGCAGTTGCACAGCTGTTTTGAGCCGAAGCTGCAAAAGGAAGTGCAAAGAGACACATTAAGTAAAATTTGTTTTTCATAGTTCAAATTATTAGTTATTAACAGTTTACAATTTATTATTTTTAGTTACAATCTTGTTTCCATTCAATCCATTCTTCGAGCAAAGCAACACCTTCTTGGTGAACCAACGTTCTTCCTAAAAGTGGCATTCTTTCGCTTTCCAATGTCGAACTCAATCGATAATGCATCATCGATTTATTTTTATTACCAGGAGTAATAATGTTAATTAAATCCGCATTTATAAATTCTTCAGGTTCCACGCACAGACCTAAGTTGATTGGTAATGCAGTTTCAGAAAATGCCAAACGCATAGGACGATAATCGCAATGAGCACCTTCAGCATGGCAATGTGCACAGTTCATGTCTACATACGAACGAAAACGAAGGTCAATAGATTGAGAAACATCATGGTAATCAACCGTTGAAACAATGGTTCCAGGCAAATTATTCTCTAACATTCCCAAAGAAATCCATTTTTGCAATTGATTTTGAGCACCTGACATATAATTATAAGACAAGTTTAAATTTTGTGGTTTAATACCAATTGGAATAGGTTGGTTTTGTTTTTTATGACATGTTAAGCATTCTGTTTCAGAAGGAAATCGATAGTTTGTTGACTTAAGGGTTCCATCTTGCATCCATGAGATGGACGTTGTAGAACCGTTCATACTTAAAGTAGCCTCCGTTTGCTCATCATTCCAAATGTATTCAGCAAAAATCCAACCATTTGACTTACGAATCATCACACGCGTTTCCATGATTTTTGTTGAATTGTCTGGTTGAACATTCTCGTAATAAAAATTCTTAATTAACGCCGAACCAACAGGTAATTCAAGGACTTTGCCATCTCCATTGTATGTTGCTTTTTTTCCTACGGGCACCCATACAAATCGCTTTTTCAATGCATAATCTGTAAACAAAGTAGACGCAGGCACATAAGGAATAACCCTGTCGTTTGGTGAAAGGTTCTTCATCTCGCCGACAAAAAATTTGTAATCCGATAACTTCTGATAAGGAGCAGAAGTCAAATTTACAGAAACAGCATTGGGATCCGCTGGAGTTGTTGGTTCAATAACAGTATCTTTTTTACAACCTATTGCACCAAACAATATATAACCAACCAACGAAAGAGTAAGAAATAAGTGAATTCGTTTCATCAATTCAATAAAGTAAAGTTCATTTTCTAACAAGCAATATACTACTGAGTAATAGTATTTTGTTTGACGAATATAAAAAAATTTCTTTACAAATGAAACTTATGTATTCGATATATCGTAAATAATTTGCTTCATTCTTGAAGTCCCAATTGATGAAATAAAAAAAGGAGTTCAAACTGAACTCCTTTTGTTGAAAAAATCTGAGCGGAGAATGTAGGATTCGAACCTACGGTACCTTGCGGTACGCCGGTTTTCAAGACCGGTGCGATCGACCACTCTGCCAATTCTCCGGGGCAAAAGTAGTAATACTTTGAATATTGGCAAGAAGAAATTTCAACTTTTTTATTTTTTTTTCAAATTAACTGAAAATCAACTCCAAAGAATTATTTACCGTTGAATCAATGAAACGGTTCATTCAATCAATCATCGAAAATCCCTAAAACAATTTAATAGCATTTCGTATCTTTACTTTTTACAAATGAAAATTATGGCACGTTTAATCTCATTTTTCGCCCTTTGTTCTGTGTTTGCATTGAATCTAAATGCACAAAAAGACAGAAAGTTGACCGCTTATCTTCAGACAAAACAATTTGCTGCTCCTGAAATTGGCAATTATGTTGAAATTCAATTTCAATTTGTTGGTTATACCATAAATTACTTGCCTGTTGAAAACGGATTGCAAGGTGAATTGGCCGTTTTTATTGATATTTCTCAATATAATAAAGTAGTTGCCTCTGATGCTTATCGTCTTCTAACACCAATGATGTCAGATAGCATTATTGACGATTTTTATGACTTAAAACGATTTGCATTGCAGCCTGGCGTGTATGATGTTTCCTTAAAAATTCAAGATTTGAATTCAAAACATGAGCCAGTGGTCACAAATTTCAAAACGGAGATCGAATCTTTGGATGATGCCTTGACGATTTCGGATATTCTTATCGCTGAATCGGCTTTAAAAGGGAATGAAGAATCTCCATTTTTCAAATCTGGTTACACGATTTTGCCACGAATTTCTACTTTCTATCCACAAGAATTGGAAAATTTACCTGCCTATTTTGAAATATATAATACAAACGAATTGGAAGATTCTGTTTTTGGAGTGAAACAAACAATCATAAATTCTGAAACAGGTCAAGAACTTGAAAAATTTACGCGATTTAGTAAGCACACGACAGCACCTGTAGTCCCTGTGTTTAGAGAAGTAAACATTGCCGAAGTTCCAACTGGAAAATACATCTTGAATTATATGTTATTGGATCGAAGTATGAATGAACTTTCTAAACAAAGCTATGAATTCGAAAGAAGCAATGATTTGCAAGAAATAACCAATTACACTGATTTAATAATCGATCCAGCCTTTCAAGCATCGATTCACGATGACAGCGTTGAATTTTATTTGACAAGCTTGATTCCAATTTCTAAAGCAACACAAGCACGAACAATTATAAACGAATACAAAGGGAAAAATTCTGACCGCCAACGCAAATTGATTCAGGCATTTTGGAAAGAAACATCTGGTGTGAATATGTATGAAGCTTGGATTAAATATAAAACACAAGTTCAAAAAATTGAAAAATTATATGCAACCACTTTTCAAAATGGATTTGAAACAGATCGTGGACGTGTTTATTTGCAATATGGACCGCCAACCCGAACTGTAGATAGAGAAACTTCTCCGTCAGAATATCCTTGGGAAGCTTGGGAATACAATAAAATTGGGGTTTTTAGTAACAAAAAGTTTATTTTTTATAATCCAACTTTAATCAACAGAGAGTATCGACTTTTGCACTCCGATATGATTGGGGAAATTAAAAATCCACGATGGACGTATGAATTGGTGAAACGAAATACCGTAAACGGAAATGTGGACGATCCAAATCAATACAATCCTGATAGCTGGGGTAATAATGGTCAACAAATAATTGGATATTAATCTGTATACTTGGGAAAAATTTGAGACTGAAAAATCAATAAATGGCCCAACTTAGCATTGTTATTCTCAATTGGAACGGAAAAAAGTACTTAGAAGAATTCTTACCTTCGGTTATAAAACATGCTGCCAATTCTGAAATTATTGTTGCAGATAATGCGTCCACCGATGATTCTATTCCATTTCTAAAACAACATTATCCTTCCATTAGATTAATCATTAACGAATCAAATGGTGGTTTTGCAAAAGGTTATAACGATGCACTCAAACATGTAGATTCAGAATTTTATCTGCTGTTAAATAGTGATATTGAAGTCACAGAGAATTGGTTAGCTCCGCTTATGGAAACGATGAAAGATCCCAAAGTTGCAGGATGTCAACCAAAAGTACTTTCGTTTCACAATCGTTCTCAATTCGAACATGCAGGTGCTTGTGGTGGATATTTAGATCGAAATTATTTTCCTTTTTGCAGAGGTAGAATTGTCGACAAATTCGAGCAAGACTTGGGTCAATACAACGATGAAACAGAAGTATTTTGGGCTACAGGAGCCGCATTTTTAATCCGTTCAAAAATATATCATGAACTTGGCGGATTTGATGAAGATTTTTTCGCCCACATGGAAGAAATAGATTTGTGTTGGCGCACGAAAAAAATGGGCTATAAATTCATGGTTGCACCTTCCTCCGTTGTGTATCATGTTGGTGGTGGAACACTTCCGTATATTTCTCCTTTTAAAACTTACCTCAATTTTAGAAATAGCTTGTACATGATTGTTAAAAACCATCCTGGCTGGTTGTTTCCTAAGTTATTTCATCGACTTGTTTTGGATGGAATTGCAGGTGTTCGATTCCTCTTCAAAGGTGAATTTAAGTTACTTTGGGCGGTGATTCGAGCGCATCTTGGCATGTACAAAAGGCTGTCTACTTTACTTAAAAAACGTAAGCATATCAAAACAACTGTTGCAAATCCAAATCCAATAGGAATGTATTATGGAAGCATCATTTGGGCACGTTATTTCAAGGGAATTGTGAAATATTCGGAGTTAAATCAGAGGTTATTCAAGAGGTAATTAAAGAAACCATTATTGTCCGATTAAATTTTGTTCTTTTTTTCATCGCCAAAAAAAGAACCAAAAAAGTCTAGTCCTAATTTTAAGTCGTTCGGCGAAAATTTCTGAATGGACCGATTTAACAAAAGTAGTGCATTCGTTCTGAAAAAGAACGAATACAGAGGACAAGCCCCTTTTGTAATCGGTTCGCCATTCAGTTATTTTCTTCATCCTCACTTTTCAAAATTAGGACGGATTTTGGATCCGAAATAAATCTATTTTGGGATTAAAATTCTAAGCCCCAAACTAATTTAAAGGCTCTGATCTCTTGTTTTTTTTATGTAAACAAACTTTTAAAAATAATTTTTAGTGGACAATAGTGATAAGAACTTAATTCTTAAAATACCCATCGGGATCTTTACCTTTTGAAAGTTTATACTGAAATCTAGATGATTTTAGAAAAAAGCGAGGATCTTTAAAAATTTCTTAGTCGTTGGCAATGTCGCCTTAAATTAAGTTGAAGTGAAGTGAACAGAATCTTGGGTACCACAAGGAAGCTGGAGTTTTTGTTAGCGAAGCGTGAAAACGTAAGATCGCCGAAGTGGTCAAGATTCGGAAGTGGAATGCACAACTTGATTTACAGCGACGAGTTTTTCTTTTGTTACTTTTCTTTTTGCGGAAAAAAGAAAAGTAAAAGACTTTTAAAATCAAATTATGGCAAAGTTCCCGATAGGCATAATTCTTAACTACTAAACATTTACCTCCAAAAAATACCGCACGCCCAACTCATATCCCTTCAATCCAAATCCAAAAATACACCCCACGCAAACGGGAGATAAAAGAGATTCATGTCGGAATGACTCACGCGCTGCAATGTTTGAAATATGAACTTCGACCACTGGTACTTTAATAGCATCAATGCAATCTCTCAGAGCTACACTCGTATGTGTAAATCCGCCGGCATTAAAAATGACGCCATCGGCATTTGTTTGTTGCAATAAATTAATCAACTCCCCTTCCACATTTGATTGTGCCGCTTCTATTTCAACTTCAAATTTTGATTTTAATGCTAAAAAATATTCATCGAATGATTGAGAACCATACATTTGTGGATCTCGCTGACCAAGTAAATTTAAATTGGGGCCATTAAGTATTAAAAGTTTCATACATGTCGAATTGGGAGCACTATATTACGGATTTTGTTGCATACTTGAAAATTGAAAAAGGATTGGCTGAAAATTCAGTTGAGGCTTACACCAACGATGTGCTCAAACTGAAGGATTTTTCAGGTTCTTTGAAAAAAAATCCAGCGCAAATTACCCATGAAGATTTGGTGCAATTTATCACCGAGCTATTTGATTTAGGTTTAAGTCCACGGTCGCAAGCACGCATCATCAGCGGGATAAAACAATTTTATGCCTTTTTGTTTTTGGAAGATGTGATCAAAGATGATCCTTCAGAGCTTATTGAACTCCCAAAAATTGGTCGGAAATTACCCGAAGTATTGTCAATTGAGGAAATTGATTTGTTAATTAATTCGGTGGATTTTTCGAAACAGGAAGGTGAACGAAACAGAGCGATTTTGGAAACACTTTACAGTTGTGGACTTCGTGTCTCTGAATTGGTCAATTTAAAATTCGAAGATTTGCATTTTGATGAAGGCTTTGTTAGGGTCATCGGAAAAGGAAACAAAGAAAGACTTGTGCCTGTGAGTCCAGCCGTTGAGCGAGAAATTTCGAATTACAGAGCAAATTCACGCATGAGTATTCCGATCAAACCTGGCAATGAAAAGTTTGTTTTTCTAAATCGCAGGGGAGCAAAATTGACCCGCGTTATGATTTTCACGATGATTCGTCAAGTGGTAGATTTGGCAGGAATCACCAAAGTAATTTCTCCGCACACTTTTCGTCATTCGTTTGCCACACATTTATTAGAAGGTGGGGCTAATTTGAGAGCCATCCAGGAAATGCTCGGACATGAATCCATTACAACAACAGAAATTTACACGCATTTAGATGAACGATACTTGCGCGAAGCAATCATTTCATTTCATCCTAGGAATAAGAAAAATTAATAACCTGAGTTCGATTCTAAATTACAATTCAGATTTCAATTAAAATTTGAAAGAGAAGGCGGTTTTATGAGGGATAGCGAGCTATCGCGATTAAAAGCAACGAACACCGCGCAAGCAGCAACGAAGTTAATTTCAAAGAATTAAGTGAAAAGCAGATGAACTTCACCTATAAAAATTTGATTTTTTCGTCAAAACGTCTCGAAATAGCCCGCACCGCGATAGTAGCAACGAAGTTAATTACTTCGTCGCTTTTCCTAAAACTCAAGTGTTTACCTTCGGTTCTACTTCGTGGTCTAGGCGATCTGAATGAAATTTATAATCGAACACAGGTTAATACTCTTCCGTTTCTTCTACTTCTTGTTTATCCGTATTCCCTAGTGGGAAGAAAAACGCGATACGGTAAACAATCGGCAAGTAGCGTTGAATATTTCCATTAGCATCTTTTACTGTGAACGTATACGATCTGCTGTAGGGACTGTTAACAGCGTTCACTGCATCATACATGATTCCAGCATTTAATCTTATCCATGGTTTTAGCTCCATCGAAAAACCGCCACCTAAAAACAAGACGGATGCAAATGAATTTTCAACTTGCAGCTGCCCACTTAAATTAAATGGTGAACGCAAATATTCATATTCAACACCCAAAAATAAAGCGTTAAAAAAGCGTGCATGTATAAATGCTCCTCCACCATAAACATTCGTGTTACCACTAAATCCAGAAAGCGCATTTTTGAACCACAAACGCTCATAGCGCAAGGCTGGTCCTGCAATAATGTATTCTCCCAATTTAAATCCCGGTTTCAATCCTATTCCAAAATTACCACCAAAAGTAGACGAAGAAAAGGCTAAATCAGCACCAAGTTCAAAACCACGATAGGTCGATGTTGGTTCATCTTGCGCCACCGAAGAAAAAGAAATGAGTGTAGAACAAATAAGTACTTTTAATTTCATGATTTTATTTTTAGAATTGGCTTTATTTAATTCTCGTTTCAATAATTTCTTCCACACATTCTGGATTCAACAACGTAGAAATATCGCCCAAAGAATCTAATTCTTCCGATGCAATCTTTCTCAAAATTCGACGCATGATTTTACCGCTTCTTGTTTTTGGTAATCCTGTCGTAAACTGGATTTTCTCAGGTTTAGCAATAGGACCAATTATTTTAGAAACCAAATCGAGAATTTCTTTTCGTAAAACAACCAACGTCTCTTCTTCATGAATGAGATCAACATCTTTCAATGTCACAAACGCATAAATGCTATTGCCTTTTAAATCGTGTGGGTAACCAACAACAGCTGCTTCTGTAATCATCGGATGTTCATCAATGGCATTTTCTATTTCAGCAGTACCAAGGTTGTGACCACTTACAATGACAACATCGTCTACCCTACCTGTAATGCGATAATTAAATCCTGTATCACGTTTCGCACCATCACCTGTAAAATACATTCCTTTGAAAGCGCTGAAATACGTTTCAAAATAACGTTGATGATCTCCGTAAATGGTGCGTGCCATGCTTGGCCAAGGAAATTTGATGCACAGGCGACCTTCGGCTTCAATGTCCCAAATTTCTTCACCTTTTTCATCTACCAAACACGGTTGAATTCCCGGCAACGGCAAGGTAGCAAAAGTTGGAATGGCTTCCGTGATTCCTGCCAATGGTGAAATCATGATTCCTCCTGTTTCTGTTTGCCACCATGTATCAACAATCGGACAATTCTTTTTACCAACATGTTCATTGTACCAATCCCAAGCTTCGTGATTGATTGGTTCTCCAACGGTTCCAAGCACACGTAAGGAGCTTAAATCATGTCGATTCACGAAATCCAAATCTGCCTTTTCCAATGATCGAATGGCCGTTGGAGCTGTGTAGAAAATATTTACTTTATGTTTTTCAACCACTTCCCAAAATCTTCCTGCATCCGGGTAATTTGGAATTCCTTCGAACATGACAGTCGTTGCACCAGCACTTAATGGACCGTAAAGAATGTAGCTATGTCCTGTAATCCAACCAATATCGGCGGTACACCAATAAATTTCACCTTCCTTGTATTGAAATACATTTCGAAAACTATAATTGGTGTAAACCATATAGCCACCAATTGTATGTACCATCCCTTTTGGTTTTCCAGTGCTTCCAGAAGTGTATAAAATGAAAAGCAAATCTTCTGCATTCATTGTTTCGGCAGCACATGCATCACTTGCTTGCGGAAACTCATCGTGCCACCAATGATCTCTGCCTGACTTCATTTCACAAGGTGTATTGGTGCGATTCAAAACAACTACTTTTTCGATGCTTGGACAAGTAAGTAGTGCTTCATCAGCGATTGATTTTAATTCAGTCACTTTATTTCCACGATAACCAGCATCGGCTGTTACTAAAATAGTGCACGTTGCATCATTGATGCGATCGCTCAAACTTTTCGAACTAAATCCTGCGAAAACTACAGAATGAACGGCTCCAATGCGTGCACAAGCTAAAACAGCGTAGGCCAATTCAGGTACCATTGGCATGTACAAGCAAATGCGGTCCCCTTTTTTTGCACCCATTGCTTTTAGCATATTCGCTGTTTTGTTGACATTTTTCGCCAATTCAGTGTAAGAAATGTGCAGCGCTTTTTCGTTCACATCATTCGGTTCGAAAATGATTGCTGTTTGTTCTCCTTTTGCAGATAAATGACGATCGATGCAATTTTCTGTGATATTGAGTTCAGCTCCTTCGAACCATTTCACTTTGGCTTCTTCCAGATTACTACTCAGTACTTTATTCCATTTTTTTCTCCATACAAACTCATTTTCGGCAAATTCAGCCCAAAATTCTTCTGGATTCATAACGCTTGCTTTATACGCTTCTTGGTATTCTTGAAAGTTTGATACGATGTGCTTCATTTTGATTTAATAAAATCTAAAACTAGTTAATATTCCAAAAATAATCGTTCTAAATTGCGTTTTCATTCATTGAAATATCTATTTTTAAGGTCTAGAAGACAAGCAATGAAACACTTATTTCCATTCTTATTATTAGGAATCTTGATCGTAAGTTGCAAAAAAGATGATGCAAATGATCAAGCTGCAAAAGACGAAGAAATTATAAAAAAATACATAACAGATCACAGTTTGAATGCAACTGCAACAGGATCAGGATTGTATTATGTTATCAACGAACCAGGCACGGGAGCATCATGCAATGGTACTTCTGATGTGAAAGTTAATTATCAAGGATATTTTACAAGTGGCGAAGTGTTTGATCAAAGTCCAGCGACTGGTGTTACATTTAATTTAGCTAATGTTATCAAAGGATGGACAGAAGGAATTCCATATTTCAAAGAAGGAGGATCAGGTACATTGTTGATACCGTCAGCACTTGGATATGGAGCAAGCGGAAATTCTTCCATTCCTGGAAATACGGTGCTCATTTTTGATGTAGAATTATTAGACGTGCTCTAAAATTCATTTTTTGTTTCTCGAATTTCTTCGTAGATTTGAGGGAATGAACTACTTGCGTCATATTTTCTTTTTCTCAATGCTGACTTTCGGATTTTTTCATGCGATTTACAGCCAAGAAGTTGTCGCAACTGATGGTGGCTATTTCACCAATTCTCAAGGATCTCTAGCCTATACTTTGGGTGAGATTTCGACCGAAACTGTTGAAACCTCTGAAGGTATTTTTACGCAAGGATTTCAACAAAATTTTGAAGACATCTTGACCATTTCGACTTTAAATGTTGCTTCAAATTTTGTTGTCTTTCCTAATCCAATCAACGATTTTGTATCGATTCAATGGACAGACGGAACCATTCAATTCGTTTCCATCAAAATGGAAGATGCATTCGGAAAAATTGTACGAGATGTTCAACGGTCTCACAACTATTCTAGTCCATTTACAGTTACAGAATTGCGTGATTTGGCTCCAGGAGTTTATTTTATTACGGTGGTCACAAATCAATCATCCAATCCCATACTTTTCAAAATAGTTAAAAATTGATGTTATGAAAATAATTCAACTGATAGTGTTCGTTTTTTGCAATGTGTATTTTTTATATGCGCAAGTGCCAGAAGGATTTAAATATCAATCTGTTGCACGAAACACTTCGGGACAAACATTGAACAACACGGACATCAATGTGCGCATCAGCATTTTAGATGAATCGGTTTCTGGCGCAGTCGTATATAGTGAAACTCATTCACCAACAACCAACGAATTTGGATTGTTTACTGTAACAGTTGGCGAAGGCACACCTGTAACTTCGACATTTAATTCTATCATGTGGGGAGTTAATTCAAAGTTCTTAAAAGTGGAAGCTGATTTAACCGGCGGTGTTAACTATCAACTAATGGGTACATCGCAACTTCTTTCTGTTCCATATTCTTTATATTCCAAACAAGCGGAAACTGCCAATATGCCGGATGGAAATAGTCCTGGGAATACGCCTTTTTGGAACGGGACAGATTGGATTTATAACAACTCCAATATTTTCAACAATGGCGCAAAGGTTGGCATTGGAACCACGAATCCTTCACAAAAATTGCATGTGAATGGTAGAATTGCTATTCCACAAGACAGTGCTTATATGATTGGCAATTACGCTGCGCTATCTACGAAAGGAACTTCTAATTTATTTATCGGAGAAAATGCTGGAATAAGCAACACGATGGGACAATATAATTTTTATGCCGGATATCATGCAGGTATCATTAATACCATCGGAAGTCAAAATACATTCCTTGGAGCTGAAACAGGAGTTAGCAATTTAAATGGCGTTTTGAACACTTTTATAGGTCGTCGCGCTGGTTTTTCAAATGTAGATGGGTTAGAAAATACTTTTATTGGCTGTTACGCTGGTCAATCAACAACTTCAGGTTTACACAACACCTTTCTTGGAGTTACCACAGGAAATAACAATACAACTGGAAGTGAAAATGCATTTTTTGGTGCGCACGCTGGTTATTTTAATTCTACAGGAAGCAACAATACATACGTTGGGAATTTTGCTGGTCAATACACTTTAACTGGAAGTAATAATTTGTACCTTGGTTTCAATGCAGACGGAGCTACAAGTGATTTATCCAATTCCATAGCCATTGGAAGTGGTTCTGTTGTTTCGGCTAGCAATACCACGGTTATCGGTAATTCAGCCATGACTTCCATTGGTGGCCAAGTTGGCTGGAGCACACTTTCAGATGCTCGACTCAAACAAAACGTGCGCCGAGAAACACTTGGTTTGGACTTCATTCTAAAATTACGCCCTGTTCGATACACTTACACCACAAAAGGACAAGAAGGCATTGAATATTCTGGATTTTTGGCACAAGAAGTAGAACAAGTGAGTTCATTCTTTAACACAAACTTTAGTGGAATTGTTCAACCAAAAAATGAAAAAGATTTTTATTCTATTCGCTATGCTGAATTTGTTGTTCCCATTGTAAATGCTATTCAAGAACAACAGCAAGTAATTGATCAACTAAAATCAGAAAACCAATTACTGATTGATAAATCCGACATTCTACAAAAGGAACTTGAAAAAATGAAGGATCTTGAAAAGCGGATTGAATTGTTGGAAAAAAATAAATAAAAAAAGGTTTGACTGAGCAACTTTGTTCGTTAAATTCAAGTCTATTATTAAATTGCTAAAATTACACTCTATGAATACGCTTAAAACAATTATTCTACTTTCTTTTTTTGTTAAAAGTCTTAACATGCTGGCTTGTAGCCCATGTCAACCGTTGTCAGATGTGACCCAAACCATCAATGGCACAAATTTAGAACTTACTTTTACGAGTAATGCAGGATGGCAATGTTGTTATCAAGTTGAAATAGAATTAATTTGTGCAGATCAACAATTTACAGGTGTCGGTAATTATTTATCTCCAGAAGTTTGCATCAATGGTGGAGGATCAAGCAGCTCTACTTGGCCTGTAGGGGTTCCTTACCCTTTGACGGTGATAGATATTTCCGGTTTTTGTCCTGGTGAATATAAATGGCGAGGACAAGAACCTCTTTGTTTTGCCAATTTGTACACTCCTGTTTTCACATTTACCGTTGCTGGTTCAAGTCCGCTTGTGCTAACGAGCTCTGCAAACGAATTAATCATCTGTCAAAATGAAAATACACAATTGAATGCGACTGCTCAAAATGGTTGCAATGGTCCTTATACTTTTGCTTGGACACCAACTGCTGGACTTAGCAATCCGAACATTCCGAATCCTGTTGCAACACCAAGTACAACAACAACGTATACTGTTACGGTAACCGAGCCAGGTTCTTGTGGCTCAACACAAACATCTGATCTTACGATTCAAGTAAATCCGCTTCCAACTGCAACAATCGTTGATAATGTTGGAGTTTGTTTAAATGATCCCAGTCCAACCGTCACCATCACTGGAGCAGGAGGTACAGCTCCATACACAATCAATTACACGATCGATGGAGTCGCCCAACCTCCAATTACCACTTCGGGAAATTCGTATACTCTAAATGCACCAACGAATGCCGTCGGAACTACTGCCTACACCCTTGTAGATGTGACCGAATCAAGTTCAGTGCAGTGCTTTCAAGCAGATAATAGCTCTATTTCCGTTACAGTATATCCTCTTCCAGTTGTCAATGCCGGTAACGATGTACAAGTGTGTGAACCCAATCCAACTTCGCCATCGAATGTTACCCTAACTGGTTCAGGTGCAATTTCATATACTTGGGATAACGGAATATCGAATGGTGTGAGTTTTATTCCTCCAACCGGTGTTACAACGTACACTGTTACTGGAACAGATGCAAATGGTTGTGAAGATACAGACGAAGTTGTTGTTACTGCTTATCCGTTACCTGTTGCAAACGGCGCAGCGAGTCCACTTTTTGGGAATGCACCATTAACAGTTGACTTTCTGAATTTGAGTCAAAATGCAACGAGCTACACGTGGAATTTCGGAGATGGAAATCCTTCAAGCAATTCTTCAGATGCTACATTCAGCTATCCTTTTGCAAATCCAGGGATATATCCTGTTACCTTAACGGCATCCAATGGAATTTGCTTTGCCACTTGGACCGTAGACATTGAAGTAATTCCGCCAATGATTGTAATTCCACCAAATGTATTTACACCTAACGGTGATGGAGCCAATGAATTATATTACGTAAATGTGGAGTACGGTGAAGATATTACCGCTGAAATCTTCAATCGTTGGGGGATGCTAATCGCCACCATTAATGGATTGGATGCTGGTTGGGATGGAAAATCAAATGGCAAAATAATGGAAGATGGCGTTTATTTTATAAAATATACTGCTGTAGATTACAATGGTTTAGAAATCGATGGTCACACTTATTTTCATTTGGTTCGCTGATTTTTTATGAAAAAAACACTCCTTGTCGCTCAGTTGCTCAGTTGCTCCCTTGGATTTGGACAATTCAATTTTCAATATAACGATTCCATTCCAGTTGAAAATGTAGGACAACCGTTGGATTTGGCTTGGGTTGGAGGCTTGAGCTATGCCCAATTCTCAGACATTGATTATGATTTTGATGGCGACATGGATTTGTTTGTTTTTGACAGAAGCAGCGATAATGTGCTTGTATTTAGTCAAGAAGAAGAAAATGGAACAACATATTATAAATTCATTCAAAATGCCCGAAGTGCCTTTCCCTCAGAACTGAGGTACCGAGCTACAATGGTTGATTATGATTATGATGGCCGAAATGATTTGTTTTGCTATGGAATTGGCGGGTTGACAGTTTATCGAAATGTAGGCGATGCTGTCAATGGATTGCAATGGATTCTTGCCAAAGAACTTTTATATTCGGACAATTGGGGTTCAAATCTATCTCTTTATGTTAGTTCTGTGGATATTCCAGCAATTGCAGACATTGATTTTGACGGTGACATAGATATACTATCATTTCACATTGGTGGACAACATGTTCAATACCACAAAAATTTAAGCATGGAAAACTATGGAGTTCCTGATTCGCTTGAGTTTAAATTAATGAATGAATGTTGGGGACTTTTTCGAGAAGATTTGAATACCAACTCACTTTACCTAATGGATACAACTCCTCCGTGTACCGTTGGAAATATTCCGAACGCAGAAAGTCCGCAGGTTGAAACGCCAAAATCAAGGGTTCCAACAGAACAAACTCCTAAACATTCAGGCTCTTCACTTTTGGCAATAGATATTGATGATTCAGGTGTTACTGATTTAATTCTTGGAGATGCTTCCTACAATAATTTGAATTTACTCATGAACGGAGGCACTGTTCCAAACACCAATTCTCCGATTATTAGCGTTGACCCAACTTTTCCGAGCAATTCGCTTGCCGTTGATGTAGAAGTATTTCCCGCTGGATTTTATGTCGATGTGGATTTTGATGGAATCAAAGATTTAATCGTTGGAACGAATGCTAAAAACGTTTCAGCTAATGAATCGAGTGTGGTTTTTTATAAGAACAATGGTTCCAATGAAGTTCCTTCGTTTTCATTTGTGATGCAAAATTTTCTTCAAAGCAACATGATTGAACATGGAACAGGTTCTTCTCCTGTTTTAGCTGATATCGACAACGACGGATTGACCGATTTGTTCGTGGCAAACCAATTTCGACATTTACCAAGTCAACAAAAAGAAAGTTCAATTGCTTTCTACAAAAACACTGGCACCACAACTGAACCTGCTTTTTCGTTGATTGATACCCATTTTGGAAATCTGTATCCATTGAATTTGGGATTAAACTTAAAACCAACTTTTGGCGATTTGAACAACGACGGATTGCAAGATTTAATCATAGGTCGCGAGAATGGAACATTAAGTTATTTTGAAAACACAAGTAATTTGCCGACCATTTCTTTTGCCGCACCGATTAATAATTTGCAAGACAATGTTGGCTCCGTTATTTCTGCCGGACAGTTTGCCGCTCCTCAACTTTTTGATTTGAATCAGGATGGCTTATTAGATTTAATCATAGGAAAAAAAACGGGCGAATTGCTTTATTATCAAAATATTGGAACTTCTACGAATCCATCTTTTTCACTGTATAATTCGTTGCTTGGCGAAATTGACATTGCCGTAATAAATCCCGATGGTTATGCATATCCGCACTTTTTTAGTCATTTGGATACAATTTATTTGTTTCTTGGAAATGCAGATGGAACCATTCGCTACTACAAAGATATTGATGAAAACCTAGATCCTGGCAGTTCGTTTGAATTTGTTTCTTCCAATTACCTCGGCATCTCAAGCGGCGCAAATTCCAGTTTTTTTGTCACAGATATTGACAACGATGGAGAATTAAATCTCTTTGTTGGACAAGATTTAGGAGGAATTCAACACTTTGAAAATGATCCTTCAAGTGGTGTTTCTGTCGAAGAATTATCGTCAGCTTTTCAAGTAACAGTGTATCCCAATCCAACATCGAATGAGTTGACCATTTCATTGGAATTAAATGGCTTATTTACCTATGAATTAGTTGATTTATATGGCAACAAATTAATGGAGTCAAGCCTATGGAAGAACAAACAACAACTGTCGCTCGGTGCTTATGCAAACGGTATTTATCTTTTAATCATTTCAAATGAACAAGGGAATTCTGTTACTAAGCGCATTGTAAAAAAGTAAGTAATTCTTAATTAGTACATTTAAGAACTTATCAAGTTTTGTTGAGCATTTGAACCCTCGTAGAGTGAAATGAAAAGAACGAATTACCTCTTTATAAAAATCATAGCGTCAATATTTGCAGTAGTAGCAATACTTGCAGTTATTTTTAATGTTAAATATTACACAGGCACTCCAATGTTAATTGCAGGGCGTGAATACGGAATTTGTTACACGGAGTTGATTTTAAAGGATAATAATACATATAATGAACAAATTGACTGTTTAGGAAATCACTCAACTAGAGGTGATTACCATATTGTAAATGATACAATCTATTTTGAAGGTTATAAAAATGATCAACACACATATAAATTTGGGTTAGTTGAAAATAGTATTTATGGTAAAGCGTTGAATTTATATAACTATGATGGAGTTTTTGTAACACAATTATATGTGGATTTGAATAGTTTAATCAAATAGACAATGACAAGGTTGTTACAGGCGTATCGCTTCAAACATTTGCTTCTAATTCGCAGTACAAATTTTTTCTTTGAAGATGACACTCTAAGATTTTTCAAATGAAAAGTAATTAACTATAAATCTAAATAGTTAAATGAATTACTAAAATTTGGCTAAACTGCATTTGCGATGAAGTAATTCATTTAAATTGCCTGAATGAATATAAAAGCCGTACTTTTGTGCCCGATTTGGCAAAATTGCCTTGCACATTAGTAAATTCAAGCATGAAACGCATCAACGAATACAAAAAGTTATTTCAAGTTACAGGAGATATTGAGTTAAAACAACTAAAATCAACTTACAGAAACCTCGTAAAGGAATGGCATCCAGATAAATACCAAGAAAGTGACCCGAAAAAAGCAGAAGCCGAAATAATGGGTAAAAAAGTGATTGACGGATATCATTTTCTAGTGAGCATTTCGCCTGAAACAAAAGCAGCCAATTTGGAAGAGTATACCAAAACAATCATGGAAAGTGGTATTGATGATTTCAAACACAAAGGTTTATTGCTTGAAATTACGTTTACCGATGGGGCAACATATGAATACTTTGGTGTGACAGATTCGCTGTATAAAAAACTGATTAATTCTGACAAGCAGGTCCGTTTTGCAAAACGAAGCATTTACAATTCCTTTCTGTATCGAAAATCAAAAAGTGGAAATGAAGCTTAAATTTGATATATTTACCCTATATCTAATTCAAAAACGATGAAAAAAGCTGTTTTATCAATTTTTGCGGTAATCGCAATCAATTTTGCAAGTTTTAGCCAAGACTTAGGTGCAAAGGCATTTAGTGTAATTTCAGAATGTGCTTGTCGCGAAGTAATTTTAAATTCTCGTGGAGTAGACAAACCATACTCAGCAGCTTGGCTAGAAAGCGTTAAATTGGAAGATGGATTTTTAACTTTTTCGAAAGGTGAAAATGTTCATCGTTGGAATGTTGCTAAAATTACGTTCATCGAAAAAGGAAACGGATTTGTCAGAATCTATTTAGATTGACAACAAATTAAGACTAAAAGTTTCACGATTTAAAGATTTAATGCTTGCCGCGAACTTTACCCGTAAATGAACTTCTTATTGATTTTCATCCCTATACTCGGGTTTCTTTTCAAGTTGTCATCCCCCTCGATCCCCCTTCAAAGGGGGAAGTCTGAAAATAAAATACTTTTGATTTAAAAAAACTATCAGTAAACCTACTGACAGGCATTAAAGATTTAAAAGAAGGACTCAAAGCCAACTATTTTTCAAAGTGAATTTAAGTGACTTTGACTCGTTAGTATGCTAAAGTCTTAACATCCAGATGTGGCACCAGGTTCTTATTCTTCTGAATAAACCTTCGTCACCAAATCCGCATATTTTTCTAAAATTTTCTTGCGTTTCAGCTTTAGAGTTGGCGTTAGCTCTCCCCCATCGATGCTAAATTCAATTGGCAATAAAACAAATTGTTTGATTTTCTCCCAATTTCCATACAATTCGTTCATTTTATCGACTTCTTTTTGAATGCGCGCAATAACTGTTTGATTTTCAACAATTGTGGCATTTGTTCCATTTCCTAAATCGATGTTTTTTCGACCTGCCCAATCTTTGATAAACAAAAAGTTGGGAACAATAATCGCAGCTGGAAATTTTTGACTTTCACCTACGACCATGATTTGCTCAATGAATCGAGATTCTTTGAATTTATTTTCCATGGCTTGAGGAACAATGTATTTTCCGCCAGATGTTTTAAAAATTTCCTTTTTTCTATCCGTAATTTTGAGGAATTTTCCTTCTACAAATTCGCCTATGTCACCCGTGTGGAACCAACCATCTGTATCAATCGCTTCAGCAGTTGCGTCTGGTAAATTGTAGTAACCCGTCATGACATTTGGCCCTTTCACGAGAATTTCTCCATCTTCAGCAATTTTTACTTCAACACCTGATATCAGCGGACCAACGGATCCAATACGAATTCCTTTTTTGAGGCAATTCACTGAAACAACAGGCGAAGTCTCTGTCAAGCCATATCCTTCCAAAATCGGAATGCCAGCAGCTAAGAAAATGCGCGCTAATCTTGGTTGCAAAGCGGCACTCCCAGAAGCAATTGCTCTCACTTTGCCACCAAGAGCCGCTTGCCATTTACTGAAAATTAATTTTCGCGCAATTTTCAATTTCACATTATACATGGTCGATTTTCCATGAACATCATATTCTTCTGCCAAAGCAACCGCCCAAAAGAATAATTTTCGCTTAAGACCTGAAAGCTCCTCGCCTTTCGCTAAAATTTTGTCGTACACTTTTTCGATGAGTCGTGGAACTGCAGTAAAAACTTCAGGTTGCACTTCTCGAATATTGTCGCCAATCGTTTCCATCGACTCGGCAAAGTGAATCGCACACCCTAAATACATGTACAAATAATGTAACATGCGCTCGTAAATGTGACACACAGGTAAGAACGAAAGTACGTTTGAATCTTTGTCAGCTGGAATGGAAAAGGTACACGCCTCCACGTTCGAAAGAATATTTTTGTGGGTCAACATCACTCCTTTTGGATTGCCTGTCGTGCCCGAAGTGTAAATAATCGTAACTAAATCCTCGTGTTTAATTTCACTCTTGCGACGTTCGATTTCAGCATCTTCCGTTTCATTAGATCTCGTCAAGATGCTAGACCAATGTTTTTCTGCATGGTTATCAAAAATAAAAAGCTGTTCCATGGTCGGAATTTCATCTTTTATTCCTGAGATTTTTGCCAGCAAATCTTCATCGCCAACAAAACATATTTTAATTTTTGCATCATTGAAAATATAACGGTAATCGGCTACTGATATGTTCGGATAAATCGGAACAACGATGGCACCAACTTGTTGGATCGCAATGTCCATGATATTCCACTCAACGCGATTGTTTGAGACCAAAGCAACTTTATCGCCGGGAAGAATTCCATAAGCTACAAGCGCTTTTGAATATTGAGCTACTTGATTCAAAAATTCGCGCGTGGAAATAGGTTGCCAAACACCTTGTTGTTTTGTAACAAACATTTGGTCGTTTGCATAATGTTCCAATTGATATGTCGGAATTTCAAATAATCGTTGTGGAAAAGCCATGTTGAAAAAATCTTGATGTACCACGAATATACGGAAAAAAACGAAAATCAATTTTTAATGAAAAATTAAATATTCATTCATTTTGAGGAAATATTCGACGGAAATTGGGTTTTGGTAAACCATGCAACTATCGCACCAAAAAAAGCGTTCTTTGTTTAGAAAAACTGTAACTTTTGCAGTCTTTAAATTGTTTTATTAATCAACGAGGTCTATTAACTTTGAATCGAAATGAATACAATAGCATTGTCAAAGGGCTGAGCAATCATCTCTACAATTACGCACTAAAATTTTTGCGTAATGAGGACGACGCGCAAGATATTGTACAGGACGCATTCGAAAAATTATGGATAAATCGAAAAAAAGTTGACAAGTCGAAAGCAAAATCGTGGATGTTTACCACCGCGCACAACGCAATGATTAATTTTTCAAACCGTTCGAAAAGATCGGTTTCAATGGAAAATTCTCAATTGCCTGAGCGAATTAAAACGGAAGTAAACATGTTCGAATCGAATGAATTGGTGCAACGAGCGGTGAGTATTCTTCCTCCGCTTCAGAAAAGCATCATTCTTTTACGCGATTTGGAAGGCTACTCTTACGAGGAAATTGGAGCTATCTTGGATATCTCAGATTCTCAAGTAAAAGTCTATTTATTCAGAGCTCGAAAAAAAATTAAGAAACAATTAAAAGGACTGGTAGAGTTGGTATGAGTAATCCCTCTTTTTCGAACATCGATTTATGGCTTTTTGAGTATAGTGAAGGAAATTTATCGCCGGAACAAATTGCTCAATTAGAATTTTTCTTGTTGCAACACCCAGAATTACAAATTGATAAAGATATGTGGGACATGTCCTACATATCGAACGAAGAAGTTGTGTTTCCTAATCAAGAACGTTTGGAGCGCAAAAAACCAATTGCATTTTATTGGATGTCGGCGGCTGCGGTTTTCGTTTTACTCTTTGGAGGATATGCCACGTATCAGTTGCTTTCAAACGGAGAAAACAGCGAATCAACTTCAACGCCAGTAGCCACTTCTACCATTTTGAATAAAATTTCAGCGCAACAAACAAATCAAAGTAAAGCGCAACAACAGTCGATAGAAGGTTCCAACTCTTTCTTCCATTTTGTAAGTGCTACAAATCCATTGGAATTTTTGACTCAAACGGGTAGCAATAAACTTAGTTTCTTTGGATTTGGCAATACCTATAATCCATTTGAAAATGCTGTTGTTTCATCCATTGCTACTTCTCAATTAGCATCTTCAGAAATTTCAAATTCAATAGTTGATTTTGACCCAACTTTTGCCCACGCGGTTCAAGGAACTCAAAACGCATCACATTCATCGTCAGTATTAAAACTTTCTAAATTAAGGCTCAGTCCGCATGAAATTGGTTCTGTGAAACGTGAGTTTTTCAAACAAAAAGGAAAAGAAGCGGAATTAAAAACGTGGAAATTGCACCGAAAATCAGCAAAAAACGGTCATAAATCTTTTTCACTATCCGCAAAATTGAGAGAGATTCATCGAAAAATTGAGAAAATGATCGATAATCCAATTTCGCTTAAGAACTTAAAAGATCCTTATTATCATGTTCCAGGAATGCAATCGGTTGATATTAATTTTGGTGCAACAGGAACCTTGCTGGCAACTCGGGTTCAAACCACAAGTCGTTATCAGTGGGTGGGTGAATCGAACGATCAATTGTCAAATCAATTGTTAATAGATGGATATGCTTATGCAATTCGTGGTGGAATTGGTTTGCAAATTAATCAATCCAATTACCACAAAAACGGATACCAAAACACTTATGCAGCTATTACATATTCACCGAAATTTTCGCTGAACAAAAATATCACGGTAGAGCCAGCCATTCGATTTAAAATGGGTAATAGACGTATTGATGCTGAAGCTTTTGAACTTGGTCAACTTGTGGAAGTAGATCGACAAAATGTGGAACAATTCTATGCGATTGGTGAAACACCAAAAGGAAAAACATTATGGTACAAAGATTTTGGATTAAGTTTGATGGTCAACACGAAGTGGTTTTTTGCAGGCATGCAGGTTGATAATCTTGCACAGCATCAAATGAATGTTTTTGGTTCAAATTCCACGCAACGAGCGCCATGCCATTCTGTCGTTACTGTAGGAACAGATTATCAATCCAAAAACAAGAAAATTGGCTTCTCGCCTTATTTAATTTATCAGAATTATGGTTCACTTTCTGAAGCTTGGTTAGGAGCTAATTTCAGAGCAAATTGGTTCACAGTTGGTGCCGGTGTTTCTTCCAATTTGGAGCCTGCAGCATCCATTGGACTCAGATTAAAACACTTTTCAATCAATTACAATGCTGATTTAACGCACTCAAATTTATTGGAGAAAAACGTGCTATCGCACCAAATTAGTTTAAGATTTATCACAAACCATAGTCGCATAGGAAAGCGATTATTAACATTATAATCAGTCTATGAAAAAAATTGTCATAGTTTTTAGTTTATTGATTTGTTCAAATATCACTTTTGCGCAAGATCCAACGTTTACACAATTCTACTCAAATCCACTATATTTGAATCCTGCTTTTGCTGGTTCGCATGGTTGTCCTCGATTTGCAGCAAATTACCGAAATGAATGGCCGAGTTTGTCCGGGAATTACGTAACTTATGCAGCGGCATACGATCAGTATTTTAAAAACATTTCAGGTGGATTTGGAGTTTTGGCAACGCATGACATGCAAGGTCGAGGAACAATTCAAACATCGATGTTAGGTTTAGTTTATTCTTATCATTTGAAAGTAAATCGAAAATTTACGATGTTATTTGGAGCTAGAGCAGCTTGGTATCAAAAATTCTTGGATTGGGATAAACTGACTTTTGGTGATCAAATTGACCCGCGAAAAGGATTCATTTTTCAAACAGGCGATGTTCCAAGAGGCGGAACACGTGGATTCTTTGATGCGTCAGCAGGAGTAGTTGGTTTCAGTAAAAATTTCTTTTTTGGAGTTGCGGCTCATCACTTAAATAGACCAAACGAATCGATGATTATCGGGAAATCTCCACTACCAATGCGATTTACAGGTCATGCAGGTGCTGAAATCAGATTAGGTCAAAAAGATCAACATACAAACACAACTTCCATTATGCCGAACATCATTTACCAATATCAAAATGGTTTTCAGGAGTTAAACATTGGAACGTATGTAAAATACAATATCTTCACTGCTGGAGCTTGGTTTAGAAATCGTGATGCATTCATTTTGGCTTTGGGAGTAAACACTGGTAATTTCAAACTAGGATACAGTTATGATGTTACAGTTTCACAATTGAACAATGGAACTTCTGGAGGTTCTCACGAAGTTTCGCTCGGAATTAACTTGAATTGCAAGGTGAAATCGCCTACCTTTAGATCGATTTCTTGTCCGTCGTTTTAATTGTGATTCGAGACACGATTTAAGAATTTATTTCGCAACAACCATTTTTTTGGTACTTAAAATTTGGTCATTTATCTTCAAGGAATAATAGTAAATCCCAGCATCCAAACTGCTTGTATTTAACATTAAGTTATAATCACCAGCTAAAAGATCTTTGTCTATAACTTGGGACACCATTTGTCCTTTCGTATTAAAGATTTCAATACTACAATTTGCATTAAATTCAATCGAAAGATTAATTGAAGTAAATTCAATGGCCGGATTAGGAGAATTTTGCTCTAGGATAAATCCTTCATCCTTTTTATGAATTTCATTGAATCCATTTGTTGCAGTAGCTATTGGTTGTTGTTGAGTCACACAATGCACCATACCACCATTTTCATATAAGTTTCGACAGTCTATTCCAACCACTGTTCTGCCAGGATACAAAGTTTGAATAATCGCATTCGCAACAGCATCATTCGGGTCGTTGTAATTGGGTACCAACACTTTATTATTCGCTACATAATAATTGACGTAAGATCCTTTATAACCAAGATTAACAGAACTTGTTGTTACGACATTGTTTTGAGTGAGCGGCAAATACACTTTTTCATACGTTTGATTTGAAACATTGCTCGCATTCATCAACGTGTTTATGTCGCTTGTCGATAAACCCCAATAAGTTAAATCTGAATTAGACATAGTTACTAACTTGGTGTCATCAACAAATTTGGCAAAGCCATCAATGTGTGCATCTGTTACGTCATCTGGACTTAAAAATCCATCCAGCCAAATAAATTTAGTCACTCCTATATTTTGACTTAAAATTGTTTGAGCTTGAGATTCGCTCATTCCCGGATTTCTAATCGCAAAAGCTCCGTTTGAATTCGATTGCGCTAAGATTGAACTTCGAGTAGCCAATAAAACACCACCACCGTCTAGTTCATATGACCCACCTTCTATGATCATTGTACTATTCAAACTAACTACCGGAACTGAAATAGCTGCTGCTACGCTTGAAGGAATAGGATTACATAAATTAAAATTATAATCGCCGCCCCAGCCATTAAAACCCCAATCTTGGATTTTCAAAGCTCCATTTTGATCTCTGACGAAAATTGGACCATTATCTCTTACCCAAACATCATTCGTAGGGAAGATAAAAAAATCTATGTTGGTGAGTGGAATGCCGGCATCGGACAACAATGTTTCTATCCTGGTTTTCTGACTTGCGTTATACGCTATTATATGGACTTTTTCACTCGAAACCAATGCTTGGGTCATGGCAATCCAAGTTGCATCTAAACTATTTCTATAAGCTATTCCGTATTCGTATTGGTGTGGCCATTGCAACCATGTGCCTTCATGTTCTTCATTTTCATGCGGCATGGAGTACGTTTGTGCTACCAAAATTTTACTCATCGAAATGAAAATTACTAAAATTGCTAAATTTCCAATGTTCTTCATACTTAATAAAATTGATGGTTCTAATTAGTATTAAAATTAGTCAACGATCTGATAAATGAATCCTTTAAAAACAAAAAACTCATTAATTTAAAATAGTTAACTTAGAAAAGAATTGCTATTCAGCGGAGTACACTTCTTTTCCAGCAATAAATGTATACAGCGCAAAATTTGGTGAATAACTCGTTTGTTGACGAATTGGTTGCTCAAAAATGGCGAAAGTAGCATCTTTTCCAACTTCAAGCGATCCCAAACGGTTGTCTTCGAAGGCAGAAATTGCGGCCCAAATGGTCATTCCTTTCAAACATTCTTCCAAGGTAATAGCTTCTTCTTTGTAAAATCCGTTAACCGGGAAATTATCACTGTTTTTGCGTTCTGTAGCTGAAAAAATACTCATAAACGGATCAATGTTTTCAATCGGAAAATCGGTTCCAATAGCTAAAATGCCATTACTTTTCAAAAGTGAATTGTAGGCATAAGCACCTTTCATTCGCTCTTTTCCAAGTCTAGCCTCAGCCCATCGTTGATCGCTTACCGCATGAGTCGGTTGTACGGATGGAATAACTCCAAATTTGGCGAATAGATCAAAATCTTTTGGATCAACAACTTGTGCATGCTCAATGCGCCAACGATGATCTTTGTTTTTCTCGTAAGCGATTTGATACAATTCAAGCAAAATGCGATTGGTCGAATCTCCGATGGCATGTGTATTCATTTGGTAGCCTGTCTCTAAACACAATTTTGCGACACTTCTCATGGCATCAGGAGTTGTAGTTAGCACACCAAAATGATTGTGTTGATCGCTATATTCTTTTTTCAAAAATGCGCCTCGTGATCCAAGTGCTCCGTCTCCAACGACTTTAAAACTGCGAATCGACAAGTTTTTATGTTTATAAATTCCATTCTTTTTTGCGAAAGAAACATTTTCTTTTGAAGGCATCAACATGGCGTAGACTTCCAATGAAAAACCATGCTTATCAATCATTTTTTTGAAAAGGTCAATATCTTCAAAATCAATCCCTGCTTCGTGCACAGACGTAATTCCGTACATAAATAATTCTTGTTCTACTTCTGAAAGTACTTTCATTACTTCTTCCGATGCATAGGCAGGGATTTTCGAAATAACGAGATTCATGGCGTTATCGACAAGAATTCCACTTGGTTTTCCATCTTTGAGGTGAATGATTCCTCCATCCACTTTGGTGTTTTCTGTGATTCCTGCCAAATCGAGCATCGCTTTATTTGCCAACAATGCGTGACCATCAATACGGTACAAACAAACCGGATTAGTTGGAAAAGCAACATTTAATGCATCGTAATTAGGCATTTCTTTGTCTCCCCAAAGAGATTGGTCCCAACCGCGACCAACAATTATGTCTCGATTAAATTTCTGTTGGTATTTTTCTGTCCGAACAATGAGTTGAGCCATTGATTTACAACCTACTAAATCCACGCTCAGTTTTTGCTCCGCATACGAAAGCATGTGTCCGTGCGCATCCGTGAAGCCTGGATAAACATCGCGACCTTGGGCATCAATTTCGTTTTCAGCCGAATATTTATTCAAAATTTTGCGTTCAGCACCTAGTTCTATGATTTTGCCATCTCTAATTGCCATGGCCTCAAATTCATTCATTTCATCATCCATCGTGTGAATTTTCGCATTATGGATGATTAAATCGGCTTCCTCGCCTTTGAAGCAGCTTGTAAATAAAAGAAGAATAGTGAAAAAAGAGAGCACTTTCATTTTGGATTTTTTTTCAAAGATACAATTAAGGTTTTAGCTAATAAAAGTATGTTGATTGAACAAAAAACTTGAATTAAACTTTATACCGTTTTATCATGGTTTTTAGCAAAAACGCACGCCAAAACAAGCAAGTTTCTTTTTGATTTTCACAACGTACTTAGTCCGTTGTTATATACATGCGATACCTTCGGCATCGATACATTTAAAAAGACGAACCTGTAAATCTAAGCCTCTCATTAAATCAATTCAATTAATTTATTATCAATAATTTACTAAATGAATTTCTTGAATTAGTAAATCGAAGGTGATATGTACCTTGAGTTAAATTGGGTAATTCAATCGAATTCAATTTTTCGTTGACGTTTTTTTCAAAAACAATTTTGCCATCGGTGGAAATAATTGCTATTTTTTGTACTTCTAATGACGTTGAAAAAGACAATTGCTGTCCAGAATTCGCTGGATTTGGAAATATCATGAATGCATCGTTCGAAAGCTCCTCGATTTGTGCATATTGCTCAGTCAGTTTTACCAAACCTTTGCTATACATCCCAATCCAATAGGTTTTGCTCGAATCTCGGGTTATTGAAATCACATGGTTTTCAGGCAAATCAGAATTCGTGGTATTATATGAACGAAAAGTTCCGTTTGCATTGCGAATTACCATTCCGTGCTGATCAGTACCCAACAAGAAATTTTGGAAGTGATCCAAGTGAAAAGCAGTCAAGGAATTGGTAGGAAGCGCCGAATTATTCATGTTTATCGTTAACCAAGTTAGCGAACCTGTATCGGTGAATAAACCTGCAGCAGGCGTTGCAAACCATGGTCGACCAGTTTGATCTATTTGAATCACAGCTGTTGAATTATCAGGAATTCCAGCATTGGCAATGGTGTGATTCTGAACCTCATCAGTAGGAGAAACGTAAACAGCGCCACCGTTTATGGTTCCGCAATATTTTTCATTGTTAAATCCGACGGCAATGGCTGAAATATTTTGAGAGAAAATACCGCTATTGGCAATCGTCCATATCGTCCAATTTGTTCCATCAAATTTGAGTAAGCCTTCGACAGTTCCAACCCACAAATCACCCGATAAATCAACTGCCAAGGAACGAACAAAATTTGTTGGCAACTGTGAATTGGCAGTTGTGAAGTTAGTCCAATTTGTTCCATCAAATCGAAATAAACCACCAGTAACTGTTCCAATCCATAAGACATCATTTGCGTCTACGGCCAAAGCACGAATGTAATTATCGGTTAATCCTGAATTTGATGTATTATAAATTTCCCATTGGTCATCCACCAATTTGCACAATCCTAAATCAGTCGCAATCCATAAGGTATTTGAATGATCTACCAACAAAGCATGGATCGAATTGTTAGGCAAATGCGAATTTTGTTCATTGAACAGCGTCATTTCATGCGAAACTACAACCTGACTAAACAAAAAACTTCCGTTCGCAAAAGCCAACGGAAGTATTAAAAATAATATCGCAAAAAATTTGATCACATTAATCTATAATCAAGCGAGAAGTATAGTTTTTGCCTTCGTAAACAAGATTCAACATGTAAACTCCTTTTGCCAATTTCGTCTGATTAACTGAAATCGAATTGTTTCCAACCGCATGATTTACAGCTTGTTCATGTACTTTTTGACCTAACAAATTTGTCAAGTTCAAAGACATAACACCTGCATCCAATGTTTCGAACTCAATTTCAAACGATCCATTGTTTGGATTTGGGAATAATTTAATTGACTTTTTGAAGTGAACATTTTCTGGAAGATTTGCACAACTTGCAACAACAGCATTTACTGAAGTCATGGTACTTGAACATGTACTGTTGGTTGATACAACTTCCCAATCGTAGAAATAATAGTAATAAGATGCACCAGCGGAAGCTCCAATGATTGTTACAACCTCATTTGGATTGTACGGATATGCTGCACTGTTATTGTTACGATATAAGTTTGTTCCTAAACTTTTACCTACTAATCTCATATTCACATCGTAAGGTAAATCAAAGTTCAATTCAACTCTGCTTGGTCCAGCTGGAACGGTTGTTGTCATTGTTTCAAGCATTGTTCCTGTTTCGCTTTGCAATTCTACCGTAATTGTTCCTGGATTTTGAGCATAAACCAATACTGATTTCAATAATCCAGTAGTTGAAGTGTTGAAAATTTCATATTGATCGGTGTTTAACCAACCTCCACCACCGATACCATTGGTATGTGGTTCTGCAAACATCGTATCAGAAAAAACATCTGTATTTTGAGCAAAGTATTCTGTAGTTGCAGTCAAAACTGGCGTTGTAAATGTATTTCCTGTTCCAACATACGTTCCATTTGCGTCATACCAAGTTATGTTTCCAGTTCCTGTTGCAGACAAGACCATGGAACCAGAAACACAAACCGTGTCTCCTGAGCCAACTGGTGCTGCTGGAGCTGCTGAATAAACATTAAAAGGCTCAGAAGTACTTGTTCCACAATAATTTGTAACAGTACAAGTATAAGCACCTGGTGAAGTAACGTTGATTGTTTGGGTTGTTGCTCCATTCGACCATAAGAAAGCTGTTCCAGCAGTTGCTGTCAAATTCAATGATTCACCTTGACACAAATTCGTTGAATTATCCGAAGAAATAGTTGGGATTTGACCAGATCCAGCAGGATTTTGCATCGTTAAAGTTACTGGAACCGCTGTGTAATTATTGTTGTCATTTTCTTCTAAAAAGATGTTGTTTTTGTCGATTTCCATAACAATGTAATAATTTCCATTGCACGTATTTGGTGGCACATTGATCCACATCCCGTCCAAGTGTTTTCCATAAACATCCGTCCAACCTGAAGAAATTCCTTGCTCTGTTGTTGAACAATTATAATTTCCTCCACCTAAGTTGAAGTTTGGAAAATCCACATTATGAAGCGTATTTCCACCTAAATAAACCGTGTTGTTGTCGCGGCAGTGTCCATCATACGTTGAACCATTGCTTCCACATTGTCCATAATCCATCAAACAAAAACCGATTTTCGCACCAGAACCAACAATTGGCCAATTCAACGGATTTGGATCCGCAGTTTGAATTCTTAAAGTCATCACTGCCCAGTCATCCACGTGGTTATGACCGTGAGAAGGGTGATAAGTAACACTTCCTGCATATTGGTCAAAATAGCTCATTGTATTTCCATCTTTCGTGTAAATCCGCTGTGTAATCAACTGTTTTGGATTTGGGTAACCATTGTCGCACACAAATTGTCCATTCGGTGGGACGTTATAAATGGTATCGTTACCACAAAGAAATGTGCGCATCCCATTTTGATCTAACCCTCTAACGGTAAATGATCCGTGTCCAATATTTGGTGTGGAACCTGTAACGCGTAATCTTCCATCATCTGGACCTTGACCGCTGTAATTGATCCCAGCACCTGTTTGCGGATACTCCGTAAAACCACCACTCGCAATTCCTTTCCAAGATGCTGTGATGTCTGGAAGCAACCAACAAGCTGTGGAACCATCAGCACAGACACATGAAGTTGCGTTTGTTGTGGTGCATTGTCCAAAAGCTAAATAATTGAGCGCCAAAGCAGAAACAAGTAATAATTTTTTCATTTTCAAATTTTATAGTTTGACCAAATGTAAGAAAAAAATCGATTCAAGTTTATTAATACTTATAAACTGTCTCGACAATTGCAAATGATTTGAAGCCTCAGTTGATTTCAACCTTGATTAGATGTGACCAAATGATTACCTTTGCACCTTAATTTTTTATACATGGAAACTCCAAAGACATATATCCCGTTGGATGCTGAACGAAAATGGTACAAACACTGGATGGAGAGAGGTTATTTTCACTCCACCCCAGACGAACGTGAGCCGTATACTATCGTCATTCCACCGCCAAATGTCACTGGAGTTTTGCACATGGGGCACATGCTCAACAATACAATTCAAGACGTTCTCGTGCGAAGAGCTCGTATGCTCGGGAAAAATGCATGTTGGGTTCCTGGAACAGATCACGCATCCATTGCTACAGAGGCGAAAGTGGTTCAAAAATTGCGCGCCGAAGGAATTAAAAAATCGGATTTAACGCGTGACGAATTCTTAAAACATGCTTTTGATTGGAAAGAAAAACACGGGGGAATCATTCTAGAGCAACTTAAAAAATTAGGCTGTTCATGTGATTGGGAACGCACGAGTTTTACGATGGATCCAGAATATTCTGAATCGGTAATCAATGTTTTTATCGATTTGTTTAACAAAGGAAAAATTTACCGAGGTGTACGTATGGTGAATTGGGATCCTGAAGCTTTGACTGCCCTTTCTGACGAAGAAGTAATCCATAAAGAAGTGAATTCGAAATTGTTCCACGTACGTTATAAAATTGCAGGAACACAAGATGAATGGTTGGTTATTGCTACAACGCGACCTGAAACAATTCTGGGTGACTCCGCTATTTGCATCAATCCGAATGATCCACGATTTAAACATTTGCACGGGAAACATGCCGTTGTTCCAATTGCAAATAGAACAATTCCAATTATTCAAGATGAATACGTGGACATGGAGTTTGGTACAGGATGTTTAAAAGTTACTCCTGCTCATGACGTAAATGACTACGAGCTTGGTAAAAAATACGATTTAGAGACCATTGACATTTTAAATGACAACGGTACGCTTAACGCTCATGGTCTTCATTACGAAGGCAAAGATCGATTTGAAGTACGAAAAGCGATTGAAAAAGAATTATACGACAAGGGTTATTTGGTGAAAACCGAAGATCACATCAATAAAATTGGATTTTCAGAGCGCACAAATGCTGCCATCGAGCCAAAATTGTCGTTGCAGTGGTTCGTAGACATGAAACAACTTTCTGTTCCTGCGCTTGAAAACGTTATGAATGGAAACATCGCATTTCATCCTGATAAATTTAAAAATACGTACCGTCACTGGATGGAAAACATCAAAGATTGGTGTATTTCGCGTCAATTGTGGTGGGGACATCGCATTCCAGCTTGGTATTTTGGACAAGGTCCTGAGGATTTTGTTGTTGCTAAAACTCTTGAAGAAGCAGTTGTTTTGTCTTCCGAAAAATCTGGTCGTTCAATCATGGCTGGCGACTTGCGTCAAGACGATGATGTACTTGACACATGGTTTTCAAGTTGGTTGTGGCCAATTTCTGTTTTCAACGGATTGACGCAACCAAAAAACGAAGAAATCAATTATTATTATCCAACGAATGATTTGGTGACTGCTCCAGAAATTATGTTCTTCTGGGTTGCTCGAATGATTATTGCTGGCTATGAATATTTGGGTGACTTGCCATTCAAAAATGTTTACTACACTGGAATTGTTCGTGATAAATTGGGACGAAAAATGTCAAAACAACTTGGTAATTCCCCAGATCCAGTTGAGTTGATTGAAAAATTTGGTGCGGATGGCGTTCGCATGGGAATTTTGATTTCTTCTCCAGCCGGAAATGATTTACCTTTCGACAGCAGTCAATGTGAACAAGGTCGAAATTTTACCAATAAAATCTGGAATGCATTTCGCTTGGTTGATAGTTGGGAAGTAAGAGAAATGGAACAACCGGCTGCATCGATAAAAGCCATTGAATGGTTTGAAAGCAAATTCAATGAAGCGTTGGTTGAAATTAATTCATCGTTTGATCGATTCAAAATTTCGGAGGCATTGATGGCTATCTACAAGCTTGTTTGGGATGATTTCTGTTCATGGTACTTAGAAATGATTAAGCCAGGCTACAAGCATCCGATTGACTCAAAAACCTTGGAAATCACGAAAAAATTCTTCGAAAAATTGTTGATTGTGATGCATCCATTTATGCCTTTTATCTCGGAAGAGTTATGGCATTCGCTACAAAAAAGAACTGACGGAGATGATATTATGCTTGCGCAATGGCCTCAAGTTGGTACAATCAACTCGGATATTTTATCACACTTTGAAAAAGCAACCGAAGTTATTTCGGGCATTCGAAATGTGCGTAAATCGAAAAACATTGCTACCAAAGTGAAACTCGATATGATGGTGAAGTTGAATGGAGAATCCAATACCTCTTTCGACTCGGTAGTTGTGAAAATGGGGAATTTAACTTCATTAGAATATGTTTCTGAAAAAGTGGCCAACTCAAACAGCTTCATGGTTCACTCGAACGAATACTTCATTCCTTTCGGTGAATTGATTGACATAGAAGCCGAGAAAGCAAAAATGACAGAAGAATTGGAATATACAAAAGGCTTTTTAACAGGCGTTCAAAAGAAATTAAGCAATGCTAATTTTGTTGCAAGTGCACCTGAACAAGTTGTTGCTATGGAACGCAAAAAAGAAGCAGATGCATTGAGTAAAATTGCTTTGTTGACGGAGAAAATAGCAAGTTTGAAATAATTCAAATTGTTCTTTAGATCATGACTGAGAAATCGATGATTTCATCGGTAATTATTGACAAAAAGATTAAAATTCACTATTGCGCGATTAATTTCTTGTTCTTTTTGGCATTGCCCCAAAAAGAACCAAAAAACTCTAGTCCAAATTTTAGCCGTTCGGCGAAAAGTCTTGAACGGACCGATTTAACAAAAGTAGTGCATTGCTAGCGCAATACAGACGTAAACGCCTTTTGTAATCGGTCTGCCGTTCAATCATTTTCGTCTTCCTCACTTCTCAAAATTTGAACAATTATGAACGGAACCTTAATATTTTGAATCACATTTTGATTTTTGAAATTAAAGCCCCCGAGATTTAATATTTCAATTTATACAGGTAAAATTAGCGTTTAAAACTGAAACTGCTTTTTTTAACGGACACTAGTGATTAAAATTATAAAAGACTAAAATTAGCTACGCTTCTGCCTTCGGCGGTTTAGTCTTTTATAATTATGGGTTTTCAGACGAATATATCATCAACGAATTGCTTTATTGCTTCAAGGTATTAACCCTCTAAAACAAGAGTTTAATGCATAAAAAAACCTTCGATTGCTCGAAGGTTTTTTAATTTCAGCGCGCTAGGTGGAAGCCAAAGTTTGCTGAAAATATTTTTTATTGCTTGATAAATTTCTTAACTGTCGTTCCATTCATACCATTCAAGTGAATCATATAAACTCCAGCATTTAAGTCGGCAACATTTAATTCTAATTTGTTCAATTCTGTTGATCCAACTTGTTTAACACTTTGTCCAGCAGCATTGAAAATTTCAATTGTTTCAAAATTATACGCTGACAATCCTTCTAATGTCAATTCATTCAACACTGGATTAGGGAAAATAGTCACATTTGAAGCGTCTAATGTTACAACTCCTAATGAACCAACGATAATTTTGTAACCTGTAAAACTTTGTGGCACTGGAATCTCACCTACGAAAGGAATTGACACAGTAGCAGTTAAATCAATTTGAATATCGTAAGTTCCTGGTGTAGCACAAGTTCCTGTGATTTGTGCACATCCATTCGCACCACCCAAATATGAACAATTAGAAATATTACATGTATAATCCATTCCTGGAGGTAAACCAACTACATCATTTACTGAAAAGCTAACAATTGTTGCACCTGCAAACGTAGGATCAATGTCACCCGCATCTGTAGGAACTTTAAAATTCAAGTCAGTTGTGTAAGATACATTTGCAGTAGCTAACGGAAAGTTTTGTATTGTATCAGGCCACACTCCGAAAAGCGAATCTGCATAATTTGCACCAGGTGTACATTGCGCATTAACCGCGAAAGTTCCACCAACTGCTAAAGCAATAGAAAGTAATAATTTTTTCATGTTTTCAAGATTAAAATTTTAACGAAGATATAGAAAATAATGATTCCTGAATAAACTCCTATAAATTGTTATCCACCTTACTTAACTAGTTTCTTATTTACCGAATTCCCAAAATTATCTGTAAGCTTTAAAGTGTAAACTCCTGCGCTTAAATCACTTGTAGATAAATTTGTAGTTACACCATCAATCGTAGAACTAATTACTCGATTCCCGCTCAAATCATAAATGAACAAATCGGAACCCACAAGCTCTTCTGAAACAGAAATTGTTAATGTTTCTGTCATTGGATTTGGAAACGTTTTCACTTTTTCATCTAATTCATTCGCTTGAAGTCCAACGTTATTTGGAGCGCGAAGTACAATAATACTATGCGTATTTGGATTCGTGTTTGACCAAGATGCACCATTGGTTGCCAAGTAAATTTCTTTGTTTGGACCTACACAAATATCTCTTAAACGACCATAAGCATTCGTTAAATAATGCACTTGGTCAACGACAGCGTCTCCTGCTGCATTCAACTCCAAGGCAATTAACTTCTTGTCTTTCAAAACAGTCATCAACATTTTTTCATGGAATTCTGGGAACAAAGCATTCTCATAATAAATCATATCTGATGTTGCAATTGTAGGTGTCCAAGAATACAAAGGCTCTTTCACATTGTTTGCATCGCAAAAAGCTGTTTCGCCTGGAGAATCGCAAAAACCTTCCACATTTGGCCAGCCATAATTTCGATTTGCTTCTAAAATTTGAAATTCATCGTCACTTGATGCGCCGTGCTCCGATAAGTAAATTGTTCCAGTTGGACCAGCTGCAATTCCTTGAACATTTCTGTGCCCGTAAGAGTAAACATAATTTCCAGCAATCGGATTGTCGGATGGAATTGTACCGTCCAGATTCATTCTTAGAATTTTTCCATTCAAGGTATTTACATCTTGGGGCAAGACTTGATCTTGGGCATCTCCCGTCGAAAGAATGAGGGTGTTGTCGGGCATAATGAACATTCTACAACCAATATGCGTTGTGTTTCCAACAATATTGTCCAATAATATTTGCTCGTTTATTAGGCTTGTTCCATTATACGTAAACTTCACAATTCTCTCCTTGATACCACCAGAATTGTATGTGTAAGCAATGAAAACTTCTGGAGTAGTTGGGAAATCCGGATGTAGAACCATTCCCAACATTCCCGATTCAGAATTTTGGTAAACATTAGAAACATGATTCAAAATCACCGTTTTAGTCCCTGTAGCGGGATTAATTCTACTTACAATCCCTTTTCTTTCGGTAGTCCAAATGTGATCGTCAGGACCATAAATGATTTCCCAAGGAATGTCCAAGCCGGTAATAACAGTCTCAACTTCCACTGTCGTAGTACCGATAGTGATGTTGGTTTGAGCAAAAGCTCCAATACTAAAAATGCAGCAAGCCAAAAAAGTAATTTTTTTCATCGTTCTAATTTAATTTTCTCAAATTTAACGATTTGTATATAAATCTCAAACTTAAACTTTCTCAATTCTTGGATTAATAGCAATAATGACCTAAACAATTAACTTCTTTTTTTCATGATAAAAAAAGAAGCAAAAAAATCTAGTACCGATTTAAGCCGTTCGGAGAAAATCCCCGTTGAAATGATTCTAGAAAAGTAGTGAATTCTTCCCGAAAAGGAAAGAATTCAGACGACAAGCGCCTTTTCTGACCGCGAAGCAGGCACGCAGTGAATCATAAATTCAACGGTGATTTTCTTATTAGCTTCGCTGCTGCCTTCGGCGGTCCGAACTTCTGAAAATCGGCACGGAATCATAAACTCGACTTAATTTATGTATGAATTTTAAAAAACTCTAACACAACCCCCAGATTAGCAAAAAGTTTCAAATACCAGAATAAGCGCACTTTTCTTTGTTGGATTAATTTTTATTTAGGACGCTATTGGATTAAGAAATATTAACAGATGAATTTGAATTTGAAAAGAAATCCATCGTTTCTTTGACAGAACTTTAATTTCTCGACAATGAAAGATCAAATACGACTGCGTTGGTACCACTTTTTAATTTCTTGGTTGGCATGCTTAGCTACAGGTCTAGTGCTTATGGTTGTTTTTGGGAGTTTAATAAGCGGGGCATCAGATACTCCAAAGATGAGTCTTGCGGTTTCGGCTGTCGCGTTAATGTGCTCTGCTCCTTTCATAGTTGTTTTCTGCATCGTAATGCACTTTTTTGTTCTCAGAAAACCAAGGTCAAAAAGTCAAATACACTTACTTACCTTTCTCCTACATGCTTTTGGTTCTCTTCTGGTTTTTATTATAATGCTGTATTTTTCGAGTGAATTGGGATTTTTTTTAGTTGCACTTATTGCAGGCTATTTCGCTATTGATTCATTTTATTTTCACTTGTTTATTCATCGCAAAGCGAATCCAGTAAATTATGAAAAAACCCCTGATGCCGATTTATTGGATCAACAAATTGACATCTAACACTTGTAAGCCTGATAAACGTTTGCTCATTTTTTTATTGAATCGAAATGGCGACAATTTTCCATTTTCCATCAATTTCAGCAAAATCCACCAGTGTTGTTGATTCCATTATTTCATCAAAAAAGGTAAACGCAAAAGCCACTTTGCCCTTGTCGGGATGAGCAACTAAGATGCTGAAATTTTGCTTGTCTAAGTAATCTCTCATCTCTTGAGGGAAGAAATAATCCAACTCGCTTAAATAGAGCTTTTTCAATTCTTCAGGTGTTTGACCTTTATCCATATACCAACTTCCTCCTAATGGAAAATGCGTCGCTTCCGCAATTTTCACCTCATCAAAAGCTACGATCGTTTCTAGAATCAAATTCCAAATTTGAGGTCTTCGGTCATTGCTTTGTGGCTCCAAATGTTGCGCAAAAACTAGGGTTGAACTAGCTAAAAAAAGAAGAATTATGAGGTGTTTCATGGGGATTGATTTGTTTTAGATGATGGTGAACGGATTGGCGGCTACAAGAAGTTGGCGATTCCGAAGCACTAAACTTTGTGCCAGCACTGAACTTGATACGAAGCACAAAGCTTCATTTAACCACTGAGCCGCCAATTTCTTGTAGGTGATGTTACCAGCTGTGGCTTGTTTACTCGTCAATATTATACTTTTCCTTTTGAATTAATTGAGTCTTGTCGAAGTCGTTCAAATACTCGACAAGTTCTGATAAAATAATTACATAAAATTTATTAGTACCTGAATGGAAAACATGAGTTAGTCCATGAAACTCTCTATGGTGTAAATTTTCAATGTCAAGCAAAGATGTCACTTGATGTGTTTTTTTCCACAAGTCACCAGTTTCCCATGCTACTACTAAATTTATTTCGTTCTCTTTTTTTTCTTCATTTTCAAACTCCCGAAGTAAAGCATCTACAGAATACTTATATTCTAAAATCCAAGGTCTAGAATTATAATCTTTTCTGTTTTCTAAATCGCTAACGCCTAATGGATTTAATGTCTTGTGATAAACATGGTTGCTTATCGGTTCCTTAACATAGTATTTGAATACACCATCGTATTGTTTCTTTTGGTCGGTTGCAAGTAGTTTAATGCCCCTAATAACACCGCCAGCTAATAATTGATTAAATAATACAATTACATCTTGTTCCGATTGTGGTATTGAAGTGATAGAAATTTCATTTACAGGAGCAAAGAAATTTTTATTATTAATAATTAGAGGGTGCGATGATTCGTATTTTGTTTGTTCGTTAATCCAATTAAAAACATCATCACTACTAGCTATGTTTGGTCTTGCTCCTGTATCAATTTTAAGTAAGTGTCTCCACTTTTTAAATTTGTTTACTAAACCTACAGAAATTATTTCTGCTAATTCTTTTAATTCAGGTTGAAAACCTTTTCTGCCTAAGTCAGGGTCCGCGTTGCTGAAAAGAACTAGTATATGAGCCTGATTTTGATAACCTATGTTTGAAGTTAGAGGTATCGCAATTAAATCACCTTGCGTCATAAAGTTATTTGCCAACTGTAAACCACCTCTTAAAATTCTGGTACCTTTTCTTAACTCTACAACCTTGTCATTTAACTCGTCCCAAATTTCTGTTGAATAACAAAAGTATCCATATGCAGCAATTTTATAAGTATCTATTAATCGCTTGCCTTCGTCAGTCAGTTTGTTTGATGGCAATAATTTAAGTTCTTCCTTATTCAAAAATTCATAGAATCCGTTAAGTCTGCTGAATTTTGATGGTAGAACTGTTACAGGTTTTCCTTCTTTAACCAGCTTCTCCTGGAAGGCAATTATTTCTTTTAAATTAGCAGAGGCATTTATTTTTGTATGAGGATATACATAGTCAGCAGCTTCATTATTAATTTCAGTTTTATTTCCTGCGGCATCAATAACCTCTAAATTCACATGTGTCTTGAATAAATTTTCATTAAAGAAGTCAATATTACCTAATGGTGTTTTAATAAGTAAAATGTGCAACCATTGTTGGGCATTGTCTGCTCCGAAATATGTTAAGTTTTTAGGTCTAGTATTATCGCCTCCAAATTTAATTGTGAAAGTTGCGCCTCTGTCAACAGAATCAAATGCACTGTGAATTATTTTTGATTCTTTTACAGAAGGTTTAGTTACGATTCCTTCATTGTCGTCAACCCACTTCCTACCATCAACCATTTCTGCAACAAATGAATAATCTGGACTTTTTGTGCCTAATTGTAAATAGTTAAAGCCGAAAGCAATATAAGTAGAACCGACACCCTTATGTCCACGTGTTTTACTACCATCTTTAAACGAAATATTTGGTGCTAAAAATGATTTGAATTCGGAATAATTAAACCCAATTCCATTGTCAGTAACGCTCAGTGAATTATTTTTTAAGTCAATGCTTATGCTAATTTTCTTCTTGTATTCCGATTCATTTAAACGAGTTAACCTTATGTCAACTGCATCCATTGCATTTTGAATCAATTCTGAAAATGGGTCATACGCACTTACGTAGGACTTTAAAATGTTCTTTATCTGTCTTTTTTTGGCAGCTGCCAGTATACCTTCGTCTTCAAGTTTTTCTTGTAAAGGGTCCCAAAATTGTTCGGTCATATTTTAATTTTATTATTGATTTGTTGATTGAATTGCCATTGCTGGCAACTTATTTCTAACCGCAACTCCCATCCTTCAACTTTCCTCAAATCCAGAGTTCCTATGAAATCAGAAACAATTGAAAATCAATAATAAACCCGACAGCAAACAGTTGTAAGCATTTGAAGAAAACTAAAAGCCAGTTGCGCTTAGTCAAATATAAAAAATTTGGTGGATAAAACGCTTTGATTTTCGATAATCTGCGAAGAAATTGATCTCCAAATAAATCTATTTTGCTCATCATAATAAGCAAATTAACTCATTTTTGCTTACTCCACTAAGCAATTTCGCGGTTTTTCATAATCTACATCCTTAAACGTTTATTTCCGCAAATTCCATTAACGCTCCAAAACCACCATTTTCTTATTGACAATCTCCGTTTCAGTTTCGATGTTAATCCAATAAACTCCAGAACTATAATGCGCTGGAATTGAGATTTCATTCGATGTCAATTTTGTGCGCATCATTAATTTTCCAGATGGATCTACAATTTTAATTTGTGCTCCCGTTTCTACTCCTGCAAAATGCAAGGTACTTCCAGCACAAATAGGATTTGGAAAGACGTTGAAGTCATTTGAAGTTGCTTGAACGCCCAAATTTGTAGAAAGATTAATATTATCTAGGTAAATATTGTTCCCCCAATGTCCAATGTTTCTGAAAGCAACAACCAACTTGTCAAATCCTGAAAAAGTTGAGATGTCAACAGATTCATTGCGCCATTGTGTAGCTGTTGGTGTAAAATACTCCGAACTATTTGGAGCCGTGCCCAAAGTTGCACCACCTTTCAAAAAGACACTTGTAAATGTTTCGCCGCAATCTGTTGAAATTAACACTTCCAATGTATCGGAATATTGACCACCGTATTCAGCGTAAGCCACATCAAAAGTCAAATTAACCAAGCTCGTGTTTTGTGTATTGAAGAGTACATTTAAGTCGTCTGGTGTTCCTTCCGAATCTATGTTGTAACCTTCAAAAATGGCACTTTGGCTTGTGGTTCCAAATCCACCAGCTGTTGATGACAACGCCCACTGTCCGTTTCCGTCATAATTTGTTTGGAACCAACCACTCGGTAAAAATCCATTCTCAAAACCTTCACTAATGAATTGTGCAGGTACAAAATTGTTGACAGTAACTGTTAACGAATCTTGATCTGTATTTCCATTGGCATCTGTAATCGTCAACACTGCCAAATGATTCCCTGCTGTTGCGAATGAAACACTTGGATTTCGTTGCGAAGAAGTTGCTGGAATCCCAGTTGGAAATTGCCATTGCCACGTTGCATTGTCGTGATTCAAAAATGAATGATCTTCGAAGTAGAAAGAATCCAATTCACAGAACACCGTTTGATCTAATTTATCTACCATGATTCTACAAATTGGTTCTGTTGGCTGTTCATTTAAGCTTGATTCCCAAATTCCTTTTCCATAAGTTGCCACACGGATTTTTCCATCTCGGTAAAAAGGTCGAATGATATTTGTTGGATTAAATGTCGGCAAGCCAGCATTGTCAATTACCCACGAAGTTGAATTATTGCGGTAAAACATAGATCTAGATGTTCCTGCATAAATTCCACCATCTGTTCCTGCAATATGTGCGATGGAAATAATCGTTTCGTTGTCTAACAACGATGAAGTCAAATTCGTCCAAGTGCTTCCACCGTTTGTTGTTTTGAAAACCTTGTTCCCATTGCTTCCGCTTGGATATGCAATCCACAATTCATTGCCATTGCTTGGATTAATCGACAACAAAATTCTTCGGCTATTCCCTGCGGGCAATGTGAGTGAATTCCAAGTTGCTCCACCATCTATCGTTTTCCAGATAAATCCTGATGAACCACTTGGAGGTCTTTGGGTCACATACATCACATCCGGATTTGTGGATGAAATCTCAATGTAATGAATCAAACTGTTGGTATTTGCTCCAAATTCTTTTACCAAATTGTATGAACCTCCACCGTCTGTTGTTTTCCAAAGTTTATTGTCTTTACCTAAAAATGCAACAGAATAACAGTTTGGATGAAATTCCATTTCACTCGATTCTGCTTCCCAATAAGCTTCGTTCGGACTCATTCCGTTCGAAAAATTCAAAATAGGATCATTCAAATTTAAAGGCAAAAATTTTCCTCCGATATCAGAAAAATAAGTTTTACGATTATTTCCAGGATTCACGTAGCCTGTTGGCGCTTCTCCTCCACCAAGTTCAAGGAAATTTCCATCTCCATAGTTTTGGTGATAAGCCAAGTTTCCATTGTGGTAAAGTCCACCAACCAACACATCTTCGTTCCATCCGCTTCCAAATCCCCAGAAATCTGAACCGTGAACACCATCCATCATAAACTCAAAATCATTCGAGAAAAAATCGGTTGAATGATAAACTCCACCATCTGTGGTAACCCAAGTATCGCTATTGATTACACGAAAATCTTGCATATCAACGTGCATTCCAAGTGGTCCACCAACATAGCCAGCGCGCGGCTCAAAAGTGGCTCCTCCATCCGTTGATTTGTACAGATTCAATCCACCAATTAAAATTTGATCTGCATTTGTGTTGGATACTGCAATTCCACAATTGTAAAATCCTTGGTGATAGGTCCATCCGGGATTACCGTAAGCCAAATTTAAATGAGTTGCTGTGTAAGGTCCTCCCGCTGGGCCATTTGGCAATGTCCAACTCGCCCCTCCATTCGTACTTTTATACACACCAATGTATCCGAAATCGTCCGTTTTTGCTTCACCAATCAAGTAAGCATAAACACGGTTTGGATCTGCTGGTGTAACGCCAATTCTTCCTCCTCCATCATTTCTGGCTGGATCTGTTGACGAATACCAACCTGCAGATTGCAAGGTCCAAGTAGCTCCAAAATCAGTAGAAGAATAAAACTCACAAATAATTAAAGATGGATTATTTTTTAAGAGATACACGATTGCTGGATTTCCAGTATTTGTTTTTACATCGTATGATTTCTGTGTGTACAATTGTGTCCAGTTTGTACCGCCATCTGTTGATCGGTAAAGACCTTTATCCGTAGCCGCCAAAACAATTTGTGTATTTCCTGAATTGATCAAAATTTCATTAACATTAAAATTGGTATTAGGCAATACATTGGTCCAATTGGCACCTCCATCCAAACTTCGGAAAACTCCCGCATTTCCACCAGCAAAAACAATGTTTGGATTGGTTGGATGCACTTCAACGGCAGTTACTCCACTTCCAAAGTTGATCGTCATGGAAGAGTTGTTCCAGGTTGTTGCACCATCTGTCGATTTATACACTTCTCCTGGTTCTGTACCTAAATACAATACATTCGGACTTCCAGCACATTGATCTAAGGAATATACATTAGTTTGACCAGAACCCATTGTTCCATTTCCTTCGGTGTTATGAATTGGTCCTACCACGCTCCAATTGGAAGCTTTTTCCAAAGATTGTTTGCTTAAATAATCTTGTTGAATGGCAGTTAATTCATCGACAGAATCGAATAAAACTTGGCCGTTTGGCGAAATTTTGTTTGCTACACTTCTTCTCCATCGCTTGTAATATTGCGTGTGATAAGACTTCACATAGGCATTTTGACGGTAATAATTTTTGTATAAGGAATCAACTTCAAAAACATTTGGATTTTCGGCATACATTTTTTTCGCCCATTCTGGCAATGTAGCAATTTCCGATTGACTTGGTTTAGATTGGACTTGAGCGTTGATTCCAAAAGACCAACATAAAGAAATTACAAGGAGAATTTTAAATTTCATTTGAAAAAAATTAGAACGCCTAAAGATACATTTTTTCAAAAAAGGATGGAATACTAAAGATTGATCGAAGGAATTCGGTGCATTAAAAAATGCTTGAAACCTTGAAATCCTAACTCCATAAAAAAACTCGATTTCGGTTCTTTTAAAAAGTTCCAAAATCGAGTTTCGATGTGTAAAAATTTATTTCTGAATTAGAGAATTGCGTCTAATTTTGAAGTTAATTGTGCTTTAGGCACTGCTCCAACTGATTTGTCAACGATTTCACCATTTTTCACGAAAATGATTGTTGGAATGTTACGAATTCCGAACTGAGCGGAAACACCTTGATTTAAGTCTACATTCACTTTTCCGATAAGTGCTTTTCCTTCATATTCACCTGCCATTTCTTCAACAACTGGTCCAACCATTCTGCATGGTCCACACCATTCAGCCCAAAAATCAACCATAACAGGGATTTCTGATTTTAATACTAATTCTTCAAAATTTGCATCTGTGATTTCTAATGCCATATTTTCTATTTTTTAAATATTTCTACTACGTAGATGTAAAGTTAATGATTTCTTATGAGTCAATTATTTTGCCAAATTAAATATTAAGTCAATTTGTCATAATTCTTTTACTTTTAAATACTAAATATGCCTATTGGGAACTTTGCCAAAATTTGATTTTAAAAGTCTTTTACTTTTCTTTTTTCCGCAAAAAGAAAAGTAACAAAAGAAAAACTCGTCGCTGTAAATCAAGTTGTGCATTCCACTTCTGAATCTTGACCACGTCGGCGAGCTTACATTTTCACGCTTCGCTAACAAAAACTCCAGCTTCCTTGTGGTACCCAAGATTCCGTTCACTTCACTTCAACTTGATTTAAGGCGACATTGCCAACGACAAAGAAATTTTTAAAAATCCTAGCTTTTTTCTAAAATCATCAAGATTTCAATATAAACTTTCAAAAGGTAAAGATCCCGATGGGTATTTAAACTATTTACGTTTAGGCAAACGTGCCCGATTAGCATAATACTAAATGCGAAGAACTAAAATCAATTATGCACTGCCATTTTCTTCACCGTCTTTTGATTATCCGTAATTAAAGCGTAATAATAGTTGCCATTTGGAACCGTGGTTGAATCAAAACGAATAATATTTCCACCAACGGTGCATTCTTTTTTGCTTACTTCAGTGACCAAATTGTAATTTTCATCCAGTAACTGAATCGAAACTTCCCGAGTCTTTTCTGCCGTGAAATAAAAAGGAATTTCTCCACTTGATGGGTTGTCTTCCAAGCTATACAGCACGCAATAATCTTCTTTGATGGGTTGACCTTTTCCAAAGTAATTCAACAATTTGCGATATCCCAAGAACAAGATAAACAACGCAAGAGAAACACTTAAAATTGCAATGGCAATTTTTCCAATTGATAATAAAGCTAAAATCATCATAATGCAATCAATCCTTTAATTTTTACGGCTTTTCTGTAGGTTTCAATAATTGAATCAACATCCAACATCATTTCTTTCACCGACAGACTGACATATTTGCCGTTTTTGGAAGGATGCATAACAACATCTGCCGTTTCGTCGAAAATTGCTGAAGCCAAAGCAATTGTTTCAGAATCAGCCGGAATGATGAATTTAAAAAGAAAAACATTTGGCCATTCTAACAATTCCAGCTGTTCTTTTAATTTCAAAAATGGATCTTCGGACATGATGTTTGATTAAAATTTTTCGAGCAGCAAAGATACTCGTTTCATTTCTTTCAGGAGTGTGTGATTTTCTTTTTGTTCAAGAATATCCTTAAAATAAATACCTCCATTTTCTGAAAATACGCGAATGGCTGCTAAGATTTCCATGGAATCTGGTTCACGGGAAATAGCTTCCAATTCAATATCTAAATCAGCTACAATCACCCATTTAAGCTGATAAGCATGCACCAAAGACAACAAATTCTCAATTGCTTTTTTTAACGCTATGCCATTTTGAGCCGAAGCTATTTTAGCGCGCAATTGATTTTTTTGGTATTCGTAATAATGAAAGGCTTTTTCTACCTCATCCGAAATTTCGAACACATTACCTTTCTCTTCAAAATGTTGAAACGGAGTTCCTGTCAATGTTTCAAACGCCAAATCCAATTTCTCAAGCTTTAGTAATTTTGCTTGAAACACCTTTGCTATTGGTGCTTGGGCTAAAAAGAATTGCTTAAATTCAAATAATTTTTCTTCGTAAACATCAATTAATTCGTCTTCTTCTGAAAAAGGAAGATAAATTTTTGCTTCGGAAATTGTCATTCCGTAATTCCTTTGTTTTTGCGCATTTTTATGTTCATGAATTCAACCAAAAGCGCATAAATCATCGCGAAATAGATATATCCTTTTGGTACGTGTTGACCAAAGGCTTCTGCAATTAGAATCACACCTATCGTAACCAAGAAAGACAAAGCAATCATTTTCACCGTTGGTCGATTATTGATGAAATCAGAAATTGGTTTTGCAAAAAGCATCATCACGATCATTGACACAACAACTGCTGCATAAATGATAATCAGCGGATTGTGGCCTGTTTGTTTTTCCAATTCATTAGTCATCCCAATGGCTGTAATGATTGAGTCGAAACTAAAAACGATGTCAATCAGAATGATTTGCACGATTACACCTCTTAAGTTCGCTTTACTTGCTTTCACATCATCATGTTTTCCTTTGATGGAACTATGCATTTCAGCGGTTGACTTGTAAATCAAAAACAAACCTCCGAGCAACAAAACAAGGCTTTGAATGGAAAACTCTTTCAAAAACTCGATGGTCGTGTTTGGAAACAATGGTCCAGTCATTTGCATAATCCAAGCTACAAATGCGAGTAAAATTAATCGAACGACAAGTGCTAAAATCATCCCCAAATTCCGCGCTTTCCGCTGTTCTGTGGGTTGCAACTTATCTGTTACAATCGAGATAAAAATAATGTTGTCTATCCCTAAAACAATTTCAAGTAAGGAGAGAATTACGAAATAAGTGAGTCCTTGAATCGTAAATAAAGCTTCGAAAAATTCCATTTTTAATTTAAAAGACGAAGGTAATTAGGAATGATGAAATAGGAATGAAAAAGGGAAATTAAAAATTAAGAATTAAGAAATTAAATATGGTTGTGTTGGATCTGAGAAATATATTAGCAAAAAAAAAAGCGCTCTATTTCTAGAACGCTTCTTAGTTATTTTGATTGGCCTCAATTAAGCCAAAACTTCTCTTACCTTATCTGCAGCTTCTTGCAAAAGAACTACAGAGTGAACATCCAATCCTGAATCATCGATTAGTTTTTTCGCTTCTTCGGCATTTGTTCCTTGTAGACGAACGATTAACGGCACTGGGAAATTTCCGAAACTTTTGTATGCATCAACAACACCTTGAGCAACGCGGTCGCAACGTACGATTCCACCAAAAATATTAATTAAAATCGCTTTTACGTTTTCGTCTTTCAAAATGATATTGAACGCTTTTGCCACACGCTCCGCATCAGCAGTTCCACCTACGTCCAAGAAATTGGCAGGATTTCCGCCTGATAATTTAATGATATCCATGGTTGCCATCGCCAATCCAGCTCCGTTTACCATGCAACCAACGTTTCCATCCAATTTCACGAAATTTAACCCTGCTGCATCCGCTTCTACTTCAGTTGGATCTTCTTCGGTTACATCACGCATTGCTAAATAATCTGGATGACGGAAAAGTCCGTTGCCATCTAACGTTACTTTTGAATCGACTGCGATGATTTTATTGTCAGAAGTTTTAAATACAGGATTTATTTCAAACATGGCTGCATCAATTCCAACGAATGCATTGTATAATGAACCAACAAACTTTGTCATTTCTTTAAATGCTTGTCCAGAAAGTCCAAGGTTAAAGGCAATTTTTCGTGCTTGAAATCCTTGCAAGCCTACACGTGGATCGATTACTTCTTTGTGAATCAAATGTGGAGTGTGTTCAGCTACGTGCTCAATGTCCATTCCTCCTTCGGTTGAATAAACGATTACATTTCTTCCTAATTCACGATCCAACAACACAGACATGTAGAATTCTTCGTGCTCAAATTCTCCTGGGTAGTAAACATCTTGTGCCAAAAGCACTTTGCTTACTAATTTTCCTTTTCCATTTGTCTGAGCAGTTTCTAAGTGACCACCCAAAATTCCACGAACTTTTTCTTCCACTTGGTCAATTCCTTTCGCCAAAACAACACCGTGAGATCCTGTCTCTGCAACAATTCCTTTCCCACGACCACCAGCATGAATTTGTGCTTTAACCACATACCAGCTAGTTCCTGTTTGTTCCGTCAATTGTTTCGCAGCCGCTACAGCATCTTCTACTTTGTCAACTACAATTCCTTCTTGAATTGCAACACCGTAACTTTTTAAAATTGATTTACCTTGATATTCGTGTAAGTTCATTCTTTTTCTTTTTTCGTTGCGTAAAAGTAACTTTTATATTTAAAATGCAAAGTTCAAAAATGGAATAAAACAAATTAAATTATTGCGGAATTAGAATAAATTGGTATACATTTGCGTTGAAATATCAACTAATTACACTTTTTAATATGAAAAAAATAGTTTTGTTTGCTGCGTTGATTTTTGTAGGAGCTACAGTAATGACTTCTTGCGGCAAATCAACAAAGGGGAAAATGGCGAATACATGGACCATTGCTTTGGAAAATCGCACAACAGAAACTGCTACTCAAATAGATGAATATAATCTAGTTGGAACTGATTTAACAATTTCTTCATCAGTTAGTGGCACTGCAGAATCTTCCACAGGAATTGTTTCTGTTGCTACGTTAACAATTGCCAAAGAAGGAACGTGGGAAAGAGAAGTGAGCACAACATTCACAGAAGGTTTAGGTGCATCAGAGGTAATTACGATTGTAAGTGAAAAAAGCAGTGGAACTTGGGATTTCTTAAGTGGTATTGGTGATTTCAAGAAAAACGAACGTGTTATTTTTAATACCTTGTCAGAAACACATTCAACTACGGTTACTCCTAACGGTGGTGCCGCAACAGTGATTGTAACTACTGATAAATATTTGGAAGGAGAATCGACTGCAGTTTATACGATTACTGAGTCTAAAAACAAATCGTTGAAAATGGAACAAGCGTTCAATAATACTTCAACGGATGCAGGAGCAACAAGCGTGATTAGTTCCTCAACAAAAATTGAATTAACTGCTCCAAAAGGAAAATAATTAAGAAAAAATTAGAATAACCAAAAAGGGACGAATTGATTATTCGTCCCTTTTTTATGTCATACGTTTAGGTAAACTCTATCACCGAATTGCGTTTGCCCAAGAGTTCGAAATACTTCTCGAAGCATATTCTTTCGCTTTTCGTTTTTTAATATCTTCCCATATTTGATCTATTCCATGGCGCAACGCTTCATGTTCTTCTTGCATCGCAGAATAAACGATTTTTGGATCTTGAAAATAGTGTTTCACAAAATTTGTGTCGAAATCACCACTCACAAATGCTGGATGTTTAAGCACAAATTTCCCAAAATCCAAGGTGGTTTTTACTCCCGAAATTTGGTAATTATCTATGGCACGAATGGTGTTTTCAATCGCTGTTTGTCTGTCTTTTCCCCAAACAACTAATTTGGCAATCATTGGGTCGTAATAAATGGGAATCTCCATCCCTTCCAAAAACGCATCGTCGACACGAACACTCCTTCCACTTGGAATTCGGTATCTATTCAATGTTCCAATATCTGGTGTAAATCCATTCAAAGTATCTTCGGCATAAACACGCACTTCTATAGCATGACCATGTATTTCCAGCTCATCCTGCAATTTTGGTAATCGTTCACCACGCGCAACACGAATTTGCCATTCAACCAAATCCAATTTCGTGATTTCTTCTGTCACTGGATGTTCTACTTGCAAACGAGTGTTCATTTCTAAGAAGAAAAAATCCAAATTTGCATCCACCAAAAACTCCACTGTTCCTGCGCCCACGTAATTACACGCCTTACAAACTGCCACAGCTGCTTCGCCCATTCGCTTGCGCAATTCAGGCGTTAAAAGCGCACTTGGAGCTTCTTCTACTACTTTTTGATGACGACGTTGAATGGAACACTCACGCTCAAATAAATACACTGCGTTGCCATGTGTGTCAGCGAAAACCTGAATTTCAATGTGTCTTGGTTTTGTAACAAATTTCTCTATAAATACGGCATCATTTCCAAAGGAAGATCGTGCTTCGTTTTGAGCCAATTTCATTTGTTCTTTAAAATCTTCCGATTTTTCAACCAATCGCATTCCTTTACCTCCACCACCAGCCGATGCTTTAATGAGAATTGGATAACCAACCTCTTCGGCAATTTTAATCGCTTCGTCAACATCCGAAATCGCAGAATCAACGCCGGGCACAAGAGGAACATTGTACGATTTTACAGCTTGCTTTGCCGAAAGTTTATCGCCCATAATTTCCATTGATTCTGGAGATGGACCAATAAGTGTAATTCCGTGATCTTTCAATTTACGTGCAAAATCAGCATTCTCAGACAAAAATCCATATCCTGGATGCACGCCATCAACGCCTAGTTTCAAACAATAATCGATGATTGCATCCTGACGTAAATAACTTTCCGATGAAGGACTTGCGCCAAGATAAACGGCTTCATCCGCTTCCATGACATGTGGTGCGTTTGCATCTGCGTCTGAATAAACAGCAACACTGCTAATATTCATCGCTTTCAACGTTCGAATAACTCTTCGTGCTATTTCTCCTCTATTTGCAATCAATACTTTCTTCATCGTTTCAATTTTGAATGACTGCGAAAATACACTTTTGGCTTGGATTTTTAAGCTATTTGTTACACATTAATTTAACATTTAGTTGATATTTAAAAGGCTATTTTTGTTACCTTCGAGCAATGATAAAACTTGCATCATGTCTAAAATTTCATTGAAATTTATTTTAACATTTTTATCCGTTTTCAGCCTATTGCTTCTTTTCGGTCAAAAAAAAATAGATTCCACGTACATTGCTAATTACTTTACGGGAATTCAAACGAGTCCAATTTCGGATAGTTTGACGAAGGAAATTTTTGGTTTGGAGAAAAAAACGCCACAAAAAGCGAAAGAACATTTTTATTACCATTACTCGAAGTTTTTGATTCAGCATGGCGATCTTGAGAAATCACGAACCTATTCTGACAAAGGAATTGCTTTGTTCAAATCCGATACAACAAACGTCAAAATCATAAAATTTTACAATCTGGTTGCTGCGGTTTACTCGATGAAAAAAGATTATCCGTCAGCAGTGGCTTTGTTTAATAAATCAATCGCGCTAGCTGAAAAAAACAAAGAATACAAGCAAGTTGCATATTTGAATAACAATTTGACAAACATTTTCTTTAGCTTGCAAGACTACAAAACAGCCTATAAATACGGTTCAAGAGCTTGGAGTTATTTGAAAGACAAAAAAGACGATCCTTTTCGTCAGCAAATGCTTGCCATTTTAAGTGTGGCTGAAGCGAAAATTGGAAAATTAAAAGAAGCCGAAGATCATGCGAGCGATGCTTTGCGCATTTCTGAAAAAACGAATGATGCTCTTTCGATTGTAGTTTCAAAATACGCTTTAGGAGTTATTGCAATTCTCAAAAAAGACAACACAAAAGCAACTCAGTTTTTTGAAGAATCACTCAGCTTAAGTGAAACGATTCAAAACCATCAGCTGACGATGTTGAACTGTATTGAACTTCTCAACAGTTATTATGAATTAAAGGAGTTTTCAAAGGCAATTGCGCATGGCGAAAAAGGACTTGCCATCGCTGCAGCACTACAAAACGAAAATACAGTTTACTCTATCAAAAAGAACCTAGCAAAAGCTTATCAAGCTTCGGGAAATTCTCAGAAAGCATACACATACATGGCTGATGCTCACAAGATCTTTCAAGAAACCACAAGTGCTGAAGCTCAAAAGAAAGTCAACGACATTTTGATCAAATACGACACTGAGAAAAAAGAGAAAGAAATCATTCAAAAAAACAATGAATTGCTTGAAAAAGATGTTAGAAATCGTCGTTTCTTGCAAATCATCACTTACTTGATTTTGGGATTGGTTATTGTGTTGTTTTTCTTCTTTTATCAGCGTTTTAAAAATAAACAAAAATCCATTCAACTTTCGATTGAGAATGAGAAAAATACCTTGACTGCTTTGATGAAAGGAGAAGAAGAAGAACGATCGCGCATAGCAAATGAACTTCATGACGGACTTGCATCCAATCTAACGGCAGCCAGATTCAAGCTGGAAAATATTGACATGGAGCAAGTTCAACAAAAATCAGAACTCATAGAAATACTTCGATCAACTCATGAAGAAACGAGAAGAATTGCACACAATTTATCGCCTTTAACCTTTGAAAAATATGGATTTCTTGGCGCTTTAAAAGTGCTGGCTGATGAGTTTTCAACTGCGAAATGCAACGTAAAGTGTCAAGTTACTGGGGATGCGAACTTATTATCCCATGAAAAATCACTCATTTTGTATCGATTCACACAAGAAATCGTTCAAAATGCACTCAAACACGCAAAAGCAAGTCAAATTTCTGTGAATATTTTCTGTGAACCAGAAGAAACACGGCTCATGGCTGAGGACAATGGCATTGGATTTGACGTAAAGCAAACCCGAAAAAATGGTGGACTTAGTAACTTAGAAAAACGTGTTCAACACATCAAAGGCAGTTTGGAAATTGACTCGATGCCTCATCAAGGAACCGTATTACACATAACAATACCCAACGAAAAATGAAAATTCTAGTAGCAGATGATCATGAATTGATTGCAAACGGAGTTGTGGCTTATTATGCTGCCAATTTCCCCGATACAATTATTCGTCAGGCAAAAAACAAATCTGAATTAATTTTTCAATTAAACCAAGAAGCATTCGATGTTTTGATTCAAGATTTGCAATTTGGGAAAGACGATGCACGGGAATTATTACAATTGATACGTGGCATTCAACCATCCATCAAAGCACTTATTTTGTCGACGCACATTGACCATTTTTCAGTGAAATCATGCATTTCAGCAGGTTATCAAGGATATATTTCTAAAGGAGCACCGATTTCTGAAATCCCTTTAGCAATTGAACAAGTTTTGGCAGGACAAACGTATTTCTCCAAAGAAGTGGAAGAACGCATGCAGCAGGCAAATTCGGGAAATATGAATCATCAAGACATCATTGAACTTTCTGAGCGCGAAAAAGAAGTGCTTTTTGGGATTCAAAACGAACTTTCGACAAAAGAAATTGCTACAAAATTGTTCTTATCCGAAAAAACAATCGAAGCATATCGTTCCAATTTATTGCTGAAATTTGGTGTCAAAAACGTAGCTGGACTCGTAAAACAAGCCATTTTGCACGGATTTATTCGAGAATAAAAGATTGTTTTTCTTTAATCGACGAAGTTCAATTCACTTTCTTCCCTTCTCCCTCTTTTGGATCAATGGCCTCTTTGGGCACTGGCGTTTGTATTTTTTTACGCTTGATTGGGTAACGCTTGTTTTGCTTTTTCCTGAAAATATCAAAAAACATTTGCATCGCTTTGAAATCTCTGGCATTGCTAAAATCTTCTCGGTAATAAACTCCACCACCTTGCCGGAATCGCCCTTGGTTTTGGGTTTGTAAGACACTGTTATCATTTGATTCATTGAACACATTTACCCGAAAGGTTCCTTCCTCATTTAATTTGTATTCAAGTTCCAGATCTCCAATGAGCGAAGATTTTGACTGTTCACCGGAATTTGTATTCTCCACCCCAAATGATCCTGTGATTGTCAATCGATCATCTAAAAATCCTTTGGAGACTCCAAGCGCCACTTCATTTCCAGAAACTTGATCCGAGTTGATATCCACATTTAATTTATAACCTTTTGAAACTTGATCCAACAATGAATTAATCTGACTGCTTACCAAATCAAGCGCGGCACTTGTTCCACCAACAGAAGATCCTTTCAATGGTTGGAAGTTTTTAGTCAATAGCAAGGAGAAAAATTGGCGATTCAATTCATCTTTATCGCTCGTTACTCTAGCCACAAGTGATTTTCCAGCTTCTTCTGTTTTTGGAACTTTGATATCAAATCCGATCGTTGGTTTCATCAATGATTCTGTTAAATTCAGATAACAAAAAACTTCTTGCATACTTTTGGATGCATACTCGGCACTTAATTCAGCCAAACTTGCTTTTACCCGATAATAGGTGCTTAAATCAATATTCGCATCGTATGGATTTCCTGTCCATGTAATGGTTCCCCCTTCCACAATATAAAATACTTGTTTCACCGGACCCATGGCAAAATTGTATTTACTTCCTTCCGCCACGCGGTAAGTCCCATCCATGGAAATATCACCCAATTGATTCAGTTGAATGTTAAAATTTCCTTGACCCGTCGCACTAATTTCATCCCCCAGTTGATCATTGAAAATTATTTTGAGGTCAGCATCGGGCGTTATTTCAAAATTTAGGTTCAAGTCAACTCCCGTAAAGTCAATTTCTCTTTCTGCTTGGTTCGAAATAGTGTCATTGGATTTAAATGTGATGAAATTTGAACCTTCTTCAATTTCACTCGATCCATAAAACGGGAAGTTCACCCAAGTGCCTTTTTCCGTTTTCATATTTACAGTTATTTCTAGGTTGTCGGTGTAACCAAAGATGTTAACCGTTCCTGTTCCATAGGCTTTTCCATAATACAATTCGCCTTCTTTGTAGCTCGTATTCATCACTAAGAACTTGCTCAAAGGCAAAGGCTTCCATGGTTGTAATGGATCTTTGTTGATTGCGTCGTCCTCCAAGTTTACGTTCACGTCAAAGTTCCAATCGGCATAATCGGTGTGATAAATGGAACCAATTAATGAACCCGTATTTCCTTCCACGTCTGAAATTGGCATGTTGTCAATGTAGAAACCATCTTCATCAGCCATAACAGTACCATTCATTGAAAATGATGTTCCCAAAATTGCCAGTTTTGCCGAAGCGTCTGTTAAATCAACTTCTCCTTCAATAATTGGACGAGCAGGAGTTCCCCGAACATTCAAAGAACCATTGACAAATCCTCGAATATCACTCATGACCTGTGGATCAAGAAAGGCATTTGTAAAAGCGATATTCGTCTGATCAAAATCAACTTTAAAATCGATGTTATCGGTTTCTTTGGTTACGAAGTAATTTCCAGTAAAATCCAAGGATTGAATTCCTTTGTACAACAACTCACCATCCAAATTCACTGTATTAAATGTTTTGTCCCACTGCGACATGACGTAAACATCGCCAATTTCTTCCTTGTCGACAAACAAACCTTTGACCATCAAATCTCCCATGTAAGTCAAATTGGAATAAGGATTTGAGATATATCCCCAACCATTTAACTTACCAGACAACTCGGTGGACATTCCTGCCAAAACAGAAATTTCTTGCAAATCCACTTCATTGAGCTCAAATTTCAACTTTTCCTTGTCGTTCTTAGAAACGTGACCATTTACGGCGATAAACTGTTCGCCTCGTGTCATTTTAAAATCAATAATTTCCAAATCGGTGGAATCAAGATGAACGATTGATTCTTTGGAGATATCCCAACGTTTTTCATTCAAACTGAAGTAAGAAGGATCTAGGAAGAAATTGTATTTAGTCGCGTTTTCAATATTCGTACGCCATTGAATGTTTGTTTCATTCACGCTACCTGGGTTCCACGACAAATTGGATAATAAATTGTCGCCATTTCCAGAAGAAACGAAAGACACGTCTTCCAAAGAAATGGAATCGTTGTATTTGAATTGATCAAAATGGTAATTTGCTTCTAAAAAATCATTGGTAAAATTCTGGTCTAGGCGAATTCCATTAAAAACCATTCCATCATAAATCACTTTGTTCGAATTCAGTAACAAATCGAAATCCTTGTTACTTCCATCATAATCGCCGACCAAAGTTGTTCCTGGACTAATTGAAAGATCAGGGACAAAAATGGAAAGGAACTGTTTCAAATCCCCTGTAGTCAACGAATAGCTAAAATGGTCGTTGTTGATTGCCTTTTTCTTTCTCGTGTCTGTGTAATTATAAAATCCAGGAAATATTTGCGCAAATTGAACTTGAAAATTCGGAACAACTTCATTAAAGTTTACTTTCCCTTCAACTCTTCCAGTCAACAAGGTACTTGTAATATCAAATACATCAATGTCGGCACTTCGGTCTACTTTCAACCTCAAAGAAGGAATGTCGATTACTTTATCGCCTTCGGTATAATTTAATCCTGTAAAGAGCATCTCGCCTTCCATGGTATTTGGATTCACGCCAACGACATCCAATTTCACTTTTGATACAAAATTGGTATTTGGACCGGTGGTGAAACCTAATTTTGTTAAGAGGGCTTTTTCCAAATCAATGGTCATGTCCATTTTTGGTTGCTTGCCAGTCAAATCAATTGTTCCATCATAGGACAAGTCCAAATTTCGATCTTTCACAATAGCTTTAGCAGTGATAATATCATCAACGTAGGAACCTTCTTGAATTTCAATGTTGGAATAGGAATAGTCATCCAAATCAAATCGATTGATGTCTCCCTGAATGTTGTTGAATTTTATATCACTTAGCGATTTTGCTTCGCCACTTAAGAAAAAAGTACCATCAACAACACCAAACAAATCATCTTTCAATAATTTATCTAAGCGAAAATTATTGACCTTAACATCATACGCTCCCGCTTGCGATTTTTCAAACATCCATGAATTATTTACCTCATTCTGTGTAAACAAGATTCCGTTGTCAATATTTACAGAGCCTAATTCCGTGGTTACAACGTCCGATGAAACTACAAATTGAGCATAAATTCCATCCACTTTTACATCTTTAGCTTCGAAATAAGCCAGTCGTTTGAGCATGGGCTCCAATTCTACATGTTTCGTTGGGCTATCATCAGGCAATTTAATAGCTTGAATGTCGGCCAAATCAACATAAGCGTAATCCAATCGCTCTTGGTAAAAAGCTCGTTTGATATTTTCAAAATCAGGTAAATTTACTGTTCCTTTGAGTTTCGTTTTTTTGCCTGTGGTGAGCTCAAAATTCTCGACTTTCAGGTTTTTTACAAAGCGGGTAACTTTCCCCGTAAAATTCACTTGCTGATCCATGCCTGTCAATGCTGGCGCGAAATAAGCAATGTCTTTCATAGAAATCAGCGAAGGACGAATTTTCACATCAAACGCAACGCTATCCACAAATTCGCGGTAATCGGTAAATCCAGAATATAAAAACTTAAAATCATTACTCTTAATCAGAGATTGAGGAGTTTTGATTTTTAATTTCTTGAGTGATAGCCCAGCCGGCGTTACAATGGCAAAGCAATTAAACTCAGACAATTCAAATCCACATTTCTCTTTGGTTGAAAAAAAGTCGATTTTCGATGAAATAATTTGCTCTTTGATTTGAATTTGCTCAGCTTGAAGTGTCACATCTGTGAACATCAAATGATCGAAATCCATTCCTCTTTTTGAATACGATTTTCGGTAATCGTCGTAGTGAAAACGGATGTGACTGATATCTACCTTATCTACTCGAACCAAAGGTGATTCCGAATTGCTTTTTTTAGATTCTGAGGCAAAATAATCTTCGATAAACCAATAATTGTAATCACCTGTTAAGGAATCACGGTTGATTTTCACAACGCCACCATCCAATGTAGCTTCATCGATGTGAATTTTATTCGAAAAAGCACCAATTCCAGAAACGTTAACGAGTAAAGAATGAATATTAGCGATTGTATCATTTTGTTCATCCATCAACAAAACACCTTTTAGATCTACTCGATCCACAAAAACTATGTCGACCTTTTCTATGCTGACCGTTGTTCCAAGTTCTTTTGTGAGGAATTCCGTGGCTTTTTTAGCCAAGTACGTTTGGACAGGTGCAGTGCGAATTGCAAAGGCAAAAACGATCAAGGCGATAAGAATCCATTCTATGATTCCGCCAATTAATCGAGCAATTATTTTAAGTACTTTTGCCATCAATATACAAACTTACGTAAAGTTGAGCCAAAAAGATATAATCATTCTTGGAATTGAGTCATCTTGTGATGATACTTCAGCTGCAATCATCAAAAATGAAACCATTTTATCCAATGTCATCGCCAATCAAAAAATTCATGAAATTTATGGTGGCGTCGTGCCAGAATTAGCGAGTAGAGCGCATCAACAAAACATTGTGCCTGTTGTTGACACTGCCATTCGTCAAGCTGGCATTACAAAAAATGACATTGATGCAATTGCGTTTACGCGAGGTCCAGGTTTGTTAGGTTCACTTGTGGTTGGAACGTCCTTTGCAAAAGCATTTGCGTTGGCTATGGACATCCCAATGTTGGATGTAAATCACATGCATGGTCACGTTTTAGCTCATTTCATTGACGACGAAGGAAAAAACAAACCCAAATTTCCATTTTTGTGCCTAACTGTTTCGGGCGGACACACTCAAATTGTTTTAGTCAAAGATTACTTGGAGATGGAAGTAATAGGTTCAACCATTGACGATGCCGCAGGTGAAGCCTTTGACAAATCGGCCAAATTGCTTGGTTTTCCATATCCTGGTGGTCCGCTGATTGACAAACATGCAAAATTGGGAAATTCGACAGCTTTTGAATTTGCCAAACCAAACATGAAAAACTACGATTACAGTTTTAGTGGTTTAAAAACTTCGATTTTGTATTTTATCAGAGCTCAAGAAAAGAAAAATACCGACTTTATTTCGCAAAATTTAAACGATTTGTGCGCATCAATCCAAGAATCCATTTGTCAAATTCTTCTAAAAAAATTGATCAAGGCTGCGAAAGAATTAAACATCAAAGAAATCGCCATCGCTGGGGGAGTGAGCGCGAACAGTGGTCTGCGGCAAACGATATTATCATCTGGCGAAAAATTAGGTTGGAACGTCTACATCCCAAAATTTGAATATTGTACAGACAATGCAGCAATGATTGCAATTACTGGATTGTATCAGTTCAAAAAAGGTCAATTTGCAAATCAATCAATTTCCGCTACAGCGAGGTTGAAGATGTGAGGAATTAAGCATTTAGTTCCAAAACAAAGGTGGTTCCAGCATTTGGTTTCGAATCTACAGAGATAGAACAGTCGATTGCTTTCCCTAAATCTCTTATTAGGTGAAGACCAAGTCCTGACTTTATGCCGATTGATTCCTTTTCATCGTACAACGCTCTCAATTGCTCATTTGTAGCGCCCTTCCCATTATCAAAAATTGAAAAATAGGTCTTTTCATTCGCTTGCCATGCCTTCCAGACAATTTTTGGGTCTTCAATTCCTTCCAAGGCTTTGATGGCATTGCTCGTTAAATTTCGAAGAATTGTTTTTAGGTAATTTTCGTCTGTAGTTACACGAACCGTTGAATCAATTTCATAGTTAAATTTGATATGATCCACCGACGAAAAGTGGACTTGAAGATCTTCGAAAAGTTGGTCGGCATTCATGAGACGTGGCTGAGGCTTAAAATTTTCCATTTGACTTTTACTCCATTGAAGCATATCTTCCATAGAAATCAACAGATTCTCTACTCCCAAAATGGTTTTGTCTTGAATGCGATTTTTACTCTCTTCGTCTAGTGCTTCTGGATTTTCTTTTTGCATTTGAAGAAACCAAGCCAAATTTGCAACAGGTCCGCGTAAATCATGATTTAAAATACTGAAAAACCGAGTTTTTGCTTTGTTGGCTGCGTCGAGTTCGGAATTTAAAAGTTTCAATTTTTCGTTATTTCGTTTACGAGTTCGATTTTGGAAATAAAGTAATGCTCCAAGGATACTCAGAAACGCAAGACCCGAAACTAAAAACCACTTTTGTTTTTCTTTGGCTTCAAGCGAAATTTTATTGATTTTGATTTCGGCATTTTTTTTATCAATCACTCTCTGGTCTTCAATATTTTGCATACTTTCTTTAGTCTCTTGACTGTAAATAGAATCTTGAAGTTGAACGTACAAAACATAACTTTCTTTGGCTTCTTTGTGTTTGTTTTGTAACGAGTAAATTTCAGAAAGTGTATTGTAGGATTCACTCAACACGCGTATGTTATCGTTTTTTTTCGTTATCTTGATAGCATCTTGCACTAAAGGAATGGCTTTTTGGAGTAATAGGCTGTTTGTAGAATTTTCATCTTTAGTGTTGAGAGCCAAATAAATTCTTGCTTCTAACAATTTGGAGGTACAGATTAACGAACTGTTTTTTGTTAAAATGGCAATTTTTTTAGCTTCAAGACAATATGGCAATGCTTTTTCTGCTTGATTTAATTCTAAAAAATGTTTAGCAATTCCGAAATTGATATTTCCGATCATGGACGTAAAATTGGTTTCTGTTGCAATTTTTAAAGCCCTTTGATAATACACCATTGCAAATTCGTACTTATACAAATATTCATAATTTGACCCTATTCCAACTAAATCAACACACATCGATTTTTTCTTATCTAGCGCTTCACTTATTCGTAGCGCTTTTTTAAAATAAAAAATAGATTTATAACTCTCTTCTGTATAAAAATATACCGTTGCGATACTGGTGTATGCAGCTCCAATTCCATTTTGATCTTTTAAAGATTCATATAGTCTTAAAGATTTAAAAGCATAGTTGGCTGCTGCAGAATAATCTGCGATAGCCATGCGATTTGCGCTTAGGAATTTATAGGTTTCGGCAAGGATTTTTTTATTTGTTGTATTTTTTAACGCTAAATTATAATTTGTATTAGCAATGTCAATTTCACCTAACTCATAGTTATTAACTCCTATTTTCATGTAAGAATCCGCAATTCCATCCTTCCAGTTTATTTTTTTTGAAAGTTTAAGTGCTTTTTGTCCGTAAGTTATTCCCTTTTCCGGATCAATGTCGCTCATTTTTAGCGATATAGTGTTTAGTATAGAAACTTTAGCTGTATCAATTTTAGTTTTGGACAAGACTACGATTAGTGAGTCAATTGTTTTATCACCTGATTGTTCTTGAGCGTAAAAAGATAACGCAAAAAATAAATTAAGTACTAAACCTATTAAATACTTTCCATTTCTTGTCATCAAGTTCATAGTACCAGATTCAAATTATCCTTAAAACTTCTTCCAACTGGAATTCTGGCTTGGTTCTTTAGCTCAACTTCTTGACTTTTAATTTTCTGAATAAACTGTTTTTGCACTGCAAAGCTTCGGTGAATTCGAATAAAAGATTTAAATTTTTCATCCAATATCAATTCTCCTAAATTGATAAGTACACAATGCCTTTTCTTTTCGGTAATTAACATTGTATAATTTTTTAACGCTTCCAAATACAAAATTTCATGCAATTTCACCTTGATTTGATCATGTCCAGATTTGATGTAAACTACATCACCTCCGATAGACGCGTCGAATAAATCCGCCTTTACGCGAATTTCCATAAATTCCATAATTCGATTGACTGCAGCCTCAAACCGATCAAATTTGAATGGTTTTACAATAAAATCTATGGTTTGTAATTCAAACGTTTCGGCAGCGCTTTCAGCATGTGAGGAAATAAAAACACAAGCTGGAACTTCAAGTGCTTTCTTTCTAAGCTCAAGTCCTGATGCTCCTGGCAATTCAATGTCCAAAAATGCAATGTCGACAGTATTGCTATTCAAAAAGTTGAGTGCTTCTTCAGCAGAATTAAAAACACCTGCAATTTCAATATCCTGCACCCTTTTAACGAAGGATGTAATTGTCAATCGTGCAATTTCTTCATCATCAACAATTATGCAGTTGTACTTTTTCAATTTCCTTCAAGCTAATTTTCTTACCAAATATAATTTATTATTATGAGCAATCGACTTTTAGTCTGATTGAAAATCTCAAAACCAAAGCTGTTGTTTGTGTACTATATCCGTCATTCGTCCTTTTGTGCTTTTCTTTCGCTTAAGCTAAAAATACATTTGATCTCAAATGAAAAAATTTAAGCAATGAATCTACAGGAGCGATTACTGAAAATTAAACAGAACTGGTTAACAATAATAGCAAAAGAATCTGAAGACCAGACTTCTGGAACTGCAAATCATGGCTCTATGCTAAAGCCTGTTTTGAGTCAAAATGACCTCGAAGTTTTTGAACAAAAACATGGAATTGAACTTCCCGAAGAATTCAAAAGTTACCTGAAAGAAGTAGGAAATGGCGGCATTGGAATTCAAGGCGAAATGTATGCTTTGGATGAAAGTTTAACTCCTCTTTTCAATGATCTTAAGAACGAAAATTTCCTTGACCATTACAAGAAACCCTTTATCCTAACGGAAGAAAAAATCATTGAGTATTTGACACAAAGAATCAAAATTGCGCATAGCGATGGAGCTCCAATCAAAATGAATTACACGGATGGTGGCTACCTATTCTTGTCCAGCATTTCTGAAGATAAACATTTTATTCTAGTTTTGAATGGAGCGTGTAAAGAGGAAGTTTTTGAACTAAATAATGTTAAAACAACACTAGAAAATGGCGACTTAGATCAATTTCTTGAAATCAGACCGATAGTTCGGTTCAAAGACGATCAAATCAAAACACTTTCTTTTTTAGATTGGATCGAAGATGAACAAGAAAATTGGTTTAATGCGCACAAAGAGTTGGACAGGAAATTATCTGGACTAAAAACGATGTGGTATTCCTTTAGTCATTGGGATAAAAATCGTGAAGTATTTGGTGCATTTATGCATCATTACGAACTGAAAAATTTGCTCTCTGAATCCGAAATAACTGATTTCGAAAACAAATACCAGTGCATTTTACCATTAGAATATCGAAACTATTTAAAATTGGTCACAAATGGAGGTGTTGGTCCTTTTTACGGCATGTATAGTCTTGAAAATGCAATAATTGCGTTAAATTCAGGTTCCATAAATGATGGTGACTTTGTAAACCATCTTGAAAAAAATCCAACGCATTTTTCAAAAGAATTCCCAATCACAGAACACCAAATAGAAACGTATATCCGTCAACGCATAAATCAACCAGACGAACCATCTATTCCTATTAAATTGCCTAAAAATGCAGGTGGTTATCTGTTTATTTCCGAATATGGTTGCGGTGGATATTACATCATGCCAGTCAATGGAATTGTCGCTGGACAAATCTGGTACCTTCAAAAATTGGATGCAAACAAGCTCACATTTGAAATGACCGATCAAGAAGGAAATATAACAATGTCAGGCAGTTATGGTGATGATTCGGACGAAGATTATTTTGAAATTTATCCAGAATTAATCGTTGAAGGCAAGTCAATATTAACAGCAACTTTCTTCGAATGGATGCGCTGGAAACAAATCCGTTGGTTTGATGAATTGCTTCAAAATAAACCAATTTCTGGAGATACAAACCTAAATAATGAAAACGCATACTATCCACTGGCCGTTGGAAATACTTGGAAATACAATTATTCAGGGACAGAAATGATTACAACAATTGAAGATTGCGATGAACATGGAGCGTTTATCCTATCCAATTCGCTCAGTCCTTTGAAATCGTGCATGAAAAAAGTGAATGGAGAATATTTGTCTGATAGTTATGAGGCGGGAAATTTCCAAATGATTTTGAAAGAAAATCTGCAATTGAATGATACTTGGGAGGCGAAATTTATGGCAAATGGCATTGAATGTGTCTACAATTTTACAGTGAAAGAAATACTGTCATCGCTGGTTGTTGATGGCAAAGAATTCAAAGATGTTGCTCTCGTAGAATCTGCTAATAACATGATGATGCATGGCAACCTTATTTCCATGAATTCATTTGTTCAGTCTTACTACGCAAAAGGTGTTGGACTGATTCTTATAACCACAAGTGGCGTTGTTGGAAACACATCTTCTCCTTTGATATCATTTGAGTTGCGATGATTCCCAAAACGTTCAACATCAAGACAGGAGAATTAATCGTTTATGAAAATTTCGCGATTTCGAGTAAAACAAGCATCTCCGAAATAGAAGCGAATTTTGGCAAACTTATTTTTTCGACAAAAAAAGACGAAACTGAATTTGTTAAAATTAGTCTTCGGAATTTAAAAATTGGGGAATTCTATTTTTTTTTCGATTTCACTTTTAAGGATGAAATTTTGAATCGATATTCTTTTTTGATTCAATCAAAAGCATTTGCAGAAAATCCAAGTTGGGATGATTGGGATGGAGCTGAAAACGATGCAAACAATCACCTGGTTAAAAAATGGTTTGAGGAACATGTCTCTAAAAAATTGGAAAAACATGCTTGGGGAACCATAGGTCTGTTTTATGATTTCCATAATATGCTAACCGACATCCAAGTTGTTTTCAAAAAATAAACACAAAAATCCAGCTAGTTGTATCAGACAATGTTGTTCGCACTTTAAAATTGTTGTTCGTCCTTTTGCTCTTTTTCAATGGCGAAATCTGACGCAAATTTGATCAACGAAACAAGTAGAAGGAGATTTAAGAAAATAAGTTACATAATGAAAAATACCAAAGTCATCCAATGTTTACGCTCTTTAAATCCAATATTATTTTGGTGTTCAATACTTTTCATTTGTACAAATGAAACATTTTCACAAGATTTAGAAACCATCAAAAAGGAAAAACCATTTGCCATGAGCGGATCAATTGGTTTGAACTATTCAACTGCCTTTAATGATGACTCGACACAATTACCAATGCCAAATTATTGGAATATCAATGGTCAAATCAATTTTAAAATTTATGGAATGATGATTCCTTTAAATTTCGTCTACAGCAACGGAGTGCTCAATTTAGAAAATGCTTTTAATCAAATGGGAGCTAGTCCAAAGTACAAATGGCTCACGCTTCATGGTGGCTACAGACGCATGACATTTTCGCCCTACACCTTATCAAATCAAACATTCTTGGGAGCTGGAGCTGAAATCAACTACAAACTACTGCGATTTGGTGGAATGTTCGGACGCTTCAACAAAGCCCAGCGATCCGATAGTTTGGCATATCTCAATCAGATTCCAGGTAATTACCCGGTCAATTTCTCACTCAATAATGGTCAAAATCAATATTCACCCAAAGGAAGTTTTTCCCGAACAGGTTATGCGGTAAAACTTGGTATAGGAAATGACAAACGTTTCTTTGACTTGATCTACTTTAAAGCAAAAGATAGAGAAAATTCAATATCAGATTCTTTAACGCGTGTAAAACTAAAACCAGAAGAAAATTTCGGTTTAGGAGTAAGCTCCTTGTTGACTTTTTTAAAACACTACAAACTTGGATTCACAGCGGCCACCAGCGTTTACACCTATGATACGAGTGCAGATTCTCTCGGAATTGGAAATGACATTCCAATGGCAAACGTACTGCAAAAAGTAATTAAAATACGTTCAACCACACAATTGCAATGGGCAGGAGAAGTGAATGGTGGAATCCATTACGATAAATTTTCAATCACAGCACAGTACAAGCAAATAGAACCTTACTATCGATCCATGGGTATTGTTTCTTTTTTATCTGATTTGAAAAGTTTAAGTATTTCACCCTCATTTTCACTTTTTAAAGGAAAAATGAATTTCACGAACAATTTCATGTTCATGCATGATAACCTGAACAAATACAAGCAATTCACAACCTATAGAAACAACTATAACTCGTCCATTTCCATAAATCCTAGTTCAAAATTTGGAATAGATTTAAGTTATTCTGGTTATACGCTAAATCAAAAAAATGCACGCGAAAATGCGCTTGATTCCATGCGTATTGAGCAAAATTCACACAGCTATAGTGTAATTCCTCATTGGTTTGTCCTCAAAACCAAAGCCTCTCATTCGTTTGTGTTAGTGGGCAGTTATACACTTGTTGACGGTGGTTCTCTCGCAAACTTCACGAATAAAGTTCAGAATATTTTTGGAACTTTTAATTATAGCACCACTTTTCTGAAATCAAGTTTAGGATTGACAACCGGCTTAAATTTTAATCAATCGATCACTACACTTAATACGCTAAACAGCATTGGATTAACAGGAGGAATTAGCAAACCTTTCTGGAAAAATATGCTGACCATTTCAAACAACAACAGCTTTTTGCTAAATGCTTTGGATGGGAAAAATATCGGAGCAACCTACACCATCGACTTATCGCTAGGTTTTAGTTTTCCAAAAGGACATTCCTTTTCACTGGCCGCTGGTTATGTTACTGCACCCGCAAATGGCATCTACAATGACCGCGATTTTTCGCAACTCAGATTAAGCTTCGCATATCGCTATCAATTCGGCAAATTATAAATAAGATTATGAAAAAAACATTCAAAAACTCGATTATGAAAGGTATTCTTCTACTTTGTTTGTCATTAAGTACCTTTTCGACATTCGCTCAAGTGACGGTGAATTTACAAGTAACGCCGCCCTATTCACCCTTTTTTCGAGATTATCAAGGCTATGACATCAGTAAGGTTTTTGTCACGTTATTTAGTGCGACAAATCGTCAAGTTTACCTTACAGGTTCACTGACAAGTTCAAATGGAGCTATTCAAATCACGGCCAATCCTAATTTCAAACCTTCCACTCCCGTTCAGCTATTGGCCAATCAACTGCGCACATTAAACGGCACGCAACTCAATACCATCTTTGGTCAATCTACCCAAAACGATCTGGTTGTTACAGGCTTGAATATGGATGAAATAATTCTGAATCAAGCGCTTCCAGAAGGAGTTTATACCATGTGCGTGGAAGCTAAAGATTATCAAACAGGACAAGTTTTGGGTATTTCTTGCAGAACTCTAAACGTCTTTTATTTCGAGCCACCACAAATTATTCAGCCAATTTGCGGAAATAGCGTAAAAGAAACAAAACCACAAAATGTTATGGTTAGTTGGAATATGGTAAGTCCAGGTGTTTCTAACTTAAGCTACAAATTGAAAATTTGCAAGCAAATTTCTGGAGTTTCACCTTTGGATGGGTTGAACAACAACATTCAAGTCATTCTAGACAGACCAAATATCCGTACCACATTTTTCCAATTAGGCGACATTTCAGGCATTAAACTAGAACCGGGCGAAAGTTACTCCATGCAAGTTACAGCTTATTCACCAAATGCTTTTTTCAAGAATGGAGGCGTAAGTGAAATGTGCACGTTTACTTACCAGCAAGATGGAAGTTTGGTAAACACCACAGATCCAAATGTCGATCTTTTTGGTTTAAATCCAGAGCAATCTTCTGTGTCTGGGAAATTAATTTATCGCTACAAAGAGCCAAATGACCAACCAAAAACATCCAATTTCAACGTCTCGCAAATCATAACATCAGAATTGAAAACTAAGAGAGCGAGCATGCCTGCGGTTGTGGGAAGTCAACGTTTTGATACGGGAAGTGGCACCTCTCCAATAAAAAACACTAAAATTTACCTGGTATATGATTTGGTGAAATGTTCCAAAGCAAATCCAACTTCTTGGAATGACTTTGAAGAAATATACAAACCAAGTACAAATGGATTTTCTGAATATTATTATGAAGAATCAATCGGCTATTTTAATGAAAAAAATGAAATCTTCGACAATAAAATTATTGCAGAAACAACCACTTCAAACGATGGTACTTTTTCATTCCCACCATTTGTTAACGACCTAAAATTAGGCTATTTAGGATCACAATCTGTTGGTTATCTTGCGGGATCTAATGCTGATGATGGCGCTTGGTATTTAAACAAAGACTTTAAAAGCGAGGAGTCCGCATACATTTATGGCGTTTTGCATATTGTGATTGATGGTCAATCCTATTACTGCAATCCAGATTTGATGCTCTTTCCAAAACCTGGACAGGGCATTGCGTTACAACCTGAAGTTTGCTTTGTTGATTCAAGAAATGTAAAAGTAGGTGTGCGCACAGACCCTAAAATTCAAGATCAAATTGTTAGCCCCGGAATTGCTTTAACCAGTTATCCTGTTCAGCTAGGAAGAGAAAATAATGTCCCCAAACCAACTTCTTTTCCCATTGAAGCAGATGAATCGAGTTTAACCAAATTGACAGCTCAAAGCAAAAACAACCATGCATTGCGCATATTAAGCACTGGAAAGACAGATGGAAACGGATTTTATTTGGTGAAAAACATCTGCAATTCCAAAACTCCATTGATTATCCAAGCAACAGATCCTGGATATGACGCTACCAAAGTCTATCAATTTTTAGAACTTGCACACCCCACAAATAAAGAAAGTTTGATTGCAACGCATGAGTATAATCCAAGTAAATGCAACACAAAATTTCAGGCAAAAACGCAAACTGTTATGATGGATTTGAAACCAAAAAATCCAGAAATATATTTAAGAGCAGTTGCCAAACAAAATGGACAAACGGTAGGAATTGCTGATGCAACTATAGAAATTACAACACGTTATGCAACTATTTTCTATCCATTTAAATCGGTTTACAAAACAGACCAAAATGGTTATTTTCATTTGCCAAATTTATATGTTAGCTATGATCAGAATGGCAAAATAACAGGTCCAAGCAGAACTATCGTTTTGAAAAAAGCAGGCTACAATGATACCATCGTTTGCTCAAACAAAGAACTGCGACTTGGAGAGCGATTTCCTGCAAATCCCGAAGTAATTATGAATGGTTCTGTGCGAGTGAACGGTTTTGTTCGAAATGAAAAAGGCGAAGCAGTTAGTTGTCATGTGCGCGTTGGAGATGGACCATTCATTAAGAACTCAAGTTTTAAAGGTTATTTCTCCATTCCAAATTGTCCTTCGGGTTTTCAGAAAATTGAAGTGGTGCCAGATGTCGATAACTACTTTGCAGAATCATTTACGAACCTGTTAGCCCCAAACTCTTCGAACAATGTTGGAATTATTACTGTAAAAGAGAAGCTTCATCGCGTGATTTTCAAATTGGTGGATGAAGACAACGAACCTATAACCGAAAAAATGGCTTTTATCAATGTAAATAACGGAATGAAAATCGGGGTCACCAATTCCAATACAGGGCTCACGAATGAAATTGCTTTTGCAAGTCCCGCAAGTGAATTTCATGTAAAAACAGCCCTTTCCGGTTACGTGCCTTTTGATGATTATGTGATTATTCCAATTAGCAAATATCCAAAAACAATCACCTTGACACTAGCTGAAGGACAAACAATTCAAGGATTTGTGTTCGATGATGCTACAAATCAACCAATCGCAGGAGCCCGAGTGTATGTTGTTACAGGAACCAACGATGATGGAGAAATTCAACGAGAAACCACAACAAATTCCGAAGGGAGATACTACTTGCCAAATGTTCCAGTGCCAGGTTATTCCTTACACTCCTCCTATACTTACGATTATCTTACCAAAAAGAAAAAAGTGTCGAACACGTATAAGAGTAATAAATTGCAAGTTTTTGCAGTGAAAAGTGGCAATCCATCCTACATTCAAGGAAGTAATACGTACACTTCTGGAGAATCAAAAAGTATTGATTTTAGGTTGACAAAAATTAATGGTGATGCAACAATTTGGGGCAATCCTGTTGAAATTACCAAAGTGCAACAGAATAAAATTTGGGGATCATTTGTGAACATGAGGGCAAATGAAAACTTTGCACCACTTTTGTCCAACGCTAAACTGCCTTTCAACGCTTTGGTGCTCAATCAAACAGCGCTTAATCAAGGTAAAATTGTTCCAGAATCGAATGAAATTGTTACTGAGGCTACTTCATTAAAAATTAAGATCTACAACGATTTTGAAGGAGAAATTCTTGGAACAAACGAATTGCGCTCTGTTAGCAAACTCAAAATAGAAGGTAATTCCGCCACAAATTCCGGAGATTTGAAGGGATTTGTTGTGAGTTCATTAGCCTCTTTTGATTTTAGCTACAATTACACTGGAGGCTTCTTACTTCAAGTCCCAGCTGGTGTGCGCATTCCTGGAAAATCGATTCCTGGACCAAAAGCCATTTCGGTATTAGCAATGCATAGTTCAAGCTCAATTAACCAAGCAAAATATACTCTACTCCCATTTGGTTCTGGAAATTTCAAGGTACATAACTTCAATGCCAGCCTAGGAAATAAATCGTACGTTCAAAATGGAGCGTTTTACCTCTCGGCTGATGTCAAATTAAACATTCCGCTCACAGATAATCAAACCTTAGATGTTGGCGATATAAAAATCACAAAAGACAGCATTCTTTGGTTAGACGGTCAAAATCCAGTTGATATTAATCTCGAAAAATGGAAAATTCAAGGGTCAGGACTTCGATATGATTTAAACAAAGGTGGATTTATTGTGCTCAACAACAAATTGGTTACTCACCTACCAAGCTTGAATTTGAAAGAAGTTGTACTACGCCCTGTTGGCATTGACATGGAATCCAATTCGCTATCCAATGTGTCTATGAATTTAGCAGGTGTCACTCCGTTGAATTTGTATGAGAATGCACAAGTTAGTCTTACTTTTGATCAAGCTGCACCTTTTGACAAAAATCCACATTGGCGTTTGAATATCAGTCAAATGAATGATGGGCCAGTTGCCTACTTGAACAATATTCCGGGACTTGATGCAACCGACAGAATTAAATTCGGACTTATTAGCGCCTACAGCGATGGTGAACACCAAACAACCAATTTGATTCCAGAGTGGCATAACTATTTTAATGTGATCCAACAAAAAGTGGTAGGCATTGAATTGGGCAAAAACTATTTCACATTAATTGGCGACACTGACCTTAAAATCCCTGGCGCTGGTTCGGCAATCACAGGGAGGTTTAAATACATGAAAAGAGGCAACAACATCGTTTCTTCGGTTGAAAGTCTCAACACTGATATTGAAATGCCGGGTAAAGTGCAATTTAATGGTGGACAAAAAGAAGTCGACATCTACTTGCGAAAAGATACGCTTCTGGTAAAAGGTGAGTTGTTTGTGTACCAAAATTCCAAAACAGATGGTTTCAAAGTGAAAAGTACGCTTTTAAAAACTCCTCAATTAACTTCCATGACGATGAAACCAGGCGAATTTATAAGTCTTGAGAAAAATGCGGATACAATTAATGGATTAAAGGTTTTATCTGGGTTTTCGAGTGTAAGCGGCAATCATTGGGCAAATATCCAAATGACCACAAAAATTATGGGATTTGGAAACATTGCAATTTCTGGAAGCGATATCCTGGATTTTGAAATAAAAGGTGCCATCGAAAATAGTTCTATTTCAAACCGCGAAGTGAAGCTAGACGGCATTGACACACCATTTGGTGGACTAAAAATATGTTTTGACTTCAAAGAAAAACTTATGAAAGGAAGTCTTACAATTCCGAGTTTCGCACTAGTTCCCGTAGGTCCTGTGTCCTTTAGCGATGGTACCATTGACTTACAAATTGGCGGTGGCGGTTTTATTTTTGCGGGAGCTTTTCGCAATGTTTCTTTCACGCCAATTTCGTTCCTAGGAGGTCTACAAGCCAGTATAGCCATGGGTCATTTTTCTGGACCAATTCCAAGTTTCATGCAAAAAAACCTCCTAAAAAACACCCTTTATGCAGAATTACCTTCTTCATTAACAACTTCTGGCTTAAGTGGGTTTTATTGTAATGTTGGCAAATTGTATAAAGAATCAATCGGAGCAAAGAGCCTGATACCAGAAAGTGTTGCAAAATATTTCCCTTCATTGGAATTCGCCCTTGGATTTGACGTGCGTACCATCTTAAATGTCAAAGCAGTAACAAAATTTGAAATTTCTGCATTAGCGAAAGCAAACGTGAATTTGTCAATGGAAGTTCTTGAATGTGAAGTTGGAGTCAGTGGATTTGCACAAGGATCTTCCAAATTTGAATATGGCGATTCAGGTCTAACTGGTCAAGCCGAACTAAGTGGTGGTATAGAACCAAAATTTTGTGGATCGCTTGGTAGTTCAGGTCTTTCCGTGACGGCAACCTATGTCAACAAAAAACTTGATTTAAATTTTTCTAAAAACTAATTAATACAAAATACGATGAAAACAATCATTAATACATTCGTTTTTTTATTTCTGCTCTCGGCTGCTTTTGCTCAAGAAATGAGTAGCGCCTCGATAACTGGTTCGTTCAACGGAGTTCACGTCTTGGTCAGCCTCACACCAGAAAAATCTAGTACAAAAGCTAGTATAGATTTCAAAGTGTATCGTTATGCATCCGAAGGGAAAGATGAATTGGTTTTTTCGCTAAATGATGTCGAAAATCGAGAAAAATGGGTGTTTACAGATACATTAAGTCTTCCAGATGGAATTTATGTATATCGCATGGAGCTTTACGTGAAAGGCAAATTGACCACTCAAGAATCGGTAATTGTTAACCGATTCACTCCAGGGGTTTTTCCGATTATTTCAAATTTTAATACTTCTGGAGTCGCAGGCAAACAATCTGTTTCATTAAAATGGCAAACCAAGAATGGTGCACGGATTAGCAATTTGCTTCTCGAACGGAAAAATAGTTTGGAAGAAGATTTCAAATTAATCGCTGTGCTTAAATCAACAGATTCAATATTTGTCGATTCAGTTACCATTCCAAATGAAGCCTATTTTTATCGCTTTCAAATGCAAGATCGCATCAGCGGCGAGCCGTTTCAGTCTGCTACTGTTCATTATGTACCAACTTTTGACGTCTTGCCCGACGCAGCGCACCAAATTGAAAGTGAATTTTTGAACGGCTTCCCGAATCTCACATGGCAAAGTTCTGATGAGAAAACGAGAGGATTTTACGTGTATAAATTGGATCCAGAAGTTGGCATGTACAAACAGTCTTCGCTCGTGATTCAAGGAGACTCACTTGGAAAATATCAGTGGATAGACAAGGAATCAAATTTAAAACTTGGCGCAACATACAATTATTACGTGGTTTCTGAAAGTCATAGCTATACAAAAGGAAATCCATCTGACACGGTTGCAGTGTATGTTCCAGCAACAAGCCTTGTTTTATCACCTCCCCAAAATTTAATGATGTTGCAAAGTGTAGATTCAAGCTACAGACTTGTTTGGGATGTAGATTCTACTAGAATTGATGAAATTGCCTATTTTGAAGTTGTGCGAAAAAAAACAAATCAAAACGATTTTGTTTCAATTCCTGAAAACATTATTCCCTACCACTTAAATTATTTGCAAATTCCAGCCCCGACGGATGGTGAACTCTTCGCCGTAATTGCTGGAAATGGCGAAAACAAAAGCGAAAAAAGTGTTCCATTTCAGTTCAACAATGCATTTCAAGACGATTTTGGTCCAAAGTATTTAAAAGCAGAAATTGTAGATGAAGAGTTATGGATAAAATGGAATTTGCCTGAAAATGATAAAATCGAAGGTTTCAAGCTTTACAAATGGGTCAATGAATCTTTTGTTGTTGTGGAATCTTTGCAAGCCGATGTTGATCTGTTAAAAATGAAAAATTACCAACCAGGTGAGAACAACACATTCTACATAACTGCGATATCAAAAGAAGGCTCTGAAAGTTCTCCAAGTAAATTTATTTCAGTGTATTAGCAGCTGATTGTCACGGAAAAAACAATAAACTAAAAGAGTTTAAAACAAATGGGAATTCTCATCTCCCATCCAAGTAAAAACGCAAATAATAACGAAAAATAAAAAAACATGATTTCAATAGAAACGTATGCTTTGCTATCAACAACAATGGCAGGAGCATTTACCAACAGAGACTTACAAATTGCAATTTGTGAAGCAAACGGAATAACCATCGAACAATGGGACGAAGGATCAAAACACTACATCGAGATGATGATGAATCCAGCCGAAAGTTCTAAAATAATAGCAGCCATGACGGCTAACGCTATGTCCGGAAAGAGACCAAATGAACCAAAACCAATAGCTCAAGGAACACCAAAACCTCAAAGCTTTTCAGCTCATCAATTGCAAGCTTGGGTGAATGATGGAGTTCAGAATGTTTTGTTTAAAAAAGATGAATTATTTGTTCAATTTCAACTGGATTTGAATATTGAACAGACAAAAGAGGTTTACATCGCGTTCAATGGCGCCGATTACAGCCTTTATGGTGGTGTTAAATCAGTGTTCATGGACCGAAATGCAATTCAACTCCTTTTTAACGATGAAGGCATTAACAAACTTGGTATTTCTGAGTTAAAAATAGATTTTGATATCCATGCAAAGAAATTCATTCATTTAAGGTATGTCATTGCTGGAATGTACGGTAACACGTTTGTTCGAAATGAGCTAATTATTGAAGATCAATTCAGCTTTGGAAATGTATCCTATGACTTTGGTTGGCAATCTTTTCAAACCAATGGAATGGACATTTCGATCCGTCCAAATCTGCAGTATTTTAAAGATTCAGGAGAATACAACTTGGTTGCCATGCCTAGTTACGTGTTGGGACAAACAGGAAATTCAGAAATGGATTTAAAAATGTTTCAACATGCTTTAGATGCTTGGGTCATCTATTTTGAAATGGACATGACTTCCGTAGTAACAATGGTCATTAAAACAGCAACTTATCACCAAGTTTATATCTATTCCAAGCTTTCACAAGATGAATTTATGCAACGTATGAACCAATCAAGCTCCTTTACACCTGTAATCCCATTGGAATTTAATGGCGGAACGGACCCTTCTTGGGAAAATTACTCAAAATGTTTAGCTGATTATTATTCAACGAAAAACTAAAAAAAATGGAATAAGTATTTAAAAATTGTCGCATCATTAACTTCGATAACTTTTCAGAGCAATCTGAGATTCATCAACAACAAATGGCTATTTGCGCCACCAATGGTTTCGGAGAAGAGTTTCAAACCGCTGAAGATTTTTAACCTCATTTCGCTTATAAATTTCATTCAGATCGCCTAGAAACATTTGAGTTTGAGAAAAGACAACGAAGTAATTAACTACGTTGCTGCTATCGCGGTGCGAGCTATTTCGAGGCGTTTTGACGAAAAAATCAAGTGTTTATAGGTGACCACGAGGAGAAGCAGCTTGTCCGGACTTTTCGGAAAAGCCATATTAAACTTGCTTTTCAATTAATTCTTTGAAACAGTTCGTTGCTTTTAATCGCGATAGCTCGCTATCCCTCATAAAACCGCCTGCTTTTTCAAATTTTAATTGAAATCTGACCGCGCTAGCAGATACGAAGTAAATTGTAATTTAGAATCGAAATGAGGTTATTAACTCAAACCGGCGATGGCGAAATGGAAGAGGGATACGCTGAACTTTGGGACATCATCGATGAAGCGAATCCAGCCCAAGTACTTTATGAATGTTGGGTTTATTTGGCTGATACTGCCAATATTTTTTTACCGGGGACAGCTAATGATACACGCCTCGTTATGATTCAATGGGACTTTGAAAATTATAGTGGCAATGAAGAATTAAATAGCGTTGTTGAATCGTTGCAAATTGCATTTAAAAACAAAATAGTTGATTGATTTTGAAAGAATTTAACTTAAAACGTCAATGCAGCTAAAATGAATTTTATACTATTTTCAAATTAAAATCATTTTTTATTTTGATTCTTCAATCTAAATCCTTAATTTTCAGTTACCATCTTAAAATCTTGTGATATGCTAGCTCAAAAACCAGAATTAATTGAGAAAGAATCGATTTCATCTCTTCAATTCAAAGAAGCCATTGTAGTTGACCAAGATCCAGATATTTTCCATCAAATTGAACTTGCGGTTCGATTAGGAAATGCTTATCACAGCAAAGTTTCGATCACCTTTATGGATGATTCTGGACTAAAGCGCGTGGATACAACGCTTTGGGCACATGGAACGAAATTCGTTTGTTTGAAAGGTGGCGTTTGGATTCCAATCTCACGCATTGTTGAAATCAAAATGTAAGAAGTGCTGACTTTTGAGTAAGTCAATCTTCCTTGAAAAAAATTGTTTTGTTTGGTAAAGGGAACTTTTGGGTTCCCTTTTTTCTTGTTTATATGTTAAAATCAACGCTTATTTATATTGATAATTCTACTTTTGTAATAACTCATTTCATGCCATGAATAAAAGCGAAACATTTTTAACGAAGTTTGGTCAAACAAATCCTTTTCCTTATTTGATTGAAGTAGATCATGCTGAAGGGATTTACATTTATGACAAAGACGGGAAATCATACATGGATATGATTGCTGGAGTAGCTGTGAATAACCTTGGACACGGAAATTCACACATTCTTGATGCCATTAAAAAACAAGCTGATCAGTATTTACATGTGATGGTTTATGGGGAGTTTGTGCAAGACTCAACAGTAAACTTTGTAAAGAAATTAACTTCCTTTTTGCCAGAAAACCTCCAATGTGTGTATACAGTAAACTCAGGCACTGAGGCAAATGAAGCGGCATTGAAACTTGCTAAACGCGCGACAGGCCGAACGGAGCTTGTGTCTTTCCGCGGTTCATATCATGGAAGCACACATGGATCGATGTCTGTTTCTGGGAATGAAATCAAAAAATCTGCGTTCAGACCTTTGCTACCTGATGTTCGATTTTTACCATTCAACGACATTTCTCAATTAATTCACATTACCGAAAAAACAGCCGGAGTAATCATTGAAACTGTTCAGGGAGATGCTGGTGTGCGCGTTCCATCCGTAGATTTTTTACTTGCACTAAGAAAACGATGCACGGAAGTTGGGGCGCTCTTGATCTTTGATGAAATTCAATGTGGCATGGGGCGAACAGGAAAATTATTTGCTTTTGAGCATTTTAATGTTGTTCCAGATATTCTTACCCTTGGCAAAGCCCTTGGGGGCGGAATGCCAATCGGAGCTGTTGTGTCGTCACATAAATTATTGAATGAGTTTACATACAATCCAATGCTTGGTCACATCACCACATTCGGCGGACATCCAGTTGTATGCGCAGCGGGACTGGCAAATCTGGAAGAAATGGAGCGCTTAATTGACTGGGGTGAAGTGGAACAAAAAGGAAAATTGTTGGCTGATTTGATTTCTAGTTCTCCAGAAATTAAAGAAGTTCGAAGAATCGGAATGATGTTCGCTTTCGATATGGAATCCTTTGAGCGGGTTGAAAAGGTGGTGAAAAAATGCTTGGAAAATGGATTGATTAGCTTTTGGTTTCTTTCACACCCATATAGTTTTCGGCTTTCTCCGCCATTGACCATTTCTGAAGATGAAATTCGACTGGCTGCAAAAATTATTTTAAACGCCATCGAAGAGACGAGTGCTCACTGACAAAATAATTATGGAATGAATTTCTAGTTTACTTCAATACATGAAAACAACCAGATGCAAACAACTAAACGACTAAACCGCCTAAGGCAGCAGCGTTGCTGATTTTAGTCTGTTAATTTTTGGAAATCGAGCTAATCTTGATAGAAATTGAAGTCAATCTTCAAGAAAGCTTGATTATCCCCAAATAAAAATTGAAGTCAAAATTGCTAAAACAATAATCGTATAAATTGTTCCCAATGCTGCTGTTGATCCTTCGAAAAAATTATCTGACATAACGTTCGTTTTTTTTTCAAAGTTAATGGTTTTATTGAAATTCAAAAAAAAATACGAATTTTTATGATAGACTAATTCCTTGGAGTTAATTCGAAAATTTCACTGACGCAAAACTTAAAACTAATTTATTTACAATAAAATTAGTTACCATGGTAATTATTTTATTATCTTTGTGCAAAAAAACTATGACAACAATCATTCACAGAGCAAACGAGCGTGGTTATGCAAATCATGGATGGCTCGAAGCAAATCATTCCTTTAGTTTTGCTAATTGGTATGATCCAAACAAAGTTCATTTCGGTGCGCTCCGTGTATTAAACGATGATCGCGTTGCCCCAGCAATGGGATTTGGCAAACATCCTCATGACAACATGGAAATAATAACGATTCCATTGAGCGGATCATTGGCACACGAAGATAGCATGGGCAATGGATCTACTATTTCAGTGGGCGAAGTGCAAGTTATGAGCGCAGGAACTGGCGTTTTTCACAGCGAAAAAAATCCAAGTCATCAAGATGAAGTGCGCCTTTTTCAGATATGGATCATTCCGAACAAACGAAATCATGAACCGCGCTACGACCAAATTCAGTATGAACTAAAATCAAATGATTTCACGCAAGTCGTTAGTCCAAATGAAAACGATGAAGGAACATGGATCAATCAAAATTCATGGATTCACTTAGGACAATTGGATGAAAACAAGGAACTTTCTTACTCCAAAAAAGATCCAAGTAATGGTGTTTACTTGATGGTCATCGAAGGAGAAATTGCCTTGTTAGATGAAGTTTTATCTAAAAGAGATGCTATTGGAATCGTCGATCACAACGAAATTCGGTTAACAGCAAAAGTAGCTAGCAAAGTATTAGTCATCGAAGTGCCGATGAAATTGGATTAAGATTTTGGGAATTAAAAGAACGACAATGCATCTCTTCATTTTTAATTTCTTCATTTTTAATTCATAAAAAATCATTGTCTAACTTTGCGCTATGATTTTAAACAACATTTCTCTAAAGTCATTCAATACCTTTGGGATTGATGTCTCTGCCAAAAAGTTTGCTGAATTTGCGACAATTGATGAATTGAAATCGATTTTTTCTGATAATTCAGATCCATTTATGATTCTTGGTGGCGGAAGCAATGTGCTGTTTACCAAAGATTTTGATGGGTTAATCTTAAAAAACGCCATCAAAGGTTACGAAGTTGTAAGTGCAGACGGAGATGATCGTTACGTAAAATCCGGTGCCGGCGAAAACTGGCATTCTTTCGTCTTAAAAACAATTGAAGAAGGTTTTGGAGGACTCGAAAATTTATCTTTAATTCCTGGTTGTGTTGGCGCAAGTCCGATGCAAAACATTGGGGCTTATGGACGCGAAATCAAAGATGTTTTTCATTCGTTGGAAGCCTACCATATCGAGACAGGAGAAATTCATACTTTCTCTAACGAAGCGTGTAAATTTGGATACCGAGAAAGTGTGTTCAAAAATGAATTGAAAGGCAAATATGTCATTTTGAATGTGACTTTTAAATTGTCCACGAAACATGTGTTAAACACAAGCTATGGAGCCATTGATAAGCAACTTGAATCTATGGGGATTACCTCTCCAACCATCAAAGATGTGAGTGATGCAGTTGTTGCTATTCGCTCAAGCAAATTACCAAACCCAGCTGAAATCGGAAATGCAGGAAGTTTTTTCAAAAATCCTGTAGTAGAACCATATATTCTAGCCCAAATTCAAAAGCATTACGAGGACATTCCCCACTACCCTGCTCCAAATGGTTGCGTGAAACTAGCGGCTGGATGGCTCATTGAGCAAGCAGGTTGGAAAGGTAAGACAATAGCAAATCATGGGGTTCACAAAAACCAAGCGCTTGTTTTGGTCAATTACGGCGGATCCACAGGTCAACAAATTTTTGATTTATCGACAGCGATTTTGTCCGATGTTTATGCAAAGTTTGGTGTGCAATTAGAACGTGAAGTGAATATTGTTTAGCCCAAATTAATCATTAGAAGCAACTTTGTTGCGAATTAAATGATTTAGTTGGGTTTAACACCGAGCTAGATTTTGTTTCAAGTTTGTAAAAGTTTGAAATACAAAATCTTAATCGTTTACGCATTTTCAATGCGTAATCTGGGTTTAGTTTTTTGAACTTTATTTTCTTCGTACCTTTGCACCGACATGGAAAAACAGAACATCCGAAATTTATCTTTGGCTGAATTAAAAGGCGCGATTGAGCAATTGGGCGAAAAGGGATTTCGTGCCAAACAAATTCATGAATGGCTCTGGAAAAAAGATGCCTCGTCATTTGCCCAAATGTCGAATTTGAGTATTGAATTTCGTGAAATTCTGGAAAATCAATTCTTCATTGATAAAATTCAACTAGAAGATCAACAAATTTCCAACGATCGAACGATCAAATGTGCTTTTTCAGTAGAACAAGGAAAAGTTGTGGAAGGTGTTTTAATTCCAACCACAAATCGCATGACGGCCTGTATTTCCTCGCAAGTAGGTTGCAGTTTGGAATGTAAATTTTGTGCGACTGGCAAATTAAAATTGCTCCGAAACCTCTCGCCAGGAGAAATCGTTGATCAAGTCGTTTACTTGAATAATGAAGCCGAAACAAGGTATGGAATTCCTTTGAGTAACATTGTGTACATGGGAATGGGCGAACCATTGTTGAATTACAAAAACATGTTGCGCTCAACTGAACTTCTCACATCTCCAGATGGATTGGGAATTTCTCCTCGTCGAATTACCGTTTCCACGGCTGGAATAGCCAAAATGATTAAAAAATTAGGCGACGACCAAGTGAAATTCAATCTTGCGCTTTCTTTGCATGCTGCGAATGATGAAAAACGTAGTAAGATTATGGAAATAAATGACTCCAACAACTTGGAAACACTATCTGAAGCATTGGTTCATTTTCACGATAAAACAGGAACTCGCGTTACATTTGAGTACATTATCTTCAAAGATTTCAACGATTCCATCGAAGATGCCCGTGAACTGGTCGCTTTCTCACGATGTGTTCCTTGCAAAATCAATATCATTGAATACAATCCCATCGATGACAGCGAATTTCAACAGGCAAGTACTAATCGAGTTAATGAATTTGCTGACTATTTAGAAAGCAAAGGTCTGATTGTAAATATCCGAAGAAGTCGAGGAAAAGACATTGATGCAGCATGCGGTCAACTGGCGAACAAGAATAAAGCTTCTAGTAAATGATGAATTTTGAGTGATGAATTTTGAATTGTGTTCTCCAAAAATTCACCACTCAACCTTCACAAGAATAAACTAAATTTTATACGACGACGAAATTCGCCGCTCTACTTTGTCAATAGGATTCATAACAGTAGCATTTATTGTAACATTCATCCCTGGCTTCGCCATTTTCACTATGGCAAGTGCTTTAGAAAAGTCAGCACCAGTGCCAGTAGGCGGCGCACCAGGATTATTGCTAACAATGCACTCCCATCGTATAATTTGAAATTGAGCATTCAATGGAATGCCAGGTCCATATTTCGCAATAAGTTGGTTTGATGTTTTTGGCGCCTGTCCACCACTAGCTCCTCCCCAGAATAACTCAGGATTTGGAAGTGACAATACTCTAAATTTTTGAGATAACAACATTTGTGTTTTTTTCGTAACAGAATTAACCCCGGAAACTGTTAAAACCGCATCTCTTGCCGCACCGGGTCTAGCAACCCAAAGATCGCCTTCACGCGTTAATGATGTTCCTGATGATGCTGTTAGTTGAGTTTGATCGAATCCTGAAGCTACCGCTGAAATCATATTGTTATACCCACGATAAAGCACATTAAATTCTGGAAGTGAAATTGCTCCAGCGGGCTTCATGACTTTCACTTTATGTTCCCATTTCTCAATTTTTTCCACACCTAATTTGGTCTTAATGGAAACGGTCCCTGATAATGTCATTTCATTTCCACTCGCTTTTACTTTGATTTTTCCTTGTCCATTTTCGCCCAAAAATGTATTGCCATTGAAAGAAACTGTTGGATTATTGTCCGAATCATAAGCTGCCATCATCACACTCAATTCAATGTCTTCCCCCGCATTTGCGAAAGCAGGACCATATGCAAGACCTATAACTTTGTTAAAGGAAAAATCGCCAACACCTACTTTGCTTTTATAATTGCCAAGCGATAAAGCTCGAGCCGCCAAAATTTCTTGTTGCATGGAAGATAAGGATGCAATCGCCGCAACAACTGGCGAGTGGTCGAAGGTCATGCCAATCCAATGCACTCCCGACTGATCATGGACAGTATTTCGCTCCTTCTTTGTCAGCATTAAATACAAATCAATTAAAACTTGCTTGTCCTCTTTTAAATTTGCCTTGCTTTTATCAATCATTTTGGTGACTTTCTTCGTCAAATCCTTGTTATCTACAAAATTGTTGATTGGCTTTGTTTCAATTTTGAATCCGTTTTGTGCTCCTGGCAATTGATACGTTCCTGTGGAATTAACAATAAACGTTCGAAATTCATTGTATCTGTTCCACAATTCAAGTCCTTTTCCTTTCGGATTTTTAATGTCTTCATTCACTCCCAGAACGCGCATTGGCTCATCGTATTTATCCATTCCTTCGACCGCTGCAAGCCACATTCTAGTTGGTGTGATTCCATCTTGTTTTTTCCAAAGAATAGCTTTATGGTCTTGAAATTTAAATTGACCAACATCTTCTCCACTTTCTTTTAAAATATCCAATTTCAACTGATCGATAAATCCGATGATTTCCTTCGTTTCTTTATCAATCGCTTCCATTTTTTTTGCGACGTAAATCAACTTATCGCGTTTTTCTTTTTGATCAGCTCCCGTTGTTGTTAAAATTTCAGATTTAACATCACTCAAAAAAACTTTGCCTCTATCAGCCTGAACGATGTTCACTTTTTGCATGTTTTCCTCGATTGCCACAAAAGCATCAAGAATTGATTTTGAAACGTTCAATGCAAGTAATGCTGTGAGCACTAAATACATCATTCCGATCATTTTTTGTCTTGGTGTTTCTTTTCCTCCTGCCATGATATTAAATTTTAATGTTTATATCCATGGAATGCACCGAAAGAAAAAAGTCACAAGTGAAAGTATAAGACACAAAAAAGCCCCTCCAAAATTTGGAAGGGCTTCATATAAATTAGTTGATTTTAGAAATCCCAAACATCGTGTTCGATCGTTCTAATTTCTTCTTTGATTTTTTCAGCTTCGTACAAAGCATCGATACCTGTTCGGTATGTTTCGATCTTTCTATCGAAATTATTACTTGCTTTGTAAGCTACAGCATTGAATTTACGTTTCCAGAACAAATCATCAAAACTCATCCATTGTGTATCGTTCTTGTCATTGTAAACAAAATAATTATTGAATACAAAACGACAGTGAGGGAAATACAACCAAAACAATTCTTTTGTACCAACGATAGTATAAACTCCACTTGCATCTACTGCTTTGTCGTAAATTACAGGTGCAATCGCAATAATTCGTACATCCATCACAGATCTTTCTTTATCAAAGAACCAATCTTCCTTCAAACGGTATTGAATAATATCTTTCGAATTATACCAAATTGTATCTTCAGGTGGATATTTGAAACTTTGAACACCTGTAACTGGATCAATGAGAATAATTGGTTCACCATATTCATCCACTTCTGGAATCGTACTTGTTGGTCCTAAACCTCCTAAATAATACAACATCGTCTTTCTAAACTCCGCATCTGTCGTATAATTCAAACCTGGTTGAGGGTCTATAGGATATTTCAATTGATCACCATCTTTTTCACCGAAAACATCATTTGGATTGTAAGGAGAAAAAACACGCAAATCTCCATTGATAACATGTTGACGAATGATCGTCCACAAGCTCCAACGTTGTGAGTGTCTTACCCAAACTCCATTTCTAGTGATGTCATCAAAAGGATAAAGCAACGGATGATTGATTTTCTCACGAAGGTCAATTGTCTCCCAAACGCGCTTACTCCAAATCAAATCCGCCTCACGCACATGTTCGTATGGAATTAATCTTTTTGTAGGAATATTTGCACTTATACTAATTCCACCACCAACATCATTTTCAATAGGTCCTCCGTTTTGTGAAAAGAGCATCCAAGGACAAACTAAGATTATAAGAAATGTCTCAAACTTCATAATCCTAAAACGAAAAAACCGCTCTTCGTTACAAAGAGCGGTTTTCATCATACTTCTATAAAGTCTTAGAAATCCCAAACATCATGTTCGATCGTTCTAATTTCTTCTTTGATTTTTTCAGCTTCGTACAAAGCATCGATACCTGTTCGGTACGTTTCAATCTTTCTATCGAAATTATTACTTGCTTTGTAAGCTACAGCATTGAATTTACGTTTCCAGAACAAATCATCAAAACTCATCCATTGTGTATCGTTCTTGTCATTGTAAACAAAATAATTATTGAATACAAAACGACAGTGAGGGAAATACAACCAAAACAATTCTTTTGTACCAACGATAGTATAAACTCCACTTGCATCTACTGCTTTGTCGTAAATTACAGGTGCAATCGCAATAATTCGTACATCCATCACAGATCTTTCTTTATCAAAGAACCAATCTTCCTTCAAACGGTATTGAATAATGTCTTTCGAATTATACCAAATTGTATCTTCAGGTGGATATTTGAAACTTTGAACACCCGTAACTGGATCGATGAGAATAATTGGTTCACCATACTCATCCACTTCTGGAATCGTACTAGTTGGTCCTAAACCTCCCAAATAATACAACATCGTCTTTCTAAACTCCGCATCTGTCGTATAATTCAAACCTGGTTGAGGGTCTATAGGATATTTCAATTGATCACCATCTTTTTCACCGAAAACATCATTTGGATTGTAAGGAGAAAAAACACGCAAATCTCCATTGATAACATGTTGACGAATGATCGTCCACAAGCTCCAACGTTGTGAGTGTCTTACCCAAACTCCATTTCTAGTGATGTCATCAAAAGGATAAAGCAACGGATGATTGATTTTCTCACGAAGGTCAATTGTCTCCCAAACGCGTTTACTCCAAATCAAATCCGCCTCACGCACATGTTCGTAAGGAATCATGCGTTTTGTTGGAATATGCTCTGTAATCACCACCCCATCAATCACACCATCTGCTGGCACGTTGATAGGCCCACCGTTGATGTCCTGTGCCAAAACAGACACTGAACAAACCAACACTCCTACACTAACAATTAAACTTTTCATAATTCAATCAATTAAATTATAACTTATAAGCTCCCGCAATCTTGCGTTGAATTTTATCTGGACCAACAACTGTTGCAATGAAACTTACGTTCATTCCTGGTTTTGCTTGTCCAATAAGGTTTGAAGCTGCAGCAATACTTGAACCTGAACCTCTTGGAGGCGCACCTGGAGCTCCTGGGATTTGACATTCCCAAGCAACTACTGTAAATTGCGCATTCAATGGAACACCTTCACCGTATTTTGCAAACAATTGTGTAGCACTCCTTGAACCTTGAGTTCCGTTTGCTGATCCACCCCAATACAATTCTGGATTAGGAAGATTCATTACACGGAATTTTTGAGTCAACAATTGCTGAGATTTCTTAGTCACTGAATTTGTACCTGAAACTGTCAAAGTTGCTTCACGACCTGCACCTGGTGATGCAATCCAGAACTCACCTGATTTTGAAATCGATGCTCCAGAAGCAGATAAATTTGTTTGGTCAAAACCAGATGCAACAGCTGAAACTTTGTTTTGATAACCACGGTATAATACATTCAACTCAGGCAACGAAATTGCTCCTGAAGGTTTCATGATTTTTACTGTGTGCTTCCAAGATTCTGTTTTAGCAACGCCCGATTTATTTTTAATTGAAACTGTTCCTGACAAATTCATTTCATTTCCGCCACTTGCTTTTGTTTTCAATGTTCCTTGACCATCTGCAACAGTAATTGATCCTGGACCAGTCACTGTTGGTTGGTTATCAGAGTCAAATGCAGCCATCATAATTTTCAACTCAACTTCATCACCTGTATTTGCGAACGTAGGACCGTAAGCTAAAGGAACGATCTTGTTGAATGAATACTCACCAGTTGAAACTTTAGACTTATAATTTGCCAATGCCATTGCACGTGCTGACAAAATTTCTTGTTGCATAGAAGACAAAGAGGCAACTGCAGCAACCAAAGGTGAATGGTCGAAAGTCATTCCAACCCAGTGCACACCTTCTTGGTCATGAACCGCATTTTTTTCCTTCTTAGTCAACATCATGTACAAATCGATAAGTACTTGTCTGTCTTCCTTCAAATTCGCTTTGCTTTTATCGACCATTGCAGTAACCTTTTTCGTTAAATCTTGGTTATCTGTGTAGTCATTAATTGCTTGCGCATTAATCACAAATGATTTTTCTGAACCAGGCATCTTGTAAGAACCTGCGGACTTCACGATAAACGCTCTATAATCATTATATTTTTTCCAAAGCTCAGCACCTTTACCTGTTGGAGACTTGATGTTTTCAGCAACTCCAAGAACATGCATTGGTTCATCGTACTTATCCATACCTTGAACCGCAGCCAACCACATTCTTGCTGGCATAACGCCATCTTGTTTCTTCCAAAGAATATTCTCTTGGTTCTTATCTACATAAGTGTCAACCTTTTCTCCTGCTTCCTTAAGGATCTCAACTTTCAAGTCATCAATAAACTTAATCATTGAAGCAGATTCCTTGTCAATAGCTTCCATTTGCTTAATCACATACTTCAACTTTTGACGTTTAGCTTCTTGGTCAGCGCCTTTTGTAGCTTGCAACTCTTCTTTTACATCGCCGATAAAAATTGAACCTCTATCTGCTTGTACAATGTTAGCTTTTTGAATATTTTCCTCGATTGCTACGAACGCATCAAGGATAGATTTCGATACGTTAAGAGCGAGAAGTGCGGTAAGTACGAGGTACATCATACCGATCATCTTCTGTCTTGGGGTTTCTTTTCCTCCTGCCATGTTAATTTTTTTTTATTGTTTACAATAATGGAATGCAATCAAATTAAAAAGTAGTTTGAATTACTTTGAAATTGTCATTGCTTTTAACATGTTTCCGTATACACTATTAAGATCTGTCAAGTTTCTAGATAACATTGCCATATTTTCTTTGTACATGCGTGTATCTTCAGCTGAATCAGAAAGATTTGTCATCATTTCAGTTACTTTCTCTTGGAATTTTTGAGTTGACTCTAAATGTTGTGTTGAACCTTGCAATTGCAATTCATATACATTGTTCAAAGCTGCCAAGTTTTTCGAAACTTTTTGCATTTGCTCTCCAAAAGACTCACCTTCTTGCGTAGTTGAAGTCATTCCTGAGATTGATACTGACGCTCTTTCATAAGCCTCAGACAATGTCGAAACTTTATCAGATGCCGCTTGCAAACTTGAAACATAAGAATCAGTTGCTGCAGCAGCGGTTGTTACAGATTTCAATTGATTAGCATTCTCACCAAGAGCGCGCATACCATCTCCTAATCTTTCTAATAATTGACCGTCAATTTTGGCTTCCTCTAACATTTTATCCAAATGTTCAGTAATTCCAGTTCCACCAGACACACCTTTTGCTCTAGACGCACCAGCTTGGAGAGCGCTGTGATCTAAGTCGTCTGAATGTCCCAATGCCAATTCTGGGTAAACCAATTCCCAATTTGGATCTTCATGAATTGGCTCAAATGCCGAGAAAATAAAGATTAACGCCTCTGTTGAGAGCCCTACAACAAGCATTGGTCCTGCAAACGGCCAGTGCATGATTTTAAATAACGCTCCAACGATTACGACAGCCGCACCGAATCCGTACAACTTCGCCATGAATTTTTTCCATCCTTTACTTCCTGGTTTCATAGTTTTTCTAGTTTTTAAATTTTTGTTTTATTTTACTTGCTGGTATTCTTAGCGAAGTTGTATATCGCTTCGAAGTTCTTCGCCACCCTCACGAGAGAAGTCAGCTCCTCCTCGTCCTAAGTGTGTCATTACGTCTCTAAATCCTACGTATGACTTGGCAGTATCTTGATACTCGTATGTACGAGATCCATTTCTCATGTAATATCCTATGTCTTTCCAAGAACCTCCACGAATTACTTTTCGTTTCATTGACGGTGGATCCCAGTCCATTGCATTGTATCTGTAATCAGCATTTAAATCGTTTGAGAACTCATACATTGACTCATCGTATGCCGTTTCACACCATTCGGCAACGTTACCAGCCATACAATATAACCCCCAACCATTTGGATTATAAGAATAAACTTTCACCGTATGGAAACCACCATCCTCGAAATAGCGACCTCTCATTGGTTTGAAGTTTCCTAAGAAACATCCTGACTCGTTACGAATGTAAGGTCCACCCCAAGGATATTGTGACATGTTCAAATCTCCGCGCGAACCTCTTTCCCATTCAGCCTCAGTTGGCAAACGGAAATCATTCACAAATAAATCTCCCATTGCAACCAACCAGTTATTCAACAATTGAGTTCTCCAAATTGAAAATGCTTTTGCTTGTACCCAAGTCACACCAACAACAGGATAATTGTCGTACGCCGGATGCCAGAAATACATATTTGTCATTGGATCATGAAACGTATATGTAAAATCTCTTACCCAACATAATGTATCAGGATAAACGTTAATTGTTTCATCGATGATAAATCTCTGACGATTTTCATGTCCTCGAATGGCATTGTTTTGACCTAATTTATTGAAGTGCCCCATGTCTTTATCTTGTCCTTGAGGCTCACCTGTGAATGGATGCTCAGGAGTCGATAAAGCACGGTGATTTTCAACAACTTTAATTCCTTGTTGATCATATCCACCAGGAACAACGTCAATTCTTCCTCGTCTCGCAGCTTCCACTAGATCAATCCAAAAATATTTATACATTAATTTACGCGGATCTATTTCACGACGCTTGTAAAATCGTTGAGGTTGTGGATAATACATATCCGCTAAAATAGGAACCAAATCTGGATCGTTGTAATCAAAGCGTCTGTTCCAATTCAAATTAAAGATTGTTCTGTTTAACTCTCTGTCAGATGGGTCATAATCCACATATTCCAAAGCACCTTCATCGAAATACAATTCTTCGTAATTAATGAATCGTTCCGCAACATCATCTTCGATTGCATCAGATAAGTAAATTTTTTCACGTGCAATTGAATCTCTTACCCAATCAACAAACTGGCGATACTCATTGTTTGATATCTCCGTTTGATCCATGTAAAACGCCTGAACAGACACCGTTTTTGAACGCGTCTGATGAAGCATTGGCATGTCAGCATCATTCTCCCCAGCTTGATACGAACCACCTTTAACATACACCATTCCCAAAGGAATTTGTGGGTGATAAACCGGCCTTCCAAGCGTACCCGTCAAGTGCCCGGTTCCTGAACTACAAGAACCTAGTATAGCACCAACTAAACTTAACAACAAAAGTTTTCTCATTCTACCTCGTTTTTATTTGCCGATATCAATTTTAACAATCTACAGGATCAATCTTATTTTATCGTATAACGGCAACCCTCACAATTTAGTTACAAAATTATTAAAAAATATTTACTTACAACCATCTTGGGTGTTTTGACTTCGTAATTGGAATTGGAGGAAACTGATAACAGTATTTCAAAAGAATCTCATGTGAACCTTGCGAGATGCCCGCCAATTTATTCGTTGTGAAGTCATACGAATAACCTAATGTAATGTTTTTAAATGTACCACCAACCATCGCGCCAATTGCATCGACTGTACGGTAAGTAATTCCACCATATATCATATTGTTCCACAAATAACGCACATTGATATCACCTGAATATTTAGTTAAATCTGTACGCATCAATCCTTGAATATCAATAGCTCCTTTCTTACCAATTCCTAATTTCTTACCTGCCATTAGATAATAATGTCTTGCAGTTTGGTATTTAAAGGATGTTAAAGCGCTTGCCTTATCACGCATCACAGACTCACTTAAATGTGTGGATGATATACCAACATAGTAGTTTTGCGCTCCCTTCCAATAAAGACCACCATTCAAATCTAGATTTGTTGCTGAAAAACCAACAGGCAGCGTAACATCAATTGCTGTTGTTGGCGGAACCCAATTTGGTGTTTGAGCGAAATTAATCATCCCAATTCCCACACCAATACCTAAAGTACCAGCTGTACCTAATTGAAGTGGGTAAGAATAATTCAATAATAAATTATTTTGTCTATTAAAACCAATCGCATCATGAAAAAATGCCAAACCAATTCCTCCAGGGAACCAACGATTCATGTTTGCTTCGACATTGAACACTGCAGAATTTGGAGCTCCATTCACTTTGTCCCACTGATTTCTATAAATCGCAGTACCACATATTCCTGGCTCCAAACCTGTCGAACCTGGATTAATACTCATTTTATCAAAAATGAAATGCGTAATTAATTTGTCTTGTTGAGCAACTACACTTCCTGAGATAGTGCACAATACTGTCGATAATAAAAGTAATCGTTTCTTCATAAAAAAGTATTAATTTCCTTTGTTAGCAGTCAATTAGGTAAAAAACCTATGACATTTAGGGGACTAAAATAAATAATTTTATTTACAAACGAAACTTTTTTTTCGTTTGATTGTTCTTTTTTTTTGTCCGGATTAAAAAAAAATGAATTTTACATTAACCCATCCGAGCATATTTAACTCAATTTCTGGAATGTTTTCCACCACAAATCAGGAATTTCATTGTTCATCGCTTTATCATAATCATTTTGATCACAAGGAACTAAGTGATGACGTTCGAATTTTTTTCCATTTTGAGTGGGATAAGGCACTTCAAGCCACCAACGATCTGATTTGTTGCTTTTATAAAAAACAAGTTCCTCTTTAAAATCGTTTAAATGAACAGTAAAACGCAAATAATCTTTTTTACTTCCAATGGGGAAATCACCTTTACGCATGGAGACACCATCCATAAAATACCAAATCATTTGAGCAACCAAATTGGAAATGTTTCTACTCTTAGACTTTTCCGGCAAATAATTGAAGATCCCAAAAGAGGTTAGTTTGTCACTGATACCTGCATATTTTGTGATTTGACAGATTTGATCGGCGTAAAACCCATTGGGTGAATCGTATTGTGTGTCAATTAATTCGCTGAATCGGATACTCGTTAAATCAATACTTAAAAGATCTGAGTTTCTTAAAAGCGGTTCTGCCTTCTTGAAATCAGCATTAAATTCGCCCAAGCGACAATAATCGAAATATAATTTCTCGAATAATTCAATTTCTTCTTTCGAACACAAAGGTGCTTGAAGTCCTATGGATGCGTAATTGAATAAATGACATGGCTTTTTGGTCAATAAATGGCTCAAATATCCGTGTGCATGGATTGCTTCGTCTGGCGACCCAAAATCAAGAGATGAAGCCACCGAACAAATATTGATGAGTTGTTCCAAATTTTCGTATCCATCATACATGGCCATTGTCAAATCTTGAGAACCACCGATAACAATTGGGATGATTTGATTTTTTACCAGTTCTTCAATGACTTTCGAAATGGCAAAATAAGTGTCTTCAATTCGATCGCCGGGATGAATATCTCCTAAATCAAAGCAAGTCAATTTCCATTCATTCCCTTGAAACAATTGATAAAAATGATGTCTAAACTTCTCGTTTTGAACATCTTCATATTTAGAATTTCGAAATTCAGGAACATAGAAAATGGCAATTCCGTTTTTTGATATTTCAGGAAAACCATGAGAATTATGCGCTTTAATATGTGCACCTATGCTCCCACTCTTCTTGGCAGAATGCTCTAAAATTTGTTCGTTTTCGCTCGAAATAGGACTAAAATATATGGACAAATCTTTCATGCTGTGCAATTTAAAGCTACTCGTTCATTTTAAACTCAGATTTTCATCCTATTTTTTCTTTTTCGCAGGTGCCTTTGCTTTCGCTTTAGGTTTTCCTTTTGCTTTGGGTTGATTTTGAGAAATGTGAATGCACTCTTCATAAGTCAACTTTTCAGGCTCAGCATCTTTCGGAAGTTTGAAATTATCTTTCCCGATTTTTAGGTATGCACCCCATCTGCCATTCAAAAGTTGCATGGTTTGGTCTTCTGCGAAAATCTTAATTATTTTATTCGCATCGGCTTCACGTTTTTCCAAAATGATTTCACAAGCACGTTCGTAAGTGATTGTCATCGGATCTTCGTCCTTTGGAATGGAAGCAAACACTTTTCCGTGCTGAACATAAGGACCGAATCGACCTACATTTGCTTTGACAACCAATTCTTCAAATTCACCCAATGTCCTAGGCAATTTAAACAACTCAAGCGCTTGTTCTAAGGTAATTGAATTGATCGACTGTTCTCCACGCAGCGAAGCAAATTGTGGCTTTTCTCCATCCACTTGTTCGTCACCGACTTGAATCATTGGTCCAAAACGACCAATTCGAGCAATGATTTTTCTTCCAGATACTGGATGGATTCCAAGTTCACGTTCACCTGTTGCCCGTTCAGAATTTTCTAAGGTATCGGCTACATTTGCATGAAATGGCGTATAGAAATCTTGGATCATTTTTGTCCATTCGACCAATCCTTGCGCGATGTTGTCAAATTCTTCTTCCACTGCAGCAGTGAAATTATAATCCATGATTCGATCAAAATGGTCTTGCAAAAAGTCTGTCACCACAATACCAATATCCGTTGGAGAAAGCTTGTTTTTCTCTTTTCCTGTTGTTTCAGATTTTTCGATGGATTTAATACTGTCGCCATTCAATTCAAGCACGGTATATTTTCGGATTTCACCTTCTCGCTCACGTTTCTCAACATACCCTCTTTTTTGAATTGTCGAAATTGTAGGAGCATAGGTTGATGGTCTACCGATTCCTAATTCTTCTAATTTCTTTACCAATGAAGCTTCCACATAACGCGATGCTGGTCGCGAAAATCGTTGAGTTGCTATAATTAAATCCTTATTCAACGCATCTCCAACTTCCATCGGAGGCAATAAGCCTTCAGTCGTTTCATCATCTTCTTCATCATCCAATGAAGACTCCAAATAAACTCTTAAAAATCCGTCGAATTTGATGACTTCACCTTTCGCTTGGAAGTAATTTTCCAAATTCTTCGCCTCGACCTTGATCGTAGTTCGTTCCAACTTAGCATCACTCATCTGAGAAGCAATCGCCCGTTTCCAAATCAATTCATACAAACGCTCTTCGTCGTGTTCGTCTGAAATGGAATGCACCGAAAAATCAGTTGGTCGAATTGCTTCGTGAGCTTCTTGCGCATTTGCTGACTTGGTTTGGTATTTTGTTGGATTCGAATATTCAGCACCATACGCACTTTTAATTTCTTCCAATGCAGCTGTTCTTGCCGTTTCGGATAAATTCACCGAATCCGTTCTCATGTATGTAATGCGACCTGACTCATAAAGGCGCTGTGCAACACTCATTGTTCTCGAAACTGAGAATCCCAATTTCAAACTCGCTTCTTGTTGCAAAGTTGAAGTTGTGAATGGAGCAGAAGGTTTTTTGGTTGCTGGTTTTTTCTGAACATCCGTTACGCTAAAATCAGCTGCTTTGCATTTTTCCAGCAAGTCTTGAGCTTCTTTTTCAGAAGTCAGTTGCTTATTCAATTCTGTTTTTAACTTGCCTTTGGATGAATTGAAATTTCCGTTTACACGAAAAAAAGATTCCGAATTGTGTTTTTCAATTTCGCGTTCTTTTTCTACGATTAATTTCACAGCAACCGATTGCACGCGACCTGCGGACAAGCTTGGACGCACTTTTTTCCATAATACAGGAGAAAGTTCAAATCCAACTAATCTGTCAAGCACTCTTCTCGCCTGCTGCGCATCTACCAATTCTTTATTAATTGATCTTGGATTTTCAATGGCTTTGAGAATAGCTGTTTTCGTTATTTCATTGAACGTAATACGTTTTGTTTCTTTTTTAGCCAAGTTCAAAGCCTCATACAAGTGCCATGAAATGGCCTCACCCTCGCGGTCCTCATCCGTTGCTAGCCATACGATGTCCGCTTCCTTCGCCATTTTCTTCAATTCAGCGACCAATTGTTTTTTATCTGCTGAGACCTCATAATTCGGCTGAAAATTTGATTCAATGTCAATCGCCAGACCTTTTTTTGCCAAATCTCGCACGTGTCCGTAGCTCGATTTTACCACAAAATCTTTTCCTAAATATCCTTCAATAGTCTTTGCTTTTGCAGGTGACTCGACGATTACTAGATTTTTTGCCATTTAATTTTTGAGTTAATTGAATCCAATGATGGAAGTGCAAAATAATATCAAATATTAGGATTTTCCAATTCTTATTTCAAAATCAACTAAAATCTCTTAGTGATTTCCAATGATTTTAGCTATTAATATTAGTGTGAACACAAAACCATTTTATCCAAATTATCGGCGCATTATGGCGCGCTGTTACATTATTCGGCTCCGCTTAGAATTATTTTAATACCTTAACTCAGATACGCTAATTGGTGATTCCCATTTTAATTTTCGACTATAAGCTCCTTAATCATTCAGGTTGATTTTTAATTATTTTAACACCCTGACAATTTGACATACCAAACTTATCCTTACTTTTGCTGACCATCCAAAAAAAAGCGAAAAATTTGGGTATTTAAGAAATTATGAGTGAATCAATTAGCGATATAAACAAAGAAATAGACGAAAATCGTCGAGGCGAAGCGATCATGATCGAAAATGGCAATCCAATTCATTCACGTAAATTATATGTGGAAAGTTATGGTTGTGCAATGAATTTTTCTGATAGCGAGGTTGTTGCTTCGATTATGTCCAAGGAAGGATACATCACAACCAGAGACGTGGAAGAAGCTGATGTTGTACTTATTAATACATGTTCCATTCGAGACAATGCAGAAACGCGTGTTCGGAGAAGATTAAACGATTTCAAGAAACGAAAAGAACAACAGCCGGAACTTGTGGTTGGAATTCTTGGATGCATGGCTGAGCGATTGAAAAAAACATTGCTCGAGGAAGAAAAATTAGTGGATATTGTTGCCGGACCAGATTCATACCGCGACTTGCCAAATCTTGTTGGCGTGGTTGAAAACGGTCAAAAAGCAGTCAATGTACTACTTTCTCGAGAAGAAACATACGCTGACATTTCACCTGTTCGTTTGGATCAAAGTGGAGTTACTTCCTTTGTAAGCATCACACGAGGTTGCGACAATATGTGCTCGTTTTGTGTTGTACCGTTTACTCGAGGAAGAGAACGCTCACGTGATCCTCAAACAATAATAAAAGAATGTGAAGAACTTTTTAAAGCTGGATACAGAGAGGTAACGTTGTTAGGTCAGAATGTGGACAGTTATCGTTGGAATTTGACTGCAAAAGGAGAAATTGTTGATGCTACTATTCCAACAACAAATTTCGCACAGCTAATGGAAATGGTGGCACTTGTTTCACCGGAATTACGCGTACGTTTTTCTACTTCCCATCCAAAAGATATGACGGATGAAGTGCTTGAAGTGATGGCGAAATACGATAACATTTGTAACTACATTCATTTACCGGTTCAATCAGGAAGCACAGAAATGCTAAAACGGATGAACAGAGGTTATTCTAGAGAATGGTATTTAGAACGCATCGCTGCAATTAGACGCATTGTTCCAAATTGTTCTATTTCAACAGATATTATTTGCGGTTTTTGCGATGAAACAGAAGAAGAACATGCAGATACGCTTTCGCTAATGCGCGAAGTTGGATTTGATTACGCTTATATGTACAAATATTCTGAACGTCCAAAAACACTTGCTGAAAGACGTTTTGAAGACAACATTCCTGATGAAGTAAAAGGGCGACGTTTGGAAGAAGTTATTGCCATCCAACAAGAAAATTCGCTGGCATGGAATAAAAAACACATAGGTACGATTCAGACAATTTTAGTTGAAGGAAAATCGAAAAGATCTGAAGAACAATTGAGTGGAAGAAATGACGGTAATGCCATGGTGGTTTTTCCGAAGGGAAATCATCAAAAAGGAGAATATGTGAAGGTGAAAATTGTTGATTGTACATCTGCGACCTTGATAGGAGAACTCGTTTGACAGAGCGAAAATGAGAGCGAGGAGTGAGAGCGAGAGCGGAGAGCGGAGAGCGGAGAGCGGAGTTATAAGAATGAATGAAACATTAAAATGAATATACAACAGGTAAAACAACGTTTTGGGATAATTGGCAATGCGCCTCAGCTGAATAGAGCGTTGGAGGTTGCCATTCAAGTGTCTTCGACCGATATTTCAGTGCTTGTGACAGGAGAAAGTGGGACTGGAAAGGAAATTATTCCGCAAGTCATCCATAATTTGAGTTCTAGAAAGCACAAAGAATACATTGCTGTGAATTGTGGAGCTATTCCAGAAGGAACCATTGATTCTGAGCTTTTTGGTCACGAAAAAGGTTCATTTACAGGTGCATCAGGAAGTCGACAAGGGTATTTTGAAGTTGCCGATGGAGGTACAATTTTCTTAGATGAAGTAGCAGAACTCCCTATGCAAACACAAGTGCGATTGCTTCGAGTTTTGGAAACTGGCGAGTTTCTTCGTGTTGGTTCCTCCAAAGTTTTTAAAACGGATGTGAGAGTTGTTGCCGCGACGAATGAAAACATGGCACAAGCAATTGCTTCTGGAAAATTTCGTGAAGATTTATATTATCGATTAAATACTGTTCCAGTCGCTTTACCTCCATTGCGAAGCAGAAACGAGGACATACATTTACTCTTTCGAAAATTTGCAAGTGATTTCGCTGATAAATACCGAATGCCAACGGTGCGTTTAACAGATGATGCAGTTCAATTGCTTTGCTCCTATTCATGGCCTGGGAATATTCGTCAACTAAAAAATGTGGTTGAACAAATTTCTGTCATCGAAACCGAACGCGAGCTCAATTCAAACATTTTAGCAAGCTATTTACCACCAGAAAAAGAGACTGTTCCAACAGCATTTAGTCAACAAGGTCCAGAAAATTTTTCGGAACGTGAGTTGATGTATAAAATCCTGTTCGACATGAAAAAGGACCTCACTGATTTGAAAAAGCTGGTGTTGGAAATGATTAGTCAAGGTGCTGGATTTTCGGTGGATGCCTCGCAGGCCGAAATTATTAATAGAATGTATTCCGATGTGCATACTTCGCCAAGTGATACGACCAAATTACTCCCGAAAGCAAATGAATCTGGAGCAGTTTCCAATTATTCAGTAAATGATTCCAACAATTTCCAAGTTGAGGATGATTTTGAAACGCACGAAGAAGTAGAAGAATCTTTGTCGCTCGAAGATCAAGAAAAAGATTTGATCAAGAAAGCACTTGAAAAACACAGAGGAAAACGCAAATACGCTGCGTTGGAACTTGGCATTTCTGAGCGGACTTTGTATCGAAAAATTAAAGAATTCAATTTAACGGAATGAGAAGTTTGATTTTCATATCAATGCTTTTAGCAAGCTTGAGTAGTTGTTGGCCAACGAGTGTTTCGTTTGTTGATTCAGGATCGATGCCGCCTTGCTTGAAATTGTTTACCATGTCCGTTTTAGAAAACAACGCTCCGAATGCTCCGATTAATTATGCAACGGATTTGACGGAAGCGATAAAATCAGGTGTTCAAAACAACACGCGATTATTAATCACTGATCCTGAAAATAATCCGCAAGTAATTATTGAAGGTGCCGTATCAAATTATCTAATTACACCTGTTGCTTTGCAAGAAGGAGATAATTCAGCAAAGAACCGACTCACTATTTCTGCTCAATTTAAAATTTACTATACTTGTCCTACAGAAAATGTGGATGAAGAAATGCAAATGACCAGCACCCGATTTATTGATTACGATTCCAATCAAGATATTTCGTTGGTTCAAAGTCAACTTTTGTCGGACATCAATGCACAAATTGTTCAAGATGTGATAAATAAACTATTTTCGAACTGGTAATGTTGAATTTAAAAGAAATAGCGGAACGAATTGCTCAACCTTCCTTGTGTCAAGCCAATGATGCAGATGATTTGAAGAAGTTGTGTGAAACGTATCCTTATTCTCAGCTATTTCCTATTCTTTATTTAAACGTACTTTCGAAATCCAATGACGTTCGCTTCGAAGATGAATTGCAACGCTATGCGTACCGCATTTCGGATCGAACCATGTTGTACAATTTATTGAATCAAACAACTTTTGAAGTTGAAAAAATACGAGAAGAGCCGAAACCAGAAATTCCAGAAACACAAGAAATTGAGGAAATTCAACTAGTTCAAAAGGCTGAATCAGTTCAGGAGATTCAAGAAATTGAGGAAATTCAAATTCCTATTTCAATAGAAAAAGAAGCTGAAATTCAAGAGATTGATGAAACACCGGTAATTTCTGAAATTGAACCAATTCTAGAGAAGGAAGAGATTCGACAAGAAGAAATAGTTCTTGAAATTGAGCAACCAATTCTTGAAACTGAGGAAATTGCAGATGAAACTCTAGAAAAAGAAGAAGTTTCATCCGAAGCCGAAGAAGTTCCTTTTGAATTGGATTTAAGTGAAGTAACTGACGAAAATATTGCGGAAGAAGTTCAAACAACTGATCATGCCAATGAAATTGAAGCGGAGGTTGTCATTGGATTTGAATCCATTCCAATCGACGAAGTTTTTCAAAAACTAGAAGCAGTTCAACAAGAAAAAGCGATACAATTTGAAGATGAATTAACGGCTCAAACGATTGCTTCTGCTTATTCTATTGAAGAAGAAGAAAAAAGATTAGCGAAAGAAAAACGTGATTCGGAAGCAAAAAAGGCGGAAAAAGAAATTCCAGAAGTAATAAAACCAATAGAAGTTGAGTCTAAAAAATCTTTTTCGAGCTGGCTTCATGCGAATAAAAATCACACAGAAATTAAGGAAGAAAAAGTGAATGTCGATGATTTGATTTCGAAATTCATTGAGGAATCGCCTAAAATTTCTCCACTTCACGAAAAACTTTTTGAGGATAGAACAGAAAAAACAGAATTTTATTCTCCTGTCAAAAAAGCCAAAGAAAGTCTGGATGAAAACAACATGCCAGTAAGCGAAACATTGGCAAAAGTATTCGCTGCGCAAGGCAATTATCCGAAAGCAATTTACGCTTATGAACAATTAATGTTGATTATTCCAGAAAAAAAGATTTTCTTTGCAGTCCAAATTAAAGAATTAGAAAAAAAATTAAATAAATAGTCCATGGAAACCCTAATGTCAATTATCATCATTTTAGCAAGCGTCTTGTTAATTTTTGTCGTATTTATCCAAAATCCAAAAGGAGGAGGTTTGAGTTCTGACTTTGGTGCAGCGCAACAAATTGGTGGTGTACAAAAAACAAATGATTTTATCGACAAAGCAACATGGTCTTTGGCTGGTGTGATTATGGTTCTTAGTATCATCATTACCATTCAAAGTAAATCAATTTCAAAAGTTTCTGATTCAGAAACTCCAACAGAGCAGAGTCAAGATGGTAAACAAGGAACAACTCCTCCAAAACCAACTACAAAAAAATAAGAAATTACGTTTCGATTTTGAAGTGTCAGTATGTCAGCATACTGACACTTTTTTGTTTTATACCAGCTTGTTTTCGGTAATAATGACTTGATTTTTTTGGTGGCACAATATTGGTCAATCCAGCATCATAACAATTTAAAATAATATTCAACTATATGTCAAAATCATTTAAACCATTGGCGGACCGCGTTCTGATTGAACCAGCGCCAGCAGAAGAAAAAACAGCAAGTGGTATCATCATTCCAGACACAGCGAAAGAAAAGCCATTAAAAGGGGTTGTAATCGCTGCAGGAAATGGTAAAGTGGATGAGCCTATGACCGTGAAAGTTGGAGACACCGTGCTTTATGGTCAATACTCAGGTACAGAAATCAAATTGGATGGCAAATCTTATTTGATTATGAGAGAATCAGATATTTACGGGATTTTTTAATAAAATTCAAGGATTTAAAGATTAAAAAGAATCAAATTATTGAATTGCAAAGCGATTGAAAAGCAAAGCATTAAATTATTTATCAATCAAAAAACATTAAATCATACAAAAAATGGCAAAGGAAATTTATTTCGACGTTGAAGCGAGAGAAAAACTAAAAAGAGGCGTTGATGCATTAGCAAACGCGGTGAAAGTGACACTCGGACCTAAAGGAAGAAATGTTGTAATAGGCAAAAAATTCGGTGCACCGCAAGTAACTAAAGATGGTGTTTCGGTAGCCAAAGAAATTGAGTTGAAAGACCCAATCGAAAATATGGGTGCTCAAATGGTTAAAGAAGTTGCTTCTAAAACAGCTGATATTGCTGGAGACGGCACTACAACTGCAACGGTTTTGGCACAAGCAATCATCACAACGGGATTGAAAAATGTTGCTGCTGGTGCAAATCCAATGGATTTGAAACGTGGAATCGACAAAGCAGTAACTGAAATCGTGAAAAACCTAAAAAGTCTTTCAAAAGAAGTTGGTTCTGATAATGATAAAATCAAACAGATTGCAACTATTTCAGCTAACAATGATGAAGTTATCGGTGCGTTGATTGCGGAAGCAATGAAAAAAGTTGGTAACGATGGTGTAATTACTGTTGAAGAAGCAAAAGGAACGGAGACTGAAGTGAAAACAGTTGAAGGAATGCAATTTGATCGTGGTTATTTGTCGCCTTATTTTGTGACTAACACTGAAAAAATGATTGTTGATATGGACAATCCTCAAATCTTGATTTACGACAAGAAAATCTCGAACATGAAGGAGTTGCTTCCAATTTTAGAACCTGTTGCGCAAGCGGGAAGATCTTTGTTGATCATTGCAGAAGATTTAGATGGCGAAGCATTGGCAACCTTGGTTGTGAATCGCATTCGTGGATCATTGAAAGTAGCTGCTGTTAAAGCTCCAGGATTTGGTGACCGTAGAAAAGCAATGTTGGAAGATATCGCTATTTTGACAGGCGGACAAGTAATCTCTGAAGAAAGAGGTTATACACTTGAAAACGCAACACTCGATATGTTGGGTACCGCTGAGAAAATTGAAATCGACAAAGACAATACAACGATTGTGAATGGTGCCGGAAACAAAGAAGATATCAAAGCAAGAGTTGGTCAAATTAGAGCTCAAATTGAATCGACAACTTCAGATTACGACAAAGAAAAATTGCAAGAACGTTTGGCTAAATTAGCGGGTGGAGTTGCCGTTTTATATGTTGGAGCAGCGTCTGAAATCGAAATGAAAGAGAAAAAAGACCGAGTTGATGATGCTTTGGCTGCGACAAGAGCTGCAGTTGAAGAAGGAATCGTTCCTGGTGGTGGAGTTGCTTTGATCAGAAGCATCAATTCTTTGGAAAAATTAAAAGGCGAAAACGAAGACGAAACAACTGGAATCATGATTGTTCGTCGTGCCATCGAAGAACCATTGCGCCAAATAGTTGCAAATTGCGGTTTGGAAGGTGCAGTGATCGTTGAAACCGTGCGCAACGGAAAAGACGATTATGGCTACAATGCACGAACTGAAGTATTCGAAAATTTATACAAAGCAGGTGTAATCGATCCAACCAAAGTTACACGTATCGCTATTGAGAATGCAGCGTCAATTGCATCCATGTTGTTGACAACTGAATGTGTTATCGCAGACGAACAAGAAGAAGCCGGTGCTCACATGCACGGAGGAATGCCTGGAGGTATGCCTGGAATGATGTAGCTTCGACAGGCTCAGCTACCAATTCGACAGGCTCAGCTAACAATTCGAAAAGCTAAGGCCGAACTAGCGCTCCAATGAATTTAACTAGTGAACGGCGCTAAAAAGCAACTTCAAAAATTAGTTTATCCATTGGATGAATGAAAAAATAAAAAATCCCTTGCTCAGTATATCGAGCAGGGGATTTTTACTTTGGAGATAAAACTTAAATTCTAGTTTTGGATTGCAATTGGAAATCTGTATGTTATTTCGTCTTCATTTTTAATCAGGACATGGTAAATGCCATCAGCAATGTTTGCTTCATCGACAGTCCTGTTGGTCGTATTTTCGAATTTTTCAGAATAAACCAATTTCCCAGCATTGTTGTAGATGAATAATTGATTAAACTCAAAAATATCCGAAGTCACATAAAATGTTCCTGTCGTTGGATTCGGAAACAATTTCACGAAATCAATACTTACCTCATCAATCGAATTGCAATTATCAACAATTACATTCCCAGTTCCAGTACCGGTGCAACCTAATGAGTTCGTAATGGAATACGTATAAGGATGTGTACCTAAACCAGCCATTTGCGGGAAAAACAAATTGGCGATTACTCCAGATCCTGCGTAATTACCTCCAGCAGGAGAAGCATACGTCATTGCCGAAACAGGCGCTGTAAGACAAATAATTGGATCATTTTGAACTGTAACAATTGGACTCGGATTAACCGTAATTGTCACTGGCAATGAAGTAGAAAAACAACCTCCAGCTTCGGTTGAAGTAACCGTAATGTTGCCTCCTTCGCTAACCCAAATACTTTGACCATTCAAGCCATTAGACCATGACTCCGTATTATTCTGTGAGCTTGTCAATTGTACGCTGTCACCTTCACAAAATTCAGTTGGGCCGTTTGCTGATATTATCGGAACGGAAGGCAATGGATTTACTATGACCGTGATTGTATCTGACGAAGCAGATAGACAACCATTAACATTTGCGAAAACATAATAATCGCCTGCTGTCGTTACGTTGATTGTTTGTCCACTCAATCCGTTTGACCATGTATTTCCTAGTGCTGAAGAAGTCAATGGAACAGAACCTCCTGCACAAAAAGTTAAAGGTCCGCCTGGTGAAATTGTTGGCACTGCTGGTGGATTTGAAACAGTCACCGTTACTGGTAAACTTGTTGAAGTACATCCATTAACACCTGTTTTAGTAACAGTGATTATGTTTGAAGTTGAAACGTTGATGGTTGGAGTTGTTGCACTCGTTGACCACAAAATACCACTTGTTTCGGAAGATGTTAAATCAACACTTTCGCCTGTGCAAAATGATGTCGGTCCGGAAGCTGAAATTACTGGCGTTGCCGGTGTAGCAAGAAGACTAACAGTAATGACATTGGAAACTGGAGACACACATCCATTTCCATCTGTGAAAGTCGCCGAATAATTACCTGGATTCGTTGCTGTAATCGTTTGTCCTGGCGCAAAATTGCTCCAATTATTTCCCGTTGGTTGATTTGATTGTAAGCTTACTGAGCCTCCTGGACAAAATGAAACTGGTCCAAGGGGATTAATGATTGGCGCCGCTGGTAAGCCATTTACAACGACATTGATTGGTGTCGAACTTGGTGAAACACATCCATTTGCATCTGTATGTTGAACAGTATAAGTACCTGAATTTGAAACGGTAATGTTTTGGGTATTTCCACTTGGTGTCCACAAGTTATTTGTAGCGTACGAAGAGCTTAAAACAACGTTGTTTCCTGAACAAAAAGTCAATGGACCACTTGCGCTCACTGTTGGAGCATTCGGTAAACTGTTTTCAGTCACAACAATGGAAGCAGGTGTGGATGAACATCCAAATCCGTTGACTTGAGTTAAAGTATATGTGCCAGGAGAAGTAGCTGTGATTGATTGCGTACCTTCCAATGTTGACCAACTGTTATTATTCGGTAATGATGAACTGAGCACCAATGAACCGCCATCGCAGTAAGAATCTGTTGCACCATTTGTTATCGTTGCTGGACTCGGATTTGGATTCACTGTTACAACAATTGTATTCGAAGGTGCGGATATACATCCTGCATTGTTGACCGTTACACTATAACTGTTAGATGCATTTGCAACCAAGGTATTGTTTGTTGTTAAATTTGACCAAACGTTATTTGAAGGAGCAGAGGAAGTCAGTGTAACACTATTTCCGTTGCAAAAAGTTGTTGGTCCAGAAGCCGTTATTGTTGGAGTTGGTGGATAGGTATTTACCGTTATAGTAACTGGTAAAGACGTTAGTGCAGGGCAACTTGGAAAATTTGTCGATACAGTATAGGTTCCAGAAGATGTCACTGTTATATTTTCTGTTGTTGCGGCATTCGACCAAATAATAGGTGAATCAATGGAAGATGTTAAAACTACTGAACCTCCCGTGCAAAAAGTCGTTGGTCCTGAAGCCGAAATGATTGGTGTTGTATTTACGATAACATTAACAGGCAAAGAAGTATCACTTGGACATCCTCCAGGATTGTAAACAACCGAATAATCTCCCGTGGCACTTACAGTAATTGATTGTGTCGTTAAACCGTTTGACCATACATTATTGGTCGGATAAGAAGATGTCAAAGTCACTGTACCTCCCGCACATAAAGTTGTTGGTCCGCTCGCAGTAATTGTTGGTGCTGGTGGAGACGAATTAACTACAGTTAGAGAATTCGAAGTGCTTTCACACCAAAAACTCGGTCCTTGGGATGTTGTGACATTGTAGGTTCCAGAAGTTGTTACATTAATTGTTTGCGCTGAACCACTTGGATTCCAATCGTAAATTGTTGATGGCGTGGAGGTCAAATCAACACTTCCTCCAACGCAAAAAGTTAAAGGACCAGAAGCTGAGATTAATGCTGTGTTATTCAATAAGACCGTAAATGTATTTGCAGATTCGTTGACCACGACAGCATCAATACGACTATCGTTGTTCAAATTTCCAAGTACCAATTGGCGCGGCCCCAAACCTGTACTGAATTTCTCATAAAAGGTAAATGAACCTGCACCATTTCCTAAAAACAAACCAACAATTCCTGTGGATACATTTGAAATTCGAAATGCCACCAAGACATCCAAGTTGTTGTCCAGATTGAAATCTCCTAATTGAATACTTGAAGCTTCACCAGCTGTCAAATTGGTATTTGCTGCAGTAGAGAAAGTACCGCTTCCATTATTTAATAATCTGGAGAAATTACTACTCGTAAAATTGGAGACAACTAAATCAAGATCGCCATCGTTATCAATATCTCCTGCATCGATATCCGAAGGGGCTGTTTGAACCGTATAAGTTGCAGCCGATCCAAAAGTTCCACTCCCAGAATTCATAAAAACAGAAATTGTATTCGTTCCTCCGTTTGTTACTGCAACATCTTTAAATGTATCGCCATTTAAATTCTTTACTACAATGGAAGTTGGTCCCGCTCCTGTTGTATATGCCGTTGGACTTCCAAAACTCCCAGCACCATTTCCAAGTAAAACAGAAAATTGATTTGCCGCATTTGTAACGAGAACATCCAAATTTCCATCGTTATTAATGTCTTCCAACGATATGTTATTCGGAGATGCATTGCACCCGAAACTAGTAATTGTTGGAAAACTCCCTGAACCATTTCCAAGTAAAACCGAAATTGTACCAGCAGTTTCATTCACGGTAACTGCATCTAAAATCCCGTTATTATTTACGTCACCAACGACAACTGTTTTTGGTCCACTGCCCACTGCAAAAGAAGTTCCAGCTCCAAATCCACCAGCACCATTTCCCAAATGCAAGGTCATTTGATTTGATGTGCTGTTCGCGATTAAAATGTCATTGTTCGAATCTCCATTCATATCAGCCGTTGCAATTCCGTACGGTGCACCTGAAGAAAGTATTGTGCGACTATCTGGAAACGACAGTGAACCAGTTCCAACATAAACAGGCATCACTTGACCAATAAAAGTAGATACTGCGATGTCCAAGTTGGCATCGCCATTAAAATTTCCAATGATTAAATCGCGTGGATTTCCAACCAAATTGCTTTGCACATGTGCTGCAAACGTTCCACCAGTTTGACCTTTAAAAACTGAAAGCGTATTTGTTAAACCATTTACAACAGCGATGTCTAATTTTCCATCATTATCTAAATCTCCTAAATCCAAACCATATGGACTTTCACCACAAGGATAATTCACGGCTGTTGCGTACACTCCAGCTCCTGTATTCAATAATACCGAAACCGTATTCCCCAAACGATTGCTTGCAGCGATGTCAATTAAACCATCCGCGTTAAAGTCACCTGTTCCAAGTTCGTAACAGCTAGAACCTGTTGAATAATTCGTTACGGCTCCAAACGATCCTGCTCCATTTCCAAATCGAACTGAAACGTTACCTCCGCCTTCGTTAGCCGTTGCAACATCTTTAAATCCATCGTTGTTTAAGTCTGCAACACGAATTCCATACGTTGCGGCAGCCATTGAAAAATAAGTTCCACCTGTAAATGTGCCCAAAAGTGCAGGTTGATTCAAAAAGATGTTAAATCCACCTGAATTGGTGCCAACAACGAAATCAATCGCGCTATCGCCATTAAAATCTCCAATATCAATGCTTCGAGGACCTGTGTTTGGCGTGTAGTTTACCGCAGCTTGAAAAGTGCCGTCGCCATTTCCCATGAGTACAGATACATTTGCTGGACTAAAATTTGCAACCAACAAATCTAGATCTCCATCGCCGTTGAAATCTCCCGCTCTCAATGCCGACGGTCTTGTTCCTCCTTCAACTAAAGATGGTGGATCGAAGGTGGCATCGCCGTTGCCCTTCATTACATTTATTTTCAGTGTACCAATGGTAAAGTTTGCAATAACTAGATCTAAAATACCATCATTATCAAAATCTCCTTTTTCAATAGTAACTCCATTGGTAGGTCCTGCAAACGAATGATCAAATAAAGAAGATAAGCAAGCGGATTGGCCAAATGAAAAACCAGTTAGCATCAAAGCGAATAGTGGGAAGTAAAATTTCCTCATAATGTAACAATATTGCACTTGCCACGTAGACTTTTGTAAACATGGCTAGATTTTAGTTCCAAAGATAGACTATTTTAAAAAGTCCCTTTTTTGAGCGAATTTGCCATTTTTTTAAACTGAAAAAATTTAAATATATTAACTATAATACTGAAAATCAAATAATTATATGTCGTTTTAATGTGACGTTGAAATGCCGTAATTTTGCAATTTAGGATGAAAGGTCTAAAATTATTTATTAACCACTGTTTGTTATTAATCACTGTATAAATGACAGGAACTAAGTTACATACTCTGTTCGCTTCACTTTGTTTGGTACTTTCCTTGAGTACACATGCACAGCAAGACGTGTGGTTACAATCGTATTCACTCCCAGTTTCTGAATGCGGAATGTCGAATTCCGAAATTGTGCAAGTCTCTATTTTGAATAACAGTGCCATTCCGATGGTGTTTAATACAATTACGGCATATTATAATGTAGATTCTGGACCTGTGACCTCTCAAGTAATTGGTGCAACATTAAGTGGAAATGCATCTATTAATTTTGCTTTCAACGTGAACGCCAATTTATCGGCATGCGGATCACATACTATAAAAGTATGGGTTTCTCGTCCAAATGATCCAAACCAAAACAACGATACACTTCAATGGGTGGTTCAAAATGATTGTAATATAATTCCTGGAGATATTTTATCAACCTCATCAGTCTGTGCCTCAAACAATTCTGGAGCTCTGAATTTATCAGGTTGGTCGAATGGGACAATCACAGATTGGCAAAGTTCAATAAATGGTGGTGGATCGTGGTCAGGATTAGGAAACAATACGACAACTTATAATTATACAAACATCAGTCAAAATACCATTTATCGCGTGCTCATTGACGGTGGACAATGCCCTGATGCTTATAGTGACACAGCGCAAATAACAGTTGTTGCTGCACCGCTTCCTGGCACCATGAATGGCGCTACATCCTTGTGTATTACAAATGCTTCTGGATCAGTGAATTTGTCAGGAACTAGTTCGCCTGTTTTATCATGGGAATCTTCCACAAATGGAGGTGGAAGTTGGTCAACTATTTCAAACACCACCTATAATTTAAATTACTCCAATTTAACGAGTTCCACATTGTATCGCGCTTTGCTCAATGGAAACGAATGTCCTGACATTTATTCCAATACTGCTTTAATAACCATCGATCCATTGAGTGGACCAGGTGTTTTAACAGGCTCAAACAACTTTTGTGCTTCCAACGCCACTGGTTCTATCACTTTGAGTGGACCAATCGGTCCTGTGTTGTATTGGGAATCTTCAATTAATAATGGTGGGATTTGGACAAACATTGCGAACACAACCACAACCTTAAATTATAACAATCTTTCTCAAACGACTTGGTATCGCGCTTACACGCAAGGATCTTCCTGCCCAAGCATTTACAGCGACACAGCAATCATTACAGTACAAGCCATACCTATCGTTCCTTCGATTTTAGGCACTGATTCTCTGTGCATATCAAATGTAACTGGAACACTTTCAATTCCAGCGGGATTTACAGTTATGGATTGGGAAATATCCGCCTCAAACGCTGGACCTTGGAGTTCGCTAAGTTCGAATGCATTGACTAATCCTTTTACAGGCTTAACATCCACACAATATTATAGAGTGCTTTTGGATGGAAATGATTGTCCCGACTATTATTCGAATATTGGTGTTGTTTATGTTGAGCAATTAACCGAAGCTGGACTAATGAGTAGCAACGACACCGTTTGTATTTCAAATCCTAGCGGATCGATCACCGTTGGAGGAAATGTTGGTAACGTAGAGTATTGGCAATTTTCTACGAATAATGGAGCAACATGGCAAACCATTTCGAACACTGCAACTACTTATAATTATAATGGACTGACGGATCCAACGCTTTTCCGTGTATTTACGGATGGTGGTTTTTGTCCAAGTTATTTTTCAGACACAGTTGAAATCATGATTGCCGACACAATAAAGATAGGTTCCATTGCAGGAGATGGTCTTTTTTGTGAGGAAGCATTAAGTGGCTCGATCGACATAACTGGAAGTGTTGGTTCCATTTCCAATTGGGAATATTCAACAAACAATGGTGCTAGTTGGACAAACATAGCAAATGGAGCAACCTCTTATCCCTATTCAAACGTTACGAATACTACTTGGTACCGCGCGTTTTTTGAAGGAAACGTTTGTCCTGATAAATATTCAGACACAGCGATTATTACGATTGATCCAATTTCTAATGCAGGTTTGCCATTGTCAAATATTTCGGTCTGTGAAGGCGCAGACACAAGCTTGATACTTACAAATTATTCAGGAACAAGCATCCAGTGGGAAAGTTCAACGGATGGTATTTCTTGGAGCCAAATGGCAGGCGAAACAAACGTAAATCTCATTTTGCCAGACCAAATTGCTTCTTCATATTATAGAGCAATAGTCACAAGTGGAATTTGTCCACCAGACACAACCAATCAGGCGATCATTACCATTAATCCAATTCCGTTAATTACCATTTCTGACGATATAACAATTACCGAAGGTGACACGACTTCATTGTTAGGAGTCGGGGGTGCAACAGGAGTATGGTCACCGAACATTTCTATTAATGACATCACGATTAATAATCCGGATGTTTATCCCATTGAAACAATCTATTATGTCTATTCTGTTATCGGTGCGAATGGTTGTCCAAATACTGATTCAGTATTGGTAACTGTCCTTCCTCCTACTTATTTAGACATTAAAAACGTTGTGACTAGAAATGGGGATGGATATAACGATGTTTGGTACATCGAAGGAATCGAAAATTATCCAAATACTGAAGTTCATTTGTTCAATATTTATGGTACAGAAGTTTACTCGAATAACTCCTACGCCAATGAATGGGATGGAATGTTGAACGGCAAGAAACTTCCGAATGGAACCTATTATTATGTAGTTCATTTAGCAGAAACTGACGAAGAAATCAAAGGAACTGTTTTATTACTTGGCGATGAATAAACTCTTGGTTTTCTATATCGCCCTATTTTATTGTGGAATTTCTTGGTCACAACAAGTTCCATTGAATAACCATGCATTGCAAAATCCATTTGTGTACAATCCAGCATTTACAGGTTTTTCACAAGATGTAGAGCTATTTTTAATGCGAAACCAACGATTTGGTTCGTTCTCTGGCCCGTCTGTGAACAATTACTTGACTGTTGACGGGGCGATTATGAATAACAAGGCAGGAATTGGTTTTCAAATTGCACATCAAACGCATGGTTTGCAGCAACAAATTTCCTCCTCATTGAGTTATGCTTACGGAATTCAGTTCAAAAGGAGTCAAGCTTTACGCTTTGGAGTAAGTGCAGGAATTCTGGACAATCGCGTTGATAAAGATGCGATAAACGTTTTGCAGTATGACGACCCTTACATCATGACCATGCGTCAAAATGTTTCCACGTTTGACATGAGTGCTGGATTGTTGTATCAATTTAAAGACTTGAAAGTTGGTTTGGCAGTTCCTCAACTTCTCGGCAACAAGGTTACTTTCGATAAAGAAAATTCAAGAGGTTACTACAGACTGGCACGACATTTCATGTTGAGTTCGGAATATACCTTTCATGTAAAGGATAAATTTAACCTGACTCCCAACCTAATGGCACGATTTGTTCCAGGTGCTCCTTTACAATACGACGCAACACTTTTAGCCGATTACAAAAAAATGATTTGGGCATCGGCTACCTACAAATCTCAATACGCTTTGCAATTCAATGCTGGCGTTAAATTAGCGAAGAGATTCAAACTCGGCTATAGTTATGAATACATTATTGGCGACATTAAAAAATACTCTTCTGGCATTCATCATGAAATTATGTTAGGCTTCTCATTCCCAACTGGTAAGGAAAAAATCATTCATGAAACAACTGTAACAGAGCGCAACAATCCTGTGGATACTAACATTACCATCATCAATAACATCACGAACAATACGATAGATTCTAACTTATTGAAAAAATTGGATGATATAGAAGGATTACTAAAGAATGCTTTGGTTCGTATTGACAGTTTGGAGAATCAATTATTGGCGTTACAAAAGGAAAATGATCGTTTGATTGCCGAGAACAATCAGTTAAAGAATGCTTCCAAAGATGCTGAGCTTTATGCAAAAATTGATGATTTAGAGCAGAAATTAAAGGATGCACAAGCCAAAATAGATCAAATGGAGCGCGAAAAACTTTTGGCTCTTAACACGAAGAAGGACATTGAACAACCAAAAGAATCCAACGATCAGACACAAACAATAGATTCTTTAAATGTCGAGTTAAGTATGGCTAAAAAGCGTATAGCCGAATTGGAAGCCGAAAATGATCGTTTATCAAAATTGAAGAATCCAAAAGATTTGACTTTAGCCAAAAAAGCGGATGATTTAACTGATAAATTGAAAGACTCAGAAGGTAAGAACAAAGAATTAACGAAAGAAAACAAAAAGCTTGCGAAAGAAAATGAGCGATTAGAAAAAGCAAAAGAGAAACTTGAACTCGCTCAAAAAGAGAAAGAGAAAAAGGATCCAGTTGTTAACACTCAACCATTGGTGGAGCCATTGCCATATACAACAGGATCTCACTTTATAGAATTGGATTCAACAGATTCTCCAAATGGTTATTATGTTGTATCTGGTGTATATAAAAACCGTAAAAACGCATTTAGTGCTTTGACCACCATTTCGGTTGACCATCCAGGTGTGTACGTTGTCATAAATCAATTAAATACATTTCACTATGTAGTCATTAAATATACCACAGATTATGAACGAGCAAGAGCAACACTCGAGCAATTTAAACAAACATCCGAGCGTGATGTTTGGATTTTAAACTATCAAAAACCCAAGTAAAAGCTTAAAGGTTATTTATTAACAAAAATTTAATTATTTTTTTAAACCACTAATTATCAATAGTTTATTTGTTAAAAAATCACTTTTCGGCAACCATTTAGAAAAAAAACGGTCTTTATAGCAACCTTTAATACAAAACGTTCGTATTTAAGACCATATATTTGCACTTTATTTTAAATTACTGAAAAATGAAAACCACTTATTCACAAGCAATACTCTTGTTGCTGTTAGTATTTTTGGCGCACCCTTTTGACTCGAACGCACAGTTCCCAGGTTGCCCAGATATAAATGCAGGAGCAGACCAGACACTTCCGTGTTCACAAAATTGCACAAATCTTACGGCGACTCCATTTCATACTGGATTGACAAATACTTACGCAGTAAGTTCAATTCCGCATACGCCACCAATAGCCTACAATGCTCCCGGGGGTAATGCGATTTCTGTGAATATTGATGACGTTTGGAGTCCAATCATTAATTTGCCTTTTAATTTCTGTTATTATGGTACAAATTATAATACTGTAAAAGTTGGATCCAATGGTGCAATTAAGTTTGGACCTACATCATCAGGTGGTTTTCATCCTTGGTCTTACACTGCAAATTGTCCTTCAGCCGCTTTATCAAATGCGGGGAACATTTTTGGTGTTTATCACGATATTGATCCAGCGGTTGGCGGAACGGTAAAATGGTATGTATTGGGTACGGCTCCTTGCCGTATTTTTGTCGTTTCATTTAATCAGTTACCACATTTCTTGACATCATGTAATAATTTACAAAGTACACACATGATGGTATTATACGAAACCACTAATGCCATCGACGTTTACATTAATAATAAAGCTACATGTAATGCTTGGAATGGTGGTCGTGCCATTGTTGGAATTCAAAATAATACAGGTACAGCTGGTTTGTCAGCGCCTGGTAGAAACGCAACTCCTACTTGGACAGTTACTTCACCTGAAGGTTGGAGATTTACACCAAACGGTGCAGCGAACTATACAGTTAATTGGTATCAAGCAGGAAACTTAATTGGAACAGGAAACACAATAAATGTATGCCCAACGGCCACAACAACATATACAGCATCTGTTACATATAATAGATGCGACGGAACAACAATCACTGAGTCTGATAACGTCACAGTGAATTATACTTCATTGCCTCAACCTATTGTAACACCAACAGCAGAAACTTGCTCAAATTATGATAATGGTTCTGTTCTCTTCGACAACCCAGCAGGCTCAGGTCCATTTAATATTAGCATTGCAGGTCCTTCGAGTGATAATCAAGTAGAAGGAAATGGAAATGGCGCGAGTGTTACTTTTGATGATTTAGCTTCTGGTAATTATACATATTCAATAACTGGTAATAATGGTTGCACTGTTACAGGAAACTTCACCATTGGAGCTGGTCCACAATGTTGTTCAGTTACGGCTGCTTCAACAAATCCTCTTTGTAATGGCGCATTAACGGGAACAGCAACTGCAACTCCGGTTGGTTTAGCACCTTTTTCTTATTCTTGGACAGGTGGTCAAACTAGTCAAACTGCATCGAATTTAGGCATTGGAAATTATACTGTTACATTAACAGACGCAAGTGGTTGTACCTCTACGGCTACAACAACAATTACACAACCAACTGCTGTGACAGGTTCTGCCACTCCAACCCAAGTAACATGTTTTGGTGCTTGCAACGGATCTGTTTCTTTAACAGCTTCTGGAGGTGTTGGACCATACCAATTTAGAAAAAATAGTGAACCTTATGGAGCTAACAATGTTTTTTCTGGTCTATGCGCTGGAACCTATACATTTACTGTAAAAGATGCTAATAATTGTACTTTCATAATTAACCAAACTATTACGCAACCAACACAATTGACTTTATCTTTGGGTACAATCGTTCCTGCAACTTGTGGTGGTAATAATGGTTCTGCGCAAATTATTCGTACAGGAGGCACAGGTACTGCTACATTTACAATCGGCGGACCAACCCAAACCAACGGTAACTTCACAAACCTTGCTGCTGGCAATTATACTGCAACAGTAACTGATGCAAACGGATGTTCGCAAACAATTCCTTTCACAATTGGAACTTTTAGTACGCCAATCGCATCTATCATTAACCAACAAAACGTAACATGTTTCGGCGGTGTAAATGGTTCTGCGTTAATCGGTGTAGCAGGTGGAGTTGGACCTTATACTTATAACGTTAACGGTGGAGCGTTTCAAAACTCTAACGCATTTAATAATTTAACGCCAGGAACGTATAACGTTATTGTTCGTGACGCAAACTTATGTCAATCAACAATTTCGTTTACAATCACAGCACCAACTCAACTTACATACACGACTAACGTGACTCAACCGAGCTGTCTTGGAATGTGTAATGGTCAAATTTCATTTACACCAAACGGTGGTGTTGGTCCTTATCAATTCTCTATTAATAACGGAATTTCATTTAGTTCAACAAATCCAATTACAAATTTGTGTGCTGGATCATACAATGTTGTTGTTCGTGACGCAAATCTTTGTTTAGCAAGTTCATTGATCACAATGACTGGTCCAACAGGGGTTTCAGCTTCTTTTGTCAATACAAATCCAATTTGTCCTGGTGTTTGCGATGGAACTTCTACTGTTACAGCAACGGGCGGTGCAGGTGGATATACCTATTCATTTAATGGTGGTGCTTTCCAACCGTCAAATGTTCTTTCTGGACTTTGTGGCGGTCAAAACACTGTGATCGTTGAAGATATGAATGGTTGTCAATACAGTTCAATTCAAACGCTTATTGATCCTCCAACATACAACGTTAATACAATAGCATCAACAGAATCAAATTGTGGATTTAACAATGGTTCAGCAACTGTTGGTGCCGATGGTTTAAACGGTCCATTCTTGTACTCATTTGATGGCGGTCCATTCACAGTTTCAAATACTTTCACTAATTTATTTGGTGGAGCATATACGATTGTTGCACAAGACGCCTTGGGTTGTCAAGCATCTTCTTTTATCGCGATTAGTGACGTTGAAATGGATGGTATTTTGATTTCTGGAACAGATGCAACATGTTTCAATAGCTGTGACGGAGAAATTGTAGTATCTAACGTAAGTGGTGCTCCTCCAATCACGTATGAAATTGATAACGCTGGATTTACTCAAAGTTCTGGTACGTTCCCTAATCTGTGTGAAGGAAATCATGCAATTACAATTTATGATGGTGGTAACTGTGTGTTTATCGTTCCTTACGAAATTAACCAACCGCCTTTAATTATGTTCGAAACAACAGTAACAGATGTTTTATGTCAAGGTGGAAACTCTGGAACAATTTCATTCTTCAATACTACGGGTGGAACAGGTGCGTTGGAATACAGCATCAACAATGGAACAAGTTTCCAATCATCTCCAAACTTTACAGGATTAACTGCTGGTACTTATAACTTAGTAGTAAAAGATAATAATAGCTGTGAAGTTTATGGTACAGCAACAGTTGAAGAACTACCTCAATTAACGTTTGAAACTGGTGTAGATGATCTAGTTTGTTTCAATGATAACTCAGGATTCTTGCAAATTGCTGCATCAGGCGGAAATGGCACGTATGAGTATAGCATTGACAATGGCGCGAATTATTCTTCAATTCCTGCTTTCATTTCACTTGCGGCTGGAACGTATGACATTTCTGTTCGTGACGGTAACATGTGTACTGCAACAGGTACTGCAACAATTACAGAGCCAACACAATTGACGCTTCAAACTGGAGCTACTGATGCACTTTGTTTTGGAAGTTGTGATGGTGAAATTTCATTCACAGCTGCGGGCGGAACTGCTCCTTACCAATACAGTGCTGATGGTGGATTGGTATTTTCTGTGAACCCAGTTGTAACTGGAATTTGCGCAGGAACTCATAACTTATTATTAATTGATGATAATGGCTGTTCAGTTAGTTCTACAATTGATGTTTTCGAGCCAACACAACTTTCTATTTCAATCACTGAGATGAATGCAACATGTTCTTCTTCTAATGGAGAAATTTCAATCACAGCTTCTGGAGGAAATGGTTTATATACTTATAGCATAGACAACGGAATCAGCTTTGTACCTTCTAATACATTTACAGGTTTGGCTGCGAATAATTATCAAATCATTGTCAACGATCAAAATAACTGTGAAGCAACAGATTTGGCAGTGATTGATAACGAAGCTGCTCCATCTATTATTGGAATGAACACAACAGATGTTACTTGTAACACAGCATGTGATGGAACGCTTGAAGTAACTGTTTCAGGTGGAACAGGAATCATTAGCTATTCAATCGGTGGTGCTTCGCAAGCGAGTGGTATTTTCAACAATCTTTGCGCTGGAAATTACACAGCAACAATTATTGATGAAAATGGTTGTACAGACACAGAAATAGTGACGATTACAGAACCAACATTGCTTACATTCACAACTTCAACAATCGAATCTCTTTGCTTTGGTCAAAACTTAGGACAAATAGATTTTAATGCAATTGGTGGAACAGCTCCATACAATTACAGTATTGATAACGGTACACAATTCGGTTCAAATGATGTAGTTACAAATTTACCTGTAGGTACATATGACTTGGTCGTTGAGGATGATAACGGTTGTTCTGCAAACGCTTCTATCACTCTTACTGAACCTTCAGAATTGCTCATTACTGGTCAAAACGTTACTGACGCTACGTGCTACGACGCATGTGATGGAGTTGTTTCTGTAACAGTTTCAGGTGGTGCTGGTGGCGAAAGCTATGTTTGGTCAGGTGGTGCTGTTGGTGGAAACTCAAATACAGTGAATGCACTTTGTGCTGCATCTTATGATGTTGAAGTGACTGATGCAAATGGATGTATTGTAACTGAAGTTCTTACGGTTAACCAACCAGGAATGCTTTCAATCACAAGTGTTTCTGCTACAGATGTACTTTGTAACGCAGATTGTAACGGAACAATCACAATCATGGCAGCTGGAGCAAATGAATTCAGTATTGATAATGGAGCAACATTCCAATCAGGTTCAAATTTTACTGGTCTTTGTGCTGGAACTTACGATATCGTGGTGAAAAACCCTGCTGGATGTACTCAAGCTTCGACAATTTCAATCAACGAGCCTGCACCATTAATTAACAATCCAATCCCAGAAGATGGAATGACGATTTGTTACGATGGTTACGGAACATTCTCTGCAAGTGCAACAGGTGGAACTCAACCATACCTATTCGTTTGGAATACTGGTGACTCAACACAATACTTAAATGTAAATGATACATTGCCACAAACATATACTGTTATTGTTACAGATATCAATGGATGTGTTTCTGGTCCTCAAAGTGCGGATGTATTAATTCGTCCTGAATTTATTGCTTCGGTAACTTCACCAATCAATGTTTGTCCAGGTGCAGAGGCAATTGCTGTAGCATCTGGAGTTGATGGTCTTCCTGGATACACGTACCAATGGATAGATTATTCTTTGGATGGATCAGGTAATCCTGAAATAGATACATTAGGCAATTTTGTCTATGACACATTGGGTACAGGAGATACTTATGGTTATTTCCCAACTCAAAACGAAACAATCTTCTTGGTTGCAAGAGATGAATGTTACAGATATGACACCTTGGAAGTTCAAATTTCATTGTTCACTGTTCCAGTGCCAACGATCAACATTAGCCCTTCTATTGGATGTGCACCTTTGGATATCACAATGACACACTCATTAGATCCTGCAATCGTAAGTAGCGCAATTTGGTCAATCAGTGATGGAACTTCACTTAATGGAAATCCATCTGTGAATTACCAATTAGCTGTTGTTGGAATTTATGACGTAATACTAGACATTACAACAAATGATGGATGTCCAATTACTTCAACATTTGTCAATGTAGTGACTGTTGTTCCGGGTCCTACAGCCGATTTCAGCTTTAATCCATTGAATCCAACGAATGTGAATTCAACGGTTAACTTCACGAATGAGTCCATTAATGGAAATGAATATTCTTGGAATTTTGGTTCATATGGAATGTCTTCAGAAGAAAATCCAACAGTGAATTTCTCAAACATTGAAGCTGGTGATCAAATCATTTGCTTAACTGTTACAAGTCCTGAAGGATGTGTAGATGAAGTTTGTAAACCAGTTTCATTCATCGAAGAATTCCAAATCTATGTTCCAAACACCTTCACGCCTGATGGAGATGCATACAACAACGAATTCGCTCCTGTATTCCCTGAAGGATCTCAAATTGACAATTATACATTAAATGTCTTTAATAGATGGGGTGAACACGTGTTCGAATCTCACAATCCAAAAGTTGGTTGGGATGGAAATTACGGCGGTACAGCTTCTCAAAACGGAATTTATTCTTGGACCATTGAATTAAATGCTGGGCCAGAACTAGATAAATACAAATTTGTAGGTCACGTTAACTTAATGAAATAACGGCCTCTAAAAATATTCTAAAGTGGTTTTTAGGATGGTGCAAATAAAGATAAAGAGTCAACTATTGTTGGCTCTTTTTGCGATTCATGCTTGCTGTAATTACAGATAGTATGAACGACTATATATAGAAGTCCTCTCCTCCTTTTATGGAAGAGAGGATTTTTTTGTTTATTAAGACCGTTGCAAAACTCCTAACTCTTCGTTGCTTCAAAAATTTAATCTCCTCATTTACACATGTAAACTCCGGGATTAAATTTATTTTGCGCCTCGATTTATAAGTTTTGCAACGGTCTTACAATGGTTCTTATAAGCAAATTTGATTTCATTTTAACTCATATAGTCAACAAGTTTTGGTAATTTTGCGCCAAATTATAAGAAGATGAGTAATTACGATGTAGCAATTATTGGTTCAGGACCAGGTGGATATGTGGCAGCAATTCGTTGCGCACAATTAGGAATGAAAACAGCAATCATTGAAAAATACTCCACACTTGGTGGAACATGTTTGAATGTTGGTTGTATCCCATCTAAAGCGTTGCTAGACTCATCTGAACATTACCACAATGCGCTTCACAATTTTGCAGAACATGGAATTAAAATCAATGCCCCAAAAGCTGATATTACCCAAATGATTAAGCGCAAACAAGATGTGATTGACCAAACGTGCAGTGGAATTAAATTCCTCATGGACAAAAATAAAATTGATGTGCATAAAGGTGTTGGATCATTTGTGAATGCAACAACAATTAAAATCACTGACAAGGAAGGAAAAACGTCAGAAATCACTGCAAAAAATACCATAATCGCTACTGGATCGAAACCAAATTTCTTTCCAGGAATGGAGCCAGATAAAAAACGGATCATAACTTCAACCGAAGCCTTGAAATTGACGGAAATTCCTAAACGCATGTTAGTCATTGGTGGTGGAGTAATTGGTTTGGAATTAGGTTCGGTTTATGGACGTTTAGGAACTGAAATCGAAGTTGTTGAGTTCGCTCCAACTATCATCCCAACGATGGATGGCTCCATGTCGAAAGAATTGACACGGGTTTTGAAAAAAGAAGGAATGAAATTTCATTTGGAACACCGCGTTCAAAGTGTTGTGAACAAAGGAAAATCGGTTGTTTTAACAGCACTCAACAAAAAAGGCGAAGAAGTAAAATTAGAAGCTGATTACTGTTTGGTTGCTGTCGGAAGAAAGCCATATACCGAAGGATTAGGTTTTGAAAACGCAGGAGTGAAAATTTCTGATCGAGGACAAATTGAAGTGAACGATCATCTTCAAACAAACATTCCAAACATTTATGCCATTGGCGATGTTGTTCGTGGAGCAATGTTAGCGCACAAGGCCGAAGAAGAAGGAACTTATGTTGCTGAATTAATTGCAGGACAAAAACCGCATATCAACTACAATTTGATTCCAGGCGTTGTTTATACATGGCCGGAAGTTGCTTCTGTTGGAAAAACGGAGGAAGAATTGACAAAAGCTGGGGTTGCAATCAAAATTGGCTCCTTCCCTATCAAAGCATTGGGACGTGCTCGCGCAAGCATGGATACAGCTGGACTAGTCAAAATCATTGCCGATGCATCTACAGATGAAGTTTTAGGTGTTCACATGATTGCTCCAAGAGCGGCCGACTTAATTATGGAAGCTGTTGTTGCTATGGAATACCGAGCATCGGCGGAAGATATTGCGCGTATTTGTCACCCGCACCCAACGTATTCAGAAGCCGTGAAAGAAGCCGCTATGGATGCGACAGAAAAAAGATCCATTCATATGTAAGGGAATTTATTCTCACTTTTTTTTGAATCGGTAAAAAAGAATCCAAGTATTTATCTTTTTGGGATTATAAAGGCTATCTACAATGCTCGTTTAGCAGTAAAAAAACCGTTAAATCGTATTGTTGGGTGTAGCCATATTGCCAAGCAGTGTTCAAAGATTCACAGGCTTCTGCTAACTTCTTATTCTCAATAAAAATAAGGGCCTGAACCATGTAGGCATGCGCATTTGTTGTCGACAAACTAAGCGATTTCTCAATGTCATTCTTAGCCAATTTCTTTTCTCCGATCATAAAATAATTATAGCCACGATTGCTATAACTTAATGTCTCATTTGGATCTAACTCAATGGATTTACTATAGCTCTCAGTGGATTTTGTAAAATCTTTTTTTAGTTGATACAAATGACCAAGTCTCGCATAATTCTCAGCAAAACCTGGCACTTGTTCAATAGCTCGGTTTAAAAAATTAATGCTTTCATCTAATTTACCTAACTTTTCACCTAATTCACTAGTTATAACGAGGGTCAAAGCATCGGTAGGATTTAAAATTACAGCTTGAAGCAAATTTTCATACGCGATCGAATTTTCGCCAAGTGATTCATAAGATTTAGCGATGAATATCAAAACCACAGATTTCACCTTGTCATTTTCTGCTAATGCAACAGAAGTGGAGAACTGATCAATGGCCATACTATCTTCGAAAGTTTGTTGTAAAAGCAAACCATATTTAAAATGCAGCTCAAAACTCCGAGGAAATAATTGTAAACCACTCTCAAAATTCTCAATACTCTCTGGAATTCTATCTAACTCTTTCAAAACATTTGATTTAAATGCAATTACCTCATCGAATTTTCTTAGACTCAAATAATCGTTGGCTTTCTGAAGCGCTTGAATATATTCACCATTTTCGGCGAGTGTATACATTTCCTTAAGAGAAACTGTATCTTGTTCCTGCGAAAAAAAAGTTGATGCACAACAAGAAAAGCAACTAACTAGCAAAAATATCTTTTTGATATTCATTGCTAATTTTTCACAAATGGAATGGACTTTATTGTCTGATTCGCGTTTAACTTCAAGAAATAAGAACCACTTTTTAAATCAGAAATTGTTATCCAGCTTGTGCTTTCATCTCCATTTTTTATTAGATTTCCCATCAAATCGATGATTTCCCACGAATCAAATGGTTGTCCTCCAATATAAATTGTTTCATTGCTTGGATTCGGAAACATCATCAACTCTGTCGTTTTTTCATTTAACCCCAAGTGTAGAAATGATATTGGATAACTACAATACAATGTATCGTAAAATCCTCCCCAGAGTTCTAAAGTTCCAGTAAAAGGAAAAATAATTGGATTCTGAACTTGCATATAATGGGTTTGAGGTGACCAACCAATTCCAAAATAATTCACGGTTTCTTTGGCTATGGTATCGCCATTTGATGCAAGGAGAATAAAACCTGGATAATTAAAATCCCACGTCGTATTCGTGTTTTCGACACTTAAAGAAATGGTATTATTTCCGATTAAATCAAAATTACAACATTCGATGATGAGCGAATCACAGTTAGTTTGAGAATGTGCACAAACAAATGTAAATGACATAAAAAAAATGCAAATGCTATATTTCATGATTCTAAAAATTTAATTCCGCACCAAGGTCATCTCATCCACCAAATGTTTCGCGCCAGAATATTTATCCATAACCCACAACACATAGCGAATATCAACGACAATATTTCTACATCGATTTGGATCAAACATGTAATCACTCATGGTGCTTTCCCACGAACGGTCAAAATTCAAGCCCATCAAATTTCCGTTTTCATCCAAACAAGGTGAACCTGAATTTCCGCCAGTAGTGTGATTAGAACCTGTGAAACAAACCCACAATTCACCATTTTGAGCATAGTCGCCATAATCTTTTGATTGGTGCATTTCTAACATGCGTGGCAACAATTCAAAATCGGCATGACCCGTATTGTATTTTGCAATAATTCCGTCAAGGGTGGTATGTTCTGTATACTGCATACCATCCGCAGGTTTTGAACCTTCGAGTTTACCATAAGTTATGCGCAAAGTACTGTTGGCATCTGCCCAATGTTTTGCATTTGGAAACATATCCAATTTACCTTTTACATAGGTTTTGAGTAGTGCATCCATTTTTAAATCAAATTGACTGAATTTGGGAACAGTCACATCAAAAAATTCGGTGAAAAGTCCTTTCCAATGTGCAAAACCAACATCTTTGTTCAATTTTTTCCCTGATTTCTTTCCAAAGGATTTAACAAAACTCACGTATCGCGCTTTGTCCGTAAAAATTGATTTTGAATAAATTAAATCAGCGAATGCTTCATAACCCATGCTCAATTTAGCATGCTTTGGTGCGGTTTTAATCTGTTTGTAATATTCTTCCGTATGTAAAATGAATATTTTTTTGTCCACTTCTAAATCATAATTTTTGAAAAAGCCCTCTGCCCCATCGATCAATTTCTTTTTCGTTTCCTCTAGTTTTCCACTTTCTTCATACTTTACATAGTTGGTCATCAAGTCATTTACATTTCTCGCCAATTTGAAATATTCTGTTCCTCGAAATAAGTACTCAATTCCCATGGAATAATCGAACTCGATGGCAATTTCTGAATCGACCATTTTTTTCATGTCAGCAATAACGTTTCCATATTCTTTTTGCCAATCAGCGTTGGTAGCCGCTTTTTCATTGTATTCAGCTTCTCGCTTGAGTTTAATAGAAACAGCATCCATGCGTCTCAATCCATCGATTTGTCCAATCCATTTCTTCCATTCATTCGCAATACTTGCTTGTTTGGCTGAATATTTAATCCGAGTTGCATCCGATGCACGCATTCCAGCATCAATAATACTCAAGGATTTATCACGCATTAAAATCCGCGCTGGACGTTCTTTTTCGATAATGAATTTCAAATAATTGGATACCACGTGCTGTTCTGTTGTACCCGGAAAACCATAAACCATCGTAAAATCACCCGCTTTTCTATCCTTGAACGAAATAGGCAAATAATGAAGTGGTGCGTATGGTTTATTTGAAGCATTGTAAGGCGCTGGCTTATTGTCTGAACCTGCATAAATTCGGAATACAGAAAAATCGCCTGTATGTCTTGGCCAAACCCAATTGTCGGTGTCACCTCCAAACTTCCCAATTGAATTTGGTGGCGTTCCAACCAAGCGCACGTCTGAGAAAATTTCTTTGACAATCATGTAGTATTCATTGCCTTGATTAAACGCTTTGATTTCTGCTTCGTAGTGCGAATTGATCATTGCATCATCAATCAAGGTTGCGTTATTCGCTTTCAATTTCTTCTCCAATTCAGCCCCACTCAGCCCTTCCGTGCCAAAAAACATTTCTTTCGTCACATCCACAATCCGTACCATTCTTGTTGCCGTTAATCCTGGATTAGCCAATTCTTCTGATAATTTTTTTGCCCAGAAGCCATTTTTGAGATAATCTTTTTCAAGGCTTGAATGCGATTGAATTTGCGAGTATCCACAGTGATGATTGGTTAACAACAAACCTTTCGACGAAACCAATTCTGCTGTGCAACCGCCGCCAAAATGAATGATAGCATCTTTCAAACTGGAATTATTTACACTGTAAATCTGTTCAGCGGTCAACTTCATTCCCATGGCTTGCATGTCCGATTCGAAAGCAGCGATAAGCGATGGAATGAGCATTCCTTCCTCCGCAAAGGATAACTTAAATGTTGATATAATTAGGGTTAGCGTGAAAATTAACTTTTTCATATTGAATTTTGATTTTGTCAAAAATAACGGAAAAAAGGTGGAATTAGAAACAAAAAGGCAAATGATTGGTAGAATCTGATTGATTACAATGAAATATTCATGGATTTTGTATATAAATATCTCGCAAATTTAAGGGGATTGCATCCATGGAATTTTCGACAAAAAATTTTAAAAGACACTGCGTAAAGGCACCCGAGATAAATTTTTTAGTCCATAAAAGAAGATAAATTACCCCTTGAATTCCAACACCTTTTCCAATGGAAATTCAGGAAACGATAATTTGGGTTCTCTTTCGTATAATGCAAACATTGTTGATCCACTTCCCGACATGCTTGCATAAAAAGCCCCTTCGGCATAACACGCTTCTTTGATTCTTTCCAATTCAGGATGCGCTTTAAATAAATGCACCTCAAAATCGTTTTGAATTTTTGATTTCCAATTTTCTATGGGCTGTTTTATTTCCTGAATCAAATGACCAAATTGTCCACTTTTATGCACATTTGAAAAAGCTTCTTTCGTACTGATATGAATTCCGGGATTGATGATTTTTAGATACATTCCTTTTAAATCAAGATCTATGTCGCTCAAAATTTCTCCTCTACCAGTTGCCAATTGCGGACAATTCCGTACAAAAAAAGCGCAATCACTTCCTAACTCAGAAGCCATTTTTTGCATTTCTGCATCCGAAAGTTTTAATTCAAATAACTCATTGATTCCTTTAATGACAAACGTCGCATCCGCAGAACCTCCTCCCAGACCTGCGCCCATGGGAATTTGTTTTCTCAAATGAATGCGCACATTCCCAATCTCGAATTTCGACTGCATTAAATGAAAAGCCTTGACACATAAATTTGAATCTAAATCACCATCCACTGCCAATCCAGTTTGCAAAAACTCGAAGTCAGTACTTTTCGTAATCTCCAGAATATCAACCAAATCAATTGGCAATAGAATAGATTCCAACGCATGGTAACCATCTTCACGCTTTGCGATGATCGAAAGACCTAAATTAATTTTGGCGTTCGGATAAAAAATCATGTTGTAAAGTTAATTATGAATTGTGAATCTTGCATGATGAAATGTTATTTCTAGAAGATGATTCCTGCACAAATGAATCGTTGAAAAATGATTTAAAGCTAAAAAATGTTCAAAAATTGTTGATTTTTTAGTCTTGGATTCTAGGTACTTTAATTTAAATACCTATCTTTGCGCCCGAAATTGATAGTTAAATTTTAATAGGCAAACATGTCAAGAATTACAGGAAAAGTATCACAGGTCATCGGTCCAGTAGTCGATGTTAAATTCGATAAAGGAATGGCGCTCCCTAAAATTTACGATGCATTAGAGGTGCGTAAAGCGGATGGGACTCGCGTTGTTTTAGAGGTTCAATCTCACATTGGAGAAAATTCAGTTAGAGCCATTTCAATGGACTCAACGGATGGTTTCATGCGAGGAATGGAAGTTCTTGGAACTGGAAGTGCTATTAAAATGCCAACAGGTGACGGCATCAAAGGTCGAGTATTTAACGTAGTTGGTGAAGCAATTGATGGATTACCAGAAATTGATAACACAAATGGTTTACCAATTCACCGTGAATCACCTAAGTTTGAAGATTTATCAACAGCAACTGAAATTCTTTTTACAGGAATTAAAGTAATCGATTTGATTGAGCCTTATGCAAAAGGTGGTAAAATTGGTCTCTTTGGTGGTGCTGGTGTAGGAAAAACAGTATTAATTCAGGAATTAATCAACAACATTGCAAAAGGTCACGGAGGTTTGTCTGTGTTTGCAGGTGTTGGTGAGCGTACACGTGAAGGAAATGACCTTATGCGTGAGATGTTAGAATCTGGAATTATTAAATATGGTGAAGCTTTCATGCACTCTATGGAAAATGGAGGATGGGATTTATCAAAAGCTGATTTGAACGAAATGAAAGAATCAAAAGCAACTTTCGTTTTCGGTCAAATGAATGAGCCTCCAGGAGCTCGTGCACGTGTAGCACTTTCTGGTTTGACAATGGCAGAATATTACCGTGATGGTGAAGGTGATGGACAAGGAAAAGACATCTTATTCTTCGTAGATAACATCTTCCGATTTACACAAGCAGGTTCAGAGGTATCAGCACTTCTTGGTCGTATGCCATCAGCGGTAGGTTACCAACCAACATTGGCTACTGAAATGGGAGCGATGCAAGAGCGTATTACTTCAACGAAAAACGGATCAATTACTTCGGTTCAAGCGGTATACGTACCTGCGGATGACCTTACCGATCCAGCGCCAGCAAATACGTTTGCTCACTTGGATGCTACAACAGTATTGTCTCGTAAAATTGCCGAATTAGGAATTTATCCAGCGGTGGATCCATTGGATTCTACTTCTAGAATTTTGACGCAAGAGATTGTAGGCGAACAACATTATGCTTGTGCTGAACGTGTGAAAATTACGTTACAACGATACAAAGAATTACAAGATATCATAGCCATTCTTGGAATGGACGAGTTGTCTGAAGAAGATAAATTAATCGTTCACAGAGCACGTCGTGTACAACGATTCTTGTCTCAACCTTTCCACGTTGCTGAGCAATTTACAGGAATCCCAGGAGTTTTGGTTGATATCCAAGAAACAATCAAAGGATTCAACGCTATTTTGGACGGTGAATACGATCAATATCCTGAAGCAGCATTCAACTTGAAAGGTAGCATTGAAGATGTTATCGAAGCAGGTGAGAAAATGTTGGCTGAAGCTTAAAAAAGACGATAGACCTTAAGATGTAGACGATAGACGGAGGTCTTTAGTCTTAATTTTTTTAAAATTATGTACTTAGAAATTATTACACCAGAATCAAAAGTTTTCTCAGGGGAAGTTGATGCAGTTCAATTGCCAGGATTAGATGGTTCGTTTCAAGTTTTAAAAGGACACGCACCGATTATTTCGGCTTTATCAGCTGGAAGTGTTAAAATTGACTTGCAAGTGGCTTACGAAGTAACTGAAAAAACAAGTGAACTTATTTCTGTTGATTCCAATGCTAAAATTATTCGCGTTGGCATCAAAGGAGGTGTCATTGAATTGCTCAATGATAAAATAATTGTTCTCGCTGAATAATAATTACTCAACGATATTGAGAGGGATTGGGCAAACTGATCCCTCTTTTTTGTTAAGGTATGTTAAGGTTGTAAAGCAATTCATACATGTTTTACAATAGTTTCGTTATTTTCGTTGTTTATTCAAAAATTGAATGATAGAATTGTCACAAATAGATTTATCTAAATCACCAAAGCACATAGCCATCATCATGGATGGAAATGGTCGTTGGGCCAAAAAACAAGGCGAAATGCGTTTGTTTGGACACAACTTTGGTGTGGAATCTGTGCGCAATGTTTTGAAAGCAGCAAAAGAACTTAACGTTAAATACTTAACCCTATATGCTTTCTCTACCGAAAATTGGAATCGCCCAAAAGAAGAAGTAGACGGATTGATGGATTTGTTGGTTCGCACAATTTCTGGTGAAGTGCAAGAATTACACGCCAATGGAGTGCGATTATTAAGCATCGGTGACGTTGAAAAATTACCAAATAACTGCAACGAAGAATTGCAAAAAGCCCAAGAATCAACTAAAAACAATGATGAAATAACCCTTGTTTTAGCATTAAATTATAGTGCGAAATGGGAAATTATTGAAGCGACAAAACAAATCGCCACTAAAATAGCTTCAGGCGCTTTGAACGTCGACGATGTGACAAACGAACTTTTTGAATCTGAATTAGCCACAAAAAATATTCCTGATCCAGAATTGTTGATTCGGACCAGTGGTGAACATCGAATAAGCAATTTTTTACTTTGGCAAATCGCATATTCTGAACTTTATTTCACAGATGTGCTTTGGCCAGATTTCACCCGCGAACATTTGTTTGAGGCTGTGTACGATTATCAGAATCGTGAACGTCGCTTTGGACTTGTTTCCGAACAACTTAATACAAACTTATGATTTTGAAGCAACTCGCACTACTTTTCTTAGTATCAATAATAACGTTTGGTGTAGCTGCCCAAGATGGTAATCCAGATTCTTTAAAACTAGTTTCGCCAGATAGCACTTTTGTTCCAGACAAACCATTCATTCTTGGTGAAGGATTTAGCGTCAATTACCAAGCCCCAAAAGAATATACGATTGGATCTGTTAGAGTGGAAGGTGCAGATGCCTATGACCCAAATGCTATTCGATTGATTGCTGGATTGCGTCAAGGGCAAAAAATCACCATTCCGGGACAACAAATTTCAGATGCAATATCCAATCTTTGGAAAGAAGAATTATTCTCCGATGTTCAAATTTATGCTGAAAAAGAGCTAGCCGGAGTTATTTATTTCATCATCAAAGTGGCTCCTCGACCTAAGTTGGCGAAATACCGTTTTACAGGAGTTAATAAACGTGAAGCTGATAAAATTAGGGAAGAAATCGCCTTGTTCACAGGTAAAACAATCAGTGAAAATTTAGTGTATCAAACGAAAAGCAAAGTCATGGGGTATTTCCGAGAAAAAGGAAATTACGCCGCAAAAGTGGACATTGTTCGATCTCCTGATAACCTAATGAATAACTCTGAAATCTTTGTAATTAACATTGACAAAGGCAAAAAAGTAGGAATTAAACAAATCAACATCACAGGGACAGAATCTATCAAAATGTGGAAACTGCGCCGTGCCATGAAGGACACTAAGAAAAAAGCTATTTGGAGAATTTTTAAACGTTCAAAATTCACAGAATCAGCATACGACCGTGATAAAAATGCATTAATCGCGAAACTAAATGAGGTAGGATATCGTGATGCTAGTATCAAATTTGATACTGTTTACCAACGAGACAAGAAAAACTTGATCATCAATATTCAAGTAGAAGAGGGTCAAAAATATTACTTCGGAGACATTACTTGGTTGGGAAACACCAAATTTCGTTCTTCATTTCTTGACACAGTACTTGGGGTAAAACGTGGTGATATATACGATAAACCACTGCTTGAACAACGATTGTTTATGAGCCAAGATGGGCGAGATATTACTTCATTGTACATGGACAGAGGTTATTTGTTCTTTCAGGTTATTCCTGTTGAAACAAATGTAACCGACAATCACATCAATTACCAAATGAGAATCATTGAGGGTAAAGAAGCTCGTGTGAGAAACATCTACATTACAGGAAATACAAAAACAAACGATCATGTTATCCGACGTGAAATAAGAACAAAACCAGGTGATTTATTTAGTCGAAATGACATTATTAGGACTCAGCGTGAGCTTGCACAACTTGGTTATTTCAACGAACAAGGATTCCAAGTAAATCCTATTCCCAATCCTCAAGATGGAACTGTAGATATTGAATATGTTGTAGAAGAAAAATCATCCGATCAAATTGAGTTATCTGGAGGTTATGGTGGTAGAAATGTAACAACGAATCGCCCATCTATTATCGCGACACTTGGGCTGACTTTCAATAATTTCTCCATGCGTAATGTATTGAAACCCGGAGCATGGTCGCCACTTCCGGCTGGTGATGGTCAGCGTCTTTCCATTCGTGGGCAAACTAACGGTCGTTATTATCAAGGTTACACCCTGTCATTTACAGAGCCATGGTTGGGTGGTAAAAAACCTAATTCCTTGTCTATGTGGATCAATCACACAGCTATCGGAAATGGATATTTAAAACGAAATGAAAAATATACAGGTATCGGTATCACAGGTGTTGGGGCATCATTTGGTAGAAGAAAAAAATTCCCAGATGATTACTTTTCTGAAAATTTTGAATTGTCTTACCAATATTATGACACCAAAGAATACGGTATTTTCACTGATTTACAAACAGGATTTTCGAATGATATCGCACTGAAATATACTTTACAACGAAATTCCATTTCTGCACCAATTTATCCGCAATCAGGAAGTACACTTACATTCTCAGCGAAGGGAACATTACCTTATTCTATGTTTGATGGGGTGGATGATTATTCAACTCAAACAGCACAACAGCGGTACAAATATTTGGAATATTACAAGATTAAAATCGGTGGTGAATGGTTCTTCCCATTGTCAAAAGATAAAAAATTAGTACTGCGTTCGCGCGTTGGGTTTGGTTTGATGGGCTCTTATAACTCCGCAAAAGGGTTGTCGCCGTTTGATCGTTTTTACTTAGGCGGAAGCGGATTGACAGGTGTAAATCAAATTGGTGGTCGTGAAGTAATTGCATTACGTGGTTACGAAGATGGATCCATTTCTGCAGGTGCTGGAGATCCTCTCGCAGCGAAATATACCTTCGAATTGCGCTACCCAATTTCATTAAATCCATCCGCAACATTTTATGTACTCGCTTTTGCGGAGGGAGGAAATTCTTATCCAAATTTCAGGAAATTTAATCCACTTAACGTGAAACGTTCGGTGGGAGCCGGTTTGCGTGTATTCTTACCAATGTTTGGAATGCTTGGAATTGACTACGGTTGGGGATTCGATCGTTTGGATCCTTGGGCGAATGGATATAATGGAAGTAGCGACCAAAGTATTTTTGAAAAAGGATATTATGGGAAACTCACCTTTACAATTGGTATGAATTTAGGTGATTTGTAATGAAATTAGACAATAAATCCGTTTATTTGTGCGTTAAAGTGCGTCGCTGTAATAAGTAGAACCAGTAAAAAATTTAACTATGAAAAAAATTATTTTTGCACTCATTATTTTCTTTGGCACAGGATTTGCCAATGCTCAAAAGTACGCTTACATTGACTCAGATTATATTTTGAAAAATATGCCTGAGTATGTGGAAGCTAAAGAAAAGTTAGACAAGTTAGCCGATCGTTGGACAAAAGAGATTGAAGAACGATATGCAGCTTTGAAAACAAAGAAAGATAATTTTGCACGCGAAGAAGTGCTGTTGCCGTCGGAAGAAAAACAAAAACGACAAGATGAGATTACAAAACTCGAAACAGAAGCTATGCAAATGCAAAAATTGAGGTTTGGAGTTGAAGGTGATTATTTCATGAAACGTCAAGAATTAATCAAACCAATACAAGATAAAGTATATGATTCCATGCAAAAAGTTGCTTCTAAAAAGTCCTATGTTTTTGTATTCGACAAGGCTAATCAAAGCAATTTAGTGTATGCGGATAGTAAATTTGATATTAGTGATGAAATTCTTAAGGATTTAGGAGTTACAATAAAATAAAAAAGTTGATTGCAATTAAATGAGTGCAAGACAAACAAAAAATGAACATAGTTAAATTAAAATAAAAACAAAAAGAATGAAAAAGTTATTGGTAGGATTGGCTGTTATGTTAAGTTTGGGAGCATCTGCTCAAGTGAAAATCGGGTTTGTTGATGCTCAACGTTTACTTGATACAATGCCGTCTCGAAAAGTTGCTGCTGAAAAATACATGGCTCAAGAAAAAGAAGCATACGAAGAATTGCAAGCTTTGGATAATGAGTTAACTAAAATGTTGGCTGACTACGAAGCTAAAAGAGCCGATATGTCACCTGTTTTGCGTGAATCAGCTGAACGAAAAATAACTGACAAACAAAAAGCGTTGCAAGAACGTGAGCAATTGGTTACTCAAGAATTACAAGCGTACAGTAATGAATTGAATGCGCCGATTTTGAAAAGAGTGCAAGATGCTGTGAAATTAGTTTCTGAACGCAAAAAACTTTCAATGGTTGTTGACAAAAGTACAACATTGTATTATTCTCCAGAATTCGATATCACAAACGAAGTAGGAGTTGAAGTAATGAAATTGGAAAAATTATAAGATTCTTAAAATTTGAAAGGAAGGCAATCAGAAATGGTTGCCTTTTTTTGTAGCTTTGATTCGATGAATGAATTTGGTCCTATTGGTGTTTTTGATTCTGGTTATGGCGGCCTTACCGTACTGAAGGAATTGCTAAATTATTTACCCAATTACGATTTTACTTATTTTGGTGACAATGCACGAGCACCATACGGAACGCGTTCGTTTGAAGTAGTGCATGAATACACCTTGCAAGCAGTTACAGAATTGTTTCATCAAGGTTGTCCTTTGGTTATTTTAGCATGCAATACTGCTTCTGCGAAAGCGCTAAGAACCATTCAACAAAATGATTTAGAGCGACTAGATGCATCGAAACGTGTATTAGGTGTTATTCGACCAAGTACTGAATTAATTGGAAATTTTTCTAAGTCCAAAAAAGTTGGCATTTTGGCCACAGAAGGAACTGTGAAATCAAATTCATATGTCATTGAAATTTCCAAATTTGCGCCTGAAGTTGAAGTACATCAGTATGCATGTCCTATGTGGGTTCCCTTGATTGAAAATGGACAACATTTGAGTAAGCCCGGCAAAAAATTCATTCGCAAGGACGTGAAAAAATTGTTGGAGTTATCGGAAGAGATTGATACGATTCTATTGGCTTGCACCCATTATCCTGTAGTCGAAGAGTACATCAAATCGGTAGTGCCCAATCACATAAATATCGTTTCCCAAGGTGAAATTGTAGCACAAAGCCTTGTTGATTATTTACACAGACATCCCGAAATGGATGAACGATTGGTGAAAAATGGTAAGGTCGACTATTTTACTTCAGGGGACACTGAATCGTTTGATTTAAAAGCGATGGAATTGGTAGGTCTTGATGTACGTTCAAAGAAATTAAAAATTTCCTAATCAATTTCTTAACTATTCATTTTCGACTCAATTGTCCAACCTAATAATGTTGCTCGCTGTTTAGCTAAATTCGCTTTCTCGCCTTCAAACAACGCATCAACTGTTTCATGAAAGAGTAAAATCCATCGATCGAAATGCTCCTTTTCAAGCTTCATGTGCATGTGTTTCTTGGTTACATCTGTAGTGTATCCAGGTTCATCGAGCAACACAAAACTCCAGAAAAAAACCATTTTTGGTAAATGCGTCTCAAAATTCAAATGCTTGAAAAAAGGCGCTAAAACATCATCCTTCAAAAGTTTACCGTAAAATTGATTTACGAGATTTTCGATGTCTGTTTTCGATGATATGTCTGAACCATTCATTTCTTAATTTTTAATTGACTGCGTCTCTGCTTTGCGGTACTTAATTTTCAATCCTTAAACCATCCCGAATACATCAAATAATTCGTGGCAATTCGCTTCACCTCTCCTTCAAACAATTCTGGACTTAATGTCTTGACCTTTTTTGCAGGTACTCCAGCATAAACGCTCCATTTCTCAACGCGTGTATTTTCAAGGAGAACTGCACCTGCCGCAATAATGCAATTTTCTTCGATGTAACAATTGTCCATCACAATCGCACCCATGCCGATAAGCACATTGTCTTCTACAGTGCATCCGTGAACCAAGGCATTATGTCCGATAGAAACATTGTTTCCTAAAACTGTTTTTGTTCCAGGTTGACCAGCCGCTAGGTTTTCGTATGTGCAATGGATAACCGCTCCATCTTGCACATTCACCCGATTTCCCATGCGAATGGAGTTCACATCGCCACGAATAACGGCGTTGAACCAAACAGAACACTCATCTCCCATAATCACATTTCCAACAATGGTTGCATTAGGAGCAAACCAGCAATCTTCACCATTTTGTGGAGTGAAATCACGACACGATAATATTAAAGCCATATTGATTTTTTGAATCTCAAAGTTAACAAATCAATAGCTTATACCTTGTATTTAAATTGCAAGATTAAGTATGCCAAATTAGCCTGACAAAAAATAAATTCACTTACTTTTAACACGAAAGAATTCAAATGAAGCAAACTTTAAATTTTAATTTCCAAGTTACTCAGTTTATTTCGGAAATGAACCATCCTTTAGCTTTAGAAATCAATAGACTTCGAGAAATTATACTGACCGCGAATAATGATATTTCGGAAAATATAAAATGGAATGGCCCAAATTATATGCATCGTGGCGAAGATAGAATTACCATGCGCATACAACCACCAAAACAAATTCAACTCATTTTTCACCGAGGAGCCAAAAAACTTGAACAGCCAAGCCAAAAATTAATTGAAGATCATACTGGGATCTTAAATTGGCGAGAAAATGATAGAGCAATTGCAACATTTAAAACTTTAGAAGAAATTGATGCTAACACAGAAAATTTGGCAACAATTATCAAATCATGGTTGAGCGCAACTGAAATGAAATGAAAAGCACGAACCAAAAATTTGATCCGTGCTCCAGCTTATGATTCAATCAGTTTAAATAAGAATCATTTATTTCAATCTAAACCTAACTGATACACCTCATCCAAGGAAGAATTATCCTTCAAGGTCACATTCAAATCTTGAATTAAGCCATCTTTGATGTCATAAACCCACCCGTGTAAATGAAGATCTTGACCAACCTCCCATGCTTTTTGAACAATCGATGTCTTGGCCAAATCCAACACTTGTTCCATGACATTCAATTCTACAAAACGATCGAATTTGACTTTGTCATCTAGGATGGCGTCTAGTTCGGTTTTATGCAAGCGATAAACATCTTTGATGTGTCGAATCCAGTTGTCGATTAGTCCTACATGTTTATTGGTTAATGCTGTGAAGACGCCGCCGCAGCCAAAATGTCCACAAACGATGACATGCTTCACTTTGAGAACGTTAACTGCATAATCGAGAACGCTGAGCATATTCATGTCTGAATGAATTACCATATTCGCAATATTTCTATGCACGAAAACTTCACCTGGTTGCGCACCAATGATTTCATTTGCTGGCACGCGGCTGTCGGAACAACCAATCCACAAAATCGGTGGTTGTTGACCTTGCGCCAAGCGTGAAAAATATTCTGGATCTCCATCAATTTTTGAAGCAACCCATTCTTTGTTATTGTCTAATAATTTTTTGTAAAACGATTCCATATTTGTATAATTTAAATTTTAATGACCACTACCTTGAAACACATATTTCTGCATATCAGGTATATTTCTTAATTCACATTTTATGTTTTTTTCTTTGGCGGTTACTTCGCTAAATTCATGAAACAACTCCAACACGTCGTAATCGATTAGTTTTGAATTCGTTCCATCGATGATGAGACTTGAATGTTGCGGTAAACGTTTCAATGTGCGCACCAAAGCTGCCTTATTCAAAAAGGTAACTTCTTCCGACAAGGTAATTAGCAACTCAGGTTTCCCAGCAACCTCTCCTCTTTTCTCGCGGAAATTATTATGATAGTTCTTACGCAATATAAAGAAAATCGCGAAGGCCACTCCAATACCTATTCCCGTTAACAAATCCTTGAATAAAACACCTAGAACCGTTGCTGTAAAAGGTAAAAATTGATCCCATCCAAGTTCATACATGCGCTTGAACAAAGATACTTTGGCAAGTTTATATCCAACAAGCATTAAGATTGCTGCCAACGATGCAAGTGGAATCATGTTTAGGATGTTAGGAATAAAAATGACAGTAACACCCAATAAAACAGCATGTAAGATCGTCGACATTTTAGATTTTGCATTTGCATTAACATTTGCCGAGCTTCGCACGATTACTTGAGTTATTGGCAAACCACCAATGAGTCCAGAAACGATGTTTCCAACTCCCTGTGCCTTCAGTTCTCGATTTGTTGGAGTGTGATTCTTCTCTGGATCAATTTTATCTGTTGCTTCGACACTGAGTAAAGTTTCCAAACTTGCAACGAGTGCAATCGTAACCGCAATTGTATAAACTTGGATATTTCCTAGTTGCGAGAAATCTGGACTGGAGAAAAAAGTGAAAAATTCGCTTATGGATGAAGCTTGTGGCAATTCAACAGCATGTTTTCCTCCTAAATAAAAGTCTGGTAAACCGATTTTAAAATACAGATTTAGCAAAATTCCAACTACTACAACAATTAGAGCACTCGGTAAATATTTAAACAGTTTAATTTTCTTCATCCTTTCTAAATCAAAGAATAAAAGAATGGCAATACTAATTGCAAAAATGATTACAGCTCCCCAATTTATTGCTCCCATGGCATAATATAGTTCCGAAAATGTATTGTGACCATCTGGTTGAAAGAACGCCTCATCTCCAAAGAAATCTTTGTCATAACCAACAGCATGCGGGATTTCTTTAAGTATTAATGTAATTCCAATGGCAGCGAGCATGCCTTTTATCACTGAAGAAGGAAAATAATTCCCAATAATTCCCAAACCAACAAAGCCCGACAAAAGTTGCAAAACACCAGCAATGACAACCGCTAATAAAAATGTTTCAAAACTTCCTAGGGTGTTTAATGCTCCTAAAACAATGAGAATTAATCCTGCTGCTGGTCCAGAAACACCAATGCGACTTCCAGACAAAGCTCCTACAATAATACCACCGACTATTCCAGCAATTATTCCAGAGAAAACATTCGGCAGACCAATAATATCTTTTGCGTCTGTTGAAGCAAGTCCCACGCCCAAACACAACGGGAGTGCGACTAAAAATACAACAAGACTTGCGGGCAAATCACGCCCGAGACTTGAAAAGTAACTTTTCATTAAAAATTTTTGATTTTGAATAAATAAATGGTGTTGAACTCCTTTGTTCAACAAGTAAAGACCGTTGTAACCATCAGAGACAGCAGCGAAGCCAAACGATATCAATCAAAGCTAACGCTTTTCATTATCGAAGCTGCCGCTTCTCTTTCATTTACAGATGTAAACTCCGGGGTGAAATTTGTTTCCCGCCTCGATTTATAAGTTTTTCAAAGGTCTTAATAGTGTTAACCTTTTATTCTTTCTGGAGGCGAAAAAGGTACCATTAAATTTACCTCATCACTGAATTGATCATCTGATTTATCAAATGCATGGATTTGTTGCATTGCAATCCGATACCCATCATTTGAATCACCTAAAATTCTTAGAATATGTTTGATTTCTTCGCGCTTTTCTTCTTGATCATCCTCTTCTTCTGCTTGCGTTAAAGCATAGGAAGTAGATTCATCATCTTGCCAAATAACTGAAATGCTTTGCAGTCCAACAAAACTTACAAAAACAAACATTAATACTACAGCGATGATTCTCATGGATCTAAAGATAATTAATTTGACTTAAAATGAGACTTCTTTTTTGTTAATTTATGATAATAATGTTGCTCTCAAAGAGGCTATTCCTAGCTTTCAGGTTTATAACCTGAGTTTGATTAAATATTCAATCCTAGGTTACAGAATTTATCCTTACCTTACAAAGAAACTGAAAGAAATCCGTATCTAATATTAGTGCTGAAATTCTGATGTTTTTTGACCAAAACGATGAATGCAAAGCGCAGTTCATCCATTTCATAGTGCAAATACATGAATCATGTCAAAAGGAAAGGACACGAAAAAATCATCGGACAAAACTGCTCCCTTGAAAACTCCAAAAGAGAAAAAGGCGGATAAAGCCATGAAAAAACTTGGAAAAAATAACCCAGGTAAATTAGATTTTTAAAATGACTCAACTCAAGCTTACCACTAGATTCAAGTTTGAATAAATGAACATAATCTTAATTTTTAAACATTAAGGAACCAAGGGAAATAAGGGTTTGTGTTTGACGTGGTTTGGATAATTAAGGTCGCCTACGGCGCTAAGAGAAAGCAATTCGCTAAATGAAGCTTCTTAAAAAACCGCAAGTTTGGTCCTTAATTTTTACACCAACAACACAGCGAGAAGATAAAACATTTTGTTTATGGTGATTTTGGATTATTATGATAAATTGAATTCCCTGTTCAGATAGCCATCGTAATCAGGACTAGCTATCGCTGCTGCGTGGCTCTTCATGTTCTTAAGTCCTAAATGTTAAAAATTTAAACACATCAAGATTGGATGTTGTGGCAAATAAGCGACGATTCAATTTTTAAATCACCTTTGAAAAAAAATCAACTTATAATTCGCAAAGAAAGTCTGAGAAACGATTGACTTTCTTTGTGGATTATATTTCAGCGCTCATGGTTGGAAATGCTCGATCCACTTTTTTGAACAAACCTTGCAATACTTTTCCAGGTCCAACTTCAATCACTTCTGTTGCTCCATCTTCAATCATTTGCAACATAATTTGAGTCCATTTTACTGGAGCAGTTAATTGCACAATTAAATTTTGTTGAATTTCAATCGGATCGGAAACCGCTTTTGCTGTTACATTTTGATAAACGGGACAACTAGGCGTTGAGAAGGTTGTAGCTTCAATCGCTGCTGCCAATTCTTCACGTGCCGGTTCCATTAATGGCGAGTGAAATGCACCACCAACTGGTAAAATCAACGCTCGTTTTGCTCCAGCTTCAGTCAACTTATCACATGCTTTTTCAACTGCAGGAATAGCGCCTGAAATAACTAATTGCCCTGGACAATTGTAATTTGCAGCTACCACTACTCCATCAATCGACGCACAAATATCTTCGACGACCTTATCTTCCAAACCTAGAATTGCCGCCATCGTTGAAGGTTCCGCTTCACATGCTTTTTGCATCGCAAGGGCACGTTTATAAACCAAATTTAGTCCATCTTCAAATTTTAAGGTACCATTTGCAACCAACGCTGATAATTCTCCAAGTGAATGTCCAGCTACCATGTCTGGTTTAAACGAATCACCTAAGCATGCTGCTAAAATTGTTGAATGTAAGAAGATAGCTGGTTGAGTAACTTTAGTTTGTTTCAACTCTTCATCAGTTCCTTCAAACATGATTTTAGTGATTTCGAAGCCTAAAATTTCGTTTGCTTTATGGAACATTTCACGAGCTAAATCTGAATTATCATAAAGATCCTTACCCATTCCTGAAAATTGAGCACCTTGACCTGGAAAAACGTACGCTTTCATAAATTTTGAATTATTTGAGAACAAAATTAAAAAAAGGAATGAATTGTTGACGTTTGAAAAGAATCTCGTCCAAACAAATCATCTGCTGTTAATATAAATCACAATTTACAATTACAATTTTGTTTGGCTCATTTGGATAATATGGATCAGGATATTCAACTGCCTTTCGGATACAACTCTCTTCTGCCTTTTGTTTAGAAAATTCCTTCACCGTTTTTTCATCTGTAAAAATCTGTTGCTGCGTGGTATATCCTCGACATGTGCATGAGTAGTCCTTTTTGCAACTCGAAAATAAGTAAGATAACATGCAAAGCAATAGAATAACTTTTTCCAAAAGAATTTTTTTTTCAAATAACGCTAAATTTTCAAACTTATTGAACTTTAATTTGACTCGACTAAAACTTACAATAAAATTCAAGTTTGAATAAATGCACCGATGAAAACTCAACTTATTATTTAATAACATTAAGGAACCAAGGGAAATAAGGGTGTTTGACTTGGTTTGGAAAATTAAGGTCGCCTGCGGCGTTAAGAGAAAGATACTCTTAGCTAATTGTAAATTGAAAAATAACTGAAATGATTAATTTATCAATTCAAGAAAGAAAAAAAAGGCAAATCTATAAGCCGGGTTCTGTTCCCATCGAAATGGGCGTCTATCATTTATCTAGACCTTCCATCGCTAGAAGGTTCCATCAACCTACCCTCCAAGATTAAGCGAGCCGCCCTCTCAAAACCAATAAATTAGCTTCATCCTTGGTATACATGGTCTTTCAACACGTAAGGTTTACCTTGCAGCCACGATCACTCGCGACACGGTGAGCTCTTACCTCACCTTTTCACCTTTTCCCAAGCGAAAGTAAACTTTGCTCAGGTAGTTTTCCTTTCTGTGGCACTTTCTGTTCCTCCCGAATTCCTTCGAAAAGACCTTCCCGTTAGGAAGTACGCCGCCCTATGTTGCCCAGACTTTCCTCTCGCACGCTAATGCGCACCAGCGATAGACCGATTTGCCTTTCGACAAAGGTACAAGAAATTAATTGGAAGTAAACTTGTTTAGTGTTTAATCACACGCGCTGTTTGAATATCTCCATCGATAGAAATACGCAATTGGTAAACTCCAGCACTGAATTTTTCAAGTGAATAAGTGTTTTCTATGCTAGGAGTCTTATCTGATAACACAACATTCCCCATGAAATCAAGAATTTCAACGAAATCTGGTGTTTCTTCTGTTTTCAAGGTAATTTGGTCATTCGTTGGATTTGGATATACTGATGCATTTTCCAATGCCTGTGTTTCAATTCCTGCCGAAACTATTTCTTCGTCCAAATACTCGATAGCCGTTAATTGTTCGTTGCCCAATAGACTAACAGTAGTCATTTTCAAAACAGGAACTTTTTGACCATTTGCCCACCATTCATATTCCGTAGTTGATGGAATTGGTAAAGGAATTTCAAATCCTTGGTAATTCACCAAGTCATTCTCTGTAATCACATGTTTTACGCGCAATGCATTAAATGTCCCGAAAGGTGTTGTCACTGATCCCCAACCATCAACAGTTGTCGTTCTAGTTCTGCTTTGTGTCCACATTGCTTCCACAATTGGATTTAGGTCAAACTGCGTATATCCTCTTGAATAATGCGAATCGCCATAATTTAACGGGAACTTTAATCTTGTTTCAATGGTATCAGATTGTGTTGGTACACCAAAACCAGAAACATTCATGGAGATTCCTACTAAAGTCATTGAATCTGATGTCAAACGAGTGTATTGGTTAATATCACTAAATTCGACAGGCAAAATACCTGAAAGTAAATCAATTGGAATATTCGTTGGCAACCAATAAGTCGCTTTGTATTTAGTTGGAGCAAAATTCCCAAACTGTAACAAGATCAATGGTGACAAACCAGACATAGAACCAAAGGTTACTGTGTTTTGCGATGAAGCTGTTAAATTTGAAAAATCCCACGTAGTGTTTGGTCCTGTCGTTGCAAAATCTTCCATCAATGCATTTGACTGACTTAAAAAAACAGTATTTCCAGCTGTAGCACAATCTGTTGAATTAATTGTGATCTGACCAAAAGATGTGAAAAGCGTCAAAATGGCGCAACTAGTAAGAATTCTATTCATAGTAATTTATGTTTTGTGTTATTTCCATACGCATCGATTCAAATTCCCGTTTGCATCGACCAAATTTTCTCGACAATGTTAAGGAATTTCAATGCCAAATGCAACATCTAGTTGAGCATTAACAATTTCCATCGTGGTATTATTTTTCATTAGTGCATTCACAACTCCTGTCAATTTGTAAACGTCTTTGCCATTTGCATCCACACCGTAATATGAAATTCCTGTTAATACAATTTCTGCTTGGCTGGTGGATGCGACATGAGTATAAAGTGTTCCATTCAATTTCACAGATAAATCTGCCTTGAAATCTCGCATAATTGCTGGATCAACTGGCAAAACAAAATGAGATAGATCCTCAACAAAAATGTTTTGATTATACGTATTTACATAAATTTCTCGTGAAGCTACTAACCCACTCGCAAATGTTACCACAGCCTTTAATTTGTTTTCATTGGCATTTAAAGTTCCTGAAAAACTTAATCCAGTTGAAACATAATTATCCTCAACATACCAATCAACATTTGCAATATCAATTATCGTATTTACATTCGCTTGTATCATTCCAGAGCCAGAAACGTTGTGATTGAGATCAAACATTCCAAAGTCAGTATATCCTAAAACCAATTGATTACATACATAACCATTTTCTTGAAGGCCATCCACGTAATTGACATCTACACAAATAGTATAAATTCCTGGCTCGCAAATCGTAAGCGTTTCGCCAACCGAGTTGCCATTCACCTTAATATCAATCGACTCAATGGCTCCTGAATTCTCCATCAAATCTTTGTTCAAAGTATAAAGTGGTGTTGTTGGAGGACTCGCAAACCGCAATTTTGTTCCGAAAAAAACAAACGAATTACTAGGGAGCAATAGGTTACCATTGTACAAACCAAAATCCGCGAAATTTTGACCTTGTGTAATTTTACCTGAAAAACGATCAACTCCTTCAATGTTGCTAGTGTATGTTGTTAAAAAAGCCCCATCAACTCCAGCTTGGAAGTTTACAGGAATTCCATCAATGGTTCCAACAGCCTTGAAGACAGGCACTTCGTTGCTAGGTACATCCGGAGTAACATCTTCTTTTTTACAGGCAAAAAGCCCTAAAAACGTTACGAGTAAAATACTATATTTAATCATTTTCATTTCCTAAAATCTTTTCTTAATTCCAAAATCAACCATGATTGGAACAGTTCGTTGTGTGCCACTGAATGAATTATTCAATAAATTTCCGGCTATTCGTGTATTTACGTTTAAGCCTATCCACGTATTTCGTTTCAACAAATAATTATAAGACAAACCGAGATTAACTCCGAACGATTTGAAATTTGTTGACGAAACAAATTGGTTCTTTTCAGAAGGCATTGTACTTACCACTGTTTTATCGCCCATGATTTCCTCACGATTTTCGGAATAGTTTAAACGAGCTCCCAGCAAATAACTTGGAGATGTGTTGATTCCCAACTCACTTCTACCTAGTCGATAATTTGCACTCAGATTTAAATCCGCAAATAACAATTGATCGTAATTTAAACTTTGGTTAATTTTCAATAATCCATAGGTATAATATTGTTTGCGATTTTGAATTGTCAGGTTATCTACAAACTGCTGTCTGTAACCAAGTCCAACACCAAATGACCATTTTTTAGTAAAAAACTCAACACCTCCTTGCAATCCAAATTCTCGCATGGTGTTGTTTCGTTCGGATGCCAAATATGATTGACCAATTCCACCCGATAAACTTGCATAAAACCCGATTCTTCGTCGCGATAGGTAAGGAAAATTATTTTGCGTTCTGTCAAAGCTTGATTCCATAGTAGAATTCCAATTCATTAATTGTAACGAAGAAATTGTAACTGCTGGAGCATCCTTACTTTCGGGAACATTTGTCATGTTAACATCGGTTAAATCTTCGCTGACAACGGGTTGTTTTTCGAATCCCTCTTCCGCACTATTTCCAATGATTGAAGCTTTAAATATTTCTGAATTTGTGTCTAAATTCGATATACTTCTTTTGTTTGCTTTTTTACTCGAATTCAAATCTTGACTTCCAGTATTTGTGCCATTTGGATTTTTATAAGTAACTGATTTTTCTAAATTTGATTGCTCAAAGTTTTCCGAATTCACCTTGGAAATTTCTGATTCATTCGCAGCTTCAATCACATTAATTGACTCTCTTTCAATTATTTGATCATTTTTAACTGTTCTTGAATGTTCATTAATCGAAGCTAAGATTGTAGATTGCATAGGCGTTTCAAACGTTGAATTTGAAGCAACAAATGCAGCAGTAATGATCATTCCCAAAAAGGCAACGCCACTAAACCACCACCAACCTAGTGTTTTTCGCACAGGAGTAGAACCCAACATGGCTTCCATTTCCTGCCAATAAGCATCTTTATATGCTATTTTTTTATCATTAGCAGCTTCTCTCACAAGAGCATCTAACTCTTCATCTGTCCAACTCATACTACCAATCGTTTATTTGTGTTTTCTATTTCTTCCAATTTCTCTCTCAATATTTTTCTAGCTGTCGATAAATGCCATTTTGAAGTTCCCTCTGACATATCCAACAAATCTCCAATTTCTCTGTGGTTGTAACCATCAATGACATACAATTGAAACACTTTAGCTGTGATTTCAGGTAAGTCCATCACCAATTTCATGATCATTTCGTAACCCATGTTTCCTTCACCTTCATTGCTATGCGAAGAACAGGAAAACTCCAACTCACGGTCAGTTTCTTTCGAAGTGACATGAGTAGTGTAATTTTTTGCTTTGCGGTATTCGTCAATCAAGGTATTGATCATAATTCTTTTAGACCAACCACCGAAATTGAATTCTTCCGTCATGGTTTGCAAACTTTTTAAAATTTTAATGAAACCAAGGTTAAATGAAGATCTTGCATCTTCTTCATTGTTATGGTATCGGTAACAAACAGGCATAAGCGTTTTGAAACAATGTTCATACAAACATTGTATAGCCTTGCGATCATCACGTGCGCATTTTTTTAGTATTTCGGGCGTGATGTCCATTGGTTTTTGCAATCTTAATATCTTTTTGTTACTCTGCAAGATACGTAACTTTTTTTAAACCATTAAACTTCGTTTCATTTTCTGCTGAATTTTTGAAAGTCAACATTACCTAAACGCTTGTAATTCGAGAATGGTTGGTAATTTTTTTAAAAACAATATGCATATCTGTAACTTTGCCTAATTTTGATTTTAATATGTCCTTTACTTTTCTTTTTTCCGCAAAAAGAAAAGTAACAAAAGAAAAACTCGTCGCTGTAAATCAAATCGTGCTTTTCTCTTCCGAATCTTGACCACTTCGGCGAGCTTACATTTTCACGCTTCGCTAACAAAAATTTCAGCTTCCTCGCGGTACCCAAGATTCGGTGCGCTACACTTCGATTTGATTTAAGGCGACATTAACAACGAAAAAAATATTTTTAAGAACCCACGATCTTTTTATAATCATTTAGATTTCAGTTTAAATTTTGAAAAGGAAAAGTTCCCGTTAGGCTTAAAAAACAATTATCTTTGAATATGATCAAATTAATAATCTTACGTCACGCCAAAACAAATCAATTTTCTGAGACAGGTTCAGATTTTGATCGAAAACTGCTTCCACGTGGCGTCAATCAAGGAAAAGAGCTCGAAATTTTCTTTGCCAAATCGGGTTTTGACATCGAAGAAATTCACGTTTCCAGTGCAAAAAGGACCCGAGAAACATTTGAATTAATCGAAAAATCGGTTACTGGAGCACAGGTTCAATTTTGGGATCATTTGTATTTGGCTGATGCTCATGAAATTTTATCATTCATTTGCCAATTAAACCACTCAAAAACAATTTTGTTGGTCGGTCACAATTTTGGTATTTCTGATCTCGTTGAATACTTGACAGACGAATCAATTATGTTGGCCACAAGCGAATTGGTTGAGATTACGTTTGATTTAGATTCGTGGGACCAACTTAGCAAATCTACTGGATCGATTTCTCGCCGTTTTCGTCCAATGGCTTAGTTTCTGGTCTGTAATGATAAATGATTTCAAAGCCATTTTGTTGTCGTTCGCGTGCCTCTTCTTCCAATTTTATTAAGCGCATTCGTTCGTTGTACATTCCCTCCAAATCAGGTGGTTCAATGCCCATTTCTTTTTCGATTTCGTATTGAAATTTTGGACGTTGCACAGATTCACGTCTGAAACCAAAAGCAACAATAATTCCAACAATCAATCCCATAAAATGTCCTTCCCAAGAAACGCCGTCTTTCAGCGGGAAAATTCCCCAGACCAGATTCCCATAAACAAAAACGACAAAAAGAGAAATTGCTTGTAAAGGAAGGTACTTGCGCAGAACACCTGATGTAAAAACGAATCCAAGCATCGCGTATACGACGCCACTCATGCCTATGTGATACGCACCAACGTTTTGAGCGTAAGCCCAAAGCAACAAACCTGTTCCAAACCACAAAAACAAAAATACTTTGAGCGCTACATCGTGGTAGAAATAGACGATTGCTGCTAGAAGCACAAACGTTGGAAATGAATTATTTATGATGTGATTTACGTCGTTTTTTGCGTGAATCAAAGGCATGAAGAGAATTCCTTTTAATCCTTCTACCGATCTGGGCAACACGCCGTATTCGTGGAATGGGAATCGGTAAAGCTGTTCAGCCCAAAATACCAACCACATGGCAATGACCACAATGCTTGCGTAAAATAGAGACTCTGAAATGGAGCCAAATGGATTTGATTGCTTTTTCACGCTTGGACGAGCCCAAAACTCATGCCTTTAAAAAAATGTGGACAATTTGGCAGAGAATCAGAATTTTAGGTCATAAACAAGGATTCTTGGATTTTCATAGCCGTTTCCTAACGGATAAAACAATTGTATCTGAATAAAATCAAGGGTTGAACGGGTTGATTCTTGAAATCTTAAATGCATCTGCAAATTAGCAGTCTCATTTCTATTTCTCGTATCTTTGCACCACCATGAGTGAAATAAAAAACAAAGTTGCTGAAAGTGGTCTCATTCAAATGGATTTGGCCAAATTCAAACCGAACGTTGAAATGGTTGGGATTGATATTGCTTCGCAATTGTGGCAAGGACTCATTTTGAAAGAAAAAGATTTTCGAGCATGGATTAAAGAACATGATTGGAATCAATACGCAGCAAAAGCGGTTTATATTTTCTGTTCAGCCGATGCCATTATTCCCGTTTGGGCATACATGCTCATTACTTCCAAATTGACAGAAATAAACGTCGTATCCATCGTTGGATCAAAAAATGACCTTGAAAAATTGATCATCAAAAAAACCATCGAAGAAGTAGAGTTAACGAATTACCAAGATGCGAAAATCATTGTGAAAGGTTGCTCTGATATTGCTTCACCTGAATATGCCATGTCAGTATTTTTAAGTCATTTTCAAAAGGTCGCAAAGTCAATTATGTTTGGAGAACCTTGTTCGACAGTGCCCATTTTTAAGCGGAAAAATGCATAAATTATATTGAATTTTGCGATAAAATCATTTTTTTAATGAGTGAAACCTGACCCAAGTGGTAATAACTGTGTTCAATCACTCCTTCTATATTTCGACGATAATCACCATATTTCGCATCCACAAAAACAGCATTCAATTGATCGTTGGTCATTGTTTCAACATGCTCAGCAAACCTTTCTGAGTTTGAAATGAGTTGAACAACAAGATCGTTCCAATCCTTTTCGTTGAATGATTCTGAAAGGTCAAAACTGAATTTATCGTGTATGGCTAGTTCCCCGCCCTCAAAAACCTTCAAAATCCCTGCGATGTAATAATTGATGTGAAAGGTCAACTTGGCGATGGTGTTTAGCTCGCCGATTTTGGTTGTTGCCATGTTCCAATCCACATCAGCCAATTGATGTTTGAAATTGGTGCCAGCAATCCATGTTCCGTTTAAAAGAACTTCTCGAAATCGATTGGCGAGGGTGAGTGGGGTTTGCATAAGTCAAAATTTTAAACAATGATATCAACTTTTTTGAATCACCCCAAACCCAAACCCTCTTTTTTTTAAGTCCGACACAATCGTTGGCAACACTTCCTTCAAACGTTCCTTGGTTTTTTTGTTGTCGTGAAACACCAAAATATCTCCTGACTGAATGCTTTTTGCTTGCTGAATAATTTTTTCAATGGGAATAGTAACATCGTAATCATAAGACAACCAGGACCACATGACGATTTTGTATTTGGGGTGAATCTTTCGTTCTACGCTTCGTTTTAGGCGACCATAAGCGGGTCGGAAAAGTGGTGAATCTATGAGTTTAGCGGCTTCATCTATTGAATTCAAATAAACATCATCTTTTGTTTTGAAACCGTTTTCGTGATTCATTAAATGATTTCCAACGGAATGACCTGCATCAAGCAATTGCTTGTAAATTTCAGGCTGTTTTTGCACATTGGAACCCACACAGAAGAACGTGGCAACAATCGCTTCTTGATTTAAAAAATCTAAAAGCCATGGTGTGATTTCGGGATCCGGTCCATCATCGAAAGTTAGAAAAACGGTTGGTCGAGAAACAGAAATCCCCCAAATTCTTTTTGGATATAACCAACGTAGAATTTTGGGGGATCTGAACATGTTGCTAATTTTTATTTGTTCACCGAGTCGCCAATTGGCTGTGCATTTGTTTGCTGTTCCAGCAATTGATTCAAATCCATTCCTTGGCTTGGATCCACTTCTTCAGGCGCAATTTGAACTCCTTTGATAATGCCGTAATAAGCACCCAAGGCATCCAAACTATCTTTCAATTTGAAATATCTTGTCGCTGTTGGATTTGATCCACCACTTCGCAGTGTTTCTCCATTGTCGCGCACCAACGCTTCCATCTGCGAATACAAACCTTTCAACTTCGCATTGTACAATTGAACGATGTACGATTTGCTTTCCTTCGCTAATTTGCCAGATGGATCACCCAACTCATCGTCGTTTGAAGAAACAACAATTTCAATGTAGTTATTGACCGAAGCCAACAAATCAGGATGATTTCGAACATCCATGGCCACATTTGGTTTGCTTTCCAAGAAGAAATTAATCACCGTTTCGTATTGACGAATCAACTCCAAACCTAATTCGCCAGCGGCTTTTTTATCGCCTGCACGGTAAAGCATATCCACATAATCGGTCAATGTTCCATCTTGATATGTTTGGAAATCAACTCCGTTCACATTCATTGGTTTTCCACCTTTTGGAGCTGGCTCCCCGTTATCCAAAACGATTGCTGGTGGCATGATTTCCAAGGATTTTTTAAGCAAGGCTTTGATTCGTTCTTTGCTTTTCGCGATAACTTGTTTGCCGTTTTTCAATAAATACGTTGCTTCTTCTGCTTCATCCGTTTTTCCAACAGATTTCAAGTAGTCAATGTATTGTGTTCCACGACTCATGATGTCTTCTGTTTTCAAAATTTGTTGCACATAATATTGACCTAAGGTCGCAAAATGCAAACGGTATTGAGAAGTATGTCTACGAGCGTAGTAATCTGTTAAGACATTCGGATCGCTCGTTTTTCCATACTTGTAGCCATTCATCATGTTATCGTACATTTCATCCGATGCCACTTGACTCATTTCTTTCAACGGACATAACATAAATGCCATACCATTTTGTTTGATAGATCCGCCATAGAATAAAGCTGTTGAAAGTTTGCTGCCGCCTGGACTTGAGAAATAAATTCCTCTTTTCCAGTCATTATTTGCAATGACTTCTAACATCATCAACTCTTCACGTGTGATTCCAGAAACATCAAACGAGAAAGTCACTTTTGACTTGAATTTAGTTCTGTCTTTTTCCTTCACAATTCCAGATTTCAAGACATTATCTACATTCACTTTCAAATCAAATGTACTTGATGGAATGAAACGAACCATTCTATCACGGGATGACAACAAATTCGCATCATCACGCGCAAAATCCATTGCATCTTTCAAATCAATAGATTCCCAGCCAGTTGCCAAAGTTTCAATTGATTTTTGAAGTGCTTGAGCCGTTGGTTGTTCCATCGTTACAATGCCATTTTGATAAGCTCCAAAGATTTCGAAAATACCTTTGTATTTATTGTAAATGTCCTCACCCAAGGCTTTCACATCTGTTGGAACTGATGTCAATTGCGCTTTCACAACATCAACTCTTCGTTGAGCACTTGGTTGAGAAACAGTAATTCCAGGAACAACCGAATTCATAGCAGCCGCAAAATTACTTACAGCAACCAAAGCAGCTTGTTTGTTGTTTTTCAAGTGAAGGTTAATTACTTTTTTCTTCACTTCTTCGCTCAAACCTTCTACCATGAAAAGTTCGTCCACATCAATAAACTGAACTTGATCCGTGCTTCCAGCATACATCAAGATTTGATCTTCACGGTATTTGATCGGCAATGGATCAGATTTGTACGCACGCATTTTCATTTCGTCTGTGTACCAATCTGTTTGCATCAATGACAAGTTACATACACGCACATCTGTACGGTATTCTTCCACTTCTTGCATATACCAAAGCGGGAAGGTATCATTATCACCATTTGTGAAAATAATTCCATTATCTGACACAGAATCCAAGTAATTTGCTGCCAAATCGTGTGCGGTTGTTTTCTCACTTCGATCGTGGTCATCCCATTCTTGCATTCCCATTAAAATTGGAGCAATCATGGCAATTGCCGAAGCCAAAACAGCTCCATAAAGTTCTTTTTTCAGGACTTTTCGTAATCCGGTCATTAGGGCAAGCAATCCGAGACCTATTCCACCTATAAAAATCCAAGACATCGTTGCTGGCATAGAAACTTCAGCACGTGTATCTACGATTAAAAAAATCAGTGTTCCAGCTGCAAGAACGGCAGCACCTTTTATAAAGTGTTTTTTCGTGAATGTGGTGAATGCATAATACATGGCGTAAACCGCGACTCCAATCCACATGGCGAAGAAATAAAATGAACCTGCGTAGGCATAATCACGCTCGCGCGGCTCAAATGTTTTCTGATTCAAATAAACCACAATCGCCAAACCAGTAAACAAAAATCCTAAGAAGACAACAAATGCATCTTTTGGAGATTTAAAGGCATGGAATACAAGTCCCATCAATCCTAAAATCAGCGGGAAGAAGAACAATTTATTATTTGCAGGATTCTTTTTGGTGTAATATGGTGCTTCATCTTGATTTCCAAGGCGCGCATTATCAATCGCTGAGATTCCTGAAATCCAGTTTCCACGCATCACATCACCATGTCCTTGATAATCATTTTGACGTCCAGCGAAATTCCACATAAAATAACGGAAGTACATCCAATTACACTGATAACGAATGAAATAACTCCAGTTTTCTCCAAATGTTGGCAAACGAAGTCCATCGCTCCCCAATTCACCCGGCTCGCTTGGATCATAACCCGACCAGCTTTTATAACCTTCAATCTTTCGTGGTTCATCTGGACTAAACATTCGAGGAAAGATAGTTGTTTGAGAATAAGTTGCTACCACATTTTCTCTAAATCCTTTGTTGGATTCAAAGTATTTTTCTTCGTATTCTGCTCCGTTTTCGCTCGCATATTTTGCAGCTGCATCTTCGCTGATGAAAGCTTTTAATTCAGCTTCTCCTTTAGTAACAACAAATCTTCTCAAATAGAAAGGCGATCTTGAACCCCATTCTGACATGTCTTGGATTTTCCATTGTCCATTTTCGTCAAATACCCCACCATTTTCTTTTGAATTCCAATGTGGACCACTAAAAAGAGGTGTTGAACCATATTGTTCACGTTTCAAATAGGAATGTAAAGTCACCAAATTTTCTGGGTTGTTTTCATCCAACGGAGGATTAGCATTTGATCGAATTACAATCACAGCAAAAGATCCGTAACCAATAAGAAGAACGATTAATCCCATCAAAGAGTTATACAAAATTGTTTTGTTTTTACGACGTGCATAGCGCAAGCCATAAACCATTATTAAAATGAGTGCGAAGAAGAAAAAGACAGCTCCCGTGAAGAATGGTAAACCAAGTGAATTTGTAAAAGCAACCTCAAATGACGATGCCATTGAAATAGATCCTGGAATAATTACTTCTTGGATAATTCCCAAACTTATTACGGAAATTACTCCAGTTGCAACGAAGTTTAACGGAGTAACGGTTTTCCAGTAACGGAAATAAATAACATAACCAATCGCAGGAACCAAGAGAATACCGAGTAAGTGAACTCCAATGGCCAATCCAAGTAAGAACATGATCAAAATCAACCAGCGATTTGGTGCATATTCAGCAGACAATTGTCCATTTTGAACATATTCCATTTCCTCGTCCCATTTCAAGATTGCCCAGAAGATGATTGCCGTAAACAAAGAAGCCATGGAATAAACCTCACCTTCTACCGCTGAAAACCAGAAAGAATCAGAAAAAGTGTACGCCAAAGAACCTACCAATCCGCTTCCAAGCACCGCAACGATGTCGCCTGTACTCATTTCTGATTTCGTTTGCATCACCATTTTGCGTACTAACATAGTGATGGACCAGAACATAAAAAGTATCGTTGCAGAACTACATAAAGCCGAAAGTCTATTGATCCAAACTGCCACATCTGTAGGTTGAGCAAAGAAAGAGAAAAGTCTTCCGAGAACCATGAACAAAGGTGCACCTGGTGGGTGACCAACTTCAAGCTTGTAAGCAGCTGTGATGTACTCCCCACAATCCCATAAACTCACCGTGTCTTCGAGGGTAATGAAATATACAATTGTTGCAATTAAAAAAACTACCCAACCAAGGTAGATGTTCATTTTCTTGTAGTTCATATACGTGTTTTAAATTCAACCTCGCATGGTGGTTGATTAATTTTAGTTGCGAATTTATAAATATTACGGTAGGAAGCTACTGTAAAAATGCCAAAAAATGCGAAAATTGACTAAAATTTGAGTGAAACTAAAAATGAATCAGCAAAAATTTTCTTGATTTTCTTGCTGAAATTAAATTTATCTTTAACTTTGCACCCGCAATCAGGTTTACCTTTTTGAGGAACGTTGTGAAACTGTCCTATGGTGTAATTGGCAACACGTCGGTTTTTGGTACCGAAGAGTCTAGGTTCGAGACCTAGTGGGACAACGAATGAGGAGTTAGGAAACTAGCTCCTTTTTTTATGCAATAAATTTTGGAGGATGAACCTAGACTCTTCTCCGAAGTCCCTCGGCTTTACGCCCTTCCCGGTCGTGCCTCGGTCTTCGCTTCGCATTTGCGAAGCTCTGGTTCGAGACCTAGCCTGTCCTCGAAAAGGAACGTTCGGGATGGGACAACAAATGAGGAGTTAGGAAACTAGCTCCTTTTTTTATGCAATAAATTTTGGAGGATGAACCTAGACTCTTCTCCGAAGTCCCTCGGCTTTACGCCCTTCCCGGTCGTGCCTCGGTCTTCGCTTCGCATTTGCGAAGCTCTGGTTCGAGACCTAGCCTGTCCTCGAAAAGGAACGTTCGGGATGGGACAACAAATGAGGAGTTAGGAAACTAGCTCCTTTTTTTATGCCTAATTATTTGGATGGGATGAACCTAGACTCTTCTCCTTCTCACTCAAATTGCGTCCTACAAGGACTAGTTTCGTTCTTCACTTCGCTTTTGCGAAGCTCTTTTCGACTGTGCGACCAATTTGGTCGCGTCTCAGTCTTCGCCAGACTCTTCGTCTGGCTCTGGTTCGAGACCTAGTGGGACAACAAATGAGGAGTTAGGAAACTAGCTCCTTTTTTTATGCCTAATTATTTGGATAGGATGAACCTAGACTCTTCTCCTTATCACTCAAATTGCGTCCTACAAGGACTAGTTTCGCTCTTCACTTCGCTTTTGCGAAGCTCTTTTCGACTGAGCGACCAATTTGGTCGCGTCTCAGTCTTCGCCAGACTCTTCGTCTGGCTCTGGTTCGAGACCTAGTGGGACAACAAATGAGGAGTTAGGAAACTAGCTCCATTTTTTATGTAATAAATTTTGGAGGATGAACCTAGACTGATATCAGCAGTTGAATTAAATTACCCAAATAATCACCTTGTCGAAACCATAAAACTACTTCTCAACATATTCACCAACATCCCAAAAACTTTCTGGTTTATTCAAAACCTGATTGGATTCTCTGTAGTCTAGGACAATTACAGCCACAGAAACGGCCAAAACGTTGATTAAATAAAAATTGATTTTTTTCAACGTGTTGCGTTTATTTTCCTGCAACTTCAAATTTCCCATTGATCACCTGAGTTTCATCTTCCTCAATGAGTTTAAAGTAATAAATGCCAACGGAGAAAGTAGCACTTGGGATGACGAAGGAATTGCTGTTGGTTTCATTTCGGTGAATGATGTTGCCGAAAATATCTAAAATCTCCAGTTTCATCAGTTGGTTCGATGGGTTCTGAAATATTAATCGATTTGATTCAGCAGAGGGATTTGGAAAAAGTAAGTATCCATCAGTTGAAATGACATAATAGGTGGTTTGGATGATTTCGCTGAATCCAATTCCTACCAAATCCAAGCGGTAATAATTTTCTTTATTCGGTAGTGGATTTTGATCGACAAACGAATAATTGAGTGATTCTGTTGGACTTCCGCAAATGCCATCAATTGCTCCTATTTGATTGAAATTTAAGCCATCTTCTGATCGATAAATGCGTGTTCCGTTGCATGTATTGCCTGAGCGAATTGTCCAGCGCAAAAGTACTCCACTGGTTGAAGCATCAGCAGAAAAACTTTCTATAAAAGATGATTGACTGAAAAACACAAACGAACTAAAAACGAATAAGAAAAGTAATCCTCCTGCTGTCCAGTTTTTAACAATCATCTCTTTCATTTGCATAAACCTCAATTATTTAGAATAAGAAACGATGTAATTTTGCTGTTAGTGTATCAGACCGAAAGAAAAATAAATTGATAGTTAATCGACCGTTGAATGATCTGTTATTCTAGCTAAAATACCTTGCCATTCTTGAGATGCATATTGATTCGGAAAACATTTTTCAATGACTTCGAGCATGATAGCATAGGAAGTACTTGCACCTGGAGAAGCGCCCAATAAAGCTGCCAAAGAGCCATCTGCGCTGCTCACCACTTCAGTACCAAATTGCAATACGCCATTGCCACTTTCATCGCTTTTTATGATTTGAACTCTTTGTCCGGCCGTTACCAATTCCCAATCTTCTTGTTTTGCCTCTGGATAGTATTTTTGAAGCAATTCAAAACGATGCTCATCGGATTGAATCACTTGTTTGATCAAATATTTTGTCAAATCCATGCTTTTGTAGCCCGCACTTAGCAATGGCCAAATATTGTGAGATTCGATGGACAACGGCAAATCAAAATAGGAACCATTCTTTAGAAATTTAGTCGAAAAACCAGCATAAGGACCAAAAAGCAAGGAGTGTTTTCCATCAATCACTCTCGCATCTAAGTGTGGAACAGACATTGGAGGAGAACCTGCTTCGGCTTTTCCATACACTTTTGCATGATGTTTTTGAATAACGGCAGCATTGTTACATTTTAAAAATTGTCCACTCACTGGAAAACCGCCAAACCCAATACCCTCTGGGATTTCAGATTTTTCTAACAACGTAATTGCTGCTCCACCAGCTCCAATAAACACAAAATCAGACACAACATGTCGCTCTTCTTTCGTTTTCAAAATTTCCAATTGTAAGTCCCAGCGGTCGTCGGATCTACGTTTCAAGTCAACTACTTCATGTCCTAATTGGATTTCAACATTTTCTAAAGACCGCAAATAAGCAATCATTCCGCGCGTCAATGTCCCAAAATTCACATCCTTCCCTTTCGTCATACGTGTGGCTGCCACTTTCTGATTCGCTTTGCGACCTTTCATGACCAAAGGAATCCAGTTTTCTAAAACAGCTCTGTCTTCAGAAAATTCCATGTCCGAAAACCATTGAGACTTTTTCATGGCTTCAAATCTTTTCTTTAGAAATTGAACGTTTTCTTCGTCCCATACAAAACTTATATGATCGATGGGTTTGATGAAAGATCCATCAGAAACTATGTGACGATTATCGACCAAATACTTCCAAAATCGCTTTGACAAATCAAAGGCTTCTGCTATTTTCTCCGCTTTGGAAATGTCAATCGTTCCATCTTCCTTTTCGGGTGTATAATTCAATTCGCAATAGGCTGAATGACCAGTTCCTGCATTATTCCAGGCGTCAGAACTTTCAGCAGCAACTGAATCCATGCGTTCGTAGATGCTTAAACGAGCTTGGGGCATTAATTCTTTCAAAATAATTCCCAATGTGGCACTCATAATTCCAGTACCAATTAATGTAAAATGAAAATCTTGATTTTGCGATGACGTATTTCCCATGGTTCGAAGTTCGAAAAATCCCTCCAATAAAATGAGACTGCATGAAATTTAAAGCAAATTTTTTGGAAAAATAACGATTCTTAATTGTTGCTCCGAGTAAATATTGGTAGGTTTGTTAACCAAAAACATACGATTCATGAATGTTCAACGAAGTGCCAATGTATTTATTCTGGTGACAATCATCATCGCTGCTTTGTATTTGGGCAAAAATCTTTTGATTCCCTTTTTGCTGGCCATTTTTATTTGGTTTATCATTCGTGAAATAAGACAAATTTTGCGACGCGTAGCACTTTTTAGAAAACTTTTCCCCAATTGGGCTGAAAACATAATAGCTTCTATTTTTTTATTTGCCGTTATCGGAGTGATTATCACAATTGTTACTGCAAACGTACAACTCTTGGGGTCAAAAATTCCTTTTTACGAGAAGAATGTTACGGTCATAATGCTCGAAGTTGAACGCATTTTCAATATCAATTTGATGGAAAAAATGCAGGCTTTTGGAACCAACATTAACCTCTCGAAATTAATCAGTTCGATCATAAATACGCTTTCGTCTGTTTTGGGAAATATTTTCATTTTGGTAATTTACGTCATGTTTATTTTGATTGAAGAAGGTGGCTTTCCGAGAAAATTTAGAGCAATGTATCCTAATACTCAAAACAGGAAAAACACCCTCAAAGTGTTGCGAAAAATTGATCATTCTATCGGTCGCTATTTATTGCTTAAAACGGCCGTTAGTCTGCTCACTGGAATTTTAAGCTTCATTGTGTTGCTCATTTTCAGAATTGATGCACCCTTCTTTTGGGCTTTCTTGATTTTCATTTTGAATTATATTCCAACCATAGGTTCACTTATCGCTACGCTGTTTCCAGCACTTTTTGCCTTGCTGCAATTCGGCGATTGGGGACCTTCCCTTTGGATTTTATTCACCGTCGGGACAATCCAAATGATTGTTGGGAATTTTGTGGAGCCAAAAGTAATGGGCAATTCTTTAAATATTAGCTCTTTAGTTGTAATTCTCGCCTTGTCTTTCTGGGGCGCTATTTGGGGAGTTACGGGAATGCTGTTAAGTGTGCCAATCACTGTAATTATGGTGATTTTGTTTTCGGAAATTCCTTCTACTCGGAAAATTGCCATATTGCTTTCCGAAAATGGAAATTTAAAATCTTAGCTCAAAAAGTTACTTAAAGTGTTTTAGTGCTTCACGTCGCGCTAGTCCCTGAAGATTTTCCTCCTCTACAAATGCTTTGACTAGTTCAGGCTGAAATTTGGCATATTGCCTCAAAGACCAACCGATGGCTTTTTGAATAAAAAACTCTTTGTCTAATTTGTTTTCGCGAATGAGCGATTTCAAGAGTTCAAAATCTGTTTCATTCTTGTATTTCAATTGAAATATAATACACGATCTTCTCAACCAAAAATTATCTGATTCGCGCCATTCAGGCAACCAGTTTTTCTGATTTTCAGGGAATTGTTTGTTGTATTTGCCTAAAACATTCGACGCCAAGCTGTCCACACTGTCCCACCAAGATTGATTCGTTATCAAAAAATGCAACTCATCGATATCATTCATTTTGAATGACTTTGGCTTGAACGTATTGATCCAATCGATCGCAAAATAAACTGACTCACGTTGTGGTTTTTCCCATAATTCGCGGACAAGATCCCATCGATTTATGCTGTCAAATTGTTCATTCATTCTCGGAAAAAATTCTTTTTGAATGGCTTTTCGTTCGTCGGCCATCAAACCAAAATACTCGAATTTATTGCGCATGTAAGCTGTCATTTTTTCAGCAAATACTGGATTTTCGCGCGATTGAAATGCAGATGTTATTTCAGAAATCATGGCATTAAAGGTAGAAAAATATGTAAAAACGAGAATCGCTTTAAGTTTCATCCCGACTTCGGTTTTAAAATCCGTAATTTTGTAGCGACTTTAGAACAATGGAAGAAAACAGAACAGAATTAGAACATTTAGGCGAATTTGGGTTAATCGAAAAATTGACTTCAACGTTTAAAAACAATCAGCCAAATACGCTTTTGGGAATCGGCGACGATGCTGCGGTCATAGCAATTTCGGAAACAGAATCGATGCTTGTATCAACGGATATGTTGATTGAGGGAGTGCATTTTAATTTAATGTACATGCCATTGCTGCATTTAGGCTACAAAGCGGTTGTTGTGAATCTTTCTGATATTATCGCGATGAATGGAATTCCAGAACAAATTACTGTTTCCATTGCTGTTTCTTCCAAATTTCCAGTAGAAGCCTTGGAGGAATTGTACAAAGGAATTCAAAAAGCGTGTGATTTATACAACGTGGATTTAATAGGTGGCGATACAACTTCTTCGTATGCTGGACTGACGATTAGCGTCACAGCTATCGGAAGAGCGAAAAAAGAAGAAATTATTTATCGTTCGGGGGCCAAAGAATTTGATTTATTGGTAGTCACTGGCGACTTAGGCGCTGCCTACATGGGACTTCAAGTATTAGAACGCGAAAAACAAGTATTTCAAGCCAATCCAGAAATTCAACCAGATTTGGATGGACATGATTACATCATTGAGCGACAATTAAAACCTGAAGCCCGAAAAGACATTCTTGGGTTTTTGAAAGAATTGGACGTAAAACCAACATCGATGATCGATATTTCGGATGGATTAGCTTCTGAAATCCTTCATATTTGTAAAGCAAGTAAAGTCGGTTGTCACGTTTACGATGAAAAAATTCCAATTGATGCAAAAACATCAATGACTGCCATTGATTTCAATATGGATCCTGCAACTTGCGCTTTAAACGGCGGCGAAGATTACGAATTGCTTTTCACCATCAATCAAAAAGATTTTGAAAAAGTGCAAGCAAATCCAAACATGTCTATCATTGGTCATATTACCAACGAAAATGACGGTACTTACTTCATTGATAAAAATGGAAGCGCCATCGAATTAAGGGCGCAAGGTTGGAATCATTTTTAAGCCCGCGCCAGCGTTATAAATTTTGATCGAATTATTTCTTCAAAACTTTGGCGTTTGATTTTTGATTTCGCCCAGGATTCGAAGTCAAAATAATCGAGTCCCACGTTTTGGTGCGAATCACGTTTGAGGGAAACGAGTTCTTCGTATAAATTTTCCCAATGTTTTTCACTTTCAAAAACATTGTTGGTTTTTACCAATTTATTCACAAAACGTAGCATCACTTTCTCAAAATTATGCAAAATGTTTCTCGATTTCAGGAATCGTTCCGTGCTTTTAAGCGCATAAGGAAGTAATTTGTCGTTCTTCAATTCAATGTGAATGATCAAATCCAAAATATGGGTAAATGCTAAAATATCGTCGCTTGCATCTAATTTGGAGTCATTCAAAACTTGATTGATCCATTTCAACGCTTCCGAATATTTTTGAGCACCAAGTGCAACCGTACCGCATTTAAATGCTAAAAATGCTCTTCTTTGCGGCGAAATTTTATCTTGATACAAGGTTAAACCTCTTTCAACGATCGGGATAAGCTCCAACGCAGCGCTAAAGTCTCCGCGAAGCAAACAGGAACTCAACTCAATACTACTTGTACTGGAAAACAATTTTATTTGTAAATCTTCGCTTAAGTCAATTCCTGAAGTTCTTGGGAACTGTTTCAAGGTTTGTAAAAGTGCTTTTGCGTCATTAAATTTCCCCAATTTTTCATTGACAAAAATGGCATTTGTTAGCACGGAAAAATATGAATTTGGATGCTCTGCTAAAAAAACAGGATTCGCTTGAAAAAGTTCCATATTTTTTTGCAAATCAATCAAACATGCTTCGAAATCGTGCACGGCATAATGATAAGCGCTTTTTGCGTGATATGCTAAATACATTGATTCGGAAGACAAATCATTCGATTTTATTTCCTTGTTTAAAGCGTCAAAGATTTGTTTAAAGTTCGTTTCGCTATCATCTGTTCTTGAAACGCCTCGTCTGGACAATTCCATAAAGAGTTCGCTTTTTAGTGTCCACAAAGTTGAATAGCTGAACAAATGATCAATGTATGTTTTTTCATTTTCAACGATTTCAGCCATTTCTTGGAGTTCCACATGTGCGTAGCCTATATTTTCCAACAATTTCTTTTTACGTTTCGAAATTTCTAACAAAATCGCAAATCGTTCGTGTTTTCGTGCTAATTTTTCGGCACTTCGGAGGATTTTTCCGCATTGCTCATAAAGCGATTTATTGTACAAAATGTCAGCACTGTGGATGGATTTATATAATTGTGCATCAATCGATGATCCTTGATGAAAGGCATCTAATGCATTTAAAATATGATCGTATAAGCGTCTTTTCGTGATGGAGAAATTATTCAAGAAAGCTTCGCCTTTAAAATGCAGGATTAATTCTTTCTCGTCGTAATCATCAAGTTTATCTAAGTAATCAAAGAGTACAATGTAATTGTTTTCGTCGCCGATTGTGTGGCGCGATGAAATTAATTTGAAATAGCGCTTTTCTGATTTTGTAAGCGATTTAATTAATTCAAAAAGTTGATCAACTGATTTTTTAGACATGTTTAAAAATATGCTTCTATTTTACTCACATGCTAAGTTATAACCAATGCTTTAGTTATTTTTCAAAAAAACTTGAAGTGTATAAATTATCGATTAAACGGTTTCTTTTAGAAATGTATAAAACAAAAAAAGCCCTTCACCAAAAATGGAAAAGGGCTTCATTTAATTTTGTTAGAAATTATCTTTTTTTACGACCATTGCCGTCTTGATCATCATTAGGGTCGGTAATTGAACCTCCAGTATCTACAACCGTACCGCCATGTCCACTAATCCCTCCGTCTCTGCCATCTGTTTTGGCCGCTCTCCATGTTGGTGCTTCAGTGTTTTCAGAATTTCTTTTGCACTCGTGTTTTTCACACGAAACCATTCCGAATCCCATCACTAAAACTACTATTAATACTGACTTTTTCATTTTGCTTACGCTTTATAACTACAAATATATGTCAACTCATTTAGTTTTCCAAATTTTCTAGTGCTATTTTTAGCAAAACACGCGTTCCATTGATTAAACCGTCGTTGCCATTGATTTGTTGAGGACCAATTAACTCCAAATGTCTGTTAGACACTAATTTAATTAAATCTAGTCGCTTCACCGTAATTTCCATTCCTTGCGACTTGTGATCTCCTTCAGCGCCTCTTTTCTCAGACATACTTTTGTCTATACCGATTCCATTGTCTTCGATCAAAATAATCAAATCACTGTTTTGATAATACGTCTCAATCAAAATGGATCCCATCTTGTCTTCATTCGGAAGAATTCCATGAATGATGCTGTTTTCGACGAAAGGTTGAATGAGCATAGCGGGAATGGAAATAGATTCCAGATCTACATCATGCGTCACAATAGAATAATTAAATCTATTTTTAAATCGCATGGATTCTAATGATAAATACAATTCAATGCGCTCTATTTCTTGCGATAAGGTTACCATACTGTTTTTCTCTGCAGAAGAATCTAAATTTTTACGAATCAACTTTGCGAAATTGGTCAGGTATTTATTTGCCGCCAATTTATCGGAATTATTGATGAAATACTGAATGGAATTCAAGGAGTTAAAAATAAAATGGCGGTTCATACTCGCGTTCAACGATTGTTGTTCCAACGAGACCAGACGTGCTTTGACAGAAATTAATTCGTTGGCCGAAATTTCTTTCTCCCGCTTAATTCTAAATCGAAAAAAGGCTACGACAATGCCACCAAAAAACAAGACCAAAAGAGAGATAAACCACCAAGTTGCATAAAATGGAGGTTTCACTGTGAATGTAAATGAAATTTCATCGTTCGCATTTCCATTTGAATCTGTTATTCTTGCATGCAAAATATATGATCCGGAAGGTAAACTTGAATAACTTACAGAAGTATTTTTCGACGGAGGACTCCAATTTTCTTCCAATCCCTCCAGCCAATATTGAAAATCCAAATTATCGAATCGACTAATGGATATTCCATCAAAATTGAATAACAAATTGTTTTCATCATATGGAAGTGTCAAATTTTTCGGAATGTTATTTCCATCCACTTCGTCGCTGTATTTGGAAAAATCTGTCGGTTGGTAATTTAATAAAATTTCTCGGAGTTTTAACTTTATATTAGGTTTGAATGTGGTGAACTTCTTAGGATTAAACCGAACAACACCAGAAGAAGTTCCGAACCATAAATCGCCCTTTAAATCGAAAAAACTGGAATTTAAATTGGTTTCCAAATCAATTAAACCGTCCGTTAAACCTAGATGAATGACCTTTGGATTGGTGGTTAAGTTTTTGCCCGACAATAAGAATAATCCGTTGTTCGTCCCAACGAAAAGTACATTATCCCGATAATTTAAAAAATTGATGAAATTCGAAGCCAATTCGGAAGCAAAACGAATTCGGGTAATTTTATCGTTCTTGTATTGAAACAGCCCATCTGCGGTTCCAAAATAAACAGTTTTTTGTTCATCTTTTGCCAAACAAAATACGGTTTTATCAAATCCATTAATTAATTGAAATTTATCACCTTTTAGCTCAAACATTCCTAAATCTGTTGCAACAATTAATCGTTTGTCTAGCATTAAAATACTCCTTGCTGTTCCGATTTCTTTGGAATTTTTTGCTACTTCAATAAAACTACCCTTAGAATACTTTAACACTCCTTCAATCCCACCGATGTACATGGAACTTGGTGATAACTTATAAAAGCACGTAATTTTATATTTCAATTTGCCTTCCTCTCCGATCATTTTTCCCGCCGCATCGATGGAAACAAGAGAAGCTTTGGTTCCAAACCAATTTTTACCGTCAACATCGTCAATTGCTGCCCAAACAGTATTGTTAAATGGCAAACTAATCACTTCAAACTCTTTGTCTGATTTCTTTTTTACTACACCAATATCATAGGTGCCTAGAAAATAAGAGCCTGATTTTGCTTGAAAACCGCTAATTACTAAATCCGATGTTAATCCTGATTCTCGGTTAAAATAGGTCATTTCGCCACGAGGTGCGCGAACTAGTCCTTTACCTTGAGTACCCATCCATAAATTCTTATCGCGATCTTCGAAGACACAACTCACTGAACTTGTTGGTAATCCTTTCTCTAAATCAAATAGTTCTTCTTTTTGTCCAAAGATGCGCATCACTCCTTTTTGAGTACTTAGCCAAAGTACCTTGGATTGATCCATTTTCAAACCAAACACGCTGCATTCCCTATCAACTAATTGTCTCTCGCGTAAGGACTTGGTTTTTAAATTATAGTAAAAAATGCTTCCAGTATAAGAAGTGAAAATTAACTCTGATTCAGATGAAGTCACTCCAGAAATGCTCACATTCAAATTTGGAACAACAAGTTGAAACGATTTTAAATCGGATGTACTCAAAACTCCTTGTTTCGTAGCAAGGTATAACACGTTGTCCACTTCATGAATATCTCGAATAAACAATTGATCTCCTTTTAAACCTTTTATTTCAAAAGATTTGTTTCGCTTCAACTTCATCAAACCACCGCCATTCAAAGAAACAATCATTTCATTTTTGAACTTCACAATGTCTGTCGCATTTGTGACTTTAAATTTATCTGCAAATGGAATGCTCGTGATCTTAGAATCTTTGATGGATGAAACACCACCATCGTGACCTACCCAAATGGCATTGTCGATCCAAGTGACACAACTCACTCGATTGTTATACAAGCCATTTTCGGAAGAATAGGTTTTGAAATAATCGCCATTGAAGCGTGCAACACCACCTAAGGTTCCGACCCACAAAAATCCATCGCCATCTTGGCAAATGGAATTGACTTGCGATTGAGGTAAACCTTCACTCGTCGAATAGGTGCGAAAAGCGTACTTCTGTGCCTGCGACAAAAATGTCCCAAAACAGCAAACAATAAATAGATATAGACTTTTTCTCACCTTTTAAGCATCTTAACAAATTCTGCCACACGATTTCGTGCCACAGGTATTCTATTTCCACCTTTCAAAACAGCAAAATGACCATCTTCGTTTAAGTAGTCTGTTAGTTCATTCAAATTAATGATATGCGATTTATGAATACGCGCAAATTTGATAGGATCCAACATGCTTTCATACGTTTTTAAGGTTCGAGTATCTAAATAACGTGTTCCATCTTTGAAATGAATCATCGTACAATTTCCACTAGCCTCAAGGTTCAAAATGCTGTCATCCTCAACAATTTTTAGTCCTTTTGTATGACTAATGGCGATGCGATTACTTGGTTTGTTACGAAGTAAACTACCTGACAAATGTTTCAAAGAATCGAAATAAGTTTTGAAGCTATCTGGATTTTCTGTGTAAATGCGTTTGGTTTCCATCAATTTTTCAACCGCCAATTGAAGTTCTTCAATATCGATTGGTTTGAGCAAATAATATACTGCACTTGCATTGAATGCACGAATGGCGTAATCTTTAAAAGCGGTAACAAAAACCACTAAAAAGTCTTTTTCTTCAATTTCATCCAGCAATTCGAAACCTTCAGCATTTGATGGCATGCGAATATCTAGAAATACAACATCAGGTTTTGATGCTTCGATGATTGCTTTGGCTTGATCTTTTCGACTGGCTTCACCAATGATTTCAATTTCAGGACAAAACTCTTCAATCAGCATGGTTAAATTTTTTCTTGCTAATTCTTCATCATCAACAATTAATGCTCTAAGTTTCATGACTTTGTGGGTTTTAAAATGTTCGTATAGCTTGTTTATCGAACCTAATGTACAATATTAAACAAAAATCTTTCTCCGAATCAATTCTTTTTAGACTGTGATTTAAACCATTAAAATTTCAATTGACGCACTTCACTCTATCAATGTAACATTTAAGGTTTTATTTTTTTTAGCAATTCAAGATTGCAGTAATTTTAATGTATAAGACCGTTTCAAAAATGTCAAATCGAGGCTTACGAAAATTTGGCGAATGAGTTAACCTTTTGTTAATGATTGAGTTAAATTTTCGAGATAACGATGAGTTGGCAGTTTTGCAACAGTCTTAGTATAAGTTTCATTTTAAATTCATTGCTTATGAATGCTACATTACTTTTAATTCCGACAAAAATTTGGATTTTTAACGATAACGGAAACTGAGAAGTTTCCGTTTTTTTAGTTCAAACCTGAGTTCGATTCTAAATTACAATTCAGATTTCAATTAAAATTTGAAAGAGCAGGCGGTTTTATGAGGGATAGCGAGCTATCACGATTAAAAGCAACGAACTATTTCAAAGAATTAATTGAAAAGCAAACTTACTTTCGCCTATAAAACCTTGATTTTGTCGTCAAAACGCCTCGAAATAGCCCGCTATTACTTCGTCGCTTTTCCTAAAACTCAAGTGTTTCTGGGCGATCTGAATGAAATTTATAATCGAACTCAGGTTTCAACATTTCGTCTCCAACTAATTGCTTTTTAAGCAGATTCATAACTTCATTACTTTTCTCAATATGAGCCATGTGACCACAATCAGCAATGATGTCAACCGTTGTTTTATGATTTAAGGTTTCCTTTATTTTTTCGATTGGGACAATGCTGTCTTCACTTCCTAAAATCATACTGAACTTATCTGGATATTTGTTGACAAACATTGTAAAATCTGCTCTTTTTCCCATGGCCAAAGCAGCGAACGCAATACCTTCCGATTTAAACGTTTCTGCTTCTTGGATAATTGCTGTAATTTCTGTTTTGTACAATGCTGGACGAAGGAATAAATTGGGAATTGCTGTCTTTAAAAACAATGACTTAGCATGATAAACCAATTCCGAAACAGTGACACGATCCTTTTTTTTATCAGCAGAATCTTCCCAAAAATGGGAATTTAAAAAGGTCATTTTTTCGATGGAATCGTTTTTTTTCATCCAAGCCAATCCAACATAAGCACCCATGGAGTGACCAACCACTCTAAAAGTTGAAACCTCCAAATGATCCATGAGTTCTTGCAATTTATCTGCGTAAATTTCCATGCTTGGAATTTTCGCATCTTGTTCGCTCAACAAACTAAATCCATGTCCTAGTAAATCAACTAAGATGCAATCAATCGGCAATTTTTCAAGGGAAAGATATTCCCACATGGAAATAGATTCTAAAAATCCATGGATGAAAACGACCGTTGGTCCGTTACCAAAACGGCGATAATTCAGTCCGTTGAATTCCCTATTTTTCATTCATAAGGGTTTCAATTTCATCGGCGTCCAAAGGAATGTTCTTCATTAAATTGAAAGGTGCTCCCGATTTTTGAACCACTAAATTATCTTCTAATCGAATTCCTAGATTTTCTGCTGGAATGTAAATCCCAGGTTCGCATGTAAAAACCATTCCAGCTTCTATTGGACGATCCCAATGACCGACATCATGAGTGTCAAGACCAATAAAATGAGAAGTTCCATGCATGAAGTACTTTTTATATGCCGGCCATTCTGGTTTTTGATTTTTAATGTCTGTTTGGTCTATCAATCCTAATCCAAGCAATTGATCTTGCATGATTAATCCTACTTCTCGGTGATAATCTGCCATCATGGTGCCAGGAACCAATAATTTTTCTGCTTCGTTTTTCACATGCAAAACAGCATTGTAAACTTGTTTTTGTCGCTCAGTAAATTTTCCACTCACGGGAATGCAACGCGTCAAATCTGAGGAATAATTGGCATATTCAGCTGCTACGTCCAACAAAATTACATCTCCAGCATTACACTGCATATTGTTTTCGATGTAATGTAAAACATTCGCATTTCCACCTGAAGCGACAATCGGCGTATATGCAAATCCTTTCGATCTATTCCGAAGGAATTCGTGCATCAATTCAGCTTCAATTTCATATTCCCAAACTCCTGGTTTCACGAAATTTAGTAAGCGACGAAATCCTTTCTCCGTAATGTTACATGCATTTTGCATTAATTCCAATTCGATGTCATGTTTGATCGCACGAATGGAATGCATAATTGGAGCACTTTTACGCACTTGGTGAGCAGGAAAATCGACAAGAAGTTTTTTCGTAAAACGATCTTCCCGTGTTTCAACGGATGTATTAGCTCTCAAGTGCTCGTTGGTGTTCACATAAATAATCTCAGCATCCGCCAACATTTGTTTTAAAATGAGATCCAACTGATCCAACCAATAAACGGTTTTAATACCTGATGTTTCGAATGCTGCTTTTTTATCCAATTTAGCACCTTCCCAAATCGCAATGTGTTCATTTGTTTCTTTTAGAAAAAGTACTTCACGGTGATTTTCATTTCGTGCAGTAGGAAAAAGCACCAAGACACTTTCTTCTTGATCCACACCAGAAAGATGAAAAATATCTCTGTGTTGTTGAAATGGCATAGTGCTATCAGCACTTATTGGAAAAATATCATTTGAATTAAAAATGGCTAATGCATGTCCCTGCATGTGCGAAGTAAATCGTTTTCTGTTCGAAATAAATAGTTCACGATTGATGGAATGGTATTTCATATCTTGCTATTGTTTGAGGGGATGAATTTACAGTTAAGTTCTCAGAACGAAAAATTATTTCACATGAATTTCACTTCGTAAATAGTTTACGTTGTGGTGGCCGAACTTTGCTTCAACAAATTAAAACAAGAAACGATGAACAGATCAGCTCAACATCTTAAAATTAGTGCAATCATGTATGATAACATGGACACAAATGTATTAATTCAAGCGATTTCATTGAAAGAGCATTTGTCTTTCGAAACGGAAATGTTTGTCACATTTAGTGAATTGAATTTCATTCTCAATGAATTGCAGAAAAGAAATCCTGAAACGAATGTCAGTGAAATGTTCATTGAAGAGCGTTTAGATGAGCGCTATATTCAACATTTTCTCAACGCAAGCCTTTTGAAAAATCCAACAATTTTGCTGCACCAAAATTCGTTTGCAACAAATAAAAAACAAATTCGCGCATAATTTTAATTTTTAGAGGCAACCAATTGAAAAAAAGTTCGTAATTTAGTTTTATAATTAGGTATCATTGTGTTATGCAATGTTTGTTTTTAATTGATTTAAACTATGAAATTTAGTACGTTAACTTTATCGATGGCCGCGCTTTTGACTGCTACTGTGGCTTGTAATAAAAGAGAAATCATTCCTGCTCCTGAAGTGAAAATTGAACTCGAAAATTCATTTATTGGTAAAATCAATGGATCAACTGTTGAATTTACGCAAAATGTCGGAGGATACGCTGGAAGTTCTGAAGCTGATTTTGTGATCAACGCTGGTGGTGATGATCGCGCAGTATATTATTCAACAATGAGTTCAAGTACCGACACACGGTCTATTTCTGTTGGACATGGAAGTATCATTTTTGATGCAAATGCGAGCTCAGTGCCTTCATTAGATGTTTTTAATTCGTTTTATACGAATGCGGCAAACATTCAACCAGATTTTTCAAATGGTGGAACAGCAGGATTCAGAGTGAAATTTAAAGACGCAGCAGGTCGTGAATGGTCTTCCAATGAAAATCACTCATATCCGCTGGAAAATGCAGTTTACACGAACATTCGTCAAGAATCAGATAACACAGGCGATTATTCAAGTTTCCGTGTAGATTTCGCTGGTTATGTTTATCGCTCTTGGACAGATGGAGTTGATACATACACAGATTCATTATTGATCACAGACGCTATTTTTAAAGGTTGGTACAAGCGCTAAGATTTAAGGTTCCTTTCGGACGCAAAAAATTTAAAGATCTTACATGAGTAAGAGTATCAAAATAGCTATTATTGGCGATTATAATTTCACTTATAATTCCCATCAAGCTACCAATTTAGCGATAGATCATTCTGGTCGTTTTTTGGAATTAGAAATTAGCTATTATTGGATCAAAATCAATGAAGCTGCGCTTTACAAACCGCAGCAATTTGAGCAATATGATGGCATTTGGTTTTCACCAGGTGCTTCAACAAACTTGTTTTTCTTACATGGAATAATTCGAGCGGTAAGCCAATTGAAAATTCCGACTTTGTTGACAGGCGAAAGTTTCAAATCGTTTATTGAAGTATTGGTTAATAATTACCAACTGAATCCTGGAGGCGAAAAATTAATCTCTGATAATTTAGTGGATGGAAATCAATTTGAAAAAGTTTCAATCGTTCCTCATTCTAAAGAATTTATTCAGTTGTATGAAAATCACAACACCATCGAACTAACTTCATCGAGGTATTCCATGTACCCGAAACTGATTCAAGTAATGGTCAAAGATTTGATTGATATTGAAGCTTATAACCAATTTGAGGATCCGGAAGTGATTAGCCTTAAAAAACACGATTTCTTTGTAGCTTGTGGTTATTGCCCTCAGATTTCTTCCACGCGTGAAATTCCGCATCCTTTGATTTACACCTTTATTAAAGCATGTTTGTACTTGAACGAAAATTCGTTGGGTAAATTAGCTTAACTAAAACAATCCTTCGCTTTTTTGTAAGTCTTCAAATACATGATCGATTTGCAAAACGCTTTTCTCACTTGCATTCACAGCTAATACGTCACAACGTTCATTTTCTGGATGACCAGCATGTCCTTTTACCCAAACAAAGTTAACATCCATTCCTTTTGAAGCAGCTAAATAGCGCAACCACAAATCTTTGTTTTTTTTACCTTTAAATCCTGTTCGGATCCAGCCATCCAACCATTTTTTTGAAACAGAATCGACCACATATTTGGAATCTGAATAAACTACAACTGCATATTCCTTTTTTGTGATTGCTTCCAAACCGGCAATCACTGCAAGTAATTCCATGCGGTTGTTCGTTGTCATTCGAAAACCTTCAGAAAGCTCTTTCTCTACTTTGCCAAATCGCAAAATAGTGCCGTACCCGCCTCGACCAGGATTTCCTTTGGCTGCTCCATCTGTGAAAATTTCAATCTTCATGAAACGAAATTAAAATAAATTATCGACTCGTATCCCAATTTCATCGTTTGAAACCCCAACAATTATTGCAAAAAATAAAAACTCAAAAAACTTTGGAAACTTTTTTAACAAAAATAGTTTCCAATGTGTTTTTTATATATACTTTTGCGCCATGGATGAAAAAACGAAAGAATATACAGAGCGTGCAGCAGCTGTTTTTATGCGTTTAGGAATAAGATCCGTAACCATGGATGACATTGCTCGCGAATTGGGAGTGTCTAAAAAAACACTTTATGTCCACTTCAAGGATAAGAATGATTTGATTCGCAACATTATGCTTGACAAGATTGAAGAGGACCAATTATCTTGCACTAAAGCTCAAGATCAAGCAGAAAATGCAATCGAAGAATTGTTTGGAATCATTCAGTTGGTCATTGAGCATTTATCAAAAATAAATCCGAGTGTTTTTCACGATTTACAAAAATACCATCCAGATGCTTGGGAAATTATCACCAACCACAAATGTGTTTTTGTAGCTGAAATGATTCATAGAAATGTGAATCGCGGCATATCGGAAGGAATTTACAGGGCAGAATTAGATGCAGATATTATTTCCAGACTATTTGTTGGAATGACGGATTTGATTTTTGATGGTCAAACATTTCCGTGGCCAGAATTTTCACTTACACGGGTTTATACAGAAATCATTTCGTTTCAAATTCACGGGATGGCGAATGAAAAAGGACTTAAATTTTTAACTAAAAAAATGAATAAAGCATGAGAAAGCACATCATTTTAATCGTGTTCATTGGTACCCTAAGCAGTGTTTTCGGACAAGCGAATGGCGGACAATTTACACTGAACCAAGCGAAAGATTACGCGTTGAGTAATCATCTTGCGATAAAAAACACAGAACTTGACATTGCAAGCGCAAAGCAACGTTCGCGTGAAGTTACCGCCATGGGATTGCCTCAAATCAGTTTTTCTGGTTCGTTTCAAAACTTCATTAACTTGCCTACCCAAGTAGTTGATGCATCATTCATTAACCCGAATGCTGCAGATGGAGAAACAATTCAGTTTCGTGCGGGAACCACTTATTCGGCGAATGGAACGCTTCAAGCCAATCAACTTTTGTTTAATGGATCGTACATAGTTGGATTACAGGTAGCAAAGTTTTTTGTAGAATTCTCTGAATCTGCGAACACTCAATCGCAAGAAGAGGTCTTGTTTAATGTGACTCAAGCTTACCAAATCGCTGCAGTCGGTAAACAGAATTTAGCATTTGTAGATTCAATGGTTCTTGTTACAACAAAATTGATCGAAGAGCAAAAAGTTTACTTAGAATTAGGATTGTTAGATCAAGAAAGCATTGATCAGTTAGAGTTTTCTCTTTTACAAGCGAAAAACAGCAAAACAAGTGCTGAAATTCAATACAATAATTCGTTGAATTTACTCAAAATGACCATGGGATATCCGATTGGTGACCCCATTGAAATTGCCGAAACTGCTTCGGAATTGATGGCAAGACAATCGTTGAAGGACAAAACAAATTCGAATTTGCAAAACAATTTAACGCTTCAAATATTGAACAAACAAAAAACACTTTCCGAATACAATTTGAAGAATTACAAATATGGTCAACTTCCAACCTTGGCAGCTTTTTTCAACCACCAATACAATGCTTATCGCAATGAATTCAATTTCTTCGCAGATAAACCTTGGTTTCCGCAAACGATGTGGGGATTGCAATTGAATGTGCCTATCTTCTCCGGAGGTGAAAAATATGCCCAAATCCAGCAAGCTAAGATTCGTATCATGAAAGATGAAAATCAAATCAAATTGTACGAACAAACCTTGAAAATGCAAGAGGTGCAATACCAAAACAACTTGTTGAGTGCTACACAGCAGTTAGAATTGCAAGAAAAGAACATCGAATTGGCAAATAAGATTTATTCGAACGCCATTGCTAAGAGAGATATTGGTAAAATCAACAGCTTGGAAGTTACTCAAAAATACAACCAAGTAATTATTGCCCAATCACAATACGTCGGTTCATTGATTGATGTATTGAACTCAAAATTAAACATCGACAAATTGTACAATCAACTTTTAAAATAATCGTAAAATAAACCCATGAAAACAACAAATATAATTTACATCTCAATTCTTGCTTTTATCATCGCTTCGTGTGGAGCAGCTGAAGAAGAAAAAGTGCTTAAAACGGAACTTCCACTCGTTGTCATCGAAAAAGCGGAATTAAAAACCTTCGAACATAAAATCAGTGTTCAAGGAAATGTGAAAGCCGAAGACGATATTCTTTTAAGTTCTGAAATGGGTGGATTGATTACCTCCATTTCTGTGAAAGAAGGTCAACGTGTTTCTAAAGGTCAAACTTTGGCAAACCTAGATGCCGCAGTACTTGCAGCGAATCTCTACGAAATGGAAGCTGGTTTGGAACAAGCAAAATACATGCTAAGCAAACAAGAAGAATTAAAAAGTCGGGGACTTGGAACTGATTTCGAACTGACATCAGCCAAAAACCAAGTAAAATCAATTGAGGCAAGAATGCGTGCATTAAAAACACAAACGTCAAAATCCGTGATTCGTGCGCCATTTTCTGGTACCATTGACAAAATTCATGCGAATCAAGGCGAAATGACTGGACCTCAATCTCCTATTTTACGTTTGGTAAACAATTCTTCCGTTGAAATCGTTGCTAACATTTCTGAAAAACATTTGGCTAAAATTAAACTTGGAACTCCTATCGTTGTGACTTTGCCAAATTACAATGACACAACGATTAATTTAATTGTCACAAATGTTGGAAACTACATTGACCCTGTGAACCGAACGTTTCGTATCATGGCTGCAGTAAATAGAAATTCACTTTTATTGCCAAACATGCTAGCGCAGGTTGAAATTACGGACATGATTGTACCTAACGCCATGGTTGTCCCATCGACAGCGGTAATTCGTGCAGCAAACGAAGAAGAATTTATTTATGTGGCTAAAAAAATGAGCAACGGTAAATTCAAAGCAGTTCGTACTGTAGTTAAAGTGGTTGAAAAATATGATGGTCAATCGTATGTGATTCCGCAAGATGCGCTAAAAGATGGTGATTTTGTGATTACAGAAGGAAGCCGAAACATTGCTGACAAAGACCTAGTTAGAACTAAATAAGTTATTCAATACAATGGAAAACGAACATAAAGGCTTTGGATTATCCACGTGGGCCGTTAACAATAGTAAATTAGTTTTTTTAATCATCGCCATTATCTTTTTAGGAGGTTTAGCGGCGTATGTTGGCATGCCGAAAGAACAATTTCCTGAAATAAAAATTCCTGAAATTTACGTTGGGATTGCAAAACCAGGTTCTTCACCGGAATACATGGCAGAGAAAATTGTAAAGCAAATTGAAAAAGAATGTGGTGGATTAAATCTCTTGGATGAAATCAACTCCAATTCGGTGCATGGTTATGCGACAATTCGAGTGAAATTTGATTTCAAAATGCCTGTAGACGATGCACTTCAAAAAGTGAAAGACGCCGTTGATAAAGCACGTGCTGAACCAAGTTTCCCTTCTTTGCCGGTTGAACCAAACATTTTTGAAATGGATCCGACCGAAATTCCAATTTTGAATTTGAACTTAAGAGGTCCAAATGCGAAGTTGCTGAAAGAAGTGGCGGAAGATTTAGAAGATTTGATTGAAGACTTGCCTGAAATTAGTGAGGTTGATATACGCGGAGTTCAAGTGCAAGAAATGCGTATCGATGTTGACCCAATTCGCGCTCAGGCTGTAAATGTTTCTATTGATGACATTCAAAATGCAGTAAATAGCGAACATCAAACTGTTTCTGGTGGTGAATTTTTAATGGATGGAATCCGAAAATCAATTCGCGTAGAAGGTGAATTTAAAGATGCAGACGAACTCGGAAATTTAATTGTTAAACAAGACGAATATTTACCTGTTCGATTATCTGATATTGCAAATGTGTATTTCGGAAATGGCGATACGACTTCGTATGCCCGTGAATTCGGTGATCCAGTTGTGATGCTAGATATCAAAAAACAAGGTGGTAAAAACCTTCTTGATGCAGCCGACAAAATTGATAAAATTATCGAAGAATCAAGTGCTAACGGTACTATTCCAAAAAGTGTTTCTGTATCTAAAACAGGTGACCAATCAAACAATACCCGAGAAATGGTTTCCAATTTGGAAAACTCCATCATTTTTGGAATTATTCTCGTAGTTGGTGTTTTGCTCTTTTTCTTAGGATTACGAAATGCCATGTTTGTTGGAATTGCGATTCCTTTATCTATGTTTATGTCCTTCTTGATACTGGACGCCATGGGAGTTACCCTCAACACGATGGTACTTTTCTCCTTGGTGATAGCGCTCGGAATGCTCGTTGATAATGGAATTGTAATTGTCGAAAACATTTACCGCCACATGGACGAAGGTTTGGGCGCCATTGATGCTGTTATTAAAGGTGTTGGAGAAGTTGCATGGCCGATTATTTCGTCTACAGCTACAACGGTTGCTGCGTTCATTCCATTGGCACTTTGGCCAGGAATTATGGGTGAATTCATGAAATACTTGCCTATTACTTTGATGATCGTATTAACCTCATCGTTGTTTGTGGCATTGGTCATTAATCCTGTGTTAGCCGTTTCGTTCATGAAGGCAACTCAGAACAAACCAAAAAGAAAAGTTGCTTTTCGTTGGACACTTATTTTGATTGGATTAGGTGTTCTGTTTTTGATTGCAGGATCAATTACGCTTGGAAATTTCTTGATCTTCTTGGGAATCATGGTCATTGTTAACTTATTTTATTTCTATCCTGTTTCAGAGAAATTCCAATATAAATCATTACCGAAATGGGAAAAAGCGTATGAGCGTTTGCTTACGTATGCATTGAACGGAAGAAGACCTGGTAAATTTGTTTTGGGATCTTTCGGATTGCTATTCTTTTCCATTTTCTTATTGGTTGTTGTTCCGCCAAAAGTGGAGTTTTTCCCAGTGAATGAGCCGAACTATGTGAATATATTCGTTTCTATGCCGATCGGGACTGACATTCATAACACCAATGAAAAAACACTTCAAATTGAAAATAAAGTAAATACACTTTTGGCTAAGTACTTGGACGATGCTCATACGAAAAATGTACCTGAAAACGAACGTTTGATCAAGTCCATCATTACGCAAGTTGGAGATGGAACGAGTGATCCGAATTCAGGACCAGCATTAAGTAATACACCTCACAAAGGTAGAATTACGGTGAATTTCGCCGAATTTCAATACCGAGACGGTGTAAAAACGTCCGAAATTTTAGCTGATTTACAAAATGGATTGATGGGTGAATTTAGCGCTGATGTGGACATTCAAACCGGAAAAGAAGAAAATGGTCCGCCGCAAGGTGCTCCAATCAGCATTGAAGTAACTGGAAAAGGAGAGTACAAAGATTTGATTCGCGAAGCCGATAAAATCAAAAATTACTTGACCAAACAAAATGTGAAAGGCGTTGAAAAATTGAAGTTGAATGTGGAATCCAACCGTTCTGAAATTCCGATTAAAGTGAACAGAGAATTGGCGGGGCAATTAAACGCTTCTACTTTTCAAGTGGGTATGGCGATTCGTAAAGCGCTCTTAGGTCAAGAAATCACAAGTTATACCTTGGACGACGAAACATATGACATTGTGGTTCGATTTGACAAAAAATACCGAGAGAATTTTGATGCACTTTTGGATCAACAACTCATGTTTAGAAATAACAAAGGTGCGCTGTTGAACATCCCTATTCGTTCGATCATTGAAACACCTGAGGAAAGTTCTTCGTTCTCAGAGGTTGTGCGGAAAAACCAAATTCCAATGGTAAAAATCACTTCAAATGTAACTTCGGGTGAGAATGCTGTAATCGTCATCGAAAACTTAAAGAAAAAAATGGATGCTTATGTGAAAGCAGATAAATTGCCTGATCATTTGGAATTTAAATTCGCTGGACAAAATGAGGAACAAGCAAAAGAAATGGCTTTCTTGAGTAAAGCACTATTAATTGCCGTATTTTTGATTTTGATGATTATTGTGGCGCAATTTAATTCATTTAGTACTCCATCAATTATCATGTTTACAGTGGTATTGTCGTTGATTGGTGTATTCCTTGGAATTACCATTTCACGCCAAGACTTCGTTGTAATGATGACGATGATTGGTATTATCTCACTTGCCGGAGTTGTGGTTAACAATGCGATTGTATTGATTGATTACACAGACTTGTTGCGAAAAGACCGTAAAAAAGAACTTGGTTTGGGTGAATACGACATTTTACCGTATGAAGAAGTGAAGAATGCCGCCATTCTTGCAGGGAAAACGCGTTTGAGACCAGTACTTCTAACGGCAATTACGACAATTCTTGGTCTTGTCCCAATGGCCATAGGATTTAACATTGACTTTATAGGTTTGTTTACTAGCTATAATCCAAACATTTACTTTGGAGGAGATAATAACATTTTCTTCGCACCGTTATCGTGGGCAATTATTTATGGTTTGACTTTCGCAACGTTCTTGACGCTTGTAATTATTCCATCATTCTACATGTTAATGTTCAAGTTTAAGAATTGGATTTACCGTAAGTTAGGTAAAAAATACCGCAGCGCGATCTAGTTTTATTGAGTTTAATAAGAAGATGGGTAAATTTTACTTGTCTTCTTATTGGATATCGGAGACCAACAGAAAGTCTTTAGATTATTTGTATCCTTCAATAAATTGGCACGTTGAAATCAATTTATAGTCAAAAATAGTTATTTGTCGAAAAAGTTGATAAATATGTAACTTTTTCTGATCAGATCAATTACATTTTAAATAATTGACTGTTAGTGTTTTAGCTGTAAAATAGATGAAACACAAAAATAATTGATAGGTTTTTTAGCGGAATTAGTCGAAATATCGTTGTGGTAATTAGAAAGCAATAGTATATTTGATTTGTGATGATTTGGAAGCACTTCCAATTTTATCAAAGATTTTTTCAGTGAATAGTGGTTAGGTTAGGTATGAAAACGGTTCGAGTGGTTTCGGACCGTTTTTTTTGTGACTGTGTTTTCCTAATGCATAACACTCGATAACCAGCGCTGCATTTCTTCAGAAGATTTTTGTTTGCGTTTGGCGATGTCGATTACTTGATCTTCTCCAATTTTTCCCAATCCAAAGTACTTGGCTTCAGGGTGACCAAAATACCATCCACTTACCGAAGATGCTGGCATCATGGCTAAACTTTCGGTCAAAGAAACATTTGTTAGTCTTGTTGCATCAAGTAATTCAAATAATGTAACTTTCTCTGTGTGATCTGGGCACGCTGGATACCCTGGAGCTGGACGAATACCTTGATATTCTTCTTTGATTAACGATTCATTTGTCAATGATTCATTTTTGGAATATCCCCAATAATTTGTACGAACATCCTTGTGTAATTTCTCAGCAAATGCTTCAGCTAATCGATCTGCCAGAGCCTTTAACATAATGGAATTATAATCATCGTGATCTTTTTCAAATTGCGCCACACGCTCGTCAATGCCAATTCCCGTTGTTACCACAAAGCCACCAATGTAATCTGAAATCCCAGTTTCTTTCGGCGCTACAAAATCTGCTAACGCCAAATTTGGTTGACCTTCCGCCTTTTTCGTTTGTTGTCTTAAGGTATGTTGAATCGCCAGAAGTTTATTGCGCGATTCATCCGCATAAATTTCGATGTCATCACCAATAGCATTCGCAGGAAAAAGACCAATGACTCCTTTGGCTTCCAACCATTTTTCTGAAACGATTTTCTGCAACATTTGATTTGCATCTGAAAACAGTTTCGTTGCCTCTACTCCTACAACTTCATCGCTTAAAATTGCTGGATATTTGCCATGCAATTCCCACGTTTGAAAGAACGGCGTCCAATCGATGAAATCGACTAATTCGTCCAAGGACTGGGTAATTTCCGTGATTCCAAGTTTGTTTGAAGCAATGATATCCGATTGTTTCCAATCAATTCTAAACTTGTTCGCTTGTGCATCTTCCAAAGACAAAATAGTTTTTGCACCTCGGTGCTTTTCGTGGTGAACACGCAATTTTTCGTATTGCTCTTTGATGTCGGCCACAAACAATTCCTTTTTAGGTCCCAACAAACTTTCGACTACCGTCACTGAGCGCGAAGCATCCAACACGTGTACAACTTGATCCAAATCAAAATGTTTATCAATACGCACCGCAGTGTGTACTTTAGAAGTTGTTGCTCCACCAATCATCAATGGAATGGACAAATTTGCGCGTTGCATTTCTTTGGCTACGTGTACCATCTCATCGAGTGAAGGCGTAATCAAACCACTTAGTCCAATCACATCCACATTGTGTTCAATAGCCGCCGCAATGATCTTTTCGGTTGGCACCATCACGCCCATATCAATGACTTCGTAATTATTGCAACTCAACACCACTCCAACAATGTTTTTACCTATGTCGTGAACATCGCCTTTTACTGTTGCCATCAAAATTTTTCCAGCATACGAAGAAACGCCGCCTTTTTCAGCTTCGATAAACGGGAGCAAATAAGCCACCGCCTTTTTCATCACTCGGGCAGATTTTACTACTTGAGGCAAGAACATTTTTCCGCTTCCGAATAAATCTCCAACTACGTTCATTCCATCCATCAGCGGACCTTCAATAACTTCGATTGGTCGGGCAAATTGATGACGGCATTCTTCCACATCTTCATCTATAAAATCTACGATTCCTTTCACCAAGGCATGACTCAAACGTGCATTTACAGGCTGATCGCGCCACGACAAATCCACTTCTCGTTTTTTACCTTCTTCACCTTTTACAGATTCAGCATACTCCAAGAGTCGTTCGGTGGCATCTTCTCTTCGATTCAAAAGCACATCTTCCACATATTCCAACAACACAGGATTCACGTTACTATAAACCTCAAGCATGGTCGGATTTACGATTCCCATGTCCATTCCATTTTGAATGGCGTGATACAAGAATGCTGCATGCATGGCTTCGCGCACAATGTCATTCCCGCGAAACGAAAAGGAAACATTGGAAACTCCACCGCTCACGTGTGCACCCGGAAGATTCTCACGAATCCATTTTGTGGCTCTAAAAAAGTCGAGGGCATTGTTGTTATGCTCCTCCATTCCTGTTGCAACAGGGAAAATATTTGGGTCGAAAATGATGTCTTCTTTCGGGAAATGAACAACATTTACAAGAATATCATAGGATCTTTTACAAATTTCGATGCGTCGTTCGTAGCTATCTGCCTGACCATCTTCGTCAAAAGCCATGACGATTACAGCTGCTCCAAAACGCTTGATGGTTTTCGCTTGGCGGACAAAATTCGCTTCGCCTTCTTTTAAGGAAATTGAATTCACCACCCCTTTTCCTTGGATGCATTTCAAGCCTGCTTCGATGATTTCCCATTTGGAACTATCGATCATGATTGGAATGCGGGCAATATCTGGCTCCGAAGCAATGAGGTTCAAGAAAGTAACCATCGCTTCCTTGCCATCAATCATTCCTTCGTCCATGTTTACATCCAAAATTTGCGCTCCACCTTCCACTTGGTCGCGCGCAACCGACAAGGCCGATTCAAAATCTCCTTCCTTGATCATACGCAAAAACGCTCGCGAACCAGTAACATTGGTACGCTCTCCGACATTCACAAAATTTGACTCTTTTGTTACGATCAATGGCTCAAGGCCTGAAAGTTTGAGAGTGCTCGAGTTTTTGAGTTTTTGAGTGTTAGAGTTATTATTTATGGACATATCTATTAATTATTTTTTCATTCGACTTTTGACAGAGTATTGGATTCGAAATTCAGCCTTCGAGAGCCTCAGGCTGCATTCGAGAACCTCGGGCTTCATTCGAGAACCGACGGCTTCATTCAGAACCGACGGCTTCATTCGAGAACCGACGGCTGAGGCACTCGAAGCCTCGGTTTATACTGTTTCGCCAAATCAGCAATTGCTTTGATGTGCTCAGGCGTTGTTCCGCAGCAACCACCAACGATATTTACCAAACCTTCTTCCAAAAATTCCTTGATTTGAACCGCCATTAAATCAGCTGTTTCGTCGTATTCACCAAATTCGTTTGGAAGTCCAGCATTTGGATGAGCACTCACCCCAAAAGGACTATTCTCATTCAAAATTTGTAGGTAAGGACGCATCATGCTTGCTCCAAGCGCACAATTTAATCCGACCGAAATCAACGGAAAGTGTTGAATTGAAATCAAAAATGCTTCTGTTGTTTGTCCCGTCAATGTGCGACCAGACTGATCTGTGATTGTTCCTGAAACCATGACTGGAATGCGTTTTCCGCGATCTTCGAATACCTCATCGATGGCAAACAATGCCGCTTTCGCATTGAGCGTATCAAAAACCGTTTCAACCAAAAGCATATCTACTCCTCCATCCATCAATGCATTTGCCTGTTGTTTGTAGGCTGTTACCAATTCATCAAACGAAATGGCGCGAAAACCAGGATCATTTACATCTGGAGAAATCGACGCCGTGCGGTTTGTTGGTCCCATAGATCCAGCCACAAATCGCGGTTTGTTTGGTTCTTTGAGCGTAAACTCATCGGCTACTTGGCGCGCAATTTTTGCACTGTGAAAATTTATGTCATACACGGCTGATTCCAAATCGTAATCCGCTTGCGCAATGGTTGTGCCCGAAAAAGTGTTCGTTTCAGCAATGTCTGCTCCAGCCTCGTAATACTGACGATGAATGTCTTTGATGATATCTGGTCGTGTGAGGGACAACAAATCATTGTTTCCTTTCAACGGCTTTGAGTGATTTTCGAACCAACCTTTGCGGAAATCATTTTCATCCAAGGTATGGCGTTGAATCATCGTACCCATAGCTCCATCGAGCACAAGGATTCTTTCTTTCATTATTTCTTCAATCGACTTCATAATCGCGTTAATCTGTATGCATGAAGAAAGGAATGATGATCCTCAAACTTATCTTTTCCCGCAGTGCGAGATAGGATTTGGCACCTTTTTCTTCGTGACGAAGCTCGGTTGCCAAGGTTTCACAGGGCCAATCCCTCCACCTTTCTTCATAAGTTTATTTAAATGAACTGGTGCAAAGATAGTTGTTCTTTTGAGAATTGCAAGGGGGATTTTATTGCGAGTAATTGAACGAATTCCAGCGTAAAAGGATTTAAGTGAACCAACTCACTTCACCTCCTCATACTCCACCACCATTTCATCCAATTCACCCAAATTTTGTTTTGTCGCAGGAGCACTCGTCTGACAACCTTGTGATCCAAAACAGCCCACATTCAATAGCGCCATGAATACGAACATTCCGCCGGCGAACATGAAGAGTGATTCGTTGGATTTATAGCCTTCGTAGATGATGAATCCGCCGAGTGTCATGCGAAGTACGCGCATGAGATTCCATGGCGCAAATAAGGTGTTTTGAAGAAAATTTGATTTCATTTGAATTGACTTAAATTGTTTGAACCAAAAAAATGTTGGTGTTGAACAAAATAAAAATGGCCACCTCGCAGCAGCCATTTTCGATGTATAACTTATTTTATAGCAGTGTTGTTGGGCAAACATATTCCGTTTTTGGAATAGATGTATTTTTAATATCCCCAAATCCACCGATGACGTCCACAAAATTGTTGTAACCATTTGCTTTTAGGATAGATGCAGCAATCATGCTTCTGTAGCCACCTGCACAATGCAAAACAAACGATTTGTCTTTTGGAAAGGATGCAAAATGGTCGTAAATGACATTTAAAGGAATGTTATTCGCGTCTTCTAAATGTTCTGATTGGAATTCACTCACTTTTCGAACATCGATAATGGTCATTCCACCTTCGTTGAAATGTTTCTCCATTTGCTCAGCCGTGATACGGTTTACAATGTCAATGGATTTTCCGGCTGCTTTCCAAGCGTCAAAACCACCCTTCAAGTAGCCAATCGTATTGTCGTAACCAACGCGTGAAAGTCGAGTGATTGCTTCTTCCACCACGGTTTCATTTTCCGCAATGATCAAGATTTCTCGTTTGATGTCTAAGATCATTTCTCCAACCCACATGGCAAAATTTCCGTCAATACCGATGTTCAAACTTCCAGGAATAAATCCTTTTGCAAATACTTCAGGCGCTCGTGTATCCAGAATCAACGCATTTTTCTCACTTGCAATTACTTCAAATGTGTTTGGTTCATAAGCTGTTGTGCCTTTTTCCATAATCGAATCAAGGCTTTCGTACCCTTGAATGTTCATCAACACGTTTTTAGGGAAATACTGCGGAGGTGTTGTGAGACCAGTTAAAATCGCATCCACAAACTCATCTTCCGACAATGCTGGATTCAATGCGTAATTTGTTTTCTTTTGATTTCCAAGAGTATCGGTAGTTTCTTTGCTCATGTTTTTACCACACGCACTTCCCGCTCCGTGATTAGGATAAACAATTAAATCGTCCGCCAAAGGCATGATTTTGTTGCGCAACGAATGGTACAAATGGCGAGCTAATTTGTCTTGCGTCAAGTCTGCGATTACGTGTTGCGCCAAATCTGGACGACCAACATCGCCGATGAAAAGTGTATCTCCTGTGATAATTCCTTGCTCTTTGCCATTTTCATCAGAAACGAGGTAACAAGAACTTTCCATGGTGTGACCAGGCGTGTGAATCAATTTGATTTCGATGCCACCAACTTTAAAAATTTCGCCATCGGCACCAACATGCATTTCGAAACCTGTCTTCATTCCTGTTGGTCCGTAAACGATTGTTGCTCCGGTTTTTTTCGCCAAATCAACGTGACCTGAAACGAAATCAGCATGAAAATGCGTTTCAAAAATGTACTTCAATTTCACACCAGCGCGCTCAAGTCGATCGATGTATGGTTGCGTTTCGCGAAGTGGATCAATAATAGCTGCTTCGCCATTTGATGTGATGTAATATGCAGCCTCTGCAATACATCCTGTGTAAATTTGTTCTATATTCATCTTAGTAGAATTTTAAATTTATAGTACAAATTTACGGCGGAGTTGAGAGCTGTAATATGACAAAAGTCACATAGTAAATAAATTTCAAATTAAAACCGAAGGCTGGGGAATTTTACGCTAATGTTATCGATAAATCAAAGCCTGAAGATTAGGAATCTTGAATAAAAATGTCCTTATTCAATAACAAATTTCGCTTTGTATTGATTTGAGTCATCTTGAATTAGAACAAAGTACAAACCACTAGTAAAATCATTTAATTCTATTTCTATTTTTTTGCCAAGTGATATTGAAATTGTCTTTTCAATCAATCCATTGGAATTGTAAATTTTGATTTCTGCATCGTTTAATTCATTTGGCAAAAGAATCTCAACAAACTCATTCGCTGGATTCGGATAGACTTGAATGAAATGTTCATTTTCTGCCATGTCAATTAATCCAACTGGATCACAAGGCGAATAATTTGCTTTTATAAGTTGTCCAATTTCCACATTTTTATCAATGACTGCTTGCGTCAAATTTCTCACACCATGATGATTTGGAGCATCTAACCCACCAGGCCAAATATATCCTATCAACCCAATGATGCTGGTATCTGAAACTGCCAAATCGTAATAGTTCTGTACAACATCTGCCATTTCGTCTTGCGACCAGCCTAAAAACGACTCATATTCCGGAAACCATTGATCATCGATAATTAGAAAGATCTTTTGATGTGGCGCGGACAAACTATTTTTCAACGTTGTCATATCTGCTTGAAATTCGGGGTCAGTTTGCGGATCAAATTCGCCATAGCGATCAAAACCAACCCAATCCATGGCTTCAGGTACTTGCATCACGTTGACCGTAGTATACGCTTCCACCATCAGTAACGGAATTTCGGGATATGCGCTTTTTAGGAGTGTGCAAACAGTATTCATATCGTTAAGTGAGATCCCATTCCAAAAAGGCTCATCGGCAATATAGAAGCAGCCGATATTTGTAGAGTTAAGCACAGATTCGTTGGTCATTTTAAATGTATTCCATCGCTCCAGAAAATTTGGAATTAAATCATAATTTGCGCCGCTCGGACCTAGCGTATCAATGTATTGAAAAAATATTTCTTGAATATGCAAAATAGGGTTCAAGCATCGATCATTCATAAAATTGGTGCGTGAAACTATGTTATCTGTATAATCAAACACACACATGTGAGCCAGATTTGAAAAAGAATCAACTTCTTCAACATAATTTATGGTTGCAGAAGCATCAAGTGGATCGTCGTAAAAACAATCGATGGCAACGTAACCAAAATACTTCAAGTGCGAAGGAGCGTTTTGTGAATTAACGTGAGAAGTCAAATGCGATAGTAAGATTATTGCTAAGAGTTTCGGAAAGAAATGAAGATCTTTGGTCATTGTTCGCTGATTTATATCCAGTTAAAGGTACAAAAAAGTTTCTTCCTTAAAAAAATCAGTATAAAAGGAATTGGGGCATTGGAGAAGTTTGTCTTTTGATCTTTATGGATTCAGCCCTATAGACAGCACAGAATCTTGAAAAAACTTGGACTTTAAGAGAAGCCGGTACAAAAATCATAAGAGACTAAAATTAGCTTTGCTGCTGCCTACGGCGGTTTAGTCTTTTAATCTTTTAGAAGAAAGTCTCATTTTATTGACTTGTAGCTTATGTTTTTCCAAAATCCTTACCTCGTTTACCAGCCACATTATAAATTCAATGTCGATTATCACAATAAATATATACATCTTGCGCTACCGGATCTAAGGAAATCAAGGATGGACAGCCAAACGAAACATAGTTAAAACCAAAAATAACAGGTGGCCTATTTTTCAATAATTTACCTGTCCATTGTTCATCGAGAGGAGCTGGGGATGTACCTTCATCTTCATGAAAGAAATAGTCGCGCACCAAGGAACCTGTTTTTTCATTTATAACAATCAAATGCCTGGCAGCGGTTGCACTTCCCTTGTCGTATTCGTGAATAAAATAAGCTAAACCATCGGCTGAATAAGTGTAATACCTTGAAGTCTCATAGTAATAGTTCTTTTTGATTATTGAAACGTATTCCTTCTTCAAAGCAAAAATTGGGAAAGATTTTTTATCCGCTGGTTTCCAAACAATTTGCTTCATTTGTTGAACTTGAAACGGATTTTCTTTTCCAACATGAACAAAAGTAAACTGCGGATAATATCCAAAATGAACCATGTGCTTTTGTTCGATTTCAAAGCCAATCAAATAATCAAATTGGGTATAGGGCCAATCAGCTCCATAAGGCGTGAGCGATGCGGTCAAAGTCAAATCTTTCACACAAAACGTAAGTAGGAAATTGGTCTTATAATCAAAAATATACACTGTATCAAATGCAGATATTCCAGTTTTTAAAAGAAACAAATCTCTAAAGTGATTTTCTAATTTGATTTGCTTGAATTGCGCAGCTTCTTCTTGAGAATAAGCACTCAAATCTGGGACGGCAATCGAATCTTCATGTTCACTCATGGTGTACAATTCCGACAAGGAAAAAAAACCACGTTCATCGTCACCAATTAACTTTAAATCAAAAAGCTGTAGATTCTGCGAAAACCCAACACAGTGCAGACAAAATATTAAACCAAAAAGGAAAATTTGTTTCATTTCATCCAACGATTCAGGGCTTCCACAAACAAACTTTGCTGATCCACAAAAACAGAATGCGAACAATTATCGAAATAATTCACGTTTTCAACTCCGATTATTTCTCCCAATCGAGCAATTTGCTCCGCAGAATACAATCCATCTTCCTTTCCATAAAGACCAAAAAGTGGGATTCCTTTTTCTTTCAAATCCTTTAAATTCGTTGTCAAATCCAAAGTGGTGTATTTTTCGTTTTTCCAAAATCCTTGCGGACCTTCGTAGGTCATTTGAGCAGCATATTTTAAAAGTGTTGAATCTGATTTAAATTTACCATAAATCAACTTGGCTTCACCCGTAGGATTTTTCGGAGTGTAAAATCCATTTTGCATGGCGTGAGCAAAGCAATATGAGCTAAACTGCATGGTTGTCGAATCCATTGTTTCAAGCATGGAAATGTATTGCAAATTGGTAGCTTCATTTTTTTCTTGATAAATAATTTTGCATTTCGCAATGATGGTCTCAAAGGATTCCTGTAAAGCAATTGGTGCTCCAAGCAAAAATACAGATGTAATTTTTTCAGGATATTTTTCTGCAAAAAGTGTAGCCACGATTCCTCCAAAACTGTGACCGATGAGCGAAACTTTTTTCAATTTATACTTCTTTAAAATGTCATTCAAATCATCAAAAGATTCATCAAACGTAAACTTTGCCTTCGGATCTTTACTTCTACCTTCGCCTCTTCGGTCGTAAACAATGACGAAATAGCCATTATCCGCAAGTCGTTGAGCTGTTGTTACTTCAAAGGAAGCACAATTGTAGCCTGGTCCACCGTGAAGAAAAATGATTGGTTTATCGGATTCCTTGCCAAACGTTTGAATGTAGATTTTTTGCGCACCAACACCTAAACTGATGAATAATAGTGCAAAGAGTACGATAAATTTCATTTTTCCAGCAATTTTGAATTCAACCAAAGATAAGAAAATACTCAAAACCAGAAGTTTCTCTGATTTTATCAACCAAATGGTTGATTTCGAATTGTTTTCTATTGTCGTAGGTTTGCAAAAAATCATCTAATTGAAAAATCTATGAAAAAACTGATCATGCTGAGCGTCTTGACAATGTTAGTTGCAACCGCTTGCAAAAAAGAAGATCCAACTACTCCAACTGAGCCTGTAAATCAAGCGCCACCATTTAGCGCTTCTGCGGAAGTAAATACGTATGATGTTGCTTCAATAACTTGTGTTTCGGCTCAGTTTTCTGGTATTGTTACAAGTGGAGTCTCGTTTTCCGAAAAAGGAATCGCGTATGCAACTTCGTCAAATCCAACAATTAGTAGTAATAAATTGATCGACGAATCTTCTGGTAATACAATTAATGCGTTGGCTAGTGGACTTAGTCCGAATACAAAATATTATTACCGCGCTTATATTATTTCGAATGGAAATGAATTATACGGAGGTGAAGGAAGTTTTACCACTCCAAGCTGTGGTGGAGGTGGAAGTGGGCTCATCATCGACTCGAATTTTTACATGCAACTAAATGTTGATGGGCAATCTTATTTTTTGAAGCAAGGAGCTGAAGATAATGGAGAACAAAACCAATTAGTTTTGGCAAATGTTGAATCTGAAAGCACTTGGGCAATCACGTTTAAAAAAGGTCAAGTTTTAAACTCAATTGATGTTCAAGGGCAAATTCTTACAATTGGCAATTACAGTATGCAATTAGCGACTGATGATGCAGTTGGCTTTACAAGTGCATTTTTGAATCCGACATTTGAAAATAGCTTTTCTTCGGATAAGTACTATACGAGATCTTCAAATTCTAGTGGTTCGTGCAACACAACAGACAACGGCCATCAAGCAATTACAATTAACATCACCAGTAAACAGTTTGTAACGGGTGCAGGTTATAGGTATATTTTACCTTTGGGTGGTGAATACAATGAATTCAACCTGAATTTAGCGGGAACTGGTGGTCATATTTATGAAGGCACGATAACTGGCACATTGGTTAAGGATAATGCTTCATTAGACTGTGTGAGTGATGAGCTCAAAAGTTATTCAGGAACTTTTCGCTTGATTGCGCCTAATTTTTGATTTTTTTTAAGTTTGTTATGGTTTGTTAAAGGTAATGCCAACATGTAAAAAACGTTTTGGCATTACCAAAAACCATGACATCGAATGCACCTATTTAAACCAAAGGATAATACCTTTCTTCAAGCACATTGAAATGCCAGCGTTGATGACCAGCCAACATGAATCCGAGTGACAGTGGACAATATTGCATTCCGTTGAACCCATTTCCCAATTGAGCGAGCATCTCGTTATCAAATGATTTGAACATCGCAATGGTGCTTTTCCTTAACAAAATCAATTCATCCAAAATCTCTTCCAAAGGTCGTCGAGTTGCTTTTGCATTTTTACCAAATTCCTCTTCATCGTAAGGAATCATCTTTTGTTTGTCGCCACGTGCAATGGCAAGAATGCGATAACCAAAGACACGTTCGGTGTCAATGTAGTGCTGCAGCATATCTTTTACGGTCCATTTTCCCTCTTCGTAGACTTTATCACCTAATAAACGCCATGTGTCCAATGGCGCATTCTCAAGTTCTTCTAAACTTGTTTGCAATACTTCGATCACCGTTTTGTCATCTGCTAGCGCGATGTAGCGATCAAAATAAGGTGGCATTTTTTGTATGTTTTCTTTTCTCATTTTATATAATTTACTTTAATATTCGACTTAATTGTCTTTCACTCTTTAAACCAACTTTATTAGCAACTTCAGCCATGCTGAAATTTGGATTTTTTAGAAGTTCATTGGCTTTTGCTTTGCGCACAATGGTAATATAATCAACAACAGTGATTCCCGTTTCTTTCTTAAAATTTCGGGTAAATGTGCGTTCACTCATGCGTGCAATTTCCGCCAAATCAATCAAATGATGTTTCGTTTCAATATGTTCAAAAATATAATCTTGAACTTTATGAATTCCTGCGTGAATGTGATTTCGATATTTCAAAAACTCACTTTCTTGACTATCATTGCCACTTCTTCTGCTGTACACAACCAATTCACGAGCCACCAAATGCGCAAAATGACTACCTTTTAACTTTTCAATGATGTGCAAAGTCAAATCAATTCCTGACGCAATTCCAGCGCTTGTATACAAGTTCTCGTGATCTGTATAAAGAATGTTCTCAATGACTTTGATTTTTGGATATCTTTCCTGCAATTCCTTGGTTTTCTTGAAATGCGTGGTACAACTTTTCCCATCCAATAAGCCCGATTCTGCAAGCACAAACGCTCCCATACAAATACTGCATACAGAAACGCCTTGCGCGTAACATTGATTTAACCATTGAAATAGCTTTTTTTCATTTAAAAATTCACTGCTTGTCAAATACGAAAAAGCACTTCCAGCGATTATCAAGAAATCTCCAGTCTTAAATTCCACTTCGGTGTAAGGCTTGATTTTCCCAAATGGCAATCCGCTTGTAGTAATCACTTCTTGCTCAATTCCACAATATTCAATCTCAAAATCTGCCTCATAATCAATGGCTTCGTGAATGGCTTGATCAGGACCTGCCAAATCCAAAATATGTACTTGAGGCAATACCAGAAAAATAAATTTTGTAGTCATAACACCGTTTAATGGTGCTAAATTAGGGAGTTTATTCAAACTTCAACTGTCAAGTTTCGGACATATTCAGCCAAAGTATGTGCTTTTTTACATAGATTCAAAGGTTTAATTTGACCGAATAGTGAGCATTTAGTTTGTGATAAATTTAAACAGTGCAACTTTAACACTTTTCATTTCGTCTTGATGAAACATGTTTAATTACCAACTATGAAAAAATTTAAACTACTCATTTTTGCATTCAGCTCCATTTTTATTTCAACCATTGCAAGAGCCCAATATATCACCATACCAAATGGTGGATTTGCAAATTATCTCCAATACACTTATCCTGGATCAATGAGTGGTAACATGTTGGATACAACGTTTGTTTCAATTACACAAGCAACTACTTTAAATATTCCATTAAGTTATAACGTTTCCAATTTGGATGGAATTCAATATTTCGATAATTTAGAAATCCTCACTGTTAATTATCATCCGTTGACTTCAATTCCGTATTTACCTCAAGATTTAATTGAACTAAATGCAGCATTTTGCGATTTAACGAACATAACAAATTTCCCGGCGTCGCTTGAAAAAATTGAAATTTCGGCGAACAATTTGTCAAGTTTGCCCGCTTTGCCAAGTGGATTAATAGAATACATCAGAGCTCAAATGCCAACGTTGCCCGTAGAAACTTCGTTACCTTCAACACTGGAAATTTACAATGTTTCTCAATGCAATGTTCTTAATTTACCTACTCTTCCTGCAGGCTTACTGAACTTAGGAATCGGCGGAAATTATGGAATAAACATTCCTATTCTTCCCGCAGGACTGCAAACGTTAGGAATAGATAATTTAAATTTAACAAGCTTTCCTCCAATTCCAAATTCATTAACCTACTTATGGGCGCTTTCCAACAACTTTTCAAGTTTAACCTCTTTTCCTCCTAATTTAGAGATTTTATACTTGAATAACTGCCCTAATTTGTCAACGATAGAAAATCTTCCGAACACTTTACAACAGTTACATGCGCCAAGTTGCAATCTTTCGTATATCGATTATATTCCTAATTCTGTTTTTGTGCTGTATTTACAAGGCAACAATTTGACATCACTTCCTAATATTCCGTTTTCTTCTACGCAAATTGATCTTCAATCAAACAATCTAACAACGTTGCCTCCTTTACCCTCTGTCATTTATTATTTGTATTTAAGCAACAATCAACTTGCTTGCCTTCCTTTTTTGCCAACCACTATAGAAGAAATAAATTTGGATAATAATGATTTTACGTGTTTGCCAAACATTCTGCCTGCCATGAGTCCAACATTTCAAAGTTACCCTTTGTGTGAAATCAATGACCCAATAAATAATCCACTTGGTTGCACGGCTGCTGAAGGTATTGAAGGTTATACTTTTCAAGATTTGAACTCAAATTGTGTATTTGAGGCATCTGATAATCCAATGAAAAATGTAAAAGTTAAAGTGAATGATAACTCTGGTAATTTTGTTTCCATGGCTTCTACTTATACGAATGGTAGGTATTTTTTTCCGCTAAATAATGGTATTTATAACGTTGAAATTGATACGATTAACAAGCCTTACACTTTGGATTGTATCTACCCTGGTTTGGACTCAAATGTAATTCTTAGTGCTGTTGAGCCTCTAATTACAGGTGTAAATTTTGGACTCACATGCAAACCTGGATTTGATGTCGGGGTTCAAGCGGTAACACCTATTGGTATAGTTTTTCCAGGACAAACCCACACCCTGAACACCATTGTAGGTGATATTTCAAATTTCTATAATTTAAATTGTGCTGACGGAATTTCGGGAACGGTTACAATCTCAGTTTTAGGTCCAGTTCAATTTCTAAACCCTTCTGTTGGTAGCCTAACTCCAACGATTAGTGGAAATGAGTATGCTTATACTATTTCGGATTTTGGATCGATTTCACCAAATTCAGATTTTCGACTTGATTTTCAAACCGATACAACTGCAACTGTTGGAGATCAAATTTGTGTAACAGTAAATGTAACACCACTAGCAGGTGACAATCAACCTGGAAACAATAGTTACCAAATGTGTTATGACGTCATCAATTCTTATGACCCAAATAACAAAGTGGTACATCCAACAAATATATCGCCTAATTTTGACGATTATTTAACCTATACCATTAATTTCCAGAACACTGGAAATGCGCCAGCCTATAACATTCGGTTGGAAGATACGCTTTCTGCTTTCATTGATTTGTCCTCTTTTGAAATCATCGATTATTCTCATGACATGCATTATCATTTGTCAAATAACAAGTTGGCCGTTTATTTTCCAAATATCATGTTGTTGGATTCCACAACATCCGAACCAGAATCTAAGGGGCATGTAACGTATAAAGTAAAACTTTTACCAGGAATAGCGAACGGCAATAGTGTAGAAAACACTGCCCATATTTTCTTTGACTTCAATCCTCCAATTTCCACAAATACGGCAATTACAACTGTTTCCGAAACCAATTTAAGTACTGAAAATTTAGGTTTGAAAGCTATTTCTATTTATCCAAACCCTTCTGATGGAATGGTGCGCGTAGCGTCTTCGAGTAAAATCGAAAAACTTGAAGTTTTGGATCAACAAGGTCGCATTGTCAATTTTTCGTGCAACCAAGATTTCTCAATGCTCGATTTGACGGAACTAAAATCAGGAGTTTATTTTGTTCGGATTACCTTGGCTGAAAATCAAGAAATACATCTTAATCGTGTCGTGAAATTATAGTTGAATAATTTTGAAATAGAATGGCAGAAGTTCATAAAGGATTAAATTTCAAAGCGTTCAAATTTCTGACCGTTAAATTTGAAAACACCTGATTCATTCGTTCCAAGCCAAAGCGTTCCATGCTTGTCTTTGTACATTGAAACCAAATTAACTTTCGATTGATCACCATCGATTGGAAAATGTGTTATGTTCGTTCCATCGTATTTGAAAACGCCTTGATCCCAAGTGGTCAGCCAAATTGCTCCGTCGTTGTCTTCTACGATGTGGGAATAATAAATTTTTTCGGCACCTAAGAATATTTCGGCATTGCCTATTCCTTCCGATTTCTGGTAAACCAAGCGATCACTTTTGTTGGTTTTATCGTCGTCGAACATAAATCGTTGAGCGGTATTGCAGATCCAAAATCGTCCTTCTTTATCCTCAAAAATGGAGCGAATTCCGAAACTTCCACCTGCTGGGACGATTGTTAAGTCTTTTTCGTACATCCATTTAACAGACTTACCGTCAAAGCGACAGGCTCCAAAAACAGACGTTCCAAACCACATGCTACCAGAACGATCTTTGTAAATTGTGTAAACTTCATACGGACTGAAAAATGGATTTATTCCTTGATCCATAAATTCGTCTTGTAAATAATGCTTTGGAAATTCTAAACGGTATAATTTTTCGCCATCGTAACGATAAGGTCCACGTTCATCTTTTTTTCCCAACATAAAAAACCACATGTCGTTTGGATCTAATTTCCATTCCGTACTTTTTACAGCCTCTAATTTTGTGATTTTGTTACCATCAAACTTATTGATTCCGTCCAAGGTAGAAAAATACAAATTACCTTCTTTATCCTCCTGAATTTGACGAATTTGATTGTTTGACACCCCATCTTTGGTGGTATAATTGCGAATCGTTTTCCCATCGTAAACAAAAACACCTTCGCCATCACTTCCAAACCAATAGTTCTGTTTGCTGTCTTGAAAAACATACCACAATCGTTTGCCTAATTGTTCAACTTGAACACCAAGTTCTTTCTTTTTAGGCACTATTTCATCGCTTGATTTTCGCTGACCTGCACAAGAAGTTATACCAAATAGTACGAAGATTAGGATTGGAATTTTTTTGACTATTTTTTGTATCATCTTGGAGTTTTGAGATTCATGTGGATTACATTCTTTTTAAAACGCCAATTTTACCAAACTATTTCAGTTGAAGCAATTGAATAAATTGAGAACGAAAAATATTCTCTCTAAAAGACCAAAAACAATGAAAGCACCAACAATTGCACCAGCATAATTACAAGCCCGAAAGTGATTCCTTTTTTGCCTGAGGTAATTAATTTCATGAAACTTACTTTTAATCCAATCGCTGCCATGGCGACCGTTAACACCACTTTTCCAAAATATTCCATCCATTCCAGAACGATTTCCGGTAATTGAACAAACGATACAAAAATTGAAATGATAAAAAATCCAATCAAGTACCAAGGAAGAATAAAATGCTCTTTCCACGACTTGGCATTTTTTCGATTCACCATGTAATTGAAGAAAATAAGTCCTGGTGAAAGCAAGGCCACACGAGCTAACTTAATTGTAAGTGACATTTCACCTACTTCATCGCTGACAGCATAACCCGCACCGACAACATTTCCAACAGAATGTAAAGATCCACCAACAAGCAAAGCTGCATCCGAATCACTAATCGAAAAATAAGAAATGATGATAGGAAACGCAATCATTCCCAAAGAACCAATTAGATTCACCACCGACATGGAAACCGCTACATCTTCGGAATTTTTAGAATCAGAAACAGTTGGAGCCAACGCAGCAATAGCAGATGAGCCGCAAATTGCAGTTCCAAATCCAATCAAATAACCGGTTGAACCGGGGCACTTAAACCATTTTGATAAATAATAAGTGGCTATCAAAAGTGTAAAAACAGTCACAAAAATTGAAATAAAGCTCAAAGAACCAAGCGCAACGATGCTCGTGTAGTTGATGCTAAATGCCAAGAAAATAATTGACAATTCAAGAAATTTTGTACCTGTAAATGAAATTCCATCTTGAAAAGAAGACGGAAGCTTAATAACATTACTAATTAAAACTCCTAAAATCAACGCGATAATGACACTATTCAAAGAACTAGGTGTAAACTTTGAAAGCACAATTGCCAACACTCCAATAATTGTTGCTAACGCAAATCCTGAAAGTTTCTTTTGATCGAACATGTTATTTCTATGCTATGAAATTAAAACAAAGATACTTTTCAAATTGAAATGACTATGCAACTTGAGTTACAGACTTACACAGGAGTGCTTTTTCATGATTAACTTAAAATGGAAATAAACTTTGCGCCCTCTGCGCTCTCCGCGGCAAAAAAAGTCTGAATCAATGACTCAAACCGTAAAAATTCAATACAAACTTTGCGCTCTCCGCGCCCTCTGCGGTAAAAAAGTGTGATTCAACACACACCGTGAAAACTCTGCGCTCCTAGCGCCCTCCGCGGTGAAATTGAATCTTAGATATGGACAAAAAAAAGGGGAAACTTTCGCTTCCCCTCTGTGGTGCCTCCAGGAATCGAACCAGGGACACATAGATTTTCAGTCTATTGCTCTACCAACTGAGCTAAGGCACCATCCTTAAATTGTGGGGGCAAAGATAATATTAAATTCTAAATTCCAAACAAAGGATTTTATTTTTTTCAATTTTTTGCACCTATCTTTGTCGCCATGGGAAATGAAAATCAACATGTGGTTATTGATGCCGGCAACACTTTTGTGAAAATTGCTCATTTCATCGATGGTCAATTGTCAGATATTCAACGCATTGAAACAATGTCATTTTTATCCAATCCAACTTTCGAACATCCACAAAAATCGTTGAAAGGAATTATTTCGTCGGTATTAAATAATGAAAGTACCAATCAATTACATGCATTTTTTCCAAAAACAGTCATTTTAACGACTCAATTCAAGTTACCCATTGAATTAAAATACGACACACCTCATACTTTAGGAATCGATCGGATTTGTAATGCCGTTTCTATGTGGACCAAAAATCCAAAGAAAGGGAGTGTTTCCATTGACATCGGTTCTTGCATAAAATTCGATTTTGTTGATAAAAATGGCGCTTATCAAGGTGGTTCCATTTCACCTGGACTCAAAATGAGGTATAAATCCATGAATGACTATACTGCAAACCTTCCACTTATCAACGAAACAACAGTTCCTTCGATCATTGGCAAGTCGACCATTGGTTCGATGCATGCTGGTGTAATCCTTGGAATGCACGCTGAAATATTTGGATTTATTCAACGTTATTTAGAAATTGATAAGGACTTAACGTTTTTTATGACAGGTGGCGACGCAAAATACTTTGATTTCCATTCAAAAAATAACATCTTTGCAATCGAAAATTTGACCTTGGAAGGTCTTTACCAAATATTTTTGTTTAATGATCAATAAAATCATCGCAACAACACTTCTAGCAATAAGCACTGTAACTTACGGTCAAAACACCGCTACACCATACAGTTCTTATGGTTTGGGAGAACGAGGAGGTATTGATCAAGCTGTGTTTTCAGGACTGGGAAATAATACAGTGAACTTCATTTCTTCAAATGTACTCAATCATTACAATCCTGCTAGTTACAGCTACCTAAAACCTCAGTTCCCTCTTTTTTCTTTGGGGGTTTCTTCAAGATTCTCGACGTTTGAATCTGCTGGCACAACTCAAAAAAACAACAAAACATCTTTGAACGAAATGGCCTTAGGAATGTCACTTGCAAAACGTTTTGGCTTTGCTTTTGGTCTCACTCCTTACTCTAAACGAGGTTATTCTTTCACCCAAAAATTCGCGCTTGGAGCTGATTCTGTGCGACATGATTATCTCGGAAGCGGAGATATCAATCGCTTTTTTGGTGGAATTTCAGGAAAAATATTGAACTACGATTCTTTGACTTGGTCGGTTGGTGCTAATTTCAGTGCTTTATTTGGTACCATTCGCAATGAACGAAGAGCTTATTTGATCAACACAACATCCACGGCCGGTGGAGTCGATTACAAAACCACTCGGTTAAAAGCGTTTCATTATGAAATAGGTACTGTTCTAACAAAACAATTTAAAAAAGGTCACTCGTTGGCACTTGCAGGAACCTTCGAACCCTTGCAGGAATTAACGGCTTACCAAAATAATCAGCTTTTCTTTACGACCACATCCATTGATAATCCTAACGGATATGATACCCTTCAAGAAACGGGCGAATTTAAGGGCAAAATTACATTGGCTCCAACATATACCATTGGCTTTGACTACACCTATGCATTTAATGATTCGGTTAAAAATCGTGTGCGCAAATCAGAAATAAAAGTGCTTGGAAGCTATTCAAGCACTTCATGGTCGCAATATGAAACACGATTCAATGACACAACTACAAATTTCGGATATCCTGATGCCAGTAGCATTCATTTCGGAATTCAATATTGTCCACAAACCGATATTAATGCTGCCATCAAACCAACTGTCTTTGAACGAATGAGTTACCGCATTGGTTTCTACAATAAAACATTACCATATCAATTTAATAATGTACAATTAACAGAGTTTGGCACGTCGTTTGGATTAGGACTTCCGATCTTAACAGAGAAAAAAATGCAATCGTCCATCCAATTAGGAATTACCTACGGAAAGCGAGGCACAAGTGAAGTTGGATCACTAAACGAAACATTTTTAGGGCTTAATCTTGGATTGATTATCTCACCAAGTGAAAGCGACAAATGGTTCACAAAACGTAAATTAGATTAAAAAGTTAAAACAATAAACAAAATGAAACTAGGTAAATTATTTTTAGGATTGGTTCTTTTGACAAACACTTTAGGATTCGCTCAAGGCGATACAGATCCTGCGTTGGAATGTAAAAGAATGAAATTGTTCGCTGGTAAAAGATTAGACATCAACGACTTTAAAGGTGCTGCTTCTTTTTACTTAAAAGCAGAAGGAATGTGTTCTGATTACGATTCAGACGATTACAACAAAAGGTTGATTCCAACGCTTAAAAATGTCGTTCAAGAAGAACAAGATCCAACAGCTAAAGCAGCCTACACAGATACGATTCTTGCCGTTTTTGAGCGTACAGAAAAAAAGAATTTCTACGATGTTTCAAACGATTTATACCGTGCCGCAATGCTTGCTCAACATACAAAAGCAGACAGAAAAAAAGCAGATGAATTATTTAATCGTGGAATGGCAGCGCAAAAAGATTTAGTGCATGAATCGTATGTTACGCTTTATTACTACAATCTTTATGCAATGTTTGCTGAATCAAAAGATGCTGAAAGAGCAGGAGTGAAAAAGTTAATGATCACTAAATACTTTGAATTGACAGATTTAGTAGGACGTGCAAAAATGTCTGGTGCAACTCAAGATGCTTTGAACCAATACTTCAACGCAGTTGTTCAAAAATGTGAAGATATTTTACCAGAACTTGGTGGATTCCTTTCTAACTTGCCACAAGACAAAGAAGCTAAGAAAAAAACAGTGAAGAATTTCTTGACTTTGTTGGAAAGCAAAGGGTGTAACGAATCTAAAGAATACGAAATTTTGATTGACACACTTATTCAAATGGATCCAACGGATTGTGATGCTATTTATGGTAAAGCGGTAAGATTAGAAAGCAAGAAAAAATATTCTGAAGCTTCTGCGGCATATAAAGATGCTAAAAACTGTTCAAAAGATGCTAACCTTATTGCCGATTGTGATTATGCTTTATTGCGAATCACTTTCAACTCTGGAAACTGCGGAGCAACATACAGCATGGCGATGAACTATTCAGGGAAATACAAAGGTGAGGCATTGAAAATGGCAGCACAATGTGTGGCTAGAAATAGTGCAAACTGTGGAGCTAGTACTTTCGAACGTAAATGTGCATACTATTACGCAGTTACCTTGTTGGAACGTGCTCGTGCGGCTGGAGCAGATGTTGGAGGATTGATCGGTTCTTACCGCGCTAATTACCCAACAACAGCTGAAATGTTTGAAGTTGGAAAATCAAGAGGACAATCTCAATTCATTTCTTGCTACGGCGGTATTACAGTTACATTAGAATAATTGATTTCTAAAAAAAATAACTTTCTTCGTATTCCTGCTTTCATTTTGATGGCAGGAATACTTTTTTCTTGTACCAACGATTTAGACGAAATCAAGCTTGTTACATACGATCCAAACGCACCTGATGATGTCACAAAAAACCTATCGGTCTACTACACAGAATCTGGATTTGCGCAAGTGAACATCTATGCAGCCATCGCCGAAACGTACTCAAAACCTCGTCACATTACGAAATTAAAAGATAGCGTGAAAGTTGATTTCTACGACGAACATGGCGTTATTACCACATCGTTAACCGCTGATTACGGTGAAGTAGATTATGAAAAGGGCGAAATGTTTGTCAAAGACAATGTGCGCTTGTGGAACGTCAAAGATCAACGGGAAATGCGAACCTCCAAATTAACTTGGAACCAAAAAGACAGTACCATTTTCTCCAATGACAATGTCACTGTAAAATCTCCAAAAGGAATTGGTTACGGAACAAGCATCGTGACAAAACAAGATTTTTCATATTACAAACTCACCGACCCACGTGGGAAATATGAATTTGATCAGTAATAACCATTTATCCATTCAAAAGATATTTAAATCACATAGACTAAATAGTTTCATTTAATATGCACTTTTGAATTCATTCGTATTTTATCTACTTAATTCTAAACTTTAAATCTTGATACTTTAGTTTTGAAATTCTAAAGTTCTTTTAAATTATTAACGTTCCGTCCATAATCCGTCCAAATTTTGAGAAGTGAGGAAGAAGAAAATAATTGAATGGCAAACCGATTTCAAAAGGCGTTTACGTCTGTATTGCGCTAGCAATGCACTACTTTTGTCAAATCGGTCCATTCAATAATTTTCGCCGAACGGCTTTAAATTTGGACTAGCGTTTTTTGGTTCTTTTATATTTACATCAAATTTAATAAATGGTTCGTACATTGTTGTTAAACAAAGTGTACTGACTATCGTGTGTGAGAGAGTTTTGGTTTAGGTAAACATTCTTGTTATATCGTAAAAAAGATTGATCCACACACGTTTTTTCTCAAGAGTCTGGACAGTACTTAAGGCCGATTTATTCGAGCTTGGATAAAACAAAAGAATAGACGGAAGGGGAATTCAGTCATACCTGTAAAATTAGAGTTATGCGTTATTTAAAACAATGTGTTGGAATTGATGTTTCCAAAAATTCGTTTACCGCATGTGTATGTAAACGAGATGTGTCGGGAGAATTTAAGTTTTCGAAAGGAGCTGAGTTCTCGAATAATAAAAAAGGCTTTAACCAATTGAGTCGTTGGTCAAAATCTGAATTAGAAAAGGATGTTGAAGTAGTTTTCTTAATGGAGGCAACAGGTGTTTATTATGAGTCTTTAGCTCATCACTTGTTCAATTTAAAACGAACTGTTCATGTTGCTTTGCCAAATACTACCCGACATTATTTTTCTAGTTTAAATGTCAAAAGCAAAACGGATGCTTTAGATGCAAAATGGCTAAGTCAGTTTGGAGTAGAGAGAAATCACAAAGCCTGGATTCCACCATCTCCATTAGTTCTCCAGTTAAGAAATCTTACTCGATATTATGTTCAATTACAGGAGCAACGAACAGCACTGATGAACATTAAACATAGTAAAGATTGCTCCCATGACATCCAAAAATTCATTCTTCAAAGCAACAAAAGTCTTATCTTACAAATTGAAAAGCAAATCGAAAAATGTAAAGAAGAAATCGAGACCCTCATTAAATCGGATACGTCATTTTATAAAAAAATCCTAAGATTAGTAACAATTAAAGGAATTGGCTTAATGACCGTTGTAACCATATTGTCAGAAACAATGTGCTTTGAGCATTTTCATAGTATCAAACAATTAACCAGTTTTGCGGGATTTGATGTCGTTCAAAGAGAATCAGGATCATCGGTTCGAGGAAAAACAAGTATCTCTAAAAAAGGAAATAGATATATCAGAAACACCTTATATTTTCCATCAATGGTCGCTAGCAGATGTAATCCTGAAATGAAAGAAACATATCTTAGAATTAATCAAAACAAAGTCTCGAAAAAAATTGGATTAGTAGCTGTACAAAGAAAGTTATTAGCTCTAATTTTTACATTGTGGAAAAATGAAACTGAATATGATCCAGAATATAAAAAAGTAGCCTTAACTAAAGCTAAGGCTACACAAGATAGTTTAGAAATCACTAGTGTCCGATAAAACTTTTTAAAAAAGCGGGATTTCCTGTAGAGGATTTCCCGCTTTAATGTAATTTAGTTTTGCAGAACAAAATCACATGAATAAAAGTAACTACTTTTTTGGACAGTCCGTTTTCGGACAGCTGATTTCTTTAATTGATTTAAAGAAAATGAATAAAATTGCCAAAAATCACTTGGCAGATCATTATGTTAAGAAGTTTGATTCTTCGGATCACCTGATAAGTATGTTGTTTTCGACATTCGCGCATTGCACCTCATTGCGTGAAGTAGCCGCATCAATGCTAGGTCTGAAAGGGAAAATGAATCACTTTCAGTTAAAACACATTCCTTATAAAAGTACGTTGAGTGATGCAAACAAGAGAAGAAGTCATTTAGTATTCCAAGATGTGTATTATTCCTTGCTTAAAGAATATCAACCAATTATCTCGGACAGCCGACAGTCGTATGCTTGGGAGAACAAGCTAGAAATCATCGATTCGAGTACCATATCTCTGTTTAAAGACATTTTGAGTTGTGTGGGTAGGAAGCCTAATACAGGCAAACGAAAAGGTGGAATTAAAGTGCATACTCAAATCAATTTACAAGGGAAAGTTCCGAAAATCGTTTGGTTTTCTGCCGCCACAACGCATGATAAACAGTTTTTAAAGCACTTACAACTTGAAAAGGGTAAGATAGCTGTATTTGACAAGGGATATAACGACTATAAAGCTTTTGATGAGTTCACCGAAAACGGTGTGTTCTTCGTTACTCGTTTAAAATCCAATGCAGCTTATCAAACAGTGAAAGAAAACGACATTCCTTCTTACATCGACAATGGCGTAATCAAAGATGAAATCATACGAGTAGACTTAAAAGAGAACGGATCGTATCTTAAAACCCTTGAATTGCGAAGAATAGCTTATTGGGATGATGAAAATAAACGCTGCTTTGAATTTGTAACAAACCTATTCGGTATGAATGCTGGACACATTGCGTTGATTTACAAGAAACGCTGGCAAATAGAACTTTTGTTTAAACAACTCAAACAAAACTTCCCACTAAAATTCTTCCTTGGCGACAATGAAAACGCCATCAAAATACAGATTTGGTGTGCGCTAATCGTCAATCTACTACTAACTGTCATACATAAAAAAATCAAGCGTAAATGGGCGTTCTCAAATCTTGCGAGCTTTTGTAGATTACATTTATTCAACTATATCCATTTGATGAAATTCCTTGAAAATCCGCAGAAAGATTGGCTAAAAGAATACGATGCTCAACTTCAGATTAAATTCAGTAGTTCATAATCAAGGAGGGACTTACTTTTGAAATCCATAAATCAGTATCAGTAAAATCAAGGATTTCAGAAACCGAAATGATTAATTTGTATTTTTATCGGACACTAGTGTTTAGAAATTAAACTTCTTTAGTTAGAACAAAAATAAATTATTTTTGAGAAATATTTGGTTTTTATAACAGTACCTTTTTTTGGCGATGAAAAAAAGAACAAAATTTAATCGGACAATAATGTTCCGAAAACCTTACCTTTCAATCTTCCCTTCGCTGTTAAAAAAAGTTAAGCATCGCTTGAGATCCTAGCATTCTCTTAAATTCGTTTCAATGAATTGGAGCGTAAAAAAAATCCGTGTCAGCTACATTGTTATTTTGGTTGTTTTTGCCATGATAGCTTTGCTACTGATTCAAGCATTTCAGACAAGTCAACTTTACCATAAAAAATCAACACAATTTCGAAATGAAGTTGAAACAGCGCTCGAAAGAATCGCTGTGCGTCATGAAAAAGCAGAAGATGTCCGGAAATTCCTAAACATCGCCAACACGAATTTTAGTGGCAATTACAAAGACATTCTCAAAGAGGAATTCCAAAATTTACTCTCTGCTCAAGAATCCATTGCTATTCGTGACACTGCAATCATGGAAGGTGGAAAATTGGAAAATTATTTGGTCATTCAAGGAGAATCCTTCGATTCATTGTCAGGTGTGACAACCGAACAACGCGTTTTAGCAAGAGATGCCCGTCACTTGAGAGATTTATACCAAGGCGGAGCGTATGTTTCCAAAGATTCGTTAAACATTGCGATTAAACTCGATCAAATGGTTGTGAAGAAAATGTTTGAAAAAGCAAAATACGTCAATGCTATGATGATGCAAGCTTTTCGCGAGAATGTGCTGGAAGAAGCGCAAAATCGATTTGATGTATTTTTTCTTGATTCCGTGATTCGAAACGAATTCAAAGATGATCACTTACCATCCGATTTTCGATTTATGGTTACCACAGAATCAAACCGACGCGTTGATTTTGGAAAGAAACTAGCCAATTATTCCATAAATTTAGACACAGCGGATTGTTTTCATACCCAGTTACTTCCGGGTAATGTATTTACCGAAAAGTTGACTTTACACGTATTTTTCCCGAAACAAAGCACAATTCTCTTAAAAGAAATGTGGTTGCCTTTATTGGTGAACCTCACATTGGTCGTAATGATCGTTTGGGCATTAGTCTTCATGTTCCGAACTATTTTATCGCAAAAGAAATTGGCCGAACTTAAAAATGATTTCATTTCTAACATGACTCATGAATTCAAAACGCCCATTTCAACCATTTCACTTGCCTGTCAAGCAATGAATGATCCTGACATGAGTGGAAATTCTACCGAGCAAATCAAACCCTACGTCAAAATGATTAATGATGAAAATAAACGTTTGGGATTGCTTGTAGAACGCATTCTTCAAAGTGCCATTCTTGACAGAGGAGAAGTGAATTTGAAAATGGAAAAAGTGTTGCTGAATGAAATCATTCATGAAATTGTTTACAATGCACAATTCCGAATTCAAAAAGAAGGCGGTAAAATTGAAATGGAATTGGATCCGGAATTGATTTACATTCAAGCAGATCGTTTGCATCTCACGAACACAATTTCAAACCTCATTGACAACGCAATAAAGTACTCGGAATCAGCGCCAGTGGTTAAAATTGGAATGACGAAATCAAATAATTTGATAAAAATTTGGGTCTCTGATGAAGGTCCAGGAATAAAAAAAGAACACTTAACTAAAATATTTGACAAATTATACCGTATTCCTACTGGGAACATTCACAATGTAAAAGGATTTGGCTTGGGACTCAGTTATGTCAAAGCGATATGTGATCTCCATCATTGGAATGTACGTGTGCAGAGTAAATTTGGAGAAGGAGCAACATTTATTTTAGAAATTAAACAAGAAGCATGAATACACAAACAACTATTCTTCTCGCAGAAGATGATGAAAATTTAGGACAATTGTTATACACGTTCCTAAAGTCAAAAGGATTTGCTGTTACATTAGCAACTGATGGAAAAATGGCTTTAGAACAGTTCAATTCGGCTAAGTTTAACTTCTGCATTTTCGATGTCATGATGCCTAAAATGGATGGTTTTGCTTTGGCGAAGGAGATTCGTGAATTGGACAAAAAAATTCCGATTCTTTTTCTAACAGCAAAAGCATTGAAAGAAGATAAATTGGAAGGCTTTGCGCTTGGAGCCGATGATTATTTAACAAAACCATTTTTGATGGACGAACTTTTGGCGCGTATCAATGCGATCATGCGAAGAGTCGACGCTCCTGTTGTTGAAACAGATGGATTTGTGATGATTGGAAAAATCAAATACACACCTGAATTGCGCATCATTCACACAAACGAAGGCGAAAAAAAATTGACTACCAAAGAAAATCAATTGCTTCAGTTGCTTTCAAAAAATCAAAACGAAATTTTGGATCGACAAGCTACGCTGCGAGCTGTTTGGGGAGATGACAATTACTTCAATGGACGAAGCATGGATGTTTACATTGCCAAATTGCGTAAATTATTGAAAGACGACGAGAACATTGAAATCATGAATATTCATGGAAAAGGATTTAAATTGATTGTGAAGGGTTCGTAAATTCACCTCGCTTAAACCTGATTCTTGAGCGAAACATACATCGCTAAAAGTTTCTTATCGAAATTTCCCTAAGTTTTGCTACTTTTGCGCCAAAATTAGCGGACTGAAGAACACAATCAAATACTTCTTGCAGAAAATGTTGGGCTTCCAACGCTATTTGTACGTTTTCGCGATTTTTAAAATCAAAACTCTTCATTGGGACAAAAAGGAAAATGACTTTTTTGTTTTCGTTAATTTGTTGAAAGGCACCGAAGGCCTTGTCATTGATTTAGGTGCGAACATTGGAATTATGACCTATCATTTGGCCAAAGAACTTCCAAAAGCATCCATCCAAGCTTTCGAACCAATGCCCGATAACTTAACTGTGCTCAAGAAAATTTGTACCCGTTATCGTTTATCATCTGTCCATATTCATCCCATTGCTATTGGTGATTCCATCGGGAAATTAAAGATGATTTTACCTGAAAATAGCAAGACCAAAATGCAAGGATTAAGTCACGTGAAACATGAATCGATCACTGATTGGAATCAAGGCATTGAGTTTGAAGTGGAAGCTGACACATTAGATCATTTGTTTGAAAAACAACACGTTAGCGGAATAAAAATCGACATTGAGAACTACGAATACTTTGCCTTTCTAGGTGGAAAAAATCTCTTGTCTGCTTCAAAACCAATTATTTACGCCGAACTTTGGGACAACGAAAACCGCCAAAATTGTTTCCAATTGCTCAAAGAATTGGGGTATGAAACGTATGTGGTTTGCGGCAAAGAACTCAAGGTTTACAACCCAGAAAAACACATTTCACAGAATTTCATCTTCAAAGTTGGGTAATTCTTTTCGGTAAACACTTTTCCGCTTATTTCGCTTTACTAGTTCATTCTAACATTTTAAATATAAATGTATCTTTGGAATTAACATGCAAAGAAAATTCTTATCCAATTTAGTACTCATTATTCTGCTTAACCTGCTGATAAAACCGATTGCTATTTTTGGAATAGATGCGGCTGTGCAGAACCGAGTTGGTGCAGAAGATTATGGTTTGTATTTTAGTTTGTTGAATTTCACCTTTTTGTTCAACATCCTTTTGGATCTGGGAATCAATAATTTTACCACCAAAAATGTTGCTCAATTTCCGGAAATCGTTCCAAAGTATTTCGGGAAAGTCATTGCCTTGCGTGTACTGCTTTTCTTTTTCTATGCACTTGTTACCTTGTCTTTCGGATTGTTTTTAGGCTACGATGCAAAAGCCTTTTACTTTCTTACATTCCTCATTTTAAATCAACTTTTCGTTACAGTAATTGCGTACGTTAGAAGTCATTTATCGGGCTTGCTATTTTTCAAAACGGATGCATTTATCTCGGTGTTGGATCGGCTTCTACTCATTATTTTTTGTGGAATTTTACTTTTTGGAAATGTTACGCATCAATCTTTCAAAATTGAATGGTTTATTTGGATTCAAACACTTTGTTACGGAATCACAAGCATTGTAGCTCTGATTCTGCTCATCAATAAAATCGGTATTCCAAGAATTAAATTCGAAAAGCTCTTTTCCCTGGTCATTTTGCGACAAAGTTTGCCCTTCGCTCTGCTGATTTTGCTGATGATGGTCTATACTCGAACAGATTCTGTGATGATTGAACGTTTGCACGAAAAAGGAAGCTATGAGTCGGGCGTTTATGCACAAGGATTTCGACTTTTGGATGCGTTTTTCATGTTGCGGAATGATCTTCGCAAACCTGCTCTTTCCTCTTTTTTCGAACATGCTTAAAAACAAACAATCTGTACTTTCATTGCTCGGAATTTCTTCCAAAATGTTGATTGGTGGCGCAATTTCAATCGCCAGTTTGTGTTTTTTTAATGCAGAATATATCCTTTCATCGATTTACACAAGCGACATACAAGCTGGCATTCTTCCTTTTCAATTGCTCATGATCACATTTGTTGGCATGTGCGTCACGCTTGTTTATGGAACGCTGCTTACAGCAAATGGCGATTTAAAATTCTTAAATCAACTTTCAAGTTTTGGATTGGTGCTCAACATTGTGGTAAAACTTCATCTTAATCCCGAAATATGGAGCAGTTGGGAGCTGGAGCTGCTACTTTGATTACTCAAGCAATAGTCGGAATCGGACAAGTCATTTATGTCAAGCGTAAATTCAATGTTTCTATCACCATCAAACAAACAAGTATTTTTCTGCTTTTTGTTGTTTCTTCCATTGGTGTCATTTATCTTTTGAAAACCATTGAATTGCACCTCGCTTTTCAACTGATTGCAGCATTCTTTCTTATTCTCCTATTTAAAATTTTGAATGTTGGCGAATTTATGCACTTGCTTAAAAAGCGAAGAAATTTCTGCTTAATTTTTAATTTTCAACCTAAACAATAAAACACTCAGAATTTAGTTAACTCCTTCAAAATTGATTAAAAACCTTAAATTCGCGAATCTAAAATCCACAAAATGAGTGAAAATTTAAGTACGTTGGAGAATGAAAGACAAAATCTACTCGTCTTCCTATGGAAAAATCGCAAGATCATTATCATAATCACGGCAATTGGTGCTATTGTCTCAGTAGTTGTTTCCTTGTTGATGACGCCTATTTTTAGATCAACGGCAATCGTTTTTCCAACAGCTACAAGTACCGTTTCTTTCTCGGAACAGCGAAATGCAAAAGCTGCTGCTATGGATTTTGGGGAAGAAGAACAAGCAGAACAATTGGTTCAAATTTTACAATCTTCCAAAATTCGCGATCGCATTGTAGAAGAATTCGATTTGTACAAGCATTATGACATTTCACAAAATGATCAAAACAAACGCTATAAATTGGTGTTGGAATATGGAAGCAACTTTAATTATACGAGAACACGGTATGGTTCCATTCAAATTGATGTCTTAGACAAAGATCCTGAATTGGCAGCTAAAATGGCAAACCGCGTGGTAGATTTGATTGATACAGTAAAAAATGAAATGTTGCATCAACGGACTTATGAAGCATTTCAAGTTTCGATTCGAAAGAAAACCATTTTGCAAAATGAATTAGATGAAATTAGTAATCGCATCGACAGTTTAGCATCGAAAGGTGTGATGAACATTGACGCGCGTGCTGGACTCTATCAAGCGTATGTGGATGCTAATAATGCTGGCGAAAAAGCAGACATCAAAGGCAAACTTTTGGTGAACGAGCAATTGGGTTCTACTTACGATGAATTAGAGCATTTACGTCGTGAAAAAATCACAAACATGGAGGTTTTCATGGCAACTTACGAACAAACAGAGTCTGATGCTAACTCAAAAATGAACCACAAATTCGTTGTAGAACAAGCCGTTGTGGCAGATAAAAAAGACAAACCAAAACGTCTTATTATTGTGCTTCTAGGAACTTTCGGAACACTTGTTTTCGTTGTTTTTGCCTTGTTACTTCGTGAAAAAATCGCGGAACTCAAGAAAATTGCTTAGTGCAAACATTCAAACAACATATTTATTTAGTTGCTTGGAGTGCGATTTACATTGTCATTTCTGGAATATTAATTTGGAATAACAACCAGTATTTAGTCCTTTTTCCATTGGGATTGGTGGCACTTTTTGCTGCTGTGTTCTATACCGAAACCGCTTTTCTAGCAATTGCTTTTTTCACCCCACTTTCGGTGAATATTGAAGAATATTCGAACAGCATTGGACTCTTCATTCCCACAGAACCCTTGCTTTTTGGAATGCTCATTTTATTGCTGATGCAACAATTTGTGAAAGCAACTTTTCATCCTGGAATTTGGCGAAATCCAATAGTTTGGGCTGTTGGCTTTTATTTGCTTTGGACTTTCTTCACAGCGATTACGAGCGTAAGTCCAATGATTTCATTCAAGTTTTTATTAGCCAAATTGTGGTTTGTTATACCAGTGCTCATTTTTGGTGTCATGGTTTTTCTGAAACCAAAAAACATCCAACGGTTTTTGTGGCTTTTTGTAATTGGAATGACCATCGTTGTGATTTACACCATTCTAAATCATGCTCAATACCGTTTTGGAGAAAAAGAATCGCATTGGGTGATGTGGCCATTTTTCAAAGATCACACGATTTATGGTGCCATCGTGGCCCTCGCTACACCGCTTGTTTTCGGATTGTATTTTGCCAAAAAACACAACGCCTTGATTCAAGCCATTTTGCTCTCGATGATGTTCATTATTGTTTTAGGACTCTATTTTTCGTACACCAGAGCTGCTTGGTTAAGCGTTTTTGCGTCGATTTTGGTTCTTTTAGCCATACGACTGAAAATATCATTTAAACTCATTTCATCCGTCACCATTTTTGCTGGACTCATCCTCTTTTTCTCCTGGAATAGCATTCAACAAACGTTAGAACGCAATAAATCGGAGCATACAACTGAAGAATTTGGTGAGCGACTTCAATCCGCAACAAACGTAACCACAGATGCTTCTAATCTGGAACGCATCAATCGCTGGAATTGTGCCTGGGATATGTTTCAAGAAAAACCAATCATGGGGTTTGGACCAGGCACTTACGCTTTTGAATATGCACGGTTTCAACGACCAGAAAATTTGACAATTATATCCACGAACTTTGGAAATCTCGGAAATGCACATAGTGAATTCTTAGGACCACTTGCTGAAATGGGCGTTTTAGGATTGGTTTCTATGGTGCTGATTGTCATTGCTATTTTTTACAAATCCATTACACTTTATGTCAAATGGCCTCCGGAAGATACTGAAATGAGAACCATTATTTTGGCGATTATTGTTTCGTTGACGACCTATTTCGTGCATGCTTTCCTAAATAATTTCTTAGATACAGACAAAGCTGCCGTTCCTATTTGGGGAATGTGTGCGATGATTATAGCCTTGGAAATTCGGCTAACGGAAATGACTGAAGTCAAAAGACTTTCCCGCTGAAAATTGGGATTCAAAAATAAAGGACATAGATCAAAAGACAGCTAGGTTCAATGGCTAATTTGTTGTATGAACATTGTTTTGCTTACAATAAATTAGTCCATTGTCTTTTGTCCATTGTCTTTTGTCCATCGTCTTTTGTCTCAATGTCTTTTGTCTTAAAGTCTTTTTCCTATCTTTGCATCGAAATTTTTTACATCAAAATGATAGAAACGGATATTATAATAATTGGTGCTGGTCCTGTTGGCTTGTTTACCGTATTTGAGGCAGGATTATTAAAATTAAGATGCCATTTGATTGACTCTTTGCCACAAGCTGGAGGACAATGTTCTGAAATTTATCCAAAAAAACCAATTTATGATATTCCTGGATTTCCTTCCATTTTGGCTGGAGATCTGATCGATAATTTGATGGAACAAGCTGCTCCTTTTAAACCTGGATTTACACTTGGCGAAGCGGCGATGACAATTGACAAAACAGATGACAATAAATTTATCGTTACGACTGTAAAAGGAACAAAACATTTAGCTCCAATTGTCATGATTGCTGGTGGCTTGGGGGTTTTTGAACCAAGAAAACCACCTATCGACAATTTAGAGGCATACGAAGACAAAGGTGTTGAATACATCATCAAAGATCCTGAATTGTACCGTGGAAAAAGATGTGTCATCTCTGGTGGAGGTGATTCGGCGCTCGATTGGTCGATTTTCTTAGTGGAAAAAAATATTGCAAAAGAAGTGACTTTGGTTCACCGAAGTGCATCTTTCAGAGGACATTTAGATTCTGTTCAGAAAGTAATTGATATGGCTGGTACTGGAAAAATAAATCTGGTTACCGAGGCTGAAGTTGTTGGAATTGGTGGTAATGGACACCTTGAGCATGTGATTATTAATCATAATACGGATGGTGAAATAAGAAAAGAAGCAGATCATTTTATTCCACTTTTCGGGTTGAAACCTAGCTTGGGTCCAATTGCAGATTGGGGACTAGAAATTGATAAAAATGCGATCAAAGTAGATACGCTTGATTATTCCACGAATATCCCAGGAATTTACGCAATAGGCGATGTGAACACGTATGAGAACAAATTGAAATTGATTTTGTGCGGATTCCACGAAGGAACCTTGGCTGTGCAATCCGCTTTCGCTAGAATTTATCCTGACAAGAAAAACATCTTGAAATACACAACGGTTAACGGAGTTACAGGTTTCTAATTCTTGCTTCAAAATTGACCAAGGATTTTTAAAAAGGGCGTATCTTTGCTTTAAATTATGAATAGAAAATCCATCAATTTCGTCATTATTCTCGGTGTGATTTCACTCGTGAGTATCCTATTGATTCAAGGAATTTGGATTAATAAAACCATTTCTATTCAACAAACGGATATCGTTCTACAGCAAAAAGAAGATAGTCTTGATTACAAGCATTTTTCGGAGCATGCACACATTGCTCTGCGTAATGTACTCGAGAAAATCTCCACCCAACAATCGGATAGTTCCGATTTATATGGTGCTGTGCGTCAAGTTCGAAGCAATTATTTTTCCGTTGATATTAATGAAGAATTGCATCCGTATTATTTGGAAACCTTGTTGAAACGAGAATTTTACGATCAGAACATTCACCGCGATTTTCAGTATGGAATTTATGATTGTTTCAGCGATTCAATCGTTTTTGGAAATTTGATTAGATTCTCCAAAGATTCCCATTATGAACCTGCTTCGGATTCCTTGGCAGGAATAACATCCGAAAAATTGAAATGGAAAAAAGACGGTCATTACTTCACAGTTTATTTTCCAGGAATTCAAAACAGAAGTACAAATCCAGAAGAATCTTCATTTTCACCTTGGATTTACATGGGACTAATTGTGGCATTTATAGTGGTATTCTTTGGTTTTGCCATTGGGGTTATATTGCGACAAAAGAGAATGTCAGAAATCAAAAACGATTTCATTAACAACATGACCCATGAGCTAAAAACACCTATTTCAACGATAGGTCTATCGAGTGAAATGCTTTTGCGTGGAGATTTTTCGACAGAACCTGAAAAAGTTCAGAAATATGCCGGAATGATCTACAAAGAAAATAAGCGATTGCAGAATCAAGTAGAACGTGTGTTAAACGTGGCTAAATTGGACAAAGACAAATTAGTTTTGAGAAAAGAAAACTTAGATATCCACGAAATTTTAGAAGAGGTAAAAGATAACTTTGAGTTCAATCAATCAACCCATGGAGGCAAAATTCAATTAGAACTTAAAGCCGAAATCTCTAACATTCATGCCGATCCTGTTCATATTAGTAATGTGGTGTACAATTTAATTGACAACGCCGTTAAATATTGCGAAACTGAACCAGATATTTATGTTAAAACATTTAACGACAAAAAAGGCATCGCAATTTCATTTGTCGATAACGGAATTGGAATGAAACGAGAAGATATTAAAATGATTTTTGATAAATTCTATCGTGTTCCTACTGGAAATTTGCACAACGTGAAGGGTTTTGGACTCGGTCTTTATTACGTGAAACTTATTATTGATGAACACAAAGGGAGCATTGATGTGAAAAGCGCTGTAGGGAAAGGAACTACGTTTCGTATTTGGTTGCCTTTTTAGGTGGCGGATTTGATGGGTAATAAAATTATATTTTTCAATTTAACATGCGACCCTTTCTGGGTCGTGAAATTTATTTGCACCTATGGTGCTAGAAACATGTAATCCCTTCGGGATTAAAATTTAAAAAAAATCATTTCATTGAATCCGAAGGGTTCACATGTCTATAACCTAAAACGCCAGCACATCCCTACGACCCTGAAGGGGTCGAATAAACGACATGACCATTTCTTGAAGTTCTTTTAATTCCCTGAGTTCTACAATCGTAAATTCTGCAGAATTCAAAATTCACCTTCACTAATTATTTAGAATTTTCAACGAAATTCGTTTCAAAAATTATTCGATGAAAAGATTTTTTTCACTATCTTAGAGTAAGATTCTACCAAATAAAAATTACAGTAATTTAAAACTCGGATAAGTACTTAACCCTTTAACACTAAACATAATGTCAGGAACCTACTCACGCATTTATATTCAAATCGTTTTTGCAGTAAAGTATCGCGATAATTTAATTCAGGAAAACTGGGAAGAAGAGTTGTATCAATACATCACAGGTATTGTGCAAAACAAAGACCAAAAATTATTGGCAATTAATGGAATGCCCGATCATATTCACATACTAATTGGTCTAAAACCATCTTGTAGTATTTCAGATTTGGTGAGAGAAATAAAAAAAAGTAGCACTGCTTTTATAAACGAAAAAAAATTCACGAACACAAAATTTAATTGGCAAGAAGGATACGGTGCTTTCTCATATAGCCATTCAAGTTTAAATAATGTTGTTAATTACGTTCTGAATCAAAAATCACATCATCGAAAAAGATCATTTAAAGAAGAATATACTGAATTCCTTGAGAAATTTGAAATTGAATATAAGGATGAATATCTATTTAATTGGCTAAATCAATAATCAATTCCCAACCACAATAAACTCGCTCCTACGATTCAATTTATGATCTGCTTCTGTACATGGATTTTCAGCACCACTTTCGCAAGAGCAAGTGGATAGAGGCTTTGTTTCACCATATCCTTTTGCAGTAGTTCGTTCAGGGTTAGAAATGAATTTCTGAATGTATTGAAGTGTGCTCGTGGCTCTACCATCAGATAAAGCACTATTAAATTGTCCCGAAGATCGACAATCAGTGTGAGATCCAATTTCCATTTTCATACTTGGAAACTCGTTGAGAATTCCGACAATTTTATCCAATTCATATTTTGCGTCTTCTCGTAATTCTGCGCTATTCATATCAAAGTAAATCGGATTCAATTTCAATAATTTACCTAAATCCAACTGTAATTCTGGTGGTGCATGACCTACTGATATTCTTTCTGTAATGGTCGTTCCCGTTGTGTCGGTTACAGTTATTAGATAAGATCCTTTTACCAAACCACCAACATCTTCTTTTTTACTTCCAGTATCCCACTTAATTTTATAAGGTGGAAAACCACCACTAATTGTGACATCAATTTTGCCATCACTTCCGAGATATGTGGATGCATTGGCAACCTTGTGCGAAATTGTAAGTTCCTGTCGTGGAGCATCGTAAATATATGCCGTCCAAATATCACTGAGTTCGCTGTCCCGATTACTCGACCAATAAAGATGATCTGGTGTCACAATAAAATAAGCGTCAAATTTCGGTGAATTAATTTTTGGTCCAAGATTTATTGGCTTTGACCATTGATCCCAAGCTCCTTGCTTCACGCTGTAAAAAATATCTGCATCGCCATAACCACCTAAGCCGTTGCTCGAAAAATAAAGAGTATCCCAATCTTGAGAAAGAAATGGTGACATTTCAAAACCAGCGCTATTCACCACATTTCCCAAATGTTTCGGAGCCGACCATCCATTTGCTGTTTGAATACTCACATACATATCTTCTTTTCCCAAGCTATTTGGACCTTCATAAGCAATAATTGCGGCTTTTTCATCGTACGTCATGTGCATACTGACATGTTCGCCTTTGATTTCCAACCCTGGAATTTCAATCGGTACGGGTCTGTCCCAAAAACCATATCCTAAATTGGAATATGCAATGCCCTTTGTCCCACTTTTACTGCCTTTGTATGCATTCAACACGTACATTCTGTTGTTATTCACATTAATTCCAAGCACCGCATTATTGAATTTGTTATTCAGCTCAGTCAAGTTTTCTCCGTTCGAATAAACCAAATCGGCAAATTTTTCTGAAAAGTAGATGTCTTGGTCATTTTTCCCACCCACACTTCTTGGGTCATAGGTTCTAACATAATACAATGTTGAGCTATCTCGCGTAAAAACAGGCATGGATTCTTCCGCACCTGGCGAATTAATTGCTCCCATTAATTTCATCGGATCAGAGGTTTTGAAAATGGGCGATTGAGCTTCTATGTGAAACCAACAAATTGATGCTATGTAAATTAAAAACAACCGACTCATCGCTTCTTATTTGCTAATAGCATTCCAATCACTACCTCATGACTTCCATTATTCACTGATCGTAAAGTTGAAAGGCTGTAATCAAAGGAATAACCGATTTTAAATTGCTTATTAAGTGTGCAGCCGACCATACCGATCAATGCATCCGTATGTCGATAAGAAGCTCCAATCCAAACAAATTCTTTGTATTCAAATCGCACAGTTGGTTCGAAGGAAACTGGAGCTGGCTTCATCACCTTTGCTAAAATCGCTGGAGTGAAAGTGACATGTTCACCCATTTTGAACTTATAACCTGCAAGAATCGATGCATGAATTTTGGTGTCGAAATTTAGAACACCATTTCCAAATGCCACAAAATCTTTGGACAAATCATCGGTTGCAATTCCAAAGAATAACTTCTCGCTATACAAATAAATTCCTGCTCCAATATTTAACTGAGATCTATTCACACCAGAAGAAATATAACTTTGGTAGGTATTGTCTGATTCAGGATTCAATGGAATTGCCCGATCTGCAATAAATGCATAATTCGATAAGCCAATTTTTGTTCCTACTGAAATGCGGTATGTTTTTGAAATGGGTAAATGAACAGCATACGTTCCTCCAAAAAATAATTTTCGAAAGGATCCAAATTGATCGACCGTAACCAGTCCTCCATATCCGTGCTTAAGTGCTGGTGTTAAAGAAATTGGTTTTTGTTCCAAATTACGACTGATGCGAATCGAAGGATTGTAATTGGATTTTGTTGTTCGCCGAGATGCTCCTGAAAATGCTAAAAAACTCGTTTTTGGTGCATTGTCAAAACCTGACCATTGCATTCTTCCGCCAGCTAATACATTCAATTTTCCATCCCAACCAGCTGATGCTGTATTTACTAAGTAGTGATTATTAATGTACTGACTATACTGAGGTAATTGTTGACCATCCGCATAAAAAATAGTCGAAAACGACAAACTAAAAATGAAGTATTTCAAATCCACTTTCTTCATTTAATTTCGAATAATTGAAACCGTTCCTTTAAGTGGTGGAGTTCCTTTTTCATCGTTGTAATTCACGACATAATAATAACTCGAAACAGGTAAATCCTGACCTTGATAGGTTCCATTCCAAGCATTTGAATTGTACGGATTACTTAAACTCGATTGATGTTCAAACAATAAACTCCCCCAGCGATTGTAGATTTGAATAAACGCTTTTGGATAATTTATATCGATGGAAGTTATTTGCCATGTATCGTTCATGCCATCATTATCTGGCGTAAATGCCGTTGGAATGGTTGTTGGACAAATTTCAATAGTGACAGAAGTATTTCCGACCAATCCTGCGCATCCATCGGCAGTTTCAACAACATAGTAGTTCAATTCACCAATGTAAAATTCTGGTGTTAGTACATTTCCAGTGCCGATAACTTCTGTTAAATTTTCATCCGAATACCAGGTCAATTCTCCTCCCAATGAAGCAGTTGCGCTTAATGGATCAATGATTTGAACATCACAATATGTTTGGGATTCTGAAACTACAGGCGCTTGAGGAACTGGATTGACCGTTAATGTTAATGTTGCAATCGAATCACAACCAGTGACACTTGTAAACATCGCACTTTGCGAACCAGAATCGCTGAATACCAAGCCATTCCATGTAAATGGTAAATCATAACCGCAAATGGACGAGTCTTTTTGTGATGTTAATGTTGGATTTACGGTCAAATTCAATGTGGCCAACGAATCACAATTGACAGCACTGACTAGAGTGGCTGTTTGAGATCCTGAAGTTGTGAAATTCAATCCATTCCAAGAATAAGGCAATTGCGCTTCACAAATAGTAATATCTGTTGTACTTGATAATGTTGGGCTAACACTTAAATTTAACGTTGCAACCGAATCACAATTGATGGAACTTACGAGAACTGCCGTTTGTGATCCTGCTTCTGTCAAGGTGAATCCATTCCATGAATAAGGTAATTGCGTTTCACAAATGGTTAAATCGGTTGTGCTATACAAAATCGGTCGCACCAATAAATCCAAGGTAGCATAATAATTACATCCAAAAGAATTAGTAAGAATTGCGGTTTGTTCACTTGTTTCTGTAAATGTTAATCCATTCCAAACATAGGGCAATTCAGATTCACAAATCGACAAGAAATTATAGGTGTACGTGTTCGGATTAACCGTCAATGAAAACGTGGCAATGGAATCACACCCAGCACTATTTACCAACGTGATTGTTTGTGTACCAGCATTTGTAAATGTCAATCCATTCCATGTAAATGGTAATTCATCAGCACAAATATTATCAAAACTGAAACTATACGAGGTTGAGTTTACAATCAACGTAAGGGTTACAATAGAGTCGCAACCACTTGCACTTGTCAAATTTGCCGTTTGAGTGCCTGGTGTAAAGAATGATAAACCGTTCCAAGCAAAAGGCAATTGATTGCTGCAAATGGCCATAGTACTTGAACTCGTAAAATTCGGAACAACCGTTAAATTCAATGTCGCTAGTGAATCACAATTATTTGAGCTTGTCAATGTAGCGGTTTGCGATCCAGAACCGTTGAATGTCAATCCATTCCACGAAAAAGGAAGTTGATCAGTGCAAATTGATAACGAAGTCGTACTGCTAAGTATAGGCAGAACAGTAAGATTTAAAGTTGCCCCAATATCACAATTGTTTGGTGATGTTAAAATGACCATTTGAGAACCTGACTCTGTAAATGTAAGCCCATTCCACGTGAAAGGAACTTCAGTTGCACAAATGGTGGAATCAATCGAGAATGGAATATAAGGAATGACACTAATGTTGACTTTCACCAGCGAATCGCAATTCATAACGCTTGTATAAACAGCTGTTTGCGAATCAGTTCCATTAAAAGTTAACCCAAAAATCTCAAAAGGAAGTTGATTTTCACAAACCGTCAAATTAAAAATGGAAAGGTAAACTGGATTTACCGTAAGGTTTAAAGTTGCTAATGAATCTTCGTTGGTAGATGATACCAAAGTAACAGTATATGATCCGGCAGCTGAGATGACAGTTCCGTTCCATAGCAGTGGCAACGCATTTTCACAAATGATGGAATCTGTTGTACTGTAAACTGTTGGTGGAGGAGTGAGTGGAATTGAATTCGAAAGTGCAAATACATTTTGAATCAAGGATAAAAACAATAAAGCCATCGCAACTTTTTTCAGCGACGAAGATAACATTGACTTGAAATAAATTTGTACTCGTGTTAGCATCAAACCTAATAATAACTTAGCTCGTGGAAGAATTCATCCACTTGTTAAATTGGGTAAACGTAGGAATGACCTTAAAAGTTACTGTAAAACTAGAATACGCTAGAAAAAAGTTTAGCGAATGAGGAATACTTAAACGACGTATAAAGTCTCGAAAATCAATTCAAGCAATTGCATGGTTCATCAAGGTGAAGTTTCACTTTTGGAAACTGATTTCTTAATTTTTCTTGAGTAGCTTTGTTCATGCGCACACCTGAAAAATCCATTTCCTTAAGACTTTCAATACTTGTCATTTCAGCGGGCAACGAAGAAACAGGAGTTTCCCAAAAATCAATGTACGTTAAATTTTGACAATAACTAATGCAAGGAGGAATAGAATTGAACTCATTTCGATTCAAAATCAGCACTTGTAGATTGGCCATTTGACAAATAGCTACTGGGAAATTTTGGAGTTTATTTCTACCTAAATTCAAGTAAACAAGTTCTTTGAATTCGCCCAAGCGACCGATATCATTGAACTCGTTCTTTTCCAAATCAAGGTATTTTAGGAATTTGAATTTGAACAATTCTTCTGGCAAAGAAGTCAATTTCTGTTTTTTCAGGGAAATAGCAAAAATGGTATCTGGGTTTGCATTGCTGACTTCATCAATTGAATAAAATCGCACAGAATCTGGCTGTGCCATTATCCATGGACTAAAAAGCAGCAAGAAAATGACGAGTACTTTGTTCATCTTTTTTGATTTGTTCTACCAATGTTGAAACGGAATCAAATTTCATTTCATCTCTCAACCTACTCAAAAATCGAACCTCAATTTCTTTTCCGTATAAATCTTCATTAAAATCCATCAAATGAAGCTCGATTGTTCTGTCATTCCCTTCAGAAATCGTTGGATTTGTTCCAATATTTAACATTCCAACCAATTCATCCCTTTCATTTACAAACGCTTTCACAATGTATACGCCATTTTTTGGGATTAACTTTAGTTCACTGCTTGGAATTAAATTAGCCGTAGGAAATCCAAGTGTTTTTCCAAGACCTTTGCCTCGATTTACAGTGCCATGAAACTCAAATTCTTCCCCTAAAAAAGCATTTGCCACTTCTATGTTGCCTTCATTCAAAGCATTGCGAATTTTGGTAGAACTGATGTTTACCTCATCCATTTCTTTGGCTGAAATTTCTGTCACTCCAAAATCATAGGTATCACAAATGTCCCGCAAATAGGCAATATTTCCTTCTCTGTTCTTTCCGAATTGATGGTCATAACCAATAACAAGTTGTTTGATTCCAATTTGATTTACCAGAAAATCACGCACAAATTCCAACGCTGACAAGCGTGAAAAATCAAGCGTAAAAGGAACAATAATAATGTTTTGCAAACCCATTTTTTCCAGTTTACGCAACTTTTCTTCCTGTGTTTGAATCAATCGAACGCCATGCGAATCTGGGTAAAGAACCATTCTGGGATGCGGAAAAAACGTGAACAAAACAGATTCGCCTCCCATTGAGTGAGCGACTTTGTTCAGGTTTTTCAAGATTTTCTGATGTCCCAAATGAACACCGTCGAAAGTGCCAATGGTTAAAACTGGATTGCTAATTTCTTCTAGACCTTCTAAACCGTGAAAAATTCTCATCCTTTAATCAAGCATTAATTTCATCCAAGTAATCTTTCGGTTAGAATTTCAAAAAGAGTTAGGACTACAACGAATAATCTAAACGAATTGTGATAGATGCTGTTTTCAGTTTAGAACTTGTGTTAAACGAACCTCCCCAGCTGTAATCCTCTGCCGAATTTTTTGCAGTGATTTGAATAACTCCCATCGATGCATTTTTGAGATTTCCGAGGCTACTTCCTGCATTTTCTGCAATTTTTTCTGCTCGGTTTTTCGCATCTTTCGTTGCATTCTCAATCATTTTGATTTTCAAAGCAGCCAATTTTGTGTAGTAATAATCTGGCGGGTTGGAAGTTAATTCTATTCCTTGATTAATCAAATCGGTTACTTCACGCGAAATTTTTTCAATTTTATCAACGTCTTTTGACTCAACACGAAGCGTTTGAGAAAGCAAATATCCCGAAAATGAACTACTCACAAAATTTCCATTACCATCGTAATTCGATGAAAATTCTTTCTGAATATCAACTGCTGTAAAAACGATATCATCTGGCGAAATTCCTTTTGCCGTCAAGTATTTTTTGATTTTTGCTTTTGACGATTCCAATTCTTGTGAAGCAACAGACAACTCATAGCCTCTCGCAGAAAAGCTTGCTCTCCAAACAATTAAATCAGAAGTAAAACTTTCTTCTCCCAATCCTGTAACGCTTATCATATTGTTTGCATTATTCCGAGAAGAAAATGAACGACCAATTAAAAACGCGGCAATCACAACAGCGAATGCGATAATGATGGTTCCAATGTGAGATTTAAACATGGCTTATAAATTTTAATTTAACTACAATTTTGCAGCAATTCCAGTGGTTGAATAACCATCCAACAATGGAATCGTTACTACTTTTCCTCCAGATGCCGCCATAATATCTTTTCCAACAATGTATTTTTTGGATGTTGGGTCACTTTCATTTTCATCGTAATCTGCACCTTTTACAACGATATCAGGCATTAGTTCTTTGATTAAATCGAATGGTGTGTCTTCATCAAACAACACCACTAAATCAACAACAGAAAGCGAGGCTAAAACAGTTTGACGCGACTCCTGATCATTGATTGGTCGGTTTGGTCCTTTCCCTTGTCTTTTAACAGAGGAATCCGTATTCATTCCAACCACCAATCTATTGGAAAGTTCTGCTGTTTGAGTCAAATACGTAACATGACCGCGATGCAAAATATCAAAGCATCCGTTGGTAAACGCCACTTTTAAACCAGCATTTCGCCAAATTCCCATACGTCGCTTTGCATCTTCTAGCGAAACGATTTTATTCTGCAGATTTTCGAGACGGGTCATCATCTTTGGAAAAGTTTTTCGGTAATAAAGCTAAGGAAATTAATCCTAATAATATCATCAAAAGTGTTTGAGTTACCCATACCAACATTCCTAGTGCATTTCCAATTGCCTTTGCATCGGTTGGATAATCTTTTCCAATGTAAAAAGCGACAACCAAACCAACGAGAAGTGGATATGTTCCAATGCCGCCATTTGTGAATGTAATCCCCAGAGAACCAGCAATGAAACCAATTAAAATACCAGAAATTGGCACATCCATGGTTTGCGGGAGCGACTGAAATGTGATGCCAAACATCGTCAAATAACATCCCCAAATAAGCAAGGTATGGAAGAAATAATACAAAGGATTTTTTAATCTGAAAATGGATAATAATCCAGCCAAGACTTCTTTTCCGAAATTGATGAACTTTGCCCGAAAGGATTTTTTGAAGAAAAATAGGTAAGCAATAAATAATGTTCCAAGGATTAAAACGGAATAGATGACGATTTTCCATGGAAATCCACCTGTAGATTTTGCCGCTGAATCACCTCCAAATTCTTGTACAATGAGCGATTTAATTTCCATAAAATCGGAATAACCTAAGAATGCGGTTAATAAAGCCACTAACAAAAGCATAACCATATCAATCGCCCTTTCAGCAATTATGGTCCCAAATGAAGATGAAAAAGGTACTCCATCCGAACGATAAAGCATGGCTGATCGCGAAGCTTCGCCTGCGCGAGGAATGGTTAAATTAATCAGATATCCAATCATCACAGCATGGTAACGATTCCAAAAGGATGTTTTAAAACCGAGTGGCTCTAAGACATATTTCCAGCGATAAGCTCTTGATAAATAGGCAACAACTCCTAAAATTAAGGCCAACACAATCCAAAAATAATTAGCCTCAAATATTGCTTTGTAGAACAATTCCTTAGCTTCCTTTGTCATTCCAGCGAAAAACACCCAAATCAGGTAAACACCTAAAAGTAAAGGAAGAACTGTTTTTACCAGTGTAAGAATTAGCTTCGCTGCTGACTTATTCGGTGTTTTTTCACTCATTAATCCAATAGATTAGTTTCCTCATTTGGAAATACCAAAGCAGGTTTAAACGTTTTTGCCTCCTCGAAATCCATAAAACCATAGCCAATTATAATGATCACATCTCCCATGGCTACGCGACGAGCTGCTGGTCCATTGAGACAAATTGTACCAGAATTTTTAGCGCCTTTAATTACATACGTTTCAAATCGTTCGCCATTGTTAATATTCACAATTTGAACGCGTTCGCCCTCAATTACATTAGCCGCAACCATCAACGCCTCATCAATTGTGACGCTACCGATATAATTTAAATCGGCTTGTGTTACCTTAACACGGTGGATTTTGGATTTTACAACTTGTATCAACATAAATTTAAAATAGGGCGCAAAGATATTAAAAAGACTTAGAATAGATATTGGATGGTGAATGTTAGATTTTGGATATTGGATATTGGATGTTGGATGATGGATGTTGGACAAAAGATATGAGTTCTTCAATGAACGACCTAAGATCTAATCTCTACGCCAACCCTTGCATTCCACACAAACGATAATACATTCCTTTTGAATCAATCAGAGACTGATGTGTACCACGTTCAATGATTTCTCCTTTCGAAAGCACAATGATTTCGTCTGCTTCGCGAATAGTGCTTAATCGATGGGCAATAACAAGTGAAGTTCGGTTTTTCATCAAATTGTTTAGTGCGCTCTGAACCAATTTTTCAGATTCAGTATCTAAGGCTGATGTAGCTTCGTCCAAAATTAAAATCTCTGGATTTTTAAGCACAGCACGAGCGATGCTAATGCGTTGCTTTTGTCCACCAGAAAGCTTGTTTCCCCGCTCCCCAATTTGCGTATCGTAACCATTTTCTAATTGACTAATAAACTCATGTGCGTTTGCAATGCGCGCAGCTTCCGAAATTTCTTCAAGCGTTGCTTCTGGTTTTCCAAAAGAAATATTTTCTCGAATGGTTCCATTAAATAATATAGATTCTTGCGAAACGATTCCAATTTTCCCACGCAGTGTGCGAATATCGATGTCTTTGATGTTGATGTCATCAATAAAAATGGATCCACTTTCGGTGTCGTAGAATCGCGGAAGCAAATCAGAAATTGTTGATTTACCACTACCCGATTCACCCACTAGTGCAATCGTTTTTCCTTTAGGAATCGAAAAATTGATTCCCTTCAAAATTGGTTCTTCTTTGTATCTAAAATGAACATCTTTGACAAAAATCCCTTCTTCCATGTGTACATCGAAAATTGGATTTTTTGGTTCGAGGATTTTTTCGTCTGCATTTAGAATTTCATTGATTCGATCTAAAGAAGCCTCACAACGATTTAAATTCGCAATAGACGTTGAAATTCCCTGAATCGGCCGCATTAACTGCGTGAAGACAAGGATGAAACCAATGAACTGTTTGCCATCAAAACCATTGAAAGCCTTGTTGTCGAGGATCATACTTCCGCCGTACCAAACGATTACAATCATTACAGCTACAGAAAGTGTTTCATTTAAAACAGGCGAAAGATCTCGTTTTCTAAAAGCTCTTGTTGTGAGGACTTGATGTCTTAAGTTACTCTTCGCAAATGAATTGATGATAAATTTTTGTGCATTGAATGCTTTAATAATGCGCATTCCACCCAAAGATTCATCCAATTTTGAGAATAAATTCCCTAATTCAATTTTCTCCTTTCCCGAAGTTCTTTTTAAACTCTTGCCAATAATGGAAATGACAAGTGCTGTGACTGGTAATAAAATGAACGAAAACAAGGTGAGTTGAGGACTCCAATAAATAAGAGCCGCAACATTGATAATGATAGCAATTGGTTCACGAAAGAATAATTCCAACACGGCGATTACACCAATTTCTACTTCATTGACATCGCCTTGCATGCGCGACATCATATCTCCTTTTCGTTCATCGCTGTAATATGATAATGGCAAAATCATGGCATGATCGAACATCTTTTGACGCACGTCACGCACAACCGCCATCCGTACTTGCGATTGATACCAGATTGCTCCGTAACGAAATAGGTTTTTGAGAAAAAAAGCAATCAACACAGAAATACACACAAACAAAAGCGCTTTTTTCGGATCATCGTTGACCATTTCTTGCATGAAATATTGGTAGCTTTTGGAGCAATAATCGAAAAATCCTGAGAACGTTCCGTCGTTCATCGGTTTTGCAACTTGTTCAACAGCTTCATCACCTGCAGGGAAAATTAATTGCAAAAACGGGATGAACAGAACGAGCGAAATCAAGTTGAAAATTACGAATAACAGATTGAAGACAATGGTCGCAATGGCTTGCGTTTTATACTTAAACGTGTATCTGTAAATTTCCTTGATTGTTTTCATTTGAACAAAGATATAAAAAAGCGTGTGCTTCGAGAAAGTTCAGTCATTTGTGAAAAAAAAGCAACTTGATTTCTTGAAATTTTCATTTCATCGAATAATTAAGAAAAAGAAAAAGATTTGAAAATCTTCTGTCCAAACAGAAACTCTAAAAATTCCACTTCATGCTTCGATTGTCGAGCATCGAAAAGGAAATTTTCCAGGTAGCGTTTGGTTTAATGTTATTTCCATCAGAAATAGCGCCATATAATCCTATTCGCAATCGGCGACGAGACAATTTAAAGATGCGTTCCAATCCAAAAAGGAATTCATAATGTTGCCAATTTAATTCCTGCACATACAATGCTCCAGCTCCAACAACCAAACCTATACGTGTTTTTTTCATGAATGGAATTTTATTGATTATAGCTCCATTATCGTGGTGAACAATGTGTCCAACATAGGTCATTTTTGTTGAAGGTAGCGAAGTGTCTAACCCTTGAAAAGAGTTGAGCGGATCTGAAAACCAAATAGGATCACTTGGTCTAAAATATTTGTAATCCGCATTATACAGATTTCGTGAACTTAAGAATTTTCCTGTCCAAACATTGTAACTCGTTGTTCCCAAAAGTCCCAATTTAAAAGTTTGTTGTGCGCCAATGCGCGTATACTCATGATCAACTTCACTGCCGAAAAGATTTGGAATCCCGCGCTCGTAATACCAATAAAATGTTGGCCAGCGCGAACCTAACAAAACCTTGCGATTTGGTTCTCGCATGTATTTTTGTCCAGGAGTGTAGGATAAGTTGATAATTCCAATGGCCGCTTGATAGGATTTGAAAGCTGTTGGATCATTATTCGGTAGGATGCTATCAAAACCTCCTACAAAACGATAATCTTCAATGCTTCGACGTTCGGTAAAACTAAAATCGGTGAACAAATAAAAGCCATTGAAAAGCTCATAATCATTCGAAATTTCAAGCGAAGTTGTTTCAATAAAATTGTTTCTTCGGTAAACTTGAGAAAACGAATTATTCCATTGAATTGCATCAAAATCATGGTCGAATGCGACTCGCAATCTTCCAAAATGAAAAGGTGCGTATAAGAAATCCCAAATGGTTTCTCCTTTGATATCCGAATTTAAAAAACCATAAGAAAGCTCTGTGTAAACATCCAAGGCGCGTTCATCCTTCCATTTCTTAAAGTAAAAAACATTGGGTGAAACTCTTGGACCAGCAATGTAAATTGGACGAATCAATGCTGCTAAAGAACTGATTGTCCACTGTGTTTTCTTTGCTCGATTGCGATGATCAACGCCAAACCAAAGCACTTTGAGCACTGTAATTTTGTTAAATACTTTATCAACCGAATCTTGATATTCAACACGATTTTGATAATCCCGAATACTATCTTTAACAAGTACGAATTTAAGTTCTTCTGCAGTTAATTCATTTTTTCTGTTTTTCGCCCAGAATGCAGTGTCTTTGTCATACGCTTCTTGTTCAGTGATCGATAATTCGTTATTAAAATACTTTTTATCAAATTGAACATCGAATTTGTAGTCATTAAATGTTGCTGTTGTATTTAAAGTTGATGATTGACTTTTATAAGTCACACCGTAATTCAGAATTTGTTTGTCAAGAACACATATTGAATCTCCAGGGTGCGAAAATTCTTGGGTAATGGAAAAATAATCGTAAATCAACAAATTTCCTTTTTCCATGGTCAATTCCAATTTCTTCACGAGCCATGTAGAATCTTCGACCCAAATAAATCCGGATAAAGTAGTAGTAGCAACATTTCGAGGAATGATTTTTATCTTGTTGATGATTTTGCCATTTTCTTCAGTTTTCTCAATCAATCGATATTTGTAGCTTAAAATTCCTGGTGTAGAAATGGGAGAACTTACAGGAGTTTGATGAAGATCATCCAAGTGCAACAAATTTTGAAAGAAATTGAAATTTGATTTGACCGTAGTAACGTAGTACAAATTACTTATGTTCCCTCTAACTTCGTACGCATTTCGAATTTCTTTCACTTTATTGTATGGCTCAAAATTACGAGTCAACTGAACCTCCACCAGATTCATATTGCCTGCTAGTTTTTCATCAGCAAGCCTTTGCTCAGCGAAAGGATCCTCAAAAGCATTTGGATCTTCCACTTTTTCTACTTCCTTTTTCTTCTTTTGTTTCTCTGATTTTTCTTCCGCTTTCTCGCTCAAGGCAATTTTTTCAGAAGCTTTGATGTATACTTCGCAACTGTGAGGGTAATTCCAAAGGCTTATTTTATCGCGTTTTTCAACTACTTTAAGCATGATATCCCTGCCTGGATTTGTTTTCTTAGCGCTCACTTCAACATCTTCAAAATCTTTAAATTCAAGTGGGATCAAGTTAATGTCGCGGATTTGATTCGCATCTACCATCACAACGTAAACCTCACGATTTTGATATCCTTCAGAAGTTGCGATCACATAATATTCATCCGGAATGAGTTGCATCTCGTATTTTCCATTTGCATCGCACACAGTTCGTAGCGCAGCATTGTTTTTCACAAAGACTTTAGCATAAGGAATTGGGGTGTTGTGCTCATCGAGAATTTGGCCACTTAAAGTTCGTTGCGCAATTGAAAAAACTGGCAAAAAGAACAAAAAAAGCATGAAAAGAAATGAAAATAACTTCATCTGTTTTAAGACCATTTAAAGCGCAAAAATGTTACACAAAAATAAAATTTAACGTATTAAATAGGAATCCAATTGTGTTGAACGGCAAAAATCTACTTTGAATTTGCATTCACTCTCCTGTTTTATTTGGAGGCATATTGTTTTGATTTTCAAGATACTCAAGATGCTTCTCCATACGTTTCATCATGAATTTCCGAAACACGTACATTACAAGCGCCAATCCAGCAAAAACATAATAATAACCCCATTTATTAAAACCATCCGTAAGCGATTTATACGTGATAAAAATGGTTAATCCAACTCCCACAAAGAGCCAGAAATTGAGCATTATCTTATTGTAGAGATTCATTTTTTTGAAGCAAAAATACTTAAAACTAGAGTGAAGTGTGTGTTTTTGATGATCTATTTTCCATGTTTATGTTGCAAACCGATTAAAAAATTTCGCAAAAACTGATCTTTACATGGACGGTAATGCTTGTGCGAAGGATTGCGGAACAATGCACTTAATTCTGTTTTGCTAATGCGCAATTCAGCCGCATCAAACAATTCCAATATTGAATCGTCGGTTAATTCTAGTGCAATTTTTAGCTTTCGAAAAATAATGTTGTTGGTTAATTTCGATTCGACGATTGGCTCCTTTCCTTCTTGAACACCGCGTTTTTTAGCAATAAATCCATTTAAAAACCTTGCGAATGGTTGGTCCTGCAATGCTTTGTAAAATTCGTCATCGTCTTTTTTAAGCCAATTGCTCACTTCTGCCCTTGTTACGGCTAGTCCACCCATTTCGAAAAGCTCAATCATTTGGTTGTCATTGTAATCAAAAATAAATCTGATTCTTCGAAGAACATCGTTATTGGTCATAAAAAAATGAAAAAATGCATTTGGCAAATGTACACAAATGAAATAGAGTTTGGTGGAGATTTATTTAAGTGGGGGGTTTGGGTTTTGAGCTGCAAGTCACTGAAAATGGACCGTTCACTAAAAAATTAAATTTTTAAAATTTTATTCGTTTAAACTTTTATTTTTTTTGCGTGAAATGCATTTTTTACTTAACTTCATGGTAAACATTAAAATACTTAACAACATGCCAGTCAGCAAAACAGACCTTTTTACAGAAAAAGAATTGAATTTAGCCATCGTCGGAAGAGCCCTTTCTCATCCTGCAAGAATTAGAATTTTTGAACTATTAAACGAACATGGTTTCGTGAAAAACTCAGAATTATCAGCAACATTAAATCTAACCCAAACAAGTGTGTCTAATCACATTCGGAAATTGAAGGATGCCGATTTAATTCACATTGAATACGAACCAAATTATTTTAGAATTTCGCTAAAAGAACAAGGACTTAGTTCTATATCTTCGTTTGCCGAAAGTTTCTTGTAAACCGTGCTTTTCTAATTCCGAGACACGCTCTACAAGTCAATGAAAACAGACTGTTCACTAAAAAATTAAATTTTTAAATAATTAAAAAAATAATCGTTTAAAAGAATAAGTTTTTCACCTGATTTGTGCGATTCTTCATAACTATTTCCACCTTTCTTGATTTCGTGGCATCATTTTTTCTTTTTTTGCAAGGTGAAATTATTCGTATCCATTTTTGCTTTTTGCATCCAAACAGTTTTGTTCGGTCAAGTGCTCGACAATTCAAACGGACAAGCGTTTACGGAAAAGCCTTTTTTCAACAAAACGTTTATTAAAGCGAATAAAATTAAATCCATCGACGGCACATACAATTATAAAAAAGCTGGACAACCCATGGTTTCAACAAAATACCATAACGTTTATAAATTCGATACGGATGGGAATTTGATTGCGACTTATGAAACACGTACTGATGATGGCACGCGAGATACAACCTGGAACAAATACGAATATGACAGCATCGGTCGACTTTCTATCCACAAAAAAGGAGATAAAAACGGAATGCTCGCCATCCATTATTTTTTCGATGAAAAAAATCGTGTGATCAAAGAAGAACAGTGGAAAGAATCACTTGATTCACTCGGGCGACCTCAAAAACCCATTCTTCAAAACGCCGAAATGATGAAATACGATGAATACACGCTTCAGCTTAAAAAAACGGTTTTCAATAGTTACAATTTGCCGTACAACATTGAGTACAAATATTTCAACATCGATGGTTATTTGACGGAACGCGAAGACCGCATTTTGATGACTTCTAAAATGTATAAGTACAAATATGCATACGATGAGCATGGATTTATTTCCTCGATTCAAACATTCAAGCAAACGGACAATTTGCCCCACGAGGAACTTCAATTTTTGTATGACACTTTCGGAAACATGACACAAAAGAACCATTATGTAAATGGGGAATTCATAACTGAAACCGCTGTGCTTTATAATAGCAAAACCAATTTAATGTCGTCTGTACTCATTCGCGATGTGAAGACGAATTACATTATGGCAATCAGGTATTTGGATTATGTTTTTTACGAGTGATTTATTTCTTAGAACTCGAATCAAAAGCATCAAATTTCACTGCATTCTCAATCGCTTCATCCACTGAAATAAAAGTATAATCCAATGTTCTACAAACCTCTTCGTTCGAGTAATTCATCGTTGAAAAGGCGCTTTTTGCTGTTTCCTTGGTAATTGAAGGTGTTGTGCGGGTCAACCAAGCCCAAATGCCTGCCAATCTCCAGGCAAACCCTACCATCCATTTTGGAGTGCTTATCGTTGGTCCTTTTTTACCCATTCTTTTCGCAATACGCTGGAATATATCTCTGAATTTCACATTCTCCGAAATGCAAAGAAAACGTTCATTTTTTACATCGCTTTCCATTAATTTCTTAAAAATAGTTGCTACATCGCGTGCATCCACGAATGCATTTTGTCCGGGCGTGTAAAATTTCAACCCTTTTTTAACGGAACGAAAAATGGTCAATGAACTTTCATTCCAATCACCTGCACCAAAAATGACGCTCGGATTCAAAATCAGAACATCCATTCCTTCCTCCTTTGCACGCCAAACTTCTTTTTCAGATGAGTATTTTGTCACTGCATAACCACTTGTTTTATCACTTGCAATCCACTTTGTTTTTTCTGTTGTCAACTCGTTTTCTCGTCCTCCGATTGCTGCGGTTGAACTGATGTGACCAAACTTTTGAATATTGTTCGCTAATGCAAAACTGAGCATGTTGCATGTCCCCTCTCGATTGATTTTCATCATTTTCTTGAAATCACGTCGAACAAATGAAACTTGCGCTGCGCAATGGTAAACGTGCGTAACGCCAACAAATGCATCTTTCAAACTAACTAAGTCTAAAACATCTGCATTTACCCATTCAATTTTATTGAAACGATGTGGATTTCCATTCGAATAAAAGTCAAACAATTTTCTGACACGATCGATGCGAAGTTTATCACGGTAGATGGCGCGCACAGGCAAATCACTCTTCATCAACTCATAAAGTAAATGACTTCCAATTAACCCTGTACCTCCAGTTACTAATATCATTAGCTATAATCCAAGTTCAATCAATGGATCCCAAAAAAGTTCTTTAAAACGAGTGATTTTATCTTCCTTTACGTCAATTCCTTCGGCCAACAGCAATTCTTCCATTTTTGTTGGAGTTGAGAAATGTATTTTTCCAGTCAGTAAACCATTTCGATTCACCACGCGATGCGCCGGAATTCCAGTTTGTGCATGGGAGGCATTCATTGCCCAACCAACCATTCTACTTGATTTTGCCGTTCCAAGTGCTTTTGCGATTGCTCCGTAATTCGTCACGCGACCTTCAGGAATCAATTTCACGATTTCAAAAACGCTTTCAAAAAAATCCTTATGTCGCTCGTTTAACGATGACATGTGATTATTCTACCGTAACTGATTTTGCTAAATTTCTTGGTTGATCCACATTGCAACCACGCATCACAGCAATGTGATAGGACAATAACTGAAATGGTATTGTTGCCAATAATGGCACCAAATGTTCATCTGTATCAGGTATTTCGATGATATGATCTGCCATTGCTTTCACTTGTTCATCTCCTTCTGTAACGATCGCAATAATTTTTCCTTTACGCGCTTTTACTTCTTGTATGTTCGAAACTACTTTTTCATACGATGTGCCTTTTGTTGCAACAACGAATACTGGCATTTCTTCGTCGATCAAAGCGATAGGTCCATGTTTCATCTCGGCTGCTGGATACCCTTCAGCGTGAATATACGAAATTTCTTTTAGTTTCAACGCGCCTTCCAACGCAACTGGGAATGAACTTCCTCGTCCTAAATAAAGTGCATTCTGAGCATCTTTGTATTTAAGCGCAATCGCTTCAATTAATTTATTTGTTTCAAGAACACGCTGTACTTTACTCGGAATTAATTCCAATTCAGACAACATTGTTCGGTATTTGGATTCACTGATCGTTCCCTTTTTATGTGCTAACGATAATGCCATCAACGTTAAAATTGTTACTTGAGCGGTAAATGCTTTTGTTGATGCCACTCCAATTTCAGGTCCCGCATGCGTGTAAGATCCAGCATCCGTGATTCGTGAAATGGATGAACCCACAACATTACAAATTCCCAAAATAGTAGCTCCTTTGGATTTTGCCAATTCAAGTGCGGCTAAAGTATCTGCTGTTTCACCGGACTGAGAAATTGCAATAACGACATCATTTTCAGTAACAATCGGATTTCGGTAGCGGAATTCACTTGCATATTCTACTTCAACATTGATGCGCGCTAAATCTTCGATAAGATATTCTCCCACCAAACATGCATGCCAAGACGTTCCACATGCCACCATAATAAGTCGCTGTGCTTGGATCATTTTTTGTTCAAAATCTTTGATTCCGCCCAAAGAAACCCAACCTTCTGTTGCATTTAATCTTCCACGGAAACAATCGGTAATTGATCTCGGCTGCTCATTGATTTCCTTCAACATAAAATGTTCATAGCCGCCTTTTTCCAAAGCTTCCAATTCCATTTCTAATTGATGAATGTATGGGATTTTCTCCTCGCTGCTTTCAATATTGTATATTTTTAAACCACGCTCCAAATCAACAATCGCAATTTCTTCATCCCCTAAATAAACCACATCTTTGGTGTATTCGACAATTGGAGTAGCATCAGAAGCGATGTAAAAATCATTTTCTTTGCCTATTCCAACAACTAAAGGACTACTTTTTCTCGCAACCACCAATTGATTTGGGTGTTCTCTTGAAATGACTACAATTGCATAAGCACCAACAACTTGCTCTAAAGCCAATCGAACAGATTCTGCCAAAGAAACATCTGTGTTTTTGCGAATATCATCAATAAGGTAAACCAAGGCTTCTGTATCCGTTTCACTTCTGAAAGTATAGCCTTTACGCATAAGCTCTCGTTTCAATGGATCATAATTCTCTATGATTCCATTGTGAATCATGGCAATACTACCATCTTCCGAAAAATGTGGATGCGCATTAATATCGTTTGGTAAACCGTGAGTCGCCCATCTGGTATGGCCAATGGCAACAGAACCTTGAATGTCTTTGTCGGTAACAAATTCCTCCAAATTAGATACTTTTCCTTGACGTTTGTAATTGTGTAAGCCTCTGTCATTTAAGACAGCAACTCCAGCACTATCATAACCTCTGTATTCTAAACGTTTCAATCCATTGATTACAATTGGAAACGCTTCTTTTTTTCCGATATACGCAACAATTCCACACATATTTTCTAAAATTCTGTATAGCTAATAACTAATCTTGGTTTTTTCTTATTGGTTGTCATTTGACCATTAAATACAATTCTATCCACTGATGAAACAAATGCCGATGGAGAAATTTGAATCGGAACAGATGCAACATTTCCAGCAACATACTGTTGAAGGTAAGCTCTTAAATTCACTGCATACTCAGCCGTAATTGAATTGTAATTTGTTTGTCCGATCAATCCTTTTGTTTCTGCATTTAAAACAGTAATGGTACCTGGTGGCGTGTAGGATGAAAATTGATTGTGTTGGATTGGTAGATATAAATATGCCGAGTGAACAATGATGTTCTTAGGCAAATTTTTCACAGTTGGAAGGTCAATGATTGCGCGACTTCTATTCGATTGCGCATAAAACTCCGTTTGCCCATTGTTTGGATTATCAATGACATTCTGAACATTTTTGCCTGAATTATCTATCTCGACATGATTGAAAGATGCACAACTACTGTTAATTCTCAAATCAAAGGTTTTTTGACCTGATGCATCGGTAAAATAAATGATGACTTTAGAATCTTGATCAACTAGGTTAAAATAACCTACTGAACCAGAAGTGGAAACCACACCATTTGTTTTGACATACAATCCCTTAAAATATTCATTCGCAAACAAATTATCGTCATTGAATTGTGCATCATAACTCCCTGAAATTCGATCATTGAACAGATTTGTACCAACGCTATTTTTCAACCGAATGCGCAATTGACTTGTGAGTGTGTCATCTCCAACAACTGTTAGTTTATTCGGATTCAATTGTAGCGTTCCAAAACCAGTTTCCACCAAATTTGTTGGTTGGATATCCAAGCTTGAAAAATTGTAATAGGTGGAGTCAATTCCCATTTGCTCATCAACACGGTAAACTTCAAATGTTTGCGAAGAAACTGGTCCATAAGCACCAACATATTCCAAAGCCAAAACAACCGAATCAACAACAAATGTTGGGTCAAATATTGGATTCAATCCTTGCAAGCGAACTTGTGTATAAAAACTGGATTTCACACTTCCAAATTCAGGATCCATGTAATTTCCTAGCAAAGCATATCGAGCATTACTGGTTATAATCGAATCAGCTTTTTCGGTATATGACTTAATTAAGAAGGTATCCACACCGCCCGATTCAAGTAATTCACCTTGATCGATGGCATTTCCACCCAACAAATTATCCTTCTTCTTACACGAGGTAACAAATAAAAGTGCCGCAAAAAAAGTAGCGGAAAGAACAAGTCCTTTCCGCCACCCAATAAAGATGTTCAAAATCATATTATATGAGTACTGTTTCTTCAATTACTTTATCAAAAAATTCTGACAACGCCTTTGTTTGATGTTCCTCAGCTACAAATTGCAACTTATTACAAGTTAATTCATCAACTATTTTCTGTAACGCAGGATCAAGTATTTCAGATGAAACGTTTACTCCATCCATATATTTCATCATTCCAGCTGTAATGGAATGAAAATCTGTGTTACTAAAATGAGACACATCAGCATCGTCAATGCCGTCAAATTTAAGCTTATCCGCGAATTTAGCATCCCAATTTTTGTTAAAGCTCTCGTTGTACATACTATATACAACGCGTGTTTCAGCAAAATGAGGATCCTTGCTATATACTTTTTTCATATAAAGTCCCATTGGCGCTGTCATCCAACCGTGGCAATGAATTACATCCGGCTGCCATCCAAGTTTTTTAACTGTTTCCAATACACCTCTGCAGAAAAACATAGATCGCTCGTCGTTGTCGGCGAATTCTACATTGTGCTCATCAACAATAGCCGTTTTTCGTTTAAAATACTCTTCGTTATCAATAAAGTAAACTTGCATTCTTGCTTGAGCAATGGAAGCAACTTTAATTATAAGTGGGTGATCATTGTCATCAATAATCATATTCATACCAGATAAACGAATTACTTCGTGCAGCTGATGACGTCTTTCATTTATTGAACCGAAGCGAGGCATAAAAACACGAATTTCTTTGCCTTGTTCCTGAATCCCTTGCGGTAAACGTCGAGCAGTGGTAGCAATTTCTGATTTCGGTAAAAATGGCGCAATCTCTTGTGATACAAAAAGTATTTTCTTTTTCTCCATTTATTAAAATTGTTTGTAAAAAACAGTACAAAAATATAGAAAAAAAAGCGCAACTTCAAGAAAAAAAAATAGTTTTGTCGGTTTACCATTTTCTCATTTATGCAAAAACTCAAGGTTTTCAGCCAAGTCCATACGATTCAAGCAGAAATATTAACGCATAAATCTAAGGGTCAGACGATTGGTTTTGTTCCAACCATGGGTGCGTTGCATTTGGGCCATATTTCATTGGTGCAGGAAGCAAAAAAACAGTGCGATGTAGTTGTAGTAAGCATTTTCGTCAATCCAACTCAATTTAACAATCAAGAAGATTTAAAAAAATATCCAAGAACAATCGATGCTGATTTGGCACTCCTAAATGAATCTGGAGCCGATTTAGTTTTCACACCAACAATTGATGAAATCTATCCGAAAAATGATTCCTACATGAAACTTGATCTCGGAATTATGGACAAAGTGATGGAAGGCAAATTTCGTCCTGGACATTTTGATGGAGTTGTGCAAGTTGTTAAACGTTTTTTTGATATTGTGCAACCGAATGTTGCTTGCTTTGGTAAGAAAGATTTTCAGCAACTTGCTCTAATTAAATACATGACTCAGAGCTATGAACTCCCTATAAAAATTATCGGCTGTGAAATCATGCGCGAAACTTCGGGACTTGCCATGAGTAGCCGAAACATGAGGCTTTCAGAAGAGCAGAAAGAAGATGCATTGATTATCATTGAAACACTTCGATTTGCAAAACAAAATGAAGCCAAACTTTCTCCAAAAGAATTAAAAAAACAAGCCGTTTTATTTTTTCAAAAAAGCAAACTAACATTGGAATACCTTGAAATTGTTGATCCTTCCAACTTAAAATTGCTGTCAACAAAATGGGTTGAAGGGGCCACGTGTTGCATCGCATGTTATTGCGGAGAAGTTCGTTTGATAGACAATATGGAGCTTGTTTAGGCTTAACTCCAACTAAAAACTACATTTTCTTGAAACGCATGTACTCTGTCGGGTCAATCGGTTTTTGATTTAACCATAGCTCAAAATGCAAATGCGGTCCTGTACTGTTTTCACCTGTATTTCCGACTATCGCAATTGGATCGCCTGTTCGAACTTTATCGCCCGTTTTCTTAAATTTCGATTGATTGTGTTTGTAGACTGAAATAAAGTCATTTGCATGCTCAATGATTAAAAAATGCCCATCTTTTTGAGAATAACCGGCATAAATCACTGTTCCGGACAAACAAGCTGAAACAGAAACACCTTTAGGCGTCACCACATCTATGCCAGGATGTACTTTTGCGTCAAATTTTTGACTCACAATTCCTTGTACTGGTGTAATAAAATGGATGCTGAGTTGAGGACTCTTTTTCACTTTTGTTCTCAAATCATCTTTCACTTTTGCCGCAATTTTTCGTTCAGATTTAGTCAAAGAAGTATTGATTTTACTCGGATCAACCTTTAGTCCACTCTTGATCTTTTTAACCGTATCAGCAGGGGTTTTTCCCGAAATAATCATTTTGATATTTTCAATATACTTCTCTTGAGCATCAAGTCTTTTCGCGAGTTTGTCTATTTGCATTTTTTGTTCAACAACTTTGTCTCGATCAATGCGAGCTGCATCTTTTATGAAATATTCGCTCAAACTTGTTTTTGTTAGTAAGAGTCCAATCAAAAAAGTTAAAATGACTAAAAACACAAAAAAAAGAGAAACGACTTGGATGCGAGAAGTGTTCACTGACCACTTTTCTTCAAAACTTTTAGGGTCGGACGTGCCAAGCTTAAATGTTTTGCGCCAATTTGCGAATATGTTTTTGAATTTCATTGAATGCAAAAATCACTAAAATTTCACACTTCGACAAACTATTTTTGAAGGTAATGATTCTTTAAAAGCAAATTTTAACTAAGGATAGTCACTGAAAATTGAAAGAAGTTCATTTTCCAAAATAGTTGAGTATTCAATAAATCAAAAATCGTAGAATCAATGAATATTACATTTAACTAATCATTAACCACTAATTATCACATTTAAAACAACGATTTCCGTATTTTTGCGTTATACGTATAGATGCACAAGTTTATTGTCATATTCCTTTTCCTAATATCTGTTTTTCAGGTACATGGTCAACTTGTGACAACGGGCAGTAGCGCTACAAATTTAATTCAAAACGTGCTTGTTGGAAGCGGAGTAACGGTTTCGAATGTAACTTTTAATGGTGTATCTCAAGCAATCGGTTCTTTTACAGCTAGTGGAACGAATCTAGGAATCAATAGCGGAATTATCATTACAACAGGAACTATTGCACCAACAGCAGCTGGGCCTCAAGGTCCAAATAACCAGCAAGATGCTGGAGTTGACAATGGAGCCCCTGGAAGTTCAATTCTCACAAACATTATTGGAAACACCACTTATGATGCTTCGGTAATTCAATTTAATGTAGTTCCCTATGCTGACACTGTAAGATTTAAATATGTTTTTGCATCCGAAGAGTATTTGGAATATTGTGGTACTCCCTTTAACGACATTTTTGGATTCTTTATATCTGGTCCTGGGATTGTTCCAGATGGTTCATTTGGAAACTACCGCAACATTGCTCGGATACCTGGTTCCGGGCAGACTGTGGCCATTAATAATGTACACTCGGCTGTTTCATCTAATATAAATGGAAATAGTGTGCCAGCTCAAAACGCGGGCTATTATGTAAATAACAATGGCGGCAGCACAATCCAATATGATGGTTTTACTGTGCCACTTGAAGCGATTTCTAAAGTGCAATGCGGACAAACGTACAATTTGATCATTGCTATCGCCGATGTTGGAGACGGGATCTATGATTCAGGGATTTTTCTGGAAGCAAATAGTTTGACATCAAAAACTCCAGTAGAAATAGACTTTGAGCTTTCTGCTTTGGCATTTAATGATGACGATTTAATGGCTGAAGGATGCACAGATGTTACATTTACATTGACACGTGAAAATAATTTAAACCAAGCTCTTACAATTCCAATTAACCTAACTGGTTCAGCTGTTGAAATTGCTGATTACACAAATGTACCAAACTCTATAACTTTTCCTGCGGGTCAATCTCAAGTCCAATTTACATTTACTGCTTTAGAAGATGGACTATCGGAAGGAATAGAAAATATTCTTCTTGAGTTTTTATTGACCGACCCGTGTGGTAATGTAACACCCATATTTCGCGAAGTGAGAATTCAAGATGTATTCCCATTATCGGTTGAAATAATAAATGATACAGTAGTTTGCTCAGGAGACGATGGTGTTTTGGTTGCAGACGTAACTGGTGGGACAGGATCCTATACCTTTCTTTGGAGTAACGGAGAATCGACCGAATCAATTACCGTTAATCCGCCAGCAACGCAAACATATACTGTTGTCGTGACTGATAACTGCATTAATGGTACTGCCAATGCAACAGGTCAAGTAGTTGTACCTATTTATCCTCCAATAGTTCTGACAATTACCAATGATATCACAGAAATTTGTCCGTACATACCCGCTGAACTTTCTGTTCAAGCGACAGGTGGCACTGGCACATATACCTATCAATGGACATCAAGTCAAGGAGAAACACTAGGTATTTTTACAAATCAAACGGTGACTCCTTCCCAAACAACAACTTATTCGGTTGAAGTCACGGATGGGTGTGGTGTTGTTGATTCAGCAGATGTGCTATACACCATTACAAGTCCTCCACTAATTGTTGAAATGTCTCCAGATGTTGAAGTTTGTCCTGGTGATTCTGTTCATATCACTACAACTGTGACTGGTGGTTATGGAGATTATTTTTACCTATGGCCGCACAGCAATGAAACTACAGCAGATGTTTGGGTAAATCCATGGTTTACGACCAATTACAATGTGATTGTTTCAGATGAATGTCAAACGTTTACTGTACCAGGCAATACAACAATCACAGTCGTAAAACCATTTGCTGATTTTATTCCGTCGAGCCATACTTTGTTTGATTCTTTGCCTATAACTTTTCAGAATTTAAGCATCAATGCGGTTACATATCAATGGGAATTTGGAGATGGAAACACATCGACATTAGTTCATCCAAACAATGTTTTTAATGAGCCAGGAACTTATATGGTTACATTGATTGCAACAGATGAAAAAGGATGTATTGACTCCATTCAAAAACCAATAACTATTCTCGAAGCATTTTATTTATATGTTCCAAATACGTTCACTCCAAATGATGGTGATCGTTTCAATAATTATTTTTCTGCGAGTGTTTATGGAATTGCTTGGTTAGAAGTCGAAATTTACAATCGTTGGGGAGAACAAGTCTATAGTTCTGACAATTTAAGATTTAAATGGGACGGAACATACAAAAACTCTATTTGTCAAGATGGTACATACACATACGTCATGCACTACAAAGCGAACAATGGCTTTGAAGAAAAAATCGTAGGTCACGTGAATATTATTCGTTAAAATCTATAACGATTTTGTTCTTCCGCCATCAACAGGCACATTGATTCCGTTGATATAAGATGCTTCTGGCGATGCTAAAAACGCAATAGCATTAGCTATTTCTTCTGGTTCAGCAATGCGTTTCATCGGTGATTCTTGGGCCATTTCTTCAAAAATATGATTAACAGTCTCCCCTGTTTTTTCAGATTTAGCTTCTGCAATTCCTTTAAGTCGAACCGTGTTTGTTGCGCCAGGCAACACATTGTTTACTGTAATACCAAATTGCCCTAGTTCATTCGCTAAAGACTTACTCCAACTAGCCACAGCTCCACGAATTGTATTCGAAACACCAAGATTTGGCAACGGTTGCTTCACGCTTGTCGAAATAACGTTGATGATGCGACCGTACCCTAATTTCTTCATGCCAGGAACTAGTGCCTGAACTAAAATGTGGTTACTTATTAAATGTTGGTTAAATGTATCAAGAAACTCTTCGATTTTAGCATCAAGTATTGGTCCTCCTTTTGGTCCTCCGGTATTATTTACCAAGATGTTACATGCATTTCCCTGATCTACCCAACTAGTTATTTTCGCTTTCAATTCACTTGGATGGGAAAAATCGGCAACAATATATGTGTGTTTTTGATGATTTTCAATATTTAGTGTTTTTAACGCATCGATTAACTTTGACTCATTTCTTGCAACCAAAACAACCGTAGCGCCCAAGTTCGCCATTCTTTGAGCGGCAGCCAATCCAATCCCTTGTGTGGCACCACAAATTATTGCCAATTTGTCTTTTAACATGATCTAAAATTTTAACAAAAGTAACCAAATGAATAGAAAAATTTGGAGATACTCTTACAATTGCTGAATATCAACACATTAACTCAAATTACAAATAAGATTCCAATAATTGAACAACAAGTGTTTAATTATTTTACAAATTGGTTAAAGAAACACTAAATTTTATTGTGTATATTTGGTAAATTAATTCATTATTAACAAAACAAAAAAAGTATGAAAAAATTATTACTCTTGATGTTTGGTTTTGTTGGAGCTGTAAATTTTGCCAATGCCACCACTTGTGCTGGCGCGGAAATCATCCCTGCTACTCCTTCATTACCATACACTCAATCTCTTATCTGCGGAAGTACCGATGACATTAACTCTGTGAACGCTACCGTTTGTGGTAGTGGTTTGTATTTAGGTGGTTGGGAATCTGTTTACGCTTGGACTCCAGGCGCAAATTATGACAACATTTCCATTTTTTACTCAGGTCAATCTTGGACAGGAATTATGGTTTATCAAGGCTGTCCAACTTCTGGAGGTATTTGCATTGGTAACATTACAGGTTCTGCTGCATCAAAAACTTTAACGCTTCCTGCTGCAACAACATTTACTTCAGGAACAACATACTATTTTGTTTTTGATACTTGGCCAAGTCCTCAAAGTCCTTGTCCAGGTACGTTTACTTTAAATGCGAATTTATTGGCTCCATGTGTAGCGCCTCCAACAGGTGGAACATCTGTAGCTGCTTTAAACCCTGTTTGTCCGTCTGTAAATAACACGCTTTCTCTTACAGGACAAACAGCTGGCACAGGTCAAACATACCAATGGCAATCATCAACAGATGGTGTTACATTTACAGATATCGTTGGTGCGACAAGCACAACTTACGTATCTAGCCAAACTGTTGAAACATACTACCAATGTATTTTGACTTGTTCAGGTTTGTCTGATACATCATCAGCGGTTTTTGTTACTTTAAATTCTTTCATGGACTGTTACTGTTCAAGTGCTCCTTCAAACACAATTGACGAAGAAATCTATAATGTAACGGTAAATGGTGGTTCTACAGATCCTTTGTATGCGAATGCAAACGGATGTGCTACTCCAGCTCCCGGACCGGGTTCTATACTTAGTCGCTATTCAAACTTTAAAACTTTAGCACCAATTACGCAAGCAGCACCTGGTCAAACAGTTTCATACTCAATAGAGCAAGATGAATGTGACGGAGCAACATATTACAACAATGGAATCGGTATTTGGATTGATTACAACCAAAATGGTCTATTCACAGATCCAGGAGAATTGATTTTTGCAGAGCCAACAACTTCTGCAGCAAGTGCTGCTGGACCTAAAATTGTTAGTGGATCATTTACGGTTCCTGCAGCTGCAGCGACTGGTAACACAGTAATGCGAATTGTTTGTGCTGAGGGATATTCAGGCGCTTCTTTAACTCCATGCCTTGCTTATGGATATGGTGAAACAGAAGATCACTTAATTACAATTCAATGCCCTGATTTAACTGGTGCGGTAGTTCCGGAAACGGGAGTGTGTGCTGGTCAACCAGTAACAATTAACGGTACAACTTCATTCCCTGTTGCAACGATCTCTTGGTGGGATGCTGCTGTAGGTGGATCACAAATTGGTTCTGGACCAAGCTTTACTTCAGGTATTTTAGCTGCGGATACAAATTTCTATGTACAAGAAGACTTCCCTGGTTGTCCTTCAAGTGTTAGAACTGCTGTGCCTGTTGTTGTAACTTCTGTTTCTGTTGCTTTATTGCCAATCGATGTTTCATGTAACAACGGAAACGATGGTTCATTTGTGATTTCTGCAATCAACTGTGGTTCTGCACCTTTCGCATTCGCAGTTGATGGTGGAGCATTTGGTTCTTTAGGTTCATTTCCAACAGATTTAACAGTTGGACCTCACACAGTAGTCGTGCAAGATGCTGCATTGAATGAAAGTGTTGTTTACAACATCACAATCGGTGATGCTCCTGCTCCAAGTGGTTTGGTGATTAACACGTTCAACAATGATATTGCTGATCTTTCATGGAACGGAAATGGTTCTGAAACTTCTTGGAATGTTGAATGGGGTGCTCCTGGTTTCACTCCTGGTTCTGGTGCTGAAATCGGTTCTGCGACTGCAACAGATACAAATTATGTTGTTACTGGATTAGATGGAAACACAGAATATGACATATACATTTCTGCAAATTGTGGTGCAGGTACTACAACTGGTGAATGGATTATGACAAATTTAACAACATTGTGTGATCCACTAGTTGCTCAAGGATTCTGTGAAAGCTTTGATGCTGATTCAGAAACTGAAGCTTGTTGGACAATCATGAATGCTAACAATGACTTTGATTTTTGGACAATGAATGGTACTTTGGCTCCATTTGGAGGAGTTGGTGAAAGTGCTCAAATCAATACAGATTTCAACTTTGGAGCTAATGACGATTGGTTAATTAGCCCGGGATTACTTTTAACTGGAAACGAAATCATGAGTTTCAAATACAGAACTTATTCTCAGTTCGAACCAAATGATGTTCGTGTAATGTTGTCTACAACAGGAACTGCTCCTGCTGACTTCACTGTTGAATTGGCAAGTTTGTTCACAGTTGGAAATACTGTATATCTTGATTCAGCTATCAACTTAAGTGCTTATTCTGGAACTTGCTACATTGCATTCCATGTTCCAGCAGGAGGTTTAGACGGTTGGTTCTTGATGATTGATGATTTCTGTGTGGACATTTGTACACCTGCACCTGGTATCGATGGAGCTGTTGATGTTTGTCGTTTAAACGGTACACTTGATCTTAACTCTGTAATTACACAAGGTGAAACGAATGGTGTGTGGAATTTTGCTCCAAATCCATTTGCGATTACAAATGATTCTCTAATCACAGTAACTGCAATTCCTGATGGAACATTTGAAGCTCACTATTTAGTAACAACAGCTTGTACAGTTGATACAACAATTGCTTCATTTACAGTGTTCCCTGAGTCTTCAGCAGGTACTGATGGTGTTCTTACTGTTTGTAAAAACCAACCTATCAATTTATTGTCTGGATTGTCTGGTTTGATCGATTTAGGTGGAACTTGGTATAACCCTTCAAACGTTGCATTGCCAAGTGGTCAAATTATTTCTGGTAACTTGCCGGGACAATTTAACTACAATTACATTGTGAACAATGGAGTTTGTCCAAATGACACTGCAAACATTGTTATGAATATTCTTTCTACATGTGATTATAATGGCCTAGAAGAATTTGCATTCGGTGCATTGGCGGTTTATCCAAATCCATCAACTGGAATTTTTAACATCTCGAATGTTGCTTCTGGATTGAACTTCTCTTACGAAATTTCAGACCTTAATGGTAGAATGATCGCTGGAAAAGAAAACTTAAACGGTAAACAAGTTCAAGAAGTGAATTTATCAAATGTTGAAAATGGTGTGTACATCGTGCGTGTCTTCAACGAATCTGGTGAATTTATGACTAGAATTGTGAAACAATAATAGTTTAACTTTTAAACTGAGAAAGGGGAAGCGCAAGTTTCCCCTTTTTTTATGCAATAATTTTTCAAACTTTCATTGGATATTGCTCAATAATCGATAGATATATTGGTTTGCAAATGTATAAGGCTAATATGCTCATTGAAGCAAGCTATTTACAATTTCGACACTAATTAATCGTAAATTTGAATTAACTAATAAATTGAAATAATATGAAGCGATCTTTACATTTAATGGGAGTTTTCTTGTTTTTGTGCATCTTTACGAATGCACAAACAACGGTCCTCACTAATCACATCAACAACAATGGAAATGGTTCTGTCATTTTTAATGTGCAAAACACAAATGCTTTTGACATAATCATAACAGACATCAGTTGTCATTTGGGTACATCAGCTACCAACAATCTTCAACTTTTATACCGAACAACACCTTTTAACGATGTTGCAGCTCCTTGGGATGGCGGCGTTGTTGGTGACGGCCAAAATGGTTGGATTTCTGCTGGTACTGGAGTTGCTAATTCTAATACCGCAAACGGAATTGTAACAGCACTTTCTGGTTTGTCTCTAACTGTGCCAGCCGGAGCTACTTACCAATTGGGCTTCTCGGCAACAACCATGCAGTATATGACTTTAACTGCAGGAGTGAACACATTTACTGGAGGAGGTGTTAACCTTATTACGGGAGATGGAATTTCATGGGGAGGTGTAGCTTACCCTGCAACACCAGGAAACTATCCAAGAGGATTAATAGGCGGAATTACATTTATTCCTGCTGTTCCTTGTACTTCACCTCCAACTGCAGGTGCTGCAGGTGCTGCAAACTTATCAGTTTGTCCTTCAATAAATAATACGATATCACTAACTGGTGGTACTGGTGGCACAGGCCAAACATACCAATGGCAATCGTCAACAGACAATGTAACATTTACCGATATTGTAGGAGCAACAAATAGCACCTATATTGCGAATCAAACAGTTGCAACTTATTATCAATGTATCGTTACTTGTTCTGGATTATCAGATACTTCTACCGCTGTGTTGGTAAACATAAATTCTTTCATGGATTGTTATTGTGCAAGTGCACCAACTGTAACTGCCGATGAGGAAATTTATAATGTTACTGTAAATGGTGGCTCTACCGATCCATTGTATGCAAACTTGGCTGGTTGTACTGCTGCTGCTCCTGGACCGGGTTCAATTCTTAGTCGTTATTCTAACTTTAAAACGTTAGCTCCAATTACACAAGCTGCACCTGGGCAAACAATTACTTTCTCTGTTGAGCAAGATGAATGTGACGGAGCAACATATTACAGCAATGGAATCGGAATTTGGATTGATTACAACCAAAATGGTCTATTCACTGATCCAGGTGAGTTGATTTTTGCTGAGCCAACAACTTCTGCAGCAAGTGCTGCTGGACCAAAAATTGTTAGTGGATCATTTACGGTTCCTGCAGCTGCAGCGACTGGAAACACAGTGATGCGTATTGTTTGTGCTGAAGGTTATTCAGGTGCTGGATTAACTCCATGTCTTGCTTATGGATATGGCGAAACAGAAGATCACTTGATTAATATTCAATGTCCTGATTTAACAGGTGTAACTGTTCCGGAAACAGGTGTTTGTGCTGGTCAACCAGTAACAATTAACGGTACAACTTCATTCCCTGTTGCAACAATCTCTTGGTGGGATGCTGCTGTAGGTGGATCACAAATTGGTTCTGGACCAAGCTTTACTTCAGGTATTTTAGCTGCGGATACAAATTTCTATGTACAAGAAGACTTCCCTGGTTGTCCTTCAAGTGTTAGAACAGCTGTACCTGTAGTGGTTACTTCGGTTTCTGTTGCTTTGTTGCCAATCAATGTTTCATGTAACAACGGAAACGATGGTTCATTTGTGATTTCTGCAATTAACTGTGGTTCTGCTCCTTTCGCTTTCGCAGTTGACGGTGGAGCATTTGGTTCTTTAGGTTCATTTCCAACAGATTTAACAGTTGGACCTCACACAGTAGTTGTGCAAGATGCTGCATTGAATGAAAGTGTTGTTTACAACATTACAATCGGTGATGCGCCTGCTCCAAGTGGCTTGGTTTTAAATACATTCAACAATGACATCGCTGATCTTTCATGGAACGGAAATGGTTCTGAAACTTCTTGGAATGTTGAATGGGGTGCTCCTGGTTTCACTCCTGGCACTGGTGCTGAAATCGGTTCTGCCACTGCAACTGACACAAATTATGTAGTTACTGGATTAGATGGAAACACAGAATATGATATCTACATTTCTGCAAATTGTGGTGCTGGAACAACAGCTGGAGATTGGATCATGGTTAATTTAACAACATTGTGTGATCCATTGGCTGCTCAAGGATTCTGTGAAAGCTTTGATGCTGACTCAGAAACTGAAGCTTGTTGGTCAGTTATCAATGGAAATGACGATTTTTACAATTGGCAAATGAATGGAACTTTAGCGCCATTTGGTGGTGCTGGTGAAAGTGCTCAATTATATACTGACTTTAATGGTGGTGTACTTGACGAGTGGTTAATTAGTCCAGGATTATTATTAACTGGAAATGAAATCATGAATTTCAAATACAGAACTTATTCCCAGTTTGAACCAAATGATTTACGTGTATTGTTATCTACAACGGGAACTGCTCCTGGTGACTTTACTGTTGAATTGGCAAGTTTGTTCACTGTTGGTAATGTTGAATATCTTGATTCGGCGATTAACTTAAGTGCATATTCTGGAACTTGCTACATCGCATTCCATGTTCCTGCAGGAGGTTTAGATGGCTGGTACTTAATGATTGACGATTTCTGTGTTGATATTTGTACTCCTGCGCCAGGTACCGATGGCGCTGTGGATGTTTGTAGATTAGATGGTACACTTGATCTTAACACGGTAATTACACAAGGTGAAACGAATGGTGTGTGGAACTTTGCTCCAAATCCAACTGCCGTTGATGGATCTGATTTAACAGTATCTGCAATTCCTAACGGAACATTTGAAGCTCACTATTTAGTAACAACAGCTTGTACAGTTGATACAACAGTAGCTTCATTTACAGTGTTCCCGCAATCATCTGCTGGTGTTGATGGCGTTTTAACCGTATGTAAAAACCAACCTATCAATCTATTGTCTGGTTTGTCTGGATTAATAGATTTAGGTGGAACTTGGTATAACCCTTCAAACGTTGCATTGCCAAGTGGTGAAATTATTTCAGGTAACTTACCTGGACAGTTTAACTACAATTACATCGTAAATAATGGAGTTTGTCCAAACGATACTTCAAACATTGTGATGAACATTCTTTCTACATGTGATTATAACGGATTGGAAGAATTTGCATTCGGTGCATTGGCGGTTTATCCAAATCCATCAACTGGAATCTTTAACATCTCGAATGTTGCTTCTGGATTGAACTTCTCTTACGAAATTTCAGACCTTAATGGTAGAATGATCGCTGGAAAAGAAAACTTAAACGGTAAACAAGTTCAAGAAGTGAATTTATCAAATGTTGAAAATGGTGTGTACATCGTACGCGTATTCAACGAGTCGGGTGAATTTATGACTAGAATTGTGAAACAATAATAGTTTAACTTTTAAACTGATGAAGGGGAAGCGAAAGTTTCCCCTTTTTTTTGTAAGAATAATATAGGAGAATTTGCTTAATAAGCTTAATTGCCCTAACTTTACAGCTCGTTCAAATTTTAACTAAAAAAGAAAAAATGAAACAAGTTTACTTAAAAAACAACTTAAGAAAATTGCGTAGTATTTTGAATTCTTTTGGTATTCTGGCATTTTTCATTGCCATTACTCAATGGAATTTTGCTCAGGTTAGCACCTACGCATTCAATACTACTACAAGTACATTCACCCCAATTACAGGCGGTTTATTGCTTGGTAGCGAAACTTCTGATGACCAACGCTTTGTAGATCCAGCAGCTCCTCTTGGAGGAACAGTCACTACTGGTGTTGGACTTCCGATTGGATTTACTTTTGCCTACAATAATGAAAATTATAATGTGCTGGCAATTAACAATAATGGGTGGATTACATTTGGTAATTCTGCATTGACTCCATCAGTTAACAATGCTTCAACCTCAAGTTATACTGCATTAAATTCAACCGCAGTAACAACACCAACTCACTTAAGAAATAGAATTGCAGCACTTTCTCGTGATTTACAAGCTCAAGTTGGTGCTTCTTTGAGATTAGAAACAATAGGCGCAGCGCCTAACCGCGTTTGTGTTATTCAGTGGTTAGATTACAAAAAATTCGGTACTACAGGTACAGGTGATAGTTACGACTTTCAAATCAGACTGTATGAAACTTCCAATGTTGTTGAGGTTGTTTACGGTGATTTTATCAACAATGCAACAGCAATTACAGCTCAAGTTGGGTTAGGTGGTAGTGTTCCGACAGACTTTAACAACAGAACAACAACCACTGATTGGACTGCAACAACTGCTGGAGCAACGAATACTGCAACTTGTACTGGATCCGCTTCTGTATTCCCTGCAAGTGGAACAACTTTCAGATGGGCTGGTCCTCCTCCTACACCACCAGTACCTTTCCAAGCGGCAGGAATTCCTTCATGCTTAACAGGTACAAATCTTGACGTGGTTGGGACACCAGATCCCGATGTTTTATGGTATTGGCAAACAAGTGCATCAGGAACTAGTACAACAGATTTATACTCAGGGCCGTTTAATGTCCTAACAAATGGCACGTATTACCTAAGAGCTTTTAGCACGGTGACGTTGGCTTGGTCAACAAATTCATCAAGTATTACAGTTTCAAACTTCCCATTAGCAGCAGCTCCACCAATTCCAGGGGCGACTCAAAATCCTGCTTGCGTTACGAACGGAACAGAAATTTTTGCTGGAACACCTCCTGCGGGAACAGCTTATTTCTGGCAAGGAACAACCTTGAATGGTGTATCTGATGCGCTTCCTGCTTCTGTTCCTATGCCAATCACAACAACTGGAACTTATCACGTTGCAGCGTATGATTCAACGACACAATGTTGGTCAAATACAAGCAGCTTACTCGTAACGATTGATACTCAAATTCCGCTTGATCCTGTTGCTGATCCAACTGATTTTTTCGTTTGCAATGGCGCAACGACAGTTGACTTATCTGCTGTAAACCCAATGATTGTCACATCATTAGCAACTCAAAACACTGGAGGAAACGGCTGTACGTCTGGTGCTATGGTTGATGTAACCACAAACGCTAGTCCTGTTACAATTACAAGTATTGATGCAAGAGTAAACATCGCTGGAGCGCAAACGGTAAATGTTTATTATAAATTAAACACGTATATTGGCTCAGAAACTAGCGCTGCCGCATGGACACTTTTAGGTTCTTACCCTATTAATGCCGTTGCAACTCAAGATCTAGTAAATGTTGATATTGATGATCTAACTATACCAGCAGGAACAACCTACGGTATCTACATGAACTACAATGCATCTTATTCAAATTTGAGTTCTACTTACTCTGATTCATACATGACAATCACTACAGGGGCTGGATTTTGTACTACTTTCTCAGGTCCAATTGCAGGCAGAACATTCAACGGTGTTTTCTATTATTTAATACCAAGTAATGCAACTCTAAGCTGGCATGATGCAGCAACTGGTGGAAATGAATTAGGAGCTGGCTCACCTTTTAATGGGGTTGGAACATCTGTACTTCCTGCGCCTGCGGCAAATGGAACGTACGAATTTTACGCTCAAGCTATGGAAGGCGCTTGTCCAAGTATAAATAGAGCATTGGTTACTGTAAATGTAAATGATGTAAATGTTTCGCTTTTGCCAATACCTGTATCATGTAACAACGGAAATAATGGTTCATTTGTTATTTCAAATATTGATTGTGGAACAGCACCTTTCTCTTTTGCTGTTGATGGTGGAGCATTTGGATCAGTTGGTGCTTTTCCAACAAATTTAACTGTTGGTTCACATACAATCACCGTAAGAGATATAAACAACTTAGAAAGTGGAGTTTATACCATAATTATTGAAGATGCCTTGGCTCCAAGTGGTGCAACTGTGAATACATTTAATAATGACATTGTTGATCTTTCTTGGAACGCAAATGGTTCAGAAACAACTTGGAACATTGAATGGGGAACTCCAGGATTTGTGCCTGGTAGTGGTGCTCAAATCGGCTCTGCAACGGCGACTGACACAAACTATGTAGTGTCAGGACTTGACGGAAATGTAACCTATGAATTTTATATTTCAGCCAATTGTGGTGCTGGAACAACTCCAGGAGAATGGATTTCAATCTTACAAACAACTTTGTGTGATGCATTCGTTGCTCAATCTTTCTGTGAGTCGTTTGATTCAGACTCTCCTACTCAAGCTTGCTGGAGTATTCTTAATGGAAACAATGATGTCGATTCTTGGAGCATGGATTATGCTACAAACCCGTTTGCTGGTGACCAATGTGCTTCTATCCTCACGAACTTGAATGCAGGTAATAACGATGATTGGTTAATTTCCCCAGGTTTAATTCTGACAAATAATGAAATCATGTCCTTCAATTACCGCGCAGCACTTTTGGCTGATCCAAGTGATTTTGAAGTTTTGCTTTCAACAACAGGAACAAGCCCTGCGGACTTCACGGATACATTGATGTACTTAAACTCTTATTCCAACATTGTTTATGCAGATACGGCTATCGACTTAAGTGCGTTTAGTGGAACATGTTACATTGCTTTTCATATCCCACAAGGAGGAATTGATGGTAACAGATTGTACATCGACGAGTTTTGTGTTGACATTTGTACTCCTGATCCAGGAACAGATGGAGCTATAGATGTTTGTCGATTGGATCAAACTATTGACTTAAATGCAATCATCACACAAGGTGAAAACAATGGAACTTGGTATTTTGCTCCGAATCCTTCGGCACTTGATACAGCTGAATTAACCATTTCATCATTGGCAGATGGTACCTATTCAGCAAGTTATGTTGTTACTACCGCATGTGTGAGTGACACTACAGTAGCTACATTCACAGTTGTTGACCCTTCTTCCGCTGGAACCGATGGTGTATTAACTGTTTGTAAAAATCAACCTATTAACTTACTTGCAGGATTGTCTGGTAATATTGATTTAGGTGGAACATGGTATGGGCCAAACGGTAACGCATTACCAAATAGCCAAATCATTTCTGGATCACTTCCAGGACAATTCAATTACAATTACATAGTTACAAACGGAGTATGTCCAAATGACACAGCAAACATTATTATGAATATCCTTTCTGGTTGCGATTATGCAGGATTGGATGATTTCGTGTTTGAAGATTTGACGATTTATCCAAATCCAACAACTGGTTTGTTTCAAATTTCTAATGTCGCTTCAGAATTGAATTTCTCTTACGAAATAACAGATTTGAATGGTCGAATCATTAGCTCGAAAGAAAATATGAATGGAACTCAAATCCATGAAGTTAACCTTTCAAAAGTTGAAAATGGAATCTATATGGTTCGTGTTTTCAACGATAGTGGCGAATCGATGACTAGAATCGTAAAACAATAAAACAACTTGATTTTTATAGGAGGGGAAGCGAAAGTTTCCCCTTTTTTTGTACTTTTAAATTATAATTCAAAAAAATCACATCATGTTAATGCCATTCAATTTAAATCAATGGATCGAAGAAAATCGACATTTGCTTAAACCACCAGTAAACAATAAGAATTTGTACGTAGAAGCTGGTGATTTCATTGTAATGATTGTTGGTGGACCAAATGCCCGAAAGGATTATCATTACAACGAAAGTGAAGAGTTTTTCTATCAACTAGAAGGCGATATTACGGTAAAAGTTCAACTTGATGGAAAACCTGTTGAAGTGCAAATCAAAGAAGGTGATGTTTTTTTATTGCCAGCCAACACTCCCCACAATCCAATACGTGGAGAAAACACGGTAGGCTTAGTGATTGAAAAAGTGCGCAAAGGAACTGAAATGGTAGATGGACTTATGTGGTTCTGTGATAATTGCAATCACAAACTGAAGGAATACAAATTCGAATTAAAAAATATCGAGAACGATTTTCAATCACGATTCAAAGATTTTTATGGTTCTCTTGAACACCGCACATGCAGCGAATGTGGAACTGTCATGGAAGTCGATGAGCGTTTTGTTTAAGATTTATTGGGAATTTTAAAACACAAGAATTGAGGTTACTTTTTAATTTTGCAATCTGGTTAGTGTTATTACATGTAAAAAATTCAGTATAATCATTGAATTTTGATTCATTAAATACTTGAATCACAAAATTTCAATCCCTAGCGAATCAAATTGACGTGACCTGTAAGAAGAAAAACCTCATCCCGTGTTGTTTTATAGGTCAATTTCCATGTATAAGTGCCGTCTTGACATAATTTACCCTGATAAGTACCATCCCAATGATCGTCCAACGAACTTAATGTACTAATCAATTCGCCCCAACGATTATAGATCTGAAGTTCCATGGTTTTGATATTGCCTCCGATCACTTTAAATACTGGGTTAAACTCATCAGCATCTGGTGTAAATGTATTTGGTACCCAAATAAGTGCATCAAAAAAGATAGACACATAATCAGCATCACTACAACCATTGTTATCTGTGTAGCTAACCATATATTCAAAATCTGCTGGAGGAGTGGAAATTGGATTCGAGCAGTTAACGCAACTTAGATAACTAGATGGAGACCATGTTATCACTCCAGGTGTTGAAGTTGTAGCTGATAATTGCGCTGATTCGCCAAAAAATAAGTACTGATCAGGTGAAGCTTCGATAAATGGAGCTGGGAATAAATCTACAAACACAGAATCCGACGCCAGACAACCAAATTCATCAGCACCAACAACATAGTACATCGTAGATTGAGAAGGCGAAACACTTATACTTTGTCCTGCGGAAGATATGATTCCTGATAAAGGTGACCAAGTATAGGTCAGAGCCCCTGTTGCCCATAAATTTGCTGAATTTCCTGGACAGACTATTGTATCATTGAATGCTTCGATATCTGGATTTATTGTAACTACAACAATGTCTTCTTGAACGGATCCACACACATTTGTGAACGTAACAATATAGGTAATGTCTTCTGTAACAGTTGTATTCACTACTGGACCAGATGTTACATCAAGATAATCTGGTGGAGACCATGAATAGCTATCAGCCCCAGAAGCAACAATTTGCTTTGGAACTCCTGTACATGCAAAAATAGAATCAGGCAAATTAGGAATAGGAACAGAAATGATATCAACTTGAACATCAGCTGTAACAGTGCACCCTTGAGCATAAGTTCCTGTGACATTGTATTCTGTCGGTATTAAAGGAAAAGCAACAGGATTAGAAATAAAAGGATTACTTAAAGTGGCGCTTGGCGACCAAATGTAAGATGTTGCACCAGAGACATACAATTGAGCACTTTCATTTAAGCAAACAGATGTGTCAGGCGTGATCGATAACGCAGGTATTGGGAAAAAGTCAACAAATACAGAATCCATATTTTGACAGCCATGAATACTCGTGCCTGTTGCATAATAATAAGTTGGAGCATTCGGAGTAACTTGAGCCTGAGTATTATTTATAACCGTTAAAGTTGGATCCACGGTCCACGTATGTTGCATGCTTCCGAAAGCGGTTAGAAGAGCATCATCACCTGAACAAATAGTTGTATCATCGGTTACAATTATATCAGGCAGAGGATGAACTGTTACAAAAACGCTATCAACGGTTGTAAAACAATCATTTGCTACAGTGCAATAATAATACTGACTTGACGTAGGCCAAACGGTAACTGTTGAGCTTGTTGGATTTAACAAATTAGTGATGGGTGACCAGGAAAAGGATGAGCCGTTTGTACTCGCTGTTATTTGAGTGGAATCACCAAAGCATAATTGTGCTGTATTTGGCAATGAAATTGTTGGCGCATTTATCACCTCAACCACAATGGAATCTTCGATAAAGCAACCGCCATTAAAGTCCATTTCCACATAATAAACTGTTGTTACAGTCGGAGATGCAATAGGATTTGCAATATTAGGATTATTAAGACCAGTAGCAGGTGTCCAAGTAAAATTAATACCACCAGATGAAGTCAATTGATACGATTCACCTTGGCAAATCGTTTCATCAGGACCAATAGAATAAGGCAATCCTAGTTCAAATTTAAAAACTGCCATATTACAATTCGGACTTGGATTAGTAGTAGACCACGCTCCAGGAGTTGTGGTAAATCCGTTGTCGTTGCCTCCGCAAGCTGCGCATACAGCGTGATAAACAGTTCCAGATTCGTCAAATCGGCTAGTACCACCATCAACGTGATTAGAACTGCTTGCGGTTCCTCCCATGAAAGTTCCGTAAGTTAACGATGCCGCATTTGCACTCAAAATCCCTAAATAAAAATTAGATCCGTTGGTGGTTGTTTGATAGGCCCCCGGTGTCGTTGGAAATCCATTTGAAGTGCTACTCGTTGCTTGACTGCTCAAATTTACTTGCCCTCCCCAACCGGTGAGAAAAATATCATCGCATTGTGAAATCATAAATGCTGTTGGAGAAATTTCAACATTACCCGTACCAGCCCCAATCATCGTTGTCCACAAAACAGTGTTCAGACCATTCGTGTATTTTCGTAAAAATTGACCAGAATTTGGGTTGCCATAACATCCAGGTGTAATTGCCCATGCATTCGTTGACTGGCCATAAACATAAACCTCATCGTCAATATCTACACGTACAAAATAAGTTTGATCGTACCCTGGATCCCCCATATATGTTCCAGAGATTACAGAACCATTGCTTGCGTTCAATTTTAACAAATATCCATCGGATGAGCTTCCACTGTATGTTTGGTCTACACCTGTAAACGGTAATCCCGAAGATGTGGTTGCACCTACCACAAACAACTCATTGGATGTAGTTAAATCAATTGAATTTCCAGTTTCAACTCCTGATCCTCCAAAATAAGTTGACCAAGTTAGAGATGATAAATCAGATGATAATTTTGAAACTACAGCACTTTGAGAACCTCCCAAAGTTGTTCCATTAGTCACAGGGAAATCACCAGAAGTACTGTGAGAAGCTAAGTAAACATTGTCTGTGGCATCTATAATTATTTCTCCTCTAAAAGCATCACCGTAGTTGTAGGCTAGCGATGACGTATTCATACCATCTGTGCCTGTTCCCCCTAAATAAGTGGAAGCCAATAGTGCCGTACCTGTTGCATTAAATTTTGCAACATAAATGTCACAGCCATTGAAAACCAGCGAACTTGAACCTATTACATTTGGTCCACCCGAAAAGGCATTGTCGTAAGGATTTGGTCCCATCGGGAAATTATTCGAGCCCGTTATTCCCAAAATGAACAAGTCTCCCGCATCATTGGTAATCATACTTTCGGGCAACTCATTGGCTCCTCCTCCAAAATAAGTTGAGAATAATAATTGATTCCCTGCACTATTAAATTTCGTAATGGCTACATCAAATCCTGGAATATTATTGTTTGCCAACCCACCATTGTATGATACATCGTAAGCACCTGGAGTTGTTGGATAACCAATTCCAAACGAAATTCCACCACCATACATTTCACCATTAGGGCCTGGTGTTGCTGTCATTCCCCAATTGTCCGTCGTTGACCCTGTGAATGATGAAAATATAAGTGATGGATCAATGATGAGCTTTGAATTGACATCATATCCGTTTGGAAAATGATAGGTCAAACGTCCATTCTCCCATTTAAATTCAACTTCAACAGCTGTTTTTTCGCCACGGTTTTCTGTCCAAGCAATAGGTTTTAGTTCTTGAATTTCTCCCAGCGAAGTACGTATGTGAAGATTTCCATTTGCATCAATGTAGACTTTATCCGCCCCTTGCACATCCATTTCGATAATTGATGGATTAATTGTAGGCTGAACATGAAATGAATATTTGAATCCACCATTCCTCCCATCCAATTCGAGATTAATTCCAGGATAAAAATCCACCAATTCTGTTTGCGCAAAACTCTTCACATTGGATTTCCATTTGCTTTGATCAATTCCTAAAAAATAATTGGAATAAAATTCCGAAACCGAATTCTCAGTTCTTTCGCCATTCCAACTTGAACCTAAAAATTTAGTTTTTACCGCATGAGCTTTTAAAATTTCAGGAACCTCATCTTCTGCGTACTCTGAATCTGAATGATTGTGACTTTTGGGGTGTTCGTATAAAGAAAACGTAAAACCATCTTTTTCGATGTACATTTTACCCATGCTTAAATCAACCCGATATTCTATTTGCGAATCCCATTGCCCTTTGTTAGGGTGCATCCATACCGATTCTTGCTGCCCGAAAACCAAGGAGCAAAATACGACATTTAAAAGAAGTAAAAATTCTTTCATTAATGGAAGCAAGTTACAAAAAAAATAAATAACCAAAAAATGAATTTTACATGACTCGTGGAAGTCTATAAATTACACATTTGGTGCTGATTAAAGACGCATTTATCTTTGAAAAGTTGCCCCAAATAATAATAAAAAAACAAAAATAATCTTTCTCAAAATCGGTTTAATTAAATACTTAACTTTGCACCTCAATTCAGAAAGTAAGCATGAGTGACCCAATAAAACATGAATGCGGCATTGCGCTGTTGAGGTTAAAAAAACCGCTTCAATATTATTTGGACAAGTACGGTACGGCATTTTATGGACTCAATAAAATGCACCTGCTCATGGAAAAGCAAATAAACCGGGGACAAGACGGTGCTGGTCTGGCGAATATCAAATTCGACATGGAACCGGGAGAACGTTATATTTCACGCAGACGTTCCATCGACAGCAAACCAATCACTGATATTTTTGGGCAGATCAATAACCGATTCGCAGAAATTGCGAGTACCGACCCAAAACTGCTCAAGGATGTCAACTATTTGAAGAAAAATGCTGGATTTACAGGTGAATTATTTCTAGGTCATTTGAGATACGGAACTTTTGGTAGAAATTCCATCGAAAGCTGTCATCCATTTTTGCGTCAAAACAATTGGATTACGAGAAATTTAGTAGTTGCAGGTAATTTCAACCTAACTAACGTTGATGAGCTTTTTGAAGTGTTGATCGGAATTGGTCAGCATCCGAAAGAAATGTCAGACACCGTGACTGTGATGGAAAAAATCGGTCATTTCCTCGATGTCGAAAACGACGAATTGTACCATGAATTGAAAATGAAAGGGTACGTAAATCCTGAGATAACACAAAAAATCATCTATAATCTGAGCATTGAAAACATCTTAAAACGTTCTTCCATTGATTGGGATGGCGGCTATGCAATGGCAGGTTTATTTGGTCATGGCGATGCGTTCGTGTTGCGCGATCCTCACGGAATTCGTCCTGCATTTTGGTACGAAGACGATGAAGTTTGCGTTGTGGCATCCGAGCGACCTGTCATTCAAACGGCGTTCAAACTTAAAAGCGAACAAATCAAAGAATTGACTCCAGGTCATGCGTTGATTATCAAAAAAGATGGTAGAATCACAGAAACGATGATTAACCAACCCGCAACGCCTGCGAAGTGTTCTTTTGAACGTATTTATTTCTCTCGTGCAAACGACACGGATATTTACGAAGAAAGAAAAGCCCTTGGAAATAATATTGTTCCTCAAGTTTTAAAAGCAGTCAATTACGATTTAGATAATAGTGTTTTTTCATTCATTCCGAATACAGCGGAAGTTTCGTTTTATGGACTAATCAAAGGCTTAGAAGATCATTTAAATGACCGAAAACTCAAAGAAATTTTGGATTTAGGTTCGAATGTGAATCAAGAAACACTCGAAAAAATAATTTACCAAAGAGCTCGGATCGAAAAAATTGCCATCAAGGATGCAAAATTGAGAACATTCATTTCTCAAGATGAATCGCGCGATGATTTAGTGGCTCATTCCTACGATATTACTTACGGAAGCGTGCACCGAGGAAAAGACAATTTGGTCGTAATTGATGACAGCATTGTGCGTGGAACAACCTTGAAACAAAGTATTTTACGCATTTTAGATCGTTTAGATCCGAAGCGAATTATCGTCGTTTCTTCTGCGCCACAAATTCGATTCCCGGATTGTTACGGGATTGACATGGCTAAAATGGGCGATTTTATTGCCTTTACTGCTGCCATTGAATTGTTGAAAGAACGCAATCAATACCATATAGTTGAAGATGTTTATTTGAAATGTAAAGAGCAAATAAAACTCCCGAAAGAACAAATAAAAAATTACGTTAAGGAAATTTACGAGCCTTTCACGGACGAAGAAATTTCCAAAAAAATTGCTCAATTACTCACTCCAGAAGACATTAATGCGGAAGTAGAGATTGTTTTTCAAACAGTTGAAAATCTGCATCGTTCATGTCCAAATCACTTGGGAGATTGGTATTTCACAGGAAATTATCCAACTCCTGGAGGGAACAAAGTGGCAACTCGGGCTTTCATCAATTGGAAAGAAGGGATAAATCAAAGAGCCTATTAAATTGAAGTGATGATTCATTCAAACTCAAAACTTAGAATATGAAAAGATCTGCATTTTTATTTTATTTTTTGAGCGGCTACGTTTTACTTCAATTCGCGTGGTGGGGATTTCATATCATTCAGCTTTCGCAACAAGTGGCTGAAAAAAATCAAACTGGTTACAACCGCCTTTGGATGGTGCTCGGAGAAGGAATGGTTTTCTTCTTAATTCTCATTTTTGGGATCTGGAAATTACGAAGCACTATTCGTAAAGAATTTCAATTGACCAGAAATCAAAACAATTTCTTGCTTTCCGTAACGCATGAATTGAAAACACCCATTGCAAGCAACAAACTTTACTTGCAAACAGTTTTGAAACGAGATTTAGAACCTGAAAAACGCAAAGATTTAATCGAAAAAGCACTGAACGAAAACATCCGTTTGGAAAAAATGATTGATAACATTTTAAATGCTTCTCGTCTTGAAAATCAAGTGTTGGAACTGCATAAAGAATCCGTTAACATCGGCGAATTTTTACTTGCTATTGTCGATCGATTTCGAAAAAACAATCCAGAAATTACATTCGAAACACGCATTGATTCAACCAAAACAATTTCGGTTGATCCATTTGTAGTGGAGACCATCATTAACAATTTGATTGAAAATGCCATCAAATATGCAGGCGATGCTGGTCCAATAACGATTGATTTATCCTCCCAAGAAAAAACGAAAATAAGAATCATTGATCGTGGGATTGGAATTCAAGTTGAAGATCAACAAAACATGTACAAAAAATTCTATCGTGCTGGAAATGAAGAAACAAGGAGTAAAAAAGGCTCTGGACTTGGATTGTTTATTGCCTCTGAGTTTTCTAAATTACATCACGGTCAATTAATTTATAGTGCGAATCAACCTTCAGGAGCAATCTTTGAACTAATTTTATAATATGCGAAATCACTTTGGATTAATTATTTTAGATGGATGGGGAATCGGAGATCATTCTAAGTCGGATGCCATTTTCAATGCAAACACTCCATTTATGGATTCATTGTTGGAAAACTATCCAAACGCAACGCTTTTAACAAGTGGCGAAAATGTGGGTCTTCCTGATGGACAAATGGGCAATTCAGAAGTTGGTCATCTAAATATTGGGGCAGGACGTATTGTTTATCAAGAGCTTACGCGCATTAATAAATCCATTCGAGAAGGCGATTTTTTCAAAAATGAAGTGCTGATCAATGCGATGAAAACTGCTAAAGAAAAGAACGTTAAGCTTCATTTAATTGGACTTGTTTCTAAAGGTGGTGTGCACAGTTCGCAAGAACATATTTATGCCTTGTGTGAAATGGCAAAATCTTATGGCTTGGAAAATGTTTTTATTCATGCCTTTACTGATGGAAGAGATTGCGATCCCAAAAGTGGACTTGGATTTATAAAGGAATTAGAAGAAAATCTTTCAAAATCTACCGGAAAAATTGCATCTGTCGTTGGTCGTTATTATGCGATGGATCGTGACAATCGTTGGGAACGTATCAAAAAAGCCTACGATTTATTGGTTCATGGAACAGGGAAACAATTTTCTTCAGCGCAAGAAGCTATCACGCATTCATACGAGCAAGAGATAACTGATGAATTTATTGAACCTTCGGTTATTACCGAAAATGGTGAACCTCTTGCTACAATCCAAAATGGTGATGTGGTGATTTCGTTTAATTTCAGAACGGATAGACCTCGAGAAATATCAACTGCGCTAACACAACAAGATTTTCCAGATCAAAACATGCAAAAACTTGATTTAGCATATTATACTATGACAAGTTACGATTCAAGATTCAAAAACGTTCATGTAATCTTTGAAAAAGATAATTTGGAAAACACGCTCGGAGAAGTGCTGTCTGCCATGGAGAAAACCCAAGTGCGCATTGCCGAAACAGAAAAATATCCTCATGTTACTTTCTTTTTTAGTGGTGGAAGAGAAGATTGTTTTCCGCTCGAAAAACGCATCTTAGTTAACTCGCCAAAAGTGGCAACGTATGATTTACAGCCCGAAATGAGCGCTTTGGAAGTCCGTGACAAAATCTGCGAGGAAATCAAAACTAACCAACCAAATTTTATTTGTCTCAACTTCGCAAATCCAGATATGGTAGGACATACGGGCGTTTATGAGGCCATTATTAAAGCCGTCGAAACTGTTGACTCTTGTTTGAAAGATGTGGTTGAAACGGGATTGGAAAATGGCTATGAATTTTTGGTCATTGCTGATCACGGAAATGCCGATTTTGCCATCAATGCGGATGGTACGCCAAACACAGCACATTCGTTAAATCCAGTACCTGTCGTTTTAGTCACAAAAGAAAAAGGCATTGAATTAAAAAATGGGATTTTGGCAGATGTTGCTCCAACAATTCTTAGAAGATTAATGATTGCCGCACCGATGGAAATGACTGGGAATTCGTTGGTTTAAAGGATTTTTCCTTTTTCTTCAAAAATTTCCTTATATTTATTCGTAGATTTTAGCTTATGAAACGACTATTATTATCCTGTCTTTTACTGTCAAATGTGTCTATTGCTCAGACACCTGGCAATGTCTCGGCAAACTTAACTGCTTGGTTTAAGGTAGATCTTATGCCTAATGGTGATGCGACAGCATGGACAACAACCTTTCCTGCTGGACCAGGAGCAATCACTGTGACTGATGTCGGCGCACCTTATCCGCAAGTCACGAATACACCTTTGAATGCTGTTTCAAATTACAACAAAACCATGTTTTTTGAAAACAACTCATCAGCGACATTAAAAGCGTTTAGCAATAATACAAATATCGCGTTGTTACAAAACAATTCTGCTGGAGCACAAGGTACTTTTTTTAGTGCTCATTACATTCAAAATCCGCTGGTGAATAGCCACATGATGCTTTACAACAATAGTCCTCATGCGATTCAATTTAGAAATTTAGGTGCCGTTGGTCGATTAGCCATTGGAATTGGAGGTGTAAATTCATTGAATGCAAGCAGAGACTGGACGGAGGAATTTTTACCTTCCATCATTTCGTACAAAGGAAACCGTTCTTCAGCATCAAGTATGACTGCTTACAAGCGTGATCGGGTTTTCACAGGAGGAGTGGCTTCTCAATCATCTGGTCCAGTTGGATTGCACATTGGACATTTTCCAGGAAACGTTAATTCACCATACAATGGCTATTTGAATGAATTTATTTTCTACAATCGTGATTTGACGGACAATGAACTCGATCGCGTACACACCTATCTGGCTGTGAAATATGGAATTACATTAGACAACTTTTTGGGTGGTACAGCTGGAGATTACACTGCAACCGACAGCACAATCGTTTGGACAGCCGCTTTTGCACCAGCGTATCACAATTCAGTGATTGGAATAGCACGTGATGATAGCGAGGCGCTTTTACAAAAACAATCGCATTCATTTACAGATAATTACCGCGTTTATATTTCAAATTTGGAAACAACAAATGATGCAAATACAGGAATATTCTTAGCGAATGAATCCTACTTAATGCTAGGTCAAAATTTAGAAAATGGTTGTGGATCAAGCGTGTCGAGCATCGAAATTCCTGCTGGAGTGAGCACACGCATCGACCGTGAATGGAAAGCAACCAAAACAAATTTTAATCAACCATTTAATCTTGACATTCAAATTGACACGTGTACGTTGGCTGGCTCAACAGTTGGAACAGTGGATCTTGCGAATTTGCGTTTACTTTTGGATGACGATGGCGATTTCACAAATGCATCAGTGTACGATAACACTGCTGGACTAACCTTTTCATACGCCAATGGATTTGTAAGCATTCAAGGAATTTCATCCACCATTTTCCCAGATAATTCTACCCGATTTCTAACTGTTGGTTATGATGTTACGACCGTAAATTTCGATGGACCAGCACAAATCTGCGAAGGTGATAGTGCGTTAATTACCTTGGACATTCAAAATGCGAGCGGACCAATCACTTTTTCTTATTCAGATGGAATTCAAACCTTCACGATTAACAATGCTGTAGACGGGCAACAATTTTATTTTGGACCAACACAAACAACAACGTATACCATTTCTGGTTTTAGTAGTTTCATCAATTGTTGCGGATCAGCTGGTTCTGGCTCGTATACATTAAGTGTTCTTCCTTATCCCACCGTAAATTCAAACGCAAGTGATATTACACTTTGTCTGGGCGATTCAACCTTGTTAAACGGTTCTGGGGCAAACAATTATTCTTGGGACAATGGAGCTACGAACAATCAATATATTTCACCGATTGTAACAACCACATACACAGTCATCGGCACGAATACGGCTGGTTGCGCAGATACTGCATCCATTCAAATTGTGGTGAACCAATTGCCATCTGTGGTTGCAAACGCAACTGAAACAACCATTTGTGAAGGATTCCCTGTTGTATTAACGGGTTCTGGAGCTCAAAATTACACATGGAATAATGGAGTCTCGAATGGCGTTCCATTTAATGTGCTATCATCAAATACATACACCGTTATTGGAACAGATGTGAATGGTTGTGTTGGTTCGGACCAGATTACATTGACTATGCTAAACGCACCAAATGTGATTGCAAATGCCTCCGAAACTACAATTTGTGCTGGTGAAGAAATTACATTTACTGGTGGCGGAGCAGTTAATTATCAATGGAATAATGGCGTTACCAACAATGTCCCTTCTGTTGTTAATCAATCTGGATCGTATATTGTTGTTGGAACAGATGTGAATGGTTGTCTGAACTCTGATACCATTGCAATCACAGTTAATCCAATTCCGAACATCAACGCAATTGCTGGAGTTACATCAGTTTGTCTTGGAGATTCGACATTGCTTTCTGCCAGTGGTGGAACAAATTATCAATGGAGTAATGGTATCGCTAATAATTCGTTCGTGCAGCCAACATCAACCACAACTTATTACCTAACTGGTGAAAGTCCGCAAGGTTGTGTTGGATCTGATTCCGTTACAGTAACTGTTTTTATACCAAACATCAATGCGGGTCCTGACTTAACGATTTGTACGATTCAAACCACAAGCTTAAATGCTTCGGGTGGTGTAAATTACGTTTGGAACAATGGTGGAATAAATGGGCAAATCTTCACTCCACCTACTGGTGTAAATACATACATTGTAATAGGTACGGATAATTTTGGATGTGTAGGAACCGATACGGTTGAAATAACGGTTATTGGTTCTCCTATTCCTGCATTCACACCTGATGTTTTATCTGGAAATGCTCCTTTGACAGTGAATTTCGCAAACCAATCCACATTTGGAGGGGTTTCAAATTGGGACTTTGGAAATGGTTCCACAGCAAGTACTGTTGGCAGTGGCATTGGTCAAACCACCACGTATTTGAATAGTGGCGAATATATTGTAACACTCGTTACTTCCAACGGCTATTGTGAGGTAAGCACCAGTGTGTTAATCACAGTTTTCCCGCAACTAGAACCAACAATCTATGTTCCAAACGTTTTCACTCCCAACGGAGATGAAGTGAATGACGCATTTTTTCCTATTTTCGAAAATGTAACAGAACTTGAAGTTCAAATCGTGAATCGCTGGGGAGAATTAGTGTATCAATTTACAGAACTAGATGGATTTTGGGACGGAAAAACGAATGGACTCGATTCACCAGATGGGGTTTACTTTTATTATTACAAGGCCGTTGGCTTGAATAAGGACATGCTAGAAGGACATGGGTTTGTGACGTTGGTTCGCTAACTATTCTAAACAAAGTTTTTATCGAATCATTCTTTTCCTTGATTTTGAGAAAATAATTTAAATTATTGGTTGTCCATATACCATAAAAGTGGTATTTTTGCATTGAAATTTGACCTTATTTAAATTAATTCTAAATAATCAAATAATACCGATTATGATTTTTAGATAAGGCATATAATGTATTAATTGGTATAAGATGATAAAAGTTACAGAAAATGCCAAATCGCAAGCGATACGTTTGATGGCTGAGGAAGGAAAGGCAGGATATTTCATCCGTGTCGGAGTGGAAGGTGGCGGTTGCTCTGGTTTGATGTATCAATTGAAATTCGATAATCAAGAAAATGAGGACGATAAAGCATTTGAAGACAATGGAATCAAAGTTGTTGTCGACAAAAAAAGTTTTCTATACTTGGTCGGAACAACCCTTGATTTTTCTGGTGGATTGAACGGAAAAGGATTTATTTTCTCAAATCCGAATGCAGATCGCACCTGTGGTTGTGGGGAATCTTTCTCGCTTTAACGAATCGAAAACGCAACATGGCATATACCGAAAATGAATTAGCGAAGGACTTAGAAAATCAAGAATACAAATTTGGTTTTACAAGTAACATTGAATCGGATAAAGCCCCAAAAGGCTTGAATGAAGACATTATTCGATTTATTTCTGCGAAAAAGAACGAACCTGCGTGGTTACTTCAACATCGCTTAGAGGCATTTAATATCTGGAAATCAATGGTGGAGCCTGAGTGGGCGCATGTGAAATACACAAAACCCGATTTTCAAGACATTACCTATTATTCTGCCCCTAAACAGAAAAAGAAATACGAAAGTTGGGACGATGTGGAACCAGAAATGAAAGCAACCATGGCAAAACTTGGAATTTCTATGGATGAGCAACAGCGTCTCACAGGTACAAACGTAGCAGTCGACTTTGTGATGGATTCTGTGTCCGTCGCAACATCGTTCAAAGAAAAATTATCTGAACTTGGAATCATTTTTTGTTCATTCTCTGATGCTGTTCAAGAACATCCAGATTTAGTAAGAAAATACATGGGAACTGTGGTTCCCGTTACCGATAATTTCTATGCAGCATTGAATTCTGCTGTTTTTACAGATGGTTCATTTTGCTACATTCCAAAAGGTGTACGTTGTCCGATGGAACTTTCTACTTATTTCAGAATCAACGAAGGTGGCACAGGACAATTCGAGCGAACTTTAGTGGTGGCAGATGCCGGATCTTATGTTTCGTATCTTGAAGGCTGCACAGCTCCGCAACGTGATGAAAATCAATTGCATGCAGCGGTTGTAGAATTAATTGCACTCGACGACGCCGAAATAAAATATTCAACCGTACAAAATTGGTATCCAGGTGATAAAAATGGCCTTGGAGGAATTTTCAACTTCGTGACTAAACGTGGAATTTGCGAACGAAATGCCAAAATTTCTTGGACGCAAGTGGAAACTGGTTCAGCGGTGACTTGGAAATATCCATCGTGCATTTTAAAAGGCGACAACTCGATCGGTGAATTTTATTCGGTGGCGGTGACGAACAATTACCAGCAAGCGGACACAGGAACAAAAATGATTCACCTCGGTAAAAACACAAAAAGCACCATCATTTCGAAAGGAATCAGTGCTGGAAAATCGCAAAATTCGTATCGTGGTTTGGTGCAAATTCACAAAAATGCGCACAACGCTCGAAATTTTTCTCAATGCGATTCTTTGCTCATGACAGATGAATGTGGAGCACACACGTTTCCTTACATCGAATGCAAAAATAAGTCGGCCAAAATTGAACACGAAGCAACCACTTCGAAAATTGGTGAAGATCAAATCTTTTATTGTCTTCAACGAGGAATCAGCGAAGAAAAAGCAATCAGCTTAATCGTAAATGGTTATTGTAAAGAAGTTTTGAATCAATTACCAATGGAATTTGCAGTTGAAGCGCAAAAATTGTTGAGTATAAGTTTGGAAGGATCGGTCGGATAATGGATATTGGATGTTGGATATTGGAAATTGGATTGAATGGTTGACAAGAAAAATGAGTGATTTAACTTCGTTGCTGCTTTGCGGTTAAAATTAGAATATCAGCGAATTAGCAAATCAGTAAATTTTGTAAAAAGATGATTAAAATTAAAAACTTACATGCCTCAATCGATGGCAAAGAAATTTTGAAAGGACTTGACCTTGAAGTTAAAGCAGGTGAAGTGCACGCGATCATGGGACCAAACGGTGCTGGAAAAAGTACGCTTGCTTCGGTACTTGCTGGACGAGAAGAATACGAAATTACAGAGGGAACTGTTGAATTTGACGGAATTGATTTGTTGGATTTAGCGACAGAAGACCGTGCGCGCATGGGATTGTTCTTGGCGTTCCAATATCCTGTTGAAATTCCTGGTGTTTCAAATATCAATTTTTTGCGCACAGCATTAAATGAAATTAGAACTTTCAAAGGACAAGAAAATATCTCCGCGAAAGATTTCATGGCTTTGGTTCGTGAGAAATCTGCCTTGGTTGAATTGGATTCCAAATTGGCATCACGTTCAGTGAATGAAGGCTTTTCGGGCGGTGAGAAAAAACGCAACGAAATTTTTCAAATGGCGATGCTTGAACCGAAATTGGCCATCCTCGATGAAACCGATTCTGGTTTGGACATTGACGCCCTTCGAATTGTTGCCAATGGCGTGAATAAATTGAAGTCAGATAAAAATGCCACGATTGTGATTACCCACTATCAACGTTTGTTGGATTACATCGTTCCAGATTTTGTACACGTACTTTTCGATGGTAAAATTGTGAAAACAGGTACCAAAGAATTGGCCTTGGAACTTGAAGAAAGAGGTTACGACTGGATAAAGGAAGAAATTGGCACTTCGACAAGCTCAGTGACCAATTGAAGATATAGAAAAACGAAGGCTGAGGCTTTGAGCACTGAGGTTCTCGAAGTGTCGAAGCCTGAAGATTTAAAAAATTAAAAGATTTAAACGTGATTCTAGAAAATACCATAACGCACGAATTTTTAGCACATTTACCGCATGATTGTGGTGTTTTGCCTACCGGTTTGGTTCAACATGCGCTTGAAATAATTGGTCAAACTCCCGTGCCAACCACACGAACAGAAGCTTGGAAATACACACGTGTCGCGAAATTGACCAAAAAAACGTATGTTTCGAAGCAACAAGAATTGCCTTCCATCAAACCCTACATCATCGATGAAAATGCGTTGAATTTGATTTTCATCAATGGACAATTCCACCCAAATTTGTCGTCTTCTGTTGCGCTCGATGGTTTAATTATTAAATCAATCAAACAGTGTTCGAAGGAAGAAATTTCCAAAGCTGGAACCAATCTTGTGCTCGAAAATGAACTTTTTAATGCGATAAACACTGCTTATTCAAACGATGGATTTTACATCGAAATTGAAGAAGGGAAAACAATCGAAAAGACAATTCAAGTAACCCACATTTCTACTGGAAATTTGAGTTTCACGAATCAACGGAATTTGATTGTTGTCAATAAATCGGCAAAAGCCAATATCATTTTGTCTTATTTTTCTGAAAACGCAGAAGAATCTTTCGGTAATCACGTCACAGAAATTTTTGTAGCACAAAACGCCCATTTGCACATCGACAAAATTCAAGCAGAAGAAACAACAAGCAATCAGATCATTACAGAGCAAGTTGAACAAGCATCCGATTCAACGTTTACAATTAATACAATTACCTTGAATGGTGGTTTGGTTCGCAACAACTTGAATATATCGGTGAACGGAACGAATTGCGAAACAAATTTACACGCCGCTTATTTATTGAAAGAAAGTCAGCATGTTGATAATCATACCATTGTTGATCACAAAATGCCTCATTGCAACTCAAACGAACTTTACAAAGGCGTGATTGATGGAAATGCAACAGCCGTATTTAATGGAAAAGTTTTCGTTCGCAAAGACGCTCAAAAAATCAATGCATTTCAATCCAATGGGAACGTTTTGCTCTCGGATGATGCAACTGTAAACTCAAAACCAGAACTAGAAATTTATGCCGATGATGTGAAATGTTCACACGGATCGACCACTGGTCAATTAGACGAAGAAGCCGTTTTCTACCTTCGCGCCCGCGGAATCTCAGAAAATTCAGCTCGTCAATTGATGGTTGGAGCTTTTATTGGTGAAGTACTAGAAAAAATTGAGAATGAACAAGTTCAGAATTTCGTCAATGGAGTTTTAAGAGATCGATTTGGTTGGGAAGTTTGATTGATTTTGGATGATGGTTATTGGACATTAGATGTTGGATAGATTTTAGAATAACTTTGGTGGACTGCAGATATTCTAAATTTTATCAAGCTGTAAATTAGAGATAGCCCCATCTGACAGTTGGCAAAACGTCATCCAAACGCCACTTTTCGAACCTGAATTTAGATTCTCTTTCTTGTTGATTTTTAAAATCTCATGAATTCTAATTAGTAGTTGAAAAATAATTTCATTATATTTGGCTATACGCAATAGCCACCTCAAAGAAGCAGCGACCTGTCCTCGCTTTGCGGTAAGCTAAAAGTTGATTCAAGTACTTACAACTATTTGCTTTAGAATTTATTGATGATTTTGAGAGGATTAAGCAATGATGGGTAAGGAAAATTGGAAGTAGAGGTGGATGGGAGTTGCGTAAGTAAGTGAGTTAGCGGGCATTGTAAAAGAACGACACTAAATTGAAGATTATAACCTGGAATTGTAATGGTGCTTTTAGAAAAAAATTTGACAGTCTATTGGACTATCAAGCAGATATTCATATAATTCAAGAATGTGAAAATCCAACTGAATCTGAGCATAATGAATATCAGAATTGGGCTAATAATTATCTTTGGATTGGTGACACGAAAAACAAAGGACTTGGTGTTTTTGCAAATCCAGAAATCATACTTCAAAAATTAGATTGGTCAAACAATTTTAAGAACCACTCTGTAAAACATTTTTTGCCCTGTAAAGTAAATAATGACTTTGACCTTCTTGCTGTTTGGACACACAGAAATAACTCACCAAATTTTGGTTATATAGGACAACTATGGAAATATTTGCAAGTAAACAAAAACAAAATAAACGGAACTTTAATCGCCGGAGACTTTAACAGTAATGCAATTTGGGACGAATGGGATAGATGGTGGAATCACTCTGATGTTGTAAATGATTTAAAAGAATATGGAATCGAAAGCATTTATCATAAATTTGCAGGAGAAGAACACGGAAAAGAAACTAAACCAACTTTGTATTTTCAGAAAAAAATTGCAAGATCTTATCATATTGACTACATATTTGGATCTGAAAAATTTATTGAAAGGACAAAAATAATTGAAATTGGACAAGTTGACAAATGGCTTAAACTAAGTGACCATATGCCAATATTTTATGAATTCAATTAAATTAAATAATAACAACCCTCTAACACAGGGCAAGCGTAAAACAACGATGTGCCAAAAACGACATTTTTGCCATATCAACGTTTTAGCTTTGCCAAAAACAAACTAATTGAAGGTTATGCAAGAAAACCAAATTAAAACATTAAGTATTTCCGAACTTTTAGGAAACAACTTTTACATTCCTGAATATCAACGTGGTTACAGGTGGACCAAAACTAACGTATTACAATTACTTAATGATATTTGGGAATACAGACAAGAACCAAATAACAGAAACACATTCTATTGCCTACAACCCGTAGTGGTAAGAAAAGCAGATTGGCAAGACATCAACGGAACAACCATACAGGGCTTTGAACTTATTGACGGACAACAACGCTTAACAACTCTTCATCGTATTGTTACTTATTTGACGCTAGAATATCTTCAAAGTAATTTAAAATCAGAAGGTTATCCCGATAATTTATACTCTATTTATTACAAAACAAGACTTGTATCCAAAACGTTTTTGGAAACCAACGAAGTTAACAACACCAAACCTGATTTATACTATATGAGCGAGGCGTATAAATGTATTAAAGAATGGTTCGAAGACGGTAGTAAAGGAATTCCAAGGCAAGTTAAAGATGAAATGCTAAAAATCATTTTGCCAAGTATTTTGACAAACGATAAAGGCGAAAAGCTACTTCCCGAATGGAGCGTGCAGGTTATTTGGTATGAAATAAAAGATACAGAACAAAAAAGCGAAGAACTATTTACTCGTTTAAACCGTGGCAAAATCCCACTTACAAGTTCTGAATTGATTAAAGCAAAATTTGTAAACTCTGACAGCTTCAAAGGAATGCCAGAAGACGACAAAATTAAACGAAGAACGCAATTAGTCCAAATTTGGGATGAAATTGAAAATCAACTTAACAACCCAAAATTTTGGGCTTTTGTATCAAACGAAAAATTAGAAAAATACAGCAATAAAATTGAATATTTGTTTGATATCGTTGCTAAGAAAAGAACAAATGAGAAAGATCCTTTATTTAGTTTTATTCACTTTTTTGATGAAAAAGAAACTGCTGATTCGCTTTGGGAAAAATGGATTGAGGTAGAAGAAATCTACCGTTCATTGGCTTATTGGTATTCTAACAAAAATCTTTATCACAAAATTGGTTATCTCATTACAACAGGAACACCTATTGGCAATTTGATTCAAATCAAGAAAAACAACACTAAACAAAATTTTGGAAAAGAAATAGACCAGCTAATTTCAACGGGAATAGATGATGATTGGGAAGATTTGAGTTACGATAAAAGAAGTGACCACGACAAAATCATCAAAGTTCTACTTTTAACCAATATTGAACTTACGAGGGCCAATAAAACTAGTAATGAGTTTTTCCCTTTTGAAATGTATAAAAGTATTACAAAAAGTTTGGAACATATTCACGCGCAAAACATTGAAGGGATTAACGAAAACAAAAGAGAAGAATGGTTTAGTTGGCTTCGCTCACACACTAATATACTATTGAATGTAGCCATCGATAAAGAAATAGCAAAGAAAGTTCTTGAAGAAGTCAATTCTATTGATGAAAAAACATATAAATACGAGGAATTTAAATTATTGAGCGAACGAATTATTAAACTCATTCCCACTGATGATAGCAATGAAAACGAATACCTGCATAAAATTCAAAATATGGCATTGCTTGGACTTACCGAAAATATTTCGTTGAGCAACTCCGTTTTTGAAGTAAAACGCAGGAAAATTATTGAACTGGACAGAACGGGAGCATTTATTCCATTGGCAACCAAACGTATTTTTCTGAAATATTACGCATCCGACAATGGTCAACATTATTCCGTTTGGACAAAAGGCGAACGAGAAGCCTACTCAAACGAAATCCATAAATGCATAGAATCATACAAACCTGAAATAGTTGAAGAAAATGAGAAATAATTATATTGAAATATTACACAATAAGGTTGAAATACCAGTTATTCAGCGAGATTACGCACAAGGACGAACAGACAATAAAACCAATAAAATCCGAAAAGACTTTTTAGACGTATTGTTTGATTTTATTTCCAAGAAACAGCTAAATCCAAATATTGAGATTGAACTTGATTTTATTTATGGATTCAATGAACAAGATTCTAATAATCAAACAACTTTTATCCCCATTGACGGTCAACAAAGATTAACGACACTTTGGTTGTTGTATTGGTTTGTTTCTGTAAAAGAAAATATTTCAGATGACGAGTCAACTTTTCTTGCTAACTTTCTATACGAAACAAGACATAGTACAACCGAGTTTTATAGAAATCTGATTCGATTTAAGCCCGAATTTTCACATAAACATATCAACGAGGAAATTACAAATCAACCTTGGTATTTTGAAACTTGGGACTTCGACCCTAGCATTCAGGCAATGCTTGTTGTACTTATGGATATTGAGTTAAGATATAGCGACCTAAACATAACTTCTGTATGGAGCGTTATCGGAAATTCACCGTTCTATTTCTACAAATTAGACATGGACAAAGTTGGTTTAACAGACGATTTGTACATAAAAATGAACTCTCGTGGAAAGCCTTTAACCGAATTTGAATATTTTAAGGCAGGATTTGCAGAGATAATTTCAGAACCAAAACAAAGAAAACGTTTTGAGGAATCCATTGATGGAATTTGGACTGATACAGTTTGGAATATCATTTTTGAATTGGATTCATTGTCAGAAGATGAAGACATTGCTTTAACAGTTGATAATTCATTTCTAAATCTTTTCAACTTTATCACTTCGATTATTTCTTTCAAAAAAGATTTGAAAGACTCAAATGATTTGCGATATGCAAATACTGTTGAATCTGCCGAATTGCTAAAAAGGATCTACAGCAATATAGAAAATCAAAACTTTCTGTTTGACACATTAGATGCTATATGCAAACAAGAACAAACATTTTGGAATAAATTATTCTATATAGAAAAAGACGACTTTAATTCTGATAAGACAAGGTTGTTTTTTCAACACAAAGACACGAATCTTTTAAAGCGTTGTTTGTTTCACTATTCAGATTACAGAGGTTTGTCCTTTCCCGAACAAATTTTACTATTAGCTTGTTTTACTCATCTCAAAACACCAAGTAACACTTTTAATAAACAAATCAGAACCATACGTAATTTAGTGGTCAACTCTGAAAACGAACTGCGTGAATCTGCTTTAGGAAACAGTTTTGAGGAAACTGAACACTACATTATAAATGGAGATTTAGAGATTTTCAAAACATTTAAAACTGACCAAATCGAAGAAGAAAAATCAAAAAACGAGTATCTAAGTCAAACACCAACCAATAAAGAAATACTTCAAAAACTTGAAGATAGTGAAATACTGAGAGGAAGCATTTCTTTGTTTCCTTTAGTAGGCGACTTTAAAAATAGAGGAGAGAAATTTCTGGAACTATTTGACGAAAATGATGTACTTTCTGACTTCAACACTAAAAGCAATCTTTTATTGAGCTTCGGAGATTATTCACAAGACGATGGTACATTGACAAATTTAATGTCTGATAAAAGTCGTGTTATTAGAAATTTCCTAACACCCCCTGGTTATAATAAAACACATTTTTACGAAAAAACAGGAACAGTTATTTTACAATGTTTAGATTTCTTCATAGCCAATCAGTCGGTTTCAGTTCATCAAAAGATTGAAGATGTACTTTCAGACTATTCCGATAATCAAAAAGATTGGAAATATTATTTTATGAAATATTCGTCATTTAGAGAGAATTGCAATCAAGGTTATTACTTCTTTTGGAAGGGCAATGGTTATTGTATTTGGAGAATGAAAGAAAGGCAATTTAATGGTTGGCATTGGGATCCGTTTTTAAGTGAAATTACACGCTCAAAAAGGATTAAAAATGTCAGTCTTGATAATTATGGAGCAAAACTTGTATTCACTCATAACCGTAAAAAGATATTCATTTCTTCTATTCCAAACGGTTTTATAATTGAAAATGGTATGACTGATAGAGCCGCAAACACTTTATTGGTCGAACTTGAAGAAAAAGGAATAATTGGCAATGAAGGACATTACATTGTACCGCAAAATTATGACGGAATTGATTTGCAAGACAGAATTGAATTGCTTGAAAAAATTTTGATTGATATTGGAAAAAAATAGTCAAAGCCAAGCTGTAACATCTGCGTAGCCCCATTTTTCTGTCTAAATCGCGACACAAAAAAACGATGTCAAACGTCAGCCATTATGCAACATTAAAACACAAATTACAATGAGAAAAATAACTTTATTAATTATTTCAACTCTTTCTGCAACGACTCATGCTTTTACACAAGAAAATCAATCATATGTTTCAGATAGTCTGTTTGAGATTGCTGAAAAATGGAAAATAGATTTATTAAAAAATGGGAAAATATATTCCGTTAGCGACGAAAAAAAAGCAATGGAAGATTATGAAAGTGGAAAGAATAATTATCCAGTGGGGTTACCAACATATCTGGATGCATCATTTGATGATATCAATTTTGATGGCAAAAAGGATGTGCTATTTCATTTCTATCCAATTGATATTCTTCATGGGACAGGTATGATTGACCAATCAGACTTTGGAATGTTAGTTTGCACAAATAATAACGACATTATAATAATTGATGATATCACCGAAATAATTAAAACTAAAATTTCCCTATATTATAACGACTTTCGATGTTATAGTGTGCAAATTGAATTTGAAGGTTTAAGAGATGGATATATTGTTGGAAACTTTCAAGCATGGGTGCATGAAGATGCACATTGTTGCCCTACTTTCAAAAACATCTTTCAATATGATTATCTCAGAAAAGTCGTGAAAATTAATGAAATTTAAAATGAAAGTTTAGTTAGTAAATTCCATATTTCGGATGGACGGATCAGCTCAAAGTTAAGCGTGAAAAACCTCTCACCAAGTTTTGTTCCATGAAAAAGTGCACACGCCAGCTTCCCGCCTAGTTTCTAAAACCCATCTGCGAAACCAGCGTCATCAGCGTTCCAGCCAACAGAATTTCACGCCCCCAACAAAAACTTATACCGCTGTATCGTATTCTCCAAGCCCAAATACAAGGCATCTGAAATCAAGGCATGTCCTATCGAAACTTCGTCCAAATAAGGCAAATTTTTTCGAAAGAAAGCGAGATTTTCCAAACTTAAGTCATGTCCAGCATTTACGCCAAGCCCTAATTCGTTTGCAAATTTTGAAGCTTCCGCATACTCTTTTATGGCATTATCTGGATTGATATGGAATTCTTCCGCGAAAGGTCCTGTGTATAATTCAATGCGATCAACACCTGCTTTAGCGGCATATTCAATGTTCTCCAAATTCGTATCCACGAAAATCGAGCTACGAATATTTAGTTGTCTGCATTGTTGTGCTAAGTCTGTCAATAAATCCAAGTGTTTTTTTGTTTCCCAACCTGCGTTTGAAGTCAACACATGCGGTGGATCTGGAACCAAGGTTGCTTGCTCGGGCAAAATCTCAGAAATAATGCGCAAGAATCGTTCGTCGGGATACCCTTCGATGTTGAATTCCGTGCGCACAACTTCTTTCAAATCATAGACATCTTGCGTAGTAATGTGTCGCTCATCTGGTCTCGGATGCACCGTAATTCCATCTGCGCCAAAACGCTCACAATCAATCGCTACTTGCACAACATTAGGCACATCGCCTCCGCGTGCGTTGCGAATCGTTGCAATTTTGTTAATATTTACGCTTAATTTCGTCATCTGGTACTATTTTTGCCGTGCTTACGTTACAAAAATAGAAAGTTATACCATTTATGTTTATAAAATAGTATCCTAAAATTTAAGGTATAATGCCGATATAGTATGCAAATAGTTCAAAAAATTGAACTATATTGAATACACAATCGGTATATTTCACTACTTTGGTGCCCACATGATAGCATTAGATTTAATTACAGAAGAGATTCCACCATTGAACCACCTCGATACAGGTGAAAAAGCGCTTGCGTGGATGGATGAGTTTAAAGTTTCTCATTTGCCGGTTCTAAAAAACGGTAATTTCGTTGGAGTGATTTCCGAAAGTGATGTGTTAGACAAAATGGATCTTTCACAAACTTTAGATAAATTATTTACGCATCTTCCACGACCTTTTGTTTGGGCGAATCAGCACGTCTATGAAGTATTGACAGCTGTTTCAGAGTTCAAAATATCGGTGGTTCCAATTCTTGATCTCAAGGAAACTTACCTCGGTTGCACAAGCATTCATCATTTGATGCAATTGATTTCAAGCACGGGAAGTATCAAAGATCGTGGAGGTATTGTTGTTTTGGAAATGAATCAGGCGGATTATTCGCTTGCCGAAATTGCTCAAATCGTTGAAAGCAACAATGCGAAAATTCTAAGTTCGTTCATCATGTCATCGACTGATAGCACTAAGATTGAGGTAACGCTTAAAATTAATGAAATTGACTTGGAGCGCATTTTACGTACCTTCGAACGATATGATTATGTGATTAAAGCGTCTTTTCAGAAAAGCGAATTTGAAGAAGATTTACAATTTCGTTTCGATGCTTTAATGAACTTTATGAAGCTTTAAACGATGAATGTGGCTATTTATGGTCGAAAAGTGACCAAAGCAAACTGTGCAGATATTGCTGAATTTCTCAAAAAAATTGAAGAATTAGGGTGGAATCCTGTTTTGGAACGTGAATTTAAAGAAACGCTTTGTACCAAAATAGATTTAAAAACCAGCGTCGATCAATTTGAAAGTTACCGCGATCTAAAATCGGGTATTGACTTAGCAATAAGTATTGGAGGTGACGGAACGTTTATCAAATGTGTAAGTTATGTCAGAGACTCACAAGTACCAATTATGGGGATTAACATGGGACGACTTGGATTTCTTGCAAATACTTCCAAAGAACAAATGCCTATCGCTCTGGACATGATTCAGCAGAAAAAATTCACTTTTCAGAAAAGATCATTGATTCGCATTGAAACCGAAAACAATATTTTTGGCGAAGATAATGTGGCGCTTAACGAAGTTACACTTCAAAAAAAGGACACTTCATCGATGATAACCGTTCATGCATCTTTGGATGGAAATTATTTAAATTCCTATTGGGCGGATGGATTGATCGTCTCAACACCCACTGGATCAACCGCGTATAACTTAAGTTGCGGTGGACCAATTATTACGCCAGGTTGTCAGGTGCATATTTTAACGCCGATTGCACCGCACAATTTGAACGTTCGACCGATGGTTGTTCCAGATCACATGCCAATCAAATTAGTTGTTGAAGGAAGAGAGCGACGTTTCCTTGTGAGTTTGGATGGAAATTCTAAAAATTTAAAACGAGGAGAAGAAATTCTTATTCGAAAAGCAGAATATATGATCAATGTCGTTAAATTTGAGGATAATAACTTCTTGGATACGATTCGTAATAAAATGTCTTGGGGGATCGATCAAAGGAATTAAAACAGAGTGAGAATGAGAGTGAGAGTGAGAGCGACGACTGAGGCTCTTGAAGTCAAAGCGGACTAATATATAAAACAAAATAAAACGATGAAAAAAATACAATTAATTGGTTTAATGCTATTAACAATGAGTTTGACAACAAATGTAATGGCACAAAAAAAGGAAAAAGCAAAAAAACCTAAGAAAGAGAAATTAGCGGATGGGATTTACGCTCAAATCACCACTTCCAAAGGAACAATTATGTTGCAATTGGAATATCAAAAAACGCCAATGACTGTTGCGAATTTTGTTGGTTTGGCTGAAGGAAAATTTAATTTCCAAGACAGCATTCCGTTTACAAAACCATTTTACGATGGACTAAAATTTCATCGGGTGATTGCGGATTTCATGATTCAAGGAGGTGATCCAAAAGGAAATGGAAGCGGTGATCCTGGCTACAAATTTTACGATGAATTTTATGCTGATTTAAAACACACAGGACCTGGTATTTTATCCATGGCAAATTCTGGCCCTGCAACGAACGGAAGTCAGTTTTTTATTACACATAAAGCAACTCCATGGTTGGATGGAAAGCACACCGTTTTTGGTCATGTTATTTCTGGTCAAGATGTGGTAAATTCCATTGCTCAAGATGATGTAATGCAGAAAGTTACAATCATTCGTCGCGGAAAAGTGGCGAAAAAATGGAATGCGACTAAGGTTTTCAATGATTCATATAAAGCAATAGCTGTTGAATATGCTAAGAAAGCAGAAGAAATGGAGCGTATTTCTAAAATGCCACAGGAAGAATATAAAGCTTATATGTTCGAAGAAGTGAAAAAGAAATTTCCAAATGCAAAAATGTCTGAATCAGGATTGGTTTACGTGCTTGAAAACGAAGGAGAAGGCAAAAAACCAGTAGAAAACGATAAACTTGACGTGCATTACACAGGGACATTTAGAACTTCTGGTGAAAAATTTGATTCATCTAGAGATGGTGGCAAACCAATGAGCTTTGCTTACAAAGTTCAACGTATGATTCCAGGATTTGAGGAAGGATTAGCAATGCTAGGAAAAGGTGGAAAAGCAAAAATCTTTATTCCTTACTACCAAGCGTATGGAGCAGCTGGTCGACCAGGAAAAATTCCTCCTTATTCTGATTTGGTTTTCGACCTAGAAATGGTTGATTTGCAAGCAGGACCGCCAAAAGGAGAACACAATGAACATGATGGTCACAACCACGATGGTCATGGGCATTAATTGATAAAGTCAAAATAAAATACAAATCCGGATGTGAAAGCATTCGGATTTTTTTTTCTTATAAGTGTTTTGAAAAAAATAGAGGTAAAAACATAAAACCTACAATCGTGAGGTATTTGAATTTTTAACATTAAGGAGTGAAGTTCATAAAGGACTGCGCAGCAGGGACGTAATCAATTTATCGTAATAACCCAACAAAATTATTCACCAATGGTTTTAAACTTCTAGCTATGTTGTCCATGTAAAAATTAAGGATCACTGCGTAGCTGCAACAGCTTGTCCCGACCTTTCGAGGAAGTTAAACCTTGCGGTTTTTTAAGAAGCTTCATGTTGAGTAATTAGTCATTTCAATTGTTTTTTTATTTAGGCTGGCCAAAAATAGCTTTCTCTTAACGCCGCAGGCGACCTTAAATATCTAAACCATGTCAAACATAAACGCTTAATTCCCTTCATGTCTTAATGTTTTAATTTTCAACTACTGAATATCATTACGATAAAAAAAGCCAGTGATTTCTCACCAGCTTTTATTCGAATCAACTATAACTATTAATATTTATTCTGCTATTTGAGAATATTCATATGACCAGTCCATAGATATTTTTTATCAGTCAGAGAATCTCTTGCTGTAGCCTTCCAAGTGTAAGTTCCTTGTGGAGCAATGGTTCCGTCATAAGTTCCGTCCCAACCTACTTCAATATCTTTCGATTCCCAAATCATTTCTCCCCAACGGTTATAAATTTCCAGGCTGAATGCGGTTACATCAACACCTTCTAAGAAAAGTCTCCATTTTTGGTTGAATTCATCGCCATCTGGTGTAAATGTGTTCGGAGCATAAATCAAAACTTCAGGTAAAACTGGAACTAAGTGCGAAACTGAATCCACACAACCATTCTCTGATGTTACAAATAATGTCACCAAATATTCTCCAGTAAATCCAAGCGGGAATGTCGTTGTTGGCAATTCCAATGTGGAAGCCATCGGTTCTCCAGATTCAAATGTCCAAGCATTTTGGGCAGCTAAAAAGCTTTGATTCGAGAAATGCACTTCTGTATTAAACATTTGCACAGGATTTGGACTCCAACTAAATTCTGCTTGAGGAAATTGGTAAGAAACCAACCAATCGTTGAACCAAACAGAATCTATACAACCTTGCGGCGATGTAACAATTAATTGAACACTATAAGTGCCAAACATCATTTCTTCTGTTAGTACCCCATTGGTATCCGTATACGTTTGCCCATCTGAAATATTCCATGTAAAACTTTCAACCATTGAAGGATCGGTTGTGTTTATCAACTCGAATTGAGCTGGTTCACACAATCCTGGAACAGGAGCCATAAGTGGCACTGGCACAGGAGCCACAAAAACTTCGGTTGACATCACCAATGGTGTGGATTCACACCCATCTGTAATTGTTGCCGTATACGTTGTTGTTGTTGGAGGATTTACTGAAATATCCATGGATATTCCCGAACTCGTTTCTCCAGTACTCCAAACAATGTCATAAGGAGCTCCAATTCCACCCGCAAATGTATTTACACCAATAGTTGTTGGATATCCTGGACAAATTGTATCAAAAGGAGAAATTAACCCGGTGATTGGTTCACGTACGGTAATATTAACCTCGGTTGTATCAGACAAACAACCACCAGGAGCTTCTGCATATACAAACACGATTGTATTTGCCAATGGAGAAATGGTCGTATTAGCCGTTAAATCTGAATTGTGACTCCAATGATAATCGACTGCTAATCCAGGTTGACTGGTGCTGGCCCATAAATTTGCTGTTCCATTTTGACAAACAAGCGTGTCATTGCCAGCTGATATTAATAATGGTGGTCCGTCTACAATAGTAACTGTAGAAACAAAAATACATCCATATTGATTTCTTGATCGAACTGTATATGTTCCAGCTGGGAATCCTCCTTGCGTTGAATTCAATACATAAGTAACTCCATTGTTATAACTGTATTCAACCGCATTCGGATTGTTGATTGTTATTGTTCCATCAGAATAACCCGGACAAGTCGGACTTGTATTAGAGGTTGTGTGAGTAGTAATGGAAACTAACACTTGAACAGTATCCATTACAACAGGGCAAGTTCCATTATTTTCAGAAAGAATGAAAGAATATAGACCAGGTTGATTTACGTTTACATTAGGATCTATGTTTAACGCGTTTGGTGTGTAAATAACATTTGGCACAGGATTAATTCCTGCCGTATTGTGAGTCCATCCTATTACTGATCCAACTTGACTTTGAGTTCCATTTAATGAAATAGGAAGTCCAGAACAAAGCACGAAATCAGTTCCTGCACTCGGTGTTGGTGGTGCAACAACAACCACAATTGTAGATGAGGGATCTAGACAACCAACACCTGTTCCAACAACACTATAAGTTCCAGCATCTGTCAAGGATGCAGCAGGAATTGTAGGATTTTGTAAGCTAGAAGTAAATCCATTTGGACCAGTCCATGAATAAGATGAAGCACCAGCTGTCGCATTTAATTGTATCATTTCACCAACACAATATGCTCCCGTATTTGAAGCTGAAATTCCAGGTAAAGCAGTTATTGAAATATAGCCAGCCCCATTGTTAGAAGCGGGATTACATCCTGCTCCTGGAGGAACTAAACTAGAGCCGCCGCCGCCGCCGCCGCCGCCATTAGCACCCGTACAGCAACCATCATTTCCGCCGCCGCCGCCGCCATAGTAACCACCGCCGCCGCCGCCGCCAGATGCGTCAAACCAAAATCCGCCTTGACCACCTTGACCCAACGAACCGGGTGAGCCACCTGGAGGTGTGCCTGCCCAAGGAGTGCCACCGGCACCACCAGCAACCTGGCTTCCACCAGTGCCACCAGCTCCATAAGTACTTAATCCGTCTATTCCTGTAGCACAGCCACCGCCGCCGCCACCGATGCCAACTGTTCCTCCTCCAGTTCCTCCTCCACCTGCTGCAATGATAACAGGTGTCCCATTTAAGAACAAAGAAGATGATCCACCTCCTCCATAAGAACCGAGCGTAGCCGCTCCAGCTGCCGTTGCGTAACCTATTCCTCCGCCACCATATCCACCAGCGCCTAAGCCACCTGAACCTCCAGCATTCATTGTAAGAACATCACCCGGATTAACAGGAATTGTTGCTGTGATTACAGCTCCATTACCACCGGAAGGTCCTCCGCCATCTGCACCGGCAACGGTAACAGTGATCGATGAAACACATGGCGGTACTGTGTAAGACGCAGTAGAACCTGTAAATGGATAAGTAGTCGTGACTTGTCCAATTAAATTTCCAGAAATGAACGAACTTATCAGCGTAAGTGCACTCAAAATTAGTAGTCTTGTTTTTTTTGTATATAATCTTATTTTGCTCATAAATAGCACTTTGTATTTTTGAATATTAACCTATCAAGAAATAAGGAAATCAAAACTATTTGAATTGTAGAGTTAAGACGAAATAAGGAGGCAAAGGTTGCCTAAAAAATACAACTGTTAATATTTTAACGCAATTGATGTCGATTTAACAAATTGCTATCGAAATCTTCAAATTTTACCGAATAAATTTAAACTTTTTACCTTGATAAACCGCTGCACTTCCCAATTCTGCTTCGATTCTTAAAAGTTGATTGTACTTTGACATGCGATCGCTTCGAGAAGCTGAACCTGTCTTTATTTGACCTGTATTCAAGGCAACTGCTAAATCGGCTATGGTGTTGTCTTCGGTTTCACCACTTCGGTGACTCATTACAGATGTATAAGAATTAGCTGTCGCCATTTGAACCGCTTGAATGGTCTCTGTTAGCGTTCCAATTTGATTTACTTTTACTAAGATTGAGTTTGCTATTTTTTCGTCAATTCCACGTGCTAAACGTTTCGTATTCGTAACAAATAAATCATCACCAACAAGTTGAACACGATCACCCACAGCGTCTGTAAGCTCCTTCCAACCTGCCCAATCATCTTCCGCTAAACCGTCTTCAATTGAAATGATTGGATATTTTTCGCACCATGAATTCCAAAAAGCAACCATTTCAGAAGATGTCAATTCTTGTCCGGTTGATTCAAAAACATATTTCTTTTTGTCAGCATTGTAAAACTCAGATGCTGCTGCATCCAAAGCAATCCATACATCTTCTCCTGGTTTATAACCCGCTTTTACTATTGCTTCTTGTACAACTTGAATTGCTTCTTCATTCGATCCAAGATTTGGTGCAAAACCACCTTCGTCACCAACATTGGTCGACATTCCTTTTGATTTCAATACCGATTTCAAATGATGGAAAATTTCTGTACCCCAACGTAATCCTTCAGAGAAACTAGAAGCTCCAAATGGCATTACCATAAATTCTTGAATATCGATTTTGTTATCGGCGTGAGAACCACCATTCAAAATATTCATCATTGGAACAGGCAAAGTCACAGCTCCGACACCTCCGATGTATTGATAAAGACTTAATCCAGACTCTTGAGCAGCAGCTCTTGCCACAGCCAAAGAAGTTCCTAAAATGGCATTTGCACCCAGATTTGATTTATTTTCTGTACCATCCAATTCACACAAAATAGTATCGATAATCTTTTGTTCGGTTACATCCATACCATTCAATGCTTCATTGATCGGCCCATTTACATTTGCTACAGCTTTTAAGACACCTTTGCCCATGTAAACATCTTTGTCATTGTCGCGCAATTCAACTGCTTCATGAATTCCAGTAGATGCTCCAGAAGGCACGGCCGCACGACCAACGATTCCATTTTCTGTAACCACATCCACTTCTACTGTCGGATTTCCGCGTGAATCCAAAATTTGTCTTGCAACGATCTTTACAATGTAACTCATTTCTTATGTTTTTTCTAATTACTTATTATTTCTTGAAATCTTCATCTACTAATTTTGCATTTGAAATTTGGACATGTTCTCAATGAATTGATCAAACAAATACCGAGAATCATGTGGACCTGCAGATGCTTCTGGGTGATATTGAACAGAAAAAATCGGTTTGTTTTTCAAAGCAATTCCCGCAACTGTATTATCATTCAAATGTGTGTGAGTCAACTCAATACTTGGGTTTGACTCTACACTTTCTTTGGTCAAAACAAAACCGTGATTTTGAGAAGTAATTTCCCCTTTTCCGGTTAGTAAATTCTTAATTGGGTGATTAATTCCTCTGTGACCATTGAACATTTTTTCTGTTTTCAAACCCTGACTTAGTCCAAGAATTTGATGTCCTAGGCAAATGCCAAAAATTGGTTTGTTTGATTGCACCAATTCATTTACCAAGGTAATTGACTCCGACATAACTGAAGGATCACCTGGCCCATTTGACAACATGTAACCATCAGGATTGAAACTATCCAAATCTGCTTTTGAGGAATTAAGCGGAAAAACACGCACATCACAACCTCTTTCAACAAGACATCTAACAATGTTCTTTTTGACACCAAAATCTATCAAAGAAACGCGATATTTTGAATCTACAGCGTTCACTGTGTATGCTTCTTTTGTTGCAACTTTGGAAGACAACTCCAACCCTTCCATCGAAGGCGCGTTCGACAATTGTTGTTTTAATGAATCTACATCTAAATTCTCAGACGAAATAATGGCATTCATAGCGCCTTTGTGGCGAATATGTCGCACAAGCGATCTCGTGTCAATATCAGAAATTCCAACAGTTGTGCTTGATTTCATGTAATTATCAAGCGAATCAAAAGCGGATACTCTTGAAAATCCATCCGAAAATTTCTTCGTAACCAAACCAGCAATTTTCATAGCATCCGATTCAATTTCATCTTTATGAACGCCATAATTTCCGATATGGGCAGTTGTCATAATAAGAATTTGACCAAAATAAGAAGGATCTGTGAACACTTCTTGGTATCCTGTCATACCAGTGTTAAATGCAATTTCGCCTGTTGTTGTTCCGATTGCACCAATCGCTAAACCATTAAAAACTGTTCCATCTTCTAAGACTAGTACTGCTGGTATTTTGTTTTCCATTATAGAAGTTTTGACAAATTTAGAAATTCAAACGTTAAGAGCCTAACCGATTAGGCATAAAAAAAGGGTAACTTTCGTTACCCTTAAATAAAACTTAATTTTAGTCCTCGGAAGGTTTACCACCGTCCAATTCTTCTTGTAGCTTTTTGAGTTCATCCCATTTCCCGTCAGCCGCAAGTTGTGCTTGCTGTGGCCAAGTATCAGGAATGTGATTTCCTTTTACATCCGCAATAATTTCTGCAATCTTCTCAGGAGTCGTTGCTGCTAATTGAGCAAAAGTCGTGATTCCTGCTGCAACCAACGTTTCAGCGATAACAGGTCCGATTCCTTCAACAATCGCAAGATCATCTGCTTTTGAAGACTCTTCCACTGCAGGAGCTGCTTCAACAACTTCTTCAGCTACAGCTACTTCCTCTTCAACTACTGCTTCTGTAATAACTTCTGCATCTTCAACAACTTCAACTGCTTCAGCTACCGTAGTATCTTCAACAACTTCTGTTACTTCCTCTGAAGAAGCGCTCGCTGCAACACCGCTAGATGCTTTTGCGCCACCACTACCTCTTCTTGAACGACGAGTTGTTTTCTTAGTAGAATCATTTGAATACAATTCGTTGAAATCTACTAACTCGATCAAACACATTTCAGCATTGTCACCTAAACGGTAACCTGTACGAATGATACGCGTGTATCCTCCAGCTCTTTCACCAACTTTAGGAGCAACATCTCTGAACAATTCAGAAACGATGTCTTTATTTTGTAAATAGCTAAATACAGTTCTGCGTGAATGCGTTGAATCAGTTTTAGATTTTGTAATTAACGGCTCTACATATCCTCTCAACGCTTTAGCTTTTGCCAAAGTAGTTGTAATTCTTTTGTGTTGGATAAGCGAACACGCCATGTTTGAAAGCATCGCCTTTCTGTGAGAATGCGTTCTTCCTAAATGATTATTTTTTTTACCGTGTCTCATTTCAAAATATTATTCGATTTCTAATCTTTATCTAATTTATACTTAGAAACATTCATACCGAAAGATAAATCTTTTATATCAACTAAATCTTCCAATTCAGTTAAAGATTTCTTTCCGAAGTTTCTAAATTTCAACAAATCATTTTTGTTGTAAGAAACTAAGTCTCCTAAAGTTTCAACATCTGCTGCTTTCAAACAGTTCAAAGCTCTCACAGATAAATCCATGTCAACTAATTTTGTTTTAAGCAATTGACGCATGTGCAATGAAGTCTCATCAAATTCTTCAGTTTCAGCTTTTACTTCACTATCTAAAGTGATGCGCTCGTCAGAGAACAACATAAAGTGGTGAATTAAAATCTTCGCTGCTTCTTTCAATGCTTCTTTAGGATGAATAGAACCATCAGTGGTGATATCCATAACCAATTTCTCATAATCCGTTTTTTGCTCAACACGATAATTTTCAATCGCATATTTTACATTTTTAATCGGAGTAAAAATTGAGTCAACGAAAATAGTTCCGAAAGGAGCTGCACTTAATTTGTTTTCTTCTGCAGAAACGTAACCACGACCTTTAATGATCGTTAATTCCATTTCCAATTTCACAGATGAATCCATGTTACAAATAACTAGATCAGGATTCAATACTTGAAATGCTGAAGTATATTTACCAAGGTCGCCAGCAGTCAATTTTGATTGTCCAGAAACAGAAACAATAACTGTTTCATTATCTGTACCATCAATTTGTTGTTTAAATCGAACTTGTTTCAAATTCAAAATAATCTCTGTGACATCCTCTACAACACCTTTGATTGTTGTAAACTCATGGTCTGCTCCATCAATTCTTACCGAAGCGATTGCAAATCCTTCTAATGAAGAAAGCAAGATGCGGCGCAAAGCATTACCAACAGTGATTCCGTAACCCGGTTCGAGCGGACGAAATTCAAATTGTCCATGATGCTCATCGGACTGAATCATTATAACCTTGTCTGGTTTTTGGAAGTCTAAAATTGCCATTTTATTGCTTTATTTTTTATTTAGAATACAATTCGACGATTAACTGTTCTTTGATGTTTTCAGGAATCATTTCTCTAGCTGGAATAGCTAAAACTTTTCCTGTCATGCTTGACTTATCCCAGTCTAACCAATCGTATTTTTTACTATTTGTCATCAATGAACTCGTGATTGCTTCTAAAGACTTAGATTTTTCACGAACTCCAACTACGTCACCAACTTGTACGTGGTAAGATGGAATGTTCACGATCTCACCGTTTACAGTGATGTGTTTGTGTGTTACAAACTGACGAGCAGCATTTCTTGTTGGAGCAACACCTAAGCGATAAACTGTGTTATCCAAACGTGATTCGCACAATTGCAATAATACTTCACCTGTAATTCCTTTCATTGCAGACGCTTTCTTGAACATGTTCGAGAATTGTCGCTCTAAAATACCATACGTGTATTTTGCTTTTTGTTTTTCTCCCAACTGAATTGCGTATTCAGATTGTTTACTACCACGTCTTTTGTTTGGACCATGCTGTCCAGGACCGTAGCTTCTTTTTTCTAACGCTTTGTCTGCTCCATAAATTGGTTCATGGAATCGACGTGCGATTTTTGTTTTTGGGCCTATGTATCTTGCCATCTTTCTTATTTTATTTGAAAAGGAATCATGAATTAAGGCTTTCCTTCGATGATTATTCCCTTTTCTTAAGTTAATTTACTAAACTCTACGTCTTTTAGGTGGACGACAACCATTGTGAGGTAACGGAGTTACATCAATAATTTCCATAACTTCAATACCAGAGTTGTGTAATGAACGGATTGCAGACTCACGTCCTGCTCCTGGACCTTTTACGTACACTTTTACTCTACGTAATCCGAAGTCATGTGCTTCTTTCGCAGCGTCTTCTGCAGCAACTTGCGCAGCATACGGCGTGTTCTTTTTAGAACCTTTGAAGCCCATTTTACCAGCAGAAGACCAAGAAATTACTTGACCAGCGCCGTTTGTCAAAGAAATAATAACGTTGTTGAAGGTAGCTTGAATATGCGCTTCACCCATCGCTTCTACTTTGACTTGTTTCTTCTTCTTTTGATTCGACTTTGCCATTTTATTATTAGCTATTTATTAAAAATTTTAAACTGTTGCTTTTAGAACAATGTTTCCCGTTTTAGGCAGCTTTATCCATTGATTCATTGAAAATGAAATATTGAACTAAAGTTGCTTTGACGAAGGATACATCAGAAATAACTCCTGACCCTTCCTGAACTTCCCGTTCAGTCCAAATCAGTAAGCTATCGCTTACTTCTTCTTATTCGCAACTGTTTTTCTTCTTCCTTTACGTGTACGAGAGTTGTTTTTCGTACGTTGACCTCTTAATGGAAGTCCAGAACGGTGACGAATTCCTCTATTACAACCGATGTCCATCAAACGTTTGATGTTCAATTGAACTTCAGATCTCAAAGATCCTTCAACTTTGATAGTATTGATCGCATCACGAATAAGTCCAACTTGATCATCATTCCAGTCATTAACTTTGATGTTCTCGTCGATTCCGTTATCTTTCAAAATCTTTGCAGAAGTGCTTCTTCCGATTCCATAGATGTAAGTTAATCCAATTACACCTCTTTTGTTTTTTGGTAAATCTATACCTGCAATACGTGCCATATTCTTAAAAAATTACCCTTGTCTTTGTTTAAGTTTCGGATTCTTCTTGTTAATCACGTAAACTCTACCTTTTCTCTTAACGATCTTGCAATCTGCAGTTCGCTTTTTTACTGATGCTCTAACTTTCATTTTTTTTTCTTTTAATCCGCTTTCAAATTTTTATGGTTTAAGAAACATTCTTCCAAAGATTCATCTTCTTAAATGTTCATCCACCAACTTTAAAAGCTTCGTTATCTTACTTATATCTAAAAGTGATTCTACCTTTCGTTAAATCGTATGGTGACATTTCAACTTTCACCTTATCACCTGGAAGAATTTTTATATAAAACATTCTCATTTTACCAGAAATATGCGATGTAATCACATGCCCATTCTCTAACTCAACGCGAAACATCGCATTCGAAAGGGCTTCTACAATTACTCCATCCTGTTCTATTGATGATTGCTTTGCCATATTTTAAAATCCAGATAATTCGTTTGCTGTTCTGCGTCCTTTCACACGTGTACCTTCCATCAATCCGTCCATTTGTCTATTCAATAAATATGACTCGATTTGTTGTAATGTATCAAGTACAACTCCGACCATAATCAACAATGATGTTCCACCGAAAAACATTGCAAACTGACCATTCACACCAGCGATGTAAGCTAGCGCAGGAATCACGGCAATCAATGCCAAGAAAATTGAACCTGGGAATGTGATTCTCGAAACAAGTGTGTCGATGTAATCAGCTGTTTCTTCCCCTGGTCTAACACCTGGAATGAAACCACCGCTACGTTTTAAATCATCTGCAATTTTTCGAGGATTAATCATAATCGCCGTATAGAAATACGTGAATACGATAATCAACAATGCTAAAAGTCCGTTATATCCAAAACCGTAAGGATCTCCTAGGAAACCAGCTCCGCCTTCAGCACTTGAGAAAACCATTACTGGAATTGTCATAATTGCTTGAGCGAAAATGATTGGCATAACTCCTGATGCATTTACTTTAATTGGCAGGTAATTACGTGCCCCTTGCTCATCTGCTGCTCTAGCTCCAACAACTCGTTTCGCTGTATTCAGAGGAATTTTTCTTACCCCTTGTACAATCAAAACAGTTCCCATCACCACCAACATGAAGACAACAACCTCGATAATAATTTTAATCAAGTTGCTTTCGTTCATACCGATTTCAGCGATAAATGCTTGAGGTAAACGTGCTAAGATTCCAACTGTGATTAACAAAGAAATCCCGTTACCAATGCCTTTTTCAGTAATACGCTCACCAAGCCAAACAGCGAACATTGCTCCAGCCACCAAAACTAAAATAGTTTGTGTCCACCAGAATGTTCCAGCATCTGCTGGAAGTGCGTCCTTGCTACCGACATACATTGCCAAATAACTAGGTGCTTGCAATGCACAAATTATGATCGTCAAAATACGTGTAAAGTTGTTGATACGTTTTCGACCTGATTCGCCTTCATTTTGCATTTTTTGAACCGCAGGTACTGCCATTCCTAAAAGTTGCATAATAATGGATGCACTAATGTAGGGCATGATACCCAACGCCATCACTGACGCGTTTGTGAATCCTCCACCAGAAAACAAAGAAAGCAAAGTTTCCAATGCATTCGTGTCTCCAGCTGCTTGCGCCTCCGCAAGTTTTGTGTAATCTACACCTGGAATAATGATAAAGGATCCGATACGGTATACCAAAATCAAGCTAAGAGTTAAGATAATTCTCTTTCTTAACTCTTCGACTTTCCAAATGTTTTTTATGTTCTGTATAAAACGTTTCATTTTCTCAAAATGTTGGCAAAGTTAATTAGATTTCTGAACAATTCCCACCTTGTCCTTCAATTGCTGTTTTAGCAGTCGAAGAAAACTTATGAGCTGTAACATTAATCTTCGCTTTCAATTCGCCTCTTCCTAAAACTTTAACAAGTTCGTTTCTAGACATTAACCCGTTTTCCATAAGCACTTCAGGAGTGATTTCGGTAACGTTTTTACGGTCGATTAAAGCTTGAATAATATCTAAATTAATTGCTTTATATTCAACACGGTTAATGTTTTTGAATCCAAACTTAGGAACACGACGTTGAAGCGGCATTTGTCCACCTTCAAAACCAATCTTCGTTTTATAACCTGATCTAGATTTTGCTCCTTTGTGCCCACGAGTAGAGGTTCCACCACGGCCAGAACCCTGACCACGCGCAATTCTCTTTTCTGATTTAACAGAACCTTTAGCTGGAGTTAAATTATGTAAATTCATTTCAATTCGATTTTATAAGTTAATCAACAACTTGTACCAAGTGTTGAACTTTTTTCACCATTCCCAAGATTTGTGGAGTTGCTTCTTTTTCAATAGTTTGATTCAACTTTCTAAATCCTAACGCTTTGATCGTAGCTTTTTGAACTGCTGGACGATTGATAGCGCTTCTTACTTGCTTAATTTTAATTGTAGCCATAATATTCGTCTATTAACCGTTAAAAACTTTGTCCAATTCAATACCACGTTGTCTAGCAACAGATACTGCATCTCTCATTTGAGAAAGTGCGTCCATGGTTGCTTTCACCACGTTATGAGGATTTGATGATCCTTGAGATTTTGCTAGTACGTTATGTACTCCAACGCTTTCTAATACTGCACGCATCGCACCACCTGCGATAACTCCGGTACCTTGAGTTGCTGGTTTCAACAAAATTCGAGCTCCACCGAATTTACCTTTTTGAGCGTGAGGAACTGTACCTCTTAAGATTGGAACTTTGATCAAATTTTTCTTTGCATCATCAATTCCTTTCGTAATAGCTTCTGTTACTTCTTTTGCTTTACCTAAACCGTGACCCACGATTCCATTTTCATCACCAACAACAACAATTGCGGAGAAAGAAAAGGTACGTCCACCTTTAGTTACTTTCGTAACACGGTTTATAGCAACGAGTTTATCTTTCAATTCAATATCAGAAGATTTCACTCTGTTTAATGCTTGTGTTGCCATTTTTTAAAATTTTAAACCGCCTTCTCTTGCTGAGTCAGCTAATGATTTTACTCTACCATGGTATAAATACCCATTGCGATCAAAAACAACAGCCTCAATTCCAGCTTTTGTTGCTTTTTCTGCCAATTCTTTACCAACAATTGCAGCTTGCTCAACTTTCGTTTTTTTATCCGCTGCTTTGTTTTTGTAAGAAGATGCCGATGCCAATGTTTTTCCGGTACTATCATCTATCACTTGCGCATAGATTTGTTTGTTACTGCGGAAAACTGACAAACGAGGCACCATTGAAGTACCAGTAATTTTCTTTCTGATTCTTCTTTTAATTTTTGCTCTTCTGTTAATCTTACTAAATGCCATAATGCTAACTATTATTTTTTACCTGCAGACTTACCAGCCTTTCTTCTAATTTCTTCACCTAAGAATCGAACACCTTTTCCTTTGTATGGTTCAGGTTTACGAAGAGATCGAATTTTGGCAGCGACTTGACCCAAAAGTTGTTTGTCGTAAGACTCTAAAGTCACCACTGGTGCTTTACCTTTTTGAGTATCTGCAGATACCTTAATTTCTTTAGGAATTTCGAAAACGAAAGGGTGAGAGAATCCAAGTGCCAACTCAAGACTTTGTCCTGTAGCTGTAGCACGGAATCCAACACCAACGATTTCCAATTCCTTTTTAAACCCTTCCGAAACGCCTGTAACCATGTTGTTAAGCAATGAACGGTACAAACCGTGTTTTGCTCTAACATGAGGTGCATCTGATTCGCGGGTGAAAGTTATTACTCCGTCCTCAATTGATAAACCAACACTTGAATCTATTTCTTGTGTTAATTCACCTTTAGGACCCGAAACGGTAACTACTTTACCGTCTACTTTCACGTTTACTCCACTCGGGATGTTAACTGGGGATTTACCTATCCTTGACATTTTTTTACCTTGTTAAAGATTAATATACGTAGCAGAGAACTTCTCCACCAACGTTTTGTTTTCTTGCTTCTTTATCTGTGATTACTCCATGAGAAGTAGAAACAATCGCAATACCTAGTCCATTCAATACGCGTGGCATATCAGCTGAACCGCTGTATTTACGAAGTCCTGGACGAGAAGCTCTTTGCAATTTTGTAATTGCTGGAACTTTCGTTGAAGGATTGTACTTCAATGCAATTTTAATCACACCTTGCTTGTTATCTTCTTCAAACTTGTAGTTTGTGATGTATCCTTGATCGAACAAAATTTGCGTCATCGCACGTTTTGTGTTAGAACCAGGAATTTCCACTGTTTTCAAGCCCGCTGCACTCGCATTACGAATACGCGTAAGAAAATCTGCTATAGGATCTGTTGTCATAATATTCCTATTTACTTTTTAATTACCAACTTGCTTTTTTAACACCTGGAATTTTTCCAGCCAAAGCCATTTCACGGAAAGTTACCCTTGATATTCCGAATTGACGCATATATCCTCTTGGTCTACCTGTCAAACCACAACGATTGTGGATTCTGTTTTTCGCAGAATTTGCAGGTAACTTTTGAAGTGCCATCATTGCATCCCATTTTGCAGCTACGATTTCTTCAGAGTCATCAGTTGATTTTAAAATCTTCACTAATTCTGCTCTTTTGCTTTCGTAACGAGCGTGTAACTTTTCTCTTTTGCGCTCACGCGCTTTCATTGATTCTTTTGCCATCTCTTCTTATTTTTTAATAAATGGGAATCCAAATGCATCTAGCAATGCTCTACCTTCTTCATCTGTTTCAGCAGTCGTAACAAACGTTACATCCATACCTAAAATTCGATTCACTTTATCAATGTCAATTTCCGGGAAAATGATGTGTTCTTTAACTCCCAAGTTGAAGTTTCCACGACCATCAAATCCTTTAGGATTGATTCCTCTAAAGTCACGAGTTCTTGGAAGCGAAACTGAAATAAAACGATCTAAGAAGTCATACATTTTATCACCTCTTAATGTCACTTTAGTTCCAATAGGCATTCCTTTTCTCAATTTGAAATTAGAGATATCTTTTTTAGAAACTGTTGCCATTGCTTTTTGTCCAGCGATACGAGTTACATCGTCTACTGCCGCATCCACAATTTTTTTATCAGCAACTGCTTCGCCTAATCCTTGGCTCAAAACAATTTTTGTAAGTTTCGGTACACGCATAACCGTCTTGTATCCGAACTTTTCAGTCAAAGCAGGAATAATTTCCCCTTTGTACTTTTCCTTAAGTCTTGGTGTATAGCTCATTATTTAATCTCCTCCCCTGACTTTTTTGAATAACGTACTAATTTTCCATCTTTGTTCAATTTACGACCAATGCGAGTTGCTTGACCATTATGAACAACCATAAGGTTAGAAATATGGATTCCGGCTTCTTTCTCCACAATTCCACCTTGAGGGTCTGTTGCGCTTGGTTTAGCGTGTTTCTTAACAAGATTCACCCCTTCCACAATCGCACGCGATTTTTTTCTATCAATTGCAAGGATTTTTCCTTCCTGATCACGTGACGTACCGCTAATAACTTTCACGGTGTCACCTACTTTAATGTGTAATTTCTGTTGCATAATTTCCACTTATTTAAAGTACCTCAGGCGCTAATGAAACGACTTTCATATAGTCATTTTCACGAAGCTCACGAGCAACTGGTCCGAAAATACGCGTTCCTCTCATTTCACCCGCTGCGTTCAAAATAACGCAAGCGTTATCGTCGAAACGAATGTAAGATCCGTCAGCGCGACGTACTTCTTTTTTTGTTCTTACTACTACTGCCTTGTGCACTGTGCCCTTTTTAACGGCTCCAGCTGGCGCTGCACTCTTCACAGCTACGACGATTTTATCGCCGACAGATGCATAACGTCGTTTTGTACCTCCTAAAACACGGATGCACAAAACTTCTTTTGCTCCTGAATTATCTGCTACTGCAAGTCTTGATTCACTCTGTATCATTACTAAAAATTATTTAGCTCTTTCAACAACTTCTACTAATCTCCAATTCTTTGTCTTCGACAAAGGACGGGTCTCCATGATTTTCACGGTGTCACCAATGTGACAGTCGTTTGTTTCATCGTGGGCGACAAATTTAGTAGTTTTTTTGACGAACTTACCATACTTTGGGTGTTTTACTCTTCTTTCTACGGCAACTACGATGGATTTATCCATTTTGTCGCTAGTAACAATCCCAATTCGCTCTTTTCTTAAATTACGCTTTTCCATTATAAGCTAAATTAGTTAACGCAACTAAGCTTGTGCTTCACGTTTAGTTAATTCTGTATTCAATCGCGCGATTGTTTTTCTCACCTTACGAATTTGCAATGGATTTTCCATTGGTGACACACTGTGTGACAATTTCATTTTCGCAAGTTGTTCTGTGAAATCCGCTAATCGGTTTTTTACATCCTCAACTGTTAATTTTGTGATTTCTTGCTGCTTCATGTTTAATACTATTTTCCTGGTATCACATAGTCATTGCGAACAATGAACTTACATTTTACTGGTAATTTTTGTGCTGCTAAACGCATTGCTTCCTTAGCAATGTCGTAGGATACACCATCCGCTTCAAATAGGATGCGGCCTGGTCTAACAACTGCAACCCAGTGACTTGGTGCTCCTTTTCCTTTACCCATCCTTACTTCAGCTGGTTTTGACGTAACTGGTTTGTCTGGGAAAATTCGGATCCATACTTTACCTTCACGCTTCATGTAACGAGTAACGGCGATACGTGATGCTTCGATTTGTCGTGATGTGATCCATCCTGGCTCCAAAGTTTTAAGAGCAAATGATCCGAAAGATACAGTGCTACCTCTATGTGCAATACCGCGGTTTCTTCCCTTTTGCGCTTTTCTAAATTTGGTTCTTTTTGGCTGTAACATTTTCTAAAATTTTACTGTCCTTACTTTTTTCTTCTTTTAGCACCTGGTGCCGGTCTTTTTCCACCTGCTTGGTTCCCACCTTTAGAACCTGCTTGAGTCATACCAACATTTGGCGACAAATCACGCTTTCCATAAACTTCACCTTTGCATATCCACACTTTGATACCCAAACGACCATACGTTGTATGTGCTTCTGAAAGAGCATAATCGATGTCAGCTCTGAACGTATGTAACGGAGTACGTCCATCCTTGTACATCTCTGAACGAGCCATCTCTGCGCCATTCAAACGTCCGGAAATCTTAACTTTGATTCCTTCAGCTCCCATACGCATCGTACTCGCTATTGCCATTTTAATTGCTCGTCTAAATGAAATACGAGCTTCTAGTTGACGCGCAATTCCATCAGCAACTAAGCGTGCATCCAATTCTGGACGTTTCACTTCGAAGATGTTGATTTGAATTTCTTTTTTCGTCAACTTTTTTAACTCTTCTTTCAATTTGTCAACCTCTTGACCACCTTTACCGATGATAACTCCTGGTCGCGCTGTGTTAACAGTAACTGTAACAAGTTTCAAAGTTCTCTCAATGATAATTTTTGAAATACTTGCTTTAGCAAGACGCGCATGAAGATACTTACGGATTTTGTCGTCTTCGACTAATTTCTCCTTATAGTCATCTCCACCATACCAGTTAGAATCCCATCCATGGATGAATCCTAATCTATTTCCAATTGGATTTGTTTTTTGTCCCATGCTCTTACTTATTTAACACCGTCAACGACGATTGTAACGTGGTTAGATCTTTTTCTTACTCTGTGCGCTCTTCCTTGAGGAGCAGCTTGAATTCTTTTCAACATTGCACCGCCACCAACTTCAATTGATTTCACGATTAATGTCTCTTCTTCGATGCTTTTTCCTTCGTTTTTCATTTCCCAGTTTGCGATCGCAGAGCGAAGCAACTTAGCTAAACTAGTTGAAGCATTTTTAGAATTGTGTTGCAATATGTTTAGAGCTTTATTTACTTCAACTCCCCTTACAAGATCTGCAACCAATCTCATCTTTCTTGGAGCAATACCTGAATCATTTAAACGCGCAATTGCCGTTGTCAACTTTTCAGCTTTTAATTTCTCAGCTCTTAGTTTTTTTCTAGCACCCATGACTTAGCTACTTAAATTCTATCTTTTCTTATCTTTTTTATTAGCACCATGTCCACGGAAGTTACGTGTTGGAGAAAACTCACCCAACTTGTGTCCTACCATGTTCTCTGATACGAATACAGGAATAAACTTATTCCCGTTATGCACAGCAAATGTCAAACCTACGAACTCAGGAGTAATAGTACTCGCTCTAGACCACGTTTTGATCACCGCTTTGCTTCCTGATGCTGCTGCATCATCCACTCTTTTCATCAATTTATAATGTACGAAAGGTGGTTTTTTTAATGAACGACTCATATCCTACTTATTTTTTTCTCTTTTCGATGATGAACTTATCTGAATATTTACTCTTAGCACGAGTTTTGAAACCTTTAGCAGGCATACCATTTCGTGATCTAGGGTGACCTCCTGAGCTACGCCCTTCACCACCACCCATTGGGTGATCGACTGGGTTCATAACTACACCACGTACACGTGGACGACGTCCCAACCAACGGCTTCTACCTGCTTTACCAGATACCGTTAAGTTGTGTTCAGAATTAGATACTGCACCGATAGTAGCTAAACAAGTAGTTAAAATCATTCTAGTTTCACCAGAAGGCATTTTAACAATTGCATAACGGCCATCACGAGCGTTCAATTGAGCATAAGTTCCAGCTCCACGTGCAATCGCTCCACCTTTACCAGGTTTCAATTCGATGTTGTGAATCACTGTCCCTAATGGAATATCACTTAAAAAAAGTGCGTTTCCAACATTTGGTGCTGCGTCTTTTCCTGCAACAACTGTATCACCAGTCTTTAAGCCTTCCGGCGCAAGGATGTAACGTTTTTCACCATCCGCATAATACAACAAGGCGATGCGAGCTGTACGATTTGGATCATATTCAATTGATTTAACCGTTGCGGGAACACCATGTTTCTCGCGTTTAAAATCAATGATACGGTATTTTTGTTTGTGACCACCTCCAATATAACGCATGGTCATTCTACCGTCATTGTTTCGACCTCCCGATTTGCTGCGTCCTTCAACTAAGCTTTTTTCTGGCTTACCTGCAGTAACTTCCGCATAATCGCTGATGATCTTGTGTCTTTGCCCTGGAGTTGTAGGCTTGAATTTTTTAAGACTCATTGTTCGTCAACTACTTAAAAGTTATTAAATAAATCAATCGTCTCTCCATCCGCAACAGTAACAACAGCTTTTTTCCATTGTTTACTTTTTTGCTCAACGATACCTTTGTTAGTATATTTAACAGAGGATTTACCACCGCCATAATTCATTGTACGGATGTCAGTAACACTAACACCATACATTCTCTCGACAGCATCTTTAATTTCAATTTTGTTCGCCTTCATGTCAACAACAAACGAGAAACGGTTGAATTTTTCAGTCGCTTTCGTCGCTTTTTCTGTAATGATCGGCTTTTTAATAATTGCTTTCATCTTCAATTAGTTTAGAATCTTTTCGATTACTTCAATTGAACTTGTCGCAAGAACTACTTTTTTCGCATTCAATACATCAAATGTATTTACTGAATTAGCTGTTACGACTTTCACTTTCCCTAGATTTCTTGATGACAAATAAACGTTATCGTTATCGTCTCCGAGGATCATCAACACTTTATCATTTTCCAATTTTAAAGCTGCGATCAACGCGATGAAATCTTTTGTTTTTGCACCATCAAATTTTGGATCTTCCAATACCAAAATTGAGTCATTTTGAGCTTTGTAAGTAAAAGCTGACTTACGCGCCAATCTTTTCAACTTTACATTTAACTTAAAATGATAGTTTCTTGGTCTAGGTCCGAAAATACGACCTCCACCAACACGTGTTCCTGATTTAATATTACCAGCACGTGCACCACCAGTTCCTTTTTGCTTTTTGATCTTTTTTGTAGATCCAGCAATTTCAGCTCTTTCTTTTGCTTTGTGCGTACCTTGACGACGATTAGCTAAATGTTGTTTAACATCCAAATAAATCGCGTGGTCATTTGGTTCAATTCCAAATACCGCATCCGATAAGCTAACAGTTTTCGAAGTAGCTTTTCCTTTTGAATCAAATACTTTTGCTTCCATTATTTACGAATTGTTACGGTTGAACCTTTAGCTCCAGGAATAGAACCTTTAACTACGATTAAATTTTTGTCTCCAAGAACTTTCAAAATTTCAAGGTTTTCTACTTGAACTTGCTTGTTCCCCATTTGCCCAGCCATTCTCATTCCTTTGAATACTTTTGCAGGGTATGAAGCAGCTCCAACAGAACCCGGTGCACGTAATCTGTTGTGCTGACCGTGAGTTGATTGACCAACACCACCAAAATTGTGACGTTTTACAACCCCTTGGAATCCTTTTCCTTTCGATGTTCCTACTACGCTCACGAACTCACCTTCCTCGAAGATAGTTGCGTCAACCGTGTCACCGAGACTTAAGTTTTCGAATCCTTTAAATTCAACAAGTTTAGATTTTGGATCTGTACTTGCTTTCTTAAAGTGACCTTTCAATGCGTTTGGAGTATTTTTTTCCTTGCGGTCTCCAAAACCCAATTGAACGGCATCGTAACCATCTCTGTCTTGTGTTTTAACCTGAGTCACAACACAAGGACCAGCTTCAATCACTGTGCATGGCATTGCTTTGCCCTCAACACTGTAAATGCTAGTCATTCCGACTTTTCTACCAATAATACCTGGCATACTTTACTTATTAATTATTAAACTTTGATTTCAACATCAACTCCACTAGGAAGTTCCAAACGCATCAATGCATCAACTGTTTTTGAAGATGAACTGTAGATGTCTAACAAACGTTTGTAAGAACACAATTCGAATTGCTCTCTCGCTTTTTTGTTAACGTGCGGAGAACGCAATACTGTATAAATTCTTTTGTGCGTTGGCAATGGAATTGGTCCACTTACAACAGCACCAGTTGCTTTAACTGTTTTTACGATTTTCTCAGCAGACTTATCTACTAAATTGTGATCGTATGATTTTAATTTAATTCTAATTTTCTGGCTCATTATACTATACTATTAAGCAGTAACTTTTCCATTGATTTTTGCAACTACGTCGTCCGCAACGTTTCTTGGTGCTTCAGCGAAGTGAGAGAATTCCATTGAAGATGTTGCTCTACCTGAAGACATTGTACGTAACTGGGTTACATATCCAAACATCTCTGCCAAAGGAACATCCGCTTTCACTACTTTAGATCCAGCTCTATCATCCATACCTTTCATCAAACCACGACGGCGGTTCAAGTCACCAACGATATCACCCATGTTTTCTTCTGGAGTAACAACCTCAATTTTCATAATTGGCTCTAAAAGAACTGGTGAAGCTTTTTTCAATGCTGTTCTATATGCCATTTTCGCACAAATTTCGAACGACAAAGAATCTGAATCGACAGCGTGGAATGAACCATCAATCAACTCAACTTTCATTGCATCAACAGGGAAACCTGCCATTACACCATTTTTCATTGATTCTTTGAATCCTTTCTCAACAGAAGGGATAAATTCTCTCGGAATGTTACCACCTTTAATGCTGTTAATGAATTCCAATCCTGTTTTTTCTGGATCTTCTTGCGGAGAAATTTTTACCAAAATATCCGCAAATTTTCCACGTCCACCTGATTGTTTTTTGTATTGCTCACGGTGTTCAACTGGAACCGTAATGTTCTCACGGTAAGTTACCTGAGGCGCTCCTTGATTTACTTCTACTTTGAACTCACGTTTCAAACGATCCACGATAATATCCAAGTGCAACTCACCCATTCCTGAGATAATTGTTTGACCTGACTCTTCATCTGTGTTCACTCGGAACGTAGGATCTTCTTCAGATAATTTGCTCAAACCAATTGACAAACGATCTGTATCCGCTTGCGTTTTAGGCTCAATTGCAATTCCGATAACTGGATCAGGGAAGTTCATAGATTCTAATACGATTGGATGCCCTTCAGCACACAACGTATCTCCTGTTCTAATGTCTTTAAATCCAACAACCGCTCCGATATCTCCTGCACCTAACTCATCAATTTGATTTTGTTTGTTTGCGTGCATTTGGAAAATACGAGAAATTCGTTCTTTTTGCTCAGAACGTGTATTGTAAACGTAAGATCCTGCTGGTAATTTACCTGAATAAGCACGAACGAAACACAAACGACCTACGAAAGGATCCGTTGCGATTTTAAATGCTAATCCTGAGAATGGCTCATCAAAAGCTGGTTTACGTGAAGTTGGCTCATCCGTTTTAGGATTTGTTCCTTCAATTGAACCGATATCTAATGGAGAAGGTAAAATTTCCATTACCATGTCCAACATTGCTTGTACACCTTTGTTTTTGAACGCAGTACCACACATCATAGGAACCACTTTTCCTGCGATTGTAGCTTCACGCAAAGCATCCAAGATTTCTCTTTCAGTCAAAGAGTTTGGATCCTCAAAATATTTCTCCATCAACGTATCGTTGAATTCAGCAACAGCTTCTAACAATTGCTCACGCAACATTGTCGCTTCTTCGATTACGTCTGCAGGAATTTCGATTTCTTGGAATGTCATTCCTTTATCTTCTTCATTCCAAGTAATTCCACGGAAGTTAATTAAATCAACTACTCCTTTGAAATTATCTTCAGCACCGATATTGATTTGCAAAGGCAACGCATGAGAACCAAGCATTTCTTTTACTTGTTTACACACATTTAAGAAATCAGCACCTTGACGGTCCATTTTGTTAACAAAACCAATTCTTGGTACATTATAATTGTTTGCTAATCTCCAGTTTGTTTCAGATTGAGGCTCAACACCATCCACTGCTGAAAACAAGAATACCAAACCATCAAGTACACGTAAAGAACGATTCACCTCAACTGTAAAGTCAACGTGACCCGGAGTGTCAATAATGTTTACGTGGTAATCTTGTCCACGGTATTTCCATGTTAATGTTGTAGCAGCAGAAGTAATTGTAATACCTCTTTCTTGCTCTTGCTCCATCCAGTCCATGGTAGCTCCACCATCGTGAACCTCACCAATTTTATGGTTTACACCACCATAATAAAGAATACGCTCAGTAGTTGTTGTTTTACCAGCATCAATGTGAGCAGCGATTCCGATGTTTCTTGTATATTTAAGATCTCTTGCCATTGCGATTAAAATCTAAAATGTGAGAATGCTTTGTTTGCCTCAGCCATTCTTAATGTGTCTTCTTTTTTCTTGTAAGCAGCACCTTCTTCTTTCGACGCAGCGATAATTTCTGAAGCTAACTTACCTGCCATTGTTTTCTCATTACGTTTACGAGAATATCCAATTAACCATTTCATAGCTAATGAATGTTTTCTTGACTCACGCACGGGAGTAGGGATTTGGAAAGTTGCACCACCTACACGACGGCTACGAACCTCAACGCTAGGAGTTACATTTTCCAATGCTTTTTTCCAAGTTTCTAAACCTGAAGTATCTTCTAATTTTGTTTCAATGATGTCAATTGCATCATAGAAAATTTTAAAAGCTAAATTTTTCTTACCATCATACATCATGTTGTTCACGAACTTCGTTACCTGAACATCTTTAAATCGTGGATCTGGCAATACTATGGCCTTTTTGGCTTTTCTTCTTCTCATCTTAGTAAAGCTTTAAAATTATTTTTGTTTAGGTCTTTTTGTTCCATATTTAGAGCGACGTTGAGTTCTTCCTTCAACCCCAGCTGTATCTTCCGCACCACGAACAATATGGTAACGAACTCCTGGAAGGTCTTTTACCCTTCCACCTCTCACTAATACTAATGAGTGCTCTTGTAGGTTGTGACCTTCACCACCGATGTATGCATTGACCTCTTTACCGTTGGTCAAACGAACTCTGGCAACTTTACGCATTGCTGAGTTTGGCTTTTTAGGTGTCGTGGTATAAACACGAACACACACGCCTTTACGCTGTGGACACGAATCAAGTGCAGCAGATTTACTCTTCTTCACTACCGCTGTTCTTCCTTTGCGAACTAATTGTTGAATAGTTGGCATAAAATACTCTTAATTTTTAATAAATTACTATACGCCCAAACGCATTTTGGGGGTGCAAAGATATGAGATTTATTTTATAAACCAAGGGTAGTTAATAAAAAAAAGTATATTTTCTCGATTTTGGCTGAAAAGTGATCGTTTCTATAGTGATGCAGTTTGATATACTTGTTGCAATTAAGAGAGACTATTAAGTATTTTGTGCTTAAAAAAGGAATAAAATAAAAAAGTTCAACCGATTGGGTTGAACTTTAAAGCTTCAAGAATGAAACTCCACTAAATTAGATAGAACATTCTGTTGTAACAGTTACTCCGAAAGCCGTTGTAGTGTTGTCTCCCTCGTTACATCTTGATTCTGCATTCTTTTTTGTATCTTTAATTGTCGTTGAAGATCCTGTAGATACTCCATTTACTTTGCATGTGCATGTATAATCCTTTTTACACGACGCCAAAACAAAAACAGCAAAAGATGCCATAATAAGTACTTTTTTCATTTTTTTTAAGTTTTAATTGTTAATTAATGAAGCGCTAAAGTTAATCAGGATAATGAAATAGTGATTAAAATTTAATTTTTAATTGAATGTCATATTTCATCATTATAAAATGCTAAGTTTATGCCTAAATCAATTTTATGAAAAATCAATTTCACCTAATTTGTTTATTAATAATGAATTTGAATGCTTTTGCGCAGCTAAACGATTCTAGCCTTGTCAATCTTAAAGATATTCAGCTGAGACAAACGAATTTTAATAAGATTTCGATGATTTCTCTAAATTCTTGGGCTATTGGAAACATTGCATACGGCACAATTGCTTCTACGCAAACATCCGGTGAGGCGAAGTACTTTCATCAAATGAACGCAGGATGGAATTTGGTAAATATTGCGATTGGTGTACCAGGAATCATTGGTGCTTTTAAAAAGCAAGGTCAAATGAATTTTGAGCAATTGTACAAAACTCAACGTCGCATGGAAACTATCTATTTGTTCAACGCTGGATTAGATTTGGCATACATGACTGGTGGATTGGCGATGCGCTTGCACGGTAAAAATGTAACCAATGAATCTAGTGCTCGTTGGAAGGGATATGGTTCCTCTTTGGTTTTTCAAGGTGGATATTTGTTTGTACACGATTTAGCGGCTTTTATTCTATTTAAAACAAATACAAAATTATTGGATAAAGAATGGGGTAAAATTTCATTTACTGGAACAGGAGCCAAACTGGAATTCAAATAACATGCTCTATTGTGACAATTAAATTTCTATTATTTTGCTACCTTCGTCTTCAAAGAACTTAATCAGCATAAATGATCTCTAGAAAACTGACCGCAATTGCTATAGATGATGAAGAAGCGGCACTTCAATCTTTAAATCGGGTATTGGAGTCACATTTTAAAGACAAAGTTGAACTCATTGACACATCACAACTATTTGACGAAGGAATTATACTCGCAGAACGAATTCGTCCTGATGTCATTTTTTTGGACATTGATATAGAGTTCAATCGTTCGGGATTTGATTTTCTTAAGGTGCTTCGATCTAAAAATATACATTCACAAGTCGTTTTTATAACGGCTCATGAGCAGTTTGGCGTTAAAGCACTTCGGGCAGCGGCATTCGATTATTTGGTGAAGCCAGTCGACAAAGATGATTTGAAGAATGTTATTGAACGCTTGAACGAAACAAAACCAAAAAAGGACCGTGATTTTATTTTGGTGAATAACAAAGAAGCATTGCATAAAATTCTGTTAGATGATATACTATATATTGCGGCGGAAGGAAGTTATGTTGAAATTTTCATTGAAAACAAATCACGACCAATTCTAACCTCTTATAATTTGGCTGTAATAGAAGAGGAGATCAATCAATTGACAGATAAATTCTACCGCATTCACAAAAGTTATCTTGTCAACAGAGAAAAAATTGTTACTGTTAAAAAGCAATTGACCTCCAAAAAAATTGTTTTATCAAACGATGCGGAACTTCCAATTTCACGATCCAAATACAACGAATTTATTGCCATCTTTACGAATCTCTAATAAGTTAAGATGCGGCAATTATTTCTATTAATTCAATTTTTCCTTTTAGCAACTTTATGCTTTGGTCAAACCAAATTGGATTCCAAAGCCAAAACGAAATGCGCTGAAGTCACAAGTTACATGCATGAAATTCAGTCGAATCAAAATACACCTCTTACGATTCAGGAACTAAACAAAATTGATCGCTTGGTCAAAAAATGTTCAGATAAAACCGAAAAAAGTTCGCTTTACAAAACTGCATTAACTCGAGAATTCAACCTTGGCAGTTTTAAAAATCTCGAAAGACTTCTTCAAAAATATAAGTCCAATTTTAGTCCGATTAAAAGTTTTGATGATTCTGTTCATCTTTCGAGTTACCATCTTTTTTTGGGCACGAACAATATCCGACTTAATCAATGGAACGCGGCGGTTAAAAACTTGGATTATGGGATTAAAATTGCACGATTGACCAATCATCGGGACAACCAAAAAAATGGATACATCATGTTGTCCATCTTATTCGGACAAATAAAAGATGCAAAAAAGAGTATTGAATACGCCAAAAAAGCAATTCAATTGGACAAGAAAAATAAGCCTTTTGACGCATATTGCGATTTTTTGATCGGCTTGGGATACAATGGATTAACAAACTACGATTCCTCCACTTATTATTTTCAAGAATCTGAGCGAAAATACATTGAGATTAAAGACTTCGCAAGTGCTGTGTACTCCAAAACTGCTTTAATCAAAGCCCATCAAACCAAATATGAATCCAAACCAGCACAATTTCAAAAACTATATACTGAGCAAGATTTGAAAAATGTACTAACGGAATCAGAAAGCACGAATCATCCTTTTGCACAAAACGAAATACACACAGTACTATCCAACTACTATCTCCATTTAAATCGCTTTGATGATGCAGAAAAACATGCGAAAAAAGCCTATGATTTAGCACTATATATTGAAAACGATGAAACTATTTCACAAGCTAGCGAAGCTATTCTTAAAGCAATGCTTTCGAAGAAAAATCCTAGCGATCGGAAATACTTAGAGCAATTCATTATTTCCAACAAACGGTTATACAATTCTGAAAATGCACAATCTACTCTTGATTTACGTGAGAAATATGATGTGCAGGAGAAAGAAAATCAATTGCTTGAAGAACGAAATCGAAATTTATCGTTCAAGCTTTACAGCCAATATACCATTGCCGGATTTATTATTTTAACCATCCTATTGATTGGATTTCTGAGACGTCGTGCACGAAGAAAAAATGAACAAATCGTCAAACTTCAAAAGCATGCGATGCAAGTTCAAATGAATCCGCATTTTATGTTTAACTCACTTAATTCCATTAATAATTACATCACAACCAACAACATTGACAACGCACAAGACTATTTAACAAAATTTGCTAAACTTATGCGTGTTGCGCTAAAAAGTAGTCAGGAAGAAGCGATAACGATCGAAGACGAAATGCAATTTTTAGATGGTTATTTAACGTTAGAACAATTGAGGAATCCAAATTTTGAATACCAATTTGACATTTCAGATGCTTTAAAATCGCTCAAAATTCCGCCACTTTTAATTCAACCGTTGATTGAAAACAGTGTCATTCATGGATTTAAACATTTGCCACACAAAGGAAAGTTGATTCTTCAAATTTCCAAGTTGAATGATAAACTTATCGTAGAGCTCAGTGATAACGGCTGGGGAATGGCAGAAACCATCGAAAAAAAAGGAGATCATAAATCTTTTGCCACACAAATACAACAAGATAGACTGAAACTCTATTCTATTGAATATGGTAAAATAACCTATTCATCCGGCATTGAAGGCCATGAAACACCTGGAACTTCTGTTACTTTTCAACTCCCAATTCTTTCGTAATCCATTCATCGATTTTTGCATACCGTTTGTCAAATAAGGCAAGCACAATGAATAATTGTCCTGTAATGAGATGGCTTAATTAAATATTCAAACATACTTTTGAAGTATTAAAAAATTACTTAACTCTCTGGAAAGTTGAGAATAATTCACTATTAAAAACAAAAAATATGAAAAAAACACTTTTTGCTTTCATCGGTTTGACAACGTTATTTTTAACGTCATGCGGTGATTCACATTTGAATGAGGCAACAGCTTTAACTGGTTGCGAAAAAAACTTTTTCGTTGGAACAGACGATGAAGGTTTGAATAATTATTTCATCAGTTTTCGAGTGGATACAGTGATCGACGATATCACGCCGTTCAATCCTGATGCTGCAATGATTGAAGGAAACAAAACGATTAAAATTTGTTTCTCGCATGACAAAATGGATTCAGACAATGACAAAGAATTGGAATTCATGAACACATTCATTTACGATACAAAAACGAAAAAAGAATATTCTCCTTCGTTACGCGACAATGAGAGTGAGTTCAACCCAATTAAAAACTGTTTCATCACAGTGGATGTTCCGAAAGACACGAAAATTGCAGATTTAGCTATTGGAGTTAATTTCGGTGGAGAAAAAGATTACAAAGAATTCCTTCCTTTGAAAAAAGGCAAAGCAGTATCAAAAGCTGACGAGGTTGTAAAAGTAAACAAAGAACAAAGCTATGAAAGTGTTCTTATGGGCAACGGTAAAGTGAATGTTGTTTTGAAATCGATTACTTACAATGTAAGTGATAAAGACAAAGAAGCAAAAGCAATTCATTTCATAAAACCAATGGCAAAAGTTGCTAAAGTAGAAATTGAATACACACTAGCTGAAGGAGATGAAGCAGATTATAACGATTTGTCTTATTTGTTTACTGAATACAGAGCTCAATTTAGACAAGCAGCTTCTTCTGATCCTGGTTTTTCTATCAAAGGAAACGGTACAAAAATCACACAAACGAATTACTTTTTGCTTTATGCTGATGAGAAAATTGCGGCAATAACGGATTCAAATTCTTCGCCGAGTCTTTCTTTTGAGTTTAACACAAAATAAAATAGGGCTCAAAAACAAAAGTTAATCAACAAAAAAGTTAGTGTGCACTGTCACGCTCCTAACCAAGGGCAAACCCTAGATTGCTCGGAAAGGCTTTTCAGAAATGGAAAGCCTTTTTGTTTTGATTGTCTTAATTACGATACATCACCGATTTTACAGCTTTCACCAAACGCTCCACATTAGGCAATGCTTCATTGATCAAGGTTGGAGAAAAAGCAAATGGTGTATCCGTTTGTGTTACTCGCATCACGGGCGCATCCAAGTAATCAAATGCATAACGCTGCAAGTGGTAAGCAATTTCCGATGAAATCGAAGCAAGCGGCCAAGATTCTTCTAGTACCACACAACGATTTGTCTTTTTTATAGATTCTACCACTGCTGGATAATCAATTGGACGAATGGTGCGCAAATCAATGATTTCACAATCAATTCCTTCCTTTGCCAACACTTCGGCAGCTTCATAAGCCACTTTGATGATTTTACCAAAAGAAACAATCGTGATGTCTTTTCCTTTGCGTTTCACATCCGCAACACCAATTGGAATAAGGTATTCTCCTTCAGGAATTTCACCTTTATCGCCATACATTTTTTCTGATTCCAAGAAAACCACCGGATCGTTATCGCGAATTGCTGCTTTCAAAAGTCCTTTTGCATCGTAAGGATTTGATGGAGTAATCACTTTCAATCCAGGAACATGCGCATAAAACGCTTCAAAACTTTGAGAATGGGTTGCAGCCAATTGACCAGCGGTTCCATTTCCACCTCTAAAAACAATCGGACAACCATATTGACCACCGGACATTTGCAACATTTTTGCTGCACTATTGATGATTTGATCGGCTGCTAAAATGGCAAAGTTCCAAGTCATAAATTCAACGATAGGTCGCAAACCATTCATCGAAGCACCTACAGCTATTCCAGCGAAACCAAGTTCGGCAATGGGTGTGTCAATCACTCTTTTTGCACCAAATTCATCTAACATACCTTGCGATACCTTGTATGCTCCGTTGTATTCCGCAACTTCTTCTCCTAACAAAAAAACGCTTTTATCTCTGCGCATTTCTTCAGACATTGCTTCGCACAATGCTTCTCTAAATTGAACTGTCTTCATCTATTTTCGATTTGCTCCTTCGTTGAAGGGTTGCCAAAAGTAAGAAATCTGTCAAAAATGCAAGCATAATTTTTTTAAAAAAAGCCTATTTCTTTGGTTGTCGATTCCAACAAACTAAGTCTTGAAAAGTAAATCCGATTTTTCTTGCAAAATTCCACTCATTAATTGTTAATTTTGCCACCGATAAAAGTAAACTATAGATAAAGATGAAAATACTTGTTTGTATCTCAAAATCACCCGATACAACGTCGAAAATTGCCTTCACAGATAGCAACACAAAATTCGATGAAAATGGCGTTCAGTATATTGTAAATCCATACGACGAGTGGTATGCGCTTGTTCGCGGACTTGAATTGAAAGAAACTTTAGGAGGAACTGTAACCATTGTGACAGTTGGAAAAGCGGAAGATGAGTCGGTAATTCGTAAAGCACTTGCTATTGGAGCTGATGAAGCGGTTCGAATCGATGCCGACGCGAAAGATGCGTATTTCACCGCTATGCAAATTGCTGAATACGCAAAAGCAAACGGCTTTGATTTGGTGTTAACTGGGAAAGAAACGATTAATTACAACGGATCTCAAGTGGCAGGAATGATTGCTGAATCGTTGAATATGCCATTTGTTTCTCACGCTGTGAAATTGGATGTTGCAGGAAATACAGCAAAACTCGATAAAGAATATTTAGGTGGAATTCAAACGGTTGAAGTGGCATTGCCAGCTGTTGTTTCTTGCGCAAAAGGTATGGCTGAGCAACGCATTCCTAACATGCGTGGAATCATGGCTGCTCGAACAAAACCATTGACTGTATTGGCACCAGTTGCTATTAACGATTTAACATCTTTTGAATCGTATGTAACGCCTCCAGGAAAATCAGCGTGTAAAATGATTGCACCTGAAAATATGGACGAGTTGGTTGCTTTGTTGCACAACGAGGCGAAAGTAATTTAATGATTTAAAAAAGAGAGAATTATGTCAATCTTAGTATATATAAACAGTGCGCACGGACTTGGAAAAAGTGCATTTGAAACTGTAACTTACGGAAAAAAATTAGGTGATGTAACGGTTGTCACAAATGGGACTACCGAAGATTCTGTACTCGCAAAGCTGGGAGAATACGGTGCTTCTAAAGTGCTTGTAGATAAATCTTTAACCGCTCCAGATGACCAACAATTGACAAATTTAGTAGCAAACGCTGCTCAATCAATTGGCGCATCAACAATTGTGTTTTCTCATGATGACGTTGCAAAAAACATTGCGCCACGTTTATCTGTGCGTATGCAAGCTGGATTAGTTTCTGGCGCAATTTCATTGCCAGATGCAAGTGGTACAATTAAAGTAAACGTGTTTTCAGGGAAAGCTTTTGGAAATGTAAAAGTGAATTCAGATAAAAAAATCATTTCTCTTTTACCAAACAGCATTCAACCAGAATCAACAGGTTCTGCTTGTGGTGTTGAATCGTTTGCTGGAAATGCGGGTGATGCAAAAGTAAAAGTGATTGCGATGAATCAACCTGAAGGAGATATTCCATTGCCAGAGGCAGAATTGGTTGTTTCGGCAGGACGTGGTTTGAAAGGACCAGAAAATTGGGGAATGGTGGAAGATTTAGCGAAAGCATTGGGAGCTGCAACTGCTTGTTCTCGTCCTGTAGCTGATATCGGTTGGAGACCTCACCACGAACACGTTGGTCAAACAGGTGTTGCTATTCGTCCAAATTTATACATTGCGGCTGGAATTTCTGGAGCAATCCAACATTTGGCTGGTGTGAACGGTTCGAAAGTAATTGTGGTAATTAACACAGATGCAGAAGCTCCATTCTTTAAAGCTGCTGATTACGGAATTGTTGGTGATGCATTTGAAGTGATTCCGCGATTAACAGAGGCGGTGAAAAAATTCAAGGCTTCGAACCATTAATACCATTAGAAATATTATTTTTACAAATAACATATAGGGAAGCAATCATTGTTTCCCTATTTTGTTCGAATCAGAACCGTGACGAATAGATGAATAAGATTAAACTGGAAATTGTTGGGCTTTCATATAGCCAAACGCAATCTGGGGCTTATGCCTTAGTTTTGGCCGAATCTGGAGGAAAGAGACGACTACCTATAATTATTGGTGGTTTTGAAGCACAAGCCATTGCGATTGAATTGGAGAAAATGACTCCTACTCGACCGTTGACCCATGATTTATTTAAAAGTTTTGCCCAAACTTTTGCCATTGAGGTTAAAGAAGTTGTGATTTACAATTTAGTGGAAGGTATTTTTTATTCAAAACTCATCTGTGAAAAAGACGGAGTACTTTCTGAAATCGATGCGCGGACATCGGATGCAATTGCCATTGGGGTTCGATTTAATTGTCCAGTGTTTACTTTCGAAAACATTTTATCAAGCGCTGGAATTTTGTTGGAAGACGAATTGCTTGAACAGGAAAATTTTGAATTCGACGAACCTACTGATGAAAGTACAAAAGGGAATTCCTGGAAATCCCTTTCTATAGCGGAATTAGAAGCTCAACTCAATGAAGCAATCGCCAACGAAGATTATGAACTTGCTTCAAAAATTCGTGACGAAATAAACAAACGATCTAGTAATTAAATCCATTTCAGGCTATGCAAATCTCGATAAAGAACCAACTTACTTTTATGAGTTTCCTTCAGTTTTTTGCATGGGGAGCATGGCTTTTGTCCGCAGGGACATATATGTTTGTCGAACTAAAATTCACGGGAATTCAAATTGGGGCGGCTTATGGGACAATGGGAATTGCTTCGCTTTTCATGCCTGCCTTGGTTGGAATAATTGCTGATAAATGGGTCAGCGCAAACCGTGTACTTGGTTTGTGCCACATAATATTGGCTGGCCTCATGTTATTGATATACAACTTAACAGACTTTGCGTCCTTTTATCCAGCTATATTTTTTGTTTCTATGTTCTACATGCCAACAATTGCTTTGGGAAATTCAATCTCCTTTGCTCTTTTGGAAAAAAATCAGTTCGAAATCGTAAAAGCATTTCCGCCAATTCGTGTTTGGGGAACAGTTGGTTTCATACTCGCAGCTTGGTTAGTAGATATATTCGATTGGAGAATTTCTCCAAATCAATTTTATGTTAGCGGGGTTGCTTCGCTTTGTTTAGGAATCTTTGCGTTCCTTTTACCAAGTGTGAAACCAGAAAAAAACGTCAATAAAAAATCCCTTGCACAATCGCTTGGACTAGATGCATTCATTCTTTTCAAAAAGAAGAAAATTGTTATTTTCTTTGTGTTTTCCATGCTCTTGGGTTGTGTTTTACAAATTTCAAACATGTGGGGTGATGGTTTTCTTCAAGATTTTTCAAAAGAGTATTCTAATTCTTTCGCTGTTAAACACTCTTTAATGTTTTTATCTTTCTCGATGATTTCTGAAGCATTGTTTATTTTAACAATTCCATTCTTCCTAAAAAGATTTGGAATAAAGAAGGTGATGCTCATGAGCATGTTTGCTTGGGTTCTTCGATTTGCATTCTTTGGAATTGGTGATCCTGGAAGTGGATTCATTTTCTTAACACTTTCTATGATTATTTACGGTATGGCATTTGACTTTTTTAATATCTCCGGCTCGTTATTCATAGAAAAAGAAGCTAGTCCTTCGATTCGGTCAAGTGCACAAGGTCTCTTCATGCTAATGACCAACGGACTAGGTGCAATTATTGGAGCCTACGGTAGTGGTTTTGTTATCGATCTATATACAAATACTGCGACAGGTCAAAAAGAATGGACAACAATTTGGTTTGTTTTCGCTGCTTATTCTTTAGTTGTAGGTATTGCTTTTGCTCTAATTTTTAAATACAAACACGACCCAAAGGCGATAGACGTTGTTCATCACTAAAAGAAGAATTAATCAAAAATCATGATGGATTTTAGTTCGATCTGTAATGAATCGCAGTTCAACGAACTTGCTTTGGAAACTTTTCATTTTCAATCGCAAGAAATTCCAGTTTACAGTCAATATATTAAGTCACTTAATCGCCCTGAGCCTAAGCATTATTCTGAAATTCCTTTTTTGCCTATTTCTTTTTTTAAGTCGCTCCAGGTGTGTCGTGAAAATTGCATTCCCCAAATTGTTTTTAAAAGTAGCGGTACAACAGGACAAATAAGAAGTCAACATTTCGTGGAAGACATAAGTATTTATGAAAAATCTTTTGAACTTGCTTATCGAAAATTGATTGGAAATCCTGAGAATCAAGTGATTTTGGCGCTACTTCCAAGCTACATTGAACAAGGAGAATCGAGTTTGGTTTACATGGTTGATGCACTCATTCGCCAAACGAACAATTCGCTTTCTGGATTTTTATTGAATGCTGCTACAGAAATTGAATCGCGTTATCATGAAGCTATTTCAAGTGGAAAAGAGGTAGTACTTTTTGGAGTTTCTTACGCGCTTTTGGATCTCGCTGAAAAAAAACTGGACTTATCCAAAGCAAAAATCATCGAAACGGGTGGAATGAAAGGTCGAAGAAAAGAAATGACCAAAGAAGAATTGCACGAAACGTTAAAAGCAGGATTGAATGTTTCCTATGTTTCTTCGGAATATGGCATGACCGAATTACTTTCTCAAGCTTACTCCAACGAAGCGGGTTTATTCGATTGTCCTCCATGGATGCGCATACTCATCCGCGATGTAAACGATCCATTTTCATACATCGAAAACGGAAAAACAGGTGGCATCAATGTGATTGATTTAGCGAATAAAAATAGTTGTAGCTTCATTGCTACGCAAGATTTAGGAAAAATAGAAGGCGAGAAATTTCGTATTATGGGGAGGTTTGATAATTCAGATGTACGTGGTTGTAATTTGTTAGTGAGTTAAGTTTGTTTCAAAATCCTTATTTATCTTCGATAATTCCCTTGGCGGTCTTCATTACTTTACTCACTTTGAAAATTTCAAATCACACAAATAAAGTGCCTTTCCTTTACCATCAACATCTATGCCCACTTTGTTTTCCATCGCTTCAAAGAATGTTTGGAATTCACCCGTGAAATAACCATCGTAAACAACTGCCAATTTTGTTACTCCAGCTTTTTTGTACAATTCGTAAACCAACTCTGGGGTCAGTAAACTCTGTGGAATGGAAAAACCAATGCGACCAGCAGGTTGTAAAATAATTGGACATTGCGGACTTAGTCCTCCATAAGCAACAATAACAACATCTGTACTCTTGGAATTCTTTTTGATTTCACTGGCCACTTTCTCAAAGGTTTCATCCACATAGTAGTAATTTTTCTCCGAAAACCGGACGCTTTCAACGCCGAAGAACAGAATACAGACCGCATAAATCAGGATTTTTTTCCAAACGGTTTCTATCTTCTCAGCGCACATACGAATCCCCATTGCCATAAAAATCGCCAAAGGAAATAAGAAAGGAATTTGGTAGTAATTGTGTTTGATGTTCAAATTGAGAAATATAACTAAATATAAAATCGTTCCTATAAAAAGACTCATTGTCCACCAATACTCTTTCTTTTTTGGAAAAATAAGTATTCCAATCATCAAAAATCCGTAACCAACATAACCTAAAATTTCATTAAAAATGCGTTGCCATACTGTCTTCCAATTTGCAAGGTCGAGTCGCTGATCTAAATTTCCAAAATACCAATACCACATATCAGTGAATTTGTTGAAGCCTGGAATCATACTCCAATCTGGAATTTCGGCATTTACGCTTCGAGAATAACCATTCCAAAACCACATTAAAACCACTGGAAGAATAAACAGTGGAGCGCGCATTAAAAACCACCTGTGTTTAGATTCTTGGAATGCAAAAACGATTGCCGGAAGCGCGAAATAAAAACAATAGGGAGGCTTTTCCAGCATGGCAAGACAGCCAAACAAAAGTCCTAAAATCATTAGTTTATTACTTTCTGAACGAATGGCTCTCATTAGAAAGTAAAGCATGCCTAAAGAAAGTGCAAACGCAAAAAAATCAATGTGAATTGCCCTAGAATAAAAAATGGATAGTGGTGCTAACGCGAGCACAATGGTGGCTGTTTTTGCAACGAAATCATCGCTGAATACCAGTTTTAGAATTTTGTAGAAAAAGAAAAGACAAAATCCAAAACTTATTAAAACGAATAATCGTGCAACCCATAGATGTGGTCCAAAAACATCGTAACCAAGCGCAATGATGTATTCGGGTAAAGGAAATTCTAAAACTAGCGTTCGATGTCCACCCATCCAACAAACAGAAGGTTCAAAAAAGGAATCGTTTTGATAATAAAACCCTTCAATGTACTGTTTTGTGTCGTATTGGCGCCAGGCGTGTGGGTCATCAACCCGATTACCGAAATGTAAAAACCGAATAGAAAGAATAAGTAAAATTACAATCGGAAATAATAGTTTATTAAACAGCTTACTTTTCATGCACTAAATTTTTTGTGATAATAGTTTGTCGAAATTGTTTTTAACACCTTGTCTAGCCGAGAATTCCCAAAAGAATGAACTGTTTCAAATTCACTTAAATCAATCTTTCGAGCGATCGCATTTACTTTTTCCTGTCCTGAAACATTTGCTCCCAGAATTCTGCCTGTGAAGATTTCATTTGAAAATTCGAGCTCCGTGGCAATTAGATCCGCGGCTAAAAAGTCGGCAAATGGTTGAACCCAAATACTGCATGAAGCTGAAACGATTAATATCTTACTTTCTTGGCGATCAATATTTTGAATATAAACTAAAGCGGAATCGAACAATTTCTCTTGATGAATCTTAAAAAATTGATATGCTTTCATTCCTAAATCTTTGTGACTCATCGTCTTAAAATTTATACTCAAAAAGATACGCTTCCAATTCTGTCTACTCATTAATTTAAGAAAAACGAACGGAAAAAGAACCCCTGAGATGAAGCAAGCTATGTAGTATTTTTTCACGTCTATGAACTTTGCAAAGTCTAGCATAGAATCTCCATTATACAAGGTGCCGTCGAAGTCAAAAATGAAAAGTTCTTTCATAACTTCAATTTCTTAAATAGGAACTCAGGAATATTCCGAATGACAAACATGATTGGTCTCCAAATGGATTTCACATAAACAATGGATTGATTTCCTTTTAAGCTATGTCGAACTATTTTTTTTGCAACCTCGTCCGTTGAAGCTGTTAAAAAATCTGGTGTCTTTAAGTGTTGAATCATTTTCGTTCTAACATATCCTGGTCTAACCGTAATGACTCGAACCTTCGAATGTGAAGAAGCATTTCGCAATCCAGATAAAAAGGAATCGAATCCCGCTTTTGCTGAGCTGTATAATACTGTTGAAGCTTTTCCTCGAACAGCGGCCACAGAACTAATTCCCACGATTACACCTTTGTTTTTTGCTTGAAATTCTTTAAAAAAATGAGTTAAAATTGGAACGGCAGCCACAAAATTAATAGCGAGAATGTCACTTGTTTCCTGCTTGGTCAATTCGAAATTTGGGTTATCAAGCCTTCCCGCTGCATAAAGAAGTATGTCAGGATCAAACATTATGTACTCCTTCTCCGAACAATTTTGGACATCTAAATAATGAGATTCATATCCTTGTGGCAACTCATCCAATTTATGACCAGTTAAAATCACATGACAACCATTTGCCTTGTAGTGACGTGCACATGCCACTGCGATTTCTGAATTACCTCCAATGATTAGTACCTTCTTCATTCAATCATCTTTAAGCGTTTGGATAGCATAGAATTCACCTTAAATTTTGTGTGTGTTTTGACAGCATTTCTAAAAATTTCATGATTCGGATACATCTTTTTAAAACTATTCGCTTCTAATTTAGCATCTTTCGTCAAGTAAACACGTCCTTCGCTCCCGATGACCAACTCATCCAACACTTGAAACAATGGCTCTATTCCATGATTAGCTGGGAAGTCAAAGCAAATCGTATATCCTTGAATTGGAAAAGATAACATACCCAGAGACTTTATTGCGCCAAAGTATTTTAGGACAACCAAATAAGGTGGAACGCCACTTCGCTTCACCTTTTCAATCATTTCCGAAATCGTATTTAAAGCATTCATTTCTGGAATGACACATTGATATTGATAGAATCCTTTTTTTCCATAAAGATTGTTCCAATTGCCTAAGCTGTCTAGCGGGAAGAAATTTTCTTTGAGTCCTATTTTTTTGACTGATTCTCTTTTATAACTTTTGAATTTCAAATTGTTATAAATTCTCATAGAAGTTTTAGATAATAACGAAAATGAAAGCTTTGGAATCGATACTCTTGCGTTTTTGAGATTCAATTCTTGACTATTGATTACTGAATTTGACCAGTTTTGCTCCAGCAATACAAACTTACTTTGATTCAGTAAATCAATCCAAGCGGTGGAAAAATCAGATTGGTTTTCTTTCAGGTTGTTCATCAATTGACCAATTGTTTCAAATTCAGCCACTGATTGAGTCAAGCTGGAACTTGGTAAGGTCTCAAGACCTATTTTAACTTTTTCAATGATACCAGTCAGTCCCATTCCCCCTATTGTAGCAGCAAATAGCTCCATGTTGTTTTGTTTATCACAATAAAGAACTTCATCTGAAGCAACTCGAAGCCAAATTCCGTTAATCCAATTTCCAATCGATCCATGTGTTTTATGATTTTTACCATGAACATCTGATGCAACCATTCCGCCGATAGTAACGTGATACGTACCTGGAATTACAGGAAGAATAAATGAGTTTGATAGACAAAAATTCAAAACATCTCGTAAGATCATGTTTGCGCTAACAATCAATTCTTGATCTACTATTTCAATGAAACTACTATCAGTTAGTGCAGAGAAAATGGTGTCATTTAAAGATGCATCACCATAGCTTCTTCCGTTGCCTCGAATCGAAAAAGATTGATTTTGCAAAGTTTCATAGTTAATCCATATTGGATTCTCAATTCTTGGATTTTTACCCCAACCACAAACTGTCATCTAGTAAAGTAATTAAAAGCGAAAATAGCCAAGATGATCAACAAAAGAACCAGTTTATTTGAGAAAATGTTTTGTATTGGATCTTTGTGTGGCTCCGAGACAAAACTCTTGGCGTAAGACCAGCAAAACAGCGCAAAAGATACAAATGGAATGGCTAGTCCATAGTTTTTCAATTCAAAAAACAACTTTACGTTAATTAAATATTCTGCAAATAATATAACGCAAACAACAAGGATTATTTTGATTATTAATTCTAAATTGATTTTTGAATATTCGATTATTGATGCCCGAACAGTTACTCCTGAATTCATCAAAATAACGTCGCTTCGTCTTTTTGTCAAAATAAAAACAGATGCCATAAGTAATACCATCACAGCGAGTCTAAAACTTAAATCTACATTTATTAAAAGGCATCCGGCAATCAATCTAAGATAATAGCCTAACAAGAGACTAATAAGATCCAAAATGACCATTTTCTTCAGAAGAAAATTATAAATCAAGTTGTTTATAATGTAGGCACAACAAACAAGGGCAATGGAAGCAGAAACATACCAAGCGGCTAGCACTCCACAAAAAATCAACAAAAAAGCATTTAGTTGAAAATGTGTTGGCTTCGATGCTGAACTGGCAATAATTCGCTTTTTCTTGATTGGATGATTTTTATCTAAGTCGTAATCCGCTAGGTCATTTAAAATATAAACTGCCGAGCTTAAGAGGGAAAATGCTAGAAAAATGATTGTGAACGAAAATACCAGTGATAAATCTACACGCGTTGGAGCAAAAAAAAAGCAGGAGCAAAAATTAAAAAGTTCTTTGTCCACTGATTAATCTTCAAAAAACGAATTAATTGCACAAGTGTCAAAATACTAAAAGTTAAAATTCATAAGTCCAATATTCATTCTTGATAATTTCAAATGTAGAAGTTTATTTTGACGATTCTACATTTTTCTGGATAATAAAGTGGTTTTTCTTCTTTGATAATATCTTGAACTAAATGTTGAATTTCATGATATTTAAAATCCAAATCACTATTTTTGACTTCATGTCGTTCCATTGAAGTTCAACGATTGGTTTGATAGATAGAATTAATGAAAAATCATAAACACGAATAATGACCGATTTAGAGAGAAACATTTTACATAAATCTGAATCTATCTTTGGAAAGATAAAAGGCATTCGTGAACATATTCATCAATATCCCGAACTCTCCTACCAAGAGTTTGAGACAATGAAGTACGTTTCTTCAAAATTAACAGAGCTTGGGATTGAGCACAAAACTGAAGTTGGTAAAACTGGTATTGTGGCTGTAATTCGCAATGAAAATCATCCAGCCGACATGCCTTGCATCGGACTTAGAGCGGACTTGGATGCGCTTCCAATTCAAGAAGCAAACAACGTTTCCTATAAATCTAAAGTTGATGGTGTGATGCATGCTTGCGGACATGATGTGCATACAGCTATTTTGCTCGGAACAGCGGAAATTCTAAATTCATTGAAGCATGATTTACCGCAACCAGTTAAACTCATTTTTCAACCCGGTGAAGAAAAAAATCCTGGTGGGGCTACCTTGATGATTGCAGATGGTGTCTTGAAAAATCCAGAGGTAAAAGAAATGTATGCCTTGCACGTATTTCCAGATATGCCTATTGGTAAAGTTGGTTTCAAAGAAGGAATTTACATGGCTAGTTGCGATGAAATTTATGTGACCATTAACGGAAAAGGTGGACATGGGGCAACACCTCATGAATGCATTGACCCGATTGCCATTGGTGCAGAAATCATTTTAAATCTTCAAACGATCGTGAGTCGCAAATGTGACCCAAAAATTCCTTGTGTACTTACATTTGGTCACTTCGAAGGGATTGGAGCAACAAATGTTATTCCTTCCACTGTTAAACTGAAAGGAACTTTTCGGACCATGAATGAGGTTTGGCGAAAAAAGGCGCTTGTACTAATTGAAAAACAAATAAAAGGAATTGCTGAGGCCAATGGATCAACAGCAGATGTGGAAATAAGTTGTGGTTATCCTTATTTGGAAAACAATCCTGAAGTAACCTCCAAATTAAGATCAAAGGCGCAACAGTTCTTAGGAAATGATTTGGTGGAAGAATTGCCAATTCGGTTAACGTCAGAAGATTTTTCGTATTATTCGCAAGAAGTTCCAGTGTGTTTTTTCCGCCTTGGAGTTCGAAACGAAGCGAATGGCATAACTTTTGGCGTACATCATCCGCAATTTGACATTGATGCGAATGCCTTGAAAATTGGTATGCAACTGATGTGTCTTGCAGTATTTTAATTGAATGAAAATGAAACACCTTTTTTTACTCTTAGTTGGTTTAGCATTTCTTTCTGCTTGTTCGGATGACGAAAAAGCACGCGAAGATGTATATGAAATCCGTGAAATCGGAATTTTAGCCACCACTGAATTTACGTTGGGCAAAATCGTGAAATTAAGCGATGACCAAGAATGGTACAAATTCGGTGATCGCAAAATACTTATCAGCACCAAAGCAAAAGTAAAAGCTGGTGTAAATTTACTCGACCTTCGCGAAGGCGATATTACTGTTGTTGGTTCAAAAGTAAAAATCATTTTGCCTCCAGTTGAAATTACTTCCTTAGAAATGAATCCTGATGATATTCGGACAGAAATGGAAGATGTGAATGGTTTCCGCATGGGATTTTCACAAGCTGACAAAAATGAAATTTTGCGCATGGGAGAAGAAAGCATCCGCAAGGAAGTGTATTCGACAAACATTTTGTCTGAAGCAAAGAAAAACACCACTTCATTTGTCAAAGATTTTTATGCTCAAATGGGTTATGAAGATGTAACTGTAATCTACCGCGATGAAAAATAAGATGCGCTTCATAAAAAATATTCTATTTCTACTTTTGGTAGGCATTGGAATATTTGCGATTTATCGTTACTTCTGGGGAGGTGATGAAAAAGGATATGCCATCGATGACACGCCGTTGCATGTTGAAATGGTGCGTTCAATTGCCGAAATAAGTACCATCAGTTACAAAGACGAAGTAGTTGAAGATTCCATTGAATACTATGATGGAACGGGAGAACAAGTATCTGGTAACTTACTCAAAATTGCAGATTTGGATTTTTGGAAGTATGGGGTGCGTGCGTCCAATATCAAACGCAGGTTGACATTAATCATCAAAGGTGAAGTGCGCTATGGTTTTGATTTCACCAAAAAACCGATTGATATTCAACACAATGCAGACACCATTTGGTTGAATTTACCAAAACCTAAGATTCTCGATGTCTTGGTTGTGCCATCAGCTACGGAAGTGTTTCAGGAAAATGGGGATTGGCATGATGGCGCGCGTCGTTCCATGGAAAAGAAAGCCATTGAACAATTGAAGACAAACGCTGATGCACTTGATCTAAATAAAAAAGCTACCAAGCAAATGGAAAAATTACTTCGTAATATAGTTCCAAAAGAACGTGTTTTACTGATTTATTTTAACGAATGAGAATCCTTTTTTTTACGCTAAGTGTTTTTATGATTTCGGGGTGTGGCAAAGACAAAAGCTACAACAAAAATTTGGATGGATCTTGGTCGATTGTTTCGTTAAAAATAACCGAACCAAGCGGAATTGGAGAATATGTCAACGGTTCGGGAACATTTACCTTCGATAGCAAAAAAGGAAGTAAAGATGGGACCTATGATTTCGATATTTCGTGCGATTACAACAATTCTGTTTTTCCAATTATCGAAACAGGTACTTACGTTATCTCCAATCAGTTAATGAACTTCACAAATCCGCAAGGAGAAGCAAATAAAGCCGACATCAATTATGTCAATAAATCTGATTTGGAGTTTGTGATTCCGAATTGGGATAACAAAAACATATACCTCATAATGAAAAAAATTGAATAGCAATTAAGCTACCCAATTTTTCCCATTTTTTCAGTGAAAGAAGCTAGGCTTCCTATTCTTTTAGAATTGCTTCTATTATCTTAATTTAATTACTTGACCTACTTTGATGTTGTTCGAAGTCAAGTTGTTTAATCTTTTTAATTGGTCTACTGGAACTCCTGTGTTCACATAAACTCGGTAAAGCGTTTCACCTGTTTTGATAGTGTATGTGTCTTCATTGATCAACTTAACCACTTTATCAGAAGCACCACCTTGTAAAGGTACAGTACCGCCGACAATTCTTAAATCGTCAGATCCTGTTTTGATCACGACAAACTCTGTTCTACGGTTTAATTGATGTTGATCGTCAGAACAACTGGATTCATTTGTTGGCTCACAAGGGCAGTCCGTAATCATTCTAGTTTCGCCATATCCTTTTCCGTAAATACGTGCAGGATTTGAAATTTTAGCTTTCACGTAACTCGCCGATGAACGTGCTCTGTTTTCTGATAAACGACGGTTGTATGCCTCATTTGCTCTACAGTCAGTGTGTGAACCAATCTCAATTTCCATTTTTGGATATTGATTCATGATTTTCACCAATTTGTTCAATTCCACTTGAGCATCTGGTCTGATGTTGTATTTATCAAAATCAAAGAAAATTGGATTGATCTCGACCATTTTAGACAACAACGCTCCTTCAGGTTCTAATTCCAACCCACCCGCTAGTGCTTCGTGAACATTAATAACTCCCGGTTTTTTGATTTCAGATTCGAAACTTACTGTTTTTGGGTAATAACCATCTTTTGATAGTTTAATCGTGTACGAAAGCGGGTCGCCAATCATTCGGTCTTCAATTCCTTTCAAAGCATCCCCAGAAGTTGGTGTTATTGCTTGAATGAATTCTTCACCTGTGATATTATCTATGATTCTCAAAGTCACACCCTCAAGTGGTTGTTTTGTTTTCGCATCGGTTACTAAAGCGTACAAAGAGAATTTCGGTGTTTTATCCAATGGCACATCTCTTCGAACCACATCCACATCTTTCGGTAAATTTTTCGTTGTGAATGAGCCTAAGTTGTCTTGGAAATCATCTTTTTTAGCTGTAACCGTATAGTCTCTTTCAGGTTCAACATCAAACGAATAAGCTCCTTTTTCATCCGAAAAGGTGCTTGCAATAAGATCTCCTTTTTCGTCTAAAAGCTTAACTTCTGAAAGTGGTAAAATCTCGTTATTTCGTTGATCAGAAATTACCCCTTCAACGATTAACGGTTTTTTGAAAGGTTCTGCCAAAACGAAGGAATAAATATCATCATCTCCTTTTCCATTTCCACGGTTCGAAGAAAAATAACCTGTCTTGTTATCGCTATTCATAGTAAATGCAAAATCATCTTTATTACTATTTACAGGTTTTCCAACGTTGACAATTTTACCAAATCCGCCTGCTCTTTTCGCCATAGCAACAAAAACATCCAATCCTCCCATTCCAATGTGACCATTACTTGAAAAGAACAAATGCCCTTCTTCTGAAATCCATGGAAACATTTCATGTCCTTCTGTATTGAATTGAGATCCCATGTTCACTGGTGTTCCCAAAGTTCCATCTGCACTAACATCTACTTTGTACAAATCGGCTCCTCCAAATCCACCTGGCATGTCGGAAACAAAGTACAATATTTTACCATCTGGACTCACGCTTGGATGACCAACTGAATAGTCTCTTGAATTGAAAGGAAGCACTAACTCATCTACCCATTTGCCATTATCATCTACTCGAGAACGATATAATTTCAAATTTTGAATCCCTTGATCGTCCTTACGATCGCTTCCTTTGGCAATGTTGTTTCTTGTAAAATAAACATATCCCCCATCACGTGTAAAACACATTGGACCTTCATGGAATTTTGTATTCACTTTTTTAGAAACCAATTGTGGATCTGTCATTTCTTGATCTGAACCTACTGTTGAACTATACAAATCCAAAAATCTGCGGCTATTCCATCCAAATTCATTTTTTACTGCTGCCGTTTTTCTTCGCGCAGAAACAAAATAACTTGTTTTCCCATCAATGGAAGGATAACCACCAAAATCAGATGCGTCAGAATTTACATTCAAATTTTTAATTTCGAACTTCTCCCCTTTCTTTTCTATTTCAGTTAAGTAATTTGGCTCTTGCACATACGAATTTGCGCGCGCATCTTTAGCATTTCGCTGGTGAAACTTTTGCATCCACTCATCGCTTTTTTGATAATTGCCATTTTGTTTCAACGCTTGAGCATAGAAAAAGATATCTTGATCAGTTGCTTCATTTGTGTTAACAACATTCTCAAAACACTCTTCGGCACGTTGCATGTTACCCATGTGAAAGTAACTTGTTGCTAACTTTGATTGAAGTTTTGGGTTGTCATATGAACTTCCCGTTAGTTCTTCATACAAAGGAGCAGCATAGGCATACGCCAAATGATCATAGTAGTTGTCTGCTTTTTTCAATTTACTTGATTGGCCGAAAGTAACCACTGTAGTAATTAAAAAACCTATTATTATGATTGATGTTCTCATCGCTTACTTGATTTATGTAGTTTTAGAAATATCTTGGTGATCGAATACCTTGTTTTTTGAATTTGAAATCATAGGACAACAAAAGTTCGTAAGTCCCATAATTGTAATTTCGGATGCGTTGAGTCCCGAAATCTGTTGCAAATCCGATTTTAAATTGTGGTGTAAACTGATATTGGATAAACGCACCTAAAGCTGCATCCCAACGATACATGGCACCAATCCAAAAACGATCATCGTAGATTCCTGCAACACTCGCATCAATACTTGTTGGTGCTCCTTCAGTCACTTTTACTTGAGCAGTTGGTCTTAATTTCCAAGATGCACTTACTGGGAAAACGCCTCCAATGATCCCAAAATAATGTCTTTTTTCAAGGTTGTTTTTGTTCACTCCGTCGTACGTTTGTTCCAAAATTTTTGGAGAACTAACACCTACAAAAAATCGAGGAGAATGATAATAAATTCCTGCCCCGAAATTTGGATTGATTCGATTGTTTACATTTTGTAATAATTTTGGATCCTGGAGGTCGGTGGTCTGTAAATCGCGGGTTCCAACATTTATTAAATTAATTCCACCTTTCAAACCAAAAGACAATTTGCGGTCTCGTTTCTTAAGTTTAAGTGTATAAGAAAAATCCGCATAAGCCATCGTTTGAGTCAATGGCCCAACAATATCATGAACCAATGTTAAGCCCATTCCTACCGATTCGTAACTTAAAGGCGAGTGAATGCTTAATGTTGTTGACTGCGGGCGACCATCAAAACCAACCCATTGCTGTCTGTGGATTCCAGTAATATTTAACGCTTCATTGCTTCCCGCATACGCTGGGTTCACAAACAAAGTATTGTCAAAATACTGTGTGAAATGTGGATCTTGTTGTCCAAATACAGTATTCATTGCTAGACCTAGAATGACTGTTGTAAGAATGTGAACTAAATTCTTCATACTTTTTTTTGTTTTAATTATTTCCCTTCCAAGTCCTTTCAACAAAGCTTGAAAGGGAAAATTTTATTTATCGTTGGATGTATACAAAACCTTTAAATATTCCTTGTTCCTCATCACCCGAATCAAGAACATAATAATATGTACCTGTTGGCAATTCTTCTAATCCGTCCAATTTAAGTCCATAGTTATTCGTTCCTGCCCAATCGTTATTGTAAGCAGTCGTTTTGTAAACTATGTTACCCCAACGGTTGTATATGATAATGTTGTTATTCGGATATCTATCAATTCCAGGAATCACAAAGAAATCATTAATGCCGTCACCATCTGGTGTGAATCCTTCTGGAATATCTATATCGCAAGGATTAGGACTGCACTCATCAAATGGATCACTACCTCCAATAACTTCATCTCCGTTCGTTATACCGTCACCATCGCAATCGGCAGCCAACCACGCTTGACTAGGTGCTACTGTTTGATCAGCTACTATTAAGCTACATGGATCATTTGGATTCGTTGGAGTACCTCCATTCGGTGGAGTAATTTCATCCCCGTTCGTAACGCCATCACCATCACAATCAGTAACAAGGTAATCTCCAGATAATGTCAAACTAACATCTGCCGAATTGTTGCTACATGGATCATTTGGATCTGTTGGTGTACCTCCATTTGGTGGTGTTACTTCGTCGCCATTTGTTACACCATCACCATCGCAATCTGCATCTAACCATGCTTGACTTGGAGTTACTGATTGATCAGCAACAGTCAAACTACATGGATCACTTGGGTCTGTTGGTGTACCTCCATTTGGTGGTGTTACTTCATCTCCGTTTGTGACACCGTCACCATCACAATCTCCATCCAACCACGCTTGGCTAGGTGTCATTGTTACATCTGCTAAGTCAAATGAACACGGGTCATTTGGATCTGTCCCGCTGGCAACTTCGACAGAATTAGGAATTCCATCACCATCGCAATCAAAATCTGGATAGTTCAAACATGGAACCACCGTAATCACCACCATTGCAGTATCACATAGCACTGGTGTACCTGTATCACAAATTACATAGTACAAGGTGTCTTGACCGGTGAAGCCTGCATTTGGTGTGTAAGTGATTGTTCCATCTGCATTCACACTTGCTGTTCCATTCGATGGAGGCGTAATGATTGTTGGATCATTCAACGGATTTCCGTTTGGATCTGAATCATTGTTCATTACTCCAATCGTGATTGGTGTGTCTTCTGGTGTTGTCCCATAATCGTTCGTTGCGATTGGTCCAACATTTGGCTCATCAACTACTGGTGCGATGGTAACGATGATTTCTGCCGTGTCACACAAATCTGGTGTGCCACCATCGCAAATCACATACGTAATTGTGTCTTGACCGTAGAATCCTGGATTTGGTGTGTATGTTATTTCTCCTGTTACTGGATCAACCGAAGCTGTTCCATTTGTTGGATTTCCGCCTGGTGCAATTGTTACTGTCAAGTCATCTCCATTCACATCATAGTCGTTTCCTAAAGGATTAACCGTTACTGGTGAATCGATGTCAGTTGTGACTAAGTCGTTGTTTGCCAATGGCGGATTGTTTGCTCCACCTGTTGTGTCAACAACTGTTACTGTTATTGTTCCTGTTGTACATAAAACATTTACTGCAAATTCACTTGAATCACAAACCGTAAATGGAATCGTAATCGTTCCAACAAATCCTGTTGGTGGAGTTACATCAATGTTTCCTGGTCCTGTTACTGTTACAGTTGTTCCTGCTACCGATGGTGCTCCGTACGTGTAAGTCAATGGATTGTTCTCTGGATCAGATGTTCCTGCTCCAACATTCACTCCGATTGGTGTATCAACAAGGGTTTCAACCGCAATATCTGTTGTTGTTGGTGCATCGTTTGCAGGGGTGATTGTGATAACAACCATGGCTGTGTCACAAATCACTGGTGAACCTGTATCACAAATCTCATAGTACAACGTATCTTGACCTACGAAGTTTGGATTTGGTGTGTATGTGATTGTTCCATCTGCATTCACACTTGCTGTTCCATTCGATGGTGGCGTAATGATTGTTGGATCATTCAACGGATTTCCGTTTGGATCTGAATCATTGTTCATTACTCCAATCGTGATTGGTGTATCTTCTGGTGTTGTCCCATAATCGTTCGTTGCGATTGGTCCAACATTTGGCTCATCAACTACTGGTGCGATGGTAACGATGATTTCTGCCGTGTCACACAAATCTGGTGTGCCACCATCGCAAATCACATACGTAATCGTGTCTTGACCGTAGAATCCTGGATTTGGTGTGTATGTTATCTCTCCTGTTACTGGATCAACCGAAGCTGTTCCATTTGTTGGATTTCCGCCTGGTGCTATTGTTACTGTCAAGTCATCTCCATTCACATCATAGTCGTTTCCTAAAGGATTAACCGTTACTGGTGAATCGATGTCAGTTGTTACTAAATCGTTGTTTGCCAATGGCGGATTGTTTGCTCCACCTGTTGTGTCAACTACTGTTACTGTTATTGTTCCTGTTGTACATAAAACATTTACTGCAAATTCACTTGAATCACAAACCGTAAATGGAATCGTAATCGTTCCAACAAATCCTGTTGGTGGAGTTACATCAATGTTTCCTGGTCCTGTTACTGTTACAGTTGTTCCTGCAACCGATGGTGCTCCGTACGTGTAAGTCAATGGGTTGTTCTCTGGATCTGATGTTCCTGCTCCAACGTTTACTCCGATTGGTGTATCAACAAGGGTTTCAACCGCAATATCTGTTGTTGTTGGTGCATCGTTTGCAGGTGTGATTGTGATAACAACCATGGCTGTGTCACAAATCACTGGTGAACCTGTATCACAAATCTCATAGTACAACGTATCTTGACCTACGAAGTTTGGATTTGGTGTGTATGTGATTGTTCCATCTGCATTCACACTTGCTGTTCCATTCGATGGTGGCGTAATGATTGTTGGATCATTCAACGGATTTCCGTTTGGATCTGAATCATTGTTCATTACTCCAATCGTGATTGGTGTATCTTCTGGTGTTGTCCCATAATCGTTCGTTGCGATTGGTCCAACATTTGGCTCATCAACTACTGGTGCGATGGTAACGATGATTTCTGCCGTGTCACACAAATCTGGTGTGCCACCATCGCAAATCACATACGTAATCGTGTCTTGACCGTAGAATCCTGGATTTGGTGTGTATGTTATTTCTCCTGTTACTGGATCAACAGAAGCTGTTCCATTTGTTGGATTTCCGCCTGGTGCAATTGTTACTGTCAAGTCATCTCCATTCACATCATAGTCGTTTCCTAAAGGATTAACCGTTACTGGTGAATCGATGTCAGTTGTGACTAAGTCGTTGTTTGCCAATGGCGGATTGTTTGCTCCACCTGTTGTGTCAACAACTGTTACTGTTATTGTTCCTGTTGTACATAAAACATTTACTGCAAATTCACTTGAATCACAAACCGTAAATGGAATCGTAATCGTTCCAACAAATCCTGTTGGTGGAGTTACATCAATGTTTCCTGGTCCTGTTACTGTTACAGTTGTTCCTGCTACCGATGGTGCTCCGTACGTGTAAGTCAATGGATTGTTCTCTGGATCAGATGTTCCTGCTCCAACATTCACTCCGATTGGTGTATCAACAAGGGTTTCAACCGCAATATCTGTTGTTGTTGGTGCATCGTTTGCAGGGGTGATTGTGATAACAACCATGGCTGTGTCACAAATCACTGGTGAACCTGTATCACAAATCTCATAGTACAACGTATCTTGACCTACGAAGTTTGGATTTGGTGTGTATGTGATTGTTCCATCTGCATTCACACTTGCTGTTCCATTCGATGGTGGCGTAATGATTGTTGGATCATTCAACGGATTTCCGTTTGGATCTGAATCATTGTTCATTACTCCAATCGTGATTGGTGTATCTTCTGGTGTTGTCCCATAATCGTTCGTTGCGATTGGTCCAACATTTGGCTCATCAACTACTGGTGCGATGGTAACGATGATTTCTGCCGTGTCACACAAATCTGGTGTGCCACCATCGCAAATCACATACGTAATCGTGTCTTGACCGTAGAATCCTGGATTTGGTGTGTATGTTATCTCTCCTGTTACTGGATCAACCGAAGCTGTTCCATTTGTTGGATTTCCGCCTGGTGCTATTGTTACTGTCAAGTCATCTCCATTCACATCATAGTCGTTTCCTAAAGGATTAACCGTTACTGGTGAATCGATGTCAGTTGTTACTAAATCGTTGTTTGCCAATGGCGGATTGTTTGCTCCACCTGTTGTGTCAACTACTGTTACTGTTATTGTTCCTGTTGTACATAAAACATTTACTGCAAATTCACTTGAATCACAAACCGTAAATGGAATCGTAATCGTTCCAACAAATCCTGTTGGTGGAGTTACATCAATGTTTCCTGGTCCTGTTACTGTTACAGTTGTTCCTGCAACCGATGGTGCTCCGTACGTGTAAGTCAATGGGTTGTTCTCTGGATCTGATGTTCCTGCTCCAACGTTTACTCCGATTGGTGTATCAACAAGGGTTTCAACCGCAATATCTGTTGTTGTTGGTGCATCGTTTGCAGGTGTGATTGTGATAACAACCATGGCTGTGTCACAAATCACTGGTGAACCTGTATCACAAATCTCATAGTACAACGTATCTTGACCTACGAAGTTTGGATTTGGTGTGTATGTGATTGTTCCATCTGCATTCACACTTGCTGTTCCATTCGATGGTGGCGTAATGATTGTTGGATCATTCAACGGATTTCCGTTTGGATCTGAATCATTGTTCATTACTCCAATCGTGATTGGTGTATCTTCTGGTGTTGTCCCATAATCGTTCGTTGCGATTGGACCAACATTTGGCTCATCAACTACTGGTGCGATGGTAACGATGATTTCTGCCGTGTCACACAAATCTGGTGTGCCACCATCGCAAATCACATACGTAATCGTGTCTTGACCGTAGAATCCTGGATTTGGTGTGTATGTTATTTCTCCTGTTACTGGATCAACAGAAGCTGTTCCATTTGTTGGATTTCCGCCTGGTGCTATTGTTACTGTCAAGTCATCTCCATTCACATCATAGTCGTTTCCTAAAGGATTAACTGTTACTGGTGAATCGATATCAGTTGTTACTAAATCGTTGTTTGCCAACGGTGGGTTATTTACACCACCAACTGTGTCAACTACTGTTACTGTTATTGTTCCAGTTGTACATAAAACATTTACTGCAAATTCACTTGAATCACAAACCGTAAATGGAATCGTAATCGTTCCAACAAATCCTGTTGGTGGAGCTACATCAATGTTTCCTGGTCCTGTTACTGTTACAGTTGTTCCTGCAACCGATGGTGCTCCGTACGTGTAAGTCAATGGGTTGTTCTCTGGATCTGATGTTCCTGCTCCAACATTCACTCCGATTGGTGTATCAACAAGGGTTTCAACCGCAATATCTGTTGTTGTTGGTGCATCGTTTGCAGGTGTGATTGTGATAACAACCATGGCTGTGTCACAAATCACTGGTGAACCTGTATCACAAATCTCATAGTACAAAGTATCTTGACCTACGAAGTTTGGATTTGGTGTGTATGTGATTGTTCCATCTGCATTCACACTTGCTGTTCCATTCGATGGAGGTGTAATGATTGTTGGATCATTCAATGGATTTCCGTTTGGATCTGAATCATTGTTCATTACTCCAATCGTGATTGGTGTATCTTCTGGTGTTGTCCCATAATCGTTCGTTGCGATTGGACCAACATTTGGCTCATCAACTACTGGTGCAATGGTAACGATGATTTCTGCTGTGTCACACAAATCTGGTGTGCCACCATCACAAATCACATACGTAATCGTGTCTTGACCGTAGAATCCTGGATTTGGTGTGTATGTTATTTCTCCTGTTACTGGATCAACAGAAGCTGTTCCATTTGTTGGATTTCCGCCTGGTGCAATTGTTACTGTCAAGTCATCTCCATTCACATCATAGTCGTTTCCTAAAGGATTAACCGTTACTGGTGAATCGATGTCAGTTGTGACTAAGTCGTTGTTTGCCAATGGTGGGTTATTTACACCACCAACTGTGTCAACTACTGTTACTGTTATTGTTCCAGTTGTACATAAAACATTTACTGCAAATTCACTTGAATCACAAACCGTAAATGGAATCGTAATCGTTCCAACAAATCCTGTTGGTGGAGTTACATCAATGTTTCCTGGTCCTGTTACTGTTACAGTTGTTCCTGCTACCGATGGTGCTCCGTACGTGTAAGTCAATGGATTGTTCTCTGGATCTGATGTTCCTGCTCCAACGTTTACTCCGATTGGTGTATCAACAAGGGTTTCAACCGCAATATCTGTTGTTGTTGGTGCATCGTTTGCAGGGGTGATTGTGATAACAACCATGGCTGTGTCACAAATCACTGGTGAACCTGTATCACAAATCTCATAGTACAACGTATCTTGACCTACGAAGTTTGGATTTGGTGTGTATGTGATTGTTCCATCTGCATTCACACTTGCTGTTCCATTCGATGGTGGCGTAATGATTGTTGGATCATTCAACGGATTTCCGTTTGGATCTGAATCATTGTTCATTACTCCAATCGTGATTGGTGTATCTTCTGGTGTTGTCCCATAATCGTTCGTTGCGATTGGTCCAACATTTGGCTCATCAACTACTGGTGCGATGGTAACGATGATTTCTGCCGTGTCACACAAATCTGGTGTGCCACCATCGCAAATCACATACGTAATTGTGTCTTGACCGTAGAATCCTGGATTTGGTGTGTATGTTATCTCTCCTGTTACTGGATCAACCGAAGCTGTTCCATTTGTTGGATTTCCGCCTGGTGCTATTGTTACTGTCAAGTCATCTCCATTCACATCATAGTCGTTTCCTAAAGGATTAACCGTTACTGGTGAATCGATGTCAGTTGTGACTAAGTCGTTGTTTGCCAATGGTGGGTTATTTACACCACCAACTGTGTCAACTACTGTTACTGTTATTGTTCCAGTTGTACATAAAACATTTACTGCAAATTCACTTGAATCACAAACCGTAAATGGAATCGTAATCGTTCCAACAAATCCTGTTGGTGGAGTTACATCAATGTTTCCTGGTCCAGTTACTGTTACAGTTGTTCCTGCTACCGATGGTGCTCCGTACGTGTAAGTCAATGGATTGTTCTCTGGATCTGATGTTCCTGCTCCAACGTTTACTCCGATTGGTGTATCAACAAGGGTTTCAACCGCAATATCTGTTGTTGTTGGTGCATCGTTTACCGGATCAATAGTAATAACCACCTCTGCAGTGTCACAGTTTGGCGCTGGAAGCGGATCTAAGTCACAAATAACATAGATAAAAGTATCAACTCCATTAAAGTTTGGATTTGGAGTATAGGTTACAATATCATCCGAAGGATCGTTTGGTGTTCCATTATCATTTACAGTCACTACCCCGTTTGAAGGTTGCGTAATTGTTAAGGTTCCATTTGATGGAACATCAATGTCATTTCCAAGAATGTCAACAATAACTGGAATATCTTCTGGTGTCGTTTCCACATCATCAACTGCTACTACTGGGTTCGCAACAACTACAGTATCAGTTGCTGTATCGCAATTTGGTGGCGTTGCACCAGTTTCACAAATTTCATATGTAATGGTGTAAATTCCGCTAATCGTATTTGCTGCTAGTGTAATATCTCCGTCAATATCAATTGAAAGAGGTCCGTTGGTAGAAGGCGTGACATCTGTATTGGCTGTTGATACAACTACGCCACCTAAGGAATCATTAGCAAGAACATTTCCAACAAGAAGAGGTGTCGTTCCACTCGCCATAATCACAGTTGGATCAACCACAGCAATGATTGGATTCACAACAAGAACAGTTGCTGTAGCAATATCACAATTTGCAGGTATTGCTCCCGTTTCGCAAAGCTCGTAATTTATAGTATAACTTCCTGTTGGTGTATTTGCAGCTACTGTAATATTCCCATTAGCATCCACGCTTAGTGGGCCATTCGCTCCTGGCGTGACGTCTGTATTTAAGGTCGTTACTAGAACTCCATTTAATGAATCATTTACTAATACACTACCAGCCACAACAGGAGTAGTAGAAGAAGATGCAGACATTGTTCCATCATTCACAGCATCTATAACATTATCAACAATTACTGTTGCTACAGCGTTGTCGCAATTCGCTGGACTAGCTCCTGTTTCACATAATTGATAATTTATTGTGTAGGTACCACTTACTGTGTTCGGAGCTACAGTAATATTACCATTTGCATCAACACTTAATGGTCCATTTGTTCCTGGAGTTACATCTGTGTTTGATGTTGTTACAAGAACACCATTTATGGAGTCATTCCCAATAACATTGCCAGCTGGTATTGGAGATGGTCCAGAAGCCACTGTTGTTGGTCCGTCATTCACTGCATCAATCACATTATCAACAATGACCGTTGCAACTGCGTTGTCGCAATTTACTGGACTTGCCCCTGTTTCACATAATTGATAATTTATAGTATACGTTCCGCTTGGTGTATTTGCTGCAACTGTGACTAATCCATTAGCATCAATACTCAATGGTCCAGTTGTTCCTGGTGTAACGTCTGTGTTTGTTGTTGTGACAAGCACTCCATTTATCGAATCATTCACAATTACACTTCCTGCTGAAGTTGGCGAAGCGCCAGAAATAACAGTTGTTGGTCCATCGTTTACAGCGTCAATCACATTATCAACAATAACTGTTGCTGTTGCATTGTCGCAGTTTGCAGGCGTTGCACCTGTTTCGCACAACTGATAATTAATGGTGTATGTTCCGCTTGGTGTATTAGCTGCAACCGTTAAATTTCCATTTGCATCAATACTCAATGGTCCGTTTGTGCCTGGGGTAACATCCGTATTTGCCGTTGTTACAAGAACGCCATTTATGGAGTCATTCACAATGACACTGCCAGCAGAAGTTGGCGATGCACCAGTAATAACAGTAGTTGGTCCATCGTTCACTGCATCAAGCACATTGTCTACAATTACTGTTGCTGTTGCATTGTCACAATTTGGCGGAACAGCTCCCGTTTCGCATAACTCGTAATTTATTGTATAAGTACCGCTTGGTGTATTTGGCGCAACTGTCAAGTTTCCATTAGCATCAACACTCAATGGCCCTGTTGTCCCTGGAGTTACATCTGTATTTGCTAAAGTCACAACTACACCTCCTAATGAGTCATTTAAGATTACACTTCCTGCTGAAGTTGGACTTGCTCCTGAAGTTACAGTGACTGCTGGGTCATTAACTGCAACAATTGGTAAAGCGACAATTACAGTTGCAACTGCATTATCACAATTTGGAGGTAAAGCACCTGTTTCACATAATTGGTAATTGATTGTATATGTACCACTAGGTGTATTTGCTGCTACAGTTACATTTCCATCAGTATCTATACTGAGTGGCCCATTTGTTCCTGGTGTTACATCGGTATTAGCTATTGTAACAAGCACGCCATTTAGAGAATCATTAACGATTACACTTCCCGCAGATACAGGTGAAGTAGCTGATGCAACAGTCGTTGGTCCATCGTTTACTGCATCAATCACATTGTCAACAATTACCGTTGCTACTGCGTTATCGCAATTCGCTGGACTAGCCCCTGTTTCACATAGTTGATAATTTATGGTATAAGTACCACTTACCGTATTTGCTGCTAATGTGATATTCCCATCTGCATCAACACTTAAAGGACCATTTGTTCCTGGGGTTACATCTGTGTTTGATGTTGTTACAAGAACGCCATTTATGGAGTCATTTACGATGACACTTCCTACTGATGTTGGAGATGATCCAGAAGCCACTGTTGTTGGTCCATCATTTACAGCATCAATCACATTATCAACAATGACTGTTGCCACTGCGTTGTCGCAATTTGCTGGAGAAGCTCCTGTTTCACATAATTGATAATTTATGGTATACGTTCCACTTGGTGTATTTGCTGCAACTGTTACTAATCCATTTGCATCAATACTCAGTGGTCCAGTTGTACCTGGTGTAACGTCAGTGTTTGTTGTTGTAACAAGTACTCCATTTATTGAATCATTAACAATTACACTTCCTGCCGAAGTTGGCGATGCGCCAGAAATAACAGTTGTTGGTCCATCGTTAACTGCATCAATTACATTATCAACAATGACTGTTGCAACGGCATTATCACAATTCGCAGGAGAGGCTCCTGTTTCACACAATTGATATGTAATGTTGTAAGTTCCACTAACGGTGTTCGGTGCAACAGTTAAGTTTCCATTCGCATCCACACTCAATGGACCAGTTGTTACAGGTGTAACATCGGTATTTGCTGTGGTTACGGCTACCCCATTTAGTAAATCATTCCCAATAACACTTCCCGCGGAAGTTGGAGTTGAGCCAGAAACAACTGTTGTTGGTCCATCATTAACTGCATCTATAACGTTTGTAATTGTTACCGTAGCAGTTGCATTGTCACAAATTGTTGGCGAACCCGCAGAACAAATTTGATAAGTTATAGGATAAACTCCACTAGGGGTGTTCGCCGCAACTGTAACATCCCCATCGGCATTAATACTTAGAGGTCCGTTAGTTCCAGGTGTTACGTTTGTATTTGCGATTGTAACAGGTGAACCATTCAACGTATCATTTCCGATTACACTACCAACAATCGTCGGGGTTGAAGCAGAAGTTCCTGTCATGGCAGGATCATTTACAGCATCGATACAATCTTCAGTAGAAAAGGTACGTGTCGTAGTTCCTGCTGAAGGACAGCCAGGAATTGTTGCGGTATAACTTACCACAACGCTTGTGTTTCCTGTTCCTGTAAAATAAAGCGTATCGTTCGAAATAAACCCAGGTCCAGTAACACTATAAGTACCGCCTGTAGGAGTTGCATTCAAAAACAAATCTGAACCATTACAATATAAGCCACTAGGACTTAATGAAGGTGTCCCAGAAAATGTAATATCAACATTTGTAGCTCCACAAATGTAGATAATTGCAGTTGCGAAAGTATAAGACGTAATATTCACATTAGCCGCACTTCCATCAGCCATACTTCCGTCCACTTTGTGACCTACATATCCAAAATAATCTTCGCATTTTTTTGCTAGCATAGAAGTATGTCCGCCACTCTCTACTCCCAAGATTTTATCTGCAGCCGTGATACCAGATGGTAGGTTAGGATTCTCATCCGCACCACTCCGTCCTAACATTCCAAAACTGTCTGTACCCCAATTGTAATTTGTAGAATCTGAGGTTAAAACATTCATTGCTGCGTATCTGTAATCATGTTCCTGTGGTGAAATCCAATGAATGTTATTCATTGGCGTTCCACCTGGAGAGGCTGCGGTGTATCTTGGTTGCACCCAAATAAATCTATCTGTTGTTGTCCAATCACCTAATTGACGGGCAGAATTTTCACCCATTGCGTATAAACTTCCATTCGAATTCAACACAAAGTAGCTTGAACGATCCGTAGCATCATTTCGCGTTACCCCGATCATTTTAATTGGATTACCTGAAGGCACTGTTACTTGAGTTGCACGATTTCTTGATGCCTGATCTGAACCGTCACCCAAAAACGTTTCAGCTCCCCAAGTCCATAATGTTCCGTCAGACTTGAGCGCAAAAAGAGTTCCCTGCTGTCCCCTAACTGCTACAACATTGGTCAAAAATGGGTTACCGGCAGTAGCCTCTGTTACTCTATGCCACACTGTACTAGAAGCTGTAGCTCCAACTCCACCGTTAGCGGCGATCATAGTTAATACGTATACGTCGCCAGAACATGTCGTTATAGCAAGTGTTTGATTCGTCGTAAACATCATTTTAACGTCAAGCGGATCTACACCTGCAGGTAAACCGTCTGTTTGGGTGTTTATAGTTATTTTTTGAAAAGCAGTTGATGAAGTTATTGTTGCATCAATTACTCTACCTTCAGATCCCCAAGCAAACAAACCTGTAGTAGTAAGTACTATTCCTTGCTGAGCTGCAGCGCCACTACCAAGTGTACCTATACCAGCTTTAAGGATAATTCCAGTTAAAGCAGGAAAATTGGTTGCGTCTATTGTTGTTGGTACTAATAAGTTACCAGTTCCGTTATTTGCCAAACCACCGCCCCACACTTTATACTCACCATTCGCAGTTCGAACAAGGGAATTGTGGTATCCTCCAACGAAGTTGTCGTACTCAATCGTAGTTCCATCGCCATTTGATGTCATACCGAAATTCAAATAATTAGTATTTGAACACGTTGCTTGAAAGCCACACTGTGCCAATAAATTCGATGATGTGAAAATCGATACAAGAATTACCAACAAGGCACTTGTCGATTTCCTGAAACTGAAATTAAATTGCTTGTACATAATTAATTAATTTTAGTCGGATAATAGTAGCATACTACTTGATTATTAATATCTACGAAGTCGAACATTATATATGAGTCTTTCTTCGCTTTTCCTGAAACCGTGTATATTACTTCATTAATACCAGAACTCAAATTTTGAAACGAAGAGCCCATAATACCTTCAAAGTTTGTTTCAATGCCTGCGCTTCTTACCGTATAATTTGATAAAACAGCATTTTGATTATAATAATTTTCATAATTTACTTCAAGAGAAATCTGAAGATTAGTATAATCCTGCCCTCCTAAAATAGGTTCACTAAATTGAATACTATTGAAATTAAAGGTCATTTTATGGGGACTCACGTAAATTGAAATTTGAGTCGGTTCATGCCCATGCTCACATTGACCAGGATTGCATGAAATAATTTCAGTTATCTCAACAATGTAATCACCTGGAATTGGAAAATTAAAATTCGAAATACTTCCTGTCCCAGAACCAAGTGTTGCTTGAGTGGTTACATTTTTCACAAGCCATGTAGAAGTAGCGCCCAACTTGAATGAAAAATTATCTCCATAACTTAACACTCTTGATTCTGTTAAAGCAGGAGCAATTGGATTAGCTGTTTCACTTGTTGACTGTTTAACTTCTTTTGAACTTTTAAATTTGATTAAGAAATTTTTAATCGAATTTTTGTCATTTTCTGTTGAAGCGAACAGCACATCTTTTTGAGAAGTTATATTTTTCTTTTCACAGTTGTTTATATAATCTGTTTCATTCGCTCCAATTGCAAAACAAACATTTAAATAAACCATCGAACAACATCCTAAAGAAAAAGTGTAAAGAAATGTTTTTAGTTTCATACCAAAATTTTTAAATCATAATTTCGGAAGGTTTACATGATAAGTCTTAATTTTAAGTAGCAACCCTATTTCCGATCGCAACGAAAGTATATGAATTTCCTAAAATTCAAAAAATAGTCAATCGTGAAACAGCTGAAATTGAATAATTTAACAATCACTGAAAAGACACTTTTTAGCAAATGTAAAACCATAATTATGTTTTTGATTTTAAGGGATTTACATTTAAAAATCCCCAGTAAAAAAAAGAACTTTTTTGAGGTGCGTTCCGAGGATATTAACAAACGATAAAGGATAACTCATTTTGAAATTCTAAGCGTCAATATTGAATGTTGATAACGTTGTTCATACAGTTGAAAATGGCTTATTCTGTTGATGGAAATAGATTAACCCTCTAATGTTTATAAAGTTGGGTAAAGTGTATTCTCACTAATTAGTCAAATCCAAATTTTTTACATTCGAAATAAACAAAAGTTGTTTAACCCCCCCATTTTTAAAGGAATTTAGACGGTGGAGAAATAAATTGTAGAGAACACAAAAAATGCTACATTAAAATTTCTCAAAAAAAAATTGAAGTAGCAGCAAATTATTCTTTTTACAAAGGAAATAATTCAATTTCAATGCAATTATACATTAAAAATTTGCGCAGTCAATGTTCAAATTGAAGCAAATAAACTTAATATTAGAAAATGAACTTTGAAAAATTGACAAATCAATTTGCCATTTCACTCATGTATTTGATGCGCATCAACCTCAACTCTTCTTCGGAATAATCCCCATCGAATTCATGATATGCAGCAATTAAATCATCGGTTTCAGCTTCGTTAAAATACTCGTAAATTTCTTCTTGATGTTCTGGGTCTAAAATGTCATCAATGTAATAACTGATGTTTACGCGAGTCCCAGAAGAAACGATTGCTTCTATTTCATCAATCACCTCATCCATGGTTTTTCCTTGGGAACGACCAATGTCTTCAAGAGGCAGTTTTCGATCAATGTTTTGAATGAGTTGTACTTTTAATCCAGAGCGATTCACCAACGATTTTACCACCAAATCTTGCGGTCGATCTATTTCATTAACTTCCACATATTCTTTGATCAAAGCAACAAATGGTTCTCCATAGCGCGAAGCTTTTCCATTTCCAACTCCTTGAATATTCGTCAATTCATCAATCGTTATTGGGTATTGAAAACACATGTCTTTCAAAGATGGCTCTTGGAAAATGACAAATGGTGGAATTCCACGTTGTTTTGAGAGTGATTTTCTTAAGTCAACCAATTGTTTGTACAAAATTTCGTCAAAAACGCCACCTTTTCCTCCAAGATTAATTACATCATCATCGTCTTCGTCCACTGAATAATCATGTTCTTTGACAATAACAAATGAAGTAGGATTTTCAATAAAAGCTCGACCTTCATCCGTCAGTTTAATGATTCCGTATGATTCAATGTCTTTTGACAGAAGTCCTGCAACCAAAGTCTGACGAACAACCGCATTCCAAAAATGCTCATCGCGTTCTTTTCCTTTACCAAAAATCGGAAGTAAGTCGTGCTTATACGATTTTACATCAGAAGTCACTTTTCCTGCAATCACTGAACAAATATGTTTGGCTTTTTGCATTTCTTGTAATTCGACCACACAGTCCAAAAGAAGTTTGACAAATTCTTTGCCTTCAATTTTTTCACGTGGGAATTTACAGTTGTCACATAAATTGGAACAGTTTGATTCATCAAATTGCTCGCCGAAGTAATGTAAAATAAATTTTCGTCTGCAAACCGAAGTTTCTGAATACGAAACGATTTCATTCAAAAGCTGTCTTCCAATTTCTTGTTCCGCCACTGGTTTTCCCTGAAGGAATTTTTCCAATTTCTCTACATCTTTGTACTTATAAAATACAAGGCAATCACCTTCTCCTCCATCTCTTCCAGCTCTTCCCGTTTCTTGGTAATAACTTTCTAGCGATTTTGGAATATCGTGATGAATCACAAATCGAACATCTGGTTTATCAATTCCCATTCCGAATGCAATAGTTGCGACAATCACACTTGCTTCTTCCATCAAAAACATGTCTTGGTGTTTGCCACGTGTAGCAGCATCCAGTCCAGCATGATATGGAAGCGCATTGATCCCGTTCACTTGCAGTAACTCTGCCAATTCCTCCACTTTTTTGCGACTCAAGCAGTAAATGATACCGCTTTTGCCTTCGCGTGCACGTATAAATTTGATGATTTGTTTTTCAACATCTCGTTTTGGTCTGATTTCGTAATATAAATTCTCGCGATTAAATGAAGACTTGAAAACGGTTGCATCCAACATATTCAAGTTCTTCTGAATATCATGTTGTACTTTAGGTGTCGCAGTTGCTGTCAATGCAATGATTGGCACTGAAGTAATCATTTCAAAGATTTCACGCAATCTTCTGTATTCTGGTCGAAAATCATGCCCCCACTCGGAAATACAATGTGCCTCATCAATAGCAAAAAATGAAATGGATACCGAAGTAAGAAAATCCACATTTTCTTGCTTCGTTAGCGATTCCGGTGCTACATAAAGTAATTTTGTTTTTCCTGCGGTAATGTCCTCTTTTACCTTATTAATTTCTGATTTTGTGAGCGAAGAATTCAAAAAATGAGCAACTGATTCACTATCACTAACATTTCGAATAGCATCCACTTGATTTTTCATTAATGCTATAAGCGGTGAAACAACAATTGCTGTGCCTTCTAATAAAAGTGCTGGCAATTGATAGCACATGGACTTTCCACCGCCCGTTGGCATAATCACAAAAGTGTTCTTGCCTTCGAGCAAGTTTTGGATGATTGATTCTTGGGTTCCCTTGAACTGATCAAATCCAAAATATTTCCGTAATGACTCTTTTAAGTTAATTTCTGACATTTATTCAACTTTGAATACCAATAAAGATAATAAAACTTTGAAGTTGCAACCAAAAAAAATAAAAAATTTAAATTCTTTCAATTGGTCTCTATTAAAGTTTGGGCAAGCACTTTAAAACTAATTCGCGCTGTATTATCACGGTTTTGACCAAAAACTCCCGCAAAAATAAAGTAATCACCTATAATTTATCTGATCGCCATGACATGCCGTTACAAGTAATCATTTTCATTATGATTTATTTTGGTGCGTTTGCTCAATGTTATGTAAAGTTAAAATCATAAAAAATATCTTGCGAGATTTGATTAAAGGCATTTCGATTCATTACTTTTGACACCGAAATATGGAAGAAGAAAAAAACATGTCCTTTTTGGAGCACCTCGAAGAACTTCGATGGCGCTTGGTGAAAAGTGCAATTGCCGTTTTTGTTGTGGCTTGTGTCTTGTTTTGGTACAAAGAATGGATCATGATTAACGTGTTTCAATGCATGTTAAAAGCTGATTTCATTTCTTTTCGATTGATGTGTGAGTGGTTTGATGTTTGTACCGGCGACACTCCCGTTCAAATGCAAAGTATGAATGTTTCTGGACAATTTTCTTACGCTCTAATGATGAGTATACTAGGTGGAGTTGTACTTTCTTCACCTTTTATTTTCTACCAACTTTGGTCTTTTGTGAAACCTGGATTAAAATCCAATGAAAAGTCCATGATGAATGGTTTATTCGTATACATTTCACTACTCTTTTTTCTTGGAATTCTTTTCGGTTATTACATCGTTGCTCCTCTTTGCATTCAATTCTTTGGAAATTTTACGCTAAGCCCTGACATTAAAAACAACTTTACGGTGGATTCCTACATGTCCATGATTCTTTCGACCGTTTTTTATTCAGGATTATTTTTCTTGCTCCCAGTTATTATCTATGTCCTCACAAAAATGGGAATTGTTAGCTCAGATTTTTTGAAAAAATATCGAAAACATGCCATTGTTGGTGTATTGATCTTAGCGGCCATCATTACTCCTCCTGATTTAATTAGCCAAATCATTGTCGCAATACCTATCACATTATTATATGAAATCGGTATCTTCGTTGCAAAACGAGTTGAAAAACGAAAAGATGCGCTTCAAACATAAGATTCATTCAAATTTTTCGTTCTTCTAATTCAACATACTCATTCGTCTATGGTTCAACGATTACTAATTTTACTTCTGCTAACTCCTTTCGCTTTGTTTTCGCAACAAACAAAGGTGAGTGGACAAGTAAAAGACATCGTTACGGGTGAACCCATGCCATTTGTCAAAGTTCGATTTTATGATTCCAAAATAGGAACCATGACCGATACGCTCGGGAATTATGAAATTGAAACATACTATGCTACCGATTCTATTCAATTTAGTTTTAGCGGCTATATTACTCAAACAGCCTATGTGAAAATTGATGGTGCGCAAGTCATAAATATTACCATGGAAACGTTGACTTCGCAAATTGGTGAAGTTTACGTTCGACCACCGGATGAACTTCCTTCCACTGCGTTGCATAAAAAGGTGATAAAATATAAACCAGTCAACAACAAAGAAAAATTGAATGCTTACGAATACGAGCTGTACAATAAAATTCAATTTGACTTGAATAACATTGGCGATAAATTCATGGAGCGCGGTTTTGTGAAACGTCTTGATTTGGTAATGGATTACTTGGATTCTTCAGATAACGGTAAAAATTACTTACCTGTGATTTTGAGTGAAGCCTTGTCTGATTATTACTACAAAAGCAATCCAAAGAAGAAAAAAGAAGTCATGCAAGCTACTCACATTACAGGAATTGAGAACATTCAACTCAATCAATTCATGGGTGATATGTATGTTGACATTAATGTGTATGATAACTACATTAACATGTTCAACAAAGCATTTGTAAGTCCGATTGCCGATTTTGCACGCAGTTATTATAAATTTTTCTTAGAGGATTCCACGTTTATTGACAATCAATGGTGTTATAAATTGACCTTCAAACCAAAACGAACGGGAGACATGACTTTCCAGGGTGAAATGTGGATTCATGACACTACTTATGCCGTTAAATCTGTAAAAGGAAATATTTCGCCTTGGGCAAATATTAATTACGTGCAAGACATGTATTTCGAGCAAAATTTCGAAATGGTTGAAAACGAAGTTTGGATGATGACTAACGAAAAAATAATCGCTGATTTCAAACTCACCAAAAAAACAGAACTGTATGGATTCTTTGCCCGCAAATATTCGTCTAGGAAAAATTATAAAATAAACTATGTTCGACCAGATGCCTTTTATGACGCCGAAAGTACTGTTGAACTGGCTGATAGTGCCAAGATACGATCCGATGAATATTGGAAAGAACACCGACACGAACCACTTTCATTTCAAGAAAATGGCATTGGAGAAATGGTAGATTCGCTCAATGCAACACCTTTCTTTCGGAGATTAAAAAATTACACCTACTTACTTTCTACAGGATATTATCCCATTAAAAAGATTGAAATCGGTAACGTGTATAACGCCATAAGTTTTAATCCTGTGGAAGAATTTAGAGGCGGAATTGCCTTGAGAACATCAAACGATTTCTCTAGAAGATTAGAACTTGGAGGTAAAGTATATTATGGTACATTGGATCAAAAATTCAAGTATGGAGCAACAATTCGATACAATATTTCGCCGAAAAAACGTGGAATGTTAGTTGGGTTTTACAACTACGACATTGAACAAATTGGTGCCTCAGCAAGTGCCGCAACGGTTGGATCTACTTTTGGAACTGTTTTCAGAACTGGACCTCTTGATAAACTCACTTTTGTGCAAAAAACTGGCTTTAACCTGGAGAAAGATATCCGAAAAGACATCATTTTATATGGAGGATTTGAATGGAAAGAATATCAAGCCTTGGGAAAAGCGAATTACTTGAGATTTAATCCAACCACTGGATTCAATGATACCATTTCAAAAGTAACCACAAGTGAATTCACCGCACGTTTCCGCTGGGCAAAAAATGAAGAATTTATTGGAGGTGTATTCGATAGAACTTCAATAAAATCGCGTTATCCAATATTTTCCATTCAAGGAATATTTGGAGTTAAAGGACTCTTTGGCGGAAACTACAACTATCAAAAACTTGAAGTTTCAATCGATCACTCAACACCAATTGGGGTGCTAGGAAACATAAGATATGGAATTAACGGTGGTAAAATCTTTGGAACGGCTGCCTACCCTTTTTTAAAAGTTCATGAAGGAAATCAATCCTATTTCTTGAATAAAAACACTTTTAATATGTTGAATTTCTTTGAATTTGTTTCTGATCAGTATGTTGGAGCATATATCGAAAATCACTGGCAAGGTTTGTTGTTTGATCGAATTCCTTTGGTGAAAAAGTTAAAGTGGCGCTTGGTTTCAACTGGTCGGGCAACACTTGGTTCTATCAGCGCACGACATACTGGCGAAATGTTACTTCCAGATTTCACGAAAAAATTCAATAATATTCCGTATATTGAAGCATCTTTGGGGATAGAAAACATTTTTAAATTGCTGCGCGTGGATGTGTTTTACCGCATAACGCATCAAATCCCTGGAACTTCACCTTGGGGAGTTCGAGCGCGCTGGGAAATCTATTTGTAATGAAAATATATACAGATCATATCAAAAAGTCCTACAAAGGCAGAGATGTCGTGAAAGGCGTGAGTATTGAAGTAAATCAAGGTGAAATTGTTGGTTTGCTCGGTCCAAATGGCGCCGGAAAAACAACCTCTTTTTATATGATTGTTGGTTTGGTAAAACCCGATTCTGGAAAAGTGTTTGTGGATGATATCGACATAACCAATTACCCCATGTACAAACGAGCACAACTCGGAATTGGTTATTTGCCTCAAGAAATATCTGTGTTTCGAAAATTGAGTGTAGAAGATAACATCATGGCCATTCTTGAAATGGGAAACCTTGACAAAGCGCAACGTCAAGAGCGTTTGGAGCAATTGCTGGATGAATTTAGTTTGAATCATGTGCGCAAAAACCTCGGAAACAGACTTTCAGGAGGTGAAAAACGAAGAACAGAAATTGCCCGCGCGCTGGCTACAAATCCAAAATTTGTTCTACTCGATGAACCTTTTGCTGGTGTGGATCCTATCGCCGTTGAAGACATTCAAAGCATTGTTTCAGACTTGAGAAAGAAAAACATTGGAATTCTCATCACAGATCATAACGTTCAAGAAACCTTGTCTATTACCGATAGAGCTTATTTATTATTCGAAGGAGATATCTTGAAATCAGGAACTGCGGAAGATCTTGCAGCCGATGAAACAGTGCGTAAAGTGTATTTAGGTCAAAATTTCGAATTGCGAAAAAAGTAAAAGACCGTTGCAAAACTCCTAACTCGTCGTTGCTACAAAAATTTAATCTCCTCATTTACAGATGTAAACTCCGGGATCAAATTTATTTTGCGCCTCGATTTATAAGTTTTGCAACGGTCTTAAGGTTTAAAGGACTGTCAAGTCCTAAATAACCGATACAGATTATTAAAGACTAAATTAAATAATTATATCCCAGTAAACACGTGTTTACTGGGATATTTGTTTTTATAGGTTTTTATTTTGATCTTGTTTTGCTCATGCATTTGCCTTGGAGTCTTATAAAAACAAGAAAAATGAGGTCTTTGATCATTATAAATATCAATACTGTTTTTAATCAACTTATTCATTGTCTTTAGTGAGTGTTTGTTTTTATATCCAATAAACTCGGCTTTTAGTATTCCATTTACCCTCTCAGCGACAGCGTTTGCATATGGATCGTAGGATTCTGTCATACTACAATTTATTTTTGAGCGCTTGAGTAAATTCTGATATTCATTACTGCAGTATTGAAGTCCTCTATCTGAATGATGCGTGACAATATTACTTTTATATTTTCTTTTTTTTACTGCCATTTTTAAAGCTCTCAGTGAACCCGACACATCTAATGAATTTGATAAATCATGTCCCATTATTTGTTTAGAATAGGCATCTGTTACCAATGCTAAATACATCGGATTTTGCCTATTACCTACGTATGTAATATCAGACACCCAGATTTGCTCTGGCATCTCGGGAACAACATTTTCAATCAAATTTTTGTGCTTTCTAAACCGATGGTGAGAGTTCGTGGTTATATGATACCGTCGTTTTGGTTCAATCAACATGTGATTAGCTTTTAAAATACGAAAAAGCATATCTCGACCAACATTTAATCGTCTTAGCTCTTCTTCTAAAATAAAATACAACTTTCGTGTACCTATTTTAGGCATTTGAATACGAACCGATTCTACGAGTGCAACAACTTCTACAGCTCTTGATTTTCGTCGTCTTATAGATTGTATTCTGCGATAGTAAACCTGTCTGTTTACCCCGAACAATTCACAGGTAGCAACTAAGCTTTCTTTGTATTCTTCACGATAGAAGTCGATTGTTCGGGTGAGGAGTTTTTTCGGATAGAAATGTTATATTCCTTCTCCGCTAAATCAATCATCATATCAAAAATGATCGACTTTTTATCCGCTCGTTCGACTTGCTTTTCTAGCATTGCTTTTTGCTTTTCAAGCAGCCTTACCTGTTGTTCTAACTCCATTAACCGCTGTTCTTGTGACTTTGGTATATTTGAAGGTGTTTGATTTTCCCAATCAAAGGTACCATATTTTCGCAACCAATTCACAACAGTAGATCGCGCTTGAATACCATATTGTCGACATGCGCCTGTCGTAGATAGTTCACCAGATTCAACTTCTCTTACAACTTCTAATTTGAAGGACATTGAATAATCCCTTTGACTGCGCTTCACATAAACGCTTTTTTCTCCTTTTTCCATAACGATAAAAATTGTGTATCGCTATTTCAGGACTAGACAGACTACAAACAAAAAAAGGTCAACCTATTGGTGACCTTGTCTTTTTTTCAGTAAAGGATTAAATTACTTTTGCGCTAAATCAGAGCTTTCAACTTGATTTGTGCTTCCGTATGCATCGCAGTGACCACCTCTAGATGATCCACATGCCGAAACGACAATCATTAATCCAAATCCGATAAATGCCAAGGCCAAAATTTTCTTCATGTTGATAGTTTTAAATTGAGATTCTACTTGTGCTATATGAACGCAAAAATAAGAAATAAGTTACCTATTCCACAAATTAATTTGTTAACACTTGATTATCAATAGGAGAAATAAAGTAATTTTCCACTCGTTAATAGTGTCTATGAGATTGATTCCAATTGTGTTTTTTGCGTTTTTACACTTTTCAACAAGTGGACAAAAAAACATGAAATTGATTTTTGAAAATGACAACTACAAGCAAGTTAAAAAAAATCCAGAGACTCAGTTTAAGGATTCTACCACTCTATTCAATTACCTTGACGAATTTCAACTCCTTGCTATAAAAAAAGGTTATTTCATGACTTCCATCGATGAAATCATAAAGCGAGATTCCAGTTCTTATCAATGTAAGATACATCTAGGAGATAAATTCGAAAATGCTGTGTTTAGCATGAATCCTACTGATATTCAATTCACGCGAAAAGCTGCAGGAATCAACGAAAAAATGCTCGCACGCATTCCTTTAACGCCGCCCGAAATTGCTTCCACACTTAAAAAAATTCAGTCTGCTTATGTAAACGAAGGGTATGCTTTCGCCTCTGTAAAAATTGATAGTGCTCAGTTTTTGGGAAATCAACTGCATGCCAAAATTAGTGTAGACAGAGGTCCAATTGTTGTCTGGCAAAAAATTCACATTCGCGGCGATTCCACGCTTTCCATTAAATACATTTCAAACCTCATTGACATTCACGAAAAAGACCTTTTTGACCAACAAAAGTTGGAGAATATTAGCAAGCGTATAGCTCAAATAAACTTCATCAAAGAAATCAAACCTTCGGAAATATTGTTTACCCAAGAAGGCGCTGAACTTTATTTGTACTTGAAATCAATTCCGATTAGTTCGATCAACGGAATCATCGGACTCCAACCAAACCCCGTAAATCAGCGACTTTCGATTACTGGTGAAGTAAATTTAAAATTGACCAATGTGCTCAAGCGTGGTGAAATGCTCTTCATCGATTGGCGCGCTATTCAACCTCAAACGCAAGCTCTTCGTTCTCAATTAACCGTACCTTTTCTTTTCAAAACTGCCTTTGGAATTGAAGGGAAATTTAATCTTTACAAACGTGATTCTACCTTTTTAGAATTAGTGAGTACGGCTGGTGTGAATTACCAACTTCCGCAAGGAAGCTATGTCAAAGTGTTTTATCAAAACAATTCGTCCAATTTACTTTCAGGTGCACAGTTTTCTTCTGCCACAACCAATCTCGCTTCCGTTAAAACAAACAGTTACGGACTTTCGTTTTATCGCCGGCAGTTGGATTACATTCCAAACCCTTCAAAAGGAATTACCTTGAATTTGGAGTCGGCCGTTGGATCACGTAAAGCGCAAAAAACAGATACAAGTTTGGTTGTGAAGTCCACTACTTTTCGAGGAGCCATTTTGATTGATTGGTTCATTCCGCTGGCGAAAAGACATGTGTTAAAACTTAAGAATGCAACGCAACTTTATTATGCTCCGATTACTTACGAAAATGAAGTCGCTCGATTTGGTGGACTTAGTTCCCAACGTGGATTTAACGAAGAAGAACTTTTTGCTACAGCTAATTCAACGTCGACCATTGAATACCGATTTTTGGTCGATAAAAACTCTCATGCTTTTGCGTTCTTTGATCAAACGTGGTACGAAAACAATGCGAAAAAATATGCTTCAGATTGGCCTTATGGATTTGGGGCTGGATTTTCTTTTGGAACAAATCTCGGGATTTTCTCCATCTCTTATGCCCTTGGAAAACAACTCAACAATCCCATTGAGTTTCGGAATGGAAAAATTCACTTTGGATATGTAGCTTATTTTTAATGACGTTTACTTCCTTTTTTCAATCATACTTGATCGAATTTCCTTCATGAATTCAGATGCATAAACGAAATCAATAATTTCTTGGTTGTCGGTCGTGATGATTGATTTGCTATCGCCTTGCCACCAATTTTTGCCTTTATAAATAAATAGAATGTTATCCCCAATCTCAATGACACTGTTCATATCGTGTGTAATCACCACCGTAGTCATTTCGTACTCATAAGTGATTTCACGAATTAAATTATCAATGACCAAAGCGGTTTTTGGATCTAGTCCAGAGTTTGGTTCGTCACAAAACAAATATTTCGGATTCATTGAAATAGCTCGGGCAATGGCAATTCGTTTTTGCATTCCACCGCTGGTTTCAGCCGGATACAACTTATTTTTACCTGTCAAGTTTACCCTTTCCAAACAAAAATTCGCGCGATCAAGCATTTCCTTTTTCGTCATTTTGGTGAACATGGATAGCGGAAACATTACGTTTTCTTCAACCGTCATGGAATCAAAAAGCGCAGATCCTTGGAAAAGCATTCCAATTTCCTTGCGTACCTCTGTTTTATCGGTTCTTGAAAGATCAAAGAAGTTTCTGCCATTAAACAAAATTTCTCCCGTTTCAGGATGATGCAATCCAACCATGCATTTTGCTAAAACAGATTTACCAGAGCCAGATTGACCAATAATCAAGTTTACCTTGCCTTTTTCGAAAGCTGTATTGATGTCAAACAACACTTGAGTGCCAGCAAACGACTTATTCAATCCCTTAATCTCTATCATTACAAAAGGAACATTTGAGTGAGAAAGAAGTTGGCAATCAGGATCGCGACACTGCTACTTACAACTGCTTGGGTGGATGAACGTCCAACGTCCAAAGCTCCTCCTTTGGTGTAATAGCCGTAAAATGAAGCCACAGAAACAATAATGAATGCAAAAACGACTGTTTTTACTAAAGCATAAACAATGTCGCTATTGAAAAAGAAAAATCGAATTCCAAAAACATAGGTCTCGGTGGAAGTCAAACCAGAAAGCGTTAAACTGAGCCAACCACCAATCAAACTGAGTCCTATTGAGAAAATAATCAATATCGGAAAGAACAAAACAGCTCCTAAAATCTTAGGCAAAACCAAAAAATTTAAGGAATTAACACCCATAATTTCTAAGGCATCGATTTGTTCTGTGATCCGCATGGTACCAATTTCCGAAGCAATGTTTGAGCCAACCTTTCCTGCCAAAATCAACGAAATAATCGTAGGCGAAAACTCAAGAATTGTACTGGATCTTGTGATATAACCTACAGTATACTCAGGAAGCAAGGGATTGTCCATGTTTGATGCAGTTTGCAAAGCAATAACTCCTCCCATAAACGTTGACATCAAAGCTACAATTGGAATAGAATTAATTCCAATAAACTCAATTTCGTCAAAAAGTCTTTTTCGAAATATTCTCCACTTTTCTGGCTTCGAAAAAACAATCCAAAGCATTTGAAAGTATTTTCCAATATTTCCTATAATGTTCATCATCGACCGCTAATTTAATGCTATATTTTTTTCCACTCACAAGATTTTATAAAAGTTTATCCACTTTTGTGCCGATTTTGGATAATTTCGTGGTGTGAATCGCTCGAAAAATTCAAAACAAAGCATCAAAGATGTGCTAATCAAATACTTACCGGAAGGCACGGAAAATGTTGTAATTAGCTACTTTGAGCAATACAAAGTCCGTTTCAAAATTGTAAAACCGCGAAAAACCAAATTGGGCGATTTTAGAGTAAGTCCAGATTCAATTATTCCCGAAATTACGGTCAATGGAAATTTGAATAAATACTCTTTTCTCATAACGACTGTTCATGAATTTGCGCATTTAAAAACCTATTTGGAACACAAATTTCGTGTGAGTCCTCACGGCAAAGAATGGAAAGATAATTTCATTCAACTGATGTTGCCAATCATTGATCTCAAGGTGCTTCCAGCAGACATTACAAACGCTTTGATACAATCTTTTGTGAATGTGAAGGCTTCGTCTTGTACAGATGTTAAATTGCATCGCGTGTTGAAGAATTATGACGACTTTAATTCAAATGAAATCTTACTCGAAGAACTTTCAAAAAATTCTACCTTTGTGCTCGGAAACCAGGTTTTTCAGAAAGGAAACTTACGAAGAACAAGGTATTTGTGCGAAGAAATTGGAACACAAAAAAAATACTTAATCAACGCATTAGCAATCGTTAAATTAGCAAAAAACAATGAAGAATAATTACGCAATAATCATGGCTGGTGGAGTTGGAAGTCGCTTCTGGCCTATGTCGACATCTAATTTCCCGAAACAATTTTTGGATGTACTTGGAATTGGTAAAACGTTGATTCAAATGACCTATGAACGATTGTTGACGGTGGCTCCTGCTGAAAATATTTACATTTTAACGAATGAAAATTATGCAGGAATTGTTGCGAATCAATTGCCCAATTTATCGGCAAATCAAATTTTAAAAGAGCCTCAACGCAAAAACACTGCACCTTGTATCGCTTATGCAGCGGCTAAAATTACTGCTCAAAATCCAGATGCATGCATGATTGTTTGTCCATCAGATCATTTGATTTTGAAGGAAGATAAATTTACCGAAGTCATCAACACTGCAATTCAAAACGCTGCTCAAAAAGAACGTATTGTGACCTTGGGAATTCAACCAACACGCCCTGACACAGGTTATGGCTACATAGAATTTTCTAACGCTCAATCAATTCAACCGGGTGAAATTACGGAAGTGATTCAATTTCGTGAAAAACCAGATTTGGCAACGGCTCAACAATTTTTGGATAGTGGGAATTTTTATTGGAATTCAGGCATTTTTGTGTGGAAAGCAACAACCGTTTTAGCGGCTCTTAAGTCTTTCCAACCAGCATTGCATGAGCTCTTTGCTGGCGACTTAAGCTGGTATAACACGCTTTCTGAGCAAGAAAAAGTGAACGCATGTTTTGAAAGCTGCGAAGACATTTCGATTGACTATGCCGTGATGGAAAATGCAAAAAATGTGGATGTTGTTCTCGCTAATTTTGATTGGAGTGATCTTGGTACTTGGGGAAGTTTAAGCACACATTTAACGAAAGATGAACAAAATAACTCTGTAATTGGAAACAATGTTCATTTGTTCAATTCTGAAAATTGTCAAATTAATGTTCCAAACGACAAACTTGTTTTGCTCGATGGATTAAAAGATTACATTGTTGTTGAATCTGACAATGTTTTGATGATCTTGAAAAATGAAAACGAGCAAGAATTGAAAAACTATTTGAAAAAGATTGAGGAAAAAAGCAGTAGTTTGTTGTAGAATTAACACTTTGCTTTTTGAGAATTCTAATTGGACAAAGTATCTCGCTTTGTGAATCATGTTTCAACGAATGATGGCAGATTTTTCTGTTTTTATTTTTGATTTTATGTTGAAATTGGAAGTAATATTACTCCCTCAGACGTAATTTTACTAATTTGCAAATTAGTTTTTTTCACCATAGATTGGCAGCATGAATGGAAGTAATATTACTCCCTCGGACGTAATTTTACTAATTTGCTTTTTTAAACTAAAAATGTATCTACCTCAACGAACAATAAACCCTTTCAAGAATTAATTCGTCATACATTTTTTTGGCATTCCTAATCTGAATGTAAACGAAGCTCCAAAAAATGCGTACCAATCTTTAGTTGCCGACGTACCTCGCTTTCCATAACGATTCCCATCCAAGCTGCGGTTTGACAATGTTGCTGCTAAAGGCCCATTGGCTTCTTCTAAACGTGTAAAATCTACATAAGAATCAGATTTCACGTCATCTAAATAATCCGTGAAGGTTTTACGAATTCCATATTCCAAACTTAGCGTTACTTTTTTTCCTAAAGCAAATTTTGCTCCGAAACCGAGTGGAATGGTCATTTGATAAAGTGGATACTTCTTTTTTGAATTCAAATCAGATCCTTGACCTTCTGTGCCAATTGGCTGCAATGCTACCCATTCCCCATTGAAATTAGTTTTTGGATTCATTTTAAACATCCCAATCTCTGCGATCAAATAAGCAGTGCCACGGTATTTTTTATTTCCTAATTGAAAAGGAAAATAATTGAACTCAAAACCAGCGGCCAATTCGTAAATATCAGATTTGAAATTGAGGTTTCTATTCTTGATCAATTCATCTTTCGCAAGTGCATCATCACCAATTACGCTTCCATACGTGAAATTCCCACGAAAACTTAAACGCGAATGAATGTTGTAACGATACACAATTCCACCTGCGATTTGTGTTTTCCGAAAATGTGCAAAACGGTTTAAATCACCGATGTAATAAGAACCTCCAACCATGAGTCCGAGTTCGGAGCGCGACAAATTCGTAGCGTATTGGGCTTGGCCAAGACTGCTGAAAAACAAACAAAAAAGAAAGAAAATGTATTTCACTGTTTAAATTCTATCTTAAAAACGTTAAGTGTTTCATAAAATTGTATCAAATGAAAAGAGACTTTATGCTATACGCAACTGTTCCGATTTTGTTCTAAACCTTTGATTGCTGGAAAGTAAAATGGAAATTATCTTGAAAAGGTATTAATCTACCTTCATGTGGCTTAAATAACGCTCCAAATTTGGATTCTCCAATAAGCCGTCATTTCCAATTACCAAAATATTGGTACATCCATTTCGTTCTAGCCACAAAGAGAAATTCGAAACACCTACCATCAACGTTCCATTGATGTCCACATGCAATACAGGCTTTTGACGATTATCGAAAAGCGTTCGAATGTCGCTCATATCCTTATCCATGTCTTGGTTTTGGTTAAAAATCACCAATCCATCGATGTTTTCTTCAAAATCTTCTTCGAGAGAAATTTCCGTACATACAACGCCATACAACTCGGTCCATTCAGCGATCCGCTTTGAGATTTCAGTGTTTGGTCGGATAAAAACTTGTTTAATTTTCATGCTTTACAATATACGTTTTTACAACGCGGGTGCAAAGCTAATAGAATTAAGTGAATTAACAGAAAGATTTTTGTTAATATCCTAAAATTTTCAGAAAATCATCCGCAGTCTGCTCTTCACTAAACAAACTGGTTGAAATTTTACCGTCTTCGTCGCGCTTAATCAAGACATGGCGAGGCTCTGGAATCAAGCAGTGTTTCAAACCTCCAAATCCGCCAACGGTCTCTTGGTAAGCTCCTGTATTGAAAAAACCAATATACAAGGTATTATTCCGGTCAAAGCGTGGCAAATAAATGGCATTTGAATGTTGCTCCGAATTGTAGTAATCGTCTGAGTCGCATGTTAATCCACCCAACAAAACACGCTCATAATCTTCATTCCAACGGTTTAATGGCAATAAAATAAATCGTTGATTGATGGCCCAAGTATCTGGTAAATTGGTCATGAACGAAGAATCAATCATGTTCCATTTTTCTCTATCGTTTTGTTGTTTTTGATGCAATACGCTGAAAATTGCTCCCCCACTTTCTCCTACTGTAAATGATCCAAATTCCGTGAAAATATTGGGTTCTGGAATGTCATTTTCTGAACAAACTCGTTTCACTTGCAACAAGATTTCACGCACCATATACGCATAATCGTAGTCGAAAGCCAATGATTTTTTAATTGGGAATCCACCTCCAATATTCAAAGAATCTAGCGATGGACATACTTTTTTCAAGTCGGCATAAACACGCAAACATTTCGTCAACTCATTCCAATAATAGGCATTGTCATTAATCCCCGTGTTGATGAAAAAGTGAAGCATTTTTACATTCACTCGCTTATTTCCTTCCAAAATTGCTTTGTAAAAAGGCACAATTTCACGGTATCGAATTCCAAGGCGAGACGTATAAAACTCAAATTTCGGTTCTTCCTCAGATGCGATTCGAATTCCAATGTTTATTTCCCCATCTGTTTTGGACAATAAATCCTGCACTTCTTTGGTGTTATCAACGATCGGAATCACTTTTAGTTTATTCTCATTGATAAGATGTGCAATGTTTTCAATGTATCTTTCTGGTTTAAAACCATTGCAAATCACGTATTGTCCATCCTTCAATTTTCCAAGTTTGTAAAGGTTGTTTACAATGTCGATGTCAAAAGCAGAAGAAGTCTCGATGTGAACATCATTTTTCATCACCTCATCCAACACAAAAGCAAAATGGGAACTTTTCGTACAATACGAATAATGGTAATTCCCTTGATAACCAATGTTGTGCATGGCTTCACGAAACCAGCCTTTGGCGCGCTGAATGTTGTGCGTAATTTGCGGTAAATAATTGAATTTCAACGGAGTGCCATATTCTTCTGCCAACCGCATTAAATCTATGCCATGAAACATCAAGCGATCATCTACAAGGTTAAATTCATCTTGCGGAAAATCAAAGGTTTGATCAATTAAATCGATGTATTTTGTTCTCATTTTTTACTTCACCACTTTTAAAAATTGTAAAATGCTCGCTGATTTAAAAAATCGTTAGAATTTTCTCCACCGGTCTGCCAATTGCTGCTTTGTTACCATGTATTACGATTGGACGCTCAATAAGTTTCGGAAATTTTATCATTGCCGAAATCCAAGTGGCATTTGTCATCTTTTTACCTTCAAATTTCTCCTTGTAAATGGGCTCTTTCTTTCGAACTAAATCCTCCGCTTTTATGCCTAACATGTTGATCAATTCCTTGAGTTCCTCTTTACTCGGAGTATTTTCCAAATAGGCGATTGTTTCAAATTCAAGGTTTTTTTCTTGAAGCAATTCCAAAGCTTTTCTACTTGTAGAACATTGTGGATTGTGGTATATTTTTATGGACATTAACTTCTTTGAATACTATAAAAAACGAAATTAAAAGCACTTATCAATGACCGAATTCCATCAAATAAGCCTTCAAAAAAGGTGTTAATTCACCATTCAAGACTTTATCCGGATCATTAACCGTGTAATCAGTTCGGTGATCTTTCACACGTCTGTCGTCCATCACATAACTTCGGATTTGAGAACCCCATTCGATTTTCTTTTTACCCGCTTCAATTTCATTGCGTGATTCCATGCGTTTTCTCAATTCCAATTCATACAATTGAGAACGAAGTAATTGCAAGGCTTTTTCTCTGTTCCCTAATTGAGAACGAGTTTCTGTATTTTCAATGACAATTCCAGTTGGAGCATGTTTCAAACGTACACCTGTTTCTACCTTGTTTACGTTTTGTCCACCAGCACCACCTGAACGGAATGTGTCCCAACTAATATCGGCTTGATTGATTTCTACATGAATTGTGTCATCTACAGAAGGATACACATAGACAGATGCAAAAGAAGTCATGCGTTTACCTTGTGCATTGTATGGACTCACACGCACGAGGCGATGAATCCCATTTTCCCCTTTCAAATACCCAAAGGCATATTCTCCTTCTACTTCGATGGTTACTGTTTTAATTCCAGCAACATCTCCTTCTTGGTAATTGAGTTGTTCTGTTTTATATCCATTTTTCTCCGCCCACATCATGTACATGCGATACAGAATTTCTGCCCAATCACAGGCTTCCGTTCCTCCCGCTCCTGCCGTAATTTGAATAATGGCGCTCAAAGGATCTTCTTCACCTGAAAGCATGTTTTTCAATTCCAATTCTTCGAGTTGAGCAGTCAATTCTTCGGTTTGAGCATCCACATCTTCTTCGGAGGCATCGCCATCTTTTGCAAATTCAAATAACACCTCCAAATCACCCAATTGCTGATTTAGTTGGTCGTACGTTCCAACCCAATACTTTAACCCACGAATTATTTTCATTTTGGCTTCAGCCGTTTTGGCGTCATTCCAAAATTCTGGATCTTGGGTTTTCAACTCTTCTTCTTTAAGTTGGAGTCTTTTTTCTCCTATTTTTAAATAGCCTTCAATCGCTTTTACGCGCTCAGCCAATTCCTTTAATTGTTCTTGATTTATCATTGCGCTGCAAAATTACATAATTTCATTTGGATTGCTAAAAAGCTATTTTAGATTGTTCGACAAACGATTTTCTGATTTTTTATTTTACATTTGCTCCAAAAATTATTAAGATGAATGTACCAGCGAATTTAAGATACACAAAAGATCACGAATGGATTAGTTTGGATGGTGATGTGGCTACTGTCGGAATCACTGATTTTGCACAAAGTGAGTTAGGCGATATCGTTTACGTAGAGATTGAAACAGAAGGCGAAACACTGGATGCGGAAGAAGTTTTTGGAACGGTTGAAGCAGTAAAAACGGTATCAGACTTATTTATGCCAGTTTCTGGTGAAATCCTTGAATTCAACACGGCATTGGAGTCTAGTCCTGAGACTGTTAATTCTGATGCTTATGGAGCTGGTTGGATGGTGAAAATTAAACTTTCTGATCCATCTGAATTTGAAAAATTATTAGATGCTGATGCTTATTCAGCGTTGATTGGATAATTTTCGTTCGCGCTTAACAAATCTTAGCATTAGTTCATTTTTTTGAAAGAACTTTTTCGCTATATTTGTTAGCAAAATCAAGGTGAATTAAAAATAATTCACTTTTGATTGAACTTTTTGGAATGCTAATTGTACTAGATTTTAGTATATTTACAAACATTAAAATGATTGAGTCATGGAAGTAAAGAAAAATAGTGAAGCAGACATCGATAAGTCGAAAACTTCGGTTGTAATTCTTGGATTGTTGTTTGTTTCAAGCTTAGTGCTCGCTTCTTTTACGTACAAAGAAGAAAAAGATTTGGGAGATGGTTCAAAAGCCGTTGCGCGAAATGCAGATGTGTTGATTCAGGAAGAAGATCCGTCAACTCCTCCGCCACCACCACCAGCGATAACTCCTCCAGCAGTCGATGCTCCTCAACCACCGGTTGATGCACCAATTATTATTGAAAAAAACAAGGAAATTCCACCTGTTGTTACCGTTGCTCCACCGCCACCACCAGTTGTGATAGGGCCAACTCAAACAAGAGTGGAAAAAGAAATCATTGACTTCCCAGAAGTTGAAGCAGCGTTCCCTGGTGGACCAGCAGCTTTGCAAAAATGGATTCAGGAAAACGTGAAATATCCTGAAACTGCCATGGATATGGGAGAACAAGGAAAAGTTTACTTGACATTTGTTGTGGAAGAAGACGGATCTATCACGAACGTAGCAGTAGCAAAAGGAGTTTCTGCAGATTTGGATAAAGAAGCGAAACGTGTTGTTCGTGCAATGCCAAACTGGACTCCAGGTGAAACGAAAGGGGAAAAGCAACGAACTAGATGCCAAATTCCAATCGTGTTTACATTGAAATAATTCAAACAAAACGATATAAAAAAACTCCGAGATGTCTCTCGGAGTTTTTTTTGTGCTTTATTTTTTGGTGATGCATAGCAATTAGTCACCTCCCTTTCCCAAAGGAGGGGAAATTTATCAATAACTCGACGTTGCGCCACCAATGTTCTCAATCGGATGCCAAGTTGTTTTAATTTCCATGCAATCTGTAATAAAATACAATCCTTGAGCAGTTTCTTTGCTCCAATCAGCATTCATTTCAACGACTCTTTTTACGTTTAAAACAGCGTTTTCACGCACGCGAGTTAAGATTCCGTTATCAGCGGTTGCAACAACAACTGCGTTTACATCCATGTGTTGTGACAAAGGATCTGTCATTTCGCTTAATTTTCCTGTCAAAATATTAACTACTCCTCCAGGTACATCCGAAGAATGAAGTACTTCGGCAAAAGTTACAGCACACAATGGTTTATGCTCTGAAGCTAAAACTACACAAGCGTTACCACTAGCTATCACTGGCAAAACGGTCGAAACTAAACCGAGCAACGAAGAATCTGCTGGCGCTAAAATGCCAACCACTCCTGTCGGTTGTGGAACAGAAAAATTAAAATGCGAAGAAGCCACCGGATTAACACCTCCAGCCACTTGTGAAATTTTATCGCACCAACCCGCATAATATACAATGCGGTCAATAGCTAAATTCACTTCTGCCTCAGCACTTTTCAGCGAACTTCCTTGCAATTGCAGCTCTTCCAAAAACTGAGATCTTCGACCTTCCAACATTTCAGCAATTCTGTACAATACTTGTCCTCGGTTAAAAGCAGCACGTTCAGACCAACCTCCAGCAGCCTTTCTCGCTGCAACTACTGCATTTCGCACATCTTTGCGTGAAGACAAACACATGTTTGCTAAAGCTTTTCCTTTTGCATTGAGCGGTGTGTAATACCTTCCTGATTCAGTGCGTGGAAAACTTCCGCCGATGTATATTTTGTATGTTTTTAAAACTTCCAATCGTGTCATTTTTTTCTATTTATGCTTATTTGAGATACGACGCCAACCCATGTAGTCCACCTTCGCGTCCAAAACCACTTTCTTTAAAACCTCCAAATGGAGATGTTGGATCAAATTTATTATACGTATTTGCCCACACAACTCCTGCGTCTAATTTTGTCGTCAAGTTAAAAATGCGTGATCCTTTATCTGTCCAAACTCCTGCTGCCAATCCATAAGGCGTGTTGTTCGCTTTTTGAATGGCTTCGTCAACTGTTCGGAATGTTTGAATTGTTAACACTGGTCCAAATATTTCTTCCTGAACAATCGTACTTGATTGAGCTAGATTCGTGAAAATCGTTGGCTTACAATAAAATCCATTTTTAGGTACTTGACAATCAACTTGAAACATGTCGGCTCCTTCTTCCAACCCAATTTTGATGTATTTTTCGATTGTTTCCAATTGTTTCTTGGAATTTATTGCCCCGATGTCTGTGTTTTTATCCATTGGATCGCCGACAATCAATGTTTTCATGCGGTCTTTTAATTTCTTCACAACTAGGTCGGCAACAGATTCTTGGACTAAAAGTCTCGAGCCTGCACAACAAACATGTCCTTGATTAAAGAAAATTCCATTAATGATTCCTTCAACTGCTTGGTCCAAAGGCGCATCTTCTAGAATAATATTCGCCGATTTTCCGCCCAATTCTAACGTACATTTTTTGGAAGTTCCTGCAATTGCTTTTTGAATAATCTTACCAACTCCCGTAGATCCTGTAAATGCAATTTTGTCAATATCTGGATGATTTACAAGCGCTGCACCTGTGTCACCATAACCTGTTACGATATTCACAACACCTGCTGGCAACCCAGCATCTTGGATGATTTCTGCCAATTTCAATGCTGTAAGTGGCGTTGTTTCAGCTGGTTTTAAGACAACCGTATTTCCTGCCGCCAATGCTGGAGCAATTTTCCACGCTGCCATCAACAATGGGAAATTCCAAGGGGTAATTTGTCCTGCAACTCCTAAAGATTCAATAGGTCGATTGGGAAATGCATATTCCAATTTATCCGCCCAACCTGCATAATAGAAAAAATGATTACAAGCTAAGGGAACGTCCACGTCACGCGATTCACGAATTGTTTTTCCAGAATCCAAGGACTCAATCACAGCAAATTCACGTGCTCGCTCTTGCATCAATCGCGCAATGCGGTAAATGTATTTTGCACGATCTTTTGGTGGCATGACAGACCAAACTTCCTTGTATGCTTTTCGAGCTGCCTTGACTGCTTTGTCGATGTCGGCATCATTTCCATAAGCAACCTCAGCGAGTACTTTTTCGTTCGCTGGATTGATTGTTTTAAAATAGGTTCCAGAACTTGGTTTTACAAATTCGCCATTGATAAACAAGTCATATTTTTCTTTCAGTTGAATGTGCGAAGTGCTTTCGGGCGAGGAAGAATATTCCCAACTTGTTGCATTCGCTTGATTCCCACTTTCTTTCTTTTTTGCCATTTCTTAGTCAATTGAAAAATAATTGGATGATTGATAAACACCCGTTTCCGCTTTTAAAATTTGCATTAAAACATCATTAGCCAAACTACTTGCTCCAAAACGAAACCATTCGTTGGTCAACCAAGCTTCACCCACCGTTTCTTTAACCATTACCAAATTATGCAATGCCAATTTCGATGTTGAAATTCCACCAGCCGGTTTCATTCCAATCATGATTCCGGTTTTATCAAAATAATCTTTGATGGCCATTAACATCGTGTAAGTCACTTGCATGGTAGCCGCTGGCTGAATTTTTCCTGTGGAAGTTTTAATGAAATCGGCTCCCGCATAAATTGCAATTTCACTTGCTCTTCGCACATTGTCTAAAGTCACAAGTTCTCCCGTTTCCAAAATCACTTTTAGTCTGGCTTTGCCACATGCTTCTTTGATTGTTGCGATTTCATCAAAAACATAATTGTAATCGCCTGAAAGAAATTTTCCGCGAGAAATAACCATGTCAATTTCATCAGCACCTTGATCCACCGCAAATTTTGTGTCTGTAATTTTAATGTCCAAAGTGGATTGACCTGATGGAAATGCTGTTGCCACCGATGCCACTTTTACGTTAGAATGCTTTACCGCTTCCTTCGCAATTTTCACCATCGAAGGGTAAACACAAACTGCTGCAACGGTTGGTAAACCTGGATAAGCATCGTGTAAATGCAAAGCCTTGTAGCACATTTGTTTTACTTTATTAGGAGTATCTTTTCCTTCTAGCGTGGTTAAGTCAATCATATTTAGAGCCATGCGCAATCCTTGCATTTTGGCTTCATTTTTAATGCTTCGTGTTTGGAATCGAGCTACACGCTCTTCTACCCCAACTTTATCGACAACTGGAGTTTGCCTCCAATCCATCGTGTTACTTTTACTTTTTATCATCCTTTGTTTAAATGCTTTGATGAATATGCTTTTCAAATATAGGAATATTCCCAGAACATCTGATTCACAAAAAAAGCCTCATAGACTTTAGATGTATATCTAAAAAAACTAGAGGCTTTTAAATTATTTAAGTGAATCAGAGCTGACCGTCGGAATGATAAACGCCTTCTTTGTAGACCTTTACTTTCAACAAAATTCCATCTCGATCGTATTCATACACCTTACCGCTCCAAAGAATTCCATTTTTAAATTCCCCATCTTGCCAAATTTCATCATTATCGTTATACACTTTGTTATATCCATTTGGTTGAAATTTAGCTCCTTTGGTTCTTGGTTGAGCCACTTTTGGTGCTTTTTCTTTGGAAACTTCTGGATCCTTCACTTTCACAGGCGTTGAAACCATTTCTTTTTGTTCTGATTTCGTTATTCTTCCATTAGCATCGTAAGAGATTACTTCTTTCACATCGCCGTTTTCGTAGTAACGTTTGGCTTCGCCTTGAGGTTTGCCGTTTTCAGTTTTGTACTCATATTCTAGTTGACCATTCGCATAGAAGTACTTCACCGTTCCTTGTTCCGCACCTGTTTCGTTATAAAATGCCTGGTATTCAACTTGTCCATTTTCATGGTAACGAATTAAGGAATCTGTATATTTTCCTTGTGCAAAAACACCTTTCTCAATCACTATTCCTTTAGGACTATGTTTCACATAACTTCCTTCCGGACGGTTGTTTTTATATTCTCCCTTGATTTTCGGTGTGACGCCATCTTCGTAGTATCTAATCCAAACCCCTTCTTTGCGGTCATCTTTATAAGTTCCTTCTTCAATTTTGGCATTGTTTGGATAACCTTCAGATGGTCGATCCTTGCCGTAATACACCCATTTACCTTGTTTCTTCCCTTTTTGGTCTTTCTTATTGATCTTTTCATCTTGATTAATCACAAAATCAACCGGCAACGCACTAAACGCAGCGGAAGTTGTGTACAAAAAGAAAAGCAATAGACCGATTTTCATGAATGATATAAAATTAGTTTCAAAAGTAATATTTCCGAAATTTATAAAAAAACCTGCTCTTTTTAGCAAAATGCATGAAAAAAATCAAATTTTAGATTCATCCACATGCTCTAGCATCACTTTTACCATTTTGCTTGCATCAAATTTCGCCTTCCAGCCCCAATCATTTTGCGCGTAGCTATCATCGATTGAACTTGGCCAAGAATCGGCTATTTGTTGCCTGAAATCAGGAGCATACGCTATTTGAAACGTTGGAATGTGCTTTTTTATTTCTTCGCTCAAAGTTTTTGGTGTAAAACTACAACCCGATAAGTTATATGAAGATCGAATTTTAATATTTTCCTTTGGAGCGTTCATTAATTCGAGCGTTCCGCGAATGGCATCTTCCATGAACATCATTGGAAGTTCTGTGTTTTCACTTAAAAAGCACTGGAATTCATTTCCTTTTTTGGCTTGATAGAAAATGTCAACTGCGTAATCTGTGGTACCTCCACCTGGCAACGATGTGTACGAAATTAATCCTGGATAGCGAATACTGCGGACATCCACACCGAATTTATTGAAATAGTACTCACACCAACGCTCCCCAGCTTGTTTAGAAATTCCATAAACTGTTGAAGGTTCCATGACCGTAAATTGAGGTGTATTTTGTTTTGGAGTTGTAGGTCCAAAAACAGCGATTGAACTCGGCCAAAAGATTTTACTTATGTGTCCTTCCTTAGCTAAATCTAACACTGTGAACAAACTCTCCATGTTTAATTTCCAAGCAAAATCTGGATTTTTTTCGGCAGTAGCCGACAGTAATGCTGCAAGCAAATAAACCTCATCAAATTTATTTTCAATGACATAACTTCGCACAGACTCTCTGTCCAAAGCATCTAACCTTTTATAAGGTCCATCAGCTAATGGTTCTGGAGTTTGTTCTTTAATATCAGCGGCAACAACGTTTTCCGTTCCATTTTGTTTGCGTAACGCAATCACGAGTTCCGTTCCAATTTGACCTCCAGCGCCGATTACAAGTATTTTTGACATGGTTTTATTTCCTCTTTAATTAAATGTTTTGAATGTCAATTAGGTTTTGCAATATTAATAGAAATTACCGTTGGTGCTGCTGCCACATTCTGATAATTGTCATTTTTTTCAACGGCTTTAACAACATATATTTGCACACTTCAACACAAAAAATGGAATATAGAATATATTTTTATGTAGTTTTATATGCTCATTCAAGAACAAAATTAAATTCAGGTTATCATGCCATTTTATCATAAATTAGGGAAGTTTCCGAGCAAAAGACACACACAATTTCGTCAGGAAAATGGACAATTGTATCACGAACAACTTTTTGGAACCATAGGTTTTGATGGCATGTCGAGCTTGCTTTATCACATTCAACCTCCAACTGTTGTCAAAGAAATACTTGAAAGCAAGAACATTGCTCCAGAAATTGCCATTGACAAAAACATGCAAATGCGCAGTTTGCAAGGCTATCAGGTAAAACCAACGGATGATTATTTGGAAAGTCGCGTACCTGTTTTGGTGAATAACGATTTATACATTGAATTGGCATCACCGAAAAAATCAATGTCGGATTATTACTACAAAAATGCGGATGCCGATGAAGTTATTTTTATTCATCGTGGAAGTGGAACCTTAAAGACACAACTCGGAAATATTCCGTTTGGATACGGAGATTATTTGGTGGTTCCTCGTGGGATGATTTATCAAATTCAATTTGATTCAGAAGACAATCGTTTATTTATTGTACAATCATTTCATCCAATCTATACACCAAAAAGATACAGAAATTGGTTCGGTCAGTTACTCGAACATTCTCCGTTTTGCGAACGAGATATCCGTCCGCCAAGTGAATTGAATCCTATCGATGAAAAAGGAGATTTTTTAATTAAAATCAAAAAAGAAGACGTTTTATATCATTATGTATACGGCAGTCATCCCTTTGATGTTGTTGGATGGGATGGTTATAATTATCCGTATGCATTTTCGATTCACGAATTTGAACCGATCACAGGTCGCGTGCATCAACCGCCTCCAGTACACCAAACATTTGAGACTTCTGCTTTTGTGATTTGTTCGTTTGTTCCAAGATTGTACGATTATCATCCGCTTTCCATTCCAGCGCCTTACAATCATAGCAATATTGATTCGGATGAAGTTTTGTATTATGTAGATGGTGATTTTATGAGTCGCAACAACATTGAGCAAGGTCAAATCACTTTACATCCAGCAGGAATTCCTCATGGACCTCATCCGGGAGCTTATGAGCGAAGTATTGGTAAAACGGAAACTCAAGAATTGGCGGTTATGGTTGACACATTTAAACCGTTGAAATTGACCAAACAGGCTTTGGGGTTGGAGTTGACGGATTATAAAACTTCTTGGAATCACTAATAAAAGATTTGAATTCATTAGTTCGTGAATATAAACCTGAAGACAAACAATTTTGTTTGAAAGCCTTTGAAAGCAATATTCCTGAATTTTTTGTTCAGGATGAGCTCAAAGATTTTGACAACTTTTTAAATCGCATAGCGACGGAAAATATTAAGACACAGTATTATGTTGTTGTGCAAAATAATCAAATCATTGGTTGCGGTGGTTTTGGGGACAAAGACAACAAAAGTGTTCTTTCGTTAACATGGGGATTAATCGATAAATCTTATCATAAAAAAGGGTTTGGAGCGTTGCTGTTAAAACATAGATTAGATGAAGCGAAACGTTTGTTTCCAGAACTTTCAATGGTGCTTGATACAACGCAACACTCTTTTGGTTTTTTCGAAAAATATGGGTTCAAAGTAACCAAAATAACACATGATTTTTATGCCCTAGGCATGCATCGGTATGATATGGAGCTAACATCCTAAGGTCATTTTAAAATGAAATAAAATCGCTCATTCAAACAATAATCAAATCATTTCCTGAGTTTTAATAGCTAGTACATTTCAAATCTCTTATGAAAATAGTCTTTATCCTCTTTTGTTTTATTTCATTTTTGGCAAAATCGCAAGACACCACTTATTTAAAAGTGCATTTTTTATATGGATCAAAACCGTTAAAAGCGTTTAAAGACAGTGAAAAAAAGTGGTTTGGAGGAATTTTAGGAGGACATGTTGGCGTTGAAAAAGACAGCAATGAAATTGTGAACTTTGTACCAAGAGGTGAACTTCATTGGGTCAACAATGAAGATGAAAAACACAGCGCGTTTGTAACTTACAGATATACAAGCTTTTATTCTATTTTAGGGGGAAATGCTGATAGCGTTAAAAAAGCAATTATTTACATTCCAATTTCGCGTCAACAAATGCAAAAATTCGATAGTATTTCAGCCATTTATCGAGATGAAACGCCTTATGACTATGCCTTTTGGGGTATGCGATGTGGCGCTGCTGCTTATGATATTTTGAGCCATGTGGATATTCTGCCCCAATACAGATATAAAAAGACCTTTAAAAAAATATTTTATCCTAAAAAGCTTCGAAAACGACTTCTTAGAATGGCAAATGAAAACCATTGGAAAGTAATCAAGGAAGAAGGGTCAACAAAACGTAAATGGGAAAAAGATTGAGCCAAAAGAATTGTTCAGTAAAAAATGGAATCTAATGAAAAGGCTTTTATTTTGTCAAAATAACCATCGAATTGCATTCAAATCCTATCTTCAGCCCATGATATTTTTAGTATAATTTGTGAAATAAAACGCAATTAATTTCAACTTTTAAAGTTTTTCGTTAGGTAAAAACAACGCACTTGAAAATTCTAATTATCAATCCCCCACATTTGTCGATTGGCAGCCGAATGCCGAATGAACATTTGCCACCACTTGGACTACTGAGCATCGGCGGACCGCTGATTGACGCTGGAAACTCCGTCGAGTTACTAGATGCTGATTATTATAACCTCAAAGTGAATGTAGTTGCCGATAAAATAATAGAACGAAATCCTGATGTCATTATGCTTGGGCATTCTGGCTCAACTTCTGCTCAACCAATAATCAATGAAATTACCCGCTTGGTGCGACATAAAAACAAGAATATTATAATCGTTATTGGCGGTGTTTTTCCAACCTACCATTGGCAAGAAATTCTAGAAGATAATCCACAAATTGATTTTATTGTCTGCGGAGAAGGCGAAGAAGTTGTGGTGAATCTGATAAATGGAATTCAAAACTCATTCAATTTAGAGGAAATTAAAGGAATAGCATTCCGGAAAAACAATATTCCTTTCAAAACGGCACCAGCGTTAACAATTAAAAATCTCGACGATTATCGTATTGGTTGGGAATTAATGAATGGCTATAATTACACATATTGGGGGAAACGAAAAGCGGTTGTGATTCAATTTTCAAGAGGTTGTCCTTATCCTTGCACTTATTGTGGACAGAGTTTGTTTTGGAAAAAATGGCGTCATCGAAGCGCTCAATCCTTGGCCGACGAGATAGAAATGTTGCACAAAGAATATGGTGTAATTGTTTTTAATTTTGCAGATGAAAATCCTTCTTCCAATCCGAAAGCTTGGAGAGCATTTTTGGAGGCTTTGGTGGCAAAAAACCTTAAGATAATTCTCGTTGGATCTATTCGAGCTGATAACATTGTTCGCGATGCAGATTTTTTACATCTATACAAGCAAGCGGGATTCGAACGATTTTTACTCGGAATTGAGAATTACGACGAGGTGGTACTCGAAAATATCAAAAAAGCAGGTACGATCTCCAAAGATAAAGAAGCCATTCAACTTCTTAGGAAGCATAATATCCTTTCGATGGCAACTTATGTTGTTGGTTTTGGTGAAGAAAGAACAATCGATTTTTATCATAGTTTAAAGCAACTTTTGTCTTACGATCCAGATCAAGTGCAACTACTTTATGTTACTCCTCACAAATGGACACCTTACTTTGAAGATGTAAAGGACAAGGAACTCATTTTAACGGATCAACGAAAATGGGATTACAAACATCAAGTAATTAAAACACGCCACTTAAAACCTTGGGTGGTTATTCTATACGTTAAATTGATTGAAATTATTCTCCAAACGAGACCGAAAGCGCTAAGAAGACTCTTTTTTCACAAAGACAAAAGGCTAAGAAGTGCGATGCGATGGTACACACGAATTGGACGACGTGTGTGGTTTTGGGAATTATATCAGTTCTTTTTTGTGACTAAATTGACCAAACAAAAAGTGACAATGAAAGATTTTTGGCGATAATTGATCCACAGTTGCCGTTTTGTTTTCATTAATGTAAACTTCATTATTTTAAATCAACTTACTTTTCTTAATTTTGATGAATAATCGAGATTTAGAAAGGAAATTAAAATAAATGTCATGTCAGAATTAAACAAACCGCAAAGCGTAAACTACGGATTAGAGAAAATTTTTGAAGGAGCTCAAGACTTTTTGCCACTTTTAGGAACAGATTACGTTGAGTTTTATGTAGGAAATGCAAAGCAAGCTGCGCACTACTACAAAACCGCTTTTGGATTTCAATCGCATGCTTATGCAGGGTTGGAAACAGGTATGACTGACAGAACTTCGTACGTTTTGAAACAAGATAAAATTCGATTGGTACTTACAACAGCACTTAAAAGTGATTCCCCTATTGGTGAACATGTTAAAAAACATGGTGACGGTGTAAAAGTCGTTGCTCTTTGGGTGGAAGATGCTCGTAGTGCCTACGAAGAAACAACAAAACGTGGTGCAAAATCGTACATGGAGCCGACTGTAGAAAAAGATGAACACGGTGAAACTGTGCGCGCAGGAATATATACTTATGGTGAAACTGTACACATGTTTGTGGAACGAAAAAATTACTCTGGCGAATTTTTACCCGGTTATGTGAAATGGGAATCAGATTATAATCCAACACCAACAGGATTGAAATTCATTGACCACATGGTTGGAAATGTCGGTTGGAATGAAATGAACATTTGGGTGAAATGGTACGAAGATGTAATGGGATTTGTGAACTTTCTGTCATTTGATGACAAGCAAATTCACACCGAATATTCTGCACTCATGTCAAAGGTGATGTCGAACGGAAATGGAAGAATTAAATTTCCAATTAACGAGCCAGCTGAAGGTAAAAAACGTTCTCAAATTGAAGAATATTTGGATTTCTATGAAGGGCCAGGTGTACAGCATATCGCAGTAGCAACGGATGATATTATTTCAACCGTATCTGCTTTACGAAGCCGTGGAATTGAATTTCTATCAACGCCACCAGAAGAATATTACAAAGCTGTTCCATTGCGCTTAGAAGCTCACAATCATGCGTTAGCAGAAGATATTGAAACGCTAAAATCTTTGGGAATCATGATTGATGCTGATGAAGAGGGATACTTATTGCAAATATTCACGAAACCAGTTGAAGACAGACCAACCTTGTTTTTTGAAATCATTCAGCGCATGGGTGCACGTGGTTTTGGTGCTGGAAATTTCAAAGCTCTGTTTGAATCCATCGAACGCGAGCAAGAAAAAAGAGGTACGCTTTAAGTATTTGTAGCTCAAATAAAACTAAAATAAAGCTCAAAATTGGCTATTTTTGAGCTTGAAATTGATTATTTTTGAGCTTGAAATGAAAGAGAACCAGAAAAAGCTAATAAAACTTCTTGCATTTATTCAGTTGAATGGCCCTATTTCTTCGAAAGAAATTCATGAGTCATTTTCTTCAGAATATAGCTATGCAACATTAAAGCGATCATTAGCTAAGCTAGTTTCAGAAAATTCTTTGCAAGTAATCGGAAATGGACGTGGCACTAAATATAAGGTCTCGCCAATTTATTCGTTTATTCAGCCTATTAACATCGAAGAATATTACATCAAAGAAATTGATGAACGCTCAATTAAGCAAAGTTTCAATTTCGAAATTTTTGATGGAACATTAAACCAGTTTTCATTGTTTACAAACGAAGAAGAAAATAAGTTGACTCTTTTGCAAGAAAAATTTCAAGATAATATTTCAAAACTTTCGAAGTCTGAGTACAACAAAGAATTCGAGCGTCTTGCGATTGATTTGAGTTGGAAATCCTCTCAAATTGAAGGAAACACTTATTCGCTGCTGGAAACAGAACGACTCTTGAAAGACAAGGAAACCGCTTCAGGAAAAACGAAGGAAGAAGCCGTAATGTTATTGAATCACAAAGATGCGCTTGATTTCATTTTGGAACATCCCGATTTTTTGAGTGATTTAACAGTGAACAAAATAGAAGCAATTCATTCCATTTTAATTAAAGAATTGCCCATTGAACGTAATTTAAGGAAAAGACGTGTAGGTATTTCGGGAACAAATTATCGCCCGCTCGATAATGAATTTCAGTTAGTAGAAGCGCTTGAAAAAATGTGCTTACTAATTAATAACAAAACGATTGTATTCGAAAAAGCGCTGCTAGCACTTGTATTCATTTCTTACATTCAACCCTTTAACGATGGCAATAAACGAACTGCTCGTATCGTAAGTAATGCCATTTTAATGGATCAAAAACACTGTCCATTGTCATTCCGAACCGTTGATTCTGTCGAATACAAAAAAGCGATGCTTGTTTTCTATGAACAAAATAATATTTCTTGTATGAAAGAAATTTTCATGCAACAATTCGAATTTGCGGTTAATATGTATTTTTAGTCAGAATTCAATTGACGATAAATACATTTTAAGACGCTTTGATACACCATTCACCGAAAAATAGCCACCACTCACCTATTTGTTGTGGTATATCCAGTGAGGCGTCCCTAGATTTGTTCCAACATTAAAAATTAAAAGTCATGAGACATAAAAAATGGCAAGACAAAATGGAATACCTAATGTCTGAAGAACATCAAAAAGCGCAATTTCGCGGAAGAATTGCAGGTGGAATTGTAATATTATTTTTCGGGGTTGCAATTCTGCTGGAGCGTTCTGGAATGTTTGTAGCTGATTGGCTTGTGAGTGGAGGAACAATTTTGCTTGGAATTGGAATCGTTTCGCTTATCAAACACAATTTCCAAAAACTATTTGCGTGGGTGCTCACAGGAATTGGTGCAATTTTGCTTTTTAACGATATCGTTCCAAACATTGTCAACAAAGCATTTATTTTGCCAACCATTTTAATCATCGTTGGAATTTCATTTGTGGCAAAAGCATTTGCGAATCAAAAAAAAAAGTCCATTCATGCCTTTGACCACTTTGTAAGTCAAGATGCAACGAGTGATGACTATTTTGAATCCAGCTCCGTATTTGGTGGGGTTGAAAAAATAGTGATGTCAAAAAACTTCAAAGGCGCAAAAATCAAAAGTGTGTTCGGGGGACAAGAAATCAACTTAATGCAAGCCAACATCGAAAATGAAGCTCACATTGAAATGAATGTGATTTTTGGAGGTGTTGAACTGATTGTTCCATCCAATTGGAAAGTAGTTTCAGATCTTTCGTCTATATTTGGTGGTGTTGAAGATAGTCGACCGCCATTCACAGAAGGTTGGAAAGAAAACGAAAAAACACTTTATATAAAAGGTTCTTGCGCTTTTGGGGGTATTGACATTAAAAGCTTCGGCTAAAAAGAATGCGGAAAATTTCGAAATACCGTTTGTTATTCATCTTAGGATTATACCTCATTTTAGGAATTAGTCTTGGATATTGGATGTCAGCCAACGGTTTTTCAAGATCCATGATTACAACGTATATCATTACGAATTTTCTAGGTCTTACATTTTTCACTTTTGTACTGAGTCGTATTCATTTATTTTACCATTCCAAATCGGCAATTAGCTCTGTGCATGTTGGAATCATCACGATGTTTAGCATCCTTGGTGTTTGGCTCGCACACCTCGTTACAAAAGCGTTTTTTGTTGAACAGTTATCCTTTGTGCATCATTTAAACACAAGTTTTCCGATTGCTTTCTTTATTTACTTTTTCTTGTTGCTTCTTGCAGCCAATCAATTTTGGATCGACAAGCACATCCAAGTGCAAGAAAAAACCCTGCAGCAACTCTTAAAAAAAGAACGTGATTTATCTCGCGCTGAGTTGTCGAATATTCAAGAACAATTTCGTCCACATTTTATCTTTAATAGTTTGAACTCCATTAGCGCATTAACTACTTACGATCCTGAAAAAGCCAGGGAAATGATTCATTTGCTTTCCGATTTTCTTCGAGCAAACGTGATTCGGGAAGACGATAAATTTCATTCGCTCAAAGAAGAACTTCATTTTCTAAACCTCTATCTTTCCATTGAAAAGGTGCGTTTCGAAGATCGTTTGACGGTAGAAATCCCTGAAATTGAAGGGCTCGAAAATTTTCAAGTACCTGTGCTCATCCTCCAACCTATCATGGAAAATGCCATAAAATATGGATTGTACGGAATGACTGGTTCGGTTAAAATTAGCATGGGAATCACACAACTCGATGGAGCTATACAGATTGAAGTAACCAATCCGTTCGACAAAAATGCCGTTATTTCTTCCAAAGGAAAAGGATTTGGCATCGATTCCATCCGCAAAAAAATGTACTTGTTTTTTCAACGAAATGACTTAGTGCAACTAACAGAAACCGACGATTTATTTACCTTTCGATTAATCATTCCGAGCGTATGAAAAAAGTCATAATCATAGACGATGAGCCATTGGCACGTAGAATTGTCAAAGAATATTTGAGTAAAAACGAAGGTTTCGAACTTCTCGCTGAATGCAGTGATGGTTTTGAAGGCTTAAAAATGATTCAGGAACTGAAGCCAGATTTAATTTTCCTCGATATTCAAATGCCCAAAATTACAGGATTTGAACTTTTAGAGATTTTGCCCGATCCACCTTTTGTGATTTTTACCACTGGATTTGACGAATTTGCGTTAAAGGCATTTGACCTCAATGCCGTTGACTATTTGCTCAAACCTTTTTCCTTGGAGCGTTTCAACCAGGCCATTGTAAAATTTCAATCCTCCGATTTAAAACAGGAAAACATTTCGCAATTGCTTGAAACACCAACTCGAAATGAAAGCGATATCAATCGAATTGTAGTCAAAGATGGTTCCGAAATTCGCATCATTCCAACCTTGGAAATTGATTATTTGGAAGCCTACGACGACTATGTAAAAATTCACACGAAAGGAAAATCTCATCTGAAAAAACAAACCATGAATTACTTCGAAACAGCCTTGAATTCGAAACAATTCGTGCGAGTGCATCGTTCGTTTATCATCAATATTGATCGCTTGGCAAAAATAGAATCCTTTGAAAAAAATAGTTACGTAGCGATTTTGACAGAAGGCTCGAGAGTACCGATTAGTCGCAGTTCGTATGGGAAATTGAAGGAGGTTTTGGGGGTTTAGAGATAAGCTAAAAGTAATGATTTATGAACGGTTAAAAAAAGAAAGAGCAATGATTAAGGTGCTCAAAATCAATACCACTATTGGTCTAAAACGACATAATAACAACCATTACAACTAATATTCCTGCACCAAGATTTCAGTTGGAATATTTAATTTAAGGCTTAAATTACGAATCATTTCTACTGTTAATTTGCGCTTTTTGGTCAAAATTTCACTCACACGACTCGTAAACCCGACCGCATCTGCAAGATCCTTTTGCTTAAGTCCCATTTGTTCCATTCTAAATTTAATTGCTTCAATGGGATCAGGATAACCAATCGGAAAATGTTCATTCTCATATTTTTCAATTAATATGCTCAATATTTCCAATTCATCTCCATCCTTGCTGCCTTTTTTAGCGTCAAAAATAAACGATAAACGCTCCATAGCTTGCTCATAATCCTTCTCGGATTTAATTGGTTTAATATTCATATTTTATACTTCGTTAGCATCTATTTTGTCGTATTCGGCATGTGTACCTACAAACCTGATCCAACAAATTTGATAGTCCAAATTAAATTTCACTATTAATCGATAATTGTTTCCTTTTATGTTAAAAACCACACGATTGTCCTTCAAAATACTTGCACTAGGGAATTCAGCTTTTAAGTCATTGAACGATTTCCATGTCGAATTCTCAGTTTCATTATACCAAGATTTCAGCTGATCTTCAGCGTCTGCATGTTTTAACCAAAAATCTCGAAGTGCTTTTTTTGCAATTATTCTCACGCACAGTTATTTCACACAAATATAAATAAAAATACCAAATTGGTAACATTTCTCGTGTAAAAAACAAGCGAAAGCTTTAATGATTCAAATAACTATTCTTAAATTTCAAAGTATTTCCTTATTACAATGCTTCATATTATCTTCTTGGGTTTCAAATCAATGGATAAATGTGTTAAATTCTGAACAAATCACTTCGAAAATCACATTAACCTAAAGCGAAACCGTTCATGAAAAAACATCTAAACCATTCATTTACAATGATTTTAAACTAATTTTAGGCTCATTCCTTTCACTGTTAAATTTCCGACAATTGAAAACGAAGCATTATTCAATCCTCAAAAAAACTACCTTTGTTTAGATCATTTTAAACTACATGAACATGCTTTCACGCGAAGAACTTTTAAAAGCCATTGACGAAAAATACTTGGCTATGGGTCAAAATCCCGATATACATTTGTCAGGTTTATTGCATGCAAATCCAATTACGTATTGGGATTACATTCAAGTGGATGCCTTGCTCGGTTTGCAAATTCAACGCACTACACAGCCCGATGAAATGGTGTTTATCATGTACCATCAAATCAATGAGCTTTTGTTTAAAATGATTTTGTGGGAAACTGATCAAATTGCGGATCCAGAAACGATTACCACACAAAAATTTTCCATGCATTTGGGAAGAATTAGTCGCTATTTTGACATGCTCTCCAATTCGTTTACAATCATGCGCGAAGGAATGGAAATTGAGCAGTACATGAAATATAGAGATACTTTGACGCCAGCAAGTGGATTTCAAAGTGTGCAGTACAGAAAAATTGAAATTGCCTCCACCGATTTGTTGAACCTCATTGATTTTCGTTTCCGCAAAACAATAAACCGAGACACACCTTACGAGCACGCCTTTGACAACATGTATTGGCAAGCGGCAGGATTGGACAGAGAAACGGGAGAAAAATCGACTTTGCTTCACAATTTTGAGAAAAAATACAAAACGGAGTTGATTGTTTGCATGAAGCATTACAACACGCGAAATATTTGGGCGCGCTACAAATCTTTGCCCGAAGAAGATCAAAAAGATGTGGAATTAATCAATGCGATGCGCCATTACGATCACACGATTAATGTGAATTGGGTAATGAATCATTTCAACGCTGCAAAGCACTACATCGAAAGCGGACAAGGCTCTGGCGAGGCAACAGGTGGAAGTGATTGGAAGAAATACATGCTACCTCAATACCAAAAACGCATTTTTTATCCAGAATTATGGACAGATGATGAACTAGATAACTGGGGAATTGATAACTTAGCAGGACATAAAGAAATTACAGAGTTACCAATACACGAAAAATTTAAAGGATGGCAAAAGTAGGAATTATCATGGGGAGCATTTCGGATTTACCGATTATGCAAGAAGCAGCTAAAATTTTAAAAGAGTTTGAAATCGCATACGAAATGAATATCATTTCAGCGCACCGTACACCAGATTTAATGTACGACTATGCAAAAAATGCACACAAACGTGGCGTGAACGTTATCATAGCAGGAGCAGGTGGGGCAGCACATTTGCCAGGTATGACCGCAGCCTTGACTTCATTGCCTGTGATTGGTGTACCTATTAAATCGGCGGCATCGATTGATGGTTGGGACAGTATCTTGTCGATTTTACAAATGCCAAATGGTATTCCTGTAGCAACCGTTGCTCTAAACGCAGCAAAAAATGCGGGGATTTTGGCAGTCAAAATATTAGGCGCAAGCAACGACCAAATCTTAGCCCAATTGGATGCGTATATGGTTGAAATGAAAGATGCGGTTATTAAGAGTGCGGAGGATTTGAAGGATTCCAGTCGGAATTTGGATATATAAAAAGACTTAAATACGAACAGGAAAAGACTCAGTGATGGGTCTTTTTTTGGATTGAGTACAACAAGTTCAAATGTATGTTGTTTACCTTCTTATATCAACGGTGCCATGCCTTAAAACTTTATTATCCTCAACGTCAACACCACGGATTATCCAAAAATATGTTCCATCTGTAACCTGGTTCCCTTTTTGATCCAAACCGTTCCATTTTGCGCCTAAATCGTTAGATTCAAACACAACATTTCCCCATCGATTTATTATTTGCCATGTTGTTAAGTGAAACCCTTGCGCATTGATTGGTTGAAAAAATTCGTTAACACCATTTTGATTCGGAGTAAACACATTCGGCATGACAAGTATGAACGGCACTGGGACTGAAACCTCCGAATTACAATTAAAATCTTTATTCATCTTCATTTTCATGAGAAAAACGTCATCAGGAATTCCGTTAAAACTAGCATCATTATATGACCCGGCAGGACCTTCAACCACAGGGAAAGAACTTTCATCTATGACATGACTCCACTCTCCTGTCATCCACAAATTTTCCGACTTATCTAATGTTATTGCACAACGAAAATTACGTCCATTACCTCCAATATAGGTTGCCCCTCGAAGAATGCCTTCCGCAGAAAATGCGCATAAAAACTGATTTCTTTCTCCAGCAGATTGGGCTACATGATGGCAGTTTTCACAAAATTTCTTGGTTGCTATATTATAGCTTTCAGTTTCAAATCCAAGATAAACGTTTCCACAGGAATCAGAGGTAATCATATTACTTTGAAAATATTTTTGCTTAGAAATTATTGGATTAGTATTCGATGCATATTCGTTATAGGGCCCTCCAATATAAGTACCCCAATCTATAGCTCCATTTGGGCTAAATTTAAAAAAATACAAATCTATTTCTCCAGCATGTATACTCCCATTTGTAACAGGTAAATCTGTAGAATTGGTTAAGCCTGAAATATAAATAAAATCCTGTTGATCGACAAAAACATCCAGCCCCCAATCTTGATCATTTCCACCAAAAAAAGTTCCCCAAATTAGATTTCCAGAAGAATCAAATTTGTTAAGATAAGAGTCAACATTGTTCGATAATACTCCATCGAAAAAACCAGAATCGTCTAAAATTGGAAATTCATCACTTTGCGTATTTCCAGTAATGTAAATATTTCCTTGAGAATCCGTTGCTATTCCTAACGAGTTATCATTTCTACTACCACCAATCGCTGTAGACCAAGTTAAATTTTTATTTTGATCAAATTTGGAAATGAAAGCATCTTGTTGTGATCCAACAACAGACTCCATATAAAAAGATCCAGCGTCAAAAAATGGCACGCCAGGACTAGTTGACAAGCCAGCAACAATTAAGTTATTGTTTACATCAATTTCTACAGAATTCACAACTAAACCGACAGGTGCTCCATAATGTGTAGCCCATTTGCGTTCTCCATCTTCATTGAATTCCATTATAAACCCAGTGTCAGATGTTAACGAATTATAAGTCTGATAAAAACCACCATTATCTTTTACGGGGAAATCTGAAGAGGATGTATAGCCAACAAAAAAGACATTGTCATTTTGGTCTATGGCAACATCTCTAATTTCTTCACTGCCACTACCGTCATAATTTGTTACCCACAAACGTTGACCATTATTATCGAACTTTAAAATCAATGCTCCCCAACTTTCAGTAAAAGCCCCTTGAAAATAAGATACACCGTTATCATACAAAGGGCATGTCATCGACCGTCGATAACCTCCAACATATACATTTTGTTTGGAATCCGTGGCAATACATGTTCCACCTTCCGCGAGTTCTCCGCCATAAAAAGTTGACCATGTAACAACAGGGTCAATAATAATTATTTCATTTAAATCGTTGTTTTGAATTGTATTTGAAATGTTTTCAGGTAAATTTATTCCAAATGTTGTTGTCTTGCCATTAACGAAATTATTTTTAACAGACACAAACTTGTAATTGCTTTCTATTATCTTATCATTTAAAAAACTCATTGGAGCCGCATCAATAAAATCTCCATAACTCGTTGAAATAAGGATATTACCATTCAAAAGCTGTGCAGAATTTATCGAGTTATATGCCATAAGGATATCTGACGGATTAGCTCCTGAATGCATTATGAAATCGTATTTTAATCCATAATGGTCAGATATATATATTTCCCAATCAATGAAAGGATATACATTTGGTACAATTAGTTTTCTATACTCTTTTATATTCAATATTCCATCAGGCACATTTGGATTAAAGAAATTAAATACACCATTATTTCCAGGAAATAGGGTAATAATATCTTTTGACTCAATCTTAGCACCTAGCAAATCTAAATCAATGCGTTCCCACTTTATTTTTTCATTCTCTCTCCCTCCTGTTTCAGAACAGCCTTCATCGAATTCATTTACCTCATAGAGAAAATAACTTAGTCCTCTATTAGTTAAGTATATTTTAACTCCAGGTGCGTTTAATTCAAATAATGCATTTATTTGATTTGTGTCGTTAACTTGCCCAAGTTGACCTTTATTTTCAATAAAAAAATTTTCAAATTTGGTTGCACTCGAAAACGCATAATTTTCATTGCTTTGTGCTTTACCTGATATTGCCAAAAGTAATACAGATAAACCAGCAATTAAGGGTTTTAGAAACATTCCTTTATAACTTAATAACATAAATCTTCTAAAAATTGGATAAAATTAGTTTATTAAATATCTTGTTTTATGAAAATAAAGCACCTAATTCAAAATGTTCAAATTGATTAGTACTTAATGCACATAAGTAAGCATTTTTTTAGAACTGTAAAATTAAATTTTCTTGATAATAATATTCAACTATTAATTATTTTATCAGAGTCAAACACTTAAAAATCACTGACAAAATTTACTACTCATACACCAAATACTTCCCCCTCACCACCATAAAAGCATCCAACTCCGCTTTCCAAGACGCGCGGATTTCCGCCTCTGGAACGTTGGCTTTTATCTGCTCAATCAGCTTGCTATTTCCAGCCAGTTGATTAAAGAATTTTCCGTTGCTCAAGAGTTTTTCCATACCCAATAATTTGTGGGCTTGGATGAAATAGGACAAGTTCAGCGACGTCAACCGTTCTTCGTTTTCTAAATTGTAGCCGTTGCATAATTTATTCATCAACATGGGCGACTTCGCTCCTTCCATGGGTTTTGGCGTAAACGAAAAATCTGTTTTTGGAAAATCGGGGTGACCGTAAATTTCAAAGGGTGTTTCCGTTCCACGTCCAACGCTCACAACTGTTCCTTCGAATAGACAAAGACTTGGATATAAATTAATTGCCTTGTCGGACTTCAAATTTGGTGACGGTGGAATTGGCAAGGAATACTGCGATTGATGCGTGTAATTTTTCAATGGAATAACGGACAACTCACAAACCAATTCGCCAGAAAGCCAACCTTCGCCATTGATCATTTGACCGTATTCTCCTATCGTCATTCCGTAAACAATCGGCACATTGTGCATGCCAATGAATGATTTATAGGTCGATTCAAGCACAGGACCATCGACGTAATGTCCATTTGGATTTGGTCGGTCGAGAATAATGACTGGGATTTTAGCTTCAGCGGCCGCTTCCATGACATAATGTAAGGTCGAAATATAGGTGTAGAAGCGCACTCCAACGTCTTGAATGTCAAACACAATCACTTCAATGCCTTTCAATTGTTCTTGGGTCGGTTTTTTGTTGCTTCCATACAAAGAAACAATAGGAATTCCGGTTTTGGCATCCACCGTACTATTTACTTTTTCTCCAGCATCTGCAACGCCACGAAATCCATGCTCAGGCGAAAATGCTTTTACGATGTTGATTCCCAATTTTTGCAAGGAATCAACCAAGTGCGTGGACCCAATCATCGATGTTTGATTACCAACCACCGCCACTTTTTTACCTTGCAATTTCGAAAGGTAAAGTGCTGTGCGCTCCGCACCAACACTAATTTTCTCGGATTCATTGTCCTTCGAATTTGCTGGTTTTTGGTTCTCAGTTTCTTGTTCAAAAGTTGTTTGGTTCGTGTTTTTTTGGGTACACGCACAGCTCGATAATCCAATGCCCACAAACATCAAAATTGCAAAAAGGTTTTTCAAGGCCAAATGCTTTGTGTACTTTAGCGGAGTCAAAAAAAGTAAATTGTCTGTCGAATATTTCATATCAAAACGCATTCTTAAAAGCGAGGTACAAGGTAAGAAAGTTTCTAAAGCCATTGTTCGTATCTCTATCATTAGTATTGCACTTGCTGTTGTTGTTAACTTAATCACAATCGCTGTAGTCACTGGATTTCAGAATGAAGTGCGCGACAAAGTAACGGGTTTTGGTTCGCACCTTTTCATCATGTCCGCATCCGAAGGAAGTGTCTACGAGTCAGAACCTATAAACAAAAACCAGACCTTTTTAGCTGACTTGAGAAAAGATCCTCGCATTAATGGCGTTTTTCCTGTGGGCTACAAACCTGTTTTGTTTCAATCAGCAAAAAATGAATCGACCATTAAATTGGCGAATGGAAAAGATTCAACCTTTACAAATCAAAATATTCAAGGTGGTTTAATCAAAGGCGTGGATGGTTCGTTTGATTTTAAATTTTTCAAAGAAAACTTGGTTGCTGGAGCCATTCCGAATTTCAACACCAAAGAACCAAGCACAGAATTGTTGATTTCAAAAAAAATTGCAACCGATTTAAACTATAAAATTGGTGACACCATTCGCGCGTTTTTTGTGCGAGAAATACCATTGATGCGCTTGTTTACCATCAAAGGAATTTACGAAACAGGATTAGAAGAGCACGACAAAAAAATTACCATCGGTGATTTGCGGATTGTGCAAGAGTTAAATGATTGGGGAATTACGTCATCCATTGAAATTGATGATACTTTGTTGATGACTCCCGGGTATGAAAATGAATTCATCGTGCGCGCAGTTGCAACTGGTGGACAAGGACGTTTTCGCTACGATTGGGGTGATGGATTTGAGCAATACGGTGCGAAAGCTTACAACGCGTTTTCGGACAAAACGTACCGCATTATTTTTTCTGATTATTTGAGTCGTTTGGATGGTCAAGGTGAAAAATCGAGCATGGCGGATACTTCGTATTTGAAAATTGCTGTGAAGGGAAATGTGCAATCTTCCAATGATTTTGAAACGAATGAAATTGGAGAATTGATCCGAAATTATTCAGACAATTCTGGTTTACGTTACTCAATCAAAGCAAGCGAAAAGGAAGTCTTTTTTGAACATACCAACGGATCTGGAAGTTATCAAAACTACGTTGGTGGATTTGAAATTTCGCTCAAAAACTGGGAAGACCTAGAACAAGTTGGAAAAGACGTGAAAAAGAAAGTCGCTTTTATTCCAACGCCTAGCGGAGAATTACTGAAAGTGACTTCGATACTCGACAACGAGAGCGATATTTTTATCTGGCTCGATTTCTTGGATCTAAACGTTTTGATTATTCTAGTGCTGATGATTTTGATCGGAATCATCAACATGGGTTCGGCACTTTTAGTGTTGATTTTAATTCGCACCAACTTTATTGGTGTTTTAAAATCGATGGGCGCAACGAATTGGACCATTCGCAAAATCTTTTTAGCCCAGGCTTCTTTTCTAATTCTCCGAGGAATGTTGATTGGAAATCTCATTGGCGTTGGATTTTGTTTGCTTCAATCGTATTTTAATATCATTCCGTTGAATCCAGAAGTTTACTATTTAAATGCAGTTCCAATCGAACTGAATTTTTGGAGCTGGTTTATTTTAAACTTAGGAACGCTTTTGGTTTGTGTTGCCGCATTGATTATTCCGAGTATTGTGATTACGAGGATAAGTCCTGCGAAGGCGGTTAGGTTCAATTGAGGTTTGGTTGATTGATTAAGCATTGGGATTGTCAATTTCATTAAATGTAAATTTGAGTTTTAATATTTAATAGTTTTAAGAATTGAACAGATTGATTGAAGTTTTCGGTTGTTTAACTTAATTACATAACAATGAATAATGATCTAATTTTGTTGAAGAATGCCTTTATTGTTGAACTTAAATCAAACTTTGGTTTTGAGCCATCAGATGAGATTCTAATAGAATCTGCGGAAGATATTACTGAACTTAAGGCTTTACGAAAAAAGTTAATTTCAAAACAAGTAGAAATTCTTAGAGAAGCTACCAAAGAACTTTTTAAAGTGGGAAAAATAACTAATAAGAGCCTCATAATAAGAGTTGAATTAACAAAACAATATGCTAAGATGTGGGAACTTTATGAAATCGCATATAGAATAGCTAATAAAATACCAAATCCTAAGACACAAAGGAAAAATGCCAGAAAAAAAGCGCTTGAGAGTGGTACTCCAATTGTGTCTGTCATACACAGTTCTGTTGATAGCGAGTCAAAATCAATAAAGCCAATTTACACACCAATGGGTGGACAAAGAAAAAGCTAACTATGAGCAACTTGGCTTAATCTCTTTAAAGCGCACTCTAACCAGGCGTTAATCCATGAAACAGCGTACAAATTTGATGGGAAAAATTTTGAATTCTTCATTAATAGATTGGTGCATTTAAATTGTTTCGTTTCGGACATTAAACTCAATCAGATAGATATCGGGAGCGTGGTTATTTTGTTATTTTAAAGAACTAACGCAATTCATTTTTAGAGTTTACAATCGCCGCTCTGAAAAATCTCATCGAACGACGATTATGACATCACAAGGAAAATCTAAATAATAAAATCACATAACGATTAAAAAAAATTCACTTAAAGTGAATTTTTTCACTCAGAGTAAATTTTATTAGTTATATTTGTATCATTAAATAACAAGTATATGATAATAATAAATCAAAAATCAGTGGTCCGAGATGCAATTGAGTTGTCTTATTGGGTTGCAGTTTGCTATTCTCAAACTTCAGATTCGGTGTTAGAAGAATTGGCAGAAAAAGTCGTTCAGAGGGCTGAACTACTAGAATTAGCAGAAAACTCAACAGAGTTTAACATTTTTGATACACTCACGATGGAGTTTTATGCATCGTATTTAGAGTTGTATTATTATGTGAAACGTGAAAATTTAGGGTAATGTTTGTATCCAACTATTTTTCGTTTCACTACTCACGTTCTCCTTGACTTAATTAACTCAAGGTTTGAGACTTCATATACTTAAAATTTAAACCGTTATAATCTCTACGGAAAATGAGAATATAAAATAACTTAAAAAACAAAAACAATGGCAGATTCAGAAAATATGATTCCCATGGCACTTACAGAAGTGATGAGGAAACATGGATTTCGACAAGTCGATATTGTAAAAAAGACGGGTTTATCAAGTTCATATATTTCCATGGTACTTAATGGACAACGCACACCTGAAATTTATAAGCTAAAAGAAATTTGCTCTGCTCTCGAAATGAGTTTAAGTGCTTTCTTTTTGAAAGTAGCTGAACTGGAAAAAGGTAATTCGAAAAATCCAGAGTTCACGAAAGCATTCGAAATTTTAGCAAGAATAGATCGATTAAGTCGTGACGATGATTCAGAAGGTGACAATGGAATTGGGGAAGCACCTCAAAGCCATACCCCTATTGAAATGGAAGTGGCAATTTATTAAAGTATTAACAGATATCAAATTGATATCATAATTTTAATTTAGATGAAAAAAAAACAAATTATCATTCCTCATTGCATGAGGGGTTAGTTTTCATTTACAATGAAGTAAAGTTTAATCATATCTTTATTAGAATAGAAAGGTCGTCATTTTATGACGGCCTTTTTACGTCTAAGAAATCTTTCCGTCGTAATCGAAAAAGGACATTGGAAATGTGATGAATTGGTAATAAGCTGAAAGATTAAACATTTTTAATTTTACACTGTGATTTACCCGCGAACGTTTAAGAAAATCCAACAGTTCCAAAACAAATTCCCACTATAACAAAAAAGCGATCTTTAAACCAATCTCCAAACAAATATGATCGTCACAATACTTGTACTAATTATCGTTAGTAAAGAATAGTTTGTTGTTTTTTTATTAAAACTATCCAGTCTTTGAGGAATTTCATTGATAGGTATGTTTTTGATATTTGATTTGAATCTGTTCATCTCCATCATTTGGTATTCAACATATATTAAAATAGAAAGATTAATGAGAGGAATTACAATAATATATGTTGAAACAGAGCTATCAAGTTGAGTAAGTGCAAAGAATCCTGCGATTAATATGTTATTAAACGAAAACAACTTATCATGAATTCTGTCAAAATGTTTAAATATGCCTGTTACACCTTCCTTTTCAGCTGTTTCTATGTTCTGATATTCTGGCGCAACCTTTTCCTTTATTACTTCGATTAATTCGTTGGTTTCCTTTAATTTGCTGAGTATTTCTTCGTTAGTTTCCATTTGACTAATAATTACTAAATAGTTTTTCATTTCAAAGTCTTCAAAAATAAACTACATAATCAAAAAAGAGGTCTTTTAACCTCTTTTTCTTTTCTCAATGTTCGTTTAAACCTCAAAAGTTTCCATGAATTTTGTTGTGAAATATCATGTGTAAATGTTAATTTTTTGTTAAAACAATTCAGTATTTTATACAAATCTGGTAGTCGACTACCAGATTTGTATAAAAAAGCTTGGTTTAATTAGTCAATACTGATCCCATTTAAATCACACTAAAAAATTTCCTAGAAACAAAAAAAGAGGTCTTCCAACCTCTTTTTCTTTTCTCTATTTTCGTTTAAAACTCAAACGTTTCCATGAATTTCGTTGTGAAATCTCCTTCTTGGAATTTCGGATCTTCCATTAATTTTTGATGGAAAGGAATCGTTGTTTTTATTCCTTCAATGATGTATTCATCCAAAGCACGTTTCATTTTTAGAATTGCTTCCTCTCGTGTTTGTGCCACCACGATCAACTTCGAAATCATTGAATCGTAGTTTGGTGGAATGGTGTAACCTGAATAAACATGTGTATCGATACGGACTCCGTGTCCACCTGGTGAATGATATGTTGTGATCGTTCCTGGTGATGGTCTGAAATCATGGTAAGGATCTTCTGCGTTGATACGACACTGAATCGCATGCATTTTTGGATAGTGATTTACACCTGAAATTTTTTCCCCAGCTGCCAATTTGATTTGTTCCTTGATCAAATCGTAGTTGATTACTTCTTCCGTAATCGTATGCTCTACTTGGATGCGGGTATTCATTTCCATGAAATAGAAATCACGGTGTTTGTCAACCAAAAACTCAACCGTTCCAACTCCTTCGTATTTTACCGCTTTCGCTGCTTTAATGGCTGCTTCACCCATACGCTCACGCAATTCATCGGTCATAAATGGCGATGGAGTTTCCTCTACCAATTTTTGATGACGACGTTGGATCGAACAATCACGCTCTGACAAGTGACATGCATTTCCGTATTGATCTCCAGCAATTTGAATTTCAATGTGACGTGGCTCTTCAATGTATTTTTCCATGTACAAACCATCGTTTCCAAACGCTGCCGCAGATTCTTGACGCGCTGAATCCCAAGCTGCTTCCAAATCTTCTTCTTTCCAAACGATACGCATCCCTTTTCCACCACCTCCAGCAGTTGCTTTCATGATGACAGGATACTTGATTTTTTTTGCTACTGCTTTCGCATCTGCAACATCTTTCAATAAACCAACAGATCCAGGAATACACGGCACTCCAGCTTTAATCATGGTCGCTTTAGCACTTGCTTTATCACCCATTCCAGCAATTTGTTCTGGCGTAGCTCCAATAAACTTAATTCCATGCTCTTGACACACTTTCGAAAATTTCTCATTTTCAGAAAGGAATCCATAACCTGGATGAATGGCGTCAGCATTTGTGATTTCAGCTGCTGCAATGATATTTGGAATGCTTAAGTACGATTTAGAACTTACTGGTGGACCAATGCAAACCGCTTCATCCGCAAATCTTACAGGCAAACTATCTTTATCTGCTGTGGAATAAACGGCAACCGTTTTAATTCCCATTTCCTTACAAGTTCGAATCACACGAAGTGCAATTTCTCCTCTGTTGGCGATTAATATTTTTTTAAACATAACCTACTTTTTTTAGAATGATGACTCTTCACATGCCACAAAGCATGAAAAGGATTTCGATTATGCTGGCTCTACCAAGAATAATGGTTGATCGTATTCTACCGGAGAAGAATCGTCTACCAAAACTTTCACAATTTTACCGCTTACCTCAGACTCAATTTCATTGAACAATTTCATTGCCTCAATAATACACAAAGCATCTCCTGTTGAAATTGTTTGACCAACTGAAACAAATGGCTCTTTGTCTGGTCCAGAAGAACGATAGAACGTTCCAATCATTGGCGATTTTACTGTAATTAATTTTGAATCGTCTGCAACTGGAGTAGCTGGTGCTGGAGCCGCAGCAACTGGCGCGGGTGCAGCAACAGGAAGTGCAACTGGTGCTGGTGCCGGTGCAGCAGCTTGAACAAAAATTTGCTTACTTGAATCGTGAATGCTATCTGTCTTGATTGTTAATTTGAAGTCTTTTTGTTCGATTTCAACTTCATTTACACCAGATTTAGCAACAAATCTGATTAAATCTTGTATTTCTTTAATATTCATTGTAGTGCAATTTTAATTTTTTTAAAAATACTAATTATTATGAATTGTAAGCCCATTTCAAATAAACGGCTCCCCAAGTAAATCCACCTCCAAAAGCTGACAAAATTAAGGTGTCGCCTTTTTTAAGTTGTTTTTCGTAATCCCACAAACACAACGGTAAAGTACCAGCAGTCGTGTTACCATACTTTTGAATGTTTACCATCACTTTTTCTTTCGGTAAACCCATGCGATCTGCAGTTGCGTCAATAATTCTCAAATTAGCTTGATGTGGAACTAACCAATCAACATCTTCGCTTGTTAAATTATTTTTTTCCATGATTTCGGCAGAAACCTCAGCCATGTTTGTAACCGCAAATTTGAAAACTTGTTTTCCTTCTTGTTTCACATAGTGCATGCGTTTCTCAACCGTTTCAATAGAAGCAGGATTCAATGATCCACCACCAGGTTGTAACAAGTAATTTCTTCCTGCGCCATCTGATCTTAGAATAGAATCGATGACTCCTAAACCTTCTTCATTTGGCTCGAGCAAAACCGCTCCTCCTCCATCACCGAAAATAACGCAGGTAGCGCGATCTTGGTAATCCAAAATGGCTGACATTTTATCAACGCCAATGACGATTACTTTTTTGTATTTGCCTGTTTCAATAAATTGAGCACCTGTTGTAAGTCCATAAATGAAACCTGAACAAGCTGCAATTAGGTCAAATCCCCAAGCGTTTTTCATTCCAATTTTGTCACAAACCACGTTTGCTGTACTTGGAAATGGATAATCTGGAGTGACTGTGGCACAAATAACCAAATCAATATCAAGCGGATCAATGCCTTTTTTCTGCAACAATTTTTCTACAGCAGCAGCTGCGATGTCAGAAGATCCTCCTTCGCGCAAAATGCGGCGCTCTTTGATTCCAGTTCGTGTAGTAATCCACTCGTCGTTTGTATCAACAAATTTCGCTAAATCGTCATTTGTGACAACTTCGTCGGGAACGTATCCCTCCACACCAGTAATGGCGGCTGTAATGTTTCCCATATTATTTAAAAGCTTTAATAATCTTCAAAGATAATTCAGATTTTGCTACTTCATACGAATGTTTAATCATATTTTTCACAGCGATATCATTTGAAATTCCATGGCCAATAATTACGTTGCCTTTCACCCCTAAAACTGGAGTTCCACCATAATTTTCGTAATTAAAACGGTCAAAATATTCATCGCTGATGCCTCGTTTTTTGAGCAAGGTATACATCGCTTCAGCTTGCTTGAGGACAATATTTCCCGTAAATCCATCACACACAATCACATCTGCTTTTCCTGTAAAAAGATCACGACCTTCTACATTTCCAATGAAATTGATTTCATCCGATTCAGCCAATAATTTATGCGCAGCCACTGTAACCAAATTTCCTTTAGATTCTTCCTCGCCGATGCTTAACAATGCTACGCGTGGGTTCTCAACGCCATAAACGGTTTGAGAATAAATGGAACCCAAAACAGCAAATTGATACAAGACATCGGACTTGCAATCAGCATTTGATCCAACATCCAAAATAATGGATTGGCTATTATTAATGCACGGCAAAATGGATGTGATGCACGGGCGAATAACACCTGGAATTGCGTTTACTTTATAAATTGCACCGACCAACATGGCGCCAGTATTACCTGTACTTGCGAAAGCATCAATCCTTCCTGAGGCGAGGTAATCAAAGCCTAGAGCAATAGAACTATTCGGTTTTTGAGGAATCGCACGTGTTGGGTGGTCATGCATGGTGATGATATCCGGAGCATGCACGATTTCAAACTCTTCTGGGTTTGCGCCAAACGCCAAAAGGCGACTAAAGATTAACTCTTTGTCGCCAAATAATACGATTGATGCATCTGAAGGAAGTTCATTCTTAGCTAGTATCGCACCAGAGACATTCGCGTCTGGAGCAAAATCACCACCTAAAATATCTATCCCTATCTTCATACACGAAGGGCTTGCGCTACAGTATTATACTGCAACTTCTTTTTCAGCTACTACTTTCCCTTTGTAATAAAGTTTTCCTTCATGCCAATAAGCATGGTGGAACAAATGTGGCTGACCCGTTGTAGGGCATGTAGCGATGTTTTTTGCTACCGCATTTTTATGGGTTCTTCTCTTGTCTCTTCTTGTGGTCGAGATCTTGCGTTTCGGATGTGCCATTTTACTTTTATATTATATATTCTTAATTCAAATTTTTCAAAATCGACCAACGTGGATCAATGTCATCATTATCGCCATTGTCATCATCGTCGTTTTCGTCTTCATCATCGTCGAAGTCGTCATCGTCGAAATCATCGTCTTCGTCCGATTCATCTTCATCTTCTGGATTTAGCAAATATTCATTCAACGCATCCACCATTTCAGGATCGCATTCGCCTTCTTCGTGGATACAACGCAAAGGCAACGAAATCGTGATTAACTCGTAAATGTTGTTCTTCACATCAACTTCGTAACTATCTGGATGAATCATCACAAGTGTTTCGTCGTCTGAAAGTTCAGTTCCAAATTTATAAATCAATTGAAACGACCCTCTAACCGGCACATTCACTGGCGCTGTACAACGATCACATGCGGTCTTCACTTTTCCTTGAACAGAAAAATTACCCACCATCATTGTGTCTTTTTTGTCGAATAGCAAATCGACTTGCACATCACCACTGTGGATGATTGAATATTCTAAATCTTCAAAGAACGCATCTTCTATATGATATTCAAACGTATGAGTTCCCTGTTTTAAACCGATAAACGGTATCACATATTCTCTTGACGAATTGGTCATCACATAAAAATTGGAGGGCAAAGGTAATAATTTAAACGTAACCTTGTTAATATCTTGCGGAAAATCTTCTCATTTTTCAAGAATCCATGACCCCAAATTAAAATTCTAACTCATTTTTCACTCATCAAATGCTCTTTTTGACTTTTTAGGATCTTCAGGAGTGAAAGGTAATGGATTCGCAAAAATCTCTTTAAAACGAGCATTACTTGCGTGAATGTCCATCGCTAAATACATCGCACTTAAAAATGATTGAGGTGAAGCACAATTTTTTCCAACGATGTCATACGCTGTTCCATGATCAGGTGATGTGCGCACAATCGGCAATCCCGCAGTGAAATTCACTCCATCTTCAAATGCCAACGCTTTGAACGCTGCTAAACCTTGGTCGTGATACATTGCCAAAACTCCGTCATAATTAGCTCTGGCATCAGATCCAAAGAAACCATCCGCTGGAAAAGGACCAAAACACAAAATATTTTTTTCCTTGGCTAAATTAATAGCTGGAATAATCGTCTCTAGTTCTTCTGTTCCCATTTTTCCGTTTTCACCGGCATGAGGATTCACACCAAACACGGCAATTTTAGGGCGAATAATACCAAAATCTTTACGCAAGCTTTTCTCAAAACTCATGATTTTTGCTAAGATTTTTTCTTTGGTTAAAGCCGCACTTACTTCTTTCAATGCGATGTGACTTGTAACTAAAGCTACCCGTAATGATCCTGAAACCATGACCATCAACGCATCTTCTTCGCCTGCCAAATTTGCCAAATACTCTGTGTGACCAGGAAATTTAAACCCAGATTTCGACATTGCATCCTTTGAAATTGGAGCTGTGACGAGTACGTCAATTTTGCCAGAACCTAAGTCTTGCGTAGCTCTTTCAAGCGACATAAACGCATATTTCCCGCCTGCTTCCGTTGGCTTTCCAAGATCAAACTGAATTTCTTCGTCCCATACATTGACCACATTTACTTTGCGATTCACTGCTTCATCCGCTGTTTTGCACGATTGGTAAGCGAAATCATTGTTTTCTAGCAATTTTTTATGGTAAGACAATACTTTTGTAGATCCATAAATAACTGGTGTACAATCTAATAATATGCGATGATCTGAAAAGGCTTTGATAATTATTTCTGGGCCAATTCCATTGATATCACCAATGGATATACCAATTCGAATCGGATTTTCTTTTCCCGTTTCACGATCAGTTCTCGCTGATGGCTGACTTTTTTCGGTGCCTTCCAGTTTTTCGATTGACTTTTCCATTAATTATAATTTTTTAAAAAGTTAGCTAACAACCTCACTCCAGCGCCTGTACCTCCTTGGGTGTTATATGTATTTGCACTGTCAAGCCAAGCAGGTCCAGCAATGTCCATGTGAATATAAGGCGATTTTACAAAATGCTCTAAAAATTTTCCGGCTGAAATCATTCCTGCGTTTCCTCCTCCAATATTTTTCAAGTCTGCAATTTTAGATTTCATTTCTTCGAAATACTCATCCCAAAACGGAAATTGAACCACTCGGTCAAAAGTTGCATTTCCAGCTGAGTTCAATTGATCGAAATATTTTTGGTCCGCATTTCCCATAATGATTGAAGCATGCGTTCCAATTGCACGTACCGCTGCACCCGTCAATGTTGCTGCGTCTATCACCAATTCTGGGTCGTATTTCTTACTGTATGAAAGTGCATCTGCCAAAATCATGCGGCCTTCTGCATCTGTGTTTAATACTTCAACCGTTGTTCCATCATACATGGTAATGATATCGCCCGGAGTATACGCATTCAATCCAGGACGATTGTCAGTCGCCGGAATCAACGCGATTACATGAACATCTAATTTCCAAAGTGCTGCTAAGTAAATTGCACCTGCCATTGCTGCTCCTCCACCCATGTCGCTTTTCATAACGTCCATGCTTCCTGGAGTTGGTTTTAGACTCAAGCCACCTGTATCGTATACAACACCTTTTCCAACCAACACAATTGGTTTTGAATTGCGTGGATTTTCTGGCTTGTATTCCATAATTGTAAATGTCGGTGGATCAATGGAACCTTTATTTACAGCAAGCAAACCGCCCATTTTTAATGATTCAATTTGGTCCTTTTCTAATATCGTAACGTTTAATGAAGTTTTTTTAGCAAGATCACTCATTTCAGAAGCAAATTTCTCAGCTGTCAAATAAGAAACTGGTTCATTTACCATATCTCTCGCCCAAAACACAGCCGAAATGGTTGCATTTAGTTCATTCAAGTTCGTTTCTGAAAATTCTTGACTTACGAAAATTTCTTCTCGTCCTTGTCTTTTTTTCTCATCTGTAAAATACTTTGTAAACGCATAAGAAGCCAAAGCCATTCCTTCTAAAAGTGCGTAAAGTCCTTCGGAATTTCCAGAAACAACAATTTTCTCGTTCACATCTTTAATTGCTCCAATAATTTTCGCCCCTTCCTTGCGCAAAAGTTCTGCATCTTCTTGGTGTTTCACAAGGATGTAACAACAATCGATTGTTTTTACAGATTTCTGTTTATCGTCTGAGCTCAAAAATGTGTTTGAATAGTCGATTAATTCTTGCGGAAAATGAACAGGAATGGATGAATCGTTTCCGAGCAGATGCACGAATGTTGCTTTCGAGAAAGTTTCTGATGTATATTTTACTTGCATGGACATGATTTTGAAGTCCAAAATTAGCTTTTTATCCCACATCTCGCATTTGAAAAATTTGGGATTCTTTCACGAGCCATGCAATCAGCTTGTACAAAGCACCAAAAACTAGCGATAGACATAGTCAAACCGCTCACGAAAAAGCACAATTTCTTTTCCTTCATGCATGGCACTTTGTTTCATTGCCACAGGTAAGCCATCTTTTAATGTGAATTGATATTTTGTCGCTGTAATAAATGTTCCCATTCCGAAGGTTGAATCCACAAATGATTTGCAGTAGCCTTCCTTTGTATACGAAAATGTTCTTCGAATTTCGAAAGGATCGTCCTTCCATTCCATTTTTTTTAAGATGCTTCCTTCATACTCATAGTTGCGCACATCCGATTCTTCGACCATGTTTTCCACATAGTATTTTTTGATTGGTGACTGATATGAACCCCAAATGATCCGATCCTGCGCAGTCGGTTTGCACGCTGAATCAATTGACAATGGTTTCCAATATGCACTGTTACTAACGACAAACAAACCATTACCCGTTAATTTATCTTTGAAAAGTGTAACATGCTTGGTTTTTTTCACTTTTGAAACTTGTTGAAATCGAAATTCATGAATTCCTATGCTATCGGTTGATTCAATAGTAGTTTCCGCATGCCCTGAAAAGGGATCAAAATTTGAAAAATGAATGGATACGGCGTTTATTTTGCGATTGTCATAAAAGTTGGTATTCATTTGCTTCATCAAATAGCCGTTAGAGCTAAAAAAATATTCTAATCTTCGTTGCGGAAAATGAGATGAATCTTGCATGTTTTTCCACCCTTCTTTACTATAAATAGATCTTGTTATTTGCTTGATGTTTTTTGCTTTCAACAGGGAATCATTAAACCAAACTGGGAAGGAAATCAATTGTTCTGCATCACTATAATAATTAGCCAAGTTGAACAAAGTATTTGTTTTTGCAATTGCTGAATTTTTTTGCGCATTATTCGAATCGCTGCTTCCACAGCTTGCGAAAAGAACAAGTAAAATAACGATCCAACTATTTTTCATACTTAAAGAAAGTACTGCAATATTAAAATTAAAAGTCAACCAAATGCATTTTCAAGGAGAAAAGTTTCATCCGTTTCGAAATAAAAAGGCATTTCATTTGAACTACATTGAATTGTGTTGACTTCTTCCACCATTTTTATAGTTAAACAACTGAGGGTAAAAGAAATTTTTAGGAATCATAGGATGACTTTTAATTGAAAATAAGTACATTTGTTATAACAACGGCTTTAACACACTGAAAATGGAGCAATTACGTTTGTACTCAACTCAAATTCATGTCGCGCTACAAGGCAGTGATGTTGCGGTCTGTTACCTTTCAAATGCATGAAAAATTCAATTCCTTGGTCGATTTTTAAGCAAGTTACTTTGGGTTTTATCTTAGTAATTTCGTTCATTTCTTGCAATTCAAATGGGAAAAATACGTCCGAAGATGAACTTGATTTATTGGAAGAATACTATGAATTTCAAGGATTTGATTTAAGCAATTACGATATCCCAGCGACTATCATGTTGCCCGATGAAACCGCAAACATTGGTGCTTCAACAAAACCTGAAATTTATCATCGCATGGATGATTTTTATTGGGATATCAAAGTTGGAGCAAATTTCGAACTTCACATCGAAGATTATGGCGACAATAAAGATTTGGTAGCCAACCACAAAAAGAAATTAAAGCAAATTAATCTGTTCGAAATTAAATACCTCATCGATGAAAAAGATTTGATTCTCTACGAACAAAAATTAATCGTCAAAGGTGAAAAAAACGCCCCAAAAACAGTTGGTGTGGAACATAAATCGTATCATGTTTATGGTCAACGGACGGTAGATGACATTACCTACGAATTGCGCAGTCGGGATGCTGGTCATGACGAAAAATACATCCAACTTATGGCAAAATCCATTCGTTCTCTTCAAAAGAAAACGAATTCATAATCCATTGCAATTCCTTGAAAAAAGCGTACTTTTGTGGCAAGAATACAAGCCATGGAGTTGACGAGAGAAAAGGTAATTGAAGCACTAAAAACAATCACAGAACCCGATTTAAAAAAGGACATTGTCTCTTTAAATTTGGTTGAAAATCTTGAAATTTCGGGAGAAACAATCGCTTTAACCGTGTTTATTTCCAATCCTGCGCTACATGCTCGTAAGCGCATGCAAGAAGCTGTTGAATTTAACCTCAAACGCTTATTGGGAAAGGAAATTGTTGTAAATTGTACGGTTCAAGGCATGCCCTCCGAAATTCGTGAAGTGAATCGAAAAGTATTGCCTGATGTGAAGAACATCATCGCCATTGCTTCTGGAAAAGGCGGAGTTGGAAAATCAACTGTTACGGCAAATATTGCTGGTGGACTTGCGAAAGCGGGTTACAAAGTTGGGATTGTTGATGCTGACATTTACGGACCTTCCATGCCAACAATGTTTGATGTAGTCAACGAGCGACCAACCATGATCGATGTGGAAGGAAAACCACTTATCAATCCAGTTTTGGCGTATGGAATCAAAATTTTGTCGATTGGATTTTTCACTGAACAAAATGATGCAGTAATTTGGAGAGGTCCGATGGCTTCCAAAGCTTTGACTCAAATGTTTACAGAAGCTTATTGGGGAGAATTGGATTATTTGCTCATAGATTTACCTCCAGGTACGGGTGATATTCACTTATCCGTCGTGCAAACTGTACCTCTGGATGGCGCAGTAGTTGTTTCGACACCGCAAGAAGTTGCCTTGGCTGACGCTCGAAAAGGAATCAATATGTTTCGTTTGGAATCCATCAATGTTCCTGTCATCGGAATTGTTGAGAATATGGCTTGGTTCACTCCTGCTGAACTTCCAGATAACAAATACTATATTTTTGGTCGAGATGGTGCAAAAAATTTAGCCGAAGGAATGAACGTTCCATTTTTAGGACATATTCCTCTTGTGCAAAGTGTGCGAGAATCTGGTGATGTGGGTAAACCTGCTGTATTCCAAGAAAATACTCCAACGAGTCGCGCTTTTGAAGAATTAGTTGCTAACTTTGTGGAGAAAGTGAAAGAAGTCAAAATGGCAAAATCCACTAAAAGTCAATTCGCATGAATTTAAGTAAACAAGAACTAGAATCTAAAATCATTGAATCGATTGATCAACTTCGTCCCTATTTGATGGAAGATGGTGGTGATATGGAATTGATTGAATTGACGGATGAAGGAATTGTTCGCGTAAAATTGTTAGGTGCATGCAGTGATTGTTCGATGAGCCCAATGACTTTGAGAGCAGGATTAGAAGAAGCTGTAAAAAGTATCTCGCCGCAAATCAAAGGTGTTGAAGCAGTTAACATGGTGTCGATCAACGGGTGATAAAGTGGCTTAAATCCATACCAAAATCTGTTTACATCCTGGCATTTATTGGCACATTTTTGTGTGTTTTTACCAATGAATTAAATCGAAAAGCACTTAATTCTTCGCTCAAAAATCAATACGGCATGATCCAAACTGCCGATGAACCAAGTTACCTTGTTCCCCCTCAAAATTGGATTAAGAAAGGTCAATGGAAAGACAATTCGGATGGAATTGCTTCGTATGTCCAACGACCACCAGGATACGGATTGCTATATTTGGTCAATTACCTCGTTCTTGGAAAAGCTGCATTGTTAGGCCTTAAACTTTTGCAAATCATCTTATTTTTTTTCAGCGGATTGCTCCTTTGGCGGATCTTGGAAGAATTTGACATAGCCAAGAAATGGAAATGGATTGCTTTTGTGCTCTTCCTGTTTTTGCCGAGCTATTCTGGATTTGTTTATTACTCGATGACCGAAGGAGTGACCCCTTTTTTTATGCTTTGGGTTGTTTTTGAGAGTCTTCAATCATCCAAAAAGAAAAAGCCTAGTTTAGGATTATTCATGAGTTTTGCATTCCTTCTTTTGATTCGCCCGCAACTTGCTTTTATCCCATTGGTGGTTTTCTTTTATCATTTCGTTCATCGTCATTGGAAAACATCGATGGTTATTTTGCTTTCGTTTATTCCGATTTTTGGTTGGTATTTTCGAACCTCCTTGATTTCAGGCGAAGCACCAAGTGTTCATCCCATTTATTTTAAAACGAACAACTCGCTTTACCGACCAACGCACGCAACAATGACCGATTTATACCGAATTTGGGAATGGCGAAGTGATGTTTTTCATACTCACATGGGCATTGCATCTTGCGGCGATTCTTTGACCATTGAAAACTTGCGCAAAGAAATTCCATCTGAAATTTCCAATGCTGTTCTACCTATTTTGCATCGCTTTGGAGCTTTAAATCAATACCGCATTTCACATTTTTCTGGAAAAGAAATCAAGGGCTATTTTCAAGGTGAAACTGCATTTATGAAAGACATACAGAAATTACGCAAAAAACTCATCGCAGAAAATTCATTTAAATATTACATCCAAACACCGTCAAAAAGCGCATCCGAATTCTTGAATAAATCGTATATGAATTTATACATTTTTCAAGCCACGCTTCGCGGAAACTATTTCATTGAGTTTTTGCGCATTTTGTGTTGGTTCGTAATCGCTGCATCCATTGGTCTCTTTTTTCTCACGCCATTTTTCACGAAACTTCGTTCTATTGAATTTTATTTATTCATCGGAATCGCCGCTTTTCTTTTTTACTTAGTGTTTTTCCAACGATTGAATGAAGAGCGTTACATTGTGCCTTTACTTCCAGTATTTTTGGTTTTTGGATTTAGAAACTTAGGTGAATGCCTTCGAAAATTTGAAGATTTGAAAATTTAGCTTCGCTGCTGACTTCGTCGGTGAAAATTTGAAAAAAATCACACCTTAAAATCCCACGTTCCAATCACTTTATCCTTGTCGTTTTTCAAAAGCACTTCATAGTCGCCTTTTTTCCAACCTTTCACTTGTAATTGAAATGCGTATTCGATGTTTTTTCCTTTAGGCATTGGCTGAGTACTGTTGGATGTGAATTTCACTTCGCCACCTTTTACTTTTACTTCTTGGTGAAAAATGGTTGGTGCATCTAAAGAAAAAACAAGGTTTCCAGCAATGTTGATGGTCTCGGAAACAATGTTTCGTTGCTCATCAACGCGGTGTTCTTGCGGAGAAGAATACCAAGAATCTTTGATGCCTAACAATTCGGCTACAAAAACCCTGAGTGCCTTGTCTTCTGGTGTGTTGACCGAAATATTAGAAATTGAACTCCCGTTTGCAACTGCCCAAACTGCATCCTGAAAACTTCGTTTTGCGTTGGGATGTAAAGCGGTATAAGCAGTTAATTTTTTGAGCTTGTCATTTTTCGTTCTTCCAAATTTAAACGCTGTTTCAGAAGATGGAGCGCTGTCATCATGTTCAGAGCAGTAAGCTTCCAAATTTGAAGTTTTTCCTTTTTGACTGTCCACAATAAGAGATTGCTCTTCGGTGGTAATCAAGGTTTGTTCTCCTTCATTTTTTGGGTAAAAACAAAACCCCGCTGGCACCACAATCTTCAATGGTTGAGTACTCTTGTTCGTCACGGTCAATTGAACTGATTCTCCGGAATAACCACCAGTAGCCATTGCATCGGCAACAACCAATTTTTGTACAATTGCTTCATCCAAGGAAACTGTTTTTACCGTTGGAGTAGGAGCCGTTAGAAAACCTGCAAAACTGAGAAGAAAAATGAATGCGTTCATAATAAGACAAATTTAAAGTGAATACTTTACGTGATACTTAATTAACCTAAGATTGAAATTTGGTTACAAAAAAAAATGCCTTCCGAAATTCGAAAGGCATCAAATTACTTAATTTTTAAGTGCTTAATTTTCAATAAATTTTACTTCGCAGCAGCATATTTTTTTGCTACAACGTCCCAGTTAATCACATTAAAAAATGCACTCACGTAATCCGGACGGCGATTTTGGTAATTCAAATAATAAGCGTGTTCCCAAACATCCAATCCAAGAATTGGTGTTCCTTCGCAACCTTCACCCATCACTGGATTGTCTTGGTTTGGTGTAGAACAAATACATAGTTTTCCTCCACTCACACACAACCAAGCCCATCCTGAACCAAATCGAGTTGCTGCTGCTTTTGAAAATTCTTCTTTGAATGCATCGAAAGAACCAAAAGTGCTGTCGATATCAGCTGCTAATTCGCCTGTTGGTGTACCTCCTGCATTTGGAGCCATTACTTCCCAGAATAAATTGTGGTTGTAAAATCCGCCGCCATTGTTGCGAACAGCTGGCTTGTCTTTGCAAACTTTCATGATTTCTTCAATCGTCATATTTTCCATATCTGTTCCTGCAATCGCAGCATTCAAATTGGTTGTATATGCTTGGTGATGTTTTGTGTGATGGATTTCCATCGTGCGTGCGTCAATATGTGGCTCAAGCGCATCATACGCGTATGCTAATTGTGGTAATTCAAATGACATATTTTATGTTTTTAAAGTTAAAATTATTTGAGTTCAAAGATAGATATAAGTGGAGGGAAAGACAAGGGAAAGGTGATTAAAATGATGTTAAAGAATAATAAATTGAACACGACTCTTTTATCTAATATTTTGATTCAAATAGGATTTTATACATTTTTAGATTTTGGATAAGTAGGTTTTTAGATCTAAAAACACACTAATATTTATCCAAATGAGGGTCGTTCCTCCTAACAATTCGACGATTATTTTCTTTTTTTCCTTGATGAAAAAAAGAAACAAAAAAAATCAAGAACTTTTAAAGGCAATTTTTCTCCTATCGTCGAAAACCGCGATCTGCGTATCGCTTCACGCTAGTCACTTATCGTCTGCGCTAATGCTGCGACGGTGACGCGATTACGCATACTTCGTCGCTATTACTGTTAAAAGTTCAAAGAGTCCCGAACGGGATTTTTTGTGTGAACTTCAAATATTATTTCGCTTTATGATTTTATTTTAAATCTAAGATATCAATAATACTTTCATCAAATTTCTTTAATGCGCTAATTTGAATCAAAAATAATTTATCTCCTTTTTATAGATTACAATTGCCAATTCAAGATTTTCCCAATTGTTTTGAATCATAATGTCTGTTTTCGAATCAGACTCAATATAATATTCAAAAAGGTCATCTCCTAAAACCCCTATGTAGTTTTGACCATTAAACATGTATTTTATTGAAGCCATGTCAGAAATACCTAGTTTGAAACTTTTATTAAAGTTACGATTGTAATTAATGTTGTAGACAATTCCCTTTGTACCGCCGAATACTGTTTCATAGCGTGTCAAATTAATTTTATTTGAAGAGTAATTTGTGTCGATTGAAATTTTATCAAAAGGTATTTTAGACTCAATTTCCCAAATATCTAAACTTGTCCCATATTCATCATTAAGGTTAAGCACATAAATATTATCCGTTTGCCCAAGCACAGTAGCTCCAATCTCTTTAATTTTCGTTCTAAATTCCTTTTTTAAAATCCAAGCCATGTTTTTATGTATTCCAAAAACAGCCATGACCTCTATTGTGAGTAGAATAATAAAATTCAGCGACATATATAAAACCTACTACTAAGGATAAGATTCCAATTACTTTAATGATTTTTTTTTGTGTCATGTAAATAGTTCTATTTCAAATCCAAAATATCAATAAATGCTTCCATTTAAACCCCTACCTCTTCATTTCCTTCAAATCTTTCAAACACTTCTCAGCATGCACCTTAAAATCTTCGATCAAGCGAAAATGATTTTTATGGGTTAGCAAAGAATATAAAGCAATGTCGTTTTTGTTTTGTTGGTTGGTTGCGAAATACTGAATGGTTTCTTTGGAATAATCACCATTGTGTATGTAATTCGCAAACCAAGGTTGATTTGCACTCAAGCGATCGATGACTTCAAAAACATGGGCTGCAATTTGGTCGTTCAATTGGTCAATAATCCCCTTTTTGTCGATGTACAATTCCTGGAGTTTTCCATATTTTTTCAGCTCCTTGGACGTGAATCCTTCGGAGTAATTTTTGAGCTTGTCGAATCCATTCGTGTTGATAACCATTTTCTTGAAGTTCAATCCAAGCGACTGCAAAATGCGATTTTCGGGATTCGCGTAATCCTCCAAACTGTATTGCCCCTTCATAAATGCATCCGTAACTTCCCGCTCTTCCTTATAATACGCTAGCAATTGATCCGCATTTGCAATCGACTCCTTCAGTTCATTCTCCACTTGTGTATAGGTAGCCCGAATTTTTTGACGCAACTGATAATCATTGTTCAGGTTGTTGATTTTCAAAGCGATAAGAATTCCGATTACCAGCAACAAAACTTCGCCGATTGCTTTGACAATGAATCGTTTAAAGCGCTGACCTTTCGTTAAATGAGTGGTGTTCACGTGTGTTTGTGCCATGCTAAGAATTTGTTTTCATTCCGAAGTTAAAAATATTTGGATAACTCTTGCTGTGAAGGTGAAAAATCGCATCACCAAGCAGCAGGTGATAATCATATAAACTGTTGATTATCTATAGAGCAACTTCTTAGATTTATAGGTTGGTGACTGAAAAGTTTCTGTCACGGTTTTTAGTCAAAAACACCTGCCAGAAACAAATCCTAGATGGCGCTTTTCCGACGGACTTTCGTCCGACGTTAAAGCGCTTTCGCTCTTTCAGAGCTAAAAAATTTTGGAACTATCTATAATCCATGAAGTTTCGATTTATCGAAAATATCGGTGACATCGCAATGCGTGTGCTTAAATTATAAGCGTGATTTTATCCGTGCATCCGTGGCTAATCTTCTTTTGCCACGGATGCACGGATTCAAGCATAAACGGATTCAAAATTGTTAAAAACTTCTAAATTTTTCCACAATTACCACTTCTTACCACCATCTCTAAAATCTTCTAAAATTCAATAAAATCAATTATTTTGAAATCATATTCGAAACTTTTTTACCTTTGAAACGTTAAGAGTTATGAACAAACATAATTTTGGTGGTAAAAAGTGGTAAATACTGTCTATTTTTACCCATTCAATCGTCATGGCAGGCTTAGTAGGAGAATATGAAGTAAAGTTGGACGCGAAAGGGCGTTTCTTATTTCCTTCCGGTTTACGGAAGCAACTTCCCGCTGCGTCCCAAAGCGATTTCATGTTGAACAAAGGATTTGAAGATTGCCTCACACTTTATCCCATGACTGAATGGGAGAAAATCAGTGAGAAACTTTCCAAAATGAACCTGTTCAAACCGAAAAACCGTATGTTTTACCGCTTGTTTCATCAAGGGGCAAAAGCAATTTCACTTGACGGCGTAGGTCGCGCGCTAATCCCAACTGCTCATGCAGAACGGGTTGGAATCAAACAAGAAGTGATGTTGATCGCATACAATGATCGAATTGAAATCTGGGATAAGTCTAAATACTTCGATGTTATCGAAAGTAACATGGCGGATTTTGCCGATTTGGCAGATGAAGTAATGGGAGACTTAGACAATGGAGAATAGCGTATACCACATACCGGTTTTATTGAATCAATGCCTCGAAGGATTAAACATAAATCCAAATGGAATTTATGTGGACGTGACTTTTGGTGGTGGTGGACATTCGCGTGCCATTTTTGAGCAACTTTCTCCTGAAGGCAAATTGATTGCTTTCGACCAAGATCCTGACGCTAAAAACAATGTTTGGGAAGCACCCAATTTTCATTTCATTCCAGCCAATTTCGCCTTTGTGCAAAATCATTTGCGTGCGCTCGGAATTCAAACTGTGGATGGTATCCTTGCCGATTTAGGTGTCTCCTCGCATCAATTCGATGTGGAAGAACGTGGTTTTTCTATTCGAGGAAACGCTCCGCTCGATATGCGCATGAACCAACATGGTGAACTTACTGCCGAAAAAATCATCAACGACTATGACGAGTTTAAGTTGATGAGAATTTTTCAAACCTACGGTGAACTTAAAAATGCACGAAGAATTGCGGGTGAAATTGTGCGCCACCGCATTTCAAAACCAATAAAAACAACTGGTCAACTCATGGAATTGCTCCTGCCCTGCGCTCCAAAATTCAAAGACCACAAGTTTTTTGCTCAAGTTTTTCAAGCCATTCGCATTGAAGTGAATCAAGAAATGGAAGTGCTCGAGCGATTTATTGCACAAACAGAACAAATTATCAAACCAGGCGGAAGGTTAGTCGTGATGTCCTACCATTCGCTGGAAGATCGAATTATTAAAAACTACATGAAAAAAGGATCTGTCCACGACGATTTGAAAAAGGACTTCTTTGGGAATGTGTTAAAACCATTCGACGAAATTGTACGACATCCAATAACAGCAGACGAGGAAGAATGTGAACGAAATTCACGTGCACGAAGCGCCAAATTGAGAATTGCAGAAAGAAGAAATGGATAACGAGTTTATAGAGAAAAAGCCTGTTGTTCCGAAAAAGCCGGAAGCAAAACCGAGGAAACCCAAAAAAGCTTCTGCCGGAAAGACTTCTCGCGCTTTTAATCAAATTCTGAATGGCGAATTCTTGACGAAAGAGTTTGTACTCAATAATTTGAACTTCATCTTCTTCGTGATCTTTTTGTTGCTTCTCGTGGTAGCGAAAGGATATTATGGAAAACAACTGTCGAAAGATGTTGATACCACTCAAAAAGAAGTGGATGAAATAACGGCAGAATATGTAGAAGCGAAAGCAAAACTGGAAGAAGTTACCAAACGACAAGTACTTGTTGAGCAACTTGGACCAAAAGGATTGAAAGAAACAGTAAACCCAACGAAGGTAATTCGATTGAAGGATGAAAAATGATAACAAAGACATATACTGGAGAGCATATCTGATTTATTTCGGATTTGTGGTGTTGATGTTGGTCATTATTATCAAAACTTTTTCCCTGCAATTCGAAGGAAAAAATACAGTCTTCACAACCAATACTGGAACTGCCGAAAAAATGCCTACACGAACTACAGAGCGCATTCCGCGTCGTGGTGAAATTGTGGATATTAACTATGTTCCATTGGTTACCTCAGTTTCATTCTACGATATTCACTTGGATCCGACAGTGATTGAACAGGAATTGTTTGATACAGAAATTCGCAATTTGTGCATCAAACTTGCCACTTATTTCCCAGAAAAAACGGCTTCTGAATACGAACAATACATTCGTTCAGGACGTCAAGCAAAAAAACGCTATTTACTCATCCGTCGAAAAGCAACAATTGAAGAACGAAAATTGATTCGCTCTTTCCCAATTTTTGATAAAGGCCGACTAAAAGGTGGTTTAATCGATACGGACGAGACCATTCAACGCAAAAGACCACATGGTGAATTATTGAAAAGAACGCTTGGTTATTACCGACCAAAAGAAGGAAATAAAAGTGATTTGCGCGTTGGAATTGAAGGTGCGTTCAATGAATACCTAGCTGGAGAGCCCGGGATAGAAATTGAACAAAAATATGGAAACGGCTGGAAAAAAACAGGTCAAATCATTCGTGAATCTGTGGAAGGAGCAAACGTTGTAACGTCGATTGACAAAGAAATTCAAGAAGTTGCTCACACCGAACTTGAACGCCAATTGAAATTACAAGGTGCAAAAAATGGCTCAGTGATTCTGATGGACGTCAAAACTGGTTTTGTGAAAGCCATTGTTTCTTTGACCAAAGCTTCAGACGGAAATTATTACGAACTATATAATCACGCCATTGGAACCAAAGAAGTGCCTGGTTCAACGTTTAAATTGGCTTCGCTCATGGCCGCACTCGAGGACAATCGCATTGAAATTACTGATAAAGTAAATGCCGCCGGTGTGTATCGTTTTTACGATCATGAGATGGCAGACCACGACGGTCCAATGGGTGTGATTACGGTGCAAGAAGCTTTCGAACGTTCATCCAATGTCATTTCAAAAGTTGTCAATAATGCATATCGCGGAAATCCTCAAGCGTTTATCGATCGCCTAAAAAGTTTTGGTTTGGCTGATTCACTTGGAATCGATTTATTGGGAGAACAACGTCCAACAATGTACTATCCAGGTCATCCAAATTGGTCTGGAATTTCAGTTCCTTGGATGGCCGTTGGTTATGAAATTCAGCAAACTCCTATGCAAACCCTTGCGTTTTATAATGCCGTGGCGAATAATGGGAAACTGCTGAAACCGCAATTTGTGAAGGAAATCACTCGAGCGGGTCAAAAAGTAAAAGTCTTTCGTCCTGTGGTTTTAAGAGATAAAATCTGTTCACAAAATACGATTAATATTCTCAAAAAATGCTTGGAAGGAGTTGTACAACGTGGAACTGGAAAAGCACTTCAAGCTTCGTTCTTTAGCATTGCGGGTAAAACGGGAACTGCTCGTATCCTAAACGACAATTTAGAATATGGCGAAAAAGGGGAACGCAAGTATCAAGCTTCCTTCGTTGGTTATTTCCCGGCAAATGACCCAATTTATTCTTGCATCGTGGTGATTTCTGCTCCTTCGCAAGACATTTACGGCGCCAAGGTTTCAGGAACGGTTTTCACAGCGATTGCGAACAAAGTATATGCTTCCAAATTAAAATATCACCGAGCAATTAATGAAAAACGGAAACGCATCAAAGAAGCTCCTTACGCCTATGCTGGACATCGGAATGACCTTGAAAAAGTGATGCAACAATTCAATATTCCCTTTTCAAGTCTGGACGACAAAGAATGGCTAAACACCATTCCGAATGGGACTAAAATGACGCTCGAAGGTCGGTATGTAGGCAAAACGACCGTGCCAAATGTTGTAGGAATGACTGCACGTGATGCCGTTTTTCTGATTGAAAAAACAGGAATGAAGGTACGAATCAATGGATTTGGTAAAGTGATTTCGCAATCAGTACAGCCAGGAACAAAAGTGTTTGATGGAACAGTAACAATTACGTTAAACTAATGCAAAAGAATTTTAAAGACATATTATACGGAGTATCGATCAAAGCTGTTCATGGAACAACGGATGTTTTGGTGGACAACCTTACTTTGGATTCCAGAAATGCGAAAGCGGGAAGCGTATTTTTTGCCGTTAAAGGTCAAAAAGTTGATGGGCATGATTTCATCTCAGCAGTCGTTGATCAAGGTTGTACCTGTGTAGTGGCTGAAAAAGAAATGGAAGTTCCTGCAGATGTAAATCTTATCGTTACCGAAAATTCGCACGAAGCGGTTGGAATTGTTGCATCCAACTTCTATGATGAGCCTTCCCGTCAATTAAAACTTGTTGGAATCACAGGTACGAATGGGAAAACAACCACAACAACACTTTTGTACCATTTGTTTACAAAATTGAATTACAGAGTGGGACTTATTTCCACGGTCGTAAATCGCATTGCGGAGGAAGAAATTGCATCCACGCATACAACTCCAGATGCCATTTCGCTCAATGCGCTTCTCGCCAAAATGGTAGAAGCAGGTTGCGACTATTGCTTCATGGAAGTGAGTTCGCACGCCATTCATCAGCACCGAATTGCTGGCGTAACCTTTGCTGGTGGCGCTTTCACAAACATCACGCACGATCATTTAGATTATCACAACACCTTCAAAGAATACATTCACGTTAAGAAAAGTTTCTTTGATCATTTGCCTGCCAATGCATTTGCCTTAACGAATGTGGACGACAAAAACGGTGAAGTGATGCTTCAAAACACCAAAGCGAAAAAAGTAACGTATGCCCTGAAAACCATGGCCGATTTCAGAGCAAAAGTGCTCGAAAATCAATTTAGTGGTTTGGTCTTGACAATCAATGGTATCGAAGTTTGGACACGTCTTATCGGCGATTTCAATGCCTATAATTTACTGGCCGTTTTTGCTATTGCGAAATGTTTGGAGGAAGATGAACAAGATATATTGACAGTTCTTAGTTCGCTGGAATCGGTGGAAGGAAGATTTCAATACGTGATTTCACAAACAGGAATCACAGCAATCATTGACTATGCACACACACCGGATGCGCTCGAAAATGTATTGAAAACGATTGATAATATCCGCACGAAAAACGAATCTGTTTTTACAGTTGTTGGTTGTGGAGGAGATCGCGATAAAGGTAAACGTCCTGAAATGGCTGCAATTGCATGTGAATGGAGCAACAAAGTGATCCTCACTTCTGACAATCCAAGATCTGAAGACCCAAATGTCATAATTGACGAAATGATGGCTGGTGTTCCTGGAGTTCACTTTAAAAAAACATTGTCAGTCACAGACAGAGCGCAAGCCATAAAAACGGCGATTTCACTGGCGGAAAAAGGAGATATCATCCTGATTGCAGGCAAAGGACATGAAAAATATCAAGAAATAAAAGGTGTGAAACACGATTTCGACGATACAAAAATAACGGTTGAACTATTTGAAAAACTCGAGAAATAATGCTGTATTACTTATTTAATTACTTAGACACATTGAATTTTCCAGGAGCTGGATTGTTCGATTACATTTCGTTCCGAGCAGCAATGGCTTTGATTACTTCGCTCATTGTTTCCATTTTCTTCGGTAAAAAAATCATCAACTTGCTTCGCAAACAGCAGATTGGCGAAACGGTGCGCGATTTAGGACTTCAAGGTCAAATGGAAAAGTCAGGAACGCCAACCATGGGTGGAATCATTATCCTTTCCGCGATTTTTATTCCAACCTTGCTTTTTGCCAAATTGGACAATATTTATGTCATCACGATGCTTCTTGCCACCGTTTGGCTTGGCGCAATTGGTTTCTTGGATGATTACATCAAGGTTTTTAAGAAAAACAAAAAAGGTCTTGCCGGAAAATTCAAAGTCATTGGACAAATTGGAGTTGGAGTGATTGTGGGTTCCATGCTCTATTTCTCAGACGATGTAGTGGTACACAAAAAAGTGAGTGCCGATCACGTGCTTCAGGGAAATGAAAAACTGGTGACACACATGCACACAGATTTACATGAAGATGATAACTCAAAGTGGATCGAAACAGATGACATGACAACAACGATTCCATTTATCAAAGGAAATGAGTTCAATTACAACTGGTTAATTGGCGACGACACGGCTAAATCATATGGTTGGATGCTATTTATCCCGATTGTCATTTTTATCGTAATTGCAGTTTCGAATGGCGCAAACATGACCGATGGATTGGATGGTCTTGCAACAGGAACATCAGCAATTATTGGTCTTGCGCTAGCGGTACTTGCGTATGTGAGTGCACACGTGCGATTCTCGGATTACCTGAATGTGATGTACATTCCACACGCCGAGGAATTGGTAATCTACATTGCTGCGTTTGTGGGCGCGTGTATTGGCTTTTTATGGTACAATTCCTATCCCGCACAAGTTTTCATGGGCGACACAGGAAGTTTGGCGATAGGTGGAATCATTGCTGTTTTTGCGATTGCCATTCGAAAAGAGTTGTTGATCCCAGTTTTGTGTGGTGTATTCTTAGTCGAAAACTTGTCGGTAATCATGCAAGTTGGTTGGTTCAAAATTACCAAACGAAGGTATGGCGAAGGTCGAAGGATTTTCCTCATGGCTCCTTTGCATCATCACTATCAGAAAAAAGGATTGCATGAAGCAAAAATTGTGTCCCGCTTCTGGATTGTAGCGGTATTGCTCGCAGTAATAACCATTGTAACGTTAAAACTTCGCTAATCGTGGAACCAACGAAATCAAAAAATTGTGTGATTTTGGGTGCTGGAGAATCTGGCATCGGAGCTGCTGTTTTGGCAAAAAAAATGGGCTGGAATGTCTTTGTTTCTGATTTCGGTAAAATCAAAGATTCGTTCAAAGCTGAATTGGAAGAACGCGGATTTGAATGGGAAGAAGGTCAGCATTCTGAAGAGCGCATTTTGAAAGCCGAAATTGTGATTAAGTCGCCTGGAATTCCAGATAAAGCACCACTGATTAAAAAGCTTCACGAACAGGAAATTCCTGTTATTTCTGAGATCGAATTTGCAGGATATTACAACAAAGCAAAAACCATTTGTATCACCGGTAGTAACGGAAAAACGACAACGACTTTGCTTACGCACCACATGCTGAAAAAAGCAGGATTTAACGTGGGATTAGCAGGAAATGTTGGTCAAAGTTTTGCCAAACAAGTGGCTGAAGAAAATTTCGATTGGTACGTACTCGAACTAAGTTCTTTTCAATTGGACGGAATGTACTCCTTCAAGGCCGATATTGCGATTCTACTCAACATTACGCCAGATCACTTGGATCGATATAACTACGAAATGCAGAATTATGTGGACAGTAAATTTCGCATCATTCAAAACTTGACTGAAAACGATTGGTTTATCTACAACGCAGATGACCCAATCATTGAAACAGAACTAAAAAAGCGCAGCATTCGCGCAAAACAAGCTCCCTTTTCTTTAACGAAAGAAATTGAGTTGGGAGGATTTTTAAAAGAGGAACAAATAACAATAAATATAAAACAACAATTTACTATGTCAATTCACGACTTTTCATTGAAGGGTAAGCACAACACCCAAAATTCACTAGCGGCAGGGATCGCTTCGAGAATTCTTGAAATCAGAAAAGAATCGGTTCGTGAGAGCCTTACTGATTTCACCAACGTTGAGCACCGTTTGGAATTTGTAGCCAAAGTTCACGGTATTGAGTTTATTAACGATTCAAAAGCTACCAATGTCAATTCGACTTGGTTTGCACTTGAAAGCATGGACAAACCTACGGTTTGGATTGTTGGAGGTGTAGACAAAGGCAATGACTACTCTGAGCTTTTGGATTTGGTAAAAGACCGTGTGAAAGCAATTATTTGCCTTGGAACGGACAACCAAAAAATCATTGACGCATTCCACGGAACAGTTGAAACGATTGTGGAAGCAAAAAGTGCCATGGAAGCTGTTGCTTATGGTTACCGTTTGGCGAAAAAAGACGAGACCGTTTTGCTTTCTCCTGCATGCGCATCCTTCGATTTGTTTGAAAATTACGAAGAGCGTGGAAACATGTTTAAAGAAGCAGTTCGCGCACTTTAAAAAAGCGAAATTATGAGTCATAAAAAGGTTGAATTAAAACACGACCAATTGTTGGACGCCCGTAAAAAGGCACTTGACAACCAACAATTTGGGAAAATTCGCGCCCATGGAAAATTATGGGGCATGGATGTTTTTTCGTGGGCAAATCCTTCGGCTGAATTAGTCGCACCAACGATTGAATCTTTTCCGTATCCAGTCATTTGGATTGGAAATCAAGATTTGTTGGATTGGTGTTCCGAAAATTTCCCGACTGTTTGCGTCAATGTGAAAACAATCATTGCGCAAGATCAAGCATACGAGGTATACTCAAAAATTGACCAATTTCCGGTTGAAAAAATGGTTGGTGCAGGATCTGTCGAAAATTCACTTTCCATGATGAAAGAGTTGGCTACTAAGGGAGCAATTGTCTTGTTTACAGCAACTGGCGTTGAATGGGAACGAAGTCAAAAAGTGTTTGTCGATTTTTTAAATCTCCATCAATTAAAATAAGTGAAGGAATACCTCAAATATCTAAAAGGTGATCGTGTTATTTGGATTATAACACTACTTATGCTTGCGTTTTCGCTCGTAAGTGTCTACAGCTTTGTGCCTATTTTGGTGAAAGTGGAAGGCGGAACACCCTTTACGTATTTGTTCAAACACTTCTTTTATGTGCTTCTTGCATTTGTGGTTATGTACTGGCTCCATCGCAAGGATCCTCGGTATGTTAAACAATTATCAAAGTTCATTTTTTATGTCGCTGTTGGTCTACTTTTATTTACGATTCTATTCGGTTTGGAACGAAACAGTGCTGGTCGGTGGGTGCGCATCCCATTTATCGGTTTGACCTTTCAATCATCCGATTTTGCAAAACTTGCACTCATCATTTATTTGTCGCGACTACTCGAAAAAAAACATGCTGTTTTTAATAGTTGGAAAGAGGGTTTTTGGCCCATTATTATCCCGATTATTGTTATTTGTGGATTGATTGTTAAGGATAACTTCTCAACTGCAGCGTTGGTTTTTGCTATTTCGATGTCCATTTTATTTGTGGGGCGTTTCCCTTTCGGGAGAATTGTTGCATTTATCGGTGGTGGAATCGTTCTTTTTGCGATTGTCGTTTTAATCCAAAAAGCGGCTCCTGATTTAAATATTCTTCCTCGATTAACCACCTGGGAGAATCGGATTTTCAACCGCGTAGATGATGAAAACAATGTAGTAGAAAATGCGCAAGCGATCAATGCTCAACTTGCAATTTTCAACGGTGGATTTATTGGTCAAGGAGTTGGTGATGGCAAATTGAAAGAATATTTACCAGAAGCTTACGCCGACTTTTATTATTCCTCTTTCGTGGAAGAATTTGGTTCTATTGCCGCTTTGTTTCTTGGACTTTTGTATCTAATTTTATTGTACCGAATCATTCGCATTGGATTGAAATCCACTTCGCTGTTTGAAACGTATGTCAGTATTGGAATTGGAATTCTTATGTTAACGCAGGCTTCGGTCAACATGCTCGTTTGTACAGGCATTTTTCCTGTAACAGGTCAAAATATGCCCTTGCTCGCGATGGGTGGATCGGCGTTGATTATGACATGCGTGGCTCTCGGAATTGTGCAAAGCATTGCCGCAAAACAACAAGAAGTGTTACCTGAAAAAGAAAACAAACCCTCTGAAAGCAAAGCTGAAGGGAAAAATAAAAAATCGGATTCTGGCGTTAATCCATTGCAACCTGTTATGTCATAAAAAATGATCAAATGAAACTCAATAAAGTAATAATATCAGGAGGCGGAACAGGAGGACATATTTTTCCTGCTATTGCCATTGCAGATGAAATCAAACGCAGAAATCCAGAAGTGGATATTCTATTTGTTGGCGCAGAAGGTAAAATGGAAATGGAAAAAGTGCCTCAAGCTGGATATAAAATTATTGGTTTAACAATTTCCGGTTTTCAACGCAAATTCACCTTATCCAATTTTCTGCTTCCGATTAAAATCATCAAAAGTGTAATCAAAGCAAAACGAATCATCCAAGAATTTAAACCTGATGTGGTAGTTGGAGTTGGCGGATATGCATCTGGACCAACACTGAAAGCAGCAAATATGTTGGGCATTCCAACGCTGATTCAAGAGCAAAATAGCTTTGCGGGGAAAACAAATAAAATTTTAGCAAGAAAAGCGGCGAAAATCTGCACTGCTTATGAAGGATTGGATCGCTTTTTTCCAGCTGAAAAAATCATTCAAACAGGAAATCCTGTGCGACACGACATGGTCAAAATTGACGGTAAACGCGAAGAAGCTTTTGCGTTTTATAATCTAGATCCATCGAAAAAAACGATTTTAGTTATTGGTGGTTCATTGGGTGCAAGAACTTTAAATGAATCTGTCAACAACCATTTGAAATTAATTCAAGAAAATGATGTCCAAGTGCTTTGGCAATGTGGAAAACTATATTTTGACCAATTAACGACATCCTTGGCTGGTCAAAATTTAGCTGGAATTCATATGACACAATTCATCGCACGCATGGACTTAGCTTATGCTCTTGCGGATGTGGTCATTTCACGTGCCGGAGCGATTTCAGTATCTGAACTTTGCTTGGTGAAAAAACCGACGATTCTTGTCCCTTCACCAAATGTTGCCGAAGACCATCAAACACATAATGCCATGGCCTTGGTTTCAAAAATTGCAGCCTTGTTGGTCAAAGACGTTGAAGCAAAAGACCAATTGATTCCGACAGCCATTAAATTGTTGAACGATCCAGAACTTCAATCTGAATTGAGTCTGAACATTGCATCCTTGGCAAAACCGCAAGCAACCGAAAATATTGTGAACGAAATTGAGAAATTGGTCCATGAATAATGAAATGACATATCCTTCTTTAGATCAATTTGATCGCGCTTATTTCATCGGAATTGGTGGCATTGGAATGTCTGCCCTTGCTCGGTACTTTAAGCAACTCGGTTGGGCTGTGGCTGGCTACGATAAAACGGAAACACCACTCACGCTCAAATTGGTGGAGGAAGGAATTGATGTGCACTATGCTGATTTAAACAACAGCATTCCAAGTTATTATACGGATAAAAGCAAAACGCTTGTGGTCTACACGCCTGCGATTCCAAAAAACTTGGGCGAGCTTTTGTTCTTCCAACATTATGAGTATACGCTTTTCAAACGCTCTGAAGTTTTGGGAATCATTACCCAATCAACAAAAGGACTCGGAGTAGCCGGAACGCATGGTAAAACGACAACAAGCACCATGCTGGCTCACATTTTTAATGAATCCAAGCAAAAATGTACGGCTTTCTTGGGTGGAATTTCTTCCAATTTCAATTCAAATCTATTGATCAATACTGCAAGTGAATTTACCATCATCGAAGCAGATGAATTTGACCGCTCTTTTCTCCGATTGCGCCCATTTGCGTCGATCATAACATCAACAGATCCAGATCATTTAGATATTTATGGCGATTCTAATTCTTTTCAAGAAGGTTTTGAAATGTACGCCAATTTGAACCATGCCGACGGAATCCTGGTGCAAAAATACGGACTGAATTTAGCTTCCAAAGCCAAAAGCATTACCTACGGAATTAATGCACCAGATGCAGATTATTTTGGAGAAAATGTGCGGGTGGAAGCATCCAAATTCCTTGTGGATGTGCGTACGCCTCACGGAAAATGGAACTCTGTAGAGATCGGAATTCCTGGGATTCACAACGCAGAAAATGCGGTTGCTTGCATCGCTTTGAGTACATTTCTTGGTCTTTCAGAAACAGAAATTAGACATGGATTAGAAACATTCAAAGGGGTCAAACGTCGCTTCGATTATCAAATAAAATCGCAACATTTAATTTATATTGACGATTATGCACATCATCCTACTGAAATTCACTCGTTTCTTGAATCGGTAAAAATGATGTATCCGAACCAAAAAATAACAGGCGTTTTTCAACCTCATTTGTTTTCTCGAACCCGCGATTTTTTCGACGGATTTGCCAGAGAATTGTCCATCCTAGACGAGGTGATTTTATTGCCTATCTACCCAGCTCGTGAAGAACCAATTGATGGAATTACAAGCGATGCGTTATTGGAAAAAATTACTTGCACAAACAAAAAAATTCTTTCGCCCGATGAAACCATTTCGGTTTTATCAAAACGAACAGAAGGAGTTTATCTGACGATTGGAGCTGGAGATATAGATCGCATTGTTGAACCACTCAAAAAAGCTTGGTCTTGAAAAAGTGGCTAAAAATAGCGCTTTGGGGTTTGTTTGCCGTTGGACTCGTTTTGCTCATGATTAGCGTAAAAACGAGCCTAGAAAATTTGCCTTTACAAGATCCAAAAATTCACATAACAGTACAAGGCGAACATGCTTTTTTGACACCAGATGAATTATTAACCAGATTAAAACAAGAAAATTACATCTACATCGATCAAAAAGTAAAAGACCTAAATGCCGAAGGAGTTGAACAATTTATTCTTGCCATGAATGAAGTGAAATTGGTGAAGGTTTACACGCATTTTGGAGGAAAATGGAACATCGATGTGGAACTCAAAAAACCAATCTGTCGAGTTTTTAACAATTTTGGTCAAGATTTCTTCCTAGATGCAGATGGAAATGTGATGCTGAAATCGGTCAATCACACGGCTAGAGTCCCCATTGTTACTGGTGATATCGATGACCGTGCCAGTTCTATTTCGGTTCATGATATTATTAACAATGACTCATTGAAAAGTATTCGAAAGCTTGATGATGTGTACAGAATTTCAAATTATGTTTGTAATGATCCCTTAATGCATGCGTTGATAGCGCAAATTCACCACACAAAAGCAGGTGATTTTGTCTTAACACCCATCGTTGGAGGACAAAAAATAATATTCGGAACGGCATATTCTGATAAGGAAGTGCAAGAGAAATTTAAAAAGTTAAAAATATTTTACAAAGAAGCAATACCATACGAAGGCTGGAAAAGTTATTCCGAGATAAGCGTGAAATATGATAAGCAGATTGTTTGTAAAAAAATAGAATAAATATGGCAAAAGTAATCGTTGGATTGGATATTGGAACTACGAAAATTGCTTGTTTCGTAGGGCAACGCAATGATCATGGAAAAATTGAAATTCTTTCTATGGGCAAGAGCGAATCGCTTGGCGTGGCTCGTGGTGTGGTTGAAAATATCGAAAAAACGGTTCAATCAATCAAAAATGCTGTGCAAGAAGCTCAAAACAATGTGGATGGTGATTTAATCATTCATAACGTAAATGTTGGTATTGCTGGACAGCACATTAAAAGTTTACAGCATCGTGGAATGCACACACGAAATTCTTTAGAAACTGAAATTTCGCAAGAAGACATTGATGCATTGGTTGAAGACATGTACAAAATGTTGATGCCTCCTGGCGAGCAAATTATTACGGTAATTCCGCAAGAATACATTGTTGATAATCAAGCTGGAATCAAAGATCCAATCGGTCACGCAGGAATTCGTTTGGAAGCCAATTTCCACATCATTACTGGAAATATTGGAGCTTGCATGACTATCAATAAATGTGTGCAAAAAGCAGGTTACGAAGTAAAAGACATAATTCTTGAGCCGATGGCTTCTGCAGATGCCGTGCTTTCTGAAGAAGAAAAAGAAGCAGGTGTAGTTTTGGTAGATATCGGAGGTGGTACAACAGACATCGCCATTTTCCACGAAGGAATTATTCAACATACAGCAATTATTCCCTTTGGTGGAAATGTAGTAACCGACGACATCAAAGAAGGATGTACGATCATGAAACGTCAAGCTGAATTGTTGAAAGTAAAATTCGGCTCTGCGCTTGCAAGCGAAAGTCAAGAAAACGAAATTGTTTGCATTCCTGGACTTCGCGGACGTGATGCCAAAGAAATTTCTGTTCGAAATTTAGCGAGTATCATTCAAGCACGTATGACGGAAATCATCGAATTGGTAGACTACGAAATCATCAATTCTGGATTTAAGAAAAAATTGATTGGTGGAATTGTGGTGACTGGAGGTGGATCGCAATTGAAACACATCACTCAACTTTTTGAATATTTAACTGGAATGGATACGCGAATTGGTTATCCAACAGAACATTTGGCTAACACAAATCATATTGAAAACTTGACAAGTCCGATGTATTCAACAGGAGTTGGATTAGTTCTCAAAGGATTTGAATCGCTTGACAAATTAGAACAAAAGAACCCTGTTGTTGAGAAAGCAGCAAAAACGAAAACACATTCCAAGAAAACGAGAGGAAGTTTCTTCGACTCGTTTGTTGAGAAAAGTAAAAGTTGGTTCGCCGAAGAAGATTAAATAAAAAAGTATAAACTGTAAAAAGGAATACAATTAACCAAAACGTAAATAAAATGGAATTTGATTTACCAAAAGATAATACGTCAATTATAAAAGTGATTGGCGTTGGTGGTGGAGGGAGCAATGCCGTAAATCACATGTACAACCAAGGAATTATTGGTGTTGACTTTATTGTTTGTAACACTGACAAGCAAGCACTTGACATCTCGCCTGTGCCATTTAAAATTCAACTTGGACCTTCTCTCACAGAAGGACGAGGCGCTGGATCTATTCCAGAAATTGGGAAAAATGCAGCCATTGAGAACATTGATGAGATTCGTGAAGTACTTGGAAACAATACTAAAATGGTTTTCGTTACCGCTGGAATGGGCGGAGGAACTGGAACAGGTGCTGCTCCAATCATTGCGCAAATTGCGAAAGAAATGGGCATTCTTACCGTTGGAATCGTTACTGTACCTTTTGGATTTGAAGGGCGCAAACGTCGTCAACAAGCCGAAGAAGGATTAGAACAAATGCGCCAAAATGTAGATACGCTTTTGGTTATCAATAATGAGCGTTTACGTGAGATTTCAGGTAATTTAACTATCGGAAATGCGTTCTCACAAGCGGATGATGTATTGAGCGTAGCTGCCAAAGGAATTGCGGAAGTGATTTCAGTGACTGGTGCCATCAATGTGGATTTCAACGATGTCAATACAGTGATGCGCGATAGCGGTGTAGCTGTTATGGGTAGCGCAACAGCTGAAGGAGAAAATAGAGCAACCATTGCTGTTCAAGAAGCACTTTCTTCTCCATTGTTGAACGACAACGACATCAGTGGTGCAAATTACGTGCTTTTAAATATCACTTATGGTGATCAAGAAGTACTCATGGATGAAATCACGGAAATCACGGATTACATTCAAGACGAAGCAGGGTCAACTGCAGACGTTATTTGGGGACATGGTTATGATGCAACTTTGGGTAATAAATTGAGCATTACGGTAATTGCAACAGGTTTTCATTCAACCCCAATAACTGGGTTTGAAAAAGCACCAGAAAAGAAACGAAGTACATTAGAAGAAGAAACGAAAAACGAAATTAAAGCGCCTCTTTCTTCTCCAACAACTTCGCCTTTGTTTGAGAATGCCAAAGAAATTACTGCAATTGAGGAAGAGCCGTTTTTGAAGGTAGAACCAACTCCTGAGAACAAGGTTGAGACTACAACTTTCACACCTCCCGTTGAAACAAGAACAGAGGTGCATAAAGTAAATTTGGAAGATCCAATTTCTGAAGAACAAGCTGCAATTAATTTTGATTGGGATATTGAAAATCAACCAAAAACGGAAGTGACTTCTGCTCAAGCAACGAATGAAGAGGAAGTAACGCGTTACATGCTTGATGATGAGTTGACTGATAAAGTTGAGGGTCCAGTTTCGACACCAAAAACAATTTTATCTCCTGAAGAACAACAACGCAAAACACAGGAGCGCATGAACAAAATCCAAGAATATACTGCGAAATTAAAAAAAGCGGAAGGATTGATGGAATTTGAGAATGAGCCAGCGTATGTGCGCAAAAACATCCAATTGGATGAGAAAAAATTTAGTTCTGAAGAATCGGTAAGTCGATTTGGCGTAACTAAAGATGAAAATGGAGAATCAAAATTACGAGGAGGAAATTCCTTTTTACACGATAATGTAGACTAATGAACTTTACAGATAGAATAAATGCAGATATCAAATCCGCTATGCTGGCCAAAGAAAAAGAAAAGCTAGCGGCGTTGAGAGATATTAAATCCAAATTATTGCTTGAAGCGACTTCTGGTGGCGATGCTGAAATTAGTGATGCGACTGCTGCGAAAATTGTGATGAAAATGCACAAACAACGCATGGATACATATACGCTTTACATTGAGCAAGGACGTGAAGATTTAGCGGCTGATGAACTATTTCAAGCGAAAGTTATCGAGGAATACATGCCAAAAATGATGACTGAAGACGAAATCAGAGCCGAGGTTCAACAAGCAATTGCACAAACAGGCGCTTCTTCCCCATCGGATATGGGTAAAGTTATGGGGGTGCTTTCTTCGAAACTAGCAGGAAAAGCGGATGGAAAAATTATTTCTACTCTTGTAAAAGAAGAACTTTCCAAATAATACTTTCCAAATAATACTTCCCATTTTCGGGAAAATAAAAACAAAGCGAAAAGGTCAGCAAGTTAATTGTTGGCCTTTTTTTCAACCATTCCTTTAAATCAATCGTCACTTTATTGAATAACAAGTTCATGTCTCAAAAAATCATGAGACATAGATAACTTGTCTTATTGGAAATGGATTGTTATTTTTACACAAAATTTAAAAAATTATGAAAAAAAATTATTTAATCTTGGCTTCTATGTTCACATCGATGCTATCTTTTGCTCAAAGCAATGGTAGTGAATTGAATGTAGGAAAGCATCAAACAGTTGGCGTTACAAAATTGGTGAACCATGTTGAAAGACAAAAAGGTGGACCAAGTCCACTTTGGGAAAATGATTTTAGCACACCAGCTGATTGGTCATTTGCAATTAATGGATCTGCTCCCCACAACTGGGTGATTGGAACAGGGGTTCCTTCAGGAAGTTTCCCACTTGCAGGAATCAACTCAACAACAAAGTTAAATGGTTTCGCTTTGTTCGATTCAGATTTGTTATGTGGTGCAGCTGGTTCTCAAAATTCAGATGTTAGAACAGTTGCTCCAATCGATTTGACAGGTAGCCCTGCTGTTCAGGTGACTTTTGAATCTTGGTACCGTGCTTTTCAAGGAACTTGCTGGGTAATCGCAAGTACAGATGGTGTAACATGGACAGAATTTCCTGTTACTTCACACAACGGTTTAGCAGTGAATGCAACGTTGCCTACAAACCCTACTGTTGCTTCTGTGAATATTTCCTCAGTAGTTGGAAATTCGGCAACTGCATATATCGGATTCCGTTACAAAGGTGGTTGTGACTACGCTTGGATGGTAGATGATGTAGCAATTGAAGTATTGCCAGATAATGATATGGCTGTAGGAAAAGTTTGGGCAGGTGATATTGTCCTTGATTGGGATTACTCAATGGTTCCTGTTGCTCAAACAAAACCAATGATGGTAGGTGCTGTGATCTCAAATTCAGGAGCTACGGTTCAAACAGGAGTGAATGCAGTGCTTAAAGTTATGTTAGGCGGTGCAGAAGTATATACACAAACGGATACACGTGACTATTCTGTTGCTGAAATAGATACAGTTTGGTTTACAACTACCTATACTCCAACAGGACTTGGTGATTACACAGTAGAAGTTTCTGTACCGGAAGATGACGTTGTAGGGAATGAAATGGGTGAAGCAGCAATTAGCACAACTCAACACATTTATGGCCATGATTACTTAGGAACTGGAATTTTCCGTTTTGATCAAGACGAAGAAACAGGTATGGGTAACCTTTACAACATGGAAGCTACAGCAACTTTAAGAGGTGTTCAAGTAGAATTTGAAACTGGTACAACTCCTGAAACTGAAGTGGTAATCAGAGTTAGTTTGGTAAATTCAAATATCCAAGATTTAACTTTCATCGATGAGCTTTATTATACAGTTCCTGCTTCTAAAATTGGTCCGAACAAAACTACAAACATCTTGTTGAATAGTCCTTTAACGTTAGATGCTGGTTCAGCATATATCATTGAAGTAAGAAAACAAGCAGGTCCATCAAGAGTTTTCTTTGGTGGTAGTGATTTAGGTGATGACGATAATTCAACTGTAAACTTTGGTCCATTTGGAGCAGGAGATGCAATCAACTGGTATACTGGTTGGGGATTCTCTCCAGCAGTAAGAGCTAACTTTGATCCTTCATTATCTGTTTCAACTTTGGTTGACATTAAAGGTGTTAATGTTTACCCAAATCCTTCTGAAGGACTTGTAACTATTTCTAATGACTTAAACGCAGAAAACACTATTACTGTAACAGATATCACAGGTAAAGTTGTTTTCTCCAAAGTATCTTCTTCTGCAACAACAGTTGATTTATCAAAAGTTGGTACTGGAGTTTATATGGTTGAAGTTTCTAACGAAAACGGCAAGAAAGTCGAAAGAGTAGTGATTCGTTAATCACTACTTCCAATTTTTTAATAATATTGAAAGCCTCTCTTCCAATTTGGAAGGGAGGTTTTTTTTATGCTTCGATTTCCTTGATGATTAAATGTATAGATTATTGATTGAACGGAAGAGAATTCAACATTTAACACTTGCATAGCATATCTACTAATCGTAACTTTACTTAAAAATATAGTATGAAAAGAATTTATCTCTCAGCTTTATCGTTGTTCGCAATTTGCACGATAAACGCACAAGTTTCCTCTCCAAAATTTGAAGTAACTTCTAAAACTGCACCAAATGTTGCTGGAAACTTAAAAGCACCTAAACCAGCAAGCGCAGAAAAAGTAACTTATCTTTCTCAAGATTTTGAAACATGGCCTTTAGCTGCTGGTTGGTTATTATCTTCTGGTCCAGCATCTACAATCACAGTTCCAGCTTCGCAAGCTTGGCATCAAACTACAAATGGTAACCCTGGTGGTGGATGTGGAATTTTATATGTGAACTCAGTTGATACCCATGATGAAAATTTAATAACACCAGAAATTACACTTCCAGCAAGTGGAAATTTCCGTTTAAATTTTGATTTCAACACAAGTCGCTTTTGGCATGTAACTCCAAATGACAATGTTGACATTACGCTTACAGCTTCAACAGATGGAGGAACAACTTGGGGGCCAGTGCTTTGGCAAGAAGATGACGATGCGCTCTTGTTGGCATCTTATTCAAATGACTGGGAAACTTACGTATACAAAAGAGCGTATGTTAATGTGAGTGCCTTTGCTGGAATGGATGTAATGTTTAAATTCAATTATTTTGGTGTTGATGGCGCACAATGTACTTTAGATAATATTGTGGTAGAAGATATTCCTGACAACAATTTATCTGTTTTAAAATCATACACTGGAGACATTATTGGTGACTTTGATTATTCATCTGTGCCTGTGAGCCAAGTTAAACCAATGGTCATTGGAACAATCATTCGAAATGATGGAGTTTTGGCTCAAAATGGAAAAGTAATCAATGCTAAAATTAAACTTGGTGGTACAGAAGTTTATAACGGAAATCAAACAATGGATTTTCCTGCTGGGACACAAGACACCGTTTGGTTTACAACTGGTTACACTCCAACAACTTTGGGGGTTTATACATGTGAGTTTACGCTTCCGGCAGATGATATCACAACAGATAATACGGCTGCTGTAATTACTGAAACCACGAACTATTTGTATGCACATGATTACAATGGAACAGGTGTTAGAGGTTTTGACCAAGACGATGAAACTGCCATGGGAACGTTATACTTAATGACAACAAATGCAACGGCTACTGCTATTAATGTAAAGTTTGGAGCGGGAACAACTGTTGGACAAGAAGTAGTTGTTGCACTTTATGGTCTTCAAACATCGATTCAAGGTACCTTAGATTTCGTTACAGAAGTATATTACACTGTTCAAGCATCTGATTTAACAGCTACATCTACAGTTATTGAATTTTTAGCTCCAGTAACATTAACAGCAGGTACAACTTATATGGCCTATGTTAAAAAACAAGCTGGAACAACAAGATTATATGTTAATTCAACAAATAATGGTGATGATGATTTTTCTACTGCTTGCTTTGGTCCATTTGGAGCATCTTCTGCAATCAATTGGTTTAACGGTTGGGGATGGTCTCCTCATGTTAAATTAAACTTTGACCCAACATTATCTATTTCAACATTAGTTGATCTTCAAGGTGTTAATGTTTACCCTAATCCTTCTGAAGGAATGATAACTATTTCTAACGACTTAAACGCTGAAAACACAATTACTGTGACTGATATGACTGGTAAAGTTGTTTTAACTAAAGCATCTTCTTCGGCAACAACAGTTGATTTATCAAAAGTTGGTACTGGAGTTTATATGGTTGAAGTTTCTAACGAAAACGGTAAAAAAGTTGAAAGAGTTGTGATTCGTTAATCACCTCGCCAATTTTTTAATAATATTGAAAGCCTCTCTTCCATTTTGGAAGGGAGGTTTTTTTTGACATCATAATTCTTGTTATATTTATAACAAATAATACAAAATAATGGCTGAATTAAAATTTAAGGGAAACCCCATCAATACCTCTGGCGATATGCCTAAAATTGGACAACTAGCTCCAAACTTCGAACTAGTTAAAAATGACTTGTCGCGCGTAAAGCTTTCGGACTACGCTGGTAAATTTGTCATTCTCAATATTTTTCCAAGCATCGACACGGGTGTTTGTGCCATGTCGGTTAGAAAATTTAACCAAGATGCTGCAAATTTACCAAACACAAAAGTCGTTTGCATTTCAAAAGATTTGCCCTTTGCGCATTCACGCTTTTGTGGGGCTGAAGGAATCGAAAATATTGATATGCTTTCTTCATTCGATGAAAATCATTTTGAACTTAACTACCAACTTACTATGATTGATGGTGCGCTCAAAGGGTTGTTTGCTCGTTCCATCGTTGTTGTAAATCCTGCTGGCGAAATCGTACACACCGAATTGGTTGATGATATTGTACACGAACCAAATTATGAAGCAGCAATGAATGCTGTGAAATAGTTCTTCAAGTTTTTAACTTACCTTTGCCTCATGGAACAAAGACCAATAACAGATTGGCTGCCGCTTACCATGAAGGAAGTGGAAAAACGCGGTTGGACGGAAATTGATGTTATAATCATTTCTGGTGATGCGTATGTAGATCATCCTGCTTTTGGAACGGCTGTTATTGGTCGAATTATTGAAGACGAAGGTTTTAAAGTTGCCATCGTTGCTCAACCAAATTGGAAGGACGATTTGCGCGATTTCAAAAAATTCGGAAAACCAAAATACTTCTTTGGTGTCACCGCCGGGTGTATGGATTCCATGGTAAATCATTATACTGCCAATAAGCGTTTGCGTTCAACAGATGCCTACACACCCGGCGGACAAGGTGGTTTTCGTCCAGATTATGCAACCATTGTTTATTCAAATATTCTTAAGGATCTTTATCCTGATGTTCCCGTTTTAATTGGTGGAATCGAAGCTTCATTGCGTCGGGTAACGCATTACGATTATTGGTCAGACAAACTCATGCCTACCATTTTAAAAGATTCAAAGGCAGAAATGTTGGTCTATGGAATGGGCGACCAACCCTTGCGGGAAATGCTGAAATTGCTAAAAAAAGGCGTTCCGTTCTCCAACTTAAAAACGATCAAACAAATCGCATTCTTACAAGATGATAAGGAGGAACTTCCGAAAAATAAACAATGGGAAACGGTTGAATTATCGAGTCACGAAGAATGTTTGAAAGACAAAATCAAATACGCAGCGAATTTTAAAATTGTTGAAGTGGAATCCAATAAATGGGAAGCAAATCGCATTACCCAACAAGTTGGCAATCAAACGCTGGTGATAAATCCACCCTACAAAACGATGGAAGAAGGCGAAATTGACAAAACGTTTGATTTGCCTTATACACGTCAACCTCATCCGAAATACAAAAAACGTGGAGCAATTCCGGCGTATGAGATGATTAAATTCTCCATCAACATGCATCGTGGTTGTTTTGGAGGTTGCAGTTTTTGTACTATTTCGGCGCATCAAGGAAAATTCATTGCTTCGCGAAGTGAAAAATCCATTCTCAATGAATTAGAACAAGTTGTTCAAGATTCAGATTTTAAAGGCTATATTTCCGATTTGGGTGGACCATCTGCCAACATGTACAAAATGAAAGGCAAAGACGAAGCCATTTGTGCGCGTTGTTCTTCGCCAAGTTGCATTCACCCCGTGATTTGCAACAATTTGGATACATCACACAAACCAATGACGGAATTATACCGCAAAGTTGACAACCATCCAGAAGTGAAAAAAGCGTTTGTTGGTTCTGGTATACGCTACGATTTATTGGTGGATGATTTCAACAAAAACAACGAAGACGGAAACCACGACGAGTACATTGAACAAGTAATTACAAGACATGTCAGTGGACGTTTGAAAGTTGCGCCGGAACACACATCAGATGCAACCCTACGTGTGATGCGCAAACCATCATTTAAATATTTTCATAAATTCAAGGAAAAATACGATCAAATTTCCGCGAAACATGGATTGAATCAACAGCTTATCCCCTATTTTATTTCATCGCACCCAGGATGTGAAGAAGAAGACATGGCGAATTTGGCTGCTGAAACAAAAGACATGGGATTTCAGTTGGAGCAAGTGCAAGATTTCACGCCAACTCCCATGACGGTTGCTACAGTTATTTACTACAGCGGTGTTCATCCATATACTTTGAAACCAATCAATACGGTAAAAACAAAAGAAGAAAAACTGAATCAAAATCGATTTTTCTTTTGGTACAAACGTGAGAACAAAGACTGGATTCGCAAACGCTTGGAGCAAGCAAAACGACCAGATTTGGCTGAAAAACTATTGGGCGACCGAAAATCGGAATCCGAAAAACAAGTACCGAAATGGTTGGCCGATAAGCGAAATCGAGGGAAATAATTGGATCACGCCAACTCCAACTTTGCCGTAAAATGCCTCAACAACGGTGATTCATCTGTAATTTTTAATCCTCGGATCTTCGATTTGTTTTGAAACACATCAATGATTACTTCCGCCACATAGTCAATGTGAGATTGAGTGTAGACGCGTCGTGGGATCGCCAAACGAACTAATTCATGATGCGCTGGAATCAATTTTCCGTTTGCATCGTATTTTCCAAACATGAACGAACCAATTTCAACACTTCGGATGCCGCCTTCCAAGTAAAGTTCGCATACCAAGGCTTGTCCTGGATATTGATCGATAGGAATGTGTTCCAAAAATCGTTTGGCGTCTAAGTAAACTGCATGTCCGCCAGCAGGCAACATAACAGGAACACCCGCTTTGGTTAATTTTTCTGTCAAATATTCCATGCTCGAAATGCGGTAATGCAGGTAACTCTCTTCAATGACCTCTTTCAATCCAATGGCAATTGCTTCCAAATCGCGTCCAGCCAATCCGCCGTAAGTTGGAAATCCTTCTGTTATGACCAATAAATTTCGGCAAGCTACAGCCAATTGCTCATCGCGCATTGCTAAGAAGCCTCCGATGTTGGCAAATGCATCTTTTTTAGCACTCATCGTACATCCATCTGCGCAGCTAAACATTTCCGAAACAATTTCTTGAATGGTTTTATCGGAAAATCCAGCTTCTCGTTTTTTAATGAAATAGGCATTCTCCGCAAAGCGACAAGCATCTAGAAAAAACATAATTTTATGCTTTTTGCAGATTTCACTCACTTCATGAATGTTTTTCATACTCACAGGTTGTCCTCCACCCGAATTATTCGTTACCGTTAAAATCACCATGGCAATTTTTTCTGTCCCAAATTGTTGAATAGTGCTTTCAAGTAAGTCCACATTCATATTTCCTTTGAACGGAAATGGTTCACCCGTTTGTTTGCCTTCATCGCACAGCAAGTCTATTCCTTGGGCCCCTGAAAATTCGATGTTTGCACGTGTTGTGTCAAAAAGTGTATTACTTAAAAACACTTTGTTTTCGCCACCACGAATGCTGAACAGAATTTTTTCTGCAGCGCGCCCTTGATGCGTAGGAATGACAATCGGAAAACCCATCAATTCTTGAATGGTCTTTTCAAAATGAAAATAACTCGGACTTCCAGCATACGATTCATCGCCTCGCATAATTCCAGCCCATTGATTGCTGCTCATCGCACTCGTACCACTATCTGTGAGCAAGTCGATAATGACATCATCTGATTTCAATAGAAATGCATTATAATGTGCTTTTTTCAGCAAGGCAATTCGTTCTTCCTTGGTCGTAAAATGAATAGGTTCAACCGATTTAATTTTGAACGGTTCAATAATTGTGCGCATACTTTTTTCTTATAAATTATCAGATAAATGCCATTCAGCATAGGAAGTAGGTGTTTCGTCTAGTCGCAAAGAAATTAATTTGGTTGGGGTTTGAAATTTAGCAAACAACAACGACGCAAAATAACTTACCAAGTTTTCACAGGTTGGCTGAAAGGAGACCAAATGTACTTTTTCAAAGGATTGCAGAAACTCACTTTGGTGCGGATAATGTGCGTTTTCATTCAAGACCAAGGCATGATCATATCGGTCGATAATGACTTCATGAACGATTTTTTTTAAATCACCAAAATCAATAACCATCCCATGCTTCGGGTCTTGGTTGTCAGATATCGGTTCACCAAGCAAGGTTACCATTAATTGATAGGTATGACCATGAATATTTTTGCACGGACCATCGTATCCAAACAAAGCGTGCGCCATATCGAAGGAAAATTTCTTTGTTACGCGCACCCTTTGCTTAGACGTGAGTTGTGGTTTAGACATACTATTTACAATGTTCCTCTCCGTGCTTGCTCTGCTTCTATGCTTTCGAACAAGGCTTGAAAATTTCCTTTCCCAAATGATTTTGCTCCTTTTCGTTGAATGATTTCAAAAAACAACGTCGGTCTATCTTCAACTGGTTTTGTGAAGATTTGAAGCAAATATCCTTCTTCGTCCCGATCAACCATAATTCCAAGCGACTTCAATATCGCCATGTCTTCCGCGATATCACCTACTCGATCTGAGACCGTATCGTAATACGTTCCCGGGACATGTAAAAACTCTACGCCAGAATTTCGCATTTCTGAAATGGTGTGGATGATGTCGTCAGTAGCTACTGCAATGTGTTGACAACCAGCGCCTCCATAGAAATCCAAGTATTCTTCTATTTGCGATTTTTTTAACCCTTCAGCAGGTTCATTGATTGGGAATTTGATTCGTCCGTTGCCGTTGGTCATTACTTTAGACATCAAAGCTGTGTACTTTGTTGAAATATCTTTGTCGTCAAAAGTGACTAAATTGGCAAATCCCAAGGTGTTTGCATAAAATTCAGCCCATTTATTCATTTGACCGAGCTCCACATTTCCAACCATGTGATCAATGTATTTCAAACCTTTTGAATTTGGATTGTATTCGCTTTCCCATTTTTCAAAACCTGGAAGGAAAATGCCTGAGTAATTTTTTCGTTCCACAAATGTGTGAATGGTGTCGCCATACGTTTTTATGGAAGCACGAACTACTTCACCAAATTCATCGATTTCGACTGTTGGTTCCTTCACGGCAACAGCACCTCGTTTTATTGTTTCTTCAAATGCGTGCGTGGCATCATCGACCCAAAGTGCAATAACTTTTACACCATCTCCATGCCGACGAATGTGGTCAGAAATTTCACTGTTTGGGTTGAAAGGAGTTGTTAAAACCAACCGAATTTTGTCTTGCTTGATCACATACGAACAATATTCTTTGTTTCCAGTTTCCAAGCCACAATAAGCTTCGCTTTGAAAACCAAAAGCTGTTTTGTAATAATGAGCCGCTTGTTTGGCATTTCCAACATATAATTCAACATAATCTGTTCCGTTGATCGGCAAAAAATCTTGTGCCTCCTCGAAAATTTTCTCAATTCCGTAATTGAAATTATCTACATTTTTTAAATCTGCTATTGCCATTTTGTTTCTTTTTTTCTTTTGTTGTTTTTCTTTTTCCTCGGTCTTTTTTCCTTATAGAGGATTCGTGATGAATCACGAATTTACATGGTAAGCTTTGCATCGTGATGAATCACGAATTTACGGAGCCTTGCATCGAGATGAATCACGAATTTACGTGTTGAGCCATGACTTATAATAATCCTTCACATCAATTTTCAATGCTTCTTCCGTGATCATTACTGGCGCAAAAGGATCAATCATAACAGCAAGTTCTTGGGTTTCTTTTTTTCCGATGCTTCGCTCAATGGCTCCTGGATGTGGTCCGTGAGGTAATCCACCGGGATGCAAGGTAATTTGTCCTTTTTCTATGTTATTTCGACTCATAAAATCGCCATCAACATAGTAAAGCAATTCATCAGAATCTATGTTGCTATGGTGATATGGTGCCGGAATTGCGTCTGGATGATAGTCGTACATTCTTGGAACGAACGAGCAAATCACAAAATTTGCATTTTCAAACGTTTGATGGATTGGTGGTGGCATGTGAATGCGCCCTGTAATTGGTTCGAAATTAAAAATCGAGAAAATATATGGATAATGGTAGCCATCCCATCCCGCCACATCAAACGGATGATTTGCATATTGATACGGGAAAATTTTATCTTGTTTTTTGATTAAAACATCAAATTCTCCTTCTTCGTCGTAAGTTTTCAAATTGCTTGGTCGCACAATATCGCGCTCGCAAAACGGAGAATGTTCCAACAATTGACCAAACTGATTGCGGTAACGACTTGGGGTAAAAATTGGAGTATTGCTCTCGACGTACAACAAACGATTTTTCTCTGTATTGAAATGAATTTTATAAACGGTTCCTCGAGGAATGATTATGTAATCGCCGTATTTGAAATTCAATTCGCCGTACATCGTATAAACTGTTCCGGTTCCTTCGTGGACAAATAGCATTTCATCGGCATCGGCATTTTTGAAAAAATACGGTGTACTCTCCATTGGCGCAGCAAGTCCAATTTGCATGGATGCGTTTACGAAAAGTGTTTTACGACTTTCCAAATAATCTTTTACTGGCGAAATTTCAAAACCTTTGAAACTCATGCAATCCAAATTCGTGTCAACCACCACTTTTGGGGCAACAGAATATGCTTTGTCTTTTTGTTTCACGCGTGTTGGCGGATACAAGTGATAGACAAGCGATGACATGCCAGCAAATCCTTGGGTACCAACTAATTCTTCTTGATACAATTTGCCATTGGGCTGTCTGGCAACAATATGTCTCTTTTCAGGAACTATTCCTAATGTATGATAAATGGGCATTTTTCTGTTTTTAACTAATTAATGACATTTGAAATAATCAAAAGGCTCTTTGCAATCTTCGCAGGCATAAAGTGCTTTGCAAGCCGTTGATCCGAATCTGGAAATCATGGTGGTATGCGTCGAATTACATCTTGGACAATGAATCGCTTGGGTGCTTGTATTCATCCAACTGGAACACGAAGAATGAAGTGGCGCGGCAATTCCATAGTTTCGCAATTTACTTTTGGTTTCTTCATTCATCCAATCTGTGGTCCAGGCCGGTGAATACACCAAAGTAACTTTCACGTTTTCAACGCCTTCTTTCGTTAATGCTGTGCGAATATCGTCCTCAATAATTCCCATGGCTGGACATGCTGTGTATGTCGGTGTGATAATGACTTCGCAACCTTCCTCGGTTAAAATCACGTCACGCAACATTCCCATTTCCTGAATGGTTACAACAGGAATTTCCGGATCAACAATGTTTGCCAAACAGCGAAAAACTTGCTCCTTGGTTAAACGTGCGGCTACCATGTTGCGTCAGGATAAGCGCGTTGCAAATACTGCATTTCAGACAATAAATGACCAAGATGTTCGGTGTGAATTCCTTGTTGACTTCCAGTTTGCATCCACGATACGGTTGGAATTTCCATGTTCGATTCTTTCATGATTCCTGCAACCATTTCCTTCCACTTGGATTCCAATTCGGAGGAATTAACCGCAATTTTGCTCGCAATCAAATCTGTTTCTGTGTCATTGGTTTCAAAAAATTCCCCTGTAAACATCCACAAATCATTGAATGCATTTTGCAAACGCATTTTACTTTCATCCGTTCCATTTCCAAGGCGAACACACCAATCTTTAGAATGTTCCAAATGATAGCGCACTTCTTTGATGGCTTTTTGAGAAATCCCAGCAATTGTTTCATCGATCGATTTTGACAATTCCGAGAATTGAAAATACTCAAAACTTGAAAGTAGCATTTGTTTCGCCATGGTATAGGCAAAATCGCCAATTGGCAACTCCGTCAACAACAAATTATAGAACTCCCGTTCGCCACGCTTAAATGCTAAGTCATCTTCCGATTTTTTTGTTTCGCATAATTCTCCAGCGTATTTCAAAAAAGCTTGCGCACGACCAATGTTGTCAAGTGACATGTTCGTGATTGCCAAATCTTCCTCAAGAAAAGGTCCTCGGCTACACCATTCCGACAAGCGCTGCCCATGAATCAAGGCTGAATCGCCCAATTTCAATAGGTATTTTACTAAATGTTCGTTATTCGCCATGACTTAAATTTGTTTTGCGCCTTCTGGCATTACGTAAAATGTTGGGTGACGGTAAATCTTGTCATCCGATGGGTCGAAAAGCATATCAGCATCTTCAGAGGTTGACGCAACGACATATTTTGATGGAACAACCCAAATGCTGCTTCCTTCGTTACGTCTTGTGTAAATGTCGCGCGCATTTTGCAAGGCCATTTTTCCGTCTGATGCATGGACACTTCCAGCATGTTTATGTTCTCCTCCCATTTTTCCTTGGATAAATACTTCCCAAAGATCGAGTTGTGTATCTTGTGTCATTTTGAATAAATTTTGATTTAATGATTTGAATTATTTTCTTGAAATGCTGCTGCCGCTTCACGCACCCAAGCTCCATCGTTGTGGTACTGAACGTGATGTGCCATTCGCTGTTTGTTACATGGCCCATTTCCATTGATGACCCGTTGAAATTCTTCCCAATTGATTTCGCCGTGATCATACGCTTGTTTTTCTTCGTTCCATTTTAAATCCTTGTCTGGAATTGTGAGTCCGATAACTTCTGCTTGTTGCACCGTTTTATCGATAAATCGCTGGCGCAACACATCATTGCTTTGGCGTTTGATTTTCCATTTGAATGCGTTGCCAGAATTTGGACTATCGCTATCGTGTGGACCAAACATCATCAACGATGGCCACCACCAGCGGTTCATTGCATCTTGAGCCATGGCTTGTTGGTCTTTGGTGCCTTTCATCATGTGCGCCATGATTTCGTATCCTTGACGTTGGTGAAAACTTTCTTCCTTGCAAATCCGAACCATTCCGCGGGCGTAAGGACCATAAGAAGTGCGTTGCAACGAAACTTGATTTACAATCGCAGCGCCGTCAACGAGCCAACCAATTGCACCGATATCCGCCCACGTCAATGCTGGATAATTAAAGATATTGGAATACTTCGCTTTGCCAGTGTGTAGTTGGTCAATCAATTCCTCCCGCGAAATTCCAAGCGTTTCGGCAGCACTGTACAAGTACAAACCATGACCGCCCTCGTCTTGAATTTTTGCCAACAAAATTTGTTTTGCACGTAAACTTGGAGCTCTGGAAACCCAATTTCCTTCTGGTTGCATTCCAATAACTTCCGAATGTGCATGTTGCGAAATTTGACGGATCAGATGCTTGCGGTATGCTGACGGCATTACATCTTTTGGTTCAATTTTTATTTCTTGATCAATTTTATCTTGAAAAGAAACATCGATATCTATTTGTGTGCTCATAATTGCTTTTTGGGCAAAATAACAGCATTCAAATGATGAAAAATGTGATGCAAATCACAGAATTGTGAAGCGCCTATTCAGCGATTTTCTCCAATTGCTTTAAGGAACAAATTTTGATTTCTTTCCCAACTAAATCAATAATTTCCTGCTTTTTGAGGTTGTATAGCGTACGTGTCACCGTTTCTCTTGTCGTTCCAACCATGCTCGCTAAATCATCCCGTTTTACTTGAATGTTTATGGTTTGTTGATCTTCTTTGAACCCATAATGTTTGTACAAGACAATTAGCGTTTTGGCCAATCGAGCAATGACAGATTGTTGCGCTGTGCGAGTGATAATGTCTTCAGCTTCCTTCAATTCATGGGCGAGCAACTGGGCTATTTTAAATGTAAGTTTTCCATCCTTGGAAATCATCTCATAAAAATCCGATTTAGGTAAAAAGCAAACTTGAGAATCTTCTAAGGCAATTGCAGAGCACGAATACGTGTCTTCTCCAAAAAGCGCGCGATGTCCCATGATATTTCCATCACTGATTAAATGAACGATTTGCTCTTTTCCGTCGACTCCTTTTTGATAGACTTTAATTTTTCCATGAACCACACAAAAAATGCCTTTTGGATGATGACCGACTTGGAACAATTCTTCGCCTTTGGCATAGACATAGCTCGATTTCATTCCATCCATTTGTGAAAGAATGTCGAAACTGCATGTTCTAAAAATCGAATTATTTCGAGCAATGCATTTTTGACACGACGGACTTTCAACAGATTTCATGAAATACTTGTTATTCAATAGCATCGCTAAAATAGCTATTTTATGTTTGCGGAAAGAAGGAGTGGTTAATAAATGTTTCCATACTTTTGTTCTATGAAACACTTATTCCTTAGTGTCCTAATTATGGTAGCGCATTGGTCCTATGCTCAGGACTCGTTGACCATTTCAAAAAAATCCAACAAAGTGAAAGTAGAAATTTGGAGTGACGTAGCTTGTCCGTTTTGTTACATTGGCAAGCGAAAATTTGAACAAGCTTTGGCTCAATTTGAGTACAAAGATTCGATTGAAATTGAATGGAAAAGTTTTCAGTTAGATCCTACGATTCCGAAAAATGTGGATCAAAGTATTGGTATGTATCAGTATTTGGCGGATAATAAAGGCATAAGCTTGAAAGAATCAAAGCGCATGCATGAAAATGTGACTGAATATGCCAAAACCGTTGGTCTCATTTACGATTTTGATCATGCTAAAATTTCCAATACGTTTGATGCTGCTCGATTGATTCACTTTGCAAAGCAGTTTGACAAACAAGGTCTTGCGAAAGAAAAATTGCTAGAAGCTCATTTTACCTTGGGATTAGATGTAGCCGATATTAAAGTTCTAATTAAACTGGCTGAAGAAATTGGGCTTGAAAAAGATAAAGTACGTTCGATGCTCTTGAGTGATGACTTCAAACTTGAAGTTGCTCAAGACATTCAAGAAGCGCGGAATTTGGGTATTACAGGTGTTCCCTTTTTTGTGTTTGATCGCAAACATGGTGTTTCTGGAGCACAAGATGTTGAAGTTTTTTTGAATGCGTTGAGAAAATCGTTCGAGGGAAAATAGATAACATCTTTCTACCACCTTGGACAACTATTGCAATCATTTGTTGGACGCACATAAAGTACGAAACCGAAAACCAAATCAAGCTGCGCAAAACCATAAGCATGTCGGGCAAATGCGCCTGGATCATTGATTCGGGTGCGAACACGCGCTTGGTGCATAAGTCCGCCACTCATGTTAGCTTGAAGAAACAAATGCTTGAAAAATTCCATTCGTGCGCCGAAATGGGCCGAAACTGCATATCCAGATAAAGATACAACCCTTGGGTCATCAATGCCGCCAAATCTAAAATTATTGTAGCTCACCAAACCTCCTATTCCTAAACCTACATGAGTTATTGCCCTAATATGCTCTTTGGGGCTAACCCACAAAGGATCCGACCTAGTTATTTCAATTCGAATATTATTCAAACCGACTGAATTGGCATAGTGAAACGTGTTTCTGTCCGTAATGATTAAGGTATCAACGACATTCCCCGAAGGAAAAGATCCCGGAAGATTGTCATTTCCGACATTTCCTGTGATGCTCGTCGAATTTCCGTCATTCATCACATATTTGAGGTGATCGATGCCCACAGAAATTGCCCAGTAGTTGCGTACGTAATAGCCCAGACGTGCATTGTATTGCTGGGTAGTTACTTTCAAGGGATTAAAATAATCAGCATTAAAAGTTCCTGGCGAATCTTGCGCCTTCAGTCCTTTCGCTTCGAAATCAAATCCGCTTCCTTCAAACTGAATGGTGCTTTTAGTATAAAAAGCTCTGTTATAACCCCAATAAGCGAAAAGAGAACCTTGTGCGTATGAATATTTAGACTTCTTTTTTTGTCCGAAAACTGGCGTAACGACCATGATGGCTAGAAAAAAAAAGATGACTTTCACGCAAGCTAAAATTGAACTTTTTGTTTGTTTCATAATCCAAGTTATCGTAAAAGTAACGATTCTTATGAAAAAATAGTGTTCAGAGGAATTTTGGTTAAGTAAAATTAGGATCGGAAAGTTATTGGTGAATAAGGTTGAGGGAAAAAAATAATTCCGAAGCTATCGGAGTTTAGAAGAAAGTCTGTCCCGAAAGCTTTCGTGTTTATTGCGTTTCAAGTGAAGACTAAAAATCTGTATCTTTCATCTTCGGCTCATAGCTTTCTCTAATTTGATCCGCCCAAACAGCAACATAATTGTCTGCCCATTTTTCTCGCTTTTGGTCATTCGCTTTACTCCAAAACTTTTTATAAAAACTGTCAATTGAGTGTCCAACTTCATGAAGTAATAAACTTTCTAAGTAATATTTTTTTACATTTTCTTCAGTCCATTTCAATGACCAGCCTGCTTCATCTTCTTTCAATACTACTCCAAAATCCTTGTAATAATTTAATGTTTTCTTAGTCGGCTTGCTTTTTCCTAATCTCATGATATTATCCATTGGGAAAGGATGAAGAACTATTAAATAGACCCCGCTTCCACAAATAAAAGAGGCTTGAAAAGTTTTTCCCTCTAAATAATCATTCTTTTTAATTTTTTGAAACCAAATGTGTGTTATATGCTCAGTATGCTCGATGGGAAGTTTTTCCAGGGTAGCTTTTACTTCATTTACATCAATAGGGAAATAAAAATCACGAGAAGGATTATCAACAATATAAATTGGCTTTTGTTCACCTTCACTCGGTGCGCTCAAGTTATGTTGTCTTTCGAAAATATTATCAGTTAATTTGGGTCTTTTGCGACCACCCATTACATCACCAAATTTTTTGTTTTTTCTATATGATGTATGTTTCCTTGACTGCATTTATTTTGCTCTGTTAAATGTATTTTAAAATCAGTCAAAACACTATCAACTCATCTTCAAAAATGCAACCTCTTTTTCAGTCAAATGTCTATATTGACCACGAGGTAAATCCTTTTTCGTCAAACTGGAAAATTTTACTCTATCCAATTTAATGACCTCATATCCCAAAGCCTCAAAAGTTCTTCGGACAATGCGATTTTTTCCTGAGTGAATTTCAACACCTAACTCGCGTGATGTTCCATCTTTGATAAACTCCACTTTGTCAAAACGCGATGTTCCGTCCTCTAAATCAACGCCTTTGAGTAATTTCTCCATGTCGTCGGCATTGAACCCTTTGTTTAACTCAACATCATACAATTTCGAAGTTTTCGTGCGTGGGTGAGTTAATTTTTTGGCCATGTCGCCGTCATTGGTAAACAACAACAAACCTGTTGTGTCTCGGTCCAAACGCCCAACTGGATAAACGCGCTCTTTGCAAGCTTTGGCAACCAATCCCATCACTGTTTTTCGTCCCAAAGGATCGTCCATGGTTGTAATAAATCCTTTTGGTTTATTCAAAAGCACATAGCGCTTTGTTTCAGATTTTATCGTTCCGCCATCGTATTTTACCACGTCGGTAGATTTGATTTTATATCCCAATTCGGTCACAATCACATCATTCACCGAAACAACTCCCGTTGCGATCAAGACATCAGCCTCGCGACGTGAACAAATTCCTGCATTGGACAAATATTTATTCAAACGAATGGCATCATCGTTGAATTTTGGAAGCGGATCTCCTTTTTTTACTTTTTCCTTGAAATCGCTGTACTTGCGTTTTTCCTTGATGGAAACTTCTTTTTTGTCTTCACTTTTTACGTTGAATTTTCCGTCTAAAGGTTTCCCAGAAGCCGTTTTTTTCACATCATTTTTAGTTCCAGATTTTTTGGAAGTAGTTGTTTTCTTAGCAGTTGTGCGCGTCGTTTTTTTGGCGTTACGATCACCGCGACCTTTATTGTTTGTGTTCATCTCGAGCAGAATTAATAAAATATATGTGCTTGCCGTTTGCAAGTCTTGAGGACAAAGGTACGGAAATTAAATTTTAAGTTTTGATGATTCTAACAATGTTTGATTCTAATCGAATCTTTGATTTCTTGCAGAATTTCCTAATTTTGGGATGAATTAATCAAAATCGCGCGTTTATGCTCATGTCAATGACTGGTTTCGGAAAGGCAACCGGCACGTTTCAATCAAAAAAAATTTCGGTGGAAGTTCGCTCCTTGAACAGTAAATCGGCGGATGTCAATGTGCGTATTCACAATTCCTACAAAGAATTGGAGCCTTTTGCTCGAAAATATGTGACAAATGCTCTGGAACGTGGAAAGATTGATATGTCGATCAATTTAGATAGTTCGGGCGATTCAAAGGCGTTTTCGATCAATCAAGATTTGGCGAAGGCATATTTCAATGATTTGAAAGCAATCAATGATTCCATTGGCGAAAAAACCGTAGATTATATGGCGCTTATTTTGAGAATGCCAGATATTTATGTGAATGAACGCGAAGAATTAAGCGACGATGAAAAATCTATGATTACCCACTTAATTCAAGATGCTTGTAAAAATTTAAATGAATTTCGCAGACAAGAAGGAATTGCACTGGAAACAGAATTTACGGAGCGTGTCAATGACATCAAAGCGTTATTGAACGACGTTCCAAAATACGAGCAAGAACGTGTGGAAACCGTACGTGAACGAATTCGAAAAGGCTTGGAAGAGGTTACAAATGGTAATTACGACAACAATCGCATGGAACAAGAATTGATTTTTTACATCGAAAAATTAGACGTTTCGGAAGAAAAAATGCGTTTGTCGAATCATCTCGATTATTTCTTGGAAACCATGAAAACAGAAGCTTCTGGACGGAAATTGGGATTCATTTCGCAAGAAATTGGTCGCGAAATAAATACGCTTGGGAGTAAAAGCAATCACGCTGAAATGCAAAAATTGGTGGTTGCCATGAAAGATAATTTGGAAAAAATCAAAGAACAAATATTAAATACTTTGTAATTCGCTCCATGGAATTGTTCTCAAAATCAGGTAAATGCATCATCTTTTCGGCACCGTCAGGAGCAGGAAAAACAACCATTGTGCACGCGCTCTTAGAACAAAATTTAGGTCTTGAATTTTCGGTTTCAGCATGCAGCAGAGAACCTCGTCCGAATGAAAAACATGGTGCAGATTATTATTTTTTGGGGGTCGAAGGATTTAAAAAAGAAATAGCCAAAAACGCATTTGTTGAATGGGAAGAAGTATATGAAAATAACTTCTACGGAACTTTGAAATCAGAAATTGAACGCATTTGGTCGAATGGAAATTCGGTTATTTTCGATGTCGATGTGATTGGTGGACTCAACCTAAAACGCATTTTCGGGGATCAAGCATTGGCCGTTTTTGTCCAAGCTCCAAGCATCGAAGCGCTCGAAAAACGTTTGCGTGGAAGATCCACCGAATCGGAAGAAAAAATTCAAACGCGCTTGGCGAAAGCAACGAAAGAAATGAGTTTTGCGTCAGATTTCGATTACATTTTAGTGAACGACGACATAAAAATAGCTTGTGAAGAAGCAAAGGAAGTTGTTCACCAATTTCTTAGGAAATGAACGTAGCACTCTTTTTTGGTTCTTTCAATCCCATTCACGTGGGACATTTGGTCATTGCGAATCACATTGCGCAGCGCGAAGAAATTGATCAAGTTTGGCTCGTTGTTTCGCCGCACAATCCTTTAAAAGATAAAAATACCTTACTCGCTGATTATCATCGCTTGGCGCTGGTCAAAGAAGCGGTTTATTCAAACCCAAAAATGCGCGCTTCGGACGTAGAATTTGGCTTAGAACAACCAAACTATACGATAAAAACGCTTGCCATTTTAAAAGAAAAATATCCTGAAAACAAATTTTCCTTGATTCTAGGAGAAGACAATTTGCGCACCTTTCACAAATGGTTCAATCACGAAACCATTTTAAAAAACCATTCGATTTACGTTTACCCAAGAGTGCATACAATTCAAGAATTGGAACATTTAGCAGATAAAAAGGAGAACAACTTCGATCAACATCCAAACGTTATTTTTTGTTCCGATGCGCCAATCATGGCCATTTCTTCCAGCTATATTCGTCATGCCATCAAAGCGAAAAAAGAGGTGCGTTACTTATTGACTCCAGAAGTCATGAAATATGTGGACGAGATGGGATTTTATAAAAAATGAATTTTCAATAATTTCATTATTGAGCATCAAATGCGATCAAAAAATTGAATTTTTATGATCCACAATTCAAAAATTCACAGTAACTTCAAGTTGAATTTATCAATGAACGAATTAGGTTAACCTTTTTAAAAACTTACCAAATACAGATAAAACATGGAAAAACGTTGGGTACTCAAACAAGCCATAGCAGCAGAATTAGTAGAACAATTTCGATCAGAACTTAAAATCGACCCTGTCATCGCTGAATTACTTTTGCTGCGCAATATCACTTCCTTCGATGAAGCGCAAAATTTCTTTCGACCGTCGTTAGACGATTTACACGATCCGTTCTTGATGAAAGACATGCAACAAGCTGTTGAACGAATAAATAAAGCTATCACTAACAACGAACGAATCATGTTCTTTGGAGATTACGATGTCGACGGTACAACAGCCGTGGCCTTGATGGTTAATTTTTTCCGAAATCGTTACACCAATTTTGATTACTACATCCCCGATCGTTACGCCGAAGGATACGGAGTCAGTAAGCAAGGAATCGATTACGCCAAAGAAACGGATGTTAAACTCATCGTTGCACTCGATTGTGGAATTAAATCCATAGAATTGGTCAATTATGCAACATCATTGGGAATCGATTTCATAATCTGCGACCACCACCAACCAGGCGATGAAATTCCAAATTGCATCGTACTTGATCCAAAACAAGCGGATTGCGCATATCCGTACAAAGAACTTTGTGGCTGTGGCGTTGGATTTAAACTACTCCAAGGTCTTTGCGTTCAAAATGGTTGGAAATTAGAAGATTTATACAAACTCCTCGACCTAGTTGCAGTCAGCATTGGTGCAGATATCGTTCCTGTCACTGGTGAAAATAGAATTCTTGCACATCATGGAATGCGTTTGCTCAATGAATTTCCAAGGCCTTCATTCAAATCACTTTTAACACTGGCTAAGCGCAGTTTTCCTGTTACATTGACTGATGTTGTGTTCACCATTGCGCCACGTATCAATGCTGCCGGGCGACTCAAAAGTGGCCGCGAAGCCGTTGATTTAATGATTTCAGAAGATCAAGATGAAATTAATCGCATGGCGGTAGAAATTCACGATTACAACCACGAACGTCGTGAAATTGATGCTCAAATTACTGAAGAAGCATTGGAAATGATTGCCAATAATCCAGAGTTTTCGAAACGCAAATCGACCGTCGTTTTCAAAGATGATTGGCACAAAGGCGTTGTTGGAATTGTTGCTTCTCGACTCATCGAAACACATTTCAAACCAACGGTTGTATTAACTGAAAATGAAGGGGTACTGACAGGTTCCGCGCGGACCGTAAACAATTTTGATTTATACAAAGCGATTTCTTCGTGTGATGAATTGCTTGAACAATATGGAGGGCACACTCACGCTGCAGGATTAACACTCAAAAAAGAGAATTTGAATGCATTTATCGCAAAATTCGATGAAGTTGTGCGTGAAACTATTCTTATTGACGATTTAGCTCCTGAAGAAAAAGTGGATCTTGAAATCGATTTCAACGCCATTTTTCACAAAAACGAAAATCGCATGCAGCTTCCAAAACTAAAGCGAATTCTCAAACAATTAGAACCGCATGGTCCTGGAAATATGAAACCCGTTTTTTTAGCGAAGAATGTTTACACCACCGAAGTGCGCGTTCTCAAAGAAAAACACTTAAAATTAAAAATGACTCAACCCAATTCTGATGTCATCTTGGATGGAATTGCATTCAATTTAGGTCACAAGGAAGAAGAAGTTGCTGCTGGAATACCTTTTGATGTTTTATTCACATTGGAGTCGAATAGTTGGAACGACAGAGAAACGCTTCAATTAAATATTAAAGATATTCGCGCAATCCTTTGAGTTAAGAGTTAAAAAACAAAACCTCATCCTCAATGTGAGCATGAATGGTGATGTCTTTTTGCAACAATTTCAATTTTTCGATTAAAATGGCGTAAGGTAAAATTCCTTTGAAATGATGCAAATTCACATTTAATTCGGTCACAATGGAATCGAGCTCCAATTCATGTGCATGGTGATCTTTGCTCATCGCCGAAAAATCTGAGTTGCTATTTCCAATCAATTGATGAAAAAGGACATTTTCTTCCCAAAAAATGTGCGTTACTAATTCGCGATGATAATGTTCAAATTGCTCCATCAAACGCAAAGGAAGTTCAACGGATGTACCCGCTTGAAGAATCAAGTGCTGAAAATGTTGTTGAATTTCTGGAATCAATCGATTCAAATAAAAATCATGTGTTTTTTTCAAATAGTCGATGATTACCACTTTTGGAAATTTTCTTAATGCCTCTTTTGGAAAAAAATCTTCATCGCAAAAAGCCTCAAAAACAGCCTTCAAAAAAGAAATATCAATCCCCGAATTTTTACAAAATTGTAAAATCGCATCGCTTGAATGATGAATATGTTTGGTTTCATATCTTTTCATAACAAAGGAAACGAGCAACTTATTCTCATGAACTTCGTGGTTGGCAAAAAAAGAATTATTCATCATTTAAGTGGTTTTAGAATCTTCGTTAAAATTCGCACTCTTTTTAGAAATGTGAAATACCACAAAAAAGGTATAATAAAAAATCCTGCTCAAATCAATGAACAGGATTTCCAAATTGTATTTCGTTAATTGTTAATCTTCGTCAGAATCATCAGCCTCAGCTTCTTCATCAACAATTACATCATCTTCTAATTCGTCATCTAAATCATCTGTATCGTCATCATCTTCTAAGGCTTGCACGAATGCAGCTTTGTTGATGCGAACCAAATAGATAATTTCCTCAGTTTCCCATAACAATCCATCAAACATATCCCCAAGAGGAGTTTTCATGGTTGTTAAACTTGCTAAAAAACCATCCGGAAAATCAATTTCCAATTGCTTCTTTTGTTCAGCACTTAATTTTTCATAGCTAATTATTGATCTCCGCTTTGTCATTACGTTCAAATTTCTAGTTTTACGATCCTTTGTATGGGCAAAATTACATTCTTTTTTAATAGTATGGAAGTGTCTGTGATTCCCCAAATGGTTGTATGCACATATTTCTTTCCTTCATCATCGATGAAAAACACTTTCACTTTTTGATGTTCTAGGTTACCGAGTGCATTTGCTCTTTCCAATTGTGTCTTGAGCAAATTAATGTCATTTTCACTGTGAAGCACATCTTCGTGCGGAAAATGAAAATCGGCAACCGATTCCTTTTCTACTAATTGATATTCTCGCTCCATGACCTCTTTTTTGAGCAAAATTAACCGAATAGATTAATTGACCATAAAAATCTTCCATTTTGACACATTTTTTTTGAAAAAAAATTTTTTTCTTCTTTGAAAGTTTTCATGGAATAAACGAGTAAACGTTTTTATCCCTTGAAAATCAGTGATTCAAAAAAAGTGATCCAATTTTTCTTTTTTAAAACCTGAGTTCGATTATAAATTTCATTCAGATCGCCAAGAAACGCTTGAGTTTTAGGAAAAGCGACGAAGTAATTAACTACGTTGCTGCTATCGCGGTGCGGGCTATTTCGAGGCGTTCTGACGACAAAATCAAGGTTTTATAGGCGAAAGTCAGTTTGCTTTTCAATTAATTCTTTGAAATTAACTTCGTTGCTGCTTGCGCGGTGTTCGTTGCTTTTAATCGTGATAGCTCGCACCGCGATAGCAGCAACGCAGTTAATCCCTCATAAAACCCCCTACTCTTTCAAATTTTAATTGAAATCTGACCGCGTTAGCAGATACGAAGTAAATTGCAATTTAGAATCGAACTCAGGTTTAAAACAAAAAACCACCTTTCAACGAATTGAAAGATGGTCCCGACTTACAATGTATAACTTAGTTTAAATCTTGCTTGTCAAATCGTTTTTAAGATTGCTCCATTCCACCAAGTGCATCTTCACAACACCCACCGGAATTTTTGCTTTCACTAAAACTGGAATTTTATTCTTATCAGCCGTTACCCAAAAATTTACATCTTCCTCGTGTTTGAAATAACGCCCAGTTTGAACAACGGGTACAAATTTGTGGCATTTAAAACTTCCTTTTCGGATTTTAATCGTTTCATCACCTACATATTTAATTTTCAAATTGTAGATTTCATCGTCCATGAAACATTTAAATTCAAAGGTTTGATTTTTCTTCATGTTGTTGAAATTCAACGTACGCGCCTTGTAGAACGAAGAAACCATGTCTTGGATTCCAATCGGCGTTGTATATTGCTTTTCACCCGTGTGCACATTGTACTTGTTCTGATTGAACGTGTATTTTTGATTCACTTTGTAGCCACCTTCGTTCACATCGCGCACAAAGTACCAAGGCATGATTGATTCCTGATCAATATAACTTTCATACGTGTCTGTCACTTTGTAGAATGCATTAAATCCGCCGAGTGTTCTTCCTGTTCCTACTACATGATACAAAGGTCTGTTATCGCCTTTACGCGTAGTTGATTTCACTTCCATAATCGCTTCTCCAGCATCCATGAAACCATAAGTGACACGGTAACGCAATTTCTCACCTATTTTGAAGGCAGAATTTGAGACAACTGGATACTTCACGGTTGAGCTTTTCATTCCAAGTGAAACTCCAACCAACGCTGCGATAAAAAATAACTTTTTCATTGTTAAAAAATTTATACGAACAGAATTACAAACGGTATGCCAAAAACAACATTTTACTGTCTGGTTCACCTCCTCGAAAAGTTTAATCACTACCCTAAACGAACTAAGGTTTGATCAATTGAATCCGTTAATGCTACCCCGACGCAAGCTGTTTTCCGCATATTCATTCCAACGAAAAACAAGATCATTTATTTTATCGATGATGCCTTCAGCGTTCTTAATATTCATTTCTTCAACCAACACCAAGAGGTCTTCTTTTAACATATTGGTCATTATTAAAACTTGTAACCAATTCAAATACAGAATGTAACATCTTGCAGAAAATTTGGTTGTTCCATTATTTCTAAACTGAAAGATTTTATCACTATTGATGACTAGGAAACCTAGTTGGTTTTTTTGACATAAAGTCAAAAGGGTGTTTTATGCGAAAAATCTTGTCCTAGATAAAACGTCTCTCATTGGATAAATTCGATAACCATAGTTTTGAATCAAATTAAAACCATATTCAAATGAAAAAAATAATACTATCCATTTTTACGGCTGTTGCTTTAAATGCTTCAGCCCAATTACCAAATTTTGAGTCTGCAAAAAGCTACGCATCGGACACAACAGTTGAAATTAGCAAAATAGCTACAGATGCCACTGGAAATATTTATATACAGGGTTATTTTTACGGCACTGTCGATTTAGATCCAGGAATTGGTGTTGTATCTGTAACCAATCCTTCTGAAACCATTCCTTATTTTTTCTTGCAGAAACAAGCACCCAATGGTTCAGTACTTTGGACACGACAAATAGTAGAATACGGAGTTAGAGATCTGACCATTGACAACCTTGGGAATATTATTACAATTACATCTGTGTATGGGCCAGGAACCTTTGATGTTGATCCGGGTGTAGGCACTACAAATGTAACTTTTAGTGCCTCTATAGATGTTTTAACGATTAAATATAATACCGATGGTGAAATTCTTTGGGCAAATGCGATCGGATTATCAACAGAAAATGAAGAAGCTAGATCTGTAACAACCGATAGCAATAACAATATTTATTTCGCGGCTTATGCTACCAATGGTGCTTATAGATATGCGATGATTATAAAAAGAAGTCCTTCAGGTGCTATGCTGTGGCAAAAAAACTTATCGGGACCAGGCTTCTGCCAAGTACAGTCTATTATAACAGATGAGTCAAACAATGTAATTATAGGTGGCTGGTTTAGAGACTATCTCATTGATTTCGATCCGGGTCCAGGATTGGCTGAAGGTTATGCAAGTGCAAGTGTGTGGGATAATTTTGTGGTAAAACTTAATTCTTCAGGTGATTTCGTATGGTTCAATGAATTAGATGGGCAAAGCAACAACTTAATGACTTATGACTTAACCACAGATAGCGCTGGGAATGTTTATCAACTTGGTGGGATTAGAGGAACAACACCAATTGATTTTGATCCAGGAGTTGGCGTTGATGAAGTGACAGCAACTACAGTAAGCTGGCATAGATTGTACATTCGAAAAATCAGCGCTAATGGCACACATACGTGGGTAAGATTACCTCAAAATGGTTTTTTTGCGAACTTTTACTCCATCGATATCAATGCAAACGGACAACTAATAGCGAGTGGTGGAACCAGCTTTGAGATTTATGATACAGACGGAAATGAAGTCTTTAGCAAGGCATATTCAAGCGCTCAAGTGTATTCCCTTTGCGCCACGAATAATGGTGGAATGTATCTTGCTGGAACATTTAATGGAGATTTTGAAATAGAAGAAAACAATTCAAATGCACTTTTAACACATTCTCAAAACGGAAGCTATGATGGTTTTCTGATTAAATACAGCCAATGTTTTGTTGATAATTCCACATCTATAAGTGGTTCTACAATTTCTGCAACACAAAGTGGAGTTACTTATCAATGGCTTGATTGTAACAATGGAAATACGGAAATTGCAGGAGCAAACGCACAAGCATTTACACCAACGGCAAGCGGATCTTATGCAGTTGTTATCATCAACGGTTCTTGTTCAGATACTTCAGCATGTCAATCTGTTACTGTTTCAACATCAGGCATTGAAGAACAAGTGGCAAACAATTTCACGCTGTATCCAAATCCTGCGAAAGAATCTTTGACCTTAAACAATCTTACGGTAGATGCTTCGCTTCAAATTATGGATATGATTGGACAAAAAGTACTAGAAACACGTGTGTCAGCGCAAGGAATGACCTTGGATGTATCATCGATTAAACCAGGTGCTTACTTTGTACAAGTAGTTCATAATTCGGCAATCACAAGCTCTAAGAAGCTAGTTATACGCGAGTAGTTTTTTTCATAGACTCTTGATTTAATAAATCCGTCTTGGGAAACCAAGGCGGATTTTTTGTTTGATCCGAAACCAATCACTCGTTTAACCTTAGTTTGATTTCAAAAATTAAATGACTAAAATAACATGTCTCACAAACCCAAAACGCGGTTTCATGTTTCAAAAGAACCGTTTCATAAAATGAAGGAAATGATCTACCTTTTTCACGTTAACCTTGTAGTGAATACGAAATGAACGAAAATGATACATGCACTTTTAAGTCTCTTTTGTTTGCATCATCAATATTCAAGAGTTAAAAGGGTGTAAAAGTATCGAATCGCCCAAAAATGGTAAAAAGAATAATTTATCCAAACTTTTATACTACCACTATTCATTTAGTTTAACCTGTTAATCCGATTCACACGCCGTGGATCGGGTTTTCAATTCAATTAATTAAATTAAAATGATGCATAAACGAAAATCATCCAATAAACAGAAACGGTTGAATTATTATAATTTCGTGTTTTAGTTTAATTGAACAAGCCATGAAAATTATGCTGCATTTCTTTTTTGTCATTGTGACTTTCTGCTTGGTTCTAAAAACGGAAGCCCAACAACCTTTTTCAAAACACCTCACGGTTGCAAATGGCCTACCATCGAATGCTGTCTATGCTGTTCTAGAGGATCACCTCGGATATATTTGGTTTACTTGCGACGAAGGTTTGTACCGTTTTGATGGGGAAAATTACAAATCATACAAAGCACCGAATCAAAACACCTTTTCGGGTAGTGCATTGACAGAAGATCCACTCGGTCATGTTTGGTACCAAAACTTTGATGGAGATTCATATTTTGTGGAAAACGAAAAATTAAAATTGTTTCCTAAGAAAAACAAAGTCAATTTTTTTCCCAATCGATTTATGAAGAATTATGTTTTTGATAAGTCGGAAAATGAATTAGATGTGTATGATATTCGTTCTTTGAAAATTGTAAAATCATTCCCGCTCGAAAGTTCCAAAACCTTTAGTTCCGTCATATTTCAAGGTGAATATTACTACATCGAAGCGCAAAATCTGTATAAAATTACTGCAAATTTAAAGCGCATAAAAGTTTGCTCCTTACCCATTGCTTTGTTTGATTTTCCTTTGTTGATGGCAAACAACGATCACCTATTTTTTACTAAAAAGAAGAGTGCCGAAAATGGTATTTGGGAAATTAAACATGGAAAGGCTCAAGAAATCGCTTCTTTCCAAATGGAGATGACGATTCAAGGCATTCAGTGCAATGATGTACATCTTTTTTTGCAAACGACGCAAGGAACACACCAGTATGCATTAAACGGTGGTTTTATTGCCACATATTTTTCAGACTACAATTTTTCGGATGTTCTCATCGACCGCAAAAAGAATTACTGGTTTACTTCACCAAATGACGGAATATTGCTTGTTCCTGAACTAAAAGTGGTTCAAATTGATTTACCAAGTTTATCGCCTTATCGCATTCTTAACATCGACGATGAATTGATTGTTTCCACTAAAAATGAACAACTTTTGAGTTACAATCTTAAAAACAAATCAATTAAAAATATCTATCAAGGAACTAACAACGTTGAAATATATTACTTACATCAAGACAAAATAAATGACCGCCTGTTTTGTGCTATGAGCGATGGTTTTACCTATTTTTCTTCGAAAGCCCAACCGAACAGTTTCCAAAAGATCGTTATGGCCATTAAACAAATCGCGCCCATTGATGAGAAGTACAACGCCTTTGTCGCCAGTGGTACATTTGGATTTTTTGTGCATAAAAGTAATTTATCAAAAGTGTCGCGCTTTGATCGATGGATCTCTAAACTACCTCAGCGAGAACACAAAGATTTCTACTTTTATGAATGCATGAATAATGTGCGGGGAAAATCACTGGAAATGGATGCCAGTCACGAAAGCGTATATTTTACAACAAATATTGGCCTGTTTGTCTATTCAAAAGGTGTGCTTTCAGAAATTAAATCAAACAACAAATCGGTAATTCTCACACGCTTGTTTTTCTGGCGAAATAGTGTTTATGGATTTGGTGCAAATGGAAAAGTGATTAAAGTGAAAAATCAAACCATCGTTCCCGCGACAGATATTCACCCAGAATTACTGCAAACAAACATTAAACAAGTGGTTAGCCATGACAATCACTTAATTGTAAGAACTCTTTCCAACATATTTGTCCTTCAACAAAAATCATCGACTAAGGAGCGTTTGTTCCAATTTGATTTAACGAATCTAGAATGTAATGACGTAGCTATGGTAAATAACTCCGTTTGGATCGTTACAAGCAATGGGTTGATTGAATGGAATTTGAATCACGCGTTTAAAAGAGGGATTCGTGGAATTTTTCGCATCGACCAATTCACGGTCAATAATCATGAAGTTTTTACAAAACCCAATCTAATTTTTTCTCATGCCCAAAATAACATCGCCATCCATTTTTCATTGCTTGATTTTGGCACTAAAACAATCGATAACCTTTGGTATAGAATAAACAATCAAAAATGGAAAAAACTAGATCACACCATACGCGATTTGAACTTCTCTTCACTTTCGCCAAACGATTATTCCATTCAATTTCGAGGAAAAGTGAACGGTAAAATGCAACCACTAGAATCTATTAACTTCACGATCCAGCCTCCTTTTTGGAACAAAACATGGTTTTTGATTGTGATTGCAATCGGTATTTTCGGATTGTCTGCACTTTATTTTTCACGCCAATTAAAGATTGTTAGTACCCGAAATCAACTCATCAATGAAAAAATTACGTTGGAGTCTGATTTGAACAAATCGCTACTTTCTTCCATTAAATCGCAAATGAACCCTCATTTTATTTTCAATGCCTTAAATACCATTCAAGGATATATCTTTCTGAATGACAAAGAAAATGCATCCGGTTTTTTATCCAAATTCTCTCAACTTACTCGGGCAATTTTAGAAATGTCTGAAAAAGATGAAGTGCTTTTATCCGAAGAATTAAGTACTTTAAAACTGTATTTAGAACTCGAAAAAATGCGCTTTCAGGATGGATTTGAATTTCAAATTTCAACACATCACTTGAATCCGGATTCTATTAAAATCCCTTCGATGCTGATTCAACCTTACGTTGAAAATGCCATTAAGCATGGCTTGCTCCACAGTGCCTCCAATAAGTTTCTCCATATTTCTATCTTAAAAGAAGCATCGGTGCTGATTGTAGAAATAGATGACAATGGAATTGGTCGTAAAAAATCAGAAGAACTGCGAAATCAAAAAGAAAAATACCACAACAGCTTTTCGTCCAATGCAAACGAAAAACGGCTTCAAATTTTAAGCAAAGACAAACCCATTGTGGTGGAATATAACGACAAGATTGATGCGAATGGACAGTCGCTTGGTACAACCGTTCTCTTGAAAATACATTTAAACGTATGAAAAAAATAAAAGCACTTATTGTGGATGATGAACCTATGGCTTGTCAATTAATGAAAGGGATTCTGGAAGAATTTTGCCCTCAAGTGGAAATTGTAGACCTTTGTCGCAACCTCCCTGAAGGCGTGAAATCGATTCACAAATATCAACCAGACATTGTCTTTCTTGATATCGAAATGCCTGGACATTCAGGCTTGGAATTGCTTGATTTTTTTAATGACAATGAAGTTAATTTCTCCATTATTTTCACCACAGCTTACAATCAATATGCAATTAAAGCATTCAAATTGTCAGCCTTTGATTATATCTTGAAACCAATTTCGCCAGAAAGTATTGTGGAAGTGATTGAGCGCTACGAAAATAACCAAATCAAACAATCCCATTTTTCTGTCCTCAAAGAAAATTTATTGGCACAAAATTCAGTGAAAAAATTAGCGATTCAAACAGTTAGTTCGATCCGATTTTTAGAATTAAACAAAATTTGTTTCCTAAAAGCAGATGGAGCTTATACACAAATTGTTACAAATGACGAATCGACTATCCTGTCGTCAAGAAGCCTAAAATACTTTGAACAAACCCTAGCTGAATATCCAAATTTTATTCGCTGTCATAAATCTTTTATGGTAAATATGAATCATGTGAGCGAATACATCAAATCGGATGGTGGTAGTTTGTTGGTAAATCAAAAACACGAAGTTTCTGTTTCCAGCGACAAAACAGCCGATATTTTGAAACTGCTTTCTGCTTAAAACCTGAGATTCTGTGTTGATTTGTGCTTCATGGTTCAAAGTTGCAACAAAGTGCTTGCAATGGATTGAATTTTTTCATTGCTTACACCAACTGTTTCTGCATAATCTCGCCAACGAAAAACAACGTCATTGATTTGATCAACAATGCCTTCAGCGTTCTTAATATTCATCTCTTCAGCCAATGCCAAGAGGTCTTCTTTTAAAATATTGGTGCGTTTACCGCGAATGCTCAATGCGTGCTGACTCACCCAAATGCTGTCTGGACGATATGCGTGACACACATCATACGCAGGAGTCAATTCCCACACGCCCGATTTTTGCATACGAAAAGCAAAGTTCTTGGTATGGTCGTCACAATTTCTGGCGATGACATTAAACACCATACGACGAAATAACTGTTCGGCTTGCGGGTAACTCAAGCGCAATTGACGCATGGTTTGAAACAATTGTTCGTAGCTAAAGCTTGTGACCTCGTTAAAATCATAATGTTGCATCGCACAAAATGTTTGGACATGGTATTTTTCATTGTTCATCCCTCGATCAAAGCGTTTCGTTAAAAAGTGCGCGCGACCATTTTCTTCCAGCAATTGCGATTCCATCATATCAATGCCACAATCTTTGGCCATGAGGTAATATGCCATTTCAACGCGACCATAACCGCGACTTTCGCCAAATTGTGCATCGCTCACACCATCTAGTTTTATCATCCAATGCTCAAAACCTGGTGGAACATCCGTTTGACCCGATTTCACTTGTCCTGTTTTTGCGTTGTAAGCAATGATTGCTTTTGGTCTCGCGCCACCTGCCGAAGTGCCAATTTTCAGAATATCTGACATGGCTTTTTGTTCGTTTTGCGTAAGATTCGTTTCAAAACCGTCCCGACTAGAGAGCATTTTTGACGCCACATCCACCAAACTAGCAAGTTCCACATCGAAAGACTCCGATTTTTTCTTGAATTGCATGGGCTCAAACTCCAGCGCACCCATCCCGCGCGAGCCGATGAAACAAAGCAGTTCGACTGGATTTAAACTATTTTCTGGACGACCATTTTTAGCCAACCAAAGGTTAATCAATTGATTTCCGTAATTATCTGGCAACACATCTGCCAATAAACCGGGCATTCCTTTAAATGTATTGAATTCACTATTCCGTTGCGGACGCAATTCTGGAAACGCATAAATTTTGGCTCCATTTTTCAAGGGCATTTTAATCGGAGAAACCTCCAGTCCCGAGCGCAAAAATTGTGCATCGTACTGAAAACTAGCCAAGCCAGCATCATCATTCCAACGAACAGCGCCCACACGTTGTCCCCACAATTTTATTTCGGCCGCATCTACCATCCTAACTCTTGATCAGGCTCTCGCAATTCCATATCGCTTGAATTGCGGGCACGTTGACGTTGTTTTTTTTGCATTTCGGCATACGCAATTGGGCTGATTTGTTGGTCAACATAAAATGTATCCATGATGTAAAGCAAATCAAGGGTTCGCAATACTTGAATCAAGCTGATGAGTGTCACTTTTTCGCCACGCTCGAGCAAACTCAAGGTTGAACGACTAATTCCGGCCGTTTGCGAAACTTCGCCTTGGGTTCTGTTTTGATTCAAGCGATGGTGTTGGATAAATTGCCCAATCTGCTTCAACAAGGATGAATCACTGTATGAACTCCAATCTATGTATGATTTACCATTCATAAACCTGTAAATTTGTGTTTAATGCATTATTTATACAACAAATATACGCATTTATTTTGGATATTCAACACTTGAATCAAATTTCATTCAATAAGTATAATATTTAGCATTTATGAATGATATATCATACCAAATATAAAGACCGTTGCAAAATTGTCAAATCGAGGCTTTCGAAAATTTTACGAATGAGTTAACCAATTGTTAATGATTGAGTTAAATTTTCGTATTAACGATGAGTTGGCAGTTTTGTAACGGTCTTATATAGACTAAATTGGGGTAAAATCAACAACAAGCAATATACTAGGTGCGTAGTGCGCGACCAAAGCATCAAACGCTTGCGACAAAAAACAACTTTCTATTTTTTCCTTCAGAGCCACCTCAAACTGTATTTTACTAATATAAACTTTTGTATATTACTAAAATATGCTTTTATATTTTATTAAAATAAACTATCTTTGTGTCACATAGAAGCTATGATCCTAAAAACTGAAATAGAAAACAGTGTACAAGAACAACGAGAACGTGTGAAGTCAATCGCGCAAGGTGTTGAGCGCAAACTATTGTCAAAAATCAAATTAAGTGCAGCATTCGTTACAATAATCACTGGAATACGCAGGTGCGGGAAAAGCACACTGATGCATCAATTGATGGGTAAAGTAAACGAAGAATTTGCTTATTTTAATTTCGAAGACCCGAGAATTTTTGGTTTTGATGTTACAGATTTTCCAAAACTCGAAGAGGTGCTCGGCGAAAAAAACTACTATTTCTTTGACGAAATACAAAACATCGAGCATTGGGAGCTATTTGTTCGAAAGCTACACGATCAAGGAAAAATAGTTTGCATCACCGGATCAAATGCATCGCTACTCAGCAAAGAACTCGGCAGTCGATTGACAGGAAGACACATTCAACACGAATTATTCCCTTTCGATTTTGATGAATTTTGCAAGCTGGAATCTTTAGCAAATACGAACCAAAATTTTGATCTATACATCCAAAATGGCGGATTCCCATCCTTTTTACAAAACAAACAACTGTCTTATTTGCAACAATTATTTCGAGACATCATCACGCGCGACATAATCGTTCGTTATGGTATTCGGAATGCAAAAACGGTTGAATCGATTGCGTTATTTCTTACTTCGAATATTGCGAAAGAATATTCGTTGAACAAACTAAAAAACACATTTGATGTTGGCTCTGCGAATTCTGTTTCTGATTATGTTTCTTGGTTCGAAAACAGTTACCTGCTATTTTCCTTGCCTCGCTTTAGCTGGTCGTTAAAATCTGTGGCGGTCAACCCAAAAAAAATATACACCATTGATCCAGGCTTCGCTCAAGCCAATTCACTCAGCTTCTCAGAAGATAAAGGACGATTATTAGAAAATTTAGTCTACCTTGAATTGCTCAGATCACACAAAGAACTCTATTATTTTCGTGAAAAAGGCGAGTGCGATTTTGTTGTCAAACATCAAGAAAAAATTATTCAACTCGTGCAAGTGTGCTACGAGCTAAACTCCGACAATTTACAACGCGAAATAAATGGACTAAAAGAAGCAATGGACTTTTTTGACTTCAAAAGCGCAATCATTGTCACTCGAAATCAAGACGACAAATTCTCAGTTGAAGGAAAAACAATAAAAGCAATTTCATTTGCGAGTTGGATGGAGGAGCGGAATGAAACAAAAATCAACGAATAAATCTAATTATTAAAAGACTGTTGAAAAATTGTCAAATCGAGGCTTACGAAAATTTGGCGAATGAGTTAACCTTTTGTTAATGATTGAGTTAAATTTTCGGATTAACGATGAGTTGGCGGTTTTGCAACAGTCTTGTCAAACCACCACATTCACAATCCTACCCGGCACCACAATCACTTTTTTCGGTGTTTTTCCATCCAAATACGTTGCGGTTTGCTCGTATGCCATCACTGCAGATTCAATTTGTTCTGACGAAAAATCGGATGGCAAATCAATGTTGAAACGCACTTTTCCGTTGAAAGAAACAGGATACGTTTTGTTCGCTTCCACCATATACGCTTCGTTGTAGGTTGGAAATTTCGCAAAGCTAATTGTACCTGGAGCATTGCCTAATTTTACCCACAATTCTTCTGAAATGTGCGGTGCATACGGACTCAACAAAATCACCAACTCTTGCAAAATAGCGCGGTAATTGCATTTTTGATCTGTTAATTCGTTGACACAAATCATGAAATTGGAAACACCTGTGTTGAAGGAATATCGCTCCAAATCGTCTGTAATTTTTTTAATGGTTTTGTGCAAGGTCTTCAAAGCTTCAGCTGGTGGATTTTCATCCGACAATGAAACATTTCCATTGGCATCGTGAAACAAGCGCCACAACTTACGCAAGAAATTATGAACACCATTGATTCCTTTCGTATCCCACGGTTTGCTTTGCTCCAAAGGACCCAAAAACATTTCGTACATGCGCAAAGTATCTGCTCCAAATTTTTCTACTAACTCGTCTGGAGTTTGGACGTTGTATTTTGATTTGGACATTTTTTCGACTTCGTGACCGCAGATAAAGTCTCCATTCATTTCATGAATAAAAAAACAATCTTTTAAATTTTCAAAAAGCGAATCCTCAAAAGCACTTTGTACATTCAATTTATCATTGTCGACATGTTTTATGTCAATTCTTGTTTCAAACCCTTTATGAATTTCTCCGTTTTTATCGAAAATATCTGAATTCAAATCAACACTTGCATGAGAATCTGGCCAAAGTTCTTTAATCCTCAAGTTTATTTTTTGACTATGCTCATCCAACTTCGCTTTTAGATAAAGATACTCTTCAGAATGTTGATTTTTTGCATTCTCCAACAAATTTTTGGAAACATAAATCGGTTTTTTAAATTCTTGAGGTATTTCTATTTCTCTTATAACTGGCTCCGATTGGTGTAAAGTAATAGGTACAAATCCTTCCATTAAACTACTCCTCCCCAATATCATCCCCTGATTGATCATCTTTTGAAACGGTTCTTCAAACGCAATGAATCCCATGTCGTGCAAGAATTTTGTCCAGAAACGGGCGTACAACAAATGGCCTGTGGCGTGCTCCGAACCTCCGATGTACAAATCCACATTTTTCCAATAATCCACCTTTTCTTTGGCAACGAATTCGTTCTCGTTTTTCGGATCCATGTAACGCAAGAAATACCACGAACTTCCTGCCCATCCTGGCATGGTATTGTATTCCATACGGTCGCCCTGAAAATAATTCCAAGCACTTTTATCAGCCCGAGCCAAGGGTGGTTCACCATCTTCAGTCGGCAAGTATTTATCGATCTCTGGCAAAACAACAGGCAAATGCGCATCGTCCACCAATTTTGGAATGTCGTTTTCATAATAAACTGGAAACGGTTCTCCCCAATAGCGTTGACGGGAAAAAATCGCATCGCGCAAGCGGTAGTTTACCTTTCCTTTTCCAATGCCTTTTTCCTCGATTTTTTGAATTGCCAACTTCATGGCATCCTTAACTTCAAGGCCTGACAAGAAATCAGAATGCGCAATTTTACCAGCTTTCTCTGTATACGCTCCTTCGGAAATGTCTACATTCTCAAAAATGTTGATGATCTCAATGCCAAAATGTTTCGCAAAATCCCAATCGCGCTGATCACCACACGGAACAGCCATCACCGCACCCGTTCCATAAGAAGCCAAGACGTAATCGCCGATCCAAATTTGAACTTTTTTACCCGTAAACGGATGAATCGCAAAAGCTCCTGTGTTCTGACCTGAAATGTTTTTTACATCCGATTGTCTGTCGCGCTCCGACTTCAAAGACGCTTCTTTTTTATAGTTCGCCACCGCTTCGGCAAATTCTGGTGTCGTTATTTCATCTACCAGGGGATGTTCGGGCGCCAACACCATAAACGAAACACCAAAAATGGTATCGGGTCTTGTTGTAAAAACCTCGATTTGAACATTAGCATCTAAGTTTTGAGAATCATCTCCCTCAATCCCCCTTCCAAGGGGGAAGAACAATGAACACCCCACCGACTTTCCTATCCAATTGCGTTGTTGTTCTTTGATGGAATCTGTCCAATCCAACGATTCAAGACCTGTCAACAAGCGCTCGGCGTAGGCTTTGATTCGCATCGACCATTGACGCATTAATTTTTGTTCCACAGGATGACCACCCCGCTCCGAAACACCATTGACCACCTCATCGTTTGCTAATACTGTTCCCAAAGCTGGACACCAATTCACCCAAGAATCAGCCAAATAAGCCAAACGGTACTCTTGTAAAATGGCTTCTTTTTCTTTTTCAGAAAATGAGTTCCATTCCGATGCGCTAAAAATAGTTGTGTACTCCGTGCATGCGTTCACATTCGCGTTTCCTTCTTTTTCAAAAATGGAAATCAAGGAATCGATCGACTCGGCTTTGTTGCTTGTATTATTATAGTATGCATTGAAAATTTGTTTAAAAATCCATTGCGTCCATTTGTAGTATTCTGGTGATGACGTTCTCACCTCTCGGTCCCAATCAAAGGAAAATCCCATGATGTCCAGCTGATTGCGATACCCCGAAATTTGATTACCGCTTTTATCAACGCCACCATCGATGTTTGTTTTTGTGGTGATTGCAGGATGTTGACCCGTTTGAATCGCATATTGTTCTGCGGGCAAACCAAATGAATCATAACCCATTGGGTGCAAAACATTGTAACCTTGCAAACGTTTGTAGCGCGCGTAGATGTCCGAAGCAATGTAGCCCAGCGGGTGACCAACGTGCAACCCAGCTCCAGATGGATACGGAAACATGTCAAGGACATAGAATTTTTCCTTTGTTGAATCTTCTACTGTTTTAAACGTTTTATTCTCTGCCCAAAATTTCCGCCAGTACTTTTCTATGTCGTTAAAATTGTATTCCATCTTTTTATCGCTGTATTTTTCGGTTGCAAAGATAGTGTTTTGCGTAAAGGACAACAAACATTCGATCAGCCACATTTACGAATTAAACTTACCGGTTTGCAATCGCTTTAAATTGTGCTTAAGTATAACCTCAGTTCGATTATAAATTTCATTCAGATCGCCTAGAAATACTTGAGTTTGAGAAAAAACAACGAAGTAATAGCGGGCTATTTCGAGGCGTTTTGACGACAAAATCAAGGTTTTCTAGGTGTAATTAATCTTGCTTTTCAATTAATTCTTTGAAATAGTTCGTTGCTTTTAATCGCGATAGCACGCTATCCCTCATAAAACCGCCTTCTCTTTCAAATTTTAATTGAAATCTGAATTGTAATTTAGAATCGAACTGAGGTTTATAATCAATTGCTTATATTTAACCTATGAATTCATCCCGTGGCTTGTTTTTTCTCATGTATCTGCTTGGCTTGCTTGGAAGCGTTGAGCAATCATTTGGTCAGAACATTCCTGTGGAAGAAAAACTGATTCAGTTCAACTACAAAAAGGAAAAAAAGGTTGAAAAGAAATTTGAAATCCTGCTGGAATTAGGAGAATATTACAAAACCCACAATCTCAGAAAAGCAGATTCCTTGAAGACAATTATCTTAGAAAAAAGTCCAGGATACAGCGAGCGATTGCGCTATAAATCTTTGTTGTTCAATGCAGAAGTTGATTTATTGAATGGAAACAGAAACGGTTATTTCAACGCCGTTGTTGGTTTCAAGCCTTTGTTAAATGTGTTGAAAGAAGATACCATTCAATTTCAAATCATCAAGCATTTAGGGAATTATTACAGCATGATTGGCGATTATGCGGAAGCCGATACTTACCTGCGAAAATCCATTCGTTTGGCAAAAAAAACGCGCTCAAAAGTAGCTGCTGCCGAGTCTTACATTTTTCTTAGTCGGAGTTTTATGATGCGTTTTGAGAAAGATTCCGCACTTTATTACATCGATAAAGCCATTGAAAATGCACGAAGATCTTCGAATAAGCAAATTTTGGCAGAAAGCATTTACACGCAAGCTGAAGTATACCGCCATTTTGGTCAAGTAGATTTGAGTGTTGCCAAAAACATCATTGCCATACAAATGGCGACAGAATTAAACGACAGCTATAAAATTTCCAAATATTCGCGTGAAATTGGTCGTTCTCAGCTGAACATCAAAAACTTGGATGATGCGAGTTACTATTTTAAACAATCGCTCAAATACTCGGTTCGTTTATCCGACGATCATCAATATGCGCTTGCACTTTCCGATTTAGGGACGATTGCCTTTGAAAAGAAACAATTTGGCCAGGCCGTTTCATTAAATGAGCAAGCCATTGCTGTGCTCGATCGCTTGCAAGATCAAGAAGGACTTGGAAACGCCCACAATAATTTGGGGATGATTTACCGTGAACAAAAGAATTTCACCAAAGCGGCTAGTAATTTTAATCAAGCTCTGATTTATTATGAATCGATTGGTAATAAAGAGCAAATCGCTACGGTATTCCATAACGTTGGAACGGTGTTTTTGGCGCAAAAAAAACATTCGAATGCGTTGAATTACTTGAATAAATCGATTGCGATTCGTCAACAAAACGGGGCGAATAGTCAAATGTACAATACTTATCGGGTGATTTCTGACGTGTACAGAGATCTTGGTCAAAAAGAAAAATCCCTTGATTTTTTGACCATCTACATTGACTACGTTGATAGCAATGCGGCATCACAATCTGCCACCAAAATTGCGGAGTTGAGTGAACTTTATCGGGCTGAGCAGCGGGATCGTCTGATCACTTCACAGCAAGAATCGTTGCAAAAACAGCAACAAGAGCGCGCGATAGCTTCTACAAAATTAGAAAATGCACAATTGCGAAGTCGCTTTCAAATGTATGTGATTGGTGGATTTTTATTACTCATCCTATTTGCAGGAATTTTGGTTTATTCCCGTTGGAAACAAACGGAACTAAGACAACAACAGCGCGAAGCCGAAATGGCACAAACGCTTCTTCGTGCACAAATGAATCCGCATTTCATTTTCAACGCCATGTCCGTGATTCAAAGCTACATTTATGAGAATGACACGATCAATTCATCCAAATTCTTGGTCAATTTTTCGCGCCTCATGCGTTTGATATTGGAAAATTCATCGAAAGAAGAAATTCCGATTGAAACAGAAGAAGAAATTCTTCGCAAATATTTAGAAACCCAAAAATTGCGCTTCGAAGATCGTTTTGATTTTGTGATTGAAATAGACGATATTTTAGTCGATGAAAGTGCAAACATTCCACCAATGATTACCCAACCATTCATTGAAAATTCCATTGAACATGGGCAATTGCATAAAATTGTTGGTGGATTTATCCATGTACGATTCAGCAAACAAGACAACATGTTGAACATCACAATTGAAGACAATGGCATTGGAAGAAAAGGAGCGGAACAAAACAAAAAGAGCAAAGATCACAAAAGCATGGCGATGCAAATCACAAGTGACCGTATAAACAATTTGAACAAGAAATTTAAAACAGAAGGCTTTGTTGTTGTCGAAGATTTTGATAAAGCTTTGGAAACTGGAACAAAAGTATTAATTTCGTTACCTTATCGAACGGATAGTCAGATAACCATCTAAAAATGAAGAAAGCAATAATCATCGATGATGAGAATAGAACGCGCGATTTAATTGCGAAAATGGTCAATTCTTTTGGGTTGGACATAGAGGCAATTGCTGCGGGTGAAAGCGTTCAATCAGGGATTGAGATGATTGAAAAACATCAGCCTGATTTGGTGTTTTTGGATATCCAAATGCCCGATGGTACTGGTTTTGACGTATTAAGAGCAATTCCTGATAAAAAATTCGATGTCATTTTTATTACGGCTCACGAAGAATTTGCGATCAAAGCAATCAAATTTAGTGCGTTGGATTACATATTAAAACCTGTTGATCCGACAGAATTGCGTTCGGCAGTTGAACGTGCATTGAAATCTATGGAAAGTCGCCACGAAGAAATGGTTGGTGCATCGCAATTTGATGCCTTGCAATTAAATATTCAACCGCAACAAAAGCGTCGTTTGGTTTTAAAAACTCAAGAGAGTGTTCACGTCATCGATTTAGATCAAATCATTCGTTGCGAAGCGGATAGAAACTATACGTCGTTTCATTTAACAGGGAATAAAAAAATCTTGGTGTCCAAAACACTGAAGGATTATGAAACCTTGCTTTCGAGCTATAATTTCTTACGTGTGCAGCAATCCCACCTTATAAATCTCGACTTCGTAGATCGTTACGACAAGATTTCAGGCGGTTTGGTGATCATGAAAGATGGTTCATCTGTTCCATTATCTCCAGCAAAAAGAGAGATCTTTTTCAAAATTCTGGAGAACTTCTAAAAAAAGTTCGATGAAAATTGGACTTTGAACATTTCTTTCTGCCAAATGTTCATTTAAACAACTCCATGTTGAAAATCATGTTACTTTAGTCTCAAGAAATAAGGAGAATCAGGTTATTTTCTTACGTTTCGCTTTGATTTATTGTATTGGGGTGCTGCTTGGAGAGGCAGTTTTCATTTTCTAGTTTGATTAAAGAGTATAACAGTTCTTATAATCCCATTTCAATTATTAAAGCACGATAGATAGATGCGTAAGAAATAACCTGTTTTTTTTTAATTCTTTGGGTGGTTCTTGCTGGACACACAAAGAAATAAAAATATTACTACGATTACTTTATGGAACGTATTAAGAAAGGGCTGACACTGTTAGCCCTTTCTTATTTTATATAATATCGGTCTGCTCGGTGATGCATCATTCTTAAATGCAGCCACTTGAAGTTCCAACACATAATTTCCATCTGGAATGGAATCGTCCACAAAAATTAACTCGGTAATTGTTTTTTGATATTGTGGATTTTCAGGGACCTCCCAATATGCATGATGAAAAGCCAATTTCCCACCATCTTCCTCACGATCAACAGAAGGTGTGTCAATCAATAAATGTTGAACTCCAGCCATTCGAATGGGTTCAATGCATTCAATGTCCAAATAAGTGGGATTTGTTGCCGAATAGTTCTTTGATTTTTTTTCAAGCGAATTTGGCAAAGTGCGTATGATTAAAGCTTCTGTGGTTGTATCCTTGATGGCATTTTTCAATTGGTCAGCGCTTATTACTAAATCAACTTCACCATGACTAGTTGCAATTTCCTTTGGCTGAATAGATATAAGTTGTGCTTGAAAAAAGTACTTTTTCAAAGTATCGTTCACGGAATAAATCTCCTCAGTAATATGTCCCAAGCACTCTGTGTGCGTTCCATGACCATGCGGATTAAAAAAAACATTTCGAAAATTTACTCCGCCACCTTCAACCACTGAACCTACAAAACCATTTGCTCGAACTGGCTCAAAAACAGGAGGATCCACGTACCATGCGCGTACATTTTGATCACTATTTTCCAATTGCAAGGAAATATCCAATGGTTCATCTGTATCGATAAATTTATCTGGACTGAGAAAAAATTTCATGTACTTTTTTTTCTAAAATTACACTTTTTCCAAAAACCACTGAGCGAATGATCCAATGATAAATTTTAAAAATTAACTTTCAAGCTAATCAAAATAAACAAAAATTAAAAAATTTACCATTGCTTTATCTACCATGGTATATTTTTTCTATATTTGTCAAAAAAAATTATAACTATGAAAAAATTTAATGTAATGTTATTTGCTGCATCAGCAGTAATCATGGCATCTTGTGGAGGTGCTGAAGAAAAAGTAGAAGAAGTAGTTGAACCAGTTACATACAAATTAGACAAAGAAGCGTCTACATTAACTTGGACTGGAATGAAATCAGCAGAATACAAACACGTTGGTACAATCAACTTCACAGAAGGATCTGTTGAAACATTAGGAGATGTGTTAACTTCAGGATCATTCACAGTAGATATGAATTCATTGGCTACAACAGATGAATTGCCTGCTGATAAAGTAGAAATGTTAAATGGTCACTTGAAAGCAGCTGATTTCTTTGATGTTGCAAAATATCCAACAGCTACAGTTACAGTTGGTGAGTACAAAGACGGAAAATTGCCTACAACAATCAAGTTAATGGACATGGAATTCAAAAATGATGTTCCAGTGAAAGTAACTATGAAAGATGACAAAGTTATGATTGCAGGTTCTTTTGATTTTGATTTCGGCGGAATCAAATCTGTTGGATTCATGAAAGATCCAAAAACAGGAGAACAAATTCAATCTGTTTTCAAATTTGACTTAAACGTTGTAATGTCAAAATAATTAAGATTTAATTACCTTTGAAAGGTCGCTTTCCAATTCGGAGTGCGGCCTTTTTTTATGACCATGAAACACATTGACGCCATTATTTTCGACCTCGGAGGAGTGCTCATCAACCTCGATTATCAATTAACTATTGATGCTTTTCGAAATCTTGGTGCAGATCCCGAACAATTAAAATATTCTCAAGCAAGTCAAACGAACCTATTTGATGATTTTGAAACGGGTCAAATTTCATCGCAAGGATTTATCAATACAATTAAGAATAATGTTCCGGCTGAAGTTACACCCAATCAGATTGTCGCTGCGTGGAATGCCATGATTTTGGATTTTCCAATAGAAAAATTAGCGCTATTGGAAAGACTATCAGCGGAAAAACGGATTTTTTTGTTGAGCAATACCAACGATATTCACATCCAAAAAGTGAATCGTGCTTTGGCAAAAGTATCGGAAAAGACATTGGATGATTATTTCGAAAAGGTTTATCTTTCACAAGAAATCAAAATGCGAAAACCTCATCCAGAAATTTTTGAATTTGTGTGTAAAGATGCTGATTTAGAACCTTCAAAAACATTGTTTATTGACGATTCAGAACAACACATTCTGGGCGCTAAATCCATTGGATTACATACCATTCATTTGACTAATCCCAATGATTTGATCTCTTATTTCTGAAGCGTAAAACAGGCATACTAAATTTCACTCGATTTCTCTTGACACAACTCAACCAACATTCCTTCAGTTGATTTTGGATGCAAAAATGCAATGAGTTTATTATCTGCTCCATCTTTGGGTGATTGATGAATGAGCACAAATCCTTCGGATTCCAAGCGCGCTATTTCGGTGTAAATATTTTCGACATCAAAGGCAATGTGATGAATTCCTTGACCCCGCTTCTCCAAGTATTTTGCAATGGCTGAATTTGGATCAGTAGCTTGAAGTAATTCAATTTTAGATTCGCCGATGTGAAAAAAAGCCGTTTTAACCGATTCGGAACTTACTTCTTCTACTTTGTAACAAGAAGAACCAAGTAATTTTTCGAAGGTTTTCATGGATTCCTCCAAGTTTGTCACAGCAATTCCCAAATGTTCGATTTTACGCATAGCTCAAAGATAAAAAAACCTGAAACGAAAATGCTCCAGGTTCTAATTTGTAAACTTAATTCCCCTATTTCTTTACGAATTTCTCATTCTTATTATCGAAGTTAATATAGTAAACTCCTTTCAACAAATTCGTGCAATTCACTGTTTTTCCAACTCCCTTTTTCACAATGTTACCATAAGCATCGTAAATTTCGTAGCGTGTTTCAGCCGAGAATGTAATTAAATCTTCTACAATCGCAGGTGTTTTGGTCACTTTCGCAACACTCGATTTAAAGGAAACATCTTCTGAAGCTTTTTTCTCTCCAGAATGATCAATTTGAACCACACGCACTTTGTTGTCACCTGAATGAGGCGTTACGCTAAACTCGTATTTATGCGATCCATCCGTTCCAATCCCTTCAACTTCGCCAATAGCAACCCATTTGTTCCATCGATATTGTTCAATGATGTAAGGCAATTTTCCTTTTTCACCTGTTGTCACCCACACTAATTTCCCATTATTATCTACAGAAATGCTTGTTACTTTGTAGGTTGATCTTGGAAGTAAAACCTCTGGATTTAATATTTTTGGTTTGCACCCTTCGTGATGCTCAATTTCAATAAAAACTGGCTCCCCTACGCGGATGTTAAAACTGGAAAAGTCAATTTCAAATGCACCAGAGGCTGTTCCTCCAGGCATGATGTCACCGTTGACAGTAACTTTTGTTGCGCAAAAACCAAATCCTTCATCATCTTTTGGATTCTGAATGTATAAATTTTTTCCTTGGTAAGTACCTCCTATCGAAAGTTTACCAAATGCTGTATGCGTTATTGTAGTAGCAAGTAGAAGCACGAAACCTAACATTAATCTCATTGAGCTATTTGTTTATTTGAGTATGCGTCTTTAATAAGTCAAAACTAGTTTGTATTCTTTACAATTACAAACGATTTTTACCGAAAAGTGAAGAGAAAAGTAACAATGAAATGTTAACAACCATAAATCATCTTTTCAAAAGAAAGCAAAGCAAAACACTATTTTTTTTCGTATCCTTGTATACCAAATACTATGATAAGTGAAAATACTAATTTATACAGCATGTCTATTTGTATTTCTTTTGTCTGCCTGCGGGTCGGATCGAAAAGAATTTGAAGATGCCGGAGGTGAACTTTCGATGTGTTTAGAAAACGAACCTTTTACCTATATTTCTTACGAAGCAGAAGATTTTAACTCACAAGAAGTATTGCGACAAGTCGTAGAAGGTTTGGTTTCATTTGACCCTCAAACTTCAAAAATAGTTCCGCAAATCGCCAAAGATTGGACCATCAGTGAGGATGGACTTACCTATACTTTTGAACTTCGGCAAGATGTGATTTTTCATTCGCATTCGTCGCTTAATTCAGATGATTTGCAACTTAGTCCCAAAGATGTAATTGCAACCTTCGAAAAAATATGTGCCAAAAACAAGGAAGGTAAGGAAACCAAGGCTTATGGCTATATTTTTAAAGGTTCACTGAAAGGTGCGGATGCATTTCATTCCAAAAAAGCCAAAAAAATTAGCGGATTAGAAGCCACAAAACATGGTGTGAAAATTACACTACTGGAAAAAGACGATAATTTCTTGTTCAAACTAGCTAGCGTTCAAGCAGGCATTCTTCCTAAAAAATTACTCGATCAAAATAAACTTAAAGATGTTGTAGGGTCAGGTCCGTTCATGTACCTCGCAAGCGAAAATGAAGATCCAACCAAAATTAATTTGGTGAAAAACCCCAACTATTACCAAGTTTCAACCGAAGGTTATGCTCTTCCTTTTTTGGATGAAATTCACTTTATCGTTGAAAACAAAAAGTTGAATCAACTCTCAAAATTTGAACAAAAAGAAATTGACATGATTTTGGGTTTGCCAACGAGCAGTATCACAAAAATGCTGGAAGGACGCATTGAAGATTTTAATGCAAAACCCCCAAAATTGATCCTTTCAACCAATCCCGTGTTGGTTTCCAATTACTACTTTTTTAATATGAATGATCCACGCTTTCAAGATGTGCGTGTGCGTCAAGCGTTTAATTATGCCATTAACAAAGACAAAATTGGAACTGACATTCTACGGAATCAATTCAATGAATTAGGCATTTACGGATTGATTCCACCTATTGCAAAAGATTTTAGAGGATACGATTTCAAAGGGGTTAAAAATGCGGGTTATAGCTTCAATCCTGAACTTGCAAAATCGCTTTTGGCGCAAGCGGGTTATCCCAACGGAACTGGTTTTGGATCTGTCACCTTGCGCTTCAATATTGGTGATGTCAATTCTGCAGTGGCCGAAGAATTTGCGAATCAAATAAATCAAGTTTTAGGAATTAATGTAAATATTGATGGGTCTAGTTTTTCGCGTTTAGATCAAGATGCTTCATTAGGAAGAGGCGATATTTTTCGTACGGCTTGGTCTGCAGATTACCCAAATCCTGAAACTTTTTTGAATCAATTTTACGGAAAACACTTAATTGGTCCAAATGGCAAAATTTCTTCGGTAAATCAAGCTAAGTATAGCAATGCGGCGTTTGATCACCTTTTTGAAAAAGCCAAACGAGAAGACGACCAAAAAGAAAAAATGATGCTTTACACGCAAGCTGAAATTGAATTGCTGAAAAATCCGCCGTTTATTCCTTTGTGGTATAATGGAGATATGCAAGTCGTGTATTCAAATGTGCGCAATTTGGAATTTAATTCGCTTGGTCTTTTTAACTTCAAAGAAGTGTATAAAAAAGAATGGACCAAAGAAGAATATCAAAAAAGCATTAAAAACTAATTCAACCTTCAATCTATGACGTTAAGGCTATTCATCCTATTCGCGGTCATTTTACCTATGTTCGCCTTCGCTCAACCTTCACAAAATGTACGTGGAAAAATTGTTGATGCTGAAACATTTACAGAACTCGTTGGAGCAAAAGTTCAATTGTTCACAAAGGACACCACCAAATTATACCGAGCGCTCACAGCAGCAGATGGAACGTTTACCTTACCAAATATCCCTGTTGGAAAGCATCAATTAACGGTTAGTTATCCAACCTATGAGCCGCAAACAGTTGTAGTTGAAGTAAATTCAGGCAAAGAAAGTATCGTGAATATTGGTTTACTCGAAGCGTTTAAAATGCAGGAAGAAGTTGTTGTTACAGCCCGCAAAGAAGGCGAAGTGATCAATGAAATGGCACTTATTTCCACGCGACAATTTAGTGTTGAAGAAACAAATCGCTATCCTGGTTCGCGGATGGATCCTGCTCGGATGGCTTCGAATTTTGCTGGAGTTCAAGGAGCCGACGATTCAAGAAATGACATCATCATTCGTGGAAATTCGCCTTTGGGTGTTGTTTGGAAAGTAGAAGGAATTGACATTCCAAATCCATCACATTTCGCCATTTCTGGGAGTACAGGAGGACCTGTTTCTGTATTAAACAACAAAATTCTAGGAAACTCTGATTTCTTTATGAGTGCTTTCCCTGCGGAATATGGGAATAGTACCTCAGGAATTTTTGATTTAAAACTCCGTAATGGGAACAATAGTCGCCATGAATTCACAGGACAATTTGGGTTTTTAGGCACAGAACTTATGGCGGAAGGTCCTTTGTCGAAAAATGGAAATTCCAGTTATTTGGTCATGGGACGATACTCAACGTTGAGTTTATTTAAGCAACTCGGAATCCAAATTGGAACGGATGCTGTGCCTGTTTACGGAGATCTTGCCTTTAAATTTAACTGGAAACTAAAAAATGGTGGAGCACTTTCATTTTTTGGCATCGGAGGAAAAAGCAACATCGAAATTCTTATTTCCGACCAAAAAGAATATTCCTCAGAGTTTTACGGAGAAGGAGATCGTGATCAGTATTTTGGCACATCCATGGGAGTTACAGGGTTTAATTATAAAAAATCGCTCAGCGAAAAAACATATTTAACTAGCACATTGGCACTTAGTTTCGAAGAGCAACATTCGCAACATAAATACTTAATTCGTGGACTCGACACCTTAAATCAAGGTCTTTCGAATGAGTCTTATCAAATTAGGATTGATTCCATTTATCCGATGATGGGTTATCAATACAAACAAAGCAAATTGTCTTACTATTTAGGAATAAATCACAAATTCAATCCACGTCATTTGATCAAAGTAGGAATCAATGTTGATGCGTATTTTGTAAATCATACGGATTCTGTGTTGCCGTTGGTGACCGATTCCTTTTTCGTGAAGCGTTGGGACTACAAAGGAAATTCTTTCTTGATTCAACCCTTCATTCAATGGAAATGGCGGATAACAGAAAACATGGATTTCACGGCTGGATTGCACAGTCAATATTTTAGCATGAGCAATAGTTTTAGTCCTGTGGAACCTCGTTTGGGATGGAAATACCGCATGAAGAAAAATCAATCGTTGTTCGCAGGTGTTGGTATGCACAGCCAAACTCAACCGATTTATACTTACACGTATCATTTGTATGATGCTTTGGGAAACAAAATTTACCACAACAAAAACATGGATTTTACGCGGAGTTTGCACACTGGATTTGGCTACGAAAAATCTTTCGGAAAAGGCTTGAATTTCAGAACAGAAATCTACTACCAATATGTGTATAATGTACCTGTTACTGTTCAACCTTCCAGTTTTTCATTGATCAACATGGGAAGTGGTTTTGCACGCTTCTTTCCAGATACCCTAAAAAATACCGGAACTGGGACGAATTACGGCATTGAAATTACCCTGCAAAAATACTTTAGCAACACCTTCTTCTTTTTGTTTTCAGGAACATTGTACAACTCAACGTACACAGGAAGTGACGGAATTGAGCGCAATACGTCATACAACGGAACGTATGTCAGCAATTTTTTAGTTGGAAAAGAGTTTAAATTAAACGCTAAACATTCGCTCTCTTTAGGGGCGAAAGTAACTGTTGCGGGTGGAAAGCGCTATGGCTACGTGGATTTGGCAAAATCAAAATTATTGAACGAAATCATTTACAGCGATTCCCTTTTCAACGAACGACAATTTAGAGATTATTTCCGCATGGATTTAAAAGTAAGCTGGAAAATGAATGCGAAGAAATTGACGCACGAAATTGGTCTTGATTTGGTGAATATTTTCAATACTAAAAATCTCTTGAGCTTGGCTTACGCACCAAATTTGGCTGACCCGACAGCAGAACCCATCGCTGAAAAACAACAGTTAGGCTTCTTACCTATTTTCTATTACAAAGTAGATTTCAGGTTTGAACGAAAAAAAGGGAAAGTGGAGTAAAACGAATTGACTTTCGTTGAATACTTGCATCTAGATTTTAGTTGTGAACTTAATCGCAAAGCCTATGAATTGGATAATTTCTATCGTGTTTCTCTGTGTGCATTTATTCAGTTTTGGTCAGACAACCGAAATTGAAGGTCGGGTTGTGGACAAAGAAAACAAGGAATACATTCCTTATGCAACAGTCATAAATCTTACATCCAACGCTGGTAAAATTGCGAACATTGATGGTTACTTTCGGATTTTGGCCAAAGTGGGCGATTCAATTGCAATAAGTTACACAGGTTACCAACGCTTCGTTTTTGTTGTCACGGATTTAAATGCCATACAAACTGTTTTATTAGAACAAAAAATTCAATTGATCACCGATGTCATTGTTCACGGAGGTCCAAACGAATATTTGTACCAATTATTGAATAAATGCGTAAAAAAGGCAACCTCCCAACGACAACAAAAAAAAGCCTATTTTGAATTAAAAAGCACGATAAACAATGACCAAATCGAGTTGGTAGAAAGTTATTATAACCTCAATACAACAGGTTACGATGTCTCAGATTTAACACTAAAATCAGGTCGATTGGCTTTAAAACCATCCGATGAAAGACGGCTTTTTATGTCGCAAGGAACTACAACAAGCATGGTGAAAATGGCCACTTTTGAACCTACCAATTACTTTCCTTCTACTCCTTTGAATCATTCCATCAAAAAAATGCGATCTCACTTTATCCTCGACCTAAGTTCTTCCTACTTAGAAGATTTAGATTCCATTTATATTATCAACTACCGCCCAAAAATGAACTATCCGTATGAATTTGAAGGAAAAATTTGGGTCAACAAGTCCAAGCATACCATCCAAAAAATCACGATGCATTGTTCGAACTGTCAAGCTTACCCTTTCGTTCCTATTTTTCCCATGGATTCTATTTCAAACGTAGAACTTGCTATCACCAAAACGTTTGACTTGACCGCAAAAAAACCAACATTCAAACAAATAGACTATAACTATTCTTTCGATTACTTTGGGCGATACAACACCCAAGACTCCTTAAATTTTTTGAAAAAACATGTCCTCTATGAGGTTAACACCCAAGCCATTTTGTACGCCTACGGGAAAGAAAAAGATCTATTTTTTGAACCAAAATTTAAATTCGATAGCCAGAACGATTACTTCAAAATTGGAGCTTACCCACACAACGATTTCTTTTGGAAAAACAACAAGGAATTTCGAATGAATGATCAAGCCAATTTAAATGAGAAATTCTTTTTTGAAGCAGATACACTAAACAGCGCTTCTTTGTTTCGCAGACCAAACATCAATGCGCAAAAATTCAAATTTCCCAATACATGCGTTTCTTGGTCCGATGATAAACGCATTTTTCTTCGAAACGTGGATGTTGATACTTTAAAACCGAAAACCAAAGCGACAACGAACTTTTATTTGTACAATTTATCCGTGAAACTCTTTTTTGACATCAACGAATACAACGATTCTTTACATATTTTAAGTAAAACCCTATTTGACCCGATTGATAGCTATTACTATCTTCCAATGGATTCTATTACTGATTGCTTTATGAATCTCTTTTTTGACTATTGTGAAATCGAGCGCCAACATATTTATTCCAAATTGCTAAAGCTGGGTAATGATAAAACGCTTATTGCCAAAAAAATACCCGATTACCTTGCGGAATTTGAACAAAAGAAAGAACAGTTTTTACTTGATATTTCGCGTGGAACCGACCTACAGGCATTGAAAAAATGGAATGATTTCGTTGATAGAAAGCTGGGTATAAATAACATGGCACTTTTCAGGGTGTATGAATCTGAATGACTTCACCAAACCTATTAAATTCAATGGATTTTAAATGTTCATTCGTTTAAACGAATTGATTCTTATTTTGATGGAAATTTTTAAAAAACATTTACCGTCCTCCACACGAAAAAAAACCACTCTTAATGCGACCCTCTTTCCGCCAAAACACTCGTCAAAATCGTATGTTTTCCTGGTGTTTGAACCTCATTGATTCGGTCGCAAATACGATCTACAGAAAGTTTTGCCATGGATTGAATGGGTTGCTGAAGCGCAGTGATTGGTGGATCAATGTATTGAAACGCTTCCCTGTCTTCGAAAGAAATCAAACGCGCTTGCTTCGGAATTTCGATGCCACTATTGCGCAAAGCTCCCAAGGTTCGCAGACCGACAACATTATCCAACGCTAGGTACGAATCCACTCCTTCGTCTTTCAATTTTTGAATGGTTACAGCGTTGTTTTCTTGAATAGTTGAAAGGTGAACTAACACAAATTCAATTCCTTTTTCTTCGCAGGCTTTTTTCGCTCCCAAGGCTCTGTTTTCGATGGAAATCGCCGAAACATTTGACTGAGCAACAATGGCCAATTTTTTTGGTTTCTTCGAAAAAGCACTTACCAAATTAAATGCTTCTGAAAAATTATCAACGCCAACAAAATCAGCATTTTCATCACCTTGTCGGTCTGTGAAAACAACTGGAATGTGGGTTGAGTGCAAAATCGGAATTAAGGCTTCAATTTTATTTATGGGCGAAATAATCATGCCATCGATGGAACGCTGAATGAGTTCTTTCATCAATGTTTTTTCGCGTTCTTTTTCTTCGTTGGTATTAACGATAAACACGCTGTATCCTTTTGCATTGAGTTCAATCTGAATGACTTTGCACAATTCTGCATAAAACGCATTTGCAATGTCAGAAACAACCAAGCCGATGGTTTTTGTTTCTCCCTGGCGCAAACTTTTCGCAAAAAAATTGGGCACATACGACAATTCTTTCGCTGCTGCGCGAATCAATTCTTGCTTAGATTTGCTTATATTAAACTCATCTCCCTTGTCATTTAAAACAAAGGAAACCGTAGCTTTTGACACGCCAACCTTCTTGGCAATGTCTTCTAATGAGGTTCTTTTTGGCTTCATACTTCTCGACTAAACAAAAACTGTTCCTCAATTTATTTTAAACGTGCAAAAACGAACAAGATGCTATTTTGGCAATTTCGCCACCATGGCTTTGTATTCCGTTTGGAAAGTCTGCGAACCTGTACAACCATTCGTCACTTTATCATTGTTGAAATGCTCGATGCGATTTCCTGGATCTGGATGTGTGCTTAAAAACTCAGGTTGACGTGCACCGCCCATTTCTTGAATTTTTTGGAAAAATCCAGCTCCACCAGCAGCATTGTAATCCGTTGGACATAAATATTTTACTGAACGTCCGTCTGCTTCCGTTTCATGATTACGAGAGAATTTTAAACCTATCAACGCTCCTGTGATTTGTTGGATTGCCGCTCTATTTCCAGCAATTACACTCAAAAGCACTTGAACTCCAAACATTTGTGTCATTTGTCGTGTTGAATGACGCATATCCGCATGCGCAATTTCATGTCCCATCACACCTGCCAATTGATCTTCCGAATCCAAAAATTTCAAAATTCCCGTATACACATAAATGTATCCGCCAGGTGTACAAAAGGCATTTAAGGTGCTATCATCATGTATAATTTTTACCTGCCAATCGAACTCATCTTTGTAATCCACTTGACCAGAACTTAAAATTTTATCACGCACTTTGAACACATAATCATAGACAGATTTGTACTTCACAGGATCTAAAATGGGATATTCTGCTTTATTACTGTCAATTTCTGCAGCAACTTGCATTCCCAATTCTTTGTCTTGTTGAATTGTAAATAAATTTACTCCTTTTCCTTTGTTTTTCGGGTTTGTTAATCCACATGAAGCCATGGTAAGAGCTACCAAAGCAAAAATTCCAAAACGATACATGTTCATTCTCATTTTTCGATTATTCAATTATTATAGGTTTAGAAAGACAAAAAATAAATCGGAAGTAAAGGTAATTAAACTTCCTAAAAGAAAGCCTAGGTAGACTTGCTTTGGCGTGTGTTTGTTTAAGATTAGGCGCGAAGAAATGACCAAGCCTGCAATTAAAATGGATAAAACTATGGGCCAAATAACGATAAAAGCATGATTGAGTGAATAAGCCACAATAAATCCCACGAGCATGCCTACTCCACCTGCGTGCAAACTGATTTTTGTTTTCAAATTAATTAATCCAAAAAACAAGGTGACAAAAAATCCCGCTGCCGTCATTCCAAACAAATGGGCTGAAATGGGCACTGTATCTCTAATGTCGATCAATAAATACATCAACAAAAAACTCGATAGACTTGTTAAAATCAAGGGAGCAAATCGTTGGTTTTTGTTGTCCAATTCAACGGAATCTATGCGTTTCGTATAGCGCAACAATAAAATGGCAATAGCAGGCAAAAGCAAACTATACAAGAGAAAATTGATCAAAAAATAAATTTTTGTTCGTGTTGGCAGATCATATAATGAATGATTGGTCTGAAAATCCATGACCGCAGGCGTAAACATGACCACAACCAATGCCAAAATTGGCATGATTAACGGCAAAAAAAGCCATGAAATTACTTGGGCAAGTTTATGCATCTACAATTCTTTTCGTAAACGAGCCACTGGAATGTTCAATTGCTCTCTGTATTTTGCAACTGTTCGACGTGCAATATTGTAACCTGCATCTTTTAACAATGACGTTAATTTTTCATCGGTCAAAGGGCGTTTTTTCACTTCGTTTTCGATGGCATCTGAAAGAATTTTCTTTACCTCACGGGTTGAAACTTCTTCGCCAGAATCAGTTGAAAGCGACTCAGAAAAGAAATATTTTAATGAAAAAATACCATATCCTGTTTGCACATATTTGCTATTTGCAACACGCGAAACGGTCGAAATATCTAAATTCACAGCTTCCGCAATGTCTTTTAAAATCATAGGACGTAGCTGGGTTTCATCGCCTGTCAAAAAGAATCCTTTTTGATACAACATGATGGCGTTCATCGTGTAAAGCAAGGTGTTTTGTCGCTGCTTGATCGCATCAATAAACCATTTTGCGCCTTCCAATTTTTGCTTCACAAATTGCACGGCTTCTTTGTCTGACTTTGACGTTTTTGCTCCTTCGGAATAACTTCGCAACATGTTTTCGTAGCTTTTGCTAACTCGCAAATCTGGTGCATTTCTGCCATTCATGGTCAACTCCAACTTTCCTTCAAATTCCGTAATCATGAAATCTGGGGTGATTTGTTGCAAGTTTTTTGAAGCTTCTTTCATCGAACCGCCCGGTTTTGGGTTTAGTTTTATGATTTCGTCTATCGCTTCTTTTAAATCTTCGTCTTCTATTTCTAATTTCTTTTGAATTTGGGAATAGTGCTTTTTCGTAAATTCTTCAAAATGATTTTCTAGAATTTTCATGGCAGTAAATCGTGTGATGTCGCCATCTTGTCTTCTGCGAATTTGAATCAACAAACATTCTTGAAGGTCTCTTGCTCCTACTCCTGCTGGATCCAAATCTTGAACCAATTCCAAAATTTGCTCCACTTGTTCCAACGTAACCATAACATTGGCAGAAAAAGCCAAATCGTCCACAATTGCTTCTAACTCACGATTCAAATAACCTGATTCGTCCAAATTCCCGATGATGATATCTGCAATGGTAAATTGGGTGTCATCAAGGTCTAATAAATGCAATTGCTCGGTCAATCGCTCTTGAAAAGATTGTTCTCCCGACAAAGGAATCACGCGCTCTTCATCGTCTTTGCTATGGTTGTTTGACTGTGTTTTATAGTCTGCATTGTCGTCATCCAAATAATCGGACAAATCAAAATCTTCTTGATCACTTTCAAAATCATCTTGGTCGTCGAAATCGTCTTGATCTTGATCGTCAGCATCTAAATCTACTTCCTCAGATCCTTCTTCCAATGCGGGATTTTCTTCAATTTCTTGTTTGATTCGTTGGTCCAATTCCATAGTCGGGACTTGCAAAAGTTTCATTAATTGAATCTGCTGAGGAGACAATCTTTGTTCTAATTTTTGTGCAAGATGTTGTTTTAGTGCCATGGATGTTTTTCGCTTTATAAAAGTAAAGTCAAAGATAGTTGAAAAATTTTAAAGACAGTTATTAGACTAAATGACATAGAACAGGAGACAAAAGACTGGAGACGGAAGACATTGGACATTGGACATTGGACACATGTACTTTATTGACATTATACTGAATTAAAAATCTAATTCGAGACAATCTTCCAATTTTTACTGTAAAACCAGTCTTTTGTCAGAAGTCTTCCGTCTTTTGTCTTTCGTCTCAAGTCTTCCATCTTTTGTCTCAACTCTTTCGTCCATTCCCTTCGATAAAACGCAATATTCAACTTATTTTTACCTTTAATTCAATTGTTTTGCTACTTTTGGTTCAGAAAAAAATATACCAATTTTAAGATGAAACGCGTACAAAGTGCTCAAATATTAAACCACCTCAAAACCAATAAAATACTTCTGTTGTCTGGTCCTCGACAAGCTGGAAAAGAAGAGTTAGCGAATATAGCATTAGAAGATCTATGCATAAATGCGCTCGAAATCAATCTTCAAAACAAAAAAAAGCGAAGAGAATTAGAAGCATTAAGCATTTCTGAAATCACGGAAATGTTCAATCAATTTCCGATAGTGGTGATTCAAGAAGCGCAATACTTGAGCAATCTTCAATCGATCATTGAAGAAGTATTGTCGGAATCGATAAAAGCTACTTTATTGCTTTTGTGTTCCTTCGAACCTGTGCTAGATGAAGTACTCAGTGAAGTCATTGAATTAAATCATTTGAACATTACCATTTATCCACCTTCATTCTATGAATTGGCGCAGGAATTTGGATTGCCCGAAATTGAAAAGCGACTTGAACAACGATTGATTTTTGGAAATTACCCGCATGTTGCAAAAAATGAAGCAGACGCTCAAGAGCTGTTGACCCAATTATTGGACACAGTCATTGTTTCAGACATTGGAGTGAATGAACGCATCAATAAAACTGAAAATTTATTAAGAATGCTCCAAGTCATCGCTTTTTCGCTCGGAACACCCATTTCTTATCATGAAATTGCAGAAAAAAGTGGACTCGATAACGAAACTGTTGAACGCTATGTTTCACTCCTCGAAAAAGCTTTTGTGCTTATAAATTTAGATTCCTATTCCACCGAAAAACGCTACGAATTAAAGAAAAGCCATTTGTTCTTTTTTGTAGACAATGGGATTCGGAATATGTTGATTAACAATTTTAATCCGCCATTGGTTCGCAATGACATGCAAGTGCTTTGGTTGAATTGGTTGATTTCGGAACGCATCAAATGGAACACCATAAATTTAAGAAAACCCCATTATTGGTTTTGGCGAACACATACCAAACAAACCATTGAATTTATGGAAGAATTTGAAGGAAAATTTGCGGGCTACAAAACAGCTTGGGAGAAAAAGAAAAAAATCAAATTCCCTAAAATGTTCAGTGAATACTATCCAACTGTTGATTTGTTTACCCTGAATCGATCGACTTATTGGGGGTTTTTAACCAAGAAGTAAATGAAATTTACCGATCAAATAGCGCATTACATTTTTGAAAATCAGCTCGATTTGGAACAATTAACCATTGTTCTTCCCTCGGAACGTGCGAAAAAATACATTGCGGCTTCGCTTTTTGAACGAAACGGAAAATCATTACTTGCACCAGAAATGATTACCATCGACCGTTGGATTCATGAACTTTCATCGAAAACAATCATCGACAAAACGAGGGCATTAATTCAACTTTATTTTGCGCAAATCAATGATCAAAATCCGCAAAGTCAGCATTCGTTTGATGAATTTATGACTTGGGGAACGATTTTGCTTTCCGATTTCGATGATATTGACCGTTATCTCTTGGAATCCAAACAGGTTTTTAAAAATTTGGCCGACATCAAAGAATTGGAAGCGTGGAATTTTGGCGACAAAGAACCATCGAAAAATCAAAAAAAATTCATGGAATTTTGGGATTTGCTCCCAGATTATTACCAAGCGCTCAACAAACGATTATCGGACACAAAAACTTGTTACCCAGGCAGCGCTTATCGAGAAGTGGCTCAAAATATCGATCTTGTTTTTCAAAAAAATAAAAATCAACACTTTCTTTTTGCAGGATTCAATGCGCTTTCCAAAGCTGAAATTTCCATCATGAAGCAATTGCAAACAATGGGACGAGGTCACATTTTGATCAATGCAGATCGATTTTATTTGGACAATCCGACGCATGAAGCAGGGCAATTTTTACGGCAATTAAAAACTGAACTCAACACCACCAAACTCGATTTTGTTGAAAACAACTTGTTAACCGCTTCGAAAAAAATTGAAGTGATTGAATGCGCACAAACAACAGGACAGGTAAAGGTTGCGGCTACAAAATTGCTCCGCATGTCGCACGAAGAAATAAATGAAACGTTGATTCTACTTGCCGATGAAAACCTCATTGTTCCGTTGTTGAGAAATCTTCCGCGAAACATCAGCAAAGCCAACATTACGCTGGGAATGCCTTTGAAATCATCGGCACTGCGCAATTGGGTGGAAATGTTTTTTACCATTCAAGAAGGAAAATCTCGCTTTAAAACTGAAGCATTGTATTATGCTGATTTGCAACGATTACTCAATCATCCTTTTATCATTGGATGTTCAAGCGAATCTGAGTTGAATTTGGCTCAACAGTTAGAGCAAAGTATTGTGCGTTTTAATCGTATTTTTTTGAAACGTGAATCCTTGGAATTAGGAGAAACAGTGAATCAAATTATTGCTTTGGCGACAACAAATTGGAATGCTAATTGGCTACAAGCCATTGAAACCATTCGTACACTCAGTCGCTTGTTGTTTTCGAAACTGCAAGACGATCATCAATTCGAAAAAGCACTTTTGGAAGGATTTGACAAAGCGTTGGTAGATTTTGAAAACATTATTTCAGAAGGAATTCCAGAAATGAATTTGCGCAGTTTCAAAAGTCTGTTCAACCAACATTGGAGCTCAAAATCAATTGCTTATCACGGAAATCCCATCGGTGGTTTGCAAATAATGGGATTACTTGAAACGAGGCTTTTGGACTTCAAACGCATCATTTGTTTGGGACTCAATGAAGGTTCCATGCCGCCAACCAATCCAATTCAAACCATGATTCCAATGGATTTGAGACGCTACTTACAATTGCCTACACCTCGCGAAAAGCAAGGATTGTTTGCGCATCACTTTTACCGATTATTGCATGCCTGCGAAGAATTGGTTGTAACATACACAAGCGCTAGTGAAAACATTGGGAGCAATGAGCAAAGTCGCTATTTATTGCAACTTGAACTTGAATTGTGTCGAAAAAATCCGAATATTTCATTCGTGCGAAAATTCTACACGATTCCGATGGAAAAAGAAAGTTCCATGATCAAATCCATTCAGAAAGTTCCTGAAATTATTGCACGCATGGATCAAATGTTCGCCAAATCCATGTCGGCTTCTTTGGTGAAAACGTTTTATACTTGTCCCTTAGATTTTTATTACAAAAACGTCCTTGAATTTGGGGAACAAGATGCCGTTGAAGAAGAGATTGAAGCAAGTTCTTTTGGAACCTTTATCCACGAAACCTTGGAAGATTTGTTTGAACCTTTTGCTCGAAGAGATAAAAATCGAGCATTAAAAAAGGAACAAATTGTCAATGTTACTTCGCGCGACATTGATGTCATGCTTAAAGGATATGAATTGATTTTGCGCGAAAAATTTGCAAAACATTTCGACAATGATCCTGAAGCTTTTGCGTCTGGAAAAAATTTGCTTTCGTTTCAAATGGCTTCTGTTTTGCTTAAAAGATTTCTTCAAAGTCAAAAAACGTTTGTGGAATCTCAAAACCAACTTTTCATTGAAAGCTTGGAAGAAAAACTGACTTGGAACTTGGAAGTAGACGTCTTCGGAGAAAAAAAAACAGTCCAACTCGTTGGGTTTATTGATCGCATTGATTCTGTGAATGGAAAAACGCGGATTATTGATTATAAATCTGGGACTGTTAAAGAAGAAGATGTGACCATTTCATACAAAGAAGGTGATTCAATGGTTGAGAAAATTAACAAATCCAAACACGGTTTTCAACTTTTGATGTATAGCTATCTCTATAAAATGAATTATGGTGTTCTTCCAGACGAAGTCGGAATTTATTCATTCGTCAAAAACAAAGCTGGACTTTTTAGCTTCACCATTAAAAACCAAGAAATGTCTCATTTTGTGGATGAGTTCCCAAAAATTGTTGGTTTGATTTTAGAAGATATTTACAATCCAGAAATAGGATTTGAACACAACAGCGCTCTATATTTTTCGTATTGTAAGTATTGCGATTAATGGGAGACCTTAGTTCTGTTTACTCATGCACATACATCAATCCGTAACGTGCTGCGGTATACCCTTCATAAAACTCATAGGCAATAATCTCAACTTTATATTCTTGCGACATGCTCGGAGTTATTGTTACGATTGCAAACGCTTCGTTCGAATTATCTTCACCAACGAGCTTCCATTTATCCAGTAATTTATCATATTCATAAACTTTTACATCTAAATCTTTTACGCCCTCATCAGCAAATCCAATGATGGTATATTCCCATTCATTAGATAATACTCGGAAAGATTCTTTGGAGTCAAATAGCAAATCGTATTCAATGCGCACTATTTCATGGCCTTCTGTGTCAAATGATTCTACCAGTGCTGCACCAGTTTTATAAATTGGGTAACTCTGTTTGCCGTTTACACACTGAGCATTCATACCGAATGAAATCGAAAACGAAATAATAAGTGCAAATAATTTCATGGTTATTAATTTTTAGTTATGGGACAAAATTAGGTCTGAAATTGAGTCGGTACAATACGACATTTAGCGTATATTCAAAAAGTGCGAAAGGTTTAAATAATTAAAATATCAAATGATGCTTTCAATAGGTGTTCAAAAATTGTATTAAGAATGTAGCAAATGAATTTTTTATGCCTTTGATTTATCCGAAGGTATTGAATAAGCTGTAAGAATAAGCATAAAAAAACCTGAAAAGAACTTTTAAGACAATGATCCTGTATGTCCGAGGTAAAAGTTCTTTTCAGGCGTACCTGCAAGGGAAAATAAAAACCAGAAAGTCAATGTTAAATCAACATTCTACACATTAGACGATTAGGTTGCCTTTTTCGTTGGTAATAATGGAAAGAATTTTTGTCAAAATGTGTAAAGTGTGTGTTTGAGCGTTTAAAATGTCGGTTTCGATGAATATTTGGCAAAAAAAAAGTTGCAACCTAGGTCACAACTTTTAAATCTGTCAATTATTTAGTAGATTAATACAACTCCAATTTTAATGCAGTTCTATAATCTTTAATTTCTTCTCGGTTGATTTTGTGATCTGCATTCATCAATAAATTCAACAAATACAACAAGTTTTCATTTTCTTCAATTTCCATTGGGTACTCATTTCCTTCTTCATCCTCATCGTATTGTGCTTGAACGTCAAAGCCATCGTTTTCGATCAAAAATTCATACGTTAATCGCAACACTTTTGTCACAAGAGGATCTTGCTCTTTCAACGCAAATTCTCTCAATTCTTTTAAATCATCGATCAAGCCAGCAGCCTTCACGCCACTTTTTTCTACCTTTTTAATGATTTCTTCTAATTTCTTATTTGCAGCTGCAATTTTCATGGTTTTTCTTTTTTATCTCGACGTTTAAAAAGGAAATCAACGTTTTGTTTCCCCCTAAAAAATGCCCTTTTCTTAAAATATGCGTTGCAAATGTAAGGAACTTCAAGCAGATATTGACACCTCGAACTTGACTAAATTAAAAAAAACAACACTTTTTTTTCGGATTGTGACAAAAGTCAGGTTTTATTTCCCGTTGGAAACGTTAAATTTGTAAAAATCAAAATACCTATAAATAATTGCTTGATTTAATATTAAAAGGAGTTGTCACTGGATTTATACTGAGTATAATGATTGGTCCCGTATTTTTCATTTTGCTTGAAACAAGCATTCGAAAAGGAATACGCGCTGGACTGGCATTTAACCTTGGCGTTTTCTTGTCAGACGTACTCTACATATTAATTGCTTACATCTTTTTTGCTCAAGTTCACGAACTTGCAAATGGCGCCAATAAAGGAAATGCGAAAATTATTGGAGGTATATTATTTTTAGCTTATGGCGTTTTTCAGTTCCTTAAAAAAACGCAAAACATGGAAGTTCAAGGTGTAAATTCCAAAATGGAAACTTCGTGGGGTGAATACGCTAAACTTAGTTTAAAAGGTTTTGTGCTCAATTTTGCCAATCCGTTGGTCATTTTCTATTGGTTTAGTGTGCTGACGTTGGGAGATACTAGAACTTCTCATACAGACCCAGGAAGCAAATACGGCTTGCTTATTTATGTTATCATTATTCTAGTCACTTTCTTTTCTGTTGATGTACTTAAAATTGTTGGAGCAAAACAATTGCGTCCACTTGTAACCAATCGCCTGCTCAAAGCGTTAAACCAGTTAATTGGAATCGTGTTTGTTTCGTTTGGCGTTATTCTTCTCATTCAAGGGATTTACTATAGCAAACCAGTGTAACATTCTATGACTTCCGAGTTATTTTAACAAAACATACGAATGATCCGCTTATTTCTTTTATTTACACTTTTTGTCACTTCAACACTTTTCGCGCAAGAAGATGATTATGCAATTCTCAAAGAAAATTTAACCAAAAAAGTAACTGAATACTGGGACGCACGAAAAACAATTACACGTGAGGTTGGTAGTTATTTCAAAGACGAACAAGGGGAAACAACCATGAAACATGGACTTTGGAAATTCTTTGACAAAGAAGGCGGATTGCAAGAAGAACGCGTATACTACAAAGATTTATTGCATGGTCCGACAACTGTTTATTATGCGAATGGTAAACCGCAACAAAAAGGTTTTTTCTACCTTGATCGACCAGATAGTACTTATCAGGAATGGTATGAAAATGGAAAATTGGCCAAAGAAGGTGCTTATTTTTCAGGCAAAGAGGTTGGTAAATGGACACATTATTACCGCGATGGTCATAAAAAATCCATTGAAGAATTTAATGGGGATAAAACCTATTTGAATGATTTCTGGATGGCGGATAGCGTGCACACGCAAACAGTGATTAATGGAAATGGTGTCATGGAAACCTTTTATACAACAGGTTCGCTCAAAGAATTTTACAACTACAAAAACGGATTAAAACATGGCGAATTTGAAGAATATAGTATTTATGCCTACAAATTGCTTTCGGGATCATTTGTTGATGGTGAAAAAGATGGTTTGTGGACATACGCTTATTACACAGGTGACATCGAAAAAACGAGTACCTATAAAAATGGAAAATTGGATGGTCCTTACACCTATTTCTATGACAATGGTCAAAAGAATGTAACAGGAAATTACGTCCAAGGTGAGAAGGAAGGTGAATGGGTTTGGTACAAAAAAGACGGCGAACGCGATCAACAAGGCTCATTCAAAAATGGTAAACAACACGGCGATTGGACGTATTGGCATCCCAAAGGCGGAATTTCGTATACCGCAAAATACGAACTTGATAAAAAAGTGGGGCAATGGACCTATTTCTATCAAACGGGAGAAAAATTCAAAGAAGGAACTTTTGCCAACGATGAAAAAAATGGAAACTGGAAAACGTGGTATGAAAACGGTCAAGTATTGCTTAACGGCGATTATTTGAACGGCAAAGAACACGGCGAATGGACCAATTACTGGGAAAATGGAAAGCCGAAAAATGTATCAACATTTAAAGAAGGTACGCTAAATGGCAAATGGTTCTCATATTATCCAAGTGGCAAACTTAAGTTGACAGGCAACTACAAAATGGGATTCCAAACAAGTGCTTGGACAGACTATTTCGAAAGCGGAAACATTCGCGAAATTACAACCTACAAAGTTTTCAAAACCAAATCTACAATGGATTATGGTGTGACCAAAGGTCGTGTGACAGTTGAAAGCAAAATGCACGGTAAATATGAAGCCTACGCTGATGCGGATGGAAAAATAATGGAAACAGGCACCTATAAAAATGGGGTGAAGTCTGGAAAATGGATTGCCTATCATCAAGGAGGAAAAATTCCAGCTGTTGAATCAAATTACAAAAACGGAAAACTGGATGGCACGATGACTACGATGGATCGTAGAGGTAAAAAAATGTCGGATGTTGAATACAAAGACGGATTGAAAAATGGTAGCTTGCGCGTTTACGATAAAAAAGGGAAAGTTGTCTCTGAAAAGAAATTCGAAAACGGCGTTGAAATCATTGAAGGTCAGTTTAGCAGTGGCGGTGGGTTTTCGCCGAGGTAGGTTTTGAACGTTTAGCCATCAGGACTATAAATACTGATTTTGAGCGAAGTACTCCGTGTGCTACAAAAGTTACACATCATATCATCGGAATTTTTGAAATTTGAAGCTTTCTTCTCAAGGTCTATTTGCCTGAGATGTGCGTTTTAAGTTTTTCCAAAAATGAATTCAACTTTCAATATTTTGCGATGGCGATTTTCGACAAATCCTTCAAGTGATTTGAAATTGCGACCAATCTTGTTGATCTTTGGATTTTGCATCGCTAGTCAAAACCTCAATGCCCAATATCACAACAATGCTTGGCTAAGAGGCACGCTCAGTTTTCCCATCAAGTCAAAACTAAAACTAGATGCTGAAGTGCAACATCGGCGTCAGAATGGTTTTGAAAATCACAATCTTTTCGACAAAAATTTAATGACTTCGTTTCGAAGTTGGATTCACTTTCAACACTCCGAAAATTTGAAAATTTCTTTTTCTCCTTTCGCTTATTTTTCTGGTTATCGCATCATTCAAACTCAAAACGATGAACTAGCCAATTCAAACCAAGAAATTCGATTTACAGCTGCGTTGGAATTTCAGCGTCCACTGATAAAGAAAATCTATTTTGTAAATCGAAGCGCTTTGGAATACCGCATATTTAAAAATTCGCCACAAAATATACTTCGCTTTCGAAATCGCCTTGGATTCAGATATGATGTCAATGAAAAAATCAAACTTTTGGTATTTGATGAACCGCTAGTGATTTTGTCAAATACTACTCCTGGGCATTTTCTAGATCACAATCGGGTTGGTTTTTCTGCAGAATATCAACCAATTCCTCAGTTTAAAATAGATGTTGGATATATCTACATCTTTCGCAAGTCACAAACAACAACCAATCGGTTCCTAGAGAATAATTTCATATTGAACTTAACGTATAGACTTGGTAAATAAACATTTAATGCCTATCAGGAATTTTACCCGTACTTCTTTAAAAAAATCAAAAGTAGTTGATTTTCAGACTTCCCCCTTTGAAGGGGGATCGAGGGGGATGACAATTTGAAAAGAGTCTCGAGCATCAGGATGAAATTCAATAAGATAATTCGTTTAACGGTAAATTTCTCATCAAGCATTTAAACACTTAATTATTCATCCCATCATTATCCATTTTAAAATCAAAAAACGGCACTATCTTTGCCTTGCTTTCAAAAAAATACAACATGAAAAATATTCCATTTTTTGCAGTTATGTTTATGTTAAACGTAATGGCTTTTGCTCAGACAGACAAAAATCAAGCATCTGAAATCCCTTTTCAAATTGCGAACGGATATTTTGTAAAAAACACATATACAAAAGCTAATTTCCCGAAAGGAAAAATCACATCTCAGAAAAAGTTTGATGCCATTTTTGGAGCTGCTGCATACATGGGCGCAAATGGGAAACCGACTGACATTAATTTCGAAACGCATTATGTCATTGCCATAATCGAACAAGAAACGAATCTCAACACTGAAATCAATGTATTGGCATTGAAAAAAATAGGTCGAAAAATAAATTGCGCATTTGAAGTTGTATCTATGGAAAAGATGACTTCAACAATTCGTCCAGTTGTCTTGTTAGTTGTTGAGAAAAAACACAAAGGGAAAATTGAATTTCAGCGCGCTACAACAAGTAAGTCGAAGGTGACAACTGGAGGTTTACCCTTGGATTCACAATGGATTATTGAATTTTTTAATAGCCCCGAAATGGAATTGAATGGCAAAAATTCGCACATCACCATTGACTCAAAAAAAGGTAAATTCACTGGTCATGATGGCTGCAATACTATTTTTGGTGATGTTACTGTTGAAGGCGAAGCGATCAGTTTTACAAACATAGTTGGCACCTTGATGGCATGCATTGACATGAAGCAAAGCGAGCAATTTAGCAAAAATTTAATGGAGGTTAATCGTTTCAAAATTGTTGGAGGAGAATTGTTTTTATACAAAGACAAAACTCTTGTCATGACCCTCGAAAGCTTTAGATAGAGGATATCCTTGAACGACTATTTTGTTTTTGGCGGAAAGAAAAATTCCATCTTGTTCTTTTTGAAATAAGCGAACGTAGCTGAAAACAAATATTTTATTTCTGAAAAAGGAATTTGACGCGATCGAAATGCGACATACAGAGACAAGGTGAAACTGACGATGAAATTGATAAAGCCAATTATTCCAATCCCAAAAATTCCCCAGAAAATAAGCGCATTTGACACCTGAAATTCAGATCCATACATTCCCAATGCTAAGTTTCCACTCGCAAAGGTGATGTGTCGAATATCCAGATTCAAACCGAAGAATAATCCGATGGATGCGGTGCTTCCCATGAAAATTCCAAACCAAAAATTGGATGCTACACCGGGCCATTTTTTCTCAAACCAATTGGCAATGGAGGCCGCTCGTTGTTTTCCAAATCCTTCTTTTAAAATTGGATGCTCTTCGATGCGATGATATAAATCAACGTGTTTGTTCTTGTTTGAAATCGAGCCTGAAATAATTCCAGAAAGAAATAAAAAGACTCCTGCAATTGCTGCATGGAAAATAGCCAATGAATGCACTGGACTTATATCTTCCATCAATTTTTCATGCTTTGATGCTGCAATATTTGCTCCGAAAAGCACATCAATAAGGTAAATTAGGATCAGCGAGACTGGAAAAGCAATCAGTACATTTCCCACAAATGCGATAAATTGTGATCGAAACAAACGTGCGAATAATTGCGCAAATTCAAGGTGTTTTTGCTCGGACGACAAACCACTATTCATTCCATTTTTGATGGCACTCACCAATGCCGAAGCTGTCATGGCTGGTTGCTTTGTCGCTAACGTAAATCCAAGTAAATAAATCGCAATAAAACCGAGTGAATAATTCATGCTGTAGAGAAAAGCATGTCCAAAATCACTCACTTCCACTTTACCCATCAAGATTTTAATGATGCACAAAATTCCAACGATGAGCCCACCTCCCATCGCCGTGTAAAGCATATTAAAATACTCTTTTCGGCTGGATGTAATGTAATGTTCACCTGTTTTTGCCGTATGTTGTGTCACTTCATAGGCAATGATTTGGGTGGATTCGTCAATTAATTTTCCAATGTTGTTTTTCTTAGAATGATATTCAAATACCTTTTTCCAAAACTCAATTGTTCGCGTATAGGAATCTGTATCGATGTCAAAAATCAAAAATTCAATCAAACTTTTAAAGCGCTTGAGCTGTTGTTTAATTTTGAGCAAACTTTGATTTACAATAATGGAAATCCCAAATTCAGCGCTGTTTTGATAGGCCCTTTCAACAAAATCTTCACATAATTTGTGGGTTTCTAACAATTTGAGGTATGCCTCATCATCTTTCGAAATAAAAATCAAATTGTCAGCTTTAAAGCGTTTTTCGAGCGCATCCAAATTCAATTCCAACGACTCAAATGGTCCGTCAAAAAAATCTTCATTCGGCAACATTTTTAACACTTCCGCATCTAATGCTTTGCCACTCATGCGTTGTGAGATCAGCGTTAGCGCACTGAAAAGTTCATGATGGAATTTAGATCGTGCATACGGAATGTAAGCATCTTGTAAATCAACCAATTCTGCCAGTTCTTCCAATTCTTTGAACGGAATTTTGCGCACCCATTCGCTATCGTTGTTCGCGTAAAAAACTTGTGTGAGAATATAAGCCAACGAATCCTTTGGGGGTTGGTGTGGAACAAATTTTGCGAAAATTCGCACACGCAATTCATGAAAAAATTTTTTATTTTGAAGAATGCCAGATTCGGTTAAAATGCTTCTAATGTTCTTTCCGTGAAACAGATCTGCCAAATATACCCGGAATTTCTGTCTTGCTTCAGGATGGTCTTCCAAATAATTGAGCAAAGCACGAATGGAAACTGCATTTACTTGGCTCGGTTTTGCTGGACGAAAAACCTGGACCAGAAAAAACAATAATTGAATTTCATCTTGATCTTCTTCAGACTTCGGCGCATTCAAATACGTATCAAAAACTTCTTCAACTGTTTTTAATCCTGATAACCGATGTCTGATTTTTTTAAAAAACATAAATTGATTTTAATTCCCAGGCAATGCTGCACCTATCAAATGAGACAAATTGGTTGTAAATAGTTTAACCGAAATTGCCAATAGAATTATTCCAAATACTTTTTTCAAAATGGCAATTCCCCCAATTCCGAGCACACGTTCCAGCATTTTGGTCGATTTTAAAACCACATACACAATAATGACGTTAATGATGATCGCTAAAATGATGTTGATTTGATGAAATTCTGCCTTTAATGAAATCAGTGCTGTCATCGTTCCTGCTCCAACAATGATCGGAAAAGCAAGTGGAACAATGCTTGCCGTTTTCCCTGAAACTTCGTCCCGGAAAAGACTAATTCCCATGATCATTTCGATGGAAATTGCGAACAGTACAATGGCACCAGCTACCGCAAATGAGCGAATGTCAACGCCGAATAAATGTAAAATAGATTCTCCTACGATAAAAAACCCAATCATAATTCCGAATGAAACCAAACAGGTTCTCAATGGACTTAAATCACCTGATTTTTCTTTTAGTTTTATGATAACTGGAATTGCACCAACAATATCTATGATGGCAAACAAAGCTGTTGAAGCTTTGAGCAATTCATACCAATCAAATTCTGCAAAAAAATCTTTCATAATTTCAGGGTTTTTTCTATTTCCTTCGCAAAGTGTTTTACTTCCAATTCATGCACTTTTCGCTGAATTGAATGGGCATCGTCCTCCTTGTTTATCGTACAACGAAATTGTGCTATTAAAGTTCCTTCATCAAATGCTTCATTCACAAAATGAATGCTAATTCCAGTTTCTACCTCTCCACTTTTTGCAACCTCTTCATGCACATGCATTCCATACATTCCTTTACCTCCAAATTTTGGTAACAACGCTGGATGAATATTTATAATCTTGTTTGGGAAATACGAAACCAATTCACTTGGAATTTTACGCAGGTACCCCGCCAACACAATGTAAGAAACATTATTTTTTTCGCAAATTTCAATTAAATAATTTGGATTGTTAACGTTTTCGTTGTTGGAAATAATTACAGGAACTTGGAAAGATTCTGCAATTTGAATCACTTTCGCATTTGGGTTATTCGTCAAGACAAAGGCAACATGAATCGATTCATTTTTTGCAAAATGACTCAACAACATTTGAGCAGTGCTTCCATTTCCAGATGCGAAAATTGCAAAATGCTTTGATATCATGCTACAAAGTTAGACAGATAGTAGTATCTTTCAGTCCAAAAGGAAAAATATTTTTTTGAAGACAAATTAACTATGAAATCTGAGCGCGAAGGATTTATACAATATCATGCGGAATCACTTACAGAGGAAGAAATGTTAGAACGTGCAAATTCATTTTACGCATGGGCAAATACGCGGCGTTCGGTAAGGGATTTTTCAAACAAACCCGTCTCGAGAGAAATCATGGAAAAATTAGTTATGACGGGATCCACTGCTCCATCAGGAGCTAACAAACAACCTTGGACATTTTGTTTGATTTCGAACAGTGAATTAAAGTCAAAATTACGCCAACTTGCTGAAAAAGAAGAGAAAATATCTTATAAAAAAAGAATGAGCCAAGAATGGCTAAACGATTTGAAACCCTTAGGGACGGATTGGCAGAAAGAATTCATTGATGTGGCCCCATGGATCGTTGTTGTGATGCGCCGCATTTATGAAAATGATCAAGGAGAAAAAAAGAATAATTATTATGTCACAGAATCAGTTGGGATTGCTGTTGGTTTTTTTCTAATGGCTGTTCATAACGTTGGACTCATTGCCCTCACACACACTCCTAGTCCGATGAACTTTCTTACAAAGGCGTTAAATCGCCCTGAAAATGAGCGTCCCTTCCTTTTAATTCCAATTGGTCATCCCGTCGAAAACGCACTCGTACCAGACATTACAAGGAAAATTGTTGATAAAGTAATTCATTATTATGAATAATAATTTTGATTATTGATACATTGTTTTTTTCTTTGCCCTTGAATTAACCTTTAAAATTAGAACAAATGTCTGATGTTAAAACAAAAGTTGTCGCAATTATAGTTGACAAATTAGGAGTAGAAGAAACTGAAGTGAACAATGAAGCGAGCTTTACAAATGACTTAGGAGCTGATTCTTTGGATACAGTTGAGTTGATTATGGAATTCGAAAAAGAATTCAACATTGCGATTCCAGATGATCAAGCAGAGAACATCCAAACAGTTGGTGATGCAGTTTCTTACATCGAAGAGCACGCAAACTAAAAAACGAAAAAATAATTTTCTTGAATAAAGCAAATTCTCTATGGAATTAAAACGAGTTGTTATAACAGGATTAGGCGCACTGACACCCATCGGCAATACAGTGAATGAGTACTGGAATGCCCTATTAGCAGGAAAAAGTGGTGCAGCCCCAATTCAACAATTCGACGCTTCTTTGTTCAAGACGCACTTTGCTTGTGAGTTGAAAGGCTTCAATATTGAAGACCACATGGATCGCAAGGAAGGGCGAAAATTAGATCCTTTTGCTCAGTACGCCATGGTTTCCGCTACGGAAGCTATGGCTGACTCGGGTTTAATGGAATCAAATCCTAATCTCGATAGGGTTGGTGTAATTTGGGGATCTGGAATTGGTGGTTTGAAAACGTTTCAAGACGAATCACAAGCATTTTTTGCTGGAGATGGCACACCGAGATTCAATCCTTTCTTTATACCAAAAATGATTGCAGATATCGCTGCTGGGCATATCTCAATAAAATATGGACTTCGTGGTCCAAATTATGTAACCGTTTCTGCCTGTGCTTCTTCCACAAATGCTATCATTGATGCCTTCATGGTATTGCAACTTGGCAAAGCGGATGTGATTGTAACTGGTGGTTCAGAAGCATGTGTGAATGAAATGGGAATGGGTGGATTTAACGCCCTCAAAGCATTGTCTACACGAAATGATTCTCCCGAAACTGCATCCAGACCATTTGATTTGGATCGCGATGGGTTTGTTCTTGGAGAAGGTTCTGGCGCTCTAATTCTTGAAGAATATGAACATGCCATCAAACGAGGTGCTAAAATCTATGCGGAAGTAATCGGTGGCGGAATGTCTGGAGATGCTTATCACATGACAGCTCCTCATCCAGAAGGAATTGGTGCAAGCAACACAATGATTGCAGCTCTCAAAGATGCTGGAATTGAAGCAAGCGAAGTGGATTACGTGAATGTTCACGGAACTTCTACACCACTTGGCGATATCGCAGAAGTTAAAGCAATTCAACACGTTTTTGGTGAACATGCTTACAATTTAAATATTAGTTCCACGAAATCAATGACCGGGCATTTACTCGGAGCGGCTGGAGCCATCGAAGCCATTGCAAGTGTTCTTGCAGTGTATAACGACATCGTTCCTCCAACAATTAATCATTTTACGGACGACCCAGAGTTGGATCCTAAATTGAATTTTACATTCAATACCCCGCAAAAACGTGTGGTGAATGTAGCTCTTTCTAATACATTTGGTTTTGGTGGACATAATACAAGTGTAATAGTAAAGAAATTCAAAGGCTAATTGGGAATATTTCAAAATTTTTTTGGTGCGAAAAAAACAGATGATCAACTTAAGTTGATTCGTTTTGTTATTTCTCGTTTTGGATATCGCCCAAAAAACATTGAACTCTTCGAAAAAGCAGTCACACATAAATCTTTTTCCAATAATTCGGACCTCGCTTCAAACGAGCGTTTAGAATTTCTGGGAGATGCCATTATCGACGCTATTGTCGCGGAATATTTGTACACCAAATTCCCCCATGAAGATGAAGGTTATTTGACGAAAATTAAATCGAAACTCGTCAATCGAAAAACGCTTTCAGACATTGCCGCCGACATGGAAATGCGCAATGTACTTCGGTTTCACACCGGAAGATCAATCAACATTAACACGCTTGAAGGAAATGCATTTGAGGCAATCGTTGGTGCTATTTATTTAGACGCAGGATACGCAGCGACACAAAAGTCACTAAAAATGTACGTTTTTAGGAAGTTTGTGAACATCAATAAACTACTCGAAGAAGAAATTGATTTCAAATCAAAGCTTTTTATTTGGAGCCAAAAAAACAAATTTGACCTAGACTTCAAAGTCATTGAAGAAGAGAATCAAGGTGTGAATTGGCATTACAAAGTGATGGTTGTGATCAACGATAAAGATTATGGTCTTGGAACGGGAAGCTCCAAAAAAATGGCTGAACAAGCTGCGGCCAAAGAAACATTAGAATTAATGGGAGTTTTATAAGCTCAGCTCGTTCTAAATTCCATTCAAAGAATCATGTTGTTGTCCTTTGCCTTTTGAACTGCTTCTAATTTATTATGCACTTTTAGTTTCGTGTAAATATTTTCGATGTGTTTTTTGACTGTTCCTTGCGAAATAAATAGATTTTCAGCGATCGCAGTATATTTAAGTCCTTTCGAAACTTGTTCCAACACTTCAATTTCACGTTGCGACAATTTCACATCCAGTTCCTCCCGTTTTTCTTCAAATTTAGGCGGATTACGAAGGAGCCTCAAGGTTTTCATCGCGATGGAAGGTGTCATTGCTGCGCCTCCAGAAATGGTTTCCAAAATGGCATTCATTAAGTCCTTTGGATTCACTTCTTTCAAAAGATAACCATCCGCTCCTGCTTTGATCGCGTTGAAAATGTTTTCATCATTGTCAAAAACAGTAAGCATGACAATTTTAATTTGCGGATAGCGTTTTTTTACTTCAAATGTGGCGTCAATACCATTCATTTTTGGCATTTCAATGTCCATTAAAATCACATCCACATTGTGGTCTAACTCCAATTTTTCCAATAAATCTTCGCCATTCAACGCTGTGAACTTTACTTTATTTTCTGGGAAAAAACCAATTTTCTCAAGAATAGCATTTTGCAAGAAAATATTGTCATCAACTATTACAATTTTTAACATGGCTCAATTTTTAATTAAATTTAAGGGTAATTTCTGTACCAATATCTGGAAGCGATTGAATGTTAAAAGTACCTCCAATTTCTTCCATCCGTTTTCTCATATTCACAAGACCATTCCCTCGTTGAATGTTGTTTACTTCAAATCCTTTACCATTATCTGTAATTTTTATCACGATTTGATTTCCGTCTTTTTTGATTACAACATGTATGTTCGTTGCATCAGCATATTTAATGGCATTGTTCACTGCTTCCTGCAAGGTGCGATACACGTTAATTCCGACCAAGGAAGAAAAACTGTAATGAACCAAGTCTTCTTGGATCGAGAAATTGAACTTAATGGCTTCTGAAATTCCTTGTGCTTTTTCCAGAAAATTATAAATCCGCTCCTTTAAATTTTCATTTGAAATCTGGTTGGAATTCATCGCCCAAATCGTATCGCGGAGCTCAATGATAGTAGATTTTGCAAAATCATTGATCTTAACAAGTTGATGGTTAATTTCTTGATCCTTAATATCAAAGGCATAGTTCAAATTCTCAACCGATGAAATAATAAAAGTGAGCTGTGCACCAATGTTGTCATGCAAATCGCGCGAAATATGCAATCGTTGCTCCTGTAATTGATTTTGTGACTCAATTTCCTTCAATGCGGATTTTAGCGCAAATTCCTTTTCTTGTTGCACATTGCGCATTTTCATTTGACGGTATATCAAATAACCTAGCCCTAAAACCGCTATAGTAATCACAACGAACAACAATAGCAAGTTGTTTTTTGCCTGAATTTCTTTTTCCTTTTTCGTTAAATCTACTTTGGACTTAAGCAGTTTAATTTCCTTTTTTTCAGTCTCATAAATCGTTTGATATTGAGCAAAAGCTTTTTCTTTTTTCTCATTCATCAGTGATTTATAACTCTGATGATATTCCTTCATCGCTTCGCTTAATCCTTTGTAGTCGTTTAAGGATTGATAAAGTTGCATTTTTATTTCGCCTGCTTTTAAATAACCCGCTTTGTAATTTGTTTTTTGAATCAAAACAAAACTAGAGTCTATGTATTTAAGCGTTAGATTTTTATCATTTCTCATTTTAGCAATATGCGCCAAATTCAAATACGAATCGGATTCTTGTTGCTTACTTCCATTAATTCTATCGAGTAGTAAACATTCATTAAAAATACGCTCAGCACTATCAAGCTGATTCGTATATAAAAAACAATTTGCTTTATTGTCCAGAAACATTACTTTCAGACGATTAAACCCATTTTTGTCGCAAATTTTTAAACACTCTTCATCCAATTTTAATGCACTTTCAAAATCGTTGGTCATTCCGTAATAATTTGCCATCGTATGACAATTGATCAAATAACTACTTCGATTTTTATTGACTTTCAATAAATCCATCGCCTTGGTTAGGTAGGATTTTCCCGTTTTCATATCGCCTTGATACAAGTATAATTCACCCAAATTACTATTGGATATGGCAATTTCGTTCCTATTTTTAGTTTTTTCTGCCAATTTCATGGCTTTAAGAAAATACATAACCGCATTGCTGTATTCCCCATTCGATTGATAAAAGCGTCCAAAACCGTTGTAGAGACGAATTTTTAAAGAATCTGCCTTGGTGTCAACTAAAAGTCCTTTTGCATCCACCAAACTTTTGTACATTTCATTATCCTTGGAATTTTTCGCATAGGAAAGCGCTTTTAGTAATTTCCCCATCGCTTGATAATCTTTGGGCAAATTGGCAGAATTTTGTTCAATGCTGTCTGCGCAATCACGCAAATCTCCTTGATTCTTCTGAGTGTCGGAAATTCCCTTATTGTACCAATTTTGAATTTTATGCTCTAAAGCATTCGGGCCATTATGCTTTGATTTTGGTGGATCACAAGACAAAAGAAATAAAACACACACGGAAAATAAAAATAGAAATCTCATACTGCAATTTGTTAGTTTTTCAAAAGCCTTACTTATGCTTGGCTACCAAATTCAACATAATTTTTTGTAAATCAAGCACTAAATGACCTATTTTTTGTGTGGAAATTTTCATTTCGTTTAATGAAGTACGAGAAATATCCAAACTAGCAACACGAAGTTCATTGTCTTTTCGTTTCGTTTCGATCAACTTAGTCAACATACCCATTTCGGATTGATGTGATTTTATGTATACTTGGGTTCTATGTCTTATGCGAAAAGCAAGGAAGAATGCACTACTAACTGTGATAAAAAGAAAAATCATCATTCAAAAAAATAAAGCTAAACTGAAACGCACATCTTTTACGTCTCAGAATAGCTATTGTGAGTATTAAAAAGTAAATCCCATCTAAAAACTTCTAATCTTTAACAAATTTCAAAAACACCTTTTCTTGGTTTTTTTGGTTTATTTGAGCATAATAAATTCCAGCTGGTAAATGTGATATATCCAAGGAGTTCTGTTTGGAGCTTACTAGATTGACCTCCTTCCCAAGACTTGTAAACACCTTTATTTCAGTTATTTGATCACCGCCCGCTACATTTAAAATGGATTTGGAAGGATTTGGAAAAAGTGAAATGCTTTTTTCTTGAAGTTCTTCGTTTTGAATTCCTGCGGATTCCAGATTCAGCACGAACAAGCCTGCAATTGCAGTGTCAGTGCGCACAAAATCGGTTGTGTTTGCTGCCTTAACTTGATACCAAACTTTATTGCCATTCGTAAGAAGTTTCCCAACTGTTGGTCCAATATGTATTCCATCAACTGGAAGTCCATTACTGATTTTTGTTGCAGTGGCTCCACCGTCAGTACTCAAAAAAACATTGTCTGACGTACCAAAACCTGTTTCAAGAAAGTAGATGTTTCCATTCGGCGTACCAATAATAAAAGCAGCGAGCAAATCGTCTGTGTTCCCATCATTGTCCCAAGTTGTGTTTTGTTCTGTCCAATTCGCTCCGCTATCCGTGCTTTTAAACAACTTCTCTTGTCCAGCGTTCACAACTGCATAAAGTACATTTGCAGCTTTGAAAAAACGAGTTACGACTGCTGTTGCACCTTGAGAAGGAATATTTGCCGTTTGAATTGCTCCAAAATTTCCATTATCTACATATTTGATGGCATTGTTCGATGAACTCCCAAGAAAAAGTCTATTTCCGTCGTTGAACGAACTTCTTAAATTTATTCCATTTGCACCGCTTGCAACAAGTGTTAAATTTGCGCCAGTTGGAGTCAGCGTGTAAAGATTTCCTGTTCCTGGACCCCAAACGAGTGTTCCACTATTCACTTCCGCAAAATAGCCCAATTCGAAAGGAATAATACTATTCCAGTTACCTAAAGACTGAAAAGCATACGACCCAGAATTGGGTGAGTTTTTGAATCCGATAATCATGTTATTGATAGGTAAACTTTGGATCGGAGTAAAAGTCAATGCATCAAGATTGGTGAAATCTCTTGTAAAATTATAACCTCCGTCCGTTGAAACGTAAAACCTCTTTGGATCAAGTGCTCCTGGGCCTTGCGTACTTCCGTGCATAATTAATGTGTCTCCTAGATTGTAATAAGTTACAGTACTTGTCCACAGGGAATCTAAGTTCGTTGAAATTTTTGTCCACGATTGTGCGAACGTTGTAAATCCGAATAAAACGGTAGTAATGAGTAGAAGTCCTTTTTTCATTTAATTCATTTTTAATTGTTGATAAGGCAAAATTCTACATTGTCAGCTAAATCTGAAATACTGAAAAAGGCGTATTTTTTGCTTTTCATTTATCTTTTTTGTATCTTCAATTAAATTTTAAACCAACCTAAAATGACACATGTAGAACTTGGAGCATTAGGCGAAGCGCTGGCAGTACAGTATTTAAAGAAAAACGACATTGAGATAATTGATCAGAATTACCGTTTCAAAAAAGGAGAAATCGATATTGTAGGTAAGAAAAACGATCTCATTGTAATTTACGAAGTAAAGACACGAGAAACCGCAGAGATTGGTGAACCCTACAAAGCTGTGACACGCCGAAAACAAAAACAAATTATCACAGTTGCAAATCAATATATTCAATCTAAAAACATCGATTTGGAAGTGCAGTTTGATATCATTTCGATCGTACATAATTCATATCGCACTAAAATTGAGCACATTGAAAATGCGTTTTTTCCGATGTGATGAAGGAGGTTTAATTTACCGAATCAAACGCCATTTACTTCTCAACACCGTTCCTCGAAAATCATCTAACATTTCTGTGATGCCATTCGACAAAAACTTTCGCATTAATTTCAAAGTTCCTTTTCCTTGCTTGTAATCCATTTCATCAGGAAAAATTGGAATGATAGCAAGAAACTGCACCGAATGTCCATCTATGGAAATGGGCGCTAATTCTTGCTCCAACAGAATTGGATTTGTCAGAAATAAATGGTTTTGCTTCATGGTTTCTGAAAGCGAGGACATTTCTTTGCCACAAGGCATTGTGTGACCGTGACCAAACCAACTTTTATTTTCTACAACGTATTTTGCCAATCGCTGAATCCAAGGGAAAACCCAATTCATGCGCGGATTTGAGATGTCTTCCAATTCCCAATAACTTGGCAAACAAAAGTAAATTTCGTTGTATTCTAGACCTACTAAAGTATCAGGAACAGGCATTTTATAACTAGAAAGTCCGTTTGTGACGAGGACTTTAATGGGCGATCGGAGCTCTAATTCCAACAAAAGCAAAGGTATTTCTCCTTCTAACGTTGGCAATTCAAAAACGCGATGTTCTCCGAAACGATTTATGAAATGTTGGTGTAATTCCGTCATTTGAAAAAAACCACATTCTCCAGAAGGAAAATGTGGTCATGGCTAATTCAGTTATTATTTTTTACTCCACTCCGCGATGGATGCTTCGTTCATTTTAATGTAGTCATCGTTGCCTTCCGCCTTCGCTTTTTCAAGTGATAACTTCGCTGTTTCTGTTGCACCTTTATAATCTTTCAACTCGGCTTGGATCTGAGATTTTCTTCTCAACTGCCAATAAGGTGCATTTGTTTGCATCGCAAGTGCTTTGTTGATCCACTCCAAGGCTGTTTTCATGTCTTTTTTGCTGTTGTAGTAATAATCAGCTGAGCGATAATAATCGTTTGCAGTTGGTCCAGCAAGTGTTTTTTTAATGCTTTCTTCAACACGTGAATCAGTCAATACTTTAAACGGAATTTGAACTCCAACAACATCCCAAGCGAATGCCAATGTTGCTCCATCTATTCCAACTTGATCTACAGAGATTGTGAATGTTTCCGTTTTAGGAATCGAAGTGACATCGGCAGCTACTTGTAAGGCAATGTTAGATTCTTCCCATTTTTCTGGATTACCCCAGTTGTCGGTTGTTTTATAGAAATAAACGGTCCAATTTTTTTTCGAAGGTTTTGTGAAGATGGAATAACTTCCTGTTTTCAAAGTGTCTTTTCCAAAAATAAGTGCATCACTGATGGTAATCATGGAATTTTTGTTTGCTCCCGTACGCCAAATTTCATCGTAGGCAACTACCTCTGGAAAAACTGCTCTTCCGCGCGCACTAGGTCGCGAATATTCGATGTTTATTACAGTCAAACCAACTGTTTGTTCGAGCTTAGCCAATGGACTAAGTGCTGGTGTTTTTACTTGTGCATTAGCGACGAAAGCCGCCAATATAACTATTCCTGATACTAAATTTTTCATTGTTTTAATTTTTGGTAAAGTTAATTATTAAATCGGTCGAGACATTGAATTCCTTGGTTTCAAAATCGCAGTAAATTTTCACAACACTTTTTCGAGTGAGATCCAAAACGCTTCGTTGCTCAAAACACACCCTTGTTCTAACATCCTGTGAATTTCCATTTCTCGGACATCTGAATATTTTTTAGTGGTTTTAAAAACGCTCAACTCATTAGATCGATTCACAAAACAATTATGAATTCCTTCTGGTGTAGATAAATCGCCTGAACCTTTGTTGGAAATAGAAATCAACTCAATTTCGTTTTCGGCAAACTTGAAAACCATACAACTCTTTTCACTTCGATGCTCGAGAAATTTGATTTTTTCATACACTTTCTGCAAAACAACATCCGAAAACAAAGCAACCAATTCTTGGGCTTTTTGCGGGTTTTCGCTATTTAATTTAGCCCACGTATCGCCTTCCACGCCATTCACGATTAAAAAATGTTTTAAATCGTCCTCGAGTGGAATCAATTCTTCATGGGTCAACATTCGGTATTTCATGCCGCAAAATTACGAAATGAACTAAAATTTTAACGCATAAAATAATATGATTAAAGGTTCCTTTCGGATCAAAATGTGTAAAATTATTTATATTTAATCGGAAATTTGTCGACTTTTGTGTTAAAATTTGACAATGTTGTAAAAATAATTTTATTTAATCGGAAAAAAACCGATCTTTGTGTTTAAATATTACATGATTATGTTTCGGAACAAAATAAGACCCTATTCAGAAGCCCCAGTTTCGCACCAAATGGTGATGGAAGCCTTGGTGGAATATCGGCGTCCAAACGACAAAATAAGTGAGCTCATCAAAAGAGGTGAGCTTGTATCTTTGCGTCGTGGGCTCTATATTCCTGGTGCTGATTTAGATTTACCATCTCCGAATACATTTTTGATTGCCAATCATTTAAGAGGCCCAAGTTACGTTTCGCTAGAATCTGCTCTTTCCTATTGGGGAATGATCCCAGAGCGCGTTTACGGCATTTCCTCTGTCACATTGAAAACAGCAAAAATTTACAACACGGCGGCTGGTCGATATTCGTTTGAGCACCTAAACGCCCCTTACTATTCGTTTGGTATTCAAAGTGTTATTCTCACACCTTTGCAAACCATACTCATTGCATCGCCAGAAAAAGCACTTTGTGATAAAATTGTGCTCACTTCAGGTGTGCATTTGCGGAGCGTTCGTCAAACAGAGCGGTTTCTTTTCGATGATTTAAGAATAAACGAAGATGTTCTTCAAGGTCTAAACACCAACGAACTAGAAACGTGGATCGAGGATGCTCCAAAAAGTAGTAGTCTGGAAATGCTTGTAAAAACTCTAAATGCCCTATGATAAAAACTTGGTTAGCGGAATACAATCCCAAAAATGAAGAGGAAACACTTTCTGCATTGCGTGAAATCATGCAAGAAATTACACTTGCAGCACTTTCTCGTACCGATTTTTTTGAAAAGGCAGCATTCTATGGTGGTACAGCACTTCGCATTTTTTATGGTCTGGATAGGTTCTCGGAGGATATGGATTTTTCCTTGCTCGAGTCCGATCCAGACTTTTCATTGGAACCTTATTTCCAAGCAATTTTAAACGAATTTGAAGCTTCTGGAATGACAGTGAGCATTCGTGAAAAACAAAAAACAAAACAAACTTCTGTTGAATCGGCTTTTTTGAAAACAGAAACGATTTGGAAGGAACTTATTTTGGAAGACATTGTGAAACAAGCAGGAATAAAATCCAATCGATCTGTGAAAATTAAAATTGAAGTAGATCGAAAGCCTCCATTAGACTTTCAAACAGAAGAAAAACTATTGCTTAAACCCTTTTCATTTTACGTTAAATGTTTCACATTACCATGTCTTTTTGCAGGAAAAATGCATGCTTTACTTTTCCGAAAATGGCAAAATAGAGTAAAAGGAAGAGATTGGTATGACATGGAATGGTACATTCGAAATGGTGTGGAATTAGATATTGCTCATTTTCTCAGACGCGCTAGAGACACAAAAGATTGGAATGAATATATCATTACGGAACAACAAATTTTGGAGCTTATTAATGAAAAAATTGACAGCGTTTCTATCGAAAATGTGAAAGAAGATGTTGTGCGATTTATTGAAGATGACCGAAAACTGCAAATTTGGAGTCCCGCCTATTTTAAAGATTTGGTGAAAGCGATGGATTTTAGATAAACCTATTAAATATCAAATACTTACGACGTATTTCGCTTCGATTCCCTTATAAAATGTCGCTTATAAAAGCAATCCGTTGACAGTAAGCTATTTTTGAAAAACAAGAATGTCCTTTTTCTTCCGAAAAATAATTCAAATCCCTTTTTAATTCGCCTGTTTTCGCTTGTTTGCTTGAATGCTAAACCTTATCTTTGCACCTCAAAATTAAAGAAATGAGTTTATTAACTGTTGGAAGTGTTGCGTTTGATGCCATTGAAACACCTTTTGGGAAAACGGACAAAATTATTGGAGGCGCTGGAACATACATTGCTTTAGCTGCATCGTACTTTGAAGATAATCAGAAAATTGTATCTGTTGTGGGTGACGATTTTCCGCAAGAAATGATTGACCTTATCAAATCAAAAGGCGTTGATGTTGAAGGATTACAAATTAAAAAAGGCGAAAAAAGTTTCTTTTGGTCTGGACGCTACCACAACGACATGAACTCTCGTGATACTCTCGTTACTGAATTAAATGTTCTTGGAACTTTTGATCCAGTTATTCCGGCATCTTACCAAGGAACTGAATATTTGTTACTGGGAAATTTAAGTCCGCAAGTGCAAAGTACAGTGATTGAACGTTTGACAACGCGTCCAAAGTTGATTGCTATGGATACCATGAATTTCTGGATGGACATTGCGATGGATGACTTGAAAAAAACGATGTCGATGGTGGACGTATTGATCATCAATGACGAAGAAGCGCGACAATTATCTGGTGAATATTCATTGTTGAAAGCATCGAAAGTGATTCGTAACATGGGCCCAAAATACTTGATTATCAAAAAAGGTGAACATGGCGCTTTGTTGTTCCATGGTGATAAATTATTTTCCGCACCTGCACTTCCGTTGGAAGAAGTTTTTGATCCAACAGGAGCTGGAGATACATTTGCTGGTGGTTTCATGGGCTACATTTCTGCTACGGATGATATTTCATTCGACAATATGAAACGTGCAATCATTGTTGGTTCAGCCTTGGCTTCATTTTGTGTGGAGAAATTTGGTACAGAACGCCTAGAAAACATAAATAAAAGTGAAATTGTTGACCGTATTGAACAATTTGTTGCTTTGACAAATTTTGAGATGGTTCACGCCATTATTTAAACTGATTATACTGAAAAAATGAAAGATACTGCATTTTTAGAGGAGTTGAAAACGTTAACTTCTAATGAAGATTTGATTTCAATAAATCGAGAGGTGAATGAATTGAGAACAAAATTTGAAGACTTTATCATTGATGAAGAACGCAAACTTCAAATTGCTCAATTGGAAGCTCAAGAAAAAGGGGAAGAAATTCCAGAAAATCAAGAATTGGTTGAATTGAAAGAAGCATTCTACGCAGAACTGAACGATTTTAAAGAAAAACGTAAAGTTATAGTTGCTGCGAAAAATGATGCTGAAAATGAAAATTTAGCTAAAAAGAAAAGTTTGATCAATAAACTTCGCGCTATTATTCAAAACGAAGAAAACATTGGTGCTGCTTTTGGTGGGTTGAAAGAAACACAAGAAGCTTGGAAAGAAATTGGAGATATTCCTCGTGACAAGCGCGACGAAATTCAAACAGAATATTCTCGTTTGATTGAAGATTTCTTTTACAACATCAACATTTACAAGCAGTTAAAAGAGCATGACTTGCATCGAAACACGCAAATGAAATTGGCTGTGATCGAAAAAATGCAAGCGCTGAGCAATCTTGAATCGATCAAAGAAATTGAGCAACAATTAAAAGCGTTGCAAAATGATTGGGAAGATATCGGTCCGGTAAACAACGACGAGTGGGAAGTAATGAAAGACAATTACTGGAAAGCCGTTCGCAGTTGCTACGACAAAATCAATGCGTTTTACGAAGAAAAAAGAACTGTTCTTAACGAGAATTTGGCGAAGAAAAACGCCATGTTGGACGAAATAAAAACGTTTGTTGCTGAGCTGCCAGAAACCCAAGATCATGCAACCTGGGAAGCCAATACAGCAAAAGTATTGGAATTTCAAGAGAATTGGAAAAAAATTGGTTTTGGTCCGAAGAAAGAAAACGAAGAAGTTTGGAAAGCTTTCCGAGCAGAATGTGATACGTTCTTTGCACGCAAAAAAGAATTCTTTGGCGTGATTCAAGCGGAATACGATAAGATTGCTGAAAAGAAAATTGCTTTAGTGAAAAAAGCCGAGGCATTAAAAACTTCTGAAGATTGGAAAAATACAGCAGCCCAAATTGTTCAACTTCAAAAAGAGTGGAAAGATTCGGGAAATGCTGGACAACGCAACGAACAAAAATTGTGGAAACAATTCCGTGGAGCTTGCGATGCGTTTTTCAATGCCCGTCAAAAACATTTTGAATTTGCTGATGCTGAATTTGAAGGAAACTTGACAAAAAAGAAAGAACTCATTGCCAAAATTGAAGCATACACCATCGGCGAAGATAAAAAACAAGCCATTGCTGATTTGAAACAATTTGCTACTGATTTCAATGAAATTGGAAAAGTTCCAATGAAAGAAAAAGATGCGGTTTACCATGCATACAAAAATGGCTTGGATAAATTGTATGGAGAATTGAAATTGGAAGGGGCCGAAAAATCACGTGTGATGTATCAAGCCAAAATTGATACGATGGCAGGTTCCAACGATGCTGGAAGAACTTTTGCGTTTGAAAAACAAAATCTGCGTAAACAAATTGATACGATTAAGGCAGAAATAAATCAGATGGAAAACAACTTGGGCTTTTTTGCTAAATCAAAAGGAGCAGATTCTTTGAGAGCTGAAGTGACTAAGAAAATTGAGAAAGCGAATCGCGAAATTGAAGCAATCAAGCAAAAAATTAAGATGATTCCGAATGAATAAATTCATCAATGTTCTATTGATTTTTGTTGGGCTACCAATCATGCTCTACACCATTTATGTTGGATTTGATTTGCCCGTGGGATTTTTAAACATGACTGGTGGCGAACTTCCTTATCGTTTCGAAACGTTTTTGGGCATGGGATTGCTTTTTCTTATCATCAATTTACGAAGAAGCGTGCGACGTTGGATGGGAATTCGTTTGGTGAATCAAATTCAAAAATTCAAGTGGAATTCAACGATGAGTCGTGAACGCATCACGCGTGTGAACATGTACAACATGATGGAAGCTGTGATTATGGCATTTTTCGGAATTGGCTTATATGTAGTTTCGCCCGAAGCTTGGATGCCGATGATTGGATTACTTTTTGGATCCGTTGACAATTTGATTTTTTCGATTTACGGAACGAGTAAACATAAATTTCGCACAGGATTAACTTCCAAAGCTTTGGTATTGGCCGACCGCGATGTAATCATCATTTATTTCAAAGGATTGCGAAAGGTTTCCGCGCAACAACAGTCGATTTATTTTGATTTTATCAAGGATTTACAATTAACGTTTCCAACAAATTGCATTAAAACCGAAGAGCAACCTGCTTTTTTTGATGCGCTAAAAGCAACCGTTGATCAAGATAAGGTTTACTTTTCGACCAAATTGGCAACAGAAAAAACAGAAGATTGATCCCAATTTCATGAAAGAGATTTTTAAAAAACCCATATTTGTCTTTTTTCTTTTGGCTTTTTGTATTGCTTTGCCACTTTGTGTTTTTCCAATCAACATTTTTGACGGTGAAATTATTGTAGGCAATGAATTGCAAAATTACACTGAGAAAGCACCGCTGAGTTTATCGTACTTTTTTGGATTGGGCTACAATGAAGAAGACATGAATATCATCAAAGATTTCTACTTACTTCCAACTGGCTATTTACTCGCGTTTTTATTCATTTTTGGCATTCCAGCGTTGCTTTCTTACCGGATTTACTTGAAGCAAAAGAAGTAAGACAAAAGTTGACTAATTTCTTTGATTCTTGTTTAACTTTGTTTCACAATCAACGTTGGTATTTTGAATACATCTAGTTTCTATCTTGTTGTCATAATTGGAATAGCAATGCTGTTGCTCATTGTTTATTTACTTTTGCGATTGACTAAAAGTGAAAAAATCAGGAAGCAAAATGAACAAAATTACCATCAAATTGAGAGCAAAATTAGCACCCTTCAACTGGAAACACTTGAATCAAAACTGAATCCACATTTATTCAAAAACATTCTTAATTCCATTCAATCGCATGCTTTTCAAACGTATTATGCGATGGATAAACTTTCGCATGTGCTGGATTACATTCTTTATGATAGCCGGAATAAATTCGTTTCACCAAAAGAAGAAATAGAATTTGCACTCAATTTGATTGAGATCAATAAAATTAAAATTAGCCCTTTGTTTGATTTAAAGGTAAAGTCAAAAATTTTCGAGTCGGAACCCATGTATCATCAGAAGTTTTTGGCACCTTTAATTTCGATCGACCTAATAGAAAATGCTTTCAAGCACGCTGATCTTCAAAGTGCCGATGCCTTTATTTCCATAATTTTTGAATTTAAAGACAACACATTTTTTATGACTGTGTCAAATAAAATATCCAATAAAAGTCCTATCAAAAAAGAAAAAGGCGGGATTGGTATCGACACGCTTCAGCAGCGACTTCAAATTATTTATAAAGAAAACTTCAAACTTGACAGATTTATAGAAGGTGAAGTTTACATCACTCATTTAAAAATAAATTTACTTGAACACAAAGCTAAGATGCTTGCTTCTTGACGATGAGTTGCCAGGTTTAACATACCTGAAAATGCTCTGCGAACAAATCCCGGAATTGGAAGTTGTAAAAGCTTTTAATAATCCAACGTTATTATTGGCCGATCTTCCAAATTTGACTTTTGACTTTTGTATCCTAGATATCGAAATGCCTGAAATGAATGGTCTCCAAGTGGCAAATTTATTAAACGGAAAACCTGTCATTTTTACAACTGCTTACAGCGAATTTGCCGCAGAAGCATTTGATTTAAACGCGATTGATTATTTACGAAAGCCAATAAAAAAAGAACGACTTCAACAAGCCATTTCGAAACTGATTAGCAGTCAATCGAATCATTCACCAAAAAAACTTTTTGTTCAATTAAATTCGGATTTGGGCAAAACATTATTGTATTTTGACCAATTGCACTATGTCAAGACATCTGATTCAGATAGTCGAGACAAAATTGCGTATTTAGCAAATGGCTCCATTCTTACGCTAAAAAACATCACATTCGAAAAATTACAGTCTCTTCTTCCTTCAAATCAATTTTGCAGAGCGAATAAAAAAGAACTTATTTCATTGAACATAGTTAGCGTCTTTTCATTTGATCAGATCACGACAACTTTGAATGATCTAAACGGAAAAGCTCTCAAAATTTCGCTGAGCGAATCCTTTCGAAACGATTTTCTCCGAAAGGTGAATATTTAATTACAAAAAAGTTCGGTCTTATTACAAATTGGCAATGACTTAAATCAAATGGTCTTGTCTGATTTCAAATAACAACTACGTTTGTATTAAGATATTTCCTTCAAATGTTAAAGATAAGCGTCCTCATTCTGTTTTGGCTTTTTTTTGGGGTTAATCCTTTGATTGCTCAAGATTCTAAGTTTAAAGCAGCTGGATTTGACGGCATTGTCATTTTAGGATATGTAGACAACGGAGGATACACCAATTTTACTGGTCCAAACATAAGTTATACCCATAAAAATTCGAAGTTTCTTGTTAGCGCATTACCATCTTTGAGGTACAGAAAAGATACATCTACACCTAAAAATTCATTCATAACACCGAGTTTAGGACTAGGACTTACTTATACCTATCGATTTTTTTCGTTCCAAATACCTTTCTGTTATAATACCAAAACTTCTTCAAACAATGGTTCATGGAAGTTAGGAGTTGGGATTGGACTAAAATTGAATGAACTTAAAATGAAAAAACGTGATGAAGTTTAAAAATGGGCTATTTTACATTGGAGTAATTGGAGGGTTTTCGGCCTTAACATACTGGATCATTGTGCTTGGCGCAGACCTAGAGAAAGGTCGAGAAATTGTTGTGCAAGAAACAGGAAAAAGTGAATGGCATAATTTCACAGAATCACTCATGCACAATTTAGGGCATCCACTTGCCATACTTTTAGCTCAAATAGTTACTATAATCTTTGTCGCGCGATTCTTTGGTTGGGTTTGTAAAAAAATTGGTCAACCAACAGTTATTGGAGAAATTATTGCCGGAATTGTTCTCGGACCTTCATTAGTCGGCATGTATTTTCCTGAATTCTCAAGCACACTATTTCCAACACAATCTCTTGGAAACTTACAATTTCTAAGTCAAATTGGTCTTATTCTTTTCATGTTTGTGATAGGAATGGAGTTGGATCTAAAAGTTCTAAGAAATAAAGCCAAGGAAGCCGTGGTAATAAGCCATGCTAGCATTGTGATTCCGTTTGCGCTTGGAATCACTTTGGCGTATTTCATTTATCACTCCTTTGCTCCTGAAGGAGTTCAATTTCTTTCCTTCGGACTTTTCTTAGGAATTGCGATGAGTATAACAGCCTTTCCTGTTTTGGCTAGGATTGTGCAAGAACGGGGATTGCATAAAACAAAATTGGGAACCATCGTAATTACCTGCGCAGCAGCAGATGATATAACTGCTTGGTGCTTACTTGCGGCTGTAATTGCCATCGTGAAGGCAGGATCGTTTGTAAGTTCGTTATACATCATAGCAATGGCCGTTGCTTATGTAATTCTAATGATTAAAGTAGTTAGACCATTTCTCAAACGTGTAGGAGATTTAAATGCAACGAAAGAAAATCTAAGCAAACCCATCGTTGCCATTTTCTTTTTAACCCTTCTCATTTCTTCTTATGCAACTGAAATTATCGGCATTCATGCATTGTTTGGCGCATTTATGGCAGGAGCAATAATGCCTGAAAACACAAGATTTAGGAGCATATTCATCGAAAAAGTGGAAGATGTTGCTCTTGTACTATTATTGCCTTTATTTTTCGTTTTTACAGGTTTAAGGACTGAAATTGGCTTGCTAAACGATCCATATTTATGGAAGGTAACTGGATTAATAATTATCGTTGCCGTTGTTGGTAAGTTCGTTGGTAGCGCCTTAGCTGCAAGATTTGTTGGGCAAAATTGGAAAGATAGTTTAACGATTGGTGCGCTCATGAATACACGTGGGCTCATGGAACTCGTGGTCTTAAATATCGGATATGATTTAGGTGTTCTTACGCCTGAAATATTTGCGATGATGGTCATTATGGCTCTCTTAACGACGTTTATGACAGGGCCATCTTTGGATTTTATCAACTGGATTTTTAAATCGAAATCAACTGATTTTTCTCCAGAGATTATGCAATCATCTAAATACAAGATTCTAGTTTCTTTTGGAAATCCTGAACGTGGAAAATCGCTTCTGAAATTAGCAAATGGTCTGACTAAGAATACAGGTGAAAATACTGTTGTCACCGTTATGCACCTAACTTCTAGCAACGAAATGCACCATTATAACACCGAAGAAGATGAAGCAGAAAGTTTTGCACCAATTATTAAAGAATCCAAAGAGTTAAATCAAAAAATTACCACATTTTACAAAGCGTCAAATGACATTGACAATGACATAGTAGAAGTCACCAATCAAGGTAATTTCGATTTATTGCTGATTGGTGTAGGTCAATCTATTTACGAAGGAAGCTTACTTGGTAAAATTTTGGGTTTTACAACAAAAATCATTAATCCCGAAAAATTAATTAACCAAGTAACTGGGAAAGAAAGTCTCTTTGAAAACTCTCCTTTTGATGATAGAACAAGATCAATTATTAGTAAATGTGACACAACTGTTGGTGTTCTCATTGACAACAATTTTGATAAAGTGGATACTGTTTTCATTCCTGTTTTCAGCGAGAAAGACATTTTTCTAATCTTATTTGCTCGAAAATTCATAAAAAATTCAGGATCTCAAATCACAATCTTGGATGCTGACGGAAAAATAAAGAACAACTCCGAAATCAAAGAGTTAATCCGTACCATCGAGCAATTCGCTCCTAATCACATTCACTTGCTAAATCAAAGGCCTATTGACTCTGAATTATTCAAAGAAACAGATTTGATGGTAATAAGTGTGAGCAGCTGGAAAAAACTTATTGAAAACAAAGATTCATGGCTCGCAAACTTGCCTTCAACAATGATTATTTCGAACGATCTTAAATCTTAAAACCTGAGTTCGATTCTAAATTACAATTCAGATTTCAATTAAAATTTGAAAGAGCAGGCGGTTTTATGAGTGATAGCGAGCTATCACGATTAAAAGCAACGAACTATTTCAAAGAATTAATTGAAAAGCAAATTGAACTTCACCTATAAAAACTTGATTTTTTCGTCAAAACGTCTCGAAATAGCCCGCTATTACTTCGTCGATTTTCCTAAAAATCAAGCGTTTCTAGGCGATCTGAATGAAATTTATAATCGAACTCAGGTTTAAAGATACAAACAAGTTATCTCAAAATGCAACTATTCAGTGTTACATGAGGAGCGAGCGCATATTCACTTTCTCATCAATAATTCGATGCAAATCTTGAATTAAAACTCGCTCTTGAAGCATCGTGTCGCGATCTCGGATGGTAACTGTGTAGTCTTCCAATGTTTGATGATCAACCATAATACAATAAGGAGTTCCAATGGCATCTTGACGACGGTAACGTTTTCCTGGCGAATCTTTCTCGTCGTATTGACAATTGAAATCCAACATCAACGACTTCATGATTTCATTTGCTTTTTCTGGAAGTCCGTCTTTTTTCGTCAAAGGCATAACAGCAACTTTATAAGGAGCCAACGCTGGAGGTAACGACAAAACAGCTCGTTCTGAACCATCTTCTAATTTTTCATTTTTCAAGGATGTACTCAACACCGCTAAAAACATGCGGTCCAGACCAACTGATGTTTCAACCACATAAGGCACATAATTTTGATTCAATTCTGGGTCGAAATATTGAATTTTTTTACCCGAAAATTGTTCATGTTGTTTCAAATCAAAATCAGTGCGTGAGTGAATTCCCTCCAATTCTTTGAATCCCATTGGGAAATTAAATTCGATATCTGCTGCAGCGTTTGCGTAATGCGCCAATTTGATGTGGTCGTGGAATCGGTAATTGGAATCGCCTAAGCCTAGTGCTTTGTGCCATTTAATTCTCGCATCTTTCCAGTATTCGTACCATTGCATTTCCTCTCCTGGTCTTACGAAAAATTGCATCTCCATTTGTTCAAATTCGCGCATTCGGAATATGAATTGTCGCGCCACGATCTCATTTCTAAACGCTTTCCCAATTTGTGCAATTCCAAATGGAATCTTCATTCGTCCAGATTTTTGGACGTTTAAGAAATTTACAAAAATTCCTTGAGCCGTTTCTGGTCGCAAGTAAATCGTAGAAGCATCACCAGCTACAGACCCTAATTCAGTTGAAAACATCAAATTAAACTGACGAACTTCAGTCCAGTTTTTTGTGCCAGAAATCGGACAAACGATGTCCAATTCCATGATTAAATTGTAAATTCCATCGAGGTCGCTGTTTTCCATAACAGCCCTCATTTTATTTTCAATCTCAGTTATTTTTTCTGCGTTACGAAGCACATTTGGATTCGTAGCACGGAATTGAATTTCATCAAAATCGGCACCAAAACGTTTGATACCTTTCTCAACTTCCTTCTCAATTTTTACTTTGTATTTTTCTAAATGCTCTTCTAAAAGCACATCAGCTCTGTATCTTTTTTTGGAATCTTTGTTGTCAATCAACGGATCATTGAACGCATCCACGTGACCAGAAGCTTTCCAAGTTGTTGGATGCATAAAGATTGCGGCATCAATTCCTACAATGTTTTCATGCATTTGAACCATTGCTTTCCACCAATAACTTTTGATGTTGTTTTTAAGCTCTGATCCAAGTTGACCATAGTCGTAAGTTGCTGCTAATCCATCATATATTTCTGAGGAAGGAAACACGTAACCATATTCTTTTGCGTGCGAAATAACTTCCTTTAAATTGTCTTCTCTTTGTTCCATGGGTGCAAAGGTAATAGATTCAAAGATTTTAACCTCGGTTCGATTAGAAATTTCAATCTGATCGCCTGGAAACATTAAAAATACAGTAAGCTATAACGATATTTTTAAACTCAATTTTGGCACTAAATTCTTCTCAAACTGTGGCAATGAATATGCTCCGTATCGGTAAAACACTCCAATTCCTATGCTACTAAAGTTGACTTTCAAAATTCCGCTTAAAATCAAGCCGGCTTCATACAGTCCTTTGTCCATTGAACTAAAAGCAATGTTATGCTCTTGTTTATTTTTGAAATCTCCATATCCAATTCCATGATGGACAATGAATTGCGGTTCATTCCATTTTGCTTTCGTACGAATTGCAGGAATTTCATAGCGAACAAAAAATGCTGCTTGTCGGTCGTGGTAAAATTCACCTGGATAAACTGTTTCGAAGGTGTTCATTGTTGCAACGTTCCAATCTTGTCGGGTACCAAAAGCATTTTGTTTTAAAAACAAGGGTACTTCGCCAAAGGTTTGTGATCCCTGCAAAGACAAAATCAAAGCTCCAAAGCGCAACGAAGAAATTTCTTCTGTGATTCTCAAATTCGTTCTCACATAATCAGTGCTTGCCTCTGCAATTCCATCCCATCCTTTTGTGATTTTCAGTGCAATTTTCGGGAATTTGGTTTTACTTGGAACTCTTAGATCTCCAACCAATGTGATACGTTCACGAATATTCCAACGCATTTCTACACTCGTTTCAGCCAAATCAAACTGATTTCGCCCTAAATGAGTTGTATCCGATGGCGTAAATTGATACCCCTTTGTTGCTTCCAAACGCTGGTAATTTGCAAATAAATTGAAGGTTAAATTACCCAATGGTGCGAAGGAGAATTGCATTTCAGCCAAACGTTGACGATCCATTTGAGAACGATAAATGCGCGCATAGGCCTCTGTGTTCGATAAACTAAATCCGCCTTTGGTAAAAACATTTCCTCCTCGGAAAAGTAAATCTTGTTGGTAGCGCAAAGTGAGTTCAATTCCTTGTCGACGGTTGATATAAAACGTTGAATAACCGCCGTATTTCCAGTCTTTGTCTTTAAATCCATAGCCAAAATAACCACCAATTGTCATTTTTTTCATCAACAATTCAGAAGTTTCTATTCCCAATCCTAAGTGTGTGCCTTCGTACATATTATAATCCAGGATTTTGTCGAGAAGAATGTTGAATTTTTTCACTCTAATTTTACCCGTCGTTAACGCCATAAGTGCCGTGAAATATCTGTCAATATTGGCTTCTTTTGCAACGCTATCAATAACAACATACGTTCTTTTTTCCTTGTTCGTCAACTCATCATTTCGATATTTAGACCAATCTTCTTCTTTGGCATTTTCTGCTCCAACATCAGTGGCCAAGGCTATATTGTTAAAACCTGTTTTCTTCAATCCCTCAGGATTTATTTTAATGTCTTTGATGTAGGTGTTTCCTTTGCCGACCAAATGTCCTGCTCCTCCACTGCTAGATGTTACAACAAATGATTTGGCATCAACAGTTGTACTTAAATTGACTGGAAACCACTTTTTCTGGTCAATTAATTGATAGTCTTGAACAATCTTCACTCCGAATAAGATCGAAGTGTCTTTGAAAGGTTCCGCAATTACTTTTTCTATTGCATAACCGTTGGTGTTGATGAACAATTGGCCTTGAAGTCCGTTGAATGTTTTTCCAGCTCTTGGTCGATAAGATATGGTAAACGTTGTATCTGCACCAACAACTGTTGTGTCTTCAAGAATGAACAAATATTTATTAATTCCACCAAAGGCAATTGGGTTCACATACGAAGTTCCGAATAAGTCAAACTGATTGTCATAAAAATTAAACGATTGCATGCTTTGGGCAAAAGTTGAAAATGCAGGATGTGAAATTCCAGAAACCTTGTACGCTGTAATGTTTTCGCGATCGCGCGCTGGTGGAATGTAAGTGCGCTCTGAAGCGCTTTCTAGAATAAATATGTGTTGTTGATTCAAGAATTTTTTTATTCCACTTGTGTCGTTTTCAGGCATCGCACTGACCTTTTTTTGAAATGAACTGTCCACATCAAAAATAAATTTGCTGTAACTGTTGTATGTAAAAGAATCGTCTGAAAGTGGGTGATTCTTTTTGCGGTTTTCTATCACAATTTTCATGATTCGATGAGCAGGATTTTCACCCGCGACAACTATCATCTCTTGAATAACTTGTTCTTTTACAGTTAGATAAATTTGATCGCTATTTAGTTCTGAAATGCTTACCGTTTTTTCTTGATATCCTTGAAATCTTAACAAAACAGATTCTACCTCATCACTTATTGTAAAATGCCCATCAATCGTGGTAAACATGGGCGAACCAGTATTCGGAATAACTTTCACAAAAGGCATTGCTTCATTGGAAAGGGTGTCTAAAACCGTAAAACGTTTTTGACTAAATACAGAAAATGACAAAAAGGTAAGGACAAAAAGCGTTAATTTCATACAACAAGATTTGATAAGCAACAAAACTAACAATATGACCAAGATACAAGTCAAAAGTTACAACTAAACATAAAAATTGTAATTTCGAAACATGAAGCGACTGCGTGATTCGTTGAATATCATTCGACATTTGAATTTTTTCCGACTATGGAATTTGATTCGATTACGTTTTTCGTATGCTTTTTCTCGTACGCTCAAAACTAACAAACACAGCGGGCTTCCATTTTCCTTAAGCCTTGAACCGACTACAGCTTGCAATTTGGGTTGTCCAGAATGCCCAAGTGGTTTAAAACAATTTACTCGAAACACAGGGAAAATGTCGCTTGAATTGCATGAAAATTTGATTCAACAATTGTCTAAAAGTGTGTTTTACATCAATTATTATTTTCAGGGAGAACCCTTTCTTCATCCTCAGTTTTTGGAGTTAATCAAAACGGCGAAGAAATACAAGATATACACAGCGACCTCCACGAACGCTCATTTTATTGATAAAAAAAAGGCGTTGGAAATTGTTGCTTCTGGTTTGGATCGCTTGATTATTTCCATTGACGGAATGACGCAGAAAACCTATGAGAATTACCGAGTTCATGGCGAATTGAACAAAGTTCTTGAAGGCACAAAACACATGGTTGAAGCGAAAAAAGAACTTAAATCTTCAACCCCTCACCTTATTTTTCAATTTTTAGCTGTGAAACAAAACGAGCATGAAATTCCAGAGGTTTACGCGCTTGGAAAGGAAATGGGAATGGATGAAGTGCGCATCAAAACAGCGCAGCTCTACGATTACAAAAATGGGAATTCGTTGATGCCCGACAATGAAACTTATTCAAGGTACAAAAAGAATTTGGACGGATCTTACTCCTTAAAATATAAAACCGGAAATCGTTGCTGGCGCATGTGGTCGAGCTGTGTATTCACTTGGGATGGCAAAGTGGTTCCATGTTGTTTCGACAAAGATGCTAAATACCAATTGGGCGATTTAGAAAAAATTGCGTTCAAATCCATTTGGCGTAGTCAAGAATACGAAGGATTTCGACAAGCCATTCTAACGCATCGGAATCAAATTGATATTTGTCAAAATTGTTCGGAAGGAGCTAAGGTTTGGGCCTGATTATTCTTGGTTTCCTTCCTTGATTTGAGGACTGAGGAAATGAAAAGTGAATTTTATCCTTCCTCCCTTGAGATGAGAAGCACTGCTTCGAACCGAGGAGGGTGACTACGATAAATCTAAATATTTGATAAATCTAAATTTAATACTGTCACCTCCCCTAACCCCTCCTCAAGGAGGGAAACGATTTTAAATCCTACTCTGATACGTAAACAATTCCCAATACCTTCCTTTAGATTCAAGGAGTTCTGCATGCTTACCTTGTTCTACAATTTTTCCTTCTTCTATCACCAATATTTGATCAGCTTGCTGAATGGTGCTCAATCGGTGAGCAATTACAAAAGTTGTTCTGTCCTTAATCAATGTCTGTAAACTTTTTTGGATAAACGATTCACTTTCGGTATCCAAATTAGAGGTTGCTTCATCCAAAATAATGATTTTCGGATTAGCTAAAAGTGCTCTAGCTATGCTAATGCGTTGTTTTTGTCCTCCAGATAATTTAACTCCTCGTTCACCAATGACTGTTTCTAATCCTTCTTCAAAACGATCCGTGAATTCGTTCACATAAGCCCCTTTGACAGCCATAAGCAAGTCTTCTTCAGTAGCATCTGGCCTTGGGAACATTATATTTTCTCGAATCGTACCTTGGAATAAAAAATCATCTTGCAACACAACTCCTAAATTCCTTCTGAAACTTGTCAAACTGACTTTGGATAAATCATTTCCGTCAATTGAAACCTTTCCGCTATCAGGAGTTAGAAACGTAGCCGCCAGTCCAGCAATGGTCGATTTTCCTGAACCTGATGAGCCTACCAACGCTGTGACACTTCCGGCTTTTGCTTCGAAAGAAATGCCACGCACTACATCTTTCTGATTATCGTACGCAAAACGAACATCGTCAAAAACAACGTCACCCTTTATTTCTTCCAACTGAATTGTTCGAACTTCCGGATCGTCTTCGTCTTTCATATTCATCAATTCTTGCGTTCTATCCAATCCAGCCATAGCTTCTGTCAATTGACTTCCGATGTTACTCATTTGAACAATGGGCGCAATCATGAAACCGAGTAGAAGTGTGAATTGCAAAAACTCACCTGTTGTCATGTCATTGTCAATCATAAAATAACCTCCAATCCCCATAATTCCTGCGGATGCAATCCCCAAAAGCAAGGTCGCAGAACTTGACATAGCGGCAGTCGCAGTTAAGCTTTTTCGTACATTTTGAAATAATTTCTCAACGCCTGTTTCAAAGGTGAGATTTTCTTGTTCTTCAGCGTTAAATGCTTTGATGACACGAACACCATTAAGGGTTTCCGTCAAGCGACCAGTTACTTCCGCGTTAATCTTACCACGATCTCTAAATATTGGGCGAATGTAACCAAAAGCTTTGAGTGCAATAAAACCAAATAAAGCCACCGGCACCAAGACGAAAAGCGTCATCCACGGATTGATTGCAATTAAAAAGAACAAAGCAACAATCGCTGTAAATGTACCTCCGACTAACTGCACCAAACCAGTTCCAACGATGTTTCTAACTCCCTCAACATCAGTCATGACACGTGAAACCAGTGCCCCCGATTTGTTGTCATCAAAAAAGCGAATAGGAAGTGAAAGTAATTTTCGCTGTACTTGTGTTCTCAGGTTTGAGATTAAGCGCTGAGCTTCCACGCTGAGCAAACGTGTTAACGCAAAGGACGAAAATGCTTGAATAAAAATTGCGACAACAACAACCAACACTACATTCCAAAGTAAGGCAGAATCTTTGTTTGGAATAACTGTATCTAACAAGGTCTTACTCGCAAAAGGTACAGCAAGCCCTGACAAACTTCGAATCACAATCAAAAATAGTCCTAAGCCAACTATTTTTTTTCTGGGCCAAATGAATTCTTTGAAAGCCCATTTGAAAGTCACTTTTTCTCTGTCAGAAGTTGTTTTTGTTTTGCTCATGCAAGTGTTTAGTCGAAAATCAAGCCAAAGCGATTTGAATGACAGAAAGTCAGAATACTAATTCTTTTATTGCTTCTTATACTTCTTCGAATACGTCTCGTAATGTTCCGTTTGATGATTTTCCAAGCACATGAATACGCAATATTCCGACAAGCTATCTCAACCCGTAGAAGTCAAATTCACTTTTGACAATATTGTTCGAAAGGAGCAAAATCTTGGTTATGAATGAATTAAATTGATGGCTTTAACTAAAAATATGTAAACAAATTTGTTTACATTTGTTAAATGAAAAGTGTGTTTAGTGTCATAAAAGGAGTTCATCCAGGCAAATTCATTGAACGAGAATTGAATAAACGCCAGTTAAATCAACGCCAATTTGCGATGAATTTGGGAGAACATCCCCAAACACTAAATGCGATTATAAAAGGTAAAAGGAATTTAAACATTGGTCTCGCACTCAAAATTGAACAAAAATTGGCTCTTGAAGAAGGTTTCTTGATGATGCTCCAAGTGCATTATGACATAAAGAAAATAAAACGAAATTTACTTTATCATCCAAACTTTTTGAAGCTTAATAAAGCGACATTTTGGGATACTGAAATGGACAAAATTGATTGGGAAAAAATGAAAAAAACTGTAATTCTAAGAGTATTTAGTTATGGATCTAAAGACGAACAAGCGGAGATAATTCGGTTCTATGGAATGACAGAGGTAGAAAGCACACTGAATCGCACGTTAATATAAATTGATATGTATTGGAAAACTGTTTCACCCATACTTAAATCAATGTTATTGGATTTAATGAACGAAGAGTTATTCAACCCTTTTAGACTTGTTGGAGGCACAGCATTAAGCCTTCAATGTGGTCATAGAATGTCGGTTGATATCGATTTATTTACCGATTTTGAATACGCATCTCTAGACTTTGAACTTTTCGCAAATTACTTAGCTAAAAAATACCCATATTGCGAATATGGATCGATTCAAAATGTAGGAATGGGCACATATTTCAAAATAGGACCTTCAGCTTTAGAAACTGTGAAGATAGATATTTACTACACAGACACATTTGTATTCAACAAAGTTAAGTTTGGAACTGTAAGAATGGCATCTATAGAAGAAATAATCGCTATGAAATTAGATGTAATCAGCCGCACAGGTAGGAAGAAAGATTTCTGGGATTTACATTTATTTATCGATCAATTTTCGTTTGAAGAAATGCTGAATTTATATCAAAAACGCTACCCATACAACGATTCCACACTCATTAGAATGAAATTAACCGATTTCGAATTCGCTGATAACGATTTTGATCCAATTTGTTTACTTGGAAAAGAATGGGAAATAATAAAACTTGACTTTTTTGAGAAATTCAATCAAAAAGTCCTGGGCAAAAATTAATTCCCATTCGGATTTAGTTTATATTTCTTCGAATACGTCTCGTAAAGTTCCGTTTGATGATTTTCCAAAGACATGAATTTCCCATTTACCAATGCCAAAACAACGTTATTCGAACGCATATCTAGTGCATCGCCTTCAGATACAAACAATGTTGCAGACTTACCGACTTCAATGCTTCCAAAGTTCTTGTCTATTCCCATAATTTTACATGCATTGATTGAAATCGCAGCGATTGCTTGCTCGTTTGTCAATCCGTAAGCCCTGCAAGTTCCTGCTAAAAATGGAAGATTTCGTGCATTCATGGCTTCCATATCACCTTCGTTTTGAATGCAAAAAAGAACTCCTTCTTCTTGCAACTTCGAAGCAATTTTGAAAGGTAAATCTATTGGATCGTCTTCGCGCGAAGGCAAACTATGCGTTCTGAAAAGCATGACTGGAATTTCCGCATCTTTTAATTTTCGGGCAAGTAAATAACTGTCGTAACCACCAACAATAACCGGGAATTTCAAATCAAAATGCTGGACAAAATCAATCACATCTTGCAATTGTTGCAACTCATCCGCATGAATATAAACGCGTTTTGTGCCTTTAAAACAATCCTTCATTGCCGCATAGCGTAGGTCCGAAACTTCTTTTAAATCCAAAGAAGATTTCGAGGCTTCAAAAAAATCATAAATCTTCTTTTTTTCTTTTGCATAATCGTCCGATTTTTCACGAAGATTCCAATTGTCTTTGTTATGTTTCAAGGCGCTTGGCCAATTCAAATGAATTCCGTCATCAGCCAAAATAGTGGCATCTTCCCAATTCCAACCATCCAAAAACATGACCGAAGATGCGCCCGAAATGCTTCCGCCACGCGGACACGGCTGAGCAATTAATACGCCATTTGTTCGAACTGTTTTTAACACAATTGACTCCAAATTGAACGCAATTTGTGAACGCACATGCGGATTGAAAAAACCTACTTCATCAAAGTCTCTCGTTGCTCGCACTGCATCGATTTCGGTAATACCAAGTGTTGTGTTTGGCGCAACAAAACTTGGGTAAATGTGTTGACCATTCAATTTAATAATTGTGTCCCAATCTTTTGCTTCGTACGAATAAGCGAGGCTATTTTTTATCAACGAAATTTTTCCGTCAATAATGCCAATGGCAGCACTTGGAATTTCTTCTCCAATACCAGGATGCAAATAGCCATCAAGTAACAAGATTTTTGAATGTTGCCCAAACATTGAACAAACAAAAGACAGTATAACTACAAGGGTTGAAACTGATTTTTTCATGATTAATGGGTGTTTGTTTCTGAGCTACCTTCTTCGCCAAATGTATTGCAATGAAAGTATTTGGGTTCTTGTTTGTTGAAAGATTGGGTTGGTTCTCCTCCTTTTTCAGCTTCCAACATTTTCGATATGATTCGTGCCTTTTCTTTCTGATTGCGCTCATTCAATTGTGTTTCCATGCTTCGATCAAAAAATGGGATTCCGTCAATAAATACTTTGTCTGGAATCGCATTGATGCTTAGTGGATTATCTGTCCATAACACAAGGTCTGCATCTTTACCAACTTTTACACTTCCAACACGATCGTCAACAAGTAGCAATTTTGCTGGATTCAAGGTCACCATTTTCCAAGCGTCTTCTTCACTCATTCCTGCATATTTTACCGACTTTGCGGCTTCTTGATTCAAACGTCTTCCCATTTCGGCATCATCAGAATTGATAGCAACAACAACCCCTTGATCCATCATCATTTTTGCATTTTGTGGAATGGCATCATTCACTTCATATTTATAAGCCCACCAGTCAGCGAAAGTAGAACCTCCTGCTCCATGTTCAGCCATTTTATCAGCCAATTTATAGCCCTCCAAAATGTGGGTAAACGTATTTATCTTAAACCCAAACGATTCTGCAACATGCATCAACATATTTATTTCCGATTGCACATAAGAATGACACGTAATGTTTCGTTCTCCTTTTAAAATTTCCGATAAAACTTCTAATTCCAGATCTTTGCGAGGTGCAAGGCTTTCGTTTTTACCATTTAATGAAGATTCCTTTTGCAATTGATATGCTTTCGCACGACTAAATGCATCCACATACACTTGCTCCACTCCCATGCGTGTTTGCGGGAAACGAACTGTATTATAATCTCCCCAGTTCGATTGTTTTACGTTTTCACCTAATGCAAACTTGATAAACTTCGGAGCATTTGGAACAAGCATTTGATCTGCGGACATTCCCCATTTTAATTTAATGAGCGCTGATTGTCCACCAATTGGATTTGAAGAGCCATGCAAAAGTTGCGACATTGTTACTCCACCTGCCAGTTGACGGTAAATATTGATGTCTGAATTTGTCACTACATCTGCGATTGAAACTTCAGATGTAATGGCCTGTCCGCCTTCGTTGACGCCTTTAGAAATTCCAATGTGTGAATGTTCATCAATAATTCCCGATGTTAAGTGCATTCCTTTCCCATCAATTTCTGTTGCACCATAAGGAGTTGCAAATCCTCCTGTACCAACAAAAGAAATTTTACCATTTTCAACAACTACTGTTGCATCTTTGATGATTCCATCCGATTCATTGGTCCAAACAGTCACGTTTTTTATCACTATTGATTTTTGATCAGGAATTGATTCAAATCCGTAAGCCATGTTTGGATGCCAAATCTTAGAAACGTAGCTCGAATCTACCGCCGTTTTTGATGTTGATTTTTCTTCGGTCTTATTCTTCGAAAGCTTGATGGCTGACCATTTAATCCATTTACCAGAAGGAAGTGTTCCATCGCCTTCCATGACACCCAATTTAGTGTTGATTTTCCCTTGCAGATTTACACTTCCTTTCACATCATTGATCGAATCATTGAATTGAATTGTTATGTCATTTCCTTCTACCGAAAAATAAATGGACTTATCTAGTTTCGGATTTGATTTTTCGTACTTAGCAATGTATTTTCCATCCTTTTTGGAAAGTTCCATTGGTTTAGATGTTCCATCAATCACCAAACTGTATGATCCTTCAATGCTGGAAATGGGAGAATTCTTGATTAAATGTTGACTCCCCAAAATCCAACTTTCCATCAATTCAGCTTCAGTCAAAAACGGATTTGAACTGTAAATCGAAAAAGAGGCAAATTTTCCTGTTTCCAAGGTGCCCATTTTGTCCAAGGCATAGATTGACTTTGCTGGATTTGTAGTCAAAGAAGCGATTGTTTGCTCCAAACTCAACCCTCTTGACATGCATTTTTTGATATTCGACCAAAATTCTTTGTCAGTTTTACACCCTTGCATCGAAAGGCAAATGGTATTTCCATTGGATGCTACTAAAAATGGATTGCTTGGTGCCAGTTCCCATTTTTTCAATGCACTTAAAGGGATTTCCTTGTTGATGTATGGATTTTTCACATCAAAAGCTGCTGGGAAATTTATGGGTAAAACGAGTGAACCTTTGATCTTTTTTAAATTTTCTAGCTGTTCGTATTCATCGCCAGAACCGTAAAAATGAAATGGCAACTGAAATTCATCGCCAATTTTTTGAGCTCTGAAAATTTCTTCGTTGTCATGAATTTCAAAAAAAAGCGGTTTTTCTAATTGCGTTTTCAGTGCGTCTAAAGAAAGATTTGGTGCCGCATTAGTTTGTTTTTCATACCACTCAAAATCATACAGCACTTGCCGTATCAATGCAATAGATCCAATTTGAGATGAAGGATATGATTGATTCGAAGAACCTTTTTGAAAAGAAAAATGTCCAGAACTTTCAACATTTATCAAGGGACCAAAATCATCGGTTGAGCCTAAAGAAATAAGCGATCCAAATCCTCGCATGATTCCGTCTTTTTTGTGCGATAAAGCAAAACCAAAACCCATCGAATTTAAAAGTTTGTTTGCTTCCCCATTTGACTCAAAAACCTCACTTGGTTGAAATTCTGGATGAATGGCATCATTCCAATAAAAGGTTGCCTCCCGAGAACCTTCCATTTGAGGACGATTGCCACGATTTGATTTTTCAGCTGTTTTAGGTAAACCTATTTCTGCATTTAATTCAATAAAAGAAGGAACAATGCATTTTCCTGTACAATCAATCTCCACAGCTCCATCAGGCTTTTTCACTTTGGTTCCAACAGAAATTATTTTATTGCCTTGGATAAGAATGGATCCTTTTGAAATAATCTGGGTTGGGGATACAATTATTTCTGCATTCGTAAGAAGAAAGTAGTCAGGTTTCGAAATCGGTACGCCATTGCTTGGCTTTTCCTGGCCTATAACCAATCCACTAAACAGAGACAGCAAAAAAACAAAAAGGTTCTTCATCGAGAAATTTATATTGAGGCGTGAAGTTAGAAATTAATTGTAAAATGAAGGAATGAAGAACAAATTTAAGGACCGCGAAGAAGAGACGCAGTCAATTAAGAAATTAAAAATTGCATTCCCAATTCCTTAATTTCTTAATTATTAATTCATAATTCATCGCTTTAAACATCTATCTTTGTCAAAAAAAAATTATGAATTTTCTTATACATACACATTCAGGACTTCGTTGGGTTGTTCTTATATTATTGCTCCTTGCCATTTTTAATGCCGTTGGAAAAATGAATTCAGGTTCATATATCAAAAAGGATAAAATGATTAATCTTTTCGCCATGATTTCGCTTCATGTGCAATTGTTGTTGGGATTGATTTTGTATTTCATGTCAACCCGTGTAATTTTTGCAGAAGGTTGGATGAAAAATCCAGCGACGCGTTTCTTTGGTATGGAACATTTAGTTGGAATGTTGATTGCCATCGCTTTGATTACTATTGGACGAAAAAAAGCGGAAAAAGCAACATTGGATAATAAAAAGCATAAAACCATTTTTATTTGGTATACAATTGGTTTGTTGTTGATTTTAGCGTCAATTCCGTGGCCGTTTAGAGCAAATTTAGGAATTACTACATGGTTCTAAAAAGATTATTTTATTTACTCCTTGTTCTTGTTTCAATTTCTTCCTGTAAGGAATCTGAAGTTAGTGAAACCATTGTAGAGCCGAAATCAACGCCAAATGGAAAAGCACTGTTCATACTTAATTGTGCTTCGTGCCATGGTGCAGATGGAAAACTCGGTTTATCCGGTGCCAAAGATCTTTCTGTCACTGAATTATCGGATCAAGAAATTAAAAATCTGATTGAAAATGGCAAAAACGCCATGCCTAGTTTTAAGGAGTTACTTTCAAAAGAAGGCGAGATTGATGCTGTAATCGATCATTTGTCGACACTAAAAAAATCGAAATGAGCGAAAATGGACATGTAATGGTTGACGCCATTGAAGAACGTTGTATACTCGTTGGTGTCATAGCGCAAGGCGTTTCAGAAACTCAAGCAGATGAATACTTGGATGAATTGGAATTCCTCGCAGAAACAGCCGGGGCGATTACAGAAATGCGCTTTTTGCAGAAAATGACTTATCCAAATCCGAAAACATTTGTTGGAACGGGTAAGCTGGATGAAATCAAAGAATACATAGATTTTAACTCCATCAATTTGGTCATTTTCGACGATGAATTGTCACCTTCACAACTCAGAAATATTGAGCGAACTTTAGAAGTGAAAGTGTTGGATCGCAATAATTTGATTCTGGACATTTTTGCCAGTCGAGCTCGAACATCTCATGCAAAAACGCAAGTTGAATTAGCGCAATTACAATACTTACTCCCTCGTTTAACTAGACTTTGGACACACCTCGAGAGACAAAAAGGAGGAATTGGTATGCGTGGTCCTGGAGAAACGCAAATTGAAACAGACCGCCGAATCATTCAGCAAAAAATTGCTTTACTCAAGGAAAAACTGACAAGCATTGATAAGCAAATGTCTATTCAACGTGGAAATCGAGGACAATTAGTTCGTGTTGCATTGGTTGGATATACAAACGTAGGGAAAAGTACAATCATGAATTTGCTTTCCAAATCGGATGTATTTGCCGAGAATAAATTGTTTGCCACATTAGATACAACTGTTCGAAAAGTGGTAATCGATAATCTACCATTTTTGTTGACAGATACCGTTGGATTCATTCGTAAATTACCACATCAATTGGTTGAATCTTTTAAATCGACGCTTGATGAAGTGCGCGAAGCAGATATTTTGGTTCACATACTAGATTTATCTCACCCAAATTTTGAAGATCACTTTAACGTAGTTAACGAAACGTTGAATGAAATTGATGGACGTGAAAAACCGGTTTTACTCGTGTTCAACAAAATTGATAATTATCACTACGAACCAAAAGACGAAGATGATTTGACTCCAAAAGTTTGGAACAATTACACCTTGGGTGAATTAGAAAAAACATGGATGGCCAAATTGTCAAGAACCAAATGTGTTTTCATATCAGCACAGGATAAAATTAACATCGAAGAAATGAAAGAAATGCTTTATGCTGAAGTCAAAGCGATGTTTCAGGAACGTTATCCGTACAATAATTTTCTATATTAAAATTAGTATTTCCTTCAACGGAATTCTATTTCATCCATTCACCAAAAAAGGCTACCCAATTTCTTGAATAGCCTTACTATATGTTTGTTTGATTAAGAGATCTATCTTACTACTTCCACAAAACCATGACCTTCTACTTCATCTCCAGCAACACCAGTCACCAAGTAAGTATAAAAATAAACTCCATCCTCTACAGGATTTCCAGATTTATCTTTTCCATCCCAAAACGGAGGAAGCAACTGATTACCATTTCCTTCGAAAACTAAGTTCCCCCATCGGTTCACAATCGTCAATTCGATTTTCTCCGCATTTGTTGTTGTCAATGCGAAATATGGATTCACATCATCACCGTTGGCTGTGAACACATTTGGTGCTATCACTGTTGGAGTAGGTAAAATACAGGACCCATCATCAATGACTGCCAAATCGTTATAGTTTAATGCAATAGGATTGGTACAACCACATATCACCACTTGAACAGAAAGCGTAATTTCGTCATCACACGCAGGGAAACCATTAGAAGCTGTTAATGTTATTGTTGCATTGTTGGTAAACGTTTGCGAAATTGCATTGGTATTATTCACTGTTTGTACATTTCCATTTCCAAAATCCCAAGTGTAAGAAGTCGCATTTTGGCTTGTGTTTGTGAACGTTGAAACGACCGGTGAACAGCCATATTCAGGAGATATCGAACCATTTGCCACTGGATTTTCAATTGTTTCAACGAAAACACTATCTGTAACAGAACAAGGAATATTATCATCCGTTAATGTAAGAATGTACCAGCCACCACCTAAATTTGGCAATGCACTTGCATCAGGATACGTAATAGTTGGGTCATTTCCGTTTTCCCATTCAAATATTACATTGATTGGATTTGTTTGACCGCTAATAATTGCACTCACATATCCCACTGGTTCGCACGTTGCTGGTCCCATGATGATAGTGTCAATACTTATCGTTTGATTCATTGTCACCATCACTGAGTCAATTTCCACATACCCACAGGCGTCTGTAATTGTCACTGTGTGATACGTGACTCCATTGCCCGATATTGGCACCTGTGTGGTCACATCCGTCGATCCATTTTCCCATAAGTATTCATAAGGTTCAAATCCACCACTAACCGTTGCAGTGATTGGAGAATCACCTTGAAAACAAAGGTAAGTCACATCTGCTGGATCAATTATAATATCAGGAACATCACTAATAAAAAATTGGCCTGTACTGTATAAAGTATCTCCAGTGATTGGATCAATTGCTGCGACTAATACATCAACAGATTCTATGCCTTCAATCAAACCATCTTCAAAAGGTAATAATTGCCAATAAATCGTATCCACTCCCGGTAAAAGGGTAACTGTAGTACCTAAAAGTTCATAATCCACTCCATTTGTTGCAGTTCCTGTAAATGTTAAAAAGGCCTCTAAGGTATCATTTTCATTTCCACAACCTTGGCGCGTAAACATCAAGGTTCCTAATTCATCACAACCTTCAGAAACTGTGTTGTCTAAAGTGTATGAGTTAAACGTAAAATCAATTGGGTTCGTCGTGAAACTGCCTGCCTCTAGGTAAACCCCAGAATTTAAAATCTGATCAAGTACGTTACAAACTGCCAATTTTATATGATAAGTTTCGCCGCAAATTAATTCAGATTGTGCAACCATCGAAATTGTACTTCCATTGTATCCTTCGCCAGAAAAACCATTGTAAGCAGTTGGATTAAAGTAAACTGTATTGTTTAGCCAATTTGGATCAGCCGCCACACAAGGTGCTGGATTTCCACCTGAAGGAACACCAGAATTTACAGTATTAATAGACACTGGAATGTTTCCACCTGGCACTACCGCCAAGTTTACTGCTCCATTCAAGAAAGGTCCCGCAATTCCTGGTCCAGATAAAAAGAACCCAAATGCATCGTTAAACCCAGAACAAGTATAACCCGTGTATTCTGAAGACGCAAAGATATAATTGAAATTCAACTCATTTCCTGTAGCAACAAAGTCAAATTCCAATATTGCGCCATTCGTTGGGTTTCCTAATGCAATTGCCTGCAAATCAGGATCACTTGCAACAGTCGTTGCTCCGGCTGTTCTCAAATAAACACCAGACTGAAACGGAAAACCTGTAGCCGTAAAACTTCTCGCACTCGCTTGAATTGAATTTGCTGTAACAGCAGAACCATTGTAAGTGATATTTGTTGCAACAACACCTGCACCAGCAAGAATGTTGTCTACAAGCTGAACTGGAGTATTCGTTGTTTGATACGTAAGTGTTTGCGCAAACAAAGTCCCTCCTGAAATAATTAGTGTAGTAATGATTGATAAAACGTGAATTTTTGACATCTTCATAATTTTCAGTTTAATATTTTCAATTGTAATAACTAGACTTCAAACATCAACAAAAAGTTGCATCGAACCAGAAATTTTGTGCAAAATAGGAATTTATCTCTATTAATTGCTTCTTTTTTTCCAAATTTGTAGTCAAATCAAGTACCATGAATCAAACGCAAACATTTATATCCTCTAACAAAGAACGGTTTTTATCCGAATTAATCGACTTACTTAAAATTCCTTCCATTTCGGCAGACAAAAATTTCGCAAGTGATGTACACGCAACCGCAAAATCAGTTGCAGGTCATTTAACTAAGATCGGAATTCCTCATGTGGAAATTTGTGAAACGGATGGCTATCCAATTGTATATGGAGAATTAATTAAAGATACAAGTTTGCCAACCATTTTGGTTTATGGTCACTACGATGTGCAACCTGCTGATCCGCTCGAATTGTGGACGAGTCCTGCTTTTGAACCAGTAGTGAAGGAAACTCCGATTCATCCGCAAGGAGCAATTTTCGCACGAGGAGCTTGTGACGACAAAGGACAAATGTTTATGCATGTAAAAGCTGTTGAAGCTATGATTGCATCGAACGAACTTCCATGCAACGTGAAATTCATGATTGAAGGTGAAGAAGAAGTTGGAAGCGTAAACCTTGGAGTTTTTGTGAAAAACAACAAAGAAAAATTAAAAGCGGATGTTATCGTTGTTTCTGATACAGGAATGTTAGCCAATGATGTTCCTTCGATTACAACAGGTCTGCGTGGATTGAGTTATGTAGAAGTAGAAGTTACCGGTCCAAATCGCGATTTGCATTCTGGACTTTACGGAGGTTGTGTAGCCAATCCTATCAATATTTTGGCTCAAATGATTGCGTCTTTGCACGATGAAAATAATCACATCACAATCCCAGGGTTTTACGATAAAGTCATTGAATTGACTGACGAAGAACGTGCAGAAATGGCGAAAGCTCCATTCTCCAAAGAAAAATATTGCCAAGCTTTGGACATTGCTGAGATTCATGGTGAAAAAGGATACACAACGATGGAACGTGGTTCTATTCGACCAACATTGGACGTGAATGGAATTTGGGGAGGTTACACTGGTGAAGGAGCAAAAACCGTAATTGCTAGCAAAGCGTATGCAAAAATTTCGATGCGTTTGGTACCAGATCAAGATCCTGATGAAATTACGAATTTGTTTAAAAATCATTTTGAATTGATTGCGCCTGCTAGTGTAAAAGTGAGTGTTCATCCACATCACGGAGGACAAGCAGCTGTTACACCAATTGATTCTGTTGGATATAAAGCGGCAAGTATGGCGTATGAAAAAACATTTGGCAAAAAACCAATTCCAGTAAGAAGTGGTGGAAGTATTCCAATTGTTGCCATGTTTGAACAAGAACTTGGATTGAAAACAATATTAATGGGATTTGGATTAGATAGCGATGCGATTCACTCTCCGAACGAACATTTTGGTTTGTTCAATTATTACCGAGGAATTGAAACAATTCCTTATTTCTATAAATATTATACTGAATTAAATGCTTAAAATTAAATTCCTTGCGTGGCTTTTTATCGGAACAATTGTTCTTTCTAGTTGTGCTTCATACAAAGATGTAGAATTGAAAGGCACTGAAAATGTGAAATTCGATAAATTGGATGGAGGAAAATTGTCTATCAGTTTTGACGCGAAGCTAAACAACCAAAACGGGTATACGATCAAAATCAAACCTTCTGTTTTAGATGTATACATTGATAATATTCAAATTGGTGTCATCCACTTGGAAGAAAAAGTAAAAATCAAAAGGAAATCTGAATCATTGGTGGAAGTTCCATTGGCCGTTGAATTAAAACCAAATGCCTTGCTGAGTCTTGGAATGATTTTGCTCAAGAAAAAAGTGAATGTGCGTGTGACTGGTGATGTAAAAGGCGGCGTATGGTTTCTTTCTAAAAAACAACGCATCGACGAAACACGAGAAATCGACACGGAAAAACTGAAATTCGATTTTTAGTGGTTGATTTTGACTTAAAAACAGGAAAATTATCCGATTTATTATTGAATCGAGGTATTTCTAGTTTTCAAGAAGCTTGCATGTTCGTCCAAAAATTGCCTTACGAACGTATCTCGGATAAGTCCAATTTAGCGCTTATTGTTACAGAAAATCGTGGGACTTGTTCTTCCAAGCATGCTTTTTTAGCAGAATTAGCCGGTGAAAACAACATCGAAAGCGTGGAATTGATTTGCGGCATTTTTCTGATGAGTCCTGAAACACATCCATCATTAACGCCTTTTTTCCAGACTAAAAATTACGAAGTCATTCCTGAAGCACATTGTTATTTGCGCATCCACAACCAACGGATAGATTTCACTTCGTCGAAAAACCGAATGGAAATCATTGCTTCGAAACTAGTGCGTGAACAACGCATTGAACCTCATCAAGCCAATGAATGGAAAGAACTGACTCACAAAGATTACATTCGAAAATACATTGCCAGAAATCCAGTACTTGGATTAAATTTCGATGATTTTTGGCAAGATCGAGAAAGCTGCATCGCAATTCTTTCTACATCATATTAACAACCTTAGCCATCGTTTCAACTATTTCTCACTCTATCATTCCAGCTCTCATTCTCATTCTCGCTCTGGCTTGAATACTAAAACTCTGGCTTCGAGTGACTCAGCCATCGTTGGTGACGCTGACACTTTCACTCTGGCTTCGAGTGCCTCAGCCATCGTTTGTGACGCTGACACTCTAAAACTCTAATACTAAACCCTTTTAGGAGTTCAATTTTAGGAAAAAATGCCCTCAAATTTGGTGCATAGCATTTAAAAATCTACTTTTGCACACTATTTTAAAAATTAAAATTAACTCGAAATGGAAAAAATGATGATTTATGTGCCTATCGTAATGGCAATCATTGGGCTTATCTTTATGTGGATTAAAAGAGCTTGGGTTCTTAAACAAGACGCTGGAGATGGTAAAATGAAAGAAATTTCAGACTACATTTACGAAGGTGCATTGGCATTTTTGAAAGCGGAATATCGTTTGTTAGCTATTTTTGTGCTTGTTGCTAGTGCCGTGTTGTTTGGATTAACATTTCTTCCAAATGCAACAACACATTGGACAATCGTAATCGCATTTATTTTTGGTGCTTTCTTCTCTGCCTTAGCGGGAAACATGGGGATGAAAATTGCAACGAAAACAAACGTTAGAACAACTCAAGCAGCTCGTACAAGTTTGCCACAAGCGTTAAAAGTTTCTTTCGGCGGTGGTACAGTTATGGGACTTGGAGTTGCTGGATTGGCCGTTTTAGGTTTGACAGGACTCTTCATCATTCTCTTCAATGTATTTATGGGTGGTGTTTGGACATCAACAACAGATATGACTCTTGTTTTGGAAACATTGGCTGGATTCTCTTTAGGAGCTGAATCTATTGCATTGTTTGCTCGTGTTGGCGGTGGAATTTATACAAAAGCTGCGGATGTTGGTGCAGATTTAGTGGGTAAAGTAGAAGCTGGAATTCCAGAAGATGATCCACGTAACCCTGCAACAATTGCAGATAACGTAGGTGATAACGTAGGTGACGTAGCTGGAATGGGTGCGGATTTATTCGGTTCTTATGTTGCGACCGTTTTGGCGGCAATGGTACTTGGTAATTATGTAATTAAAGACAACGGTGGTGCAATTGCTGATGCATTTGGCGGAATCGGACCAATTTTATTGCCAATGGCGATTGCTGGTTTCGGAATTTTATTCTCAATCATCGGAACATTGTTGGTGAAAATAGCAAGTAACGATGCTAAAGAAAAACAAGTTCAAACTGCTCTTAATATCGGGAACTGGGTATCAATTATTTTAACAGCCATTGCTTGTTTCGCTTTAGTAAAATTCATGTTACCAGAAACAATGAGCATGGATTTCTTCGGTGAAGGCTCGAAAGAAATTTCTTCAATGCGCGTATTTGGTGCTACTATTATCGGTCTAATCGTTGGTGGAGCTATTTCTTCAGTAACTGAATATTATACAGGTTTGGGTACAAAACCAGTGTTGAAAATTGTTCAAAAATCTTCAACAGGAGCTGGAACAAACGTAATCGCAGGATTGGCAACTGGTATGATCTCAACATTTCCAACGGTGATATTATTTGCTGCCGCAATTTGGGGTTCTTATGCTTTAGCAGGATTTTACGGAGTAGCATTGGCTGCCTCAGCAATGATGGCAACTACGGCAATGCAATTAGCAATTGATGCTTTTGGACCAATCTCTGATAATGCAGGTGGTATTGCTGAAATGAGTGAATTACCGAAAGAAGTTCGTACACGTACAGATATTTTGGATTCAGTTGGTAACACAACGGCTGCAACAGGAAAAGGATTTGCTATTGCATCTGCAGCATTAACTTCGTTAGCGTTGTTTGCAGCGTATGTAACGTTTACAGGAATTGATGGAATTAACATTTTCAAAGCGCCAGTGCTTGCGATGTTATTTATTGGTGGAATGATTCCAGTTGTTTTCTCTGCTTTGGCAATGAATTCAGTTGGTAAAGCAGCAATGGACATGGTGTACGAAGTACGTCGTCAATTCAAAGAAATTCCAGGTATCATGGAAGGAACAGGTAAACCAGAATATGGTAAATGTGTGGAAATTTCAACAAAAGCTGCGTTGCGCGAAATGATGTTGCCAGGTTTATTGACCATTGGTTTCCCTATCGTTATTGTGTTGATTGGTAAATTGGTTTATGCTACAGACAATCAATTGGTTGCTGAAATGTTAGGTGGTTACATGGCTGGTGTTACAGTATCTGGTGTGCTTTGGGCAGTATTCCAAAACAATGCTGGTGGTGCTTGGGACAATGCTAAAAAATCTTTCGAAGCTGGTGTTATGATCAATGGAGAAATGACTTACAAAGGTTCTGACGCTCACAAAGCTGCAGTTACTGGAGATACAGTTGGAGATCCATTCAAAGATACATCAGGTCCATCCATGAACATTTTGATTAAATTAACTTGTTTGATTGGTTTGGTTATCGCACCGATTTTAGGAGATGGTCACGGAGCTGAATCAGCTGCTGGAGATTGCCACGGTAAATCAGCGTGCAAAACAGAAGCTTCTTGCGCTGGAAAGAAAAAAGATTGTTGCTCAGGTGATGCTCACCACGGAAAAATGGCAGCAGGTCACCACGGAATGGAAAAAGGATGCAAATCAGATTGTAGTGAAGCTTGTGCAGCAAACAAAATGCATGGCGGAGCAAAATGTGACATGTCTAAATGCGCTTCAATGTCTAAAGAAGAATGCATGAAAATGTGTGATAAAAATGGTTGCTCTCCAGAAGAAAAAGCGGCTTGCGCAGCTAAATATGATAAAAACGGAAAATACATCGGTGATAAAATGATGCGTAAAACAATTAATGTCTCAATGGAAGAAGTTGATGGAAAAACAGTTGCACACGTGACAATTGTCGAGAATGGGAAAACCATCTCGGAAATAATCAAAGGAACTAGAGAAGAAGTTAAAAAGAAAGTAGACGCTATCAAATAAGCTTCACCAAGAAATAGTAATTGCCCTCATTTCATCTTGGAGTGAGGGCATTTTTTTAAAACCAAATATTATAATTATGAAAAGTCTTATTTATGTTTTAAGTGCAAGCACGATTTTTTTAACTTCTTGTGTTTCTATGCCTTCAAAAAAAGTGATTAGTGAAAAAGAGTTGTTTGGAGAAACAGTTGACAATAAGTATACAAATACGGTTTTTGAATTTGTTGTTGACCTTCCCGCAAATTGGAAAATCACACCGCAATCTAGTTTTAAATCTACATTCGGTGGCACATTGTTTCACGCTGATTATTTTGACTCAAACGATGTCAATTTTGAAGCTCCTTTATTTTCTTGCGATATCAAGTTTACTAGAATAAACCCTTTCGATAGAACTGCATCACCTCTTAAAGAATTAGAGGACACATATGCTGCATTAGCTGTAGTTTATGATACTGCTCAATTAATTCAACAACCGTTTGAAAAAGTCAAATTGGCAGGTAAAACATTCATACATAGTAGTATAACAATTCCTGAGGAGTTTGAGTACTACATGGATGAATACATTGTGAAAGAAGAAAATTATTTTGTTTCCATCATTTTCAATTATTACAATGAAGAACAAAGACAATTAGTGAAAGAATCATTAAAATCCTTTAAACAATTGTAAACCATTTAATATGTCTCAGGAGTTTACTCCACTTTCACAAATTTAATGCTGCTTTCGCCCAATTCGGTTTTAACCAATACGATGTATTGTCCAGAAGAAAGCGCATTGACATCAATAGGAACAATATGTTTTCCAGGGTCCAGCACTTGATGGAATGGATCTAAAACTGTTCTTCCAGACAAATCAACAACGCTAATTGCCGTTTTTGTTCCATCTGAAAGAATGCTTAAGTTAGTTTCCGTTCTCGCTGGATTTGGATATAACATCAATTCGAATGGATCTTTTACTACCTCATCAATACCTACATTGCAAGCACCAAGCACATTGATAAAGTTAACTGGTTGCTCGAATAGTGGTGTAATTTCAGCCTCAGGAACTTCGAACCAGTCTTTTAGAATGGAAGCATAAACATCTCTAAAGTCAATTTGCATCGGAACACCTTCTTGATCAATGATATTGTTTGATATTACAGGATTTGGACCAATCACTTGTGCATCAATACATGCACCAAACAAAAACATTGGGGCAGCATCTCCGTGATCTGTACCAAATGAAGCATTTGAAGCAATCTGACGACCAAACTCAGAAAACGTAAATCCAGCAACGCGCTGTGATAAACCTAGCAAATTAATATCATCTTGAAATGCTGCTACCGCATCCGACAATCTTTTTAAAAGTACCGCATGTGCTCCTGTTGCTGTGTCGCCATCCACAACTTGTGAATCATGCGTGTCAAATCCGTCAATGTTTAGGATATACACTTTTGATTTTAAGCCTCCTGAAATCATTTGAGCCACATAACGCAATTGCACAGCCATTGGATTGTTTTCATCATACAATGTTGAAAGCGTTGAACCAGCCGTTACAGCATTGTATATTTGATTTCCATATTCATTGGTTTGAATAATCAAATTATTCAAGTATTCCATGTGCGAACCAAAATAAGTTCCATCAACATCTCCAGCATTTTCTGCTAAATCCCAAGCGTCTAACGGATCAGCTACTGCGTGTGAAAAGTTAGCCATAAGTCCTTGGCATGTTTGTGATACTTCATACCCCATGCTAATTGCAAATGGATCTGGATAATCCGTATTTGGATAATCATCAGGATAATTCGGATATTGTACATCAAAAATGCGTCCTAGCCAACCTTTGGGTTCAATAGTATCTTTTACACCAGAAGTCCAAATGTCCATCGAACGAAAATGTGAACGATTTTGTTCTGGATATCCGACATTTTGGATGATTCCCAATTTTCCGTCATCAAACATGTTTTTCATTCCTGTCATCACAGGATGCAAACCAACCGTCGGTGTTAACGAAAGAATGGAAGTCTCTGGAACAACAACACTTGGTCGTTGAATCATCAAATTGTCATATTGATTAATTGGAATCACTGTATTCAATCCATCGTTTCCACCGTTCAATCGAATTATCACAAGCACCCGATCTTCAGCGCTTTTACTCACTCCAAACAATTTTTTTGAAATTGCCTGATATTTCAAATTGTTCAATACAATTGGCATTGCAACTGAAGCCAATCCGACACTTTTTACAAAATTTCTTCTTTTCATCTTGGTCAGTTTTACATTTAAATTGTTTGGAATTCAGGCATCTGGAAAACTTGAAACAACACCAATTCCAAACGGTATTTTACAGGTTGAGAATATGTTGCGTTCCCCGGATTAGCAATGTAATCATCATATTGGATCGTCCACTCAAAATCTGGTTGACCGTTCAATAGCATATATTTAAGCGTAAGCTTTTTTGCTGAACTAACAGGTTTTGGAAAGAAAAGATCGCAAATATCATCGATAACCGCGGTTGCTACCGATGGATCAGAAAGTGTGTCTAAAAATGGAAGCACATCCAGTTTTAGAAAGTCACCATTGACTTCCAATCCATTAGAAATTGTGAAAATATATCCAATTCCAAAACGTGTTCGAAGGTGTGTTGAGTTTACCCAAAGTTTATAAAAACTAGGCGATTGATAATATGCACTCCATCCAGCCACTGATGGCGGAGCACCATAACCTTGTCCTAAATTTTCACCATAATAATATAGGTATAAATACATTTCATAGCGTGTTGCTAGTGGAAAACTCAAAACAGTTCCTGTTGTATTAAACATGGAGAACAACATTTCCAACGGACTTTTTAAAATGGAACCACGAAGTGCTGCATCGTAAAAATGCTGAGAACTCAAAAGCTCCTGCATCACAGGTAGAACGTTGAAATTATTACTGATGAGCGTTGAAGCCATGTCCGGAATTACTGTGCTCAAAACAGTTGACGTCAAATCGTGGTTCACGAAATAACGGTAAATTTTCGTACAAATGTAATTCGCAACTTCAGGCTGATTGAAGATTACATCAATGTAATTTGCATATTCATTTGCGCCCGCATTAGCTACCGTTTGGCCACCAAAATGATACGATAATGTTTTGGTTGTGTTATCGTGAAACAATGGAAAAAAGAACGAAATTGGTTGTGGCATCGTATCGCTTCTTAAGCCATCAACAGTATATCCTGTTAAGATCTTTGCCCCAGCAGCAACATCGTCCTCAGTATAATTTGTATAATCTCCTGGTCCAATTTGAGGTCCTTTTCCAATAGTAAATAATTCTAAAAGCTCCCGCGCATAATTTTCATTTGGACTATACAATGTATTTGTTGCTCCATTTAAAAATATCAGCATGTTTGGCTCAATTGTCATGTCTTTTACGAACTGCTTGAAATTTCCTAAAGCATGTTGACGAATGAGTGCGAAATATGAATAACCTGCTCTTTGATCGTTTGAAAGCGTTGCTGCAAAATGATTTTGCCAAAATAAACACATCTTTTCAGCAATTGAAACTTCTTCATTGTTAATGCGTTCCATCATCCAAGCTCCAAGCGATTTGGCCCGAGCGGTATCAACTTGTTGTGCTTGAGTAACATTTGCTGGATACACTGAATTGACCCATGATGTGCCAAAAGCGGCAACGCTTTCATCAGGATCGTAAGCAAGTGGCTCTCCAATTGCTGGAATTTGCAACAACTGAGTCACAGTAGCTGCCATACCATTGGTTACTGCATCATCTATTTGTTGCTTGGTTGCTCCAAACATCGTTCTTCTCAATAAATGTTTTGCTGTCGCAGTTGTCCACGTGCCTGAATAAGGCGTTAAACTGTACGAGACTGGCTCTAATTCTGATTTCTGTGCCATCTTTTATATTTTGATTATGGAAAATTACAAAAAAAAATAATAAAGATTGTTGCTTCTATTATTATCTTTGTTTTTAATGAGTGTTAAATCAGATAAATACAGCAAACGCGGGTTGCGAACAAGTTATGTCTCAACCATTATCGGAATTTCTTTGGTTTTATTTATGATCGGTCTCGTTTTAGGTGGGTCATTCGCCATCGAAAGCATCCAAAAGCAAGCAAAAGAGAGTTTACAAGCCGATTTGTTTTTTAAACCTGAATATACAGAGGCGGATATCAAACAAGTTGAACAAGAATTAAGAAGCTGGCCATATTTCAGTGACGTTACGTTCGTAGATGCAGATCAGGCAATCAAAGAATTAAGTGGTTTAGGTCAATCGGATGCTGAAATTTTAGACATACTTGACGGAGAAAAACCAATTCCTGCAAATATCAGTTTCAAACCAAAAGCTCAATACGCGAATAGCGCTGGAATGAAAAAAATCAAAACGGAATTATTGAAGTCCTATTCAGATGAACTAGACGAAGTTTTTTATGATGAAGCGAGCGTGCAACGCGTAAATCTTGGATTTAAACAATTCGTTTTTCTATTCGCAGTAGTTGCTTTGCTCCTAATTATTGTTGCTGTTGCCATGATAAATAACACCATTCGATTGGCCTTGTACTCAAAAAGATTCACAATCAAAACGATGCAACTTGTTGGTGCAACACCAAAATACATTCGCAAACCTTTTATATGGCAATCTGTTTTTCAAGGAATTTTGTCTGCTATTATTGGATTGGCGCTTCTCATGCTTTTAATTTACATTGTAAACAATTTATTACAAACCATCGAAATTACGCTTGATATTTATCGCATGCTTATTTTGATGGGTTCTGTTATTTTAATAGGTATAATTATCTCCGTTGTTTCTACTTGGTTCGCACTTAACAAATATTTGCGTTTGAAAATGGATGATTTGTATTAAATTTGGCAACTATGAGCGAGAACAAATTACATTTTGGTTTTAAACCTGAAAATTACAGATTATTGCTAATTGGTTTGGCAATCAACATTATTGGTTTTGTTTTAATGATTGGCGGTGGCGCTGAACATTTGGATGAGTTTAACAAAGACGAACTTTTCAGCACTCAACGTATTACCATTGCTCCTATTTTTATCGTTGCTGGTTACATTGTGATTCTTTATTCGATCATGCGAAAAGGAAAAAAAACAGAATCCAACGAAAAATAATTAGTTTCAATCAATGGATTTTATCCAAGCTATTGTCCTTGCAATCATAGAAGGACTCACTGAATTTTTGCCTGTTTCCTCAACGGGTCACATGATTATCGGTTCTACTTTTATGGGTATTGCAGCTGATGATTTCACAAAACTTTTTACCGTTGTTATTCAATTCGGAGCAATTTTATCTGTCGTAGTCGTGTATTTCAAGCGATTTTTACAAAGCTGGAATTTTTACTTAAAGCTGTTTGTCGCTTTTATTCCGACTGGAATCATCGGTTTACTTCTCAAATCAAGGGTTGATGCCCTTTTGGAGAATGTTTGGGTCGTTGCCATTTCGTTGCTTTTAGGTGGAATTGTATTGCTCTTTGTAGATAAGTGGTTTGCTAAAAACGAAACAGAAGGTACGGATGACATTGATTTCAAAACAGGCTTTATTATTGGTACCATTCAAACAATTGCCATGATACCTGGTGTCTCAAGATCTGCGGCCACAATCATTGGTGGATTAACACAAAAATTAACGCGAAAAGCTGCTGCTGAATTTTCATTCTTCTTAGCCGTTCCGACCATGTTTGCTGCAACTGCGAAAAGCATGTGGGATGAAAAAGAACTTTTATTGCAATCTACCAATAATGAATGGATGTTGTTGATCATCGGAAACATCGTGGCCTTTGTTGTTGCATACATTGCAATTCGGTCATTTATCGGATTTCTAGCCAAAAATGGCTTCAAAGCATTCGGCTATTACCGCATCATCCTTGGTTCCATCTTGCTGATTTTATTACTCGCTGGAGTTAATCTTCAAATGGTTGGATAAGATGCTTCAAGAATTTGCACAAGGATCTACCATTCTGGTTGACAAGCCGTATGGCTGGACTTCATTTGATGTTGTCAACAAATTGCGCTGGAATCTCAAACAACGTTTGAAAGTCAAAAACATCAAAGTAGGTCATGCAGGAACTTTGGATCCCTTGGCCACTGGTTTATTGGTAATTTGCGTTGGTAAGCACACCAAACTCATCGATAGTTTGATGATTGGTGAAAAACAATATACAGGAACTATTTTACTTGGAAAAACAACTCCTTCCTATGATTTGGAGTCGGATTACAACGAGGAATTTCCAACAGATCACATTACGAAAGAAAACATTTTGGAAATTGCTCAGTCATTTTTGGGAGAGCAGGATCAAGTTCCTCCTATTTTTTCAGCCAAACAAGTAGATGGAAAAAGAGCATACGACTTGGCGCGAGCAGGTAAAGAATTTGAATTGAAATCAAACAAAGTAACCATTTCAAGCTTTGAAGTGGATGATTCCAATTTTCCAGAAATTCACTTCAATATCTCATGCTCAAAAGGTACCTACATTCGCTCAATTGCGAGTGATTTTGGTAAAAAATTGAATTCTGGTGGCACCTTAATTGCGCTTCGAAGAATTCGGTCTGGAGAACAAAACATCGAAAATTCAAAGCAAGTTGATGAGTGGATTGAATTTATTAAGAACGCACCTCTCTAATTCCCCTTATTTTTTTCTACCTTTGCCTACTTTTTTTCAAACAAATAATAAAAAGAAATTTTCCCATGAGTAAAATGAAACTTTCCGAATTCAGTTTTGATCTTCCAGATGAATTAATTGCTGAATATCCAAGTGAAAACAGAGATGAAGCACGATTAATGGTCATTCATCGGAAGGAAAATAAGATCGAACATAAATTATTCAAAGACATCGTTAACTACTTCACTGATGGTGACGTGATGATCATGAATAATACACGTGTTTTCCCTGCTCGTATGTACGGAAACAAAGAGAAAACCGGAGCAAAAATCGAAGTTTTCTTGTTGCGTGAATTAAACCGAGAAAGTCTGTTATGGGATGTACTAGTTGATCCAGCTCGAAAAATTAGAATCGGTAACAAATTATACTTCGGTGACGATGAATCGTTGGTAGCTGAAGTTATTGATAATACTACTTCCAGAGGTAGAACACTGCGTTTCCTTTTTGACGGAACGTACGAAGAATTCAAAGCGAAAATTACTGAGTTAGGTGAAACACCACTTCCAAAGTATATCAAACGCAATGTTGAACCAGAAGACGAGGACAGATACCAAACCATTTTTGCCAAAGAAGAAGGAGCTGTTGCAGCACCAACTGCTGGATTGCATTTCTCAAGAGAATTGATGAAACGTTTGGAATTGAAAGGAATTAATTTTGCTGAAGTAACGCTTCACGTTGGTCTTGGTACGTTTAGACCTGTTGAAGTGGAAGACTTGACGAAACACAAAATGGATTCTGAGCAAGTGATTATCAGTGAAAAATGTGCGAATATCGTCAACACTGCGATTGCTGGAAAACACCGCGTATGCGCCATTGGTACAACTTCGATGCGTGCCATTGAAACTTCTGTTTCTACAGAAGGTACTTTAAAAGCATTTGATGGTTGGACAAATAAATTCATTTTTCCTCCATACGATTTTAGTGTTGCTGATTGCATGGTGACTAATTTCCATACACCGCTTTCAACATTGCTTATGATGATTTCGGCATTTACTGGACATGAATTAATGATGCAAGCATACCACGAAGCTATAAAAGAAAAATACAAGTTTTATTCCTACGGAGATGCGATGTTGATTCTTTAAAAAAACTGTGTAAAACTGAATTTCTTCAGAAACACCTTAAAAAACAAAGACCTGAATTTGGAAAAGATTATTTTCTCCTTCAAATTCAGGTCTTTTTTAATTTATTATACAACGTAAGTTTTAAGACCATTGCAAAATTGTCAAATTGAGGCTTTCGAAAATTTCACGAATGAGTTAACTAAATGTTAATGATTGAGTTAAATTTTAGAATTAACGCTGAGTTGGCTGTTTTGCATTGGTCTTAGTTTATTTCACAAATCGATATTTCACTATACACCAGATTGCTCTAAAGCCATCTTTCCAACCAATTTTCTTGCCTTCTTCGTACGTTCTTCCATAGTACGAAATTCCAACTTCGTAAATTCTAATTTTTTTGATTCTAGCCAATTTAGCCGTGATTTCTGGTTCAATTCCAAATCGATTCTCTTTGATTTCAATGTTTTTCGCAATCGAAGATCGAATTAATTTGTAACACGTTTCCATATCTGTCAAATTCAAATTGGTCATCACGTTGGATAAACGTGTAAGCATTTTGTTTCCAATTGAATGCCAGAAAAACAAAATGCGGTGTGGGTGATGTCCCACAAATCTTGAACCATAAACAACATCTGCATTGTCCATAAATACAGGCTTCAGGAGCAAAGAATATTCGTGCGGATCATATTCCAAATCGGCATCTTGAACAATGAGGTATTCTCCCGTACATTCTTTGATTGCCCGATTAATTGCTGCTCCTTTCCCCATATTTTTGGGTTGCGAATAAAATTGAATATTCATTTCCGGATGTGCAGCCATGTATGCCTCGATTTTTGCAACCGTGCCATCTTTTGAACAATCATTGACAATCACTATTTCTTTTTGAATATCATGAGGTAAGACCACTTCATTCACTTTATCTAAAATGATGTGAATTGTATTTTCTTCGTTATAGGCAGGTATTAGAATCGAAAGCTTTTTAAATGTCATAGAAGATTATGTTTGAACAAAAATAGTTTTTTATTTCTTTGGAAAAGGATTATCAAGCAGTTTTTGATGTCTAAGTAGAGCTTACTTTTAATTGAACTCAAAAAATAAGACTAATACAAAAAGCCAAATAACCATAATGGTATTGTTCTTTTTTGGTTTTAATCGAATTTGAAAATAACCATAAGTTCTTTTATGTTTTTTTTAATATCGGTTAATGGTTTTTGAGTTTCTTCTAACTTTAAATGAAAATTTATTGTTTGTTAAAAACTCTTTAAGAATTGCACATCTTGGAAAATAGACTTGCGAATTGATTGTTAGAGAAACTTTTTCATAACACTATCTAAATAATAGGGGTTAGTCAAAGAATAAATGGAGTTTGAAACGTCTAAGACCAAAAATTATCAACTTGAACCATTTTAATAAAATAGAATATTTCCTACTTCTACACCATTAAATTCGTATTTTTGCACTCAAATTTCAAGTTAAAAATCCGACATGATTGGGAAAAAGATAAAGTCATATCTTGTTTTTACCAAATTTCGACTTTCTGCATTGGTTGTGCTTTCTGCGTTGTCTGGATATTTATTCAATGGTGGAACAAGCGGTTGGGAAATTTTTCTACTCATGGTTGGAGGAACTTTAGTAACTGCCGCTTCAAATGGTTCAAATCAAATTTGGGAACGCGACTTAGATATCTTGATGAAACGAACCGCTGGTCGACCGTTGCCACAAGGTGAAATGTCCGTAAGCGAAGGAGCAATTATTGTCACTTTTTGCTTAACAGTCGGTTCATTCATGCTTTATCAAATAAATGCATATTCCGCGTTGCTTGGTTTGTCCGCATTTATCTCGTATGTCTTTTTCTACACCCCAATGAAACGTGTATCTCCATGGGCTGTTTTTGTCGGGGCGTTTCCAGGCGCGATTCCACCAATGTTGGGAGCCATTGCAGCGAGTGGTGAATTTTCCTTTGTACCTGGCATTCTCTTTTTTGTGCAATTTGTTTGGCAGTTTCCTCATTTTTGGGCAATTGCATGGGTTTCCTTTGATGATTACAAAGCTGGTGGATTTTCATTGCTTCCATCAAAAGACGGTAGAACCAAAAGCTCTGCCTTTCATATAATGATCTATTCATTTTTGTTGATTCCTTTTAGTTTAATGCCTTGGATTTTAGGTTGGACTGGAATTATTTCCCTGATCCTAGCAAGTGCTTTGGGCGCCGCCTTCTTCATTTATTCTTATAAATTATATTTAAGTAGTGACACAAAAGATGCACGCAAATTAATGTTTGCTTCCTTTTTTTATTTACCACTTATTCAATTCTTGTATGTTTTTGATCGCACAGAAACATTTTTATCATTCCTTGCACCATGAAACAATCGTATGAAAATGAGTTAACTCCCGAAGTTCGTGAAGGACTCAAAAAAAATTTAGTTTACGTTGGAATAATTAGCATTATCATGCTTTTTGCTGGGCTAACTTCGGCGTATTATGTTTCCATGAAAGACTCATTTTGGTTAGTTACTCCACTTCCAAAAGCATTTTACATAAGCACAGCATTAATTGCGTTAAGCAGTTTGACATTTATTGCAGCGATCCATTTTGCGAAAAAGCAAAATTTGACTTTGCTAAAAATGTTCATTACAGCTACTTTGTTACTCGGAATTAGTTTCGTATACTTTCAATTCAAAGGATACAAAGATTTAGTTAAAAGTGGTGTTCATGTTGTAAACAAAAACATCTTGGTAAGTGATGGACGTTACGGTGACTATTTCACACTCAAATACAAAGGAAATCACTTAGAAGTAGATGGCAATAACTATTACTTGCAAGGTAAATTGGCATCTGCGCAGCAAATGAAAGCAATTAGTGATTTTGCCGCTCAATTTACTGAAGCTTCTCGTAAAGAAGGTTTAAAACATGTGAAAAATTACGGGAAAGATTTTCTCTTGCTTTACAACGATGAACCTGTCACTTATTTGAATGGAAATCTTCAAAAAGCCGATGGAAAAAAAATAGACTACTTGGATTTATCCCGTCTTAGCATATTTGCAACACATTTGAAAGATGGTCGAGGTGATTTTTTCGTGAAAGGTGAAATTGGGAAAGATTTTCACATTTATTATAAAGGTACAGAGCTTACTTATAAAGATAGATCGCTGTACAAAGGAAACCAAAAACTATCTGCATACTTACAAAATAGTGCCGCAAATTCGCCCGATACAGCAAATTCATATATGTACATGATAACGTTCATTCACCTCATGCACATCATTGTAACACTGTTATTCCTGATTAAAACAGTAACTTACTCATATCGAGGTAAATACACGGAAGGAGATACAATTGGTCTCCGAGCAACTGGAATTTTTTGGCACTTTTTAGGGCTATTATGGCTCTTTTTGTTGTTATTTTTACTTTTTATACATAAACTTGCATAAAAATTTTTAAAATGGCTGGACACGCTTCTGAACATATTGACTCAGCAACACTTTGGGGAGGAAAAGTTTCTCCGTTTAGCACGAGTTACGGTAAATTGATGATGTGGTTTTTCTTGGTATCTGATGCCTTGACTTTTGGTGGACTTCTAATTGCCTACGGATACACTCGTCATAACTTCAACGGTGCTTGGCCGATTGGTGAAGAAACATTTCATTCAATGCCATTTTTATCTGGAAATTATCCGTTGCTTTATGTAGCATTAATGACCTTTATCCTCATTGTTTCATCTGTTACAATGGTATTGGCAGTAGAAGCTGGTCATAGAATGGATCGCAAGGGAGTAACAAAATGGATGATCGCCACTATCATTGGTGGATTTTTCTTTGTTGGTTCACAAGCATGGGAATGGTCGCATTTTATTCATGGTTCACACTTTGGTAAAATCGAACTAGCAGATGGTTCAAAAGCAATTGTACATGCTGAAGGTTTTGGGGAAATTCAAAACTTCAAAGTGGTAGAAGCTGGACATCATCACAAAAAAGGACAAGTTCTTACATCGAAAGATATGGATTTGTTGCATGAATACCAACATGCTGCAGCAGCAGGTCATATTCACGACAACGAAATCACCTTACACGATGGTTCGGTTGCAACAATTTCGAAAAAGAACAATGAAAAAATGACTTTGATCATCAAAGAAACTGGTTCTAAATATAAAGTATTAAATACTAAAATAGAAGGGGAAAACGCATCAAAAATGTATGAAGATGTGATCAATTCTGGTGAAAAAGGAAGAGTAGTTTACGGTGCAAACTTGGAAACGAATGAATACGGGCCGCAACAATACGCTCAATTCTTCTTCTTTATTACTGGTTTCCACGGATTTCACGTGTTCTCAGGGGTAATGATAAATATTATTATACTGTTAGGAGTAATGCGAGGAGTTTACCACAAAAGAGGTCATTATGAAATGGTTGAAAAAACTGGTTTATACTGGCACTTTGTCGATTTGGTTTGGGTATTTGTATTTACCTTCTTCTATTTGGTTTAATTAAGTTTAAAAATTTGCACTATGTTAAGAGACGACATTATAGAATATTCACTTGACACTCACCACTCTGAGGAACAAGGTAAAGTAATCAGAAAAAAAATATACAAAGTAACCATTATCCTAACAGTTATTACAATTGTTGAAGTGTTAATTGGAGCTAAAATGGGAAGATCAATTTCTTCTGGTATGACTTGGGAAGTAATCAAGTATGGATACATTGCATTAACATTGGTAAAAGCAGCTTACATTGTTTTAAGTTTCATGCACCTAGGTGATGAGAAAAAAGCACTTAAGTATTTTATTTTGATCCCATATTTCATTTTCATGGCCTATTTAATTTTCATCTTGTTAACGGAAGGTTTAGCAGTAGGAAATACATGGTCGACGTACACCGTGAATTAATTCTTTAGCATAATGGCTAGTAAAAATACTGCCGGACGAATGAAGTCAATATACGCAATGTTGATTTTATTTGGTCCGGCAATTTTATTGATAATTATCTCAACGCGAGGTTGTGAGCACAAATTCAAAGTGCTTGAAGATTTTGGAAAAGGTGCAGATTATGCTTTCGAAGATGCTTACGGCAAAAAATTCACCCAAAAAGATTTCAAAAACAAAATTGTCATCATCAATAATATTCAAGAAACTTGTCCAGACAGTTGCGGTGTTTCCATCTGGAGTTTTGATCGCTTGATTTATCAAGACATTGCCAAATACAAACGAAAAACGGATGTGAGAATTATTTCATTTGCAACTGATATCCATGGAAAACCTTTAGAAGATTTATCTGGGATTCGCAAAATGCTCGAAGATGATGTTGTTGAATACGATCCAGCAATTTGGATGGTTGCGAAAGGAAATAGTCGTCCGATATTTGATATTACTAGTAACAATATCAACCTACTTGAAAAAGGAAATCAATATTATGGTGGTGAAGCATTCCAAGAGTTAATTTTGCTTTTTGATAAGAAAAACCACTTGCGAATGGTATTGAATGGACATACTGAAGGAATGGTTCGTAAAATGAAAGAACATGTTGCATTACTCAAAAAAGAATATGACAAAGAAGCAGCAAAAGCTAAAAAATAAATTTTCGCTTGCCATTTTGAGTTTCATTGGTCTTGTTTTGTTTTCTTGTTCTGAAAATGCTGTTGAAGAAAATTCACTACCAATTCATGGAAATCGAGATGTAGAATACCGGATAGTAAACGGTAAAGAAGTTGCAGACACCATTTATCATGTTGTTCCAGCGTTCAATTACCTCAATCAAGATTCTGTGTGGGTTTCTTCCAATACAATCAAGGAAAAAGTGTGGGTTGTTGATTTTTTCTTCACGCATTGTCCTTCTATTTGTCCACCAATGACAACAAACATGAAGCGCTTGAATACTATGACTTCCGATTTGAACAAAAACATTCGATTTCTAAGTTTCAGTATAGATCCAAAAAAAGATACGCCTACTCGATTGAGAGAATACATCAAAATGAATGGCATTAAGGCTAAAAACTGGTCGTTTTTGACTGGTGTACCTGCAGAACAAACGCATGAAATGGCCGGAGAATTCTTCAGCTATGCGAAACAAGATGAATCTGTTCCTGGAGGATTCGGTCATACCTCATACTTTGTTATTGTCGACCACAATGGTTATGTGCGTGGTATTTACGACGGATTAAAAACAGAAGCCATCGATTCAATGGCAAACGATTTACGTAAATTATTAAAATATGATTACAACATTACAGGATCCAAAGAAAATTAAACAAGCGCGTTTAGCAATTATTGCGCTTTCAATTACAATTCCGTTAGTCGTAGCTGTTCTGACACGGGTTTCAATACCTGGCGTTAACTTGACTTTTTTACCTTCTGTTTATGCTGGCATCAATGGATTAACAGCCATTCTGCTAATCTTAGCTTTGGTTGCCATTAAGAAAAAGAATCAAGCGTTGCACCGACAACTCATTCGCGTTTCGTTGCTCTTGTCTTTGCTTTTTTTGGCAATGTATGTTGCTTATCACATGACCGCTGAGTCCACACAATACGGTGGAGCTTACGGTTGGATTTATTATCCCTTATTGATTTCGCACATTTTTCTAAGCACTGTCGTTGTTCCTTTGGTATTATTCACTTACCTATTTGCTTGGCAAGGAAACTATGAACGTCACAAAAAATGGACTAAAATCACTTGGCCGATTTGGTTTTATGTAGCTATTTCTGGAGTGGTAGTTTATTTTATGATTTCTCCTTACTATTAAAAAGCACCTTAGAAACAGCTTCTGCGCTTTTGTTCCAATCAAATTCTTTCGATCTCTGAATCCCTTTTTCGGAAAGCTGGATTCTAAGTAATTCATCATTGTTTAACACAATCATTTTTGACGCAATGTCCTCAACATTCATGGGGTCGCAATACAACGCTGCATCTGCTGCAACCTCAGGAAGTGAAGTCAAATTTCCTGAAAGAATTGGAGTTCCACATTTCATCGCCTCTACCAACGGAATTCCAAAACCTTCGAAATAAGGCACAAAACAAAAGATTTTTGCCGCTCCCATAATTTTGGCAAGTTCGTCAAGCGATAAATGTCCTGTGAAAATGATCTCAGATTTTATTTTCTCCGAAATTGCAAAATCAGTTTGAGCATTTTTCCACAGCGGTGTGCCAACAATGACAAGCTTTACAGAAGAATTCGTCTCCTTTTTGAATTTTTCAAAAGCCTGAAGCAGTCGAGTAACATTCTTGCGCGGATGAATGGCGCCAACAAATAAAAAATACTCCTCGCCTTGGCAAATTTCAGTCCGTACTTCCAATTTTTCTTGCTCCGAAAGCGGTTTGAATTTATCCGAAGCCCCATTCCAGGCAACATGTATTTTCGATGGCTCGATGTTATAAGTTTTAACGATGTCGTCCTTAGAATACTGAGAAACGGTTATGATTTTGTCCGCTTTGCGCGCAAATTTTGGAAAGAAATGCTTCAAATAAGTGCGAGGAACCCAAGGAACATCCTTCGGGAAATGCTCAAAATTTAAATCGTGAATGACCCCAATTTGCCGCACCGAACTTCCTAGAGATAAATAGCCATCAGGCGAAAAAAACAAGTCGATATTATGTTTTTTCAAAGCACGTTTTACCGACCATTCGAACCAAATATAAAACAAAATGGGATGACGAGCAGGCGGTCGCAACACAATTGGTGTGACGTTTTTTCCAAAAATGAATTTCTCGTCAAATGGTCGATCAAAAAAGAAAAAGAACTCATGTTCAGGATGCATTTCAACCAATCTCTTGCTGATTTCATAGGTGTACCAGCCAAATCCCTCCATTTTGGAAGTCAATAAAAACCGTGTATTGATGGCAATGCGCATCTTAATACTGAAGAATGTAGTTGCTTATCTTTTCGCGACCAACGGTTGTTTCTGGACCATGACCACAATAGATCAAGGTGTCTTCTGGCAAATTAAACATGATATCGAAAATGGATTTTTTCAAAGTCTCCAAATCGCCTCCGGGCAAATCCACTCGACCAAAACTTCCTTGAAATAATACATCTCCATTGATGACTAATTTTGATTCTTCGTTGTAAAAAACAACGTGTCCGGGCGCATGTCCTGGTGTGAAAAGCACATCAAAAGTAATCGAACCAAAAGTCAATTTTTCGCCACCTTTCAATAAAACATCAGGCTCAGGCGATGGATTATAAGCTTCAAAACCATAAACGTGAGCATAGCTGACTACAGAATTTACAGTTACTACATCCGATTCGTGGATGTAAAAATCAACATTGTATTTTCGTTTGACAAAAGCATTTCCCAAAACGTGATCAATGTGTCCGTGCGTATTGAGAAGTGCTAAAACATTCAATTCACTTTCTGATATAAAATCGGTCAATGCTTGTTCTTCATGGCGTTCGTAGCATCCTGGATCTATAATTACAGCGTCGCCTACTTCGGTGTAAACAACGTACGTATTTTCCTGAATAGGATTAAAAGTGAATTTTTTAACGTGAAGTTTCATATGTCAAAGTTAGTTAGAATCTTTTGGATATTAATTTCCCATTCTGTTGAACACATCTTTCACAATCTTTTCTATATCCTGAAATTCCATGCAATTAAAATGCTTTTTGGGACAACTTTGATGACCGATTTTCGAACAAGGTCTGCATTTTAAATTCAGGACTTCGTGAATGGAATACTGATCTGGCTTTTCAGGAAAATAGGAATACATGCCGAGCGCTGGAACGGTATTTCCCCAAACGCTAACTGTTGGAATGTCAAAACAAGAAGCAATGTGCATCAAACCTGTATCGTGTGTAAGAATGACTTTCGCTTGCGCCACAATACTTGCCGATTGATTCAAGGAAAATCGATTCACACCATTTACCAGATTCGATTTGTGACTTAAGTTCTTCATCAAAGCATCTGATCGTTCAACGTCTGTTGGTCCTCCCAAAAGAATTACAGGTGCAGTTATTTGACCAATGATTTCTGTAAGTTTTTCTGTAGGCAAAATTTTAGTCGCAAATTGAGCACCGATGGCAATCGCGACAAATGATTTTGGTTCTAAACCAATTGATTCAAGCGTATTTATGTGATTTTCATCGCCCAAATAATATTCGCAGTTCTTATTGTCCGAAACGACTCCCAATTCTTTCACAGCTTCAAAATAGCGATCCACGACATGCACTTTTGGCATTTTATCCGCTTTGAAATTTACCAAAAGCCATTTTTGAAAATTCAATTTAGGAAACGAATAGCTTTTGACGCCCAATTTTCGTTTTAACGAAAGTGTTCGAATGTTTTTGTGCAAATCAATCACAACATCGTAATTCTCCAATTTCAAGGCATCAATCACTTCATCAATTGATTTTTCAATGCAAATTAATTTTGAAATTCGGGGATTATGTTCAAGAATGGAACGAAACGAAGACTTCGTGATAAAATGAATCTCAGCATTTGGAATTTGTTCGTGAATGCATCGAACCACGGGCGTAGTTAGCACGATATCTCCGATGGAACTGAAACGAACAATGAGAATTTTCACGTTATAAATTTAGACACAATTCTGTGAGAATAGCAAATGCATGTAATTTTATTAATCGGTAAATCCTTGCATGTGGAATTAAACAAATGAAATATCTCATATTTTGGGTGTCATTTCTTTCAAAACATTGGAATTATTCCTAACTTCAATAATCCTTGAAATGAAATCTATTTTCATTCGATGAAACAAAAACCGTTTTTTTAATTGATTTACCTTTTCACGATGACCAAATTTCAAAACAAATACCGCATTGAATCGATCCGTTTACAAAACTGGGATTACCGCTGGAACGCTGCATATTTTATTACCATTTGCACCAAAAATCGTGAACATTATTTTGGCGAAATTCGCGACAACAAAATGCAATTGTCCGGTGCAGGCGTCATTGCTGACCTTTTGTGGCACGAAATAAAAAATCACGCGAAAAATATTGAATTGGGCGCATTTCAGGTGATGCCGAATCACATTCATGGGATAATTATATTGAATGGGGAATCGTTTGATGCGGGGCATTTGGTAGAGGCAGGGCATGCCCTGCCTCTACCAAATGCCCCGCATCAAAAAACCATCGGCCAACAACGATTTCAAAACATTGGAAAAAATTCCATTTCATCCATTATCGGATCATACAAATCCGCCGTGACAAAACACGCCAATCGATTGGGAATTGAATTTGCTTGGCAAACATTGTTTTACGATCATATCATTCATGATAATAATGCCTATCAACGCATTCATAATTACATTATTAACAATCCTTTGAAATGGAAAGAGGATAAATTTTGTGGGTAATTTATTGTTGAAAGGTTATTTGTTCCAATTCAAACTGGTATTAAAAAAAAATGAATCGAAAACCAATACCTTTTGAAATATATTTCTGACTTTTGATTTAATGATAAATCATTTTTCGCTTAAACAATGAATGTAATTAAACACATGGCTCTTATAATGGCTACAGGGGTTTGTATTATTTCTCTTCTAGAAATTGTGTCATTAAACTTAACTAATCACATCAATTTTTCCTATACACTTTCTGACTCAGTCTTATTAGGATGCATCGGATTGATTGTTGTTTGGTCAAGTAAAATCTTCAATCCCAATTTATGGGTTTTTCTTTTTTTGTTTTTACTTCTTGCTTCATTTACTCGATTCGTTAGTTTCAGCGATAATACATACCTTTTGGTGCTATTTGGCTTGAATATTAATCTCTTAACATTAACTTTAGTTATCACTCATTTAGCCCTCCATCTAGAAAAATTTTCAACTGAAAAGTCCAATGAAGAAAAAATAACAGATTTCGAAGAAAAAGTAAATTACTTTAAAACAAAGTTTAAATCAAAATCAATTGAAGAGCTTACAAAAAAACAAAAGGAAAAATTGTTGCCAGAGGCGCATGAAGCAATTATTCGATTGTTAAACGAAAACAACTAAAAACCAAATCATTTCCGATTGGTTTTCCAAACTTCAATGTATTCATTCGCATTTCGTGGATTCATTTTACGCAGCAAGACATCCAACGAAGATGGATTACATTTTTTTGCCAGCTGCATGTTTGGGTAAATCGCTTTGTAATTTGAAATTCGTTTTGCCAATTTTTCTTCATCAAAAAAGAAAATGTAATCAAACTTATCACTTTCTTCGGGAATAATTAGAGCGGTTGAATCCGTGCGGTTATTGAATGCACAATGCCATTCTTTTGCATAAAATTTTGGCATCATGGAAACAGAACCACTTGCTGTACCTTCTAATAAAATGTGCTCGTTATGCATTTCGTTAGCGTATAATTCACGCATAGCCTCAACACGAGATTTTTTCGAATACATCGTTGAAGCAAAAAGTAAAATAGGAATGTTCAAAATCCAAAAAATAATCCAGGAATATTTCCACGCTTTTTCTTTAAAATTTGTTTGCTTGAATAAATCAAAACCAATCACACCAAGAATGATGAAAAAGGGTAAAACTGATAAAATAAATCGCTCTTGTCGGTTCGGATAAATGGTGTGAAACAAAATAAAAATCAACGTGGGAACAAATAAAATCATGTATTTTTTCCAAGAGCGGATAAATCCTGCAAACATCAATAAACCAAACGGAAACAACAAAGAGCCGATCAAAACCAAAAAATACATGAAGTAATTCTGATTTTGGAGATAAGCGGTACCCTCGTTCATGTTGTAAACCACATAGGTAATTAATTCAGCAAATGGTCGACCCCAAATAAAATAATCGACCAATCCTTGTGTGAGTCCAAACACAATTAAAACCCCGGCACAGAAAAGAAAAAATGGTTTCCATTTGAATTGAAAAAAGTAAATCGCCGCCATTCCAATAGCAAAAACGCCAATTTGATAGCGAAATGAAACCGCGAATCCCAAAAGGAATCCTGCCCACAGAAAATCAATCATTTTGCGCTCACGAATGGCAAACCAAACTCCCAATACAATGAATGGAATGGCCGCAGTTTCAACTAAATTACGGACAGACACAAAAGGCATAATCCACAGCAAAGCAAGCAACCATCCTACGATTTTTGCATTTTTTGGATTGGATAACTTTTCAGTGATTTTGATTCCATAAACTACAACGAACATCGAAGCCAACGCATGAATGAGTCGATTGATCATCATTAAAAATCCTGGGTCAACCACCCCAATCGCCTTCATGAACCAAAAATAAAGGAAATTCAATCCAACATACGTAAAACTATGCCCTTCTGGAGCACCTCTGTTTCCCTCTGTCCATGGAAGCCAATTATTGTAATCATAACCATCCACCCAGGACGCCGATGATTCGATAATCAAAAAGTGATCATCATGCATTCCATAACCAGGCGAAAAAATTACAGCAATTAATCGCGCTAAAATCGCCGCGCCCAGAATCCATGAATAATTTTTAAAGAACTGTGATTTAAACATTTTAAAGGGCTTTGTAATTTGAATAAATCAATGAAATTGCTGATTCACATCTTAACTTTTGCTTTTTCAATTCGGCTTCAGTATAGGTGTTTTCCATGAAATTTTTTCCGTCAAAATTGAACGTGAAATTTCCTTTTGGAGTTATCCAACCGTAACCGCGATTAATTGTATGCAAGGCAAATTCAGGCGCTTTCGGATTCATTAAATCCTTTGCCCAAACATACCTCTCAAAATCGCCTCCCATTTGATACAATAGAGTTCGAACTATATCTGTTTGAGATCCCAAGCGATTCACTTTTTTACCACGATATGATTTCTTTAAAGGTTCACCATAAATGCACAAAGGAACATGAAAATAAGCCCCTGAACTTGGGTTTTGAACTTTATTCGATGCGTGACCATGATCTGCTACCAACACAAAAATGGTGTTCTTGTACCACGGTTCTTTTTTACAAGATTGAATAAAATCCCACAAACATTTATCGGCATAGCTCAACGAATTCATGAAATTTCCTTCAACACCACCAAATTTAGTGTACTTTTCTTTGTTTGGATAATCATACGGAGAATGAGTACTTCCCGTAAAACCACATTGCATAAATGGTTCTTTGAGTTTATTCATTTTCTGACGCAGTATTTTGTACAAATCTTCATCGTAATAATTTAATTTCCCTCGACCTAAACCTTTTGGAAAATCATTCTCGTCTTGAACCTCATCGAAATTATGGTCTGTAAAATATCCGCCGATGTTTCCATATTTTAAATCGCCACTAAAAATGTAATTACTTGTGTAGCCCCATTTTTTTAAATCTTCATTCAAACAAGGTAACTTCCGGTGCTTGTCAGATTGCATCGTGATGGAAATTTCAGGCAACGCTGGATAACCACCAAAAATACTAGAGTTCCCAATTTCAGAAGTTCCTCCAGTTGCATAAAACCGTGTAAATAATAATCCTTCTTTGGTCAATTTATCAAAATAAGGTGTGGCAGTCGGACTTCCAGTAATGGATCCAATGGCATTTGCCGTCCAACTTTCAAGCACGATAACTACAATGTTTGGGCGTTTATTTTCGAGGAATAATTGCTCATGCTCCAATGGATAATCATAAAAATCGGCCAAGGCTTTTTTGGCTTTTTCTTCCGAAATTTTTGGAATAAAGGCACCTATTTCCGAGCGATTATAAAGTAAAAAACTCTTCGCAAAGAAATACGTCGAATTGACCGATAAGTCATTCGCCACATAGTTTTTTGAATAATACGCTGCATCGCTATTTATCGGAATTTGTTGCCATCCACCTCGCGTTAAAAGTCCACATAGAAAAAGCAAAACAGGAATCACGATTACCGTCAACGCAAGTTTTGGCAATACAGAAAATTGATGATTTAATGCTGGTCTATTCAAAATCCAGCGACCTATTCTCCAAGCAAAAACCAATTCCAAAATGGAATAGATGACAAACCAAATGGTCATGCCATAATCAGCCGTTCTGAACACCTCATCTGGATTGGATAAATGCATAAAAACCCGAGAAGTCAATTTATGATTCCACTCTGGATATGCATTGATTTCTCCCGCATGAATAAATGTACAGGCGATCACTTCAAGCGTCAAGACAATGAAAAAACTTCGTTTCGCCCATTTCTTGTTCCAAACTAGAAAAATAATGTAAAAGATAAATGGAATGGCACTCAAAATACCAGCCGTTGCTAAATCCAAGCGCATTGAATAAATAAATGCTCCTAACCACTCAAAGAAAGAAATGCCTTCAAACTTCGAAAAATTGTGAATGGTAAATAAAATGCGTTGAAAATCAAATATCAGTATCCAAAAAAGGAAAAGTCCAAGGATACGAAGTATGAGCGTCTTTGCTATTTGCATGGTGCAAATTTAAAGAAATTACTCCACGTAAGTTCGATGAACACGACTAGAAATACTTGTCATGATTTCATACGAAATAGTTCCCTGCAATTCCGCCATTTTTTCAATGCTTTGGTTTGTTCCAATGATTTCTACTTCATCGCCAACTTTTGCTGAAATGGAAGAAACATCTACCATAATCATGTCCATGCAGACATTTCCGATGACTGGACATTCATGCCCGTGAATGAAAACCGCACCTTTTCCATTGCTCAAACTACGTCGAAAGCCGTCCGCATAACCTACTGGAATAGTTGCAATAAGCATTTCTTTGTCACTCAGAAATGTGCGATTATATCCCACACTTTGTCCTGGTCCAATTTTTCGAATTTGAGAAATAGCTGAATACCAGCTTAATACAGGATTCAATTTGCGCTTTAAATCTGGATTGGAAGAAACACCAAACATGCCTATTCCGATGCGAATCATGCTAAATCCAACTTGTGGATAATTAGCTATTCCAGATGAATTTAAAATATGCGTTTCGAATGAATACGGTAATTCCGCTTGAATTTGTTTTACAACAGTGCCGAATTTTTGTAATTGAAGTTCAGTAAAACGTTTGTCGCGCCGATTATCCGCGTCCGCGAGATGAGAATAAACAGATCGGATTTTCACCTCAGGTTGCGCTTGAATCACTTCCAATACTTTCTCAATTTCGGTTGTTTCAAAGCCCAATCGATTCATTCCAGTGTTAATTTTTACATGAATCGGATATTGTTCTTTGCCTTGCGCGATGCATTCTGAAATAAAATCATCCAATTGCTGAAAATCATAAATAGCTGGTTCCAAATTATTTAAGATACATGCCTCGAAATTGCTTTCTTCGGTATTCATAACCATAATTGGTTTCTTGATACCTGCATTTCGAATTTCTACTCCTTCGTCAACATAGGCTACACCATAATAATCAACACCAAAAGAATCAACAAATTGAACCATTTTCTGCAATCCAGATCCATATCCAGCGGCTTTCATCATGGCCATTATTTTGGTGGACTCAGGCAAAAGTTGTTTATGTGCTAAAATATTTTTTCGCAAATTCTTTAAATCTATTCGAATATGCGTTTTGTGTCTTTTGATTTTATATCGATTTGCTAAACGCTGAAAATTGGAATTCTTGGCACTTTTAAAAAGAACCACCATATTCTCCAAAGTCAAATCAAGGTGCTTTTCGTCCGAGATAAACTGAACAAAATCAGGCGAATATTCTTGAATTAACGTTTCAAGTTCTTTTTTGAGATCTGTTGCATTCGGCGGTAAGCCAACCAAAACAGCTCTTTTTTTACCGTTGGAAATTAATTGTTGAAACTCCAACGAATTTCGAAAAGCATCAAAATCTAAATTGTACGTATCATTGATAATGAAATTGCCATTTATCCCGTCAAACGTTTCCATTCGCAACGCAAGACTCGGTAAACTTTCAAGTTTTTGTTGCAGTAAACTAAGGTCAGAAACGAATTGCTGAGCAACACAAAAAGCCAAGGAAGCATTCAAAACATTGACCGAATTATCCGCTTCGATTGATTTTAATTGTTCCTTTTTTAACAACGGAGCTGTCAGATGATTGTTTAATCTTACTCCAGAAAAATCGCGCTTTTCATTACTGTGCACAAACAACTTAACGCCAGTAAAAAGCGATGAAATAAACGAATCTGAGGTATGACGTCCAGTGACAAAATCACTTGAGGTCCAAACGCCAATTGTTGGTTTCACCATGCGATTGATCAGCACAGGATCCAACTCTTCGTGTGGCTTTATTTCGATAATGCCAATTTCTGAAGAAGCTTTCAATTCCAAAATAGACAAGGCAATTCCAAGCTGCGAATTGTACGTTTTAGGACTGCGCGATACTTTTTTTTCTGGTGAAAGAAAATGATACAACCATTCTTTGACTGTTGTTTTTCCTGCTTTTCCCGAAATAGCAACAACTTCACCTGTGAATCTTTCACGTTTAAATGTTGCCAAGTCGAAAAGTGCGTTCCAGACATTAGGAACGACAATGATTTGAGCGCCCTTCAAATGAAGAACTAGTTCTTCGGAGACAACAAAATGTCGGATTCCTTGGTCATAACTTGCAACAATATACGCATGACCATTTGTTTGATTTCCATCCAACGCAAAAAAAACGGTATTCGCTGGATCGCCAATTTTTCTGGAATCATAAACGATTGCATTTATTTCTTCCTGACTTTCGCAATTCGCTTTCCCTTGAATTAATTCAATAAATTGTTGATTGGGAATATTTAGCTTCATGGTTTTTAATGTGCAATTTTATTGTAGCACGAACGGCAAAGAGGTTTGTATTTTTCTACAGCACCAACAAGCACTTGCTCCTTATCTCCTACCGTTCGATGCGAAAACTGAGCTAAGTTACCACATGAAACACAAATGGCGTGCACTTTTGTAACATATTCTGCCAAACACATCAACTGTGGCATTGGACCAAACGGAACTCCAAGGTAATCCATATCTAATCCAGCTAAAATTACCCTCACACCTTTTTTTGAAAGTTCATTGACAACTTGAATAATTCCTGGATCAAAAAATTGAGCTTCATCGATGGCAACCACTTTTTCTTTGTTCCAATGCGACAAGATCGAGGCAGATTCTTCAACAACAATGGCTTGAAATGTGCTTCCTTGATGGCTCACAACATTCTCTTCACTGTAACGATTATCGATTTTTGGTTTGAAAAGGAGTAATTTTTGATTGGCAAATTCTGCCCGTTTCAAGCGTCGAATCAACTCTTCCGTTTTACCCGAAAACATGGATCCGCAAATCACTTCAATCCAACCATTTTGTCTTCCCTCTGTGGGGAATTGCTCTAAAAACATACCTTAATTTTGACTTTTAGTTTTCAACAATGAACACACGATAATTTTCTGTTAATCCTACATTTGAGGGCAACATTCTTGGTAACTTTACGGTTTAAAATTCGTTATTTTAGTGTTCTTAAAATCAACTACGTTAGCAACTTTGCTTATTTGTTGAAAAACTGTAGGAATGCTGATTGAAATGAGACAAACAAACAGTAAAAAATGACAAACTATAAATCGCAGAAAGAACTAATCGCCGAAATCGCGTCAAATTTGGACAAATTAGAAAGTAAGAAATTGACCGTCGAAGAATTGGAAGCTCATGTGGATTTGGTGCGCGAATTGCACGAACGAACAATCGTTTTACGCTACAAAATTTTCGAGGAGATTGCGTTGAGATCGAAGGAAGAAAAAGGTGTTGAGCAAACGAACAACGAAACGAATGTTGAGAAGAAAACAGCAATCAGCGAGAAGAAGGAAACATCTCCAGTGATTGAAAAAGAAGAAACTGCTGAGCCAGTTGCCGAACTTGTGGTCGAATTGCCAATCATTGAAGAACCAGCCAAAACAGAAATCATTGACGAATTGCCAACCATCGACTTTAGTTTATTTGACGAGCCCGAAGCAAATTCAGCCGAAGAAAAAATAACTGTTGCTGTTCAAGAAGAAATTGCGGAAGAAGTTAAAGACACTATTGTCCCAGAACCAATAATTCCAGAAGTAGAAATTCAAGATGAAGTTGAATTGGAAGTTGAAATGGAAGTTGAAAAGGCAGCTGAAATTCCTGTGACCATAGAACCAGAAAAGGTTCAAAAAATAGAGGAACCAATCGCTCCGAAAACAGAAACAAAATCTTCTAGTAAAGGATTTGAGAAAAAATTTGAAAGCGTTTCAAGTGAAATGAAAGGTCAACTTGGTTTCTCGAAATTAGACACACTTGTTGGAGCATTTGGATTAAATGAACGCTTGCAATACATCAATGAACTTTTTGATGGTTCTAGTGAAAAATTCTCTGAAGCCATCAAAGAATTTGATAAACTTCCCACGCTAAACGACGCTAAAACAAGTTGTTCCAAATTTGCTAGTGAAAACAATTGGGACGTAGAAAGCGAAACAGTGGATGAATTTATTCAAAAAATTTGCAGAAAATATGTTTAAACCTCTTAGCCTACTAATTCCCTTTCTCCTTGGTTCTTTTGCTTATGGACAAATTAACATTGACGAAGTAAAACAACTCACGGAATCGTTGTGTTCCCCTGAATTTCACGGTCGTGGCTATGTGAATAATGGAGACAAAATTGCCGCTGATTTCATCGCAAAGGAATTCGAAAAACTTGGCCTTCGAAAATTGGGATCTTCTTATTTTCAATCATTTAATTTTCAAGTAAATAGTTTTCCGGGCGACGCATCTATCGTGAAAGATGGTAAACAACTGAAACTCGGTGAAGATGTGCTTATCGATCCTTCTTGTCCTTCTTTTCGCGGAGTTCTAAGACCCAAATTATTTACCGCAGCAGAAGTTTTTAACCAAGTTGAATTCAACAATCAATTGAAAAAAATGCTTGACGGTTCTGACCAAAACTGCATTGCGCTAGAAATCACAAGCACCAACAAAGACACATTGACTTTCTTAAATAGCATCAAATACGAGTTGAGTCAATATTTACCTGTAATCGAAGTCACGGACAAAAAATTTACTTGGTCGGTTTCTCAAGAACAATTAAAACACGTTTTTTTACAATGCAAAAAAGAAGCGTTTGAAACAGGAAAAACATACGAAGTTCTTATCGATGCGGATTTGAAAGAACACGCCACTCAAAATGTAATTGGATTTTTACCTGCCAAGAAAAAAGCGAAAAAAACCATTGTATTCACTGCTCACTACGATCATTTAGGACGACTCGGACGAGAAACTTATTTTCCAGGTGCAAACGACAATGCGAGTGGAACAGCCATGATCATTGCGCTTGCGAATTATTTCAAAAAAGAACCTATCGACGACTACAATTTATTGTTTATCGCCTTCGCAGGGGAAGAAGCAGGACTTTTGGGTTCAAAACACTTTGTGGAACATCCATTGATGAAATTGAAGAAAATCAAATTTTTAATCAACTTGGACATCATGGGAAGTGGCGAAGATGGCATTACTGTTGTCAATGGTTCTGTATTTCAAACCGAATTTGATCGCCTAAAGCAAATTAATACGGATAATAATTATTTAAAAACAGTCAACATTCGCGGTAAAGCAGCAAACTCTGATCATTATTGGTTCACAGAAAAAGGTGTTCCAGCTTTTTTCATTTACACTATGGGACCTAATAAAAATTACCACGACGTTTTTGATACTTACGAAAATTTGACTTTCGCTGAAACAATTGACTTGGCAACATTATTGAGAAAATTTGTGGAGGGATTCTAGCAAAATCAAATTTCAAATTCTGTCAAATCGCTTCATTATTATAGATTTAAAGCATGAAAACAATTTATATTCTCTTCTTAGCACTCATCGCATTGAGTTCGTGTGGATCTCTCAAAAAATTCAGCATCGCCGATATTGATCGGGTTTATTTGGAATACAATCCAGTTGAACCATTGCAATTTGGCGGAACATTTGAAGCAAAAATTTTGGCTTTAAAAACCAATGGCGAAGAAGTTGATTTGACCAATTACCACGATTTGGATTTTATTTCAACGGATTTAAGCAAATCTGGAAAACGGTTTACCATCATTAAACGTCCAACAAGTTTTAATGAAGAACCGATGCGGATGCAATACTACATCAAAAAGAAAAAAGAATCTTATACGTTTTCTGATTCGATGAACGTCAACCTTTGGGGCGATTTATCAGTGGATTGCAGTGGGTTCAACGGCACAAATGCACAAGATCAAAGTTCAACAAGTAGCACTTCTGTATTGTTTCGCGATGGCCGTAATGGAGATTTTGGTTTGCATGGAACGAATGGTCAAAACGGACAAAACTACGTGGTTTATCTGTGGAAAGAAAAAGACGAATATTTTGTTTATGTCTTAAATTCCGAAACCCAACAAGAGATGCGCTATAAAAGCAAACGTCCAGAAGATTTCAAATTTGATTTTTCAGGTGGAAATGGCGGGAACGGTGGAAATGGAGGCGCTGGTGGAGATGGTCGTGATGGCGAAGTAAAAAATGGAAAGTCAAAAGCTCCTGGGCATGGTGGTCATGGTGGTGACGGCGGCTCAGGCGGAAATGGTGGAAATGCAGGGACAGTGATGTTTTTCTTGCATCCAAGTGCAGTAGATATTGAAGGAAGAATTTCCTTTGATATGTCAGGTGGTCGCGGTGGACAATATGGAAATGGAGGAAAAGGTGGACAACCAGGAAAACCACTTGCTGGACAGCTACCTTCATCGCCTGGCGTGCAAGGTCGAAATGGATTTGCTGGAATGTCAGGGCTCAGCGGACAAACTCCGCTCATTTCTGTTCGAGAATTTGATTATTCCAGTTTTGTGAAATAGATGGATAAAAATGGATTCGCTTTACGGAAAAATTGATTTAACTTAGAACTAGAATTTAACTTGTTAAATCTAAATTTCTGGTTTTTGTATAATAGTAATACCATAAATCTCAAATTTATATTGAAATTTTAAGGTCGGTTCAAAATCCGTCCAAATTTTGAGAAGTGAGGAAGAAGAAAATAATAGAATGGCTAACCGATTTCAAAAGGCGTTTACGTCTGTATTGCGCTAGCAATGCACTACTTTTGATAAATCGGTCCATTCAAGAATTTTCGCCGAACGGCTTAAATTTGGACTAGCATTTTTTGGTTCTTTTATATTTACATCAAATTTAATAAATGGTTCGTACATTGTTGTTAAACAAAGTGTACTGACTATCGTGTGTGAGAGAGTTTTGGTTTAGGTAAACATTCTTGTTATATCGTAAAAAAGATTGATCCACACACGTTTTTTCTCAAGAGTCTGGACAGTACTTAAGGCCGATTTATTCGAGCTTGGATAAAACAAAAGAATAGACGGAAGGGGAATTCAGTCATACCTGTAAAATTAGAGTTATGCGTTATTTAAAACAATGTGTTGGAATTGATGTTTCCAAAAATTCGTTTACCGCATGTGTATGTAAACGAGATGTGTCGGGAGAATTTAAGTTTTCGAAAGGAGCTGAGTTCTCGAATAATAAAAAAGGCTTTAACCAATTGAGTCGTTGGTCAAAATCTGAATTAGAAAAGGATGTTGAAGTAGTTTTCTTAATGGAGGCAACAGGTGTTTATTATGAGTCTTTAGCTCATCACTTGTTCAATTTAAAACGAACTGTTCATGTTGCTTTGCCAAATACTACCCGACATTATTTTTCTAGTTTAAATGTCAAAAGCAAAACGGATGCTTTAGATGCAAAATGGCTAAGTCAGTTTGGAGTAGAGAGAAATCACAAAGCCTGGATTCCACCATCTCCATTAGTTCTCCAGTTAAGAAATCTTACTCGATATTATGTTCAATTACAGGAGCAACGAACAGCACTGATGAACATTAAACATAGTAAAGATTGCTCCCATGACATCCAAAAATTCATTCTTCAAAGCAACAAAAGTCTTATCTTACAAATTGAAAAGCAAATCGAAAAATGTAAAGAAGAAATCGAGACCCTCATTAAATCGGATACGTCATTTTATAAAAAAATCCTAAGATTAGTAACAATTAAAGGAATTGGCTTAATGACCGTTGTAACCATATTGTCAGAAACAATGTGCTTTGAGCATTTTCATAGTATCAAACAATTAACCAGTTTTGCGGGATTTGATGTCGTTCAAAGAGAATCAGGATCATCGGTTCGAGGAAAAACAAGTATCTCTAAAAAAGGAAATAGATATATCAGAAACACCTTATATTTTCCATCAATGGTCGCTAGCAGATGTAATCCTGAAATGAAAGAAACATATCTTAGAATTAATCAAAACAAAGTCTCGAAAAAAATTGGATTAGTAGCTGTACAAAGAAAGTTATTAGCTCTAATTTTTACATTGTGGAAAAATGAAACTGAATATGATCCAGAATATAAAAAAGTAGCCTTAACTAAAGCTAAGGCTACACAAGATAGTTTAGAAATCACTAGTGTCCGATAAAACTTTTTAAAAAAGCGGGATTTCCTGTAGAGGATTTCCCGCTTTAATGTAATTTAGTTTTGCAGAACAAAATCACATGAATAAAAGTAACTACTTTTTTGGACAGTCCGTTTTCGGACAGCTGATTTCTTTAATTGATTTAAAGAAAATGAATAAAATTGCCAAAAATCACTTGGCAGATCATTATGTTAAGAAGTTTGATTCTTCGGATCACCTGATAAGTATGTTGTTTTCGACATTCGCGCATTGCACCTCATTGCGTGAAGTAGCCGCATCAATGCTAGGTCTGAAAGGGAAAATGAATCACTTTCAGTTAAAACACATTCCTTATAAAAGTACGTTGAGTGATGCAAACAAGAGAAGAAGTCATTTAGTATTCCAAGATGTGTATTATTCCTTGCTTAAAGAATATCAACCAATTATCTCGGACAGCCGACAGTCGTATGCTTGGGAGAACAAGCTAGAAATCATCGATTCGAGTACCATATCTCTGTTTAAAGACATTTTGAGTTGTGTGGGTAGGAAGCCTAATACAGGCAAACGAAAAGGTGGAATTAAAGTGCATACTCAAATCAATTTACAAGGGAAAGTTCCGAAAATCGTTTGGTTTTCTGCCGCCACAACGCATGATAAACAGTTTTTAAAGCACTTACAACTTGAAAAGGGTAAGATAGCTGTATTTGACAAGGGATATAACGACTATAAAGCTTTTGATGAGTTCACCGAAAACGGTGTGTTCTTCGTTACTCGTTTAAAATCCAATGCAGCTTATCAAACAGTGAAAGAAAACGACATTCCTTCTTACATCGACAATGGCGTAATCAAAGATGAAATCATACGAGTAGACTTAAAAGAGAACGGATCGTATCTTAAAACCCTTGAATTGCGAAGAATAGCTTATTGGGATGATGAAAATAAACGCTGCTTTGAATTTGTAACAAACCTATTCGGTATGAATGCTGGACACATTGCGTTGATTTACAAGAAACGCTGGCAAATAGAACTTTTGTTTAAACAACTCAAACAAAACTTCCCACTAAAATTCTTCCTTGGCGACAATGAAAACGCCATCAAAATACAGATTTGGTGTGCGCTAATCGTCAATCTACTACTAACTGTCATACATAAAAAAATCAAGCGTAAATGGGCGTTCTCAAATCTTGCGAGCTTTTGTAGATTACATTTATTCAACTATATCCATTTGATGAAATTCCTTGAAAATCCGCAGAAAGATTGGCTAAAAGAATACGATGCTCAACTTCAGATTAAATTCAGTAGTTCATAATCAAGGAGGGACTTACTTTTGAAATCCATAAATCAGTATCAGTAAAATCAAGGATTTCAGAAACCGAAATGATTAATTTGTATTTTTATCGGACACTAGTGTTTAGAAATTAAACTTCTTTAGTTAGAACAAAAATAAATTATTTTTGAGAAATATTTGGTTTTTATAACAGTACCTTTTTTTTGCGATGAAAAAAAGAACAAGAATTTAGTAAATTAAAATATTGATTTCAGTGTGTCACATTTTTCTTTTTTTCCGTTATAAACCAACAATTCGTTTTCGGAACACTTTTTGACATGTTTATTATATGAAACAATTCATTCTTCTTGTTTTTTGTCTTTTTCAGTTCATGGGCTTTGGTCAAATGGAATTCTCCCTAACGAAACATGATTTCGGTGACCTCGAATCCTATGACAATCGCTTTGTGGATCTTGAAATCACAAATCATGGTTCGAAACAAGGATACATTTTAAGTGTTCGCAAACCGAGCGAAGTGGTGTATATTCAAAATCATGCATTGATTGCCAAAGACAGCACGGTTACGGTTCGTTTTCAAGTGAATCCAAAACAAAAAGGACGATTCAACTACGAAATCCAGGTTTTTACGAGTGACAAAGGTGAAGCAACGATTGTTAAACTCTCCGGAAATTTAAAATCGATCGGTCAAAATGCAACCAGTTCTTTGACTGCTTGTCCAGATTTTAATAGTCATCCTGCAGGTCGAAAAGCAAATAGTTTTGAAATGACGGTGATTACCATCGACAAAGAAACTCGTGAAGAATTGAGTCAATCGACTGTTTCTATGATTCAAGGAGGAAAAATTGCGTGGTCATCCAAAACAGATAAACGCGGTAAAATTCGCAAAGAAGGAACAATAGGCTTGGCATACTTTCATGCAAAACACGCGAACTATTTACCCGCTGAGAAAGGAGCATTTGTAAGCAATGAACGCAATCAAATCATTATCGAATTGGAGAAAGATCCAAAGAAAATAGATGAACCACCGCTTGCTCGCCAAGATGAAATTGTGATTGAAATTGAGCCGACAAAACCAGATGCGCCTGCGGTGCCCGAAACTCCTGTTGTTACATCCACCGAGATCGTGGTGGAAACACCTGTAACGCCTTCTGTTCCTGAAGAAATTGAATGGAGCACCGAAGAAACAACCAACCTGGAAGTAGAAACTCCGATTGCTTTGACAGAAATTCCATCTGACAATTTCGACGAAAGTTATTTCAAGCCCGTTAACGTAACATTTGTCCTCGATATTTCTTCATCCATGATTCATGAAGATCGCTTGGAATTGATGAAATATTCATTGAACCAATTGTCGGATATGCTGCGCCCTCAAGACAAAGTAACAATTGTGACGTATGCAACCGATACCAAAATTTTGTTACCAACGATGCCCGGTTCGGAAAAAGAAGCCATGCAAACTATTGTTGGAAAATTGAAAGCATCTGGGATGACTGCTGGTGGCGAAGGAATAAAAATGGGCTACAAACAAGCCGAAAAAGCATTTATTCAAGGAGGTGTAAATCATGTGATTATCATCACTGACGGTGGTTTCAATAAAAAATCAGAAGATTTCAAAAAATACATCGAAGAAGGTAAAAAGAAAGGCATTGAATTGTCGGTTGTTGGAATAAAAAACCAAGAAAAAGACGTTGCATCGATGAAAGAAATCGCGACGCTTGGAGGTGGAACGTATATTCCTATATTCAAATTGATTGATGCGCAAGAAAATTTACGCCAAGCGATTCGGGTGTTGAGTTTTGTGCAGAATACTAAATGAGGTCAACGCACAATAATTTTTTCCATTTCAAGACGCTTTTTTCCATCGCGCAGGGAAACAAAATAAGTTCCAGAAGCAAAATTTAAAGGGAAAATATAATTGGTATTTCCTATTGGAATATCATAAGCCAAAATGACTTTGCCAGTGAGATCATAAATTTCTAAAGTAGAACTATTTTCTTCAACATTACCAACATAAATTGCCAACGGCTCGCCTGATTTTATTGGATTAGGAAAAATAGTTAAAAGTGTTCCATCACCAACATTTATAACAGATGTGTCAACTGGCATTGGTGGAATTGTGACCATCGCTGTAAGTGTATCATTCATGCCAGTACAGCCAAAACCTATCAAAGTTACTAGATAATCTCCTGAGCTTGAATAAGTATGTTGTACATTCGTTTCATATTCAGAGGTGCTTAATTGGGTTCCATCGCCAAAACTCCATAAATAACTACCACTTTGAATTGAATTATTAGTAAGCAAAAGTTTCAAACTGTCTTGATTCTGATAACTAAATGCGGTTTCTGGATCGGCCAAGAAGCCTAAACAATTTGTTTTTAAAACATAACCAAACTGCCCTAAATTTCCAGCCATGATAGAATCAGTATTAAAAACACTACCACAGGCTATGTAACCTCCATCCGTAGTAAGTTCAAAATCAGTTATTTTGTAATATGGATCATTGATACTATCTGCAGGTTGCCAATAAAAATAATCCCTATTCCAAAGTGTTTGGCCACTAGTAGTTTTATTAAAAATGCGCACAGTTTCAAAAACTCGAAGTGTGTACCAAAGTGTTGAGTCATACATTAAAGCGTGGGTATAGGTGCTTGCGCCTGCAAAAATAGTATCACTTATTTTATGCATTTGAAAAGGAAGGGCATAAAAATCATATCCAGCTCCGTAAAGTGACATGAAGTTGGTGTCTTTCCAAATAATATCCAAGTTTTCATCAACCATGGCGATTGTTGGTCTATATACTCGCATTAATATACCGTTTTCATCAAGCATTGTTGAATTTTCGATGTAAGGAATGATCATTGTGCTATCTGAAATTTGCAAAAAACAATTTAGTGAAAACGTGAAAGGCGTATCTTGAAAAATTTTATGATCTAAAATGTTACCATTCTGATCAAGTCGATAAAAATGAATACGAGCCCATTCTTGCAATGCTTGACCCATAACTTGATACTCCATAACAGACAGGTAAATTTCTCCGTTTTCCAAAATTCTTACTTGATTTCCATGATAACTAGGGCTATTTATGTTATTAATGCTTGTATGTATTTTTTTCGTCCAAATTATTGCTCCATCCAATTTCATTTTAAAAAGAAGCATAGCATAATCTTCTGCATAATTGACATCTTGAATTATTGACTCATTGTTGTAATAAAAATACCCAATCACCGTACTATCCAAATTGTTCGATATAAATTGACCATAATCATAAAAAACAAGACTATCTGAAACAAACAAATCCAAATTTAAACTTTGAATTAAATTGCCTTGTGCATCAAACTCTGTGTAGTTCGGCTTTCTAATGTTAGGTAATCCTATTAATTGATTGGTATAGCCTACATTAAAATTACCTCGAAAATTCGTGTCAAGTTGTGTTTTCGCTCCATAGGATAAATTAAATTCGCTTGGAGTCACATCTATGTATTGTGAAGTCACATCTCCATCGAAACTTAACTTCCCAAAAACAACATCACATCTTTGCGCACCACTTCCGGATGATCCTGTAAAATAATAACATGAATCCGTCACGAAAATGTTATTGACATTTGCAAAAGTGTCTTCAAATAAGTAGATTTTTTGAAAATTTTGGGCATACAAAGATGCATTACAACATATATATGCTAAAAATACAAAAAGGAAAACTAATTTTTTCATAAAATATCTATCCAAATTAGACCAAAATTTTCATTTCTCCAAATCTTACACAGCGTCAATTCATTCTCAAAATCTGTGCTACCGAATTTTCTATCGAATATTCTTGTATTTTTAGCGTTGTTCAAGCATGAATTTATATTCAAATAAACAAAATTGGAAAATCGCTTTTCTAGTGGTAGCCTTACTTCTAGTAGGACTTTCTTTGTTTGTATCTAATCAAATTGTTTCAAAAGTTGGCGAGCAAGAAAAGCAACGTGCCAAACAATGGGCGGATGCGATTAAGAAAAAAGTGGAGTTGATTCAATTAACCAACAGAACCTTTACTCAATTGCGGGAAAAAGAACGCGAAAAAATGGAACTTTGGATCAAAGCCACAAAAGAAGTTTCCGAACAAACTTTTTCTGATCAAATTCCTGAATTTCAGTTGCAAATAGTGAAGGACAATGTGAACATTCCTGTTATTTTAATCAGCAATGATAATGAAATTTCGGGCTATCGCAATATTGCTTTTGATACAACGGAAATGCGACCGATTTACCCCAATTTGACAGCAAAGGATCTTGAAAAAAAATACGAAGATTCGCTTGTTTCATTGGCGGAAATTTGGAAGAAGAAAAATCCATCGTTTACCATTGAAGTATATGAAGGCTTGTTCATGACCTATGTTTACGACGATTCCAAGGAAATCACTAAGCTCGAAAAAGAACGCGATTCATTGTTTCGATCTTTCAACAAAGAATTAATTAATAACGAAGGTTTGGTTCCTGTCGTTTTGTTGGACCAAAAAACGCGCGAAGTCATCGAAAGCAATATTGCAAAAGAAAAACTAACTCCAGCGGAATTGCCGAAAACAATTGCTCATCTTGCCCAACAAAATGATTCCTTGCTTGTTGTTTCCACCAAAGATCATCCTAATGTTTTGTATGTAGATAGCAGTCCCGAACTTAAACAAATGCAGTATTTTCCATACATTCAGTTCTTTATCATCGGACTATTTGTGTTCATTGGCTACCTGATTTTCAGCACGTTCCGCAAGGCAGAGCAAAATCAAGTTTGGGCTGGAATGGCGAAAGAAACTGCCCATCAACTTGGTACACCATTGTCATCCTTAATGGCTTGGGTTCAATTACTGGAGGCAAAAGACATTGACCCAATGATTGCAGATGAAATGCAAAAAGACGTGACCCGACTGCAAAAAGTAAGCGATCGCTTTTCAAAAATTGGCTCAGAAGCCAAACTGGACGATACCGATTTGAATCAAACAGTCAAAGAAGTGGTTGAATATTTACGTCCTCGGATTTCTGAGAAAGTGGCCATTCATTTCATTGAAGACAGCTCCATTCGCGCCAACCACAATGCTCCTCTAATTGAATGGGTAGTGGAAAATATTTGCAAAAATGCTGTTGATGCCATGGAAGGAAAGGGCGAACTTACCTTGACGATGAGTTATTCTCCTGAATGGGCACATATCACCATCAAAGACAACGGAAAGGGAATGACTCCAAAACAAATTAAATCCATTTTCAAACCAGGTTATACCACCAAACAACGTGGTTGGGGACTTGGGCTGTCGCTTGTACGCAGAATTGTGAAAGAATACCATCACGGACGCGTTTACGTTGTGGAATCACATGTGAATGTTGGTACTACGTTTCGAATTAGCATACCGATGAAACAAGATTAACAATATGAAATGAACAGAACACTAGTTACATTGCTAATTGGACTTTTAATTATGTCCTGTACAAGCAAACCAAGAGACACTTCTAAAGTTAGCGAAACCACTGTGCTAACCAAAAAAGAAATGTATGAGTTTATAATGAAAAAGAAGAAGTTCCAACTCAAAATTAACGGACCTTGTGACGATGCCCTCGAAGACAAAATTCACCAAAGATCAACAGCTTATTTTGATTCTAAGACATTGACCGACAAAAATGCGATTATTGAATTTAAATTTATCGATGCTTGTTGCAAAGAATTTTTAGGCGACTACACAATAGAAAATGATACGCTCAAATTTAAGTTTGAGCAAGTCAATGATGAAGTCTGTCTGTGTTTGTGTTGGTACCGATACAAGCTTACAATTAACGAACCGAAAGAGAATTATGAAGAAATAATAATTGAAGAAAAATAACGCTTACTAAAAACCCTTAATTCACTATTTCATCAAATTCCTTGCAAATCCACTTGTCGCATGGCAATAAATGATTTCAACACAACTTCGCCCGTTCCAGGAACATTCACATGGATAAAGTAAACTCCTGAACCGATTGGAATGCCCTTGCTATTCACCAACAACCAATCTATCCAAGTTACGGGACTGTCTTTTTCAAACGATTTTATCAATTTACCTGACGAACCATAAATATTAATTGAGCATTTTTCAGGAAGATTGGTGATTTTTATTCTACTATCAATTCTATTTTTCTCGTATTCTGAAAAAGCGTAGTATGGATTTGGAACAACATTAATCAACTTTAGAGCATCCGCTAAAGCATTCGGATTTCGCACAGAAGTCGCCATTCCATCCATGTTCCAAGAATACATGGGTTTGCCATTGTTTATTCCAGTTGTAATATAGTTTTTATACTCCTTATTCATTCTCAACTTTATCGTAAGGTCTGAACTACGCGTTACTTTTCCTGGAATTGTAAGCGGATAACCGACCCACATCAAACTGCTAAAAACTCTTTTAAATGCATTTTTACCGTCAGCAACACTGCCATTTTGCATAATATCAAACTGCGTTTGCAAGAAATTCGCTGAAGTTTCATCCACAGCTGGATTGTAAGCTGGAATGTCCGTTAAGGTCTGATAAGCATTGACCTTATCCATATCAGCCGCAAAAACCCAAATTGGTTGAACACCACCAAAAATTGGTTCACCAGAACTTAAAACCGTTCTAGAAGTTGGATTCCAATTCATGTCATTTCCACGGTCTGTAGACAAAAATGAATTCTCTCCAAATGCCATGTGCATGCGCGTTCCAGTTTCTAAATCAACTGCATAACCAGGGAACCATCCCATTCCAGTGGTTCCTGATTGGTCATCCTGCATTTCTTTGTTCACACTTGGGCTTTTGCGCAATTCACCAGGTTTAGCACCACCAACATTCAGCGATGGCACTCTTCCCATCTCAATGACAGGGCATCTTGTCCATTTCGATTTATCGGAAGTGATGACAATGTTCACACTTGGTAAATACGAAATTCCAGCGTTTTTGCGAACAAAGTCTATGTTTCCTAAATCACCCACTGGATGATACGCCAAAGGCATAAAATCAGCTTGATAGCCTGTCAATCGATGAGGCGCAACTCCGCCATTGAGCAGTTTTGCGTAGGTTTTCGCATTGTCAAAATCAATTTCATCTTTGTAATTCTTTGGATCAATCCAAGCATTGCTGCCAGCAGGTAAATGGTCTGTAACTGGCGAAGCATACGTTCCTGAGCGAATCCAATTTGTTGGGAAAAACTGATCATTATCGGATACAAAAGTCATCCAGCGCTTGTTACTATCTACAAAACTTATGGATGCTGAAAGAGGATCCGTTACATAGTAATTCGTAGGTCCAGATTGTTCTGCTTGAACATATTTATTTTGATGAATTTGAATGGAAACGCCCCATTGAGGAATGAGTTGTTCATTGTCCATTTTTATCATTTGTTCAGAAAGAATGGAATCAATGATTGTTCCTCCTTGACTTGTATAGCGATATGCTGTCCAACGAGCTGTATCCGCAGCATTCGTTCCTGGATTGACATTGTAATTTCTAAATTTCAATTCAAAATAACCTGGTGCTACATTCAACGGATCAACAACTTTCACCTTAATTGGTCCACCATTTAATTCATAAGTTGGATTGGCCATTGAGCCGAATTGAACAATTTGATTTTCGGATGCTGTGGTCAACTCCAAAATGCCATAACCATTCCCAGTTCCATCTAAGCGGGTAATTCTTGGACTAGTTCCAAATTCCACATTTTGATACGTACCATCAATCTCTGGAATTGGATTATGTGGCACTGCTGAAACAACTTTTATTTCTCCCAAGGCAGCTTTGCGACTTGGAAGATAGGGTTTCTTTTGGCCGTCAAGAGCTCCTGGATCTGTTGGGTTATAAGGAGCATAATTATTGTAACCATAGGCAATTGCCATGTAGTGGTACGTTTTAAAATTAATTAGTCTCTTGTCGCCGGAAGCAAAAGCATCCTCTGTTAAATGAAATGCATGTTTTATACCCTCATTCGAGCCATCCACTCTCAAAGTAGGATAACTCCCCTCTGCATTAGCATCAAATTCAAAATTAATTAATTTGCTCACTTCATCTTTTATGTCGCATTGTGCAACAAGCCTTGCTTTCGAAGGATCAGTCAATTCAGAAGAAGAAACTCCATCATTTACTAATTGATATACTTGGTATCCTTGAAAACGGTATTTCTTGTCTGCACTGGGGTCTGCTGAAACAATGAACGGATCCAATTCTTCATAATTTTCATTGTAATTGTTAGATGTAGGAGTGTTAGAAAGGTATAGAATCAACCCATTTTCAATTTCTTGCACATCGAGTTCAGGCGCATGAGGACCATCCAAGACACGAAAACAATTCTCGAATAAAGCCTGTGCTTTATCGTCTGCTCTTCGCAATACTTCCACGGAAGCAAATGGTCCACCGCTAGTAGCTCTTGCCCAAACAACTCCCACAGTTATGTTATTTACTGCTCCAGGAACTAAAACAAATGGACCAGCAGATTGCACAAATCGCTTGTCATTTGGTAAATTCTGAGCTGTTTCTTCCGTCCATGGTACTTGTGGTATTCCATTCGTTCCCCAGCCAAGTGGATCTGTATCACCTGGGAACATGAAATCACATGGCGTATTTGGATCTGCTTCTGGATCGGATATATGACCACTTCCCCCATAAATAAATTTAGAACCATCCTTCCAAATTCCACGCAAATAATTATAATAATCTATCGCATTTATCGGGTCTGTTTGATTAATATTTGCTCCGTTCGTTGTATTGCTATAATATAAGAATCGACGCATCCCAAATCGTTCATTGTCAATGATTCCATCTCCATAGCCAATTCCATTCAATGCTTCGTTTGTTCCGATCCCAAAAGCGTTATCTATACCATCATTATCTTGAAATGGCCCTTCAAAGAAATCAACACCAACCGCTGGTGGATTGTCTCCATAGCCATAAAAACCAGCATTATCCGCATCAAAATTGTTTCCATTGTAGTAGTAACCAAGGCCACGATTTACATCACATCCTACAAAATCGTCATACGGATTTCCGAGAGCGCCATCGGTGAATGAACCAAAATAAGTATTTGCCAAGGTTTGAGTTCCTCGATTGATCAATTCATAATTGTAAAACGTCATATTATTGATTTCATCGTTAGAAGCAAATGAAAATGCCTGGGCACGGATTTCCATTCCAATCGGTTCAGATTGCGTTTCGGTGTGAATGTTTCCTTTGTCATTCATAATCCACCAAAAATTTATATCACCATAAAGTGAAACTCTTCTATCAACACCGCACTCTTTGGTTCTATCCAAATCATACCATGGGTAATCGCCATTTTCCCAATCGTAACTTCCGTTTTCGTTGTAGTCAAAGTAAGGTGCTAAGTAATAATCTTGTCCTTGACTTACATCACCATGGGCTGGCCAATTTTTTATAATACTTGGTACTACATAATTTGGGAAAAGTTCAGTTTGCGTGGAAGTTCCATTTTCGGCATCATTCTCCCCTGCTTGAAACCAAGCTTTAAATTCGCGAACTTCATCCGCCGTTGAAATAAAATGCTGGTCATATTGTTCACATACTTCTGCTGTAACCGTCGCAAAATCTTGTGTCAATGGGCCGTTCCAGTAATCTTGACCATCTCGGTAACGCAACGCTGCCAATTTCAATTGACCCGTTAAATCAGTGCCTCCTAACCACAATGAACCAGTGAAAATACACATGATTCCAGAATTTTTTGGCACTTCATACATGGAGAAATTTTGCCCAGGAACCTGCCACAAATTTCCAGCTGTATGCACCAGAATGCGTGTGTTGTTTAAATCCATCATGTTTGTAGTATTCGGAGGAGTACACGCCGCTGCTTTCGCTGTTTTATTTACCGTCTTTTTTTCCGTACCTTCATACAGCTGACCGTAGACAGAAAAATTAAAATAAATAAATGTAAAAACGATAATATATTTCATAAGAAGATTATTGATGGAATAAAGTTACATTTTTTTTAAGATTAGCCTGATTCCTTTTTTGCTAGATTTTTCAAATTTTAAACAAGTCTAACATTGCTTTTTTATCATGTTTAATCGAATTGACTTTAATCATATTTTTGTAATTTTGCAAAGAATTTAAGCATCTACAAAAGTAACTCTCATGAAATCAATTTATTTACTTGCTTCCCTACTCATCTTTTTAAGCGCTTGTGGTTCTGAAAAGAAAGAAAAAGAAATTGTCAAAGAAGAAAAATCATACGCTTCGTTTGGGAAAAAATTTTCTGAAAAAGATCCTTTAAGTACTGAACAAATGCTGGCAATATATGATAAATTAGAGGCAGGTGATACCGTAAATGCCAAATTTACTGGAACTATTTTTAGTGTTTGTCAAAAGAAAGGATGCTGGATGGAAGTCGATTTGGACGATGATTATGCAGCTCACGTAACTTTCAAAGATTATGATTTCTTTGTTCCTTTAAACGCATCCGAATCTGTAGCGATTGTGAATGGAAGGGCATTTGTCACAGAAACATCGGTGCTTGAACTAAAACACATCGCTGAAGACGAGGGTTTATCGCAAGAAGAAATTGATGCAATTACAGAGCCAGAATATACCTTAGGTTTTATTGCTGACGGAGTTTTAATCGAAGAATAATGCGGGTATTAGTACTATTTATTTCAACCATTTTCATTTTATCTGCTTGCGGTGAATCGGTAAAAGAAACGCCTAAAAAAGAAAAAAAGAAATTTGAAATGTACCGTTATTCTCAGATGGCGGCTTTAATGCGTCAGATGTATTCCATCAACGAAGAACTCAAAACGCGCATCGAAAAAGGCGAAGATTTAGGAACTTTTCCAACCGAATTTGAGCAAATTCTACATGCTGAAATGACCAAAAAGCAAAAGCACGACGATTTTTTCAAAAAACACGCCAACCTTTTCTTGGAATCGCAACGAAATATTTATGCTAATCCAAAAGATGCGAAAGCGCTTTACAACATTTCGATCAATTCTTGCGTAGAATGTCACCAGACGAAATGTCCTGGCCCAATTGCTAAAATCAAGCATTTGGAGTTGAAATAAATGTTAAGAATTGCATTCGAAATTTAGCGCAAACAAAAGCCTAAAACCGCGTCAATAAATTCTTCCGGAGCTTCTGCATGCACCCAATGACCAGCATTTGGAATAGTAACAAATTCGGAATCTGGAAACTGGTTTTCTATTTCGTGAAAATCTTCGTCCAACACATAATTTGACATTTCACCACGAATGAAAAGCGTTGGGACAAACGATTCTCCTTTTGGCAAAGCACTTATGATGTTCGGTAATTCACGTTCGAGAACAGGAATATTCATTCTCCAAGCCATTTTACCTTTCTCTTTCCAATAGATGTTTTTCAATAAAAATTGTCGTACCCCGTCAGAATCTATGTGTTTTGCCAATTGTTTTTCGGCCTCTGAGCGAGCAGTTAATATTGTTAAATTAATGGAATTCAATCCTTCTAGGATATGGTCGTGATGCATGGGATAGGCCTTTACTCCCATATCTACAACAATCAATTTTTCAAGTAAATCGGGGAATTTTTGAGCAAAAAGCATTGCCGTCTTGCCTCCCATGGAATGTCCTAATAAAACGACATTTTCCAATTGTAAATCATCAAAAAGTTCTTTGAGATCGGAAACCATGAGATCATACGAAAAATCATCACTCCAATCTGAATGACCGTGATTTCTTAAATCAACGAGAATAACGCGATAATAAGAAGCTAATTTCTTTGCATGCGTTTGCCAATTATCCGAAAATCCAAACAACCCATGTAAAATAACAAAAGGCTTTCCTTCGCCAAGTTCACGATAATGAAGTTTCATTGCCTTTTTTAGGTCAAATTTAAAGAAAGAATTTCGTTGGAGAAAAGCGAAAAAAAATCCGATTGTCGATTAAAGCACTACAGACTTAAATAAATCGATCAAATTTGGTAATTCCATGCTTGGACTTTCAACGCAAACCTCAGCTGTTTCTACTTTGTAAACCACTTTCGATGGTGTATTCGTATCCGCTTTCACATCTACTTCGTAAGCTTCCGAGCTTGTTTCACCAACAGTAAATTGATGCTCGTTAATTGTTGTGACAATACTTTTAATTTTTCCAACATTGATTTTCTCTTTGTCGAAATACACTTTCGCAATATTCGTTGCTTTGTCCATGTCAAAATCCACAAATTCCACACGCGAAACGGCTCCTGTTTCTATTAATGCTTCTCGGATTGACCCACCACAAGCCATTTCACAAGACATTCCTGTTACTTCCATTTTCAAAACACGATTCGCCACAACATTCACTTGCTGGTTGGCATCTTGAGAACTTTCAACTGTTTTTTTAACTTCACTTGTTACTTTTTCGTCCTTTGAATCTGAACATGCAATGAACAGTGAGCTGCCGAATATTAAAATTGCTAAGTACTTCATGGCGGTATTTTTGAAATGTATCTCCCAAAATTACACAATATGTGAAACTGAAAGTGAGAATTTTTGTTAAAAAACAATTACTGATTTTATTTGGAAATTGATTCAAGGAAGTGCTCAGTACAAATTTTGTATTTTTGTACGAAATCTAAACAAGTTTGAAAGACTCCGATTAGAGCAACTAAATGAATTTTCATTTTTTAATGCAACGCAAATAACACAATTTTAGCATGAAAATAAAAGAAGCCACATTCGTCGTTTCAAATACAGAATATAAAAAATGTCCGGAAGAAGATCTTCCAGAATACGCATTTATTGGACGTTCCAATGTTGGTAAGTCATCGTTGATCAATATGTTGACCGAGCATAAAAAATTGGCTAAAACCTCTGGTAAACCTGGGAAAACTCAATTGATTAATCACTTTTTAATCGATCAAAAATGGTTTTTGGTTGATTTACCTGGTTATGGTTATGCGAAAGTATCGAAGACCGCAAGAGCAAGTTTTGAGAAATTCATTTCCGATTATTTGATTAACCGCAAGCAATTGGTCACTGTTTTTGTTTTGCTCGATTCGCGTCTTGAACCACAAGCCATCGACCTTGAATTTATGAACTGGTGCGGTGAAAAAGAAATTTCATTCTCTATGGTATTCACAAAAATCGACAAATTATCGTCAACCGCCTTGCAAAAGAATTTAGCGAAATACAAGAAAGAAATGATCAAGTATTGGGCTGAATTACCTCCTGTTTTTACAACTTCGGCTGAATCTGGATTTGGACGCGAAAAGATATTAAACTACATCGGCAGTTTGAACGAAGCCATCGAAAAATCAAAAAAGAAATGAAAATTATGTAACTTAGGTTGCGTTTAATAATTGGGGGAGTAACGAAATTTGCCCCTTTTTAAAGTTTGAAAAATGAAAATAGAACAATTATATACAAAGTGTTTGGCTCAAGGAGCATACTATATTGAAAGTAATGGTGAAGTGGCTATCATTGATCCACTTCGAGAAACAGCGCCTTATGTCGAAATGGCAACTGCGAATCACGCTGCCATTAAATACATTTTTGAAACGCATTTTCATGCAGATTTTGTTTCTGGTCATGTTGACTTAGCGAAAAAAACAGGAGCTGAAATTGTTTATGGTCCAACAGCCAATCCTGCATTTGATTTTATATCTGCGAAAGATAATGAGGAATTCAAAGTAGGTAATTTAACGATAAAAGTGCTTCACACGCCTGGTCATACACCAGAATCGGTTTGTTTTTTACTTATCGATGAAGGAGGAAAAGAACTGGCTATTTTTACAGGTGACACCTTGTTTTTAGGCGATGTTGGTCGACCAGATTTAGCAATCAAAAGCGACTTGACGCAAGAAGATTTGGCGGGAATGCTGTTTGATTCTTTGCGTAATCGAATCATGACTTTACCTGATGAATTGGTTGTTTATCCAGGGCATGGTGCTGGTTCATCGTGCGGGAAAAACATGAGCTCAGAAACGGTGGACACACTTGGAAACCAGAAAAAAACAAATTATGCGCTTCGTCATGATATGTCCAAAGAGGAATTCGTCAAAGAAGTGACCACTGGAATTTTGCCTCCGCCTCAGTATTTCCCCAAAAATGCGATGATGAATAAAATGGGCTATGATTCAATCGATGATGTGATGATGAAAGGCACAAAAGCACTAAGTTTAGATGAATTTAAATCAGAAATTGAAGCGGGAGCATTGATTTTGGATGTTCGTACGCAAGGAGAATTCATCCAAGGATTTATTCCAAATTCACTTTTCATCGGACTAAATGGAACATTTGCCATGTGGGTTGGTGCGCTCATTGAAGACATTCATCAAAAAATTGTGTTAATTGCTCCTGAAGGAAAAGAAGAAGAAGCTGTGTTGCGACTTGCCCGCGTTGGATATGACCATACTGTTGGTTATTTGAAAAATGGCATTAAAGCGTGGGACGAATCTTTATCTACCATTCACAGCGTTTCAGCGGAAGAAGTGGCAAAAAATGCCGATGAATTGCACATTGTTGATGTACGCAAACCGGGAGAATATGATTCTGAACATGTGAAAAATGCTACTCACTATGCGCTCGATTACATGAACGACAGTTTGAATAAATTGGATAAAAACATCGAATATCATGTGCATTGTGCGGGAGGTTATCGTTCAGTGATTGCAATTTCGCTTTTAATGCGCAATGGATATACAAAATTGGTGGATATCGCTGGTGGATTTGCGGCACTCAAAAACACGGACATTCCAAAATCTAATTGGGTTTGTCCGTCTACACTTTGATTTTTGAATTTGATTTATTAAGGATTTCCTTGAATTAACACTCAATCAACACGTTGTTATTCAGACTATTAATTCGATTATCCGTTTCTTTACCCTAAAAAGAAATTTAGTCCCTTTTTGGCTGATATTTTTGGGGAAATTCATTGAATTGCGCTCGAAAACCCAACAATCTATCACCTTTTGAAGGCAAGGGTAAACATGCGGATAATCATAAAAAAAAAGGCTATCTCATCTGAGACAGCCCCTTTAATCATTCTAATTCTATTTCGATTTAACACGTTTGATTTTCAAACAAATACGTGCAAATTTAGAGTTTACGTGCTACTTCCACTTCTTCGTAAGCTTCAACAACGTCACCAATTTTAATATCGTTGAACTTATCGATATTCAAACCACCTTCGTAGTTATTTTTCACCTCTTTTACATCGTCTTTGAAGCGTTTCAAAGATCCAAGCATTCCTGAGTGAATCACAATTCCGTCACGAATGACACGCACTTTGGAAGTTCTTTTGATGATTCCATCAGATACATAAATTCCGGCGATTGTTCCAACTTTCGTGATTTCATATACCTCACGTACTTCAGCTGTACCAACCACTTTTTCTTCAATGTCTGGTGACAACATTCCTTCCATCGCAGCTTTGATTTCATCAATTGCTTTGTAGATGACAGAATATAATCGGATATCGATTTGCTCTGATTCAGCCAATTTACGCGCTTGAACCACAGGTCGAACTTGGAATCCAATGATAATTGCATCCGATGCCGAAGCCAAGTTAACGTCAGCCTCAGAAATCGCACCGACACCTTTGTGTACGATATTGATTTGAATTTCTTCCGTCGATAATTTCAAGAGTGAATCAGACAATGCCTCAACAGAACCATCCACGTCACCTTTCACAATGATATTCAACTCCTTGAAGTCGCCAATCGCCAATCGACGACCAATTTCATCCAAGGTAATGTGTTTCGTAGTTCGAAGACCTTGTTCACGGTACAACTGCTCACGTTTCGTTGCAATTGATTTCGCTTCACGCTCATCATCCATGACGTTGAACTTATCACCCGCATTTGGCGCGCCATTGATTCCTAGAACGGAAACAGGTTTTGATGGTCCTGCTTCTTTTACCGGAACTCCATGTTCATCATGCATTGCTCTTACTCTACCGTGATTTCGACCTACAAGGACAACATCACCAATTTTCATGGTACCAGATTCAACGAGCATATTTGTAACATAACCTTTTCCTTTATCCAAAGAAGACTCGATTACAACACCAACTGCATTTTTATTTGGATTCGCTTTAAGATTTAACATCTCAGCCTCCAAAATAACTTTCTCAAGCAACAAGTCAATATTAACGTTTTGTTTCGCTGAAATTTCTTGTGCTTGGTGTTTTCCACCCCATTCTTCCAACAAGATATTCATGGCAGAAAGTTGTTCGCGGATTCTATCTGGATTTGCTCCAGCTTTATCAATTTTATTGATTGCAAAAACCATCGGTACACCCGCCGCTTGCGCATGCGAGATTGCTTCTTTGGTTTGTGGCATGACGTCATCATCCGCTGCGACAATTATAATCGCAACATCGGTTACTTGAGCACCACGTGCACGCATCGCTGTAAAGGCTTCGTGACCTGGAGTATCCAAGAATGTCAATTTCTTGCCATCCTTCAAAGTCACTGAATAAGCACCGATGTGTTGTGTAATTCCTCCGGCCTCGCCTTCAATAACGTTTTCATTTCGGATTTTATCAAGTAAGGAAGTTTTACCATGATCTACGTGTCCCATTACCGTAATAATCGGTGGACGATCAATTAAATCTTCCTCTTTATCAATTACAACAGGAATCGCGTCTTGCAATTCAGCACTAACGAATTCTGCCTCATAACCAAAATCTTCTGCAATGATTTGAATGGTTTCTGCATCCAAACGTTGATTGATGGAAGCAAAAATACCTAAGGACATACAGGCTCCAATTACTTGGGTTGGCTGAATGTTCATCATCGAAGCAAGTTCAGAAACCGTAACGAATTCCGTTAGCTTCAATATTCTTGAACCTAATTCTGCTGCGATGTCTTCTTCTTCACGACGCATTGCACGATCATCTCGTTTAGCACGTCTATTTTTTGCACCTTTTGATTTACCACCTTTGTTTGATAAACGAGCAAGTGTGTCTTTGATCTCTTTTTGGATATCTTGTTGTGTAATTTCTGGTTTTGGAGCACGGTTATTGCCCGGTGCGCCTGGTTTTTTGAAATTACTTCTGTTATCCGTATTATTTGCTGCACCTTGTTGTTGTTGCGTTGCTTGTTTGGCAACATCAATTTTCTTGATGCGTTTACGTTTTTTGCGGTCTGCAGCACTCACATGCGGTGTGCGTGGTTTTTCAACTGGTAATTCAATCTTTCCAACTACTGTTGGTCCAGTTAAAACTTTTCGCTCGAAACGAATTGTTTCTATTTCTTCAGGAGCTTCTTTTGCCGGTTCGGCAGCCGCTACTTCTTTCGTTTCCTCTTCTTTTTCAGTTACTTTGACAACAACTGGAGGCGCTTGTTTCGCTTTTTCAGATTCTTGCGCTTTTTCCTCTTTGGTCTTTTTGTCAGGACGCATTTTAGAATTAATCGCATCCAAGTCAATTTTTCCAATGACTTGAACTTTGAGATCACCTTCACCAATTTCCTTCACTTCTGAAACAGGCTCAACAACTGGTTCAACCGCCACTGGTTCAACTGGAGCTGTTTCAACTACTGGCTCAACTGGTTTTGGTGTTTCAACAACTGGAGCAGGTTCAGGTTTTACAACCACTTCTTCCTCTTCGCGCGTGTCTTTGAGCGAAATTGTTTCTCTTCTCTCGCGACGAACTGTTGTTGTTTTCGATTTTTCTTTCAAATCGTGATCGGCTGCAAACTCTTGTCGCAAAAGGTCATAGTGATGCTCCTCCAATTTTGTGTTTGGATTAGCATCAATTTTCAATCCCTTTGAGTCTAAAAACTCAACGAGTGTTGAAAGTCCTACGTTTAATTCCCCTGCTGCTTTGCCGAGTCTTATTGGTTTTCCCGCCATAAATCTGTGCGTCCTTTTTTACTTATTTTCTTTAAAATTTGTTTAAATATACTTTTTGTGCTTCAATTATTCAAACTCAGCACTCAATATTTTAAACACTTCTTGAATTGTTTCCTCTTCCAAATCTGTTCTTTGCGCCAAATCGCTCACGCTAATTTCCAACACAGACTTCGCAGTATCACAACCAATTGCTTTCAATTCGTCGATAATCCAGCTATCGATTTCATCTGCAAATTCTTCTAAATCAACATCTTCTACGTCTACTTCACCTTCACGGTAAACATCCAATTCGTAACCTGTTAATTTTCCTGCCAATTTAATATTATGTCCTCCTTTACCAATGGCCAAAGAAACTTGGTCTGGGCGAAGATACACTCGCGCTCTACCTGTTTCTTCTACCAATTCGATGGAGGAAATTTTTGCTGGAGACAATGCTCGTTGGATAAACAATTGTGAATTTGACGTGAAATTGATAACATCAATGTTCTCGTTACGCAACTCACGAACAATTCCATGAATACGTGATCCTTTCATTCCAACACATGCTCCAACTGGATCTACGCGGTCATCGTAAGATTCTACGGCAACTTTCGCGCGCTCACCTGGCTCACGTACAATACGTTTGATGGTAATCAATCCGTCAAATACCTCTGGAACTTCTAATTCGAACAAACGCTCAAGGAATTCAGGAGCTGTACGAGAAAGAATAATCACTGGGCTTGCATTACGCATATCTACTTTTGCAACAACCGCACGAACAGATTCTCCTTTTTTGAAATAATCTGATGGAATTTGTTCCGATTTAGGCAACAACAATTCGTTTCCTTCGTCGTCCAAAATCATAATTTCTTTCTTCCAAACTTGGTAAACCTCACCTGTAACGATTTCACCAATACGCTCTTTGTAAATTTTGTAGAGATTATCTTTCTCCAATTCCATGATGCGTGAAATCAAATTTTGACGTAGCGATAAAATATTTCTACGACCAAAATCCGCGAATTTGAATTCTTCTGTTACTTCTTCACCAATTTCGAAATCTGGTTCAATTTTAATAGCATCCGAATAAGCAATTTCTGTATTTGGATCTTCTACCTCTCCATCGTCAACGATTTCTTTGTTTAAGAAAATCTGAACGTCCCCTTTATCAATATTTACAACGATGTCGATATGTTCATCGGTATTGAATTTTTTCTTTAACATCGCACGGAAAACATCTTCCAATACATGTTGCATTGTTTGCTTGTCAATGCTTTTTAATTCTTTGAACTCCGAAAACGAATCAACTAGTTCTGCACTATTCATACTAACCTATTTAAATGATATGACAATTTTTGTTTCTTTGATATCGCTGTAATTCAACGTTTGTTGCTCAACGATTACTTCTTTTTTCTTTTTTCCTTCTATTTTTTCTTTCCGTGAATTTTCGATCACGAATTGATTTTCATCTGCCTTTATTAACGTGCCTTCCAACTTGGAGCCATCGTTTAATTTCACTTTTACATCTCTACCAATGTTTTTTACATATTGAGGCAACACGCGAAATGGCTTATCGAGTCCCGCGGAAGAAACTGTGATTTCAAAATCTTGTTCCTCGCGATCCAAGTTGTGCTCCACATTTCTGGAAACAGACATGCAATCTGAAACTGATACGCTTCCTTCGTGCTTGTCGATTTCAACCGTAATTACATTCGTTGCAGAGATATTTAATTCAACTACAAATAACCCATTGTCCAATTCGGCAATGCGCTCAGCAATCAATTCTTCTACTTTTTTTCTATTAATCATGTAGTTATGAAAAGAGGGGACTTTCGTCCCCTCTCACTTTGTTAATCTTAATTACGGTGCAAATATAGTAAAATTTTCTGAATCTCATCATTTTTAAATGAATTTCGTTTTTCGCACAAATTATTAACACCTTTGTACAAATGGAAAGTATGTTGATTGAGATTGATGATAAAGTGGTGTCAACGCAAATCTTTGAACGAAAATTTGTGTGCGATTTGAATGCCTGCAAAGGTGCATGTTGCGTTGAAGGCGATGCTGGTGCTCCGCTTTCCTTTGAAGAAGTGAATATTATTGAAGATCATTTAGACATCATCAAACCTTACATGCGATTGGAAGGAATTGCTGAAGTAGATAAAAATGGTATTTTTTATTTAGATCAAGACAATGAGCCTGTTACAGCTCTTGTGAATGGTCAAGAATGCGCTTTTGTTTATTTTGACGAACAAGGAATCACGAAATGTGCTATTGAAAAAGCGCACCTAGAAGGGGAATTAGACTTCAAAAAACCGATTTCTTGTCATTTATATCCCATTCGCGTCAAGCAATTCAACGATTACAAAGCACTCAGCTATGACGAATGGAAGATTTGCAAACCAGCTTGCGCTTGCGGTGAAAAACTAGATGTTCCCGTTTTCCGATTTTTAAAAGAACCAATTACAAGAGCTTTTGGAGATGAATTTTTTAAGGAGTTGGAAGTGGTTGAGAAAGAGTTGAATGCGGAGGGACTTTAGCTATAGGATATTGGACGGTAGATGTTCAGCTTGATTTTTGGTCGAACAGTCAACTTCGAGAACCTCAGTCGTCGGTTCATGATTTGTAGGCTGAGGCTCTCGATTGTAGGCTGAGGCTCTCGAAGCCTACAATTCCAAAATAAGAACCACATTTCTACGTTAATAAGTTTAGAAAGTCCTCTCCAAACACGGCTTCGATTCAAATAACTTTGTTTTTGAAATGAGTAAACGGGTATTTTTTAAAATCGCGAAATGGTTCGCTGGAATCATTCTTGGCCTTGTTTTGCTCATCACTGGCGGTTTATATTTCTTCAAAGATGACATCATTGGTTTTGTGATGGATGAACTGAATCAGCACCTCAAAGCAAAGGTTTCCGTATCGAAGGTCGACCTAACTTTTTGGAGCACTTTTCCGCACTTATCAGTCGATTTTAATCATGTTTTCATCCAAGATAGTTATGAAAATTCAACGCCAAAGGACACATTGTTGTACAGCGATCGCATTCGGCTGAAATTCAATCCTTTTGATGTTTGGAAAGAAGATTATACGGTGAAGAAAATCGATGTTGCTCCAGGGACTTTGCAACTAAAAGTAAACAAAGAAGGATTGGTGAATTATGATATTTTCAAGCCATCCGAAGATTCCACTGCTCAATCCAAATTTGAATTTAAATTAAAAGAAGTCGATGTTGAATCGTTACGTTTTGGCTATTTAAATGCGTCTGTCAATCAATACTATAAAGCAACAATAAACGAATTGAATCTCCAAGGGGATTTTTCGGAAAAACAGTTTGTGCTCGAAGCAATTTCTGATTTACATGTGAATGAAGCCAAAAGTGGTCACGTAAATTTGATTTCAGATAAACCTGCAAAGTTTGATTTGAAGATTTCCGTCAATCGTGAAACAGATGTTTTTGAGCTGAAAGACGCCAATTTATCGGTCTCAAATTTGCCATTTTTGGTAAGTGGTCGGGTGACAAAAGACTCCTTAGATTTTCACTTTTCAGGAAAAGATTTGACTTTGGTGGAAGTGGCTAACAACTTTTCAATGAGCGAATTTGATAAGGTACGAGAACTCAATGGATCTGGTCAAGTGCATTTTCAATTAGACATCGATGGTGCTAGATCGAATACTGATCCTGTAGCCGTTGAATGTACTTTTGGGGTTAAAAATGGTCAACTCATTGAGCCTTCCAAAAATCAACGAATCAACCGATTGTTTGTGGATGGAAAATACTCCAATCGCGGTGGTGCACAAAAAGAATTTTTATCGCTTAAAAACATTGGCTTTCAAACCTCATCAGGTTCGTTTTCAGGAAATTTACTCGTCACTCAGTTCAACGCACCAACTATTGCTGGCGACGCCTCCGGAAATATAAATCTTGCCGTGATTCAAGCGCTTTTTCCTGTTAAAGAAATTCAGACAATCAAAGGGGTTTTAGGTGTCGATACGGATTTCATCATTCAAGCCGTTCCGCAACCAAACGAAACATTTTTGTATGACATCCATAAAATTGAAGGCGATGCCGACATAAAAAATGTTGCTCTTCAACTCGTCGATGATAAACGCCTTTTCCATGGTCTCAATGGCAACATTTCGCTGCGCAATGAAAATGGGCAAATTAGAAACTTTTCTGCCCATGTCGGGAAGTCTGATTTTCTGATTCAAGGAGAATTTACAAACATTATCAATTACATCAAAAAGAATCAGTCGATCGTAGCAAGAGTGGATGTTGTCAGCAATCATATTTCGGTGGAAGATTTGGGAAGTTCTTCCAAAAACGAACCACTTACTGAACAAAAATCATTTGTTTTTCCAGAAACCATTGAAGCAAATGTTGATTTGAAAATTCAAAATTTAAGCTATGAAGGTCATTCATTTAATGCCATCAATGGTGTTTTAGCGGTCAAAGATCGGATGCTTCAATTCCCTTCTTTGCGTTTTTCAAATGCTAATGCTGATGTTACTGGTGTTCTCTCTATCGAAGAACGAGCGCCAGAATTGTTTTACGTGAATACACAACTTGGCTCTAACAACATTGAACTCAAAAAAGTGTTTCGTGAATGGAACAACTTCAGTCAAAAAGTGATTCAAGAGGAGAATATTTATGGCAATGCCCAAATTGGAATGTCCTTAGAAGCTCCATTTGATTTGCGAACAGGAGTAATTTTTAAAGCGATCAAATCAGAAATAAACCTAAAGGTTATGAATGGTCGTCTAAAAAATGTAGACGCTTTGACTTCCATTGTAAAAAGTCTAAAAACTCCAGCAGCGAAATTGGCAATTGGCTCGGAAAACATTAACATGCTTGAAACGAAACTCAAAGATTTGACTTTTGAAACGCTTGAAAATAAATTGCTTATTCGCAATGGAAAAATTGAAATACCTCAAATGCTTATTCGCTCTTCGGCATTGAACATGGCTGTTTCTGGTACGCACACGTTTGAAAACCAAATTGACTATCGATTTGCGTTCCGTTTCCGTGATCTAAAAGCACCTAAAGATTCCGAATTTGGAAACATCATGGACGATGGAACTGGAATTAATGTTTACATGCGGATGTATGGTCACTTGGACAATCCAAAAATTGAATGGGACAAAGCTGCGCGAAAAGAAGATCGAAAAGAGTATAATGAAAAAGAAAAAGAAAATTTAAAAAGCATGCTGAAATCCGAATTTGGGCTTTTCCAAAATGATACCGCCGTTAAAACATTCCAAAAAGTGAATCAGCCAAAAGAAACCATTGAAATTGATTTTGGCGAAGAACCTACGAAAGAAGAAATTGAAAAACTCAAAAAAGAAGGGAAATTTGCGAAATGGAAGAAAAAAATGGAAGAAGAAAATAAAAATAAAACCGAATTTGAATTTGAGTGATCAACAAAAAAAACCGTTTTACCTTTAATAATACCGCTCTAAAACTACACACCAACCAACGCTATTTTAGCAAAATTAAAAATTCAATCTCACATTTCGATCAACGGAATTATCTCATAACTGTAACATTGCCTTGGAGTGTTACCACTTCTTCTTCGCATTGTAAACGATAATTGATGGTGTAAAAATAAACTCCTTCAGTCACTTCATTACCCTTATTTTTACCATACCACATTTCTGCAGGATTCAACGTTTCAAACACTTTTTCTCCCCATCGATTCAAAATAACTAAACGATATTCTGCTAGATTCACGTATTCAATGAGTAAAAAATCATTAATCCCATCCTCGTTTGCTGAAATTACATTTGGAATTGTCCCAATGTGAGAGTATGGCTGAAATTCAATGTTAATATCATCTTGATTCACGCATCCATTCAAATCTACAGTTAGCTGATAATTTCCAGAATTAGAAACAACAATTGCTGCAATTTGCTGAGAAGTTGACCAATCATACGTTGAACCAATTGGAGTTGAAGTAGAACTAAGAACTGTTTCTAAAGCATCACAAATTATTAAATCTGGCCCTAAATTTACATTTGGAATTGGTTTTACAATGATAGTTCCGTTTGCAGTTGCTTCACATCCATTCAAGTCAATAATCTCTGCAGAATAATTAGTTGTTCCCGCTGGACTCTGAATGAGATTGTTATCAGAACCGACGACACTGCCATTTGCCAACCATTGGACACTACTAAAGTTCGATGGACTAATTGACAATGTATTGCTTTCTCCTTGACAAACATCAGCAAATAAGCTAGTTACTGAATAGTTAGACGGTTGAAAAACAGTGATTAAAACATTTTCAGAATCAAAGCAAGTGCCTTCGCTCACGGTTAAGTTAATTGTCCCACTTTGTGTTGCTTCAAAACTAATTGATTCCTGATTAGATGTTTGACCAAAATAATTCCATTGATATTCCCCAATTGTTCCTGGTGAACTCAAGGTTACTGTTTCACCTGCACAAATTGAAATTGGATCAACTTCAACAAGATAATCAGTTAGAGGGTAAATCAGCGCAGTATCACTCATAGGATTTGCAATACAATTCAAATAGTTTGACAATTGAACTACATAAAGAGTGGGTGTCTGAGGCATTACGAAAAGAGGATTCCCTATGAAATTAGTTCCAGAAGGGATAGATGTCCAAGAGTACTCATCAAATAAATAACTTGACTGAGCATTTAAAATTGCCCCAGCTTCTGCGCAAACTGTATCATCGATTAATGGTGACAAAACAGACAATGGAATTATATCAATTATGTAATTAAATGTATCAACGCAATTATCTGCATCCGTAGCGTGTAACATAACCTCTTGTAAATCCGTTGGGTTATTTACAACATTGCTTGTATTTGTATTACTATTCCCTGGCCACAAGTAACTCGAGTAACCAGCCGGCGCTTCAAGAGATATTGAATTACTTGTTACGCATAACAGCTCAATTTCAGAAGAATTTGATACTTGATTTACAGGTACATACACATAGTCCGAATAATTACAATCACCTGATTCTACTACGAGGTAATAGGTGCCAGACACTTCTGGGTTAATAAAAACAACGGAATCTCCTGGTAAAACATCACCGGCAAAATACCATTCGTAATAATCCATACCTCCAGGACCGACAATTGAATCCAATTGACCTTCACAAACAACATCATGACTTCCAAGCACAAAATAGGCCGAAGAATCTATTTGAATTGTAACTGTATCGTAGGAGTTGGTGTCAAAACAACCTGCTGGTGTAACAACCTGTACGACATAGGATGTCGTAGTTGTAGGGAAAACCGTTATCAACTCACCAGTGCCACTATAACCAGAAGGAATTGAACTCCAAGTATAAGTAGAGTTTGGAGCACTTGATGCCGCCATAAGTAGCGCGTTGTATCCTATGCACAATAAGGTATCATTAGTACTTATGGAAGGTATTACTGGAAATGTTTCGGCCAATACATAAGTGATTGAATCTTCGCATCCATAGGGCGAAAGAATATTTAACTCGAAAGTATCAGAAATGCTTGGGTTAACTGATATCGATTGAGTAGATTCGCCATTGCTCCAAGAATAAGTAGAGAAGCCATTTGGTCCAGAAATTGTGAATGATGTTGCTCCATTACAATAATCTAACGAAATGACATCATCAAGCGTTTCACTGTCATAAACCTCTACCAAAATTGAATCAATATATGTACAACTCGCATTTCCAATTTGTAAATAATATGTTGTTGATTCAATTGGTACATCTGTTAAATTTTGAGAAGTGCTCAATGTGTCGGTTGTTGTAAACCACAAATAATTAACTAATCCTGATGGACCCGTGAGCGAAAAAGACTCACCTAAACAAATAGTTGTGTCCTGTGGTAATTCAAATAATAACGTCGCATCAACAGTAATTGTAACGCTTGCCAATGAATCCTCTGAAAAACAACCATTTGCATTTGCAACATGAACTTCAAATGTTGTGGTTTCTAAAGGACTAACTGTCAAATTTTGCTCAGAAGCATAAAAATCACCGTTGGCATACCAATTATAAAATCCATTTGAACCTCCACCATCAGACCAAATGTCAACATCTTGACCAACACAAATTAATGAGTCGTTCCCTGCTACTGCAAAAGGTAATGGATATTCTTCAAAGACATGCAAAATTGACGTTGCACAACCACTTTGATTTGTGACTTGTACTGTAATACTGTCGCCTACATTTGGAACAGGAATCACAACAGTTTGTGAGGTTTCACCAGAATGTGGCCAGTAATATGAGTCAAAACCATCTGGGGCAATCAATGTGACAGAAGTGCTTCCTTCACAAAAGCCAATAACAGTAATATCCAAATATCCGCAGCTAGCATCAAGGTATGCATAACCAAAATGTCCTCCCCATCCACAATCTTGGACGGTGAACTCGATGGTGATTAATGTTCCTAAATACGCTGACAAATCAATTCCAACAGTAGACCAATCTTTGTACCTAACCGTTCCAAATTGACCCCATGTATCAGTTTCTGGTCCGGCTGTAACCTGATAATAGCCACATTCAGGCGGGTTTATAATATCTCCATTCTCATCAAAAACTCTAACTTCAAATTTTGGTTTATCAATTGGAGGATGACCTTCAGGGTCTTCTAAAACAACTGCGTATTGATATATAAACAATTCATTATCAGCATTAACAATAAATGATCTTGTGAGACTTTCGGCCTCACTGCCAACATTGTCGTTTCCCAACCTAACAGTATATGCTCCTCCCCCAACTGGTGGCATTGTTGGAATCATATTATTAGTATTCGGATCCAAAGAACTACTTGTAATAATTGTGTGTCGACCACTGACAACTCCAGGCGTCGATATAGCGCCTCCGCAGCACGTTCCCGTGTATGCTGACCAATTTGTGAAGTTGCCATATTCAAAATCTGTATTCTCACAGCCTTGAGCAAGACTGTAGTTTGACGTGAGAAATATTAGAACGGTAAGTAGAATAAATCTTTTCATTAGATTAGGGTTTGATATCAAAGTACAAAGTTATGGAATTAATTTTGTTCTCTCTTTTTTGAATCACACTAAATATTACCAAATGATTGAAACGTAGAATTTGTTGACTAATAGGTAAAAAACACTCAAATAAATATAATAACGTACCCCATCACTTTGTATGGCTCTAATGCGTAAAAAAACGGTTCGCTCAAAAAGAACGAACCGTTTTTGTTTTAAGAAAATTATCGTTTAACGAACCAATTGCAAAAAGCCATGACCTTCTAAAGTATCACCATAAATGCCCTTAGCAACGTATCGATAAAAATAAGTGCCTTCTTCCGCATCGCTACCATTTGGAGCTTTTCCATTCCAACCAACAAACGAATCAGGTAATGTAAGGTCTTGATTTGTCTCATACATTACATTGCCCCATCGGTTAACAATAATGAGTTCTAACTGACTCACAAATTCAGTATTCAAAATATAAAAAGGATTGGCTTCATCCGTATTGGGAGAGAAGACATTTGGAGCAGTAACAATTGGATTTGGATAAATACAACTTCCATCATTAATTTGAGCTGTTGGGTCAAAGTTAAGGGCATCTGGGTCATTACAACCACAATTGACAATAGAAATTGAGACCGTTGCTGTGTCTGTGCAATTCGCAACGTCCTTTACAACTAAGGTAATTACTGCTGAACTTGTATAAGTTTGACTTTGTCCACTCAAGTCATTGACTGTGACGGAATTTCCATTTCCAAAATCCCAAATGGATTGAACTGTGTTTTCACTTGTGTTTGTAAATTGAACAGCTAAAGGATTACATCCAGAAGTTGGATCAGCCGAAAGTTGAGCTAATGGCGCTTCCAAAACTGTTACTTCAACACTATCGCTTGCTGTACAAACATTGTCCGTAACCGTAAAATAATACCATCCTGGAGGCAAATTTGCCATGGCATTTCCATTCACAGAGATTGGACCTGGATTTTGATTTGGACCAGTGAAATTATAATATGGTTGTCCGCTTGTTGTTGTTAAACCAGCGACTTCAGCCCAAACTTGACCAGTATTCAAATTACAAGAGCTGACGGGTGTTGAATTCATCGATGTAATTTCTAATAACAAGTTGGTAATCATAACAACAGTATCTTGCCTCAGATATCCACAGCCATCGGTTATGTCAACATAATATACCGTTGTGTCATGCTCTTCATTGCTCGCAGGAAAATTAACAGGGTTGTCGGTGCTTGGGATTGTTGTCCAGTTTACTCCCCAAGGACCAAAAGTTCCACCAAAATTTGTTACCTCTACTTCTGGACTAGTTGTTGGACAATAAGCATAAACTGTATCCACTAAATTATAGGTCATTACATCTGGAAAAATCTGGATAAAAATAGTATCCGAAGCGCATTGAAACACTCCCAAAGTATCATAAACCAATGCTACAAAGGCAGAATCTGCAGTAGGTACAACATAAAACTGTTCTGTATCTACCAATCCATTGTCCCAATTTATTACAGCTGATTGATTACATGGCACTCCAGATGCAAAAATGAGGATATTGTCCAAGCCCCAATTGTCATACAAGGAACCCGAAGAATTTGCCTGAATCCATCGAAAAGAGGTGCTTGTTGTCTGAGCCGCTGGTGGAATTGTAACTGTAAAATTGCTCCATGAAGTATAAGGGGTTGGTCCACTAATCGAGTTATTATTTCCATTAGGTAATGTTGCTTCTTCAAAACCCCAAGGATTGTAATAGACGATTGTTGTCCAAGTTAAACCTCCATCTGTACTATATTGTACCTCAACTCCTTCATCTTGTTCATCGGGTCCTTCGCACGGTGTGGGCCCACTTTGAATGGAATAAACCATGTCGAAAATTAGCTCACCTCCACACGTAACGTCAAACGAAGCTGTTGATATCAATGGAGTTCCAGCCCCTGCCGTTGACGCCCAATAATAAGGAGTTCCAGTTGGGTTTGCTCCACAAGGAGCTCCGAAGGTGTTTCCACCACCCGCAGTCCAACCTGCGGGAATTGAAGCCGTATTAAAATCAAAAAACTGATTACTACCGGCATTCAAAATCGTTGCAGTGGCTGACACCAAAACGGAATCGCCTAAACAAATAATGGAATCCATGGGTGTTACCACCACATTACAATACTGCGCTGATGCTACATTTGGTATTAAAAAAACAAGTAAAAGTTTATAAATCAATTTCATGGTAAGGTTGTGTTATTTGATTTTTAAATATTTTAATTCAACCGACTCAAAATGCCATCCTCCGTCGAAGTTTGGATTTTTAATAAACCCAGATAAACCACGATTGCCTTCACAGCTTCCTTCCAACACAGAATTCGCCGGCAAGTCAAATGAAAAAGACCGTTCGGAATCTTGATCACATCCGTCACACGCCTCGGTAAAAATCGTTGCGTAATTGTATGACACACTTTTTGGTGTGTCCGTGGTATTTACAATTTTCAAAAATGAAAATTCAAATGGTAATTTTGTTCCAGATGTTGCACACACATCTTTACGGATGTAAAATTCTACTCCGTTTTCTGATGTTAAAAGTTTCCAATCCTTTGTTAAATCGATCGAATTCAGCCTTGACTGACCGAAGGAATTAAAGCCGAAAAGTAAAAATAGGCTAAGAATTTTAATAATATTTCTTGATTTCATACTTGTTTAATTCTTTAATTGAATAGATGCAGAAGGTAAATATAAGCAATTACCTATATTCCAAACGAAGATTTTTTCAGAATTATACCTTTAAATGAAAAATGAGATTGGATTAACTATCTCCTTTCTTTTACAAATCGATTGATTTCGCCATGAATGGTTGCAAAATCATTGACCAATTTATCTCTTAAATTCATCGTTTCGGAAAGGGTTGATGTTAACTCTTTTACTTTTTTTTGCTCAAACGCAATGTAATCATCGTATTTATCCTTGCGACCACTGGCATTTGAAACATCAACTTCGAGTTTTTTTAGACTCTGTCTTACCTCAACAACTCCCTCTTTCAAAGCAACTTGATTGGTGGCAATAATCGGAACACTTTTCCGCATCCACTTGTATTCATCCATTTTGTAAGCCAATTCCAAAGGTACTGTGTCACTTGACTTTAAGCGCGCAAGATCTATATTCAAAATGCGCATGGTCATGGATAAATCGTCGAGGGTATCGATATGATTTTCAATCAAAACAACTTCAATGCTATCAATGGAACGCTGAAGAGCTTGAATTTCAGACAATTGGTCTCCTTTTTTCAAGTCGGAACACGATTGAAAGAAAAGTCCCAATACGAAGATAAAAGCAATGATTCTCAATGGTTTTGTTTTCTCAAATTTAAGAAAAAAACGACAATCTGAATTTCCAGAAAGTAATCCCCAATTTAGATGGTATCAAAACCCGTGAACTTTCTCAAAACTTCTGGAATTACCACACCATTTTCAGTTTGATGATTTTCCAACAATGCAGCCACAATTCTAGGTAACGCCAAGGCAGAACCGTTTAATGTGTGACATAATTGCGTCTTTTTATCCTCTGTTTTGAAACGCAACTTTAATCGATTGGCTTGGAATGTATCAAAGCGAGAAACGGAACTTACTTCTAACCATTTTTCTTGCGCTGCTGAAAATACTTCAAAATCATAGGTCATTGCTGACGCGAATCCAGTATCTCCTCCACACAAGCGCAAGATTCTAAAGTTCAATCCTAATTTCTCCAATAATCCTTTCACATGTTCCACCATTTCTTCCAAGGCTTTCGCTGTGTTTTTTGGATGTTCAATGCGCACAATTTCTACTTTATCGAATTGGTGCAAACGGTTCAAACCACGCACGTCTTTGCCATAAGATCCTGCTTCTCGACGGAAACATGGAGTATATCCAGTAATCTTAATTGAAAAATCTTCGTTCGGCAAAATCACGTCCCGATACATATTCGTGAGCGGAACCTCTGCCGTTGGAATCAAGTAAAAATCATCTTCGTTGATGTAATACATTTGACCTTCCTTGTCAGGCAATTGTCCTGTTCCATAACCAGATGCTTCATTAACAACAAGTGGCGGAATAAACTCTTCGTAACCCGCTTTATCTGCTTCGTCTAAGAAAAAGCTAATCAATGCGCGTTGCAATTTCGCTCCTTTTCCCTTGTAAATTGGAAAGCCTGCTCCAGTGATTTTAACCCCTGTTTCAAAGTCAATTAAATCGTGTTTTTTGGCTAAATCCCAATGAGCCAATGGCGCAAAATCATACGTTCTTGTTGATCCAAATTCAAAAACTGTTTCATTTTCCAACTCACTTTTCCCGGCTTTTACAAGCTCATTTGGAACGTTTGGAAGCTGGTACATCAATTCAGTAATTTCCTTTTCCAATTCAACCACTTTTTCTTTCAAGCTATTCTCTGAGTCTTTTAACGACGTGGTTTTCTCTTTAGCCGCATTCGCTTCCGCTTGTTTTCCTTGTTGGAATAAAAGACCAATTTCTTTTGCAATACTATTTAATTCAGCCGAAATTTGCTCCAGCTCCGTTTTCGTTGTTCTCCATTGTTCATCTTTGATCAGAACGTTTTCTACAATTTCGCTAGCATCGAAATGACGTTTTTTCAATCCTTCAATGATGTTCTCTTTTTCTGTGCGAATGCGCGTTATTTCTAACATGTGTCTTGTTTTTTAAGAGTGCAAATATAATAAGACTGTTGCAAAACACCTAACTATCTTCTATACTTATGTTAACGCCGAAGGCGACCTAAATTATTCAAACCACTTCAAGCACACGCTCTTATTTCTCTTAACTGACTTCGTCGCTGCTGCGCGGTCCTCAATGTTTAAAATATTCATTTGTTTATTTATCCAACCTTCATTCTTGCGCTAAGTTTGGGACGAGTCGACTATTTTTTTTGAACTTTGTTACTTTTCCAGTTTTTCGCATTATTGAACTAATGAAATTAATTGCACCCTTTATTTTATTCCTTGGGATTTCGCTTTCTCATCATTCTTGCGTTCAAGCTCAAGGTGAAGGGTCTTGGCTTTTTGGATCAAATCCAGCTGATAATGAATCATTTAAAGCATCAAGAGATTCCGTTTTAAATGTCAAAAAACAAGAGTCAAAAGAATTTCTTGCTTTGAATAAATCCTATTCTCAAGAATTGGTTTTTTTAATCGACATGAAAATTCCATCTGGCAAAAATCGCTTTTTTGTCTTGGATTTAAAAAAAGACTCCGTCATTGCAAAAGGACTTGTAGCTCATGGTGCTGCTTCCACAATTAGCGAGGATAGCTTGGTATTTAGCAACACGCCAAATTCTTATCAAACCTCTTTGGGGAAATATAAAATTGGAAGTTCGTATGCAGGAAATTTTGGTAAATCATATAAATTACACGGACTCGACAAGACAAACAGCAAAGCCTTCGACCGATTAGTAGTACTTCATCCTTACCAATGCGTGCCTGACATAGAACAAGACGATCCCATTTGCGAAAGTCTTGGATGTCCCATGGTTTCCAATCAATTCATGGAAGTACTTTATACATTTATCGACAATTCCAAGAAGCCTATTTTGATGGTTATTTACTATTAGCTGTTGACATTAAGGCTAATTTCAATTAGAAACATTTTACCTTCAGTGTATCCTTCTCATCATCTGAGTTACCTCATGTATCCTATTAAATTGTTATATTCACCCCTTGAATATAAATTAATTCCAGATGAAACTTATTTTTCTCATTTCTCTTTCGTTTATTACGCTAAATCTTACTGCACAAACCTTGCTTACTCCCGAAAAATTGTGGGACATGGTGCGCGTTTCTGCACCAAAAATTTCTCCGAATGGCAAATACATGTTGTATAGCGAAACGCGGTATGACATTGCGGCGAACAAAGGAAATGCGGATTTATACATTCAAACGCTAGATACGCGAATCACAACCAAAATTACTAATACTCCGTTTTCAGAATTTGAAGCACAATGGTCGGCATCCAACACAATTTGGTATTTATCAACCGAAACTGGAAATTTAGAAATTTACCGTATTAATCCAGATGGAACAGGAAAAGAATCCATGTCTCATTTTGGTGAGTCTGAATTAGAGGGATTTATCTTGGCTCCTGATGAAAAATCAGTGATCACACTTCAGGCAGTGAAAACGAAAAAAACGGTTAATGATATTTATCCTGACTTGCCGAAAGCCAATGTCCGAATCGAAGATGATTTGATGTATCGTCACTGGGATCATTGGGACGATTTCAAAAAAAGACATGTTTTTTTCCACAAAATCGAAGCTGGACAAATTGCTAAGGATGGAACGGATTTGTTGAAAAACGAAAACTTTGATGCCATCTTGCCCCCAATGGGTGGAATGGAACAAATTTGCTATGCTCCCGACTCTAAGTCCATAATTTATACTTCGAAAAAATTGAGCGGAAAGGAATTTGCACAATCAACCAATAGTTCGTTGTATTGGGTCAATTTATCCACCTTGGAAACCAAACAAATCACTTCATCAACTGATTATGCTGGATATGACAATGTGCCAAGTTATTCCATCAATCATGATTTGGCTTGGCTAAGCATGAAACGAAATGGTTTTGAATCGGACAAAAATGACCTCATTGTGCGCCACCAAAAAACGGGTCTTGATGTGAATCTGACTAAGAATATAGATATTTCGGTGAATGATTATTGCTGGCATCCCGATGGAACACGCCTTTATTTTTTAGCAACAGTCAAAGGTACAACTCAAATTTTTGAAGTTTTTCATTTAACAGGTCAAGTGAAACAAATTACCGAAGGTCAGCACGATTACACAAGTGTTGCAGCTTCAGGTGCTTACGTTTTCGCCGGTCGCCAATCGATGCTCGAACCCAATGATCTTTATGCGATTCAAACGCAAAAAATGCCCAAGTCAAAATCAACAAATTCGGTTATTAGATTAACAGATTCGAATAAAGAAATCATGGCTTCGTTAGCAAAACCTACTGTCAAAGAAACATGGGTTACAACTTCGGATGGCAAAAAAATGCTTTCATGGATGATTCTTCCTCCAAATTTTGATTCCACCAAAACATATCCAACGCTTTTGTATTGTCAAGGTGGACCGCAAAGTCCAGTGAGTCAATTTTTCTCTTTTCGCTGGAATTTTATGCTTATGGCCTCGCAAGGTTATATTGTTGTAGCTCCCAATCGTCGTGGCTTACCAGGTTTTGGACAGGAATGGAATGACGCTATTTCCAAAGATTGGGGCGGACAAGCGATGCGTGACTATCTTGCAGCTATTGATGATGCTTCAAAAAATTCATTTGTCGATAAAAACCGTCTTGGTGCCATAGGTGCTTCTTATGGTGGTTATTCGGTGTATTATTTGGCTGGAATTCATCAAAAACGCTTTAAAACATTTATTTCCCATTGTGGTTTGTTCAATCTCGAAAGCTGGTATGGTACGACAGAAGAATTGTTTTTCGCAAATTGGGACATCGGCGGACCGTATTGGGATGCTAAAAACAAAGATTATTACGAAAAAAATAGTCCGCACAAATTGGTTCAAAACTGGGACACTCCTATTATGGTCATTCATGGTGGTAACGATTTTCGAGTTCCCGAAAGTGAAGGAATGCAAGCATATCAAGCAGCACAACTGAAAGGATTAAAAAGTAAATTTTTGTATTTTCCAGAAGAAGGACATTGGGTTTTGAAACCTCAAAATGGATTGGTTTGGCACCGTGAATTTTTCAAATGGTTGGATGCTGATTTGAAACCGTGATAAGTTTGGCAAGCCCAATCTAAATGACTATTTTTGCATCCTTTTAGTTAAAGTACAGGCTCAATTATGTGGCAGTTTATTGCAAATATTATACTTAGAAATCGATTCCTAATTATTGGAATTTTAACGCTTTTGACCGTGTTTTTTGGCTATTATGCCACAACCGGAATGAAGCTGGAAAATAAGTATGGTATCATTCTTCCGAAGGAATCTCCAGCAAAAATGGACTACATGAAGTTCAAAGAAACGTTTGGAGAAGATGGTGGAACCTTGGTATTGGCAATACAAACAGATTCACTTTATACCAAAGAAAATTTCTTGAAATGGAAAGAACTTGGTGATTCGATTTTGAAATTTGATGGCGTCGAAGCAGTTGTTTCTGAAGCGACCTTATTCTCTGTTAAAAACAATGTAGACAAAGAATCCTTTGAAGTTCATAAAATTTTCTCCGATATTACCTTTGAAGAAAAATCGATAGAACAAATAGAAGCGGAAATAAAACGCGTACCTTTTTACGACCACGTTCTCTTTAATGACACAGCCAATGTCTCATTGATGATGGTTTCGGTCGATGAAACGTTTTTATCTGATCAGAAAAAAGCCAATGTTGTTCTTGATATCGAAGCATTTGCAAAAACCTACGAAAAAGAATTTGGGAAAGTACGATACGCTGGTTTACCGCATCTTCGCGTAGTAATCGGAAAGCAAATCATGAAAGAAATGTTCCTTTTTGTTGGACTCTCAATCTTGATTACTTCGCTTTTGATTTACTTCTTTTTCCGATCTATCAAAGTGGTAATTATCTGTAACATCGTTGTGGTTGTGGCCGTAATTTGGTCCATTGGAACGATTGCTTTACTCGGATTTCATATTTCCATTTTAACGGCATTGATACCTCCTTTAATGATTGTCATCGGTATTCCGAATTGCATTTTCTTAATGACAAAATTTCACCAAGAAGTTAAGGAACATGGAAATAAAGTAAAGGCGCTTTCTCGTGTTATTCAAAAAATCGGAACTGCTACCTTCTTAACGAATTTAACCACGGCTTTAGGATTTTTAACGTTCGCCTTCACTAATTCTGATAAATTGGTTGAATTTGGTGTTAGCGCTTCGATAAACATCATGATGGTATTCGTGCTTTCACTCACGATTTTGCCCATTATTGTTTCATTTTCCAAAAAACCAAAACAAAGACATTTACATCACTTGGATCGTAAACTTGCCGTTGGCTTGTTGAATAGATTGGTTCACATGATTGAGTTTCATCGCAAGTGGATTTACCTTGTTACTCTTGGGATTGTTGCGTTAAGTGTGATCGGTTTATTACAAATCAAAGCAACAGGTAATATTACCGGAGATCTACCAGAAGGACATCAAATTCTGCAAGATGTTCATTTTATGCAAGAAAATTTTGGTGGATCCATTCCATTCGAAATTATGATTGATTACAAAGAGCAAGGTCGTTTGTTTAAAAAATCAACCCTCGAAAAAATTGAGGAAATTCAATATACTTATCACAAGGACACCTTGTTTTCGAAAAGCATTTCAATGGTTGATTTCATCAAAGTAATCAATATGGCATATTACGGGAATGAACCTTCGAAATACACCATTTTTTCCAATCGAGATAAAGTTCGTTTGAAAAAATACATTGACAATTTTGATATGACGAACCTCAATGGCGGAGCATTCAAAATGAAGGAATTGCTCGACACAACTAAAACAACTTTGCGAATACGTTCTCAAATGAAAGACATTGGTTCATTTGAAGTGGCGGCGAAAGTGGCTAAAATGCACAAACGCATCGATTCGATTTTAAATCCAGATAAAGCAGACATTGAACGTTACTATTCGAAAGTTATTACAGGTAAAAAAGTATATATCGACTCCATTCTAGATAACTATCCTTCTGTTTATAATGGACTTACGAAAATATTAGCCAAGGGAAATCCATCCGTTCAAGAAGCTTTTGACATGGATTTCACAAAAATAAAGTCCTATTATTCAAAACCAAGTTTTAATGAAAATCTGCGAAAAGCAATAGACAAGGAGTATTTTGACATTACCCTCACCGGGACTTCAGTGGTTGCAGCGGAAGGAACTAAATATTTATTGAATAATCTTGTATCAAGTTTGCTCTTCGCTATTATTGCCATTGCAGTTTTAATGGCACTTTTATTTCGCTCTTGGCGAATGGTGGTCATTTCATTGATTCCGAATCTCATTCCGTTGGTAGCAACTGGAGGAATTATGGGTTGGTTTGGAATTCCATTGAAACCATCTACTTTGTTGGTATTCAGCATTGCCTTTGGTATTTCTGTGGATGATACCATTCACTACCTTGCCAAATACCGTCAAGAACTCAAAAACAAAGATTGGAACATCAAGGAATGTGTTATCTTGGCGGTTCGCGAAAGTGGACTAGGCATGTTCTATACTTCCATCGTGCTTTTCTGTGGTTTTGCTGTCTTTATGTTTTCGCAATTCGGTGGTACCATTGCCCTCGGGATGCTTATTTCAATTACGCTCTTGATTGCGATGTTAACCAACCTCATCATTCTCCCTTCATTGCTATTGACACTTGAGAGAAGTATTACAACCAAAGCATTCCGTGAACCATACTTTGATGCTTACGATGAAGAAAGCGACATCGATTGGGGAAATCTTGCGATCGAAGATGACGAAGATGATGACGTTTCTCCCAAAGAAAAAGAAGAATAATTTTTGAATAAGATCACTACATTATGAAAGGAATAATACTTGCAGGTGGTTCAGGAACTAGGCTCCACCCTCTTACATTAGCAGTTAGCAAGCAATTGATGCCAATCTATGATAAACCAATGATTTACTATCCCTTATCTATTTTGATGGATGCTGGAATCAAGGACATTCTTATCATTTCAACACCTCATGATTTGCCTCATTTTGAGAAACTTCTCGGAAATGGTGAAAATTTAGGTTGTTCGTTTTCTTATAAAGTACAAGAAATTCCAAACGGATTGGCGCAAGCTTTTGTGATTGGGGAAGAATTTATTGGCAACGACAAAGTGGCTCTTGTGTTAGGTGATAATATTTTTTACGGAGTCGGAATGGACGAATTGCTCAAAGAAAACAATGATCCGGATGGCGGAGTTGTTTACGCATATCATGTGAGCGATCCTGAGCGTTATGGTGTGGTAGAATTTGATGACGCGATGAATGTTATTTCCATTGAAGAAAAACCGATCAAACCAAAATCAAATTATGCCGTTCCTGGACTGTATTTCTATGATAATTCGGTGGTTGAAATAGCGAAAAACTTGAAGCCATCTGCACGAGGTGAATATGAAATTACCGATGTAAATGCTGAGTATTTACGTAGAAATAAATTGAAAGTTGCGGTTTTAAGTCGAGGGACAGCTTGGCTTGACACAGGTACCTTTGCCTCACTCATGCAAGCTGGACAATTTGTACAAGTGATTGAAGAACGTCAAGGTCTAAAAGTAGGTTGCATCGAAGAAATTGCCTACCGAAATGGATTTATTGACAAAACGCAACTTCAAAAATTAGCAGAACCATTGGTGAAAAGTGGCTATGGAGCTTACTTGATGAATTTAATAAAATAGCATGGATTTTATTGCTGCATACTCCCAATTTATTGAAGCAGAAATTGAGACATTAAATCTCCCAAAATCGCCTGCTAATTTGTATGATCCGCTTCGTTATTTCATGAAGCTCGGAGGCAAAAGAATGCGCCCAATTCTAACGCTATTAGGTGCTGAAATGTTTGGTCAATCAAAAGAATCAGCCATCAAGGCCGCTCTGGCAATCGAAGTGTTTCACAATTTCACCTTGATTCATGACGACATCATGGACGAAGCACCATTGCGTAGAAATCAAGAAACTGTTCATACCAAATGGAATCAAAGCATTGCAATTCTTTCTGGAGATGTTTTGTTTGTGAAAGCCTATGAATTATTGACACAACAACCAACCGGCGATTTAAGATTTTTAATCGAAATTTTTAACCGAACAGCGATTGAAGTATGTGAAGGTCAACAACTTGATATGGATTTCGAATCAAGAAAGGATGTCTCAGTGGATGAATACATTGAAATGATTCGATTGAAAACTTCGGTGTTGTTGGGTTGTGCGTTAGAATTTGGTGCTGTGACCTCCAATGCGTCGAAAGAAGATTGTGCACATATTTATGATTTTGGGGTAAACATCGGATTGGCATTCCAAATCCAAGACGATATTCTAGATTTATATGCGGATCCCGAAAAATTTGGCAAGCAAGTAGGTGGCGATGTCCTTTCAAACAAAAAAACAATGCTTTATTTGAAAGCCTTGGAATTTGCCAATGAAGCACAGCGAGAAACCCTAAGTCAACTTTATAACCATCAAGATCCCATCGAAAAAGTTTCCAAAACGCGCCAATTATTTGATGAAATCGGGGCTAGAAAACACTGCGAACAAATGATGGAATCCTACTACCAAAAAGCACTTTTATCGATCGGAAGACTAAGTCCAGATGAAAGTCACAAAAGTATTTTGATTCAATTGGCAGATTTTCTCCTTGTGAGAGAATCATAAATTGAACAATACTTAGCACTGAATCATTAAATTTGTAATCTAAAAATACTTCATGCAAAAAGATAAATTCACAGTAACTGCTGCTTTGCCTTATGCCAATGGTCCTTTGCATCTTGGACATGTTGCTGGCGTTTATCTACCTTCCGATATTTTCGTTCGGTTTTTGCGCATGAATCAACACGATGTTGCTTTTATTTGCGGAAGCGACGAACATGGAGCTGCAATTACACTACGTGCAAAAAAAGAAGGCATTTCACCACAAGAAATTGTCGACAAATACAACGCTATTATCGGGAAATCGTTCCAGGATTTCAATATTTCTTTTGATATTTTTCACCGTACATCGGCTGAAATTCACCACAAAACGGCGCAAGAATTTTTTAAAGTACTCGAATCCAAAGGTAAATTTACCAAAGAAACGAGCGAACAATATTTCGACGCAGAATACCAACAATTTTTAGCCGACAGATATATTTTGGGTGAATGTCCCACGTGTCACAATGCCAACGCCTATGGTGATCAATGCGAAAAATGTGGTTCTGCACTGAGTCCGGATGACTTAATAAATCCTGTTTCTGCATTGAGCGGAAAAACGCCGATCAAAAAATCAACGTCGCATTGGTATTTGCCGATGGAACGCCATGAAGAATGGTTGAAATCGTGGATCAAAGAAGGTGTGTTGGACGGAGTTGTGCAACACGATCCTAAAAAATGGCGAAACCAAGTGACTGGTCAATGCATGTCATGGATCGACAATGGTTTGCGACCAAGAGCCATGACCCGCGATTTGGATTGGGGTGTAAAAGTTCCGGTGAACGATGCCGAAGGAAAAGTACTTTATGTTTGGCTTGACGCACCTATCGGATATATTTCAGCGACCAAACAATGGGCACTGGATCATGGAAAAAACTGGGAAGATTATTGGACCGGCGATCGAAAATTGGTGCATTTTATCGGAAAAGACAACATCGTTTTTCATGCCATTATTTTTCCGATTTTATTGAAAGATCACGGCGGATTGATCCTTCCTGATAACGTTCCAGCCTATGAATTTTTGAATTTAGAAGGCGACAAATTTTCTACTTCACGCAATTGGGCGGTTTGGTTGCACGAATATTTGGAAAGTTATCCAACGAAAGTCGATGAACTGAAATACGTGCTCACTTCCATTGCGCCTGAGACCAAAGACAGCGAATTTACTTGGAAAGAATATCAAACACGCATCAACAGTGAATTGGCGGATATTCTAGGGAATTTTGTGAACCGTGCCATGGTGCTTACGCAAAAATATTACGAAGGAAAAGTACCTGAGCTTGGTATTCTACACGAGGAAGATAAAACCGTTTTGGCAGAAATCAATGACATTCCGAAACGCATCAGTAAATTAGTGTACGATTACAAATTGCGCGACGCTCAAGCAGAAGCAATGAATTTGGCTCGTTTAGGAAATAAATACTTGGCTGAAAATGAACCATGGAAATTGGTGAAAACGGATCCCGCACGCGTGGAAACGATCATGCACATTGCCTTGCAATTAACCGCTAATTTAAGCATCGTATTGCAACCTTTTCTTCCTGAAACTGCTCAAAAATTGAGCAAAGCATTGAACTTTTCTTCCTCGAATTGGGAAGATGCAGGCAAATCAGATTTATTGAAAGCAGGCCAAACGACCACTCAACCAGAAATTCTTTTTACCAAAATTGAAGATGCTATGGTGGAATTTGAAGTAGCGAAATTGGCAGCAACGAATCAATCGGAAACAACCATGAACTTGGAACCACAAAAAGCAGAAACTTCCTTCGACGATTTTTGTAAAATGGACATCCGTTTAGGAACCATTTTGGAAGCCGAAAAAGTAGAAAAAGCAGATAAACTCCTCAAACTTTTGGTGGATACAGGTCTTGACAAACGTACCATCGTTTCCGGCATTGCCGAGCACTATTCACCCGAAGAAATTATTGGCAAAACGGTTGCTGTCTTGATCAATTTGGCTCCACGCAAAATCAGAGGCATAGAATCGCAAGGCATGATTTTGATGGCAGAAAATGAATCGGGAGAATTGAGTTTTATGGTTCCCGAGAAGGCGTTTGAGGCTGGGTTTGGGATACGGTAAATATAAATTTTACGTTTTTCTCGGAATTTTTACTTTCAATAATAGCTTGTTAACAATAATTTTACCTACAAGCCAATCAAATAGCTTACTTTTGTGCTGTGAAGTGATTTTGATCTCCTTGAAGCTCAGCAATTCAATGGTTGTGAGCCGAAACCAATCTCATTTTTGACCAATGTTTGTTGGAACATGCGTTTACTAATTTTATGCTTCGCTCTCTTTTGCTTTGTTCAGTCAAAGGCGCAACAACTCTTTATCAATGAAGTTTCTCAAGGTCCATCTGGTGCGAAAGAATACGTGGAATTTATTGTTGTAGGAAATCCAACTTGTACTTCTCCTGCTCCTTGTCTTGACCTGCGCGGAATTGTTTTAGATGATAATAACGGTACGTTTGCTGGGGGCTCGGGAACAGGAATTGCTGTTGGAGCAGTTCGTTTCGCAAACAATCCTTTTTGGAGTTGCATCCCGCAAGGTACATTGATTCTTGTGTACAACGAATTAGATGTCAATGCTGAAATTCCACCAAACGACGTAAGCATGTCGGATGGAAATTGTGCATTGGTAATTCCTATAAATTCTGCGCTTTTTGAAGGTCAAGCAATTGGTCCAACAAGTTCAAGCAACGCTTATCCTCCTTCTGCAAGTTGGATTGCTGGCGGTGGTTTGTGGGCGCAAGTAGCCATGTCAAATTCAAATGATTCGTTTTATCTAAAACAATCCATTACTTCGGCAACCTTTCTTCATTCGGTGAGTTGGGGAAATAATACTAACAATACTCAAATTTATTTTCCGACAGCTGGTGGCTTTGTTTTCTCCATGGCCAATACAGTTGACAACGATCCTACTGAACAAGCCAATTGGACAACTCAAGCAGCTTTGGGAAATGAAACTCCTGGAACACCAAACAACACTGCGAATGCGGAATGGATTGGTGCCATGAATCCCGATTGTGGAATTGTAAATCCTATCGTTTTAACTGCCACTTCAACAAACATTCCTTGTGGTTCCGTTTGTACTGGTACAGCCTCGGTTACTATTTCTGGTGGAGCAAGTCCTTACGGAATTCTGTGGTCAAATGGAGCCACAACAGCGTCTATTTCAAATTTGTGCCCTGGAGATTACGATGTTGAAATTACGGATGCGGGAGGTTGCACGGCTACTGAACAAGTTACTGTCATTCAAGTAGCTCAAAATACCATAGCGGCAGGAACAAACCAAACTGTTTGCCAAAACACTCCGATTTCAACCATTTCTTTAGCGACAACAAATGCAACCGGCGCTACTTTCGCTGGACTTCCTGCAGGAGTTTCAGGCTCTTGGGCAGCAAACGTGGCAACGATTTCTGGAACACCAACCGTTTCAGGAACCTTCAATTATACTGTTTCCACAACAGGTGGTTGCCCTCCAGCGGATGCAACTGGAATTATTACAGTTACAGCACAAAATACCATTGCGCTAGGAACAAACCAAACGGTTTGCATTAATAATCCAATTACAACAATTACCCTTGCAACGACAAATGCAACTGGTGCAACATTCTCTGGACTTCCGGCAGGAGTTTCTGGCTCTTGGGCCGGAAACGTAGCAACTATTTCAGGAACTCCAACGGTGGCAGGAACGTATAATTACACCGTCACAACAACAGGTGGATGTGCAGCGGCTATCAGTTCTGGAACCATTACCGTTAACACATCTCTTACAATTAACCTTACTCCTACGAGTACAAGTTGTGCTCAAGCGTGCAACGGTTCTATTTCATCATCCGTAATTGGTGGAGTTTCACCGTTTACCTATGTGTGGAATACGGGAGAATTTAGTGCCAATATTTCAAATCTTTGTTCAGGAACTTATGATCTGTTTGTGGAAGACGATGCCGGCTGCATAGGAACAGCAAATATCTTTGTGGATGCAGGTTCAACAGTGATTACACCAACGCTCGTTCCTACAAACGAAACATGCGAAGGTGCATGCGATGGAGACATTGAATTAACGAACATCTCTGGTGGTGCTCAACCGCTTTCGTACTCGTGGTCAAACGGAGCCATCACTCAATCCATCACGAATTTATGTCCGGATGATTATACGTTAACAGTAACAGATGCAAATGGGTGTCTTGCGTGGTCAACCTTGACTGTTTTTCCTGGTGCGTCCATTGTTCCAGTTTCAATTACAACGACTGGACCTTTTGAAACGACAGATCCTGCGGTTCAATTTGTTGCAAGCGCGGCAAATGGAATTTGGTCAGCGGATTGTGGTTCATGCATTTCTGCAAGCGGATTGTTTCAACCTTCCAATGTTGCCCCTGGTACATATCAAATTTGTGTAGCTGTAGGAGCTGGTGCCTGCGCTTCCAATGATTGTGTGGACATAATTGTGACACAGGGTTGCATTCCTCAATTTACAAATGCTTCGCTAACCGTTTGTCCTGAACAAGCAGTGAGTGTGAACGGTCAACAATTAACGCAAGCTGGAACCTACGAATGGTTATTTACAGATGTGAATGGATGCGACAGCACACATACATTGACTTTTGGTTATTTTGCTGCAAACGACATTGAACAAACACTTCACGCGTGTATTGGAGATTCTATTTTCGTAAATAACCAATACTATTTTGAACCAACAACAGTCTCATTTCCTGTTTTTAATTCAAATGGATGCACCGTATCGAAAAACGTCACCTTGAATTTTAGCGATTGTACCGTCATTCCGTTGGAGGTTTTTATTCCTAACACATTCACTCCAAATTTTGATGGCGTAAACGATACATTTGCGATAAGCATTGTGGGCGGTATGCTTGAACAAGGTTACATTTTGAACCGATGGGGAAATGTGATTCATACCTTCAAATCGGATGATTTGACTTGGGATGGAACTTCGACCAATGGAGAACCAGCATCAGATGGTGTTTACACGTATGTCGTTGAAGTGCGCGGAACTGACAGTGGAGCGATTGAGCGTTATCATGGGTTTGTGACGATTGTGAGGTAGGCTTCGAGAGCCTCAGCCTACTATGCAGAACGAGAGCGAGGAGATTTTGATGTTTTCTAGCAAAAAATAGTACAATGGGAAATGAACTTCTTCGTAGTGATTGGTATCAAAACCATCAACAACAGCTTCAATCATCTTGGAGTGACATGGAATTTGTTCGTCAAACTATAGCTCAAATCTACAAGGATTTCGCAAAATTCAATGTAAATCTTTCGGAATATCCCCAAATAGATGAGAACACCAAAGAAAAGTTGTTGGAAGAAATGAGTTCTTTGTTGCAACAACTTTCAAACTTATCACCTCATCAATTTACCCAACTCATCTACACGATTGATTTGCCAGAAAATATATTTCAGGCTTTACTCAATCAAAACGATTATTTTTTTGAGAACTTGGCTTCGTGTATTTTGCTCCGAGAAGCGTATAAAGTTTATTTGCGGTCGAAGTTTTGAGTTCATTTTCAATCAACTTCAATCTGATATTTTCCAAGAAGTCCAATCAAATTGATTGTTGAGAATTTTGCTTTTTTGATTTTATTTCGCTCGGGATCTATTTGAAAATTTCGTGCTTGTCGAAAATCACATTGAATTAAAATGGATTGATCAAAAATGGCTCCCAACAAATCTGAATTTTCAAAAGTACTTTGTGTCAAATCTGATTCACTGAATTCAACTTCTTGCAATTGACACGAAAGAAATGAGGTATTCTTCATTTTTAGCTTGAAAAACGACGCATGATTTAATTGACAACCATCAAATGAAACTGAAAATCCCATCGGGTTACAATCTTCAAATCGGAGTCCCAACAACTTACAATTCAAGAAATTCACAGTTCGCATGGCAGTTCCGTTCAATTTCGCTAAGCTGAGGTTGCATGCTTCAAATTCACACTCCGAAAAACGCACTTCTGATAAATCGCAATTGGAAAAATCACAGTTTTTGAAAACACACTGATCGTATTCCCCTTTTTCGAAAGGAACAGAAGAAAAATTTACTTTTTCAAAAACCTGGTCCTCAATGTATTTATTAATCATATTGAAATTCACTATTAAATCCGCATTACGCATTTGAAAATGCTCATTCGATTAAGTGCTTGTAATCAATTTCTTTTCAAGGAAATTGAAACAATCACTATATCGGGATTATTCAGATTTACCGCTCCGTTTGACTTTTAGAAGTCAATTTCGCGGAATCTGGATTAAAAAAAAGGAGCTCCGAAGAACTCCCTAATGATTTATCTGTTTTGAATTACATACCCATTTGCTCAATTTGCTCCATCGTTGTTTCTTCATAACCGTCAGGAATGCTCATGTCGAACATTGTTTTGGTATCCATGCCTTTCAAACTGCTTTTAAAATCAGATGCTGTGAAACTCATTTTTATACCCATTGTACTTGTTTCAAACTCCAACGGGAATCCATCCACTTCGTTAATCATGTACTTGTTTTTGTTTTTTGGCGCAACAATATCACCTGTTGTCCAATAAGTTACTTCCACATCATTATCCATAGAAACGATGTATTTACGGCAAGTATAACCTAAAATAACTTTTGTTTCATCTGTTGGCTTCACTTCTACGTTCAAATCTTTTGGATCTTTTGTTTCACTATCTTTTATGTCTTTTTGTGTCATTTTAATGGCTTTTTTCCCTAAAAGACCTGACATTAGCATAATTCCAGTTTCCTTTTTGTTGTTAATCACAGTGATCATCGTCATCAACATACCCATATTTATTTCCAAGCGTGAAAATTCTTTGTTAAAAGCCATGCTCATTTTCGATCCTTCGAACATACTCATTTGCGCTGCCATTTGGGGATCATCGCTTGACATATCCATTTTATATGTAACACTTCCTTCTGTTATTTGAGCGAAAGACATGGACGTCAACAATACCGCACAAATGAATAAAAAAATTGACTTCATAATTTACTTTTTAAGTTTTAGCTAAAATAATTAATATTTTGATTCTTGCGCTTATTTCAAACGGTGTGCCAAGAAATTACTGCAAATGAATTAACCGAACATTACTGTTTATAACTTCAGACCTTTTTACCAAGTGTAAAGTTTAATTTTATTTATCCCATCTACGGGAGAAACCAATAACAAACGTTCAGATAAGTTATCATGCACATAACAATAACCGACAACCCCTTTATGATAAATATTATCTTCACAAAATTGTTTTTTGCTTTCATCACTCCCAAAATTCAAAATTTCACTGCCATAATTCATAGGATATGTTCCGCTGAATACAGCCGTTAGTCCTTGCTTCTTCCCAATAACTTCATAATGGCGAACATCAGTTTTACATTGAATCATTACTTCATTCAAGCTTGTTGCTTGCAAATGAAACCGCCCTTCATAATTCTCCTGGGACTCGAAAGATACTGTTTTATTAATTGATTTAACGTAGTTAATTTCAAAAGGTACATTTGCATATTCGTCCAAATTTAACGAAACCAAATCACAGGACTTAGTAGTAACGTAATATTGATACTCTGCACTTCCTTCGTTTACCGTGTATCTGAATATCAACCCAACAAGGGATGCGCCTTTATTTGTGTGGGTCAACAATTTACATTCAGCAATTCGCGCTCTTTCAGGTGCGATTATTACTTGGTTATCAGTATAATTTTCTGTCAAATCGTCATTGAAAATACAAAATTTAACATTTCTTCCTGCACGAACTGCACAAAATATGCGATTGTCAGTAAACTCTTCGATCATGCTAACATGAGGTCTATCGTGTCCTGCAAATCCAACAAGTCCTTGCTCAAATACCATTGATTTCGCTTTAATGCTTTTATTTTGTGTGTTAAAATCTAGAGCAACAATCGTAATTTTCGAAGGGTCAGCATGATTATAAGTGAAAAGGGATCGAATAATGTTTCCCTCCAACTCTTTTACATCCCAACTTATTAGTTGTGCGGATCTAAGTAATAGATCTTCATGAAATTTGTAATTAATTTGTTTACCCGTAGGATCTGTTTCCTTGATTATTAAACTCTTAGTAGCATTTATAAACAAATACATTTTTCCTTTTTCTGGAGAAAAGATCCGAGTTTCATTGATCTGTTTAAAAGCAATCGAACCATTTGAACCTGTCATTTCATTGTCATCTGTATACTTATCGATGTAAACGCTCAGTTTTTTATCTTTATAAGACCCTTTTTTATTACCATTAGCATCAAACACGACACATGTCGTTGAATTCTTGCCATAATTTCTGAATTTAGTAGCGAAAACTAAAAAATCGCCATTCGTCATAGTTCTTACACGAATGTTATCGGCTTTTTTTTCTTTGATTTCAAAGTCAAGTAGTTTTTCACTTTGTCCAAAAATTGCAGTTAATGGAAGGCAAACCACAAGGAAGGCAACAAATTTCTTCATGTTATTAAAATTTAGCTATACTAAATTAAAAAGGTTTTATTCGCATTGGAGAAAACCATTTTACTTAATTAAAAGTCGCATTCAATTTCTCAAAAACAAATTTTATAACTACCCGCCCGTTATCCAGCGATATATATCATTTCCGTTAGCATACAGCATCAAGCCAATCAATAAGAAAAACCCAACATATTGGGCGTATTCCAACACTTTTTGAGGTGCTTCACGACCTGTTACAATTTCGTATAACAAGAAAACAACATGTCCCCCGTCTAAGGCAGGAATCGGTAAAATATTCATAAATGCTAAAATGATTGAAATCATAGCAGTGTTTAGCCAGAAGATTCTCCAATCCCATTCAGAAGGGAAAATTTTACCCATAGAACCAAAACCGCCCACTTGCTGAGCACCTTCTTTCGTGAAAACCAAACTGAGCGATTTCACATAGTTCGAAAGCATGTCCATGCCAGCTTGTGTTCCCGCTGGAAATGATTCTAAAAACGTGAATTTTTCGGTTGCAAATTTGAAATTATAATAATCATAAACCTCTGGTCTAAATCCTATTGTTCCATCTTTGTCCACATTCACTTTCAATGTTTTTTCTTCTCCTTTTCTGACAATAGCAAGTTCAATGGATTTCTTTTTATACGTTTTTAAAGTACGTTGAAAATCATTGAAAAAGACTGTTGATTTTCCATTGATTCCTGTGATACTATCACCATTTTTCAAGCCTGCTTTTTCGGCATTTGATTTCTTCACAATTTCATTGACAACCGTTGGAATACGCATATCGGTATACAAGGATTGATACTTGTTTTTAAGCGCAATTTGATCAAAATTCTTAGGTAACTGAACTTTAACTTCTTCTCCACCACGCAAAACAGTCAATTCGCGTTTGCCATCAATCAACACAACACGCATCGCATCGTTGATCGACTTGAGTTTTATGTCGCCAACTTTTAAAGGAATATCTCCATCTTGCAAGCCAAATTTTTTCAGTTTTGGATCGGCAACAACCATTCCGTACTTCGCCGTTTCCTGTGTTGCGTATTCTTTTCCGTACGCCCACAAAACCATAGCATAAATAAATAAAGCAAGCAAAAAGTTGACAATGACACCTCCAAGCATGATAATCAATCGTTGCCACGCTGGTTTCGAACGAAACTCCCATGGTTCGGCAGGTTTTGCCAATTGTTCTGTGTCCATGGATTCATCAACCATACCAGCAATTTTCACGTATCCACCCAAGGGCAACCACCCAATTCCCCACTCTGTTTCACCAATTTTTCGTTTGAAAATAGAAAACCATGGATTGAAAAACAGGTAAAACTTCTCAACGCGAGTTTTAAAAAGTTTGGCAGGTATGAAATGTCCCAACTCGTGTAAAACCACTAAAATTGACAAGGACAAAATAAGCTGAGAAGCTTTGATTAAAAATTCCATTTATTTAAAAAATTGAAGTGCAAATATAATGAATCAAGCTGGTAAAATTTGAGATTCAGCGAAATACTCATTGCGAATAAAATACTCGATGATGGATTCTTTCAATAAATGTTGCTGTTGAGTATGATCGAGCGGAGGTAATTGTTGCAAGAGCTTGAAATGCGGCCAATTATCTGCATCTCGCCCTTCAAATTCATAATATCCATAAGGTTCAAGAAGCGTACAAACGGCTACATGCAATAAATCTGTTTTTTCGCTCTTCGAAAATTGCCCATATCCAGAGCCCAATTCATTGACACCAATCAAAAACAAAATGGCTTGCATGTCCATCCCCTCTCCAAATTTCTCTTCCAGCAAAGATTTCAATTTCTGAAATCGCAATTCTACGTCAAAATCCATGGTACAAAAGTAATTAGATTGGCGGGAAACCACGCACAAAAATCAATGCAAGAAAATCCGAGTATCCTTAATTTTTTACAAATTTCTTTGTTACAACACCATTCTCAGAAGTGATCTGCACGAAGTAAATTCCTGAATTAAGTCCCGAAACATCGATGCTCGTTCCAGAATTCGATGCAATCATTTGACCACTTGCATTTGTCAACGTAAAAGATAAGTGTTTGGAAACATCACCTTCAATGTACACCATTTCTTGAGCTGGATTCGGATAAACAACGAATTGATCATTCTCTTTCTCATCGATTCCTAAATCAAAATTCAGCAAGTAAAAAATAGATTCTTCTAAGAATGTTTGAAGTAATGCATTACTAGAAATTAACGCTGGATCAAAATACGTTGAAAGTACATTAGTTTCATTGCTTTTGTAATGTAACATCGATACTTCGCCTGCAAGCGCATACGAACTTGGGCCCATTTCATAAAGATCCGTTGAACCTGCAACACCTGTAACTCCATCTATCCACCAAGCAGTTGAAAAAATCCAATCGATGGAAGTGGTTGTAAAATCAGGTGCACCAGAAACCAGAGAAACCTCAGGAGCACCTAAGCTTCCGTCATCACCATAAGATTGAACGTTGTAACTTTCCAATCCCATGTAGTCGAATGCAAAATCACCTGTTGCAAACGTTTGTGGGGTAAAATATCCTCCAGCATAGAGTAAATCTGCACCAATTACCCACAAGCGACCACCACCTTGGAGGTATGCAATCAAATCTGCATCACCTGTTGTTCCGTCTTCCCAAAAACCTAATCCAACTCCATCCGTTGATGCATACCAAATAACGACATCGTAATTACTTAAATACGTAATATCTGGATTTGCTCCATTGTCGACAATGTTGTAGTAATCAAAAGTGCCGTAATTTGTGGCCTCCAAAGCTATTGTTACGGTGTCAGAATTATCGGTGATGTTATCATTGTCATCAACAAAAAGAATTGTTTGACCAAAGGAAATCAAGCCTATAAATAAAAATGAGATGGTAGAAATTAGTTTCATATTTGTTATTTTTTCTTCAAATTTAAATTAATTCCAATTCCAAATAACACTTTAGGTAAAAAAGCTCACTGGCATTTGTAATTATCTGCCTCCTTTTTTCAAAAACATTGCGTTAATTAATTTCAAAGTAAACTTTCACCCGTTCTATGCCATTTCTAACCTTGTTCTAGCAATAATTCACATTCTCCTGCTAACAAGTTAATTAGATACTTGCGCATCCAAGCCTTGATTTGACTAATTTTGATAGATATAACAATTATTACTTAAATTATTATTCACATGAAAAAAATTTACTCGTATTTAACCATGGGAATCTTGCTTCTTGCAGGAAATGCCCAAGCTCAAACGATTGAGACTTTTACGTTTACTGGAAGTATGCAGACTTTTACAGTTCCTCCATGCGTTTCGCAAGTAACCATTGCCGCTCACGGGGCAAAAGGTTCTAATGGAAATGCTTCTACTTCACCTGCAGGAATTGGTGGCAACGGGGCAGTTGTAATTGGAACCTATCCTGTATTAGGTGGTGATGTTCTCAACATTTTTGTTGGTGGTCAAGGAACACTTACAACTGGTGGTTTCAACGGTGGTGGTGTAAACTCAGCCAATTCAAGTGCTGGAGGTGGTGGTGCATCTGATGTTCGTTTGAACGGAAGCGCGCTAACTGACAGAATTATTGTTGCTGGTGGCGGTGGCGCTGGAGGTAACGGTGGTTGCTTTGGAAATACTATTAGCGGTGGAAATGGAGGCCCTGGTGGTGGAAATGGAACCGCAGGAACGAATAGCTCTGCCGGCGGTGGTGGATTTCCAGGTACTGGAACTTTTTTTGGATCTTTCGGAGTAGGTTGTGGTCCTTTCCAAGGTCAATCTGGCGCAAATGGTGCTGGTGGAGTTGGTGGAGCTGGCGGTCTCGGAACAAGTCTTTGTACGTCTGCACCAACATCAGGAGGTTCTGGTGGTGGAGGTTTCATCGGCGGTGGCGGCGGTGGCGCTGGTGCTGCAGGAACAGTTGGTTGTCAATTTAATGACACAGGTGCTGGCGGTGGCGGTGCTGGTGGTGATTGCTTTACTGCACCATTAATGACAGCAACAACAATCAGTGCTGGTGCAGCTGCAGCAGGAGATGGATTGGTTATCATTACTTATACTGTTGATGGTCCTCCAACTATTTCTGAAGCAAGCGATGTGTTAACGGCATCTCCAGCGGGAGCAACATATCAATGGATTAATTGTGCAACGCTTGCACCTGTAGCTGGTGCAACAAGTCAGACTTTTGCTCCGACGCAAGGTGGTGAATATGGATGTATTGTAACTTATGGAACATGTTCAGATACGACTTCATGCATTGAATTGCAATTTGCTGGTTTAACTCCAAATGATTTAGACAATAGCACGATTTCAGTTTATCCAAATCCTACGAACAGATTCATTTCAGTGGATTTAACAGGTATTGATGCGACAACAGTTCGTGTGATCAACAACGTAGGTCAAGAAGTGTATAACACATCGAATTTTGACGAACAAATGACCATCGACTTAAAAAATAATGCGGCTGGAATTTATTCGCTTCAAATCGAAACAAGCAAAGGAACCATTCATCGAAAAGTTGTTTTGCACTAATTAAATTAATTATTCTAAAAGCCGTTTCAGGATCTTCTGAAGCGGCTTTTTTGTTTTATGCAATTCCGATGATTGATAGTAAATTCATCTTACAATTTGAACAAAAAAAGCCATTCAAAATGAACAGCTTTCAAATGTGGTCCCATCCCGAACGTGCCTTTTCGGGACAGGCTCTGGGCTCTTCTCGCCCACGGGGAACAAAAAAAAGCCATTCAAAATGAACGGCTTTCAAATGTGGTCCCACCTGGGCTCGAACCAGGGACCACCTGATTATGAGTCAGGTGCTCTAACCAACTGAGCTATAGGACCATGAAATAATGAATTATTTCGGGTTGCAAATATAATGTTTTGTTTGTGAATTCAAACCCTCATAAAATTAATTTTACTAGAAGCACACAATCAACTTTAAGCAGACTTACTTCCCATCCGATACACCAACATCACAAAAATGCCAAACAAAATCGTGGCGAATACCAAATGTGAAATCTGCACAAAACTTGGCATATTGGCATAAGCTAGAAGTACTCCAGAGGTTAATTCTATGCCCAAAATCACAAAGAGCCAACGCAAAGGTTTGATTTTTTGCATTTTCTCATTTTTCCATGCCAACACAATAATTAAAATCAATACAAGCCATGAAAAACTTCGGTGAATATAGAACGGCATTCCCAATTTTGTTGTCCAATCTTCGCGTGTAAAACCTTGCTTGGTCAATTCGTCAATCATTTCGCGGACTTGGGTTCCTAGAAACATTTGATAAACTGTGATTCCTGCACTCACAAAAATCAACAAGCGCATCCATTTTGGGAGTGAATAACGGATACTCGGCTCATGTTCTTCTCGCATCCAATGAATCAATAACATTTGTAAAGCGATGATGACCAATGCAAGCAACATGTGCACAGTGATTGTCCATGGAACTAAATTGGAAGCTACGACAATGGAACCAAACCATGCTTGAAAAGCCATGAGAACCAAATTCACGACTGAAAGCAAAATCAATTTCCGTTTTCGATGAATGGCCAATAACCACAAAAATGCAATCAACATCCCATTTCCAGCTAAAAAACCTACTAACCTATTCACGTATTCTGTCCACGTTTTTGCGGCATTAAATTCTTGTTCGACACGCAAATTTGGGTCGTTGAGAATTTTTTGTGCGGTCTCATCCATACCAAAAGCCGTTAGAACCTTGGCAAACTTTTCAATTTTTTCTCCCCGCTGATTTCCATAAATCTCCCGATAATTTGTGTCCAAAACAGAATCATCTGTTGGTGGAATCCATTGACCGAAGCATTTTGGCCAGTCGGGACAACCCATTCCACTTCCTGTAACGCGCACGAAACTTCCTGCCACCACGACCAAAAAAATCAATACCAAAACGATCCAATTGAAGCGTCTGAGTGTTTTTATCTTCCTTAACATAGCTCAAAATTAATAACTATGCTCGTTACTCATCCACAGAATATTGGTTTAATTTTGTGAAATGCAAAAAGCTGGAATAATAGGTTGCGGATGGCTGGGATTTCCTATGGCTAAAAAACTAATTGTCAATGGTTTTGAGGTGAGAGGAACAACTACGCGTCTCGAACGATTTGACTCACTCGCTGAATCCAACATTCAGCCATATCTATTCCAATTAGGTGATCGTATCTCTGCTTCTTTTTTCGAAGATTTGGATGTGGTCATTCTTTGTTTTCCCATCTCTTCTAAAAATTCTGCGGAGCAATATTTTGGTTTTATACAAGATCTCTCGAATAAAATTGATCCAAAAACAGCAATCATTTTCACTTCATCGATAAGTGTTTACCTACCATTTCAAGGTGAACTTGATGAATCAAACGGTATCTTGGATGAAGACTCAATCAATTATCAATTTGAAAAAGAATTGCAAAAACAACTAAAAAATGAGCACACCATATTACGACTTGGTGGATTAATTGGAGAAAATCGACATCCAGTGCGTTTTTTAGCAGGAAGAACTCTTTTAGAAAATGGAGATGCACCGATTAATCTCGTGCACCAAAACGATGTCATTAATTTGATTGAAAAAGTAATTTTTCGAGCAAAATTTAACACCATTTATAATTGTGTTTATCCCTTACACCCTACTAAAAAGGAATACTACGAAAAAGCAGCAATTGATCTTGGTTTAACGCCTCTAACCTTTACTTTCAGTAATAAAAATCACAAAATAGTCAAGGGGCAAAAAGCGTGTGAAGACATAGATTTTGTTTATCAATGTTGCCCATAAAATGCAATTCAAATTGATTCGTTGAAAAAGCTTCAATTTTTTTGTAATTTCGGGCAACAGTTTTACTGTTTTAAACGTCTAGTATTGACCATGAGTAAATTAGTAGTCTCCATTTTGCTGTTTTTTTGCACGTTAACAAGTTATGCTTCGCATATTGTTGGGGGAGATATCTATTACGATTATCTGGGAAATAATCAATATCGGTTTTATGTAAATGTTTATCGCGATTGCTTTTCATCTGGGGCTGCTTATGATTCTCCCTTAAATTTTAGTGTGTTTCGTATTAGCAATAACAGTCGGTTTGGAGATTACGAATTTGCATTTAACGGAAGCCAACCTGTTCCGACAAACTTTAATAATCCGTGTGGTACCGCACCGACAAATATTTGTACCGAAATTTCTGTCTACCAACAAGTGATAACTTTGCCGCCACTTGCGGGTGGGTATCGTGTTGCTTACCAGCGTTGTTGTCGCGGACCAAACATCAATAACTTAATAACCCCTGAAGATACTGGGCTAACATTGAGTGTGGATGTTCCAACGAGTGCAAATAATAATTATATAAACAGCAGTCCGAGGTTTACGAATTACCCACCTTTGGTTCTTTGTAATAACGATGAACTGATTTTTGATCACAGTGCAACGGATCCGGACGGTGATGCACTTGTTTATTCGCTGGTTACACCATACGCTGGGGGTGACGCACTCAATCCAATGCCTGTGCCAATTCCTCCTCCGAACTATCCATTGGTAACTTGGGCTGGTGGTTTTTCTGCTACACAACCGCTTGGAGCTGGATCAACATTAACCATCAATCCAGTGACGGGAGTTATCAGTGCACTTCCATCTATGACAGGACGTTTCGTAGTTGGAATACAAGTGCAAGAATATCGAAATGGCGTTCTTCTGAGTACCATGATTCGTGATTTTATTTTCCAAGTTTTCAATTGTAATATTGTGCTTGGAGCCGTATTACCAACTCAACAACAATTACCCAATTACACAGGTTCTTGCGATGGCAATTTACAAGTTCAATTCATTAATAATTCATTCGGAGCTGTAGCATATAGCTGGAATTTTGGGGTTCCTGGAGTAACAACTGACGTTAGTTCAGCGTTTCAACCTACATTTAACTATCCAGACACAGGGACTTACATCGTGACACTTGTCGCCAATCCGGGTCAAAACTGTACGGACACTGCATACATGGAAATTCTGCTGTACAATGAAATGAACATTAACTTCGATGTAATTGATACTGTTTGTCAAATAAATAACTCATTCGATTTTGTTCCGATTACGGATGCTCCTGCAGGATCTTCGTATGATTGGGATTTTGGTCCAAACTCAAACCCACTAAACTCAACACTTCAAAATCCTCAAAATATTACTTTCACCACGGCCGGCTGGCATTACATCTCTGTGGATGCAAATTATGCCATTTGTTCAGCTAGTTATTCCGATTCTGTTTACTTAATACCCAAGCCCATTGCCGATTTTACGATGCCGCTCAACTATGAGTGCGATGGATTGACCGTAAATTTTATCAACAACACACAATTTGCTTCCACATACGAATGGGATTTTGGTTTTAACAATCAAACAAGTACTGATTTTGAACCAACTATTGATTTCCCGGCGGGTGGGAATTATGTGGTAGAACTGATTGCCATTGGAAGTGAGTTTTGCACAGATACTGCCGAATTAACACTTAATGTCAACGAATTAATGTCGGTTTCATTTACAACGGATGAAGATCAATGCATCACATCCAATAGTTTTGATTTTATTGGTCAAGCGGGAGGTCCACCTGAAGCTGTTTTTAGCTGGAATTTTGGAAACAATGCGTCTATATTAACTAGCAACGATTTGACCGTAAATGATGTTGTGTTCTTACAACCAGGCGATTATACCGTTACTTTCTCTGGAAGTTTTGATAATTGTTTGGAAACAGCGACTGAAGAAATTCATATTTATGCCGAGCCAACGATAGCTTTCGATTTGGTAGATGAATTACAGTGTGCACCATATACCGCGAACTTTATAAATGCATCCACTTCCGAAACACAGCTTTATTATGCGTGGGATTTTGGTGATGGATCTCCCATTTCATCGATCGAAACCCCAAGTTATACCTATGAAGACACAGGAGTTTTTGTTGTGACTTTAGTTGTATGGACCGATGAAGGTTGCATTGATACCTTGACTTTGTCGCGTGATGACTTAATTGATGTGTATCCAAAACCAACTGCGCAATTTATTGTCACACCAGAATTGGTTGATATTTGTAATTCTGAAGTTACATTTTTCGATCAATCTATCGGAGCAACGAATTATTCCTATTGGGTAGATGAAGGGTCAACCATCATTCATGAATCAAATTTTGATTTTTCTTATAGTACATCCGGTCAGCACAATCCTTACTTAATTGTAAGCAACGAAGAAGGTTGTTCGGATACTGCGCGCACGCAACTTTTCGTGGAGCCATTTTCGGTTTACATTCCAAACACATTTACCCCAGATGGCGATGAATTTAATAATGAATTCGTTCCAAAAATGTGGTTAACACCATCCGAATGGCATTTAAAAATCTTTAACAGATGGGGCGAAATGGTTTTTGAATCCTACGATTTTGAAGGCGGATGGAATGGGATGTATGATGGAAAATTGGTTCAATCAGGAACTTACGGCTATGTTGTTGAATATAAAACATGTGGTGTTGTCCCTGAAACGGTAGTATTCAACGGAATTGTAAATGTATTGAGGTAATTCAACGCACTCATTTTCAATCAAAAACGATTTATCTTCCAAATTATTTTTAAATTTAGTGCTTTAACTGCTCACTAAAAACGATCATTATGCCACAAATGAATGTCAGTAAATCCGTTGTGATTAACAAACCAATCCATGAAGTTTTCACTTTAATCAACGATTTTTCGCACTGGGAAAAATGGTCTCCATGGCAAATTCTTGAGAAAAATGTTCAGAACAAAATTACAGACAACAATAAATTCTATGAATGGGTTGGTGATGTAACTGGATCAGGAAACATGCGAATCACGAAAGAAATTGAAAATCAATCTGTTTTCATTGATTTATTGTTTCTAAAACCCTTCAAATCGAAAGCAAAAGTTGACTTTCAATTGAGTCAAGAAGGAGATGGAACAAAAGTGATTTGGAACATGCAAAGTAGCTTGCCTTTCTTCTTGTTTTTCATGGTCAAAGCGATGACCGTTTTTATCGGCATGGATTTCGATCGAGGTTTATTGCTTTTGAAAGATGTTGCTGAAGATGGAGTTGCACATTGCAAATTAGATTTCAATCCGAACGGAAAAATTCAAGGCGGAAAATACATTGGAATTCATCGGAAAATCGCGACCGACAATCTGCCAGAAATAATGGCGAATGATTTTACAAAATTGATGGAATTTGCGCGCGCGAAAGACGGATTGATCAACGGAAATCCACTCACAATTTACAATGCTTACAATCCAGTGAAACAACAAGCCGATTTTATATCATCGGTAATGGTTTCAGAAGTTCCAAATGATTTACCTAGCGACTTTGTTTCAGGTACAATCAACGCTGCGAACACATTTGTTGTTAAAACGACTGGTCCGTACCATCACATTGGAAATGCATGGAGTTCAGCAGAAATTCATGCACGTGGAAAAAAATTCAAGAAAAACAAAAAATCTCCAGCTTACGAAGTGTATTTGAATTCGCCAATGGATACGGCACCGAATGATTTGGCAGCAGAAATTCACTTGGTAAAGAAATGAAACGACTGTTTTTAAGCGCTTAAGTTATGTTTGAATAAATAATTTTCTCGTAATGCTTCAATTATATTCACTATCTTTTGCGTAAAAATTGAACTTCATTTCTAAAATAATGCTAAAACCTTTTGCACTTTTATGTTTATTCTTAGCAATTATTGTTGGATGTCAATCCGAAAGTAAAAAACAAGCAAATCCCACACAAATCGCGCAAAATAAGGTGGTGGAAAAACCGATTGAGAAAGAGGTTGAGCCAGAAGAAATAAAAATCAATTACGAACTTGTTGCTTTATCGGACACCATTAACTGGATTAGTCAATTAAGTAACGATTCGCTCCAAACTTTTTTAATCCTAAATCGCATCGATAAAGGACATATTCGCTCCTTGGATTCCGTGCTCGTGCCTGATGTTTTTCATGTAGACATAAATGTTTATTGTCCTTTTCCAGTGCAGGTTGATTCATTGAAGGAAATCAATAAAATCATTTTTGTATCGCGCTATGCGCAACTATTTGCGGTGTATGAAAATGGCAAACGCGTCAAATGGGGACCAACGAGTACAGGCAAAGAAGCGACGCAAACTCCCGCTGGACTTTTTTCAACTAATTGGAAGCGGAAACGAAACATTTCGTCCATTAATTCATCTTGGATTTTGAATTGGTGTTTTAACATTTCGAATGGTGATGGTGTTTCCTTGCATGAATTTGATTTGCCTGGCAAGCCAGCCTCACATGCCTGTGTGCGTCTGTATGCAAAAGATGCGGAATGGATTTACTATTGGGCGGAGCAATGGATGTTGAACGAAGAACATAAAATCATTGCCTTCGGAACTCCCGTGGTTATTTTTGGAGATTATCCCTTCGATGGTAGAAAACCTTGGTGGAACCTTTCAGAAAACCCGAAAGCATTGAACATTTCAGACATTCAGTTATTTACAGAAACAAAACCCTTTTATCAATCAATTATCGAACGCAAAAAAACGTTGATTTGGGAACAGAAAAAGAAGGCGGAACGTGAAATGAAGGATGCTTTGGTGAGTTAAAATACCTTGACTCTAATACTTTCTATAATTCCCCCAAGGTTCTTTACTACCTCTTCTCGCAAGTTGAGGTTCTAATCGTTTATTGTAAAAACTATCCAACGCGTTGTATAATCCCGGATGTTCAATTTTCAATTTTTCTGGATTCTCGAAGAAGTACTCGCTCACAACGGCTAAAAATTCGGCTTGATTTGTCGCTCCGTAATCTCGAATAGACGATTCACCAAAATCGATTTCATTCATTTTAACGTTTATCAGGTGCAACCAAGGCATGATGTCAATTTCATTCATCACCTTTCCCATAACACCATCAATTTTTCCATCTTGCTTATCGAGGATGTGAATGAACTCATGAATCACCACATTTTTATTGTCCGAATTATCATAAAATCCATGATGGACGGCTTCACGAGACAACATCATTTTTCCTTCCATTGCTCCCCAACCAACGAGTCCATTTGCCATTTTGTTCGTTTCTGGAATTGGAAATTTTGTTGGGAATAATTGCACTTCTTCCAAATTCGCATAATGCCATTTTGAAAAACGAAAAATAGGAATCACGGCTCCAGCGGCAATCAAAATCTTGTCGACATGCGTTACTTCTGTTTCCATGCCTCGAATTCTTACGTTCAACAGAAAAATGTGGACTTTTCGTTCAAATTCGGTTTTATCTTTGCTTGAGAGCCGATTGTAGAATTGAACACGTTCGCGCAGAATTTCGCGCCACAAACCTGGGAATGGTCGCTCTGGCTGATTTTTATAAGGCTCTTTACTTGAAGTAAGTTTTTGATAACCAAAATAACCACCGATCAACACTCCAAGTATTATATAAACAACCGTACTGTTATCCATGCGCTCAAAGATAACAAGTCCGTTGCAAAACACCAACAATGAAAAAATGTTTTAGAATCGTCACTTATTGATCAGCTTCGCTGGATTTAATGGGCTATTCAGCACAAGTCAAAGAAATTCCCTTATTTGCCTTCAATCTTAATGTTTTTAAACAATCTCTTGTTCATCAATTGGTTATTCATTAATACTTGATTGTTGTGAATTTTAACATTAAGGAGTTAAGATCATAAAGGACCGCACAGCAATGACGTAGTAAATTAAATGTAATAACCTAAAACAATTATTCACCATAGGTTTTAAACTTCTAGTTATGTCGTCCGTGTAAAAATTAAGGAGTACTGCGGAGCTGCAACGGAGTTAAACCTTGCGGTTTTTTAAGAAGCTTTATGTTGGGTAATTAGTCATTTCATTTGTTTTTCTATTTAAGATAGTTAAAACAGCTTTCACTTAACGCCGCAGGCGACCTTAATTTTCCAAACCATGTCAAACACATGATCTTATTTCCCTTAGTTCCTTAATGTTTAAAATATTCATGTGCGCATTAATCCAAATTTGAATTTAATGGGATGTTTGAGAAGACAATAAGTGTTTTAAATTTTCTTACATTGCGCCGGTTTTTTGATTTTATAGTGAATCGAATATCGCACAAAATATCAAATAAAGGATTGTATTGCTATGGGTGGATTCTTAATGTTTTTAGTTTTTATTGTTGGTGTATCAATTAAAATAGTGTGGAACATCCGAAATGATAGAGAATGGCACACAGGTTTTTTTGATGGACCTGAGCGTTACGACGAAAGTCAATATGATCCAATGCTTGAAACCTACATCAAACTTGGAGCACTCATGGTGAGCAAAGACACTGCTGCGTATGGTGACAAAGTACTTTATTTGAACAGCTATTTCTCTAAGAATTTTCCAAATACCCACTATCATTTTGGTCGATCGTTTACGGATGCACTCAAAGATCCCACAAGTCCACAAGCAATTTCAAAATGGCTCCGCAGAAAAATGCCTCAGACCGAGCGCCGTGTGCAAGTGATGTACTTTTTAGCGGGTCTTTCAACGGTTGATGGCTCCATGAACGAACGTGAAATAGAGCTACTCAAAGAAATGAATTCGCTACTAGAACTTTCTCCCGCTGATTTTGAACGCATCATTGCCATGTATACGCAGAAGCATGAACAAAAAGCAACTCCTCCGAATTCCAAGCCTCGCTTATCTGAAATTCAAATCGCGAGTACAATAATGGGCGTTTCAGAACATGCCTCAAAAGATGAAATTAAAAAAGCGTACCGTCATTTGGTTAAATTGCATCATCCCGATTGTTTTGCAACGGAATCCATTGAACAACAAGCCATTGCTGCGGAAAAATTCAAAGAAATTCAGCGGGCGTATGAGGTGTTGGAACGGAGGTGAATTGGAAAATTTGATTGAATAATCACTCGATTACCTTTTTACTCTGCTAATTTATTTTTTCTTGCAATTCTCTTAACAACATCAACTTCTCTTCATCGGTCAACTGATTATTCATGCCATCCTTCGCATATTGTACTTGATGATTTTCGGTTTTGAACCAATTTATCATGCGAACAATTCCACTGTTTGAAATGATTCCGTCGTCATTTTCGAATTTCAGCAGACAGGACACATGCACCAGTTTTTCGTAATTGCTAAGCGCAAAAACCAATTTTCGATTCGCTTCGTGCTGCGCTAATCCATACTTGAAGAAATGTTTTTGGTCGGCACAAACAACTATTAGCTGGATTCCATCAAACTCTGATTGATCATATTCATCAAACACCCACCAGAAATACGCTTTGCCATCCACTAGGACTTGACGTTTGTTTTTTTTGCTTATGGCCATGGTTCGTTTATTTCAGCCAAACAATTCCAAGTCCTGTTTTAGCGTTCATTTCTTCAAGTTGTTCGGGTGAAGCCCATCCAATGAGCATGTTTTGACCACCTAAGTCGTAAGACGTAAATCGTCCTTTTGTTTGAAATTCTTCTGTCAAATTCACGATCATCGTAAACAAGTCCGAATCAACCCAATCGTCATAAAACACCAATTCCCATGCGTATGCATCTCCATATAACTCGAAAGAAACAGAAGCATATTCATTCTCCACATCTACGACATCACTCATGTTTTTGAGATTAAGCTCTCCTTTTGATAATCTTATTAGATTTTCAAGGATGTAAACATAATCGCCTTCACCTGCAATAGCTTCAGTATCAAAGAGCCAACAGTTATTGGTAATTGGAGTCCACGGTTCTCTTTCTATTTGTGCTCCAAGACAAATGTAAAGCAACGAATAGGGATTGTTCTCAAATTCTTCCTTTCCATACATATTGATGAGATCTGTTTCGCTGGCACCATCATTCAATTCAAACCCCAGTTCTTTGAAAACCTCTAATTGCTCCTCAAAACTAACCTTGTGCAGGCTATCATTCGATTGCGCGCACGTTTTTTGGCTTCCAAATACATAGAAAAAACCTAAAGCAATGAAGACTAATTTTGTAGAGAATAATTTCACTTTCTTCATGTGTATGTTTTTTGAAATCGTGACAACTAAACGTTGGTTTCTTAACGTGCAGTTTGGATTCTAAAACTACGAAATATTAAAGACTTTGAATTGTTGGAAGTTTTTGAGAATGATTTAAAGATGCTAAGATTCGGCGGTTTAATCAAACAAAGCCAATTCCTCCTTTTTTCGGATTAATTTTAGTGGATCATTGTGTAAATCCTTATCCGTTATTGAGTCTAGATGAAAACTTCCTAATTCCTTCATTTCTTCCCTCAAGGAAGTGAAATTGGCTTGCAATAAATCCAGTTCGTTAATACCTAAACATTTCGTCGTTACACTATTGCCATGCTCGTCGCGATGTGCATCGTTTAAGGTTGGAATCATCGCAATTGCCTTTTCGTATGCCGCTTCTGGATACTCGCTTTGGAAAAGTTCAAGGCGAAGGTAAAAAGACTTATGCAAGAACTTTTCGCCATGTTCAAGCGGTTCTGAAACGCTTTCTTCCATGACGTAGCGACAGATGTATAAATCCCATGATTTTTCCCAATAGGTCATTTTTTTTTAAATCTAAATCTTTAATGAACTGCAAGTAGCTAAAGTTTCGTTTGTTAACGCGCAGTTATGATTTTAAAACTACGAAATATTGAAGACATTGAGGTTTGGGAAGGGGGAAGGAAGTAGGAGAATTATAAATGTAGGGGTATTTTGAACGGTAAGCGCTAAAAATCTCTGCACCTTTAAGGGTGGCTATGATTTGTCAGCGCTCATTACGTTCATTTTTTTATTCTCATGCTTAGTGCTAAAATGATTTGATTTCAGGCGCTACTAATTCAGCTAACTTATCCGCAATTTCTGACAAGGATTCCTCAATAGTACTTAAACCACTTCTTGATCCAAGAAGAGGACTTACTTCGCGTAGCTCCTCATAAGTTGTGTTGTGAATGATTGGAACAAGTAAATCACGGGCTAGAAGAGCAGATAGTTCTTTGTCCGCAATTCCTTCCCCTTTAATTCTATTAAGAAAAGACGGCGTTACTAGTACGATACCTACTCGTGATTTTACCAATCCTCTATCGATTTCTCGCATTAATGAAGATCCTAATAAGACATCTTTTTCACTAAACCATACCGACACACCTTTCAATTCGAGCAAATCATGTAGTTCTTTTGCAGCTTCTTTTCGGTCATCCCACGCATGGCATAGAAATACGTCTCGTAAGTCTGGCAAATTCGAACGTTTTTCTATATTTTCCCGCACAGGTGTAAGGGTTCGGATTTCTGCTGGCGTGTAAACAACAGTTGATCCGATTGCCGACCACCGAGCCTTTGTTCTGCTTTGTGCGCTACTACTACTTTGACTCCCTGAATTCTGTGAGTACGTAGGATTAAAAGAATGGTTTGAATAACCATAACCATAACGACTGTTACGTCCACAAGCGGGGCAGTTTGCCGCTCCACTCGCTGTTCTGTGACCATAGGTTGGTGCTGTACATCTTGACATATTTTTTTAATTATTTTTTTTATTTATCTTAAATATCGATTTTCTCAACTATAATTAAGTTGACATTTCATGTGAAGTTGTTTTTTAATTTTAAAAAACACTTTGAGACAGTAATAGAAATGAAGAGATGAGACGAAAGCAAGTATCGTCCCACCTTTCTGTGCCTTATTTTTTCTTTCCTTTTTCTCTTTGAGATAAAGCACTTCCTGCAGCTGTTTTGCTAGCCTCACTTGTTCTTCCATCTCGAAGAACTTTAGATGCTGCTTTTGCTGCTTTAGTTCCAGTAACTTTTTTAGCCATATTCCTAAACATTTCGCTCACCTAATTTTCTTGTTAGATAATTCCAAGTAGAATTCCACTTTAATTAAAAGTTGTTACTTTTACAGTCGCTAAAGACAAAAGTTAACGCTTTGAATTAGGCCGGACTCTTTTGACCGAATGGACATAACTGAAAAGGTTGTGTCCATTTTTACTTATTCCCAGTATAGGCAAAAATTTCGCCAAATACAAAAACAGGACAGATTTGCATTTATGGAGGCGAAAAAGTGTCATTAACATGACATAATGACCTGTTATACAGTGACAAAAAATGAAATTGTACTTATTGAGGTTAAATAAATGTCATTTCGGCAGATTCATAATGACTTGAAAACATACTTGAAACATTAAGTCAAAATAAAGAAAGAGTTAGTTGTTATTTTTCAATCATCCGTTAGTAAAAGTCAAGTATTAGTAATAGAACTTAATGATGCACAAGAATTTTGCGTTCTTTTAAGTAGGTCGCTACCCAGCTTCGCTGGATTTGTAATCCTGCGGAAACTTTTATTTATATCGAAACTCTATTCAAATTTAATCTTTTCTCGACTAAAAAGTTATCTAGGAAGTATAAAGAACTTGAATCTGTTTTTACCGAAGGATTGTAAATCCAGCGAAGCGAGTATTTGTTGAATTTGTTTTTGTTAAAGGTTCCAAATCCAGTGAATCGCGGTAATGTTACTCAATCACAAAATGCCACTGAAACTAACTATTGCCCCTTTTCGACTTTTCACTATCTTTGCCGCTTAAAAGTCATAGTGTTAGTATAATGAACGATTTGCTCAAGAAATTAGAAGCCATTCATTACCGTTTCGTTGAAGTTGGTAAAATGATTGTTGACCCTGATATTATTTCGGACATGACGCGCTATGTGAAGTTGAACAAAGAATACCGCGATTTGGAAGAAATGAATCGGGTGTATTTTGAGTACAAAAATTTGCTTGGAAATATTCAAAGTTCACGTGAATTGCTTGAAACAGAGACCGATCAAGAAATGCGGGAAATGGCAAAAGCCGAAATTGATGAACTTGAAACGCATAAACCAATTCTTGAAGAGGAAATAAAATTCATGCTCATTCCGAAAGATCCGGAAGACGATAAAAACGCCATCATGGAACTTCGTGCAGGTACTGGCGGCGATGAAGCGTGTATTTTTGTGGAAGATTGTTTCCGTATGTACACCATGTATTTCAAGGAAAAAGGATGGAGTTACGAGGTCATCAATACTTCTGAAGGAACGGTGAAAGGATTCAAGGAAATTACGATGAGCGTGGAAGGCGATGGCATTTATGGAATGTTGAAATTTGAGTCGGGCGTGCATCGTGTTCAACGTGTGCCCGAAACGGAATCGCAAGGTCGCGTGCATACTTCTGCCATTACAGTTGCGGTTTTGCCCGAGGCGGAAGAAGTGGATTTTGAATTGAATATGTCGGATGTGCGCCGTGATACATACCGTGCTTCAGGTGCGGGTGGTCAGCACGTTAACAAAACAGAATCCGCCATTCGATTGACGCACATTCCTACGGGAGTTGTGGCTGAATGTCAAGATGGTCGTTCGCAACACAAAAACTTGGAAAAAGCGATTTCTATGTTGCGCTCCAAATTGTATCAAATAGAATTAGATCGCTTGCATTCAGAACGTTCGGAGCATCGCAAAAGCTTGGTTTCAACAGGAGATCGATCGGCTAAAATTCGTACATATAATTATCCTCAAGGAAGAATTACGGATCATCGCATCAACAAAACGATGTACAATTTGAGTGTGTTCATGAATGGCGACATTCAAGAAATGATTGATTCGCTGAAAGTTGCTGAAAACGCTGAGAAATTGCAAAATCAAGAGGCTTAATTCATTGATTAAATGACACGACAAGAACTCATTGACCAAATTAAAACCAAAAAATCATTCCTTTGCGTTGGTTTGGATACTGATTTGGAAAAAATTCCAGCGCATTTGTTGCAGACGGAAGATCCTATTTTCGAATTCAACAAAGCAATCATTGACGCGACGAAAGATTTTGCCGTGGCTTATAAACCAAATCTTGCATTCTACGAATGTTTGGGAATGAAAGGCTGGGAATCCTTGCGCAAAACACTTGAATACATTCCATCAAATTGCTTTACCATTGCAGATGCAAAACGTGGAGATATTGGAAATACATCAAAATACTACGCTAAAACATTTTTCGAATATTTGAATTTTGATTCGGTGACGGTTGCGCCTTATATGGGTGAAGACAGCGTGACTCCGTTTCAAGAATTCCCAAACAAATGGGTGATATTATTGGCTTTGACCTCCAACAAAGGAGCGCTTGATTTTCAATTCACCACCGATATTCATGGCGAAGAATTGTACAAAAAAGTGTTGAGAAAATCTTCCGAATGGGGAACCGACGAAAATTTGATGTACGTAGTTGGAGCCACGCGCGCTGAAGGCATTGGAGAAGTTCGAAAATTAGTCCCGAATCATTTTTTCTTGGTTCCTGGTGTTGGCGCTCAAGGCGGATCTTTGGAAGAGGTAGCGAAATATGGTTGGAATGCAGATTGTGGGTTGCTTGTAAATTCATCTCGAGGAATCATTTATGCTTCGAATGGATTAGATTTCGCCGAAAAAGCGACTGAGGCAGCTCGTGAAATTCAACAGGAGATGGAAAAAATCTTGGTTGAAAAGGGGTTTATAAAGTAAAATTGGACGTTTACTTTTATTTTTTTAGCGCAGAGGTCGCAGAGGGATTGGCGTTAATCCAAAAATCCGATATTCCGTTTCAAACCAGCAAACTTGGTTCGTTTAACTGCGCTGTTTTTGAATAATTCTTGGAATATTTCTTCGGTTAAATCCTGCCAATCAGATTTATTCATTTTCAACAAGTTTTCATGCGGACTGAACGCTGGTTCATTGTGTGGTTTTGAAAAACGATTCCAAGGACAAACATCTTGACAAATGTCGCAACCAAACATCCAATTTTCCATCTGAGATTTGAATTCTCCAGGAATAATCGCGTCTTTTAATTCGATGGTGAGGTAGGAAATGCATTTTGATCCATCCACGACATAGGGTTGAACGATGGCGTCTGTTGGACAAGCGTCGATACAAGCAGTGCACGTGCCACAATAATCCTTCATTGGACCATCAGGTTCTAAGTCAATATCCAAAATAAGTTCTGCAATAAAAAAGAATGAACCTTCTTTTGGGTGAACCAAATTGGTGTGTTTACCAACCCAACCAAGTCCGCTTTTCTTTGCCCATACTTTGTCCATCACTGGCGCTGAATCAACAAAAACACGACCACCAACTTCGCCAATTTCTTCTTGGATAAACGCAAGCAATTCCTTTAATTTCTCTTTGATTACAAAATGGTAATCTTTTCCGTAGGCATATTTTGAGATTTTTGGAGCTTCTTCGTCCTCTTGTTTTTCGGTTGGGAAATAATTCAACAACAATGAAACAACCGATTTAGCTCCATCTACCAATAACCTCGGATCCAAGCGCTTATCAAAATGGTTGTTCATGTAATCCATCTTGCCTTGATAGCCATTCTTGAGCCATTGTTCCAATTTCGGCGCTTCGTCTTCTAAAAAAGTTGCTTTCGATATGCCACAATACATGAAGCCGAGTTGGTGAGCTCGGGATTTGATGAGGGATGTATGGTGTGATTTATTATGCACTTTTCGTTGGTGTGAAATTGGATTTTAATAGGGTCAACCTCCTTTGTCCTCCCTCAAGGGAGGATATTGAATCCGCTTCCTCCCTTGAGGGAGGATCGAGGTGGGTGACAACATATCAAGTAATTGTATTAGCCAAAGTTCTTTTCAAAACAACCCTCCTTGCACCCAACCTTTATCTCTACCTAAATGTCGATAAGCTCTTTCGGTGCATTGACGACCGCGTGGGGTGCGCATCAAAAATCCTTCTTGGATCAGGAATGGTTCATACACTTCTTCCAAAGTACCAGCATTCTCACCAATAGCTGTTGCAATGGTTGTTAAACCAACTGGCCCGCCTTTAAATTTATCTATAATCGTCGAGAGGATTTTATTATCCATTTCATCCAAGCCACTTTGATCAACATTTAAAGCTTCTAAAGCAATATTTGTTATTGCAAGGTCAATTGTTCCATCGCCTTTGATTTGAGCGAAATCACGCACCCTGCGGAGCAATCCATTCGCAATACGTGGCGTACCTCTACTCCTACTCGCAATTTGATAAGCCGCCTCTTCGCTTATTTTAATATTTAATAGCCCCGAAGATCGTTCAACGATATTTGTTAAGGTTTTTGCATCGTAATACTGCAAGCGAGAATTAATCCCAAAACGCGCTCTCAATGGCGATGTCAACAAACCAGAACGTGTTGTTGCTCCAATGAGTGTAAAAGGATTCAATGTAATTTGAACCGTTCGTGCATTGGGACCAGAATCAATCATGATGTCGATGCAATAGTCTTCCATGGCAGAATATAAATATTCTTCAACTACGGGACTTAATCGATGAATTTCGTCAATAAACAAGACATCACCTCGATCTAGATTGGTTAACAAACCTGCTAAATCTCCAGGTTTATCTAGTACTGGGCCAGATGTTACTTTAAATCCGACATTCAATTCATTCGCAATGATATTTGCCAGCGTTGTTTTTCCAAGACCCGGAGGACCATGAAGCAAAACGTGATCAAGCGGTTCATTGCGCAATGTTGCCGCCTGAACAAAAATCCGCAAATTGTCCACCACTTTCTCCTGACCAGTAAAATCTTCAAGAACCTTTGGTCTGAGGACTTTGTCGTAATCCGCATCTTGACTTTCAGCTTCTTCTCTATAATCGAATGATTCTTCCAATGTGAATGAATTGATATGTCCAAAAATACAAAAGCCCCTCCAATCGGAAGGGCTTTCAAAATTATTTATTTTCGTTAATGTTCTTCTTCGCCTTCCATTAACGGAACGTTCTGCGGAATGAAATCAACATCAGAACCTGGTTTCGAATAATCATAAGGCCATCTGTGAACAATTGGCAATTCACCTGGCCAGTTTCCATGTACATGCTCAACAGGTGTTGTCCATTCCAAGGTATTTGATTGCCAAGGATTTTGAACAGCTTTTGGTCCTCTAAAAATACTGTAGAAGAAGTTGAACAAGAAAACAATTTGTGCCAACGAAGCTAAGATCGCAAAGATGGTAATTATCACGTTTAAGTCCATAATCATTCCGAAGGTTTCATTGTCAAATTCACCATACACTGAATAATCATAATAACGTCTAGGAGCTCCAGCTAAACCTACGAAGTGCATTGGGAAGAATACACCATACGCTCCAACCAAGGTTGTCCAAAAGTGTACATAACCCAAACGTGTATTCATCATTCTTCCATACATTTTTGGGAACCAATGATAAACACCAGCAAACATACCAAAGACCGCCGAAAGACCCATTACCACGTGGAAGTGAGCAACTACGAAATAGGTGTCATGTGTTGTAATATCCAACGCTGCGTCTGCCAAGATGATTCCTGTTACACCTCCAGTGATGAACGTTGAAACTAAACCAATTGCAAACAACATTGCAGGAGTGAAAATAATTGATCCTTTCCATAACGTTGTCAAGTAGTTAAATACTTTCACCGCTGACGGAATCGCAATCAACAAGGTCGTAAATACGAAAACACTTCCTAAGAATGGATTCATCCCCGTAACGAACATGTGATGGGCCCAAACGATAAACGATAAGAAACCAATTGCTAAAATCGATCCAATCATTGCTCGGTAACCGAAAATAGGTTTACGTGCGTTCGTAGAAATAATTTCAGACGATAATCCTAGCGCTGGAAGAAGTACGATGTATACCTCTGGGTGACCAAGGAACCAGAATAAATGTTGGTAGAGCAATGGTGAACCTCCATGATTTGTCAACATTTCTCCAGAAATAATAATATCCGATAAGTAGAAACTCGTTCCTGCTAATCTATCCATCATCAACAACAAAGCTGCTGATAATAAAACAGGGAATGACAATACCCCTAAAATAGCCGTTACAAAGAACGCCCAAATTGTCAAAGGCATGCGTGTCATTTTCATTCCTTTTGTTCTAAGATTCAATACAGTTACAATGTAGTTCAAAGAACCGATTAAAGAAGATGCAATGAAAATAGTCATTGACACCAACCATAAAGTCATTCCAAGTCCAGATCCAGAAACAGCTTGCGGTAAAGCAGATAACGGAGGATAAATTGTCCAACCTGCCATTGCTGGTCCCGACTCCACAAACAATGAAGTTAACATCAGAAGTGATGAAATAAAGAAGAACCAATACGACAACATGTTCAAGAATCCAGAAGCCATATCACGCGCTCCTAGTTGCAATGGAATTAACATGTTCGAAAATGTACCCGACAAACCACCTGTTAATAGGAAGAATACCATGATGGTACCGTGAATTGTCACCAATCCAAGATACATATCCTCACGCAAAACGCCTCCTGGAGCCCAAGTCTCACCTAAAAAGAATGAAAGGAAATCTGAACTTTCTCCTGGCCATGCCAATTGAATACGGAATAAAATGGACAATAACATTGCCACAACTCCCATGAAAACAGCAGTCATCAAGAACTGCTTTCCAATCATTTTGTGATCTTGACTAAAGATGTATTTAGAAACGAAATTTTCTTCGTGATGACCATGGTCGTCATGATGTCCGTGTGAATCATGATGTCCGTGTGCTTCATGCGCTACTGCCGCCATTTTCTATCTATTTTAATTATTTAGTACTTTCTTTCTTATTTTTTAGCCACAACTACAGGTGCAACTGCTGCGGTATCAGCAACTTCTCCTGCTGGCATTTCTTCAGTTGGCTCAGCTGGAGCTTCCTTTGATTTTGCGTATGTATCCTTGAATCTATGAGTAGCAATTGCCATTCCTTCATCACCATCTGTGTAAGCCTTCATTATTTTTTTGTACTCTGCAGGTTCAACAACCTCGATTAACATGTACATTTTATAATGGGAACCACCACAAATCTTGTTACATAACAATGCATATTCAAATTTTGGATCATTTTTCTTTACACGCATCTCGCTTGTTGTCAAATCTGGCGTAAATTTAAAACGAGTTGTCATTCCTGGAACCGTATTCATTTGAACTCTAAAATTCGGGAAATACGCTGAGTGAATTACGTCTTTTGCACGGAAATTGAACTCATATTCTTGTCCTTTACACAAATACAATTTTTCTACTGGACCTGTAAGAATGATATCATCCATACTTGCAGCATCCAATTTCTTGTTATGACGATTTTGCATTTGAACCAACTTTCGGTATAACTCCTCGTTTCTTCGCAACGTAGTCGACATTTTTGTGCGCTCTTCGCCTGACAACATCACTTTTGGATCATTCAATTTTGCTTCAAGAGCTAAAATCCCTGTTGACTCATTGTTCAAAATGTTATCAATCGCATCAGCCAATGTTTCAGAATTCAACAAAGCTAATGGATTGATGTCTGTCGTTAACTTGTAATCAAATTTCCCTAATACATTGTCCTTTCCTGCGTATCTAACTGTCCAATCAAATTGTTTTGAAAATAATTCAACACGAATCGCTTTGTCAGTCGCTCCAGAAGTTGTTTCATTCCAACGCATTAAACCAAAAATAATGATCACTGCCAAAACTAATGCTGGAACAACTGTCCAAATCAACTCTAATTTATTACTGTGCGGAAAGTAAAATGCTTTCACGCCTGGTTTTTTCACATACTTGTATGAAAAAACAAACAACAACGTATTTGTAAGGAAAAAAACAGGAACAATAATCCAATAATTCAAATTCAACAAGGTATCTAAACCATGTCCATGCTTAGATGCAGCAATTCCACGTCCAGTCCAGCCATACTTTAACATTAACCAAATAAATCCACCAAAAAGGATGAACATAAAGAGAAGCATCAATTTGGCGTTCAAATTGTTATCTCTACTTGAAATCTCATGTTCTCCTTTATCTTTTACTTTAGAAGACAATTCGTATAAACGTACCAACTGCGCAATCGCAACGACTCCTAAAACTATTACAATTAATACAACCAATTTACTTATCATTATTCCTAATTATCTGTGATAAATTCAAACTATTACTATATCTCGTGATGAATACTCTCGTCCAAGAACGGGTGATTGATCGGTGTCAATGGTGCTTTTGACAAATTTCTCAAAATGATCAAAATGAAAGCTCCTAAAACCAACAGTGCCATTCCAAGTTCTAAGAATCCAAACTTCGCTGCAGCACCCATTGAACCTGCGCTTACCATGATGTAAACATCTACCCAGTGTCCAGCCAAGATAACCAAACCAACGAATGTCAAAATTCCTGCATTACGTTTCGCATCTCTTGACATCAAAATCAACATTGGAAATGCAAAATTGATTAAGAACATTGTAAAGTACATTACTTTGTAATCTTCAATTCGTGTGATGTAATAGGTTGTTTCCTCTGGGATGTTCGCATACCAAATCAACATGAATTGTGAGAACCACAAATAAGACCACAAGAATGAAGTTGCAAACGTCCATTTACCCAAGTCATGGATGTGTGAATCATTCACTTTTGGCAAATAACCCAATTTCTTTAAATACAATGTAAGCAATACCAAAACAACCATCGCAGAACACCACATTCCAGCAAACACATACCATCCAAACAATGTAGAGAACCAGTGAACATCAATAGACATCAACCAATCCCAAGCAGAAGTTGAACTAAATACAGCGAAGAAAACTAAGAATAAAGCTCCTTTTTTGTAATTCATGAAATGAAGGTCTGTTCCACCTACTCTATCTTCTTCCAACGAGCGACGTTTGAAGCCCATCCAAAAAATCATGTAAATTCCTAAATAAGCTACAGTTCGTACCCAGAAAAATGGAATATTCAAGTAGAAAGATTTTCCATCAATAATTTTGTCGTAATGATGCGAACCTTCCGTTGTGTAAGCAGGATCCATCCAAGTATAGATGTGTCCTCCATGCGTAAAACTCAATACCAAAAATACAATCACCAACAAACCTGCACCGTATGGCAAATAACCTGCAACAGCTTCAATCACACGTTTCACAGATGCATACCAACCTGTTTCTGTTGCATACTGAAGTGCTAAGAAAAACAAAGCACCAAGCGCAATTGCAAAAAAGAAGAAACCGTTTATTAAACCATTTGCTAATATCCGTTGAGCAGGATGTTCACCTAAAGAAAACATTCCAATGATCGTAAACAAAGCCCCAATTGCGATTAGGCCCAACGTTACTTTCTTCGCTTTATCTGAAATTTTGAAATCCATCGTTTTTCGAATTGTATTATTTAATGGTTAATTCTATTCTTCTGCTCAACTCTTTGTTCTCAGCGCCACCAATCATTACCGGATTAGCTTCACCTTTACCAACAGCATCAAGACGTTTTGCATCAATTCCTTTGCTTACCAAATATGCCTTCACAGCATTAGCACGATCTTGAGAAAGCGCTTGGTTTTTCGCGTCATCACCATCCGTATCTGTGAAACCTTGCAATGAAACACTTTCTTTTGTTCTAGAAAGGAAATCCAACAATGGTTTCAATCCTGGTGATTTTGCTAAGTTAATATCCGCTTTACCGCTATTGAACAAAATATCTCCCAATCGTAAACTTTGACCTTTCATTGAAGCAATGTTTTTCTCAACCATCGCTAAATCCACCGCTTTCACATCAGCTGCTGAAGTAAAGGATGTTCCTGAACTTTTCAAATCGCTTCCGTAAGTAGGATTTTGCAATTTACGGATGTAGTGGATAATTGACCAAATTTCTCTTTTGTTAATCAATGAAGAGTGACCTCCCATTGCTCCTTTTCCGTAATAAATGGAATAAAACATTTGACCATCACTTAACGCTGACAACGTTGAATAATCAGGTACACCTGCAAATGTTCCGTTTGACATCATTTTTCCTTGTCCGTCTCCTTTCTCACCATGACAGTGCATACAATTCGCTGTGAACAATTCTTTTCCTTTTCCTAAAACTTGTTCCGCATTGTCTCCTGTCAATTTCAAAGGATTCATATCCGCTGCAGCAGCCAAATAAGAATCTTCCGAAGTGAAATCAACATTTGTCAATCCGTGCGTTTCTTTGAAAGCCTTATTCGGTAAACGGTGGTAAGGCAAATTCAGCATCACTTCATTTTCATCCGTACCATAGTAAGGAATTGTTGCGTGTGGCGGAACCAAAGCGGAAATTTTCATTTTCACATCTTTGTTTTCGCGGCCTCTTAATTCACCATAATCTACATACGGTTCGATCGCTGGAGAGCGATACATATCAGGCATGTACTCAACCCCAGAACTATCTGGATCGGAAGCGCAAGAACTCAACAATAATGTTGAAGAAACCACTGCTAAACCTACTATTGCCTTTAATTTCATTTTCATCTGTATTGACATTTAATTTATTCAGACGGAATTCATCTAGTGATGAATTTCTCAGCAAATTATTTTACTTCTTTAAGATCTAATTCTACAATTCCAGTTTCACGAATCAATTTTTCCAATTCATCTGCTGAAAAACCATGATTCTCATTTGTTCTAATCTCCATTACAAAACGATCATCTGTTGTACGTGGATCAGGATTTTGAGCAGGCATACCTGGCAAGGTTTTATTTCTTAAGAAATAAGTAATCGCCATACCGTGAGCAGCGCATAAAACCGTAAACTCAAATGTGATTGGAATAAACGCAAGGATATTATCCAAATAAGAGAAATTTGGTTTACCTCCAATATTCATTGGCCAATCTTCCACCATGAAAAAACGCATTCCGTAAGTAGCTAATAACAAACCTGTCAAAGCATACAAGAAAGCCATAATCCCAAGTCGCGTGTTTTTTATCCCAATAATTGGATCAATCCCGTGAATCGGAAATGGAGAAAAAACTTCGTTTATTTTAATTCCTTTTGCGACCAATTTTTTTGCACCATCTTTTAGTACATCGTCGTCATCATACATTGCATATATTACTTTCTCTGCCATGTTTTCTTATGATTTTGATTTCATTAATTCTACCGCTTGTCCTGCCCAATCATCGCGTTCAGCACGTCCTGGAAATGATCCAGTCAACTCGTCCAAAAGGTCATACTCCTCTTGCGTCATTTTACTTACTTGCTCGAATGTGAAAATTCCCAATTGATTGAGTTTTTCTTCCATCACAGGCCCAACTCCACTAATAATTTTTAGGTCGTCTTTTGAATCGCTGGAAACTGCTCCCAATTTCTCCATCAATTTAGACGCTTTCGCTGAAATTTCTTCTTCTGTTAAAGCCACTTTTTTAGCAACTTCTGCTTTTACTTCCGCCACAGTTTCTTGAACTTTCTCTTCGACTTTTTCTTCTACCTGAGCCACAACTTCCTGAACTGGTTCAGCAACAGCATGCGAAACAGAGTGAGAATGAGAATCAGCGTGAGAATCAGAATGAGAGTCATGTGAATGCAAGTCAGGAGCGTTTTTATAAGATTCTCCAGAAGATTTCAAAATTGTTTTCACCTCGTTCAATGCAAGTACTGGGAAGTAGCGAGCAAATAATAAGAAGAAAACAAAAAACAATCCGATGGTTCCAATATAAACCCCTAAGTCGATGTGACTTGGGTAGTGCATACTCCAAGAAGATGGTAAATAATCTCTGTGCAACGAAGTAACGATGATTACATAACGCTCGAACCACATACCGATATTTACAACAATCGAAATAATGAATGTAAAGATTAAACTTCTTCTCAATTTTCTAAACCACATCAACTGCGGAGATACAACGTTACATGTCATCATTGCCCAATAAGCCCACCAGTACGGTCCAGAAGCACGATTGATAAATGCATACGCCTCATATTCAACTCCTGAATACCAAGAAATAAATAACTCTGTAATGTAAGCCGTTCCAACGATAGATCCTGTTACCATGATTACAATGTTCATATATTCCACGTGTTTTGTGTGGATGTATGCTTCCAATCGCATGGCTTTTCGCATTACCAACATCAATGTTTGTACCATCGCAAATCCTGAGAATACCGCACCTGCCACAAAGTAAGGAGGGAAAATTGTTGTATGCCATCCTGGAATTACCGAAGTAGCAAAGTCGAAGGATACAATTGAGTGTACAGAGAATACAAGCGGTGTAGCTAAACCTGCTAATACTAAAGATACTAATTCAAATCGATTCCAATGTTTTGCTCGTCCTGACCAACCAAAGGACATAATAGAATACATCTTTTTGGAAATTGGTTTTTTCGCTCTATCACGAATAGTAGCAAAGTCTGGAATCAAACCAATGTACCAGAAAACCAAAGATACAGATAGATACGTTGAAATTGCGAATACGTCCCATAGCAATGGTGAGTTAAAATTCACCCATAAAGATCCGAATTGATTTGGAATTGGCATTACGTAGTAACCTAACCACAAACGACCCATGTGAATCAAAGGGAACAAACCTGCCATGAAAACGGCAAAGATTGTCATCGCCTCTGCAGATCGGTTAATCGCCATTCTCCATTTTTGACGGAACAATAACAATACAGCGGAAATAAGTGTACCAGCGTGACCAATACCTACCCACCAAACGAAATTGGTAATATCCCAAGCCCATCCAATGGTTTTATTCAATCCCCATACACCAACTCCAGTGCCTAAAAGGTACAAGATACAACCTACACCGTAAAGACCAATGATTAGGGCAATTCCAAATAGGATATACCACATTCTTGGCGCCTTATCCTCAATAGGCTTACAAACATCTTCTGTGATGTCGTGATAGGTCTTGTGACCTAAAATGAGGGGTTCTCTAATTGCTGCTTCCTTATGCATTACAATTGTTTTTTATTCAATTAATGATGTTTCTTTGTTTCTCCGTGAGATTCATGCTTTGCATGTTCTCCATGTGATCCATGTTCAGCCACTTGCATGTGTTCCAACGCAACATTCTTCTCATTTCTCACTTTCACTTTATACCAAACATTTGGTTTTGTTCCAACTTCTTGCAAAGCTTGATAAGATCTTTTATCTTCTGAACTTTCTCTTACCATCGATTTGATGTCATTCCAGTCTCCAACGATGATTGCATTTGATGGACAAGCATCAGCACAAGCCGTTGTGTAATCGCCGTCCTGAACTGGTCTGCCTTCAATTTTAGCATCCAATTTACCTGCTTGGATTCGTTGAACACACATAGAGCATTTTTCCATTACCCCACGTGTACGAACAGTTACATCTGGATTCAACACCATACGACCTAAGTCATCTTGTGCTGGATTCACTTCCGTGAATTTTTTATATGAAGGATAATTGAACCAGTTAAATCGACGCACTTTGTAAGGACAGTTGTTTGCACAATATCTTGTCCCAATGCATCGGTTATAAGTCATTTGATTTAAACCTTCATTACTATGTGTTGTTGCAGCAACTGGACAAACTGTCTCACATGGAGCGTGGTTACAGTGCTGACACATCATAGGCATGTGAACAACTTTTGGATTTTCGGAAGCGATTTCTGCTTGTGCAAAAAATTCCATTTTGCTCAAATCATGGTCTTTTCGTGTTCCTACTGTTTCTTCTAAATCAGATGCAAAGTAACGATCTACACGCAACCAGTGCATTTCACGACCTCTTCGTACCTCATCTTTTCCAACAACTGGAACGTTATTTTCAACTTGACAAGCAATCAAACAAGCACCACATCCGATGCAATTTGACAAATCGATTGTCATTCCCCAACGGTGACCAATGTCTTCCACTGGATGCTCATCCCATAAATCAAACTCTTCCATTGGAGCTTCCACGTGATTTCCGTGTTCATCCAATTTCATCAAAGTCCAAGCTGGGTTGTAAGCTTCTTTATCTTGTTTTTTGAAAATATCTAATGTCGTTTCACGTACAACAGAATTTCTTCCCATAACTGTACTGTGAATTTGCGTAGAAGCAATTAAATAGGAACCTTCAGATGCAGAAATTGAACCTGCACATTCCATAGCATAAACTCCATTTTTAAAGCTTGAGAAAACATAAGCATTAGCTCCAATCGGTTTTGGATTGCCATTTTCTAATGTCTCGTATCCACCGTATTCTTTTGTTTGGAATGCTGCTTTCCCAATTTTTTCACCGTTTGCACCTCTTCCATATCCAAGAGCAACAGCTACTGTGCCAAGCGCTTGTCCAGGTAAAGGATATACAGGAAGTGTTACTTTTTTGCCATCGATCGTCAACGTAGCAAGACTCAAACCATTTTCTTGGTCAAAAGTTGTCGCATACTTACCATTCATCTCAACTGGATTCATGGTAATGTAGTTGTCCCAAGTAACTTTTGTTAATGGATCTGGTAACTCATGCAACCAAGGATTGTTTGCTTGAACACCTGTTCCAATTCCTGCTTTTTGATAAAGAACTACTTCTAAATTTCCTGTTGCTGGGAGCTGAGATTTCAATCCTGACAATGAACCAATAAAACTAGGTGCAGATGCCGCCATTGGTTCAGCGTTATCTGTACTGTTGTGCACAGTCATGTTCCAGAATGTTTCAGCATCCGTGTATTTCGTTTGCGTTGGGAAACCGTAAGTCACCCAGTTATTCTTGATTGCATCAAATGCAACTTTTGAATCTTTTCCGCCTCGTGCTGCTTTACCTGCCCAAACCATAAAGTTTTCGATTGGTGAAGCAACATTGTATAATGGTCTAATCGTCGGCTGAGCAACTGACCACTCAATCGTAGTTGGATTGTAATCCATCCAAGATTCAAGTGCGTGCAACTCAGGACAAACAACTGTACAATTTGAAGCAGTTTCATCTGCATATTGCGTAATTGCAACAGAAGTTTTAATCTTAGAAATTGCTTTTCCAAATTCAGCACCATTTGGTAAAGTGTAAGCTGGATTAGTATCTAAAAAGATAACAACATCTGACGCTTTACCGGCAATCACTTCCTTCACAAATTTGTTCATTTTTGAATCCTCAGATTTAAACAAATTGATAGGATTGTTAACGTTTATTGTTTTTGAATATGCGCCAAGCACATCATTCAATTTATTTGTTAAAATTTGAATTGCCTTATTGTTTGAACCTGAAACAACCAATGATTCTGCTTTCGAAGATTTCAAAGCCTTCAACGCTTCATCAGCAATTTTTTGCGTTTTCGCAGGTAATTGAGTGCTAACATCTGTTGAAACACCAAATCCTTTGAGTAAGTAAGCCAACACATTTGCTTGCTCAGATGGCTTAATCATTCCACGGTAATCTGCATTCGAACCTGTGATTGACATAATTGATTCAAACATGAAGAATTTTGACATCCATTCTCCATCAGGATTACGACGAGAAGCAAATTGATGCGCAAATTGAGTTGGCAATAACCAAGAATTCAAGAAATCAGCACCAACACTTACAATTGTTTTCGCTTTCGAAAAGTCATAATCAGGAATAATTCCATCTGCTGCTGGATCCCCAGCTCCTTCCATTCCCTCAGGTCGAACAGTTAATCCAAAAGACTCTTTGTTCGCAGCACGCATTCCAGCATAAGATACTGCATCGTATTGGATGTGTTCAAATTTATCAGCCCCAAGTGAAATTGCCAATTCTCCAATTGATGAGCCTAGTGTTGGACTAATAATTGTATTTGAAACCAAAGTAACTTTTTTCGCTGATTTTAATGCCGACTTGATTTTGCTGTCAGCATCAGACCAAGACTTACTATCTCCATTTATTGTAGGAGATTGTAAACGTGCACCATCGTACAAACCAAGAACAGAAGCAATAATTTGAGCATTTGTTGTTCCTTTAGAAAGTCCAAAATCGCGGTTTCCTTTGATGTAAATTGGTCTTCCTTCTCTTGTTTTTACTAAAATACTCGCATAAGAATTTCCATCATAATATGTAGATGCATACCATGTTGGCATTCCTGGAGTTACGTTCTCAGGCTTGTTAACATAAGGAATCGCTTTCGTTACAGGTGATTCACATGCTGCTAAAGTTGCCGCTGCGACACTAAATCCTAAATATTTTAGGAAATCACGACGAGCTGTTGATGTCTCGCTTAATTTCTCATCTCCTAAAAACTCTTCTACCGATTGTTGAGTTGGAAACTCTTGATCTTTGGCTTGTAGGAATTCAGGTGTCTCATTTAATTCGTCAAGACCCTTCCAATATTTTCTTGTCAATCCCATGATTATTTCGACTTCTTCAATGTATTATTAATAGTGGCATTTAGCACATTCCCATCCACCTAATTCTTCGACAGTTACTTTTCCGTCTTCCAAGTATTTACCGTACAACGTTTTATCGTTGGCTAACAATCTTCTATGAATCTCGTTATAGTATCCACTTCCTTTGGTATCAATATTTCCTGTTGTGATTTCTTTCTCAGCGTGACATTCGATACACCAACCCATTGTTAAAGTAGGTCTTGTCAATTTAATGTTTCCTTCTACTTTATTTAATTCGCTTACTGGCTGAACTTTTGCAGTTTCCAACATCGTTGTCATATCACCGTGACATTGTTTACAGTCAACTCCTCCAACTACAACGTGTTGTGAGTGATTGAAATAAACGTGATCAGGTAAAACGTGTACTTTGTTCCAAACAATTTCTTTTGTTTTTCCAGTATACTTACTTCCATCCCAACCAGCTGCTGCATAAATTTTTGCAATTTTTGCTTGTTGCTCTGGCGTATTACCGTTGATTTGTTTGTGACAATTCATACATACATTCACAGAAGGCAAACCTGCTGTTTTTGATTCTGTAACAGAGTTGTGGCAATATTTACAATCAATTCCATTTATTCCAGCGTGAATCGAGTGCGGGAAATCAATTGGTTGAGAAGGTTGGTAATCCTCCTTGATGTCAATACTATATAAGGCTAAGAACAAAGTAACTACAACCGCAATTACAATAACTAAAGAGCCTAAACCAACATACAATCTGTTTTTCCAAGCCCAAGATTTAAATTCCTCAGTATACGTTGCACCTTCTTTGATTGGTTCACCAGCCATATCAGATGCAGCCATTTTCAATTGACGACGAACACCTCCTACCGCTAAAATAATTGTGAAGAAAATTACACCCAAAATGATCCAAATCCATCCCATTGAAGTCTCTTGTTCATTCACGGCACCATCCACTGGAGCTACGCTGCCATCAGCAGGAGCTGCACCTGGTTCTGGTTGAGCATCCACATAATCAAAGATTGCGTCGATGTCTTCCTTCGTCAAGTCAGGGAACACGTTCATGTCCGTTGGCTTAACCTCAGAAACTCCTTTGGCATAAGGATCGCTTGCTGCAGCCGCCTTCCAATTGTTAACCCATTGGTAAATTGAACCTTCTAATGCGCCACCTCCTGACCATTTATCTCGAACGCCAAAAAGTTTTGGACCTGTTCCATCTTTATGAGGTTGGTGACATGTTGCACATTGTTTAAACAGCGTTGCGCCGTCTGGTTGTGCTTGAGCGTTGAATGTTCCTGCCGAAAACAATACTGTTAACGCGCCAAAACACCATTTGTTAAAGTTTCTAAACATCTGAATATTAGATATTTTCATGTAAAAAACTGTCTTGTTTCAGTCGAAAAACCACTTTTCAACGGTAGCAAATTTAGAAGAATCAAGCCATTCTGTGACAGTTTTATGACAAATTTAGTTGTAAAAAAGCTAATTTAAATTCATTCTAAATAAGAATAATCGGATGGGATATTTAACATTTCTTAAGAATTTGATAGCAACATCTTGAGGGACATTCATAAACAATTTCAGAATTCAGAATTTTTGGCACGAATTAAGCTATTGAAACTACTATTTACGTAATTTTGCACAAATTCAAAAAGTATGAAAACCATTTTCACCATTCTCACATTTTCAATTGGAATTCAGTTCGTATCATTGGCGCAAAAAGGAACTGTTGAAATTATTAAAGATACACGAATAGATGGTTTAGTGTATCGCCAAGGGGCCATTATTCCTCCAAATACTTCGCCTCAAATAAGCGGATACCGCATTCATTTATTTTTTGATTCCAACAAATCATTAGTAGACAAAGCACGGATTGATTTTATTTCAAAATATCCAAAAGTTGATGCCTATGTTGTGTTCCGAGCTCCAAACTATTTCTTGAAAGTAGGCGATTTTCGTTCTGAATCGGAAGCTCAAAAAGTGAAAAAGGAAATCAAAGCTGATTATCCAACAGCGTTTGTCGTTCGGGAAATGATTAATTTGCCTAGAATTGATTAGAAATTCAGTGGTTAAAATTCTGAAAACAGCCTTGTTAATCTGAACATTTAATCTCCCATAATCTATCTCACAAATGTCACCCGATGTCTTTCAGTTTTGACAACATGGTTTGATTCATATTTTAATTCTACTAAGTAGTTACCAGACAATATCTCCCTTGGATTTATTTCGAACAGGTTATTGCCCATGTTTTGGAATGCGTTGAAGTCTATTACGCGTCCACTCAAATCGTAAATTACATAACTCAAATTTTCAACGTCAATGGATGTGGAAATTGTAAAATTCGATGATGTTGGATTTGGGTAAATAATTAGTTGATTATCTGATTGCGTCAATGGGTTAATTCCAAGATCATTACCTATCAAGACATTCACACTCTGTGAATCAACAACCACACCACAAAAAACATTTATAAAATTTGTTATTAAAGTTACTGTATAATTTCCTGCTTGATTATAAGCATGTGTTGGATTTTGAAGTGTTGAAGTTACTCCATCCCCAAAATTCCATTGCCATGCATAAGGATTTGGTTGACTTAAATCAGTGAATTGAATCAATTGTCCAACGTCTGTGGCAGTTGCACTAGCTGCGAAATTTGCGCTGGACGTTGGTGGAGCATCAAAAGCCTCCAATCCTACAGCATACCACGCTCGCTTGACATTCAAGTGTTGATCAGAACAATAACCAAATAGATCTATCGCAGCTTGCTCTGATCCATCTCTTGCATCTTCAAAAGTTGATGAAGGAGTCAAATAAACCGTTAAATTTCGATACGCAATTTTCATGGCGTCTTCCAAACCTATGCCGGTTACCGAATAGTTATTGCCTAAGTCATTTACCCCAGAACCACCTTCTACTAATAAATAATACCAAAAATTTTGAATTCCGCAGTCGATGTGCAAAATATCTCCTGTGTTGAAATATAGTCCACCATAAGTATCTGGATTAAAAAATTCATTGGGACTGGCCATGTTTCGGAAAGCCAAGTCACCATTTCCTGTTGGTCTTAAAAGTTGATCTCCAATATACCAAGTTCCAACGGTTGGAACATACATTTTACGAATTGTACTTCCAAAAATATCGCTGAACGATTCACTTAAAGCTCCTGATTCGCCTTCATAAATTAAACCTGCAGAATACTGTGTTACACCATGTGTATACTCATGTGCGACAACTTCTAATGAAACACTTGGATAATAGTTTTCATCACCCTTTCCATAAAGCATCGTATTGCTTGAACCATACCAAATTGCAAGCCTTTCTATATTATTGCAAGCAGCACTAGTTACAACAGTACCTAAATTATCAAATGAATTTCTTCCAAAATTATCAAAGTAGAAATCATAACTTGTCTCAGCTCCAAAATGAACATCCGTGGCAAATTCATCTTCCTCCATGTTAACATTATTCCAAATGTTATCAGAATCCGTATGAGGAAGTCCAAGTCCAGGTTTCAATGTAACAATTCCACCACCAGTTGATGACTGTTGAAGTTCGTAATTACTAAGAGAAACACTATTCGTGGTAATATTTTGAACTCCTGAAAATTGCGTGTAAGCAACTCCTGTCACATCAACTTTACAGACATGATCTATTTCTTTTAAGAATTTCCCCGTTTGTGCATCAATGTAAATTGACTTGTCGATCAGATTTTGAGCCGAAGTTACATGACACTTGAAAGCCAATACAGGCTTTTCATTGGTCATAGTAATGAGCGTTGTTACATTAGTAACCTCAAAAGTGATAGAACTCAAATCCTTTGTACATACCTCCAACGCAAAAGTTGTTGCTTGTTGTTCGTTCAACCACGGAGAAACGGATAAATTGATTTCTGGGATAAAATCACCATTTGAACTAACTAATTTGTCATTCTTTAGATGAAAGATGTATACCGCACCTTCCACCTCAATGTTCTTATAAAATTGCTGATAGCGCTCATGGACATACCCAATATTGTCATTTTCAGATCGAATTAAAGACCAAGTATCTTCTTGTCGTTTGCTAAATATTTCTTTGCATAAATTTGGAATATCAGCCCTAGAATAGTTGCTTTCATAAGAAAATTTAACCCACTCGGGAGAACCGTTTTTAGTATTAGTCTTTAACTGAAAATGATTGTTTTCAAGGACAACCAAATTCTGGTCTTGAGCAAAGCTGATATTCCACCATAATAATGAAAGAATATAAATGACTCTCAGGTGTTCAAATTTTTGCATGATCCTAAAATTTAAATGAATACAAGAAATTATTTCGCTCAATAATGGTCTAATCAAAAATCAAAACGAAGTACAATTACGCTATCATAAAACAATAAAATCTCAGCAATTTCATCGTTTCACGGAGGAGATTACTTCACAAAAGTCACCCGATGTCTTTCTGTTTTGACAACTTGGTCAGATTGGAATTCAATTTCGAGCAAGTAATTACCTGATGAAATTGTTGCTGGTTCAATTTTCATGGCATTTTTATCGAAATGATTAAATTCCCCTGTTTCAATGATTCTTCCGCTTAAGTCTACAAGGCGATAATTTAACTTGCTGATATTACTTTCAGAAAGTATTTGGACAAATGAACTTGTTGGATTCGGTGCAAGCATCAACTCATTTTTTGTAGCCGATAAATCCTGAATTCCCGCTCCACCCGCAATAACAATACTGAAGGTGTGAACATCCGTTTCATTTCCACAAAAAGAAGTTGTTAATGTTACGGTATAAGTTCCACTTTGTGTGTAAACATGTGTTGGGTTTTGAAGGCTTGAAGTTCCACCATCCCCAAAGTTCCATGCCCACGAAGTGGGATTCGACTGGCTCAAATCTGTGAATTGAACTGTTTGTCCAGCTCCAGGATTAGAGGGCGTTGATGAGAAATTTGCATTTGTAACACTATTTGATGTGTACTCAATTTTAAAACCATCTTCGGTAACTGAAAAATCAGATTCAAATTTGAGAAAAACATTGCCGCTCGTAGCTGTTACAGGTGCAGCAGACGCCCCATTGATTTGTGCTAAAAGCGGTGCACCAGCATTTGTGCCATCATAAACATACAAATAATCATATCCATATTCTAAACTAACCATTGGAAAAGTCAACGTGATACTTGTTGCATTGCAAGGTGAAATCAGCATCGAACAATTTTCATCATCGTTGTAATTGCCTGATTGTCCTCCCGAATCATAAATCACACCACTGGAAGCTGTTGCAGTTGTATTTAAACACATTTTCAAATTTTGATTTACAACTACGGTAGAAATAATGGTATCATAACCTGCGCAATTTTGTACAATCAATGTAACGGTGTAAGTGCCTGCAGTAGTGTACATGTGTGTAGGATTTTGAAGTGTAGATGTTCCTCCATCTCCAAAATTCCATTGCCAAGAAATTGGTCCATACAACGACTCATCTGTGAATTGAATGAGTGATTGAGCCGAAGCTACTCCGTTCACAGAAAAATCCGCCTCCGGAGAAAGTGCATTTATCACAACAGCATTAGAAATTGTTTCAATATCTTGTCCTGGACAAACACTTGTGTTCGTTACTGTTAATGTTACATTGTAATTCCCGTTTGAAGTATAGGTATGTGAAGGATTTTGAATGGATGATGTTCCTCCATCACCAAAATTCCACGCATACGACTCATATCCAGCGTTTGATGTGAAATTTACAGAAAAAGGAGCTGTACAAGAAAAATCTGCTGATTGATTAAAGGTTGCATTTGGACTTCCATTGACATCGTTGTTTCCAACCCCAACAGCGTACCATGCGTGTACAACAGCGAAATGTTGAGGCGAACATAATCCAAACAAATCAATCGCTGCTTGTTCAGAGCCATCTCTAGCATCAGCAAATGTGGAAGATGGGGTCAAATAAACAGTTAAATTTCTGTACGCGATTCGCATTGCATCATTGAGCCCAATGCCAGAAACAGCATAATTGTTTCCAATGTCATTAGTTCCAGTTCCTCCTTCTACCAACAAATAATACCAGAAATTTTGAATTCCACTATCGTAATGAACAATGTCACCGTTATTGAAGAATAAACCTTGATACGTATCTGCATTCTCGAATTCGTTTGGGTCAGACATATTTCGGAAAGCAATGTCTCCAGTTCCTCCTGGTCGTAGTAATTGATCGCCCACATACCAAGTGGCTACTGACGGAGCATATAAAAATCGGATGGTATTGCCAAAAATATCACTAAAAGATTCATTCAACGCTCCAGATTCATCGGCATAAATTAACGCAGCTGAGTATTCTGTTACTCCATGCGAAAGCTCATGTCCAGCCACATCCAATGAAGCTACAGGAAAATAATCTGCATCTCCATCACCGTAATACATCGCGTTTTCAGCACCTCCCGACCAATATGCATTTACACCAACACTGTTGTCGTTTGCGTAACTTGTGATTACAGTCCCAAGATTGTCAAAAGAATTCCTTCCAAAATTTGTGAAATAAAAATCATACGTTGATTCAGCGCCAAAATGAACATCCGTCGCAAATTCATCCTGCGAAGCATTCACATTGTTCCAATTGTTGTCGGAGTCGGTATATGTTAGTCCAGTTGAAGCTTTCAAGGTAACGATGCCTCCACCACTTGCTGCTTGCTGAAGCTCAAAATTTGAAGCTGAAACGCTATTCGTTGTAATGCTTTGAACACCTGAAAATTGTGTGCTTGCCGTTCCAATTACGTCAGCTTCGCAAATATGATTTATTTCCTTTAAAAATTTTCCTGTTTGAGCATCGATGTAGATTGATTTGTTCACATGAGGTGCATGCGAAAGAATCTGACATTTATAAGCCAATACCGGTTTTGAGTCCATCATCGTAATCAGCATCTCAGCACTGGATTGTTCCACGTTTAGAGTTCCAACCATGCTCCCCAATTTGTCCAAGGCAAAGTTCATTGCTTGAGAATCATTTATCCAAGGAGTGATTGATATACCAATATTTGGAATAAAGTCGCCATTTGCACTTTTAAGACTTCCATTTTTAAAATGAAAAATATAAACGCCCCCTTCGATTTCTATTCCGCGGTATTTCTGCTGATAGCGATCGTGTACAAATCCAACTTGGTCTTGTTCTGAACGAATCAATTCCCAAGAATCTTCTGAACGACTGCTCAATAATTTAGCACATATTTCATTCACACTAGTTTGAGAATACGAATTCCCTTCCTTGAAAAAAGCCCATTCTATTGCATTATTGTTTGGATTGTTTTTAGTGCTTAAAAGATCAGCAATTTGAGCATCTTCGTTTTGGGAGAATCCAATATTAAAAACAAATAATGCAGGTAAAATGAGTGTTATTTTTTTCATAAACAAGAAGAATTAGAAAACAAATATAAAATAATATCCGTTGCTTGTACTTACCGCAGAATAAATGGATTATGCTTTTTGAGTTTTGGAGATCGCTCGAAACAAAAATTAATCCTGTTATCTTTGCATTATGAATGAAACCTTCGGGAAGGAATATAAATTGTGTAGCCAAAAATTAATCAAAGAACTTTTTGATAATGGCAACAAATCGTTCTCCTTTCCGTTTGCGTATCATTTTAAATTGGTTGAGTTAACATCAAGCGCTCCATTTCAAGTTACGATATCTGTGCCCAAGCGAAAATTCAAACATGCGCACGACAGAAATCGAATAAAGCGTTTGATTCGTGAAGCAATTCGAAAGAATAAATTAATTTTGGAAGAACCATTGAAAAACAATAATCAACAATTGGCACTATTTCTGATTTACTCGCATGATGCCGAAGTTGATATAAATACTTTAATGCTAAAAATAAATACACTTTTTAATAAATTGAATGAATCAATCTATGTTGCTAAAAACTAATATTTTAAATCGTTTTTTTACCCTATTTTTAGGGTTATTTGCTTTGTCGCAAGTATCAAATGCACAATCGAACGGGTTCGAAGTTGTAAAAAACCTTGAGTTGATAGATCAAATTTATGAGCATTTAGATAAATACTATGTGGATGAGCCTCAACCAGGAAAAATGTCTGTAGCCGGAATCACCGCAATGCTTAAAAATCTTGATCCTTACACTGTTTTCTATCCAGAATCTGACATTGAAGACTATCGCTTAATGACAACTGGTCAATACGGTGGGATTGGTGCCTTGATTCTCAAAATGAAAGATTACACGTATATTTCTGAACCTTATCAAGGTAAGCCAGCTCAAGTTGCTGGACTCAAAGCGGGTGACAAAATTCTATCTATCGACGGGAAAGACATGAAAGCAAAAGAGACATCGGAAGTTTCGGATGCGCTCAAAGGTCCAAAAGGAACAACAGTTGCTGTAAAAGTTGATCGAAATGGCGAAACGTTGACCATCTCTGTGCCACGCGATGAAATTAAACTTCCAGATGTGCCTTATTCTGGAATGATAACCAGTACAATCGGCTATGTGAAACTTAATAGTTTTACTCAAACAGCTGCATCTGATGTAAAAACAGCATTTCAAGAATTGAAAACAAAGGGCATGACCGAATTCGTGCTTGATTTGCGTGGAAATGGAGGAGGACTTCTCATTGAAGCCGTAAAAATTGTCAATCTGTTTGTTCCCAAAGGAAAAACGGTGGTTACAACCAAAGGTAGAGTTTCTGAAGAAAATAGAGTTTATCAAACGTTAGAAGAACCAACGGATTTGCAGATTCCAGTAACTGTTTTGATCGATGAAGGTTCTGCCTCAGCAAGTGAAATCGTTTCTGGAACTTTGCAAGATTTAGATCGTGCTGTGATTGTCGGTGAAACGTCATTCGGAAAAGGATTGGTTCAACGTACATACGATTTAAAATACGGTACAAAAGTGAAAGTAACAGTTGCTAAATATTATACACCTTCAGGACGTTGCGTGCAACGCCTTGACTATTACGACCATGAACTAGGAACCAAACCAGAAGAAGTGCCAGATTCTTTGCTTAAACATTTTACAACTGCTGGAGGTAGAGATGTCATTGACGGACGCGGAATTGAACCTGATGTTAAAGTGGAAATTAAAGAATTAAGTCGCTTAACATCAACACTCTTTAATAACAATGTATTTTTCAATTTTGCTACAAAATATGTGAATGAACATTCAACCATTCCAGACGCAAAAGCATTTAAATTAACTGACCAAGAATATGCTTCGTTCAAAGAATATGCATTAAAAGAAGATTTTTCATATTCTACAGCTTCTGAAGAAATGTTGAAGAAGATGAAAGAAACTGCCGAAGAAGAAGGATATTACGATGATTCAAAAGCAGAATATGAGGCATTAATGAGTAAAGTGACTCCATCCAAAAACCGTGATTTAGAAAAATTCTCGGATGAAATTAAAATGCTCCTTGAAAATGAAATTGTCTCACGCTATTATTTTCAGGAAGGTAGAGTGCTAAATGCATTTAATCACGACGATATTTTGGCTAAAGCAATAAGTATTTTGGAAAATAAATCGTCTTACAATACGATATTGAAAAAATAAGCGTTCACTAAAATAAGAAAGAGTAACTGCTTATGTTAGATCGTTTGTTTGGAACAAAAGTTCATTATTACGTCTATATTTTTTCACTTGTCGTGCTGGCAATTGGAATGCCCTTTGGCAAAGCTATTCAATCACTAGGTTTTGTGTTACTTATTGCCAATTTCCTGCTTGAATTCAAATATAACGAACCATTTAAAAGACTAAAGGAAAATATCCCATTTATTAGCCTTCTCTTGTTTTTTACTTTTCTTATTCTGAGTATCGCTTGGTCACTTGACCCATTACAAGGTCTTTTAGATGTAAAATCAAGGCTCCCAATGGTCGCAATTCCAATTATTGTTCTTGGCAAAACGGCACTTTCAAAAAAAGAATTATTTCTCGTTTTACACATTTTTCTTGCTTCAATGATTGCAAGCTCGTTGTACAATTTTCTAGGTTACCATAATGTTTTTAATAATACCCCTTATTTGGACATTCGTCAAATGTCACATTTTGGGTCACACATCCGATATGGATTGCTAATCGCATTAGGGATTTCTGTTGCTATTTACTATCAACTTCTTAACAAAAGAATCAATTTCATCTACTTATTGATAATTTGTTGGCTTTTGTTTTATACCTATTTCAGCCAAATTTTGAGTGGTTACTTAGCTGTTACAATGGTGATCATTTCTTTCGGCTTTTACATTCTTTGGAAATGGAACAAAATAGTAGCATCGGTATCCTTATTGGCTCAACTTGCTTTTTTGGGTTTTGTGACGATTCAGTTTCTAAATTTTGAGAAGAAACCTGCAGATCTTGCATCGCTTCCTGCTCAAAGTGCTCAAGGTAATTTTTACTACCATACCAACGAAGAATTTTCAGAAATTAATGGTTTGCCCATCTATACCTTTTACGTACCGAGCGAATTGAAGCGTGAATGGAACAAAGTTTCGAAAATCGATATCAATGCAAAAGATAGAAAAAATCATGTGCTTGTTTCGACGTTGTTGCGTTACATGACCGTGTTAGAAATAACCAAAGATTCTTTAGGTTTTCAAAAATTATCGAAGCAAGATATTCAAAATATCGAGAACGGATATACTTATCCAAATGAAGCCAATCAACCTTTTAGAAGCAGAATTAATGGCGTTCGCTACCAACTTATCAATGATGTCAATATCAACGGTCATTCCTTGCTTCAACGCTTTGAATATTGGAAAACTTCTATTTATTTAATTAAAAAATTCGGCCTTTTTGGCGTAGGTCTTGGAGGCAATCAGCAAGCATTTGATGAAGCTTATATCGAAACGAATAGCAAATTAAACAAAGAATTAAGGTGCAGAAGTCATAATATGTTTTTTAGTGTATTTATCGGACAAGGAATCATTGGATTGGTGCTATTTCTTAGCATGCTGTTCATCCTCATACGAACAAGCATTAACTTGAATTTCTTTCTTGGAATGCAATTTTTTGCGGTAATTATCCCCTCTTTTTTGATCGAAGATACCTTGGAAACACAACTCGGTGTTACCATGTTTGGTTTTTTCGTTGCATTGATTTTATCTGAATACAAACGGATAAAATTAAGTGCCACATAGAACATATTTAAAATCTGCTGAAGTGCTTAATCACCGGGGAATATCTGGTCGTTAGATTATTCTTTTGTGCCTATCGGGAAATTTGTCGACTTAAAAATTAAACTGAAATCAACATTTTTTAAAAGAACTTGAAGATTTTTAAAATATCTCAGTCCTTGGCAATGTCGCCTTAAATCAAGTCGAAGTGAAGCGCACAGAATCTTGGGTACCACAAGGAAGCTGGAGTTTTTGTTAGCGAAGTGTGAAAACGTAAGCTCGCCGATGTGGTCAAGATTCGGAAGCGTAAAGCGCGAGTTGATTTACAGCGACGAGTTTTTCTTTTGTTACTTTTCTTTTTGCGGAAAAAAGAAAAGTAAAATACCTATAAATTCCAATTTCGACAAAGTTGCCGATAGGCATATCCTTTTTTCCGTAACTTTGCACAAAATTTTGGGACATGCAGTTCGAAGTAACCAAAGATTTTATCGAACAACTTCGCAACGCCATTGTTGAAGGAAACAATGAGTGGGTAGAATCAAATGTCCTAAATTTACACTTTGCCGACATCGCTGAAGTACTCGATCGACTTACCCTTGAAGAAGCAAAATTTGTCTATTTCTTGCTCGATGAAGATGTGCAGCCTGATGTGCTCATGGAACTCGAAGAAGAAGTTCGTGATCGATTCCTCGCTTCTTTATCCTCCAAAGAAATTGCAGACCAACTTGAAAATCTAGATTCGGATGACGCCGCCGACATTCTCGGTGAATTTTCGGAAGAACAAGTTCAAGAAGTCATCGGTTTCATGGAAGACGATGAAGCCGCCGAAGACATCGTTGATTTGCTGAATTACGACGAAGACACTGCCGGTGGTATGATGCAAAAGGAATTCATCAAGGCAAGATTGGATTGGCCAGTGAACCGTGCATTGGTTGAACTTCGTCGACAAGCAGAAGATGTTGAGAAAGTATTCACAATTTACGTTGTAGACGATTTTGGGCGCTTGCTGGGAGTGCTTTCGCTAAAACGCTTGTTGTTTGCAAGCCCTAAAACAAAAATTGCAGATTTATACCAAGATAAAAATATCATTTCCGTCAAAACAAGTGACGATTCGGAAGACGTCGCCCGCATCATGGAAAAATACGATTTGGTCTCCATTCCGGTCGTTGATTTGCAACACAAGTTGGTTGGTCGCATTACGATTGATGACGTTGTCGATATCATCAAAGAAGAAGCGGATAAAGATTTCCAAATGGCTTCGGGGATCTCCGAGAAAATCGAATCGACATCCAGTGTTTGGAAAATATCACGTGCACGATTGCCTTGGTTATTGATTGGAATGTTCGGCGGAATTTTGGGCGCTCAAGTAATTTCTGGTTTCGAAACGCAAATCACAGCTGTTCCCGCATTGGCATTTTTCATCCCACTAATTACAGCGATGGGTGGAAATGTTGGGGTACAATCTTCGGCAATTGTTGTGCAATCTTTGGCCAAAGGAAATGACATTTTTTACGGAAATATTCTGAAAAAAATTGGAAAAGAAGCGCTCGTAGCCATCGTCAATGGTTTGCTTCTTTCCATTTTGATTTACAGCATCGGACTTGTGTTTGAAAATTCAACACTGGCCATTGTCGTGAGTTTGTCTTTATTTACTGTGATTATTTTTGCGGCGATATTTGGCACTTTGATTCCTCTATTGCTCGATCGTTACAACATTGATCCAGCACTGGCAACTGGTCCATTTATTACGACTTTGAATGACGTCTTAGGTCTGTTTATCTATTTCACGATCGGCATGCTTTTGTATCATATTTGATTTATGAAAGTCTTATTTTTAGATTCTGTTCACGAAATTTTAGAACAACGTTTAACCCAACATGGATTTGTTTGTGTGGATTGCACCAGCGACTCGCGTGAAGCGCTTATTTCCAAATTGCACGAGGCCGATGGCATTGTAATTCGATCTCGTTTTCGCATGGATGAATCGCTTCTTTCACATGCTCCCAGCCTAAAATTCATTGCGCGTTCTGGTGCTGGTATGGAAAATATTGACGAAGAATATTGTAATAATCGCAAGATTCAATTGATTAATGCGCCAGAAGGAAATAGAAATGCCGTTGGCGAACACGCTCTTGGCATGTTGTTGTCGCTTTTGAATAAACTGCAAACTGCAAACGAAGAAGTAAAAAGTGGCATTTGGGACCGTGAAAAAAACAGAGGCTTGGAACTGGATGGAAAAACGGTTGGCATCATCGGTTTTGGAAATAATGGTTCTGCCTTTGCGAAAAAGTTGCAAGGTTTTGATGTGAAGATTCTAGCCTACGACAAATACAAAACAGCTTTTGGAAACGACTTTGTAACAGAAAGCTCGCTCGATGCATTGTTCCAAGAAGCGGATATTCTTAGTTTTCATATTCCTCAAAACGAAGAAACCTTGTTCATGGCCAACGAATCATTTTTTAATGCTTTCCGAAAAAAGATTTTTCTGTTGAATTTATCTCGAGGAAAAATTGTGCAAACATCCGCCTTAGTTTCGGCACTTAAATCGGGCAAAGTGCTCGGTGCTGGATTGGATGTGCTAGAATACGAAAGCGCAAGTTTTGAAAACTTTTTCAATCAAGAAATTCCTGCCGATTTTCAGTATTTGATTGACGCAAAAAATGTGATTTTAACTCCACATGTAGGTGGTTGGACAGCAGAAAGTTACTTTAAATTGAGTGATGTTTTGGCTGATAAGATTTTGGCTTTATTTCATTAATCAGAAAATCAAATTCGCACAATTAACCGAAAACACTAATTATATATGATATTATCAAACCCTTCCTTTTTGTAATTGGTATAGTCGATTGTTCTTTCCTTATGAACAATAATCTTGACGTCTGAAAATTTACTTCGATGTAACGAATCTGACTCGTAAATATGTAACATACACTCCTCATCCAATTTGTAAAAAAAATCCAAAACTCTAAAATATGGTTCTCGAATTGTATCAGCTAAATCCGCATTTCGACTTATGTATGTGATGGAATTATCAGCCGTCATACCCCAAACAACGTGTTTTAAATAGATTTTACATCTTTCATTTTTTAATTCTATGGTCTTAATAACTTTGGTCGGGTCTTCATCGCTGAATATGCAACTCGAACAACTCAACACAATACCCAATAAAAGTAATAATTTCAATTTTTTCATAATGTTGTTATTTCCAACCTTCTAAAATTCTTCTTCCTGAATACTCATCTTCACCTTTATAACGAGAACGGTCAAAGATTAATTTAACGTTCCTAAATTAAAGCTTTTCAAATCGATTTGTACGTGAGCAACTCACCGATACCTCATGCATTCTTATTGATTTTGAAGTTTAAAATAAATTATCATATTCATCGCCAACAATATTGAAGAATAAAATAAAATTGCTCGTGAAATCCTAAACGCTCTGCGATATAAGAGATTCGCTTGCAAAGTCAGGCAATCAGGTTCAATTATCCTCAAGGGAATTGGAAATAAAAGCCAAAGTTTTGTTTTAAAATCAATATTTAGCACAAGAAAAAAACTTATGAAATAAAAGAAAGATGTATCGCGTATTTCTTTGTCAGAACTTTGACTATGCACAAAGATAAATTGAGTAATCGTATTATAAATGAATGAGACAAAAACAATGATGAACAGCACAAAGTTCAATAAATTTAGAATTTTCATTATTTAAATATATTTATAAGCGGTTTGGATAAATACGTAAAACTATTTCTTTGAGTAATTCCTCCTGCTGACCCAATAGATGCGCCTACAGAATAACTTGTGTATGAGGAACCATTCAAATTGCTATAAGAATCATAATTCAATGTATTGACGGGTGAGTTTCCTCCACGACCCGAATCAATAATCAGAGCCCCAAGATTTTGGCTTTGCCCATTGCCTCTCATGTCGTTGATACTAAAGTTACTGGTTTTAAATAACTTAGTCCGATACTTGCTGATCCATCAATTTCTTATTAGAAAACAATATCAAAACCATCCCCTTTTTTTCTCGATTAATATTAATTTATTGTTCTTAACCTTAAATTTCCAATTAACATTACCTATTTCTTCTCCATCATAAATCGGTGGAGGGTGCGTATCGATGCTACTATCATACTTTTTCAAATCGTCAGATAAGTAAAAACTAGTTCCCACTGGATTCGGACGATAATCAGTAATCAATACTCTTCTACCATAAAGAAAGTGCTCGTAAGACAAAAACCTTGATGAGTCACTATACATTGGTAGATAAAATGAAGCCGATATTGACATCAGCGTATCTTCTTTCGAGGTAAAAAACCCAAGGACAATCTTGTGCTCTGCCGAAAAGCCTAACGAGTCTTCAACAGAACAAATTCTATTATTATAGTCGAACACAATGGAATCAAGTTGTTTACTTGGAAATAAATTCTGTCTTACATCAACATTTTCATGCATAGAAACTTTCATTTTTTTAACTTCTACTGAATTTTCAATGCAACTTGAAACCGAAAATATAATAAATATTGATATGCCAACAAAGGACTTCATTTCCTAAATTTAAAAAAAATTAGATGTTATTACATTGTGACTATGATTATTTAGAAATTTTACCGTTTTCTAAAACTCGAGATTTTTGATTTGCTACATAATTGATTACTAATGTATCCAATTTATTTACAAAAAACACTTTTGGATTATTAAGTTCTTTTAGCATTCGAGTTTCGCCAAATCGAATAAACTCACTAATCGTGCTATCAATCATGTCATCGTTCTTCTCAAATGAAAAATAATACCCCTTTTTGTAATTACAAAAAATATAAATCATAAAATCATGCTCTTTAGTAATATCACAAATTTTACCATTTATTTTGTCCTCGAGTTTTACAATTTTACAATTATCTAAAGCTTCGTTTATTAACTTAGTCCTTGACTTTGGCATAAATGATTGATATAATACACTTACTAATGTCGCTGAAATTATCACAAATGTGATCGAAAATATTACTTTTTTAGAAATCATAGTTATCTCAATCTTGTGTCTCCTTCGGTGTATGAACCGCTTGCGTATGGTGTTCCTAATCCAACCGAAATTTGATTTCCAATATAAAACAGAACATCGCCATTACTATTATACGGTGTTTTTGACATCCCTAACGTGGTACCTATATCAATTACAACTGCACTTGCATTTAATTGTAACGAACGTGAAAACCCTTCAAGTGCACTCAATGGAACTTCAGAGGCTGGGCCAGTAGATAAAATTATGCCTCCTGCACCTCCTGTACTAAAAAGTTCAGTTCTAATAGATTTCCCTGTGCCATAGAGTCCATTAGAATTATAATAATGAGAGCCATGATACGCCGTGTTTACATATCCAACCGTAGCCGAACCCATACTGATAGCAGAATTATTATATTCAAAATAATATCCAACATAATGCTCCGAAAGCACTTCGAAAGTTGTTTTATTCGATTTCCCTGAAAAATCATTGGTTTGTTTACCTGTACTCGCCTGATCAGAAGCTTCAGCTGTTGCCGTTACTTCATCTATTTGTTGTGTAAAGTAATCCCAATTTCCATTATCTCCAAGTTTAACTGTCCCACCTTGAGCAGGATAGGTAGCTCCTGGCGCAGCATAATCATAGCCTTTGGGTGTGTTTTCTGTCCCAGTCACATTTGAATCCCAAATCCATTGATCAGAACCTATTTTTTTAATCCAATCAAGTGGTCCTCTCCCATCCGGATCAATCATATTGATTGGGTTGTTCATGGTGTAGTTATACGTACTCCAAGAAAAAAACTGATTTGCCAAAGGATCCACACTCATGTACCTGCCGAGTTCTCTGTTGTAATACCTTGCTCCGTGATAATCATAATTTGTTTCTGCATCGTATTCATGACCCGTAAATTGATAACGCTCTCCTTCCGCATTGGAAGAAGTGAAGGCTCTGCCTGGGAGGCGCAAACCAAATGGATAATTATCATTGGCATTGAGCACAGCTCCTGTTTGGTCAATCACACCACGGTTGGTGCCCAGCCAATCTTTGATGTTGTAAAAATGTTCCACCACGATTGTTAAACCGTCATTATAAAAAGGCGTGGCATAGCCATCTGCGGTTTGGTAAGACTTCACATTGCCTTGCGCATTAAGTATCACGCCATCTAGGTAATAATCAATATCGTTTGGATCACCTTGCTTCATGGTTCAATTACCCGTTGCATCGTAACGGTATGTTTTTGTTCCACTGCTGTTGGCAATGCTTTGGGGCATGTCAGTTACATTTAAATGGTTCACTGATATTTCCAGTTCGTTTTCTATAATCTATCTGCCCTCTAAAATTATTACTTTCGACCACAACTATCGGAATCTGGAATGAACTATCTATAAAAATCATGTTGCAATCCATACACTCAATTTTTATAGTATCTAAAGCATAAGATACATCCGTTACCCCATGCCCTTCATAAATTCTCGTCGAATTACAATCGTCATCTACAAATTCTACTTGGTCGGGAGAGTAATTAGTTATTAGACTATAATAGTACCAATGTATAACTCCTGTCTTCTCAATTTCAACTGTTTTCACAGTGAATTTCTTGTCTTCTTCACATCCATATAACAGCAAGGCCAAAATAGTTATTCGAATAATCATGCTAAACCTATTTGTTTGGGTATTTTCCTCCAAAATATCCATACCAAATGGCTCTGCCTGACAACTTATGTTCACCATAATAAGGATAATTATATTCTCCGTCAATGTTGTTTCTATGCATATTATAACCTCCTACAGCAACCATTGCGGTCTTATAAAACTCCATTTTATCTTGTGGAAATAGATTTTGATTACGGGCAATTTCCATATTCGCACCAAAAATAATATTTCCTAGAACTCGCAAGGAAGTATATACATTTCCTTCATCTGTTTTATATTTCACTCCTTGATAACGATCATACCCTAAGCTAGATTTTATATCAAAAATTTTACCATTCCTTGAATGTTTTGCCAATAGCGCTAGCGAAACTGTAGCACCATAACCAGCAACCATATCCGAATACATTTTAGTTGATGCATCAAAAAGTTGATTCCCATCATACTCAGTTGCATCTCCAGAGCCAGGAATTGATACTCCGTTATTTAGTGCCATGGCTCCTCGAGCAGGAAACGTAAATTCATCAGTCGTATAATCTTTTGTATTCATGAAATCATGCCAAAATAAAGTTTTTCCAACCACAACACCATTATCTTTATTTACGAGATCTGAGGTCTTACCATCCCAAGTTTTCTCATCAATGTCGTCAAATTGAACAATATCTGTTTTCCCATCATTGGTTACATCTAATACTTTACCATATTTATCAACATAAGTTGTGGTTGGCCCTCTCCCATCCGGATCAATCATATTGATTGGGTTGTTCATGGTGTAGTTATACGTACTCCAAGAAAAAAACTGATTTGCCAACGGATCCACACTCATGTATCTGCCGAGTTCTCTGTTGTAATACCTTGCTCCATGATAATCGTAGTTGGTTTCACCGTCGTACTCATGCCCCGTAAATTGATAACGCTCCCCTTCTGCGTTGGAAGAAGTGAAGGCTCTGCCTGGGAGGCGCAAACCAAATGGATAATTATCATTGGCATTGAGCACAGCTCCTGTTTGGTCAATGACGCCACGGTTGGTGCCTAGCCAATCTTTGATGTTGAAGAAATGTTCTACTACGATTGTTAAACCGTCATTATAAAAAGGCCTGGCATAGCCATCAGCAGTTTGGTATGATTTTACATTTCCTTGCGCACCAAGTATCACACCATCTAGGTAATAATCAATATCGTTTGGATCGCCTTGCTTCATTGTGCGTTTGCCCGTTGCATCGTAACGGTATGTTTTTGTTCCACTGATGTTGGTAATGCTTTGAGGCATGTCGTTGTATGATATATAATTAATAGAAGATACATTATTTCGTGGATCTTGCGTTAAATTTCCTGTTAAATCATATGAATACTGGCATTGGTAGGTTGGAATGGTGGTAGAAACCGAAGGCGTCCACCAAACAACTTCTGATAGATTATTGTTCAGCGGGTTCGCGTACGTATAATTCTGAATCATTTTAATTCCTGCAGCGTCGTTACGATTGAGTTGCGTGATGTTTCCATTCTTTTCGTACCAATAGGCTGCGTCATATTTGAAGCTTTCAACGGCTGATATTGATGGAAAAGATAACTGAGTTAATTTGAGTTCAACTCACCCGCATTACATTTCCGAAATACATCTCTTTTCCTGTAGTCGTTTTCATCCACAATTCTCGGACTTCCACTTTACGTTCGGAGAAATACAATTTTGAAAGGGAAAGCAACATTTTTATGTCCAATTGTGGGGAATACGTATTGACAATCAGAAATCCTTTTTCATCTAAAAGTTCCGCTGCCGTGCCCAATAATTCATCTATCTTATCTTCCAATTTCCACTGTTCGCCTTTTGCACCAATTCCCCAAGCGGGAGGATCCATGATGATTCCTGCGTATTTATTCCCGCGCTTCGCTTCGCGCAAGGCAAACTTCAATGCATCTTCCAACACCCACTTGATATTGAGCAAGCGAGATGATTCCATGTTTTCATTTGCCCAACGAATCAATTGCTTCAAAGAATCTACGTGAAACGTTTCCGCACCGCGATTTCGTGCTATGATGGATGAAGCGCCTGTGTAGGCAAACAAATTCAAAAAACGTTGATCGGCATCAATGTGTTTATCAATGTAATCCCAATTGATCCGCTGTTCTGGGAAAAGTCCAAGGTGTTTGAATTTTGTGAGTTCCAGGTTGAACTTTAGTTTTTGATAGGAAATTTGCCATTTATCGGGAGCATCGGCTTTCAATCGTTTCCAGTTTCCAGATTTACTTCCTTTTTGGATAAATTCCCAATGAGCCAATTCATACCATTTCTCAAATTTCCACTCCGACTTGAAATAGGCTTGAAGTTCCGGGCGAATGGTGATTACTTTTCCCCAACGTTCCAATTTCTTTCCACCTCCAGCATCAATGAGTTCGTAGTCAGACCAACCTTCCGTGAAAATTTTTATTTGCGACATAAATTACCTTCTTCTAGGCGTTTTTTGTCTTCCGCCCATCATTTGCGCCATGCGTTGTTGATTTTTGGAAGGTGCAATTTGCATTTGCTTCTGCATCATGTTGATTTGGTCGCGCATCATTCCCGAAGAATCCAATTTTTTTGCTTCAGCCAAAAGAGAAACAGCTTCTTGTTTTCTACCTGTTTGGATACAAATACCAGCCAAATGCATGCGAGCCACTGCGTTGTCTTGACTTGTTCTCAATCCTAACGTCAGTGCTTTACGAAGTAATTGTTCGCTTTTTGCAAATCCCAAATCTTGCGTTCCTAAAACAGCTTTTAGGTAAAGCACATACGCATGTTGCTTTCTTGGCAAAACATGAGGCAAGGTAATTTTATTGATGTGTTCTTTTGCTTTTTCGTGATTTCCAACTCGCATTTGATTCAATGCTAAAATCATGCGCTCGTGACGGAAGAAAAACAATCCAATGAATGCTGTGACAAAAATCATAACGATTCCCCAGCCCCAATGTCCGGTTCCGAATAACGCGATGGTACTAAAAAGTGAAATTAGTGCGAGTGCACATTTAATAATAAATCCAATCATTTTATTTTAATCAATTGTTGCTATACATTTTAATTCAATGGCAATAGGAGTCGGAAGCGAATTTATCTCAACAGTAGTTCTACAAGGCAAATTATCTTTGAAATACTCTGCATAAATGCGATTGTAGGTGTGGAAATCGCGCTTCATGTTTACTAAAAAAACCGTTACGTCCACCAATTTATCCCAACTTGAACCTGATTCTTCCAAAATTACGCGCACATTATCAAAAACACTTTTGCATTGCGCTTCGAAATCAAATTCAATGAAATTTCCATTTTTATCCAATTTCAATCCTGGCACACCAGAATCCGTATCATCTGAACCAGCAATTCGTGGTCCAACACCCGAAAGAAAAAGTAAATTTCCTACTTTTCGAGCATGCGGATACAAACCAACTGGCTTCGGAGCCTTGCTTGTGGAAATACGTGATTCATTGTCCATGGCGAAAAAATTTCTGCAAAGATAAGGATAATAGAATTATGAATGATGCATGTTGAATGAGTAATGAGGACAAACACATTTAAAAACTAACAATTCTACTATTTGAGTCTTAAAACCTGAGTTCGATTCTAAATTGCAATTCAGATTTCAATTAAAATTTGAAAGAGTAGGCGGTTTTATGAGTGATAGCGAGCTATCACGATTAAAAGCAACGAACTATTTCAAAGAATTAATTGAAAAGCATACTGACTTTCGCCTATAAAACCTTGATTTTGTCGTCAAAACGCCTCGAAATAGCCCACTATTACTTCGTCGCTTTTCCTAAAACTCAAGTGTTTCTAGGCGATCTGAATGAAATTTATAATCGAACTCAGGTTTAAAATAAACTTATCCATGCAACAGCGATTTTATGTAGAAAGAAAATCAGTGGAAAAATCGCCAATGCAACACCTTGTAGCTCTAAGAAAATTTCTCTATACAAAAATGATTGTATGAGAAACTCAATATTTCAGTTGATTAAAAAATCAGTTCATCTAAAATATTTATGTTCTTAGCCACGGATGCACGGATAAAAGGTTATTTGTGTTAAATGTTACTTCGAGTTTATTCCACGGATATTTTCGTCTTGACATAAATCGGAGGAATTGAGATGAATACTTGTATTCATTATCCGTGTCATTGAACTCTAAATAAAAAGATGCTCATCCGTGCATCCGTGGCTATTATTTTGTTAACCGTGCGTGGAAAATTTGGTATCCACAACAAATAATTGCGGTAAAGTTTAATTGCGTTAGCCCTGAATGAGGAATGAGGACAAAATGACATCGAATATTTGGTGATTTTGACGTTGATCGTAATGACTTCAAATCTTCCTATTAAAAAACGGCTCATTTTTTTGCCCTAAAATTTTTCCTTTTGACCTTTCGACATATTTTGTAACTTTGAAAAAGCAAATCTCCATACTTTAGATGTTGCGAATCAGTCAGGAAGAATAGAAGAAAATGCTTTTCGCGATAGAAAGTAAGGTAAATTTGCTAAGTAATACAAAAACAATCCATTTTCACGTTATGTGACTATGTTAGATACAAATTTGACAGCTCTGCTCAAGTGTAAATCGACAAAATGAGTATCACTATTTAAAAAATTTAACCATGAAAATTTTATTAGACATAAAAGACAATAAAGCGACTCACCTGCTAGAAGTGTTGAAAGGTTTGTCTTATGTAAAAGTAAAAGCGATTTCGGACGAAAAAGCGTTGTTGATGGAAGAAATTAAAGAAGCTGTTGAAAATCTTGCTTTGGTGCGCAAAGGAAAATTAAAGGCTCGTCCTGCGAAAGATTTGTTGAATGATCTATAGCATTCTTTCCATACCTCCTTTTGACAAGCAACTTAAACGACTTGCCAAAAAATATCCATCGCTAAAAAATGAGTTTGCTGAGCTGCTAGAAAGCCTAGAGCTAGAGCCTCAACAAGGCACTAATCTTGGTAATAACTGCTATAAAATTCGTATCGCCATTGCATCAAAAGGCAAAGGCAAATCTGGCGGGGCTAGGGTAATAACCTATATTATGATTGCTGAAGAAATTGTTTATCTACTCTCAATCTATGATAAATCTGAAAAGGATAACCTGACAGACAAAGAACTAAGAGAACTTCTGAATACTTTATTTGAATAAAAATCAGCAAAAAAATTTGCCTTTGTAATTTAGACTGCGGAGCTGCGACGAAGTCAATCGAATCTCAGGTTTATAAATTTTCAAATCCAAAAGCTAACATTCTGGCTCATTTTTTGCCATGTAGATTTTCGTAATTTTGTACAATGAAAAAATTTATTTTATTCTTCCTAGTTGTAATTGGATTCACTTTTACAAGTTGCATCGAAATCATTGACGATCTGAGTTTTAATGCAGATGGTTCTGGAGCACTCAAATATTCTGTGAACCTTTCCTCCAGCAAATCAAAAATCAATTCCTTGTTGGCTTTGGATAGCATAGATGGTAAAAAAGTGCCCGCCAAAGATGAAATTGCTCAAAAAATAGAAGAGTTTAAACAAAAACTCATGAAACAAGATGGCATCAGTAATGTGGAGATTGAAAGTGATTTTAGCAATTATTTATTCAAATTAAAATGTGATTTTTCCAATACAACGAAGCTGCAAAATGCTTTAAAAAATGTGGCGTCAACCTTCATGGACAATAAAAATACCGAGGAATTAAAACACAATTGGATTCAATGGGAAGGAAAGCAATTAAGCCGTTCCATTCCTGAAATCACGCTTCAAGAATCGCGCAAAATAAAGGTAGAAGATCAGGAATTATTGAAAAAAGGAACCTATACATCTATCACTCGTTTTCAAACCGAAATAGAAAAATTTGACAATCCAAAAGCTGTTTTGGCGAAAAACAAAATGGCAGTTATGATTAAGACAGATGCCTATTCACTAATCAACAAAACTTCCCTTTTGGATAACAAAATATATCTTGCGAAATAATTGAAGATTCTGGTGTTTATTTTCTTAAATTTGTGCTAGTATTTACTAAAATTCCTAGCATTCCATGAAGCTATTTGCTTTATTCACTTTGGCGCTTTTTCCACTTGCTGGCATTGCTCAAAATTCCGAAGATTTAATTCCAAAAGACGCCGTTACTGTTTTTAGCATCAACAATTTTGAGGTGTTGAAAAAAGTCTCTTTGGATGATTTGGTGAATTACGAATTTATGTCGGAAATTCAACAAGAACTGTTCGATGGATCGACAAGTGGAAAATCAATTAAAGAATCGGGAATTAATTTTGATCAAAAACTAAATGTTTTCTACGGAAAAACATTCGACTACGAAGTTTCCGGATTTACATTTGGGATTTCTGACAAAAAACAGCTTTTTACGGTATTCGATGATTTTGAATCAATTCCATCCAATCAAAATGGGGTTGAACGCTATTCTTCTTATTTCAATCAATTAGTGATTAAAGGAAACAATGCGATTTTGATTCGCGTGGAGCCTGTAGAAGAAAAAATCAATGAATTAACCGATTCTATCTGGTATAGCCGAGGAAATGATTATCCTTTCTACGATTACGATTATTACGATCCTGAATATGAAGAAGGTGAAGTAATTGATTCGCCCATTATCGAAGAAATTGAAGAAGGTGAAGAATATTACGAAGAAGTACTTATTGAAGACGAAGATGCTTACATCGCTCCACCTGAAAGCGGTTTTCCAGAAGCCGAAGAAGTGTTGACCACCAGCTATTTTGAATTAAGAGATAGTGTTTCTTATGTCTTGCAAGAAGAATACATCAAGCTTGTTTTGGAAGGTCTTTTTGTTCGGAATGAAAATTTAGTTGGGTATGATGCGAGATTTAGGGAACAACTTGGTCACACTTCAGATGCGATTTTTTACCTTGATAATTCACGTAATTTATCGAAAAATCAAAGTTTTTGGTACTTGCAAAATATGTTTCCAAGCTTGTATAATGATTTTAAAGAATTGTACACTGGAAATGTCATGCTCGGAGATATCTTGCTGAACAAAGACAACATCGAGATGAAAATGGTCGCGAATTATGGCGAAGAACTTGGTTCGATATACAAAGAACTGAATGATTCAAAATTCGACAAAAACATCTTAAAATACATTCACAAAGAAAATACAGCATACTTTACATATAACGTAGATTTGCGTAAGGCTTACGACCAAGCATATAAAATTTTGATTCCTATTTTGGAGGATGAGAAAAACTCACAAATTTCTGCGAATTTATTGACAATCGAATTACTCGATGAATTCATCAACAAAGATGCTTTATTCGGAACGTATAAAGGAAGTATGTTTGGCTCTTACAATGGAATCAAAAAAGTAAATACGAAAAAAATCGAATTCGTGTACGACGAAGAGACGTTTGAATATGAAGAACGCGAAACGGAAGCTGTGGAAGATATGCCAATTTTTACCTTTGGTTTCACAACAGATCGTTCGGATATCCCAGAAAAAGTATTAAAACGACTTTCTAGATTAACTACGCGATTTAGTAATTACGGAAATTATTGGAAATTCGACGAAGCTGTGTTGGATGCGGCTCCGCTTTATTTCATCAACCAAAATGGACTTTTTATCATTACGAATGATGAAGATTTAGCGGTAAATCATGCGAAAGGTTACGGGGCAGATGCCATTTCAGGTAAAAAAGCGAAGGAAATTCGAAAAAATGGTTTCATGTACGGCGAAGTTGATTTGGCGCAAACCATCGCACAATTGCCTCGTGACGTTTTTAATGAAGAACAAAACGAGATTCTTGATACCATGCGCGGAAAATCAGGCGAATTGAAACTTACTTCTACAAAAACTACGATCGATCGCACCACGTTTGATTTGGTATACTCTTATTCTGGCGAATTTGATAACTCTGGAAAATACATCCTTGATTTGATCAATAGCATGTATGTACTCATGAAATAATTAGTCAAAATATCCAAGATTTAGTTATTCTCCATGTTCAGCAGGCTCACTCTTATTATCTTTCTTGCCATTGCGCTTGGTGCATTCTTAGTGTTACGTCCATATCTTTTCAAAAAAGAAGAAAAACCACGGATTGAAGATCGATTGCCAGATGCAGATTTCTTAGGTCACGCCCGCATTCTCAATATTGCAAAAGAAGCGAGTTCTCTATTATACAATTACAAAGTTCCTTACCGCGAATTTCTTTCTGAAGAATTTATTTTGGCGCAAGCAAAGAATTACGGAATGCAAATTCAAAATCCTAGTTTTCTTTTTGCAAACAAAGACGGAAGCTGGGGAGGAATAGCTGAACTAACGGATAGTTCGAAAGCATCTGCAGGAATTGTTAAGCTAAAACACCTCTTTCCGATCATTGATACGGTCATTGCGAGTAAAAAAGTCTACCATTTTGAAAAAACGAATGGGTATTTATTGTATGACAACGATTACATTTTTTACTATCAGGGAAAATTTGCGAAGAAATACATTGAACGCGTTGTCTTTGCAAAAGCCAACCAAATTTCTTTCAACTGGCGAAACTTTCTGAATAATAAAAAATACTTGTCACAAAATTTATCGATTTATTCAAACGCTCCTTATTTCAATGATCTTTCGATTTCAGAAGCCTTTGCCTATCCAATCATTGATTCGACGCACATCACATTGTTTGCACAATTCAAAAGCAAGGACACGATTCCAATCCAGTTGAAGCCCGCTGGCGTAAATTTCAAAAATGCAAAAGACACAGATAAATTAATCAATCTGCATCTTGATCATTCACGATTGATGAAAAACACGAGTCATCCGTTCTATGCATTTCTTTCGAAACAAGGTCGCAAAATTGGTTTTCCAATGGATCAATTTCTGCAAGTGTGGGATGGAGATTTGAGTTTTAGTCAAGGTGGTTTTGTGACTTCAAAAGAAAAATACATCGAATCCGAATTAGATGATGATTTCAACGTCACACAAGTAGAAAAAGAAAGAGATGTGAAAGTTCCTGGATTTGCACTTATGTTTACAACAAATGACAGTGGGCTGAATTTCTTCAAAAGGCTCTTAATTAAAGGTGTATTGACAGAACAAGAAGATGGAATGCATTTCTTGCTTTCGCCCGCATTAAAAGTGCAAAAATCGCGGAAAAATCAACTTTACTTTTCTTCCTATACAGCTCCAAGAATGGGTGTAGATTCCATTTCTCAGATTACTTGGAATCAACAAGGAACAATTTATCAATTTACGATCGACAGTATTCATTCCTTTGATTTTTATGGGAAATTGAATTTTCCAATGGGAAGGATTTTACGTTCGAACAACTTAGTTCAGTAAATTCAATGTGACGGATTTGTTAAATCTTATCATGCGCACATTTTTTGGCTTTTTTCATTTTGGTGTAATTCACTTGGATATTTTAGTAGCTAACATTTTAGTGTAAATAACTACGGGGCAAAAACGAATTCCATCGTTAAATAAAAACTACCTTAATCAAAACTTTACACGATGGCTAAAAAGAAAAAAGTATATGTGCTAGACACCTCTGTACTATTGCACGACCACCAATCGATTACGAATTTTGGTAAATCAAACGTGGCAATTCCAATCACAGTTTTAGAAGAACTTGATAAGTTTAAAATCGGAAACGACACTAAAAATTTCTGTGCTCGAGAAGTTATCCGATTCATCGACAAACTCTCTGCTACTGAAAATCTTCAACAATGGATTAGCCTTGGCAAAGACCGAGGTTCTTTTCGCATTATTTTGGAAAGCAATCCAAGAGAAATCAATGCAGAGTACATTTATTCTGTTGGAAAAAACGACCACAAGATCATTAATTCGGCGCTTTATCTCAAAGAAACGGAATCAAATGTGGAAGTTTTTCTGGTGACTAAAGACATCAATCTTCGCATTAAAGCAAAAGCACTTGGCATTCCTGCTGAAGATTATGAAACTGGTAAAGTGGACAACTCAGAACTCGATGTTGCTAGCTCCAATGTGGTCGAAAATGTGGATTCAGAAGTGATTCGTCAAATTTTTACCAAAGGTAAAATTGAAGAAAATGGAATTTTGGGATCCAAAAAAATTGCCAATGGCTATTACATTCTCAAAAATGGCAAATCCTCTTCACTTGCAGTGTACAATCAATTCACAGATGAAATTGAGCGTATTGAAAAAGAATTTGTGTATGGCATCAAACCAAAAAATGCCGAACAAGCGTTTGCGTTTAATGCATTATTGAATGAAAAAGTGAAACTTGTCGCTTTGCAAGGTGTTGCTGGTACAGGTAAAACATTACTTGCCTTGGCTTCTGCCTTGGAACAATCGAAATCGTATCATCAAATCATTTTGGCTCGACCAATTGTTCCGCTTTCAAATCGCGATATTGGTTATTTACCAGGCGATGCGAATGACAAAGTTGGACCATACATGGAACCACTTTGGGATAATTTGAAGTTCATTAAATCCCAATTTGGTGAAAACGAAAAGAAACACAAAGCCATTCTGGAAATGGAGCAATCAGGCAAAATAATCATCACGCCATTGGCCTTTATCCGCGGAAGAAGCTTGTCAAATATCATTTTCATAGTTGATGAAGCGCAAAATCTAACGCCTCACGAAGTGAAGACAATCATTACTAGAGCGGGAGAAAACACCAAAATTATTTTCACAGGTGATGTGCACCAAATTGACACTCCTTACTTGGATGAATATAGTAATGGTTTGGCGTATTTAATTGATCGATTGAAAGGCCAAGATTTGTTTTCACACATCAAATTGGAAAAAGGAGAACGATCGGAGCTTGCAAATTTGGCTAACGAACTACTTTAGTTCTTTTTTCAGCGCAGATTCCAACGTTTCGTAATTGAATGCGAACCCGGTTTTAAGCAAATTGGAATTAGATGCTTTTGATCCTTTTAAAAGCATTTCAGCCATTTGACCAAAAACGAGTTTCATAACAAATTGGGGTACATTTGGAAACCAAAGTCGTTTATTAAATTGTTTGGCAATTGCCTCAACCAACTGTGCATTCGTCGTGTTTGACGCATTTGTGTTGTAACTTCCTTCAAGTTCATTCGAAATTGCATGTTCAAAAATTCGAACCAAATCCTCGATGTGAACCCAAGGCATCTGTTGTTTTCCTGAACCAATCGCTGAACCAATTCCTAACTTGACAGGCTTTGACATTTTGGGCAAGGCACCGCCTTTTCTTGAAATCACGACCGCAATTCTCAGTTTTGCGACTTTCGAGATTGCTTTAAATTGATCTGCTGCTTCTTCCCAACTTTTTACCAATTGACTTAGGAAATCTGTGCCAAAAGAATCTGATTCTAAATGCTCAACTGTGCCGTCGTCAAATCCATATGCTGTAATTCCTGAAGCAGAAATGTATTGTTTCAATTGTGGGAAATGACCCCTTAATTCGAACAAAGCCTTTGTTGTGTCCACACGTGATTCGATCAATTCCTTTTTACGTTGAGTTGTCCAACGTTTTTCATCAATACCTGTTCCAGACAAGTTAATTAAAATGTCTGTTTCTTTGACTTGGTTTGAATCTATCTCACGCTTTTCTGGATTCCAAAGCACGTAATTCGCATTTGCCTTTCGGCTCAAAATTTTTACTGAGTAGCCCTTACTTTTTAGAAAGTTAGCCAATTCGGTTCCAATCAATCCGGAACCTCCTGCGATGAGTATATTTTTCATATCCCAAAGCTACGAAAAGCCAGCGGTGAAATTCTTATAATTAACGTTTAAAAAACAAGCGCCCATTCACCCATTCTGGATCCAAAACGGCGTTATTCTTCTTGTAAAACGCAATTGCTGGAGCATTCCAATCGAGTACTTGCCAATCCATTCTACGAACCTTTGATTTTTTTGCCACATCCACCACTTGATCGAATAATTTTTGACCAATTCCGTGTTTACGAAACTCGTGTTGAACATACAAATCTTCGAGATACAGACATTTCCCTTTCCAGGTAGAATACGAAGTGTAATAAAGTGCGAATGCCACAACTCGATCTTCCATTTCGCAAACAATGGCCTCACAACATTTATCGTCAAACAAATCAGCCTCTAACTCATCAACGGTGTTTTCCACTTGTTCTGGTGCTCTTTCAAACAACGCCAATTCTTGAATTAATCCAAAAATAGCATGTACATCAGATTGGATGGCTTTCCTAATTTCCATTATTGAACACCCGCAAGGTTGTATCTCAATTTAATACCTGTACTCATATTTCCTGTTGGGAAAGATGTTGCGATTTTCGGTGTGTTAATTACCTGATCGTAGTACAATTGAAGCACCAAGAATTTTCCAACGTTGTAATCGAGTGAACCTTTCAAAGACATTACTTTTTGACCCGCTGTTGCTTGATCCGTCTCTTCAACAATTTTACGAATAACCGTTAAGTTATCTCTCAAGGTAAAGTCAAATCTGAAATTCATGTCGCTCGGTTTCAACTTCTTGAATGGTAATTTCACTTTTGAGAATTTATAACCTGTTCCGAAAATATATGAAGTTCCCAAAATTTCTGTTACTTGATTGTTGTTCAATGACAAGGTTGTGCTTCGTTCTTTTGTAATCTCAAACTTCGTAATTAATCCTTGTTCTCTAATAATCCAAGTAGCATCGAAACCAATCAATGGATTGAATCTCTCCGTCATTGTGAGGTTTTGAATTTGACGACCAGAAATAAAATTGTTGTTTAAATCCAATGTTGAAGGACTTCCATTTCCATCAAAAGTTGCATTCAAATTCGTTTGCATACCAGCAACACTAACCGTTGAAGTATATCCATGTTTCAACACAAATTGTCTCAAGTATTTTTTCATGAACTCAAACTTCGACAAGCCATTGTAGTTGATGTTCCAGTTAGGCAATGGCAAGTTTTTGATTGGATTGATGTTCTTTTCATTAATACTTCTGTTCGTGTAAGAAGTCAAGAAAGCACCAATCACAACTTCTTGCTGCGAACCGCTATAACCATTATAGTAACCTGATCCTAATTGAGATGAATTACTATTAGATGATCCCAACAACTGAGAAACTTGTTCACGATTACTCAACAGATTTGCAAATGTTTGCGAGCTATAATTCTTACCTAAAGATGCGAACGCAGAACCAATAGAAACATTCGTGTATGTCAATGTTGAAATTTCAACCTTACTTTGACTCTCAAATTGATTTGTTAAACTATTCCAACGATAAAACTCGCTTGAATTATTCCCAAATGTACGATTCAACGAAAGCTCTATGGTCAAATCTTTGATTGGTTCTAAACCAGCTCTAATTGTCAAGTTTTTCGTGTGCGTATGCGTGTATTGTTTGTTCAAGTTATCGTTTCGCACTAACCAACCATTTTGAGATGCTACGGTAGCTACATCAAATCCTGTTGGACGTCCCCAAATGTCATACGACTGTTGTCCAAACACAAATCCACCCATTGGAGCATTGAAGCCTTGATTAAATCCTAAAATACTTGTATTTTGATTGTAACCTGGTAAAAGTGTTCCATCATTGATGGTGTAAGTTCCGCTTACGTTGCGAACACTCATTAATATGCGAGAAGCAAAACCACCCGCAGGATTTACCTTGTCTTTGTTTCGTTTTTCACGCGCTACTTTTCGTTCCCACTTACGAATCACTCTATCCCACTTTTTCTTCTCCTTTTCGGTCATATCTTCCACCGGTTTTGGAGGCTCTGGTTTTGGATACTTCGAAGATGTTTCTTTTGGTTCTTCTTTAGCTGCAGGTTTGTCGTCCTTTCCGCCATCTCCGTTCGATTTCTTTGGGTCGACTGAAGCCGCTTTCGCATTGCCTCGAGCCGATTTTCCATCACTCAATACTTTCTTGAAGTATGGAACTTTGTTGTACAATGTTAAGAAATTCAACTGCGCTTGCATGTTGATGTTTCGGTTATTTTGAATGGTATTACCAAATTCCTGTTGAGCCAATGGAGCGCGTTGCCAATTATATGTTCCACCATACTGGAAACTAGCTGTTGTCCAATCCAATGCTGGGATTTTATTCAAAGGAAGCGAATAATTCAATGAATAATTGTGCGTGTAATCCATTGTTTTCCCAAAAGTTGACATCTGAGATCGGATTGAATCTTTGAATACACGGTAACCTTCTGGATCGCCTTTTCGGTCCACACGTCCATCTCCTTCTTCAAAAATAGCTCTGTTATTTGCGGTGAATGTTAATTTTAAGTTTTTAGTAATGTCGTAACCCAAATTGTAGGTTCTGTTCCAACCAAAACGTTTTAAATAAACTGGACGGAATTCATAATCTGGAACAATGTTGTTTTTAACTTGTCGCTCATTATAACTTCGTACCAAATCATTTGTGAAAGCAAAATTCTTCGGCAAATAATTAATATTAAATTCTCTAACGATTGCCAACCATTTTGATTTCTTTAAAGCCTTCATGTTTTTGAATGGCTCAAATGGTTTGGATTGGAAAGAATAATTGTAGTTCAAATTTCCTGACCATGTTTTGGTACGATCATAATTAATATTGAAGTCACGATGTAAATCCTGTGAAAAGGCATAACTCGCTGACCAGTTGGAAATTCTCCAAAATGCTGGTTTAGCACCTGCTTTCAATTGTTTACGCACGTTGGTGAAATTGTAGGAACGACGTTCCACAAAATCTTGACCTCTTTTTGACTTCTCTCTGCGTTCACTTCGATCGTAATCAGCCAATTGAACATCTGGATTGTAAGGATCGAATTCTGGGTTTATAACGCCCATTGAGTAGCCAAAAAAGAATGGCAAGGATAAACCAAAGGATTTTCCGAAGAATTGTCCTAGTTGCACATTGGTATTGAAATCAAAACCAAATTTTTGTTCTCTTTGTCTTTCTTGCACGCGACTATCAACAGATCCCCAATTGTATCCTGAAAAATTACCCGACGCCGAAGCAGTAAAGAAATCAGCACCTTGAATTTGCGCTTGAGCAATGGCAGCTGAACCGCCTTCGCTAATGAAATCTGTTAATCGTAACTCATTCACCCAGACGGTAGCACATTTCGCTTGACCATCGTCGTTTAACCAAGGATCTTGCGCTGTTGCTTTCGGATTTCGGATCCCAATCATAATGGTTTTTAATCCTTGCAAATTCGGACTTCCTTTGACACGAATCATTTTCTTCGCATTCTCAGGGTCTGCTTCACTATATTCCACGGTATAAGCAACAGAACTATTGCCAGATTCTATGAGCTTATTTCGTTTCTTTTTAACATCCAATAATGCATCAAAATTTATCTCGATGTTATTTGCTTCTGGCCAAATATCTAAATCAATTGTTGAACCTGGTGCAGTTACATTTACTGGAATTTCATATTCATAGTAATTCTCTACGAAATCAGTTCCTAACCTAACAAAAACTGTTACATCTTCGTTGTTGATCGGAAGTTCATTTGGTTTAGACTCAGCATGCACAAACATTTTTAATTTTTTGTATGCACGTACATCAAATGCCACATTTTTAGTCGCAGCCCGTGCATCACCATCTTGCAATCCGCAAACTTCTAATGTTAATGATTGCTCATTCAATTGTCTTTGTACTTGTTGCGACGGGTCAATCTCGCGCTCAATTCCTGGTGGAATTACATAATTTACTGGTGCACGAGAAGAGTTTTCCTCCACATTAACAGCTCCAATTTCAAAGGAAGTCAAATTAGGATCAACAACAACCCCATCACCTGGAGATGTCAAATCTTCTTTGTATTTTCTCCATTCTCCACGAACCAATTCCAATTTGGCAAAACGCAAAATTACTTCTTCGTCAAAATCTTTCAGGAACATACGCATGAAACGAATTGAACGAAAATCTGAAATTCCGTTAACCCGTGCCATGTATTCCTGAATTGGAATTTTAAATTGATACCAATATTCTGTTTTTGTTCCGTTAGTATACGTTTGACGGTTAGTAATAAAATTTTGACCAACCACCATATCACTTGGTCGCAAACTCACTTTGTATTGAAAGTAGTTCTCTGTTTCCGATAAATTATTGTCATTGTTAATGTCCTCACGATCTGGCTCTAAACGAGGTCCAGTAGTGTTGTAACCTGAATTTTGCGCTTGATATTGCTCTGGTGTAGGTGAATTGCCTTCCATTCCATTGTATCGTTTGTAGCATTCCAACAATGGAGTTTGAGCCGAATTGTAATCATCGTCAAAATAGTAATTGTAATCATCTGAAGATGGATCGGCTATCATTCTGTTTTTAGCATCTTGAGATAGTGTTGGATCCGCTTGCACCCAAGCAATATAACTCGCAAAAGCAATTGCTTCATTCGTATTATTATAACCATCCAATCCAACATCTTGATTTGCTCTGGTTGTTTGATCGTTATCAAATGCATTTACTGTCACTTGTGCATTTGGAATTAATGCCCACGGAGTAGGAGTAACTTCGCCAGGCAATGCTGTTCCTGAAGGTGGCAATCCATTTTCATAACTTTTGCGAGAATCTGGTAAAATGTCTTCAGAAACATTTCCCAAATTGAAATACAAATCTCCTCCCGACATAAAGCCTGGATTCGCATTTTCAGCATCTTCATTAAATGGATCAAGTACCCAAAACTGAATGTACTCAATGTTTGCAAGCTCAAAATCGTTTGTAGTTAAAGCACGCATTAAACCACCCCAACGATCCTGTGGGTTTGTGAAAAGTCCATCAGCATCAATGTTTGGTGACATGTCGTAATTGTACATTCCACGTTCTTTCGGGTAATATCCCAATTCCAATACTTGTAAATTCGGTAAAGAACCATATTGTTGTTGCAAAAGCGGGAAGACATCTTGGAATAGAACCAAACGTGTACGACTGTCCGAGTTTGTTGCAGGGTCATCAACAATATAGCTAGGTGCATTTTGACCGCCACCATAAAATGCCTGATCAATACGGTACCAATTCATCCGAGCTCGGTTGTAACCTTTTGCTAATCCAGCGGCTGTTGCTTCTGGAAATAACGCTGGCTGACCTTGTGGAACGGATGCTAAATACCAAGCATTTAAACTTTTTAAATCGATGGTGCTTTGAGCTCCCTCAAAATCATCAACGTATGAAGTTCCATTTTTATTAATTGCCTTTGGTGAGCCCGGAATCAAATGGGCAAACTCACCCGAAAAAGAAAACATCGACTTTTCTTTAGTAGAAATTACAGGAAGAAAGTCAATCATTTTTGTCAAGAAAGGAAATTCAGTTCTATACTGAACATCCAATCCAATAATGTTGTTTTTGTATGGCTCACTTCCAAAATCCACTTTTGGGGTGGTTGGTCGCTCCATCATCCGCATCCAAGTACCGCCGACATTCAATTTTTCACTAAAACGATAATTGAAACGAGATCCGAGCAATGATTTTGATTGGAAGCCAAAGACCGAATTACTTTCTACTGAAACGGTAATGTCTTGATTTGATGCAAGTAAACCTTCGTTCAAAATGCGCACACGACCAAGATTGTAATCAACCGTATAATCTTGACCCTCAACTAATTTTATTCCCCCTGAAGTCACTGATACTGCTCCTTCTGGAACGTTAAGTGCGTTTAGTGGAATATCTCCAGACACTGAAGATTTGTATTCTCCACGGAAAAGAAATCTATTTTTTGATGGAATTTGTTGAGCTGCAGTTTTAGTAGAATCATATAATTCTGTAAACGCAATTCGTTCCACCTCCGTTGGTGGCAATCCAGCTGATGTTAATTTCTCAGCGAGTAATTTACCAAAAGGCTCAATGGTCGAAAAATAAACACGTCCATTCTTTGTATTGATGGTACCTCCATTTTCAAACCGGTTTCCAGTTTGCACCAAAGGCACAAAGTCATAAACCCCATCAGAGAAAGGTTGAGCCACTTGATTGAGTTTGTCCATGTTCAACAATGTGACAATTTGTTGATCCTCCAAGCCATCTTGAGGAAAGAAAGGAACGTACAAAGAATTTTCAGGATTGTTATATAAAATGTCCATTCGGAATCCAACCTGGTCTACTTGATAAGCTCCCAGCGAATACACGTTTTTCATCATCAAATCCCAAATTTTATTTTTCGGACTTGTGATTGTTGGCTTTAATAATTTGACAATTAACCCATCTCTTCCATCAATACCATCTGTGGAAAATTCACCTACTTGATATGTTTCACCGCGCACCGTGTACTCGTACGCAACACCTAAAACCTCATCGTTGTTTAAAGGAATATTTAATGAAATATATCCTAATTGCGCATTGTAGCTAAATTCGGAATCTGCGAGTTTTTTTGCATTTTCGATTTTCTCGTAATCAATTGCTTGCACAAATGGTCCAGGTGCTGTAACTTGATTTGTCAAAACACCAACCGCATTGTTAAAGGATCGAATATCTGGTTGAACAGACGCCCAGCTGTACAAACCATTCGCCTCATTGTCCGGTAATTCACCCACATAACTTCCAGGGTTTCCTTGAACATTTTCAGGTTTCGCCTCACCCAAATCTGAAAAGGCAATAATATTTCTAGTGTTCTCTGTGATACTTGTTCTGTTCGTAAGCCAAACCTCAATTCTTGTAATGTTCACAGGAGAATTTACTATCGGAAGTGCATTCATCGCACCATCGTATTTTTCACGATGATACATGTTTAAGAAATAGTGTCGATTTGCTTCGTAATTATCTCCGTTTAACTCAAACTGTTGAACTTGGGAACCACCTTCAAGCTTTATTTCTTTCTTTTGTCCTTTGGATGACGCGGCGATGAAATCAACTGTCGCTCGACCAAATTTTAATTTTGTACTTGCCCCAAAAAGTGTCTGTGAACCTTGAATGAGTGATGTCGGCAAAGCCATGCTCACATTTCCTAATGCAATACTTTGAACAATTTGATCTTCGTCACCGTTGTATTCCAATTTTGTCACATTGTCAAAATCGAATTGCGCTTGTGTATTATAACTTGCTCCTAATTTTAATCGTGTTCCAATTTGACCAACTACGTTTAATTGGATGTTCTGTTGAAAATCAAAACGTGTAATTTTACGCTGTTTTACTGGCAATAATGGATTATCATACCTCGATGAATTAACACCAAAACTCAATTCTACCGAACCTTGCGGTTTGATCGTAATTTGATCTGAACCAAAGAAACTTTCGAATAATTTACTTTCAATTTTTATTGGAAATTCGAATGGTTGACTTTCAGCGGTTTGCTGATCTATTCTATCTTTCCAGTTATTTCGAAGTGATTTTTGTCGCTCATATTCAATGTATTCTTCCAACGTCATCATCGAAGGGTTTCGATAATCGATATTTGTGCCTAATGTTTCACGAAACACATACGTTCCTGTAACTGGATCATAAACAATTGTTTGCTGAACAGAAGTTGGGTCGCCCAAATCAAAACTCTGCGGTTGAACACCCGTCGGATCAAACGTTGGATTGATCGGATAAATCAAAGTATCCGGTTGAGAAGATCCAAAAAAAGCAATGCACAAAAATAAAACCGTATGAATGACATTCGATTTTGTTTTCATTTGTAGTACGTTATTTATTTGTTTTAGCACGTTATAATATCTTCAATGACTCTTTAATCAATTTTTCTACTGTCTCATCACCCGTTGAGACTTTTTCAATAGCTTTTTCAGCGGATTTTTTATCAAATCCGAGAGAAACCAATGCAGTTAACGCATCAAATCGATTTGTATTGTTTTGTGTGAACATATTTTCACTCGAAAACGACAATTTTAACATTTTGTCCTTCAAATCGATAATAACTCGTTGTGCTGTTTTTGCTCCAATTCCTTTAATACTTTGAATGGTGCGCACATCTTCGCTTTGAATTGCATGTGCAATTTCTTCTGGTACTAACGAAGAAAGCATAATCATAGCGGTATTTGGACCAATTCCCGAAACTGAAATTAATTGCTCAAACATGGTTCTTTCTTCGGTTGAAGCAAATCCATAAAGGATTTGAGCATCTTCGCGTACAATTAATTTTGTGAAAATTTTAATTGACTCGTCGCTCCCAATGGCCGAGAACGTATTTAAAGAAATTAAGACAAAGTAGCCAACACCATTGCATTCAACAACAATATTTGTTGGATTTTTCTCAATTAATTTTCCGTTTAAATGTGCTATCATCTCTTATTTATTCGAAGCGTCAACGACAGCTACTTTAACCATATTAATAATTTCTCTCACAGTTGCACCCATTTGCAGAACGTGAATTGATTTCTTCAATCCAATTAATATTGGACCTACAGCATCACCCTCTGTCATTTCTTGCAATAATTTATAAGCAATATTCCCTGATGATAAGTTAGGGAAAATCAATGTATTGACTTGTTTATTTGCCAATTGAGAAAAGCTGAATTTTTCAAGCATCAATTCATTGTTCAATGCAAAATTTGCTTGCAATTCACCATCAGCAATCAAAGTTGGATAATTTTTATGAATCAATTCTGTCGCTTGCGCCATTTTTTCTGAGTCTTTTCCCGGAGATGATCCAAAATTTGAATAGGAAAGCAACGCAATTCTTGGATTCACCTTGAATTTTCGCATTGTTTTCGCAACATTATTCGTGATTTCTGCAATTTCCTCTGCTGTTGGATCGAGATTAATCGTTGTATCAGCTAAGAACATTGGACCCCGTTTTGTACTCAAAATGTACATCCCCGCCAAGGTGTTCACGTCTTTTTGCAAACCAATTGTTTGAATAACAGGTCGTACAACATCTCTGTAGTTTCTTGTTAACCCAGAAATCATTGCATCCGCTTCTCCCATATCAACCATCATGGCACCAAAGTGATTTCGCTCGCGCATGATTTGAATTGCTTCGAACTCCGTAATTCCTTTTCGCATACGTTTTTCAAAAAAGGCCTTTCCAAAAATTGTTCGTTTGGCGCGTTCCTCCTCTGATTTTGGATCTATGATCACTACATCCGTAAACTCAAGACTATACTCTTCAATCAACTGTTCAATCACATTTCGTTTACCAAGTAAAATTGGAAATGCAATTCCTTCTTCTGCTGATGTTTGAGCTGCTTTTAGAATTTTTATATTATCCGCTTCAGCAAAAACAACACGCTTCGGATTTTGCTGTGCCTTTTCTGTGATATTGCGAATCAACTTATTATCAATCCCCAATCGATTTTTAAGTTGCATTTCATAAGCATCCCAATCCAAAATTGGATTTTTAGCAACACCAGATTCCATCGCTGCTTTTGCAACAGCTGGCGCCACGTGATAAATCAATCTGGGATCAACAGGTTTAGGGATGATTTGATCTCGTCCAAAAGAAATGTTTTTTTCGCCGTAAGCTTCAATTACTTCTTCTGGTATAGTTTCCTTAGCTAATGCTGCAATAGCTTTCACAGCTGCCAACTTCATTTCTTCGTTGATTGTGCTCGCACGAACATCTAGTGCACCTCTGAATATGTATGGAAATCCAAGAACATTGTTCACTTGATTAGGATGATCCGATCGACCAGTAGCCATGATAATGTCTTTTCGCACGCTCATTGCTTCCTTGTAAGAAATCTCAGGTTCTGGATTCGCAAGCGCAAAAACGATTGGATCTTTGGCCATCGATTTAATCATTTCTTTGTCCACAATTCCTGCTTTGGAAAGCCCGAGAAATACATCGGCTCTTCGGAATGACTCTCTGAAATCTTGGTCTTTTTTATGAACTGCAAATACTTTCTTATACTCATCTAAGTCTGTACGACCTTCGTAGACCAATCCTTTTGAATCAAATAAGAAAATATTCTCCAATTTTGCCCCTAAAGCATTATATAAATGTGCACAAGACAAGGCTGCCGCACCTGCTCCTGAAACGACAATTTTAACACGATCGATTCGCTTTCTTGCCAATTCCAGTGCATTAATCAGAGCCGCTGAAGATATAATTGCTGTGCCGTGTTGATCATCGTGCATAATTGGAATGTCCAACTCTGCTTTCAATCGACGCTCGATTTCAAATGCTTCAGGTGCCTTGATGTCTTCCAAATTAATTCCTCCAAATGTTGGTGAAATGGCTTTTACAGTTTGAATGAAAAGTTCTGGGTCACTTGCGTCTACTTCGATATCAAATACATCGATGTCCGCAAAAATTTTAAAAAGAAGTCCTTTCCCTTCCATCACAGGTTTTGATGCCTCAGGGCCAATATTTCCTAGACCAAGGACAGCGGTTCCATTTGAAATAACAGCGACTAAATTAGCCTTGCTCGTATATTTGTAAACGTCGTCCTTGTTTTCAGCTATTTTAAGGCAAGGCTCAGCAACCCCAGGCGAGTATGCCAAAGACAAATCTTTCTGGGTTGCGTATGGTTTCGTTGGAACTACCTCAATCTTTCCTGGTTTTCCAGAAGAGTGGTAGTCCAATGCTTCTTGCTTTTTAATTTTTGGCATAGTTCGAAATTCGAGGGGCTAAAGATAGCAATTTCTGTTGATTTCGAACCTTAAGCGCACAAAAAAGCCCGACTTTTCCATATTGGAAGAGTCGGGCTCTAAGAATAATCTAATGAAGCTAAGGCTTACTGAACTACTACGTTTTTAGCAGTTTTAACACCACCACTAACGATAGTAACGATGTAATTTCCTTTTGCCATGTTAGTCACATCAAAATCAATCGATTGAACTCCCGAAGCAGTGTTTGCTTTAGAAGATACTTCACGACCTAAAAGATCAACGATAGAAACAGTGTAATCACCTGTTGCGTCAAACGAAACAGTTAATTTATCGTTTGCTGGATTAGGGAAAACAGAAACATTTAATAAGTCTTCTTCCTCAACACCCAAAGATCCACCAATGTTGATGTTGTCAACATAAAGGTTATTTCCGTAAGCTGACGTAGCTTTGAATTTAACAACTAATTTGTTAGCTGAACCAAAAGCTGTTAAATCAACAGTTTCATTTCTCCATTGTGCAGCAGTTGTTGGAGTGAAGCTAGCAGTTTGAGCAGCCACAGTTGCCAATGCAGCACCTTGTTTTGTGAAAACATTTGTCCAAGTTGCACCACAATCAGATGAAACCAATACTTCCAATTTATCATTTTCTGATGTGTATTGTGCATAGGCAACATCAAATTTCATTGATTTGTTCGTGTTTGAACTTAAATCAACTGGAGCTAAATAAGTTTCACCATTTTTTCCTGCAGCATAAGTGTAATTGTTATACTTCATAGAACCTGTATTAGCAGTACTTCTCACCCAATTATCACCTGATGGAGAAGTTACATAGTAATCAGCATAAGGGAAAGACGCATTTGAGAAATTTTGAACAAAAGCACCAACTGTACCGTTAGATGTAATTCTTGAGAAAGTTGTAGAAGCAGTTCCGATTGGAGACATGTTTCCAGAACCATTAATATCAGTCAAGAATGAACTTACTACTTGCGTTCCAGATGTTGTTACGTTCAAAGTTGGGATATTGAAATTGTATGTTGAACCAGCAGCGATTGCTCCTGTAAATGGCATTGTTTGAGCAGCACCACCATTCAAAGAATAGTTAATTGTTGCAGAAGTAATTGTTGTTGTACCTTGGTTAAAAACTGTTCCTGTAGCACCTGTAATAGTTGTTGCACAAGAGTAGTTTGAAGGAACAGAAACACTTTGAACAATTGCATAGTCAGCCAAAGGAACTGGTTCAGATAATTTAGCTTGGTAAACTTCTTTTGTAGTTGTGTTTTGAACCCAAGCAACAAATCCTAACTCAGTTAAATCATAAATGTAAGAAGGGATAGCAACATCTTCAAACGTGAATGTTTGAGATCCACCAGCTGATGCAAAATTTGAAGCAACTACACTAGTACCTGCCCAGCTTGAAAGCATTTTACGCATTACATTATGGAAAACTGTTTCACCGTTTGAACCTGGAGCAGATGAAAATTCAATAACCTCCTCAATCATACCAACATGTAAAACTGTGTTAGAAGGATTCCATACGGCAGGAGCAGTAACTGTAACCGTAACATCCGCAGTTGCAAAACCTGGATTAATCACATGCGAAATAGACATGTTTATTGGCGAAGCAACAGCATAACGCGCGTCGATACTCGCTTGAGTTGCATCTTGATTTGTTCCATCAAGAACACGATCAGGAACTCCTGTAATCCCATAATAATCTACACGCTCATCAATTTCAGCTGGGTGTTGATTGTACATTGGGTCATATCCTGGCCAGCTCACTTGATATTTAATAGCAACGGCTTTTGTTGGGTTCGCTGCTAACAATGCTTCAAGAGCAGGGTTTTGAGCAGCACATGGCGCACAAGAAGCTTGAGAAAAGCTTTCTACTAGAACCATTCTTTGCTGTGCGAATGAAGTTCCCACAAGCAATAAAGCACTCAGAGATAATAAAAGTTTTTTCATAATTTTAAATGATTTTATAAATTAGTTTTTATAAGCCAAAAATAGAAAGATTTAGGAAACAATTGTTAGTTCTATACTCAAGAATATACACTATTATTGAATTGCTAAATTTCAATTAAATGGATTCAAATGAAACAACTTGTCTTTTTTTCTGGTGCAGGAATGAGTGCTGAAAGTGGGATTTCCACCTTTCGTGATAGTAATGGATTATGGGAAAACTATGATGTCGCTGAAGTTGCTACGCCAGAAGCTTGGATAAAAAACCCCCAATTAGTTCAGAAATTCTACAATGCGCGAAGAAAAAACATTATCAATGCAACTCCTAATGAAGCACACATTAAAATTGCACAATTAGAAGAAAACTATTCAGTTTCAATCATTACACAAAATATTGATGATTTGCACGAACGTGCGGGTAGTACATCTGTGATGCATTTACACGGAAACATTCGATTAGCAAAGAGTTCGGGTCCAAATTCCGAAAAGAAATTCTATCCTATTGAAGGTGATACATTGAATCTAGCATCTGATTTTTGCGACGATGGTTATCCTTTAAGGCCACATGTAGTTTGGTTTGGAGAAAATGTTCCCATGTATGAAAAAGTAATCCCAATAATAGAATCGGCAGATATTTTCATTGTAATTGGTACATCCTTAAATGTTTATCCCGCGGCCGGCTTAATTCATTATTGTAATCCTAAAGCTACGAGGTTTTTGATTGACCCAAAAGCAGATGAATTAACCGTTCCTTCTCATTTTCATGTAATACGAAAAACCGCTGTTGAAGGGTTAAAAGAATTAATTGATTGTTTGGACTAAATCAACCTTTCTTTTTCGTTTCATTCTTGATGTAATACTCAATGGCACCGGTCATTGAAGGAGCTTGGGGCATTGGAGCATGGATATCCAAACGCAACTTGTTTTTAATAACAGCTTCGGCGGTTGTTGGGCCGAAAGCAGCAATCAAGGTTTTGTTTTGTTTGAAATCAGGGAAATTCTTTAGAAGTGACTCAATTCCACCTGGACTAAAAAATACTAAAAGGTCATAATAAACATCTTCTAAATCTGATAGATCTGCAGCAACCGTTTTGTACAAAACAGTTTTTGTAAATTTTACGTCATGTTTCTCTAGTGTTTCAGGTATCTTATCGCGCAAAATGTCTGTACAGGGCAACAAGAAATTTTCTCCCTTGTGCTTTTTCATCACATCCATTAAATCTTCAATAGTTTGTTTTCCAAAGAAAATTTTGCGTTTTCTATAGGTTACATATTTCTGAAGGTAATATGCTACCGCCTCAGAGATGCAGAAATACTTCATCGTATCTGGTACGTCGAATCGAACATCCTTTGTGATTCTAAAAAAATGATCTACGGCGGTTTTGGATGTTAAGATAACTGCGGTATGATCCGCAATATTTACTTTTTGTCCTCTAAACTCGACTTTATCAACCCCTTCAACCTGAATAAAAGGACGAAAATCAATTTTCAACTTATATTTTTCCGCCAAGTCGTAGTAAGGTGATTTCTCTCCTTCTGGCTTCGGCTGCGATACCAAAATAGTTTTAATAGCCAATTTTTCTAATCTTTAAATTAACCTTTTAAAATGCTAAATACTTGCTTACTATTAAATATAAAATAAATAGTGGCAGAATTTCAAGGGTGCAAAAATACAAAATTATATAATACCATGAAATTCCGTTTGTTAAACTTGCATATATTCCTTTCAATAATCGAACCACACTTGTTAATAAGACGACAATAATGAATATTTTTGAAAATAATTCACTGTAAGACGGATTCAAGAACCATAGCAAACCAAAGAGAAAAAAGCATAATCCTGAAAATTGGATATTCAAAATGGTTTGTACAAAAAGATCTCGCATTTTCCCAAATTCTCCTGTAACTATGGCAGTAAATGCCATCATTCCCAATTGTAACGTTAAAAAAAGAAGTGCGCCAGATGCCGCCCAAAGCATTGGATTTTCTAATGAAATATATTTACCTCCTGAAATAAATAAATATAAGCACGTCGAAAAACCAATGAATCCGTTAAAAAGGATAATAATTGAGGATAAAGAAGAAAGATTTAAATCTACTTTTTGAATATCCGCTCTTGTGGAGGGACTGAAATAGGCCGCAACCAAACCACGCAAATAATTCGCTTCATAAACCCTACTCAATGATATAAGTAAAAGCCCCGCAAACAAGCTTAGTCCAACAGCCCAATTACCATTCGAATAAGTAACTTCAAGACTGTTTGGGACAGAAATTGAATTTTTTTCTAATGAATTGCGAAAAAATAACAGGTACCCGTACATCTTGTTGAGCAGATATGAATAAGTATAATCTTTAAAAGAACAAAAATATGTATAAATTTGTCATCCAAATTGAAAAAAGAATGAGAACTGATTTATACAATCATCCAGATTATTACAATATGGACGATTTGCTGACCGAAGAGCAAAAATTAGTGCGTGATGCTGCACGTGCATGGGTGAAAAAAGAAGTTTCACCAATCATCGATGAACACTACGAAAAAGCAACATTCCCGATGCACTTATTGCGAGGACTTGGTGAAATTGGAGCTTTTGGTCCATACATTCCAGAAGAATACGGAGGTCCAGGTTTAGATCAAATTTCTTACGGACTGATTATGCAAGAATTGGAGCGTTGCGATTCAGGATTGCGCTCAACAGCTTCTGTTCAGTCTTCGTTAGTGATGTATCCGATATGGAAATACGGAAATGAGGAGCAACGTCAAAAATATTTGCCAAAATTAGCAACAGGAGAAATGATGGGCTGTTTCGGATTGACGGAGCCTGATCATGGATCTAATCCAGGTGGCATGTTGAGCAATTTCAAAGATGCTGGCGACCATGTAATCTTAAATGGTGCTAAAATGTGGATTTCAAATGCTCCTTTTGCTGATATCGCTGTTGTTTGGGCAAAAGATGAAACAGGAAGAATCCATGGTTTAATTGTTGAACGAGGAATGGAAGGATTTTCAACTCCTGAAATGCATGGCAAGCTTTCTTTGCGCGCTTCTGCAACTGGCGAATTGATTTTTGATAATGTAAAAGTTCCTAAAGCAAACATTTTACCAAACAAATCTGGTTTAGGAGCTCCACTTGGATGCTTAGATTCTGCGCGTTTTGGGATTGCATGGGGTGCTCTTGGTGCTGCCATGGATTGTTACGATCAAGCTTTGCGCTATTCGCAAGAACGCATTCAATTTGGTGTTCCAATCGGTTCATTCCAGTTAGTTCAAAAGAAATTGGCTGAAATGATTACTGAAATTACAAAAGCGCAATTGTTGACACTACGTTTGGGTCAATTGAGAAATGAAGGCAAAGCAACTTCTGCTCAAATTTCTATGGCAAAACGAAATAACTGCGAAATTGCGCTGAACATAGCTCGTGAAGCAAGACAAATTCATGGCGGAATGGGCATTACTAGTGAATATTCAATGATGCGCCACATGGCAAATTTAGAATCGGTTGTAACGTATGAAGGTACGCATGACATTCACTTGTTGATCACTGGTATGGATGTGACAGGAATCCCTTCGTTTACAAGAGAAATGCCTGATTTAAAGTGAGCTACAAAATCTAAATAATAAAAAAGGAACCTACGTGGTTCCTTTTTTTATGCGATTAAATCTATCCGATTAGCAAGTTGATAATCCTTATCTGTAATGCGATTTTCGCTATGTGTTCTAATTGAAACTATCAAAGTCGAAACTTTACTCACCTCAAAATCTGGGTGATGATTCAATTCATCCGCGATTACTGCCATTTCAAGCACAAACTTCGCCAATGTAGTTTGATTTGAAAATACAAAGGTTCGAGTTAACGCTCCATTTTGTTCGTGCCAACTCATCTTTAGTACTTTATAAATACGTTCTTTGCTTCTGTAAAAAAGCGCAGTGCTTCCCAACCACCTTCACGCCCAACGCCAGAAGCCTTCACACCTCCAAACGGGGTCCGCAAATCACGAACGAGCCATGAATTGATCCACACAATTCCAGATTGTAACTCATTCGCCATGCGATGCGCGCGTTGCAAATTAGAAGTCCACAAGGTAGCACTCAAACCATAATTGGTAGAATTTGCCATCATTAATGCTTCATCTTCTGTATCAAATGGAGTAATTGTAACAACTGGACCGAAAATTTCTTCTTGATTTGTTCTACAATCAAACGCCAAACCTTCAATAACGGTTGGACGCAAGTAATAACCTTTATCATACGGAGCATTTAAAACTACTTGCTCACCTCCAGTTAAAACAGTTCCACCTTCTTCTTTCGCTAAGGCAACGTAAGACAATACTTTTTCCATATGTTCTTTGGAAACAACAGCTCCTAATTTCGCAGCTTTATCCGTAGGATTAGATACGGTTAAATTGGCTACTTTTTCTACGAACGCTTGCTTGAATTTATCATAAATACTTCTTTCCACGAAAATGCGTGAACCACACAAACAAATCTGACCTTGATTTGCGAATGACGACCTCATCGTGGTACTCAACATTTCATCAAAATCACAATCCGCAAAAATGATGTTTGGATTTTTTCCGCCCAATTCTAAAGATAATTTTTTGAACATTGGTGCGGCTGTTCGGGCAATGTATTCTCCAGTTTTTGTGCCACCAGTAAAGGAAATCGCTTTGATTTTTGGATGTTTCACAATGGCATCTCCAACCGTGGCTCCTAATCCGTGTAAAATATTCAACACGCCATCAGGCATTCCAGCTTCTTTGGCAATTTTTCCAAGCATAAATGCGGTGTATGGTGTAATTTCAGATGGCTTTGCTATGACACAATTTCCTGCAGCAAGTGCTGGAGCAATCTTCCATGAAAAGAGATAGAGCGGTAAATTCCACGGTGAAATACAACCTACAATTCCAATCGGCTTGCGGAGCGTATAATTCACTCCGATGCCTTCCATTGAGTGTGATTCGCTAGCAAAATGCTGAATAGCTGTAGCAAAAAAATGAAAATTTGATACTGCTCTTGGAATATCTACATGTGCTGCTAAACTCAATGGTTTTCCATTGTCGCGTGATTCAGCCGCAACAAATTCATCCATGTTATCATGAATTCCTTGTGAAAGTCTCATCATAATTTCACTTCGCTCTTCGATGGTCATTTTAGACCAAATTGGAAATGCCTTTTCGGCAGCTTGAACGGCCATCTCCACATCTTTTTCATTTGAATTTGGAATCAACGAATACACCTCACCAGTAGCGGGTTCGAAATTATCAATGTATTGATTGTCAATAGGAGCTTGATATGCTCCGTTGATGAAATTTGCAAGTTTTTCCATATCCCAAAAGTAGTGTTTTCAAGCAAAATTATTTGTACAATTTTCAGGTAGATTGAATTTGAATTAAGTTTACACACTTGACAGAACCAAAGATCCTTCAATTCAATGACTTTAAGTCGAATGGTTCTTTTTGAATCAATCAGGATGCTTTTTAATTTAATGTGTACATCCGATTTAAAGTTAGCAACGCAACTTAATAATGTTTCCATGCGTCTTGCATATAAATTACACGTATGAATACGACAGCTTTCTTCCCTACTTCAAGAGCTATATTAGCAATCTTGTTTACTATGACTTTTTTTAGTGGTATTCTTTTTTCACAAACAGTTACGAATGGTTCATTTACAAATGTAGAAGGTAATTCTGTTACACCTGCAGGATGGACTAATACTCCAGGTAACAATCCAGGACCAATGGTTGATCCTTTTCCTTCAGTAGATGTGTTAAGTACTTCATTTTCTTCCTATACTGGTAGTTCTGTGGTTGCAGCATCTCCTTCGCCTAACGGAGGGACTTGGGTTGGGCTAAGCAGTCTTTGGGATATGGAAAATGAAGCCATTGAGCAAGTCGTGCCAGGTTTTGTCGTTGGTCAAACGTATCTTGTCTCCTTATGGGTTGCAAATTTTGGAGGTCCAAGTTTTGATGATGCAGGAACAGTTACGATTTATGTAAACGATGTTCCTGTAGTAACAAGTCCAGTTTTAGACTTAGTCGCAAATGTCTGGACGCAAATTTCAGGGACTTTTGTCGCTACTTCAACGAGCATGACCGTTCAAATTGATACTTATCATGACACAGATCCTTTAACAGGTTCTGGCTATTATTCTGCCGATGGGTTAACAATTGTTCCAGGTTGTGATGCTGGTGGATTGCCAATTTTTAATCAGACATTATTTTGTTTGTCACAAAACACTTTTGACCTAGGAGGATTGACACCTTCAAATACTCCTGCAACTTCTGTCATAACTTGGCATTCAAGCACACCTGTTTCGAGTGCCACACAACTTAGTTCTATTTCAAATGTTCAGTATGGAGACTATTATGCTTCATTTTATAATGCGACAGATAATTGTTACGGTCCATCACAAATAGTGTCTATACATCCGAACCCAGTTGCTGGGTTTACAAATGTTGGTTCTTGCGCAGGAACATCTTTTTCGTTTACTGACACATCTTCTGTTTTTTCGGGAACGTTGACCAATTGGTTATGGAATTTTGGAGATGGACAAACAAGTTCAGCCGAAAATCCATCTCATGCATTTAGCACGGCAGACTCCTACAACGTTTCACTTGTTGTTACATCAGATGCAGGATGCACGGACTCAATAATGAATGTGGTAGTTGTGAATCCGATTCCAAGCGTAACATTTCTACCCACTCAATTTTGCGAAAACGTACCAACTCAATTTAATAATACATCTACAGTTACACCAGGGACATTCACTTCATGGAATTGGACATTTGGAGATGGAGCGACAAGTTTAGTTCAAAATCCAGAACATGGTTTTGCTCAAGCGGGTAATTATTCTGTCACTCTCGTTGGTTTAACTGCCGCTGGATGTTCAAATTCTCAAACCCAAAACATTACGATTTATGCCTCTCCTATTGCAAATTTCTCGGAGAATTCATTTTGTCCTGGAATTGCGGTGGATTTCATCGATTCTACAAGTATTCCAGTCGGAACGGTTAATGGTTGGACTTGGAATTTTGGTGATGGATCAACGAGTTCGCTTCAAAACCCAACACACCAGTTTGGAGAAATTACTTCTTCATCGGTTTCTTTAATTGTAGTATCAGATCAAGGGTGTACAAACACAATTGTGAATGTAATTGAGTTTGATGGAGCAATTGATTTGCAAATGCCAAATGTAATTACAGCAAATAATGACGGAATTAATGACTTCCTTTTGATTGATGAAGCCTATCAAAATTGCTATCAATTCGAACTGATGTTATTTAATCGATGGGGTCAAGTTGTTTATACGATGAAGAATGATCAACCTGCTTTTTCAGGAATAGATAAGTCTGGAAACACATTGGAAGATGGCGTTTATTTCTATAAGTTAATCTCTAATTATGATGAAAAAGATGGTTTTGTAACCATTGTTAGATAAAATAATTCTGATGTTAAACTTGGAATTGTTATAACATTCAGCTTTTTAATTTCGCATACCAAATAATTAATTTTCAGATGATTAAGCAAGTTCAGCGTAGAAATTTAATCGGTTAACATCTTGGAGTTACCACAAAGAAAAGTTCAACTAGATTCTAATTATTCTCAATTTTGTCAAAACTCCCAAGATTTTCTGCTTCAATAAAATCAACACCAAAATACCTATTCCAACTCCTGTCGAATTTGCCAAGACATCCAACCAAGAAACGCTTCGTCCTGGTACAAATCCTTGAAAAAATTCCATCAAGCAACTAAACCCAATAATTGCCAATGCGCCAATCAAATAATGCTTGGGTTTGAGGAGTAATCCCAAGTTTAACATGAAAATACAATAGGCAATAAAATGACCGATTTTATCATTCACCTTGATTTCTACCGGTGTTGATGGGGGCATCAAACTCAAAAAAGTGATGCCAATGATTACAAGTGCGAGACTAATTTTCAATAAGTTCATACCTCAATTCTTCTCCTTTTTTAAGCGCTGGAATTCCTTCAATCAACCATTTTGGAGCGGGCTGGTTGTTCAAATAATGATCAAAAAATTGGCGCATACGGATGCTTAAATCAATGCGGTTTGCATTTTTCATTAAGTTGTGATCATCGTCATTATAGTTTAATAGCCAACATGGTTTTTTCAAACGACGCAAACCATTATACAATTCAATTCCCTGGTACCAAGGAACAGCTCCATCCGCATCGTTGTGCATGATTAACAAAGGTGTTTTAACTTTTGGCAAATGGAAAAGTGGGGAATTTTCGATGTACAATTCTGGAGCTTCCCAAATGGTTTTTCCAATGCGACTTTGGGTTTTCTCGTATTGAAATTGACGGTTAATTCCTGTTCCCCAACGAATTCCTCCGTAGGCAGAAAACATATTTGAAACAGGTGCACCAGCCATGGCCGCTCTATAGCGATTGGTCATTGTGATAAGTTGCGCTGTTTGATATCCTCCCCAACTTTGTCCTTGTAAGCCTAAACGCGTTGAATCAACAGCTGGATATAACTTAAGCATTGCATCTGTTCCGCTCATAATGCAATCGTAGGCCGATTTAGCAGGATGACCTTCCTTGTAACGAATGTCTGGAATGAAAATGAAATAACCTGCCGATGCGTATTCTGTTGGGTGCACGACAGATGCCGTTGGTTTTGGAGAATAATAATTGTGTAGTCCTTCGGACAATAATTCGTAATAATAAACAATCATAGGATACTTTTTGGATACATCGTAATTTTCGGGTTTGTAGAGCAATCCTTCAAGTTCCAATCCTTCATACGATTTCCAATTGACCAATTCAACGCTCGCCCAATTGTAGTCTTTTTGAGTTGGATTTGTATTCGAAATTTGTTTCAAAGAAGAAAAGCCAGCTTTGCTCAAAAACAAATCTGGATACTTTATAATCGTCGATGAACGCATAATCCGAACATCATCCAATTTGGATTTCATAACGGAGGATATACTTTCATCCAAATAAAGTGTTTCAACGAATTTTCCATCCTGAAATTCATACAAATGCGAACCTTTGGTTTTAAGGTTGAATCCCTTTAGGTAAACATTCTCCAAATCAACAAAAGAACTGTCATTATTCCATTTACGTGGCTCAAATTCAATGTTTTTCTTTTCGCCTTCGTGATTCGTAAGACAAATGAGTTTTTTGTTAATAAAATCATAGCTGTACAAATCAAAACGAGATTTCAAATAACACATGGTACCCGTTTTGTTCCAGCCAAAAAAACCTCTAGGGCCAGCATCCATAGGCATTCCGTTAATGTCTTCTACCCAATCTATCTTTGGTGCTTCGCAAGTTAAACAAGTACGGACACCCGAATTGATATTCAACGCGTAGTATTGCTGCTGGTCGAAATCAAACGTTATGAATTGATCAGATTTGGAAGATAGTGCTTCATAGTACCTAACTTCTTTTTGGAGCAACTTTTTCTGACCAGAATTTACATCAACAAGATATACATCTTCTTTATCGGACAAATCCCATTGATAATCAAGTGCATATTTTTCATTGGAACTAGCCAAAAGAACATTTTGTTCATTTTCCAAATCAATATCTACTGTTAGAGTGTCATCTGTTAATTGCACAAAATGATCATCGGCAAAATGATAAACATATAAATCCGTCGCTTTTTGATCGTTCTTTAGCTGTTTCAATTGCTGCGGTTGAAGCCTGTTTTCAGCGTAATGCCATACATCCAACTTTGGTTTTTCAGATTCAAGTAAACTATCTTTTGGCGCTTCTTTAGGTGTTTCAGCGACTCCGAAATAAAGAAGTTTTCCATTCTTACTGAACTGCAAATTTCCATTTTCTGAAACGGATTTACCAGCGGGTAATTTGTTTTTTGTAGTGTCAATCAAGGATTTTAATGCATTAGATTCTATGTTAAGCGCATGCAAATCATACACTTTTACTTTATTGGTATCTGGCGACATCAAAAAGGCTAATGTACTTTCTTTTTCATTAAAAGTTAGCGATTTAAAATCTACGGAACGCTTAATCAACTTACTTTCCTTCGTTTTCAAATTGATTAAATTCAAGTCGCTTGAGTCTCCTAATTGGGTCACATAAGCCAAACGTGTACCTTTTTTTGAAATGAGGTATTCCGTGACATTTTTTGAGGTAAATTCTTCCTTCGAAATTGGATTCCAAACCCGTAAAACAGTTCCCTCTGATTTTGGCTCTTCTGCTTTTTTCTTTTTACTTTTTCGTGTTGATCGAATCTTTTTTGCTTTCTTTTTCTTCACTACCACATCAGCAGGAAGTTTATTTTCATTCTCCAAATAACTCATCCAATTATTATCGTTTGCCAATTGGTGCGATTTTATGTTTGCAAATTTCTGAAGTTCGCCTGTCTCAAAAAGATAAACTGCCAAGGTGTCTTTTGGCCATTTCTTTTTGTCAATTTTGTTTAATTCACACTTTCTCAAGGTATCGAATCCAGCAGTAATCGTAAAAGCCATGAAACTTTCATCCAATGAAATTGTTGCGTTTTTTGCTCTGAAAAATGAATCCAATTTATTTGACGTTGTGTTGAATAGATACAAATATCCATCGCCCCGTAATGGATTTATTTCATAAGTAACGAATTTTCCTGAATTGGAAATTTGATTTTTACTAAGTGTTTTCCAATCATTGAACGCATTGTGATCGATTACCTTTTTTTGGGACCAAGCACCAAACGCCAAAAAGAAACATGTGAGAATGGAAATTAATTTCATGGAGAATATTGTTTTGTGAATCAAATTTAGTGTTTTAATATAAACAAGTCTGAAGCGATGCGATCGGCTTGAAGAAATCCTTTTTCCGTCAATTGCAAGAGATCATCTTTTTGAATCAATAATCCAAGTTTTTTGAATTCAAAAACCTGATTCCAAAAATCTGAATCCAATTGAATGATCGCATCCATTCGTGAAATGGAAACGCCAAATTTGGTGCGTAATCCTGTTAAAAGGATTTCGTTTAGTTGGTCTTCAGGACTCAAAATTTCTGTTTCCGAAAATGAGTTTCCATGTGCGATAGCATTCATATACGCTTGATTGTTGCGTACGTTCCACGATCTTGAAAAACCATTGAATGAATGCGCGGAAGGTCCCACTCCGAGATAATGTTTACTTTTCCAATAATTTGAGTTATGCACGGCTTCATGATTTGGCTTGCAAAAATTGGAAACTTCGTATTGTTCAAATCCATGTTTAGCCAATGTTTTGACTAAAATTTCAAATTGTTCCGATTGTGTATCTTCACTCGCTGGGACAATCGTTCCTTTTTTAACCAATGCTTTCAACGCGGTTTTTTCTTCCACAGTCAAACAATACGCTGAAATGTGGGTCACTCCCATTGAAATCGTTTTCAAAATATGTTGTTCCCATTCTGCATTCGTTAAATCGGGCAAGCCATAAATCAGATCAACAGTTAGATTTTCAAAACCAAATGACTTTGCAAGGCTTACACAATTCTCCGCTTCTTCAACATTATGCGCTCGATTCATCCAATTCAAATCTGATGCTTTAAATGATTGAATTCCAATGCTCAGGCGATTGATTCCTGCTTCTTTCCAGCTTTTTAATGATGCCTCAGAAATATCGTCCGGATTCGATTCAAGGGTGATTTCCGCTCCTTGACTCACTTGAAACAATGAAACAATGGTCTGAATTATCAATTGTAATTCGCCTTCACACAATAAACTTGGTGTTCCACCACCGAAATAAATGCTTTCAATTTCATGATTCTTCAAATAGGCTTTTCGCATGGAAATTTCTTGCACAATGGCTTCGATCATTTTTGTTCTATACTCTGTAAACGTTGTACTGAAATGAAAATCACAATATGAACATTGCTGTTTGCAAAATGGAATATGGATGTAGATGCCTGCCATGAAGGGCAAAGATGACGAAAATGACTTAAAAAATGACTCGCGAAACGGTAATAGATGTTAATTTTTCACAGATTCATTAGGCTATTATAAAAGTTATTTGCTACATTGCGTTAAATCTAAGATTTCAAAACGTGGATTTTAATCAACATAAAGAGGATATAAACGCAAATTTCGAACAACTATTGGAGTCGTTAGGAAAGCTAATTCCCCGATATTCACAGTTGATTAAGAAATCCAGCATTAGCCAAGAAGAAACTACTGAACTTGGTGACATCGAACATTTTCTGATTGAAATAAATGCTAGAATCAGCGAAATAAAAAACAAGTTAGATCAAGATTTATTTGGACATTCTTTGGATTTATACTACAAATTAAAACAGCAGGCTTTAAATGGTGATGTTGCATCACAATTAAAATTCAATCGTTTCAGAGAATCTTTTGATGAATCTTTGCGTGACGGTTCTATTTTGATTTTGAATTAAAAAGTAGTACTTCCCGTCGATAGTCCACGCCTCTTTTTGTAAGCTACATCTATTCAGGGCAAACGCATTTAAATTTTAATGTCACTTTTGTCATGGTTTTTAAAATAAAAACACACGCCAAAAACCGATTATTATTTATTTATGCAACGGTCTCGAAAGCTTTCTCGACCGTTGCTACAAATATCCGACTCCTCTGGAGTCAGAAGTATGACAAGCAATTTGGTAATCAAACAATTTATTTTTAAATGCTTTTGCCCTGTCAAAACTATTTCTCTTTCTTCGAAAAATCAAAATTCTTCACGAACGTTGTTTGAATGATCGGTGTGCTGATGTATTTCGATGCATTGACCCTGTCATACTGATTCATATAGCCAATTTGAATATTGCATGATTTGTTGAATTTATAACCGAAACCTAAATACAACCAATTTCGGGCAAAATCTTGTGGAATCAAATACTTGTTTTGGGTAAACCAAAATTCATCAAATGCATGAAAGAAAATCGCTTTTTCAGAATCTTTGAATTTGTATAAATCGGCGGATAAATCAAAGCGATAACGAAAACGATTCGCATAAATTTTTCCGTCCTTACGAAAGCCATTTTCATCGCTTACAATTTTATCGAACCACCTATTCTCTTGCCGAAAACGGTGCAAGAAGTGAACTTTACCAACATAATTTTTTAGAATTATTTGCTCCCACAAGTTGTTTTCAATTTTTGGTAATGCCAACAAATACGGGGAATATGATCTTGAATTGATGTAAGAATATCCGATTGAAAACTCCACACTTTTATTCAGCAAATAATCAATGGATGGTCGCTCTAATAAAATGCCCTGAACATTCAAAAATTTTCCATGACGGTCATGTAATTCGTTCGAAAAAGACCAATGCTTGGCAAATTGAAATCTATTCAGTACTGTAAACCAAGTACTTATATCTCCATGAACCGTTGTTTGCGCCGAAACTCTAAAGCAGGGCAAAACCGTTAGTATGAGTACTAACAAAATAACTTTTTTCATTTTTTAGGATATTTAAGGAAGTTGAAACGAAAACATTGATGGTGTCGCTTCAACTTCCATTTAGTTAGTGTTTTTTAAGCTTTTTGGTTGACAACGGATGCTTAGAGAGTGATTTATGGTGCTCTAAACCTACCATTTCAAATTGATTGCCTTTTTCTATTGATTCATCTTTGTAGTGAGTAACAAAAGCCAAAAATGAATGGTCAACCAATCTGGTTTCGGTGAAGTCAAAAATGATGTGCTTTGTACCTTCACTTAGTTTTTCCAACATTTTTTTGTAACCAAGCAAATTAGAAAATGTAGCAACACCTTTTACATAAATACGGGTTTGATTTCCGTGCTCAACAGTTTCGTATCTCGCCTTGAATAAACTACCAAATGACGCTCCATGGTACATGTGAAAAATGAATTTTACAATTATTCCGCAGGCAATACCAAGCAATAAATCTTCTAAAAGTGTTACGACAATTGTTGTAATAAAAATGGCTAATTGCTCAGGACCAATTTTATACACATGCATAAATTCTTTTGGTGCCGCTAAACGATATCCTGCAAAAATAAGCATCGCTGCCAATGCTGCGTTTGGAATCATTTCAATGACTGGAATCAGCAACAGCATGGCAATTAATAAGAAAATACCGTGAAAGAAATTTGACCATTTTGTTTTTGCTCCAAAACCAACATTCGCAGAACTTCTGACTACTTCTGAAATCATTGGAATTCCACCAACCAGCCCTGAAATGGCATTGCCAACACCTTGACCAATTAAATCTCCATTGTAATTTGATGCTCGTTTGTATGGGTCTAATCCGTCAGTTGCTTTTACCGTTAACAAGGATTCCAAACTACTCACAAACAAAAACATAAATACATATTTCCAAAAAGCAAAAGTTCCGATGAATGAAAAATTGTTGTGAAATCCAATGGAACCCCAGAAATCTCCAATCGTAACCAAGGAGTAACTTTGCTCGGTTTCTTTAAAGTGCCAATACAATGACAAAGGAACAGCTACCAAAAGCACAATCATCGGAGCGGGGATTTTCTTAAGAAAATTGACTTTTAACATGGGTAAAGTGAACATGAGCACTAATGCTATTCCGCCTACAATCGCAATGTGCCAATGTGCATGTGATAAGAAATCTGGTATTCGCATGATTAGCTCAAGAGGTGATCTTCCTTGATACATCGTCGGTTCATCTCCCAATAAAACTGGAATTTGTTTCAAAATAATGATAATCCCGATGGCGGCCAACATTCCATGAACAGCGGAATGAGGGAAAAAATCGCTGAGTGAACCGAATTTCAAGAACCCAAATAAAATTTGAATAAGCGCCATGACTACGATGATAGATCCAACGGCATAAACAGCTGTTTCTGGACCACCAAATTTTGGTTGGCTAAACTCCATGACCGCAGAAGCACAAATGGTAATTAATCCAGCTGCTGGACCTTTAATAGTTAGCGCTGAAACATGAAAGAAGCTTGCAAATAAACCTCCAATCATGGCGCTCAACACGCCCATTGCTGGATCAAATCCGCTGGCTTTGGCAATCCCCAAACTTAAAGGTAATGCCAAAAGGAACACCATAAAACCAGAAGTCATATCTGTTTTCCAATGTTGTTTTAATCCGTTAAATCCTGTTGCAGGAATGGATATTTTATTGTTTTTCATTTGTTTAATTTTTTAAAATGATTTTAATGACTTTTCGTGATAGGACTTAATGTGTGGCCCCATGAATAAGCGTGAGTACATGCGCACAAGCGCAATTCCACCCATGATATAATTAAGTCCATAAACGATGGCAAGTACTATTTGATCGCTATGAATGTGGCTATAGATTAAATCTTCCCCAACAAACGACATGGTGATTGGGAAGCCCATTAGCCCCATTGTAGCAAGTAAAAAAACCAACCCTAAGTTTTTATACTCATACACATGACCATAATAATGATGTAAAGAAAAATTCTCACGTTCATGCTTTTTCAAAATGCTCAAACATACGAGTCCAACAACAACGGCTACAGATGTCCCAGACAAATAGATTAAAACATCAATCCAATTAAATGCTTCATTGAATGAAATAGCTAAGGCAATCCATAAATTGCTAAAATAAACTAGCAGCCATGCAAGGATTGGATTTGTTCGCTCTGCAAATGATTTAAGTACCAACAAAAACGCAACGATGGCATAAACATAAGGCAACAAATGCTCTATTTCAAAAGGGATAAGTTCTTTTTGGGTCACCAAATAAGAGCTCAAAACAAAAATTGGCATTAACACAAAGAGGGTGAATTTAATTCCAATGAATTTTAAACTTTTTCCTATTTGCTTCATCGGTCTAAAAATCCATTTATTCATTAATGAGTCAAGTCCCCATTCTTTGATGGACATCACGTACAAAGTGTTTTCCAAATTGGTTAACCTTAAAAAGTATTTTTTCACCTGTTTTGGTTTTGCGTGGTAAAATTGATCGCGAATAGCATACGAAACAATCGACGGAGAAACCAATAATTGATACGTTCTCAACATCGCATTTCCAGAGGCATGAATCAAGGCAATTGTTGTCCAACCTAGTGCAATTTCAACAAACATTAGTCCGATCTGAGCAATGGATGCATAAGCCACCTGGGTTTTAATTGTTGATTGAACGCGTGTAATCATGAATCCAATTAATGCAGATATTATCCCAATTACGCCAATCAAAATCCGAGCTCCGTATTGGTTTTCCCAAAAAGGATATGTCCTCAACAAGAGAAAAACCCCAAAATGCACCGATAATGAACCATAAAAAATGGCACTTGATGGTGTTGGTCCTTCCATCGCTCTTGGCAACCAAGATGAAAACGGAAATTGAGCCGATTTGGCTGCTGCTGCAACAAGTATGGAAAGCGCAATGAGCATTCCAACCCAGCTGTGTCCAACGAGATGTTCATCAACGAGAGCTTTGTTTTGAAGCGTAATAAAAGAGACATTTTCATGCCATAAATGATGACTTGCCCACATGGCTATTAAAATTCCAACATCACCAATCCGGTAAATCGAAAAGACTTTCACCGCATTCCGAACTGGAAGATAGCGGTCTCGGTAAAACGCAATCAGCAAAAACGAAGTTAAACCAAGGATTTCCCAACCTATAAAAAGTGTTTCAAAATTGCCTGCCAAAACTGTTAAGTTATAGCCGAAATAAAACAATAACACGGTGTTAAAAAAGCGTTTGTATCCTGCTTCGAGGTGCATGTAATAGGCGCTGTATCGGGTTATCAATAAAGTAACAAAAGCCCCAATAAGCAAATATGTCGCTGTAACTTTATCAAAATAAAAGTCAATCAAAAATTTATAATCGCCTGATTGATAAAGCACAAACTCTTCAATGTTCATCGATTTTGCTCCCATTATGATCCAATAAATGATGAATCCAACGATTGCAACTAACTGAATGAGCACTGAATAAAACGAAACTTTCGCTAGACTATTTTCATTTTTTTCCGTTAGAAACAAGCTTACAATAAAACCAAGCAAAGGAATGATCGCGAAACTTGTAATCACATAATTTGTTTCCATTGCTTAATGATTTATAATTAATACTGGTAAATCTTCACCTGTCGATTCAATCAATTTTTCCATGTCTGGAATATGTTCGAGAGAATCAGTCACTGTTTGATATGGAATAAATGCACCCTTCGAAAAGCGATAAATCTTCTTTGTTTCTGGATGCATCACCGTTAAAATGACCCATTCATTCATGAACCATTCATAGGTGGCTGGGTTGATTTTTATGGTATTCAAAACCACTTCAGGATAATGTTCCACATTTGCCATAAGACGAATTGGATCATGTATGTTAACCATTTGCTTTGGAAGACCAGGACGTAAATCCCCTTCCATTCCATTTGCAACTCCAATCAAACCGATGACATTATGAGGTAATTTTGATCCTGCACCTAATCGCGAATTGTCGACCCGTGAAAAATAGTATTCCAAATTTATTCCACCACAAACGGGAGCAACAGCATTTAGAATTCCCAAAAGCGACTTTCCTTCCGGATCAATGGTATAATCATACGAATTGAGAAATGCACGTTGATCTAAGAATAAATCAAGGTTTGACGAGCGGCGACCAACCAAACATAAAGCGTTTGAATTGTGATTCCATTCTGGCCTTGGTTCAAAAAGCGAAAGTGCTCTGAGTTTTACTTGTTCATGCACTTTGTCTGACGACTGCTTTGTATTAATCAGAAAAAATCGTCTGGCTCTTTCTTTTGCATTCCTTTCAAGTGCTTTATCGATATTTTTCACATTGCGGTAATGATTAATCTCATTTTTTGCATTTAAGCATTGAATGTCAAAATACTCGGCTTCGTCGCGTGTGGTATCGTGCAAAGCACCTACAAATTGCGTGGTGGCAGGAATGGTTATTCCTCGATTTGCCAAATTTCGCCGCACTTCTTCGTGATTCAACATATAGGCTGCAGCACGCGCATTCACCGAACCCGCTCGACCGCTGCACGCGCCACAATCATAACCTGCATAATGTGTGTTGTTTACACTACTCGCTCCATGTCCCATCACGTAAACAATTGGTGCGAAATGCTTCACCAAACCGATACTTCTTAGTAGCGATTCCATGCGTGTTGCCATTTCGTCAATCGTAAATCCTTCTTGAATTCCATCATCACTTTTTGCATTTTCGATGGCGTGATAACTCAATTTTCCGTTTGGATCCATGTGCTTGAATGACGATACCATAGCAGGAGTTTCTGCTGGCTTAAAAATGCTTTTGGCTAATTTTATTCCCGACCAAAACCCCATCGTCTGAGTGGTTAACCAACCTGTAAAAACACCTGAAATATGTTTGTTAAAATGAACATCTTTTTGATGTCTTTTTATTGCTTCTGATTCTCGAATCAAGTACTTTGGAGTCACCGGAGCTGGACAAACTTTGGTGTAAAACTTACCATTCTCAGGTTGAAAATAAAATTCAATGCCGAAAAATCCAGCCGATCCAAACGTTTGGCAATTCGGATCTTCCAATTCACAGTAAGTTCTCAATGAAGACTCTCGGTCATCAATGCAAAAAATGGCTTGATAAGACAATTTGTTCACTTCAGACTTGTCTTGATGTATTTCCAACCCTTTCAAAACTTGGTCGAAATACGTCCATTCCACAATTTCTAGCCAAAGTGCATACACTTCAAAAACCTCATTGCTTTCGTGCGCATCCATGATTTGTTTTGGCAAAAAATCTCCTAATTTTGAAGAAAGTGGTGCCCAATCCTTGCCAAATTTTGAATCCAAGACATCTATTTCTAGTAAAAGTTCGAACATGATAAAATCACTCAAGCAAACTTTCCGAGTGTCTAACAATCCAGAAGGATTATCCTCCAAGAACGAAATCATCCCCGACCAACCCGGATGTCCAAACTGTTGATCAAAAAGATATTGTTCAAATAAAGATTCATCTCCAACAAGAATTTTCAATAAATCCGCGATTTCTAAGCTCGAATCTTGCAATAATTTCCGAGCTCGCTTTGACTTAAATAAGCTTTTCGAACTGCTTTTGTCCAAGTTTCGAACGGATTCTAAAAAGCCTAAAGGTGAAATTGGCAGCGTCCACACCGAAATTCCTTGATCGATGTAAGCACTAATTAATCGAAACAAAATCGGATGAACTTCCTTGTCCAAATTCACTTTAAATCCAATTTTCCAGTATTCACGGAGTTGCCCTATCCGAGGATTTATAGACTCGTCCAAATCTTGATGAAGTAATTTTTGAGTCCAGGTATCAAGGTTTTCTGAACCTTTTTTTTCAGTTATGATTCGATCAAAAATCTGCTGATTTATTTTATTTGACCGATATCTTTCGCGAAACTCATTCAAACTTTGATACACTTTGTATCCAAATTTCTCAGATGCTTGCTGCAAAGCGTGATGAAATGACTCTTGCTGAAAAGCGTGTAATGTATTGTGATGAACAAAATCTTTTAATGGTGCCTGTGCAGGCAAATAGTGTTTTAAAAGATGAATTGTATGATGCTCATCAAATGCTTCATTTGCTGAATTCATGATTAAAAAAATTAATTTTTTGAATCGTTATGCGTGAAGGCACAACGTATTTATTGGCTTGTTTAATTAAAAAAACAACCCATTTACCCCAACGGATATCAAAAAATTAACAGAAATCTAGTTTACTTGACTGGTATAAAATGTAGAAAGGTAATCGAATTGATTGCTTGTAATCAGCAACCTGATTTGTTACTTTTTGTTTTAATTTCGAAATGCAACAAAGGTTCTGAATAAGGTTTGCGTGAAAATGATGAAAAGTCTTCGTTTCAAGATCTTCTTTTTCGCCAATTTCTTCAGATTCATCTTGTTCATAGCCTTTTTCATAAGGTTGTTGGTCTCTTTCAGTTGATTCCGAAATGAACTTTTTATGAAAATCAATGGACTCTGAAAATTCAAGTTGTTTCGATGTAGTAGGACTAAAACCAGTCGATTGAAAAGGCTCTAAAAAAATGGACACCAACAACGAAGAAATCATCACTGATGCAAAAAACATACTATAAATAGTATTTTGTTTTTTCATTTTTAACCTATTAGAGCACAAATTTATTCAAATTTACTTTACGCCACCAAAATCGTTGCTTTTTTAAATCGCTAAACAGTATGTATTAACGAAACAATAACATTCAAAGGCTTCAAAAGGGATGAATTTTGATTTCTAAGACGGTTGCAAAAATGCAGAACAAAAAAAATGGCTACTCTCAAAAGAATAGCCATTTTAAACTTTTTATTGAAATCTACAATTCAAATTTGATTCCTTGTGCCAAAGGCAAGCTATCACCATAATTAATGGTATTTGTTTGTCTTCTCATATACACCTTCCAAGCATCTGATCCAGATTCACGTCCGCCTCCAGTTTCTTTTTCGCCGCCGAAAGCGCCACCTATTTCTGCTCCAGAAGTTCCAATATTTACGTTCGCAATTCCACAGTCAGATCCTGCATACGATAAAAACATCTCTGATTCGCGAATACTATTGGTCATGATTGCAGAAGAAAGTCCTTGTGGAACACCGTTTTGAAGAGCAATTGCATTTTCAATTCCTCCGCTGTATTTCATGATATATAAAATTGGTGCGAATGTTTCGTGTTGAACAATCGCAAAATGATTTTCTGCTTCCACAATAGCTGGTCTCACATAACAGCCTGATTCATAGCCTTCACCTGAAAGAACACCACCTTCAACGATGATATTGCCGCCTTCTGCTTTTCCTTTTGCTAAGGCATCTAAATACATGCTGACAGCATCCAAATCGATCAGTGGACCAACATGATTTCTTTCATCCAATGGATTTCCAATTTTCAATTGACCATACGCTTTTACTAAGGCATCTTTCACTTTTTCATAAACTTCTTCGTGGATGATTAATCGGCGTGTTGATGTGCAACGTTGTCCACAAGTTCCAACCGCTCCAAAAACTGCTCCAGGTACAACCATTTTCAAATCAGCAGAAGGCGTTATGATAATTGCATTATTTCCTCCCAATTCAAGCAATGATTTTCCTAAACGTGCTCCAACCGTTGCTCCTACCGATTTACCCATGCGTGTAGATCCTGTTGCAGAAACCAAAGGCACTCGTGTATCTTCAGCCATTAATTTTCCAATTTCAGCTCCACCGATCACCAAACCTGAAACACCTTCTGGAACTCCATTCTTTCTAAAAACTTCAGCGGTAATATTTTGACAAGCTAATGCAGTAATTGGCGCTTTTTCTGATGGCTTCCAAACACAGACATCACCGCAAATCCATGCAAGTGCTGTATTCCAATTCCAAACCGCCACTGGGAAATTAAATGCGGAAATAATTCCTACAATTCCTAATGGATGATATTGTTCATACATTCTATGCAAAGGTCGTTCTGAGTGCATGGTCAAACCGTGAAGTTGACGCGAAAGTCCAACCGCAAAATCACAGATGTCGATCATTTCTTGCACCTCACCTAAACCTTCTTGTAAAGATTTACCCATTTCATATGAAACAAGTTTTCCCAAAGCATCTTTATGTTCTCTTAATTTTTCAGCCAATTGGCGAACAACCTCACCTCTTTTTGGTGATGGAACTTGTCTCCAACTAATGAAAGCTTCTTGTGCTTTTTTAATAACATTGTCGTAATCAGCAGCACTAGCGGCATTTACTGAAGCAATCACAGAGCCATCTACCGGTGAAATCGAATCAATTTTTTCGCCTTTTGTTTCTATCCAATTTTGTCCAGTTGAAGCCCCAGAATTAATTTCATTAATCCCTAATTGAGCTAAAACTTCGCTTATCCCTAAATCTACACTTAATTCAGTCATTTCTTTTTGTCTTATTTTGATACAAAATTACGAATTTTAACTTATTGTAATGTGACAATTGATACTCTTGAAACCAGATAAGAAATTCCAAATACACTTTACATTCTAAAACAAACGGTTTAATCTACATTTATAACTGTTCACTCATAGGCAAATGGTTCTTGTATTTTTTAAATTAACTTTATCGACTGACAAAATTGAATTAATTCAAAGATATATACTTATAAACTAGAAAACTATGGGACAACAAAAATTAAGCAACACCTGTTAAAAATTGAGAAGAAAAATCACCTAATAACTGCACAAAGAAACCCAAATTGGTTAAATCCTGCGATTTTTAACCATTTCAAATGAAAAACTATTTGCAAAAGAAAAACTTTTGTACTTTTAACGAAAATTTAAACAAGTTATGAACAAGATACTATTCTCTTTTATAGCACTATTTTTAGCTGGGAACTATGCAAATGCTCAGCAAACAAATTGGTGTGGATCGGCTGCTGCCAACCGTAAAATTTTTGACGAAAATCCGAGATTAAAGCAAGATTATGAGGCTTTATTCTTAGATGGAATGACTAAATCGGATGATACAACGATTTTTACAATTCCTGTTGTATTTCACATTTTGCACGAATATGGCGAAGAAAACATTTCTGATGCTCAAGTATTTGATCAAATGGCAATATTGAATCGTGATTTCCGTGCAATCAATGCTGACACGGCTGATGTCGTAAATCCGTTTAAAGGAATTATTGGTGATGCAAAAATTCAGTTCAAGTTAGCGAACTATGACCCTCTAGGAAATTGTACTAATGGTATTGACAGAATTTACACGCATTTAACAAATGGCGCAAGCGATTTGTCTAAACTTCAGCAATGGTTTAGACCTCATTACCTAAATGTTTGGGTTACTAAAACAATTGGTTCGGCTGGTGTAGCAGGTTATGCGTATTATCCAACAGCAACTAATGGCACTGCATTTACAATTGATGGAATTATTATTTTACATGATTATGTTGGTTCTATTGGTACTGGAACTCCTCCTTATTCAAGAGCACTCACGCATGAAATTGGTCACTGGTTAAGTTTGGCCCATACTTGGGGAAATTCGAACGACCCAGGAATGGCTTCGAATTGTGATCAAGATGACTTGTTGCAAGACACTCCTTTATGTAAAGGACTAACAAGTTGTATTTTAAATGCTAACACGTGTAATGATACTGTTGATCCAAATGACTACAGTGAATACACATATGATGTAATAGATAATACACAAAATTACATGGATTATTCTTACTGTTCTGTCATGTTTACTGAAGATCAAACTGCTAAAATGCGTGAAGCATTGCAAAGTACTGACGGTCATAGAAATGAGTTGATAACTCCAAGCACGCACGCCGCTACAGGTATTGACTTGGAGACACCTGTAACTTGTATCCCTGAAGCAGAGTTCTTTACTCCTAACAGAAATCCTTGTGTGGGTACTCCTGTGACTTTTGGAGATTACTCTACCAAAGGAGCAGTTACTAGTAGACTTTGGACTTTCCAAGATGCAACTCCAAGTACAAGTACTGCTGCAAATCCAACAGTAGTTTTTAACTCACAAGGTGCGAAAAGTGTAACATTAACTGTTACAAATGATGCAGGATCAAATACATTAACAATCCCAGGTTATGTTGTTGTAAACAATTCTTGGGGAGATTATGTCGGTCCTTATGCAAATGATTTAAATACAGCTCAAAGTCATCCAGAGTGGTTTAGAGTTGAAAACTTACAAAATAATGAGGCTTCATTTCAGTACAAAACAACTGGGGGAAAAGGAAATTCAGGTTGTTTCAAATTAAACAACTACAAAGACATTTCTGCTGCATTGCCTTTTACTGATGAATCATATTACTATGAGCGTTTGGAAGGTGTAATGGATCATTTGATCACTCCATCTTATGATTTACGCTACACAACTAATGCTGTGTTCTCTTTTGATTACTCTTATGCTTCTAATGCAAATACTGTTGAACAAATCACTGAGTATGTTCAAGTATACAAGTCAAACGACTGTGGAGTTACTTGGAATCCACTAACTGGAAATCAAGGTAAAGTTGCTGGAGCTGAATTGGTTTCGTCTGGAGGCTTCGCTGCAAACTCTGATTTTGCACCAACGAATGACAATCAGTGGAAAACTAAGAACATCACATTTAGCACTTCATCATTGGATGCTAAAACAAGATTTAGAATTACATTTAGAGCTTCTTCTAAATCGAGTAACTTGTTCATCGACAACATTAACATTACTGGAAATGGAAATGCTGGTCTTGCTGATTTTGGTCAAACACATGATTTGGTAATTGCTCCAAACCCTGTAAATGCTGGAAGCAACTTAAACGTGACTTACACGGCACAAAATGAGCCAGTAACATTTACATTGAGAAACTTGCAAGGTCAAGAAGTTATGTCAACAGTTAAAAACGAAACAAATCAAGTGGTTTCTTTTAACTTAGAAATTGACAGCAAATTGCCTGCAGCATATTACTTCTTGGAAGTGAAATCTCCAAGCGCAACAACTGTTAAGAAAATTGTAGTGATGGGTAACTAAAAAATCCTTTCGCATTTAATACTAAAAGCCGTGACAAAGTAAATTGTTGCGGCTTTTTTGCTTTGTAAAACACAAAAATTCTAGACCCAACTAAAGGATTTCAGCAAAGAAAGTTGAAACCCAAGATTTCAATGTTTTATTTAATACTATTATCATGAAAAAATTGCTGCTAATTATTGTACTATTTGCTGCGTCCGCTAATTCAATCATTGGTCAAGAAAACACTTGGTGTGGAACAGCTGAGGTGACACAAAAAATGTTTTTGAAAGACCCAAAACTAAAACAAGATTTTGAGTCTTCATTCTCGAACAGTGCTGCAAAATCGGATGATACCACCGTTTTCATTATCCCAGTTGTGTTTCATATTTTGCATGAATATGGCACGGAAAATATTTCGGACGCCCAAGTGCACGATCAAATGGAAATATTAAACGAGGACTTTAGAGCAATGAACAGCGATACGTCGGACATTATTCTAGCTTTCAAACAAATCTATGGCGATGCAAAAATTCAATTCAGGCTGGCGAACCTAGACCCAGATGGAAATGTAACCAATGGAATTGACCGTATTTATACCCATTTAACAAATAATGCCTCCGATTATTCGAAAATAAATCAGTGGGATAGAGCAAGTTACTTGAATATTTGGGTAGTAAAAAGCATTGGTACTAACGGTGTTGCAGGCTATACTTATTTTCCTTCGCCTACTAATGGCGAAAATTTCTGTTTGGATGGCATAATCATGTTGAACAATTACATAGGCAGCATAGGGACTGGAACTTTTGCAACAAGGAGAACCTTGACCCATGAAGTTGGTCATTGGGTTGGTCTGGTTCACCCGTGGGGTAGTTCGGGTGGCGTTGGTCAGCCGGATAACTGTGAAATCGACGATTTTATAGAGGACACTCCACTTTGCATAGGAGCTTCAAATTGTTCTAATTTAAATTCCGCAAATACCTGTGACGACCTGAACGACCCTAACAATTATAGTGAGTACACATTTGATATTATCGATAATATTCAAAACTTCATGGAATTCTCTTATTGCCAAAAGATGTTTACAAAAAAGCAATGCGCGAGAATGCGAGAAGTATTACAAAGCACTGACGGACAACGAAATGAATTAATCACACCAGAAAATTTAATCGAAACAGGTGTTTTAAACGATCCTCTTTTAATGGTAGCTCCCACCCCAGATTTTTATTCACCCAATCGAAACCCATGCATTGGGACTGCCGTCAATTTTAAGGATAATTCCAACAACGCTCCCGTGACAAGTAGACTTTGGACCTTTCAAGATGGCACACCAAGCACAAGTACTGCTGTAAATCCAACGGTTGTCTTCAACTCACAAGGTGCCAAAACAGTTACGTTGACCGTTACAAATGCATCAGGCTCAAACACACTTACGATACCTTCGTATATCGTGGTAAATAACAATTTTGCAGATTACATGGGGCCTCACACTTTTGATTTAAATGACCCACTTGCTCAAATTGATTGGTTTCGTGTAGACAATCCAGAAAACAACACCGCTTTTTATCAGCACATTACGAATAATGGTTTCGACAACTCCGGTTGTTTTAGACTCACTAATTATGCTTCAATTCCTTCCGCCCAACCATGTACGGATGAATACAATTACTTCAATCAATTGGCGGGTGTTTGGGATCATCTTATCACTCCTTCTTTTGATTTGAGATTTACTACAGGAGCATCTTTTTCCTTTGATTATTCCTTTGGAACCAATACGACAGATATCTTAGAAATGACAGAATACATTCAAGTTTTTAAATCGAATGATTGCGGAATTACATGGAATCCTTTGACAGGCTCGCAAGGAAAAATTGAAGGCATTGATTTAGCTTCATCAGGCGGATATGCTGGTCAAAACACTTTTTATGTGCCTTCTAGTAATTCGCAATGGCAAAATAAATCAATCAATTTTAATACATCGAGTATTGATGCCAAAACGCGCTTTCGAATTTCATTTAATGCTGGTCCAAAATCCAACAATTTGTACATTGACAACATTAAAATTTCTGGCACTGGAAATGCTGGAATAAGTGACTTTGGTCAAACACATGATTTAGTAATCGCTCCAAACCCGGTGAATGCTGGAAGCAACTTAAATGTTACTTACACGGCACAAAATGAGCCTGTCACATTTACTTTGAGAAACTTGCAAGGTCAAGAAGTGATGTCGACTGTTAAAAACGAGACAAATCAAATGGTTTCATTTAACTTAGAAATTGACAGCAAATTGCCTTCAGCTTATTACTTTTTAGAAGTGAAATCCGCAAGTGCAATAACCGTTAAGAAAATTGTGGTGTTGGGTTACTGATTTTAAATCCCAAAAAAATTATATGACCTTTGCAAAACTGCCAAATCGAGGCTTTCGGAAATTTCACGAGTGAGTTAACCAATAGTTAATGATCAAGTGAAATTTCCGAGATAACGATGGGTTGGTAGTTTTGAAAAGGGCTTATTATTCTTCTTTCCAATTTTCATTTTTGCCTTTTGTGTAAGGAATCTTGGCGGCATCCAATTTTGATTCAAGGGTGCGCAAGCGAACAATCATCGCATCGAAGGATGTTCTAAACGTTTCGTATTGTTGCTGGGCTGCATTCTTGTTTTTCCGTTGCGTTGCAGTAACAGAAGATCTATTTTCGAATAATTGATATTTCACCATGCCTATTCGACCTGAAATACTCGGTTCTGTTTCAAATTCACGCGAAGATTTTATATAATCACCCCAAAATTGAACTTTTAAATCTTGGTAGAGCGTTTTTAAAGCCTCTGTTTCAATCAACAGGTTAATATCCACACCAGGATAAGATTTTATCGCATGCTCAATCAGTTTTAACTTTTCATTTGTTTCACCCATCAATTTTCCGGTTCCGTCAACTCTTCGCATCAACTCAGCAACTTCATCTTTAAACGCCGCTTGCGATGCTAAATCATCTGTCTTAATCGTTCTATTGTCAAGTTCTTTTACCATGAAAGGTACTTTCTCAATAATGGTTTGAACGATTCCATCCTTAATTGATAGAACTTCGACTGTGTAATTTCCTGCTGTTACCAAAAAGCCATCATCAGGGCTAGAATAGCGTCCAACTTTTTCTTTTTGAATAACAATTGGTGATGTTGTTTCAGTGCGCAGATTCCATGCAATTCTTGATATACCTGCACTTGGACTGCTTAAGATTCGCTTTATCTCTTTTCCATCTTTGTCCCGAATGATCCAAATCAATTCCATTTTATCTTCAAGAGATTCTTTCTTGAGCTGATCCATGGTTGGATAGGTAGCAGGCGTTTTTGCCTTCTCTGATTCATTTTGTTGCTTTATTCTTTTGTCTTTCAAAGATGTTTCGGTTTCCTTTAAATGCAAAGTAAAGACTGCACCGAATTTCGGATTTTCTGCATTCCATAAGTTTGCCCCTTGTGAGCCTGTACCTGTTAATCCGAGCGGTGCGGATGGAACATACAACAGCGCATCCTTTATCGGAAACATATAGGCTGGTTTATCTAATTTTTCTGAGGATATATTACGAAGAGGCGTATAGTCATCAAGCACGTAAAATCCACGTCCAAATGTGGCTGCTACCAAATCATTTTCACGCTCTTGAATATCTAAATCTAAGACAGCAATGGTTGGAAGTCCTGCCAATTTCGTCCATCTTTTCCCACCATCATTTGAAAAATAGGCACCAAATTCAGTCCCCACGAACAACAAATTTGGGTCTTTGTGATCTTGTCGAATGGCATAAGCCGAACCTCTGGAAGGCAAATTGGCAGAAATGGATGTCCATGTAGCACCTTTGTCTACACTTCTAAATACATAAGGTTTAAAATCACCCGAACGATGATTGTTGTAGATGGCAAAAACTTCGTTCTCATTGTGAAGACTTGCCGTTATCATATTGACACGTGTATTGGCTGGTACACCAGGAAAAGCTCCGATTTTTCTCCAGGTAGAACCATCGTCATCTGAAACTTGAATTAAACCATCGTCTGTTCCAACGTAGAGCAATCCTTGTTTTTTGGGAGATTCATCGAGCGCCACTACATTTCCGTAAATGGTTGTTGATGCATTTTTCATAACGGCATCTATCGACCAAACTTGATCCATTACTGGAAGTTTATTTCGATCTATTTGCTGCGATAAATCTGGTGAAATAACTTTCCAATCATCACCTCTATTTGAGCTTTTGAATAATTTGTTGGCAGCAAAGTAAATCGTTTTGGAGTCGTGTTTGGAAATAATAATCGGAGCATCCCAATTCCAACGATAGGCGGGCTCACCAACTTCAGGCATTGGCTGAATCGGTGTTTTTTCGCCAGATGTCTTGTCGTAGCGCACAAGCCATCCGTATTGCGCTTGCGCATAAATAATGTTCGGATTTGTTGGATCAATCGCAGATTCGAAGCCATCACCACCTTGAGTAATAAACCAATCTGAGTTTAAAATTCCAGCATTATTAATGGTTGCCGCTGGACCTCCCATCGAATTATTGTCTTGTGTCCCACCATAAATATTGTAAAAAGGAGAAGCATTATCCGTGGCTACTTTATAAAATTGAATTATCGGCAAATTGTCGTAATATTTCCAGTCTTGCGCATGATTAAAGGTTTCGTACAATCCACCATCGCAACCAACAATCCAGTGGTTTGGATCCTTCGGATTGATCCAGATGCAGTGATTATCAACATGCTTTTTATCTTCACCAGCCTCTTTAAACGTTTTGCCACCATCTTCGGTGTGATGAAGCCAAGTATCCATTGCAAAAACCTTATCGCGGTTTGTCAGATCGCAAATTATTTCTTGATAGTAATTTCCGCTCGTACTATAACTTGACATTTTGTTCCAAGATTCACCATAATTGGTTGATCTAAAAAATCCACTTTTTTCATTTTTCGCTTCAACAATTGCGTAAATATAGCTTGGATCTACAGGTGACACTGCTATTCCAATTCTTCCCATAGTGCCTTCTGGCAAACCAGCATTTATTGCTTTCCAGGTTTTTCCTCCATCGATTGATTTGTACAACCCTGATTCTGGTCCGCCACCTACATACGTCCATTCGTGACGTCTTCGCTGGTGCGCAGATGCATACAAAATGTTTGGATTCGTTGGGTCGATAGCTATTTCTGCGATGCCTGTGTTTTCAGAAGTTTTTAGCACAAGTTCCCAATTTTCTCCACCATCAACAGATTTATACACTCCACGCTCACCACCTTTGCTCCACAATGGACCATAAGCAGCTACCCAGATAATATTTTCGTTCGTTGGGTGGATAATAATTTTTCCGATGTGTTCAGATTTTTTCAATCCCATGTTTTTGAAGGACTTACCTCCATCTACGGATTTATAAACACCATCGCCATAGGCAACGGATCGCTGATTGTTGTTTTCTCCAGTTCCTACCCAAACCACATTTGAATTAGATGGTGCAAGCGTAACACAACCAATAGAAAACGAACCGTAATCATCAAAAATCGGCGTGAATGTAGTTCCGTGATTTGTTGTTTTCCAAACACCACCTGATGCCGCTGCTGCGTACCAAATGTTGTTGTTATTTGGATCAACGGCTAAATCGGCAATTCTTCCTGAAGTTAACGCTGGACCAACAAGGCGAAAAGGAAGTCCTGCGACTGTTAAAGAGTCAAAAGAAGGTTTTTCGACTTGTTCTCCCTTTTTTTTCTGAGAAAAAGCTAAAAAGGATGAAACTAAAAAAATGGTGAAGAGAATATTTGATTTCATAACATGGATTTTCGAGCTCCAAGTTAGAAATTATCTTTGACACTTAAGGTTAGGAACAAGAACTTGCAGAAAAACGCGCTACGAAATATTTACTCATTCCACAAAACTGAAATCTTTCCGACGCTATTCCCCGATTCAAGGAGTTCATGGGCTTGAAAAAATGAAGTTTGGTTAAATGTGCCTCCTGTTTGTGGTTTGATTTTCCCGTCGACATACAATTTGACCACTTCTCGCAAACAATGATTTAAGACTTCTGGTTTGTGGTCAGCCACTTTTAACATGTTAACACCGATAATGCTGCGGGATTTCATCATAAAAATAATGGGTGTAAAAAATCCCATTTTACGGACGAAATTGAGTTTTGAGAAAATGCCCCATTTTCCTCCAGATAGCTCAGACGCGCCAAAAAGAATTATTTTACTCGCATTTCCCAATAAATGTAGGTCTTTCTTGAATGTTGAACCTGCAACAGGATTGAAAGAAATATCCAATCTTTTATCCTTTAATATGGATTTTATTTGATTCGCATAATCTGATTGAGTGTAATTAATTACATGATCGGCACCAAGATTTTTGCAAAAATCCACTTTTCGATCATCACGCACTTTTGCATACACTTCTGCACCTGCATTTTTTGCAAGCTGAATTAAAAGTGATCCAACACCTCCTGCTGCAGCATGAATTAATACTTTGTTATGTGGTCTAATCGTGGATACGTATTCCGCCATGTAGTATGCAGTTACTCCTTGTGTTGCAAGCGACAACGCATCCGAACTTGGCATATTTCCAATTTTTTGAACTGCATCAGCAAGTGTAATGGCATGCTTTGCATAACCTCCAAATCGTGTGAATGCTACAACTCTTTCTCCTATCAAATGTTGATGTTCATCGTTCTTCACTTCGATGACTTTTCCAACAACTTCATAACCAACAACACAAGGAAAAGGCGGAGCCTCGCGATACAACCCTCGTCTTGCCATAACATCTGCATAGTTCAATCCAAAGGCTTCGCATTCGATGAGTACTTCACCAGAATCCAAGGATTTTAACTCAATTTCTCGCAATTCAAATGCATCTTGAGCCTTTCCCGTTTTCGTTAAAACAAATGCTTTTGTCTTCATGGTTTTCCTCCTACAATAATTACAATTTCTCCTTTTGGCGGTTTTTCTTCGTAATACTTCTTAACAACTTGCGCTTCGCCACGCTTGAATTCTTCAAACATTTTTGAAATTTCACGTACAACACACACTTGCCTATCGGCGCCAAAATATTCTTCAATTTGACCCAAACATTTCACCAAGCGATGAGGAGACTCATACAATACAATTGTTCTTTCTTCCTCTGCCAATTTCAATAAGCGCGTTTGTCGTCCTTTTTTGTGAGGCAAAAATCCTTCAAAGACAAATTTATCGCATGGCAAACCACTTCCAACCAAAGCTGGTACAAAAGCCGTTGGCCCTGGCAAACATTCTACTTTCACATCGTTTGCAATCGCTTCACGTACCAACAAAAAACCCGGGTCTGAAATTCCAGGAGTACCAGCATCAGAAACTAAGACGGCTAGTTGCACAGCCTTTATTTTTTGAATCACCTGCTCTAAAGCTTTGTGCTCGTTGTGCGCATGAAACGGAATTACCTGTTTTTGAATGTCCAAATGATTAAGTAGCTTCTTCGTTACCCGTGTATCTTCGGCAAAAATTAAATCGCATTCTTTGAACAGCCGAATAGATCGAAGGGTAATATCTTCCAAATTACCAATTGGTGTTGGAATCAAACATAAATGAGCCATAATTTTACTATTAACGAGTTAAAACGACGTAATCCTGCAAAAGCGTTTGCAAAAATTCCAAGCGTTTTTCGGGTGTTTTTTGTAAGCCAATAATGCGAGCAGATTCATTCGCAAGTTCAATAGCGAATTTTTTGGTTTCTTCATTAGGATAAGCTCGAACGCGTTGAATCGTGTTTTTGATTAACATCATGTCTTCATCTGTGAGTCGAGTAACTTCTGGATAAGTTGTTTTATGATTTGATTGATCTTTTATTGAAAGAACATCACGCAGTGTGTAGCTTACGGTTGACTTATTCTTAATGATAACAGTTCCTGCCATAACATCACCGATTCGTTGCTTCTTCACAGAAACTCCAATTCCCAAAACTCCTAAACAACCAATTGCAAACCAAACTAGCACAAAAATATCTGCACTAATCCAAATGAAATCTCCTTTAAAAATCCAACGCGTGAATACTTCTCGCAAACCAGGTCTTTCTCCTGTAACAGTTACCACTCTTATTCCAACGACATATTTTCCTAAACTCTGACCTTGTGTCATGTATTCAATGACAGGATTGTAAAAGATCCATGGAATTTTGGCAACAAGCAACCAAAAAAACTCAAGTGTACCGATATTCGTCCCAAAAGGATCTCCCAAGCTGAATGCTAAAACAATGATAATGAAGTAGACAGCGAAAGCCGCAAAATCTATGAGTGCAGCCAATAATCTCAATCCAGACGAAGCAAGTTCATACTCCACTTTCACATGCTGCGCTGATTCAAATTCGATTGTTTTCATTTTATCGTTCTACTTGCTTGCTATAAAAGTAGGTAAAAATTAAAAAAGAAAAGAACAACGCTTTTACTTACTTTATTGTATAACACAAATGTGCAACCAACAAGCCGTCAACGATACGAAATTAGCGAAATGATTAGGTTTAAAACTTGTGTTTTAATAGTCACCATTCTTATTTTTTCCTTTTTTAAACTAATTTATTTACTTTTACTTTCCTTGAATTGCTCTTTTAATTCTTACTTAACAAGTCTAATTTTAGACTTAGCCATTTATTTATAATACAAGACATGAAGAAAAACTTTCTTAGAGAATTTGTTCTGATTTTAGGTCTGTTTACGAACTCATTCTTTAATTTTGGACAGGCGCTTAGTGGCACCTACACAATTGGGGGTGTTTCGCCTGATTTTCAAACATTTACTGCCGCAGTTTCTGCGTTAAACACAAATGGGATTGATGATAATGTCACATTTTTAATTCGAACCGGCGATTACATTGAGCAATTTGTTATAAATCAGTTTAACTCTGCGAATATCGGAGATAAGGTCGTTTTTACTTCAGAATCAGGAAACCGCGACGATGTTAAATTGAAACATTTACATCAAACTGGAAGTTTAAATTACACAATTGCGTTCAACGGCGGCGACCATGTAGAGTTTAAAAATATGACAATTCAAGCTCTACCTTTGAATTCATTATCTGCTGGACTTAATCGTGTGATTTATATTACTGGAAATAGTAATAATATCACATTTGACAATAATATTATTAAATCTTGGTATGCCTCGACTAATTACGTCAATCATACTCATTGTGTATACATTGGGGCAGATTCTAATACAAGCAAAGATAATGATACGATTCATTTTTTAAATAATGAAATATTAGGCGGATTAAACGGATTGTCCTTTGAGGGGTTATACCTATCTTCAGGTATTTATGGAACATCCGATATACTCGTGAAAGACAATGTTTTTCGAAATCAAAGCTCAAACGTTCTTGACATTGAATTTAACACCAAAACGAATATTCAGAATAATAAGATCTATCGATATGATAATACGGTGTATAGCCGTGCCATTTCGATATCTCAGCTTTCTGATTCAATTTTGATCGATGGAAATTATATTTACATGGCAAAAGCGGGTTTCGGTATAAGTGTAACATCGGCTACCGTGGGAACTTATGGATTTAAGCAAATCTCTAATAACTCGATCATTATGGGCAGTGACACATTAAATGGTGGACTTAACTCCAATCCAATAGGGATATATTGCTCAAATATCACAGATTCAATTTTAATAGCACATAATAGCATTAATTTACTTCAAACAACCTCCAACGGTAGGTGCATACATTTGAATACTAATAACGAGTATCGCTTATATAATAATCACTTTTCGAATCAGGGGAATGGATTTTGCATTTTCTCTCCTAATGGCTCTATTTCCAACTTTGAAAGTGATTTTAATAATTTTTATTCTCCAAATAATACTCTTGCAAGCATAGGCGGAATAGTTTATAATAGCACTATGTCACTATTTAGCAGTTTTGGGAATGAAGAATTTTCATCATCCATGAATCCAATGTTTTTAAATGACTCATTATTAATACCCTTTAATTCCCAAGTTTATAACAGCGGAACCTCCCTAGTAACTGTAAACACGGATTTCTTTGGGACCACTAGATCCTCCATCACCCCAGATATTGGGATTTTTGAGGGTGAAATTCCTCAACTTGATGCTGGGCTCATTGGTACATCCTTGAACTCTTATACAGTATGTACAGGGGACTCTGTGCCTCTGTATGTCTCTGTTAAAAATTTTGGCATATCGCCCTTAACCTCATTATCTATTAATTATCAAATAAATGATGGTTTTGTTACAAGTACTAATTGGTTTGGTGCTTTAAATCAATTTGATGAAGAAGATAGTATTTTTCTAGGTTATGGATATTTTAATGGCTTAGTAACGCCCGAATACAAATTTTGGTCTTCAAACCCAAATGGACAACTCGATATTCTGAACCAGAATGACACTATCGCACAATTCGTTAATGTTTCCATGGCAGGTATATATACTGTAGGCAATACTTTAACGGATTTTGCTACAATCAACGATGCTATCGCAGCATTAATTAGTCGTGGCGTGTGTGGCCCAACAACTATAAATATTTTACCTGGAAACTATAATGAACAATTAGTAATTACTAATATTCCTGGTTCTTCAATCGTGAATACCATCACTATTCAATCGCAAAATCAAGATAGTACATCAGTGATCTATTCCTACTCCGCAACAAATACAGGTAATAACTTTGTGTTTCAATTAAATGGCGCTAACTATATAAGAATTAAACATTTGACTCTTAATTCTTTAGGGCTCTCATATAAATGTGCGATCTTGTGCACTAACGAATCAAGTTTTAATGTGTTTTCAAATAATCAATTTACAACATCCGTTGCAAACCCTAGTGATAATGCACGCTTGTTGTCCATATATGGTAATAATAATAACTACAATACTGTAGAAAACAATTATTTCTTAAATGGTGGAAATTCAATTTATATAGGTGTTAACTATACGAGTATCACGAATTCGATTGGCACAGAAGTAATCAAAAATAAAATTGTTGGCTCTAACGGTAAAGTTCAATTCAATCATCTCATAAATGTTTTGTTCAAGGAAAATGAACTATCTAGTTCTGGACAAGTTCTCTTTTATGGATGTACTGGAGATATAAATATTGAAAAAAATAAAATTTTTACCTCTTCAACTTTGAGAATCGACTGTTTATCGTTCGGTGTCTCTAACACCGTAATTAAAAATAATTTTCTTGGGATTACAACAGAGCTTGAAGGAATAACCAATGTACAATTCATCAATAATAGCGTTAATACAGTAGCTCCGATCCAAATCGGGGCAACCGTTTCAGACGTTTTGATAGTAAATAATGCTTTAAATGCAACAGGCCAAGTATTAACATCTTATTCAAACATAGCTGCAAACAATATTGATTCAGACTACAACGTATTATTTACAACTTCTCAAGCAGTAATGAATGGATTGAATTTTAGTCAATGGAAAAGTCAAACTGGAAATGATTTAAACTCGGTATTTAGCCAACCAGTATTCGTCAGTAATATAGATTTGCACAGCAATAACTCGCTCGTTATGGACAACAGTGGTTTTGTCCTTTCAAATGTAACAGAAGACATAGATGGAGAAACCAGAAACAATAATTTTCCTGACATCGGCGCCGATGAATTTGGCTTAGATTTAAGTGATTTCTATGATGTTGGCATTAATTATGTTTTCTCACCAGACTCTAGCTCGTGTGTGTTACAAGATTCGATTGCTTTAAGTGTAATAAATTATGGGGTTTTTGATATCGATACGGTTACAATTAAATGGTGGTTGTTTGATGTGCTTCAGGACTCAAGTATTTATTTTGTTAATATTCCAGCTAATGATACTATTGCCATAACAATTCAAGATTTTAATTTTAATTCAAATACCAACTACGATATGAAATTTGAGATCTCCGCACCTAATGGTCAAATTGATAATAATTTTATTAACAATACCTTGAGCCAAAACTACTATCACTTAGGCGCTGTACAAATTTTTGAGTCGAACGATTTGTGGTGTGGAACTAATAAAGAACTGTTCATTAAAAAAGTTACGAACGATTCTATATTGTGGTCTAATGGCACTACAAATAATTCAATAATTATTAATAGTCCTGGGATTTTTTCCGTAGTCGTTACGGCAACTAACGGATGCAGTGTAGCCGACACTATTACCATCAACTAATTAATTTTGAATCCATGAAAAAAAATTTATTCCTTATCGCAGTTTTTTTTATGAACTGGGCTTCGGCGCAAATCGAAAATGAAATCTACTTTTCAGATTCTACTGATGGGTATCTCGATCGATTGATTGATGTTATAAAAGTCGAAGATGGTATGATTATTTCTGGTGCGGTAAAATCTCAAATCAATAATAGTTATCACCCATGTGTCATTAAGTTAAATACAAGTGGTGATGTTTTGTGGTCAACGTTAAACTCAACGGTTTTAAACTATCAAGAGTGCAACAATTTTAACATTGAAGTATTTGAAGATGGGTACATTTATGGAACCTCTACCAATTACCTAGGATTCAATGATCGATTTGTACATGTTTGGAAAATTAATAAATTAAACGGATCACTAAGCTGGTCAAATTTATTCTATACATCAAATTACGATATGAAGGACATCGCCGATTTTGATTCGTCTTCTTTCTTACTGGCTTTTCCTGACGATAACGGAATTTCTACTGTCGCGCTTATCGATAAATCACTCGGTAACATTGTTAATTCGCATAGCTTTGAATTTGAGACTAATTCCCTGAATCTTGCCGTAGATGCGAATAAAAATGTGTTCTATTCGGTTAATAATCGACTAAGAAAATTCAATCGAAATAATTTTTTCCAAGTAATTTGGGATAGAACCTACACTAGTGGAGCTAATGATCTCAACGAAATCCACGAGTTATATCTTGATAAATATGGTGAACTCTTTGTTTTTGGAAGGGACGGCTGGTCCACAACAGGCAATGGAATTTGTCTAAAAGTTGACGTCGCGGATGGATCCGAGATTTGGAACAAAATATTAAATGCTGGAGACCTTAAAATTTCCGATTTCAAAGATAGGAATGGCAAGCTTTACGTTAGTCATAGAACAACATTAGTTGGTGGAGGAACATACACTTTTCAAATTGCCAAGGTTGACAAAGAAAGTGGTAGTGTAAATTGGTTTACTAACTTAAACTGCACTCCTTTAGGATCTCCTGCGAATCATAGTGGTAATAATCAGGCCGCGTTAGGAATCGATCTTGATTGTTCCGGAAACGTTTATGTTACTGGATATTACGGAGATGCCAATTACGGCCCAGAGGCTTGGGGAATAATGAAGCTGAATGGGGCAAATGGTGTTAAACTTTATGATTTAACAATTACTGTGGATTCAATCAATTACGATAACTACAGCACTGGGCTTCATGTATGTGTATTTGGTGATTCTCCTGTCATATTAGGTTATCAAGATGACTACGCCACTAGTAACTATCCATTATTTGTTGTTATTGAACCATCAGCTGGTGCAGTTCTTCTTAGAAAAAGAATTGGAGGCAAATACCAACAATATTCAAGCACAGTTGATATTAGCCGTTTCGGTAATAAGACATATGTGCTTGAGCAGAGAGGTAAAGAAGTAGTTATTGAACAATACAACATAAGTCAGTCTTTAGATTGGCAACAAGTTCTAACCACTTCAGGGGTGCTTTTCGCTGATCAGTTTAATGTCAATTCTGATTATATATATGTTACGAGCCACAGAAATGCCCCAAGCCAAAACTTACCGTTTTACCAAAATGAAACAGCCAGCTTGATTTTCTATAAACTTGACAGAATGAGCGGAGCCATTTTAGATTCGGATTCAATTGTACTTAATCAAGTCAACGCCAAGAATATTGAATTAGAGTCAGACGTCAACCAGGCATTTGTGTTCTATACTTTGAACGAAAATATTTATTATGTCAAGTGGTTAAATTCAAATATATCTTCTCCTTTTTTGTTTCAACCCTTAAATGCAAACAGCAACTTCGAAGGGCAATTAAACTTAATTAGTAATAAGAGCACAACTAATTTAATTGCCGTTGGTTCAGATAATCTATTTTCAATAAACAAATCTTCGTTAGTGAAGACACCTCTCTTTAGTTATACACCAAGAACAACATTTGATCATCTTTGGCTTAGTGATACTCTCGTAGTATGCGGTAAAAATACTTCTGAAATTCAACAAATATCAGCCTTTAACTTTAACAGTGGGGTTAATTACTGGCAATATTCAAGTGGTTTACAAGGCAAATTTACCAAAATAGAATCAGACAATAGTGGGAATCTATACTGCGCTGGTTCCGATCTTAACAAAATTAGCTTGAGTAAAATTGATCAGATTGACGGCAACGAAATTTGGAAAAGGTTTGGGGATACACTTTCACACCCTAATTCAACGGAACGGGATTTATTGATTAATCTGGATAAGGAATACGTTGCTGTATGTGGATCTATTAACAATCCAAGTGGTAGTTCTGATGCTCTAATATATTACTTTGGTGTAGAAGGGCAATTTTTTCAACCAATAATAAAAGCAGATGAAATTGAAAATCTTAGTTTTACTTCTTGCTTAGTGCTAATGGATGATAATCAAATACTAGCTGGGGGTTCTCATAACAGGGTTTTGTTTTCAAAAGAAGGTTTTGTTTTCAAAATTGATTTTAACTTATGTGATTTTGTTCAAAGTACGATTTCTAATTACATGACATCTTTGGTCGCGTTACAAGGTATGGATGAGTATCAATGGTTAGATTGTAACAACAATTACAATCCAATCATTGGCGCAACTTCTGAAATATTCAATCCACAAGTCAATGGAAGTTATGCTGTGCAAGTAACCTTTGGAGCTTGCTCAGCGGTTTCTGCTTGTGCACTAATTTATAATCTGCAGTTGGATAAATTGAAAGAATCTCAAATCTATATCTATCCTAATCCAAGTAGAAATATAATTAATATTGTAGGGACACAAGGCAATTTTGAATATGAAATATACGACCCTACGGGAAAACTAATTGAGGAAAACACAACAACGATGACTTACTTGAATATAGAAAGTTACGGGAAGGGGATTTATTACATAAAAATCATTGAGAATAACACGTTAACCACAATTATGTTTTCTAAAATGTAGTAAAAAAATTTCATAAATTAGATTATTCAAAATCCCGGAAGTACTTGTAACCGTTGATCCCATTATGTGTATAATTATCAATAACTTATCAATAGTTGTGTACTCTATTAGCTGTTAGGAATCCAAGGTTCAGTTGTGAAAAATTTGTTAAAAATTCCGTGGAACACAATAGTTAACTTCAAAATGCGTTATCTTTGATGCAACACTTCTTTAAAGGTTCTAAAAAAGTTGGCATACAATTTGAATAGAACATAATACAAGTAAGAGTTAGTTTTCATAAGTAGTAGTAGTTTAGGTAATGTAAAAGGGGAAAGTTAGCTTTCCCCTTTTTCATTTAGGTCATTTCCACCCAAAAAGTCAAATTGCCTTCAAAACAAATCGACGGAATCCATGAAGTGAAATTTTTGCACTACTTTTGCACCTCAATTGAGCTAGCTTTAAACGCATTGATCGAAATTTTTTATGAAAAACATACGTAACTTCTGTATAATTGCACACATTGACCACGGTAAGAGTACCTTGGCTGATCGATTATTGCAAACAACTGGAACTATTTCTGATCGGGACATGCAAGCGCAAGCATTGGACGATATGGATTTGGAACGTGAGCGCGGAATTACCATTAAGTCTCACGCCATTCAAATGAATTTTAAATTTGGTGGTGAAGATTATATTCTAAACCTCATCGACACTCCCGGCCATGTTGACTTTTCATACGAAGTTTCACGTTCTATCGCTGCTTGTGAAGGTGCACTTCTTATCGTTGATGCATCGCAAGGAATTGAAGCACAAACCATTTCAAATTTATATTTGGCATTAGAACATGATTTGGAAATTATTCCAATTCTTAATAAAATGGATCTTCCTGGGGCTATGCCAGAAGAAGTTTCTGATCAAATCATTGAATTGATTGGTTGCAAAATGGAAGATATTATTCCAGCTTCTGGTAAAACAGGACTTGGAGTTGATAAAATCCTGGAAGCTGTGATCAATCGCATTCCTGCGCCAAAAGGAGATGAAAGTGCTCCACTTCAAGCAATGATTTTTGATTCTGTATTTAACCCATTCCGTGGAATCATCGCTTATTATAGAGTGAGAAATGGAATTATTAAAAAGGGAGAGAAAATAAAATTCATGAACACTGGAAATTGGTATCACGCCGATGAAGTTGGAATTTTAAAAATGGATTTGTCACCTAAAAACGAAGTAAAAGCGGGTGATGTTGGTTATATCATTTCTGGAATCAAAAAAGCATCTGAAGTAAAAGTGGGTGATACAATTACTTCTTTTGATCGACCAACAGAAGAAATTATCGTTGGATTTGAGGATGTGAAACCAATGGTTTTTGCTGGGATTTATCCAGTGGACACGGAAGATTACGAAGAATTGCGCTATTCCATGGAAAAATTGCAATTGAATGATTCCTCCTTGGTTTTTGAACCAGAATCGTCTGCTGCCCTCGGTTTCGGTTTCCGTTGTGGATTCTTAGGAATGTTGCACATGGAAATTATTCAGGAGCGACTTGAGCGTGAGTTTAACATGACGGTGATTACAACAGTTCCAAACGTTTCGTACAAAGCGTATTTGAATAAAAATCCTGATGTTGCTCGAACTGTAAACAATCCTTCTGAATTGCCTGATCCTTCTTCGATGAATCGCATTGAGGAACCATATATCAAAGCTCAGGTGATTACGAAATCAGAATATGTTGGTCAAATTATGACCTTGTGTATCGAAAAACGAGGGGAACTTACAGGACAAGTTTACTTAACCCAAGACCGTGTTGAGCTTTCTTTTCACATGCCAATGGGCGAAATTGTATTTGATTTTTACGATCGACTTAAAACTGTTTCGCGTGGTTATGCTTCGTTCGATTACCACCCAACTGGATATGTAAAATCGGATTTGATTCGCATGGATTTAATGCTCAATGGCGAAATTGTGGATGCCTTATCTGCGCTCGTGCACAGAAGTAATGCTTACGATTTAGGTAAACGCATTTGCATCAAATTGAAAGAACTTATTCCAAGACAGCAATTTGAAATTCCAATCCAAGCCGCAATTGGAGCTAAAGTTATTGCCCGCGAAACGATTAAAGCATTGCGAAAAGACGTGACTGCTAAGTGTTATGGTGGTGACATCTCTCGAAAGAGAAAACTTCTTGAAAAACAAAAAGAAGGTAAGAAACGTATGCGACAAGTTGGACGTGTGGAAATTCCGCAAGAAGCATTTTTAGCTGTACTAAAATTGAATGATTAGATCACTTTGAATTGTATTCATCGTGAATTCGTTTGATTTCGATAGCGTCATTGGCATCTATTCCAAGGCTATCAGCGACTTCTTTGGCACGAAGTACTTGCTCAATTGTCAATCCAGTATCGTCTGATTCTTGCTGTAATTCGTTTCGTAAAAACAAAGAACTTTCCTTTAATTGTGGAATGGTTGATTCCGATAAATCCATAATAGGTTTGTAAAGCATCGAATTCGACTTTGTTTCCGGTTCAATGAAATGAGATTTTTCATCGTAGGATTCAAAAATCACTAGAACAACACTCAATAAATACAAGGCTTTGATGATCGCAAAGGCAACTCCAAGTAGTTTGTTTACAATGCTTAACCCAGAAATGTCAACCACTTTTTCTAGGAATTTCCCTCCAAAATAAACCATTGCTCCAATGGCCAAAAACGTTAAGGTAAAAGCGATTGTAGGTAAATAAGGAGAATCAAAACTCCATTTTTCCTTCAACAAATTCGCTGTTCCATCCGAAAAATGAATTCCTGCGTATATACCAACGAGCAAAGCAAGCAGGGTACAAACTTCAATGATAAATCCATTCTTGAAACCCTTAAACGCAAAATATCCGATGGGGATAATGAGCACAATGTCAACAAAATTCATTCGGAAATTGGTCTTTTTAGAATGCTAATAATCAAATTCTTATTGGATGATTAAATTTTTGGACCATGATTGTGAACCACTAATCAATTTCACAATAAAATAACCAGCAGGAATTTCTTCAATGTTCATATTGAGTTTTGTTCCTTCTATGTCAGTCCACTGATTCACAACACGACCCGAAAGATCCAAGAGCTGAATGGCATCCAATTTTTGATCATTGTTAATCTCAATGAATAGTTGATTATCCGCAGGATTTGGATACAAATTCCAATGGATGATCGATGCATCTTGCATCCCCAAATTTGTACCGAAAACGGTCGATGTAAACTCACAACCTAAATCGCTTACAACACTCACTGTATAGTCTCCAGCTTGCGTAATATTAAGGGTGTCATTCACTTGACCTGCGATTGGTGTTCCATTTAAAAACCATGTAATTTCATATTCAGCTGGAAAACCAGTTACAAACAAAAATCCAACTGCTGGACTAATCACTGGATCAATCGCTGGGTCGCAATACAACACATACAATTCTTCTGATTCAGCCGTGCAACTTGCTCCATTAATTGCAAGAACGGAATAATTTCCTGTTTCAGTAACATCAAACTCGCTTGATGTAGCTCCTGGAATCGCAACGCCATCTAAATACCATTGATAGGACAATCCCAAATCCGGTGTGGCAATGCTAAAAGTTGTGTTATCATAGCCTATCACAGGAACAGCTGGAAAGTCAAATACTTCAATAGTATCGATAGACACAACGAATGGAGTTGGATTTATTGTTTGCAAGGAAATTTGATAATTGATCGTTGATGTACCAGCACTACATCCGTTACATCCAACCAAGTTGAGCGTATGTTGTCCCATGGCATCATCGCCAAAAAAATATACTTCGCCTGCCGTCTCATCGGCTTCCCAAATCTCAAAAACGTATGTGTTTAAAGGATCCAAAAGAATATTTGTGGCCCAACTAACAGGTGGATCTTGATCAAGATAAAATGCTGATTGATATATCGTTGTGCCGTTTTCCTTAAGAATAAAATAAGGGTCAGCAGTTTCAAATGTTGGAAAATTGCCACCAAAATTACTCATGCTTGTAATGTCAACTCCTGTTAATGTATAAACATTAATTGGTGTCACGTTATCATAAGCCTCATACTGAACTATGTATTCTCCCGGAGTTGTGTAAAGTTGAGGTCCAGGATTTTCTAAAGAAGATGTATTTCCATTTCCAAAGTCCCAGTTATACTCCAAAAGTCCAGGATTGTTATTTGTAAAATTCACCGTAAGCGGATTACATCCAGTTGCATTACTCATTGTAAAACCATCATTACTTATGACCGTTTCATAAGGCAATACTTCCATGTAAATTTGGAATGTAAACGGATATCCCGAAATTACAGTCAAATCAGCAATTACTTGTACGTCAATGTTATAGATTCCAGCTAATAATGGTGTTCCATAAATCACTACACAACCGTATTGACTTGTTTGCGGATTGTAGTTACATCCATTCGTATTATTGCTGCAATCCCAACTTAAACCAACAGGAAGGGAAACAGATTGTATTTGAAAATTTGTAAAATCGTAGCCTAAGGTATCCAACGGCATGAAAAAAGTAACATCCGTACTATACGGTTGACCAACTGTTCCCGTAGGCATTGTGTCAGGATAAATTCCCGTTCCTGAAACAGAGTAGTCGATCACACACACTTGCGAAAATGAATTCAAACTAATGAGCACAATAAAAGCCAAAAAAGTACCGATTTTTGTCATAATTTTCATTTTTTAAAAAACTAAATGTACGATTATTCTCTTAAATTCTCAATCTGAAACAATTGCAATTTTTATTTTCATGAAACTTCAACAGGCAATTCATACACTAAAACACGAAAAAAGTGCTTTCTGCGTTGTACATTCGTAATGATGACTTTTAAACATTTTATTTTTAGTGCATTTTTTCTGCTCTTTTTCCTGCAAGCTGCAACAGGTCAGAGTTCAAATTTGCGCTCGAAGAAATTTGATTATCAGGAATCTTTGATAAAATTGGATACTTTAAGTATTTATCCTGCATCTTTTGAATTGTATTGTGGCGAAACTCAATTAACTAAAGAGGATTACTACCTAAATACAAGCACTTCCGAGCTTAAGTTGTTTTCGAATTGTGGAAATGAACTCAAGGCTGTGTACCGCGTGTTGCCCATGGATTTATCGAAAAAATACCAACTCAGAGATACTTCTTCAATCTTCACTTTTGAAAAAGGAAATCGAGAACAATTTTTAATTTCTTCCACCACCCAAACGCAAGATGTTTTTGGCTCCAGCAGTTTGAAAAAATCTGGGAGCATTTCAAGAGGAATTTCTTTTGGGAATAACCAAGATTTGGGAGTAAATTCTTCTCTAAACCTTGAACTAACTGGTGATATCGGTCCAAATTTAAAATTGCTTGCTTCCATTTCTGACGATAATATTCCAATTCAACCCGATGGCAACACCAATAAATTACAAGAATTTGATCAGATATTTATACAAGTTTACAATGACCGAATGAAACTCATAGCCGGCGATTTTTGGATTAACAAACCAAAGGGATATTTTTTGAGTTACAAGAAACGAGCTCAAGGTTTGACAGGGGAATTTCTGTTAGGAAAAGATAGTACACGCGTTTGGAAGACCCAAGTTTCTGGTGCGCTTTCCAAAGGAAAATTTCAACGACAAATCATTCAAGGAGTTGAAGGAAATCAAGGTCCTTATCGATTAAATGGCGTTGAAAACGAGCCTTTTATCATTATTTTGGCTGGTACGGAGCGGGTTTATATTGATGGAAGATTATTGGAAAGAGGCCAAGAATTCGATTATACAATCAATTATAATTCTGCTGAAATCATTTTCACACCTCGAAACATGATTACAAAAGACGCACGGATTGTTGTCGAATTTCAATATTCCGACCAAAACTTTGCCCGCTCGTTGTTGCAAAATTCCACCACTTTTTCCTCTAAAAAATTCGACTTTTGGTTGAATGCATATTCCGAGCAAGATGCTAAAAATCAAACACTTCAACAATCCTTAAGTCCGCAACAAAAACTGCTACTTTCTCAAATTGGCGACACCCTAGAATTGGCTAGAACATCAAGCATCGATTCGGTAGGATTTATTGAAAATCAAATTTTGTATTCCCTCCGTGATTCATTGGGCTATGATTCCGTTTTGGTTTTTTCAGTTGATCCAGACTCAGCCGTGATAAGAGCAACTTTTCAATTTGTTGGGGCAAACAAAGGCAATTATGTATTTAAAGAATTCAACGCCTTGGGCAAAGTTTATGAATGGGTTGTACCAATTGCTGGAATTCCACAAGGCGATTATGAAGCTTCTCGACTGATCATTACGCCCAAGCAACGTCAAATGGTTTCGGCTGGAGCCGTGTATCGTTTTAATTCAAATTTATCGGTGGAAACAGAACTCGTTTATACTAAAAATGACATTAACACCTTTTCTAAATTCGACCGAAAGGACGATCAAGGACTTGGAGCTCGGGCAAAATTATTGGGCGACATTCCTCTCGGAAAAGATAGCACTAAGCATTGGACATTGAAAACAAAAGCCGAATTTGAAACCCTTGATCGCAATTTCATTCCCATTGAACAATACCGAGCTGTAGAGTTTGATCGCGACTGGAATACACGTAATAAGGGATTTGTGGGTAATCAAGTAGCTTCGACCCTTGGTGCAAATTTTGTGCATCGACGTTATGGTAATTTGAATGTTGAAGGACAACAATTTTTGATTGGTTCCGATTATCAAGGCTACCGAACAGCATTAAATGGTATTTGGAAACAACGTGGTTTTTCAGCGGACTGGACAGGCAGTTATTTATCGAGTGATGCATTAGTGAAAAATGAATTTATTCGCCACAAAGTTTCAGTTTCTCAAGATTTTAAGTGGATTAAAATTGGATACAAAGATGATCATGAATTGAATAAATTTGGCTCGCAAACCATGAAACTTGCCACGAACAGTTATCAGTTTATGGATTATCAATTTTACCTTTCCAACGGTGATTCCATTAAAAATTATTATTCCATTTTCTATCGAGAACGATACGACCAACTCTCCGATAGTTCTGCGTTGCGAAATGCGGCTAAAGCCAAAACATTTGGTGGTGAAGTGAAAATTACTACGCTTAAAAACCATACCATCAATGTGCTTGGGAGTTACCGAGAACTGAAAATCCAAAATCCAGACCTCATCAATCAAGCTCCAGAAAATACCTTACTCGGACGTATTGATTACGAACTTAGAATTTTAAAAACCGCCATAACATCCAATACCTTCTACGAAGTCGGATCAGGTTTAGAGCTTCGCAAAGAATTTATTTATTTACAAGTAAATACCGGACAAGGGATTTATACGTGGCAAGATTACAACGGCGATGGGGTCAAAGATTTAAACGAATTCGAAATTGCTCAATTCGCAGATCAAGCGAGCTACATCCGTGTTTTTACGCCAAGCAACACCTACATGAAAACCTATTCTAACGAATTTAATCAAGCGTTTAATATTCGTCCTGAGCGCATTTGGTCTGACAAAAAGGGATTTTTAAAATTTCTATCACGCTTTTCAGATCAGGCACGTATTCGTATCAATCGAAAATCAACCTTATTTGATGGTGCTGACGCATTTAATCCATTTGCACAAACTATTCGGGATACAAGTTTAATCTCAACCGTTCATAATTTTAGAAATACTTTCTTCTTTAACCGAACTTCGAATGTTTTCGGTGCAGACTGGACCTTTCAAGATGGGAGAAATAAATCCCTTTTGGCAAGTGGCTTTGATTCAAAATCTAATCGTTTTCATGAGCTTAAAATTCGCTGGAATATTGCAACAAAATTTGCCATTGAATGCGAAGCACAAAGTGGAAAAAAAGAAACGAGTGCAGACTACACCGTTGGTAGAAATTACAACTTAGATTATCATTACATCATTCCGGTTTTTATTTATCAACCGAGTACTTCTTTTCGCATTTCGTTGGATGGGAAATATTCGGAAAAGCGCAATAAACCTGAGCTTGGAGGAGAATCTTCATTTGTCGGTCAGCTTGGAACATCATTGAAATACAATCAGGCTGAAAAAGGTAGTTTGCAAGGAGAGTTTAAACTTGTCAATATTACTTATTCTGGAAATCAAAATTCTGCACTAGGATTTGAAATGTTGGAAGCGCTAAAACCTGGAATAAATTATACGTGGAACATTGGTTACCAACGATTGATTTCTAAAAATCTTCAGCTTTCATTTCAATACAACGGACGAAAATCTGAGTTGAATAACGCGATACATTCGGCTGGTATGGAGGTTAGAGCGTTTTTCTAAAAAAGTACACTATTTTAATTATTTGCGAGCAAAAGAAAAATCATTCTATTTTCACCGCTGAGGACGTAAGGAGCGCAAAGGGGAATGCTTGTTTTAATGACAAATCTCTTCATAAATCACCTTTGCGTTCTCTGTGTCCTTTGCGGTAAAAAAAAATACTCTTTTTAAACTTTTAGTTGCAAGAAAAACAAGGATTTGCCATACTTTAATTAGAATTTAGAATGACTAAATTCGAGAAAAAGCTTGACCAAAAAAAAGCCCAATCTTTTGGATTGAGCTTCAAATATCTTTACTTAAAATTAAGCTTCGCTGTCATCAAAAATTCTTTTTGGACGCATTTTTTCAAAAATTCCGAGTGTAATCCAAAACGGTAAAATAAATCCCATCAAGAATAAAAGCATCCAAAATGCCATACCACCAATTAACAAAAACAATACGATTCCAAAAATGCTCATTTCTTTTCTATTTGTTGAACTGAGTGTAAAAGTAATAATTATTTCAATTCTTCGAAAAAAATTAAACTTTTTTGAATTAAAAAAGCGGAACAAATTTAGTTCTGTCCCGCTTTCTTGCTATTCGAAGGAATTATTGAGGAATAAAACGAATAGGTAAGCGAATGATTGTTCGCACTTTTTCACCTTCATTTTCTCCTGGAATCCAATTTGGAAACGCTTTTACAACTCGCTTCGCTTCGCGATCTATGTCTTTGGATACACCTTTTTCAACAACAACGTTTGAAATCGAGCCATCCAATTCAACAACAAAACTTACATAAACAACGCCTGAATTCCCAATGATTAAATCGCCTTCTGGGTAATTTGTGTTGTCAATGATAAATTCTTGCATTTTTGGATATCCACCAACGAATTGCGCTTCAACACCTGGAAATTCTATCGGCTCCTTTTCTATTTCATTTCCCCCTCCTTCACTAATTTGCACATCGGGTCTTCCAAGAATTCCTAAATCTGGCAAGTCTGTTCGGTTTGGAACAAAACTAATTTCGTTTGAAAGATCTGGTGAACTGCTCAAGGCAACAGATTGAGATGGATCCGATTGCTGTTGTTGCATAGGCTGTTGAATTTGTGGTTCAGCCAATGGCTTTTCGACAACTTCTGGTTTTTCATCCTCCACCATGTAATCAATTGGAATGGCAGGAATCTTGTGTTTTTCCAACTCGTGTTCATACGGAGATTGATACGTAAATGCGGCTAACGTAGCTGCTGTTGTGGTTAATAAACCCAGAGAAAATATGACAATTCTCTTCCCCTCGAGGTTATACCTCGGATTTTTTTTCGCGATCATAATAATTTGATTTATATGTTTATAACGCAGAAATTTCAAATCTTGTGCCAAAAAAATAAAATATTGATAATCATTGAGTTAAGTGTGTAAATTTGTTAATGAAATGTTAAAGGGTTTGGTTTATGTAAACCAATAATTCATCAAAAAATTCGTTCGATAGGTTAAAATCAAGTTGTAAAAAAAAACGAGCTAAGCAAATATGCCTAACTCGTTTCAAAAATTATTATTGAATATTAATTACTCAACAACTTTAATGTTGATCATAACATCTTCCTTATCCTTTTTGTAGCATTCCAAAGCAAACTGATTTGGATTGATTTCCACCATTCTTGTCGTTGCGAATTGGTGCAATGCGATCCCCTTCGCATTTCTTGTGTCTAGAATTGAAACTCTTTTGATTTCTCCTGTTTCATCATCCACTTTAAATCCGGTTAAATAACCTCCCAAACCATCAGAGTGATTTTTTGGAATTTCATTCAACGCCAACGAAATATTTCTAGCATTATCCAAAAACATCAAATAATGGCTGTTTCCACTTGGAATGTATTTGTATCCCATTCCACCTCGAGGCATACCACCAGATTGACTTTTAGGTAATTGATTCATCCATTCCAATTCACCATCCTTGCCCAATTTTGCAATGAGCATATTTTTATAATAATAGGTAGTTTGTGCATTTCCTTTGCTGTCATACCTTGTTACCGAGTAGTGTTTTTCACCAACAAAAACTACGCTTCCATCTTCATTCACAAGTAACTGACGAAGCACCATATTTGTCAAACTCATGTCGTCACCGTCTTCTTCATTCTTCTCCATTTTTTTCTGTGTTCGTTCAGAAAGGTATTGTTGCATAACCTCCAATGGAATTTCCACATCTGTTGATTTACTTAAGCTTCCATCGGTGGATAGTGTGAAATAGAACATTCCGTCCGTTTTGTATCCTGCAGATTTTTTCTCATTGGCATAATAACCAGCAACATAGAGCTCACCTTTTGGCCCTTCAAAAAAGCTAATTTGATTAATTATTTTGCCTGGAATATTCACGTCAACCGCAGTAGCTTCAGTTTTACCCTTGTCTATCGTCATCAACTCCACTTTAAAATTAGGAGTTCCATCCTTTTCGAAACGTTTATTTTGGTCCACTTTAAAAACCTCTGTTAAAATATAAATGTCCCCATCGCTTCCAATTGTGTAAGCAACATTATTCATTTTAGCTTCTGTGTATGGCATCTTTACATCTTGTCCTGAAATTTTGTTCATTTCAGAATCATACGCATACATTCCAATTACGTCAAAATTTGCTTTGTCACTTTTCTTTTCTGGAACTCTTCTGTATGTTATCAACAATTTGGAGTCATCATAAGATCGCTCAAACGAAAATTTTGGTTCCTCTCCAAAAGTCATTCCGCTAAATGAAACACCCCGTGAATAACCTTCTTTAACAGCAAAACCACCCGTGATTTTCCCATTTACCGATATGATTCTGCTTCCTTTATCAACGAACTCACACTTGTCAAAGTCAATTTCACGTACAAAAAGTTGCTCTGTTTTATTTGGTTTGTCCCAAACAGAATAATATACATAATAGTGATTATCCATTTCAATGATATCCTCTTCTACAAAACCATCTGGAAAATCTTCGTATTCTTTACGTTTAACCTCATTTAAACTCGCACCCTCAAATTTTTGCAAAATGCACGTTTTTCCATGGAATTTTGCAGATAATACCTCCCCATTTTTTCCGAAATACTCTTTTCTTCTTCCGTCAACAACCTCATAAGGTTTGCTTACTGAATACGTAAAGTCTTTTGTCAGCTCAACAGCTGGTTCTTTATCTTTTTGAGCAAAGCTACTCAACGTTAGCAAGCAAAAAGAAAAGGCATAAATTAGTTTTTTTTTCATTTTTTTTCTGAATTTGTTAATTATTGTTTCTTCAGTTGACAATTTAAGTGCCAAAAATAAAAAAACAAATGATGTGAACGACTTATTTTATTGGAAATGAATAGCTCTTTCATTTTGCCAACTTGATAAAATAACACATTCTCAATGTTGACAATAACATAATTCTACAATAAGTAGTTGAATACATAATGCTTTAATTTATTGATAAGCACCAACTTTTTTACCTAATTTCGCAATATAAAATGGCTAAGTCGAAAAAACATAATTTATCGTTCGAGCAAGACTTCGATTTTGACATGATCGGTATTTGTTCGCATCACAATGATTATCGTTTGGCTTGGAGTATAAATTCAGAATTACACTTGCATTTAGAAGTTTCAAAAGAACCTTACATTGCAGATTTGAAAAAAAATGCGACTGAAATTCGGGTTGAATTTCCGATGTATGAATACCTTGATGAAGAAAATCATTTAGAATATTTTCTGATAAAAAATAAAGTGCAAGGAAGGTTCCTGATTCATGAAAAACAAAACATCGATTTTTTTCTTTTTGTGTGTGAACGAGGAATGGTTGATGTGTCTGAATTAGTGGCCAAACTTCGCGGTGTTTCGAGTATTCTCGCTGTTTTTCCTTTTGAAGCGGAGGAAATTGATTCAGCGAAAAAGCTGGTGTTTTATTAAAAATTGTTGTCAAAAAAAGTGCGTTGCACACCAAAAAATATGAAAAAAACAAAAATTGTTGCTACTCTCGGTCCTGCCAGCTCAAGCAAAGAAGTGCTTAAAAAAATGTTTGAAGAAGGTTTGAATGTTTGTCGATTAAACTTCTCGCATGGCGGACACGATGGTCATTTAATTGCCATTCAAATTATACGTGAATTAAACGAAGAAATGGGCTTAAACGTCGCAATTCTTGCTGATTTACAAGGTCCTAAAATTCGTACACACGAAATGGAAAACAACGGTGTTGATTTAATAAATGATTCCATCGTTACCATTTCTATCGATAAAGTGCTTGGCACGGCTTCTAGATTTTCGATCAATTATGAGAAACTTCCACAAGATGTGAATCCTGGTGAACGAATTCTATTAGATGATGGTAAAATTCAATTGGAAGTTGTTTCAACAAATCGCATCAATGAATTTACAGCGAAGGTTATCCATGGTGGAAAACTTTCATCCAAAAAAGGAGTGAATTTCCCGAATACAGCTATTTCGATGCCAAGTTTGACAGAAAAAGACTTGCTCGATTTGGAATTTGCTATCGAACACAAAGTAGATTGGATTGGACTTTCATTTGTTAGAAACGCTACAGATATTCATGAACTTAAAAAAATCATAGAATCTCGTTCTTCCAATGCAAAAGTGATCGCAAAAATTGAAAAACCGGAGGCGGTTAAAGATATTGACGATATTATTGAGGCAAGCGACGCACTTATGGTTGCGCGTGGAGATTTAGGTGTTGAAGTGCCATACCAAACGGTTCCTTTGATTCAAAAAATGATAATTAATAAGGCGCGCGTCAATGCGAAACCAGTAATCGTTGCAACGCAAATGATGGAAACAATGATTACCAACATTACTCCAACAAGAGCAGAAGTAAACGATGTTGCCAATGCAGTTCTCGATGGTGCTGACGCTGTAATGTTGTCTGGTGAAACCTCTGTCGGAGCGCATCCCATTGAAGTGATTAAAACGATGGCCAAAATTGTGTCTGAAATGGAAACCTTCGATGGAATTTACAACAAAGAAGAAATTCCAGAAAAAAATCAAGATCGATTTATAACGGATTCTATCTGTTTCAATGCCTGTAGATTAGCGCAACGGGTTGAAGCCAATGCGATTTTGACGATGTCCTTTTCAGGTTACACGGCTTACAAAACTGCTTCGCAACGACCAAAAGCACCTATTTATGTGTTTACAAGTAATCGAAGTATTTTAACTCAAATCAATTTAATTTGGGGAGTGCAAGGATTTTATTACAACCGTCGAATTTCAACGGATGCAACCATTGCAGACATTAAAAATATCCTGAAAGATCTTAACCTCGTTCAAACAGGCGATTTGGTTGTGAACATTGCTTCCATTCCACTTGAAGAATTAGGAAAATCGAATATGATCAAATTAAGTAATGTAGATTAATTGTCAAATTGCATTTATTCTAAAACAATTTTTTTGTAATACACTTCATTTAGACCTTCGATTTTTAGTGTATAAATACCGCTCGGTTGAGATGAAATGTCAATAAAATTAGCCCATTCAGAAGACTGATGCACTATCTGACCCTTTGTGTCATATATAGTAATAGCTGCATTCTGTAAGTTCTTTGAGGAATATAAATTGAATTTGCCAGAATTAGGGTTAGGGAAAAGAGCCAATTCAGCCTCTGACTTTTCAAACTCTTCAAGTCCAACGCTTGTTGGTTCGTATTTCCATAACTCCTTTCCTGTATTTAACGATGTCTTTGTATAAAACAAGGTATAATCAATAGTCGCATATGCAGGTGAGGTTTCAAGTCCGTTATTATTAACTACGGTGTAACTCAAATCAACAGGAAGTTGAACTGTGCCAAGGGAAGTACCATCTGTTCTATATGTAGCATAAGGGCCAGCGCTGCTAAATCCTCTGAAATACAATGCATTATTGAAGGTTATCAAAAAAAAGGGAGACGTTGATTCGGAACCACCGACTATATCCCAAACTAAATATGTTCCACTCGTACTCCCATCACTTCGCCATAGTTCAAATCCAAGATTACCATTATTCGCTTGAAAATATAAAACTCCGTTTAATGATATGAATCGATTGGGAAATGAGCTCCAAGTGCCCGGGTAAATGTCTTTTACTAAAACTGTTCCTGCATTAGTTCCGTCACTTTTCCATAATTCCGATCCGTAATTACCGTTTGCTGCGCTAAAAAATAACCAATCTCCAATTGCCCAAAAATGCCTTGAAATTCCTCCTTCACCGATTCTTATGTTCTCAACGAGAACCGTGCCCGTTTCTGTTCCGTCACTTGTCCACAATTCTGATCCTAAAGAATTCATTGAGTTATCAATTGGAACAAAGAACAATTTCCCATTGACCTTGGTAAACATCGGGCAGCACGACCAAGGGCGGTTTGTTGTGTTGCAAATATCTTTCACCATTATTGTTCCAACTTCGGTGCCATCACTTTTCCATAAGTTTCTTCCAGTGCTATTATAATCGGCACTAAAAAAAAGCTCTCCGTTAATGTCAATAAAATCATTTGGATCCGAACTAGATTGACCTGGATAAATGTCTTTTACTAAAACTGTTCCTGAATCTGTTCCGTCACTTTTCCATAATTCATAACCGTTGACGCCATCGTTTGCACAAAAAAACAAAACTCCATTTACATTTGTTAACTTAGTCGGATTAGAGCCTGTTAAATTACCAGGTTCTTGATTAATCAATTTAACGATTACTGTTCCTGCCACAGTGCCATCACTTTTCCAAAGCTCTTTTTTACCTGTTTCCGTGGTTGCATTAAAAAAAAGCGTTCCATTTACATCTGTTAGATATTTTGGTTCTGATCCTACTAATCCAGGAACAATGTCTTTTACTCGAGTGGTAGTGTTAGTCGTTCCATTACTTTTCCATAGCTCATTCCCTTTTGTTGCATCAGTTGCACTAAAAAAAAGAGTCCCGTTAACATTTACTAAATAATCAGGATTAGAATTAGAATTACCAGGATTTATATCTCTAATCATTTCTTGAGAGAAACAAGTTATTCTAAGAGTTTGGAAAACTAGAATCAATAATAAGTGGTTGCTCATAATTACTTTTGTCTTAACTAATAATAAATAAAACGGTTTTTCCTTTAGTTTTCAGACTCCTAAATTATAAATAAAATACTTGCACGCAAAACCTGTAAAACCCAATTTATTATCAAACAACCTTCATATTATTCTAATGAAAAATTAGGCTAAATATAACTTGTCTCTTCCCTTGAGACGAGAATTACTGCTTCGAGCGAAGAATGGTGACTAAAATAATCACCTTCAATTTTCACCAACCATGGATATTATTTTCACATACTACGTATATTTGTGCTCAAAATTTTAATCCTTCAAAATGAGTAATTTCTCTGCACGTCATATTGGACCAAATGAAGCTGAAAAAAAAGCGATGTTGGCAAAAATTGGTGTTAGTTCTGTTTCAGAATTAATCGACAAAACAATTCCTTCTCAAATTAGACTTTCTGGCGAGCTAAACATCGCTGAAGCGCAAACAGAGCAGGAATATTTGCAACATATCACGGAACTTGCTGGAAAAAACAAGGTTCTTAAATCATTCATTGGTTTGGGATATAACGAAACCATTGTTCCTTCAGTCATTCTTAGAAATGTGCTTGAGAATCCAGGATGGTATACGGCTTACACACCTTATCAAGCAGAAATTTCTCAAGGTCGTTTGGAAGCACTTTTGAACTTTCAAACAATGATTATCGAACTTACAGGATTGGAAATTGCAAACGCTTCGTTGTTGGATGAAGCAACTGCTGCATCTGAAGCGATGATTATGTTCTACAATTCACGCTCACGCCAAGAAACAAAAGACGGAGTCAATAAATTCTTCATTTCCAATCAACTTTTTCCGCAAACCATTGACGTGGTTGTTGGAAGAGCTAAAAATTTAGGCATCGAATTGGTTTTTGGTGACCCTGAATCGTTTGAAGGTGACGCAACTTTCTTTGGTGCAATTATTCAATACCCAAATAAATACGGAAAAGTAAAAAACATTGCTCCTTTTATTTCAAAAATGAAAGAAAAAGGAATTCGAGTTGCGGTAGGTGCTGATGTTCTTTCGTTGGTTCTTCTAAATGCACCAGGAAAAATGGGTGCTGATGTGGTTTATGGTTCTACGCAACGTTTTGGTGTTCCAATGGGATATGGTGGTCCTCATGCTGCATATTTTGCTACAACCGAAGAATACAAACGTGTTATTCCTGGGCGTATTATCGGCGTTTCGAAAGATGCGGACGATAATATGGCACTTCGAATGGCTTTACAAACACGTGAGCAACACATTAAACGCGACAAAGCAACGTCAAATATCTGTACTGCTCAAGCACTTTTAGCCGTGATGGCAAGTATGTATGCTGTTTACCACGGTCCGCAAGGAATGCGCGAAATCGCCGAACATGTGCACTCATTGGCTAGCAAAACAGCCAAAGGTTTAAAAGATCTTGGTTTTGAAATTGGTGCTGATAATTTCTTCGATACCATTTGGATCAAAGGTGTTTCATCGGATGAGGTTCGAAAATTAGCATTGGCTCACAACATGAATTTCAACTTCGTAAATGATCAAGAACTAACCATTAGTTTTGGTGAACCTCACACCTTGAAAGATGTTGAAACGATTTTAGCTGTTTTTGCTGCATTAAAAAACAGTCAAGCGCCGCAGCTAGATGCACAGACTGCTATCTCATTGAATTCAGAATTTTTACGTAATGATGCTGTTTTCACGCATGCAACATTCAACCGTTATCATTCAGAATCAAAAATGATGCGCTACTTGAAACGTTTGGAAAACAAAGACTTATCGCTTGTTCATAGCATGATTGCCTTAGGTTCATGCACGATGAAATTAAATGCTGCGTCAGAATTAATTCCAATCACAAATCCGCAATTTGCGAATATGCACCCATTTGCACCTGTTGATCAGGCAAAAGGATATTTTGAGATGTTTGCGCAATTGGAAAAAGACTTGTGCGAGTGTACTGGATTCTACGCCATGTCTTTGCAACCAAATTCTGGTGCTCAAGGTGAATACGCTGGGTTGATGGTGATGAAAGCTTACCATGAATCACGTGGTGATTTTCATCGTACCAAAATGATTATTCCTTCTTCCGCTCATGGAACAAATCCTGCTTCGGCAGTGATGGCTGGTTTTGAAGTAGTAGTGACAGGTTGCGACGAAAATGGAAATATTGATGTTGAAGAATTGAGAGCAAAAGCCATAGAATTGAAAGATTCGTTGGGCGGAATCATGGTTACCTATCCTTCAACGCATGGCGTTTACGAAACAAGTATTCGTGAAATTACATCCATCATTCATGAAAATGGTGGTCAAGTGTATATGGACGGTGCAAATATGAATGCTCAAGTTGGGTTAACAAATCCTGGAAACATTGGTGCAGATGTTTGTCACTTGAATTTGCACAAAACATTCGCTATTCCTCACGGTGGTGGTGGACCAGGAATGGGACCAATTGGTGTTGCAAAACATTTGGCTCCGTTTTTACCAAGCAATCCTTTTGTGAAAACAGGCGGAGAACAAGCCATTCATGCCATTTCTGCAGCTCCATTCGGAAGTGCATTAATTCTGTTAATTTCTTATGGATACATCAAAATGTTGGGTGCTAAAGGATTACGTGAATCAACAGAAGCTGCCATTTTTAATGCAAATTATTTGGCGACTGAGTTGTCGGCGCATTACCCAATTTTATACCGCGGTGTAAACGGAACGGTTGCACATGAAATGATTTTGGATTGCCGTGAATTCAAAAAAACGGCCGATGTTGAAGTAGCAGACATCGCAAAGCGGTTGATTGATTTTGGATTCCATGCACCAACAGTTTCCTTCCCAGTTGCTGGAACCTTGATGGTTGAACCAACAGAATCTGAGGACAAAGAAGAATTAGATCGTTTCATTGAAGCGATGGTGAAAATTCGCTCTGAAATCCGAGAAATCGAAAACGGTCACGCCGATAAAGAAAACAATTTATTGAAAAATGCACCGCACACTGCTGATTGCATCATCAATAAAAATTGGGATTATCCTTACACAGCGCAAGAAGCAGCTTATCCAGTTTCTTATTTGAAAGAATTCAAATATTGGGTTCCTGTGAGACGTGTGGATAATGCATTTGGAGATCGAAACTTGATTTGTTCTTGTCCGAGTGTGGAATCTTATGCAAATATTGCAGAATAAAATTTCAATATATCTTATCAAAAAGCGCCTGAGATTCAGGCGCTTTTTTTGTTCGTTTAAAATCAATTTTCGATTGTCCGCTTCCGTACCTTTTTTTTAAAAAATCCTATTTTCGGATGGAAATTTTCGCTCAAATCACATTTTTAACCCTAAAAATTGATCAAAAATCAGCCTAGGGTAAACATGCGGATAATCGAAAAAAAAGAAATTTTATACCAATTCAATTTTTTTCATTTTTCAAAACCTCCCATTTTATTAGTGGTTTGGGACGTGAGTTGCGTTTTTTGCAACTGAAAATTTTGGAGTTGCGCTAATCCGTTTTACTAAATGAAATCAACGGCCTAATTTTACTTCAAATCTCTAATCTAAAATGAACAGAATCCGTTTTTTCTTGTTTCTCTATGCTTTAAACTATTTTAGCATTTTGAATGCACAAGAAAATCAAGAAAACCAAACTCCAAAAAATTTTGTCTTTATTGCTCCAACATCCTTTGGTGGCACCTTGTGGTTAGATCTTGGGAATAATTTTTGGCTAGACCTTGGATTTAGTCATCAAGTCAAGCGTTCTTTATGGACTTTTACAAATAGCTCAATTGTTGCTTCTTGGGAGATGAAAGGTGATTACGACCCAAAATATCAAAGTAGTTTGTTCGGTTCAGGGATAACTCAAATTCGCTCTAACGGATCAAAGCACTCCTTAGAATATGGCTATTTACTCAATAAACATTTTTATATCGGTGGACAATGCTATTTCCAACAAACATCGACAAGCAGAAAAGAACAGTACTTCCTTGATGCTCAAAATCCTAGTATGCCTAACATTTATATAGTACGTCGCTATGAAATTAGTCTATCAACCAAAGTTGGATTTCAGTTTTTTCTCAAAAAAGATATTTCCTGTGACGTTGGATTAGCCTTAGGAGGAAGACATGTTTCAAGTTCACCGAAAGGCAAAAAGAATCCCGAAGGAAATTTGCATACAGAATATATCACTGATAAAACATTCGACTCTGGAAATAAATTTGCGCAACGAATTTCACTCCATGTAAGACTTGGATATGCGTTTTAATATTGTTTCAAAGACCAAGAAAAACATGCAGATTACATTGACAAAATTTGTGAAAAAAATCTCTATTAAACTACCTCATCACTCCTCCAATTCCATCTCAATTTTGAGTTTGTATTGTTTGACACTTTTTTCAATTTGCGCAAAAAAATGATTGCGTTCTTTGGTGTTTTCAACGCTGATCTTTCTTGAATTGAGAAGAATATTGTCCAAAATACGTTTTGAATCACTCACATAATTCGGATCTGTAGTGTGTAAAAAATTCATGTAGTTGTGTGCAAATAACAAGCCGCATGCGTGATCATTGGAATAATAAAAAGAGGTAATCGCATTGAGCGTTTCATTAAAATAAATCTCAAAAGAACTATCATCATTACTCGGTTTTGAGTCTATGCTGAATTTACATCCATGTTTTGCCTGACTGTTGAAATGATTAATTAATTTCAAAAATTCATCAAACAATTGAAAAACATTCGAAACAGATCCCAGTTCTTGCGCCTGATAATAGTAATTTACCTCTCGAATCAGTCCCCGCATCAATTCAGGATCCACAATTTCGATGGAAGGAATGGAATTGTAAGTTTTTAAAATCCTTTGAATCAGCAAATTCGATTTGTTCGAAAACTGAAAATCAGTGTAAGGGATCTGCTGAAAAGATTCGATTTTCAAATGCATTTTAGCCCAAAAATACAGTTTAAAGCGCAACAAATTTGGCACTTGAAACAATTGGAAAAAAGGAGTGTTGTTTACCGTGACAATGAGTTTTACTTCTTTAAAATCTTTCAACCGTTCCAAAGAAGCTAAGACATTTTCCAAATATCCTTCCACTGAAAAATCGGAGGCATCGGTGGGTTGATACAAAAATGAAACATGTTCCTTTTGGAACAAAAACAAATCATCCATCGAAAGGTTGAAGTGTCTACAAAGTGCTTCAGTCTCAAATATCGAAAATGCAGTTTCTCCTCTCGCTCGCCGATACGCTGCGTCAGAACTGATGTTTAATACGTCGGCCAGTACAATTCCAATGTTGGTATCTTTGGGTAGCAACTGTTGAATGGCAATGATTAATTTAGCTTGTGAAGTCATGTTTGGATTCAAGTCACTAAATATAATTTTTTTCATTTACAAACCACTATTTTTTCAAGAACAAATCGACACTTCCATAGTTAAGAAATTAGCTTCAAACTTCATTAAAATTTCGTTCCCCTAAAAAACGTTAAACCCCCGCAAAGCTTTTAGCGATTATGGTTGATTTTGCGCAATATTCATTACTTTTGTACTTTAATTAAAGTTCATAATATGATTTTAGGAGTATTTGGCGGTTGGCAAGTAATCGCAATAATCGGAGTAGCACTTCTTTTGTTTGGTGGAAAGAAAATTCCAGAATTAATGAAAGGTATTGGAAAAGGCGTTAAAGAATTTAAAGACGCAACCAAGGGTGAAGAAGAAAAGCCAGCAGAAGAAAAATAATTATTGAAAGTTTATGTATCGTACGTTTGCCGAGGTGAAAGAAGCAGTTGCTGCTGGAAAAACAGTGGTTTCCATTGTGAACGAATACCTCAAAACAATTGAAAGCAACCAAGATTTGAATGCTTTTCTTGAAGTTTTTCAGCAAACGGCCTTACAACAAGCTGCAGAAATTGATGCCAAAATTGCAAATGGTTCGGCGGGGAAACTCGCTGGGATGGTGATTGGTATAAAAGATAATTTCTGTTACAAAGGACACAAAGTAAGTGCATCTTCCAAAATTCTTGAAGGTTTTGAATCTCTGTTCACTGGAACGGCTGTTCAACGATTGATTGACGAAGATGCGATTATCATTGGGCGACTAAATTGTGACGAATTCGCCATGGGAAGCTCCAATGAAAATTCTGCTTTCGGTCCAGTAAAAAATTCCATTGACAAAACAAAAGTGCCTGGTGGTTCTTCTGGTGGTTCAGCAGTTGCTGTTGCCGCTGGAATGTGCACCGCAGCGCTTGGAAGCGATACTGGTGGTTCCATCCGTCAACCTGCTTCTTTTACAGGAACTTACGGACTGAAACCAACTTACGGGAGAATTAGTCGACACGGATTGATTGCATACGCTTCTTCGTTTGATCAAATTGGCCCATTCACGAATAACTTAGAAGACTCCGCATTGCTTTTAAGCGTAATGGCAGGTGAAGATGATTTTGATTCAACTGTTTCATCCAAACCAGTTCCAAACTATTTGGATCATGCCTTGCCAAGTAAAATGCGCATTGCAGTGGTCAAAGAAAGTTATGAAACGGAAGGAATTGATCCAGAAGTTTGTGCCAAAATGGATGGAATTATTGCCAACTTGAAAGCACAGAATCACGAAGTTGAATTGGTTTCGTTTCCTTATTTGCAATACATGGTTCCTGCTTATTATGTCTTAACAACGGCAGAAGCATCTTCAAACTTAGCTCGTTTTGACGGAGTTCATTATGGACATCGTGCAGCAGATGCGCAAGGAGTTGAAGCAACATACAAAAAATCTAGAAGTGAAGGGTTTGGTGCTGAAGTAAAACGCAGAATCATGGCTGGAACATTTGTTCTTTCGCATGGATATTACGATGCCTATTATACAAAAGCACAAAAAGTACGTCGCGTTCTTTTGGACAAAACGGAAGAAATTTTTTCGTCTTTCGATTTTATTTTATTACCAACAACACCTTCAACAGCATTTGAATTAAATGGAGTGAAAGACCCTATTCAAATGTATTTACAAGATATATTTACCGTTCACGCCAATTTGACTGGACATCCAGCAATTTCGCTGCCGCTTGGTAATCACTCAAATGGATTGCCTTTTGGAATTCAAGTGATGGCAAAGAAATTTGACGAGAATGGACTTTTTAATTTTGCAGAATATCTGGAAAAAAACAATTAAAATTTATTTATGAAGTTCATTTACCTGATATTATTGGTGTTCGCATTTTCCCAAAACGCTTTTGCACAACCTGGAAAAACAGCTCCTTTGAAGGATGACCAGTTTGCAAATGTGGTAGAACAAAGTTTATCCATGTATTATGCTGATTATGCACAAAAAACAGGGAGTTCTTACGAAAAAGTGATTGCTGAATTGAACTACGACGGAGATCAAGTGATTGAATTTTCAGATGAAATTTATTGTCAGCGATTGACGGAAATGAATAAATTGACTCCGTTCAAATTGGAATGCAACGAGATCACAATCAGCGCTATTCGTTATTGGGCTGCGAAACGAAGAGGCTTTGTACGTGTTGCCTTAGGTCGAAGTCCTCTGTATTTTGATATGTACGAAGCGAAACTTGCAGAATACAACTTGCCACTTGAATTGAAATATTTAAGTGTTATAGAAAGTGGTTTGCGTCCTCAAGTAAAATCACGCGCTGGTGCGTTGGGATTATGGCAATTCATGTATGGAACAGGTAAAATGTTCGGCTTAAAAGAAAATTCTTACATCGATGAGCGCATGAATCCTGAATTGGCAACAGATGCAGCTTGTCGCTATTTGAAACAACTTCACGGAATTTACAACGATTGGAATTTGGCTTTAGCGGCTTACAACGCAGGACCTGGAAATGTCAATAAAGCGATTCGTCGCTCTGGAAACAAAACAACCTATTGGGAAATTCGTTCTTTCTTGCCACGTGAAACACAAGAATATGTGCCAAGATTTATCGCTGCGGCTTATTTGATGATTTATCATGCAGAACACAATATCATTCCAGCCGAAGCACCAATTCATTATGCACAATTAGATACAATTTGCTTGCCTAAAAGCCTTCACATGTCGACAATAACAGAAGTTATTGGTTGGAGCGAAAATGAAATTAAGGAGTTAAATCCAATTTACAGAGGAACATTTATTCCAGAAACTACTCCAAAGCAATGCCTGAGCGGACCACTTGCAACCATTGGGAAATTTGCAAGCATGGAAGATTCTATTTATAGCTTGGAGTATGCTAAATATTACGCTCCAAAAGTTGTTCCTTCTCCACCTGTAATTGATACAACAACCGTTTTGCAGGTAGTTGATCCTAGGAACAATACAATCCCCGTTGTAGTAAATGATCCCGAGACAAAACCAGAAATAAAACCAGAAACCTCGAACGGTAAAACTTCTTACCACAAAGTGAAACGTGGAGAAACGTTGGGAACCATTGCTACGACCTATGGAACAACAGTTAGCAAAATTATGAACCTCAATAATTTAAGGTCAACGAGCATCTATGTTGGTCAAAAATTAAAAGTTGAAGGAGAAGCAACGCAAGAAACGGCAACAACAACCCAAAAAACAGCTCCTCCAAAAGAATCGAAAAAATACTACGTTGTTCGAAATGGGGACAATTTTGGAGCCATTGCTCAACGTCACGGTAAATCCATTAGTCAATTGCAAAAATTGAATCCCGGAGTGAATGTAGATCGATTAAGTATTGGTCAAAAACTTCGTGTGAAATAAATAGCCTGATTTTTGTAAGGAATTAAAAAATTAGAATTATGTATCGTCTTAAATTCCTTTTCATTGCATTTTTGTTGGTGCTCGCATCTTGTGAAGATAGTCCAACGTTTAAAAATAACAACAGACGTATCGGTCCATCCGTGAGCGGAGAAATTGGCAAATTGCTCGTTGTTTGTGAAAAACCTTTGTGGAATTCCGAATTCAAAACATCACTTGATAGTTCGCTGACGCAATTTATCATGCCGTACTATCCAGATGTTGCCACATTTATGTTATTCCATAAAACTCCTGCGCATTTTGAAAAAGGCGTTAAAAGATACCGAAGCATTCTTTTTGTAAACCTGGATCCAAATTTCAAAGCTACCAAAGTATCTGTTGAAAAACGAATGGATGTTTGGGCGATTGACCAATTGGTGATTGACATTACAGCCAAAGATGAAAATCAATTGATTGAATTTTGTAAAAACGGTGGCTTGTTGTCTGTGCACAAAGAATTCGATACCATGGAGTGGCGACGAATTATGAACTACTTCAAGGAAGGAAGCAACAAGACAATTGATGATAATCTTTCCAAAAAATTTGGAATCAAACTTTCGATGCCCAAAGGTGCTCAATTGTTAAGTCAAAAAGCGGATTTCATGCGGATTGAGTTTCCTGTAGCAAACAGAGCTATTGAATTTTCAAACGCTGGATCACAAGATAAAGGTGCAATATTCTCAGGGATCATGGTTTATCAAACGGATTTAACTGATAATAACCAATTTTCATTGGAAACACTCATCGCAGAGCGCGATTCTATTTTGGAAATTTATGCCCCATATCAAATTGAAGGAATGTACATGGGAACGCAATTCGCTCCTTTGGTTTATCCTGAAATTGATCCGATGAAGAATTTTAATGGTACTCTCAGCGGAACTGAAATGCGCGGAATGTTTGTGTATGTTGGTCGACCAATTCACGCTACGGGCGGTGCGTTTTGGGCTTTCCACTTTAAACATCCAAAACGAAATAAACTCATTACAGTTAGCGGATACCTAGATGCTCCTTCAACAGCTTCTTGGGTTCATCAATTGCGTGAAATTCAAGCTGTTTTAAAAAGTGTTGAGTTGACGAATTAGTTGTTTTGATATAACATTCCATTTATCTTCAACACATTCAAATCTCAACCAGTCATCACCGCGATAGCAGCAACGAAGTTAATTACTTCGGATAACAAAACAAATTTCAACATTTCGAAAAAAAGCATTGATTCGTGAAAAAAACCATTGATTTATCTGACAAAAGAATTATCATCTCTCGCACAGACAGTATTGGTGATGTGATGCTAACATTGCCCATTTGTCATTGGATTAAAACCCATTTCTCGAACACAACGGTCATTTTTTTGGGCAGAAGTTATACTGTTCCGATTCTTCAATCTTACACTCAAATCGATGAAATTGTTGATTGGGACTCCTTTTCTGGAATTCCGACTGTTGAGAAAACAAGTAAATTCAGGGAATTAAATGCAGATGTGATTATTCATGTGTTCCCGAACAAAGACATCGCTAGCCTCGCTAAAAAAGTAAAAGTACCTGTTCGAGTTGGAACTTCGCATCGCAGTTTTCATTTGCTTACTTGCTCCATTCGACTCAATTTTTCACGAAAAAATTCAAATTTTCATGAAGCTCAATTGAATCATGAATTGTTAAAACCATTTGGACTAACAGAATTGCCGAGTTTGGAAAATTTAAATGAGATAACGGCATCTTTTCAACCGAAAAAAATGGAATTGCCTGCAGAGCTCGAGCATTTCCTGACAATCCATCCAACATGTTATGTGCTACACCCAAAATCGCAAGGGAGCGCCGTTGAATGGCCGTTGGAAAAATACTTAGCCTTGGCAAAAAAATTAGCCGACAACAACATCGGTGTCATTTTTACTGGTACTTCTGGCGAAGGGGAGATTTTTTCGAACGATGTAACAGCTGCATTCGATCTTCATCCGTATGTTTTTAACTCGGCAGGAATGCTTTCACTGAATCAATTGATGGAACTCATTTCTCGCGCAACTGGGATTGTTGCTTGTTCCACTGGACCTTTGCATATCGGAGGATTTTTGGGCGTAGAAACAATCGGATTGTTTTCTTCTAAACGTCCCATTCATCCCGGAAGATGGAAGCCGCTTGGACCTAAAGTTGAGATTTTGACTTCCGCATCCACCAACCCAAAACAAAGTCCAACGATTGATATTCAAAACATAACCGCTGAGCAGGTGTTAGAAGCTCTTGAAATCGATTAACTAATTCATTTTCGCATCAAAACAATCGCATCATTCCTCGTCTATTCGAATACAATCATTAGTTTGAGTAGTGGTGTTTTGACCTATGGATTTTGCAAAATAGCTGGAATTCAACATGCACCTGAATTGTATGGAATCTTTGCTTTTTTGGGAACATTTACCATTTACAACTTCCAACGCATTGTAAAATTCCGTTCTTCTCCTAACGACTCGTTGCATTTGAAATGGGTTGGGGAAAATCAACAAATGCTCATTGCACTCACGATTTTAACTGGTTTGGCAACAGCGCTAGTGTCAATTTATTTAGTTCATTGGAATTACGCCACTTTTACGCTTGGAACGATTGTTTTACTACTGAGTATTTTCTACGCATTGAAAGTGAAAACAAAAAACTTGCGTGATTTACCTTTTCTCAAAATTCATTTAATTTCTGCGGTTTGGGTGGCAACAATAGCCATTTTTCCCTTGATCAACGAGCAAATTTACACCCAAAATAGTTGGATACTTGGACTTTCGCATTATTTCTATTTTCTAGCTATTTGCATTCCTTTTGATATCCGAGACTTAGCGTTCGACAAGCCAAGTCAACGAACTATACCCCAAGTTCTAGGTGTTCAATCTTCCAAAATGATTGGCATTTTGTTATTGGTTGCTTTTTTGTTTATTGCCGTTTATTGCATTCCAAACTTAGGTCAGAACAAATTGTTCATAATCGCCATTTTAATACAAACCTTGTTCATTTATTTCACTTCTAGAACACAAAGTGACTTTTACTTTGGAGGATTTATTGATGGAGCGATTGCACTTCTTGGTCTAAGCTATTTGCTATAAATCCTGTTGAATAGAATGCAAACTAATGAGTAACCGTAATAAACGATTGCTTTTTGACCGTTTTCCCATCCAATAAATTGAATTCAATGGCTATAAAATAAACCCCATCATTGGCGTCAATTCCTTTCCACAATTCGGCTGGAACATTTGCTAACAGTTTATTCTCCCCGCTGGCTATTTCAATTCCCCACCGGTTGATTATTCTAAATTGATAGCTTGCATCTTGATTTAAAGTAACCGAATAAAAATCGTTAACACCATCTCCATTCGGTGTAAAAACGTTCGGAATATCTGCGATCAAAGAATCATAAACAACGATGGATATCATGGCTGTGTCGGCACAACTGGGATCGTTTTGCCATGCAATGAGTGTAATGACATAAACACCTGAACTGTCAAATGTTGCATTATTTAACACACTTCCTTCGTAAGTTTCGTCTAAAAACCATGCAAAGTTGTTGGCGTTTTCAGTATTGCTTGAAATATCTACAATTAACGGTGCCGATCCTGAAGTAGGAGTTGCTGAAAGATTCAGAATCGTTGGTGCTAAGATTTCAATCGAGAAAAATTGTTCACTGGAACAACTCAATGTTCCGTTCGATTGATCAAATACATACAAATCAACCGATGAACTAATGATTTTACCCGCGTCGAATTGCGTTCCTGAACCATTTGGACCAGTATAATACGCTTCATTACCACTTAAATTTGTTCCTGAAATGACAGGAAGCGTGTATGAACTACATAAATTTTGATCAGCCACAGATGACAATTCAGGCGTTGCAATAATGTTTATGGTTATTAACGAAGAGTCAGATCCACACCCATTCCCAACTTTGTATTTGAACAAGTAAGTTCCAGGAGCAATAGTATTCAATGATAAAATATGGTTGGTTGTGTTAAATTGACCACTTGAAATCGTTGAAATTTCAGTCCAAGAGCCATTCAAGTCTCTATCCAGCGTTAATAAAGAATCAAGCAGAATTGCATTTATTGAATTACTACAAATTGAAATGGTTGAATCACTTCCAGCATTTGGCGGGTCAAGCGTTGGGATGATTGTGAGATTGGACACATTATTCGATAGAATTGAATCATTCGATACCGAAGTTGCCGAGGAAGTTAAGGTTTGTGAACTGCTCGAATTAACTGTTGCAATAATTACAAGATTTGCACTAGATCCAGAATTCATGTTTCCGATTGACCATGTTGATCCACTTACAGCACCAGCGGATGGGGTTGTGCTCACTACTGTCAATCCTGCAGGAATTGTGTTCAATACTTCGGCTGTAATTGCATCACAAGGTCCATCATTTGTAACATTAACAGTGAATTCAACCTCACAACCAACCAAAGGATTTGAATTGTCTACCGTTTGAGTAACTATTAAATCTGACTCTCCAGACAAGCAAGTATCTGGAACAACGGATGCATCACAGAGGGCAACAAGACTTCCGGCATTTCCTCCATCTCCAGTGATCGTCAGAGTTGTATAAGCGTTGCTGTTTGAAATAACAAAGACACCTCCTCCGCCGTTGCTATCACCACCAGCTCCACTAAATACTTGATTTCCAACAATGCTTGAAAAACATGATTGTAAATCAGTTATTGTAGGAATTCCGCCACCATTCGTTGTAAATATGAAATTCTCATCTCCAAATTGCCCAGCAGCGGTGATAATAATCACAAGGTCATTAACAGGTTCACTGAAGGTGTATGTGTAAGAAAAAAAACCTCCTGATCCTAAATAAAGTGAGTTTACAGGTGTCGTTATTAAAGGAAAACAGGACGAAAATTCCGTGGGATACACATCAACACTTCCAAATCCCGCTCCAGTAACATCAATACCATTAATTGTTGTGGGAGCATTTACCGCATTTCCGCATAAAGATTGAGCATTGCCTATAAATGAAGCACAAAACAAAATTAGTACAATCAAATAGCTTAAAACATTTCTTTTTCCGTCCTTCATCATAATTTTAAGACGAGATAATGAAATTTTGGTTGCACGTTAGGCCAATCATTACGCAAATTACTGGCTTCTAAACACAAGCCCAGAAATACTAAGAAGTTTATTCCAATGATTCTAGAGATTCTTCTGAAACTGGATCTTGTGATTCTGACGGTTTGTTGTTTTTCGGAAAATACTTCCGTTGGCGAATAAAAATCATTATGACTCCTAAGGTAATTGAGCCATCAGCAACATTCCAAATTGCAGGGAAAACAGGTTCACCAGCCAGCCAAGGCATCCAAGAAGGCCATGTTGCTTCAAATTTGAACATATCAACCACATTCCCCATTAAAAAACCACGAGGTCGTGTTTCCATTTTGCCCCAAAAATCACAATCGACAAAAATGCCTGAACCTTCACGAATATTATAAGGAAAGCAAGGGTCGTATTTGAATGCGTAATCATAAAACATGGAATCAAGCAAATTTCCTGTAGCACCGGCAATAATCAAGCCCAATGCAATCAAAAATTCCAAGCGAACACCTTTTTTGGCTTGTTTTACCCAATACCAGCAAAGGGCAGTAACCGCTAAAATTCTAAAAATGCTGAGCGCAAGTTTATGCCAAACTTTGACGCCAAACGTCGTTCCGAAGGCCATTCCAGGATTTTCTGTGTATTCCAACACAAACCAATCACCCAAAATCGGGCGCGATTCACCTGGTAAAAAATTTGATTTAATATAAATCTTAAGAAGTTGATCGAAAAGTAAAATGAGGACAATGAGTCCACCTACCAGGAATAAATTTCGTGTTGCCTTCGATTTATCGTTGATCATTCTTTGCTTCTATGCTCAACGTTGCGTGAGGCACCAACATTAATCGTTCTTTTTGAATCAATTTGCCTGTCACTCTGCAAATACCATACGTTTTGTTTTCAATACGCACCAATGCATTGTGCAAACTTTGAATAAATTTTTCTTGACGTGCTGCAAGTTGAGACACTTCTTCACGTGACAAGGTTTCAGAACCATCTTCCATCATGTTGAATGTACGTCCAGTATCGTTTGTACCGTGATCGTCTGTATGCGACAATGACGCCTTAAGCATATCTAAATCTTCTTGTGCTTCTTTTGTTTTTTGAAGAATAAGTACTCTAAATTCTTCCAATTCGCTATCTGAATATCTTGTTTTATCAGCCATTTTAACTTAATTTATGTTGTTGGTTTTGTCCCACAAAAACATTGCGCGCAAATATAACGCAAAATTGAATAGTTACAAAGCATCTTTTATTTAAAGGTCAAATCTAAATGTTCAGTGGTTTCAATGCCTTCACCTTTCACTTCCAAATCTATCCAAATTCGATTCAAAAAACTAACTTTGCACCAATGGTCAAGCTCTTTTTAAGTAATCGTGCTATCGTTCAAGCTCTTCTACCCATTCTCATTGCTGGGTATTTTGTCTTGGGCTTTTACTTCGGCTCCATTGAAAATACAAAAACAATAAATCTTGGCGTTTTAGGAGTCATTAAAACGAACTTTTACCTAAGTGTTACAATCAATTTACTACTCATTTTTGTGAATGCTTTTTTGCTGAACTTTTTGTTTAACAAAAATGGTTTCTATGAGAGAAACATGTACGTTTCTTCTCTTATTTATGTTGTCTTGATGAGTTTTTTTGAATCTTTTTATGGTTTAAATGGATTGGTCATTGCACATACATTTTTCATACTTGCCATTTATCAATTGTTCAAACTTCAACAAAATGAAGATGGAAGAAAACACATTTTCAATGCCGCTTTTTTCGCCGGTGTTGCAACAATTGTTCATCCGCCGTTAATTATCATATTCCCTTTTCTTTATTTCATGGTTTGGACCATTCGACCATTTGTTTGGCGCGAATCTCTCTTGCTCGGAATTGGTTTTAGCATTCCAATTATTTATGGGACAGTCATTTACTATTTAGGGGGACAATTAATTAACCTCAAGCTCATTCGCCAACCCATTATTGCTGAAATTGGAACTTTGAATTTTTACGTTTCCCTTTCAAGTTTGGTCATTCTAATCGCACTTAGCTTTGCAGGAATTTCTGTCAAAAACAAAAAGATTTCGATTCGATTAAAAAAACTTACTCGTTTGATTTGGTTCTTTGTGATCATCGCAACGATTTTGGGAGCCTACGATATTTTCTTTTTTGGCCAAATTGAGCGATTTAGCTTTTTTCTAATTCCCATTTCTTTTTTCTTACCATTCGCATTTACAAGTAAAACGTGGGGAGGAATTACCGAATTCTTGTTTTACCTAGCAATCATCTATTCTGTTATTAAATTTTTCATTTAATCCCCTTTTGTACCCCAAATTTGACTAATTTTGCTCTGCTCTCGAAGGTGAATCATCACGTTGGTTTTAGCTTCGAAAAGCCCGATTTATCTTGAACTTGCGGTTGAAAATTTAACAAATTAAAAATGAAATTTGGAGTAGTTACCTTTCCTGGCTCAAACTGTGATGCCGATATGATTTATGTTCTGGAAGAAATTTTAGAACAAAAAGTTGAAAAATTGTGGCACAAGGATCGTGACTTGAAAGGAGCAGATTTCATTGTCTTACCGGGTGGTTTTTCGTATGGTGATTATTTGCGCTCTGGCGCCATTGCCAAACTTTCACCAATCATGGAAGAAGTAATTAAACACGCAAACAATGGTGGTTATGTTCTTGGGGTTTGTAACGGTTTTCAAATCTTAACAGAATCTGGATTGTTAGATGGGGCTTTGTTGCATAACGATACGCAAAAATTCATTTGTAAAAATGTGCATTTAAAACCTGCAAACAGTTCTACGGCAATTACAAAGGGTTTAACAGCTGAAAAAACGTATAAAATTCCCATTGCGCACGGAGAAGGAAGATTCTTTGCACAGGAGGATACAATTAAAAAAATCCAAGATAAAGATCAAATTATTTTTAACTATTGCAACGAAGTAGGAGTTATCGATGATGAATCCAATCCAAATGGTTCTTTGTTGAATGTCGCTGGCATTTGCAACGAAAAACGAAATGTTTTTGGTATGATGCCGCACCCAGAAAGGGCAGCAGATCATACGCTCAGCAACATTGATGGAAGAGCGTTTTTCGATTCATTACTAAAATATTGTTAATCTAAAAAAGGAACATGAGAGTACTATTGCTGGGGTCAGGAGGTCGCGAACATGCATTGGCATGGAAGATTGCTCAAAGTTCAATGTTAGAAGAACTTTTTATTGCTCCTGGAAATGCTGGAACAAAAAATCACGGAAAAAATTTAGCAATTGAAACATCCGATTTTCTTGGAATCAAACGCGCCGTGATTGAAAATCAAATTGATATCGTTGTAGTTGGTCCTGAAGATCCTTTGGTTCTTGGCATTCACGATTACTTTCTGGCCGATAGTGAAATCAGCCATGTTGGTGTGATAGGTCCACAAAAACTTGCCGCTCAACTCGAAGGAAGTAAGGATTTTGCCAAGGAATTTATGAAACGACATAATATTCCAACCGCTAAATATGGAACTTTCACCAAAGAAACACTTGAAGAAGGATATCAATTTTTGGAAATGCAACAAGCGCCTTATGTATTAAAAGCGGATGGTTTAGCTGCAGGAAAAGGAGTGTTGATTATCAACAAATTGGATGAAGCTAAACGTGAATTAAAAAGCATGTTGACCGAAGGTAAATTTGGTGCAGCTGCAAATCGTGTGGTTATTGAGCAATTTTTAAAAGGAATTGAGCTTTCGGTTTTTGTTATTACAGATGGTGATTCATACAAATTATTGCCCGAAGCGAAAGATTACAAACGCATCGGAAAAGGCGATTCAGGATTGAATACTGGTGGAATGGGCGCAGTTTCTCCAGTTCCATTTGCAGATCCTACTTTCATGGAAAAAATTAAAAATCAAATTATTATACCAACGGTAAAAGGTTTGAAAGAAGATAATATTCCCTACAAAGGTTTTATTTTCTTCGGTTTGATTAATGTGAAAAACGAACCTTATGTGATTGAGTATAATTGTCGAATGGGCGACCCAGAAACGGAAGCTGTCATTCCTCGTTTGAAATCAGATATTTTGGATTTGTTTGAAGGTGTTGCGAGTGGAACACTTTCAGAACGCGATGTTCAATTCGACGAACGAAGCACTGCAACTGTAATGATGGTTTCTGGTGGTTATCCAGATAGCTATGAAAAAGGAAAACAAATTTATGGGTTAAACAGTGTGATGGAAAGCACCATCTTCCATGCGGGAACTTCCTCGGATGGACCAGCTGTTATGTCTGCAGGTGGACGCGTATTAGCGGTTACTTCTTATGGTAAAAACTTGGAAAGTGCCTTGCGTCGATCGTATGAAAGCATCGAAAAGATAGAATTTGAAAACGCATATTTCAGAGAAGACATCGGTTTTGATGTTCTTAAGATTTCATAAAAATGACTGATTTAAAGCAATATAAGTAGGGAATTTATGGAAGTAACATTAGTTGTCATTTTTCTTACTTTGCTCTTTTCTGCGTTTTTCTCGGGAATGGAAATTGCGTTTATTTCATCGAATCGTTTAAAAGTCGAATTGGATATTGCCAAAGGTACTTTCAACGGGAAATTGCTTGGGCTTTTTTACAATAAAGAATCTAATTTTATTGCTCTTTTATTGCTCGGGAACAACGTGGCCTTAGTTATTTTTGGAATTAGTGCAGCAGAAATATTAGACCCAGTAATCAAAGGTTGGGGGATTTCTGAAGGCGCATTAATCTTATTGATTCAAACAATTTTGTCAACCATGTTAGTGCTTACAGTAGCTGAATTTCTACCCAAAGCCATTGTTCAAATTAATCCAAATTTTTTCCTCAATGTCAGCGCGCTTCCAATGGCGATCATTTATGTGATTCTTTATTTGCCAACGCTTGTGATTGTTGCTATCAGTAATGGTGTTCTTAAATTACTTCGCGCTGAAAATTCGCAGTCCAGCAGGGTTTTCTCCCGCATTGATTTAGAACATTATGTGCAAGAATTAAATGGGCGCTTAAACGAAGAAGAAGATTTAGGAAATGAAATGCAAATTTTGCAAAATGCACTTGATTTTTCATCGATCAAAGCGCGTGATTGCATGATTCCTCGAACAGAAATTGTGGCGATGGATTTGAATAAAGACATCTCTGAATTGCATGCAGTCTTCACGCAAACTGGACTTTCTAAAATTTTAATTTTCCGTGAAAATATTGACAATATTATCGGCTACGTTCATTCATTTGAGTTATTCAAAAAACCAGAAGCAATCAAACAAATTTTGATGCCAATCGCGTTTGTACCAGCTGCCATGTCTGGAAAGGAATTGCTCGAAATGTTCACCAAAAAAAGTGGCAATATTGCTGTAGTGGTGGATGAATACGGTGGAACAGATGGTTTAGTCACGATTGAAGATGTGATTGAACAAATTTTTGGTGACATCGAAGATGAACACGATAAGGAAGATTGGCTGGAAGAAAAAATTTCAAACAAAGAATTTCTGTTTTCTGGAAGAATTGACATCGAATACCTAAACAGTGAATATGATCTCAATTTGCCTGAATCGGAAGAATTCGGGACCTTGGCCGGCTTGATAATCCACGAAATAGAGTCGATTCCAGAGCGCAAAACACGCGTGGAAATTGAAGATTATACATTTATCATTGAGCAAGTTACCGCTCGGAGAATTGAAACAGTGCGTGTCCTTGTTAAGTAAAGGAATGAAAAATCTTTTCGTCGTAGGCTTTTTAATCCTATTTCTTTTTTCGTTCAAAACAGAACAACGAAAACTGGCTAAATTACCCAAAGAACTCAAAGAGATTTCAGGATTGGAAATTGCGTCATCTTCCTCGTTCTATGCAATCAATGATGGGGGAAATGACCCATTTATTTATGAAATAAATTACAAAGGAGAAATTCTTCGACGAATTAAGGTGTTAAACGCTAACAATATCGATTGGGAAGATATATGTGTGGACGACACTTACCGCAACAAACTTTATATTGGCGATTTTGGTAACAACAAAAATAACCGAAAAAACCTCTGTGTCTACCGCATAAATCTTCGTGATGTTCAAACTAAAAATGAAGTTGAAGCAGAAAAAATTCCATTTAGTTATCCTGATCAAGTTGAATGTCCTCCGACAAAAAGAAATCGACATTTCGATTGTGAAGCAATGTGCATTGTTGGAAGCAAATGGTTGATGCTTTTTTCTAAAAACAACACGAAACCTTATAATGGAATTTGCTCAGTTTATAGACTTGATCTCGATGATGGAAGTATAAAGCTGCGGAGCGAAATCAAATTAGGTAAAAATGGCTATTTTCAAAATTCTGTTACTGCGGCCGATTTTTATGGTACGGATATTTCGAACCATTATTATTACCTCAGCACGTACTCTTCGATGTATAAATTCACAGTCGAAGGTGATAAGTTCATTCAAAAAGAAAAAATTGACTATAAAACATTCTCTCAAAAAGAATCATTGGTTGTTAAATACATTAACGAAATCTACGTTGCCGATGAAAGAACTCCGCTCGGCACAGGTGGAAATTTGTACAAAATCCATTTGTAAATGATAAACATAAATAAATACGAAGCTGTCATTTTTGACATGGATGGAGTTTTAATCGACTCGGAACCGTTGTGGAAAATTGCAATGGAACAGACGTTTCGAGAAGTTGGAAGCACCTTGACCAAACAAGACTTTCAACAAACCGTTGGGCTAAGACTTGACGAAGTGATTCATTACTGGTACAAACATGAGGCATGGCAAGGAGTTGGACCCAAAGAAGTTGAAAATCGGATCGTACACCGAATGGTTGATTTGATTCAAGCGAACGGAGAACCTTTACCAGGTGTTGTTGAAACACTTCAATTTTTGAATAGCTTAAACATTAAAATTGGTTTAGCGACTTCATCTTATTCGATTTTAATTGAAACCGTTCTTGAGGTTTTAAATTTGAAAAATTCATTTCATGTAACGCATTCAGCTGAACATGAATCATACGGAAAACCTCATCCTGCAGTATATTTGCATGTGGCCAACCAGTTAAACGTTTCTCCATTGAATTGTTTAGTGATTGAAGATTCGCTTAACGGAATCATTTCAGGAAAAGCTGCTCGCATGAAAGTGGTTTGCATTCCTGAAAAAAGTCATCATCCTGAACCGAAACTTAATTTGGCAGATTACCATTATGATTCAATGGAAGCATTTTTGACGGCGATTAAAGCATAGAATTGATAATTTTACATCATTCAAGCATAAAAAATTATGATAAAATACAACCCAAAATCTTGGTTCCAACTCATATTTGCTTTTCATAAAAGCGACACCGTGCGCATTTTATGGAGGGAACTGATTTACATGACCTTGCTTAGTTTAGCAATTGCTTGGGTGGAAATTTCCTTTTTTGAAGGCATTCACAAGCAACTAACAAGTTTGACAGTTGTTTATTCATTGGTCGGTTTTGTGATTTCATTGCTTCTTGTATTTCGCACAAATACTGCTTATGATCGATGGTGGGAAGGTCGCAGGAAATGGGGTGAAATGGTGAATGATTCACGAAATTTGTCGGTTAAATTGAAAGCGATTTTGGAAAATTCCGAAGACCGTTTGTATTTTGCACGGATGATTGGAAATTTTGTTTACGCATCAAAAGAACATTTGAGAGTTGGAACAAAATGGGAACTTTTGGATTTATCTGGCGAAGAATATGAACAAATCAAAGGTCGTTCTCATGTTCCATTAGCAATTGTTCAAATGATGTACGAAAAACTTGCGAAGCTGAAAAAGAATGGTTCGATAACGCAGGAAGATTTTTTAAGCTTAGATAAAAATTTAAATGCGTTTATGGATTCACTTGGAGCCTGCGAACGAATTAAAAACACACCGATTCCTTATTCATACAGCATCTTTTTGAAAAAGTTTATTTTCATTTATACTTCGACTTTGCCATTGGCGTTCGTTAGTGTATTCGGTTATTTCTCAGCGATTATTTCGGTATTCGTGTTTTATGTGATTGTGAGTATGGAAGTTTTGGCGGAAGAAATTGAAGATCCTTTTGGACCCGACGATAATGATTTACCAACGGATAATTTGGCGGAAAAAATCAGAGATAATTCCTTTGAAGTGTTGGTTGGAGAAAAGAAAATTCAGTCTTCTGAAGAGTTTTGAATCATCAATATTCGTTTCCTAACGACTAAGAATGTTGTAAAACATCAATACATTGCGATTTTTTGCGAATAAATGGCTAAAAATTAATCCAATGGGTTTTCAGACGTTAAAGAAGCGTTAATTCTGTAACATCACCCTCGGAAATCGTTATTTTGGTTGAACCAACTTGAAATGTTCACCCATGAAACATTCTTACTTTTCAATACTCTTTTGCTTTATATTGCTTGGCTCAAACTCATTATTGGTTCAAGGTCAAAACTACATTGAATACCACAAATTGTGCGATGAAGCTGCCAAACAAATTGAAATGGGGATGTTATTGCCTGCTCAAGGAATGCTCATGCACGCTTTCAGCCTAGTTCCCGAACCGAAAGCGATTGATTTATTTAACATGGCAAAGTGTTGGTCGCAAAATGACAATGTGGACTCCACCAAGTACTATTTAGACAAAGCACTTTCCATGGATCCGCGCATTGGGAGATTAACTCGAATTCACAACCTTTGGTTTGAACCTGTTTTTGGCATTTCAGACTGGGAGAAAATAAATGCTTCCACCAAAACATTTGATAAGCAGACCAAGACTCCAAAGGAAGAAAAAATCCTTTCAGATCTAATTGCGATTGATTCCACAATCATGAAACATAGAAGTGTTTATGGTAAAATTTACCATTTAATCAAAAAAGATTCCATCGAAACTCAAAAGTTATGGCGGAATATCGACATCGATGATTCTTTGGCTGGCATTCAATTTGACGCTTTTCTAACAGAAAATCCCATCTTAAATTTTGATCACATAGATTTGAAATTAAAAGTGAATGAAACTATGTCTTATTTGCCATTTAGCTATTACGATGCGCACGAAGATTGGTTCTTTGAACAACTAAAACTTGGGATTATCGATCCAAGCTATTACATCGATTTGTTTCATTCCAGACAATGGTTGGTTGGCTCTCGAACTAATAAACCAACGACATCCATTGAGCACTTCTTTTACGATCAAACAACGAATGAAGATGAGCAAGAATTAATGGATAAATACGGTTGCTATCCAGACCTTAAAATCAATAAACTCCGCTACGAATGCGATTGGCCGTATTGAATCACTGATATTATTATTTAAATTTTTTCATTTGTAGGGTTTACCCTTATCATTTCAATTCTTGAATACATCATCTTTGTGCCATCTTAGAACGAATTGAGTATTCAAAAATGAACAACAATATGAAAAACTTGAAACTATTTTTATGCGCAAATCTTGTTGCTTTTACAATCAACGCACAACTTCCAAATCATCAATGGACGAAAACGTTTGATGGTGGATCAAGTGCCAAAGGTCTAGGTATCACAGCTGATGGAGATGGTAATGTATATGCAGTTGGCGTTTTTGGAACAACAACAGATTTTGATAACTCAGCAGCAACATATAATCTGACTTCAAATGGTGCTCTTGATACTTATTTGACCAAGTCAACTTCGGAGGGTAATCTCATTTGGGCCAAAAACTTTGGAGGAATTAGCGATGATGTACCAAGTGAAGTTGCCGTAGATCAAGATGGAAACATATATATTACAGGAACATTTAAAGGAACTGCGGATTTCGATCCAAACGCTGGCACATTAAATTTGACCTCAACAGGACAAGAAGATGTGTTTATTTTAAAAGTGTTATCTGATGGCTCGTTAAGTTGGGCAAAACGAATTGGAGGAGCTGAAATGGATTATGGAAATGCTATTGCAGTGGATGAATTTGATGGAAGTGTTTTTGTCGTTGGTACATACCGATCAACCGTTGACTTTAACCCAGGAGCAGGTGTTCAAAATGCTACCAGTATTGGAAGTGGCGATGCTTATCTGCTAAAATTAAGTGCTTCAGGGGATTATGTCAACTCGAAAGTTTTTGGAGGAATTGCTTCGGATGAGGCTAGCGATATCGTGATTGACCAAACAACTGGTGACCAATTCTTAACCGGCAATTTTAACGGAACAGTAGATTTTGACCCAGGTGCCGCAGTTGTTGAAATTTCAGGAACAAATGACATTTTTGTTCTTAAATTAAATGAGCCTAATAACTTCGTTTTTGCCAAAACAATGGGAGGTATTGCGGTAGACGAAGGTAGAAATATTGACATAGATGCAAATGGATTCATTTATGTTCATGGCTCTTTTATTTTTGACTGTAATTTTAATACATCAGGAGGAGAAACCATGGTTACTTCTAACGGATCTGATGATGTTTTTGTTGTACAACTTTCACCAACAGGAAATTTAAATTGGGTTAAAACCTTTGGTAGCACAGGCACAGAAGATTATATGGATATGGAAGTTACTGGTGCTGGGAAAATTTATTTAACTGGTGAAATGGCAGCAACAATGGATGCAAATCCAGATGCCGTTGGAGTTCAAACCTTAACTAAACTTGGTGCAGAAGATACCTACATTATTTCATTGGAGTCGACAGGTGCATTTGATTGGGCTACAAGTTATGGTGCTGCAAACATTGGAGCATACACGCGTAGCTTTGGAATATTTGCGGATAATTCTGATAATGTGTATATCACCGGTTCGTTTCAAAACACCGTTGATTTTGATCCTTCTGCAAGCACCTTAAGTGTTAGCACTGCTTCAGGTTTAGATATTTGGTATCAAAAACTTGGACCAGGAACGAATGGTTTGGAAGAAAATGTCGTTCCTAACTTAAGTGTTTCTCCAAATCCTAGTCAAGGGATTTTTAAACTTGATGGTTCAACGTTGAAAGAAAGCGGAACAATAACTGTTTCCAATTTGTTAGGAGAATCTGTATATCAAAAAGAATTAGACCAATCTGCTGTTTATGAAATTAACTTGGAAAACAACTTAAATGGTGTGTACATAATTCTAGTTGAAACAAATTCAAACCGTCAAACTCTTAAAATCGTAAAAAACTAAATTAGACTCGTTTCAGAAAACCCAAATGAATTGTCGTTTGGGTTTTTATTATTAAGAATAATGAATCTCACTGTCTTCCACTAGAGCATCGCCGCGCATACGCAGTAACAATTGAATTAAGGCTACAACGTCTTTTTCGCAATAAACTTTGATGCGTTCTAAATCGTTTTCTTCGAAGTAAACGCGTGCCACATCAGCGCCTGAAATATCATCTTTCGGAGTTGGAATATTGAATACATGACACAACAAAGCTAAAGATGTAAACGCTTTGTAATCGCCAAATTTCCAAAGTTCCATCGTGTCCAAATGATTGATTTCCCATGGTTTTTTGCCTGCAATGTTCAACACTTCCGGTAATGCAATTCCGTTAATTAGAAATCGTCTGCACAAATACGGAAAATCGAATTCTTTTGCATTGTGACCACACAAAATGTGGTATGGTGTATTGTAATGTTCTTCCAACAATTTTTTAAATTGTTTTAAAAGGGTTTCTTCATCATCATGATAAAAGGACTTCATGCGAATTTGTTTGCCTGTACTTACACTTGCAACGAAACCAACAGAAATACAGACAATTTTTCCAAATTCAGCAAAAATGCCTCCTTTTTCGTTGTATAAATCTGTGAACGATTTGGTGTCATTCTGCATGAATCGCGTTTTCATTTCAAAAAGCTCGCGCGATTTTTCATCCAAGTCAGCGAATTGATAGGTTTGAGGCACAGTTTCGATGTCCAAAAATAATACCTTGTCAAGTTTGATTGTGTTTAAAAACATGGTTTTTTAGGTGTTTAAATGTTAGTACTTTACCCTAAGTTAAGCAAAAAGTTCAAATCGATCGACAAAATTTCTGGAAAATTTTTCATTTGCAATCCTGAATTAAAAATTCATTGTTCGAATTCTCAATCAAAAAATGTGACAACATATCATTGATTTCATTAGATTTAACTGAAAAATTAAAATCCGTTGAACCAAAAGAGCAAAATAATCTAATTCGTCATTCATGCAAACCAACTTAAAAGAGTTTATCCAAGGAATCCCAAAAGCCGAACTTCATTTACACATTGAAGGAAGTTTTGAACCAGAACTTATGTTCGAAATTGCGCAACGCAACAACATCGCACTGGACTTTGATTCTATAGAATCATTAAAAAAAGCGTATAAGTTTAATAATCTTCAAGAGTTTTTGGACATCTATTACACTGGCGCAAAAGTGCTCATTCACGAACAAGATTTTTTCGATTTAACTTGGGCTTATCTTACCAAAGTTCATGGTCAAAATGTGGTGCATGTTGAAGTGTTTTTTGATCCGCAAACGCACACAGAACGGGGCGTTGACTTTGAAGTTGTGTTCAATGGAATCTACAAAGCATTAGAGAAGTCGAAACTGGAATACGGAATTTCGTACAAACTTATTATGTCTTACTTGCGTCATTTGAGTGAAGAAGATGCATTCAAAACCCTAGAATCATCCCTTCCATTCAAACACTTGATTGATGGCGTTGGACTTGATTCCTCTGAATTGGGAAATCCACCGAGTAAATTTGTAAGGGTTTTCGAAGCGTCGGCGAAAGAAGGTTACAAATTGGTTGCTCACGCGGGCGAAGAAGGTCCTGTAGATTATATTTGGGAAGCACTAGATCTGTTAAACGTGGTACGAATCGATCACGGAAATCGATGCCTCGATGACGAAAAATTAGTGCAGCGCTTGGTTGAGGCTAAAATTCCATTAACGCTTTGTCCTTTGAGTAATTTAGAATTAAAAGTGATTCAAAAAATGGAAGATCATCCTGTGGCTAAAATGCTCGATAAAGGAATCCTTGCAACCATTCACTCCGATGATCCAGCTTATTTTGGTGGCTACATGAACGAAAATTTCTATGAAACAGCTAAGGCACTGAACTTGTCGAAGGATCAATTGATGCAACTTTCGTTAAATGCCTTTGAAGCGAGTTGGATGGAGAAAGAGGAAAAAGAAAATTGGATTGGAAAAGTGAAAGTGTATTTTAATGGGTTGAATTAATTCTTTTACACAATTATCATGGCTGAAATTATTATAATCAACATAATTTGGGAAACAATTGATTTTGATTTTGAAAAAGTCAAATTAAAAAATACAGAAAGCGATTATGGCATTTATCAAATTTACGGTCAACACCCAGCATATGGAGACTCTGAAACACTTCTTTACATTGGAAAAGCAGAAGGTATCAAATTTGGAAAACGACTCGATAATCGTTGGGAATTCGTAGAATCATGCGCTAGACCAACAAAAATTAGATTAGGAAGAATTGTCAGATCAAACGATCCGAATGCAATAGAAGATTTTGAAAAAGGTGATTGGAAAAAAATGATATCCATAGCAGAAACCTTACTGATTCGTTCACACACACCTGGTTTCAATAAAGTTGGAAACTCTGGTCTATATCAACCCTTCGCAGAAGAAAACTTTCTTGTTTTAAATTGGGGAGATCGGGGTAAATTGTTGCCAGAAGTTTCAACTTACAGATACTCTTATGATTTTTGGGAACACGATACGCCTTTTTCCTGAAGCTTAAAGCCTAAATTCTTAATAATGTTTTCGGCACTGTAAAATGATTATACAATCGTTTTCAACCTTGTAAACTAATCTGTCCTCCAAGTTAATTCTTCGTGACCACCAACCAGAAAGTGAATGCTTTAAGGGTTCAGGATTTCCAATACCTTCAAAAGGAGTTCGTTGAATTTCTTTCAATAAATTATTTATTTTTTTTAGGGTTTTTCTGTCTTGTTGTTGCCAAAACAAGTAATCCTCCCAGGCATGGGTCAACCAAATCAATTTCATTTAAGTAATTCTCGTTGTTCACCTCCTCCCTTTTTGTATTCTTCAATTCCTGATAACAAACGCTCGGCATTTTTAGGGCTTCCAAGTAAATGTAAGGTCTCAGTCAGTGCGTCATAGTCAGTTTTCGACATTACGACAACATCTTCTCCATTTGTTCGGGTCACGAATAATGGATTGTGATCAAAAAAAACCTTGTCCAAAAAAGATTTTAAGTTTTGTCTGAAATTGCTATATGTGGTTATTTCCATGTTATTATCATTCTAAAGCATAAAAGTAAATCATTTGAAATTATTGTACAATATTTAGTACAACAAATTTTACATCAAAAAAAGACCGAAGAATACTCCTCGGTCTTTCAAAATGACATTAAATTATCTTAATCTACAATGTTCAATTTACCTGAATAAACAACATTGTCGCTTGTAATTTTCAACAAATAAGCCCCAGGAGCTAAATTTTTCAGTGTCAAATCTTTCTTGATTTCATTTTTCACTGTTTCGCTATGGATACGTTGTCCAGTCATGTCGAACAACTCAATCGTTCCATTCATCTCTGACTTACTCGTAATTGAAAATGCTCCTTTTGTTGGATTCGGATAAACATTCATTTGACCGTCAAAATCAACTTCATCAATTCCAACAAAACAGTTCACAGTAAATGGTAAAACAGCAGAAGCTGAACAACCATTAGCATCTGTAAAATCATATTGAACTGTATAATTTCCTAATTGAGAAGCATTAAATTGATTTCCAATTACCGCTAATGCTGGCCCAGAAGCTTGCGAGAAAGTTCCACCTGCTGGAGAGCCAACAAGAGTAATATTTTGGCCACCGCAAACTACTCCTGTTTGAGAAGCCGATAAACCAACCACTGGGCTTGGATTTACAACAATTGTTTCAACTGCAGAAGTAACATCGCTTACACAAACATTAGAAGTTGTAACAGAAATTGTTCCGCCAGCACCAAAAGATCCCGCAGTTATAGTTGGTGTTCCTTGTCCTGACGCAATTGTAATTCCTCCAGTTGTAGTCCAAGTATATGAAGTTGCATCTGGATCTGTTGTGCAAGTATAAGTAGTTATAACTCCCTCACAAATAGATAAATCTGGCGAAACCAAAGTTGGAACATCCAATACAAGAGGATTCCATGAAATAGTTAATTGACCGTTTCCTAACCAAATACCATTATTTTCGGCACCATTAATTACGCCACCAATGAACGATGAACCACCGCCGCCGCCGCCGCCAGCACCTTTAGAGTTTCCAGAGCATGCAGTAGTTCCTGCAGAACCGCCGCCGCCGCCGCCGCCGCCAATTTGGCCGCCACCGCCGCCACCGCCACCTGGAATACTAGGTCCAGAAGAGCAGCAACATGATTGACCACCACCACCAACTGCACCAGTTCCAGTAGAAGCTGTCAATCCAGGACCTCCTAAAAATCCGCCACAACCAACCCCTGCTGGTCCAGCCGCACCTTGAACAACGCCAAAGTTTCCGCCTTTACCACCACCTGCAGCACCACCAGATGTTGGAGAATCGTTTCCATTAGCACCGACACCGCCGCCGCCTATACCACCATTTCCACCAATACCAGCTGTAAGTGCCGCACCTTCATCACATCCACCACGACCGCCACCGCCGCCGCCGCCTGCAGTAAGTACGCGGTTAGATTCTGCACTTCCACCAACACGAATGTCGGTTGCTCCACCACCACCACCGGCGTTTTGAGTACCTCCATTTGCACCACCATTGAAACCTCCTGTTGGGGTAGCACCTTGACCACCTACAAAAATATTTAAGACATCACCAGGAGTCACGACTAAAAAGCCTTCTGCGTAACCGCCCAAACCGCCACTACCACCAGCAACAGCACCTCCACCTGTGGCTCCACTGCCACCTTGAGCGCCCCATGCTTGAACGAATAAAGTGTCAACACCACATGGGACTGTGAATGTTTGCATAGCTCCGGTAAAATTAAACGTAGTTGTTTGTGATTGGGCTGACCCAATTCCAGCTAAAAAAGCTGTTGTTAGTAAGAAAGTCTTACTCCATTTCAAGTAATTTCTTTTCATAAAAATAGTATTTGATAATCAGTAAATTAGCCAAATTTAATTATTTGACCGAAACAAATTTAACTAAATAACATGTTGCAATATCAGCAAGCAAAAAGATTTTATTAACCATTAAATTTTCATTAATACTTAAAAATCTGTTTCAACATCAAGCTTATCTCAATTTTATTTCTTTCAGAAATACAAGTTCAAATTTCATTATCACCCTATAAAAACCAATTAATTATTCCTGTAAAACACAATTTCTCAAAATGAAAAAACAAAAAAGACCAAAGAATACACCTCGGTCTTTCGAAATGACGATTAAATTATTTTAATCAACAATGTTTACTTTACCTGAATAAACAACATTATCACTGGTAATTTTCAACAAATAAGCTCCCGGAGCTAAATTTTTCAGTGTTAAATCTTTCTTGATTTCATTTTTCACTGTTTCACTATGAATTCGTTGTCCATTCATGTCGAACAATTCAATAGTTCCATTCATATCTGACTTACTAGTAATAGAAAATGCACCTTTTGTTGGATTCGGATACACATTCATTTGTCCATCAAATTCAATTTCATTAATTCCAACGAAACAGTTCACAGTAAAAGGTAAAACAGCGAAATCTGAACAACCATTTGCATCTGTAAAATCATACTGAACTACATAGTTTCCTAATTGTGAAGCATTAAATTGATTTCCAATTACCGCTGAAGCTGGTCCAGAAGCTTGAGAGAACGTTCCACCTGCTGGAGTTCCAACAAGTGTAATATTTTGTCCACCGCAAACAACTCCTGTTTGAGAAGCTGATAATCCAACTACTGGGCTTGGATTCACGACAATTGTTTCAACTGCTGAAGCTGTTCCATCACCACACACATTAGATGGAAAAACAGAAATTGTACCACCAGCTCCAAAAGAACCAGCTGTAATTGTAGGTGTACCTTGACCTGAAGCAATTGTGATTCCACCAGTTACAACCCATGTGTATGAAGTTGCGTCTGGATCTGTTGTACAAGAATACGTTGTAATTACACCTTCACAAATAGAAAGGTCTGGTGCGTTCAATGTTGGAGTTGCCAAAGTTGGGTCATCATAAGTTAATGTAACTTGACCGTCGCCTAACCATATTCCTTGGGTTGTAATTCCGCCTGCAGGAGCCATACTTGAACCACCTGCTCCGCCGCCTCCAGCGCCTTTGTCATTTCCTGAACAACCTGATGTTCCAGCAGAACCAGCACCACCGCCGCCGCCGCCAATTTGACCGCCGCCGCCGCCGCCGCCGCCGGGAATTGATTGGAAAGAAAAACAGCAACAAGATTGACCTGCACCACCGTTACCACCAGTACCTGTGGTTGCACTCAAACCAGGAGCACCTAAAAATCCACCGCATCCAACTCCAGGAACGCCGCCTGTGGCACCAATGGCTCCAAAACCACCGCCAGCAACCCCACTAGAGGTGATAGATCCACCACCGTCAATTCCATTGCCGCCGCCGCCTAGGCCACCGTTTCCACCAATTCCTGCAGCACCTACCGAACCTTCACAACCGCCACGTCCGCCACCGCCACCGCCGCCAGCAGTGATTGCACGATTTGATTCTGCTGTACCTCCAATACGGATGTCTGTTGCGCCGCCACCGCCGCCTGCATTGGTGCTTCCACCGTTACCGCCGCCATTAAAACCGCCAATCGAAGCAGACCCTTGTCCACCAACAAAAATATTAAGTACATCGCCGGGTGTAACAACCAACCAACCTTCTGAATAACCACCTAATCCGCCAGCTCCGCCAGCAATAGTGCCCGAATTAGAGTTGCCATCAGCTCCTGTGCCTCCTTGCGCTCCCCAAACTTGTGCAAAAATACTATCTACACCACATGGGACCGTAAACGTTTGAATTCCTCCAGTAAAATTGAAATTTTCTGTTAATGATTGTGCTTGGGCTGACCCAAATCCAGTAAAAAAAGCTGTGGATAGTAAGAAGCTCTTACTCCATTTTAAGTAATTTCGTTTCATAGAAATAGTTTTTGGTTTTAGTAATTAGTGCTAAAAGTCTATTATTCAGCACAACTACAAAAATATAACAATATCTATCAACTCAGTAAAATTCAACGGAATATTAATTAAAAATACGCCTTTTGGCTAATGTTTAATTCAACTATATACTTGGTTCTTTACAGTTTTATCAATTTCTCAGAATAAACTCCTTTCTCTGATTTAATGAACACAATATAATTCCCTGGCAAGAAATGAGACACATCAATCGTTGAACTTGCAAAATTTCCAGATGCTTTCATGGATGATTGATGTACAACTCTTCCTGTTAAGTCGAGCACTTCAAGTTCAGCACTTGCGCCTATATCTCCTTCGGCTTCGATGATACATTTGTTTGTGGCTGGGTTTGGAAAAATATAAACATGAGCATTAGGTGCATCCACCTCAGGAATATTTACAGTAAATCCAACAGAAAAATTGTACCTGTGAAAATTACCAAAATCTCTAGGGAACGTTGTATAAGCTGGTCCGCCTACTTTTCGAATTATAAATGACCCATTTGTTTCTCCTTCCACTTGGCTTGAGTACCAATAACCTAATCCATCACTATCTGAATCTTCGATAATCACAGAATAACAACCGGGATCTAAATCAAAAGTGTCTTTGTAATCTGTATTGTTTGACATTCCTGTTCGTTCAAATAATACATTTCCATCACTATCTTCCAAACGGAATTTGTTTTCGCTTGCTTTGTTGTTCGATTGAAACCATAAGAAAAATGGATCATTAATGGTATTTGGTCGCTTGAATGAAACTGTTTTCACGTTATTGTTTGCGTATTCATCCAAATCTGGGTAGCCACCAACTGCATACACTTGCGCATGAAATTTTAAATCTCCACTCCAATTTGACCAAAAATCTGTTGGGTTTGCAACTGATATTTCAACAACTTCTTTCTCCAAAAATCCAAGATTACCAGTCCAGTTGAATTCTTGCCAAACACCATACGTAGTCCAACAACGAATAATACAGCTAGTCAAAGGCTCAGCTCCTGTATTTTGCAATATGATTCTTGGGCTATTACATGAAGGATTAAACTTGCGGTAATACTCATAGCTATTCGGATTCAACACATCCACAATCGCTGCGTCGTGCTGAAAGTTAGGTGCTGAATACGAAATTAGGTCCATCGCCATGACATAGTTTCCATCGGCCTGTCCAGGATCATTTGCTGGAACTGGATCTATTTCGTAATTAATACTTACAGTTCCTCCTGGAGTAATAAATGGCGTGATTTCATGATCATATTCTTTTACCATATCGCCTGGGCACCATCCTTCTCTTGCATACGGCCATGTTCCTCCTTGTGCAGGATTTGGACTGTCACCACAAGATGTTTCTTCCCAAATTTGCCACTGAAATTGTTGTGTGCCATCAATCAACAATTTGTGATTTTTTGGTACCCATTCGCAACAAGCGCCATTTCCAACTTGTCCATGGCCTGTTAATCGCGATTTTATTTTAAAGCCTGCTGATGTATCTGATAATGGAACTGAAATCGCTGGCAAGGATGTATTGGATGCTAAATTACTATATTGGTAAGATTTCCAATCTGACCAAATTGCTTCTCTTTTGTGCACATCACGCGGCGGAATTCCTTCAATAAATGCAAAACGAAGATCGATTAATTCTTGCGTATTGTGCGCTGCTAAATCAACCAATCCTTTTAAATAATGATGGTAATCGGTAACATCGTAAATCCATGTAAAACCATTTATTCCCAAATCAAAATTAATTCCATATGGTGTAATAAATCGACCTATTTCAATGTCATTCGTAAGTTCTACAGGTTGTTCGTAATAACTAATTGTTTCGTTTGTTAATGTTTCACTTCCAACGAATGGCGCACTTGAACTTAAATTTCCTGAAGCATCATAGGTGTTTTCTGAGCTTGATGGAAGCGCAATAAATGCATTTTCTATGGTAAAATGACGATTTTCTGTTCCGTATTCAAAAACTACTTGCGGTTCCTTTGTTTTTTGGTACTCAACTTCATTTATGGCAACGGTCCCAGCATCCAAACTTTGACCAAATCCAATCACGGGTTTCGACATTTCTTGAATAACACCTGCTTTTGGAAGCTCCGTAAAATCATACATTCCATAATCAGAAGGCATGAGCATAAAATCATTTTGTGAGCCATCAATAGCATATTCAACTTCGTCAAAGTCATAATTCACTAACAAATTATTCCAATTTGGATGAGCAGCCGTTGCTTTGTTTCGAAAATTTGCCAAAATGGTTGAAGGGGGTAAAGCCGCGTTAAAAAGTCTAAATTCATCCAATTTTCCTTTCCAAAAATATTGGTCATTCATGGCTGATCCAAGCACTAAACGGTGAATTTTATCTATCGCCAATGTTTTCCCTGTACCAGAATGCCACAATGCACCATTTTTGTAAATCTGCATGGTTCCTGTGGCTGCATTTTTCACAAAAGCCCAGTGATTCCAGTTGTTGTCAATTTCAGCAACAGTGGCCAATTTAGAAATTCGATCATAGCCAGAACCTTTCCCTGCATCAAAATATATGTTATTATCACTCCAAGGGAAATGGATGTTTATCACACGATTGTTGAGCGTATCGTACGCTTCCAAAACAGATGTATTTGTTCCTGCACTTCCTGTTCCTTTAGACCAAAATTCGATGGTAAACTCATTTCCCAAATCAAAATCTGACAATTGATTCATGGCGTGATTTGTTCCGTCAAAACTTATAGCTCCATTCTTTGCTGGATACGACAACACTTCATTGGTTGTGATGGTTTGCGTGCTGAATAAAATAGAATTTGTGGAAGGAATTGGGCGATCAAAATAAAACTCTATGACCAAATTATCGGTTCCATTCCAAGTAAATGGTTGATGGAAAAGCAATTCATTCGTTCCTAAGGTCAACTCTGGTTTTGAACCTGTGCCAGAATGCGTATTGTCATAAACAGTCGTCATTGCGCCAGAGAAGAAGGTTATAAGTGTACTAGAAGTTGTTGCTCCGATTGAAATTCTTGGATTTAGCAAATTTCCATTTCCAGTAATTCCGGCTACATCCAAGGACAAAGATTGAATGTCACCTGCCAAAATTCCAGCTGTACTTAACTCACTTGCGCTAATAATGAATTGATACCTTGATCCATTTGCAGAAACTTGAAATGGAGAACTACTTGTTGCATCGGCGGTCATTACCAATGGTGTTAAAGTAGTTGTAACTCCTGTTCGCACGTTTTCTTGTCGCGTATATGTATCCACTTGCGAATATCCATTTGGATTGTACACATACGTTGGGGGACTTTGAAAATTTGTTTGGTATTTATTGGTTGACTTTTGAACCGAATCATACGCTCCTGTGTGTTCAATAACCCGCGTGTAAGCCAAGTAATCCCATTCGCCACAATTGTACTGGTCCCATGGTGTTAAAGGTGAACATTTCAATTTATAATACATCAGTACTTTTTCAAACCTTTTGGTATCAAGATCCGCCGGAAATTGAAAATTCGCTCTGCGTGTTGCAATTGAGTCAAAAGTAAAGGTTTGAACCCAAGTTGTGTCTTGTCCAAAAACGACAAAAGCGCCTAGGAAATAAAGAAGAAGTAACTGTTTTTTCATGATTTATTTTTTAGCAAGTAATTTTCTATTTAATTTTAATTTGATTGATCATCTTCGAATTTAACATCTTTAAACGCTACAAAATAAGCATTTAAAAAGATTGCAGAATCCTTTTCGATTAAATTTAACAATCCTGCATCTTTGATCGTTTGGTCGTATAAAAGGTAACTTTTTGGATTATTCTCAGCAGTTTGAAAGAACAATTCGCGCTGTTCATTGATCCAAGATTCATTCAAAAATGTATTTAATTCCACTTTTAATGATTTTTTAAGTTTGACTTTTTTTCCGTTTTGCTTTAGGTCAACTGTAAATTGACTTCCTTCAATCATTAACTTGCAATTTGCCGATTCAAAAAAATTCTTTTCAGATGATAGTATTATCGTATCGCTGAATTCTTTCATGGCAAAGCTTGCTTGACCATCGAACGCATAAACAATGGCAGAATCTCCCTTGATTTTCAGAAAAATTGCTTTTTGTTTGATAAATCCTGATTTACCTGAATAAACTTTGACTTTTGTAAGCGATGAATCTTTTTGGGCAAAAATTGGATTGGCAAACGGAACCAAAAACCAAATGAGTACAAAAATTGCTTGTTTCAAAAACATTTTTTCAAGTTATCCTTCAAAAATACGAAATTCAAATGAGAAGAATACTACTGCTTAGTTGCTTGATGATTTCTGTTTTTTGGGTTCGTTCGATTATCCGCTTGTTTACCCTACACCAAAATTTTCCTTCTTTTGAAGTCTGAAAACACCATTTTAGACAATTTATTTGTGTTTGAAAGGTGCCAAAAATCAAAAAAGGTATAGATGCGGATAATCAAAAAATAATTACATTTGGACAAATACTGCAATCATGAAAATAGTAAAAACACTCATTTTATTCCTTTTTTCCCTGTCTTTTGCCAATGCCCAACTCACGAATGTCAATGAACTTTTGTTTCGTGGTCAAATAAACTTCCTGGAGCTCGACGACATGACACCAGAAATCAAAGTGAGCGTAAGTCAAGATGGCGTTGAAATTGGTTCCGTGACTTCAACTGATGGCAATTATGTGCTCCAAGCGAAACTCGATTTGGAAAAGCCCTTTCACATCTATTTTACGCACAAAAGTTATATGGAAAAATATGTAACGTTTGACTTTACAAACATGTTGGACGAGGCCGTTGAATTAGATCCACTCTTTGAACCATTTGCAGATTTAAACATGGACATGCTTCGTTTGATTCATGTTGATTTAAAATCCCTTTGTGTCGCAAAGTTCTTTTATTCCAAAGGAAAAGTGAAATTAGATCAACAATTTTCCATCGAACAACGCGAAAAAATCGAAAATGCGTTGAAAATTTAATTCAACCTTATACGAACGAAAACTCGACTTTCAGCAAAGATTTTACTGGGAAATAAAAGATGTATTCAGTTAACATTGACAACAATTTGTAAGTCATTTCGTTAATATTTCTTTAAATCTTACTCCATAACGCAACTTTCACTTAAATTCGTGTAAATTAAATTGAGTGTGAATAAATATCTTCTTATTGTCTTTTCAATTATTATTCAATTCACTGTTCTAGGTCAAACAGGAACGGACCGACAATTGGCTGAACATTATTTCTCGAATAATGAATTTGACAAAGCTTTGCCTTACTATGAAAAATTGTTCAAAAGTGAGCATTCGAAGCACTATTTCATGAAATTATACGAGTGTTATGTTGCCACCAAAGACCTCAAGGAAGCTGAAAAAATTCTCAAAAAACAAGTCAATTTAAATCCTGCAGATCTGGAATATCCTGTGCTTCTTGGTCAATTTTATGAAGATAATCAGGAAGAACTAAAGGCAAATGAAATTTATAATGATTTGATTGATGACTTGCGACCGGTACCCAATGATGTCGTTAATCTATTTAATGTTTTCAAATCGAAAGGAAAAAACGAATTTGCACTGAAAACTATTAAAAAAGGCCGAGATGTTTTGAAGTCAACTTATCCTTTGCATTTTCAATTTGCAGAATATTATGGCGCTGTTGGAGAAACAGAAAAAATGATTGCTGAATATTTGGATCTCATTGATTTCAATGCGAATTACCGCACGAGTGTTGAGCAAGTGATGACCAGACAAATTGATTTCGGTAATAGCGAGTCCAAAGAATTTTTGATGTTGAAACAAGAATTACTGACTAGGGTTCAAAAAAATCCTTCCAATCAAACCTATGCTGAGCTATTGATTTGGCTATTTATACAAAACAAAGACTTCAATGCGGCTCTCGTGCAAACGCAAGCAATGGATAAACGATTGAACCAAAATGGTCAAGAAATTTTCAAACTTGGTCAAATTTGTGTTCAAAATAATGAATATACGGTAGCACGCAAAGCGTTTAAATATGTGAAGGATTTGGGAACCGAAAACATGTTGTATTACAAAGCAGAAAACGCACTGCTGAATACACGATTTTTGGAAATTACTACAAACAGAAACTTTGAGCAGTCTGAAATTCAAACCACAATCAGTGAATACAATACAACATTGCAACGTATTGGTCAAACGCATTTGTCTCTGCCACTTATTATGGAACTCACGTACATTCAAGCGTTTTATGGTAACGATGCAGAAACGGCAATTGCTACCTTAACTCAAGCCTTAACCATTGATCGATTGACAGATATTCAGAAGGCAGAAGTGAAAATGATATTGGCAGATATTCATGTGCTTCATGGCGATATCTGGGAAGCTTCGCTATTGTATATGCAAATTGATAAATCCTTTAAATTTGAACCAATTGGTCATGAAGCACGTTTTAAAAATGCCCGCGTTTTCTACTACGATGGCGAATTTGATTATGCCCAATCTCAACTTGATGTCTTGAAACAAGGAACTTCTCGATTAATTTCCAACGATGCCATTCAACTTTCATTATTGATTACTGATAACTATGGTTTGGATAGCAATTACACAGCCATGTTTTGGTTCGCAACTGCCGATTTATTGATTGAACAGCATAAATACACAGAAGCGTATCAATTGTTTGATAGCATCATCATCACTTTCCCTTACCATAGTTTAGGCGATGAAATTTTGATGAAAAAGTCGCATGCCATGCAATTGCAAGGGAAATGGTCTGAAGCTTTGGCATTTATGGATGAACTTCTAAAATATTATTCCGATGACATTTTAGCAGATGATGCTTGGTTTACCAAAGGAAATATTTACCAAAACCATCTTTTTGACAATGAAAAAGCGATGGAATGCTACAAAGAAATTCTGTTGAACTTCAAAGGAAGTTTGCATGAAACAGAAGCCCGTAAAAGATTCCGAAAACTCCGTGGAGAATCAACTGAAGAGGATTCGATTGAACGAGATAAATCTTAGACTTCGAGCACTTCGAGAGCCTCAGTGCCCGCAGTCTTTCGTCTCCAGTCTCAAGAAAGAAAAACTTCATCCAAACACAAACAGAATTTTTTAGCAACATCGTCTAGCGTTTCACTCGTATGCGCTTGAGAAATAAATCCAACTTCGTATCCACTCGGACCAATGTAAATTCCGTGATTTAGCAAAGACCAATGCAAGCGACTGAACTTTGTCATGTCTGGATTAATTTCATCCGCACGATGAATGTCTCGTTTTCCATCAAATGAAATCCAGAAAATAGAACCGATTGTTACCAATTCAAAATCGTAATTTTTTTCTTTGGCATACTCATTTATGGTTTCAACAAATACTTTTGTCCGTGCTTCTAATGCTTCGTAAAATCCTGGTTTTGCGCATTCTGTAAGTTGTGCAATTCCTGCAGCCATTGCCACTGGATTTCCTGAAAGTGTTCCTGCTTGATACACTGGTCCATCGGGAGAAACACAGCTCATAATTTCGGCACGAGCTCCATACGCTCCAACAGGCAATCCACCTCCAATTATTTTTCCGTAAGTCACAATATCGGGTGTAATGTCGTAAAGTTCTGCTGCACCGTTAAATCCAACTCGGAAACCAGAAATCACTTCGTCAAAAAACAACAATGCTCCATATTTGTGACAAACATCTCTTAGCTCAAGTAAAAAACATTTTTCTTGCAAAAGAAGTCCGTTATTTGCTGGAATTGGTTCAATGATTGCACAAGCAATTTGATCGCCATACTTTTCAAAACAATCACGCAGTGCGTCAAAATCATTCAATGGTAAAACAAGTGTTTCATTCGCATATTCTTCCGGAACTCCTGCGCTTGATGATTCACCGAAAGTAACCAAACCACTTCCTGCTTTTACCAACATGGAATCTACATGACCATGGTAACACCCTTCAAATTTGAGTGCTTTTTTTCGTCCTGTAAATCCACGAGCAAGGCGCAAGGCCGACATCACAGCTTCAGTACCTGAACTCACAAATCGGATTTTATCAATGAATGGATTTTTGGAGAGAATAAGTTCCGCCAATTCATTCTCCAACTTTGTTGGTGCACCAAAACTAGCTCCATTTTTCATGGTTGCAACCACTTTGTCAAAAATAGCAGGATGATTATGACCTAAAATAAGTGGTCCCCAACTACAACAAAAATCTACGAATTCATTCCCGTCTTCATCCCAGATTTTACATCCATCTCCTTTGGCAATAAAAAGTGGAGATCCTTCAACCGATTTAAATGCACGAACAGGCGAATTTACTCCTCCTGGAAAATAGGTTTTAGCCGTTTTAAATAGTTCTTCTGACTTGCTTCGAGATATTGGAGCTTTCATTTATTCTAGTTTTTTGCAAAGTTAGAAAAGCGAAAGGATTTGGCAATTTAAACGCTTCAAAGATTAATTATTTTGTAAATTAAAGAACAAAAAAAAGACACCTCAATTTACTCAAGGTGCCTTTTAAAATTAGATGGATAAGACTTATTTTACAATTACGATTTTTTGTTTCGTAATTCCTTCATTGTTTTGACCTGAGAGAATATATGCTCCGGTAAACAAATCAACAACTTTCTCTGTGTACTTGTTTTCTTCGGTTAAGCTGATTTTTTGAACTAAAACACCATCCTCACGAATCAAATAGTAATCCCCAGCAGTTATTCCGGAAACTGTAAAGGATCCATTACTTGGATTTGGATAAACATTTAAGTAAACAATTTCCAATAATGGTTGATATACATTTTCATCTGAATGATCCTCAGTTACTGCAAGCGATTTGTTTGTTCCTCCAGTTACAGTGATTGAATAATCTTCTACTTCTCCGTATGTTGATACACCGCAAGCAGTCAAGTTAGCTCCACTTGTACTATCTGTTAATCGAATTCTCAATCTGCAAGCTCCATTCACTGCTCCTGCTGGAACAGTTATAGTTGTTGAAAATGGTCCTACTCCTGCAACAGAAGAATACATGGTTTCATTTGCATCAACAAAATCACCATCTTGGTTCCAATCACACCAAATAAACACACGATCTGATGCATACGCATTTCCAAGTGTAACCGTAATCGATGTACTTGCTCCCACAGCAACTGTTGTAGATTGTGCAGAGAAATTAGAGTAAGACGTTGCGCCAGTTGTGTTATTAACAGAACCCATTGTTACATTCGAAATATATTCAAATGTTGTATTTGTTGTACTAGCCGCACAATACGTAACAGGCGCTGACACAACATTTACAGTATAATCTTCCACTTCGCCACGTGTTCCATTGCCACATGGTGTATTGTTAGGACCAGAATTGTTACGTGTTAAACGAATTCTCATTCTTTTTGCTCCTAGTGTTGTACCAGCTGGTGCTGTAATTGAAGTTGTTTTAGTTCCTGCACCTAATCCAGAAACATAAACTGCCTCACCAGCATCTAAGAAACTAAAATTGTTATTCCAATCTACCCAAATCAGTACTTTGTCACTCGCATTTCCACTTGTTAAATTGATTGTAATTGTAGACGCAACACCGATTGTTAAATTCGTTGATAATGCAGAAAAATCTGAATATTGCGTTCTACCTGAAGGATTAGCGATAGTACCCATGGTTACATTACTGATGTATTCTCCCGTTGTACTTGTTGAACCAGCAGCACAGTAGACTCCTCCACCTGTAATTGTCATGGTAATCGAATTACTAGTTGCTGTTACTGGCGAAGCACATGCAGCATTTGAAGTAATCACACATGTTACAATTTGGCCATTTGTCAAGGTTGTAGTTGTATATGTTGGTGAATTAGTCCCGACATTAACGCCATTCACTCGCCATTGATATGCTGGTGAAGCTCCACCATTCGTTGGTGTTGCTGTGAATGTAACAGAAGCACCAGATGCTGAAGGATTTGTTCCAGCAGTGATTGCAATTGAAACAGATGGGGTAACTGGACTACTTACAACCATTGTAATTGAATTCGAAATAGCTGGATTATTCGTTACTCCAGGTGCATTTGAAATCATTTCACAGGAAACAACATTCCCATTTGCGATAGTTGTTGAGGAAAATGTAGGTGAATTCGTTCCTACATTCACACCATTAACTTTCCATTGATAAACTGGTGCTGAACCACCATTCGTTGGCGTTGCAGTATATGTTACTGAACCTGAACATGATGGATTAGTTCCAGAAGTTATAGCTATACTTACTGCGGCAGTGGTTGTATTGCATGGTGTAATTTGAAATGAAAATACTTCTGTTCGTGCTGCAGATGCACCTGTTGTTCCTCCCATGTACTCACCTGTACCCCAAAATGTTACTCCATCAGGATCTAATGTTAAATGTGCGTAATCACCAAAACGGTTTCCACCAGTTTGAGAACCTGTTCCTGCTTTCAAAAGAACCTCTGTCAGCGGCAAGGTGCCAAGCGGATCACAATCTCTTCTTCCTGTGTAATATAAACTTGGAAACATGCTTGTGCTATTTGAACGAACATAATTCAACCCAATTGAACCATTGTTGTCCATGGCGATAGATCCCATCCATCGAGTGTCGGTTCCAGGCGAATAAATTCCTTCTTGGTACATTGTCCATGGACTTGACGCATTAGTTCGACGCAATTCGCACCATTTGATTCCGCGTTGTGTGGTACTTATTTTTACACCCCAATTTAGAACCATTGCTTGGTATCCAGACATTTGTTTAAATTGAGCTCTATACATCAAGACTCCACCAATTCCATCTAATTTTTGGGTTGTTCCTGGTTGTGAACAGTCATTCCAACTTGGGTCATACGAACCATCGAATGCTGCAGTCGCAACATTTGCAGACAAAGTAATTGTAGCAGTTGGTGTTGCTGGAACCCAGTTTACACTCATGTTATAAATATTCACAGCATCGCTAAAACCAGCACCCCAACCATTGTCCGAATAAGACATAATTGGACAAGGAGTTCCAACTGGAGGCAATGTTCCATCGCCCGCATCTGCTGGCATAGGACAGAAAAATCCTGTAGATTGTGGTGGTGAATAATTTACAAAAACAGAACGAGCACCAGGTGTTCCTGCCAACATAGCATCTCTTTCAAAACAAAAAACCTTTTGTGTGCCTTGATTCGATGTCATATAGTAGCCGTCTGACCAGATACCAAATTTTAAATAATCTGGAAATTGAGGTGAAACGTACGTATAGGTATAATAAGAACCAAGAGGATCATTTGTGGTTGAAACAGCAATGTAGATTTTTCGATCAGCTGAACTTCCAAACTGAGCTAAAAACCAACGGTCTGCTGTTTTGTCATACATCACAATTGGATCACCATTATTTGCCGTTGCAGGACTCCATAAACTTCCGAGTGATGCAGTTAACAAGGTTGCACCCGCTTTAGAATAAACTTTGAACGTTGTGCTATTGATCATTTGGATGTAGTGATTTGGTCCAACAGCTCCCGAAGGGTCAAATGGTCTAAAACCTGAAGCGGTTTGTCCTGCCCATTTTCCAACAAGTTTGCTTTCCGAACCTCTACCAGCTTCCTTTTGCACAGTCTCAACCGCGTTTCCGTATTCAATGCCATCCAAATATGTGAACTTCGAGATCACAGGCTCACGGTGCAATTTGTCTTTCGATGCTTTTGGAGGATAGACCTTGTCTTCATCGACCGGGTTTTCTGCCGCTATATCTCGCAAGGGTTTGGTAATGTGAAATGACGTGGGAACTACCACACCTGTTTCGTTTTGTTGCCCAAAGGCAATACTGCCAGCTATAATGAATAGCCACGCAACTTTAGTTGTTAAAAAATTTTTCATGATTTCTTATGTTTACATAAATAGTAGTGCAATTTATTTAAAATTTTCTTTGATTAAATGAAATTTGGCAAAAAGTTTTAAACCTAATTCTACAAAGCCTTAAAAATAATATACAAATTATGTTGCCTACTAAAGTGATCTTAAATTTGAAGTGTACTCTTTTTCGTGCAGAATTATTAATGACCAAAATTTAAAATAATGACCATAATTTAGTGTGTTTGATTTAAAATAATGACCATAATATTAAAGTAACAATTTAAAATAATGACCTTAAAGGCAATTTTTTAGCAATTTATTGCACATTTTCGGATAAAATAAAATCATTACATGCTACTCCGTTGCCACAACACATATCCATTATCCCTTCAAAATCTTTATCTTTGAACCCAAAATCCAAAGCATGCAAGCATACATCAATTCACTCGAATTTGCCAAAGAATTAGATCAGAAAGACCCATTAAAAGGCTTTAGAGAAAAATTTTACATTCCAAATTTCCACGAAAATCCAGTGCGTTATTTTACGGGTAATTCACTCGGTTTACAACCAAAATCAACAGGTTCATATATCCAAAAAGAATTGGATGCTTGGTCGAAATATGGCGTAGAAGGACATTTTTTAGCCGAAAAACCTTGGTTTGCTTATCACGAATTTTTGACAGGAAAATTAGCTAAAGTAGTTGGCGCTTTGCCGAGTGAAGTGGTTGTAACACATTCATTGACAACGAATCTGCATTTATTGATGGTTTCGTTTTATCAGCCAGCAGGCAAAAGAACAAAGATTTTATGCGAAGCAAAAGCATTTCCTAGTGATCAATATGCCTTGGAATCACAAGTGAAATTTCATGGATTAGATGTTGCCGAACATTTAGTTGAAGTTGCCCCAAGAGCAGGCGAACATCTCATTCGTGAAGAAGATATTCTCTCAAAAATCGAAGAATTAGGTGATGAACTGGCTCTTGTAATGATTGGTGGCGTGAATTACTACACAGGTCAATTGTTCGACATGAAAAAAATCACAGAAGCGGGACACAAGGTTGGAGCCATGGTAGGTTTTGATTTGGCGCATGCCGCTGGAAATATTAACCTCAAATTGCACGATTGGGGAATGGATTTTGCCGCTTGGTGTTCGTACAAGTACTTAAATTCTTCTCCGGGTGGCGTTTCTGGAATGTTTGTTCACGAGCGACACGCCTACAAACCTGAACTTCCTCGCTTTGCGGGCTGGTGGGGCTACGACAAAGACACGCGTTTTTTGATGCAACCAGGTTTTAATCCAATGAAAGGAGCAGAAGGCTGGCAATTGAGTAATGCGCCAATTCTTGGAATGGCAGCACATTTGGCTTCTTTGGATATTTTTGACGAAGCAGGAATGGATGCCATTGGTCAAAAAAGAGATTTGATGACAGGATTTTTGGAATTTGTGATTGAAACTATTTCGGAGAAAAACAAAGACAAAGTCACTTTTGAAATCATTACACCGAAAGACAAAACCAAACGTGGTGCGCAATTATCCATTTTAGCTCACGGACAAGGTAAAAAATTATTTGATGCTTTGTCTGCTGAAGGTGTTGTTGCCGATTGGAGAGAGCCAAACGTGATCCGCATCGCTCCTGCTCCACTTTACAATTCTTTTGAGGATTGCTATTGGTTTGGGCAATTGCTTGAGAAGGCGGTGCAGTAATTTAAACGAAAACAAAAAACCCTTTCTTCCGAAGAAAAAAGGGTTCCTTTTTGTGTTTTTAAAAAAACTAAGCCTCTTCTGTTGAAGTTTCTTCAGAAGCTACAACTGGTGCGTCTTCCATTTCTTCTTCATCGTCATCATCTGCTGGTTTAACAGCTCCACGAGCCATTTTCACAGAAACTACAACTGCATTTGCTGGATCCAATACTTTTACTCCAGGAATTGTAATGTCTTTGATTCTGAATGATTTTCCGATTTTCAATTTTGAAATATCCAACGTAATTGCATCTGGCAAATCTTTCGCCAATCCAAGTACAGTTAATTTACGGAATACTTGCATCAAACGTCCACCCGCCATAACTCCAGGAGATTTTCCTGTCAAACGAATAGGTAATCCAATTCTGATTGGTTTTGCATCCGTAACTTCCAAGAAATCCACGTGATGAATGGTGTCTTTTACTGGATGTTGTTGCAATTCGCGAACGATTGCATGTGCTTTTTTACCGTCAATGTCAAGGGCTACTTGGTACACCTCTGGAGAGAAAACGATTTTCTCGATGTCATTTTTCTTCACAGAGAAGTGAGTTTGCTCACCTGTTCCGTAAAGCACGCAAGGTACTAATTCTGCATTTCTCAATGCTTTAGCATCCTTTTTCCCTACGTTCGTTCTTGCCGAACCGCTCAATTGTGCTGTTTTCATTTTGTTTGTTTTTGTTTGTTTGTTATTTATTTGTTTTATACGCTCTTGTGAGAGAGCCTATCAAAAGCCTTTAATTTTCAGATTACGATATTATAAAATGTGAACTAATCGACTGATTGTTGACCATTCTTCGAATGACATCACCAAACAGTTCAGCAACAGAAACTACTCGAATCTTGTCGCTTTGTCTTTTCAATGGAATGGTATCTGTAACGATTAATTCTGTCAAATTTGAATTCTCAATGCGCTCATACGCTGGTCCAGAAAGTACTGCATGTGTACAAAATGCACGTACAGACAATGCTCCTTTTGCGATGAACAAATCAGCGGCTGTAGTTAAGGTTCCTGCGGTGTCACACATATCGTCAACCAAGATTACGTCTTTTCCAGAAACATCACCAATCACAGTCATTTCCGCGATTTCGTTTGGTCTTTTGCGTTGTTTGTGACAAATTGCCAAGCCTGTATCCAAGCGTTTTGCGTACGAATTTGCTCGTTTTGCTCCGCCTGCATCTGGTGCAGCTAAAATTAAATTTCCTGTATTCAAACGCTCCATCTCAGGCATAAAGATCGTGGATCCATACAAATGATCTACCGGAACTTCAAAAAATCCTTGAATTTGGTCAGCGTGTAAGTCCATCGTCATAATGCGGTCTACACCTGCTGCCATCAACATGTTTGCAACCAATTTGGCTCCAATGGCAACACGCGGTTTGTCTTTTCTGTCTTGACGCGCAAAACCAAAATAAGGACAAACAGCAATGATTTTTCGAGCTGAAGCGCGTTTCGCAGCATCAATCATCAAAAGCAATTCGAAAAGATTATCGGCTGGAGCAAAGGTAGATTGCACAATAAAAACGTCCTGACCACGCACCGTTTCTTCAAACGAGGGTTGAAATTCACCATCGCTGAATTCCATCACTTTCACGTCGCCAAGCTTCACACCGTACGAAGCCGCAATGCGCTCTGCCAAGTATGTTGACGCTCTACCAGTAAATATTTTAACTCCAATGGACATCGCTTCTCAAATTGAGGGTGCAAAGTTAAGGAATTTATTTGATACTCATGGCTTTTAGATCAAGAATTAAGATGTAAAACGCAAATTAGTTGCAACGGATTGTTCAAATTGTGCTTGGTGAATTTCATTTGATTTTACTTTCCAATTATCTCCCAACTTCCACCTTTGTCTCCACCAACCCTTCTAATAATCCTTTTATCTTTCAATTTTGTAATGTTTTTATCAATTGCTGTTGTGCTAACACCAATAGTTTCAGCCAATTCCTTAATGGTTATTGTTGGTTTTTCATCTATGAGATAAACCATTTTTTTCTGGCTTTCTACCAACCCTTCTACCAACTTTTCTACCAACCCATCTACCAACTTTGACACTTTTTCTTTCGACGAAGGTGCCAAGAAATTCGGGAAAGTGATTCTCAAAAAGTTGTCAGAGAAAGTAAAACACTCTTTTCCATAATACTTGAGTATACGAGGAACTCCAGAACCCAATTGTTCAACCAAACGCAGGTCTCGAAAAACACGAATCACCTCTTTGTTTCGAAGACCAAAATAATATTCTTTCAAATCTCCACTTCCAAAACATTCGCTTCCTCCAAAACAGAAATAAAGTCAACAATGAAGCAAGCTTTAGAGGGCAAATAAGAAACACTAACTCCTTTTAAAAAGGGAATCAATAAATAATGCCAATAAGGCTACTCCTGCAACAGCTCCGGCTCCAGCTTTGAAATTTTCAACTTGTCGGCTTTCGTGTTTCCCAAAATGAACCCAGTTCTTGAAATGTTCACAGTTATTATTTCCAATATTATATCGATTTTCACCTAATCTGGAAAGAGCTCTTTTGACCGCATCTTGCCTAGAATTTTCGCTGCCAGGAAATTTTTCAATTTTTGTAGGGTCTAAAAACCTAAGAAACTCATTCAATTCGCTTTGAGAAATATCTCTTACACCTTTAGTATAATTCGCTACAAAGCGATGACGATTTTGATAAACGCCGACATAAATTACAAAATGGTCAACCATTCCGAAAAACTTCTTGCGCAAAATAATAGCATCCGCTGGCTGGATTCTATTCTGCATAATAAACTGATGTATATTCATGATTATAAAATTATTTTCTACAAAGCTCAGAAGTTTCTATTAATCATTTTGTCGGCTTTGTTAGCAAAGTCGCCAATAAGTCGCCAATTTAGTTTATTCTTCACCAATCAAACATGTTACCTTCCCCTTTAAAATCATGTGTTTCGAATGGTTTTTTTTGATTGCTTCTTTGATCCGTTTTGGCTCGGTTTTTAACAATTCTTTATATTCAAAGTCGACACAAAACAATTTTAATGGCAGAAATTGGCCTTTGGATCCATTCATACCTATTCTTTTTGTTGCATATAATTCATCGAAAAGGATTATAATAAAATCTAAACAATCCAAATTCATCCTAACCTTCTGCATGGTTGGTGGAGCAAATAATAACTTGAATTCTTTGACAGATTTTATTACTTTTTTATCTTTTAAGTCATAGGCTAAATTTTCGAATTCTTCGTTCGTTTTATTCCATATATAATGGACAACCATTTCTGTTTTCGTATTTTTATTTGACAAAATGGAACTACTTGATTTTGCCATTAAGACATGTCCAAGGTCAATTCGCATTTTATTATTAAGATCTCGAAAATTCCAGCCGTTCGCCTCACAGGTGATTTTTAATGATTCAGATATTTCCGCGAAAATTAATTCCTTCTTTTCAAGATTACTGTCCAAAATATTTACGAGGATTTCTTTGAAAATATCAGTTATAATGTACTCAATTAACATTTTGTCCTCAACCAATTCAATTTCTTGCATAATTAAGTTCACTCTGGTCAGAACTGTAGAAGCGCTGAGCCCAATTTTCTTTTTGCTTTTTTCGAAATCTGAAAAATCAACATCAAGTATTTTTTCCAAAACAGGTTCTATTGCTTTGACAAGTTTGTACTTTTCTAAAAGGTCGATTATTTCTTTTTGTTTGTTTACATATAGTTTTGATAAAATTTCAAGTAGCATTGTGTTTTGATTTGATTAAAAAAATATTTTTCTCTGACAATAATTTTAATAGAAAAATTTACAACTTCCGTTTCACCTCATCCAATGTCTTCCCTTCCTTATTTTTCCATTCGGTCCAACCGTTAGAACTTCTGCCAAGCACAACGCATGCTGCGGCACTGGGAGAAGAAAAAATTTGATCTTCTGTAAAGACAAATGTATTCTCAACTTCCTTTAAAATAGATGATTGAATCAAAGATTGCCTTTGAGAGGTCACCCACTTTCTGACACGTGGAACTTCTTCAAAATTAGCTTGACTTCCTTTCAAAACTAAAAATCCATCGTCTGTGAACTCACCCATCGCTACAGCTTTTTTGCTTTTACAGTAGAATAATTCCTTTGTTGATTTAGCCTTTCTTTTTTCTTCAAATAAGGGATAACCCAATGTTGCCAATAAGATTTTAAGCGTTTCAAAATTATCTAATAAATCATGCTCTCGGCTTTCTGGAACGGACGGTTTTTTAGAACCAGTGTCATTATCTGTTTTATAGCGACCTATTTTTTTAGCATATTCTAAACAATAATGCTCCAAATACTTGCCATCTGTTTTTGTAAATTCATTCGTTTTTGTTGTTAGCACGACACAATGGGTCCAAAAATCTTTACTTCGATTGTGCGCCTGAATTCGCTTGTAACAATCTTCGCCTTCACCAATGTAAACCAATGGGTTCGAGCCATCTTCATCTGTTCCAAACAAAAAATAGACACCTGTAAAGTGCACCATTTCCCTATTCGAAACTTCCTGTATTTTGTTTCGTGGAAACAAGATCGCTTTCATCAATCGATTCGTAATTTCTGCCTCACGAATACTTGTTGGCGAGCCGTCAGGTAAAAATATTTGGATGGTTTGTGGTTTCATATTTACGAACTGTAATTATTAATTATATATTGTTCAGCGCCTTTTAAATGAAAAGTGATTTGTCTTGAGCCGAAAAAGTTCTTATATCTATTTTTCATATCCTTGATATTTTTTGATTGAGGTTTTCCATAATCGACAACTTCTATTTCTGCATGAGACCTCACCATTCTTGAAAGTAATTGTCTCATTTCGAAATCAGCTAAAGGCAATGAATACCCAATAAATACAATTTTACTAGCTTCAGATAATTCTATACCTCCATTTTGCCAAATTATCTTGTACTGCGGGTTTGACAAATCCTTTAAAAAAGTAGGCATAATTAAATTAGATGTTAAATGATGAGCATTTAATTCTCCAAAATTTTCTGAACAATGTCTACATTTTGTTTCATCAATCATATTTGCCGCTATTTTCTCATCAAATTTCACGTAGATACGCATGCATCTCTGGCAATGTAACCAATTTAAAGAACCGTGTAATTTGAGTAGTTTTACGTTAAAACCACCTGCGCCTAATTTTTGTAACCCTGGCTTGATCGTTTCATCATTTTTGTCATAAGAACTCACATAACAACAATAGTCAACAACTGCATTTCCAGGGTGTTTTCTTTCGATTTCTCGCTTAATTGCTTTATCCAATAGAATGTCCCAGTTGGTGCTGATGACTGATACCGGATCCACATTTGAAAAATTACCATTTATTCTATTAGCAGATTCATTAACCAAATACTCCGCAAAAGAATCAATGAATTCAGCTCCCGAATGTCTCAATTTAATATCTATAGTTTTACCTATCAAATAATAAATCACATCTCGAATTTCTTTTAATTGATTGATATTGTAATTCCGAAAAGCGAGATTATCCAATATGCATCGGTCAATAGGGGTAAAAATATCTTCAAGTTGAATAGACTCAAGTTCAGTTAGAGATAAATGCATTGTTTCAACAAGAAAATTTCGAAACTTTTCCAATTTCCCTTCCTCGAATTCATAAGGATAATTTTCGGCTATTTCAAAAATATCACGCACGATTTCATATTGCATGGGAGCGCCAGCACCTTTTGAGAATCCTGCACCTAAAATAAATACTGTTTTCATATCATTAACCTATTATTTCATTAATAAAAGTATTCGCAAACTAATATATCATATCCGTAAATGTCTTCGCTAAAAATGGCTACGTCTTCTAAATCTGGCCGTTTGATTGCATGCAAAAACTTATTTTCAAAACTTTTTGATTTCAATCGTTTCTTGTTTATCTAAAAGATTGTAAATAATTTGATTCTTCATTGTGATATGTTTAGCTTAAACTTCTTATTCCCCAATCTCTTGAAATTCAAACTCCGTTCCCCAAAATTTATGAGCAAACCAACTTCTAAATTATACGCTTCTAGATAATTGATGGCTTGTGCAAAATGGACATCTTCTAGTTTCGTAGTCGCTTTTATTTCAACGGATAAAACACCATCCACCAAAAAATCAACCCTTCGTGTTCCAATGTGTTCATTTCGATAATAAATGGGCATATCAAATTCACGCGCGAAAGGAATTTCAGCATGCGAAAATTCTATTTCCAAAGCGCGTTGATAAATTACTTCCTGAAAACCGTTTCCCAAAGCTGAATGAACGGTCATGGCGCAACCAATCACTTTAGACGTAAGTTCTGAATATTTATATTGTTCGTTAATCATAGGTAAAAAGTAAGTCATTAATCCCCCCAATGTCAGCACTTTGATTTATGAGATTTATCTGATGCTGATGATTTAATTTTCATTAAAACTAAGATTTTTTAATCAAAATTCAAAATCACTTTTCTCACACCATCCTCCCAAAAATCACACGAATCATAAAAATCATAGTGCTGACTTTTTTCACGCCCCCTCAACTATCCCAATCTCCTCCTCCGTCAATCCATACAATTCATACACCATCCGATCTATTTCCTTATCCACCCGCTCAATCTCGGCTTTGAGCGCCAAGGCTTCTTTTTGCTTGGTCTCAAAAACTTCCATCCATTCCATTTCTTGAAGTTTGCTCAATTTCGTGCCGCCTGCCGTCTTGATTGCTTTGTTCAATTCGTTGATGAACTCGGAAAATGAGAGGTCGTGCCAGGATTGGAGTTTTTTGGAGAGGGTTTCTAGTTGGAATTGGGATTGGAGATATTCACGAAATACGTTATTAGCTTTAGTGATTTGCAAATTCAACTCTATCATCAAATCCACTAAAGAGTTCAAAACTAGTTGATTTTTATTCGTTGATTTTACAATAGGTATTTCTGCCAATGGTTTGTTAAAATACTCTCTTGCATTTCCTTTTGGCTTACCAATGAATCCGTAAAACCAATTGATTAGTGTTGAATTTAATAACGCAGTAACATATTTAGTGTCATATTCCTCATCGGTAATTTTAATTGCTCTAATATCTCCTCCATTATTAAAATATTGTTGATTATCGAAAGCAAACCTATTCTTTTCAGCACGATAAGGTACAAGTATTTTTTCACTGGACTCAAAAATCCCTTTAATTGATGGTCTATGTAATCTCCACCATTCATATTCTCCAGTCTTTGGACCTCTTCTATCAAGCAATATTTCCCTGTTTACCTCAAGATAATGGAATGCATTTGGGTAAATTTCTTTTGAAAAATCATTATCAGCATATATCAAATATTGATCTGGAAAGTGAATGTGATAAGCTTGAATATCACTATTTTTAATACATTTTTTTAAAACACCTTGTTCTAAATTATATTGCCTAATAATTTCTTTATTAACTGTAAATACTTCATTTTTTCCAGACTCAGAACCTTTAACTATTTCGGAAATGTTACCCAGTAATTCATTCGTGCTCGATATCTTTTCAATAAGACTTAAATTATTGTCATCAGCAATAATCCAATTATCAAGTAAGCAATCTCTTTCAATTTTTGCTAAATTAAAATCAGTTTCATTAGTAGTTATTTCAGTTAATTGATTAATCGATTTATAAGACTTAAATATTATTGAAGTGGTAAGCGGTTTCTTTTCAGCCAAAAGAATAGCTGTGTGAACATTCGCATCGTTAAAAACCATGAATTTTTCAAAATTAACTAGCAAATAGAGATGTTTTGATAAAAAATTTCTTATCCCTTTTGCGTAATCATTTCCAATAAAATAATTTGAAGTTATCACTCCAAAAACACCTCTATTATTCAGCAAAGTAATTCCTTTATATAAAAAATAATACATTAAGTCATTATATCCTGTGTGAATTGGTTTGTATTCTGATTCAAAATATTTATGTATTGCTTTTGGAAATTCATTCAGATTAACATAAGGCGGATTCCCAATCACCACATCAAAACCACCTCTCGCAAAAACCTCCGGAAATTCCTCTTCCCACTTAAATGCCTTGTCACCTGCCACGGCTTTGCTTTCAATGAGCGAGTTTCCGCATTTGATGTTGTTATTCAGGTCGTTGAGTTTTCGGCGGGGCTGAGCTGTGCGCAACCACAAGGAAAGTTTGGCAATTTCAACAGATTCTTCGTTGAGGTCAACGCCGTAAATGTTTTTCTCCAAAATGGTGTTTTCTATTTCTTGGAACACCAAACTTCCGCCCAACAAGGAAGCTTGCAATTCGTCTACGGAACGGTGCTCGTTGATCAAGAAATCAAGCGCTTGGTTCAGAAATGCGCCCGAACCACACGCAGGGTCGCAAATCGTGAGTTCCAACAACCACGCACGGTATTCGTCTAATTTTTCGAGGAGCTTTTTCTTGGTTTCTTTTTGGCGGTTTTTGGTAAATTCTTCGTCAATAATTCCGAGCGCTGCCCTTTTCTCGGTGCACAATTTACCTACGGTATTGTCAACAATGTATTTGGTAATGTATTTCGGCGTGTAGAAAACCCCGTCTTTCTTGCGTTTGGTTTTTTGTTTGTCAAAATCCGTTCCTTCAATTTCGGCATTTACGCTTTCAATTTCATTCAAGGAATTTTCAAAAATGTGTCCAAGAATATTGACATCCACCTGACTTTCAAAGTCGTAACTCGCCAAGGCTTTGGTGTGTTTGTAGAGCAATTCGTCGTCAATTTTCAAGCTATCGAGCGTTCCATCGGGCTTGAACAATCCACCGTTGTAGGCAAAAATTTCTGCTTTTTCGGCTGTTCCTTTACGTCCGGTATCTAGAAAATTGAAATACAATTTAAATCGGTCGTAGAGCGGAACGGCTGCATCCAAATCTTTGAGTTTGTTCCAATCATCGAGAATTCGGTGCGTTGAATTTGGAGGCAATAAGCCACGATCTTCGGCAAAGAAAATGAACAGAAAGCGATCTATGAGTTTCTGTGATTTCTTGAACAGTAAAAGTTTAATGTTTTTATCAGCCTTTGAAGTTTCTTCGGTGAGCAATTGTCCACGAAAAACATCGTTGCGCAAATTCTTCTTAACCAAATCGCGGAACAATTCACGTTTGAAGAGCGAGTAATCTGCGTAGAATTTTTTGGTAATGTTTTCTTCTTCAACAACCGAAGCTTCTTTGATTTTGAGCGGCACATGTTCGAGCAAATTTTCGGCTGCGAGACAGAGGTACAGTAACTCGAATTGCTTTTCGGTTAAGGTAAACAAATCGAATTCTTCAAATTCCACCGCATTGTTGATGTAGAAACGCAATTTCTCAAAGTTGGAGGTAATGACATACACGCACGCGGATTGATTTGCTTTGTAGTCGAACGCTTGTTGGCGCACTTTTTCCAAATCTTTGGTATCGGTGCCTTTCAATTCAATGACTCCGAGCGCTTTTCCATGTTTGAAAATAGCTCCATCGGCTTTTTTGGCTCCTTTTTCGTTTTTGAACTCGGTTGAGAGGTTAAAATTCGGTTGCGGGTTGAGCACGTAGCCAAAAACATCGACAAACAATTCGCGCAAAAATCCTTCTTGGTATTGTTCTTCTTTCGAATTCCGAATATTTTCTTGAATGATGGAATTATGAAAATGTTTGGAAAATTTCTTGTACTCTTTGCTGATAACGTTTTGATCTTGCGCTTTTAGGAATTTATTGAGTACAGATTTTTGAAATAATGGCATGGTTGCAATTGTTTGGTTTAAAGATAATAATTGCGTTGAAAGGAGCGATTTTTTTTTGAAAAAAGTATTTTGGGGATGGGGTTTGGATTTGGATGGGGAGTAAAAGAGGTTGTTGTGTCACGGTTTTTATCAAAAACGCGCGCCACAACAACTCAGTTTTATTGATTTTAACTGCGCGCTAAAGCACTCACTTACAAATATTTAATCATTGATTCGATTGCGTTCAATGAGTTCTTTTGCATCAATGAGTAATTGGTGCAACTTGGCTTCTAGTTCTGCTTTTGGAGGCAGGGCAGTCCAATATTCTGCGACCATTATTCCATCTTTGTGCATTTCCAGAAGTTCTACTTGCTCTTTGTTGCTTTCGGCGCAAAGAATCAAGCCAATGGGTTCGTTTTCACCTTCTTGTTTTTCGTATTTGTTGAGCCATTTTAAGTACAATTCCAATTGCCCTTTGTGCGCGGCTTCAAATTTTCCGAGTTTTAGTTCGATAGCAACCAATCGTTTTAGTTTTCTGTTATAAAATAGAAATCATCTCCATCGATAATCATTCTTTTTTGGCGTTCCAAAAAGGCAAATCCTTTTCCCATTTCAAGAATGAAGGTTTCCAATTCTTGCAGAATAGCTTTTTCCAAATCGTGTTCCAAATAAGTGTTTTTCAAGTTCAAAAAATCTAATAAATAAGGATCTTTGAATGTATTCATCAATTCTGGTCGGCTTACGCTAATTTGAGCATTGGCTATTTCGGTACGTTCAAATGATTTTTTGGCAATTTGATTTCTCAATTCACGCTTTCCCCAATTTTGTTCGATGGAATTTTGGGCGTAATACAATTTCGATTCCATTGATTTTAAAGGAAATAACTCTAAGAAATGTGACCAACTCAATTTTGCCACCAGTGGCGGCAAAATGTTTAAATCAGGAAATTCTTGAGCAAATCGAATCATCCTTCTCACATTTTTTTCGTTGAAATTTCGTCCATATTTGGCTTCCAAATCGTTTGCCAATGTTCCTACAATTTGCTTTCCATAGTCTGCCCGTTGGTTTTGCAGAATCTCATCATTGATACGTTTTCCGATTTGCCAAAACAATAAGGTAAGGGAGCTATTAACGGCAACGGCAACTTGCCTTTTGCTATTTTCTATTAACTCAGAAATATCGGTCAACAACGTTGGATGGTCTAAGGAAGAGTTTTGAAGATTTTTTTTCATGGTTGTAAATGTTTAATTTAAAGATAATATTTTCGTTGAAAAAAGTGAGTTGTTGAGAGGGATTTTGGTTTGGGTAGAGAGTGATGCCTGATTTAGCTTTCAGGAGTTTCGTCTGACTGCACGTTGGGCAAATCGGTTTCTGTCAAGTTAGGTAACCATTCTAACATTTTTAAAATAGTTTCTTTGTCTACTTCAGTATCACGCCAACCATTATTGTGAAACATGAATTCAATGACCCGTTTCGAATACACTTTCTGCAGACGCCAATTCGTAATCCATTTAACCCTAGTTCGCGCCATGATCAATCTCCGGCCTTTCAACGCATGTCCAACAACTCGGATGTTTTGATGTTTGTAGTCCCCAATTCTCGGAAAGACATACAATTTTGCGTTGGCAGCAAAGAGATTGTTTCCTCTCTTAATTTCTTTGTCCGTTCCGAAATAATGTGCAGGCACCATATTTCCTACTAGACAATAAATCCATTCTGTTTCTTCTAAAGGCCGTCGAGGATTTAATTCTTCTTGGCGCATTTTAATGTACTCAACAATTTCTTGGATGATATGAGCATCCTTATCCGGATCACCTGAAGCTTCGAATACGCGGACAATTTTTTTCTTCATGACTCTGTTGGTTGAAATTACAATTACTTTAAAAAATGGTGGTATGCATTACTAATAGCCTCTGAATCCAATGTGTTGAGTAGAATAGCAAGAACTGATTTCTGAAATAATGGTATTTGAGTAAAAGTTTGCACTAAAGATAAACATTGATGCGAAATATTGAAGAAAGAGCGAAATAATTTATGTTCTGCGATCGCAGCGCGGTGTTAGGTTGCTTTCGAATATGTAAAGATTTTTCGATTTTCTTTACACGTTTTTAATACATGTAAAGCAATTTGCCATTTCCTTATTGTATTCCTCCCAAAATTGAAGGCCTTCATAAGAACCTGTCTTTCTTTTTTTGAATTTCTAGATTCGTTTTGTAACTTTTCGTCTTACCTAAGACACCAAACAAATAATGGCTATCTTGTCAGTTCGCGAATGAGTAAAGAAAAACAAATAGAATTTTTGAAGCTGTACGAACCAGTGCATGATCGGTTTGAACGATTTTGCAGAGCAAGGGTCTATGGTGAAATGAGTTACGAAGATCTAATCAATGAAACTCTTCTGGTTGTTTTTCAAAAGTTCCATGAGATTAGGGATAAAAACTCATTTCTTTCCTTTCTTATCGGAACATCATTGCGCATTCTCGCTAATTCAAATCGGAAAAAGAAATCAAGTACCGATTTATACGAATCTCAAAGTGTGAACGCAGTAGATTTCAATGCACAAACCGACAAAGATGCTGAAGTTTTTATGCTCTATCAAGCACTAGCTCATTTGAACGAAGATCAACGCGAAAGCCTTATACTGTTTGAAATATCAGGGTTGACCATTAAAGAAATTGCAGTGATTCAAGAAACGAGTGAATCGAATGTGAAACAAAGGCTCCGAAGAGGACGTGAGCACTTAAAGCAAGTTCTCAGCTTCGAATCAAAACACAAAACAGGAGAACTATATGAAATTTGAAGATTTACATATCGAAGATCAAATGGAACAGCTGTTTCAGAGCGCAAGGACGCAGGCTCCAAAATATGCATATTCTGATGCTTCAAAAATGCTAACAACAGGCTTAGCATTAGGAGCAACGACAGTTGGACACGCAAAATTATTATCTAGCTCATTATTCAAATCTAAATTAATTATTATGTCAGTAAGTGCCGTAATCGTAACTAGTGCTGTCTTAGTTTACAGCGTTACAAGTAATTCTGAAAAAGAATCCCTTAACGAATTGTCTCCAACAAATAAGGTTGAAGTTGCTATTCCAAGTCCTATTTCGAACGAAGAACAACGTTCCGAGACAATCGCATTCAATTCCATATTGCCAAGCGAAGCTATTCCCAATTTACTTGATAACTCGGAAAGTAATGTTGAGATTAATCCGCCAAACAGCGTTAAATCAACACCATCAGTGGATGTCTATACGCAACCTCGAACGCTGTTCGTTAAAACAAACCGTCAAATAAGATTTACCATAACGGAGCGAACCACCTTAGAAGAGCTGAATTTCATTAAAGAAAAAGCTAAAGAAGCCGGATTAACGCTATCTCATAGTGTCAAAATTCGCAATAATGCGATTAGAACGCTAAACTTAACAATACGTGATGAAAACGGCTCATTGATTAATCGATACACCGCCGGTAAATCACTCCGTCAATCGCCATTTAGTTTTGATCTAGGATGGTCGGTAGATGAGTCTGGCAAATTCCTAGGTTTCGTGGAACCTGAGATTGAGCTCGAAAGCGACGAAAATATTGAGCTCCTGTTCCTGCAAGACTCTACTATGGCTGCAGAAGACCAAGTGCGTCTGGAAGAATTAATGTCTTTAATGGATCCCGAGTTAAAAACCCTTGACTCTTTGAGTGAAATCACTAATCAATTTGTTGAAATTATCACTTTCAAAAATGAAGAATTCATGAAACATGCTGAGACTCAAGATAAGTTATATCAAAAATTGTCTCGACTAGAAACGCGCGATGCGGAAAACAATAAACCAAGTGAAAAGAGAAACGAAGAAATCAAAGCTCTAAAAATTGAGATTGAGAGTGTCGAGGTCATTATGAAGGAGCTCGAATCGGAAATGACTTTATCCGAAGGTCAATTGAGTATGATTGATCTTGAAATGGAAAAAGTTTTAAATCGGCTAGATCACTTGGATGCACTCATACAAAACCCAGACCAATTAGAAATGTTGAGTGATTCTGTGCTCTCGCATTTTGACGAAATCCAAATTCTCGAAAAGGCAGAAATTAATGGCTCTGACCACGCAGATCAGCCATCTGATGAAAATCTCATTACAAAAAGCTATTTGATCTCGCCTTCAACAACAGAAACAGAACTTCAAGCTATTCAAAAAGAGGCGTTAGATGCAGGTATTTCCTTCTCATTTAATGCCAAATTCAAAAATGATAAACTTGTCTTTGTGGACATCAATATGGTCATTAATGAATCCAATGGGAAGAAACATAAAAGAGCTTTGACTATAGGAGTTAAACGAAAAGAAACCTTCAGTGAACCCATCATTTGGAGACAAAACGAAGAAGGTAAAGCAATTGATTTTGGAGAATAAGCAAATTTTGTAAAACGATTTTCGTGTCAGGTAATTAGTATCTTGAGTTAGACTTACGTTAAAAGTCTGTGCTCAACTTTGTTTTGCTTTTGCTCAAATTCGATTATCTTTGCTCCTTCAAAATTTTCCTTCGGAATGAGCAAAAAATATCAAGAATACAAAGGGTTGAACTTGCCGAATGTGGCAAAATCAGTGCTTGAAAAATGGAATGCAGAAAAGGTTTTCGAACAATCCATTTCAACGCGAGAAGGTCAAAAACCCTACATTTTCTTCGAAGGTCCGCCTTCTGCGAATGGTTTGCCGGGCATTCACCACGTGATGGGGCGCGCGATTAAAGATATTTTTTGCCGTTACAAAACACTCAAAGGTTTTCAAGTAAAACGAAAAGCAGGTTGGGATACGCATGGTTTGCCTGTGGAACTTGGCGTGGAAAAAGAACTTGGGATCACCAAAGAAGATATTGGAACAAAAATCTCTGTGGAAGATTACAACAAAGCCTGCAAGGAAGCTGTGATGCGCTACACAGATATTTGGAACAAATTGACCGAACAAATGGGCTATTGGGTCGATATGTCGGATCCGTATGTGACCTACGAACCAAAATACATGGAATCGGTTTGGTGGTTGTTGGGACAATTATTCGACAAAGGATTGATGTACAAAGGCTACACGATTCAACCTTATTCTCCAAAAGCTGGAACTGGATTGTCATCGCATGAAATCAATCAACCAGGATGTTACCGGGATGTGACGGATACAACGGTTGTGGCTCAATTTAAAATAGCTGAAGGTTCAGAAATTGTCTCCTCCCTTGATGGAGGTTTGAGGAGGGTGACTTCCAAAAATGATTATTTCCTCGCTTGGACAACAACTCCTTGGACTTTGCCATCAAACACTGCATTGACCGTAGGTCCGAAAATTCAATATGTTTTAGTAAGCACGTTTAATCAATATACCTTTGAGCCGATCAATGTCATTTTGGCTAAAAACTTGGTGGGGTATCAATTCTCAAAAAATTACTTCGCTGTAGAATCTGAAGCTGATTTATTGAATTTCAAATCTGAAGATAAAAAGATTCCTTATTTCATCGTTGGTGAATGTTTGGGATCTGATTTAGTGGGCATCAAATACGAACAACTCTTGCCTTTTGCGCTTCCTTATGAAGATGCAGATCAAGCGTTTCGTGTCATTCCAGGTGATTTCGTAACAACGGAAGATGGAACTGGAATTGTGCACACGGCTCCAACTTTTGGTGCAGATGACGCCAAAGTTGCCAAAGATGCTGGCGTTCCAGGAATGCTTGTGCTTGATGAACATGGAAATCCTGTTCCTTTGGTTGATTTACAAGGTAAATTCCGCCCAGAAATGGGTGAATATGCTGGAATGTATGTCAAAAATGAATACTACGACGATGGAACAGCGCCTGAAAAATCAGCTGATGTTCAACTGGCAATTCAGCTAAAAACGGAAAACAAAGCGTTTAAAGTGGAAAAATACGTGCACAGCTACCCACATTGCTGGCGTACGGACAAACCTGTTTTGTATTATCCGCTAGATTCTTGGTTCATCAAGGTGACGGATAAAAAAGCGCGCATGTTTGAATTGAACCAAACCATTGACTGGAAACCAGAATCAACCGGTTCGGGACGTTTTGGGAAATGGTTGGAAAATGCCAACGATTGGAACCTTTCGCGTTCACGCTACTGGGGAATTCCAATTCCAATTTGGTCAACAGATGATGGTGCAGAGCAACTTTGTATTTCTTCTGCGAAACAATTGAAAGAGGAATGTGAGAAAGCAGTAAAAGCTGGATTCATGAATTCAAATCCCTTGACTGATTTTGATCCAAGCGATATGTCCAAGGAAAATTATGCAAAAATCGACTTGCATAAAAATTACGTGGACACAATTACCCTTGTTTCTGCTAACGGAAAACCAATGAAGCGCGAAGCAGATTTGATTGATGTTTGGTTCGATTCAGGTTCCATGCCTTATGCTCAATGGCATTATCCGTTCGAAAACAAAGAGCTGATTGATAAAGAACTGAGCTATCCTGCAGATTTTATTGCAGAAGGTGTTGACCAAACACGTGGTTGGTTCTATACGTTGCATGCCATTTCAACGATGGTGTTTGATAAAGTTGCTTATAAGCATGTGGTTTCCAATGGTTTGGTGTTGGACAAAAACGGGCAAAAAATGTCCAAACGACTTGGAAATGCCATTGATCCGTTTACCACCTTGGACAAATACGGACCAGATGCTACGCGTTGGTACATGATCACAAATGCACAACCGTGGGACAATTTGAAATTTGATTTGGACGGAATTACAGAAGTTCAACGTAAATTCTTCGGTACGCTTTACAATACTTATTCTTTCTTCGCACTTTACGCAAACATTGATGGTTTTGACTATTCAGAAGCAGATATCGCACTCGAAAATCGTCCAGAAATTGACCGTTGGATTTTATCCAAATTGAATACCTTAATTTCAGAAGTGGATGAAGCATTTGAAACCTACGAGCCAACAAAAGCAGGTCGTTTGATTCAAGATTTTGTGACAGATCAATTATCCAATTGGTACGTTCGTTTGTGCCGTCGTCGTTTTTGGAAAAGCGATGATGAGCAAGATAAATTATCGGCTTACCAAACATTGTATACCTGTTTGGAAACAGTTGCCGTTCTTGGAGCCCCAATTGCGCCATTTTTTATGGATCAGCTGTTCAGTGATTTGAATGCGGTTTCTTCTAAACATACAGTTCAATCAGTACATTTGGCAAACTTCCCGCAGGTGAATCGTTCCTTCATCGACGAAACGTTGGAGCAACAAATGGAATTGGCACAAAATACCTCATCATTGGTGTTGGGATTGCGTAAAAAAGAGAATTTACGTGTGCGTCAGCCGCTTCAAAAAATTATGGTTCCAGTTCTAAATAGAACTTTCGCTTCCAATTTAGAACATGTCAAAGAATTAATTCTTTCCGAAGTGAACGTGAAGGAACTTGAATTGTTGGAGGAAGGAAATGCCGTTTTGGTAAAAAGCATTAAACCAAATTTCAAAACAATTGGTCCAAAATATGGCAAGCAAATGAAAGCCATTGCAGGTCTAGTAGCCAACTTTAGTGGGGAAGATATTTCAAACATTGAAGCAAACAATGGATGGAAAGGAGAAATTGAAGGTGCTTCCATTGAACTTGATATGGCTGATTTTGAAATCGTTGCACAAGACATTCCAGGATGGTTGGTTGCTTCTGAAAATGGCTTGACCGTTGCGCTAGATATTACGCTGACAGATCAATTGAAATCAGAAGGTATTGCCAGAGAGTTGGTAAATCGTGTTCAAAATTTGAGAAAAGATTCTGGGCTTGAAGTTACAGATCGCATTCTTTTGAGCATAGATACGAATGCAGAAATCCAGAAAGCAATCGAGGCAAACAAGGAATATGTATGTAACGAAGTGTTGGCCAACGACATTCAGTTTAAATCCTTAAATGGAAATTCTTTGCACACCGATTTGGTTGAAGAAAACGATACCAAAATTGAATTGTCAAAGGGTTAGGCGAATATTTTTCGGCGGATAAACAATCTTTGTGATTTTTCACGTACTTTTCACGGTGTAAAACGGTGATTTGGTGTTTTGAAAAAGCTATTTTTTTTCTTGTTCTTTTTTGTTGGTTGTTGGATGAAATTCAGCGCCCAGGAAGTAAATTCAATTCGTTCCTACACGGTTGACGATGGCTTACCTAGTAACCATGTCTACGATTTATGTGAAGATAAAGACGGTTTTCTTTGGGTTACAACAGATAATGGCGTCTCTCGTTTTGATGGCATCAATTTCATCAATTATTCCACCAAAGATGGACTTCCATCAAATGATGTACTTCAAATTGTTGAATCAAACGACGGTATAATTTGGGTGAATTGCTATAAACAAGCTCCTTGTTACTTTGATAAGAAAAAGAATCGCTTCGTTTCGTTTGAAAACAATAGCACGATTTCAAAAATCAGTGGTGAGTTGTTTCAAGTTACCATATTGCCAAAAGGAGGTGTGCTTTTTACGAATAGTGTAGGCGCTGTTCATTTTAAAAACACGCAAATACATTGGTTGTCTGATCTTAAAAGAAAAAGATATTATCTCGTTGACAACAAGCGTCATGAGCTGATTTACAAACACTTTCATTCATTCAGTACAATAGAAATCTATGAAAATAATATTCAAAGAGAAGGTTTTCGCATCAATACAAGCTACGGTTTAACAGGATCCTGCATTCATGAAAATGAAAGCTATAGCTTCATAAAAGACCATCTCTATCGGATAAGACCAATTCAAAAAGAACCACTAAAATGGGTTGTTGATACCCTCGCATTTGAGGAAGAATTGGCTTGGTTTAAATTATTCAAAAGTGATTTATTTATCATTTCGAAAAGTGGTAATATTTATATCTATGATAAAAACTCGCTTAAACTAAAACAAAAGCTAAAAAATGATCAAAATGCAAATTCAGCAATTAGAGATGTTAACAATAATATTTGGGTGGGTACGTCTGAGAAAGGTTTGATGCTGTTTCATTCTACGATCGCTAAAAATATTAATCTACCAGAAATTGTGGGTTCAAACTTTCAAAGTGTTTTTAGAACTGCTAAAAACGAATTGGTTGCCGGAAGTTTTGATAATCAGCTCATATTTTACGACCTCAAGTCTGGCTCCTTGCGTTCAAAAGGAACTATGCCCAAGTCGGTTAATAAAGTTCGCGGAATTTATTCTTTTCAAGAAAAGATCATCGCAATTTCTGATGAAGGAATAAGTTTCAATGGCGAAGCTTTTCAAGCCGTACTTGCGAATAAAACATACAAATATCCTATTAAAACAGGTTTAAAATTCAACGATAACACCTTGTTTTTAGGTACGAATTATGGCATACTTCAATATAATGTTGCCACGAAAAAACACGATTTAATCAACGCGCCTGAGGAACGAATTTCTTGTATTGAGAAAAAAGACGAACATCATATTTATTTTATAGCGAGCAAAGGAGTGTACGAATATGATCTTAGAAGCAAACGATCCGAACTTGTATTTGCTAATTCGCAATTAAAAAACGAGCGAATTGCGCTTGTAAATCAAGATCACAAGCAGCGTTTATGGTGCAGCACATTTAAAGGAAAGCTGATTTGTGTAAAAAATGGTAAATTGCTTTTGAGCATCAAAAATGTTCAAAACATGCCAGAAAACATTACGCAGATTCTTTCTGTAAAAAATAATCTCTGGATTTCTTCTAAATCAGGTCTATATCAATTAGATTTTAGTCATTTTCCAAACTATTCCATTCGACGTTTGACTCACATTGATGGCCTAAGTTCGAATTCGGTTAATTCTGTTTTTCATTACAATGACACTCTTTACTGTGCAACTGACAAGGGAATTTCTTTCTTGCCGACGAAGATTCATCCAACAAAACACAACATTAATCCTTTGATTGTGGCCATTTCGATAAACAATCGCATTGTACCAATTAAAAAATCTTATTCGCTTCATGGCAATGAAAAAAATGTTTTAATTCGTTTGGCAGGTATCGAGCTTACAGGTCATTTCAAAAAATTTCAATATAAAAGTAATTCTACCGAAGAATGGACAGATTTAGTTGGTAACACACTGAATTTATCTTTGAATACAGGCAGCAATAGTTTGTTTATTCGTGGAATCGATACAAATGATAACATCAGTCCGAAACAATTATCGCTTATCTTCCATGTTGCGATTCCTTTCTATTATTCGTTCTGGTTTTGGATAATTATTGTAATTGTTTTGCTTGCACTAATTTTTTGGAGATATAACCGCCAAAAATTAAAAAAACAACAACTCGCTTTCCAACAACAACTCGCACTCGAGCAACAACGCACTAAAATCACCGCCGATTTGCATGATGACATTGGATCAACCTTGAGTAGCTTGCAAATCAACAGTGCTGTAGCCAACCAACTTCTTGAAAAAAATCCAAAAGAGGCTCAAGTTGTGCTTCAAAAAATCGAAAATCAATCTAAAAATTTAGCAGAAAAGATCGGCGACATTATTTGGAGTATGAAACCTGGAAAAGAAGAGTTCATTTCGATGAGCTCACGAATTAAAAACTTCGCAAATGACATTCTAGGTTCGCGCGAAATTTTCTATTCAATCGATATTGACCCATCTGTGAACCTTGAGATTACTGATATTACCATGCGGAAAAACATTGTGCTATTAACGAAAGAAGCACTCAATAATGCTGCAAAATACAGTCAAGCCAAACGCATCGATGTTGTTTTGAAAAAAACTGGTCGTTCGATTTATCTCAGTATTCAAGACGATGGAATTGGTTTTGACACAGAAAGCACAACAGGCAATGGACTTTCAAACATGCAAAAAAGGGTGAATGAATTAAATGGAACTTTCCATTTGACTTCCTCTAAAAACGAAGGAACTAAAATTGAAGCAGTTTTACCTTGTCCCTAGAATTAGGGATTTCAGAACAACTCAATTCAACTTATCTTTGAAAAATGATACGGATTTTTATTTACGACGATAGTGAAGAGCGCAGAGATAGTCTGAAAGCACTCTTGATGCTGAACGACTCTTACAAAGTTGTTGGAGAAGCACCTAATTGCTCCTCAGTAGTCCAGGACATTGAAAACACCTATCCCGATGTGGTTTTGATGGATATCAACATGCCAGAAGTCAATGGAATTGAAGGTTTGCGACTTATAAAAACCCATCATCCAGAAGTAAAAGTGCTCATGCAAACAGCCTTCGACGATAGCGATAAGATTTTTACGAGCATCAAAAATGGCGCAAGTGGCTATATTTTAAAAAACGACAAACCACAACGGATTTTACAAGCCATTGAGGAAGTAAATCAAGGCGGAGCCGCAATGAATCCTGGAATTGCTCAAAAAGTACTCGATTTTTTTGCGCCAAAAGAAATCAATAATCCACTTACTCCAAAAGAAACGGATGTGCTAGCATTGCTCTCAAAAGGATTGTCCTACAAAATGGTTGCCGATGAACTTGCAGTAAGTTATAGCACGGTCAATACGCACGCCAAACGCATTTACGAAAAACTGCACATTTCTTCACTTGGCGAGGCAATTGCGTTTTATTATCAAAATTTGAAGGAGTAGTTTACATCAACTCGCTCACATTGATAAAATTATCGACCACTTCAAGTGAGTGTTCATTTTCAATGATATCTTCGTTGGCTATAAATGTATTTAGTATCATTTTTTTTGTTTTAGACGCTGCTATAAAACCTGCTTTTCGCATCTTTATTTCTTGTGCATATTTTTTAGAAATCTCAAAATTACTTTCATAAAATTTACATTCACAAAGGTTTATAGTCGCGTCTTTTCTGTCAATAATCAAATCGATTTGAAAACCATTTTTTTCAGTATCTCCAATGCGTGAAAAACTCGAAGTTTCAGTATAAACATTTTGTATTCCTAATGCTTTTTTAATTTCATAAATATGCTTTAAACAAAGATTTTCAAAAGCATAGCCCTTCCAAATTTTATAATTTTGCGATGCAGCAATTGTTTGCCAAATTGATGCGTCCTTTTTTTCATTTCCTTTCATAAAGCGATGATAAAAAACCGAAAATTCATCTACCAGCTTATAAATACTACCTCGTTTTTTCTTGCCAAAAGGAGTATATTCTACCACAAAACCCGTTACAACCAAATCGTTAATTGTTCTTGTAAAATTACCGCCAGCCGCTATTTTTGCTTTATCAATAATCTCTTCCCTAGTTAAACCTTTGTGAGATAGAGCTAATGCTTTGACTATGTCTTCGTGGTATTCCCAATTTTCAAATAGTGCTTTATACAAATTGTCGTATTCATATTTCAAAATTCCAGCTTGCTCAAAACAAAGTCTTTCTATTGCCTTTGTAGGACTTTCTCCTTTGATTAATTGCTCCAAATAATAAGGTAAACCACCTAGATTCATGTAAATCTCAGCAATTCCAGTATCGGTAAATTGTATGTTTTTGGATTTTAAAAATTGCTTTGTTTCTCCTAGTGTAAAAGGTTTTAAATGAATAGGAATGTTAACTCGGTTATGAAAACCACCCTTGTCATTGATAATTTTTTGAGTTATCCACGAGGTTGCCGAACCGCAAACCACCAAAATGAAATGTTTTTCTTGCGATAAATAATCGTTCCATAAATGAGCTAATAATTGAATAAACCCTGATTTTGCGCTCGAAATCCAAGGTAATTCGTCGATAAAAATAACTTGCTTCTTGTTTTTGGGTAGCGTTTTCAAATAGTTCTTCAGCAAAACAAAAACCTCCTGCCAATTATTGATTGTCCCGATCATAGGAAAACCTCCGCTGTATTCTGCAATTTTTTGAACGAAATTATTAATTTGTGTTTGCAAATTTGCCTCTTGAATTCCGGTAACAGAAAAGCAAAAATGTTGAGCATAAAGTTCTCTAATAATATAGGTTTTTCCCACTCTTCTGCGCCCAGTAACGGCTATGAATGAAGATTTTTTTTGACGCAACGCTTGGAGCATTACTTTTGTTTGTTCTGTTCTTCCTGTCATTTATATTTGGATTTATCTATTCAAATATACCACTTAAATCCAAAAATAAAAATTTTATCTGGATTTATCTCAAAAAAATTGGGGATAAATCCAAATATAAAAAGCAACGTTCTTAATTTGGTGATTCAAATCCCTCGTTCAATACACCTTCTTGACTCGAAACTTCTGCGCTTTCAAAAATTTGATTTCGAGAGAGTCAAGCAACAATCTATTGAAATCTACAGCACGACATCAACCAGAAACGGTTAATCCCAATTGCGCGTATCTCCGATTCAATAACTCCATGTATTTATTCTTAAATGCATCCGATACAAAACTTTTATCGAGTGCATTTTGCATTTCTGGCTTGGCGTAAACGAAAAGCTCTAGCATGTTATCCAACACTTTTTTGGATAAGCCACTTGTTTCAAAAGCAGTCAAAAAATCGTTATACCTTAATTTTCTTTTTTTGGCGTTCAATGTCAATGCCAATTCTTCGGTATCCGCCGGATTCACTAAAACCGTTGGCACCAAATCATAAGCTGGCGAAAGCACCATGCCTACTCCATCTTTTTCAAGCAATGAAAAATTCTTCAGATGCATATCACTATTTCCTGTGAAAAAACTAAAAAGAACTTGCTCAAAAAAATTGGTAACATCCAACAAAGGACTCGCTGAATATTTGACAACCAATTTTGCTACCTGCTCATAACTTCCTTTGTATTTATCTTCTGTCAAGCGCTCACTCAATTGACACATATCTTCCATGTGCAATTTTCCCTTCCGCGTGCGATCCACTCGCTTTGTTAAATAACACAAGCTTCCATCCTCTAGTTTTACCAAACTATGAGGAACAACAGCCAATCCGCAAACTGCAGCCATGTGCATCGTTGCGCTTTCCAATTCAGGGAGTTCTGGATAATGATCGGACGGTGGTTTCAGTATATAATCGCCGTATAAACCAACTATTGTGAGTTTTTTGGCCAAGTTTCGCTCCTCTTTTCGGTACAAGCTCAATGAAACTTTGGCTTGAACCCCTGTTACTGCCATTTGACTTTGAAGTATTTGCGTTGCCAATTGCTGCAAGTCTTCCAATTTATAGGATAAAACAGGCGTGTTTAATTGCCCAAAGAATTTTTTATTGCACGCGGTATGAAAATCGCCTTCTACACCGACCAGCAATTCATTGCAAAGCAGGCACTTCTTTCCATAGAACGATTTTCGTTCCGAAACAAGGAATTCACTGCTCTGACTTGCTAGATATTTCTTTTTATAATTTTTCATTTTTCTATTTCATCCATGTCAAGACATGCTTCAACTGCAACGGCACCGATACAATCTTTGCAACAAGTTAAAAGCAAACCCATGCGATCTTGGTGATTTATTTTCCAATTTTTCTCCGCCAAATCCAATAGCCAACCTTCGGGGATCAAGCCATCAAAAAAGGCGAATAGGGTTTTGCTTAAATAGGGTTTATCTGTTAACGGCAAGGTTTGGCTTACGGGCATTGCATCCTCGCGATGTAGGTATGCCGTGTCATATTGAAATGTATAACCTTCATCTGTTTCGGTGATCAAACCACAATAATTTGTTCTAAATAGAACTTTTCCAGACCTATTCATGACGCAGCAATTTTTCGCGATCCATCTCCACAGGTCCCAATGTCTCTCCAAACAAGCGCAAAACATCGTTCACTTTATCCATGCGCAAGGTCGATTTGCCTTGTTCTAAATCGCGCACAAAACGCAATCCAACACCTGCCTTCGCTGCTAATTCTGGTTGCGTGAGTTTGTTTTGCTTACGCTTCAATTTAACATGAGCGCTTAAATCCGTACTTTTTTTCATTTTTTTATACCTTCTCTACCACAAATATACAATTTTCTTTAAATATTATCTTATTTCAGGTATATTTTTTGATTTTCTTTCATTTTTATACCATTTATAGTATATTTATAAGGTGAAACATCAAAATGGTGCCCAATCAGGTATAAAAATACAAGCTCCAAAAATCTCTTTTCATTTCCTTATATTTGTCCTTAATTATTTCAAATAAAACGATGGACAAAAACGCGCTCATAATTTACAACAGTCTTTCCGGACAAAAAGAACAATTCAAACCAATCAATGACGGATTTGTTGGTATGTATGTCTGCGGACCGACCTTGTACAGTGAGCCACACATGGGAAACATGCGTACGTTCATCAATTTTGATTTGATTTACCGCTACTTGCTTGCGCTTGGCTTTAAAGTGAAATATGTGCGAAACATCACCGATGCTGGACACATCACAAACAGTGCCGGCGATGAGGTTGATAGTATCGGAAAAGCAGCCCGTTTGGAGCAAATGCAATCGCTTGAAATTGTGTACAAATACAACGTCATTTTTCAAGATTTGCAGCGTACTTATAACATGTTGCCGCCAAGCATAGAACCAACTGCAACAGGTCATATCCAAGAGCAAATCGAAATGATTGAAAAAATCATGGAAAATGGATTTGCCTATGTGAAGAATGGTTCTGTTTATTTCGACGTGAAAGCCTATTCAGAGAAATACAATTATGGTATTCTCAGCGGAAGAAAAATTGATGAATTAGCAGAAGAAACCCGCGAATTAAACGCACAAGATGAGAAGAATTTCTTCGCCGATTTTGCTTTGTGGAAAAAAGCCAATCCCGACGATATGCAAATTTGGCGTTCACCTTGGGGAAATGGAAATCCAGGATGGCACATTGAATGCACAGCCATGAGTACCAAATATCTTGGGAATAAATTCGACATTCACGGCGGTGGAATGGACTTAAAATTTCCGCATCACGAAGATGAAATTGCGCAAAATTGTGGAGCTCTCGGTTGTTCACCTGCAAATTATTGGATGCACGCAAATATGTTGGATGTCAACGGACAAAAAATGAGCAAATCCTTTGGAAATTACTTTTTACCGATGGAAATTGTCAATGGTACAACCAACATTTTCTCAAAACCTTATTCGCCAAACGTGATTCGTTTTTTCATGATGCAAGCACATTACCGCAGCACCATGGACATGTCCGACGATGCCATGCAAGCCACCGAAAAAGGTTTTGGTCGATTGATGGAAGCCATGAAATCATTGCCAAATTTAACTGCTGGAAATCAATCCTCGGTTGATGTTCAAACACTCGTTGATAGTTTCTACAAAGCAATGAACGATGATTTCAATGCGCCAATTCTCATTGCAAACTTGTTTGAAGCCGTAAAATTGATTAATACCGTGAAAGACGGCAACGCAACAATCTCGGCAAATGATCTTGTTTTGCTCCAAAACGCCATGAACGTATTCGTTTACGATGTGCTCGGAATTAAATCTGAAAATGAAAACACTTCCGACCGATTGTCGCCTGTCATGGACCTTGTCCTCGATCTCCGACAAACTGCCCGTGAAAACAAAGACTGGACAACCTCTGATAAAATTCGAGATGGTTTAGCTGCTGCCGGGATTGTGGTGAAGGATGGGAAGGAAGGTTCCTCGTGGAATTAATTATGAGTTAAGAGCTATTAGCAATAAGATTTTTAAATAATTCTTCACCGCAAAAATTTTGTTTGAATTAAATTATTTTAACGAAAGCAGTTTCGCAAAACTCCATGCGGATGACAACGAACTATTGAAAATTCTAAAAAGTATTATCTTGTCAGCCAAGAATTCAAATCATAAATCCTAAATTAGACAAAAAATTTTTCAAATTGAATTCATCATTCAAAACTCATCATTCATAATTAAGTAAAAATGTTAACTCCCCACTCCGATAAAAAACTCTTTCTGGTTGACGCTTATGCACTGATTTTTCGGGCTTACTTTGCGTTTGCGAAAAATCCTCGAATCAACTCGAAAGGAATGAATACATCCGCTGCTTTTGGATTTACGAATGCTTTGCTGGACGTGCTCAACAAAGAAAAACCTTCGCACATTGCCGTTGTTTTTGATCCGCCAGGAGGCTCTGCGCAACGAAGAGAGGAATTTGCGGATTACAAAGCGCACCGCGATGAAACGCCCGAAGGAATTATTACCAATATTCAACCTATCAAAGACATCATTGATGCACTGTGCATACCAATTATTGAAATTCCAGGTTATGAAGCCGATGATGTGATTGGTGCACTTGCTAAAAAAGCAGAGCGAGATGGATACCTTACGTACATGATGACCCCAGATAAGGATTTTGGTCAGTTAGTTACTGATAAAATTTTTATGTTTCGTCCAGGTAGAGGCGGCGATCCAGCGCAAGTTTGGGGACCTAAAGAGGTTTGTGAGAAATTTGAAATTGACAGCGTAGATCAAGTAATTGATTTACTCGGATTGCAAGGCGATGCTGCGGATAACATTCCTGGAATTCCAGGAGTTGGACCAAAAACAGCATCCAAGCTTTTGAAAGATTTTGGCACGGTTGAAGGAATTATTGCCAATAGCAACAAACTCAAAGGTAAATTGAAAGAGAACATTGAGAATTTTGCTCAACAAGGCTTGATGTCGAAATCACTTGCAACCATAATCACCGAAATTGACGTTGATTTGGACGAGAATACACTTGTCATGTGCGAACCAGACGCCGATAAAGTCAGAGCAATTTTTAGTGAATTAGAGTTTAAAGGATTGACGCGACGTGTATTGGGTGAAGAGTTGGTGGTCACGGCAAATGTTGATTCAAAAGGTCAGTTTGATTTATTCGGAACAAACAATGTTGTTGAAGATCAAGAACCAATTGAAACTGCGAGTTACAAAACCATTGCGACCGAAAAACCGAGCTATCATTTGATTACTAAACCCGAAGAACGAGCGGAACTCCTCGCACTTTTGCTAAAACAAAAAGAAGTGTGTTTTGATACTGAAACTACAGGCATTGATGCATTGCATGCCGATTTGGTTGGAATGTCATTTTCTTGCAAGGCGAGAGAGGCATTTTATGTGGCTGTTCCCTTAGATTTTGACCAAGCGAAATCAATTGTCGATGAATTCAAACCATTCTTTGAATCCACATCAATTTTAAAAATTGCACACAACATCAAATACGATTTAAAAATATTGCGACGCTATGGAATAACGGTTTCAGCACCAACTTATGACACCATGATTGCGCATTACTTGATTTCACCTGAATCAAAACAAGGAATGGATTTCTTGGCAGAATTTTACTTGAAATATCAACCCGTTTCCATCGAAACACTGATTGGCAAAAAAGGGAAAAATCAAGGGAATATGGGCGATTTGAAACCAGAAGAAATTTCTGATTATGCCTGCGAAGATGCTGATATCACCTTGCAATTGAAGCAGGTTTTTGATCCAGAAATTCAAAAAGATCACTTGAAAGATTTATTTTACAACATGGAAATGCCTTTGGTTCAGGTGTTGGTCGATATGGAATCAGAAGGAATTGCGATTGATGCCAAAGCGTTGAACGAATATTCCATTGAACTCGGTGAAAATCTCATTCAACTTGAAAAAGAAATCAAAGCATTGGCGGGACTTGACTTTAATGTTGATTCGCCAAAACAATTGGGTGATGTGCTTTTTGAACATTTGAAAATAACAAGCAAAGCGAAAAAAACCAAAACGGGCCAATACGCAACTTCCGAAGATGTGCTTCAAACATTTGCTGACAAGCACGAAATCGTTCCGAAAATATTGGAATACCGAAAATTCAAAAAACTCAAAAGCACCTATGTTGATCCTTTGCCAACAATGAAAGATGCCGTTGATGGTAGAATTCACACGCAGTTTATGCAAACAGTGACATCAACGGGTCGATTGAGTTCGAACAATCCCAATCTCCAAAACATTCCAATCAAAACGGAAAGTGGACGTGAAATTCGAAAATCATTTGTCGCTAGAGATAAAAATCATAAACTGCTCGCTGCCGATTATTCTCAAATTGAATTGCGCATTATTGCTGCTTTGAGTCAAGATACAAATATGATTCAGGCATTTAAAGATGGACAAGACATTCACGCAGCAACAGCATCCAAAGTGTTTCATGTTCCTTTAAACGAAGTGACACGTGAACAACGTAGCGCAGCAAAAGCAGTGAATTTTGGAATTATTTATGGTCAGTCAGCTTTCGGTCTTTCACAAAATCTTGGAATTTCTCGAACAGAAGCCAAGGGAATTATCGACAGTTATTTCGAGCAATACAACACCATCAAATCATACATGGATGGAGCCATTGCACAAGCCCGCGAAAAAGGATTTGTGGAAACCATCTACAAACGTAGACGGTATTTACCAGAAATTAATTCAGCCAATGCCGTAGTTCGTGGATTCGCCGAACGAAATGCGGTAAACGCTCCAATTCAAGGATCTGCAGCGGATGTTATAAAATTAGCCATGGTGGAAGTTCACCAAGCTATGAAAGAAGCCAAGGTAAAATCCAAACTTCTACTTCAAGTGCATGACGAACTTGTATTTGATGTTCCTTTGGATGAAATAGATACAATGAAATCTTTGGTTAAAAAAGCCATGGAAAGCGCAGTAGATTTAGTTGTTCCAATGCAAGCAGAAATGGAAATTGGCGATAATTGGTTGGAAGCGCATTAGAATTTCAATCGGTGGCTTCGAGTGCCTCAGCCACCTTGATTCTTTTAATAAACCGATGTGACTTCTCTCATTTTCCGCGGACTGAGGCTCTCTAAGTCCGCCGAATGTGACTCTCATATTTCCTCTGACTGGAGCACCTAGCCTGTCAAAGTCAGCGGATAAAAAAAACTACTTTACACAATGAAAGGATGGATGTATATTTTAGAATGCTGTGATGGAAGCTATTACACTGGCAGCACAAACGATTTAGCAAGACGTTTTAATGAACATTCTGCTGGAGAAGGAGCAAATCATACGAAGAAAAGATTACCTGTAAAACTTGTTTATGTGGAAGAATATCCACGAATTGATTTGGCCTTTTATCGTGAAAAACAAGTGCAAGGTTGGAGTCGCAAAAAGAAAGAAGCTTTAATTAATAACGAAAAAAGTAAATTGCCAGAATTGGCAATAGCATATAGAGATGTTGGCTTCGAGAGCCTCAGCCAACAATCCGAAAGCCTCAGTCGGCATGTTCAGAATCCCAATCTAGATAAAAATCCAACAGACAATTGAGCCTCTCGATTTTCCACAAACGTGGCTCTCGAATTTCCGCGGACTGAGGCTTCCGATATTCTGTTGGCTGAGGCTCTCGAAGCCAACATTCATTTCCAAGAAACTTCTCTCACCATATCTTCAAAAGCCGCCTCTAAGATTTTAATTTCTTGAGGAAATTTTACGCGGTACTTTACTTGATGACGTTTTGCATCACTTACTAAGCTAATTGTTCCCATCGGCAAATCTGTAACATTTGGATTGTCATAGGTTTCTTCCATGCCGAAAAACGAAATCCCTTTGGCACCGCTTAATAAATCATTCATCTGTTGAACTGAAAATTTTCCTGAATAGGTTCCAACCATATCTACATTGCGAATGCCCTCGTAAGTTGCATAACCACTGTTGTAAATATGAAGTTTGTAAACAGGACACTTCCCAAAACAAAATCCTCGCTCGATAGACGCAAACAAAGAATCATTCGCTGATACATCCTTAAATGCTGCATATTCACCTGTCGCAGTTATTTTGTCTTTCGTTGTGGCACAAGCCATCGTTACTGCTACACTAAAAATCATTAATAGACCTTTCATTTTTAACTTATTGATAGTTTATATTCCATCCTCGTTGTGTCAAAACACGGTGCAAGGTAATCATTTCATTTGCCGAATTCAGTTCTTCATGAATATTCGAAAAGGTCAATTGTCCTTGTGCTATTTTCGGTTTCAATCCAAACGGAAATGTAATTTCATCCGATGGATTCAATTTTTGTGCCGAATTCTTCGAAACATCCTGCGCATAACGTAACCATTGTCTCAATAAATTGACAGATTCATTTTCACTCAATTTCAAATCTTCCGGCAAAACAGAAGAAACAAATGATATTTGCTTTGAAGCTCTTGAAAATAACACGTTCAACCGATTTCTGCCTGATGCCAAATTAAGCGGGCCAAAACGCATGGCAAAATTACCTTCTTCGTCTTTTGCGTAGGCCATGCTGATAATCAAATGATCACATTCATCACCTTGAACTTTTTCCAAAGGCTTAATGAACAAGGTGTTTTCTTCAATGCGATTTTCAATGGTAACTTTCAAGGATTCTGTCATTTGCTCCCAAATGCAATCAACTTGCTCCTGAGAAAAAGCGACAACGCCAATTGTTTCGATGGACCCAATTGTTTCAGAAAGCACTTGAACAACTTTTTTCGCTTCAAGTACATTTCTGCGATTTACAAACGTTCCGTGTTCAACGTAGTGATAGTCTATTGGATTTTCATCAATCGGAAACGAAGGAAAAACAACCAATTCGTTGTCGTAAAAATGCCTATTTGAAAACGCAATCAACGCTGGATGCGCACTTCGGTAATGATGTTTTAGGGAAACTCGTTTGAAATGGAACTGGGCGTGTTGCAACAAACTAATGGTTTCTTCCTGACCAGATTTAAAATAATTTGTTGGACCCATTTGTTGCTCATCGCCAGCAATAATAACACGTTTGGAACGGTACAAAGCTCCTAGGCCATTCTGTAAAGGAATTTGACTAGCCTCATCAAAAATGCAGACATCAAAACTGTTTTTTTCCAAAGGAAAACTCTTGGCTAATTGCGCAGGATTGCATAACCAAACAGGTTTTAACAGTGAAATCCAGAGTCGTGCTTCAGATGCGAACAATTCGCGCAATGATGGATGACTCTTCGTTTTTGCAAATTCTTTTACCAAAATCGCTTTGCCTCTTTTTAAAGTAGCCTTCAATGATTTTTGAGCTTCGTTTAATTTTTGAGCAGGTGTTGACAACAAGGTTTGATAATATTTGAATTGTTTTGCAACTCCAAGATGGATTTCGTTGACCAAAAACGTCTCTTCATCTTTTTCAGAACCAAGAATAGCATCCATTTCTTTGCCTAAATGCTCCATTTCAAAACCAGAAAGGATTGGATACTTCTGTTTGAAATTACTCAAATGACTTCCTAAAATCGAAGACATAAAATCGTTTAAACTGTCGGTGCGATGAAGCGTTTCCAAACATAATCCATCAAGTTTCGCGAAGGATTCTTGATGTTCTACGATGAAATGAAATTTATTTTTTAATTCATTGAAAAAAGAAGAAAAAGCTATGTCAGATCTAAGAATAAAGAAATGTTTCAAATTCGCTTTGAAGCGATCAATTTTGCTTAGCAAGGATCCTATTTGTTCGATTTCCAAGGTTGACATCGATTGGTAAACCTCCCATTTTTCCTTTGTGAAAAGTGGAATTAAAGACAATAACTGCGCAAGCTCTGTTTCTGGTTCAAAAATGTTTTGTTCTTGAAATTTGCTTTTCAATTGATTGATTTCTTGTTCCAAACTGAATTTTTCTTCCAGTTTTTGAATGGCCTCAAATGCATGAGTAAATGGAATATGCGATAATTTCAACCAACGCTTTCTAGCTTTTCGCTTGTCCCAAAAACTTCCTTGTAATTGAATTTTTATCGCACCCAACTCCAGCGCCGACGGAACAATGCGCCATTCTGATAATTGTTTCAACGCATTCGATTTTGCAGTCAATTCATGGAAACGTTTGACTTCCTTTTTGAATTTGCGTTGCTCCTTGGAATCAGGAACCAAAAGTGTTGCGTGTTGCTTCGCTAGTTGATGGTCAAATAACTGACAACTAATGCTTTTTTGAATTAACATATCCAACTCTGAAGCATTTTTTGTGTTAAATTGCGATGCCAAAACAGTTGAAAAGGAACTAAATTCCTCCAATTCATCATGCAAACGAGTTAAACTATTCGCATTTAAATGATGAGGTCGAATTGCACCAACAAGTTCATTTAGCTTCAACGCATACACTTTCTTGATTGTTTCCAATTCGTCGTCAACATGTTGCAAATCAGGAATGCGACTCGCATACGTAAAATCCGATAAATCAATATTCTTTTTTAATCGTTGAAACGTCGAAAAAGAAACTCGACCAATCAAATCTGTTTGACCCAAAATTTTCATTTTCAAGCCAAAATTCTCTTCCATTTCTCTTCGCACACTCACCAATTTTGATGGCGGTGGAACAAACGATTCGTAAAAATTCCAAGTGTCTTTTAGAGATTTCAAGAAGTCCTTTGTGCTTAAATCTGGGGTAGAAATAAATCCAAGCGATGACAATGAAAAACCATTCGATTGGAGCGATTCTAGTTTTTTGAAAATCACCTCAAGTGCCGAACGCTTTTCCGAAACAACAACCATTGATTTCTGGCTCAACAATAGTTTTCCGATAAAATTCGTTAAAATTTGCGATTTTCCTGTGCCGGGAGGGCCTTGAATCACCAAATCATTAGAATTAAAAGAATCAAACGCTAGGCGATGATCGTCGTCTGCTGGCAATAATTCAGACTTTGGCAACAACCATTTTTCTCCAATTTCTTCGGTTTCATTTCCCAAGATTTTTGACAAACTAAACGGAAACTTTTCTTTGTCGGACAATTCTTCCAACTCCCGCAAAATTTCATAGCGATGATGATGAAAATTACCTATGATACAAGAATCTGCTTGAACAGAAGTAAATCCTTTTTCTTTGAGCAAAACACAAATTTCTTCTAGGTTTAAATCTGTATTCAACTGAATTCCAAAAACGTTGTTCAATTGTTTCACCAAAAATGGATTGACAATCGTTTCATCATCTTGTTCGAAAAAAGAAATTGTGTTTTGTACTTTATTCAGCTCAAAAGTAACTGGTGTCAAACAAATCGGTGATTCAATGGTTTTCCCATTTCGCTCCCATGTAATTGTTCCTTTCGCAATGCAAAGTGGGTTTACACCCAATTCTTTGATATTCATTTGTGCTTTTGCAAGCATCCGTTTGAAGGGCGTAGCACCCAAATTCAAGCGTTCAGAAATTGGCAAAACTTCGCTTGAAACGGCATCCACCAACACATCGTTGCTGTTGAATTCACTTGCCAACGATAAAAGCTCCGCTATTTTGTTTTTCTCAATAATCACTTGGGAAGCTAAATTACGAAAAATGTGGCAGAGCGAAGTAAACTAGGTCTTCCCTTGAGTTGACGGAAGATTCAGAAGTCACGGATGCACGGATACATGCACTTCCATAAACTAAATGCACTCAAAAGGATGTCACCGATATTTTCGATATATCGAAAATTTAAAGTTCAATTATAAATCTAAATGTTTTTAAGCTCTGAAAGAGCGAAAGAGCTTTAACGGAGGACGTTAGTCCGTCAGAGAAGCTCTGTCCATAAATTGTTTTTGGCGCGTGTTTTTGACCAAAAACCGTGACAGAAACTTTTTTCGCCACACTTCCGAAGGAGAAAAAGCAATGCTTTTGAAGACTGAACGATAGTGAAAGGACAGCGAAGCTATATGCACGGATACACGCACCCCCATAAACTAAATGCACTCAAAAGGATATCACCGATATTTTCGATATATCGAAAATTTAAAGTTCATTTATAAATCTAAATGTTTTTAAGCTCTGAAAGAGAGAAAGAGCTTTAACGGCGGACGCTAGTCCGTCGGAAAAGCTCTGTCCATAAATTGTTTCTGGCGCGTGTTTTTGACCAAAAACCGTGACAGAAACTTTTTTCGCCACGGATGCACGGATAAAATCAAACCAACACACAACATTCGCACATAGGATGTCACCGATATTTTCGATATATCGAAAATTTAAAGTTCATTTATAAATCTAAATGTTTTTAAGCTCTGAAAGAGAGAAAGAGCTTTAACGGCGGACGCTAGTCCGTCGGAGAAACTCTGTCCATAAATTGTTTCTGGCGTGTGTTTTTGACCAAAAACCGTGACAGAAACTTTTTTCGCCACCTATACACAGAAAAATCACTTTTATGCATCGCACATTTAAGGATTTCAACGATATTTTCGGCTATCTGAAAATTGTTGTTCCACACAAATGCAATTCACCCTATTTCAAAACTTTAATCGCTTTAGTAGCTCCGTTAACAATTATAAAATTGACGAAATAAACTCCACTCCGAATTGATTCCAAATTGGTCAACTGAATTTTTGCAGCCGTTGAATCACTTGTTACTCTTATTTGGGATATTTAAGGTAAGGAAATTTTTGCTTTGGCACCCTAGATATAACCATTTTAGACCAATTAGTTTATAAATTCATGAATCTTTCGGGTTAAGCTGCCCGGAAAAAGTAACCATTAGCTTAAAATAATTTTGCGATTTATATGGAATTTGAACCTTGCCTGCATCTCAAATAAAATTAAAATTCCAATATCATGAAAATCATTGTTTTTTTTATCACCTACTTTCTCGTTGCGTCTGTTGGACAGGCTCAAAATGCCAACAATTATACTATCAAAGGGAAAATCACGGACAAAGTCTCAGGTGAGCCTATTGTATTTAGTAAAGTTCTTTTGTATCGCGATTCATTAAAAATAGCTGGAGCAAATTCAGATTTAGAAGGACATTACGAAATTAAAAACATACATTCAGGACAATACATGCTAGCCGCAAAGAGTATTGAATTTGAAGAAGTAAAAAAATCCGTGGTGCTCAAAAATGACTCTTCAATGATACTTACGATTGACTTTCAACTAGATAAAAGTAGCATCCAAATTGAAGAAGTACAAATAGTAGCATGCAGAGTAGAAAGAAATGATATTACTGTTTTACCAGCGCGAAAGAGAAATTCAAGCGTTGTGGCTTCCGTTGGAGGAGTAAACAGTAATAAATTAAAATTGAGCGGTTCAAGGCGACAAATGTCGGCTTTAGAAGAACCCAAAAATTCAGAGTCGTATAACAAAATAGATGAACATCAATTTTCGTCGGCTTTGAAAAATCCTTTGTCTACTTTCAGCATAGACGTTGACAAAGCGGCATATAGCAACGTGAGAAGATATATCAATGGTGGAAATAGACCGCCAGTTGATGCTGTTCGGATTGAAGAACTAATCAATTACTTTCCTTACAACTACCCAAAACCTAAGGAAGATAAACCATTCTCCATAACAACTGCTTACTCGGAGTGTCCTTGGAATCGTGAACATAAACTTGCATTTATAGCTCTTCAAGGAAAACAGATACTCATGACGCAAGCGAAATCGAATAATCTTGTTTTTCTGATTGATGTTTCTGGCTCCATGCAATCTGCTGATAAACTCGATTTACTCAAAGCTGGTCTTTTCCTCCTTGTCGATCAAATGCGTGAAGAAGATCAAATTTCCATCGTCACTTATGCTGGTAATTCAGGTGTTTTGATCCCTTCTACTTCGGGATCAATGAAAGTAAAAATAAAAAATGCCCTTGAAGGATTATCAGCTGGAGGGTCAACAGCTGGAGGATCAGGAATAGAATTGGCGTATAAAATTGCTCTTGAAAATTTCATTGAAAATGGAAACAATCGAGTTATTTTGGCAACTGACGGCGATTTCAACGTAGGTATTTCCTCTGAAAATGAACTTGTTCGCCTCATCGAATCCAAACGTAATCACAACATTTATTTATCTGTGCTCGGATTTGGCACGGGAAATCTTCAAGATGCTAAGATGGAACAATTGGCTGATAAAGGAAACGGGAACTACAATTACATTGACAATATCAAAGAAGCCAAAAAAGTACTTGTGAATGAAATGGGTGGTACTTTACTCACTATTGCTAAGGATGTTAAACTACAAGTTGAATTCAATCCGACTGTTGTAAAAGGATATCGATTAATTGGTTATGAAAACAGATACCTAAAAAATGAAGATTTTAACAATGATAAAGTTGATGCGGGAGATATGGGTTCTGGACATTCTGTTACAGCCATCTACGAAATTATCCCGTCGGATTCTAAAGATTCCATTTCGTCGATAGATGATCTGAAATATCAGAAAAAAGAAAAAGTCATTCGAAACAAATCGCTCCAAAATGAATTGATGACTGTAAAAGTAAGATTTAAAGAACCGAACGAACATATCTCCAAATTAATGGTAGAAGTGACCGATAAACAGGCTGTTGAGTTCGAAAATTTACCAAAAGATTTTCAATTTTCGTCTGCCGTGGCTGCTTTTGGCAAATATTTGCGAAACTCAGAATTCAAAGGAAATATTACCTCAGATGAAATTCTTAAAATTGCTTCAAATTCCTTGGGAGAGGATAAAGAAGGTTATAGAAAGGAATTCATTGAATTAGTAAAGAAATATATGGAAATACACTTATAACCTTAGTTACGTGTTGATGCCATTATTAAACTCAATCGTGATTTCAGAAGTAAATGGATTTGCCCCCTAGGGTATATGCGTCCTTCTCTAAAATTTCTAGTCCAGCAGCCTGATTTGCCAAGTATATACGAATCAATTTTCTTGCCACAAGCAGAAAATTCAAGGATGATTTCGAGTTGTAGTTATTAAAAACCGTATCTCTAATATCGAAAGCTGGAAATACCAAGATGACTTAAGCTCTGAAAGAGCGAAAGAGCTTTAACGGCGGACGCTAGTCCGTCGGAAAAGCTCTGTCCATAAATTGTTTCTTATGCGTGTTTTTGACCAAAAACCGTGACAGAAACTTTTTTCGCCACCTATACACAGAAAAATCACTTTTATGCATCGCACACTTAAGGATTTCAACGATATTTTCTGCTAAGCGAAAAATTTAGTTCCTATTAAATACGAATGACCCTATTTCACAACTTTAATCGCTTTAGTAGCTCCATGAACATCAACAAGATTAACGAAATACACTCCATTTGGAATCGATTCTAAATTTGTCAACTGAATTTGACTATTCTCTGCTTTATTCGTAATCATTGTTCGGCATTCCATTTTTTGTCCCAAATTGTTGAGCAAATAAACTTCTTTTAGTTCATCTGCTTTACCTTTCTGAACTGTAACATTAATTTCAGAAGTAAACGGATTTGGTCCAAAGGAATAAGCTCCTGCTTCCAAAGATTCTATTCCTGCATCCTGATTTGCGATATAAGTGCGCAGTAATTCTTTCACCACAGGCAATAAATTCCAAGATGTTTTTGAATTGTCGTTGTTGAAAACCGTTATGCTAATATCAAAAGCTGGAAAATACCAAGAAGAAGCATGATAACCCAAATCTCCTCCGTGTCCATACGCTAAATGTCCGAGAAAATGAATTGAATTTTTCATCAATCCAAGTCCATAAAAATTTCCTTGTGAACCAGGTGCTGAAATGGTTGTTTGTGCCTCAAGCATTGACGCCGCGGAAAGCACATCGCCTCGCATATATGCACGCATCCATTTGGTGCAATCGGTTGGTGTGCTATAATATGCACCAGCCGCACCGGCAGTAGAATTAAGCGATAGATAATTCATGTAAAAACTATGTGCATCATCAAGAACTCCATCGCCGGTTATATCGATCCAAACATGCGCAACTGGTCCTAAATTGCTTTCATAACTTGGAAAACTAAAACTTGTTAATCCAAGTGGATCAAAGAATCGATTACGCAATTCAGTATAAAACGGATTACCTGTCACCTCTTCGATAATCATGCCCAACAAAAAGTAATTTGTATTGCTGTATGACCAAGAAGTGCCAGGTGCAAAATTCGGTGGTGCCATGAAATTTGCCATGAGTTCTTCTGCTGTCCAAATGCGTGAGAAATCTGCATTCATTGAATCTGGTTGATTTGGATGCGCCAACACATCATACAAACCACTGGAGTGATTCAGTAATTGGCGAATCGTAATGTTGGAATCAATAAAAGGCATGGTTGGTAACCATTCGTGTAAACTATCATCAATGTTCAATAACCCTTCTTCCGCCAAGTCAAGAATACAAGCAGAAGTGATTGTTTTTGTCACACTACCAATTAAATAGCTGTCATTTATTGTTACGGCCGTAGAGAAAGAGGATTGTCCAGACGCGTGCGACCAAACGGTTCCATCAGGTGTCTGAATTGCTGCGCTCAAGGATATTGTGTTTGCGACTATTTCCATGCTATCTAAAGTTTCATCCAATTCAGTTTTGAGCTGAATCGGAACTTGAGCATAAGCAGTTTGAATGGAGCTTCCAGCAAACAAGATGACATAAATAAAACGATATACATTTTTCATTTCTTCCATTTTTAGTTTCCTCAAATGTAGGGGCATCAATTCACTTTGATTTGTCATAAACTGCTAATTTGACAAAACTGTTTCGTTCTTTATGCCATGAACTAAATTTGTATGGACTTGAAAATCAATTCGTTTTTATGCGTTGCTTTTCTTCATCGGAAGCACTGAAATTTCTTGCACTCATAGATTTTCCTTTACTGAAGCGATACGTAAAACTAAGTTGGATGACGCGTGTATCTAATTCACTTTTCCAATTGGCTTTAGAATTTTCGATATTGCGAATATCTCCTCCCGGACGATTGCTAAAGAACAAATCTGAAACATTTAATTTCACTGTACCTTTACCTTCCCAAATTTTGTAAGCCATTCCAAACCGAGCTTGACTCACTGGAATCGTTAAAAATTGACCAACCAAAATGCGCGATTGATAAGAACCAGAAAGCTCAAAAGATAACTTTTTTGTTGCTGGAAAAATAAAGTTTGGTCCAATGTAAACATACCATTTTGATTCATCTAAAGGCTGATTGTAGATCGTTGTGTTGTAAGAAATTGATTTTGCTTCTGAATAATACTGAAAAACACACCACTTCGCTAATTTCAATTCGCCACTGATGTTGAAACCATAAACAGTTTGTTGTCCAAAATTGCCTGGTCTGCTATAAAAAATCCCGTTTACTTGTTCGTTTGTTTCACCAATTAAATCTGTAACAAAACTGTAGTCAAAACCAACACTTAAACTATTTTTAAACGCATAATTGAATTCAAGGATGTATGAAAATGTTGGTTTCAAATAAGGATTTCCGCCATATAACGTGTATGCATCCAACGGATATGTGAACGGATTCATATCATCGTAATTCGGATAATTGATTCTTCTTCCTGCGGAAAAAACAAAATTGTGATTCTTTAAACTATCTGGCGAATAACTCAAATAAGCAGTTGGAAACAAACTTGCGTAGATCGTTGTAAAACTTGAATCAGCAATAAGTGGATTTCCAAGTTGATTTCCGTTCATTTGGATGCGCTCACCTCTCAATCCAAGCTGAAGCGCCAATTTATTCCATTCGCGCGAGTAACTTACATAAGCAGCGTTGTTGTTTTCATTGTACTTGAATTGATTTGAAAATAAATAGTTTGGTGTGAGCGCTCCATTATTAGAGTCATTGAAATCCGCCACATTATCCGTATTTACAAAAGCTGTCTTCAATCCAAACTCCCATTTATCTTGGTGCTTCATTGGAATCGTAAAGTCCAATTTTGCCGTTTTGACTTCAATTTTTTGCGGCATTCTTGCTAAAAGATTTTGGTACTTTAGTATGCTTCCATCGATAGAATCGGTTTGATTAACTAATGATTGCTTTTCCTTTGAAGCATAATTCAAATAGTCAACATTCAGAGTCATTGTTTTTCCAAGCGTATCCATTTTTAGCAAATAATTTGAATTCACCGAAACATTTTGCCATTTGGTTTCTGTTCGTGTGAAAGCATTAACATAGGCACTCGGAACATTGTTTGCATCTAAGATTTCAGCGTAATTAGTCACTTCTGATAGCAAGGGGTTGTAAAATCCTGACAAAACAACTCCAAAAGTCGATTTTTTTGTAGCATACCAATCACAACCAAGTTTCAAACTTCTGCCACCGTTTTGTTTTTTGATGTAGGAATTTTGTTCAAAACCTGAAGCATAATTTCCATTCGCATCATAATAATAACGATTAATGTCTAAGTCTTGATACATATTGTTTTCTGTCCATGACATAGCACTAAAAAAATTCAACTTATTCAGTCGATAATTGAGGTTCAAAGAATTATTCGTTCTGTAATACCTTCCTTGTCCGTAACTTAAAGTAAGTGCACCGCTTAGCCCTTTTTCGCGCTGTTTTTTCATGAGAATGTTGATCACACCTGCGTTTCCAGAAGCATCGTATTTTGCAGGAGGATTGCTCATCAACTCAATGGTTTCTATGTTATTAGAAGAGGTAGAACGCAATAAATTTGCTAGTTCTTCAGCGGATAAATAGGTAGGTCGATTATCGATAAAAACCACTACTCCTCCTTTTCCTTTCAACGAAATATTTCCTTGATAATCAACACTAACTCCTGGTACTTTTTCGAGCAACTCTAGTGCTGAAGTTCCTGTGCTTCCAATCAAACCCTCAGGATTGACGATGATTTTATCCGCCTTGCGTGTAATGAATGCTTTTTTAGCCGCCACTTCTACGCTTTCTAAATTCAAACTAGCTGCTAGAAGGGTAATTTCACCAAGATCAATAAGCGATTCAGAAGAATTTAAAAGAATGCTATCTTGCTTATAGGAATCACCCAGATCATTTCGGATTTGTAAAAAATAATTGCCCGTTTTCAAGGGACTGAATTCAAATTTTCCAATGGAATCACAAATAGCTGTTTTGGCTAAGGTTGAATCATTCGCATTAAAAAGAGCAAGCTGATACGATAATGTTTTATCATATTTAGCTATCCTTCCTTGAACAGTTTGCGCAAAAGAATTCATACCCAAACAAATGATAAATAAGACTAGGGTTCCACTTTTTATATACATAACGATTTATTTCAAATCGAAACTATACATATATTTTTATACCTGATTGGTTAAAACCTGCTTATTTTGAATTTTTATCGAAAAGAAAATTGCTTGGAGTAACTCCATAGATTTTTTTAAAGGATTTGCTGAATGTGTGAATGGATGAAAATCCAGTTTCCATCGCGACCGCAGACACGGGCATTCCTTGTGCTAATAAGACAAGCGATTTTTGAAATCGTTTCATCAAAATATATTGATATGGGCTCATTCCTATTGTTTGTCGAAATAACCGAAAAAAATGAAATTCAGACATCCCTGAACTTTGGGCAATTTGCTCGATGGTCAAATATTGCTCAAAACATGAGTCAATGTATTCCTTCCCTAAGTATACTCTGCGCAACAAATCTTTCTTTGTATCTTGCTTGACGCTTTTGATGTTTTGGAGTTCTTTAAAAACAACCGTTTGATCTGAAATCAACACGGAAGCAAGGTCATAAAAAAGTTCTTTTTGAATGTCTTCTTCGTGAAATTCTTTGGCACGGACCAATTGCTCTAATTCGATTAACTTGTTCCCCAAATGATTGTGTTGTGCATTGTATTTATTCTCCAAAAAAGCTTCCGTATAGAAAAAATTTGACAACTCAAGGTCTGAAATGGGCGCATCAGGAGCTCTAAAACTGGCTACCACTTCAGAAATCAATTCATCGGAAATGTGAATGCACATCCCTTGCACATGTTTTTTACTATCAATTTGAACCAAAGTGTCATTCTCGCCATTAATAAGCAAATAATTTCCTTCTCGAATGGTGTATAATTGATTGTTTACACGGTAGCGTTCAACTCCTTCGGTCACGAATTTTATTCCGAAACCAAAAGGTTTACAATTGCCTTCATAATTGTCTATCGACGATAAATTAAAAATTCCCTCCTTTAAAACGCGGGTTAAAGAGTGATTTACTTCATCGTAATAAACAGGTTTTGAATCCATTGCCATGTTTCTTATCCTTTTGAGCAAATGTATTTGATTTTTCGACTGTACCAAATTTTCCGACCTACTAAAGGGTAAAGTGTTCATTTCGTTGAGTAAATGGTATGCAAACGAAACTCAATTTATGAAAATAGAAATTGATTCATCTTCTTTAACCTATCAATCTACATTCCAATGCTTGGCTAAACCTACTTAATCAGTTACATTTGGTGGAATCATTTAAATTAAAAAACATGAAATTCGGAACCAAAGCAATCCATGCAGGTGTTCATCCCGATGAATCGACAGGAGCTATCATGACGCCCATTTATCAAACTTCTACCTACGTGCAAGAAGCTCCAGGGTTGAATAAAGGTTATGCTTATGGTAGAGGAAAAAATCCAACAAGAGAGGCTTTGCAAAACAACATCGCTGCTTTGGAAAATGGAAAACATTGCCTCTGTTTCAGCAGTGGAGTTGCTGCAACAGATGCTGTTTTAAAATTATTAAACCCTGGTGATGAAGTCATTGCAGGTGCGGATTTATATGGTGGAACTTACCGTCTTTTTACTTCAATTTATGAAAAGTTTGGAATTAAATTTCATTTTATTGATTTGACAAACAGCGAAAATCTTTTGAATTACATCAATGACAAAACACGTCTCATTTGGGCTGAAACTCCTACCAACCCAACCATGCAAATCATTGATATCGAGGCTTGTGCTAAAATTGCTCACACGAAAAACATTTGGTTAGCGGTCGACAATACTTTTGCTTCACCGTACCTTCAGAATCCACTAGATTTAGGTGCGGACATTGTCATGCATTCAGTAACAAAATATTTAGGTGGACATTCAGATGTTGTCATGGGAGCATTGATTACAAATGATCCAACAATCCACGAAAAATTATATCTCATTATTAACAGTTCAGGAGCAATTCCAGGTCCGATGGATTCCTTCCTTGTATTGCGTGGTATCAAAACCTTGCATTTACGTATGGAAAGACATTGTCATAATGGAAAAATCATTGCAGAATATTTGAAAAATCATCCAAAAATTGAAAAGGTATACTGGCCAGGTTTTCCGGAGCATATAAACCACGAAATTGCCAAAAAACAAATGCGCGATTTTGGCGGTATGATTTCCATTGTGTTAAAAGAAAAATCCATTGAAAATACATTTAAAATAGCGTCTTCATTCAACGTTTTTTCATTGGCAGAATCTCTTGGAGGAGTTGAATCTTTAATTAATCATCCGGCAACGATGACACATGCATCAATCCCGAGAGAAACGCGCGAAAAAGCAGGAGTTGTAGACAACATGCTTCGTTTATCAATTGGCATTGAAGATGTCGAAGATTTGATTGAAGACTTGGCCATTGTTCTAGGATAATTTTATTGCATACAAAAAAATTAAGGTAAAGTAATCAATTCATGCATAGCTTGTTGCGTTCTTCTGTTCTAAATATCAGACTAATTCGCACGAAAATATTTCCCCATCTTTCCAACCCTTTTATAATTTGAGACGTTCTGGTAATGGAGTTATACAATGCTTAAACGAATCGCTAACTCAGTTCTACTTACATTTTTTCACTAATCAACCCAGCCTACCCTACCTCTTATGTTCCTTTTTAGCTTTAAATAGGAATGCAAGAATTCTTTGGTAAATTTTACATTTATTAACAAAAAATTAAGTAATTTGTGCCCTCATTTTAATAAAACTTGAAAAACTGTTAAACTATGAATATTAAATCACTAGCAATTTTTGCGCTTCTTTTCTCCTCAGCGTCATTATTTGCTCAAAAAACTGTTGATCCATCTAATACAAGAGTAGGTGAATCTAAAGAATATTGCATTCAACACAAAAAGTTGGCTGAATTGGCTCAAACTCATCCAGAGTTATATGCACAGTATTTAGAAGAAAGAAGTAAAGATTCTGAAACGGCACCTTCTTCTGAAAAAAGTGGTATTGTATACACATTTCCAGTTGTCATTCACGTTTTACATCAAAATGGTCCCGAGAACATTTCCATGGAGCAAATTCAATCTGCTATTGATGTTTTAAATGTCGATTATCGTTTATTGAACCCTGACGCAAATTCAGTTCATCCTGACTTTATTGGATTACCAGCGGATGTAGAATTTCAGTTTGCATTAGCGACAAAAGCACCTAATGGGGCATGTTTTAGTGGTGTGACTCGAACCAATACTCCGCTTACTTTTGATGGTTCTGATGGACAAGCCCAAGTGAATGCCGTTATAGCGGGTAATGATGTTTATCAAGGTCAATGGCCACCAAATAAGTACATCAATGTTTACGTTTGTGAAGACATTGGTGGTGCACAAGGTTACACATTTAACCCTGGTTCTTGGTCTGGATCTAGTATGTATTTCAATGGAATATTTATTGAACATAATTATTTTGGTGACACAGGAACATCAGATGTTTTTTCGAGCCGTACGCTAACTCATGAAGTTGGGCATTGGTTCAATTTATCTCATCCTTGGGGTGACAATAATGACCCAGGTGTATCTTGTGGTACTGACAATGTTGCCGATACTCCTCAAACTCGGGGTTCAACATCTTGCAATTTAAATGAAAATTTTTGTGGTCCTAGAGCAAACGTGGAAAACTATATGGATTATTCCTTTTGCTCTAAAATGTTTACTCCAGGACAAGCAACTCGTATGCGAAATGCAGCTACTTCAACTACAGCAGGAAGAAATAACGTTTCGACTTCGGCAAATTTACTTGCAACGGGAGCTGGAGTAATGACTTTATGTAAAGCAGATTTTAATGCAAATAAAACGTCCTTGTGTCCAGGTGATCAAGTTCAATTTACAGATATGACTTACAATGCCGTTTCGGGTTGGACATGGTCATTCCCTGGTGGAAGTCCTGCAAGTTCTACAGCACAAAATCCAATTGTTACTTATTCTACTCCTGGTGTTTACGCTGTAACTTTGACTGCTACAGACGGTGCATCCTCTGATGGAGAAACAAAAACAAATTACATCACTGTATTAAATGCTGGCGGATCTTTGCCGTTTTTCGATGGATTTGAAAATTACACAACACTTGATGGTATCAATCAATGGGGTGTTGTAAATTTTGGAAACAATGAAAAATGGGCGATCACAACAAGTGCGGCTCATACCGGATCAAAATCTGTTAAGTTGTCTAACTTTAATCAAGCTTCTGGTAACATCGACGAGTTAGTGGCAAGTAGTGTTAACCTTGCTGGTCAATCCGCTTCAAATACTACTTTTACTTTCAGATATGCATATAGAAAACGTATCACATCGAACAATGAGTATCTGCGTGTTTCTTTTTCTAATGATTGCGGTGCAACTTGGAGTGTTAAAAAGACCCTTCCAGGGAGCGTGCTAGGTTCAGCAACATCTACAACTGCTTGGACACCAACAAGTGCTGATTGGGTAACCATTCATATTACAAATTTTGCGTCGAGTAACATGGTAAGTGATTTCCGTTACAAGTTTGGATTCGAAAGCAATGGTGGAAACAACATTTACTTAGACGATATAAACATTTATGCAGGTCCACCATCAGAAACAATTGTTTTGGGTGTTGAAGAAAATTCGATTCTCGAAGATTTATCGTTGTTTCCAAATCCTAGTGAGGATGAAATCAATGTGCGATTCAACATTGCGAATAGCCAATCATTAGAATTAATTACTACAGATATTACAGGAAAGGTTATTGAAACGCGACTAATCAATGCTGGAGCTGGAGCTAACTTAATATTAATGGATGTGGCTAATTTTGCTCAAGGTGTTTACTTCTTGAATTTGCGCTCTTCCGGTTTGAATAAAACACTTCAATTCGTTAAAAATTAATTTAAATAATATTGACTAAAGTGCTGTACGCGATTGGTGTGCAGCATTTTTTTTAATCTTTAGTAAATGAGTTTGAAGAAATCGATTGTGTTTGTTGAGTAATGTGTCATTTAAACCCATCGCAGTAACAAGAAGTGGAGTTGTTTCCTGAAATAAGGTGCGATATTTTTTAGTAAATTGTGCTTTATTTATTTGAATTTAAAATTATTGCTATGAGAATCAAACTTATGTTATTGCTAATCTGTTCTGGTCCAATGTTGTATCTGCAAGCACAACAAGTAGATGGTAGCAAAAACCTAAATGGAGAACAAATTGATTATTGCGGACAATTTAAAAAAATTACACAATTGGCGCAAACAAATCCCGAGTTATATGCTAAATATTTGAATGAGAGGGGTAAAGAAACAGAAACGGCCCCATCATCAGAAAAAAGTGGAATCGTGTATACCTTTCCTGTTGTTTTTCATGTTTTGCATCAAGGTGGCGCAGAAAACATTAGTCGGGAACAAATTCTTTCAGCACTAAATGTTTTAAATAGGGACTATCGTTTACAAAATGCAGATGCTAGTGCTGTGCACCCTGACTTTATTGGTTTACCTGCCGATGTCGAATTTCAATTTGAACTGGCAACAAAGGCCCCAAATGGAACCTGTTTTAGTGGTATAACACGAACAAGTACTCCTTTAACCTTTGATGGATCTAATGGAGAGGCGCAAGTAAACGCAGTGGTGGCTGGAAATGATGTTTACCAAGGACAATGGCCACCAAATAGATACATCAACATATTCGTGTGTGCAGATGTTGGGGCGTTTGCAGGTTATACATACAACCCCGATACTTGGACTGGATCAAGTATGTTTTATAATGGCATTTTAATAAAACATGATTACATTGGTGAAATAGGCACATCTACCATTTATAAAAGCAGGCTGTTAAATCATGAAATTGGACATTGGTTTAATTTATCGCATCCATGGGGAGATAATAACAATCCCGGCGTAAGTTGTGGTGAAGATTTCGTAGCTGATACTCCTATAACCAGAGGTTCTGCAGCTTGCAATTTGAACGAAAATTTCTGTGGTCCTAGAGCCAATGTAGAAAATTACATGGAGTACTCTTATTGCTCAAAAATGTTCACGCCTGGACAAGTAACCCGTATGCGCAATTCTGCAGAATCTTCAATTGCGGGTCGAAATAATCTGTGGACTTCAAGTAATTTAGCATTAACCGGAGCCGGCTTAGAAACACTTTGTAAAGCCCAATTCACATCGGATCGACGAATCATTTGCCCAGGAGATCAAGTGGCCTTTGAAGATGAAACCTATAATGCTGTTAGTTCTTGGAATTGGTCTTTTCCAGGCGGAACTCCAGCCACATCTACTGGACAAAACCCAACTGTTACATATTCGTCCCCTGGAGTTTATGAAGTTACTCTTATAGCTTCTGATGGTATAACTAATAATACAGAAACCAAATCAAGTTATATTACTGTTTTCAATTCAAGTGCTTCGCTTCCTTTTCACGAAGGCTTTGAAACTTATTCCACACTAAATAACCTATATGATTGGTCCATTTATAATCCAGCTAACAATAGTACATGGGAACTTTCTACATCAGCCGCCCATACTGGTACTAAGTCTGCTAAACTTGCCAATTTCAATCAAGTTGCGGGTAATATAGATGAGTTAATTGGGCGTAGTATAAATCTTGCAGGTCAGACAACAACAAACACAACCTTTTCATTTAGGTATGCATACAGAAAACGTAATACATCGAACAATGAGTATTTACGTGTTTCGTTTTCAGATGATTGTGGTGCAAGTTGGACCGTTAAAAAGACACTTCCTGGGAGTGTGCTCGGTTCTGTAACTTCTACAACTGCTTGGACACCAACAGGTGCGGATTGGGTTACCATTCATGTTACAAACTTCACGTCGAATTATATGGTAAATAATTTCCGTTACAAGTTTGGTTTCGAAAGCGATGGAGGAAATAATTTGTTTTTAGATGATATAAATATTTATGCAGGCCCACCTTCGGAAACAATTGTGTTAGGTATTGAAGAAAATTCGATTCTTGAAGATTTATCCTTATTTCCAAATCCAAGTGCGGAAGAAATAAGTATTCGTTTCAACATTGCAAACAGTCAATCGCTTAAATTGGTAACTACAGATATTACTGGCAAAATCATTCAATCTCAACCGATCAATGCTGTTGTCGGAACAAACCTAATTTTGATGGATGTAACCCGTTTTGATCAAGGAATTTACTTTCTAAATTTGCATTCCCCTAGTTTGAATAAAACACTTCAATTTATTAAGAATTAATTACTTATCCATTAAAGTGCTCGATGTACAGCATTTTTTATAAAATTTTATATGAAATCAATACAAATTCTTTTTTTTCTTTATTTAAGCACAATCACATTTGCGCAAAACGGTTCAAACAATTGGTGCGGTACAGCTCCACGAATGAATGACATGTGGTCAAATCCTGAAAAAACTAAAGTTTTACTTCAGGATGAATCAACTCGCCAAAAAGAAGCTTTGTTGAATCAGAGTTTACCTAAAGGAATTGTGCTTAAGATTCCCGTTGTATTCCACATTCTGCACAATGGTGGTCCAGAAAATGTTTCAGAAGAACAAATTTATAATGCACTTGCAGTTATGACACGGGATTTTAGGGCGCAAAATGCCGATACATCTGAAGTAATTCCTTTATTTAAACCAATCATTGGTGACGCAGAAATTGAATTCGTTCTTGCAACAAAAGCTCCAAACGGACAGTGCTTTCGTGGGTATACCCGCACACAATCGCCGCTTACATCGCAAGGTGATGACGGTGGTGCACAGGTTGATGCTATTCGAAACGGAAATGACGTCTATCAAGGAAATTGGCCAAGCAATCAATATTTAAATGTGTTTGTTATAGATGATGCTGGAGGAGCTGGAGGCTACACCAATTATCCGAGCAATTGGAATGTGGGCGATATGTCCAATGGAATTTGGATTTTACATACACAATTTGGTGAAATCGGTACAAGTAGCCCCGGTGGTGGAAGATCTATGACTCATGAAGTTGGTCACTGGTTGAATTTACCTCATACCTGGGGTTCTACGAATACACCGGGAGAACCGGGAAATTGTTCAACTGATGACGGAGTAGATGATACACCTTTATGTATTGGAGCAACTGCAGGGTGTGATTTAGATCAAAACGATTGCGGACCAATTGCAAACATTCAAAACTATATGGATTATGCTTTGAATTGTCAATCCATGTTTACAGAAGAACAAGCATTACGTATGCGAACAGCGCTTCAGTCATCTATTGGCGGAAGAAATAATTTATGGACGACCACCAATCTTGCTTTAACTGGTGGGGATGAATCTGTGCTTTGCAAAGCTGATTTTTCGAGCGATAAAAATGCTGTCTGCGCTGGAGAACAGATTCAATTTTTCGATCAATCCTTTAATTCGGTTACAGGATGGAATTGGTCATTTCCTGGAGGAACTCCCGCAACATCTACCGACCAAAATCCTATTGTTACCTATTCCAGTCCTGGAGTTTATGGAGTTACCCTAATTGCCCAAGATGGTCCTAACAGTGAAACAGAAGTGAAAAGCACATTTATTTCAGTACTTAGCGCTCCAAATCAACTACCATTTCTAGAAGGATTTGAAAATTACACAACCTTGGTTGGAAACAATGCATGGTCTGTTAATAACCCAGGAAATAATGCCAAATGGGAAATAACAACCCTAGGATCTCATTCTGGATCTAAATCCGTTCGTTTAGGAAATTACAACCAACCAAGTGGCAGTTTTGACGACTTAACCGCTGCAAGTGTAGACCTTTCTTCATCAGTTGCAAGTAATACCGTTTTATCATTCCGATATGCATACCGCAAACAAAATTCTTTAAACAATGAATATTTAAGAGTATTTGTATCTGGCGACTGTGGCGAAACTTGGTCACTTAAAAAAGTTATCCCAGGTAGTGTTTTAAGCCCAATTGTAGCGACTATGTCTTGGGCACCGTCGTCGATTGCTGATTGGACAACTGTCCACATGACCAATCTCACTCCAGCTATGATGACTTCTAGTTTTCGCTATAAATTTGAATTTCAAAGTAACGAAGGAAATAACATTTATTTAGACGATATCAATATTTACAATGGCCTGCCATCGGATGAACTAGTTGGAGTAAATGAATTAGGTTTCATCATGAATGATGTTCAATTATATCCAAATCCAAGTGATGAAGAAACATTCGTTCGCTTTCAATTGGATACACCGCAAAACGTAGAGATTATACTTACTGATTTATCTGGAAAAACAATTTCTGTTAAACAAATTAATGGTTCGACTGGCGACAATCTAGTGATGCTAGATGTTTCAGACATTGCCGAAGGAAGCTATTGCATCAAAATACAAAATAAAAACGGCAACCGAATTCTTCGTTTTGTAAAAATTTAAAGGGAAGAATTCCCTGGAATATGAAAACAATAATCATTACAGCAGGTGGAATTGGAACACGTATGCAATCCGATGTTCCAAAGCAATTTTTGGTCATTGATGACCAGCCTGTTTTAATGCACACGCTGCGCCGATTTTATTTGTTCGACGCGACAATTCAGATTATTCTGACCTTGCCCTCAGATTGGATTTCATATTGGAAAGAATTACTTGAGAAATATCAATGTGACATTCCACATCAGATTGTTGAAGGAGGAAAAGAACGCTTTGATTCTATAAAAAATGCATTAAACATGTCGCATGGAAATTTGATCGGTGTGCATGACGGCGTTCGACCATTTGTCTCAAAAAAAACAATTTCCGAGTGTTTTTCCACCGCAGAAAAAGTTGGTGCAGCAATCCCTTATTTACACATTCATGAGTCTATGCGGCAAATCCTTGGTGATTCTTCTGTTGGTGTTAATCGATCCGAATTTATCACGGTTCAAACACCTCAATGTTTCCAACGAGAAATTTTGCTGAATGCTTACAAGCAGTCATTTAAAAATTCATTTACAGATGATGCTTCGGTGGTGGAAAGTAATGGAGGGAAAATAAGTTTGGTACTCGGAAATCAAGAAAACATTAAAATCACGACTCCCAACGACATAAAAATTGCCGAATTATTTGTCAAGGACTTTCGGGATTCTGAAATAATCTGAATCTTTTTTAGGGGCATTTTTCAGTGCTTCCGCTTGCGTGACAGTATTCACAGCGATATCCTCGCGCAATTTATTTACCTCATCATTCATAAAGATGAGCGGTTCCACATTGTCCGTTGGAACTTCTTGTAACACATCCATGAATGAAATAATAGATTCCAAATCTTGTTGCATAGCCAATTTGTTTTCACCTTCAAATTCAAGGCGAGCTAAGTGCGCAATGTGTTTTACTGTTTCTTCTGAGACCTTCATGTTGACTTATTTCAGTGTGCAAAGTTACAATTTCTATTTGGCATTTTGCGCCATCAAACAATCATTAATGATTTGAAAACATTTGTCATTCAATTCGTGCGAACTTGAATCAATCACTTCTTGGGATGAAATGACAGGATGAACAACCACTTTTGAAATACCTGGATATGCTGAGCCTAACCAATCCGTTGGATCTGAAAACAATCTGAAATTATTCACGAAAGTAATCGGAACAATCGCTACTCCCATATCTTTGGCCATCCGAAAAGCGCCATCTTTAAACGTATCCATGCGAGGTTGTTCCCAATCTGGAATTCCTCCTTCGGGAAAAATCACCAATGACCAATTATTCTTTAAAGCCTTTTTCGATTGAATATAAGATTTTGCCGCCTTCATGCGATTGTTTCTAAAAACAGGAATGTTGAAGTTTTTGAAATACGTTCGAATAATGGGATAACTCAGAATTTCACTCTTTCCTAAAAATAGATGTGGGTGATTTGGAAACATAGACGGAAAAAGAAAAATATCGAGGTAAGAAGCGTGGTTGGACACGAAAATGTACGGACCTTCACCCAAAGTTTCCTTTTGCGTTTTTCGCACTTGATAAAAACACAAAAACCGAAATGTCCAGCTCCAAACTACAAATCCTTTAAATGCAGCACGGTGCCATTTTGGCTTTTGAACCAAAATTCCAAGTACTGGAAAAAATAAAAGCGACATCAGTGCGAACAGAATGCCTACACAAATTTTCCAGATTAAAGAAAAGACACCAGCTATCGACTTCATTTCGTAAAAATACGCTAAACTCATTTAAGCATCCATTCTTAAATTAAATTTAATATACAAATCTTGGTTGATTCTGTTCCTCTCCAAATCTTTGGGAAGCCTTGAAACTGCCATAAATTGATTAAATTCGCATAAAAAAAGAGAAAAATGGCACGAATACTTACTGGAATTCAAAGCACGGGAACACCACATTTAGGTAATATTTTGGGTGCAATTCTACCTGCTATTGAAATGGCAAATGACCCTTCCAATGAGTCTTTTCTTTTTATTGCTGATTTGCACGCAATGACACAAATAAAAGACGTTGAGGAATTTAAACAAAATGATCTTTCAACTGCCGCTGTTTGGTTATCTTTCGGATTGGACATTAACAGAACCGTTTTTTATCGTCAAAGTCAAGTGCCATGTGTTACTGAGCTGACATGGTATTTGTTGTGTCATTTTCCATTTACACGTTTGCAATTGGCACATAGTTTTAAAGACAAAGCAGATCGTTTGGATGATGTTAATGGTGGTCTTTTCACCTATCCTATGTTGATGGCAGCAGACATCTTAATTTACGACGCTGAAATTGTTCCAGTTGGCAAAGATCAATTACAACATTTAGAAATTACACGTGATGTTGCTAGTCGCTTTAATAACCAAATGGGTGAAACGTTTGTATTACCAACTGCAAAAGTTTCGGAAGAAACAATGCTTGTGCCTGGAACTGATGGTGAAAAAATGAGCAAATCACGCAACAATTTCATCAATATTTTTCTGGATGACAAAGCTTTAAAAAAGCAGATTTTGAGCATCCAATCGGATAGCAAGGGCCTTGAAGAGCCCAAAGATCCTGCAACTTGTAATATTTTTGCGTTGTACAAAATTTTGGCAAGTCCATCAGAAGTTGCAGAAATGACCGATAATTATGTGCGCGGTGGTTATGGTTATGGCCATGCCAAACAAGCCCTTTATGAATTAATTCTGACAAAATTTGCCGATCAACGGGCAAGATATCAGCACTTAATGGCTCATCCAAACGAAATAATCTCTGCCCTACAAATCGGTGAGAAAAAGGCGCAAGATGTTGCAAATCAAGTGCTGAATCGTGTGAGAAACCGATTAGGTTTGGTGGATTAAGCCCGTTTGGTTGACTTACTTTTTTATATTTGCAAAAACAAATTGCTGCGTATGAAATACCGTTTATTTTCCATGATCTTGCTTCTTCTTGTTGTGTCTTCTTCGTGTGGAGACGCTTCTGGAGATGAAACAATTACTGTCATTAAAGGAGGTAAAACCTATGGCGGCGAACTTAAATTCATGTCTTCGGACAAAGTTCAAGGATTGTTTCCATTAGCAGTTATTGATAAATACTCGTTTCGCCTCACGGCGCAAATGTTTGAGTCTTTGCTCAAAATTAATCTTTCGACCCTTGAAGTGGAACCAAGTTTGGCTCAATCATGGAGCGTCAATGAAAATGGTGATGTTTACACCTTCAAAATTCGTTCAGGAGTTAAATTCCACGAAGATGATTGCCTTGGAGGAACGCGAGAAATGACTGCTGAAGATGTTAAATTTTCGCTTGACTTTGCCTGTTCCAATTTAGACCTGAATAAAGTTGGGAATGCACTTGGACATAAAATTAAAGGGGGTCGTGAGTTTTATAAAAAATCGAAAAGTACCATTCCTGCAGGAGGTGTTTCTGGTATAAAAGTCATTGGTGGAAATCAAGTGCAAATCACCTTGGATCAACCGTTTGTTGGGTTCGAAAAAATCCTTGCTCAACCAAACATTGTCATTTTTCCGAAAGAATCTTTTGAGCAGTACAAAGATGATTTGCCCAATCACCCCGTTGGGACTGGACCATTTATGTTGTCTGAAAAAACCGATGATGGAATCAAGCTTGTACGTCACAATTCTTATTGGGCAAAAGATGATTTTGGCAACCAATTACCCTATTTAAATGGTCTTTCTATTTCTTACACGAGCGATAAAAAATCAGAAATGATGGCTTTTCGCCAAAAAGAAATTGATTTATTGCTTGAAATTCCAGTAGAGGAAATTGAAAATGTTCTCGGTACTTTACTTGAAGCAAAACAAGGTAAAAACGTCAAACACCGTGTTGAGTCTTCATTCAGTTTAAGCATGGAATATGTAGGTTTCAACCATGAATCAGAGGTTTTCAAAAAGAAAGAAGTGCGTCGAGCATTTATGTTGGCCATCAATCCATCCGAAATAATTAACAAAAAACTTGGAGGAGCCGGCTACGCGCCAAACAATGGGTTTATTCCACAAATGGATGCCTTAAACAACCGAATTAATCCACCTGTTTTCGATCCCGAAAAAGCAAAATCGCTCATGGCAGCGGCTGGATATCCTTCTGGAAAAGGCTTTCCGAGTTTAAACGTTTATGTCAATGCACTCAAAGGTTCCAAAATTCACCGTTTAATGGAAGGAATTGTGGCGCAATTAAATCGGGAATTAAATATTTCCCTCAAAATTAAATTGTGTAATTATGCTGAACGGGAAGCGGCTATAAAATCAGGAGAAGCACATATTTGGCGTGCTGGCTGGATTGCGGATTATCCAGATGCTTCGAGTTTCTTGAGTATTTTGTATGGTCAAGGAACGGCTTCCAATTCTTTTCGTTTATCAGATCCAGTATTTGATGCCAATTATGACAAGGCATTGGTGGAGAAATCTTCTGGTTTACGTGATACATTATTTGTGAACTGCGCCCAACAAGTTGTGGATGATGCCTTGCTCCTGCCTGTGTTCAACGACAATATGTTGATTATGGTCAACGCTAGAGTGCGCGGTGTAGAAGCAAACCCAATGGAAATCATTGATTTTACGAAAGTATTCATCAAAGAACCGCGAAAAAATTAATTGCGTACAATTTCTTCAATGATTTCGAGCGAATGGGTCACATCAAAGCGTGGCGTGTGAATTTTGTAATAATGCAGCAACACGTTCAATAACTCGCGTTTATACGCAGGTGCAGGATTTTCTCCCAAAAACAAGTTGTATAATTGTTGACACGCTTCACCATGAATTTCTATTTCACCCGTTTTGAACATGGAATGAAATTCTCCCTCGATCAAGTTAAAATACCTAGGATTGTCTTCAAGGCTTGGAGAAATTCCAATAAATTCTGTGAGTTTCGCTAAGAAATGTAAGGGAAAATACGCCACTGAATCGGTTTCGTTAAGTGCCTTTATTTCATTTTTTAAGAACGAAAACAATTCCTCTTCCGGCTGATTGGTTTGCAAGGTATGTTTTAATACATCCACCATGAAAAACGCGATGCTCGATTTGTATGGATTCGTTAATATGTGTGTTAAAGGATAAAGTGAATTTGCTTCCGTTAGTTTTCCTAATTCACTATCAGGTCTTTTGTAATAAGTTAACTCACAGATATTTAGTGGAAATATGGCGTTGTTTTTTTTCTTTGCTCCTTGAAAAATATATTTCTGAATTCCAGCTCCTTTTGTATAAAAAGTAACTATCAAACTCGATTCAGAATACGAGGTTCTGTGTAGAACTATTCCAATTTCAGATCCTTTCACAGTTTAATTGACCACCAATACTTTCCCGACAAACCGACCTTTTCCTTCATTCGGCGCAGTCCAAATCAAATAAACTCCTGTGCTTACTTTTTCTCCTTGAATTGTCAATCCATTCCATGTTGCCGTTCCACCATTAGAGGTTGTTTTGTACACCAAATTACCAGCTACGTCCGTAATGCGCACATCTGAATCCGTTTTTATACCTTGAATGGTAATTGGTCCTTCAAACTCTGGTCGTGCCGGATTTGGGAAAATTTCAACGTTTTCGTAATCATCTCGTCCTTGACTTGCATCGCTTCGATATGAAACTAAACCTTTATCTGTTATGATAAAAAGTTCGCCTGTGTTTTTATCCATTTCCATGTCAATGATGTTGTTCGAGATCAACGGTGAATTATCCACATTAAACTGCTTTAAAATTTCAACACCATCCGGAGAAAGCAAAACTAGTCCCGCACCAAAAGTACCCATCCATTTGCGATTGCCTCCATCCACTTCAATATCTGTGATATAGGTTTCTCCCAAAACATATTCGACATTTCCTTCAAAATCAAGCTTAATTTGTTGCGCATCATACGTGCCTGGACTTGCGTCAAATATTGATTCTGCATTGTAAATTACTGCAAAACCGTTGTCCGTTCCAACCCAAATTTCGTTATCCAAATCAACAGCAATCGCCGTTACCTCTTTTGAAGGCAAACCTCCTTGACCTTCAATATTCGTAAGTGACACTTTCTTGTCATCCGAAGGATCTGTAATGTCTTCTCCTGGATCGTAACCAAACAACCCATAATTATTCATCGACATCCAAATATTTTCGTTGTTATCAAGTAGCATTCTTCGCGATTGTTTATTGACTGCCGTAGCTCCTATGGAAAAGGAATACCATTGATTTTCTGATGTTTTTAGCTTTAGAGGTTCTGTAGAAAAGCCATTTAAAACCCATAAATTTCCGTTTTTGTCGTATTGCAAATCAGAAATCAAATTCCAACCACTCGATTGTGTCAACGTTGAATTTGCAGTAGTAAACATTTCTGTTACAGCACCATCCACTTCTACAATAGACAATCCATATTCAGAGTAAGTTCCTGTTGCCACTTGGTTTGGATTCGTAGGGTTGATGCTCACTGAAATATGATCATGCGTTGGGCCAACTTGCCACACGAGTTGATCTTCTTTCTTCTTGGATGTCCATACCTCATCCTTAAAAAAATAAATGCCTGGTTGTGTGTAATTTGGGAAAATGCTTTCAATTCCACCAGGAACAACAGCCAAGGTGCCGCCATACCAGTCCATTGCGTAGAATTCGTTTCGAGGAGGACCCTCAAAATCAATTCGTTCAGAATTTCCAGCAGAATTGTATTTTACAAGTCCAAAATTATCATCTGCCATCCAATAACCTCCATTCAACAAAATGACCCTATTAGCATTAACATCTGGCGTAAAACCATAATTATTGAAAACTTGATTATAAGTGTCTGTTGGATTGTAAATTATTGTAATCCCTTTTCCAAACACCGTCAAACGATTTTCGATAGCACCAATTCCTGTAACTTCCATTGAAAATCCAATTGTAGGTGAAGCAAATGAAAGTCCAGCATTTGTCACTCGAAAAACAGAATCGTCTGCGTATACAAGCGCATTCTTCTGCAAATACAATTCATTATTAATGACTTCGATTTCCTTGTACGCTGAACTTGGGCCGCTCAGAATTGGAACTCTTACATCAGTGATCCATTGACCGGCATCTGCCAAGGCGGGATTTTGCAAAAATCCTCGGTACAATCTTGTTTTCGTTACAGCAAAAATACTATCTCCTCGAAAGGCAACATCCAAAATTGGTTCAACACCACTTGTCGGATAGTAGCTATCTTTTACTTCGCTCTTGGTTGGGTCTATTTTAACGATTCCAACTCCTGTTGCACAATAAACAAAACCATTGTGTTCGACAAATTTGTATACTTTATTATCTCCTGGAATTTGAGCTAGTAGAATTCCAGGTATGTTGGCAACCTCACTTCCACGAAGTTGATCAATGTTTCCATTTTCATAACCTATAAAAACACTTTTGGTCACTGATTCATGACCAAGACACGAAACAGAAATGTCAGATAATCCATTGACATTGTTCCACATAGAAGTTTCGTTAGTGATCAAATCGTATTCCAAAACTCCATTATCAAAAGCAGTATAAATCAAATTCCCGGTAGTAACAATATCCAAGGCCTTTTTATTTGGAACGTGGAGTCGCCATTGATCCATTCCAATTTGGGCTGAGGATAATTGAGGTAAAAAAATTAATATGAAGAGAAATCTCATTGTTTTTAAACTTTTTGGATTATAATAACGACCAATCAACAAAGTTATTTGAAAATTTGACGGAATAATCGTTCAAGTTTAACTTTTTATCCGCTTATACAATCCGAGTTTTAATTCTTTGAATTCCACGATGGTCTTATATTTTCGCATGTCAATTTCATTTGAATAGGTGTAAACGTAATCGCTGGAGTCATTTACTTCCATCGTGGCAGCGCTAATGTTTAATTCTCTACTCGCAAAATAATAATATAAACTCGGTTCAAAAAGCCAGTGATTGCTCACGGTAATTCTTTCATTTACCGTTGCTTTGCTTTGCAAATATTCAGTAACATACTGAGTGTGTTGATCGTAATTCCATGTTTTGGTTGCTGACAAAGTGAATGACTTCGTAAAATTGTAGCTTAATAAAAATGTCATTAAGACCAAGACAGCACTTGTAAGTTTTTTCAAAATAACAAACCTTGGTTTTTCGAAAAATTCGATAAGAAAAAAAACGAGCACCAAATTGATTAAAGGAAAAATGTATATAACGACACGCTCAACGGGATATAATGCATCAAAAAATTGTACTTCTAATAAATGACCGATAATAATTAAAAGCAGTACTAGTGAAAGTTGTGATGATGTAGTTTTAAATTTACCCAAGAAAACAATTATTATGAGGAATAAAACGAATCCATAACCAATCAATTTAAGCTCATTACCCAATTCTACAATCAAGGTTGTTGTGCTTAAAAACAATGAATTCAATGACAATCGAATGTTATCAGCGCCGAAATACAATTCCTTTCGTTCTTGCAAAAAAGACAATCGCTCGTAAGCAAACCAAAATGCCACGAAACTACCAACTATCATTAAAACGGTAAGTAACACTTGTGCCCTTGTTAGTGTAAACTTTCTATAATTGATGACAAACTTAAGGAGTAGCAGAGCGATCGTTGCGATGAAAAAGTTCATTGTCGCGAAACTCGAGTACATTGCAAGAATGGCAAATCCAAGCGCTCCAAAAGCGGCGAAATTAAATGAAGCGATTGTTTCGGTCTTTTTCACCAGAAAATAAACGCTTCCCATTATAAATGCCAAGGATAATCCATAACCTCTTGCTAGCGAGAAATAGTCGAGTACAAAAGGATTTAGGAGAACAATTGCCGCACCGAAAATTGCCAAAAACCAATTTTGTGTTCTTGCGAGAAAATTAAACCAAACGAAAAGATAAAGAATGTAAGAAAGCACATTTGGAAGACGAAACGCAAACTGAGAATCACCAAAAAAATCAAATGACACGCGCATTAAATAGGTGTTTAAATAGTGATTGTTTGCGGTTTTTGCATACACTTCTGAGCCAAATGCCACCTTATAGGAAAGTGCCTCGTCGTGGGTAAACGACAAGATATGAGCGCGATAAGCCACTAAAATAAATGACAAAAGACAAAACAAAAACAGTACGTTTTTAATTGACAACCAAGTAAATTTGCTGTTCGTGTTAAGTTCTGTCATTAATTAATGGAGCTTAAAGTCTTGAGCGCAATCAAATATAGTTTAAATTTCATTGTTGAGAAGGCCAAATGATAAAATCGATTTGCTAATTGTTAAATCAATTGTACCTTTGCGAAGACTTAGGTCAAAAACGGCTTTGAAGCTTTCGCGTAAGTTAGGATAATTACATTGCCAGAAAACGGCTCTGTGGCTTTCCCGCAAGCGAGGATGCTTACGCCGCCTAAAAAGGCTCTGTGGCGCAACTGTATAGCGCACTGGATTTCGGCTCCAGCGGTTGGGGGTTAGAATCCCTCCAGGGTCACAAAAACAAAACGAGAATGAGTGCGAGAGCGTCATTCTCGTTTTTGTTTTCCGTCATTCTATTTTTCGCTCTTTCTAGAAATTCAAATACGAACTTAATCCTGCCTGCAACAATTCTTGCCATCATTCCCTCGCTTTTTCGAACTTCCCGTTCAAAGCTCAGTCTTCGATTGCTGTCGCAATCTCTTCTCCAGGGTCACAAAAAGAAAACGAGAGTGAGTGCGAGAGCGTCATTCTCGTTTTTGTTTTCTGTCATTCTATTTTTCGCTATTTCTAGAAATTCATAAACGAAGTTAATCCTGCCTCCAACAATTCTTGCCATCATTCCCTCGCTTTTTCGAACTTCCCGTTCGAAGCTCAGTCTTCGATTGCTGTCGCAATCTCTTCGCCAGGGTCACAAAAAGAAAACGAGAGCGAGAGCGAGAGCGTCATTCTCGTTTTTGTTTTCCGTCATTCTGTTTTTCGCTCTTTCTAGAAATTCAAAATCGCAGTTTATCCTGACTCCAACAATTCTTGCCATCATTCCCTCGCTTTTTCGAACTTCCCGTTCGAAGCTCAGTCTTCGATTGCTGCCGCAATCTCTTTGCCAGGGTCACAAAAAGAAAACGAGAATGAGAGCGAGAGCGTCATTCTCGTTTTTGTTTTCTGTCATGATCTATTGGTTTTACAAGGTTTGGGTAAATGATGAGCTTGTCCGTGATTATTTTTTTGGGACTTAATAACTTAACGGAATCAAATACTTTTTTCAAGTTGTTATTTATCGGAAATAACGAAAGTCCAAATTAACTTCGTTTCGGCCTTCGGCGATGGTGCATTACCCAAATCATGAAATTGTAAATGGACAACTAAATCTATTCACAAAAACTGAATTGTTTGAACAAGTCTGTATCATTTGACTGTTCCCAAATGGGGATTCTTTCGTAATCCACAATTAACTACCAAAGCACACCCCAATAAATAATTGTCCTTTCTTTTTCATCAATTGCAACTCCTCTCGAAAATCCATTTTTCCAACCTTTAGGCATTTGAAAGTTTTCCTTTAGTTCAAATTCCGTACAATAATCTCCGCTTTTGGCTTCAAGTACATACAAGTCAAATTCTTTTGGTAACCAAATCCCGTTTTTAGTCTTTACTGGTTTTTCGTATCCTATAAAGTTGGGAACAGGATATAATCCAGCATACAAAGTACTATCGACATAAAGTGAATCATCAATCTTTGGGAATTTACCATTATAATCCGTTTGCAGAGTTTCAAAACGATTGATAATAAAAATCAACGTGTCCTCCATTTTATAATGGGCTACCGCACTTTTTTCCGAAATTGACTGAATTTTTTTAAGTTTAGATAACTCAACATCATATTCATATAAATATAAACCGATATTGTTCTTAGATTCAATTTTCGAATTTATATGAGTAGAAATTTCGCTATTTAATAAATTTGGGAAATGTTTAACTAACCAAAAATCAAACTCTTTTTTTGTCTCTAAATAATCATTTAAATTCTCTGTCTTTCGCATATTTTGAAAATTACATGCAGAAATACTTACTAAAAAAATAATATTAATTAAATACAATAATTGTGTTGCTTTTCTCATTTCTTTTTAAAGTCTTTAATTTGATCCAATATCGTTTTTGTCATTCCCCCAACTGTTTTCGCTGTCCGTCTTGTATTGTCGAAATTAAAATATGAATAATTATCCATTGACCAACCATATGGTTTAGTATATGAATATTCTGCCTTGGTTATGGTATTGAAAGTGAAAGTACCTGTTGCTATGGTGACTCTCAAATCCTTCATTTGATGCAAATCTTTCTCTTTGACATAGTCAACTTTTCTGTCGATCTGTTTTTGAGAGCATGTATTACCTGTAAAATCTTCACCAGGACCCATAGGGCCACCTGAAAGAAATTGTATTTCGACCATTTTCACCTGTTCAGCCTTTTCAAAACCAACATAGTTCATCAATAATTCAGTAGCATAAGTTCCAACAACCAGATGATTTTTATCTAACGAATTTGTGCCATCATAGCCCGGCAATGTAATTGGCAACTCACTTCCAAACATATCATCATTACCTACTCTTTTGTAATCTGAAACATCATAAGGTGATCCAACCTTGTCCAAATCACTTTGGGTTAATTCAGACTTTCCTTTTGCATATACTAGCTGACCTGTTTTTTGGCTTAAAAACCAATCTGTCGGACCTTTTCCATTCGGGTCGATAAATTTAATTGGGTTGCCCAAACAATAATTATAAGTACTCCAAGCTGGGTATTTGTCTTGCCAAGGGTCTGTTGAGAGAAATCTAGCTACTTCATGGTCATAATACCTAGCCCCACGATAATCCAAGCCTGTTTCTTCGTCACGTTCATGCTGGGTCGTCAAATACCTTTCTTTCTCGCCTTCCACAAATTCCCGCACCACTTTTCCATAAGGATAATAATCTACTACATGATTTACAGTGTAGGAAATGTCTATGCTTGGTGAGATGTGTTCTGTAAGTTTGAATAGTTTCACACCAAAGCTCGTTTGTGGGCTACCAGATGCACAATGAATGCTTAAATCTGTTGCGCCAGATGGCGGAGCTAAAACTTCAATGGTGTTCATTCCAGGATCTAAATTATACGTGAGCCCTGAGCCAACTTCCAATACTAAATCTTGAGAACCACTAAATTCTACGTTTACATCAATCGAATAGGTGTAAGAATCATTCATAACTACTCCCGATTTTACAACGCCTGGCATATCGCTTGTATTGGCCACTGTTAAAAGCCCACTCGATGGGTTGGTAGCTGTTGTGCCATTATCATAAGGAACCCAACCATCTAAGGAGCCACTTGGAAAAAGATCTTGTACAAGTGTACCTCCATCCCACAAATAAAACGTAGATACTTTGATACAATTCATTTTGAATCATTGTTGTTTAATTATAAAATTCCTTAGTTCGAGTAACCCTATAATCCGCTATTTTTATGATTTTGATAAAAATTGTTTTCTTCTTATCATCAACGTGGTCAAAAAAATGCTAGATAAAACAAAAAACAAAATCATAGAACCCACTAAGTATTTTAATGGTGCATTTCTTTCTTCAACCGTCATTATTTTGTCTGTTTTAGTTTCTAGTCCATGTATATTATTTAAATTACGATCCTGAAAATGGTAGTAAAATATTCGTATTGTGTCTCCTTTTCTAACTTTTTGTAAAATCTTACTCCATTTGTCTTTTTCGTTATTGTCAATGTAAAAAAGTGAATTGTTAATGCCAATTTCTATCCCACTTTTTTTTACAAATCTCTTCTCGATTTCGAAGGTTGATGTTCTTTTATGTAAATAAAAACCCATTTTTATGTCTTGAACCTGCCCAACTAAACTATGGTATTCTAACTTGTTAAACATAAACTGATAAAATCCCAGAATTAACATAAATAGGATTAGTACCATTATCCCAAGAGCATTATTGTATCTAATTGAATTAGACACGGTTTTTAAAATAAAATTTCTCATCTCCATTTATCAATCATTACATGCATCATAGATGGCAAAAGCTATAAACATGACGCCTCCAGCAATCTGACTTACACCGGTTGGGGCACACATCATTACCGTTGCGGTTGCATAACCCGCAGCTACTGTTGCATCTTCTGAAGCTTGTGACCAATCTCCTTCAGATGCCGCATTATAAGTATCCAAAACTTTGTCTCCTACGGCGTAAACTCCACTTGCCTTTGTTGCTAAATTTGTTATCAATTTTGCTCCTGGAATATGCGCGTCTTTAGCAACGCCAGGTCCTTCTGCATATTTAAAGGGTCCTTCATCTATTACCGTTTGTGCAGCCGCCTGAATAATCGATGTGGCTGTGGTTACACCAAAATCAACATCATTAGATAGACCTTGACTCTCAGTTTCATTTGGACTCCATTCAGGAATTCTTGTCCACGTAACTTCATAGGATTCAATAGTTTTTTCTCCATCTAGAACATCAACATATTGAGTAAAACTTGGTGCTGTTACTCCTTCGTAATATTCAATATTTCCATTTTCATCTTTATACCAATCTGGAGGGGTTGCCGCTTTTCCATCCTTATCAATAAATGCTAAAGGATTTCCAAGAACATAACTAAAAGCGGACCACGCAGCGAAATCTGCAGCCAACGGATCCAAACTCAAAAACCTCGCCACATCACTATCATAATACCTAGCCCCACGATAATCTAACCCTGTTTCTTCGTCACGCACATGTTGAGTCGTCAAATACCTTTCTTTCTCGCCTTCCACAAATTCTCTAACCACTTTACCATAAGGATAATAATCTACTACATGATTTACAGTGTAGGAAATGTCTATGCTTGGTGGGATGTGTTGGGTGAGTTTAACATACTTGACTTCAAAAGATGATATTGTGCTGTATTGAGTTGGAGCAATAGTTATATTTCCAATTGAACCATTTCCATAAGCAGTAATCTCGTTTATTCCGTTCACTAATGCAATTGGATTAGCTGAAGACCAATTAAGATATAATCCGGAAGTTGTGTTATCAAATTGAACGTTTACAATTAAGGTATAAGAGCTTCCATTGCCATTCAATGGAACGTCAGGTTTTGTGCAAACAGGATATCCACCTGAGTTTTGAACATTTAAAATTCCACTAGTATTTGACACAACACTTCCATTCATATAACTAGTCCAACCTTCTGTTGAATTATTCAAAAATAAATCTTCAAAAACAACAACATCACTTCCTGGAACATCCGTAATTTGAGGCGTGTAACTCATACGCATATTGCCCAAATGATCGTATAAAAAGAAATTCACTTCGTTGCTTTCAAATTTTGGGTTGGCATCTGTATTCAAGAGACGTGCTTCGCGCTCTGAGCCGTGAAGGTAATATTCCCAACTTGTTGTAGTATTACTCTGTCCAACAGATGTTGTTTCTGTGCGCAAGCCAACCACATGCCCCATCGCATCAGTGAGGTAATATTCTCGTTTTGTTTCTGTTTGGCTTATAATTTCTTTGTACATCCGTTGGTCGTCAATGGAATAAAGGTAAGAAATTTCTTTATTCGTTTGAGAAATATGGTACGCATAAGCTGCTCGTCCGTATTCTGTTGATTGCACATCGCGTACATTGTCTGTCAGCAAATTTCCATTCGCATCATACGAATATTGCCGCGAAGATGCACCATTGTTCAATACTTGCATCAAACGATTTGTTTGGTTCAAATACTTGTAGGTGAAGTTTTGAGCTTCCAATAATTCGCCGAGTACTGTCGATTTTACCCCTCGATACAAGGAAGTGATGTTGCCTATTTCATCATAAGCCATTTCTTCATCTCCAATGCGATGCGCTTCGTTTAACATTGCAATACTGCTATTGGCTTGATCTGGGATAAAATCACCTACGATACCATCAGCCTTCGTGAGGCGATTGAGTTTGTCGTAGGTGTAGCCGTAGAACAATGGCATGTCAAAGTTTTGTTTCTTTGGGCGCTCATTTCGACTAGCTCAATGCACCGCAAGCGGGCTGTGCGCTGTATCTCCAACATCCCTCTCGGGATCGTCGTAGGATGCCGCTTCCATCCCTAGCGCGGAGTTCTTTGATATCATCATAGTTTTTTTCAATGCCCGTTCTACATTCAAATCTAAAAACCAACCCATTTTGCAATGAGTTGATTTTTAAATAAATATGTTTTTTGAAATGTTGATAAGTTTTTGGGGCGTTGCACAAAAAATCACCTTGGCTTGGAGAATTTTCAATTAGATAACTCCAATTCACTCCGAGTTTCATAGTCATCAAAATCTGGTTGTACGTAATCAAATGCCTCTTGAATCGTAAACAATTCCTTTCCCTTTGACCTCATACCAATTAAAAAATCGAACATCATATACTTATGTAAGTCGTGATTGTTCCCTTCAAAAAATTGTGCAAGACAAAGAATTTTTTCTTCCCATACAATATACAAATGCATAGCGTCAATTGTCTCTCCCTCGACTTCTATTTTACTATGCTGAAACCAACATTGCTTGTTATGATAATAAGCTTCAACAACATCGAATCTCTTATGATTTTCTATGAGTACGTTAGCCAAATGCTCCTTTAGCAAAGCATTAATATCTTTTGGGATTTTTCCTTGGGAAGGTACTTCAACCAACTTTATTTGTGTCCAATTCTTACAAAAATTTCCTTGTGCATTCACTAACTCTGACGGTTCAGTTTTTGAAGTGTCCCATTCAGAAGAGATATAAAAAGAAAATAATTTTGCATATACTTGCTTCCATCTTATTTCTTCTGTGCAATTGTCCTGAAAGTGATAAGTCCAAGCCCCCTTTCGATTACCACTTTTAATTTCTCCCTTACAAACAATTTCATTGCTTTTTTTAGTAAAAAAAATAATTTTTCATTACTGCCATTACCACATCGAGTAAGACATAACGCCGCTACAATTATAAGCATTCCCTCTTTAATCATCTTCGTACTTTTACATTCAACTGTCCTTCAACAGAGCCGCTTAAGGTAAATGCACCCGATTTAACTTAACCTCTTGTTTTTAAGGAGTTTGCAGTTGCAAAAATCTGACATTCAATATTTATGTTTTTAAAAGTGGAAAAGTGGAAATTGAAGCATTACCTGAAACAATTAATTCTAACCCAATTTATAACATCTTCCCGTAGTTTGAGCGAGAACAAATCGATTTAAAATCCTCAGTTCTCAAATAATAATTTATAATTTGATTATCAAGTTCTACCAATATTTTGATGATTGAAACCTTATTAATATACTTTCGCTTTACCTTTATTTTGTAAGCAATATATTGTCTTGGCTCAATATGCGTTGGTATCCACCTGCCATAATTTAGATGTCGTTTGATTCTATTTTGCAACGAATCATTAGAGTTGAGATTCCTTGTTAAGTCCAAAATAAGTGTGTCTAAAGATAATTTTAATCGATTATTATCAACATGGCAAACAAAATGTCCGTTTTTTAACCTTTTTCGTTCAAGGTGTTTATCAAAAAAAGGAACGAATACACTTCCATTATTGAAAGCTAACCGAATTGAATTCTTAGTATAGCATGTTCTAGAAATGAGGGAGTCCTGACTAAATATCACATTACAAATGATTAGGAATTTAATTGTTAATATGCATTTCATATACTTTTTTAATTTTAGAATAATTTCGGAAACACCATGTTATATTTATTAAAATACCCACCAATGTTATTGTTAATTGCATTAGGATGAAATGTTGCTCCAGAGGAAGATGAGCCTCCAGGTTTAGGGGTTTCAATTCGTTTGACCGAAGTATTTTCTACTTGATTCAATCCTAATTGATCTCGCACCTTATTTTCATTTTGAGGACTATTCTCGTCTAGTACACCTCCAACAAAAATTGCCGCCTTCTCTAAATCCGTTTTTTTACCATTTTCAGAAGAAATTACAACTAAAGTAACATTAATTTCGGCTATAAATGGAATTCCTTCATAAGTCATATTTGCACCAGTTTTCGCAGATCCTGTTCCATCACGCGAAGCAACGTCTCCATCTGAATTCATTTGATTGCCGATTGACCAATTTTCTTTGTCTGTAAATGAGATTTCTTTTATATCTCTCGAACGTGCAACTTTTGCTATATCTTTGGTAAGTTCATCATTTTTTGCAAATGGTGTAAGTCGTTTCTTAAGGACTCCTCGTTTATTTATCCTGAATTCATTGTCTAAGCCAAGTACTTTTAATGTGGACAATGCTTCTTTTCTGGAGTCTTGACTAGGAAACACTATTTTTTTTCCATCAGGATCGATAAAAAAGACCGGATTGCCTACCACATAGTTATATGCGCTCCATTCCGCAAACTTATTTGCCAAAGGATCTAGTGACAAAAACCTCGCCACATCACAATCATAATACCTCGCTCCACGATAATCCAAGCCTGTTTCTTCGTCTCGTTCATGTTGAGTCGTCAAATACCTTTCTTTCTCGCCTTCCACAAATTCTCGTACCACTTTACCATAAGGATAATAATCGACTACATGATTTACGGTGTAGGAAATGTCTATGCTTGGTGGGATGTGTTCTGTAAGTTTGAATAGTTTCACACCAAAGCTCGTTTGTGGGCTACCTGATGCACAATGAATACTTAAATCAGTTGCGCCAGATGGCGGAGCTAAAACTTCAATGGTGTTCATTCCAGGATCTAAATTATACGTGAGCCCTGAGCCAACTTCCAATACTAAATCTTGAGAACCACTAAATTCTACGTTTACATCAATCGAATAGGTGTATGAATCATTCATAACTACTCCCGATTTTACAACGCCTGGCATATCGCTAGTATTGGCCACTGTTAAAAGCCCACTCGATGGGTTGGTAGCTGTTGTGCCATTATCATACGGAACCCAGCCGTCTAAGGAGCCACTTGGAAACAAATCTTCGAAAAGCACTGGATCACTCGGAGGTACATCCGTAATTTGAGGTGTGTAACTCATGCGCATATTGCCCAAATGATCGTATAAGAAGAAATTCACTTCGTTGCTTTCAAATTTTGGGTTGGCATCCGCATTCAAGAGACGTGCTTCGCGCTCTGAGCCGTGAAGGTAATATTCCCAACTTGTTGTAGTATTACTTTGTCCAACAGGTGTTGTTTCTGTGCGCAAGCCAACCACATGCCCCAACGCATCAGCGAGGTAATATTCTCGTTTTGTTTCTGTTTGGCTTATGATTTCTTTGTACATCCGTTGGTCGTCAATGGAATAAAGGTACGAAATTTCTTTATTCGTTTGTGAAATGTGGTAAGCATAAGCTGCTCTTCCATAATCTGTTGATTGAACATCGCGCATGTTGTCTGTCAGCAAATTGCCGTTTGCGTCGTAGGAGTACTGTCGGGTTGTAGCACCAGTATTATAGACTAATTTCAACCGATTCGTTTGCGTAAAGTATTGATAAGTAAAATTTTGGCTTTCTAATAATTCACCTAGTACTGTCGATTTTACCCCTCGATACAAGGAAGTGATGTTGCCTATTTCATCATATGCCATTTCTTCATCTCCAATGCGATGCGCTTCGTTTAACATTGCAATACTGCTATTGGCTTGATCTGGGATAAAATCTCCCACGATACCATCTGCCTTCGTGAGGCGATTGAGTTTGTCGTAGGTGTAACCGTAGAACAAAGGCATGTCAAAGTTTTGGGGCGCATTGGTTGCTCCTTCAAAGTTATAACTAGCATTCACTGCATTGATGTTTCCATTCCAATTGGTGCTGTAATTCAACGTTGTACCATACAAATCTTGCACTTCTTGTTGTAGAATCATATTGTTATCGTACACCATACTTATACCCATTAAAACAGGGAATGTGTTTCGCCAAAATTGAATCGCAGAAATTCTTTTTAAGCGATCTCTGGAATCGTAATCGTATATTAATCGCGTTATTTCAACATCATTAGTTCCATGCGAAATGTTATGCTTTTTGGAAACCACAACACCTCTTGCATCATCATGTTCGTAGCTCACCAATAAGCTGGCCTCATTTTTTGAAGCCACTTCACCTGCAGCTGCATACAACCCTTTTACTCGGTTTAAGGGATCATAGTCGTAGAAATAATGCATGTCCACAATGCCGTTTCCATCGCTGTCTACTTTTTGCTCTTTCAAACCGCCACGGTAATTATAGTCCACATATTCTATTACCGATGGTAAATTGGGAAATAGATTTTGTCCAACTTGTTGATCTGGATTGAAATATACTTTTTGTTCCACCAAATTGTCGTAAATATTATACGATAACTCTGTAGATTGAACTTTCGCACCTTGATTATTAAAACTATTAGTGCGGATTACCTTTCCATGATGAAGTGGATTCACTTGATCTCCATAAACTGTTTCTTTTTCAAGAGCGAATGGCGCAAAATAACCATTCCCTGCGATACTGTTAAAGCTTTCAACTGTAAAACTTGAGGCTATTGGATACGGCAGGGTGTTTTGTTCGTCTTCAACCATCATTACTTGAATGGCTTTATAGTTTGCCAACCAGTCCTGGGTTTGACTGTTCGTATAATTGTAAACAAAATGCACCGAATTCACATAGTTATTGTCGTAGGCTGTTTGATCTAACAGAAAGTTCTCCTCTTCGTCAATGGATTCCGTTTTGTAATGTAAAGGGCCATACACATAATAGAAATTGTAATTTGTAGGTCCTTTGGCTCTACCAACGGTCAACAATCTGCCATATATGTCATAAGAAAAAACGCGGTAAAATGGATCTTCTTCATTCTCACTCTCACTCTTATTTTTCCAACCTTGTTGATCTAGGGTTACAGACACAAGTCCTTGCTTGTTATACATAAACTTACGTTCTCCAGCATCAACGGTCGTTTCTTTGGTAAGTTGACCCAGTATGTTATACTGATAATCACTTTTTTGCTTTTTAGGATTGATAACCCGCGTTAAATTTCCGTACGAATCGTACACAAAAAGGGTCACAACCTTTTGATTTCCATCATTGTATTTTAAGGTCGCAACTTTTTGGCCAACCGCATTCGTGTATTCAATGCTTTGCTTGTTGTCTTGGTCAAGCACAGAAGTTCTGAAAAAGCGGAAATTTTGCGTTGAACCATTGCCCATGATTTGAATCAACTCACTTTTCGAAAGTCCTAGTTCACAGGAAGTGTACACATGATTTGTAATGTGATAGGTAGAACGAACAACGTGATCGCTCGCATCTGTAATGTCCACATCAAAATTCGAAGCTCGCACCGCACGTTTTTTGGGGTCATTCTCAAAATAAGAGTCCGAAAACGGCGTACCGATATTAAATTCGGGCTGTGGATTGTTACTCGCCGAACCAATCATGAAGTTTTTATGGTTTCGCACCACACGGTCCCAGTTATCGTAAATCACATTGCCCGAATAAATATGATTGTATCCTTCACCCATTTTATATGATGTTATCACACTATTCGTTCTACCATTCGGATCCATGTACGCCTTACGGAATTCAGCCTCATTTTGTATGGGAGAATTATAAAGCGTTGATTTCAAGTAGTTTTGTGCTGTTTTATCCGCATAGGAAGCATTCAAATCATTGTTCCACAATTCATATGCATACTCAGATAATACACGATTTGAGTTAAGTGTAGTCTTAATGAGCCGTTGGAATCCATCAAAATCGTATTCTGTCAGTTTTCCTGAAGGTTCGGTTACGCTTTTTACCATGCCCGCATTCGTGTAATTGTAGGTTGTTGTCAATGCATCAGGTAATCCAAAACCAACCGTAATGGTTGTTGGTAAACCAATGTTCGTCATGGTAATAACCGTATAATTATCATTGAGGCAAGCCGTGTTCCAATAGTTTGTAAAGACCGGAATATCGTAACCATATTTCGTTAGTAAGCCAACTTGATTGCTTTCCAAGCGAGGTTGTGTGTAATGATTGCGCTCCAAAATTGTTCGCACTTTGAGGTTGGTAAATGGCAAAATCATTTTATAAGGCGCTTGAAAGTCATTTTCGTCCAAAATATCTGTACTGCCTAGTGTAAAATCTGCTATGTATTCGTTTTTGGGGTCAATTTTATTTTCAAAAAACTCTTTCGTAACTAAGAAGTCTATGGTATCCACTTGGACACTCACAGATCTTAAAAAAAGTCCGCGTTGCATAACGTCTTGATAATATTCTAATTTCTCCAAGCTCAAGTTGGGTTCATAACCTGAGTCTGGATCTGGATCTGGATCCAAAATGGGAACGCAGGTAGAAGGTCCTATTGTTAATTCTGGAAAACAATTGGCTGCATTCACACCCAAGGGGCAAATGACAAAATCGAAAGGATAACCGCTCGGAGTGTTCGGATTTATTTCATAAGCACAATAGCCATCGAAAATTTGATTTGGTCCATTCCACGATTCCAAATTTTCGATGTGGTTATGTATAAAACAATCAAGGCAGGAAGGATTTGGATCTGGGTCTGGCACACAAGCTGACGGATTACTAAATTCAACATCATCATCATATGTACGTGGCATATCAAACACCCAGCGCTTGTCGTAATCGTAATATTCTGAATACCTTAGCGCCTTTGAATCGCGCGTGTTTTTTGAAAATGTGGTTTTTTGAAACGCCAAGGTTCTGTTTTTAGCACTAACCGCTCCATGCATACCATCAAATTTTGGTGTTTGGTAACTATAACCATTCTCTACCCAAACGTAGTTTGTTGCAATAGTATCCTTTAAACTGACTGTTTGAATTGAACCAGATTGATTGTGATTTTCTTCTATAATAGAGTTGAAAAAATCACCCGTAAAATCAAAATTGTACCATATTCGGTCATAGCGATTTCTTAAATCGTACAGGTAAAAGTACTCCTCCTTTGAAAAACCATTTGGCAAGTGCGGGGAACTCGTTTTCACAGAGAAAAGCTGCCAGGAAGGCTGATGCTTCAATTGTAGATGCTTTCGAGCAGGAAGTGCGTAAGGATAGAACTCTGGATCCAATGTTTTTGGAAAAGCACTTGGTTCATCAGTTGACGAAATGTGACCTTGCAAAAGTTCAAAGGCTTTTCCTATCGCTTTTCCCTTGTAATCGGCTTCGTAATATTCAAATTCTTTTTTTGTTTCAATAAATGTACGTTGCTCTGTTATTGGATTTGAACAATGCCGATTCAAAGGGTTGTATTCAGGGTCTGGAGTTTTGAATTGGAGTTTGCCAGCGTAATGATTTTGCAAGGCCTCCACAGTTGGATAACTGACTGGTTCATCTAACATATCAAGCAAATATTGCATTTCTTCAAGCTCTAATCCTTTTTCATTTGCAAAGATTAAAAGTACTTCTTCTGAAGGCATATAATTTTGCGTTTCCATGAACTTAATCAATGTCGAATTATCTATTCTTGTTGATGCGTCCAAAAGAGCGTTAAAATGTGCTTCATTTAATTTTTGGAATTTGAACACATAAAATAAGTTCTTACTGGTCACTTTTTCGTTTGAAATCAAACTGTCAATAAGCCCGCCTGTAAAAGGATGGGTTTGGGTGGTAATAATTTCATCAAAAACTGTTAATATCATGGGATTGTTCGACTCTATCAATTTTTGAATAAAACTATTGGAAAGCATGCTGTTCTTATCCAAAAGGGCTCTGAAAAAAGACAAATCTGTTTTCAGATTTAAGTTTTCAAGTGCATATTCTTGAATTTCATCATCGAAGTAAGGTTGGTGCTGAACAATGCTTTCAAGGTCTTGCGGCGCGATATATAAATGTTTGTCAATTATTTTTTTCCAAACAGCAGTTGATAAACCGTTTTGGTTTTTTAGTATAATGTTCTTATATCGTGACGGGAACGCTTTACTCTCAACAAGTGTAATTAATACAGGATCTGATAGACCAACTTTCAAGTTCATTATGTTGAACACATTCGGATCGTTAATACTGATCTTATGCTCAATTTCCTTATCAAACTCATAATCTGGATTCACAGGGTTTAATGCTACAAGCCCGTATGGATTTTTAGTAATTAAGTTCACATTCGGGTCGTTTCCAGGATTTAAAATAGTTGATTTTGATAACCCATTTTCATAAACCCGATGTATTTCTGACGTCTTCTTCACAAAATAGGAATTGAAAAAATAATCATGATTCACATTTATATTTTCAGCATTCGGGATTTTAAGATTCAAATTAAGGAAGAAAGGCAAATAAAGTCGTCCTTCATCCCTGAGTGAGGTAGGAGCCAATAGGATTTTTGCGTCCGTACCATATAAATACTGTGGTTCATTTGGATTTGATCCGTAAAGTGGATTTTCGCAGACAACTTCATCTTCTTTGTAATAATCTTCGTATTCATAATCATTCAAAAACAGATCGTCAAAACTATCTTGTCCTTTTTTGATGAAATTAGGACGAATAAATCCATCCTCGTGTGCTAACGTATAGTCATAATTATAGAATGTTTCTTCGTGCAAGACGTTTGCGTTGCTGTATGTTTTAACCGATTTTAATTTTCCGTACAAAATATAGTCTTGTGTGCCTGGGTTTTGTGATATATCACCGATTTTTCCATGATATTCATACACTGAATAATTCCGTGATCCATCTTCTAGTGCAGGTTCCAAAACCGTAACTTTACCAAATCCAGAATTACGCTGAAAACTTGGCATTTTTCTAAAATGTATACTCTTTTCAATAGAAATTGATTTAGGATTCCAAATTTGCTTCGTCAAATCGTAAACGTAATCCCATTTTCTGATTGGTGAATAGAAATTATTGGTCGCTAAAGAAAAATTTTCAACCGTTTTAGAAATCGATTTAACAGCTAAATGAACGGTCCAAAAACGACTTGTTCCAAATTTATCTGGTTCTTCGGATCCACCATCTTCTTGACATTTATTCATGGTTTGGTCGTTTTCTGGAATGCGCGTTTCATTTGCATCAATTGGATAATATTCAATTTGGGTAACTCCTCCTAAATTGTCGGTATATTTTGTCAGGGCAAAATGTACCAATCCTTTATAGGGTTGATTTGAATTAAATGTCTCTCCAATAGCACTTAATGGAGGTATAATGTTTGTATACTCAAGATGTGTTGTAAGCACAACGGATGGGTCAGGTAGTCCAAAATCAGGCGCAAAAATATCATCTGCTTCGACAGGTAATTCATGAATTTTTGAAAGCAAAATAATTTTTCTTAACCGTCCTTCCATAATGAGATCCTCACCTTCCTGATAGTCTATATTACTCAACGTTACATACAAATTTTCTGTTTTGTATTCAAGCCTTTTCTGAGCTACAATATTCTTGCCTTGACCGGTTATGTAGTTATAATCGCCATTAATTTTATATTGAATGACAGCCTGCAACATGTAGGCGTTTTTTGTATAGCGAATCAATTCTGCTTCTGTTAACTTTGTTGTCGCGCCGAATTTAGTAGGGTTATGATCGCTCTCGGTGTAATTACCATTAGTTGGGACCGACCAAGTACCGATATATAAATTTTCCACACCGCTAACTCCAGTACCATTGTCATTCGTTAATCCCATTTTTCGAAATACTTTCCCCATCATTCCCCAAGGTAAACCAATACCAAAATTATGAGGAATTGTCGCTGTTGGTGTTATCGTACTTGTTGCTGTCAACTGCGGATATGCTGCCATGGCATTATTTGGAATAGAAATCGTGGTATTAGGAATAATAGTAAAGTTTGTGCCAAGATTAGTTACATTGTCATATCCATAATTTATGTCCGAATTGCCAGGTCCCACTTGTATGTTAAATCCGTTGAATTTATAAGGAACACTAGGCATAACAAATAAATTGCTCGTTTCAAGTGCCGTTTGACCGTAACCCATTTGCCATTTCAAAGCCATATTAAATGTGGAGTAGATTTCATTACCACGTGAAATACCAAAATCAGAATTATTAAAATTTTGAGGTACATCGTTGGCATTAAACGGATCAATAGTTCCTGTTCGTATGGCTAAATCAATAGTGCCATTTCCATGTCTCATATTGTATAGACCAGGTCGGGTGATCTTGGTTCTAAGTTCAAATAAATCTCCCGCTCCACCGCCGAAAGAGTTAAAATTAATACGAGGGCTTTCAAGAAATGAATGATTAAAATTCGCTTCATTATTGGTTGTTACTTGTTCTGTTGAATAACCAGATTCCCATAAATATGGATTGGAAGGATTAACATTGCCTTGATCATTAAAATCCGCATTGCGGTGCTTGTACCTATGCCATTCATCAAAATTATTTGATGCACTCCAAACAACTTTTGAACTATACATGGCATCCACTACTTCAACATCTGGGTCATTAGGGTTTAATATGATCCCTTGGTTCATAGTTGACAAAAGGTTTTCGTATTTTAACTCAAGAATATCTACAGGTGTTTCTGTTACATAGGATACAATTTCTTTTAACAAGATGTCTTTATAGACTTTATAATCTGGAGCGTTTGGAATTGTGTTTTGAAAAACAGCTGATCGTACATATGCATATCTTGCTTGTTGAAATTCTTTAAAATAATTGAATGCCCCGAATCCTTCATAATTTAAACGTATACTTTGCATCGGTATTAAATCATTTGAAATTCGTTCACAGTACCACACACCATAATCTTCCATGGGTTCAATTACTTTTTGTAATGCTGGAGCATTTGGAAAAGTTTCAGTATCCTCCTTCAAAATATTCGCAGATTCTAGGTGCGAATAATAGGTTTCCGTATTACAACTGTAATTAAACTTACGCTTATTTGAGGGAGCACGATAACTCTGAAGCATGGTACTAAATTCGTATCGAGTTCCATCCGCCAAAATCACAACCCACTTTTCACCATAAAACCGAGCCTCAATGGGGGATTCGAACGTATTCAAAACAAAAACTGCACAATTTTGGTCGTACTCATCTATGTATTTGAAAACAGCTTGTCCACCGCCTACACCAGGTATATTGATTGTTGGAGCATACCATACTAAGTTGCCATCCCACTTATTGAACTCATTTTCTTGTTCCAAAATATTATTCGCTGGAGGGCATATGAAGTCGCATTCGAGTCCAAAGGCATTAAAAATGTCTGTTTGCACTGAAATTGTGGGAATTGCTAAATCCCACCCTTCACCATAAGGTATTCCCGAAACTGAAGGTAAATTGGGACTTATCGAAAAGGAACTAGATCGCTGTAAGTTTAAGTCAAATTTCAATCCTCCAGGAGTTGCAGCGCTTCCAAGAGGAATGGTTGAATTATATTCTCCAGTCATTATGTTAACATCTCCTGAATAAATCCCCCCACTCAACTTTGTAGGTTCTGCCAATTTAGGCGATGACTCACTATTACTTCTTCCCCCGAGGATTTGAGAAAAGCTGTTAGAAGATGTGCAAATAATGAAAAAAATCAGAAGAAGGTAGCTTACATTCGTTTTCATAAGGTAATAAATTTTAAGTTAGTAGAACTCCCTTTGTCAAATACAAATCATTCTAAAAAGAGTCGGTTAATAATTCAAGTAATTTTGTAGATAGCCAAACGTATGAAAAAAAAATCTTACTTCAAATTATTTTAACATAATTAATACATGTTTACATTTTGTGGTTTGAAAATCAATCATTTAATTCTAATGGTGGTTTTATTGATATCATGTAATTGTCCCGAATTGAGCATTTCGTGATTTAATAGGTACAAACATACAATTGTAAAAATTAGCCTCTAAAATCTTAAAAACGAGAATGACGCTCTCGCTCTCATTCTCATTCTGTTACTCACTCTTTCCAAGTTTCTCGCTCTTTCTAAAAATTCAAAATCCACCCTTAGGAATCCAACCAACCGCTCCACTTTTGTTTCCTATTATCCCTCCTACCTTTCTAATTTTGATTAAAATATTAAATCGTAAAAACATGAAAACAATCATAAATAAATTACAATTAGTGCTTTTCGTTGGATTAGCAACTTTGCTAGTCGTTTCTTGTAAAAAGAATTCAACTAAAAAAATGGAGAAAAATATCACGGATGGGACGTGGAAGGTAACCCTTTTCAGTGAAGACGGATCAAACGAAACGTCTTACTTCTCTAGTTATTCGTTTACTTTTTCGGATGATGGAACAGCATCTGCAACCAATGGTGCTTCTACAGTTACTGGATCGTGGTCTACTTCGGATGACAATAGCAACGACGATAGTCCATCTGATTTGCACTTTAATTTAACGTTTCCTGATGTCAGCAATTTTGATGAGTTGAGCGATGACTGGCACGTGATTTCACAATCAGATAACACCATCGAATTGAATGATGTTAGCGGAGGAAATGGCGGCACCGATTTGTTGACGTTTACGAAAAACTAAGATCTTAAGCTCTTTTCCATAGTTGTTCATCCAGTTTATTATCTTTGGATGAGTTAACGTGTTGATTTTTAATCAAAAATCATTAAAATCTATGAAAAACAGCTTGTTTTTACTTTTCCTTTTAATTTACTCCTCGTTTTTTGCACAGGAAATTGATTACCGTAAAATTCCGGAAGAACTAAAATCTGTTTGGAATGATTTTTCACTTGCCTTAAAAAATAACGACAAGCAAAAAATGGAAGCATTAAGCTTAAATTGCATCGATTGCATGGTTTGTGAGACGGATGAAAACGAATCTTCCACACTTATTTCGATGAAAACCTTTCTTGAGGAAAATTATGCGCAAGTGCTTAGTCGAGCGGTTAGGGAGCGTTCGCAAGACTCAACAAAGTTGTTTTTCGTCGCACATGAAAAAGTTAAAACCTCTGACCTAAAAAAATGCATGCGCTCTTCAATAAAGTCAAAACGATGCAAACATTTTGAGGTGTTGATCACTGTCATAGATCCAAGTGATAAATTTGAAGGTGCTCAATTAGGCTTGAATTTCATTGAAACAAAAAACGGGTTTCGCTTGTATGCGCTGTATTCCATTCCATAAACCCTGAACTGCGTTTTTAAGCCAATTTTAAGTCAAATAAATTGTTTTCCGGTTTTAGTTCCTTCATCTTTGTACTATGAAAATCCTCATAGCAGAAGATGAAATTGGTATCGTCAACTTTTTAAAGCAAGGGCTTGAAGAGGAAGGGTATGATGTCATTGTTGCCAATGATGGAAAACAAGCCTTGGAATTGGCACTCCACGAGACTTTTGATTTAATCCTCCTCGATTGGATGATGCCCGAAATGAGTGGATTGGAAGTGTGTGAAGCTTTTCGCAAAAAAGACCAAACGACTCCAATTATTTTTCTTACGGCCAAAGATGCTGTTCAGGAAACAATTCTCGGTTTAAACACAGGAGCCAACGACTACATCAAAAAGCCTTTTCACTTTGACGAATTGCTTGCTCGCATGGAAGCGCAATTGAGAAATGTACGTAAAAAACCAGAAATTCTTGAAATTGGAACGATTCAAATAAATACCACAAGTCACGAAGTGAAAAAAGGAGAAGAAATCATTGCTTTGACTCAAAAAGAATATAATTTGCTTACCTTTCTCCTTGAAAATAAAAACCAAGTCTGCGAACGTAAAAAAATCATCGAAGAAGTGTGGGACATTCATTTTGACTACAATACAGGTGTTATTGACGTGTACATCAATGCATTGCGCAAAAAGCTTGACTTAACTGAAGAAAACGATTTCATCCACACGATTCGTGGAGTTGGTTACATAATAAAAGAATAATTGTCTCACCCTTAAATTTTGAAATAATGAACGATGCACATTTTCACCTAGTTGTCAATCACTTACCTATTGTATTTCCAATGGTTGGTGTAATCATTATGATTGGCGGATTCCTTTTTCGCTCGGAAGTTATTAAACGAACAAGCTTTGCCATTTTTATTCTTGGCGCAATGGTCACTGTTCCTGCATTCATGTCGGGTGAAGGAGCTGAAGAAGTGGTTGAAAACTTGGCTGGCGTAAGTCATGATTTAATTCATGAACACGAAGAAAAAGCTGAAACTTTTGCGTTGTTATCTTATTTGCTTGGTGCTATTTCGCTCATCGGTATTTGGGCAAGTTGGAAACGTAAAAAAATTGCGTCGATCCTCGCTATCTTGACGCTTGTCATGAGTGGCGCTGTCTTGTTCTTTGCAAAACAAA